>NZ_RBZQ01000003.1 GCF_003640395.1 Stutzerimonas urumqiensis | reverse complement strand
CTGATCCCATCCCGAACTCAGAAGTGAAACGACGCATCGCCGATGGTAGTGTGGGGTCTCCCCATGTGAGAGTAGGTCATCGTCAAGCTCCTATCCCAAACGCCTCGGCCTATCGGTCGGGGCGTTTGTCTTTGCGCGATGGTAACCTGAGCGCCTGTGGCGCTGGCTTCAACTGCATCGCCAGCGAGCATGTCCAAGACGCCGAGGGAACAGGTAATCTCTATCCGCGGTACGCATCAAGCCTGCCGTTCTGTGGTTCGGTTCGGCAGCGAGCATTCTTCTCGTCATTTGCTGGCCGATCAACAATTGATCGCACTCTCCCATCGCTGCGCTTGTCGCACTTGGCTATTTTCTCCCTTATTCTGCTGCTTAAGTGGGTTCCATAATGAGGGGAATATAGTGATATACACATCGGATCGTTTTTTGCTTTTTTTATTGAGCCTGGTTTGCTTCACGCTCGTGCTGGGAGCGGTTGCGATACAGGAACTGATGGGGCAGTATCCGTGCCCACTTTGCATCATTCAGCGTTATATATTTCTAGTGATTGCCCTTGTAGCTTTGGTTGGCTCGGTTACCAGCAACCGTAGTGCTAATCGAGTTGCTGGCTGGGCAAGTCTAATTCTTGCCGGCTCAGGCTTGGCTGTGGCCGCCAGGCTGGTCTATGTGCAATCGCATCCTGGCGCTAGTTGCGGCATCGACCGTATGCAATTGTTAACCGATGCCAGTCCGCTAGCCGAGTGGTGGCCTACCGTATTCCAAGCTACCGGAATGTGCGGTGATGTACTGGAGCCTCTTCTCGGGCTATCGATGGCTCAGTGGGGCTTGGTCGCATTCACGACGATTATTGGCGCCTTGGCCGTGGGACTTTGGAAGTTGCGCTAATGGAGTAGGCCATCACTGAAGATGGCGCGCTCGAGAATGACCGAGCTTTGTCCGGTTTTCTTGAGTCCGATCAATTCTGGTCCCGTTCCTCTTCGCTAGCCTGACTGCGGTTGCTCGCTCAGGAGGCACCGTCCGATGGCAAAGAAATTCCCTTTACTCCCCAAGCATCCAGAGCGCATTTGCTGGGGCTGTGATCGTTATTGTCCGGCTGAATCTCTGGCTTGCGGGAACGGTGCGGACAGAACCATGCATCCTATGGAGATGTTTGGGGATGACTGGTATGAATTCGGTGGTTGGGGTATCGAACCGCCTGAGCCAGTGGCCGCTCAGTCGGATGTGATCGCGACAGACCGGACTACCGATAGCTGATGTTTTGTGCGCTTATCGGTGAAGGGCTGGAAGCCCTGGCGTCGTTTGGTTTGGACGACATGAAGCGCAGCGCGGCGGAGAGAATGCCGCCCGGAGATACGCCGGGCGGCATGAGCGTGAAAGTTACTGCGAAAGCTCGAAGGTTATGAAGCTCGCCCGTCCCTGACGCAACACTCGCATCGATACGGAGCGGTTCTTCGGCAGATCCTCGGCGACCTCCTGGAAGGTCTTAACCGAATCAATAGCCCTGTTATTGAGGTGCGTGATGACATCGCCGCGCCGCAGACCGATGCGGGCTGCTGGACCGTTGCGAACCTCATTGATCACGACGCCTTGCTCAAGCTCCATCGCCTTCTTCTGCTCGTCCGTCAATTCAGCGACCGTCACGCCGAGCCGATTGCTGCTCTGCTGCGTGTCAGGGTTGCCGCTTGCGGCCATGAGCTCGTCGTCGCCCGGTAGCGTGCCGATGGTGATGGTCACATTGCGCCGCTCGCCATCACGAATCACCTCGAGGTTAGCCTTGCTACCTGGCTTCAACACGCCGACCAGATGAGGCAGATCACCGGACGTCAGGATCGGTTCGCCGTTCATGTTGATAATGACGTCGCCAACTTTCAGTCCGCCTTTTTGCGCGGGGCTGTTTTCCATCACCTGGGCTACCAGTGCGCCGGCAGGACGCTCAAGGCCAAAGGACTCGGCCAGGTCCTTGTTGACCTCCTGGATGACCACGCCCAGCCAGCCGCGACTGACCTTGCCTTCGGTACGCAGCTGATTCGCCACGTCCATTGCGACATCAATCGGTATGGCAAACGAGAGGCCCATGAAGCCGCCCGAACGCGTGAAGATTTGCGAGTTGATTCCCACCACCTCGCCGTCCAGGTTGAACAGCGGGCCGCCGGAATTGCCTGGATTAATGGCCACGTCGGTCTGGATGAAGGGCACGTAGTTCTCGTTCGGCAAGCTACGTCCCGTTGCGCTGACGATGCCAGCGGTCACCGTATGATCGAAGCCGAAGGGAGATCCGATCGCGACGACCCATTCACCGGCCTCAAGGTCTTTCGAGTTGCCAAGCTTTACCGTAGGCAGGTCATCTGCTTCGATCTTTAGCAGAGCCACATCGGTGCGTGGATCGGCACCGATCAGTTTGGCTTCCAATTCGCTACGGTCAGGCAGCCGAACGATGATTTCTTCGGCGTTGGCGACCACATGGTTATTGGTCAGCACATACCCGTCCTCGGAAATGATGAAGCCAGAGCCGAGAGACTGGGCTTCTCGCTGACGATCCGGTCCTTGCGGCGAGCCGGGCATTCCGGGAAAGCCTGGCATCCCCGGTACGCCATGTTCGAAGAACTCACGAAGCGCTGGCGGCAAGCCTTCCAGGTCCGGCATTCCGGACGGGCTGCCTCGTTGCGGGACTTTCTGCGTGGTGCTGATATTAACTACCGCGGGCGAGGCTTCTTTTACCAAGGGCGTGAAGTCGGGTAGCTCCGCATGAGCGAGCAGGGCTTGGCTCAGGAGGGCCACGCCTGCCGTAATGGAAACAAAGGTTTTGCGAAGGGGCATGATTTCCTCACATTCAGATGTGACTGAAGCTCGCCTGCGGCGCAACGAGGCGAGACGGTTCTGCCAGAGCTGAAGACGAAACGCAGCAGAACCAGCACTATCGACCATACAGCATCGACAACGTCCTCAGCCTGATCCGAACTGTACGCCATGGAACGTCAGAAGCGGGTGAAGGAGGTGTAAAGGAAATGTAAGCGGAAGAAGATTCTGTTCGATCGTGACTCGGGCTGCCGCAGCAATACACTAGGATGACGCAACTAAGCAATTCAGCTGTTATTTCAAGTTAAAGCCAAATGGCTAGGGAAGTACGCTGCCAAGATAAATGCGTCAGGCCGATACGGTTTTTGATGCCGAATGGAATTGGGAGGAGGTAGTGCTGCTGAAACTACGGGAACGGAATATGGCGTGAGCTTTCGAAGAATCTAGCTAAGGTTGGCGCGAGAATTGTTGCCGCGGATGGAGCCCACCCGCGGCAACTACCGGCATTACGAGTTGCGGCCACCGCCATGGCTGTTCTGGCCGCCCTTGCGGCCTGCCTCGGAGGCTTTTTCGCGGTCGTTGGCAAAATTGCCGCCGCTGTTCTGGCCACCTTTACGTCCAGCTTCGGCCGCACGCTCAGGATCGTTGGCGAAGTTCCCGCCGCTGTTCTGGCCGCCTTTCGAACCAATTTCCTGATAGAACTCTTTGTCATGCGTGGAAGCAGTTGCTTCACCGCCCTTACGACCCGCTTCGCTTACACTCATGCTGCCATCTTTTTTAGTAGCCATGGATGTATCTCCTGCTAGGGTTAGTTAATCATTGGCCGCTGATATAACGTTGGTTTGATTCAGCATAGTCAGCCGCCTCACTTATTCGGAGTTCAAGCGAACGCTTGTGTTCACAGCTTGCGCTGAATAGCCGATGAGTGGTCGTAGTTCAATTAGGCCAGCTAGTTAGTTAGCGAGCGTGGCGTCGACGCTCATTGCTTTGGATGGCAGGTAAGCTGATCGCAGCCTTCGTATTGCTGCGTATCGGTGCATGTGAGGCGTGCTCATCGCTGCAACTGATCTGCCAGTGTCGATGGCAGCTGAGCCTGTTCATCCCTCAGGGAGGTCGGCATAGTCAGCAGTTTCGCTTGATAGGCCCCGGCCCCGGCCCCGCCAGCGCCGGCCCTGCCGATGGTGTCGGATCATCAAGCGCCAAACGGGAGTCGACGATGCTCAAGGGTTTGACGGTGCTGTTCTTTGTCCAGTGGCTGGGTACGGCCGTGGGACTGTTGGCCGTTCCTATGCTGCCGGGTCCTATCCTCGGGATGCTGTTGCTGCTCGGATGGCTTATGGCCCGAGGTGAGATCAGCCAGCCGATCGATACCGCCGCGAGCGGCTTGCTGCAGTACCTGCCCTTGCTGCTGGTGGTGCCTGCGGTCGGCATCATCGACAGCGGCGACCTGCTGCTCGACGACCTCCCCATCATCGCCACGGCATTGGTCCTGTCTCTGCTGGTAACGGTACCGCTGTGTGGCTGGTTGATGCAGAGAATGATCAATCGAGCGGAATCACGCGGGGAGCGCCGGCCATGACCACAGCAAACGGGACCATGAGGTTACTGATCGACCATCCACTGTCAGCCATCTTGCTGACCCTCTTCGCCTTCCAATTGGCCCTCTTGTTATACCGGCGCAGCGGTTGGTTGCTGCTTCAGCCCGTCATGCTCGCTACGGCGCTGGTCGCCGGCGTGCTGTGGGTCGCTGAAATCGAGTATGCGAACTACCGTGAAAGCGCCAGTCCCATCGCCTTCCTGCTCGGACCAGCTACCGTCGCGCTAGCCGTTCCGTTGTACCGAAACCTCGGTCGCATCCGGCAGCTGTTCTGGCCGATCGTGGTCACGCTCGCCGTCGGCGGCAGCCTGACGGTCATTCTCACATTGCTGATAGCTCACCTGATGGGTGCGGAGCTGCCGGTACTCATGAGCCTCGCGCCGAAGTCCGCGACCATGCCGATCGCCATGCTTGTCGCCGAGCAGGCCGGTGGCATCGCGTCGCTGACGGCGGTGCTGGTGATGCTTACCGGTGTCATCGGCACGGCAATGGGGCCTTGGCTGTTTCGACTCGGCGGCATCGGCGATCCAGTGGCCCGCGGGCTGAGCTATGGCATCAATGGCCATGCGATCGGTACGGCGAGAGCGCTGGAGGAGGGCGAGGAATGCGGTGCGTTCGCGGCACTGGGCATGAGCCTGATGGGCCTTCTCATCGCCATGCTGCTACCGCTCGTGTTGGGAGCTGGCCTGTTTGGCTAAAGGCGGGTACAGGCATGGCCCGCCACGGGGATAGTGGTTGGTCGCCAGCGCTGTTGCGCTTGTGCTGATGAAACAAAAAAGGCCCGCATCGCTGCGAGCCTTGGTATTCGTGGTGCCGGCACCAGGAGTCGAACCCGGGACCTACTGATTACAAGTCAGTGATAAAGACCTATTATTCACAGGTCGTTTGATTAAAATTGACAGCATTGACGAGTTGTAAATTCTTAAATTTAAAGGGTTTTAACGTATTTACTGGCTTTCGAGGCTGAATATAACCATTGTTTGTTTTTTAGTCAAAACCCTACCCTAGCCCTACCCCAAGCGCTATAATCCCTACCCCAACCCTACCCAGGAAACGGTCAGGATTTCGGTATGAAAACGCGCGTCGCCATGAACGAACATACCCTCAAGCGGCTCAAATATGACCCCGCCAAAGGGCGTACCGAATACCTTGATCCTTCCATGCCTGGGCATGGCACCTTCGGGGTGCGGGTCAGCAAGACATGTAAAAGTTTCATCTTGCTATACAGCTTTCATAACCATCCGCGCCGCCTGACCCTGGGTACTTACCCCGATCTGTCACTCGCCGAGGCGCGCGCCAAGGCGGCGCAAGCCGTTGAACTGCTCAAGCAGGGGGTCGATCCCGGGCAGAAGAAAATTGTCGAGTTGGTCGAATACCGCACCAGTCCGACGTTCGAAGAAGCTGTTGTCAGCTACCTAGAATGGGCCGAAAAGAACAAGAAATCGTGGCGTGAAGATGAGCGCATGCTGCGCACTGAGTTTGTGCCTCATCTCGGGCGTACCAAGATCGGTGATGTCACGCGCAAGCAGGTCATGGCGCTGCTGGATCACAAGGCCAAGACGGCCCCGGTGCAGGCCAACCGCATGCTGGCTGTGATCCGCAAAATGTTCAACTTCTGCGTCGAGCGCGAGATCCTTGCTGCGACACCCCTGGTGCAGATCAAGAGGGTGGCCAAGGAAACGCCACGGGAGCGCAGCCTCAATCGGCACGAGTTGGTGTGGTTTCTCCACCAATTGGCCGGAGCCTCGCTGACGACCAATACGCGCTTTGCTCTGCTGCTGAGTCTGATGCTGGCGCAGCGCTCGGGGCGCGTTGTGGCCATGCGCTGGGTCGACTTTGACCTCGACGACCTGATCTGGGATCGCAGTGGCAAGTTCGAGAAGAACAACAACCCGATTGCTATTCCGCTGTCCGAGGATGTGCTAAGCATTCTGAAATATCTGCGCGAGCGGCAAGTTCAAAAAGTGATGTCGAATGACCCTGAGCACTGGACGAACAGTAAAAAGCTGCCCAGTCCTGGGCAGTACGTCTTTCCCGGGCGTTGGCCTGCCAAACCACAGACGCAACCGTCGCTCAACCGCGCGATGCGCCGCTTCTACGATGACTACGTGAAGGATTCAGATCGGGTCGAAGAAGAGAGTCTGCTGCGCGTTGCCGATGGCTATCCGCGTCCAACCGTGCATGACCTGCGACGCACGGCGACCACGCACATGTCCAAGCACGGCCTGGGCAAGGAAGTGCGGAGTCGCATCCTTAACCACAAGGACCTTTCGGTGGATGCGATTTATGACCGCTATGCCTACTTTGAAGAAAAGGCAGAGGCTCTCCAGGGGTGGCATGCCTATCTGAAGGGGTTGCTGCAGAAGGAGTTTGGCGACGTGGATTGGGTTGAGTTCTACGGGCGGCGTATGGAGGCCCAGGCGCCAGACGAGGAGGGCGATGCGTGAGATTGGCCCCTGGGCCCGGGCCCAGATGGCGATGGCGCTGAGGGGGCTAGCGCGCGTCAATCGGTCCGAGCTGGCGGGTCATCTCCGCGATCACGATGCTCACGATGGCGCGCAGCAAACGCATCTCTCCGGCCAGTGTCGCTTTCAGTGCCGGGCGCTGTGCGGCCAGTAGGCTGTTTTCCTGCTCCACTTCTGCCAACAACTGCTTTGCCTGTGTCGAGACTTGGATCACCAGGCGAGTGATCGCCTTGCGGGCTGTGCCGGGTTTGATGCCCATAACCTCTGCGGCGGCCAGCAGTAGGGCAGGGGTGACCTGGCTCAGACGCGCTTCGCCCTCGATGGGCCAGGCCAGGGTGGCCGCCTGCGGCCAGGCATCTTTTTCGAACGCGCGGGTGCCGTAGACCGACATGCACAGCAGGTCGTAGAACGGCGCCAGGCGGACTTTGGAGCCGTAGGTCAGGAAGCTGAGGTTTTTCAGGTGCGCATCTTCGTTGCCGACCAGCACGTTGAACACCAGCCACTCGAACAGGGCCAAGCGGGCTACCGCCGCCGGGGCGCATAGCGCGGCCACCTCGGCCAGCCTGGTGACACTGCCGGCGCTGTATTTGAACTCCCGTGACAGCCCCAGCAACTGGCAGGTATCCAGGCAGTGCTGGCGCTGCCAGTGCCCGGCATCGTGGGTGCGGTCAAAGCGCGCCACCAGATAGACCGGCTCCGGGACATACAGGCGCGTCACTTCGGGCACGGCCAGGTCGACGCGCTTGGCCAGGGTCATCACGAACCATTCGTTGATGACGGAGTGGGCCCAGGCCCCGTCTGGGTGATCGGGTTTCAGAATGTGCGTCGAGGGCGTGGAGCCCTCCGGGTCGAACAAGCTACCGTCCCGGTAGATGACCGCCATCTTGTGTTGCGCCCCGGCCAGCGACATCTTTTTCGCCGAGCGATAGGCCAGCGGTACCTGCGGCATATGCTGGATACGCTGGGACAGTTCCTCGTAGGGCAGAGGTTTTTCGGTGCCGTTGGAGGGGCGGGTATCGGGCGGTAGCAAGGTGAGTGAGCCGGCGGACTCAGCCCCGTATACCTGCAGCAGGGCAAAGGCATCTTCCACGTTGGCCGCCGAGGCCTTGGCGAGGAGGGCGCGTTGCCCCTCTTCCGGTAGGAGGTTGTCGAAATACCACTGCACCGGACGGTAGGAGGCGCCGTCGAGGTGTTCCTCGGGTTGCAAGGGTAATCCCGGGCACACCGGGAAGGCACTGTTGCTGGCCAGCCACGCAGGAGCATAACCGAACGCCCACAGCCCATTGTGCTCTCGGATGTAGCCCACCAGTGCGTCGTTGATCCAGACGTTCAGGGTGCGCGGGGTCATGTGCGCTCACCTTGGAGCGACTTCACTTGCGCCCTAGCGGACGGTGCCGCCTGCTGCTCGCGGCGTTTGGTGAGGGTGGCTTGGGTGTCCTGGGCATACGGTTCCGGCACCTCTACCGAGACGGTCAGGCCCAGTTCCTGAATGATCTGGAAGAGTTTTCCCCATTGCACGGTCTCGCCGCCGCGCTCGACCTTGCCGAGAAAGTTTTCGCTTACGCCGATGCTGCCCGCCGCATCGTCCTGGCGCATGCCCATGGCCTTTCGGCTGGCGCGGATGATTTCGCCGAGGTCGGCAGGGGACTCAATGTCGAATTTCATAAATCCTCACGAATGAGCGGTTTTATGGCTGGTGCAAGGCCATAGGATTAAATTCCGCATGTTCGTGAGGATTTTAGATGCTTCGTGCTGATCTGCAACATAATCCTCACATCCGTGAGGATTTCTGCGAGATGTGGGCTGAGCGGTAGAGAAGAGAACTGTAAATGCGATTGGGCCGATTCAGGAGTGGGAGGGGTATTTGCCTGCAGGAGCGAAGGATTTTAGGTCCTAAATTCTTGGCAGTTGGCATCAGTGCCAGCAAGTCCAATATCCGGGCTTGCTATTTCAACGGGAGCGGAAGCGTCTTGAAGAAGGCTCTCGTGGAGCGTTGTGGGGAAGGGCTGGTGATTTACAAGGCGGCGGGCTCCAAAGGCAGGGTCGGAGGCAGCAGTTGGCCGGCTTCGTCAATCTGCGGAGCGAGCTCCACATGTGTGGCTGTAGGTGAGCCGAGTTGCGTCAGCAATTCATCCCATTAGGGAAGGTCTGAAAAAGACTTCCCGAATCTGGTGAAATACGCCGATCCCGCCAGCCGAGTTTTTCCATGAAGCAGATGACCTTCGCCGACGCCGAGTACGCCGGCAAGCGCAAGCAGACCCGTAAGGAATTGTTCCTGATCGAGATGGATCAGGTGGTGCCGTGGAAGGGATTGATTGCCCTGATCGAGCCACACTACCCAAAGGGTGAAGGTGGTCGTCCAGCCTATCCGCTGATGGCCATGTTACGTATCCATCTGATGCAGAACTGGTTCGGCTACAGCGACCCGGCCATGGAAGAAGCGCTCTACGAGACGACCATCCTGCGTCAGTTCGCCGGGCTGAGCCTGGAGCGCATTCCCGACGAAACCACCATCCTCAACTTCCGCCGTCTGCTTGAGAAACACGAACTGGCTGCCGGCATCCTGGCCGTCATCAATGGCTATCTCGGTGACCGCGGTCTGTCGCTGCGTCAGGACACCATCGTCGATGCTACGTTGATCCATGCACCGAGTTCGACCAAGAACAAGGACGGCAAGCGCGACCCGGAGATGCACCAGACTAAGAAGGGCAACCAGTACTACTTCGGCATGAAGGCTCACATTGGTGTCGATGAGGAATCGGGTCTGGTGCACAGCGTGGTCGGGACGGCAGCCAATGTTGCAGACGTTACTCAGGTCGACAAACTGCTGCATGGCGTGGAGAACGTCGTCTGCGCCGATGCCGGTTACACCGGCGTCGAAAAGCGCTCAGAACATGCGGGCCGCGAAGTGATCTGGCAGGTCGCGGCGCGTCGCAGCACTTACAGAAAACTCGGCAAGAACAGCCCGCTCTACAAAGCCAAGCGCAAGATTGAAAAGGCCAAGGCGCAGGTGCGGGCCAAGGTCGAGCACCCATTCCGGGTGATCAAGTGCCAGTTCGGTTACGTGAAGGTACGCTTCCGCGGCCTGGCCAAGAACACCGCGCAGCTGATGACACTGTTCGCACTGTCGAACTTGTGGATGGCGCGTCGACATTTGATCGCCACCGCAGGAGAGGTGCGCCTGTAATGCGGGAAATGGCCACCGCGAGATGCTCGCGACGGCCAAAAAAGGAGAAATGAGTGGGCTATCTGGCTGGTTTTTGATCGATTGCTCGCTTTCAAAACCGACAAGGACTGAAGTTGGCGCGAAATACCCAGCTACTTTCAGAACTTCCTTAGTCAGGATATGGGTGAATCCTTCCCCCCCCCCCCCTTTCGTTTGTTGTTAAAATGGAACAACGTGATCTCGTTGGCATTTTGTATGCGGATGTCGACGGTATGTAGTGGGGCGTTGGAGCCTCTGAGTGCAGGTTATGTTGACGGAATAACTTGAAGTGCTATCCCCCTCCCTTCGCAATAGTCAAACAGCTGAGCCTTGCCCCAGCGCCAAGCACCCTGAATGCAATGTGCCTGTTTCAAGGGTGTCGGAGTCAGCGGCGACTGCCCGAGTTGCCATTCTGCTGTGCACCTACCATGGTCAGCACTATCTCGCCGAGCAACTGGATTCCTTTGCGGCCCAAACGCATGAAAACTGGGAGGTGTGGGCTTCTGATGACGGATCAGAAGACGATACACACTCGATCCTGGAGGATTACAAGAACAGATGGGATGTTGGCCGTTTGTCGATTCACTTCGGGCCTGCCGAGGGTTTTGCAGCCAATTTTCTTTCACTAACGTGCAACGCCAGCATCGACGCAGATTTCTATGCCTATTCCGACCAAGACGATGTCTGGAAAGCCGATAAGCTTGCAAGAGCTGTCCAGTGGCTGGAGAGCGTGCCTGCCGATGTACCGGCACTATATTGCTCACGCACCCGACTGGTTGATGCTGAGAACAATGAAATCGGCGTATCGCCGCTGTTTACCAAAGCCCCTGGTTTCGCCAATGCCTTGATGCAGAACATTGGTGGTGGCAACACCATGGTGTTCAACAATGCCGCACGAGAGCTCTTGCGCGAAGCTGGTGAAAACAAGTCTGTGATCACCCACGACTGGTGGGCTTACATGGTGGTGACGGGCTGTGGCGGTCGCGTGTTCTATGACAGCACGCCTACACTGCGCTATCGCCAGCATGGCGGTAACCTGGTGGGCACCAACTCCAACTGGGCAGCCCGTTTAAAACGTATCCGTATGCTGTTTCAGGGGCGCTTCAAGCACTGGAATGACTGCAACATCTCAGCGTTACTTACGCTAGAACACAGGCTGACACCCGAAAACCGGGAAATACTTCAGCGCTTTGCTGACGCCCGTGGTATGAGCCTTATCCCTCGCCTTATCCATCTAAAACGCAGCGGTATCTACCGCCAAACACTGCTGGGCAATATTGGCCTGATCGCTGCGGCTATTCTCGGGAAAATCTGACGCATGACTATTCTTGTAACCGGCGGAGCCGGCTTCATTGGCAGCAATTTTGTGCTCGATTGGCTGGCCCAGTCCGATGAGCCGGTGATCAACCTGGATAAACTGACCTATGCCGGCAACCTGGGAAACCTCGCCAGTCTGGAGGGGGATGCCAGGCATCTGTTCGTTCAGGGTGATATTGGTGACAGTGCCCTGATGGCACGTTTGTTGGCTGAGCATCAGCCACGGGCCATTCTCAATTTCGCTGCGGAGTCTCATGTCGACCGATCCATCCACGGCCCGGAAGATTTTATCGAGACCAACATTGTCGGCACCTTCCGCCTGCTTGAAGCGGTGCGCGCCTATTGGAACGCGCTCGAGCCGCAGGCGCAGCAGGCGTTTCGTTTCCTCCATGTATCGACCGACGAAGTCTACGGATCTCTAGGCAAAGACGAGCCAGCGTTCACCGAACAACATCAGTACGAGCCCAACAGCCCGTATTCGGCCAGCAAGGCGGCCAGCGACCATTTGGTGCGTGCCTACCATCACACCTACGGGCTGCCGGTGCTCACCACCAATTGCTCGAACAACTATGGGCCATATCATTTCCCGGAAAAGCTTATCCCGCTGATGATCGTCAACGCCCTGGCTGGTAAGCCTTTGCCGGTGTATGGCGACGGCCAGCAGATCCGCGACTGGCTTTACGTCAAGGATCACTGCAGTGCCATCCGCCGAGTGCTTGAAGCTGGCGTGCTGGGCGAGACCTACAACGTGGGTGGGTGGAACGAGAAGCCCAACCTGGAAATCGTGCGCACTGTGTGTGCCCTGCTGGACGAGCTACGTCCGCGCGCCGATGGCCAGCCGTATCAGCAGCAGATTGCCTACGTTACCGATCGCCCCGGGCATGACCGGCGCTATGCGATCGATGCGACCAAACTGGCCACTGAACTAGGCTGGAAACCCGCCGAAACCTTTGAAACCGGTATCCGCAAGACAGTGCAGTGGTATCTGGATAACCAAACCTGGGTGAACAACGTGCTGTCTGGCGATTACCGCCAATGGATGGAAACCAACTACCGCGGGCGCAGTGAATGAACATATTGCTGCTAGGTAGGAACGGCCAGGTTGGCTGGGAGTTGCAACGTAGCCTGGCTCCATTGGGCAGCGTGCTGGCGCTTGACTCCAAAAGCAGCGACTACTGCGGAGACCTGTGTGACCTCGACGGCCTGGCAGAGACCGTGCAGTGTTTCGCGCCGGATGTGATCGTCAATGCAGCCGCCTACACCGCCGTTGATAAGGCCGAGAGCGATACTGACCTGGCCTTCCGGGTGAATGCTGAAGCCGTTGCTGTGTTGGCTCGCGAGGCCAAACAGTTGGGTAGTTTGCTAGTCCATTACTCCACCGACTACGTGTTTGCCGGTGATGGTGAACGCCCCTGGTGTGAAACGGATGCTATTGCGCCCCTCAACCAATATGGTGCCAGCAAGCTGGCTGGCGAGCGTGCAATCCAGGCAAGTGGCTGCCTGCATTTGATCCTGCGCACCAGTTGGGTATACGCCGCGCGCGGCAACAACTTCGCCAAGACCATGCTGCGTCTTGCCCGTGAGCGCGATAGCCTCAGCGTGATTGCTGACCAATTTGGCGCGCCGACCGGGGCTGAACTGTTGGCAGATGTCAGCGCACATCTCATTCGTTCGACCCTGAAACAGCCCCAGTTGGGTGGGCTGTATCACCTTGCTGCGTCTGGTGAGACCAACTGGCATGCCTATGCGCGCTTCGTTCTGGAGCGGGCTGCTGCCGAAGGTGTCGATCTCAAAGTGCACGGCAACCAGGTTGCTGCGATCCCCAGCAGCGCCTATCCGACCCCGGCCAAACGGCCGAACAACTCACGACTCGATACACAGAAACTGCAAAAGGCCTTTGCGCTGAGCTTGCCCGAGTGGCAGGTCGGTGTGGCACGGATGCTCACGGAGATACTAGGCTCTGTACGAAAAGTGCCTGCGCTCGGTGATGCTTCGTTAAAAACGGGTTCGGAATGCTCATTTACAGCACGTAAACTCCGCTTCCTCACCCGTTCTAGCCTCGCCTGACCTTCGCTCGACGACTTTTCGTACAGAACCTAGAGAAATGAACATGTTGAAACGTAAAGGCATCATCCTGGCAGGCGGTTCAGGCACGCGTCTGCACCCTGCGACCCTGGCGATCTCCAAGCAGCTCTTGCCGGTTTATGACAAGCCGATGATCTATTACCCGCTGACCACCCTGATGCTGGCGGGTATTCGTGAAATCCTGATTATTTCTACACCACAAGACACCCCGCGCTTCGAACAGTTGCTGGGAGATGGCAGCAGCTGGGGCTTGAGCATTACCTATGCTGTGCAGGCCTCTCCAGATGGTTTGGCGCAAGCGTTCATCATCGGCGAAGACTTCATCGGTAACGATCCGTCAGCCTTGGTGCTGGGCGACAATATTTATCACGGCCACCATTTCAATGAGCTACTGCAAAACGCCATGGTCCGCCAGGACGGTGCCAGCGTTTTTGCATACCACGTCAATGATCCTGAGCGTTATGGCGTGGTCGAGTTCGACGCCACGGGTAAGGCCATCAGCCTGGAAGAAAAACCGCTCAAACCAAAGTCCAATTACGCAGTGACTGGTTTGTATTTCTACGACCAGCAAGTGGTCGAGATCGCCAAAAGCATCAAGCCGTCGCCGCGCGGTGAGCTGGAAATTACCGATCTCAATCGGATCTATCTGGAGCAGGGCAGCCTATCGGTGGAAATCATGGGCCGAGGCTACGCCTGGCTCGACACTGGCACCCATGACTCTCTACTTGAAGCCAGTCACTTCATCTCCACGCTGGAGCATCGCCAAGGGTTGAAAGTTGCATGTCCGGAAGAGGTTGCTTTCAGACAGAAATGGATTGATGCCGAGCAGCTTGAAAAGCTCGCTGCGCCGCTCGCCAAGAACGGCTACGGGCAATACCTCAAACGACTTCTGAGCGAGACCGTTTACTGATGAAAGCGACGCCTTTAGCCATCCCTGATGTCATTCTGTTCGAGCCCAAGGTATTTGGCGATGATCGAGGGTTCTTCTTCGAAAGCTTCAATCACCGCCGTTTTGAAGAGGCTGTCGGTAAACCCGTCAACTTCGTGCAGGACAACCACTCACGTTCGGTGAAGAACGTTCTGCGAGGCTTGCACTATCAGATCCAGCAACCGCAAGGAAAGCTGGTGCGGGTCGTGCAGGGCGAAGTATTCGATGTTGCCGTGGACCTGCGCAGAAGCAGCGCAACCTTCGGGCAGTGGGTGGGAGCTCACTTGAGTGCTGAAAACAAGCATCAACTCTGGGTGCCCGAAGGCTTTGCGCATGGTTTTGTGGTGCTGAGCGAGACGGCTGAGTTCCTCTACAAGACGACCGACTACTACGCGCCAGAGCATGAGCGCTGCATCATCTGGAACGACATTGATCTGGCGATCGACTGGCCAATTGACACCCATCCTGCACTCTCGGGTAAAGACCAACTAGGTAAGTCTCTGGCACATGCTGACGTTTTCCTCTGACATATGACTGCCAGCACATCCAAAACCGAAGTCATGGCACCTGCAGAGGCGTTCGCTCTAGCGACTGCGCCAATGCGTGAGAAGCGCTGGCTGGAGGCCAGCGCGCTTTGGCAGGTCTACCGCGATCAATACCCTGGCCATCCGGCTCCATGGACTCAGGGCGCTACCTGCCTCATGCGTCTCGGTGAGATGTCAGCTGCAGCCGTGATTCTCGAGAAAGCACGCGAGCGGTATGCAAGGCATGCCAGTGTATGGCTGGTCAGTGCCGAATGGGCGCGACTGCTGCATGACCGTGATCGTGAGCGCGAATTTCTTGAGCAAGGGCTGGCGAAATGCCCGGAGCAATGGGAAATCCTCTATCGAAGTGCTGATCTGCAGGTACGGCAGGGCAATCTCATTCAAGCCGAAGTATTCAATGAACGCGCACGTGCTGCAGATCAACAGCGTATCGAACCACTTATCCAGCATGCCGAACTGGCGGAAAAGTGCGAAGACTGGCCGGAAGCCGAGTCACGCTGGCATCAGTTGCTTCAGCGCAAGCCCGAACACAAGCAAGCCTATGCTCGCCTATCAAAAGTCCTGATCAATCAGGGACGTAACCAGGATGCCCGGCGCTACCGGTTGGCCGGCCAATATGGTGCCGAGCTTCTTGAGCCGGTTAAGCAGCCCAACGCCGAGGCCAACAGTAAGGGCTCCGCTGGCAAGTTTCACTTTGCGCAACTGGTTTTGACCAAGGCACTCCTGGGGCTTAAGTCCGAAACATCCCGCACTCACCTGAATTACGCATGGGTGGTAATCGAACCCCTGCTGCACCTCATCATCTACTACATGCTGTTCGGTCAGTTACTCAATGCAGGGGTTGAGAACTACGGGCTGTTCCTACTCTGCGGGCTAGTCCCCTGGATGTGGTTTGCCAAAGCCATATCCACCAGTGCCACCAGCATCATCGGCGGTCAGTCATTGATGCTGACCACCAACATCGCACCGGCCTTCTTCCCATTGGTCAGCGTCGTGCAGGCCACCCTAAAACAGCTGCCAGCCCTTCTTTGCCTGCTTGCGCTGGGGCTTGCGACCGATATCAAGACGCTCAGCTGGAATCTGCTATGGCTGCCACTGATCATCGTGCTGCAACTACTGCTGACGATTTCACTCGCCCTGCTGATCGCGGCAATCATCCCGTTCCTGCGTGACCTCGCCAACCTCGTAGGTACCGGGCTGATGTTGCTCATGTTCCTTTCAGGCGTCATCTATGACTACCGCGCAATGCCCGGCACCATTGGGCAGTGGCTGGAATACAACCCGATGGCCGTCATGATCAGCACCTACAGGCGCGTCATCCTGGATGGCAATGCCCCTGATATGTCCGGCCTGTGCTTCATCGTGATAGTCACAACGACCCTGCTCACATGCGGAGTTATTTTCTACCGCCTTCAGCACCGTAAATTCGTACGCCAGGGGCTACGCTGATGGGCAAGATCGTACTCTCACTACGCAACGTCGGCGTACGCTTCAAGCTAAGCGGTAAAGGAGCACAGCAGGCATACAACCAGCCACTGAAGGGTATAACGCTCGACATCCGTGCCGGCGAAACGCTGGGTGTCCTGGGCGCCAATGGTGCAGGCAAATCTACCCTGCTCAAAATCATGTCAGGAGCACTACAACCGGATACCGGCGAACTCATCAACCATGGCGTGAATGTGGCGCTGCTCGCATTGCAGGCAGGTTTCGACAGCAACCTGAGCGGACGCGACAACGCCCTGTTTGGCGGCATGCTCCTGGGTTACACACGCAGGGAAGTGACGCTGCGCCTTGATGAAATAAATGCCTACGCTGAACTTGGGGATTACTTCGATGAGCCTGTACGCAACTACTCCAGCGGCATGGCGTCCAGGCTCGGCTTCGCCATTAGCACCATCATCAGCCCGGATGTACTGCTCATAGACGAGGTGCTTAGCGTCGGTGACGCACATTTCAAACAAAAAGCAGAACGCACCATGCTGCAAAAAATTGCCAGCGGTCAGACCGTCGTACTGGTATCGCATTCACGGGGGCAGATTGCCAACCTCTGCGACCGTTGCGTAATCCTCAACAATGGTGAGCTGATCGAGGGCGAAAACCTCGATGACACCCTCAAACGCTACGACCAGATCATGCAGCGCCAATAGGTCGCAACTTGAATTCCCGGGAGCTCAACATGCAAGGAATCCTAAGATCAGCAGTCGCCGCATCATGCCTGATCCTTATCGCAGGCTGCGACCAGACCGATACGCAAACACCAGCGCTGAAGTCGCGCCTCAGCACGCTCTGCGCGCTGGACGTCATCAACGGCAGTCAAGACCTTGTGGTTGAAGCCAAGGCACAGACCGTCGACTTTCGTGGTTGGGCCGTGGACAGCGAAACAAAGACCGTGCCCGACAACGTCAACGTGGTATTGACCAATAAACAGGGCCACGCCTACGCCTTCTCGCACGCACAACATAACCCCAGGCCCGACGTGGTCAAAGCGCTCAACCAAGAGAACTACCTGCAATCCGGTTATCGCGTGCTGGCCGACGTATCAACCCTGACCAATGACACCTACCTGATTAGCCTGCAGATGCCCACGCAAGACAGCGTGATCACCTGCAAGACCCGCAAAGTCTTATTGCTCAAGCAATAGCGGCCTGCCGCAGAGCCTTGCTCAATATAAAGGCACCACCCTCACCAGGGGCTCCAATGCCTACTGACTATCAGCCGAATTCATTCAAACCAGCAGTCAAATGAAAATTATCGAGCAACTGAAAAACCGTCTTATCTATCCAGCGGCCTACAGCTACGTCGCCTATCAATCGATGCGTAACGGCCTGCGCAGCATTGGCAAAAAAGACAAGGTACATTTCGCCGAGCCTTACGCCGGCCAGAAAATCATGCTCATGGCCCTGTATCAGAAAGGTGAGCTGCGCGCTGATGTCATCGCGGCATTGGCGGCTGCCAAGGCACAGGGTATCTACGTGATTGGCGTCAACACCCTCAAGATTGCCGAGCCCGACACCTGCCGTGACTATATGGACTGCTACATCGAGCGCTTCAATTATGGGCGCGACTTCGGCAGTTATAAATCCGGTTTCAACTATCTGTATGCCAACGGCCTGGCCGAGCAATGCCCGCGCCTGTTAATGATCAATGACAGCGTATTCTTCAGCAAAAAACATATCGATAAGTTTCTGGCAGATATGTTTGTCGATGATGTTGAAGTGCTGGGCGCAACTGAAAATCATGAAATTGAGCATCACCTTGGCTCATTTTGTATAGCCATCAGTCATGCAGTGCTCAATAGCGACAAGATAAAGTCTTATTGGCGAAAATATAAGTGCAGTGATATTAGGCCTATTGTGATTGAGCGGGGTGAAATGGCTTTATCCAAAGCGCTCAGAGGTGCCATCACTAGGTCTGATAGCTTTGGAGCACTTTATGACGTTACTCGCGCGGTCAATATGCTTCGTTCTGACTCCAGTTTATTTGATGACGTTGCAATTTTGAGTCGGTGCTCCAAGACACATTGGCAGACATTTTCGTTCTCTCAAGTCTCACAAGATCTTTACGAGAAATATCTTCACAGCAAACTATCTGTAACCGGCACGGAGGCAGATGTTGAAATACACAACATGGACGATATGGTTATGAGCTTCGGCTCTTCAACAACTGAGTTCAAGAGAATTGTTAAAAGCCTTGTCGCCAATGCTGAGACCATAAATAATAGCCTTGAAAAAGTCATTGATAGAGAAATCATATCCAATTTTGCAGATAGTTTCTCCTTAGGTTCACAGATACATCAGAATGGCCCATTTCTACACCGTATCGGTTTGGCTTTTGTAAAGCTTGACGGTCTATATCGTGGGACTTTTAGTTCTGAAGATATTGAAAATATTGCAGAGGATCTACTGCCAGAACAGCGGAATAGCTTCCGTAAAATTATGTATTCACGCCCTTATGGTAAGGCTGTCTATTATGGTTGGAAACGGGCGGCTTTTGAAAGAGGATTGATATAAACTTGAGTTTACTATTGGTGTGCATGTGCATGACTGCATAGTCTATTCATATCTCCAGCATGAATTTCATATATACCAGTAAGGAACTTTTTTAAATGTTTAGCAAAAAACTGGCTCTTGCTACTTCGCCAATGGAACAGTTCCCGCCATCATGGTGCCCCAAGACCTACCGAAGACTCCACGCGGATCTCACCCAGATGGACGATGCCGAACTGGCGCAGCATTACGAGCGGTTTGGTAAAAACGAAGGCAGGCTGGCTAGCGAGGTACGCAACAGATTTGATCTCATTAAACTGTTGAACAAGATTCGTCCCGCGTTGGAGATCGGGGCCTTCGACAGTCCCCTATTGCATCCGAAGGATGTGAAGCATTTCGACGTTCTGGATCAGGCCGCGCTGATCCGGCGCGCTACAAAACTCAATCGCGAGGCGAACCTGTGGATGGCACGCCGACATTTGCTGATCAATGCGGGAGAGGTGCGCCTGTAATGCAGGAAATGGCCGCCGCGAGGTGGTCTCGGCGGCTAGAAACACCGAAATAAGCGGGTTATCTGATCGTTTTTGATCGGTTTGCCGCTTTCAAAATCGGCGGAGGCTGAAGTCAGCCAGAAATGCATGGCTACTTCAGACCATCCTTAGGCGGATTATGTACTCTCGGCCGTTTGGCGGGAGTGTATTGTATGGCTGGAAACGTGCGGCGTTTTATCGCGGGCTTATTTAGGCCCTCTGCTGAGTAATAGTTTACGGCCTGTGGCTTAGTTATTTTTTATGCTTCATGAGGTGTGTTTATGAGTAAAGAGTTAGTTAATAAAGGTATTTCAATAATTGGCGCTCATGATGAAAGAAAAATACCCGTAGTGGTCGTGGGTGCAGCCCGTGGTGGTACCTCTATGGTAGCTGGTGCTCTAGCAAAGCTTGGAGTGTTCATGGGTGACCAAGCGCTTCCTCCTGTTTTTGAGGATGTGCGGCTGTCCGAAAAGTTTGAATCGAAAGACTTTATAGCTGCTGGCAATATAGTCAGTGAATACTCCAGTAGTCATGAGTGCTGGGGATGGAAACGGCCCTCTTCTATTGGTTACCTGTCGGATGTTGAGCGCGTTTTTGGCCGTGTGAGATATATTTTTATATACAAAGATATTTTTTCAATTTCTCAGCGAAATGCAATTTCTATGCGAAGTGAAATACTTCCAGGAATGCAGCGCGCTTTAAATCAATATGCAGGTACCTTGGCTTTTTTAAATGAAACAAGTGCCCAGGCAATGTTGTTGTCTTATGATAAGGTTCTTGCGGACCCTGTGAATTTTGTTGATTCTCTAGTTGCGTTTTGTAGGCTAACCCCATCGGCTGATCAAATAAAATCTGCTGTGGATTTTGTCAGGCCAGATCCGCAAGACTATCTTGAGGCTTCCAGGATAACTAAAGCGCAGGGGTGGATCGATAAAGTATCAAGCCGTGCAGTATATGGTTGGGCTCGTTATGTGCACAAGGATGTTCCTGCAGTGGTTGAGATTTTTTTGAATGATGTAAGTATTGGGAAGGTAGTTGCTGAGATACCTCGTGCCGACCTGTTGGCTAAATTTAACAAGCCATGTGCATTCACGTATGAAGCTCCAGGTGAGCTGGATTTTAAAAAGGGCGATGTGGTGCGCGCTAGAGTCCTATATGAGGTGAGGGACCTAAATAACTCGCCGCTTACAGTTGAGTAAATATTGTCTGCGCAAGCAGCTAATTCAAAAAAAATATAACGAGGTGCTCTAAAATCCCCGTTATTAAAATACGGGTATTTGTAAGCTTCAGTGAAGCTTTCTGGCTAAACGCGGGCAATCAATAGGTGCCTCGGCTCAATTATGGGCTTTTGTAATTTTGGCAAGGCTAAGAAACTATAAACCATACAAAGAAGATGCATAGTCATAAGCTGTGAAGCAATCTTCCTTAGCTCCAAAACTTTTAAATGAGCAATTTCAGGAACTGAATGCACGCACGTTGATAACATGATAACTGGGGTTGACTAGAATGTTCAAAACAATATATTTGCACGTAGGGCTGCCAAAAACAGGCACCAGCTACTTACAAAATGCACTTGATGTTCTGTCCCGAACAGACGCGCTGACGCAAACCAGTTATCCAGTTCTCAACTGCAACGAAGATCATACGCGGATACAGTCTGGCAATGGCGAAGCCATTGCCTTTCAGTTGCTGGCCGAGATGGTGCCAGAATATTGTATGCAAACCGTGGTTCGCCTGACGCAAAACTTATTGTCAGTGGCGGATCATTCGAAACCCAATCTGCTCATTTCCAGTGAGCATTTCAGCAATGCGGAGCCAACGCGACTGGCACATCTACTGGATCTGCTGGGTGCACATGCAAAATCGGTTGAGGTGATAGTTTTTTTACGCCCTATGGATCGCCTCTGCCATTCGCGTTATCACCAAGAAGTTAAGCGCCATGCGGAGTCGAGTGCCTACAACGCAAGTTTTTTCCAAGCGTTCAGCAAACAATTGCTAGATCAGCTCATCTTGATAGGTAACTTACCAAATCCAGTCCATGCCTTTAACTATAAGGCGAGCGGCCTTCTGGCAGTGCTGCTGGAGTTTTTGGGTGAGGATGCCAGCCTGCAAGTTCCATTCACGGATCAGGCCATCAATCGCTCGCTGACGGAGAGCGAATTGCACCTGCTGCGTCAGATCAATGCCATTTTCAAAAATGCAGAGCTTTCAACGCGGATTAGTGATCGCTGGATTTATTCGAATCCGCATGCTGCAAGTGTGATTGAGCACGCAGAGCGTACAGAGATCTTCTCGGCGCTTCGCCAAGTCGTTTGCGAACAACCTGACCGTGTTGCGACGCCCGTATGCCAGGCTATGTTAGATCGCCTGCTGCCGACAGAGACACCAAGTTATGGAACGGCTGATGTTTCATGTGCCGTTAAAAACGCTGAAAATGAGTCGTCTAATGAAGACTTGATGCGCATGGCACTTGAGGAAATTGCCAACTTGACGAGATTTGAAAGTGGGCTTTCGGCCTATTACCGAAACCTCAGCCCCACGCGTGACTTCTTTGACCCAGTACATTACCTTTTGCTTAATCGGGATGTTTTGTCGGCCGGTGTTGACCCTGTCGAGCATTTCAAAAAGTTTGGCTTAAAAGAGGGGCGTTTTTCTGCTTTTAGCTCGATATCAGCACAGTATGATATCAGTTAATTATATAAAGGAAGCCTGCGTCTTATGGTTTCACATCCCCTTAAATCTTCTCATATACCTCTGCTAGGTTTGGCAAATATAAAGATGGCGCAAAAACCGAGGGCAAAACCTGACCTTTCAGGTAAGGTGGTGCCCTTATGCCTTATTCATAGCTCAGCGTTTACTGATTATAAACTTTCATCAATTTTTTTCAGAAGGTTGGTCACAATAGAGTCCGGTTCGCCTAGCGCGGTATTGACCTCAATGTCTGCGGCAATAGGTGGCTCATATGCGCTGCCCACCCCAGATAGATTCGGCAGCTGCCCGGCGCGCGCCTTTTTATAGAGCCCTTTTACATCCCGCTGTTCACAGACTTCCAGAGATGTACTGACGTATATTTCGAGAAAGTTTTCTTCCCCTATGAGTTCTTTTGCCATTTCCCGCTCTCGCCTGAACGGTGAAATAAATGCAGTCATGACAATCATTCCTGCATCCATCATCAGTTTGGCTACTTCTGCAATGCGCCGAATATTTTCCACGCGGTCTGCATCGGTAAAGCCCAGGTCCTTGTTCAAGCCTTGGCGAACGTTGTCGCCATCGAGGATGTAGGTGCGTTTGCCCAGGGCGTGGAGTTCTTTCTCCAGGGCGTTGGCGATGGTCGATTTTCCCGAGCCGGAAAGGCCGGTGAACCAGATGACCTTGCCTTTATGGCCATTAAGGCGTTCGC
This sequence comes from Stutzerimonas urumqiensis, assembly GCF_003640395.1. Lineage (GTDB taxonomy): Bacteria > Pseudomonadota > Gammaproteobacteria > Pseudomonadales > Pseudomonadaceae > Stutzerimonas > Stutzerimonas urumqiensis. Next base: position 497,056 of record NZ_RBZQ01000003.1, on the reverse strand, counting down.
GGTCCTCGCGGGTAATGCTGAGTGCCTGGCGATGTACGTTTTGTGCGCGGCGCAGGTTGTGGCGGATCATGCCGGCGGCGACGGTGCTGTGGGTGTATTTGTCGACCAGCAGGAATCCGCCCAGGGTGTTTGATTGGGCGTAGGTATCGAAAACCAGTGGCTTGCTCAGTGCAAGGTTGGCCACTGCGATGTCGTTAAGCTGCAGCTGGCGGCACGATTCATGAGCTTGGGTGTTGACGTCTATGCGGTGCTTCAGTGCGGTAAGGCTGGCGCTGGCCCATTGGTTCGCCAGTTTGATCTCGTAGGGGCGGCCTATCAGGCCAGGCTCGTCGTGCATCCAGACCAGGGTGGCTTCGAACTGGTCGGTCATTTCCAGCGGTTGCTCGGCGCGCGCCAGTATGTCGCCTCTTGAGGAGTCGACTTCGCGGTCCAGTACCAACGTGATGGCATCACCCGGGTTGGCACAGTCGAGATCACCGTTGGCGGTGACGATGCGTGAGACTTTGGCTGTCTGCCCGGAGGCCGTTACTCGTACTTCGCTCCCTACCGCCAGCTGGCCGGAGGCCAATGTGCCGCTGAAGCCTCGGAAGCTGGCATCCGGACGGTTGACCCATTGAACGGGAAAGACCGTTTTGAATGCCTTGGGGGGACGAGGGTCGATGGTTTCCAGGCAGGCCATGAGGGTTGGGCCCTGGTACCAGGGCGTATGCGCCGAGCGGGAGGTGATGTTGTCGCCCTTGAGAGCCGACAATGGGATGGCGGTGATGCTGTCGAATCCCAATGGCTCAGCCGCTGTATTGAACGCAGCCAGCGTATCGGCGAACACCTGGGGGTCATACGCCACCAGATCCATCTTGTTGATGGCCAGGATGATGTGCTTTATGCCCACCAGTGACGCCAGATAGGCGTGCCGGCGGGTTTGCGTCAGCACGCCCTGGCGCGCATCGACCAGCAGTACCGCAACGTCGGCGGTGGAGGCTCCTGTGATCATGTTGCGCGTGTACTGCTCGTGGCCAGGGGTGTCGGCCACGATGAACTTGCGATGCGGTGTGGAGAAGAAACGATAGGCCACATCGATGGTGATGCCCTGTTCTCGCTCGGCTGCCAGGCCATCTACGAGCAGGGCAAAGTCAATGTCGTTACCTTGCGTGCCATGGCGCTTGGAGTCTGCCTGCAGCGTACTCAACTGATCGTCGAAGACCTGCTGTGCCTCCCAGAGCAAGCGGCCGATAAGCGTGCTTTTGCCATCATCGACGCTACCGCAGGTGATAAAACGCAACAGGTCCTGATTGGCTTGCTGCTCGAGCCATTCGCTCAGTGTTGCCGTCTTGTGGGCGTGTTGTTCGGGCGAGGTGCTTTTCTTGAGGCGTGCCATCAGAAGTAGCCCTCCTGTTTTTTCTTCTCCATGGAGCCTGCGCTATCCGTATCGATTCGACGGCCCTGCCGTTCGGATTGTCGTGTGTTGATGATTTCCAGCAGGATGTCTTCCGGCGTCTGTGCTTCTGACTCCACGGCGCCTGTCAGCGGGTAACAGCCTAGTGTGCGAAAACGCACTTTGCGCATCTGAATGTCTTCGCCGGGCAGGAGTTTGCAGCGCTCATCGTCGACCAGCATGATCATCTCGGGACGCACGACTACAGGCCGCAACTTGGCAAAGTACAGGGGCACCATGGGGATGTTTTCCAGGTAGATGTAGTGCCAGATATCGAGTTCAGTCCAGTTCGACAGGGGGAATACTCGAATGCTGGCATCCTGGCTTTTACGGGTGTTGTAGAGGTTCCAGAGTTCCGGGCGCTGGCTTTTCGGATCCCAGCGCTGGGTTGCACTGCGAAACGAGAAGATGCGCTCCTTGGCGCGGGATTTTTCTTCATCGCGGCGCGCGCCACCAAACACGAGGTCAAATTTGTACTTGTCCAGCGCCTGCTTGAGCCCTTCGGTTTTGGTGATGTCGGTATGCAGCGAAGAGCCATGATCGAAAGGGTTGATATTCTTTTCGATGGCTTCCGGGTTGGTGTGTACCAGCAAGTCCATGCCGCTCTCACGTGCCATGAAATCACGGAACAGATACATCTCCTGAAACTTCCAGCGCGTGTCTACGTGCAGTAACGGAAAGGGTGGCGGTGAGGGGAAGAAGGCCTTGCGGGCAAGGTGGAGCATCACGCCACTGTCTTTGCCGATGGAATAGAGCATCGCCGGATTCTGCGCCTCGGCTACCGCCTCACGGATGATGTGAATGCTCTCTGCTTCCAGGCGCTTTAGGTGCGGGGATAGTTCGGATACCGCCTCTGCGGGCATTGAATCGAACCGGTGGAGCTTGAGATGAGGCGGTAGCACCGGCTGGTAGACCTGCGCGCAGCAGTGGATGTCAGGCAGCTCGTCCGCGTTGCGCATCGAGGCTACCAACGAGCCATGCGGAAACATCGCGACGGGCTTGCCGATGTGTTCTTGCAATGCGACACAGGCTGTGCGGACTGTTTCCCACGCGACATTTGCCAATGGCACCCAGAAGCGCGCGCCCCTGGCATCGTTTGCATGCAGACAGGGCTTTCCGCTGGGTAGCGGGCTCAGTTGAACGAACAGCACTCTATCGCGGCGTTTGCGCGCTTGCTCCATGGCCCAGGCCAGTACGATTCTGTTGGGGGCGCGGCCATGCTCGTCTTGCAGTGCTTCTTCAGCCAATTCAGCAGGCAGCAGACCCTGAGCGTTAAGGCGGCGCTCGGCGGTGCGCTTGGTATCGGCCTCGCCGCACGCTTTGAGGTGTTCGTAGGCGAGATGAGTGTCCCAGACCTGTTCGGCCTCGAGCCCGGTAAAATCACCTGCAGCGGCTGTCGTAGTTTGGGTCATATTGATTCCTGGCAATAAAAATCGCGTGATAAGATTCGCTGATCAAATTAAATCACAGGGATTTACATTATGCGACAGCGTGTATCGATCGACTTGGCTGCTCTTTTGTTGCCAATCGCTCGTCAGGCGGGTGATGCCATCATGTCGATTTACAGCCGCGGGCAGAGCGGTGTTCGTGAGAAGGCAGATCACAGTCCGGTTACCGAGGCTGATTTGGTCGCTCACGTTGTCTTGACCAACGCCCTTGGTTCTTTGTCGCCCGGCTATCCAGTGGTGTCGGAAGAAGATGAGCGTTCGCTGGCGCATCGCAATGGCTCGGGGCGCTTTTGGTTGATCGATCCACTTGATGGCACCAAGGAATTCATCGCGCGTAATGGCGAGTTCACGGTCAATATCGCTCTCATCGATCAGGGCCGCAGTGTGTTGGGTGTGGTCTATGCACCTGCTATCGACTGCATGTATTGGGGTGGCGCCGGCCTGGGTGCATTCAGAGAGACAGCCGCAGGTACGCAGCCTATCAAGGTCAGCGCGGCTGAACCGGATGATGGTTGCCGCGTTGTGGCCAGCAAGAGCCATCTGAACGAAGAAACGCAGGCATTCATCGAGCGGCTTGGATCGGTCAGCCTGATACAGGCTGGCAGCTCTTTGAAATTTTGCCGAGTGGCGGAGGGGGTGGCTGATATCTATCCGCGCCTGGCGCCTACCTGTGAGTGGGACACTGCGGCTGCGCAGGCGGTGCTTGAAGGCGCAGGGGGCGTAGTGCTGGATCGGGAGGGTAATCCCCTGCGCTACGGCAAACCCGATGTTCTGAACCCCTCGTTCGTGGCTGCGCGCAACGCCGTGCTGATTCCTGCATGATTGATTGGACATATTCACTGGCAGGTGCGCTGACCGGTTTTGTCGTCGGATTGACGGGGGTTGGCGGCGGCGCCTTGATGACGCCAATCCTGCTGCTGGTATTTGGGGTGTCGCCAGTCACTGCAATTGCAACCGATCTGTGGTTTGCCGCCATTACCAAATTGGTCGGCGCGCGTATTCATCATGCCAACGGCCAGGTGGACTGGCAGGTAGCTAAGCGCTTGTGGTTGGGCAGCCTGCCCCTGGCCTTGTTCGTCGTAGTGCTGGTGAGCTTGGGCGCGCAGGTGGCCAAGGTGGAATGGCTAAGCAAGGCAATTGGCGTGGTGGTTTTGATCACTGCCGTGGGGCTGTTGGCGGCACCAAAGCTGATGGCATATGCCCGAAACCGTCGCGTCAGCCAGGCAGAGCGCTTCAAGGCCGTGCAGCCTGTCCTGACCGTGGTTTCAGGTGCGGTGCTGGGGCTTTGTGTGGCCTTGACCTCTGTTGGCGCTGGCGCGCTGGGTAGTGTGATGCTGTTGTTTCTCTACCCTCTGCGCATGACTCCCCATCGTCTGGTGGCCACCGATATCGTGCATGCCATTCCGCTCGCTGTCGTTGCGGGGCTGGGTTATCTGTTTGCCGGGATGGTGGATGGGTGGATGTTGATTAGCCTGTTGCTGGGTTCGGTTCCGGCGGTACTGCTGGGGAGTTTATTGGCTGGAAAGATCACCGGGCGCTGGATTCAGATTGGGTTGGCGCTGGTCCTGATGGTGGCAGGCGTAAAGGTACTTGCATGAAGTTCGCTGGCACGTATGACCAATGCCCGGTGATGCTGGAACCGGGCTCGGTTTAGTGTCTGCTTTGGCTGTATTCACCGATTGAGTCCACAGTTGAAAGCAGAGATGGGTTCATCTTCGCCGATGAACCTACGTCCACGATGACGTTACGGCGTCCGCTGGTTTTTTTCGTCACGTCGACGTTTCATCTCGTTAGACCAATGCCCCCTGGTTGAGGCAGGAAACTCGATCATCCCTAGACTGCGTCCTTGTCCGTATCTTGGGGGCTTCTGTGGTTGGCGAATGCTTGTCAGATCAGCACTATCGGCGGGGCGAACGAGAGCCTTCATGCCTGTCCCCAGTCGGCTATCCCCGTAAACGCTCAGGGAGCTGATGCACTGATGTCCCATGACGTACGCCTGGGTTTCTGGGCTTTCTCCGGAAGCCTTGAGGATGGAGCCCATCTGATGCCGGAAACTCTTCAGTGTCGGAACCTGTTTGCGCCTCGACCATAGAGCTCGTGACTCTCGGCGAAATCGATCTCGAATAGCCGTGTTGGTGCGCGGGCACTTCGACATTCTATGTGCGGCCCATTCAATCAATTTCAGAATGTTGGGTTTGTCGATCACCAGGGTTCGGTCAGCGCCGCGGTGTAGCTCTGCGGATTTTTTGCCACCGATGATTTGCACAAGGTTCCCTGTAACAGAGATCGTGCGCATCTCACAAGGACGCACGCCTATGCAGTTCGCCAGGACAAGCGAAGCGGCTTCATCGAGATTACCCCCCTCATGAAGGTGCTTGTACAGCGCTTTGAAGTCCTCGAAGGGGACTTTACGAATCTGTTTCAGCTTGGGTTTTCTGGTCATCTTGCTATCAGGCGCTGTGACCGGATTGATCAGCTTTCTGATTGCTGCTGCTGTGTTGCTGTTGCCACGAGCGAGCTGATCGTTCAGCAGCGAATTTTTGAGCGTGCTGAACGAGTTGGTGCGGTACTCGCTAGCGCAGGCAAGCAGAGCCGCGCAAATCTGCGCCGAAGATGGATCGTCCTCGCCGCAGCGAGTCCGATAGAAATTTTGTGCTCTGGTCTGATACCGCTTCAAAGTTGTTGGTTGCATCGCTGTCATCTCTCTTCTTGTTGTTTTGATGACAAAGCTAAGCCGCTTCGCGAAAGGCGTTGTGTCAGTTCGGCCTACACTGAAATGCACTACGCCTTCGCTTCGTTTTTTCTCGTTCCGTCCGAACTGCCACAACGCCCTCTTACTCGCGCCGCGAGTAAGAGGTGCGCGCTCTCACTCACGCGACACGCTTCATCTACATTCAGCGTGCGCCGTGAGCAAAAGCGCGCGCAAGCCTTTTGTCATCAAAATCAAAACGCAGCCAGCGCCATGGCGCTGAAGGGGCGAGCTCGGCAGCACGAAGCTGCATATCGTCGATGCAACAGAAATCGGCGCATTCAAAAATGCTGGCCAGTGGCAGGTGATTTGGTTATGAGTTTTCCGATTAAGTGACTGATATTTAATGGTTTACTATCGGAATATAACCAATATGAGCAGTGCCAGTTACGGCTGCTTTCGGCGCCTCATCAGGCACTGCCAATGCCACTTTCGGCACAGCAAGGGTGTCGCAAGCCGCATGTGCGATATGCAAGGTGTATCGCAGCCGGTGCATGCGACATGGCCAGTGTGTCGCAGCGAGAGTTTGCGACAGCCAATGCGTGTCGCATCGGTGCCCTGTGATACTCCCAGAGTGTCGTAAGTCCTGCCTGCGACACGCAGGCTATGTCGCAGGCGGGTGAGTGCTCAGATGCGGTCAGACAATGCGGGCTACGGTTTCAGCCTTGGCATATTTGCGTGTACCAGGGCCCAGTAGCAAGTAGAGGGTGTTTAGCGTTTTGAAATGGAACCCTTCGTGGAACTGGTGCAGCAGCGATGTCCGTACGAAGTCACCAACATCCCAGCGCCGCTCGCTGTCATAGACCACGGTGTGCGCATAGATCAGGGCGGGTTCGCGCTGAGTCTGTACCAGTTGCAGACGCTGCTCCTCAGTGACATCGAGCGTCACCCAGATCCAGTCCCGCACCAGGCAGTAATTGCCGTAGGGGAAATGCCGTCTGGCATAGGCAAGAGCCTCTTCGTCGCTCATGGCACTGCCGTGCATGGGCTCGCCCATTGCGTACAGCAAGTCAGTAATTTCGTTCAATGCGTCCATGGTTTCTCGATGGTCTTCTCGACCCGCCTGGCGACGTCCAGCCTGCCAGCAGTCAAGTCGTTCGCGAAAGGAGCTACAGGTCGGGGGCGCCAATGCCCTAGGGTTTCCCCTGTTGAGCGATGCTGCTGTGGTGCTGCTGCTCAAGCTCGACACCGCACATCAGTGCCGCAAAGTCTGCGTCGAGCAGATGGATGCGTTGGGGGCGGGCATCAACAATGGATTTGATGATCGCATCGACACGCTGCGAAATCGGCATCTGGCTTGGTGTCTTCAAGCGATCATGCTGATAGATGATCGTGCTGAGCGATGCGACTGATGCACGCAGTTGATGGTCTTGGACTGCGGCAATTTCAAAACCGTTCTTCTCTCGGAATTGGTCGGCAATCTGTTTGAGCAGTTCCGGGCGGTTAGATGGGGCTGTCTGCTGCGCTCGCCAGTTCAGAATTCGGTTCAGGACTACTGACGCAGCAGCTGTTGCTGGCACTGGGGGCTGTTCCTCCACAGTCGTTGTTCCGCCAAAAAAGTGAGTGCGTAACTGATCGAGATGCCGCCGAACGACTGGGGACACCTTGCGCGAGCTCAAGCTTTTCAGCCAGAACTCAAACTCTGACTGGGGCAGGCACAGCGCCCGCTTCATAAGAGGCTGGCCTGGCAGGGATACATCATGCTCACGAGGGCTGTATCGAGGGGGATGCATCTTGGCTGCTTGAGAGTGCCAGTTCAGCCCCATTGCTTCGCATATCGGCCGCATTGGCCAGTAGCGCTCACTGTCGCTGCCGATCAGATAAGGGATAGTCAGCCCCTGAATTTTGATTTTGGATGTGCGCATCGGATTACTGGCCCCCTTGGGTGGTGGCTGGGTTCGGGGCAAAGGCTGTCGAGCGCTTAAATTGCGCAGCGATGAGTTCGTGCAGTGCATAGCTGGCCGGGGCCATTTCCATCCATTGCTGCATGAGGTCGAGCACTTCGGGCCTGTTGGTCTGCGTCAGCGTGATGAGCTTGTTGGTGCTTGCCCCTAGTGCACGGAAGCCATCCCTGAACTGGATGGCAGCCGCGCTACTCTCAACGCTCAGTTGATCAAGGATCTGATCAATGAACGCTGGAATCAGTCGGGCCGGCAGGTAGTGCAGCGTGGATTTAGATTCAGTGTCATCTTCGATCAGCAGATCGCGTTCCCATGCCGTAGCGGCAACCTGGGCCAAGTCGGTTGGTGCGCCGAAGGAGGTGAGTAGAGCGTTCAGCTCCATGTGGATTTCTAGCGTTTGCTTGTTCAACGTGAGCTGAAGCTTCGGGCTTGGGGAAGAGGGTTGTGCCGTGGTGTTCATCGAGTGATTCCTTGAAAAAGGGATAATCAGGATAATCGGAGTAACTGATAATCCGATAACTGTAGATTAGATATACCCTTGCAGACTGTCAAGCTGTGAGGTGGTCCCCGTTGGAAAAGTCGGTGTATCGAGAAGAAAATCTGGTGCTGCTCAGGCTGCTGAAGCAGTGCAGGGTGGAGGCTGGTTTGACCCAGATGCAGTTTGCTCAGGCGCTTGAACGTCCGCAGTCTTTCGCGAGCGACATCGAGCGCGGTCTGCGTCGTCTCGATCTTGTTCAGCTGCGCGATATCTGCATTGCGCTGAACATCGGTCTTGTTGAGTTTGTGCAGCGATTTGAAGATGAGCTTTCGGTTTCAAAAGGGTCAGGTGAGTAACACCTGTCCCTTTTGAAAATGGACGCGCGGTTCGCTCCGGGGGGGGGGGCGCTCCGAATATTGCCCAGTTACTAGAGTGTTGTGAGGGCCTGGCTTGGAGCCCGGGCGGATGAGATGAGCTGCACCCCTTGCCCGAGGTCACTGTGCTTTAGGCGGCGCCTCGCAGCATGCTCTCCCATGCTGCTGTGTACAGCCCTGCTGCATCGCTACACAGCAGTCGAATCGCTTGCATGCATCCACCTAGTGGCTCGTCTGAAAGCTCATTCAAAATGGATGTACCACTGAGCGCGCAGAGTAGGCCTAAGGCGGCATGCTGTCGCTGCATGGCTTCATCATAGAGCTCGGCTGCTTGGGCATCGCTTCGATAGCCAAGCAGGCTGTTGTGCTCGTCGGCATGTAGCGGGGTAAAACCCGGGGATGAGTTGCTCTGGCGCATAGGGTGACCTCTTGAGTTTTAGAGGCAGCCACCTATCGCTTCCACACGAGGGGTGGCGGCTGCATACGGGTGTGGAAGACCGAGACTCAAGGAACTCGGCGCGCCGAAGCGCCCCGCATACAGCCACCATAACGAGTTGCCTCATGGTGCTAGTGATCCTGGAGTCAGGTCTGTTGACCCGCTCATTCACACTATTCAGCTCTCATGGGCTGTGCAAGACCCTACTTTACGGCATTCGGGCGGAAAAGGCCTTCGCCATGAATGGCCTTCAAGATGACTAAGAATGCGCCTGGCGATTTTAGGGTAGCTAGGAAATTCGCGCCAAGATGACCTGGGCCACGATAAATTCAAGACGAACGGTATATGGGCGACGCGAAATTTTTCTAACCAGCTGGGTAGGGGGTGTCAAATCCCTACCCCAATCCTACCCCAAGCCAAATTTTGCCAACAAAAAAGGCCTACGCTTTCGCGTAAGCCTTTGATTTTTATGGTGCCGGCACCAGGAATCGAACCCGGGACCTACTGATTACAAGTCAGTTGCTCTACCAGCTGAGCTATACCGGCAAGAAGGGCGCCATTATAGCGAGTGGGCGAGCGGAGTAAACCGTTGAGTTGCCTGCCTTTATCGAATCCGTCGGGCGACAAGCATGGCGTTGCGGGGTGTGAGGCGGGAGGGGCAGAAGGTGCCGAGCAGCACCTCATAGCCGTTCTCGGCCAGCAGCAGTGCGCGATCGAGCAGTAGCCAGGTTTCCAGGGGACGGCGAAACAATCCGCGCACCAGCTCGAGGTTGCGTACTTCGGCCAGGCGTCGCCAGCCGATGGCTTCGAGTCGTTGCCAATCCTGGGCGTGGGGCACGGCCAGACCCTTCAGCTGTGCCAGATGCTCGCAGTAGCGGGCGAAGGGCTGCTTCAGCCAGGCGACAGGCAGGGAAGGAGTCGGCAGGTAGCTGTCCTGTTTGCGCAGCTGACGCTGCAGGTGATCGAACGCCAGCCGCCAGGCCATCGATTGGTCGCGCTGGCGACGTTCCCGTGCGCCGGCCGTCACGGTTTCGCTCAGTGGCAGGCCCAGGTCATCGCGCGAAAGCGTCAGCGGGGAATGGGTCGCCGTCTGGGAGCGTGGACGGTAGTGCTCATCCTGCGTTCGGTTGTAGCAGCAGGGTGCGACCGCCAGGGCATCGACCCGTCCTGCGATGGCTGCTTCGATCAACCGGACGTGCAGGTCGCCGCATGCGTGCAGGGCGACAGGCCAGGTGCCGGTGAGCAGCTCGCTGGCAGAGTCGGCCATCACATCCTGGCATCGGTGAACCGCCGCAACCCCCTGCGCAACACTCACGCTTTTGCCGGCGGCGCAGAGCGCCGGGTCCCATTCCAGGCAGGTGAGTTGGTCGCCTTCTTGCCAGAGATGACGGCCCAGGTGCCCCTTGCCTGCGCACCAGTCGAGCCAGTGGCGAGGGCCGTCATGGCGTGGCAGATGGGCGCCGAAGGCACGCACCTGCTGCCACTTGCGGCCCGGCACGCCAGCGGGTGGTTCGTCGGTACCGCCGATCAGCCGTGCGACGGGCAGCTCGGGCAGCCGGCTTGCCTCGAGGGCCTGTCGTGCCAGCGTCGGAAAGGGTTCTGGTGCCTCCAGCGATGTCGGCTCCCGGTGCGCCGCCTCCGCCTGTTCCAGTGTGCGCTCGCGTAGCCAGCTGGCGAGCGCCGGGTGGCTCGCCTCCCAGGGCAGCACCCGGTATGTGAATGGTCGTGGCCGCCACAGCGCTTGATGCTGAACGAGGAAGGCGTCGACCGCCCGGAAGCGGTCGACGAGTTCGGTGAACGTCACGATGCCGGCTCAGCGGCCCTGACAGGCGTCGACACGCAACCAGCGTTCGAGCTGCTTGAAGCCCTGCATCAGGGCGAAGGCGATGATCAGGTAGATCACCCCCGCCACCAGGAACATCTCTTCATACATGTAGGTGCGCGCCGCGACCTTGCGCGCCATGCCGGTCAGTTCGAGGAGCGTGATGGTACTGGCCAGCGCGCTGGCCTTGAGCATTAGGATCACCTCGTTGCTGTAGGCCGGCAGGCCGATGCGCGCCGCACGCGGCAGGAGGATGTGCCAGAGCGTCTGGCTGCGCGACATGCCGAGCGCACGCGCGGCTTCGACTTCCCCCTGTGGCACGGATTGGATCGCGCCGCGCAGGATTTCGGCGATATAGGCCGCCGTATGCATGGTCATGGTGATGACGGCGCACCAGTACGGATCGCGCAGATACGTCCAGAGGAAGCTCTGGCGTATCACCTCGAACTGCGCCAGGCCGTAATAGACCAGAAACAGCTGGACCAGCAGCGGCGTGCCGCGGAAGAAGAAGATGTAACCGTAGGGAAGTGCCCGCACCAGCGGGTGGCGCGAAGCGCGTGCAATGCCCAGCGGCAAGGCGAACAGCAGCCCGGCGATCACCGATACACCCACCAGCTGCAGCGTGAGCCAGGCCCCCTCGAGGAAGTCCGGCAGCCACTTGATCAACAGTTCCCAGCTCATGTCGCGCTCCTGGAGAAGCCGCGCCCGGCCCGGCGTTCGAGAAAGTACATGCCGGTCATCGCGACGATCGTCAGGCACAGGTAGATCAGCGCCGCCACCAGGAAGAAGGTGAACGGCTCCTTGCTCGCGGTCACCGCGATCTGCGAGGTGCGCATGACCTCTTCCAGGCCGATGACCGAGACCAGCGCGGTGTCTTTCATCAGGATCATGAACAGGTTGCCCAGGCCTGGCAGCGCGATGCGCCACATCTGCGGCAGGATCAGCCGCCAGAAGATGCGGCGCTTGCCCAGCCCGAGGGCCAGGCCTGCTTCACGGTGGCCCTTCGGAATGGCCAGCAGTGCGCCACGGAATACCTCGGTGGCGTAGGCCCCGAAGCAGAGTCCCAGCGCGATGGTGCCGGCCGCGAACGGGCTGAGGGCGAGCCGCTCGATGCCCAGCGACTCGCCCAGTACGCGAACCATGTTGACCGTGCCGAAGTAGATCAGCAGGACCCACAGCAGCTCCGGCACGCCGCGCACGATGGTCGAATAGGTGCCGCCAAGCCAGCGGAAGAAGGGGTAGGGCGACGTCTTGGCGAGGGCGCCGAGCAGGCCCAGCACCAGCCCGAGGGCAAGCGATGCCAGGGCCAGTTGAATGGTTATCCAGGTACCGGCAAGCAGTGCGGCACCGAATCCGTGTAGGTCGGGAATCATGGTTGCTCTGAAACGCCAACGCCCGGCCGGAGCCGGGCGTCAGTCGGGCAAGGTCAGTAAATGCTGAAGGGGAAGTACTTGTCGTTGATCTGCTTGTAGGTGCCGTCGGCGACGATCTCGTCCAGCGCCGCGTTCAGGCGCTCGCGCAGTTCATCGTTGCCTTCGCGCACGGCGATGCCGATCTTGTCGTTGTCGAATACCGGCTCACCCTTGAATTCGAAGTCTTTGCCGGTCTCGCTCTTGAGCCATTCCCATTGCACGAACTTGTCGGCCAGCACGCCATCCAGGCGGCCCGAGGCGAGGTCCAGGTAGGCGTTTTCCTGGGTGTCGTAGAGCTTGATCTCGACCACGTCGCCCAGGTTCTCTTCCAGCCAGGTGCCGGCGATGGTCGCGCGCTGCGCACCGATGACCTTGCCGTCGAGGCTTTCCTTGTCGGTCTTGAAGTCGCTCGACTTGGGCGCCACGAACTGCAGCTTGTTGGTGTAGTACGGCTTGGTGAAGTCGACCGCCTGCTCACGCTCGTCGGTGATCGACATGGACGCGATGATGAAGTCGAACTTGTTGGCGTTCAGCGCCGGGATGATGCCGTCCCAGTCCGAGGTGACCACTTCACATTCGACTTCCATCTTGGCGCACAGGGCGTGGGCGATGTCGAGGTCGAAGCCGACGACCTTGCCGCTGGCATCGATCAGGTTGAAGGGTGGGTAGGCGCCTTCGGTGCCGATGCGCAGTTTTTCGGCGGCGAACGCGCTGCCGCAGGCGAGGGTCATGGCGGCGGCCAGCAGGACCTTGTGCAAGCTCTTCATGAGGGTTGGCTCCATTTATTTATTTATTGGCTATTTATTAGCGATGGCTGGACATGAATTGTTTACAGCGGGCCGATTGGGGGTTGTCGAACACCTCTTCCGGGGTGCCCTGTTCCTCGACTTGCCCCTGATGCAGGAAGACCACTTCGCTCGAAACCTGCTTGGCGAAGTTCATCTCATGCGTGACCAGCAGCATAGTCCGCCCCTCGTCAGCGAGCGAGCGAATGACGGCTAGCACTTCCTGGACCATTTCCGGGTCCAGCGCCGAGGTGGGCTCGTCGAACAGGATGACCTTGGGCTGCATGGCCAGGGTCCGGGCGATCGCGGCGCGCTGCTGCTGGCCGCCGGAGAGCTGCGCCGGGTAGGCGTGGCGCTTGTCGGCGATACCGACCTTGGCCAGCAGTGCCTCGGCCATCTCGGTGGCTTCGGCCTTGCTCTGGCCGCGCACGCGACGTGGCGCCTCGATGATGTTGTCGAGCACCGTCATATGCGGCCAGAGATTGAAATTCTGGAAGACAAAGCCGATCTCGCTGCGTACGCGGTTGATCTGCTTGGCGTCGGCCGCGACCAGCTCGCCCGACTTGGCCTGCTTGAGCTTGAGCTGCTCGCCGGCCACCATGATCTCGCCCTCGTTGGGGTTTTCGAGCAGGTTGATACAGCGCAGGAAGGTCGATTTGCCGGAGCCGGACGAGCCGAGGATGGAGATGACGTCGCCGTCGTGGGCGCTCAGCGAGATGCCCTTGAGCACCTCGAGCTCGCCGTAGCGCTTGTGCAGGTTGCGGATTTCCAGCGCGGGCATGGCCTCTGCCATGTGGGTACCTCTTCTCGGGACAACGAATAGATTAGCAGTGCTTCCTCAGCACGCGCCGCCCTGCCAGCGGGTCGGCGGTCGCCCCGAGATGCGGTGCTTGCGCGGCGTGCGTGTCGCGAACATTCCAAGCGAATGGCCCGCCGTCCTGGCGAGGCGCAAACCTAGCATGGCGACGAAAATGCGCCAAGTTCCAAACATGGCACTTTGCGGTCGCATCGCGGGTGCAACGGAGTGCATCAGGGTGCTAAGCGGCCAAGAACGGGGCGCCAGGTCCGGCCTCTTTTCGACGCACTCGTCGGCTGGCGGGCACGGACATGCCACGCATCGAGTCACATGGCCATGCCATAGCCGGGAGACCCCATGCGTCTGCTTCTTCTTTTGTCGCTCGCCAGCCTGCCGATGATCGCGCCCGCGCAGTCGGTGTTCAGTTGCATCGACGTCGATGGCGAGCCGTTCTACTCCAGCGTGCCCTGTCATCTTGCCTCGAAGGACACCCGCCTCGACCTGTACCGCGGCGAGCCCGACCCGGCCGACGCCCCGCCACCCGGCCCGGACGAGCCGCCCCTGCCTGACAACCAGCCGCCGCCGGGCGTGGTGATCGAGTTCGGCGATCCGAGCGGAACGTTGCGCAACCCGGACGGCCGCTGACCACGCCGAGGCAGCCCGGCCCCGCCAGTCAGGCCGGTCGTTGAGGAGCGACGCGGGCGGCCGCCGCGGCGCAAGCGGCTCGCGGCGATCGGCGTGCCGCTCAGCGTTTCTCGATATGGAGCAGCGTCGCCATGCCCTCCGGGTCGAACTCGAACGCCACGGCATCGCCCACGGCGACCGCCGCGCGCTGCTCGGCGCTGGCCTTGAACGGCATGACCATCGCCGGCCAGCCGAGTGACGGTACCGGGTCGTGCGCGAGCACGAGGGTGCCCCTGTCGTGATCGATCTTGCGCACGGTGCCGGTGGCCTGTGCGGTGGCCGTGGCGTTGACCGCCTCCGTCGAATGGTCGGCCATCGGCTGGGCCGCCATGACCGGGGCGCAGGCGAGAATGAGCAGGGTGCAGGCGATTGACTTCATGGGGTTGCTCCCGAGGTTGGTCGATGGTGCAAGGAGGCGGGACGCGCGAGTGCGCGGCGACGCATCAGCCGATAGGCGGCCGGGATGACGAACAGCGACAACAGCGGCGCCGTGACCATGCCGCCCACCATCGGCGCGGCGATGCGGCTCATGATTTCGCTGCCGGTGCCGCCGCCGAGAAGAATCGGCAGCAGGCCGGCGATGATCACCGCCACCGTCATCGCCTTGGGCCGCACGCGCTGGACCGCACCGAGGCGGATCGCTTCGATCAGGTCGGTCTCGTCGGGCGCGGCGCCCGCTCGCTGCCGGTCGAGCCAGGCGTTCTTCAGGTACAGCAGCATGATCACGCCGAACTCGGCCGCGACACCGGCCAGCGCGATGAAGCCCACCCCGGTCGCCACCGACAGGTGATAGCCCAGCAAATACAGGAACCAGACCCCGCCGGTCAGCGCGAACGGCAGCGTCGCCAGGATCAGCAGCGCTTCGTCCATGCGGCCGAACGTCAGGTAGAGCAGCACCAGGATGATCGCGAGCGTCGCCGGCACCACCAGCATCAGCCGCTGGTTGGCGCGCTCGAGGAACTCGAACTGCCCCGAAAAGCTCAGGCTCATGCCGGGCTCGAGCTGGACCTCGCGATCGATCGCCGCACGCAGGTCGCTGACGACCGATGCCAGGTCGCGGCCGCGGACATCGACATAGACCCAGCCCGAGAGCCGCGCATTTTCGGTCTTGAGCATGGGCGGCCCGTCGCTCACCCGTATCGCCGCGACCGTGCCGAGGGTGATCTGGCTGCCCTGCGGCGTGTAGATCGGCAGGTCGTTCAGGTCGCTCAGCGAGTCGCGCCACTCGCGGCCATAGCGCAGGTTGATCGGGTAGCGCGCCAGGCCCTCGACCGTCTCGCCGATGGTCGCGCCGCCAATGGCGCCGCTGACGATCGCCTGTACGTCGGCGATGTTCAGGCCGTAGCGCGCCGCGGCGGCGCGGTCGATGTCGACGTCGATGTAGCGGCCGCCGGTGAGCCGTTCGGCCAGGGCCGAGCTGACGCCGGGCACGGTTGCCGCGACGCGCTCGATGGCTTGGGTGACGCGGTCGATCTGCGCCAGCTCGTTGCCGGCGACCTTCACCCCGATCGGACTCTTGATGCCGGTGGCGAGCATGTCGATGCGGTTGCGGATCGGCGGCACCCACAGGTTCGCCAGCCCCGGCACCTGCACGGCGCGGTCGAGTTCCTCGACCAGGCGCTCGGGCGTCATGCCCGGGCGCCACTGGTCGCGCGGCTTGAAGCGGATCGTGGTCTCGAACATCTCGAGCGGTGCGGGGTCGGTGGCGCTGTCGGCGCGCCCCGCCTTGCCGAACACCTGGGCCACCTCCGGGACCGAGCGAATCATGCGATCGGTCCGCTGCAGGAGCCGCGCGGCCTCCTGCGCGGACAGGCCCGGCAGCGCGGTGGGCATGTAGAGCAGGTCGCCTTCGTCCATCGGTGGCAGGAACTCGCCCCCCAGCCGGCTGGCGGGATACCAGCCGGTCAGGAAGATCGCCAGCGCGACCACCAGCGTGAGCCTGGGCCGTCGCAAAACCGCATCCAGCGCCGGGCGGTAAAGGCGGATCAGCCCCCGATTGAGCGGGTTGCGCGCCTCATCCGGGATGCGGCCGCGTATCCAGTAGCCCATCAGCACCGGCACCAGCGTCACCGACAGCCCGGCCGCGGCCGCCATCGCATAGGTCTTGGTGAACGCCAGCGGGCCGAACAGCCGCCCTTCCTGCGCCTCGAGCGTGAACACCGGGACGAACGACAGCGTGATAATCAGCAGGCTGAAGAACAGCGCCGGACCGACCTCGATGGCCGCCTCGGTGATGACGCGCCAGTGGGCATCGCCCGTCGGCGCTTGGCCGGCGTGCTCGTGCCGCCAGCGCTCGAGGTGCTTGTGGGCGTTTTCGATCATCACCACCGCCGCGTCGACCATCGCGCCGATGGCGATGGCGATGCCGCCCAGCGACATGATGTTGGCGTTGACGCCTTGCCAGCGCATGACGATGAAGGCGATCAGCACCCCGATCGGCAGCGAGATGACCGCGACCAGCGAGGAGCGCAGGTGCCAGAGGAACAGGCCGCAGACCAGCGCCACGACGATGAATTCCTCGATCAGCTTGTGGCCGAGGTTCGTCACGGCGCGATCGATGAGCTGGCTGCGGTCGTAGGTGGTGACGATCTCGACCCCGGCCGGCAAGGCGCTGCGCAGGTCGTCCAGCTTGCGCTGCACCGCGGCGAGCGTCGCGCGGGCGTTCTTGCCGCCGCGCAGCAGCACCACGCCGCCGACCACCTCGCCTTCGCCATCGAGTTCGGCGATGCCGCGCCGCATCTCCGGGCCGAGCTGGACGTGCGCCACCTCGCCGAGCGTGATGGGTACGCCGCGGGCGTCGAGCTTCAGCGGGATCTGCCGGAAGTCGGCAAGCGACTGGAGATAGCCCGACGCGCGCACCATGAACTCCGCGCCGCCCAATTCCAGCACGCTGCCACCGGCTTCCTGGTTGGCGGCCTGCACCGCGGCGGCGACGTCGCCCTGCGTCAGCCCGCGAGCGGCCAGCTTCACCGGGTCGAGCAGGATCTGGTACTGCTTGACCATGCCGCCGATCGCCGCGACTTCCGCCACGTTCGGCAGGGTCTTGAGCTCATAGCGCAGGAACCAGTCCTGCAACGACCGCAGCTGCGACAGATCGTGCGTGCCGCTGCGATCCACCAGCGCGTACTGGTAGATCCAGCCAACCCCGGTGGCGTCCGGCCCGAGCGCCGGCGTGACGCCAGCCGGCAGGCGAGCCTGCGCCTGGTTCAGGTACTCCAGCACGCGGGCGCGGGCCCAGTAGAGGTCCGTCCCGTCCTCGAACAGCACATAGATATAGCTGTCGCCGAAGAACGAATAGCCGCGCACGGTTTTCGCGCCGGGCACCGAGAGCAGGGTGGTCGCCAGCGGGTAGGTGACCTGCTGTTCGACCAGCTGCGGCGCCTGGCCGGGGTAGGAGGTGCGGACGATCACCTGCACGTCGGACAGGTCCGGCAGGGCGTCGATGGGCGTGTGCCGGAGCGACCAGAGCCCGGCGGCCACGGCGAACAGGGTCGCCAGCAGCACCAGCGGGCGGTTGGCGACCGACCAGCGGATGAGGGAGGCGATCATCAGTGATGTCCCTCGTGCGGTGCGGCCTCTGGCGCGGCGGGGGTCTGTTCGGCGTGTCCGGCGAGCTTCTCGATGCGCTCGATCAGCAGGCCGTCGTCGGTCTGCCGCACGCCGACGCGGACCCGGTCACCCACCTTCAGGCCCTTCAGCAGGGCCGGATCGGCGACCGGGAAGGGCATGGTCATGCCGGGCATGCCGAGCGTCTCGAAGGGTCCGTGGGACAAGCCGACCATGTCGCCGTCGAGCGCGACCAGCGTCCCCTCGGCCTCGTGCAGCGCCGGTGGCGGCGCCGCGGGCGTGCTGCCGAGTGCCTGGACGGCGAGCCCGCGCAGGCTCGCCTCCGAGTCGAGCAGGAACTGTCCCGATGCAACCACCTGCTGGCCTTCCGAGAGGCCCTCGAGCACTTCGGTGAGCTCGGCCGATTCGCGCCCGGTGCGGATTTCCACCGGCTGGAAGCGGCCTTCCCCGTCGGCGCGCATCACCAGCGCTCGCCGACCGGTACGGATCACCGCCTCGGTCGGGATCGCCAGCGTCGGCTCGCCCGTTGCGGTCGCCAGTTCGGCTTCGGCGCTCATGCCGGGACGCAGGCGTCCGTCAGGGTTCGGCAGCACGACGCGAACGGTCACCGTGCGCGTCGCCGCATCGGCCTGAGGCAGGATGGCATCCACTTCGCCGCGCAGGACTTGGCCGGGCAGGGCCGCCAGTCGCGCCTCCACCGCCTGACCCGCGGCGAGCCGACCGGCCTGCGCCTCGGGCACCGCCACCTCCAGCCACACCGGGTCGAGGCCGTTGATGCGCGCCAGGGTCTGGCCGGGCGCGAGCGTCATGCCCTGGCGAACCTCGAGCGTTTCGATGACGCCGGCGCGGGGGCTGGTGACGGTCCAGGTCGACTGGACCTGGCCGGTGCGTTCGAGCCGGGCGATCAGGTCGGCGGGCATGCCCGCCAGGCGCAGCCGCTGGCGGGCGGCGGCCAGCAGCTCCGGTTCGCCGAGCCGACGCAGACCGAGGAATTCTTCCTGCGCGGCCGCCCACTCGGGTATCAGCAGTTCGGCCAATGGCGCGCCCGCGGCGATCACATCGCCGGGTGCGAGCGGATGGACGCGCTCGACGAAGCCGCCGCTGCGCGCCTGCACCACCGCGACGCTGCGAGCATCGAAGGCCAGGTTGCCGGTCGCCACCAGCGGCTGATCGAACGGTGCGCGACGCACCTCGGCCAGCCGCACCCCCAGGTTCTGCGTCACCCGCGGGTCGATGCGCAGGCCGCTCGCGTCGCCGCCGGGTTCGGCGTAGCGGGGCACCAGGTCCATGTCCATGAAGGGCGACTTGCCCGGCGCGTCGAACCGCTGTTGCGGGTACATCGGGTCGTACCAGTAGAGCACCTCGCGCTCGGTCTGCTCGGCAACGACCAGCCCTGTGGACACAGACAGCGCCAGTGCCAGTACGGCCTGCAGGCCGCGTTGGGTCAGGGTGTTCATGGGGTTTCTCCGAAGGCGTAGTACAGGCGCGCGCCAAGGGCGGCGCGTTCGGCGGCCAGGTCGATGGCGCGCAGGCGGGTTTCGACGCGTTCGCGCCGGGCATCGATCACGGCGGTCAGGTCGCCGCGGCCGGCGCGGTAGTCATCCATCGCCAGCGCGACCTTTTCCTCGGCCAGCGGCAACAGCACCTGCTCCAGCCGGTCGACCGCCCGAGCGGCGCGGCGGTGCTCGGCGAGCTGGGTTTCCAGCGCTTCGCGAAGCTCGCGCCGGGCGGCTTCGTGCTCGGCGTCCAGCTGCTCGACCCGTGCGCGCCGGGCGGCGATCTTCGGGTCCTGCCGGGTCGCGCTGAACAGCGGCAAGTCCATGCTGACGCTCAGGCTCAGCATGTCGCCGTATTCGCGACCGCGGCGCTGGTAGTCGACGCCCCAGGCCCAGTCGGGACGCTTGTCGGCGAGTGCCTCGCGCACCTGGGCTTCGGCCAGTTCGGTGCGCGGGTCGAACAGCACCAGCTCCGGATGCGCGCTCAGGTGATGGCGATAACGGGTCGGTTCGGTCGGCCAGCGGGGCCAGTCGCCGGTGGGCGGCTGGTCGGCGGTGTCGCCGATCCAGCGGCGTAGTGCGGCACGCGCGGCGTCGCGGGTCTGGATCAGGGTGTCTTCCCGTTCGGCGAGCAGCGCGGCTTCCTGCTTGGGCAGGACGGCCTCGGCGACCCGGCCCTGGCCACCGGCCAGGCGTGCCCGCACCGCTTCGGCGAGCAAGCGGTTCTCGCGGTACAGCCCGTCGAACAGCGCGAGCTTGCGTTCGACGGCCAGCAGCGCCGTCCAGGCCTGGGCGGTTTCGCGGCGCACGCGCAGTCGCTCGACATCGCGCTGCCGTTCGGCGACGGCGATGCCGGCCTCGGCCGCGTCGATGCGCGCTTCACGCTTGGCGCGGTTGGGCACCGCCTGCATGAAGCCGATCATCTGCATGGTCATGCCGTCTTCTTCGAGACGGTAGCGGGCGTCGCCTTCGATCGGCAGGTTCTGTATGCCGAGGCGCAGTTGCGGGTCGGGTAGCTTGCCGGCCGGGATCGCCGCGCTGCGTGCGGCGGACAGGTTGGCGGCCTGTGCGGCGAGCGAAGGTGCCTGTCGTTCGGCCAGGCGCAGCGCCTGGTCGAGCGTCAGCGCGCCGGCCAGGCTTGGCCAGGCGCCGATGCAGGCCAGCAGGAGGCCGGCCGTGCGGAATAGGGGACGCATAGGTCTGATGTCCTGTGTCACGGGCGCACGCAAGCATGCGCAACAGCCAGCACCGGCCAGACCGGGCGTGGCGTTCAGGGACTGAGCAGGCGATCAGGCGCGGGGTGGGCGCCAGCGTGGGTCGGGCACTTGCGACGGAACGAAGTCGCCGTCGGCCCAATGCAGCGTGGGGGAGGCCCCAAGGAAGGTGCGGGTGCTTGCCAGGTCGAGTTGCAACAGGTTGCACGACTTGCAGGTCTGGCTCATGTCGCAGGTGCCGTCGTCGCTCATGTGGTCCGCCGGCGAAGGGGAGACCGCGGCGGGCTCGTGCATCTCGCCGTGACCGGCGTGTGCCGATTGCAGCGGATCGGCCGGCTGTTCCATCGGGCAAGGCATCGCGCCCAGGGTCACGCTCGCCATCCCGTTGACGGGAAGCGCAAGGCTGACGATCAGGAGCAGGCAGAGCCGCAGCAGGCGAGACATGGCGCGATTCTAGGCATGCCGCGCAAGCGGCGGCAATGCACCGGGCGTCGCAGGTGACGTGGGGTCAGTCGTTGCCGTCCACGCCGGCATCGTCCGGCAGGGCGTCGGGCTCCTGGCCATCCTTGCCGTCGGTCTCGAAATCGTCGGGGCTGTCGAGCGGGTCCTGGTCTTCGTCGGTGTCGATCGAGTCGTTCATGGTGCCTCCTGTCGTGGAGTAGGTTCGAGCGCGGCCGCCCGCCAACGTTCAGCGCGAACAGCGCCTGGCGCGGCCTGTCTGAGCCTTGAGCCGACCGGCGAATACGGGCCCGGTCGGCCCCACCTATCGAAGGAGCTGAACATGGGCCTGGTACTGATCCTGCTGGCGCTGGTCGCGTTCATCGTGCTGGCGACCACGCGGCTGAAGCTGCATCCCTTTCTCGCACTGCTGCTCGCCGCGCTGATCGGCGGGTTCGCCTATGGCCTGCCGCCGGCGGACATCCTCAAGACGGTGGCCGCTGGCTTCGGCGGCATCCTGGGCTACATCGGCATCGTCATCGTGCTCGGCACCATCATCGGGGTGATCCTCGAACGCAGCGGCGCGGCGATCACGATGGCCGAGACCGTGATTCGCGTGCTGGGCGAGCGGTTCCCGACACTAACGGTGTCGATCATCGGCTACCTGGTATCGATCCCGGTGTTCTGCGACTCGGGCTACGTCATCCTCAATTCGCTGAAGAATGCGCTGGCCGCCCGCATGAAGGTCTCGGTGGTGGCGATGAGCGTGGCGCTGGCCACCGGTCTCTACGCGACCCATACCTTCGTCCCGCCGACGCCCGGCCCGATCGCGGCGGCGGGCAATCTCGGCCTCGAGGACAACCTGGGCCTGGTCATCGGCGTCGGCCTGGTGGTGGCGCTGGTCACGGCGCTGGCCGGCATGCTCTGGGCCAACCGGTTTCTGCGCCAGGACGATGCGCTGCTGCTCGAGGAGGCGCCGAGCGAGCTGTTGGCGCAGAGCGAAAGCTTCGAGGCGCTGAAGCAGCGTTACGGCACGCTGCCGAGCGCCTGGCAGGCGTTCGCGCCGATCTTCATGCCGATCGCGCTGATCTGCCTCGGCTCGGTCGCGGCCTTCCCGACACGGCCGCTGGGCGACGGGCTGGTGCTCGACGTGCTGGGCTTCCTGGGGCAGCCGGTGGTCGCACTGCTGGTCGGCCTCGCGCTGGCCTGCACGCTGCTGGAGGGCGAGAACAAGCGCCAGCAGTTTCATGATCAGGTGGTCGACGGCATCGTCTCGGCCGCGCCGATCCTGCTCATCACCGGTGCCGGCGGTGCGTTCGGTGCGGTGCTGAAGGCGGCGCCGCTGACCGACTATCTCGGTCAGACGCTGTCGGCGCTCGGCATCGGCTTGTTCATGCCGTTCCTGGTCGCGGCGGCGCTCAAGAGTGCCCAGGGCTCGTCGACCGTGTCGCTGGTGACCACTTCAGCGATGGTTGCGCCGCTGCTGCCCAACCTCGGGCTGGACAGCGAGATGGGCCGGGTGCTGACAGTAATGGCGATCGGTGCCGGTGCGATGACCGTCTCGCACGCCAACGACAGCTTCTTCTGGGTGGTGACCCAGTTCAGCCGGATGAAGGTGTCCACGGCCTACCGCGCGCAGACTGCCGCGACGTTGGTGCAGGGCCTGGCGGGCATGCTGACGGTATGGGTGCTGGGGCTGGTGGTGCTCTGACGATGACGGCGGCCTCCTGTGGCGAGGCCGCCGCCCGGTCCGTCAGCGTTGGTCTTCACTGTTGATGATCGGGTCTTCGGGCAGGGTTTCCGGCCCGGTGTAGGCGTTGTCGTCCCGATCCGGCGTGGTGGCGTCTTCGATGTCTTCAGGTGTGCTGATCGGGGTGACGCGCTGTGAGTCGGCTGGCTGGCTCATGGTCGGCTCCTGTCGAGGGCTGTCCAGCCTTCGAGCCGCCCGCGTCTTACCCGTTCGGCCGGCGCATGGCCGGCCGTCGGGTGATACCTCAGTGGACCAGATGAAGGAAGTGCAGGTGCTTTTCGTACTGGTCGAGGATGTCGCCGATCACCTCGTCCTTGCGCCAGCCCATCAGGTCGTAGTTCTGCCCGCCCTCCTTGAGGTACACCTCGGCGCGGTAATACTCCTGGTCGCCCTCGTCGTCGTCGGGCGCATACGCCGGGCGCGGGTAGGCCTTGCGGCGTACTTCGTAGGTGAAATCCACCTCGCCGGCGCGCAGCACCTCCAGTCGCACGCGACCGTCTTCGCCGCGCTCGATGCGGCTTTCGATGCCTTCCGCGCTCAGTTGCTCGACGACCGCCGTGCACGCCGGCGCCGCCACTTCCTCGATGAACCGTGCGACTTCGCCACGGCCGGGCAGGTGCAACAGGTTGTGCAGGCGGCGCTGCCAGCCACCGCCGGTACTCGGCGCGCTCGGCGAGATGTTCGGCGCCAGGTAGCGCAGGTCGCGTTTGGTGGCATCGAGGCGCAGCGCTTTCAGCAGCCCCCACATGGACAGCAGCAGCGCGATGGTGAAGGGCAGGGCACTGGCGATCGTGGCGGTCTGCAGTGCGGTCAGGCCATCGGCCAGCAGCAGGGCGATGGCGACGACGCCCATCGATGAGGCCCAGAACACGCGCTGCCAGGTCGGCGTGGGCTCGCGGCCGCCGGAGGCGAGCAGGTCGACGACCAGCGCGCCGGAGTCGGCGGAGGTCACGAAGAACACCACCACCATGATGATCGCGATCAGCGAGATGGCCGAGCTGAAGGGGAAGTGCTCGAGAAAGGCGAACAGCGCCAGCGAGCTGTCCTGCTCGATGGCTTCGCCCAGGCTGGTGATGTTTTCCAGCATGATCATGTGGATGGCCGTGTCGCCGAACACGGTCATCCACAGCAGGGTGAAGCCGGCCGGCACCAGCAGCACGCCGGTGACGAACTCGCGAATGGTGCGCCCGCGCGAGATCCGCGCGATGAACAGGCCGACGAAGGGCGACCAGGCCAGCCACCAACCCCAGTAGAACAGCGTCCAGCCGCCGATCCAGTCGTTCGGCTCGTAGGCGTAGAGGTTGAAGGTCTTGCTCACGAGGTCCGACAGGTAGCTGCCGGTGTTCTGCACGAAGGTCTGCAGGATGAACACCGTCGGCCCAGTGACCAGGACCAGCCCCAGCAACAGCACGGCCAGGCCCAGGTTCAGCTCCGACAGGCGCCGCACGCCCTTGTCCAGCCCGGTGACCACCGACACGGTCGCCAGCGCGGTGGTGCCGATGATCAGGCCGATCTGCACGGGGATCGAGATCGGTATCCCGTACAGATGGTTGAGGCCGGTGTTGATCTGCGTGACGCCGAACCCCAGCGACGTGGCCACGCCAAGGACCGTACTGATGACGGCGAAGATATCCACCGCATGCCCGATCGGACCGTGGATGCGGTCGCCGATCAGCGGATACAGCGCCGAGCGAAGGGTCAGTGGCAGGCCGTGACGGTAGCTGAAGTACCCCAGGATCAGCGCGACGATGGCGTAGATGGCCCAGGCGTGCAGGCCCCAGTGGAAGAAGGTGATCTTCATGGCCTCGCGCGCGGCGGCCACGTCGCCGCCCACGCCGACGGGCGGGTCGAGGAAGTGCATCACCGGCTCGGCGACGCCGAAGAACATCAGGCCGATGCCCATGCCTGCCGAAAACAGCATGGCGAACCAGGTGGTGTTTCCGTAATCCGGCTGGCTGTGGTCCGGGCCGAGCTTGATGTCGCCGTAGCGACTGAAGGCGACGAGCACGACGGTGAGCAGGATCACCGCGACCGCGAGGATATAGAGCCAGCTGACGTTGGCGATGATCCAGGCTTGCAGGTCGCCGAAGAGGGTCTGTGCCCGTTCCGGCATGAGCGCGCTGAACAAGACGAGCGCGAGGATGAGTACCGCCGAGCCAATGAAAACGGGCGGATTGAGGGTGGATGACGAAGGCTGTCCGGCCTGCATGCTGCTCTCCTGTTTCTTGCGATTCGAGGGGGCGCCTTTAGGCGAACGGCAAAGCCTAACACGACAAGACGGCCAACCCTGGCCGAAGCGGCCGCGCGATGCGCCGTATCGGCCGGCTGGCGGTGATGTTTTTTTGAGGTGCGCCTGCGCGAAGCGTTCCGCCGCTTCGATGCCGTGGAGCGCCGGAGCGGCGCTTGCCAAGCAGCGGGATTTCCCTATAGTCCGCGCTCGTCGTCGCGCCCCGCCTGGCTTCGATGGCGCGTCGCCCCCCACCGGAATCCATCTGCATGCCGCTCGCGTTCGCCCTTTTCAGCGCCACCGTCGCCCTGGTCATCTGGCAGCCGCGGGGGCTCGGCGTCGGCTGGAGCGCATCGATCGGCGCGGCGCTGGCCTTGCTGACCGGAGTGGTTTCGCCGGGCGACATCCCCATCGTCTGGGACATCGTCTGGAATGCGACGGCCACGTTCATCGCGATCATCGTCATCAGCCTGCTGCTCGACGAGGCCGGCTTCTTCGAGTGGTCGGCGCTGCACGTCGCGCGCTGGGCCAAGGGGCGAGGGACGCGATTGTTCGCCTTCACCGTCCTGCTCGGCGCGGCCGTTTCGGGACTGTTCGCCAATGACGGGGCCGCGCTGATCCTGACGCCGATCGTCATCTCGATGCTCGTTGCCCTGCGGTTCAGCCCGGCGACCACCCTGGCCTTCGTCATGGCGGCGGGATTCATCGCCGACACCGCCAGCCTGCCGCTGGTGGTATCGAACCTGGTGAACATCGTATCGGCCGATTACTTCGGCCTCGGCTTCAGCGAGTACGCATCGGTCATGCTGCCGGTGAACCTGGTCAGCGTCGGCACGAGCCTGGCCGTGCTGTTGCTGTTCTTCCGCCGGGACATCCCGGCGACGTACGAACTCGCCCTGTTGAAGGCGCCACGCGAGGCGATTCGCGACGCGGCGACCTTCCGTGTCGGCTGGTGCGTGCTGGCGATACTGCTGCTCGGCCTGTTCGCGCTGGAACCGCTGGGCATTCCGATCAGCGTCGTGGCGGCCGCGTGCGCGGCGGTGCTGTGGCTGGTGGCCAAGCGGGCGGGCGTGATTTCGACGCGCCGCGTCCTGCGGGAAGCGCCGTGGCAGGTGGTGGTGTTCTCGCTGGGCATGTATCTGGTGGTCTACGGGCTGAAGAACGCCGGGCTGACCGATGCACTCACCCTGGTGCTGGATTGGCTTGCCCAGCGCGGCCTCTGGGCCGCCGCGCTGGGCACCGGCCTGCTGAGCGCGGGGCTTTCCTCGGTGATGAACAACATGCCGACGGTGCTGGTGGTCGCCCTCTCGATCCAGGGCTCGGAGGCCACGGACCTGGTGCGCGATGCGATGATCTACGCCAACGTGATCGGCTGCGACCTGGGCCCGAAGATCACGCCGATCGGCAGCCTCGCCACCCTGCTCTGGCTCCACGTGCTGGCGCGCAAGGGAATCCGCATCGGCTGGGGTTACTACTGCAGGGTAGGGATCGTGCTGACGCTGCCCGTCCTGCTCGCGTCCCTGGCCGCGCTGGCGGTGCGCCTGGCGCTCTGAGCGAAACGAGGCCACGCAAGGCGCCGTCGCGCTGAATCCGCACGGCAGAAAAAAAGAAACCCCTGAGCCTTTCGGATCAGGGGTTTCGCAATTCATGGTGCCCAGGGACGGAATCGAACCGCCGACACGGGGATTTTCAATCCCCTGCTCTACCAACTGAGCTACCTGGGCAACGGGGCGCCATTAAACGGATTTGGTTTTGACCTGTCAACAAGGCTGCGGAAATTTTTTAGCCGGGACGGGCGTTTAGCGCCGCCCGGCGGGGTATCAGGCGCTTGGCGGGACGTAGCCGTCGGCCTGGGCATAGGCTTCGCCGGAGAAGAACTTGTCCATCTCCGCCTGCAGGAACTTGCGATCGTCGGCATTCATCATGTTCAGCCGCCGCTCGTTGATGAGCATGGTCTGGTGCTTCTGCCAGTCTTCCCAGGCCTGGCGCGACACGTTGTTGAAGATGTCCTCGCCCTTGGGGCCCGGGTAGGGCGGGCGGTCCAGGCCGGGCAGTTCCTGCTTGTACTTGCGGCACGTGACGGTGCGGGTCATGGCGAGTCTCCCTGTAGTTCGGTCGCTGCGCGGGCCAGCAGGGCCTTGACCGGAGCGGCCAGGCCGAGGCGCGGCGGAGACGCGAGGTTATACCAGAGCCAGTCCGCCTCGGTCACGGCGGGCGCGGTGCCCTGCACCTGCACCAGCCAGGGCTCGATCGCCAGCTGGAAATGGCTGAAAGTGTGGGTCAGTCCGGTCAGTTCGCGGCGCTGGCCCAGTTGCAGGGCATGACGTGCGGCGAGCGGGTCGAGCCCGGCGAGGTCGTCCAGCTCCGGCAAGCTCCACAGGCCGCCCCAAAGCCCGCTGGACGGCCGGCGATAGAGCAGGATGGCGCCCTCGGCGGTGGCCAGAAGCGGCATGAGGGTTCGCTTCTGCGGCAGGGTCTTGCGCGGCTTGGGTACCGGAAAGTCGGTTTCGCGGCCCAGCCGGTGGGCCTGGCAGGCGGTCTGTAGCGGGCAGATCAGGCAGCTCGGTGCGCTGCGGGTGCACAGGGTGGCGCCCAGGTCCATCATCGCCTGGGTGTAATGGGCGACCCGCTGCCGTGGCGTGAGCTGCTCGGCCAGCGCCCAGAGCTGCCGAGCCACCTTCGGCTCGCCGGGATAGCCGTCCTGCGCGGCGAAACGCGCCAGTACGCGCTTGACGTTGCCATCGAGGATCGGGGCGCGGAGGCCCATGCTCAGGCTGGCGATGGCGCCGGCGGTCGAGCGCCCGATGCCGGGCAGCTCGGCCAGTGCGTCGACGTCGGCTGGAAACTCGCCGCCGTGTTGCTCGACGACGATTTTCGCGGTGCGGTGCAGATTGCGGGCGCGGCTGTAGTAGCCGAGGCCGGTCCACAGGTGCAGCACTTCATCCTCTGCCGCCGCGGCGAGCGCCTGGACGGTCGGCAGCGCCGTCATGAAGCGGTCGAAGTAGCCAAGCACGGTGCTGACCTGGGTCTGCTGCAGCATGATCTCGGACACCCACACGCGGTATGGCGTGATGCCCTGCTGCCAGGGCAGGTGCTTGCGGCCGTGGCGGTCGTACCAGTCGAGCACCGCCGAGCCGAACTGCTCGGGGCTCATCGATCGAACAGCCCCTTGAGCGCGTCTTTCAGTTCCGGGCTCACCTTGTCGCCGAGTTCTTCCTCGATCTTTTCGGTCAGCTTGTCGCCGGCCAGCTTCGCCGCGATCTTGCCGAGCCCGTCCTTGTCCAGGCGGCAGGCGCGCGCGCCCAGTTCCAGCGGGCCGCGGCAGCGCAGCGGCCATTCCAGGCCGACATAGCGCTCATTGACCTGGCAGGCCGGGTCGGGCATCGCGCCCTGGTCGCCTTCGATGACGATGCCGACGCGGTAGTCCATGCCCAGCGTTCGCAAGTCGAGGTCGCCGCGGCCATTGACCGTCAGGCCCGGAATGCTGGCGCGCAGGTCCGGGTTGGTGGCGACACCGTCGTTGAACACCAGGCTGCCGCGCAGGGTGCGGAACGGCGTATCGCGGCCGCGCGGTTCGGTGGTAAGCGTCTTGCGGTTCAGGGTGGCGATGGCCTGGCAGAGCTGCTGTTCCAGATTGGCGTCGACCAGCACGCCATTGTCGATGACGAAATCGATACGGCCGTCGAGGTTGTCCACCCAGGCCTGCTGGCTGTTGCCGCGGGTTTGCAGGTCGGCGGTCAGGTCGAGAATGCCGTGGACCACGGGCTTCTGGTCGAAGGCCGTCAGCAGCCGCTCGACCGGGACGCCGGTCATTCGTTCGTTGATGTCGAGCAGCGGCAGGGCCGGGCGCGTGTTGAGCGTGCCGGTGGTTTCCAGGCGACCGCCGAACAGGTTCGCCCGGAGCGTTTCGAGCGTCAGCAGGCCGCCGTCGGCCTTGGCCTTGAGGGTCAGCGCTTCGAGCGGCAGCTTGCGGTAGCTGAGCTGGTCCAGATTCAGCGAGACATTGCCGTCCAGCCCGCGTAGCGCCTGCACCGGCAGGATGTCCTCGCTGCTCCAGGCGTTCGCGGTGGGTTCCTCGGGCAGCGGCGAGGTCGCCGAGCCGGTGGTGGCCGCGGTGGCGACCCGGTTGCGTTCGGCGCGTGCCTGCGCCTCGGCCGCGTCCTCTGCGCTCGGTGGCGGCAGGTAGCGGTCGAGCACGATGCGATCCCCCTTGAGCGAGGCCTGTATCCTGCCGGTCTCCAGGTCGGCCAATGCCACGCGACCCGTGAGGATGGTGTCATCGATCTGCAGTTTGAGCTCTTCGAGCGCGAGGCTGTCGGCGGTACCAGCGAGCCGACCGACCAGTTCGACCTTGCCGAGCGCGGCTTCGTCCGCCATTGCCGGCAAGGGCTGGCCAAGGTTCTGGAGGAACTCGCGGGCATTGAACTGGGCAATCGACAGCGTGCCTGCCAGCTTGGGTTCGCCCTGCAGGTCGCGCAGCTTGAGTTCGCCCAGGCCGCGCAGCTGGTTGGCGGTGAATTTCATCCCGTTCCATTCGGCCACCTGGGCAGCGAGGTCGGCCATCAGCGCGCCCTGCGCGGTGAAGTTGAGGGTTTCGCCGTTGAGCGGCTCGCCAGAGGCCTCGCCGGCCAGCTTGAGGTTGTCGAACAGGTAGCGCCGCAGGGCATTGTCGAAGCGCAGCGTGCCGGTCAGCTCGGCGCGCGCACGCATCACCGGTTTGTTGCTGCCGAAGAAGGCGCTGAGCTTGACCGGAATCGGGGTGTTCTCGCGGATGGCGCCGGTCATCAGCTCAATGCCTTCGGCGCTGTACTGGTTGCCGGTGCGCGCATCTTCATAGGAAACACGCGCATCGCGAACGGTCAGGCTGTCGATATCGAGCCGCATCGGACGGTCGTTCCCGGCCGGTTGCTCGGGTTCGCGCGGGGCTTGCACCGGCGCGGGCTCGGCCGCTGCTTGCGGCGAGTCGGCCGGCAGCGGTTCGCCGATGCCCTCCCAGTTGCCGCGGCCCTCGGCGTCGCGCCGCAGCGTCAGGTCGAGGCCGTCGACCGTGATATCGCTCATCTGGATTTCGCGCCGCAGCAGCGGCATGACCCGTACCGAAAGCCCCAGCATGCGCAGGTCGGCCAGTGGCTGGTCCGGCGTGCGTGCGCTGGCGACGGTGGTGTCGTGCAGCTCCAGGCCGAGCCAGGGAAACAGGCTCCAGCCGATGTCGCCGTCGATGGTCAGCTCGACGCCGGCCTTCTCCCGCGCCAGGCGCTGGATTTCGTCCTTGTAGTCATTGGGGTCGAAGAAGTGGGTCAGCACGAACCCGAGCGCCACGATGATGAGCAGCAACCCGAAGACGACGAGGCCCAGGATCTTGGCGAGCGCTTTCATGACGGATCCTTGTAGTCGTATTACTTGGACGGGTGAGGGCGAAAGGGGCCGAGTATAGCCTTGGCCGTACCCCGTCCGATGATGGCGCTTTGCTTTGAGCGATCGGCGCCGCTCGGGTTCCGGAGCGCCATGCCGGCGCGCTAGAGCGAGGCGAGCGGCAATTGAGCCCTGGCCGCGAGTGCCTGGGATTCCAGGTGCCCTGGCGGCGCGGCGAGATGCAGGGGCTGTCCGGCCGATTCGGCCCAGGCACGCGCCTGTTCCAGCAGGCGCCGGCCGACACCGCGGCGACGCGTCACGGCGCGCACGCAGAGATGCGACAGCTGCCACGGCCGATCGCCGCGCGTCAGCAGCGCCGCGCCGAGCAGGCGGTCGTTGAAGCGGCCGGCGATCAGGGTGCCGGCGGCGAGGCCGGCGTCGATCAGCGCCTGGGCATCGGCGTGGGGCGCCAGCAGCCAGTCCGGCGCGTCGGCATAGATGCGCGCCAGATCCAGGCGATCCTGGGCGGACGGCTGCGAGACGGTTTCGACCTGAACGGGCATGGCGGCCTCCTGGATGCGGGCCGGCCAGTGTAAACCCGCGCCACGGGCGCCGGTAGCCGGGGCCTGTCGCGCGCGCCTATAATGGCCGCCTTTTCCCCGTGGCATTTGCGGAGCAGTGATGGCCGAACGTACGGCTTACGTCGAGCGCAACACCCTGGAAACGCAGGTGAAGGCGTCGATCAATCTGGATGGCACCGGCAAGGCGAGATTCGCCATCGGCGTTCCCTTCCTAGAGCACATGCTCGACCAGATCGCCCGGCACGGGCTGATCGACATCGACCTTGAATGCAACGGCGATCTGCACATCGACGATCACCATACCGTCGAGGACGTCGGCATCACCCTCGGCCAGGCCTTCGCCAAGGCGATCGGCGACAAGAAGGGCATCGTCCGCTACGGCCATGCCTACGTGCCGCTCGACGAGGCGCTGTCGCGCGTGGTGATCGACTTCTCCGGCCGTCCCGGGCTGCACATGAACGTGCCCTACACCCGCGCGGTGGTCGGCAAGTTCGATGTCGACCTGTTCCAGGAATTCTTCCAGGGCTTCGTCAACCATGCCCAGGTGACCCTGCACATCGACAACCTGCGCGGCGTCAACACGCATCACCAGATCGAGACGGTGTTCAAGGCCTTCGGCCGTGCGCTGCGCATGGCCGTCGAGCGCGACCCGCGCATGGCGGGGCAGATGCCGTCCACCAAGGGATGCCTGTGATGCAGACGGTCGCCGTCATCGACTACGGGATGGGCAACCTGCATTCCGTGGCCAAGGCGCTCGAACACGTCGGTGCCGGCCGGGTGCTGGTGACCAGCGACGAGGCCGTCATTCGCGAAGCCGATCGCATCGTGTTTCCCGGTGTTGGCGCGATCCGCGATTGCATGGCCGAAATTCGCCGGCTGGGCTTCGATGCGCTGGTGCGCGAGGTCAGCGTCGATCGACCCTTCCTCGGCATCTGCGTCGGCATGCAGGCGCTGATGGAACGCAGCGAGGAGAACGGCGGCGTCGATTGCATCGGCCTGTTTCCTGGCCAGGTGTGTCGTTTCGGCAATGACCTGCGTGAAGACGGCGAGCCGCTGAAGGTGCCGCACATGGGCTGGAACGAGGTCTACCAGGCCGTCGACCACCCGCTCTGGCACAACATCCCGGACAACGGCCGCTTCTACTTCGTGCACAGCTATTACATCGAGGCCGGCAACCCGCGCCAAGTCGTCGGGAGAGGGCATTACGGCCTGGACTTCGCGGCCTCGCTGGCCGACGGTTCGCGCTTCGCCACCCAATTCCATCCCGAGAAAAGCCACACGCATGGGCTGCAATTGCTGCAGAACTTCGCGGCGTGGGACGGGCGCTGGTAATGAGCCGGAGCAAGCCGCCGATGCTGAAGCTCGACCCGGCGGTACAGCAAGCGGCATGCGAGGGGCTGAAGCGGTTGCTCGATGATCGCTTCGAGGTTCGCCTGGGTAGCTTCGAGGTGCAGGAAATCATCGACTTCTTCGCCCAGGAACTCGGTCCTCACTATTACAACCGCGCGATCGCCGACACTCAGACACTCCTGAGCGACCGATTCGCCGGGATCGAGAGCGACCTCTGGGCGCTCGAGAAAAGCTGACCCACCGATTCGTTTCAGACAGGTTTCGAACAATGCTGATTATTCCCGCAATCGACCTCAAGGATGGCGCCTGCGTCCGGCTGCGCCAGGGCCGGATGAATGAGTCCACGGTGTTTTCCGACGATCCGGTCAGCATGGCGGCGCGCTGGGTCGTCGCTGGCTGCCGTCGGCTGCACCTGGTCGACCTGAACGGCGCCTTCGAGGGTCAGCCGGTCAATGGTGACGTGGTGACCGCGATCGCCGCTCGCTACCCCGAGCTGCCGATCCAGATCGGCGGCGGCATCCGCTCGCTGGAGACTATCGAGCACTATGTTCGCGCCGGTGTCAGCTACGTCATCATCGGCACCAAGGCGGTCAAGGAACCCGAATTCGTCGCCGAGGCGTGCCGAGCCTTTCCGGGCAAGGTCATCGTCGGCCTGGATGCCAAGGACGGTTTCGTCGCCACCGATGGCTGGGCCGAGGTGAGCGAAATGCAGGTCATCGACCTGGCCAGGCGCTTCGAGGCCGATGGCGTGTCGGCGATCGTCTACACCGACATCGCCCGCGACGGGATGATGCAGGGCTGCAACGTGCCGGCGACCGCCGCGCTGGCCAACGCCACCAAGATCCCGGTGATCGCCTCGGGCGGCATCCATAACATCGGCGACGTCCAGGCGCTGCTCGATGCCGGCGCGCCGGGCATCATCGGCGCCATCACCGGCCGGGCGATCTACGAAGGCACGCTCGACGTCGCCGAAGCGCAGGCGATTTGCGATCTGCGGATGAAGGCGGAGTAGATATGGACAGGTCCGAGCCAGCTCCCCTCTGCCGCGATCTCGACGAAGTGAGGGCCGGCATCGATGCGTTGGACGAACGCATTGTCGAACTGCTGGCGCGCCGTGAACATCTGGTGAAGCAGGCGGCAGCGTTCAAGCGTGACGACAGCCAGGTCCGCGCGCCAGCGCGCGTCGAGCAAGTGATCGCCAAAGTGGTTGCGCTGGCGAGCCAACACAATGCTGACACCGATGTGGTCGAGCGGGTGTACCGCGCAATGATCGCCGCCTTCATCGACCGCGAGCTGATCGAGCACCGACGCCTGGCGGCAGATTGATACACGGCGCGGTTATCCGCGCCCTAGCCCAACGAGAGAGTTCGATATGGCCCTGGCCAAACGCATCATCCCCTGCCTCGACGTGGACAACGGTCGCGTGGTCAAGGGCGTGAAGTTCGAGAACATCCGCGACGCCGGCGATCCGGTGGAGATCGCCCGCCGCTACGATGAGCAGGGCGCCGACGAGATCACCTTTCTCGACATCACCGCCAGCGTCGACAACCGCGATACCACGCTGCACACCGTCGAGCGCATGGCGAGCCAGGTGTTCATCCCGCTGACGGTCGGCGGCGGCGTCCGCACCGTGCAGGACATCCGCAACCTGCTCAATGCCGGGGCCGACAAGGTTTCGATCAACACCGCCGCGGTATTCACCCCGGAATTCGTCGGCGAGGCGGCCGCACGCTTCGGCTCGCAATGCATCGTCGTGGCCATCGACGCGAAGAAGGTCTCGGCCCCCGGCGAGCCCGATCGCTGGGAAATCTTCACGCACGGCGGGCGCAAGCCCACCGGACTGGATGCCGTGGCCTGGGCCAGGAAGATGGAAGACCTCGGCGCGGGCGAGATCCTGCTGACCAGCATGGACCAGGACGGCGTCAAGAGCGGCTATGACCTGGGCGTCACGCGCGCCATCAGCGAAGCGTTGCGCATTCCGGTGATCGCCTCGGGCGGTGCGGGAAACATGCAGCACCTGGCCGACGGCATCCTCCAGGGCAAGGCCGACGCGGTGCTGGCCGCAAGCATCTTCCACTTCGGCGAGTACACCGTGCCCGAGGTCAAGGCCTATCTGGCTGGCCAGGGTATCGTCATGCGCTAACCCGCCGGGGCGGCATACAAGGAGCGCTCCGCCAGCGGAGTGCATCGACAAGGAGACGTACCATGCTCAAGACCCCACTCGCCGCGCTTGCGGCCGTTCTGCTGCTGCTCGGCGGCCCGGTTCACGCCGAAGCGCCGGCCAGGATCGATCTGCTCACCGAGAATTTCCCACCCTACAACATGGCACAGGGCGGCAAGAACTACGCGCGTGACGAACACATCAGCGGCATCGGCGCCGATACGGTGCGCGAGATGTTCAAGCGCGCCGGGATCGACTACACCCTGACGCTGCGGTTTCCCTGGGATCGCATCTACAACACCACGCTGCAGCAGCCCGGCTATGGCCTGTTCGTCACGGCGCGGCTGCCAGCGCGCGAGGACCAATTCAAGTGGGTCGGCCCGGTCGGTCCGGATCACTGGGTCCTGCTCGCGCGCGGGGACAGCCCCATCAGCGTGACTAGCCTCGAGGAGGCCAGCCAGTACCGCATCGGTGCCTACACCGGCGGAGCGATAGCCGAGCACCTCCAGAACAAGGGGCTGGTGCCAGCGCTCGCGCTCAACGACCGCAACAACGTCGCCAAGCTGGTGAACGGCGACCTCGATCTATGGGCGACGAGCGACCCGGTGGGCTTCTACCTGGCCAGGCAGGAAGGTGCCAGCGGGTTCAAGACGGTGCTCCGGTTCGGTGGCGCCGACCTGTACCTGGCGCTGAACAAGGAAACGCCCGATGAGATCGTCCAGCGGCTGCAAACGGCGCTCGACGAGATGCGCGCCGAAGGCAGGCTGGAAGCGATCCGCAACCGTTACCTCTGAGCCGTTTCGTTTCCTGGCGACACATCGCGGCGGTGCGCGGCCGTCCGTGGTGGCGCGTTTCCGTGCGTACTGGCAGCCGGCAGGCGCGGTCGGCCGGTATTGACCGACCGGTCCGCGCCAGGCGGTTGTAGGCCTGTCCTGATGGCGATCAGCCATGAGTTTGTCGTGTTGCCCTCGGGCCGTACGCGGCTGGTTCGCATCTTGCTTTGGATGAGCTTCACACGCGGCTACCCAGCGGAGGGGGTGATCGCGCGTGACGATGTCATTCACAAGGAGCGTTCCATGCTGAAACCTGTCCTCGCGGCGTTCTCGCTGCTGCTGTGCCTCACCGCGCATGCCGAACTGCCGCCGGCCTACCGAGTCACCGTGCAGACGGAGAACTTCCCGCCGTTCAACATGGCGGACAACGCCAAGAACTTCGCCTACGAGAAAAACATTTCCGGGATCAACACCGAAATCGTGCAGGAAATGTTCAGGCGCGCCGAAGTGCCCTATGACATGGCCTTGCGCTTCCCGTGGAGCCGCATCTACGACCAGACGCTGGAAAAAGCCGACCATGCGCTCTTTTCCACCACCTTCACCGAAGCGCGCAAGCCGCTGTTCAAGTGGGTGGGTCCGCTGGCCGGGACCGGCTGGGTGCTGCTCGCCAGGCCAGGGAGCGACCTGCGCCTGGGCAGCCTCGCCGAGGCGGCGAACTACAAGATCGGCGCCTACAAGAACGACGCTGTC
Source organism: Stutzerimonas urumqiensis (assembly GCF_003640395.1). Taxonomy (GTDB): domain Bacteria; phylum Pseudomonadota; class Gammaproteobacteria; order Pseudomonadales; family Pseudomonadaceae; genus Stutzerimonas; species Stutzerimonas urumqiensis. The sequence goes on along the minus strand of NZ_RBZQ01000003.1, from coordinate 461,080 downwards.
AGCCAGTACCTGGAAGGGCAGGGCCTGGAGCCGATCAATGCGCTTCAGGACTCGAAGAACCTCGACAAACTGCTCAAGGGCGAGATCGACCTCTGGGCCACCACCGACCCCGTCGGCCCCTACCTGGCCAAGCAGGAGGGCGTGACCGGCCTGGCGACCGCCCTGCGCTTCAACGATGCAGAGCTGTTCCTGGCCTTTAACCTGGACACCCCGGACGAGGTCATCCAGCGCTTGCAGGCCGCTCTCGACACCATGAAGGCCGACGGCACGGTCGAGCAGATCAAGGCCCGCTATCTATGAGTCCGGCCGTGCGTAGCGACCGTCGCGCCCATGCGCAGGCATGGCGCGGTTACCGCGCACGGCGATCATCAGCTTCGGGCCGACCCAATCGATACCGGCGGCCGAGAGCTTTGGCAGCTCGCGTTCGAGCACCCGCAGCGTCGACGGCCGCGGATGGCCGATCATGACCACCGATCCCTGTTCCCGCGCCAGTGCGATGGCCGAGCGGAACTGACGGGCGATCGCCTCGGGGCGTGGGTCATCGTCAAGGAAGATGTCGCGTGACAGGCTCGCCAGCTGTGTCTGCTGTGCCATCGCCGCGGCTTGCGTGCGAGGCGTGGTGCGGCTGTCGACGAAGAACAGATGGCGGCGTTGCAGGCTCTGCATCAGCGAATGCATGGGCGCGGATCGCTCCGTCATCCGACTGCCCATGTGATTGTTGACGCCCTCGGCATAGGGCACGCGTCCGAGCGCCGCCTGGAGGCGGCTCTGCAAGGTCGCCTCATCCAGCCCGGGTGACCAGCTGTAAGGCCCGGTCGCCGGTGCCATCGGCAGGTGCAGCATGACCGGCTTGCCCGCGCGGTGAGCCAGCCTGGCCAGCTGGGCGGCATGCGGCGTATCGGGCAACACGGCGAGCGCGACCGGCCCATCCAGCGCGATCACGCGCCGGCCCTCGGCCAGATTCTGGCCGACGTCATCGATGATGAGCGTGAGCTTCGGGGCGCTGTCCGGCAGCTTGTCCCGGGGCGCGGGCGCCGCCTGCAAGCCGCTGGATACGACCCCGCACAGCAGCGCGCAGAGCGCGCTGCGCCCTAGCCAGTGCCTCACTGGCGGCGGGTGAGGTTCAAACCCTTGAGCAGATTCAGCGCTTGCGACAGCTGGTAGTCGTCTTCCTGTGGGCGTGGCTCGTCGGCGTCTGCTGGTGTGTCGCTCGGCCGATCGGGCTCGCCATTGCCGTTGCCCAGGTGGCCGGCAAGGTCCGCCTCGCGGATGGTGTCGACGCCGTTCTCGCGGGTCAGCTTGGCGCGCTCGACACGGATGTCCGGCTCGATGCCCTGCGCCTGGATGGAGCGACCATCGGGCGTGTAGTACAGCGCGGTGGTCAGCTTCAGCGCGCGGTCATTGTTGAGCGGCAGCACGGTCTGCACCGAGCCCTTGCCGAAGCTGTCGGTGCCCATGAGCACGGCGCGCTTGTGATCCTGCAGGGCGCCGGCGACGATCTCGGAGGCCGAGGCGCTGCCGCCGTTGATCAGCACCACCAGCGGTACGCCTTCGGAGGCATCGGCGGGGTCCGCGCTGAAGCGCAGTTCGGAGTTGGGAATCCGTCCCTCGGTGTAAACGATCAGCCCGTCGGTGAGGAAGTGATCGGCGACTTCCACCGCCGATTGCAGCACGCCGCCGGGGTTGTTGCGCAGGTCCAGCACCAGGCCCTTGAGCTTGCCGTCGTTTTCCTTGCGCAGGCGCGCCAGCGCCTTCTCGACTTCGTCGCCGCTGTGGACCTGAAACTGGGTGATGCGCAGGTAGCCGTAGCCGGGTTCGAGCATCTGGCTCTTGACGCTCTCCACCTTGATGTTGGAGCGGGTCAGCTCGACATCGAAGGGCTTGCCGCCTTCGCGCACCAGCGTCAGCGTGACCTGGGTGCCGGGCTTGCCGCGCATCTGCTCGACGGCTTCCATCATGCCCAGGCCCTTGGTCGGCTGGCCGTCGATCTTGACGATGAGATCGCCCGCCTCGATGCCCCCGCGCGAGGCCGGGGTGTCGTCGATCGGCGCGATGACTTTGATGAAGCCATCTTCGATGCCGACTTCGATGCCGAGCCCGCCGAACTCGCCGCTGGTGGTTTCCTGCAGGTCGGCGAACGCCTCCGGCTCGAGGTAGGCCGAATGCGGATCGAGGTTGCTGAGCATGCCCTTGATGGCGTTCTCCAGCAGGGTCTTGTCGTCGACCGGCTCGACGTAGGCCGCCTTGATGCGGTCCATCACCTCAGCGAAGGTGCGCAGTTCGTCCAGCGGCAGCGGCGCCTTGATCTCCGGCTCGGCAAGCTCGGCAGGCGGCGTCAGGTCGAGGTCGGCTGGCGTTTGCTCCTGGGCCATGACAGAGCCCTGCCAGGCCAGCAGGACGGCAAGGGCCAGGCTCGAGGGGCGGGCGATGGGGCGCAGCTGCAGCATGTCTAACTCCAAGGTAAGAGGCGCGTCATCCCTGCGCGCGACACCATTGCGCCGGGTCGCTCGGGCGGCCTTGTTGGCGAATGGCGAAATACAGGGCGGCGGTGTTCTGTCCGCCGCTGGTACCGACCGTGGCGATCGGCTCCCCGGCCTTGACCAGGTCGCCGGCATCGCGCAGCAGGCTCTGGTTATGGCCATAGAGGCTCAGGTAGCCGTTGCCGTGATCGAGGATCACCAGCAGGCCGGCGCCGCGCAGCCAGTCGGCGAATACCACCCGGCCGCCATGCACGGCGCGTACCGGCGTGCCGGGCGCGGCGCCGATCAGCACGCCGTCCCATTTGCTTCGAGCGTCGCCCGCGCGAGGAGTGCCGTAGCGGGCGACGAGGCGGCCGTCGACCGGCCAGGGCAACTTGCCCTTGGCCTGGGCGAAGGGGCCGCCGAATGCGCTGCCGGTCGCGACGCGCGGACCGGAAGGGGCCGTCGGGGTGCTGGCTTGTGCTTGCTCTTTTAGTTCGCGTGCTTGTGCGAGTTCGCGCTGGCGCGCCAGCTCCGCCTCGCGTGCCTGCCGGGCCAGCGTTTCTTCGATGGTGCGCAGCACACGTTCGAGCTGGGCCTGCTCCTGGCGTCGCGCCTCGAGCTTTTCCTCGCGACTGGCGATGTTGCGTTCGAGCTTGGCCAGGGTCTGCTGACGCTCCTCGCGGACAGCCGCGAGGGCGGCGCGGCGATCCTCGAGGCCGGCTTTTTTCTCCGCCAGGGCGATTCGCTGCGTTTCGATCTCGGCACCGACCGCGTTGAGCTGGCGAATGGTCTCGTTGAACTGCTCGACCTGCTCGAAACGCGCGCGGCTCAGGTAGTCGTAGTAGGTGAGGGTGCGGCTGAATTTTTCCGGATTCTGCTGGTTGAGCAGCAGCTTGAGGTATTCCTGCTGACCGCTCTGGTAGGCGGCGCGAGCCTGGATGCCGATCAGGCGCTGCTGTTCGAGCCGGGCGCCTTCCAGGGTGGTCTTTTCCTCTTCGAGCCGTTGCAGCTCCTGCTCGCTTTCGCCGAGCTCCTGTTCGAGTTCGTCGACCTGCTCTTGCAGGGCGCCCATCTCCTTTTCGGTGCTCTCAAGCTTCTGCTGGACGCCGGACTTCTCGCGTTCGATCTGCTTGAGCAGCTTCTGCAATTCGGCGACGTCCCGGCGGGCCGCCTCGATCTGCTCGCGCGTCTGGGCGCGCTCGTCGGCGAGGACAGCGGTCGGTAGCAGCAGGCCGGTCAGGACAAGCGCTGGAAGGATACGAAGCATGGAGGACACCGGGGCAACTGAGCCGCCGTAGTATGCCAAGGAAGGCGCGCGCTGTAAGTGCCGGAACGAGGGTCGGTACGCGGGGCAGGCTGAATGGACCTCGGCTGCCCCGCGTCGGCTCAACCGAGCTCGACGATGGTCTTGCCGGTCATTTCCGGCGGTACCGGCAGGCCCATCAGCGTGAGCATCGTCGGCGCCACGTCGGCCAGTACGCCGCCCTCGCGGATGCGTGCCTGGCGCTGGCCGAAATAGATGAAGGGCACCGGCTCGCAGGTGTGCGCGGTATGGGCCTGGCCGGTGCTCTCGTCGGACATCTGCTCGACGTTGCCGTGGTCGGCGGTGATCAACGCCTCGCCGCCGACCTTCGCCAGCGCCTCGGTGATGCGGCCGAGGCAGCTGTCCAGGCATTCGACCGCCTTGACCGCCGCGTCGAACACGCCGGTGTGGCCGACCATGTCGCCGTTGGCGTAGTTGACCATGATGGCGTCGAAGCGCTGCTGCTCGATGGCCTCGACGATGCGGTCGGTGACTTCCGGCGCGCTCATTTCGGGCTGCAGGTCGTAGGTGGCGACCTTCGGCGATGGGATGAGGATGCGCTCCTCGCCGTCGAACGGCTCTTCCCGGCCGCCGGAGAAGAAGAAGGTAACGTGGGCGTACTTTTCCGTCTCGGCGATGCGCAGCTGGGTCTTGCCGTTCTTCGCCAGGTATTCGCCCAGCACGTTGTGCAGCTCCGACGGGCCGAAGGCGCAGGGCGCCGGGATGGTCGCGGCGTACTGGGTGAGCATCACGAAGCCGGCCAGTTGCGGGCGGCGCTGGCGGGCGAAGCCGTCGAAGTCGTCCTCGACGAAGGCGCGGGTCAGCTCGCGGGCGCGGTCGGCGCGGAAGTTCATGAACACCACGGCGTCGCCGTCCTCGACCTTCACCGGTTCGCCGATGGTCGTGGCCTTGACGAATTCGTCGCTCTCGCCGCGCTCGTAGGCGGCGATCAGGCCGTCCACCGCGTAGTCGGCATGGTAGTCGGCCTGACCGTCGACGATCAGGTTGTAGGCCTGTTCGACGCGGTCCCAGCGGTTGTCGCGGTCCATCGCGAAGTAGCGACCGATGAGGCTGGCGACCTTGCCCTTGCCGAGGCGGCTGAAGGTGGCCTGCATGAGCTCGATGGACGATTGCGCGCTCTTGGGCGGAGTGTCGCGGCCGTCGAGGAAGGCGTGCAGGTAGATCTTTTCGGCGCCACGCTTGGCGGCCAGTTCGGCCATCGCGACCAGATGGTCCTGGTGGCTGTGCACACCGCCGTCGGACAACAGCCCGAGGATGTGCACCGCCTTGCCGTTGCCGACGGCCTTGTCCACCGACGCGCAGATCACCGGGTTCTCGAAGAACTCGCCGTCGCGGATGGCCTTGGTCACGCGCGTGAAATCCTGGTACACCACGCGGCCGGCGCCGAGGTTCATGTGGCCTACTTCGGAGTTGCCCATCTGCCCGTCGGGCAGGCCGACATCCATTCCGCTGCCGGAAATCAGGCCGTGCGGCTGGCTGGCCAGCAGGCGGTCGTAGACCGGGGTCTTGGCGGCGAAGATGGCGTTCGATTCGGGGCTATCGCTGTGCCCGAAGCCGTCGAGAATGATCAGAACCAGGGGTTTGGGCGCGGCAGGCATGGGTTGGCTCCTTGCGCAGAGGGGTCCGAAAAGAGGCCGGCCAGTCTACTGGCTGACCCGGGTAGCGTCACCTTCAGGGCGGAGGTACGCCGGGCTGGAGGGGCTGTGTATACTGGCCCGCATTTTACCGCCCGGATCCCCCGTAGATGCTCGCCAAACTGATTGAATTCGTCTCTAACCACTATGTATTGAGCAGCCTGTTCGTCGCGCTGCTGATCGCCCTTTTGATCAACGAAACCCGCAAGGGTGGCAAGAGCTTCAGCAACCGCGAGCTGACCCAGAAGGTCAACAGTGGCGAAGGCGTCGTCTTGGACGTGCGGCCGAAGAAGGAGTTCGACGCGGGACATATCGTCGAGGCGTTGAACATTCCCCACGACAAACTGGTCAGCCGTCTGGCGGAGCTGGAAAAGCACAAGGCCAAGACGATCATCGTCGTCGACGCCATGGGCCAGCACGCCGGAGCCGCCTGCGGGGAGTTGCAGAAAGCAGGCTTCACAGCCGCCAAGCTGTCCGGAGGGATTGCCAGCTGGCGCGGTGAGAATCTGCCAGTGGTCAAGTGACAATGTCCAAAGTACTGATCTATACCAGCGCGTGGTGCCCTTACTGCATCCGCGCCAAGGACCTGCTCGAGAAAAAAGGCGTGGCGTACGACGAGGTCAAGGTCGACGGCAAGCCGGACGTGCGCGCCGAGATGAGCCGCAAGGCCGGCCGCACCTCGGTACCGCAAATCTGGATCGACGAACACCATGTCGGTGGCTGCGACGACCTCTATGCGCTCGACCGTGCCGGTCGGCTGGACCCGCTGTTGCGGGCCTGACCCATCCATCCGCCCTAGCGGATGCCGAATCACTGCATGACAAGAAGGCAAGGACATGACCGAACAAGCAACCAACGGTGCCACCCCCAACGCGCAGGGCGCGCAGTTCTCGCTGCAGCGCATCTACGTGCGCGACCTGTCGTTCGAGGCGCCGAAGAGCCCGGAAATCTTCCGTCACGACTGGAACCCCAGCGTTCAGCTGGACCTGAACACCCGTCAGAAGAGCCTGGAAGGCGACTTCCACGAGGTCGTGCTGACGCTCTCGGTGACCGTCAAGACGGGTGAGGAAGTGGCCTTCATCGCCGAGGTCCAGCAGGCCGGCATCTTCCTGATCAAGGGCCTGGACGCACCGGCGATGAGCCACACGCTCGGTGCCTTCTGCCCGAACATCCTGTTCCCCTATGCCCGCGAGGCGCTGGACAACCTGGTCACCCGTGGCTCGTTCCCGGCGCTGATGCTGTCTCCGGTCAATTTCGATGCGCTGTATGCGCAGGAAATGGCCCGTGCCCAGCAACAGGGCAGCGCCGCGCCGGCTCCGGCCCAGCACTGATACCCCGCCGCGATGCCCAGAACCCCGCCGATTGGCGGGGTTCTGCATTTCAGGCTGTAGGGTGGGCTGAAGCCCACCGAGGGCGCACGAAAAGCGCGGCGGCCAGCACGCGAGGTCAGGAAGCAAAAGCCAAGAGCTTCGCCAGCAAGCTGGCTCCTACCGGCTTCGTGTGAAGGCGTGACCTGCCGTCCGGGCCTCGAGAAACCGAAGCGACCGCCGTGCGCTACTGCTCCGTCTGCTTGCCGCTGAACGCGGTGATGGGCTTTTCCGCGTCTTTTTCCAGCCCGCCGGCGAACGTCTTCAGCCCTTCGATGATCGGCATCAGAGCCGCCCACAGATCATCGTCGTGCAGCATCTTGTAGGCGCCGGTCACGCCGGGCGCCTCGTCATGCTTGCCGTCGGGTTTGTAATGGCCAACGGCGTGGAAGGCATCCTGCAAGGCGAACACCACCTTGCAGAACTGCGCCGGCTCGATGCGCGACAGGGCCATGCCGAGGATCGACAGGTTCTGCATTGCATTGAGCGAGCCTTCCTTGTTCATGCCGTCGACGAACACCTTGAGCAGCTTGTCATGCGAGCCGGCCAGATCGTTGGCGAAGCGCAGCACGCCGCGCTGATGCAGGGTTTCCAGCAGGGTATCCAGCTCTTCGCGGGCGCTGGGGCCGATCGGGGTCGGCTTGACGTCGTAGTCGATGCGTTCGGCCATCAGAATCTCTCCGGATGTGGTGCGCGGGCGGGCGGAGCCACGTAGTCGTCTCGGTACCACTTCACCTCGACGGGCACGCCTTCGGTGGGCGTGCGCCTGGCATTGCGGAAGCTGTTCGGCGGCAGCGGCGGCTCGCCTTTCTTCGGCAGCACCTCCAGCCTGACCGCGGTTTCCTTGTAGGCCGGCGTGTTCACATCCGGGTCGTGGTGCTCGCCGGTGAGCAGGTTCAGCCCCGGCTTGCCCTGATGGATGGGCATGAACAGCGTCTTGCCGGCGACCCGCTCGGTCACGGTGGCGCGCACTTCCACCGAGCCGCGCCGTGAGCTCACGCGCACCCAGGTGCCGTCCTCGATTCCGCGCTCAGCGGCCAGTTCCGGGCTGACCTCGACGAACCAGTTCGGCGCCTGCGACCAGAGGCGCGGGCCGCGCCCGGTCTGGTTGGTGCTCTGGAACTGTTCCAGCATCCGGCCGTTGTCGAGCATCAGGTTGTACTCCGCGTCAGCCGATTCTTCCGGCTGTTTCCACTCCAGCGGGAACAGCACGGCCTTGCCGTCTTCGGTATGGAAACGGTCGGTATAGAGCAGCGGCGTGTCGCTGCCATCGGCCTGCATCGGCCAATGCAGGAATTGCCAGCCCTCGAGCCGTTCGTAGCTGATGCCCTGGAACATGGTCGCGATGCCGGCCGCCTCGTCCATGATCTGGCTCGGGTGGGTATAGCCCCAGTCGTGACCCATTCGGCGGGCCAGGTCGGTAAAGATCTGCCAGTCCGGGCGGCTGTCTCCCAGCGGCGGCAGCACCTGGTAGAAGCGCTGAATGCGCCGCTCGGTATTGGTGAAGGTGCCGTCCTTCTCCACCGAGGGGCAGGCCGGCAGCACCACGTCGGCGAACTGCGCGGTGCGGCTCAAGAAGATGTCCTGCACCACCATGAAGTCCAGATTTTCGAAACCGCTATGCACGTTGCGGCTGTTGGCATCGGAGAAGGCTGTTTCTTCGCCGATGATGTACATGGCCTTCACCTCGCCCTCGCCGGCTTTCTGCACCATGGTGAAGTTGTCGTTGCCTTTCTCCAGCGGCAGGCGGTCCTTCGGCACGCCCCAGGCCGCGGCCCACTTGTCGCGGTATTTCTCCTCGGTGACCTTCTCGTAACCGGGATACATGTTCTTCAAACAGCCGAAATCGCTGGCGCCCTGCACATTGTTGTGGCCACGCATCGGGTAGCCGCCGGTGCCGGGCCGGCCGTAGTTGCCGGTGACCAGTAGCAGGTTCGACAGCGCGGTACTGGTGTCCGAGCCGTGGCTGTGCTGGGTGATGCCCATGGCCCAGAGCAGGCAGACCGAGTCGGCCTGGCCGATCAGCTCGGCGGCCTCGATCAGCGCTTCCTTGGCGATGCCGGTGACCTCGGCAGCGAAGTCCATGGTGAAAGGCTCGAGCGATTTTCTGTATTCCTCGACCTGATTGACCCGGCTGTCGAGGAAATCGAGGTCGGCGTATCCGTGATCGAACATATAGCGCGCCAGCGCCGAGGCCCAGACCATGTCGGTGCTGGCATTCGGCCGCAGATGCAGGTCGGCGCGCTCGGCCATCTCGTGCTTGCGCGGGTCGAACACCACCCACTTTTGCCCGCGGTGCTTCTTCTGCGCCTTGAGCTTGGAGGCGATCACCGGGTGGTTCTCGGACAGGTTGCTGCCGACCAGGATGATCAGCTCGGCCTTTTCCATGTCGCGGATGGTGCCGGCATCGCCGCCGTAGCCGACGGTGCGGAACAGGCCCTTGGTCGCCGGGTTCTGGCAGTAGCGCGACGAGTTGTCGACGCTATGGGTGCCGATGATCGCGCGCGCGATCTTCTGTGTGAGATACGCCTCTTCATTGCTCGCCTTGCTCGAGCCGATGAAGCCGATGGCGTCCGGCCCGTGGGTGTCGCGGATCTGCAGCAGGCGATGGGCGACCAGGTCGAGCGCTTCGTCCCAGCTGGCCTCGCGGAATTTCCCGTTTTCACGGATCAGCGGGGTGGTCAGGCGTTTCGGGTCATTGACGAAGTCCCAGGCGAACTTGCCCTTGATGCAGGTGGAGATGCCGTTGGCCGGCGCATCGACCACCGGCTGCACCTTGAGGATGTGCCGGTCGCGGGTCCACATCTCGAACGAGCAGCCCACGCCGCAGTAGGTGCATACGGTCTTGGTGCGCTTGATCTCCGGCTGGCGCCAGTGCATGTCCATCTTCGAGATGGCGGTGATCGGCCGCGCGCCGATGGTTTCCTCGAGCGTCTTGACCATGTCGATCATCGGCCGCTTGACGTCCTGCGGCAGCGACGTGAACGGGCCGGCGTCCGGCTGCATGGTTTTTTCCAGCAGCGCGTTGCACGGGCAGACCGTCACGCAATGGCCGCAGCTGACGCAGCTCGAGTCGTCGATCGGCTTGCCGCCGTCCCACAGCACGCGCGGGTGCTCCATGGTGAAGTCGATCGAGAGCGTCTCGTTGACCTCGACGTTCTGGCAGGCCTCGACGCAGCGGCCGCAGAGGATGCACTGGTCCGGGTCATAGGTATAGAAGGGGTTGGTGTGGTCCTTCTCGTAGGGCTTGCGCTTGAATTCGTAGCGCTGGATCGGCGGATTGATCTGCGCGTAGGTGTTGTGCAGCGTGCAGTCGCCGGTGTTGTGCTCGCACAGCGTGCAGTACAGCTCATGCTTGGCCACCAGCCGGTCCATGCCTTCCTCACGCGCGGCCTTGGCCTCCACGATCTCGCTGGTGACCTCAAGCCCGTCACGCGCCTTCAGCGTGCAACCACGCACCAGTTCGCCGTCGACCTGCACCCAGCACACGTCGCAGGTCCGCGGCGAGCCGAGCGCGCGGTGATAGCAGACATGGGGGAGGTCGATGCCGTTGTTGGCGAGAAAGTCGATCAGCGGGGTGTCGGCCTCGCCGACCAGGGCTTTGCCGTCGAAGTGGATCGTGCAGTCGGTCATCAGGCCTCCGTTGTCTTGCGGAAGAAGATCAGCGGGCGCCGGCCTGCATGGCGGCGGACGGGCGCGGGCTCGGCCGGGCCGGGTTCTCTTTCACGGAACCTGCGTGCGCGACCGTCACGGTCCTAAGGTGACTGGCCTGGGTACGGATCGTTCCCGACGTCGAGCGGTGGGGAACGATTCGGCGCATCGATGGAACTCGCTCGGCGCATCGGCGGACTGACACACATAGATACAAAAACGGATGCCTGATTCGCCGATGGCACAGCTCTTTCCCCGCAGCGCGGACATGTGGTTCCGCGTGGTCCTGTTCCTGCTGTTCGGCGGGCTGATCGCGCTGTTCGCTGCGTGCGTCGTCTTGCAGCGCTCGGATTACCGCACCGACGAGGGCTGGACGGTGGACCAGCCGGTGCCCTTCAGCCATGAGCATCATGCCGGTGTGCTCAGGATCGACTGCCGCTACTGCCATGACAACGTCGAGACCAGCGCGGTGGCCGGCTTGCCACCGACCCACACCTGCATGAGCTGCCATTCGCAGCTGTGGACCGGCGCCGAGATGCTGGCGCCGGTGCGCCAGAGCCTGGCGCAGGGTGAACCGCTGCGCTGGAACCGCGTGATCGAACTGCCGGACTACGTGTTCTTCCACCACGGCGTACATGTGAACGCCGGCGTGGGGTGCGTCGAATGCCACGGCCAGGTCGACCGCATGCCGCTGATGTACAAGGCCAAGCCCCTGACCATGAGCGGCTGCCTCGACTGCCATCAGGACCCGGCGCCGCGTCTGCGACCGCGCGAGGCGGTGACGGATATGAACTGGCAGTACGAAGGCGATCGCCGCGCGCTCGGCGAGGCGCTGATGCGCAAGTACCACGTCAGGGCCGGCAACCTGACCCATTGCTACACGTGCCACAGGTAGGTCATGGACACTCGACACGACGCCAACCCACAGGACCGCACGCCCCTCGACTGGGCCGCGATCCGCGAGCGGCTGGAGGGCGAGCGCGGACCCAGGTACTGGCGCAGCCTCGAGCAGCTCGCCGACGAGCCGGCCTTCGCCGACTTCATCGAGGCCGAGTTCCCCTCGGTTGCCCCGCAGATGGATCGCCGCCGCTTCCTCCAGGTGATGGGCGCCTCGCTGGCGATGGCCGGGCTGGCCGGTTGCGGCAAGCCGGAGCAGGGCGTGCCCTATGTCGTCCAGCCGGAGAAGATCGTTCCCGGCGAGGCGCAGTGGTACGCCAGTGCGGTGACCTTCGCCGGCTATGCCCAACCGGTGCTCGGCCGCACCCATGTGGGCCGTCCGACCAAGCTCGAAGGCAACCCGGAGCATCCGGTCAGCCGTGGCGCCAGCACCGCCTTCACCCAGGCAGCCATCCTCCAGCTGTACGACCCGGACCGCTCCCAGGCGCCGCGTTACAAGGGTGTCCACAGCACCTGGGACAGCGTCCAGCTCGAAGCCAGCACACTGGCCGAGCGGCTCGACCGGCAGCAGGGCCGCGGCCTGCACCTACTGCTCGGAGCCAGCAGCTCGCCGACCCTGCGCCGCCAGCTCGGCGAATTGCTGCAGCGCTGGCCCGAGGCGCGGCTGTACCGGCATGAACCCTTCGAGGGCGATCACTATCTCGCGGCCGAGCGGGCGTTCGGCCGACCCGTCGAAACGCACTACCGCTTCGAACAGGCCGAGTGGGTGCTGAGTTTCGAACACGACTGGATGGGTGCCGGCCCGCGCGAGCTGCCGCATGCGGTGCGCTGGGGCGAGCGCAAGCGCCGCGCGACGGATGGCGAGGGCGAGGCCCGTTTGCTGGTGGTCGAGTCGGTGCCGACCCTGACCGGCGCCAAGGCCAGCGAGCGCAAGCGCATCGAGCCGGACGAGCTGCCGCGCTACCTCCAGGCACTGGCGACGGCGCTCGGCGAAGGCGCCGGCCCCGCCGAGCCGTTGCCGGCCGAACGTCAGCGCTGGATCGAGTCAGTCGCCCGAGAGTTGCAGGCGCGGGCCGGACGTTGCCTGATCACCGCCGGTGAGCGCACGCCGGTCGATGTGCAGGCCGCGGTGCACCGGCTCAACCGGCAACTCGGCAATGTCGGCCGCACGCTGTACTACACCGATCCGGTGGTCTGGCTCGATGTAGGTGAGCAGCGTCTGGACGACCTGCCGGCACTGGTCGAGGCCATGCGGGCCGGCGCGGTCGAGGCGCTGTTCATGCTCGGCTGCAACCCGGTCGACACGGCGCCGGCTGACCTCGGCTTCGAGCGCGCGCTGGATGCCGTGCCGCTGCGCATCCATGCCGGCCTCTATTACGACGAGACGGCGGCGAACAGCCACTGGCACCTGCCGCTGACCCACGACCTGGATGGCTGGCATGACAGCCGCGCCGCGGACGGCAGCGTCTGTCTCGGCCAGCCGCTGGTGCGTACTTTCTACAGCAGCCGCACGCTGCCCGAGCTGCTGGCGCTGTTGCAGGGCGACCTCAACCCCAGCGGCCGGGCCGAGCTGCGCAAAACCTGGCGGGCACTCGACGAGGCCGCCTGGCGCCGGGCGCTGGAGCTTGGCTTTCTGCCCGACACGGCCCTTGCGCCGGTCGAGGTGAGCGCCGGGCCAATCGCCTGGGAAACGCCGCCCGCCAGGGTCGAGGGGCTGACGCTGCGCTTTCTGCCCGACCCGAGCGTATGGGACGGGAGACTGGCCAATCTCGGCTGGTTGCAGGAGCTGCCCAAGCCGATCACCAAGCTCACCTGGGACAACGTCATCGGCGTTTCGCCCGCGCTCGCCGAGGCGCAGGGGCTCGCCAACGGCGATCGGGTGCGGGTCACGCTCGGGCACAACGTGGTGGTCGGCCCGGTCTGGATCATGCCGGGGCAGGCCGAGCGGACGCTGAGCCTTTATGCCGGTTATGGCCGGACCCGCGCCGGGCGCGTCGGCGATGCGCTGGGATACGGTCTCGCGCCGCTGCGCACGGCGGCCGAGCCCTGGCTGCGCCGTGGCGCGGCGCTGGCGCGGACCGGCGAGCGCCAGCCGCTGGCCACGACCCAGTCGCATCACATCCCGCACGGCAAGGAGATCATCCGGAGCGAGCCACGCGAGACGGCCTACCGCAAGGCCGCGGACAAGCCGACGGTGCGGGCCGAGCCGCGCAAGACGCTCTACCCGTCGACGCCGCCGAACGAACCGGTCTGGGGCATGACCATCGACCTGGAGCAGTGCATCGGCTGCAACGCCTGCGTGGTCGCCTGCCAGGCCGAGAACAACATCCCGGTGGTCGGCAAGGAGCAGGTCGCCAAGGGCCGCGCCATGCACTGGCTGCGGGTCGATCACTACTACACCGGCGACCCGGCCGAGCCCGAGTCCTCGGCCTTCCAGCCGGTGCCCTGCATGCACTGCGAGCAGGCGCCGTGCGAGGTCGGCTGCCCGGTCAATGCCACCGTGCACGGGCCGGACGGGCTGAACGAGCAGATCTACAACCGCTGCATCGGTACCCGCACCTGCGCGTCCTACTGCCCGTACAAGGTGCGCCGTTTCAACTGGTTCGACTGGACCGGCGACGACGAGCCGTCGATCCAGCACCAGCGCAACCCCAACGTCACGGTGCGCTCGCGCGGCGTGATGGAGAAGTGCACCTACTGCGTGCAGCGCATCACCGAGGCGGGCATCGCCGCGCGGATCGAGGACCGCCCGGTGGCCGACGGCGAGGTACAGACCGCCTGCCAGCAGGCCTGCCCGACCCAGGCGATCGTCTTCGGCGACCTGTCCGACCCCGGCGCGCGGGTGCTCAAGGGACGCGACACGCGGCGCCACTACGCGCTGCTGGAGGAACTGGGCACGCAGCCGAAAACCACCTACCTGGGCCTGGTCGAGCTACCGAAGATCGGCGAGGGCAAGGCATGAGCCGCGCAGACGCCGATCCCCATTACCCTGGCGCCGACACGCCGCACTTTCTGCCGCGGCAGATGCCGCTTGGCGAGGTGTCCGACCGGGTGCTGGCCATCCCGGTGGACTTCGCCCCCTATCGCCGGGCCTGGTGGGCGCTGTTCATTTTCAGCTGCCTGCTGCTCGGCCTGTTCGTCGCCTCGGCGGTGGTGGTGCTGTGGCGCGGGCCGGGCGTCTACGGCAACGACAACCTGGTGAACTGGGGCTTTCCGATCCTCAACTACATGTGGTGGCTGGGCATCGGGCACGCTGGCACCTTCATCTCGGCGATGCTGTTGCTGCTCGACCGGCCTTGGCGCAACTCGCTCAACCGCCTGGCCGAGCTGATGACGATCATGGCGGTGGTCTGCGCCGGCATCTACCCGATCCTGCACCTGGGCCGGCCATGGCTGTTCTACTGGAGCGCGCCCTACCCGAACACCATGGAGCTGGGGCCGCAGTTCAAGAGCCCGACGGCCTGGGATTTCTTCGCCGTGCTCGGCTACCTGCTCGTCTCGCTGATGTTCATCTACATCGGCGCCATCCCGGATTTCGCCTCGGCGCGCGACCACGCCCGCAAGCGCCGCTACAAGGTCTTCTATGGCCTGCTGGCGCTCGGCTGGCGCGGCGCCTCCTCGCACTGGGCGCACTGGCGGCGGGCCTACCGCTTCGTCGCGCTCTTGGCCATTCCGCTGGTGTTCGCGGTCTCCAGCGGCTACTCCTTCCTGCTCGACCTCGCGCCGGAAACCGGCTGGCACTCGACGGTGTTTCCGCCGTATTTCGTCGCCGGCGCGATCTTTTCCGGCTTCGCCCTGGTGATCGTCATCGCCCTGGGTCTGCGGCGCTTCTTCGGCTGGCAAGCGCTGATCACCGTCAGGCATCTGGACGTGCTAGGCGTGCTGCTGCTGGCCAGCGGCTGGATGACCGCCTACGGCTATTTCGCCGACACCTTCATCGCCTTCTATTCGGGCAAGGAACACGAGATCACCGTGACCATGGCCCGCCTCGCCGGACCGATGGCCTGGAGCTGGTGGGCGGCGATCTTCTTCAACCTGGTCTGCCTGCAAGCGCTCTGGTGGCCGCAGGTGCGGCGCAACGGCAAGGCGCTGCTGGCGATCGCCGTCGGCGTGCTGATCGGCATGTGGTGCGAGCGCTGGATGCTGATCATCGTCCCGCCGACCCGCGACTACCTGACCTCGATGTGGCACAGCTTCAGCCCGACGCTCTGGGACTGGGCCCTGTTCATCGGCACCTTCGGGCTGTTCCTCGTGCCGTTCTGCCTGTTCATGCGCCTGTTGCCGATGATCTCGACCTTCGAGGTCAAGGAAGCGCTGCACCGCTACCGCGGAGGAGCCGATGACTGAGCGCCGCTACGGCCTGCTAGCCGACTACGCCCATCCGCAGCAGCTGATCGAGGCGGCCCGCGCGGCCCGCTCGGCGGGCTACACCCGGCTGGAAGCCTATAGCCCCTTCCCTCTGCCGGAGCTGGAGCCGGTGCTTGGCCAGGACAGCAACCGGGCCTACTGGGCCGGCATTCTCGGCGCGCTCGCCGGCGGTGGGTTGGGCCTTGCCATGCAGCTCTACGCCAACTGGAGCTACCCGCTCGATATCGGCGGCCGGCCGCTGATCGCGCTGCAGGGGTTCGCCGTCGTCACCTTTCTCATGACCGTCACCGGCGGGGCGGTCGGCGCGCTGTTCGGCGTGTTGTTCCTTTGCCGGCTACCGCTGCTGCACCACCCGCTGTTCGAAATGGAGGCATTTAAACGGGCTACGGATGATCGCTTCCTCCTGTGCATACGGGCGGACGACCCGCTGTTCGACGAGACCGGGACAGCCCTCTGGCTCGCCGAGCGCGCGGTGTCCGTCAGCGAGGTGCCGGCATGACCACGGACCGATTGAGCGCTACTGCGCTTGGCCATGCTGCGTTGAAAGCCACCTCGAAATGCTCACGTACGCTCCGTTTTCTCGGCATCTTTCGCCTTGCCTGCCCGTCGCTCGCTACGCGTTCGGCTGGAAGGTGGTTCGGCGTGTTCCTACCGGTTTGCGTTTTGACGCTTGTTGCCGGCTGCGACCAGATGGCCCGGCAGCCGCGCGCCGATGCCCAGGAGGCGAGCCGGTTCTTCCCCGACGGCAAGGTCAACCAGGCCCCGCCGGTGGGTACAGTGGCGCGCGGCGAGCTGGCCCGGGACGCCGTGCTGGCCGAGCGTCCGCCGCTGACGGCCGCCTTGCTGGAGCGGGGCGAAGAGCGCTACCGCATCAACTGCGTGCCCTGTCACGGCCTGGCCGGCGATGGCCTCGGCACGGTGGTGCAGCGCGGCTTTCCCAGGCCGCCGGATTTCGCCGAGCCGCGCCTGGTGCAGGCGCCGGACCGCCACTTCCTGAAGGTCATCGAGCATGGCTATGGCGTGATGTACAGCTACGCCGCGCGGGTGAAGCCGGCTGACCGCTGGGCGATCGTCGCGCATATCCGCAGCCTGCAACTGGCGCGTACCGCTGACGTGAAGGCGCTGCCCGAGGAAGACCGCCGTGCGCTGGAGGCCCGGCCATGACCGCCTTCGAACGGATCGGCCCGGCACGCATGCGCGCCATCGCCTGGGCTGCGCTGATCGTCGGGGCGACCGGGACGCTCGCCGGCCTGCTGCTCGCACCGCGCGAGACCCTGGCCGCCTGCGTCGCCAGCCTGCTCGGGCTGGCCGGCATTCCGCTCGGGGCGCTGGCGCTGGGCCTCGCGCTGGCGCCGGTCAGCGGCAGTGCGCGCGACCAGCTCTGGCCCTGGACGCTGGTCGCGAGCCGGGCCATGCCGGCGCTGCTGCTGATGGTGTTGCCCGGGTTACTTGGCGCCGGGGTGATCTATGAGTGGATGCACCAGTACAGCAACGGCTTTCGTGCGCTCTGGCTGTGGTGGCCGAGCTTCGTCGTGCGCGGGCTGCTTTATGTCGGCCTGTGGTGGGCGCTGGCGCGCTGGCTGTTGCCGACCACGCTGCGCAATCCGGCCGGCGCCGGGCTGGGGCTGATCGCGGCGGTCTTGAGCGTGTCGCTGGCGGCCTTCGACTGGGCGCAATCGATGGCGCCGCACTTCGCGTCGAGCATCTTTGGCCTGCTCTGGCTGGGCCGGCTGATGCTGTCGGGCATCGCCGCCTGCATCCTGCTGTGCCTGTTCACCGGCGCCACGCGGCCGAGCGTGCTGCGCGGGTTGCTGTCGGCGGCGGCGCTGGCCTGGCTCTACCTGCATTTCATGCAGTACCTGATCGTCTGGTACGGCAACCTGCCCGAAGAGGTGCGCTGGTACCAGGTGCGCGGGCGCGACTGGCCGCTGCTGACCTGGCTGGTGGCGGCGCAGAGCCTGGTGTTCGTCGCCACCTGGTGGCCGCTCTCCGCGCGCCGCCTGCCGCTGGCCGTATTGGCCGTCTGCACGCTGCTGCTGGGGCTGGCCGAGGGCGCCTGGCTCAGCCTCGCGAGCCTGTCCGATCTGCATGCGCTGTGGACGATGTTGGGGATGGTCGCAGCGGTAGCTGCTGGCGGCGGGCTGATGGGAGTGCTGATGCTGCCGAGGAGGTCCGCATGAGCGTGCCGGTCGATCCGCGTTCGAAAGACGATGGCTTCGAACACCATGACGCGAACGTCAAAGTGCTGCTGGTGATTGGCTTCGGGCTGCTGGCGACACTGGCGATCTCGATGCTCGCCGTCGGCCTGCTGGTCGGCTACTACGGCTCGCAGGCCGAAGCGCCGGTGACCGCGCTGGAGCGCGAGCGGGTCGTGCCGCCGCCGCCGCGGCTCGCAACGGCGTTTCGCCTCGGTCGCGAGGGCCGGATCGGCGAGGCCGAGCAACGCCTGGGGGACTACGCATGGGTCGACCGGGACGCGGGCGTGGCGCGCATTCCACTGGAGCGCGCACGCGCACTGCTGCTCCAACGGGGCTGGCCGACGCCGGCCGAGGACAAGGCTGCGGACGACCTGCGCCTGCGACAAGCCAAGCAGCGGAGCGATCCCTGATGACCCGCCTGTGGCTGTTCGTCTCGCTGCTGCTGGTGTTGGCCGTGCCGGCGCATGCGGCCGAGCCGTTCGATCCGTTCGACGCAGCCGGTATCGATCCGCGTCCCGGTGCGCAGCTGCCGCTGGACGTCCCCTTCACGAACGACCGCGGCGAGTCGGTCACGCTCGGCGAGTTGCTCGACGGCCGCCCGGCGGTGCTGGTGCCGGTCTATTTCAACTGCCCGAACGTCTGCGGCGCGCAGCTGGCCAGCCTGTTCAACCTGCTGGGCGCCGTGCCCTTCGCGCTGGGCGAGGACTACGTGGTGATCGCCTACAGTTTCGACCCGCGCGAGACGCCGGCCGACGCCCGTGCCGAGCGCGACAAGCTGGCCAGACGCTGGCCGGCGCTGGCCAACTCGGACGCCGTACACCTGCTCACCGGGCCGGAGACGGCGAGCCGTGCGGTCAGCGATGCGCTGGGCTTTCGCTACCGCTGGGATCAGGCCATCCAGGAATACGCCCATGCCTCGGCAATCGCCACCCTGAGCCCGGACGGGCGGCTGGTGCAGTGGCTCTACGGGCTCGGCTACCAGCCCAACGACCTGCGGCTGGCGTTGACCGATGCCGGGGAAGGCCAGGTCGGCGACTTCGCCGATCAGCTGTTGCTGCTCTGCTACCACTACAACCCGCGCACCGGCGGCTACGACAACTGGGTGATCGGCGCCTTGCAGATCGGCGGTACCGGCACGGCGGCGGCGTTGCTGGGCTTCATCGGCCTGTCGCTCTGGCGCGAGCGCAAGCAACGGGAGGGCGGCGATGGACGATGAATTCCTGCGCCTGTGGCCGCAGGCCGCCTCGGACCATGCGCATGCCATCGACTGGCTGATCTGGTCGTTCACCGGAATGATGGCGATCTTCGTGGTGCCGGTGTTCGTGCTGACCATCCTGTTCGCCATCCGCTATCGCAAGGGCACGCGGGTGTCGCGCGACCATCGCCCGCGCGGCAGCATGAAGGTCGAGATGACCTGGATCGTGCTGCCCTTCATCGGCTCGATGATCATCTACCTGGTCTCGGCGCGGCTGTACTACGAGGTGAAGACGCCGCCGGCCGATGCGATGGTCATCCAGGTGGTCGCCAAGCAGTGGATGTGGAAGTTCCAGCACCCCGGCGGCCAGCGCGAGATCAACACGCTGCATGTGCCGGTCGGGCGGCCGGTGCGGCTGAACATGATCAGCCAGGACGTCATCCACAGCCTGTATTTCCCGGCCCTGCGCATCAAGCAGGACCTCCTTCCGGGCCGCTATACCGCGCTGTGGTTCAGCGCCACCGAGACCGGCCGCTACGAGGCGTTCTGCGCCGAATACTGCGGCACCGACCATTCGAAAATGCTCGCCACGCTGATCGTGCAATCGCCGCAGGAATACCAGCGCTGGCTATCGCAGTCCGGCGCCAGCGAGTCGCTCGCCGAGCAGGGCGAGGTACTGTTCCGCCAGTTCGGCTGCAGTGGCTGTCACGGCCCGGCCGCGGTCGCGAAGGCGCCGACGCTGGAGGGTCTGTACGGCCGTCGCGTCGCGCTGCACGACGGTACATCGGTGATCGCCGACCAGGCCTATATCCGCGACAGCATCCTGCTGCCGCACAAGCAGCTCGTCGCCGGCTACGAGCCGATCATGCCGAGCTTCTCGAACGTGATCGATGAGGAAGGCGTGCTGCGCCTGACGGCCTACATCCAGTCGCTGGGCGAGGGTGAACAGGGCGAGCCGCACGCCGACAGCCCGCGCAACCCGCCGCCCGAGGAGACCGCCCCGTGAGTCAGAAGAACCCCGCCGCCGATCGCGCGCCCAGTTACCTGGCCGACGAGCACGGGCTGCGCACCTGGCTGCTGACCACCGACCACAAGCGCATCGCGATCCTCTACCTGATCAGCGTCACCGCGTTCTTCTTTCTCGGCAGCCTCGCCGCCAGCCTGGTGCGGATCGAACTGGTCACGCCCGAGGGCGATCTGCTGAGCCCCGACGGCTACAACCGCGCCTTCACCCTGCACGGCGTGGTGATGGTCTGGTTCTTCCTCATCCCGTCGATCCCGGCGGTGTTTGGCAACTTCCTCATTCCGATCATGATCGGCGCGCGCGACATGGCCTTCCCGAAGCTGAACCTGTTCAGCTGGTACCTGCTGGTCGGTGGCGGCAGCTTCACGCTCTACGCGCTGCTCGCCGGCGGCGTGGCGACCGGCTGGACCTTCTATACGCCGCTGTCGACCATGTTCAGCAACGGCCACGTGGTGGCGGTGATTCTCGGGGTGTTCATCGTCGGCTTCTCGTCGATCCTGACCGGCCTGAACATCATCGTGACCATCCACCGACTGCGCGCGCCGGGCATGACCTGGTTCCGCATGCCATTGTTCTGCTGGTCGCTCTACGCCACCTCGGTGATCCTGGTGCTGGCCACGCCGGTGCTGGCGATCACCCTGCTGCTGGTGGCCGCCGAGCACCTGTTCGGCATCGGTGTGTTCGACCCGCGGCTGGGCGGCGATCCGCTGCTGTTCCAGCACCTGTTCTGGTTCTACAGCCACCCGGCGGTGTACATCATGATCCTGCCGGCGATGGGGGTGATGAGCGAGCTGGTCACCGCGGCGGCGCACAAGCGTATCTTCGGCTACAGCTTCGTCGCCTACTCGAGCCTGGCGATCGCGGTGATCGGCTTCATGGTCTGGGGCCACCACATGTTCGTCGCCGGGCAGTCGATGTACGCCAGCATGGTGTTTTCGCTGCTGAGCTTCCTGGTCGCCATCCCCTCGGCGATCAAGGTCTACAACTGGACCGCCACGCTCTACAAAAGCAACCTGACCATCGATGCACACTTTCTCTATGCGCTGACCTTCATCGGCCTGTTCGTGATCGGCGGCATCACCGGGCTGTTCCTCGCGCTGCTGGCGGCGGACGTGCACGTGCACGACACCTACTTCGTGGTGGCGCACTTCCACTACATCATGGTCGGCGCGGCGGTGGCCGGGTTCTTCGGCGGGCTGCATTTCTGGTGGCCGAAGATGACCGGGCGGATGTACTCGCAGCTGTGGGGCAAGATCGCCGCGGTGATGATCTTCTGCGGCTTCAACCTGACCTTCTTCCCGCAGTTCCTGCTCGGCTACCTGGGCATGCCGCGGCGTTACCACAGCTACCCGGAAGACTTCCAGTTCCTGCACGTGCTGTCCTCGACGGGCGCGGCCGTGCTGGCGGTGGGCTACGTCATGCCCTTCTTCTATCTGCTCTGGTCACTGCGCTATGGCCCGCAGGCCGAGGACGATCCCTGGGACGCGGCCGGCCTGGAATGGCGGACGTCTTCACCGCCGCCCACGCACAACTTCCTCGAGACGCCGATCGTCGATTTCGATGCCTACGAATACCCGCCCGAGGCGACCCATGGACGTTCGTGAGCAGTACCTGGCCGAGCCCTACCAGACGGCTGCCCAGCAGCGCGAAGCCACCTTTCTCGGCATGTGGGTGTTTCTCGCGACCGAAATCATGATGTTCGGCGGGCTGTTTCTGGTCATCTACTACTACCGCCTGCAGCACCCTGTAGGGGTTGGCGAGGCGGTGCATCACCTGCATTCGATCCTGGCCGCCTTCAACAGCGCGCTACTCCTGACCGGCAGCCTGTGCATGAGCCTGATGGTGCAGGCGTCGCGCCTGGGCGATTACCGGCGCGTGCAGCGGCTGCTCCTGCTGACGGCGTTCTTCGGGCTGGCCTTTCTGGCCGTGAAAGGCTTCGAGTACGGCTGGGAGTATCGCGAGGGCCTGCTACCCGGCATGGGGCCCGAATCGCCGCTGAAGGAGCCTGCGGCACGGCTGTTCATGAATATCTACCTGTTCGCCACGGGGCTGCACGCGGTGCATGTGACCCTCGGCGTCACGATCATCCTCGGCATGGTGGTGCGCATCCACTTCGCCCATATGAAGCTGCCCGAGCGCGCGATCACGCTGGAGATGGTCGGGCTCTACTGGCATCTGATCGACGTGATCTGGATCGTCCTTTACCCCTCGCTCTACCTGGTCGGGAGGGCGGTATGAAGACGCGCAAGCTGCTGCTCATCTACGCCGGGCTGCTGATGCTGCTGGCCATCGGCGCCACGGTGGCGATCCAGTTCCCGCAATGGGCGATGCTGGCGCTTGTGTGCGCCGCGGGGCAGGCGATCCTGCTGCTGTTCGGCCTGGCCGAACTGGGCACGCACACGCCGCTGGTACGCTTTTTCGCGTTCGGCGCAGGCTTCTGGCTGGTGCTGATGTTCACCCTGTCGATCGCCGACCTGCTGACACGCGGGTAGCGGCCGGTCGGTTCGGGATCGGTGGGTGACGCTGCGCGGTTACCCACCCTAGGTCAGCATCGCTTCGGTGCGGGTGCGGGTGCGGAGGGTGGAAAACGGCGCAGCCTTTTCCACCGTCGGGTGCGGAGGAAATCCAGCGCTTCGGCGATCAGCGCGCGCTCATGGGAAAGCCCAGCTGCCGCCAGCCCTCATAGACCGCCACGGCCACGGTGTTGGAGAGGTTCAGGCTGCGGCTGTCGGGCTGCATCGGCAGCCGGACGCGCTGCTCCGGCGGGAAGGCGTCGCGGATTTCCGCTGGCAGGCCACGACTTTCAGGGCCGAACAGGAAGGCGTCGCCCGCGCGGTAGCTCACCTCGTGAAAAGGTTGCGATCCCTTGGTGGTGAACGCGAACACCCGCGGCCCGCCATCGGGCCCGCGCACGCCAGGGTGCGGCAGGCCGAGGCTGTCGAGGCAGGCCTCGAGCGTGGCATGGCGTTGCAGGCTGGCGTATTCGTGATAGTCCAGGCCGGCGCGGCGCAGTCGCTTGTCGTCCAGTTCGTAACCCAGCGGCTCGATCAGGTGCAGCCGGCAGCCGGTGTTGGCGCACAGCCTGATAATGTTGCCGGTGTTCGGAGGGATCTCCGGCTGGAACAGGATGACGTGGAACATGGCGGATACCGAGGCGGACGAGGTTGCGCATTCTAGGGCTACCGACGCCGAGCGGCGACGCTTGCGCTGGCAGTTCTTCGGCTCGCTGGTCCTGCTGGGCCTGCTGTTCGGGCTGATGCTGGGCCGCCTGGTCGATCGTCAACCGACGCTGCAAGGCCTGGCAGCGCGCGACGGCGGCCTGGTGTTGCACCTGAGCGGCCAGGCGGATATCCGCGATGAGCACCGTGCCGGCGTCTACGTCGTGCTGATCGAGGCGCGAGCCTCCGGCGAGACGAAGCGCGGACAGCTCGAACTCGGCGGGCAGCCCGTCAACTGGCAGCTGCGCGAGACCGAGGCAGGGCTGTCGCTGCGGCTGATCGCCGCGCGCCCGCTCACCGGCCGCTGGCACGGCGAAGCGACCGACGACGGCTGGCAGCTGCGGATCGAGGTCGAGCCGGCCCGCTGAGCGCGGCCGGCAGCACATATTCGCGCGACAGCCGATCGCGACTCAGGCGACGCCCGCCGGGGCGCTGGCGAAATCCTCCTCGAAGTATTCGTTCGGCTCGCGCCCACCGGCTTCTCGGCGGCGAGCCTCCTGCGCGCGCAATTCCACGCGGCGGATCTTGCCGGACAGCGTCTTGGGCAGCTCGCTGGCGAACTCCAGCCGCCGCACACGCTTGTAGGGGGCCAGGTGGTCGCGGGCGAAAGCGAGGATATCGGCCGCCAGCTCGGCGCTCGGTTCATGGCCGTGGCTCAAGGTGAGCACCGCCTTGGGCACGCACAGGCGCACCGGATCGGGGCTCGGCACGATCGCCACCTCGGCGACCGCCGGGTGCTCGATCAGCACGCTTTCCAGCTCGAACGGGCTGATGCGGTAGTCCGACGCCTTGAAGACGTCATCGGCGCGGCCGACGAAATGGATGTAGCCCTCGCTGTCGCGCATCGCCGTGTCGCCGGTGCGGTAATAACCGCCACGGGTGACCTCGGCGGTTTTCTCGGGGCTGTCTTCGTAGCCGCACATCAGGCCCAGCGGCGCCGGGTCCAGCCGCAGCGCGACTTCGCCTTCCTCGGCGGGGTTGCCGTCCGGGTCGAGCAGGGCGACGCGATAGCCCGGTAGCGGGCGGCCCATCGAGCCCGGCTTGAGCGGCTGGCCCGGCGTGTTGCCGATCTGCGCGGTGGTTTCGGTCTGCCCGTAGCCGTCGCGCAGCGTCAGGCCCCAGGCGTCGCGGACCTGCTCGATGATTTCCGGGTTGAGCGGTTCTCCCGCGCCGATCACCTCGCGCAGGCGCAAGCGCCCACGGAAGGCCGCCAGGTCTTCCTGGATGAGCATCCGCCAGACCGTCGGCGGGGCGCAGAGGCTGGTGATCCCGTGGCGCTCGAGCGTGCGCAGCAGCACCGGCGCGCTGAAACGCGCCACGTTATGGATGAACACGCAGGCGCCGGCGTTCCAGGGCGCGAAGAAACAGCTCCAGGCATGTTTCGCCCAGCCCGGCGAGGAGATGTTCAGGTGCACGTCGCCGGGCCGCAGGCCGATCCAGTACATCGTCGACAGGTGCCCGACCGGGTAGCTCTGGTGGCTGTGCAACACCAGCTTGGGCTTGGAGGTCGTGCCGGAGGTGAAGTACAGCAGCAGCGGATCGGTGGCGGCGGTCTCGCCATCGGGCTCGAAGGCGTCGGGCTCATGGGCGGTTGCGGCGAAATCCAGCCAGCCCTCGGTCGGATCGCCGATGCAGATGCGCGTATAGCCGCCGTCGATCGACTCGAACTTGTCGCAATGCGCGCAGCCGACCAGCACATGGCCGACGCGGCCGCGTTCGAGCCGGTCGCGCAGGTCGGCGGGCGTCAGCAGGCCGGTCGCCGGAATCACCACGGCGCCGAGCTTGAAGGCGGCCAGCATGGTTTCCCAGAGCGCCACCTCGTTACCGAGCATCAGCAGGATTCGCTCGCCGCGCTTCACGCCGTGGCGCCGCAGGAAGTTCGCCACCTGGTTCGAGCGACGCGACAGCTGCGAGAAGCTGTAGACCTCCTCGGTGCCTTCCTCGCAGAGGATGCGCAGCGCCGGCTGGCTGTTGCCGCGCGCCATGACGTCGAAGTAGTCGAGCGCCCAGTTGAATCGATCGAGCGTCGGCCAGCGGAAGCCGGCCACCGCGGCGTCGTAGTCGTCGGCATGCTCGAGCAGAAAGTCGCGGGCGGTGAGAAAGGCCTGGGTGTTCGGATTCATCGTGATCTCCGTCCTGTACGGCGCCCATCCGGCGCCAGCTCGGGTGAAAGGGCGCGGGCGCAGCAGTGGCCCGGATGTACGGCGTGGCGTGCTCCGAGGGCAGAGGGCGAGTGCTGAAGCGGTGGCGTGCAGGGGCTGGGAAACGGGCGCATGGCTGGCTCTTGTTGTCATTGCGCGGCCCTGACGGCGCCGCGCTGGTCGTTCTGGAGTATAGATATGCAAACTTGTCCGCCAGTCATGTAGAAAAACCGAAGCGATATGCAAAAACCTCACATCACGCCCGGCCAGCTGAACTGGGACGACCTCAAGCATTTCCTGGAAGTGGCCCGCAGCCGCAAAGCGACGGTGGCGGCGGCGCGCCTGGGCGTGGACTACACGACCGTGTCGCGCCGGATTCGCGCGCTGGAACAGGCGCTCGGTGCGCTGCTGTTCGAGAAGTCCCGCGGCACGGGCTTCGTCCTGACCGCGGAAGGCCAGCGCCTGCTGGGGTTCGCCGAAACCTTCGAAAGTACCCTCCAGGCCGCCTGCGAGCAGGTGTCCGGCGCGGGCCTGTCGTTGTCGGGAAACGTGCGGATCGGCTCGACCGAGGGCTTCGGCAGCTTCTTCGTGACGCCGCAGATCAGCCGGTTCCAGCAGCGCTACCCCGACATCTCGGTGGATGTGGTCGCGGTGCCGCACTTTCTCAGCCTGTCCAAGCGCGAGGCCGACATCGCCATCTCGCTCGAACGGCCGACCAGCGGCCCGTACATCTGCTCGCGCCTGTGCGACTACCGGCTGCGGCTGTATGCGACGCCCGCCTACCTCGCCGCGCACCGCCCGATCGGCGCCCTGGGCGATCTCGAAGGTCACCCGTTCTGCGGCTATGTCGACGACCTCGCCTTCAGCCCGCAGCTGCTATATCTCGATCGCGTGGTCCCGCGCGCCGCGAGCCGCCTGCGCAGCACCAGCGTGATCGCGCAGTACCAGGCGGTGCTGCAGGGCGACACGCTGGGCATCCTGCCGTGCTTCCTGGCCGCGCCGGACGAGCGGCTGGTCGAGGTGCTACCCGAGCAGGTCGAGGTGCTGCGGCAGTTCTGGATGTACTACCGGGAGGATCTGGCGAAGCTGCGGCGTATCACGCTCGTCGCGGAATACCTGCGTGCCTGCGCCGAGCGCAACCACGCCTTCCTGCTCGGCGAGGAACGGTCAATGCGCTTCGATTGAGCGCAGCGGCTTAAGCATTCGAGGCGTCTGGGCAGACATCGATAGGCTCGATGGGCACTAGCAGGCGCATCAATTTCAAGCATAAGAACCGTGGTGGTTAGATCGAACCTGTCCCGGCGCGTCGCGCCAATCGATAGGAGAACCACCATGAAACTCATCGCTGCCACCCTCGCTACCCTGACTGCAATCGCACCGCTGGCCTTTGCCGGCACGGCAGAAAAGCCGACCGACCACCACCCGGCCATCACTTACGAATATGGCCAGCCGCTGGACGTGAAAAAGGTCCTGTCGATCACCGATACCTCGCAGGCGGTAGGCATCGTGCCGGTCACGCTGGTGTACGAAGACAGCCAGGGCACGGTCCGCGAGGTGCAGTTCGTCCAATATGGCAGCGCGGGCCGTGAAGGCTGATGGCGCATGCTTTTTCGGACGCAACAAAAAAGGCGCGGGGTTTTAGCCCGCGCCTTTATGTCTTTCCTGTCCTGCCCTGGGTCTTCGTCCTGAAGCGCCGCATCCTTGCAACGTCCTGACCCGCGTCCTGCGGGCTGGTGTCTGTCCTCGACACCTGCAATTAAGTCTACGCAGGCAAGGGGTGAGCAAGAATGGACGAAGTCGGCTCATCGTGTAAGCCATTCGCCATAGCCGCGTCTGCGCCGGAACCGCAGCGCCCGAACAGGGTCTTCGGCCAGATGAAGATAATACTGTTTCTGATTTGACAATGATTCTCATCAACTCTAGCCTCCTCGGACCTCGACAGGTCGCTGCGGAGATGAGAGACGATGAATGAATCGACCTACGATTTCATCGCGATTGGCGTTGGGCCCTGCAACCTCGGGCTTGCTTGCCTGACCGCGCCGCTGTCCGGCGTGCGTAGCCTGTTCCTCGAGCGCAAGCCGGCCTTCAGTTGGCATCCGGGCATGCTGCTCGATGGCACCACGCTGCAAAACCCCTTCCTCGCCGATCTGGTCTCGATGGCCGATCCGACCAGCCCGTTCAGCTACCTCAACTACTGCAAGCGACAGGGCCGGCTCTACACCTATTACATCCGCGAGAACTGGTACCTCGATCGGCAGGAGTTCGACCGCTACTGCCGCTGGGCCGCGGCGCAGCTCGATAACCTGCGTTGCGGGCACGAGGTGCAGGGCATTCGCCATGAGCCGGCGACCGGCCAGTATGTCGTTCGCGGGCGGCGAATCGAGGACGGCGGGACGTTCGAATACCGCGCCCGCAAGCTCGTGATCGGCATTGGCGGCGTGCCGTGCTTCCCCGACGGCTGCGGTGCGCTGGATCGCGAACACCTGGTCCACAGCAGCGGCTACCTCGCCGAACGGGCGCGCTTGCAGGCCGGGCGCAGCATCACGGTCGTCGGCAGCGGGCAGAGCGGGGCGGAGGTCTATCACGACCTGCTGCAAGGCTCCGAGCGTCACGGCTACACGCTGAACTGGGTCACCCGCGCGCCGCGCTTCTTCCAGATGGAAGACGCCAAGCTCACGCTCGAACTCATCACCCCCGAATACGGCGACTACTTCTACGACCTCGACCCGGCGACCAAGGCCGAGGTACTCGACGACCAGCGCAGCATCTACAACGGCATCAACCAGTCGTTGATCGAGCGCCTCTACGCCTTGCTCGACGAGCGCCGCCACCGCGACGCGCCGCCGACGCGACTGCTGACCTGCATGGCGCTCGAAGCCTGCCGCCGTGCGCCGGACGGCCGCGGCTGGGAGCTGGATTTCCGCCACACCCAGCTCGGCCGGCGCTACCGCCACCGTGTCGACGGCGTGGTGTTCGCCACCGGCTATCGCCATCAGGTGCCGGCCTTCGTCGAGGGCATCCGAGCGCGCATCCGCTGGAACAGCCAGGGCCAATATGCCCCCTCCAAGCGCTGGGCGGTCGATCACCACAACCGCGAGATCTTCGTGCAGAACGTGGGGCTGCAAAGCCACGGCCTGACCAACCCCGACCTCGGTCTGGCGTGCCACCGCAACAGCCGGCTGCTGGCCGAGCTGACCGGCCACGACCATTACCCGAGCGAGCCGCGCACCGCCTTCCAGGATTTCGCGCCGGGCGAAGACAGCGGCTTCGTCGCCTTGGAACGGGAGGCCGTCGGCTCGTGACGCTGCGTACGACCATCCTGATCATGTCGGCCTTCGGCGTGATCAGCGACTCGATCCTGATCGCCTTCTACCCGCAGTTCTTCGAGCTGCGCTATGGCCTGACCAGTTCGGTGCACGTGGGTGCCTACATCGCCGCCATCTCCATCGCGGTGATGTGCATGCTGCCGTTCTGGGCGCGGGTGGCGCGGTGCGTCGAGACCATGCACCTGCTGGCCTATACCCAGCTGGCCGCCACCACCTTCTGCCTGCTGGCGATCTGGGCGCCGACGGTCGAGGCGTACTGGCTGCTGACCATGCTCATGTTCATGACCAAGGCCAGCTACCTGCTGATGTTCCCCTACCTGATGCGCCTGGAGCCGGCCGACCGGCACAGCGTGACCATTGGCCTGCTCTCTGTGGTGATTCATATCGGCGCGATCTTCGGCGCCGCGGTGGGCGGGCTGGCGCTGCAGGAGTTCGGCCCGCGGTTCTGCGTCGCGCTGATGGCGGCCGGCGATCTCGCGCAGTTCGGGCTTTGCACCTACCTGATCCGCAGCGGGCGAGTGGTGCGGGTGCTGTCGAGTGACGAGACCGAACGGGCCGCGCCGGCGCCGCGCCGCACGCCTGAGGCCCTGGCGGCGCTGCTCAAGCTGAGCCTGCTGATGTTCCTGTTCGACTTCAGCGCCTACCTGGTGCGGCCGTTCTTCACAGTCTACTGGGAAGCGCGCACCGGGATCGCCGAACAGATGCTCACCGGGCTGGTGTTCGCCATTCCGGGGATCGTCGCACTGCTGGCGCTCGCCGTTCGCTACCGGATCGCCAGCCCGCCACGCTGGGTCGACCACACGCTGTTCAACCTGCTGCTCGGCGCGGTGGGCCTGGCGCTCCAGGCCAGCCCTTCGCCCTGGCTGATCATCGTCGGTCGTTGCCTCTACGGCTGGGCGCTGTATCAGGTGATCGTCAAGCTGGAGGTCACGCTGTTCAAGGTCAGCACGCCCGAGGTCTATGCGCGCGATTTCGGCGTGACCAACTTCTTCCAGAACCTCGGCGTGCTGCTGTCGTCGTTCAGCGCCGGCTACCTGGTCGCGCTCGTTGGCGTGCCGACGACCTTCGCCATTGCGGCCGCCGGAATGGTGCTGACCGCCGTGATCGATCGCGGCTGGTTCGGCGTCGACCAGCGCCACCGCGCCACAGAGCAGGCCTGCCATGCAACCTGAATGGATAACACCGTCCGATAACCGGCTGGCGCTGAACCCGGCCTTCGCGCTGCGACCGCTGGCGATCGAGCAGGACGTCGCGATCATCCAGCCCTGGTACCAGATGGATTACGCGCACTTCTGGAACATGCAGAACATGAGCGTCGAGGCCACCGCCGCGTTCTACCGCGAGGCGGCGCAGCGTGGCCTCGACGCCTACCTCGGGTTCGACGATGGCGCACCGGCGTTCGTCGTCGAGTGCTACGACCCGGCGCGCGATCCGCTCGGCGCGTGCTACCCGGTTCAGCCGGGCGACATCGGCATGCATTTCTTCGTCGGGCCGGCCCAGCGGCCGATCCGCCACTACACCCGCGACGTGCTGCGCACGGTCATGGCCTTCCTGTTCGACGCGCTGGGCGCCGAGCGGGTGGTGGTCGAGCCGGACGCGCGCAACGAGCGGGTGCACCGTCTCAACCGGCTGGTCGGCTTCGTCGACGCCGGGACCGTCCAGCTGCCGGGCAAGACGGCCCGGCTGGCGTTCTGCACGGCACGCGATTTCGCTCACTCACTGGAGGAACAGGCCCCATGACGATGTCTCCAAGCCTCGATCGCCCCGCGTCGGCGGTCACGCATCTGCACCCCGACGTCTGGCGCAAGGTCAACCGGCTGCTGGTACGCAAGGCCATCGCCGAGTTCGCTCACGAGCAGGTGTTCGAGCCAGAATGGCTGGCCGAAGCATCGCGCGCCGGCTGGGGTCGTTACGCGCTGGTGGCTGACACGCAGGGCTGTCGTTATCGCTTCGAGGCGCGGCGGATGGCGCTGCGGCATTGGCATGTGGATGCCTCCACCATCGAGCGGGAGGTCGATGGCCAGGCCCAGCCGCTGGACGCCCTGACCTTCGTCATCGACTTCAAGCGCACGCTGGGGATTCCTCCGGACAAACTGCCCGTCTACCTCGACGAGATCAGCAGCACGCTCTACGGCGCCGCCTACAAGCACGAGCGACCGGCACTGACCAGCGCGGAGCTGGCCGACGCCGACTACCAGACGGTCGAGGCGGCGATGATCGAAGGTCATCCGGGCTTCGTCGCCAACAACGGCCGGCTCGGCTTCGACGCGCTCGACTACCATGCCTATGCGCCGGAAACCGGCTCGCGTTTCGCCATCGTCTGGCTCGCCGTGCACCGGGACAACGCCCACTTCGCCTCGGTCCCCGGACTCGATCACGAGACGCTGCTACGCCAGGAGCTGGGCGAGCGCCAGCTCGTCGAATTCCGTCGCCAGCTGGCCGGCGACGGGCTCGATCCGGCGCATTACCTGTTCATGCCGGCGCACCCCTGGCAGTGGTTCAACAAGCTGTCGATCATGTTCGCCGCCGACATCGCCGAGCGCCGCATCGTGCCGCTCGGCCTCGGTGACGACCGCTACTGCGCGCAGCAGTCGGTGCGCACCTACTTCAACAGTTCGCAGCCCGGCCGTTGCTACGTGAAGACCTCGCTGTCGGTGCTGAACATGGGCTTCATGCGCGGCCTGTCGCCGTACTACATGGCCGGCACGCCGGCGATCAACGCTTACCTCGACCGCCTGATCAGCGCCGACCCGGTGCTGCGCGACTATGGCTTCGGCATCCTCCGGGAGGTGGCGTCGGTCGGTTACCGCAACCGCTATTACGAAGCGGCGCTGGAGACCGACAGCCCCTACAAGAAGATGCTTTCGGCGCTCTGGCGGGAAAGCCCCATGCCGCGGCTGAAGACCGGCGAGCGGCTGATGACCATGGCCGCGCTGCTGCATGTCGATCCGCAGGGTACGCCCTTGCTGCCGGAACTCATCCGCCGTTCCGGGCTGGCGCCGCAGGCCTGGCTGCGCCGCTACCTGCGTGCCTTCCTGGAGCCGGTGGTGCACTGCTTCTATGCCCACCACCTAGTGTTCATGCCGCACGGCGAGAACCTCATCCTGGTCCTCGAAGGCCATGTGCCGACGCGCGTGTTCATGAAGGACATCGCCGAGGAGTCGGCCATCCTCGACAAGGACGCGAAGATGCCCGCCGGGCTGGAGCGCCTCGCCGTCGACGTGCCGGAGGACTACAAGATCCTCGGCATCTTCATCGACATCTTCGACGGCGTGTTCCGCCACATGAGCCAGCTGCTCGACGACAGCGGCTGCCTGGCCGAAGACGCCTTCTGGCGCACCGTGGCCGAGTCGATCCTCGACTACCAGCGCGCGCACCCGGCGCTGGCCGAGCGTTTCGCGCGGTACGACTTCTTCGCGCCGACCTTCCTGCACTCGTGCCTCAACCGCCTGCAACTGAAGAACAACCTGCAGATGGTCGACCTGGCCAACCCGGCCGGCAGCCTGATCATGGCCGACCCGCTGGATAACCCGGTCGCGCCCTATGCGCCGGTGCGGTCGCCGCGAGGCGCCACGCGCGAAGAGGCGCTGCCGGTCTAGCGCCGTCATTGGCAACCGGCCCCTCGGGGCCGAACGCTCCGGGCGATGCCGGGGCAAGGCCTCCGGCTGCCTGCACGGCGCCGGAGCGAGCAGCGCGGGTCACCCGTGCGAAGGAGCCTTTGCATGTTCAATCCCAACCGACTGGCCGTCGCTACGGCGCGTCCGGCCGTCCAGGCACCCCAGCTGCCGGTGGGCGATTACTGCGATCCGGCCGTCTACGAGCGCGAACAGGCGCTGGTCTTCCGACACAGTGCCCGCTACGTCGGGCATGAAAAGATGGTCCCGCGGCCCGGCGACTGGTACGCCCTGCCGCAGGACGAGCACGCCCGCGTGCTGGTGCGCAACGAACAGGGCGTCGAGCTGATCTCCAACGTCTGCCGGCACCGGCAGGCGGTGATGCTCGGCGACTATGGCCCGGACAGCGATCCCTGCGCCATTCGCCGCGGCAACCTGCGCGCGACCGGCGGACGCATCCTCTGCCCGCTGCATGCCTGGACCTACGACGACCGCGGCCTGATCGTCGGCGCGCCGAAGTTTCCGGAGCGGCCCTGCCGCAACCTGCCGCGCTACCCGCTGTTCAACGTCGGCGGCTTTCTGTTCGAGGGCGAGCGCAATCCGGCCGACGACATCGGCCCGCTGTTCGACCGCCCGGAGATGGATTTCGCCGGTTACGAGCTCGATCACGTCGAGGTGCATCCCTGCCGGTGCAACTGGAAGACCTTCATCGAGATCTACAACGACGACTACCACATCGCCTCCTTCCACCCCGGCTTGCGCCGCTACGTGCACAGCGGCGGCCTGAGCTGGGAATACGGTGACTGGTACAGCCTGCAGCGCATCGCGGTGACGCCCAACCTCGCCCGCGCCGGCACCGAGGCCTACCGCGCCTGGCACGAGGGCCTGCTGGCGCACTGCGGCGGGCAATCGCCCGCGTTCGGCGCCATCTGGGCCAGTTACTACCCGACCCACATGATCGAGGTCTTCCCGCACGCGCTGGTGCTCTCGACGGTGTACCCGCAGGGCGTCCACGAGACGCTCAACGTCGTCGAGTTCTATTACCCGGCCGAGCTGCGCCAGACCCACCGCGACCTCTGCGAGGCGCACCGCGTGGCCTACCTCGAGACGGCCCTGGAAGACGACGAGATCGCCGAGCGCACTGACGCCGGCCGCCGGGCGCTGTATCGCCGCGGCGAAGAGGACAGCGGGCCCTACCAGCTACCGCTCGAAGAAGGCATGCAGCACTTCCACCGCTGGTACCGCGCGGTGATGCAACGCGTGCCCGAACCGGGCCTGGCATGACGCCGGCCCTTCACCCACACGAGGAACGGACGCCATGCACTGACCACGACTCCCTTTCGCAAGCACCCGATCAGTCACTCACAAGAATGCCAATCCAATGACCGAACACTCTTACTCGCTGACCACTCAACCGGCCGGGCCGCGGGCGCGGCTGTCCGCCCTGGCGCTGGCCTGCCGGCTGGCCCCCTTCGCGCTGCTGCTGGCGCCGGGCGCCGGCTTCGCGCAACAGACGGACGATCCGCTGGTACTCGACCCGGTGGATGTCACCGCCGAGCGCGCGGCAGTGCCGAACGTCACCGAGCGCAGCGATTCCTACACCATCGGCGCGACCAGCACCGCGACGCGCCTGGACCTCGCACCGCGCGAGACGCCGCAGACTGCCATCACCCTCACGCGTGAGCAGCTCGAGGACTTCAACCTGACCAACGCCACCAGCGCGCTGCAGGCCGCCGGCGTCAACGTGCAGCGGGTCGAGACCGACCGCACCTACTACTCGGTGCGCGGCTTCGACGTGTCGAACTTCCAGATCGACGGGATCGGCCTGCCGTTCAGCTCCGAAGAGCAACTGGGCGACATCGATACCTTTCTCTACGACCACATCGAAGTGCTCAAGGGCGCCAACGGCCTGACCGCCAACCCCGGCAACCCGGCGGCGACCGTCAACTTCGTGCGCAAGCGCCCGACCCGCGACTTCCAGGCCGAGGCCGCGCTGAGCTACGGCTCCTGGGACACGGTGCGCGGCGAGCTGGACGTCTCCGGCCCGCTGGACGAGGCCGGTCGCATCCGCGGTCGCGTGCTCGCCGTGCAGCAGGACGGCGACTCCTACCTGGACCGCTACTCGCTGGAGAAGACGGTGTTCTCGGCCATGCTCGAAGCCGACCTGAACGACCGCAACACCGCGCTGTTCGGTTATTCGGAGCAGCGCAACCGGCCCAACGGCATCATGTGGGGCGCCCTGTCGGTGTACGACAGCGAAGGCGATCCCATCGACTACAGCCGCTCGAAGAGCTTCGCCCCGGACTGGGCCTATTGGGACACGAAGGACAAGCAGGCCTTCGCCGAGCTGACCAGTTGGCTGGGCGGCGGCTGGCAATCGCGGGTGTCGCTGAACTACCGGGAAATCAGCTCCGACGCCGAGCAGTTCCTCGCCTATGGCGTGCCGGACGCAGACACCGGGGCGGGCCTGTTCACCTACGCCTCCAAGTACGACCGCATCGAACGGCAACTGCTGGGCGATGCCTACCTCAAGGGCCCGTTCCAGCTGTTCGGTCGCACCCACGAGGCGGTCGTCGGTACCAACTGGTCGCGCTCGACCACGCGCTGGTCGTCCTACGATGACGCCTTCAACATCCCGCTGCCGGCCGGCTTCGATGGCGACTATCCGCGGCCGGACTTCGACAACGGCCTGACCAGCGGCGCGGACTACACCACCTATCGCCGTAGTGTCTATGGTGCCGGGCACTTCAGCGTGACCGACCGCCTCAAGCTGATCCTCGGCGCCAACCACACCCGGCTCGACAGCAGCGGCTATCAGACCGGCGACGAGCACAGCTACGCCGAATCGAAGACCACGCCCTACGCTGGCGTCACCTACGACTTCGGCGGGCATTATTCGGCCTACGCCAGCTACACCAAGATCTTCAGCCCGCAGCACCTCTTGGGCGCGGACCTGACGTTGCTCGATCCCATCGAGGGCGACAGCGTCGAGGGCGGCGTCAAGGGCGAGTGGTTCGAGGGCCGGCTGAACGCCAGCGCCGGGGTATTCCGCACCGAGCAGGAGAACACGCCCGAGTACGGCGGTTTCGACAGCGGTGCGGGGGTGTCCTACTACAACACCGTGGACGCCATCTCCAAGGGCTACGAGCTGACGCTCGCCGGGCAGATCACCGACAACTGGGAGGCCAGCGCCGGGTTCACGCACCTGTTCTCGCTGGAAGACAAGGAAGGTCGCACGGTGCGCACCTATGTGCCGCGCAACTACCTCTACGTCGCCAGCACTTACCAAGTGCCGCAGGTGCGCGGGCTCGAGGTCGGCGGCAGCTTGATCTGGCAGGACGACACTTCACGGGAGCAGGGCGCCACGGCGGCCGGCGAAACCATCGTCACCCGTCAGGACGCCTATGCGGTGGTCAATGCGATGGCCAGCTACGACATCGACGAGCACTTCAATGTCGCGCTCAACGTCAACAACCTGTTCGACGAGGAGTACTACACCAGCCTCTACTGGGAGCAGACCTACTACGCGGCGCCGCGCAACGCGACCGTCACCCTGACCTGGGCCTACTGAGCCGGCTCGGTCGAGTCGGACCCGCCCGCCGCCTGCACGGCGGTGGGCGGGATCTCCAGCAGGGCCTCGGTAATGGCTTCGGCCAGGAACAGCACGCAGAACACGCCGCCGTGGGTCCAGGTCGAGCGCATCCCGGCGAAGCGTCCCGCCCGGACGAAGGGCATCCCCTGCCACAGGCGACTGTCGAACAGGCGCTCCCCGCCCGGAAAGGGCTCGATGTGTACCACCACGCCCCGGTCGATCTCGCTGAGCACCGTCACCGGCAGCTGCAGGTTGCCCCAGCGGCTGACCGGCGTGTCGTAGGCGCTCTCCAGCCCGAGCAGTTCCAGCGCATGCCGGGGCATGGAGTTGGGGCCGTAGACAAGCACGGCGGTCGGTGTCGAGAAACGCACCACCGTCACCGCCGGCAGCGACTCGCCGAAATGCGCGTGCAGCCGGTCGCGCAGCTCACCCAGCCGTGCATCCATTGCCGCCAGCGTCGCGCGTGCCCGGTCGAGCCGGCCGACGCGTTCGGCCAGCGCCAGGTAGTTCTCGCGCTGCATGGCGTAGTTGTCGCGTTCCTGCGTGAAATCGCCGTAGGACACCACGGGCGCGATGCGTTCCAGCTTGTCGCGCAGGTCTTCGAGCAGCGGGGTGATGACGATCAGGTCGAGGTCGAGCTGGGCCAGCAGTTCGAGGTTCGGCTCGGTCCGCGTGCCGACCTCGACCGCCGACTCGGGCAGCGTCGGCCGCACGACCCAGGCGCGGTAGTCGTCGGCATCGGCCACCGCGACCGGCTCGAGGCCGAGCATCAACAGGTGCTCAATCGGCTCCCAGCTCAGCGCGGCGATGCGCGGCGCCTCGTCCGCACGCGCGGGGGCGCCGAACGAGGGGGCGCCGAAGAGGATCGCCAGCAGGCTGAAGAGCGCGAGCAGGATCTTCATGCGACGCGGTGCCGGATCAGCAGGTAAAGGAAGTACAGCCCGCACAGGATCGAGGCCACCAGGCCGACCGGTATTTCCAGCGGGTACAGCAGCGAGCGCCCCAACCAGTCGGACACCAGCATCAGCCAGCCGCCCAGCAGCGCCGCCAGCAACAGTTGCGGCACGACCCGGCGAGCGCCGAGCAGCGCGGCCATGTGCGGGGCGAGCAGGCCGAGAAAGGCCACCGGACCGAGCAGGCTGGTGACCACCGCGCACAAGAGCGACACCAGCAGCAACAACGCCAGCCGGGCGCGGCCGACATCCAGCCCGCGGCTCAAGGCCACGCCGTCGCCGATCGACACCAGTGTCAGCGCGCGGTGGAAGGCCAGGCTGATGCCGACCAGCAGCACCACGGCGACGCTCAGCACGATCGCCTCGCCGGCTTCGACGCGGTAGGTCGAGCCGGCCAGCCAGCCGAGCAGCGCCAGCGCGTCGCCCTGGCCGCGGGTCAGCCCGATCTGCAAGGCGGTGTTCAGCAGGGCGGCCAGCGACACGCCGACCAGCACCATGATGCCGGGCGAATAGCGGTGCCGGCGGCCGAAGACCAGCAGCAGCCCGAGCACCAGCAGGCTGCCGCCGAAGGCTGCGATGGGCGCGATCAGCTGCATCTGCCCGGCGCCGAACAGCATCACCGCCGCGACCACGGCGAGCGTGGCGCCGGCCGTCAGCCCGAGGATGTCGGGGCTGGCCAGCGGATTGCGCAGCAGGCGTTGCAGCATCATCCCGGCGACCGCCAGGCCGCAGCCGGCCGCGACCGCCGCCAGCAGCCTGGGCCAGCGCAGCGACCAGAGCAGTTCGGAGGGCCAGCCGAACGTCCAGCCCTGCGGTCCGCGCGCGAGCAACAGCCCGAGCAGCGCCACCGTCGTGCCGGCCAGGAGCAGCCACGCAAGTCGCCGTCGATCGAGCCGTTCGGCGCCGGGCGGCAGTGCGAGGCTTTGCCGGTCTTCGGCGCCGAGCTGGCGGCGGGACAGCCACAGCAAGGCCGGTGCGCCGATCAGCGCCGCCGCGGCGCCGCTGGGGATGAGTTCGGAAAACCAGCGGTTCAGCACCAGCGTCACGGCATCGGCGCCCAGCAGCAGCAGCGCGCCCAGCAAGGCGCTGTAGAGCAGCTCGTCGCGGGCGGTGCGGGCGCCGCACAGGCGGGCGAGGTTGGGCGTGATCAACCCGATGAAGCCGATCAGCCCGACCGCGGTGATCGCGACCGACGTCAGCCACAGGCAGGCGAGAAACAGCGCCAGCATCACCGGCCAGAGCGACAGCCCGCGCGCTCGCGCACCCGCGCCACCGAGCTGGAGCAGGGTCAGCGGGCGCGGCGCCAGGGCGATCAGCACGAGGCCCACCAGCAGCTTCGGCCACAGCCACTGCACCCAGTGCCAGTCGATCTGCCCAAGGTCGCCGGCGCCCCAGATGAACAGGCCCCGGCTGTGCTGGTTATGCACCAGCAGGATGGCCGTCGCGATGGCGCCGAGCAGCAGGTTCAGCGCCATGCCGGCCAGGATCACCGGCAGACCGGCCGAGCCGTTGCGCCCGGCGATCAGCAGCGCCAGCCCGACCGCACCCAGCGCGCCGCCGAGCGCGGCCCAGTGGCCGTGCGTCGCGGCCAGCGCGGGCGCGAGCACGGCGGTGGCGGTCAGCCCCAGCCAGGCCCCGGAGGCGGCGCCAAGCGTCATCGGCGAGGCCAGGCGGTTCTGCGTCATGCGTTGCAGCACGCTGCCCGACAGTCCCAGTGCCGCGCCCACCAGCAGCGCCATCGTCAGGCGCGGCAGGACGGACAGGCCGAACTCCAGCGCGTCGAAGGTGCCGGCCGGCGGCGGGCGCAGCGACCAGCGGTCCAGCGGCCAGTGGGTCATGCCGAGGTTCAGGTGCAGCGCGGCCAGCACGCCGAGCGCCAGCAGGGTGACCAGGTAGCGGCCGGGCAGGTGGGTCGGCTTCCACGGCGCGGTGTTGGTCGCGACGGCCTGCACTAGCTCACCACGGCGATGCGGCGGGCCTGTCCGGGTTCCTCGACCAGCCGGATGTCGACGTCATAGAGCGCGCTCAGGCGCTCGGCCGACAGCAGCTGCTCGGGCGTCCCGTCGAAGAAGCACCGCCCGCGTTTGAGCGCGACGATGCGATCGGCGAAGCGCGCCGCGAGGTTGACGTCATGCAGGATGGCGACGATGGCGCGCCCGGTTTCCCGGTTCAACGCGCGCAGCAGGGCCATGAGCTGGTACTGGTGCGCCAGGTCCAGCGCCGAGGTCGGCTCGTCGAGCAGCAGCAGCGGCGCTTGCTGGGCCAGCAGCATCGCCACCCAGGCACGCTGGCGCTCGCCGCCGGAGAGGCTGTCGGCGAGATGGTCGGCGTAGTCGGTGATGTCGGTCTGGCGCAGCGCGCGGTCGATCGCCTGTTCGTCCTCGGGCTGCCAGCGCGCCAGCAGGCCGCGCCAGGGAAAGCGGCCCAGGCGGACCAGTTCGCGCACGGTCAGCCCGGCCACCTCCGGCATCTGCTGCGGCAGGAAGGCGACCTTGCGGGCGAAGGCGCGCTGGCCGTAGCTCGCCAGCGGTTTGCCGTCCAGCGCGATGTGCCCGCGGTCCGGGGCGAACTGCCGGGCGATCAGGTTCATCAGGGTCGATTTGCCCGAGCCGTTGTGCCCGAGGATGACCGTGAAGCTGCCGGCGCCGAACTGCAGCCTGTCGAGCGCCAGCACCGTCCGACCGTCGCGCCGGACCTCGATGGCCTCGAGGCTCAGCATGTGGCCGCCAGCGTGCGCAAGCGCTGCAGGCGTTCGTCCGCCGCGAGCTTCGGGCAGCTGTCACAGAGCTCGCCGTCGGTGCGGCGGAAATGCTGGCAGCACACCTTGCGGCCCATGCCCAGGCACTGGCGGCCGTCGTCGAGCGCCAGCGGCACCAGCGCGCCGCCGCCCGGCAGGCCGAGTGCTTCGAGCCAGGTGCACTCGGCGTCCAGCAGCGCCTCGTTGGGGATCGGTTCGTGCCGCTGCGCCAGCAACAGGGCCGCGCGCAGGCAGTCGGCGACCAGCAGGCGCGCCATCTTCGGGTAGATGGACGCGACGGCGTTGAATTCGGCCAGCTGGCTGTCGACGAACGCCTGCAACTGCTCGCTGGCGCAGGCCACCAGCGCGCGCTGGTCGCCGCGGTACGGACAATGAGCCGGCAGGCGAAAGCCATACACCGAGCCGTCGGCGACCGATTGCCCCATCTGCGCCAGGCAGGGCGCACGACCGCACAGGTGAACCGCCAGCAGGCTGAGGTAGATCGGCTGCCAGATCAGCAACGACCAACTGCGCGCCGACCAGTAGTGCGGGCCGGCCTCGGGATGGGCGCGCTGCCAGTGGCCATGCAGCGCGGCTACCTGGGCGGCGTTGCCCGGTCGCCCGCAGCTCAGCTGGTGCCCTTGCGGCGCACCGACCTCGCCCGTCAGCCCAGGCAATACGCGGGCAGCGACATGCAGCACTTGAATCAGGTCGTGGCAATCCTGGGACATGACGTCGAACCGCGCCGATCATTACAAACGCGAAGAGTCTACGCCCGTTATTGAGAATGATTCAAATCTGGCGGGTATTCGAACGGCTCGGCGCCGCCGCCGATGGTGGCCATCCAGAACGCACTAGCCCAGGCCGAACGGGTCGTCGAGGCTGTGGCTCGGCTCGGTGAACCAGCGCGGCCCGGTTTCGCTCATGTAGAAGTGATCCTCCAGGCGTACGCCGAACTCGCCGGGCACGCAGATCATCGGTTCGTTGCTGAAGCACATGCCGACGTCCAGCGGCGTGCGGTCGCCGCGTACCAGGTACGGCCCTTCATGGATGTCCAGGCCGATGCCGTGGCCGGTGCGGTGCGGCAGGCCCGGTAGCTGGTAATCCGGTCCGAGGCCGTTGGCTGCCAGCGATCGGCGCGCGGCGGCGTCGACGGCTTCGCAGGGTTCGCCGAGCTTCGCGGCGTCGAACGCGGCCTGCTGGGCGGCCTTCTCCATGGTCCAGATCGCGCGCTGGCGCTCGTTCGGCTCGCCGAAGACGTAGCTGCGGGTGATGTCGGACAGGTAGCTGTGCAGCCGGCAGCCGGTGTCGATCAGCACCATGTCGCCCTTTTTCAGCGTCTGCGGATGCTTGACGCCATGCGGAAAGGCGCTGGCCGCGCCGAACAGCACGATGCAGAACACCGAGCCGCCGCCACTGACGCGCCGGTGCGCCTGGTGGATGAACTCGACGACTTCGTCGGTGCGGATGCCTTCGCGCAGGATGCTGGCCGCCGCCTGCTGCACGACGAGGGTCATGTCCTTGGCGCGCTGCATGAGCGCCAGCTCGGCCGGCGACTTGCGCTGGCGCAACGGCGCGGTGACCGGCGCGGCATCGATGAAGCGGTAGTCGCTGCCGGCCTGGCGGATGCCCTCGGCCATGAAGAACGGCAGCGTGCTGCTGAGCCCGATCCGCGTGCGGCCGGTCTGCGGGATGCGCTGGCGCAGGCGCGCGACGAGCAGGCGGAACGGGCATTCATGCTCCTGCCAGGTGAGGATCTCGCCGGGTACGACCTGGAAGTCGCGCACCGTGCCTTCCTCGAAGGCGGGCGCCAGGTATTTCAGTTCGCCGTCGGCCGGCAGCAGGGCGCCGACCAGGCGCTCGCTCGGGCTCCAGCGCACGCCGGTGAAGTATTCGAGGTCGCTGCCCGCGGCGAGAAACACCGCGGCGATGTCCAGCTCGCGCAGCCGTGACTGGGCACGGGCGATGCGGGCCTGGTACTCGCTCAGGCCGATCGGCTCGGCGCCATGGGTCATGTCGCTGAGCCGGGCGAGTGCCTGCTCCGCCGTGCTGCCGCCAATGCCAAGGGTCATGCCTGTCTCCGATGAGCGATCCCGGCGGAATTTAAGTACAGCTTAAATCCGGAAGGCAAAGATTTTCTTCGCCAGGATGTTTGCGAACGAGCCGCGACGCGCAGCGCAGCCACCCTCATCCGGGCAGGCAGGGCGCGTGCCAGAGCGTTCGCGACCGCTCGTACAGCCTCTGACTCTCCGGTGCTGGCGCTCGCCCGTTGCGCTGGCCGTATACTGGCCACTTTCCCCACAGGCCGCTCTCATGACCGTCGACCGCATCGGTGAACGCCTGCGCCGCTATCGGCGCGCCGCGAAGAAAACCCTCGACCAGGTCGCCCGCGAGTCGGGTCTGACGGCGAGCTTTCTCTCCCAGGCCGAACGCAACCTCACCGGCGTATCGATCTCCTCGCTGGCCAACATCGCCCAGTCGCTGGGCATTCCGCTCAACGTCCTGTTCGACCAGCCCGAGCAGCCGCAGCCCGATTCCCACCAGGGCGAGCGGGTGCGCTACACCATCGAGGGCCAGCCGCTGACCTATGAGCGCCTGTCGAGCAGCTTCCCCGGCAACCAGCTCAATGCGGTGAAGGTGAGCGTGCCGATCGGGTATCGCTCCGAGCTGATCAGCCACGACGGTTCCGAGTTCGCCTATGTGCTGTCGGGGCAGATCCGCTACACCGTCGACGGGCGCGAGTACCCGCTCGGCCAGGGCGACTCGATCCACTTCGATGCCAGCAAGCCGCATTACTTCGCCAATGCCGGCGAGGCCGTGGCCGAGGTGCTGACCGTCACCACGATGCGCCTGTTCGACGACCGGTCGACCCACTGAGCGACGGGCCCGCCACGGTGCGTTGAGCCTGCCTGGCGTATTCAGCTTGGCTTAATTTGTGTTGACCCTGTTTTTAGCATGACTTAATTTCTGGGCCACCTGGCTGCCCGAAAGAGCAGCCTTTTGCGGTTCGCGACGTCAGGGCGATCCCCGGCGAGCCGCCATGCAGTGCGTTACCTGTCTCGGTCCACGAGACCGACCCTCAGACCCCAAGAACAACAATGAGGTTTGCATGCGCAAGAATCTTCTCGTCCGCGGCCTGGCCGCCGGACTGGCCCTCAGTTCCTCAGCGACCTTCGCGGCCAGCAACCTGGTGTACTGCTCCGAGGGCAGCCCTGCCGGTTTCGACCCGGGCCAGTACACCACCGGCACCGACTTCGACGCCAACTCCGAAACCGTCTTCAACCGCCTGGTGCAGTTCGAGCGCGGCGGTACCCGCGCGCTGCCGGCCCTGGCGACCGAGTGGGAGGTCAGCGACGACGGGCTGACCTACACCTTCAAGCTGCGGCCCGGCGTGAAATTCCACACGACCGACTACTTCGAGCCGACCCGCGAATTCAACGCCGACGACGTGCTGTTCACCTTCCAGCGCATGCTCGACAAGAACCACCCGTTCCGTAAGGCCTACCCGAGCGAGTTCCCGTACTTCACCGACATGGGCATGGACGAGAACATCGCCAAGATCGAGAAGCTCGACGACCTGACGGTGCGCTTCACGCTCAACCACGTCGACGCCGCCTTCATCCAGAACCTGGCGATGAACTTCGCCGCGATCCACGCGGCCGAGTACGCCAACCAGCTGCTCGAGGCCGGCAACCCGGAGCAGATCAACCAGAAACCCATCGGCACCGGCCCGTTCGTCTTCAGCCGCTACCAGAAGGACGCGCAGATCCGTTTCAAGGGCAACGACGAATACTGGGCGCCGGAAGAGGTGAAGATCGACAACCTGATCTTCGCCATCACCACCGACGCCTCGGTCCGCGCGCAGAAGCTGCGGGCCAACGAGTGCCAGATCACCCTCAACCCGCGTCCGGCCGACATCGAGACGCTCAAGGCGGACCCGAACATCGAGGTCCCGAGCCAGCCCGGCTTCAACCTCGGCTACATCGCCTACAACGTCACCCACCCGCCGCTGGACAAGGTCCAGGTGCGCCGCGCGCTGGACATGGCGGTGGACAAGAAGGCCATCATCGACGCGGTCTACCAGGGCGCCGGGCAGCTGGCGGTCAACGGCATGCCGCCGACCCAGTGGTCCTACGACGAGAGCATCGAAGCCGTCCCGTACGATCCCGAGAAGGCGCGCCAGTTGCTGCGCGAGGCGGGCGTCGAGGAAGGCACCGAGATCACCCTCTGGGCGATGCCGGTGCAGCGCCCGTACAACCCCAACGCCAAGCTGATGGCGCAGATGATCCAGGCCGACTGGGCCAAGGTCGGCGTGAACGCGCGCATCGTCAGCTATGAATGGGGCGAGTACATCAAGCGCGGCCACGCCGGCGAGCACGACGCCATGCTGATCGGCTGGACCGGCGACAACGGTGACCCGGACAACTGGCTGGGCACGCTCTACGGCTGCGATGCGGTCGGCGGCAACAACTGGTCCTACTGGTGCGACGAGGCCTACGACAAGCTCATCAAGCAGGCCACCAAGATCACCGACCAGGCCGAGCGCACCGAGCTGTACAAGCAGGCGCAACAGCGGCTCAAGGACCAGATGCCGATCTCGCCGATCGCCCACTCGACGGTCTACCAGCCGATGCGCACCAGCGTCGAGGGCTTCCAGATCAGCCCGTTCGGGCGCAATTCCTTCTATGGCGTGACGAACGAGCGCTGATCGCGCGGCGGGGCGCGTCGTCGCCCCGTCTGTC
Organism: Stutzerimonas urumqiensis; assembly: GCF_003640395.1. Classification (GTDB taxonomy): domain Bacteria; phylum Pseudomonadota; class Gammaproteobacteria; order Pseudomonadales; family Pseudomonadaceae; genus Stutzerimonas; species Stutzerimonas urumqiensis. The sequence goes on along the minus strand of NZ_RBZQ01000003.1, from coordinate 416,637 downwards.
GCACAGCCCAACGCACCGACGCCGGTCCGCCGGCGTGCAGAGGGGAGTTCCCGACGATGCTTGGATTCATAGCGCGCCGGTTCGGGTTGCTGATCCCGACCTTTTTCGGCGTGACCCTGCTGACCTTCGCCCTGATCCGGATGATTCCGGGCGATCCGGTCGAAGTCATGATGGGCGAGCGGCGGGTCGATCCCGAGCTGCACGCCGCGGCGATGGAGCGGCTGGGCCTGAACAAGCCGCTCTACCTGCAGTACATCGATTACGTCGGTGCCCTTCTCCAGGGCGACCTCGGCGAGTCGCTGCGCAGCCGCACCAGCGTGTGGAAGGAATTCACCTCGCTGTTCCCGGCCACCCTCGAGCTGGCGCTCGCCGCGCTGCTGTTCGCCACGACGCTGGGGGTGCTGGCCGGCGTGATCGCCGCGCTGCGCCGCGGTTCGCTGCTCGATCATGGCGTGATGGGGCTGTCATTGACCGGCTACTCGATGCCCATCTTCTGGTGGGGGCTGATCCTCATCATGGTCTTCTCGGTGTGGCTCGGCTGGACGCCGGTCTCCGGTCGGATCGACCTGCTCTACGACATCCCGCCGGTGACCGGCTTCATGCTGATCGACACCCTGCTCAGTGGCGAGGAGGGCGCCTTCACCGATGCGCTGATGCACTTGATCCTGCCGGCCATCGTGCTGGGCACCATCCCGCTGGCGGTGATCGCGCGGATGACCCGCTCGGCCATGCTGGAGGTAATGCGCGAAGACTACGTGCGCACCGCCCGCGCCAAGGGCCTGTCGCCGGCGCGGGTGGTGTTCGTGCACGGCCTGCGCAACGCGCTGATCCCGGTGCTGACGGTGCTCGGCCTGCAGGTCGGCACCCTGCTGGCCGGCGCCGTGCTGACCGAGACGATCTTCTCCTGGCCGGGCATCGGCAAGTGGCTGATCGAGGCGATCGGCGCACGCGACTACGCCGTGGTGCAGAACGGCATCCTGCTGGTCGCCTGCCTGGTGATCCTGGTGAATTTCACGGTCGATGTGCTCTACGGGCTCGCCAACCCGCGCATCCGCCATCAGCACTGAGGGCAGACGATGGACATCACCCAGAGCTTTCCGGCGGCCGAACCGGTCGTTCACTACCCCTCGCCGACGCGTGAGTTCGCCGCGTCGTTCATGCGCAACAAGGGCGCCGTCGGCGGGCTGCTGTTCATGCTCCTGCTGGTTTGCTGCGCGGCGTTCGCCCCCTGGCTGGCGCCGCACGATCCGCTCGAGCAATTCCGCGATCACCTGCTGACGCCGCCGATGTGGCAGGAGGCCGGCAGCGCGCGCTTCCCGCTGGGCACCGACGAGCTGGGCCGCGACATGCTTTCGCGGCTGATCTTCGGCGCGCAGCTGTCGCTGCTGATCGGTCTCGCCTCGGTGGTCTTCTCGCTGATTCCCGGCATCCTGCTCGGGCTGATCGCGGGCTTTTCGCCGACCCGCGCCGGGCCCTTCATCATGCGCCTGATGGACATCATGCTGGCGCTGCCGTCGCTGCTGCTGGCCGTGGCGATCGTCGCCATCCTCGGGCCGGGCCTGATCAACACGATCTTCGCCATCGCGATCGTCTCGCTGCCGTCATACGTGCGCCTGACCCGCGCCTCGGTGATGACCGAACTCAACCGCGACTACGTCACCGCCTCGCGGCTGGCCGGCGCGGGCACCTTGCGGCTGATGTTCGTCTGCGTGCTGCCCAACTGCATGGCGCCGCTGATCGTCCAAGCCACGCTGAGCTTTTCCTCGGCGATTCTCGATGCCGCCGCGCTCGGCTTCCTCGGCCTGGGCGTCCGGCCGCCGACCCCCGAGTGGGGCACCATGCTGGCCTCGGCGCGCGACTACATCCAGAGCGCCTGGTGGGTGGTGGCGCTGCCGGGGCTGGCGATCCTGCTCAGCGTGCTGGCGATCAACCTGCTCGGCGACGGCCTGCGCGATGCGCTCGATCCGAAGCTGAAGAACGCGGCATGACCGCCGTCCACCGCGCGCTCGTCCGAGCGCCCAGGAGCCCCGCATGAGCCTGCTCGACATCCGTAACCTCAGCGTCCGCTTCGGCGATGCCGACGCGCCGCCGGTGGTCGATGGCCTGGACCTGTCCGTCGACCGGGGCGAAGTGCTCGCCATCGTCGGCGAATCGGGGTCGGGCAAGTCGGTCACCATGATGGCCCTGATGGGCCTGATCGATCCGCCCGGCGTGGTCAGCGCCGACCGGCTCGCGTTCGCCGGCCAGGACTTGCTGTCGCTCAAGGGCAAGCAGCGTCGGCGGCTGATCGGCAAGGACCTGGCGATGGTCTTCCAGGATCCGATGACCGCGCTCAACCCGAGCTACACGGTGGGCTACCAGATCGAAGAAGTGCTGCGCGCGCACCTCGGCCTCAAGGGCCGGGCGGCCCGCGAGCGGGCGCTGGCGCTGCTCGAGCAGGTGGAGATTCCCGCCGCGGCGAGCCGTCTCGATGCTTACCCGCACCAGCTTTCGGGTGGCATGAGCCAGCGGGTGGCGATCGCCATGGCCATCGCCGCCGAACCGCAACTGCTGATTGCCGACGAGCCGACCACCGCGCTCGACGTGACCATCCAGGCGCAGATCATGGCGCTGCTGCTGCGCTTGCAGCGCGAACGCGACATGGGCTTGATCCTCATCACCCATGACCTGGCCGTGGTCGCCGAGACCGCCCGGCGCGTCTGCGTGATGTACGCCGGCCAGGCGGTGGAGCAGGGCGAGGTACCGGCGATCTTCGAGGCGCCGACCCATCCCTACACCGAGGCGCTGCTGGCGTCGGTACCGGAACATGCCGACAGCCGCCGGCTGGCGACGCTGCCCGGCATCGTTCCGGGGCGCTACGACCGGCCCGAGGGCTGCCTGCTGTCGCCGCGCTGCCCCTATGCGCGCCCGCATTGCCAGACGCGCCCGGCCCTGATGCCGCATGCGCGCGGCGCGGTGCGCTGCTTCTTCCCGCGCAACCTGGCGGCCGGCGAAATCAACCCGCTGGCGCCCGGTCGGCACCGCCGCAGCCCGCCCAAGGGAGACCTCCATGCCTACTGATGCTTCGACCGAGAGCGTTCTGTCCGCACGCGACCTGACCCGCCACTACCACCTGTCGCGCGGGCTGTTCAAACCCGGCGCCACGGTGCGCGCGCTCAATGGCGTGTCGTTCGAGCTGGCGGCCGGCGAGACGCTGGCGGTGGTCGGCGAGTCCGGCTGCGGCAAGTCGACCCTGGCCCGCGCGCTGACCCTGATCGAGCCGCCGACCGAAGGCTCGCTGCGCATCGCCGGCACCGAGGTCGCCGGTGCCAGCAAGGCCGAGCGCCGCCAGCTGCGGCGCGACGTGCAGATGGTGTTCCAGAATCCCTACGCCTCGCTCAATCCGCGGCGCAAGATCGGCGACCAGCTCGCCGAGCCGCTGCTGATCAACACCGACCTGTCGGGCGCCGAACGGCGCGAGCGGGTGCAGGCGATGATGCAGCAGGTCGGCCTGCGCCCCGAGCACTACCAGCGCTACCCGCACATGTTCTCCGGCGGGCAGCGCCAGCGCATCGCCCTGGCCCGCGCCATGATGCTGAACCCCAAGGTGCTGGTCGCCGACGAGCCCACGTCGGCGCTGGATGTGTCGATCCAGGCGCAGGTGCTCAACCTGTTCATGGACATGCAGGAGCAGTTCGGCACCGCCTACGTGTTCATCTCGCACAACCTGGCGGTGGTGCGTCACGTCGCCGATCAGGTGCTGGTGATGTACCTCGGCCGACCGATGGAGATGGGCCCGGCCGAGCGGATCTACGGTCGCCCGCTGCACCCGTACACCCAGGTGCTGCTCGCCGCGACGCCAAGCATCCGCCCCAACCCGGACAAGCCGCACATCCCGATCAGCGGCGAACTGCCCAATCCGCTCGACCCGCCCAGTGGCTGCGTGTTCCACAAGCGCTGCCCGCACGCGACCGAACGCTGCCGGACCGAAGTGCCGGTCCTGCGCCCGCTGGACGAGCGCCAGGTCGCCTGTCACTACGCCGAGGTGACCGCCGGTACGGTCGCCGCACCGGCCCGCGCGGCGGGCTGACCGCCGGATCGCGTCCGTTCGTCGAGAGGGCCGGTCGGCTTGATCGCCCGCGTCAGCGCCCTCCAGGCGCCGTGCAGGTGGGGTCGGCGCGCTAGTGACACGACCGCGAAACCGCGAGTTTTCGCTTAGTTGTACGATGACATGGGAATTTGCAATACACTGTCGTGGTCTCACTGCCTCCGCCATGACGCACAGCCATGCGAGCTGGCGGGCTGTCGCAGGCTTTCTTCGCCCAACGCATCGCGCCCGAGGCGCCGGCGGAATCCGGTAAACGGGCTCGGTTGTCAGATGACCTTGGGCCGCTACGTGCCATCAACGAACAGGAGATCACTCGCATGACGGACATTCTGGGCCACAACTACATCGCCGGCCGTCGCAGCGCGGCAGGCAGCGTCAGCCACCAGAGCTACGACGCCACCACGGGCGAAGCACTGCCCCACCGCTTCATCCAGGCGACCCCGGAAGAGGTCGATGCCGCGGCCCGTGCCGCCGCCGAGGCCTATCCGACCTACCGTGCCCTGCCGGCCACCCGTCGCGCCGAATTCCTCGAAGCCATCGCCGACGAGCTGGACGCGCTGGGCGATGACTTCGTCGCCTTGGTGACCCGCGAGACCGCACTGCCAGCCGGCCGCATCCAGGGTGAGCGCGGCCGTACCAGCGGCCAGATGCGCCTGTTCGCCCAGGTGCTGCGCCGTGGCGATTTCTACGGTGCGCGCATCGACCGCGCCATGCCCGACCGCAAGCCGCTGCCGCGCGTCGACCTGCGCCAGTACCGCATCGGCGTGGGCCCGGTTGCCGTGTTCGGTGCCAGCAACTTCCCGCTGGCGTTCTCCACCGCCGGCGGTGACACCGCCGCTGCGCTGGCCGCCGGTTGCCCGGTGGTGTTCAAGGCCCACAGCGGCCACATGGCGACCGCCGAGCGCGTGGCCGATGCGGTCATTCGTGCCGCCGAGAAGACCGGCATGCCGGCCGGCGTGTTCAACATGATCTTCGGCGCCGGCGTCGGCGAAGCGCTGGTCAAGCACCCGGCCATCCAGGCCGTCGGCTTCACCGGCTCGCTCAAGGGCGGTCGCGCCCTGTGCGACATGGCCGCGGCACGCCCGCAGCCGATCCCGGTGTTCGCCGAGATGTCGAGCATCAACCCGGTCATCCTGCTGCCTGAAGCCTTGAAAACCCGCGGCGCCAACATCGCCAACGAACTCACCGCGTCCGTCACCATGGGCTGCGGCCAGTTCTGCACCAACCCGGGCCTGGTGATCGGCATTCGCTCGCCGGAATTCAGCGCCTTCCTCGACGCCTTCACCGCCTCGATGGCCGAGCAGCCGCCGCAGACCATGCTCAACGCCGGCACGCTCAAGAGCTACGTCAAGGGCCTGGAACACCTGCACGCGCACCCGAAGATCGAGCACCTGGCCGGTCAGGCGCAGGACGGCAACCAGGCGCGGCCGCAGCTGTTCAAGGCGGACGTGAGCCTGCTGCTGGACGGCGACGAGCTGCTCCAGGAAGAAGTCTTCGGCCCGACCACCGTAGTTGTCGAAGTGGCCGACAAGGCCGAGCTCGAGCGTGCGATCCAGGGCCTGCATGGCCAGCTGACTGCCACGCTGATCACCGAGAAGGCGGATCTGGACACCTTCGGTGGGCTGCTCGCGCTGCTCGAGCAGAAGGCCGGTCGCGTGCTGTTCAACGGCTACCCGACCGGCGTCGAGGTGTGCGACGCGATGGTTCACGGCGGCCCGTACCCGGCGACCTCCGACGCGCGCGGCACTTCGGTCGGTACCCTGGCGATCGATCGCTTCCTGCGCCCGGTGTGCTACCAGAACTGCCCGGACGCCCTGCTGCCCGAAGCGCTGCAGAACGCCAACCCGCTGGGCCTCGCCCGGCTGGTGGACGGCAAGACGACGCGCGACGCGCTCTGATCGTCTATCCGGCGGCCGACCGACAGGTCGCGCCGCCACGACCCACGTGGAGGTGTCGGTGTCGGCGCCTCCGCTTTGCCCCGCTTCGGCGGGGCTTTTTTTGCGCACCGCCCAGGCGCCGAGCGTTCAGGGCCGCTGCCATCGAACCGGGCCCGGCGCCCGCTACCGTCATCTGTAGGGTGGGCTTCAGCCCACCGATGACCATGGATGTGTCTGGTGGGCTGAAGCCCACCCTACGACCGGCCTCGCGGCTTACGAATCGCCCGATGCGTCACTGCGGGCCTCGCAGGGTGCATTCGCGAAGCAATGCACCGGGTTTCGCGCCGGCGTGGCCTCTGGCGGATTGTTCGCTTCGCTCCTGAATCCGCCCTACGGCCGAAATCCGTTCGCTCGCAGGTCCGCGCCCCTGTAGGAGCCCGCTTGCGGGCGATCCGGCGAGCATCGCCGGCAAGCCGACGCCGCGGCCAATGCCGGTCGGACCGGAGATCGCAGCCTGTAGAGCGGCTTTAGTCCACCAGGCCTACCCCTGTTTAGGCGCGGACGTCGCCTTGGCGTGGCGTTGGGGTGCATTCGCGAGGCAATGGACCGGGGGTTTCGCCGTGGCGTGGCCTTTGGCGGATTGTTCGCTTCCGAATCCGCCCTACGTCGTCGAGGCACGGTCAGCGCGTTGGGAAGTCGCCACCCATCCGCAGGCTGATCTGCCGGGCGGTATCCAGCAGCGCCCGGGCCGCTTCGCCGTCCGGGGCTGCGGTGAAGCCGGGCTCGGCGCCGACCACGGTCAGTACGCCGGCCAGCCGCCCGCCGGCCGCGAACAGCGGCGCCGAGAGGGCGTTGACCCCCGCCATCAGCAGGCCGTGGATGTGCTGGATGTGCTGGCGGCGAAGGCTTTCGGTCATCGCCGCCAGCGTGGCTTCGTCCGGCGCGCCGGGCTGCGCGCGCTCCGCCTCGCGCAGGGCGGCGGTCTCAGCGTTCGGCAGGAAGGCGTTGAACACCAGCCCGGTGGACGAGCCGAGCAGCGGCAACACCGAGCCGACCTGAGTGACCAGGGTCACCGCGCGCACCGCCTGCTCGACATGCACGACGGTCGGTCCGTGGTTGCCCCAGACGGCGAGAAAACAGGTCTCGTTGACCCGGTCGCGCAACTCGACGAGCGCTGGCGCGGTCACCTTGACCACGTCGAGCCGCCCGATCGCCGCGAGCCCGACGAACAGCGCCGCCGGGCCGAGGCCGTAGTGATTGGTGGCGGCGTCCTGCTCGGCGAAACCACTGGCGATCAGGGCCTGGAGGTAGCGATGAACCTTGCTCGCCGGCATGCCGACGTGCTCGGCCAGCCGGGACAGCGACGTGGCCGGCGCCAGTTCCGCCAGGCCCTTGAGGATGTCGGTGCCGACTTCGGCGGCCTGCACTTTCTGTCGCCGGGGCGCGGCTTCTTCGATCTCGCCAGTCATCACTGAGCCTCTGCGGGAAAGGCGGCTTTATAGCTTGACGCTCGTGGCGGTTCAAATTACGTTTTGCGTAACCAGGTTACGCCATTAGCGAGAACGGCCATGCACGAACAACAACAATCCGAGACGCCGCTTGCCTACCAATCGGGCTTCGGCAACGAGTTCGCCAGCGAAGCCCTGCCCGGCGCGCTGCCGGTCGGGCAGAACTCGCCGCAGAAGGTCCCCTATGGCCTGTACGCCGAGCTGCTGTCCGGCACCGCGTTCACCGTGCCGCGCAGCGAGGCGCGCCGGACCTGGCTGTATCGCCTGCGGCCTTCGGCCAAGCACGGTGCCTACCGGCGGCTGGAGCGCCAGCTCGGCGGTGCCGAACTCGGCCCGGTCACGCCCAACCGCCTGCGCTGGAGCCCGGCGCCCGCTCCCGACGCGGGTACCGACTTCATCGACGGCCTCGTCCGCATGGCGGCGAACACCGAGGCCAGCCAGCCCAACGGTGCCAGCCTCTATCGCTACGCGGCCAACCGCTCGATGGAGCGGGTGTTCTTCGATGCCGATGGCGAGCTGCTGATCGTCCCGCAGCAGGGCGTGCTGCACCTGCATACCGAGCTGGGATTGCTGGAAGTGGCGCCGCTGGAGATTGCGGTGATTCCGCGGGGCATGCGCTTTCGGGTCGAGCTGCCGGAGGGCGAGGCGCGCGGTTACCTCTGCGAGAACCACGGCTGCGCGCTGCGTCTGCCTGACCTCGGACCGATCGGCAGCAACGGCCTGGCCAATCCGCGCGACTTTCTGGCGCCGGTCGCCCGTTACGAGGACCGCGACGGACCGGTCGAACTGGTGCAGAAGTTCCTCGGCGAACTCTGGGCGACCGAGCTCGACCACTCCCCGCTGGATGTGGTCGCCTGGCATGGCAACAACGTGCCCTACAAGTACGACCTGCGCCGCTTCAACACCATCGGCACGGTCAGTTTCGACCATCCGGACCCATCGATTTTCACGGTGCTGACGTCGCCGAGCGCCATCCACGGCATGGCCAACATCGACTTCGTGATCTTCCCGCCGCGCTGGATGGTGGCCGAGAACACCTTCCGGCCGCCGTGGTTCCACCGCAACCTGATGAACGAGTTCATGGGCCTGATCCAGGGTGCGTACGACGCCAAGGCGGACGGCTTCTCGCCCGGCGGCGCGTCGCTGCACAACTGCATGAGCGCGCACGGGCCCGATCACGTGTCGACCGAGCAGGCCATCCGCGCCGAACTCAAGCCCCACAAGATCGATCACACGATGGCCTTCATGTTCGAGACCGGCCAGGTGCTGCGCCCGACGCGTGACGCGCTGGCGTGCGCCAGCCTGCAAGCCGACTACGACAGCTGCTGGGCCGGCCTGGCCAAAACCTTCGACCCGAACGGATATCCGCAATGACCGCATCCCCGATGACCAGCTGGGTGGCCTCCGCCAACGACCACCCGGATTTCCCCCTAGCCAACCTGCCGTTCGGCGTCTTCAGCCGGGACGGCGTGAGCCCGCGCGGCGGCGTGGCGATTGGCGACTGTATCTTCGATCTCGGTGTCGCCTGCGACATGGGCCTGTTCACCGGCGAAGCGCTGACGGCGGCCCAGGCGGCCAGCGGCGATTGTCTCAACGGTTTCTTCGCGCTCGGCGCACCGGCACGGCGCGCGCTGCGTGACGCCTTGCTCGGGCTGCTGGCCGAGGACGGCGCCGGGCGCCGCCAGGCCGAGGCCCTTGGCGAACGGCTGCTCCAGCCGATGGCGGCGTGCCGTCTGCACCTGCCGGCGCGCATCGGCGACTACACCGATTTCTACGTCGGCATCCACCACGCCACCAACGTCGGCAAGCTGTTCCGCCCGGACAATCCGTTGCTGCCCAACTACAAGTACGTGCCGATCGGCTATCACGGGCGCGCATCGACCGTCGGCGTCTCCGGGCAGGCGGTCCGGCGGCCCAACGGGCAAACCTTGCCCGCCGGCGCCAGCGAGCCGGCGTTCGGCCCGAGCAAGCGCCTGGACTATGAGCTGGAGCTGGGCATCTGGATCGGGCCGGGCAACGCGCAAGGCGAGCCGATCGGCATCGACACGGCGCACGAGCGGATCGCCGGCGTGTGCCTGCTCAACGACTGGTCCGCGCGGGACGTGCAGGCCTGGGAATACCAGCCGCTCGGGCCGTTCCTGTCGAAGAGTTTCGCCACCACGGTGTCGCCCTGGGTGGTGACGCCCGAAGCGCTGGCGCCCTTCCGCTGCGCCCAGCCGGCGCGGCCGGAAGGCGATCCGCAACCGCTGCCCTATCTCTACGATGAACGCGACCAGCAGCAGGGTGCGCTGGATATCGAGCTCGAAGTGCTGCTGCTGACCGAGCGGATGCGCACCGAGGGCCTGCCCGCCGAGCGCATCACCCTGAGCAGCACCCGCAACATGTATTGGACGATGGCGCAGATGGTCGCGCACCACAGCGTCAATGGCTGCGCCTTGCAGCCGGGCGACCTGTTCGGCTCGGGAACCCTGTCCGGCGAGCGGCCGGACAGCTGCGGCAGCCTGCTGGAGATCACCCAGGGCGGCAAGCAGCCGTTGTCGCTACCCAACGGCGAGACCCGGACGTTTCTGGAAGATGGTGATGAAGTGATCCTGCGTGCCCGCTGCGTGCGCGACGGGCAGGCGCCGATCGGTTTCGGCGAATGCCGGGGCAGGGTGTTGCCCGCGCGCGCCTGACCCTGGGCCGGCTGCGCGGGCGGACGGTCAGTTCCAGCGACCCGAGGTGCCGCCGACGCTCAGTCGGCCGGCGCCGAGCAGGGCGACCGCAATCGCGCCGAACAGGAACATGCCTTGCAGTTCGAGCGCCCAGCCGCCCATCTTGGTCAGCTCGAACAGTTGGCTGGCGTGCGCCAGGGCGATGGCGAAAACCATGTTGCCGGCGATGACCAGCGCGGCCGGGCGGGTGAACAGGCCGAGGATGACCAGCGCAGGAGCCACCACCTCACCCAGGTAGACGCCGTAGGCGAGCACGGCCGGCAGGCCTTGCCCGGCGAGCATCCCGGCGATGCCATCGACGCCGCTCTGCAATTTGTGCAGGCCGTGGAGCAGGATCAGTACACCTACCGCCAGTCGTAGAACCAGCTTGCCGATATCGTTGGTCATTGTCGTCATTCCTTGTGCACGCCGAGGCGTAGTGTCGTTGTGGAAGCGATCGTGCCGCAGCTGCCAAGGCGGCGGCAAGCGTTGCGGTAGACCGGCCCGCGCCGGGGGTGGTTGCGTGGCGGGCGCCGGTCGCGGCTGGCCGCTCAGGCCTCGTCGCCGTCCTCGTCGTCGCCGCCCATGCCCAGCTCCTTGATCTTGCGCGTGAGGGTGTTGCGCCCCCAGCCGAGCAGGACGGCCGCATCACGACGGCGCCCGGCGGTGTGCTTGAGCGCCGTCTCGATCATGATCCGCTCGAACATCGGCACCGCCTCGTCGAGCAGGCCGGACTGCCCGCGCGCCAGCGCCTGGTCGGCCCATAGGCGCAGGGCCTGCTCCCAGTTGCTGGTCGGCGGCGCCTCGGCCGCCTGGTTGAGCAGCTCTGGCGGCAGGTCGTTGACGTGCACGTCGCGGCCGGACGCCATGACCGTGATCCAGCGGCAGGTGTTCTCGAGCTGGCGCACGTTGCCGGGCCAGGGCAATTGGCGCAGGTAGTCTTCGGTCTCTGCCTTGAGCAGCTTGGGCTCCACGCTCAGCTCGCGCGCCGCGCTGGCGAGGAAGTGCCGCGCCAGGGCGGGGATGTCCTCGCGACGGTCGGCCAGCCGCGGGATGTGGATGCGGATGACGTTCAGGCGGTGGAACAGGTCCTCGCGAAATTTGCCGGCCTGCACCAGGGCTTCGAGGTCCTGGTGGGTGGCCGCGATGATGCGCACGTCGACCCGCACCGGCGTGTGCCCGCCGACCCGGTAGAACTCGCCATCGGCGAGCACGCGCAGCAGACGCGTCTGGGTGTCGGCCGGCATGTCGCCGATCTCGTCGAGGAACAGGGTGCCGCCGTCGGCCTGCTCGAAGCGCCCGCGCCGCTGGTTGGCCGCGCCGGTGAAGGCGCCCTTCTCGTGGCCGAACAGCTCGGATTCCATCAGGTCCTTCGGAATCGCCGCCATGTTCAGCGCGATGAAGGGCGACACAGCGCGCGGGCTGTGGCGATGCAGCGCATGGGCGACCAGCTCCTTGCCGGTGCCGGATTCGCCGTTGATCAGCACGGTGATGTTGGAGTGCGACAGCCGGCCGATGGCGCGGAACACCTCCTGCATCGCCGGCGCCTCGCCGATGATCTCCGGCGTGCGCGACTCGGGGCTGGGCGCGTGGGTCGCCTGCTGCTCGCGGGCATGCAGGGCGCCGCGCTTGACCAGCGAGACGGCCTCATCGACGTCGAACGGCTTGGGCAGGTACTCGAACGCGCCGCCCTGGTAGGAGGCCACGGCGCTGTCGAGGTCCGAATGCGCGGTCATGACGATCACCGGCAGCCGCGGGTAGCGCTCGCGGATCTGCGCGAGCAGCTCCAGCCCGCTGGCACCGGGCATGCGGATGTCCGACAGGATCACGTCCGGCTGCTGGCGCGCGAGCTGGGCGAGCACGCCGTCGGCGCTGTCGAACGAGCGGGTGATCATGCCTTCCTGTTGCAGCGCCTTTTCCAGCACCCAGCGGATGGAACGATCGTCATCGACGATCCATGCGGTTTCGCTCTGGCTCATGCGGGGTTGGCTCCTGACTCCAGCGGCAGAAAGATCGAGAACGCGGTGTGCCCCGGATGGCTTTCGCATTCGATCAGGCCCTGGTGCTGGCTGATGATGTTCTGGGTGATCGCCAGGCCCAGCCCGGTGCCGTCCGGGCGACCGCTGACCATCGGATAGAAGAGAGTGTTCTGCAGCTCCGGCGGGATGCCCGGCCCGTTGTCGATGATCTCGATGCGCGCGACCAGCCGGTGGCGTACATGGCCGATGGTGAACTGCCGCAGCGTGCGGGTGCGCAGGGTGATGCGGCCGATGCCCAGGTCGGTGTGCCCGGCCAGCGCCTGCATGGCGTTGCGCACGATGTTGAGCACCGCCTGGATCATCTGCTCGCGGTCCAGGCACAGCTCGGGAATGCTCGGGTCGTAGTCGCGTACCAGTGTCACGCCGCCCTGGCTCTCGGCCTCGATCAGGCTGGCGACGTATTCCAGCACTTCATGAATGTTGGTCATCGACAGCGACGGCAGCTTGTTCGACCCGAGCATGCGGTCGACCAGGTTACGCAGCCGGTCGGCCTCCTCGATGATAACTTCGGTGTAATCGGTCAGGTGCGCGTCGGCCAGTTCGCGCGCCAGCAGCTGCGCTGCGCCGCGGATGCCACCCAGCGGGTTCTTGATCTCGTGCGCCAGGCCGCGGACCAGCAGCTTGGTCGTCTCCTGCGTGGACAGCTGCGCTTCTTCCTTGGTGATCCGCAGCAGTCGGTCGCGCGGGTGAACCTCGAGCAGCAGCATGGTCTCGCTGCGGGTCGGAATGGGTGTGACGGCGTAATCGACGGTCAGGCTCTGGCCGGTCGCCGAGGTCAGCACCGCCTCGCGCTTGGTGAAGGGGTGCGCCAGCTCGACGGCCTGGCGCAGCGCCGACAGGGCTTCGGCCGACTCGGTGAACAGTTCGCTGATGAACTGGCCGTGGCTGCGCTGGCCGCTCACGGCCAGGAGCATCTCGGCGGCCGGGTTCATGTATTGCAGCCGCAGTCGCGCATCCAGCAGCAAGGTGGCGGTGGTCAGGTTCTCGAGCAACAGATGCTGTAGCGCGTGGTTGATCATGGCGGTCTGCGTCTGGACGTTGATTGCTCGAATGCAAGAAGCAAACCAGGCGCCCTGTCGTGGCGTCCGCGGCGTGGATTGGGGCCTGTTCGAGCGAATCGGAGGGCGACGGGGCGCTCAGGGGCGGTCGCGGGACTATAGCGCACCAATACGGTGCGCGGCGGGCTCACAAAAAGGGCACGAAGGGGATGTTCTTCTCGACCGGCTTGTCCTTCAGCGGGCATTCGGGACGCACGCCGTAGTCGTCCTTCTGGCAGGGCTGGGCGCGGCGGCGCTGTGCCAGCGACATGCGCTTGATGTGTACCGGCTGGCTCGGGCTGGCGCCGAGCACGCTGCCGTCGGGGCCGAGAATCTCGACCACCAGGGTATGGGTGCCGCGGTCGATGTTGCTGAGGCTCAGGGTGCCGTTCCCGCTCTCGGCCGCGGGCGTGCCATCGAGCAGCAGGCGAAAGTGATCGCCGGGGCGCAGCGGCGGCTCGCTGGTGGCGACGACATTGAGGTTGCCCTGGTTGTCTCGGCGGGTGTCGTCCGGGGCCGGCGACACGATGCTCACCGACTGGTAGCGCGCGGGCGACAGCTTGCGGGTGACGATCGGCGCGCGTTCGGCGGATTCGGCGTGGGGCGCCGGCGGCGCAGGCGGGGGCATGGCGTTGGTCGGCGACAGCTCGACGCTGCGCGCGTCATGACCGCGCGGACGATCGGTGAACACCCGGTTGCCGTGCTCGTCGATGTAGGTATAGACCTGCGCGGAGGCCCAGAGCGGCAGCAGCGCCAGGAGCCAGGCGGCGCGGGACCCGATCACGGTTTAGCACCGCCGGCGGGCGGAGCCGGGGGACGCTTGAAGGCCGGGCTCGAGGTGTGCACGCGCTGCACCGTAAAGGTGCGTGGCTCGCTGCGCTGGACGATCTCGCTGCCGCTGAGCACGACGACCTGAAGCGTATGTTCGCCGCGGGCCACGCCGCTCATCTGGATCGACGTCGCCGTCCCGGTGCGGACCGGCGTGCCATCGAACAGGAAGCGCAGGCGATGCGAGGGCATCAGCGCCGGCTCCAGACGGACCCCGACGGTGAAGCGGCCGCCGTTGGCGCGCAGCGCCGCCTCGTCATCCGGGACACCGGTCAGCTCGAGCACGCGGTAGGGCGCGGCGTCGACGGCCGATGCCTCGGGCTGGTTGTCCAGCAGGACTTCGGGTTCAGGGATGTCGATGGTGTTGGCCGGGTCGATCTCGACCGGCTTCACGGCGACGCCGTCCGGCGGCTGGTTGGTGAACACCGGGTTGCCGTTTTCGTCGAGGTAGCGATAGATCTCGGCAGTCGCCGGGCTTGCCAGGCAGAGCATGGCGCAGAAGAGGAGGGCACGTCGCATCGCAGGCTCCGGTTCGTGGAATGACCGAAGCCTTGCACCGGTCCAGCCTGCTGGCAAGCCGCATCGGCCGACATTGCCGTCTGGCTCCCACCTGCCGAAACGAGAGACGCCACTCTTTTGCCCAGCCATCGCAGGGTGGATGACGGCGCAGCCTCATCCGCGCGGCCCGGCGCGCTGAACACGGCCCATCGCTCCTTGCGCACTTCGGGCGGCCGTGGCGGAAAACGCTTCGCGGTTTTCCACCCTACGGTTGGCGCGTCGGATCGATCGGCTCTTGCCCAGCCTTTGTAGGGTGGATGACGGCGCAGCCTCATCCACGCGGTGGCGTTGAACGCGGCGCATCGATCCCTGTGCATGTCGGGGTCGCGGTGAGACGCTTCGCGGCTTTCCACCCTGGGGCTGGTTCTGAAACGAAAGAGGCCTCCCGAAGGAGGCCTCTCTTGTCGATCGCCGACTGGCTTAGACGCTGTAGTACAGGTCGTATTCCAGCGGGTGCACGAAGGTGCGCACCTTGATCTCTTCTTCACTCTTGAGCTCGATGTAGGCATCGATGAAGTCGTCGGTGAAGACGCCGCCCTTGGTCAGGAAGGCGCGGCCCTTGTCCAGCTCTTCCAAGGCTTCCTTGAGGCTGCCGCATACCTGCGGGATTTCCTTGGCCTCTTCCGGCGGCAGGTCGTACAGGTTCTTGTCGGCCGCATCGCCGGGGTGAATCTTGTTCTGGATGCCGTCCAGGCCGGCCATCAGCAGCGCGGCGAAGCACAGGTACGGGTTGGCAGCCGGGTCCGGGAAGCGCGCTTCGATACGACGGCCTTTCGGGCTGTTGACGTACGGAATGCGGATCGACGCGGAGCGGTTACGCGCCGAGTAGGCCAGCATCACCGGGGCTTCGAAGCCGGGAACCAGACGCTTGTAGGAGTTGGTGGCCGGGTTGGTGAAGCCGTTCAGTGCCTTGCCGTGCTTGATGATGCCGCCGATGAAGTACAGGGCGGTTTCCGACAGACCGGCATAGCCTTCGCCCGCGAATGTGTTCTTGCCGTCCTTGGAGATCGACATGTGCACATGCATGCCCGAGCCGTTGTCGCCGTACAGGGGCTTGGGCATGAAGGTCACGGTCTTGCCGTAGGCGTCGGCGACGTTGTGCACGCAGTACTTCAGCGTCTGCACTTCGTCGGCCTTGGCGACCAGGGTGTTGAAGCGCACGCCGATTTCGTTCTGGCCGGCAGTCGCCACTTCGTGGTGATGAACTTCGACCACCTGGCCCATTTCTTCCAGGGCGTTGCACATGGCGGTACGGATTTCGTGGTCGTAATCGACCGGCGCTACCGGGAAGTAGCCGCCCTTGACGCCCGGACGATGGCCCTTGTTGCCGCCTTCGATGTCGGCGTCGGTCATCCAGGAGGCTTGCTCGGAATAGATCTTGAACATCGAGCCGGAGATGTCGGACTTGAATTTCACTTCGTCGAAGATGAAAAACTCGGGCTCCGGGCCGACGAACACGGTGTCACCGATGCCGGTCGACTTGAGGTATTCCTCGGCGCGCTTGGCGATGCCGCGCGGGTCGCGCTCGTAGCCCTGCATGGTGCTGGGCTCGATGATGTCGCAGACCAGGATCAGGGTCGGCTCTTCGGTGAAAGGGTCCAGGACGGCGGTGCTGTCGTCCGGCATCAGGATCATGTCGGAGGCTTCGATGCCTTTCCAGCCGGCGATGGAGGAGCCGTCGAACATCTTGCCATGCTCGAAGAAATCGTCGTCGGCGTCGCGGGCCGGCATGGTGAGGTGCTGCTGCTTGCCTTTGGTATCGGTGAAGCGCAGGTCAATCCACTTCACATCGTTATCTTTGATCAGTTGAAGCGACTTCGACATGGTTGTCTCCAAGTAGTGGAAAGCGAAGGCAGTGCTTTCGAATCAGGATGAAGCCGGGTGGCGATGCTCCGCCAAGGCGACCTGCCTCACAAGGGAGCAATTAGTATGCCAGCGCCCAATGAGTGGGCTGCCGCGCGCCGTGGCGGTCTGGTTTGCGCGGTTCGGTCCACTATCGGCCTAAGTGGTGCCCTGAAGTGGTGCAGACCGCAGTCGGCCTGTTCCGTTTTGGTGCGCAGCGTCGAGCGGGCATAAAACCGACTAAAGGTCGAGTGCTTTCCGGTATACTCCGCGCCCCTCTTTTTGCCGCGTCCTGCGCGCACCGCCTCTCATGAAGCTGATCGTCAAGGTTTTCTCCGAAATCACCATCAAGAGCCCGCCGGTGCGCAAGCGGTTCATTCGCCAGTTGGGGAAGAACATCCGCACCGTGCTGCGCGACCTTGACCCGGACGTTTCGGTGGAAGGGGTGTGGGACAACCTCGAGGTGGTCAGCCAGGTGACCGAGCCGAAGGTGCTGCGCGAGATCACCGAGCGATTGGCCTGTACGCCCGGCATCGCCCATTGCCTGGAAGTGCACGAATACCCGCTGGGCGACTTCGACGACATCCTCGCCCGGTGCAAGGCGCACTACGGCGAGCGCCTGCCGGGCAAGGTCTTCGCGGTTCGCTGCAAGCGCGGCGGCAAGCATCCGTTCAGCTCGATGGATGTCGAGCGCCACGTCGGCAGCCAACTGCGCCAGCAATGCGGTGCGGCCGGCATCTCGCTGAAGCAGCCCGAAGTGGTGGTGCGGATGGAAATCCGCGATCAGCGCCTGTTCGTCATCGACAAGCAGCACGACGGGATCGGCGGCTACCCGCTCGGCGCGCTGGAGCAGACGCTGGTGCTGATGTCCGGCGGTTTCGACTCGACGGTCGCCGCCTACCAGATGATGCGCCGTGGCCTGCTGACGCACTTCTGCTTCTTCAACCTCGGCGGTCGCGCCCATGAGCTGGGTGTGATGGAAGTGGCGCACCACCTGTGGAGCCGCTTCGGCCGTTCGCACCGGGTGCTGTTCGTCAGCGTGCCGTTCGAGGAAGTGGTCGGGGAGATCCTCGCCAAGGTCGACAACAGCCAGATGGGCGTAGTCCTCAAGCGCATGATGCTGCGCGCCGCGACCCAGGTTGCCGAGCGTCTGGAGCTCGATGCGCTGGTCACCGGCGAGGCGATCAGCCAGGTGTCGAGCCAGACCCTGCCGAACCTCGCGGTGATCGATTCGGCCACCGACATGCTGGTGCTGCGCCCGCTGGTCGCCAGCCACAAGCAGGACATCATCGACACCGCCGAGCGGATCGGCACCGCCGAGTTCGCTCGGCACATGCCCGAATATTGCGGGGTGATCTCGGTGAACCCGACCACCCGCGCCAAGCGCTACCGCGTCGAGCACGAAGAAAAGCAGTTCGACATGGCCATCCTCGATCGCGCCCTGGCCGGCGCCCGGCAGATGACGGTCGACCGCGTGATCGACGAGCTGGGCCGGGACGTGCGGGTCGAGGAAGTCGCCACGGCCACGCCTGGGCAGGTCATCCTCGACATTCGTCACCCCGACGCCACTGATGACGAACCCTTGGGTATCGAAGGGGTCGAGGTACAGGCGTTGCCGTTCTACGCGGTCAACAGCCGATTCAAGGATCTCGATGCCAACCGCCAGTACCTCCTGTACTGCGACAAAGGTGTCATGAGCCGCCTGCATGCTCACCATCTGCTGAGCGAAGGGCACACGAACGTGCGGGTCTATCGGCCCGCCAACCAGAAGCCGGAAGCCGGAAGCGCACCTGCATGAGCAACCGTCTGACCAGCCGCATCGTCATTCGGCGCAAGCACCCTCCCGACCGTGGGCGGTGCCGTGCCCTTGTTTCCAGCCTTCAGCTTCCCGCTTCTTATTAGGTAGAACCCAGTGATCGAGAAACTCAGAAACATCGCCATCATCGCCCACGTCGACCACGGCAAGACCACGCTCGTCGACAAGCTGCTCAAGCTGTCCGGTACCCTTGACCGCAAGGAAGCCGAAAGCGAGCGCGTGATGGATTCCAACGACCAGGAAAAGGAACGCGGCATCACCATCCTGGCGAAGAACACCGCCATCAAGTGGAACGGCTTCAACATCAACATCGTCGACACCCCCGGCCACGCCGACTTCGGCGGTGAGGTCGAGCGCGTGATGAGCATGGTCGACTCCGTGCTGCTCGTCGTCGACGCCCAGGACGGCCCCATGCCGCAGACCCGCTTCGTGACCCAGAAGGCGTTCAAGGCCGGCCTGCGTCCGATCGTCGTGGTGAACAAGATCGACCGTCCCGGCGCGCGCCCGGACTGGGTCATCGACCAGATCTTCGACCTGTTCGACAACCTCGGCGCCACCGATGAGCAGCTGGACTTCCCGATCGTCTACGCGAGCGCCCTGAACGGCATCGCCGGCCTCGACCACGAGAACATGGACGACAACATGGACGCCCTGTTCCAGGCGATCGTCGACCACGTGCCGGCGCCTGTGGTCGATGTCGACGGCCCGTTCCAGATGCAGATTTCCCAGCTCGACTACAACAGCTTCCTCGGCGTGATCGGCATCGGCCGCATCACCCGCGGCAAGGTGAAGTCCAACACCCCGGTCGTGGCGGTCGATGCCAAGGGCAGCAAGCGCAATGGCCGGATCCTGAAGATCATGGGCCACGCCGGCCTGCAGCGCGTCGAAGTGCCGGAAGCCGAGGCGGGCGACATCGTCTGCGTCAGTGGCATGGAGGAGCTGTTCATTTCCGACACCCTGTGCGACCCGCAGAATGTCGAAGCGCTGCCGCCGCTGACCGTCGACCAGCCGACCGTGAGCATGACCTTCCAGGTCAACGACTCGCCGTTCGCCGGCAAGGAAGGCAAGTTCGTCACCAGCCGCAACATCAAGGAGCGCCTGGAGAAGGAACTGCTGCACAACGTGGCGCTGCGCGTCGAGCCCGGCGATAGCCCGGAGAAGTTCAAGGTCTCCGGCCGCGGCGAGCTGCACCTGTCGGTGCTGATCGAAACCATGCGTCGCGAAGGCTTCGAGCTGGCTGTCGGCCGCCCGGAAGTGGTGATCATCGAGAACGAAGCCGGCGAGAAGCAGGAGCCGTACGAGAACGTCACCATCGACATCGAAGAGCAGCATCAAGGCTCGGTGATGGAGCAGATGGGCCTGCGCAAGGGTGATCTGTCCAACATGATCCCGGACGGCAAGGGCCGCGTGCGCCTGGAATACACCATTCCGGCGCGCGGCCTGATCGGCTTCCGCAACAACTTCCTGACCCTGACCTCCGGTACCGGCATCCTGACCTCGACGTTCAGCCACTACGGCCCGATCAAGGCCGGTGAAGTGACCAACCGCCAGAACGGCGTGCTGGTGTCGATGGCTACCGGTACCGCGCTGACCTACTCGCTGGAAACCCTGCAAAGCCGCGGCAAGCTGTTCCTCGGCCCAGGCGACGAGATCTACGAAGGCCAGCTGGCCGGCATCAACAGCCGCGACAATGACCTCGTGATCAACCCGACCAAGGGCAAGAAGCTCGACAACATGCGCGCCTCGGGCAAGGACGAAGTCATCGCGCTGGTCCCGCCGATCCGCTTCACCCTCGAGCAGGCGCTGGAATTCATCGCCGACGACGAGCTGGTGGAAGTCACGCCGAAGTCGATCCGCCTGCGCAAGAAGCTGCTCAACGAAAACGACCGCAAGCGCTACGAGCGCGCCAAGGTCTGATCGGACCGCAGTGAAACAAGGGCGCCTTCGGGCGCCCTTGTCGTTTTCGCAGGCACGAGCTTGCGGGCGAATGCACTCGAGTACGGACAATCCCATCGCACCATCTTTCAGATGGCCTAGGAATCCTGACGCTCGAAGAGGACAGCTTCGCCAGCGAAGCCCGGCTGTCCGCGACGAGCATGTCTGGTCGGCCGGCCTTCGTTTCAGCACCGGTCCTGATCGCACAGCGTTGGTGAGGCTGGCCGAAGCTAGCCGCACCTGAATAGTCGCCGTGCCGGCTTCGGCCATGGCAACGCTGGCGCACACTACTTATATCCGTAGGTCGCCTAGTTCGCGCAGCTCCGCCTCGATCCGCGTGCCCGTCGCGCGTTCTTCGTTGGAGAAGCCGTCGTAGTTGGACAGCTCACCGAAGTCGAGGCCGGTCAGGCGTTCGATGTGCAGGACGCTGCGCTGGTAGGTTCGGAAGCGTCCGAAAAGGGCGGTGAGGCGACCGAGCTCGGCGGACTGATCGATCATGTAGGCGGTGGCCGAAGGTTTGCCGTCTTCGCCGAGGAAGGCGACCACCTTCCAGAAGGCGCGTGGGATGGGCACGCCGCGGTAGGTCGGGTCGTCCTCGGCGAAAACCGGGCCGCTGAAGACGGTGGCGCGGGCGCGCCAGCGGCGGGTGTTGTCGAGCAGGTAGTTCTCCAGGTCCAGCCAGTTCTTCTGGTTGAAGCCGGCCATCTGCGGCGAGCAGTTGGTGAAGTGGAAGGTGTCGGCATTGGCCTGCTCGGCTTCCGGGCCCCAGTTGGGGTCCTGTCGGCGCACGAGATGGCCGCGGTCGAGCAGGTTGTCGGCGTAGAGGAATTCGCCCACCTGCGCATCGCTCGGGATGCGTCCGTCGTAGGCCCAGCGATCCTTGCTGCGGGGGACGTCCACCAGCGCGCTGCCTTCGATATTGACGCCAACCAGCAGGGCCAGTCGGCGGTTGCGTGACATCGTGATGGAGAAGTGGGTGTAGTCGAGTCGGTGCTCGGCGCTGCCGGGGATTGGCAGCACGTCGGTCTGCAGGCCTTCGGTCGCGCGTGGCCACGGCACCTGGAACGCGCCCAGGAACCCGGGCGCGTATCCGCTGCGGTCGGCAAGGGCTTCGGCCGGTGTGATGTGCTCAGACGAGCGCGTGGCGATGGCTTGCACGGCGCCGGGTTCGCCCAGTGGGCGCATGTCGGCGAGGCGTGGGCGATACAGCAGCTGGGCATCAGGTGTGGACATAGAGCCTCACGAGGCGAGCGGATGGACAGGCCTGTTCGACCCTAGCGAGGCTTTGTGACGCTTCGATGCACCGGAGCAAGCGGGCGGATAGGCGAGTCCGCCCGCTTGGCTGCGAAGGGACCGGCTGCTTTCAGGTCCGTAGCTTTGGGGTTGAGGCAAGTCGATGCGGCGAGGAGAAAGACACGCTGGCGGGCCGACACGCCAAGTGCTCACGGCCTTCGTAAGCTACCTCGAGCGGCAGCCCCCTGACGGCGCCGTCGCGGCAGACACACCCACGTTCGGCTGGCCAGCTGCCCGTACCTCAACTCAGCTTTCGGCCGGATCCAGCTTGGCCGACCGATCGGCACGAACGGCCGTGATGATGTCGCCAAGCAGCCGGTGCAGCGCATCGCGGTGGCCTGACACCCCGCCGGAAGGTTGCTGGGGGTCGGATGTCATGACCACGGTCATGTCGAGCCCAGGCAATACGTAAACCATCTGCCCGCCATAGCCCCAGCCATACCGCACCGGCTCGCCTTGCAGCGCGGTGATGAACCAGCCGTAGCCATAGCCGTGCCCGGTGTAGCGCGAGCGTGTGCGCGGTGTTCAGGACGCTTCGATCCAGTCCTCGGACAGCACGCGCTCGCCGGATGCGGTGACGCCGCCTCGGCGGTACAGCTCGCCGAATGCGAGGAGCGAACGTGGTGTCATGGCCATCTGGTTGCCGCCCAGGTAGATGCCTTGCGGACCGCGCGTCCAGGCGGTGATGTCGAAGCCCTCCAGCGGGCCGAGCCATCGACGCGCCAGTTGCAGGGTCGATTGGCCCGTCGTGCGGGTGAGAATCGCCGACAGCAGATGGGTCGAGCCGGTGGAGTAAATCATCGAGCCACCCGGCTCGTCCTCGAAGGGCCGTGCCAGTGCTGCCCGGACCCAGTTGCGGCTCGCCACCCAGGCGCCGTAGTGGCGACCGGAGGTCGGGCCCAGGCCCGCTTGCATCGACAGCAGGTGACCCACCGTGAGCTGCCTCAGGCGCGGATCGGGGCTGGCCGGCAGGTCGGATTCGAGCAGCTCGGCCACCCGTTGGTCGGTGCCTTCGAGCACGCCCTTGTCGATGGCGATGCCGACCAGCGCCGACACCACCGTCTTGGAGGCGGACTTGATGTTCGTCGGCTCGGTGGTGGCGTGCCCGCGGTAGCCACGCTCGGCGACGATTCGGCCCCCCTGCGCGACGATGACGGTCTGCAGCGGCCTGAGCTGTTCAGCCTGATCGAGGAGGGTGTTCAGATCGGTAGCCGCCTGTGGCGGCGGACCAAGAAGAGCCAGCAGCATCAGACCGATGGCGGCCAGCGAACCTCCAGTCACGGGACGACGGCGGCGGTGAGTCCGGAGCATGGCAGTGGCCGTGTGGTCGTGGATGATGAGGTTTGACCGCCAACCCCGGCCAGACGTGCCGCGCCACCGGCGCCACGCCTGGTGCGAACGTCACGCGACTGTCATCGGCATGTCATAGCCTCGCGGCTTTCCAACCTGGAGGCCGCCATGCCCCGTTTTCTCATCCTTGTGTCCCTACTGCTGTCGTCTGGCCTGGCCGCCGCCGACGTTCGGGTCGTCGGCCCGGTCGAGGCGGGTGTGTTCGAGAGCCAGCTCAAAGACCCGCAGCCGGGCGAGCGGGTGCTCAGCCGTAGCGATCAGCGCATCATTCCCACCGAAGACGTGCCCGCGAAACTCGGCACCAAGTTCGGACTGCGCTTCAGTCTCGAGGGCAAGCGGGCGGACGACACGCCACTCACGCTCCTGTACCTCACGCCCGGCGTGGTGAGCCCGGACGGCGAGCGGCATGACCGGTTCGAGGTGACCCAGGCGCTGGTGCCGGGCGCGCCGCAGGATGTCATGGCATTCGAATTCACCGAGCACCATGAAGTGGTGCCCGGCGAATGGCATTTCCTGGTCTTCCAGGGCGATCGCAAGCTCGCCGAGCAGCGCTTCCAGGTGCGTTGAAGCACTCCGGCTGGCGGGCCTTCCGTCGGCCGGAACGATTTGCTGCTTGAAAAAGGTGACGTTGCGCTGAAGTTGCGTCGCCCGCGGCCGAAAACGTGGATTGCCAGAGCAGTCGCGACGGGTAGCACCCGGCGATTGCCATCGTCCACGCAATTGCGGGCATTGCCCGAAAGGTCGCTTCGTCATGGCGTACACGCTGTTCCGCCGCCTCGGTGTCTGCCTGCTCCTGTTGACCTGCCTGCAAGCAACCGCAGCGCCGACGACTGCGCAGCCGGTGATCACCGTGGTCACCGAAGAGCTCCCGCCCTACAACATGACCATCGATGGAAAGGTCACCGGCATGTCGACCGAGGTGGTCGAGGCCGTGCTCGCCGAGGCTGGCGTGCAGGCGACGATCCGGTCGATGCCCTGGGCGCGCGCCTACGACATGGCGCTCAATGCCGAGAATGTGCTGATCTACTCCATCGCCCGCACGCCGCAGCGCGAGGATCTGTTCAAGTGGGTCGGCCCGTTCGCCGAGATGAAGATGCACCTGTACTCGATGCCGGGCACCCACTACGACATCAGGACGCTCGACGACGCCCGCCAGTACCAGATCGCAACCGTCAAAGACGACGTCGGCGAGCAGTACCTGGTCGCCCAGGGCTTCGTCATTGGCAAGAACCTGCAATCGAGCAACAAGTACGAGCACAACTACGCCAAGCTCAAGGAAGGCCGTGTCCAGCTGTGGATTTCCAACGAGCTGAACGCCCACTGGCTGGTTCGCCAGGGCAGCGGTGATCCGGCACAGCGGGCCGTGCCGCAACTGGCGATCGACCTTGGCGGGCTGAAGAACTCCCTGGGAATGGCCTTCAGCCGCCAGACCGACGATGCGCTGGTGCGTCGCGTGAGCGAAGCGCTCGAGCGCGTGCGGGCCGACGGTCGCTACGACGCGATCATGCGCAGGTGGCAATAGCGTGAACGCCGCCGGGCCAGCATCGGGCGCGGTCGATTCCGCGCGCGGGAGCCGCTCGCTCGGGCGGCGGCTGGTGCTGGCGACGCTCGGGTTCTGCCTGCTCTTCACGCTGCTGACGGTGGGTGTGCGCACCTGGTCGGCCTGGAACGATACGCTGGAGGAGATGAACGCCGAGCTCGCGCTGATCGACCAGGTGTTCAGCAGCACGCTGTCCAAGGCGATCTGGGAACTGGATGACAGCGCCCTGAACAGCCAGCTCGACAGCCTGGTGCAGGCCGCGCCGGTCGGCCGCGTCGAGTTGCAGATCATCCGCGCGGGGCGGCCACCCGAGGTGAGGGCGCGCGAGCGCGAGGCGCGTGGCGGCGCCCGGTTGGCGCCGTCGCTGCAGCGGCCGTTGGGCTACGAGCCCTATGCCGGCGAGCTGGAAACCCTCGGCACCCTGACGCTGGAAGGCAACGAACGGCTGCTCTGGCGTCGGCTGTTCGACGAGATGACCAGCATCGTGGTGACCCAGGCGATCCAGTCGCTGCTGCTGGCGGGCCTGATCATGTGGCTGTTCCATGTGACGGTCACGGTGCATGTGCGCCGCATCGCCCGTCACCTGGCGCAGCTCTCGCCGGACACGCTCGGACGCCGCCTGCGGCTGGGCCGCTCGCCCGATCGGCATGACGAGCTGAGCCTGCTGGAGGTCGGCGTCAACGGCCTGCAGGACAAGCTATCCAGTTACCTGGCCCGACAGCACCAGGCCGAGCTGGACCTCGCCGCGCACCGCGACCGTCTGGCCGAGCTGGTCGCGGAGCGGACCGCCGAGCTGAGCGAGGCCAACGCACGCCTGGAAGAACTCAGCCGCAGCGATCCGCTGACCGGCCTAGCCAACCGGCGCGCCTTCGACGAGCTCAAGGACGTCGAGTTTCGCCGTGCGGCGCGGCTTGGCCAGCCGCTCACGGTGCTGATGTGCGACGTCGACTTCTTCAAGCGCTACAACGATACCTACGGGCATGCGCAGGGCGACCAGTGCCTGCGCGTCATCGCCGAAACCCTGAGCGGCGTCTTCGCCCGCGCCGGCGAGGTGGTCGCCCGTCTCGGTGGCGAGGAATTCGTGGTGCTGCTGCCCGGCTCCGATGCCGCCGCGGCCCGTCGCTCGGCCGAACGGGTGCAGCAGCGGTTCGCCGAGCGTGCGCTGGCCCACAGCGGCTCGCCTATTTCCCCGCACGTCACGCTGAGCATCGGCCTCGCGGAGTTCGACGCCGAGGCCATCGACCATTTCGACCTGTTGCTGCACCGCGCCGACGAGGCCCTGTATCGGGCCAAGTCGCAGGGCCGCAACCGCATCGCCGACTGATTGCGAGGCCCCCGATGATCATCCGTCCCATCGCCTGGATTGCACTGTCGCTCGGTCTGCTCGGCAGCGCCGCCCGGGCGGACGACGTGCGCGTGGTCACCGAGGAGACCGCCTACAGCTACCAAGAGAACGGCCAAGTGGTCGGCTCCGCCACCGAAGTCGTGCGGGCGACCCTGCGGCGTGCCGGGCTCCCGGACGATCGCATCGCCATCTACCCCTGGGCGCGGGCCTATCGCCTGGCGTTGAGCGAACCGGGCGTGTTGATCTACCTGATCGCGCGCACGCCCGAGCGCGAGATGCTGTTCGAGTGGGTCGGCGAGATCATGCGCATCGACTATCACCTCTACAAACTGCGCGAGCGCCGGGATATCGAAGTCGCGGAGCTGGACGACGCGCGCCAGTACCGCATCGGCGTGCTGCGCGATGACGTTCGGCATGCCTATCTCAAGGCGCATGGCTTCACCAAGCTGGTGGTGTCGGCGCACAACAGCGACAACTTTCGCCAGCTGATCAATGGCCAGGTCGACCTCGTCCCGATGCCCGAGCACGACATTCGCACGCTCTGTGCCGAGCACGGCATCGATCCCGCGCGACTGGAGAAGGTTGCCGCGCCCAGCGTGCCGACCCGCCTGTACATGGCGTACAGCCGTCAGACCGACGAAGCCACCGTGCTGCGCACCCGCGCCGCGTTCGAGCACCTCCAGGCCGAGGGGATGGTCGAGCGGACGATGGCCACCGAGCCATGAAGCGGCGCGCCGTTTAGCCGTGCGTTTTCTTGCATGCCGGCAACCTCGGCGGATTGTTCGCTGCGCGCCTGAGTCCGCCCTGCGGGTCTACGCCGCGGTCGAGAGTTTCAGTCCGGCGATGCCGGCGACCACCAGGATGATGCTGACCAGCTTCAGCGGCGTCACCGTCTCGTGGAACAGCACGACCCCGGCAATGGCGGTGCCCACGGTGCCGATGCCGACCCACACGCCGTACGCCGTGCCGATCGGCAGCGTGCGCAAGGCGGCGCTCAGCAGGTAGAAGCTGCCGACCATGGCGGCGAGGGTGACGAGCGAGGGCACCAGGCGAGAGAAGCCTTCGGTGTACTTGAGGCCGATGGCCCAGACGATTTCAAGCAGGCCCGCGAGGACGAGATACAACCAGCTCATGGCATGACTCCATGCAAGGCAGGGCCGTCCCCGCAAAGAGATACGCCGCGGGGTCGTCCCCGGTGCGGTGCGAACCGGCCGTTCGCAGCGCCGAGCATTCTAGCCGTCATGCCTTCGGGTACAAGCCCGAGGCCCTTGCCGGTGCGGGTGTAAAAACGGAGCCCAACCCGGCACGCCCGGCCGCCCGACCGATGCGGCACACCCGGCCATGCATTGCCGTGTCGGCCTGCATGGCAGTCACGCGCTGCCCGGCAATACCCCGGCGCAACGAGCAGCCGTGCAGCTCTTCAGTCTGGATCGCGGCAAACAGGCCGGTGTTCGCGAGCCGACCGCCCGGCGTGATCCGCTCGTTTTCGCACGATGCCCTCTTGCGTGCGCCCGGCGCTTGCGTCAGCCTGCGCGCCGCGCTCGGGGCTATCCGCCTCGCGGGCCGGACGAGGGTTCGGCCCTGGACGCCGTCGGCATGCCGACGGAGCGATCCCTGCGTGACAACTACCGCCGTGCACTACCCCGCACGACGTTTGCCGAATGCCCTATCCGGGCCGACGGTCTGTCTGGAGATACACGATGTCTACCGAACCGGTCACCCTGCTGGTGGCGCGCCGCGTGCGCAATGGGCGCTACCACGACTTTCTCGCCTGGCTGCACGAGGGCGAACAACTGGCCACCGACTTCCCCGGCTACCTCGGCTCGGGCGTGCTGGCACCGCCTGCGGGCGATGACGAATACCAGATGATCTTTCGCTTCAGCGACGAGCAGACCCTCGCCGCCTGGGAGCACTCGGCCTCGCGGCGAGCCTGGCTGGAGCGTGGCCAGGACCTGTTCGCGCATCCGCACGAACATCGCGTCAGCGGCATCGACGGATGGTTCGGCCCGGCGGACTGGCGACCGCCGCGCTGGAAGCAGAGCGTGGCGATCTGGCTGGCGTTCTTTCCGGTGTCGCTGACCTTCAACGCGCTGCTGGGCGAATCGCTCGACCGCCTGCCCCTGCTGGCGGCGGTGCTGGTCAGCACGCTGGTGCTGACGCCGCTGATGAGCTACCTGTTCATTCCGCTGTCGACGCGCTTGCTGGCGCCCTGGCTGGCGCGTCAGCCGAGTGCCCGCCCGCGGGTCGATCGCACCGCGGCGGGGCGTTCGTCGCTGCGCTGAGGGAGGCGCGGCGTCTGGTTACCGCGCCGGATCGGCGATCAGTTCCGCTCGAGGTCCGGGGTGAAGCGCAGCGTCACGCACGCACCGTCGCGATTCTCGCGGATGAGCTGGGCGCCGCACCGGCCCGCCAATGCTGAAACCAGCCCGAGCCCGCGCAGGCCCTTGCCTGGGGCGGGCTCGTTCAGCAGCGCCGGCGCAAAGCCAGCCCCGCTGTCGCGCACGACCAGCCGCGCGCGGCCGTCATCATCCCGTCCGACCTCCAGCTGCACCCTATCGCCGCCGCCGTGCTTGACGATGTTGGTGATGAGCTCGTTGACGATCAGCCCGAGATCCGAGGCCATCTGGAACGACACCGCCACCGATTGCGTCTGCGCGACGAGCGTCATGTCGGTGCGTCCTTCGGCGTCGAGTACGGTACGCGCGAGCGTCGGCAGGTAGCTGCCCAGATCGACCTGGCCGCCGGTGTTGCGGTGCAGCTGGTCCTGCACCGCGCCGACGCCCTGGATGCGCGAGATGGCCGTCTGCAGCAGCTCGCGCGCCTCATCGCCCTGCGCGCGGGCCTTCGACAGCTGCAGGAACGAGAGGATGAGCTGGAGGTTGTTCTTGACCCGATGGTTCAGCTCCGCCAGCAGCACGCGCTGGTGATCCTCCAATTCGCGCTGCTCGGTGATGTCCACGCAGCTGCCGAAGTAACCGGCGAATTCGCCGTTGCGGTAGAAGGGCGCCCCGTTGTCCAGGAACCAGCGGTACACGCCATCGCGACGCCGCAGCCGGTACGGCATGGTGAAGCGTTCGCGCGCATCGAACGCGGCGGTGTAGGTCGCCACGCAGCGATCGAAGTCGTCGGGGTGCACGTCCTCGGCCCAGCCATAGCCGAACAGCTGTTCCTGGCTGCGGCCGACGAAGTCCTCCCAGGGCTTGTTGAACCAGTCGCAGAGCTTGTCCGGGCGTGAGCGCCAGATCATGACCGGGGCATTGTCGGCGAGCTCGCGGAACTCGGCCTCTCCCATCCGGATGTCGGCGTACGGTGCGGGCCGTTCAGGCGATTGCATGCGGGGTCCTTAGCGGGGCGATTTGACGAACAGTTCAAGCGTAGCGGGTGGCGGCGGTACTGCCAGGCCGTCGATGAGGGCCCGGGCGACGTCGATCGTGCGCAGCAGGTCGTCGAGCCTGAACGGCTTGCCGAGCAGGCCGAGGGCGGCGTCGCGGTTGTCTTCGGCCACCTGCCGCTGGCCGCTGACAAACACCGAGACGATGCCGTACTCGGCGCGCAGGCGCCGCGCCAGCTCGATGCCCTCGTCGCGCCCGGCCAGGTTGATATCCACCAGCGCGAGGTCGACAGCACTGGCGCTGGCCAGCTCGAGTGCCTGCGTCACGCCATGGGCCGGGCCGACTACCTGATGGGCGCCTTCTTCGAGCACCGCGGCGGCGGTCAGCGCGAGGATGGGGTCGTCTTCGACGAGGAGGATGCGCATCAGGGGCCTTGAGTGGGTGGTGGAAGGGTATCGACGAGCGGATCGCGGCAATCGGCCCGCTCGCGGTCGAACGGGAAGGTCGCCGTCATCCGGCAAAACGGCCGGCGATCATACACGCCCGGTCTTCGGGCGTTGCCAACCATCCCGGAGGTGACATGAACAACAAAGCACTATGCCTCGTCGCGGTGCTCGGCAGTAGCGGCGCATTCGCCGCGACGCCGGGCGTCCATTGGACCTACGCGGGCGATGAAGGTCCCGAGAACTGGGCCCGACTGACCCCCGAATTCGCGGCCTGCGCCGGCAAGAACCAGTCGCCGATCAACCTCGAAGGCATGCTCGAAGCCGACCTCGAACCGCTGAACCTGAGCTACAACACGTTGGCCAGCCAACTCGCCAACACCGGCCACGTGATCCAGGCCGCGTACGAGCCGGGCAGCTACCTGACCCTTGACGGCCGGCGCTTCGAACTCATCCAGTTCCATTTCCACGTGCCGAGCGAAAACCACGTCCAGGGCCGCAGCTTTCCGCTCGAGGGCCATCTGGTGCACGCCGACCCCGATGGCCGCCTCGCCGTGGTCGCGGTGATGTTTGAGGAAGGCCGGGACAGCGCGGCGCTCGCGCCGCTGGTCGCCGCCCTGCCGGACCCGGGGAAAACCAAGCCCATCACCCCGGCCGTCGACGCCACTGCGCTGCTGCCCGAGGGGCTGGAGTACTACCGCTTCAACGGCTCGCTGACCACGCCGCCCTGCACCGAGGGCGTGCGCTGGCTGGTGCTCAAGGAGCCGGTCTCGGCCTCGGCGGGACAGATCGAAGCGCTGCGCGCGGCCATCGGCCACCCGAACAACCGGCCGCTGCAACCGCTCAACGCGCGCATTCCCCTGCAATGAACGGCGCCGGCACGCAGGCGGATGTTCACGCATCCGGGCGCGCCGGTTCATCGACGATCGCCTCGATCCGGGCGGCGAGCGCATCCATCGGGAAGGGCTTGATCATCAGGTGCATGTCCGGCGCCAGCGCGTGGTTGCCGACGGCCATGCTTTCGGCATAGCCGGTGATGAACAGCACCTTGAGCCCCGGACGCAGCTCGCGTGCGGCATCGGCCAGCTGGCGGCCGTTCATGCCGCCCGGCAGGCCGACGTCGGAAATCAGCAGATCGATCGGCGCGTCGGAGCGCAGGACTTTCAGTGCACCAGCGCCATCGGCGGCTTCAAGTGCTTCGTAGCCCAGCTCGCCGAGGACATCGAGGATGAGCATGCGGATCAGGGGTTCGTCGTCGACCACCAGCACCCGGTGGCCGGCGCTGGCGCGTCGCTCGCCGGCCTGCCCGGCCTCGCCCTGAGGTTCGACCGGGCCGAGGTGGCGCGGCAGCAAAATGCGCACGCGGGTTCCCTTGCCGGGCTGCGATTCGATCAGGGCCTGGCCCTCCGACTGCTGGGCGAACCCGTAGATCATCGACAGCCCGAGCCCGGTGCCCAGGCCCATCGGCTTGGTCGTGAAGAACGGATCGAAGGCCCGCGCCGCCACTTCGGCGGTCATGCCGGTGCCGGTATCGGCGACGGCGATTTCCACGTATTCGCCCGGCATGAGCACCGCCCGCTTGGCCGCTGCCTCGTCGAGCTGGAGGTTGGCGCTGGTGATCGTCAGCTCGCCGCCATCGGGCATGGCGTCGCGGGCATTGATGCAGAGGTTGAGCAGCGAGCTTTCCAGCTGATGGAAATCGCAGCGGGTCGCCCACAGATCAGGAGACAGCGCCGTGCGCAACAGGATCGACGGACCGACCGTGCGTTCGACCAGGTCGAGCATGTCGGTGATCAGCGTGTTCGCATCCACCGGGCGCGGGTCCAGGGTCTGTCGGCGGGAGAACGCCAGCAGCCGGTGCGTCAGCGCGGCGGCACGGGTGGCGGCGGTCAGCGCGGTGTTGAGGTAGCGATCGACGTCCTCGACGCGCCCTTGCCCGAGGCGCGTCTGCACCAGCTCCAGGCTGCCGGTGATGCCGGTCAGCAGGTTGTTGAAGTCATGCGCCAGGCCGCCGGTGAGCTGGCCGACGGCCTCCATCTTCTGACTGTGGCGCAGCAGCCCCTCGGCCTGGCGCAGGGCCTCGGCCTGCTCCTTGATAGCGCTAACGTCGCGCACCGTGGAATAGATGAGCTCGCCGCGACGCACGCTGTTCCAGGACAGCCAGCGGTAGCTGCCGTCCCGATGGGACAGGCGGTTCTCGAACCCCTGCACGACTTCGCCCTCCTGCAACGAGCGGAAGGCGGCGAGGGTGGCGTCGCGGTCATCGGGGTGGACGAAATGGTGGAAGGGCTGGCGGCGCAAGTCGTCCTTGCTCCAGCCGAGCACGCGCACCCACGCCGGGTTGAGGCTGACGAAATGGCCGTCCGGCCTGCGCGTGCACAAGAGATCGGGCGAGGCCTGCCAGATCTGGTCGCGTTCGCGGGTGCGCTCCTCGATCCGCTGTTCCAGGCTGCTGGCGACCTTGTGCAGCTGGCCCAGGCTGCGTCGCAGCGCGGCGCATAGCGCCACGATGCCGCCGGTCACCACCAGGAACAGCCCGCCGGCCGTCCACTGCTCGGCGGTGAGCAGGAAGCTGAAGGGCTCGCCGACGAACAGGTAGCACGCCGCGAGGGTCGCCAGCACCGTGGCGAACAACCCCGGCCAGAAGCCGAGCATGAAGCCGACCGCCATCAGCACCGGGATGAACATCAGGTAGGGCAGCCCCATCACCGGGAAGGCCAGGCGCGCCAGGGCGGCGATCGCCACGACGGCCGTCGCGCCGACGAGGCGGGACGCGAGCGGGATGCGCCGATAATCCGGGAGCCGGCGCGCCATGTCCGCCAGCAGGGAGGAATTGCGAGTGATCGTGAGCATGCCTGGGTAGCGG
Organism: Stutzerimonas urumqiensis; assembly: GCF_003640395.1. GTDB lineage: Bacteria > Pseudomonadota > Gammaproteobacteria > Pseudomonadales > Pseudomonadaceae > Stutzerimonas > Stutzerimonas urumqiensis. The sequence continues at coordinate 384,248 of NZ_RBZQ01000003.1, read as the reverse complement.
TCCGCCAGCTTACGACCGCCGATCATCGTACGGTCTCGCTATCTCCGATACCCCGCATCGCGCCAAGTTCGACGCGCCGGGCGTCGCGTGCCGGATATGCGACGCATGCCCGGTTCAGGCGTTGCCGTTGTGCAGCCCCTGTTCGCGCAGGCGCTTGTACAGCGTGTTGCGGCTGACCCCGAGCTGCCGCGCCAGGTGCGAAATGTTGCCGCCGCAGGCCGCCAGCTGCGCCGGCAGGTCCCCGGCCAGCCGCACCAGGTCGGTGACCGGCGCGCAGCCGTGATCCGCCGCGCGCTGCTCGCCGCCCAGCGCGAGGTCGGCGAAGAAGTCGTCGGGCAGGTGCTCGGGCCGGATCGGCTCGTCATCGGCGAGCACCAGCGCGACCTGAATCACGCTGGCGAGCTGGCGCAGGTTGCCGGGCCAGGGATGGCGCTCGAACAGCGCCAGCACCTCGTCGTCGAGCCCGTCGGGCTGGTGCGGTTCGCGGTGCATCGCCAGCACGCGCTGGAACAGCGCCGCCTTGTCGGTCCGCTCGCGCAGCGGCGGCAGGCTGATCGGCAGCCCGGCGATCCGGTAATAGAGGTCGCGCCGGAAACGGCCGGCCTCGACGTCGGCGCGCAGCGAGCGGTTGGTCGCCGAGATCAAATGAATGTCGACCGGGTACGACTCGCTGCTGCCCAGCGGCCGGACCCGCCGCTCCTGCAACACGCGCAAGAGTCGCGCCTGCACGCCGGGCGGCATGTCGCCGATCTCGTCGAGGAACAGGATGCCGCCGTCCGCCTTGCGGATCAGGCCCAGGCTGCCCTTCGGGTTGGCGCCGGTGAACGCGCCTTTTTCGTAGCCGAAGAGCTCCGCCTCGACCAGCTCGGCCGGGATCGCCGCGCAATTGACCGCCACCAGCGGCCGCTCGGCGCGCGTACTCGCCCGGTGCAGCGCCTTGACCAGCACCTCCTTGCCGACCCCGGTCTCGCCGTGCACGAGGATCGGAATGTCGCGGTCGAGCATGCGCTCGGCCTGGCGCAGCGCCTTGTGCACGCGCGGGTCGCCGAGGTCGATCGCGCGCAAGTCCAGCGTGCCGCCTTCGCGCTCGGGCGATACCGGCCGGGCCGCCGGTGCGCTCGGCGGCAGGCGGAAGTCGCGCGCCTGCACGCGCGGCCGGCGCGGTCGGGTGATCAGGCCGTGAAAGCGCGAACGCCCCGCCGCGCGCAGCACAAAGGGTTGCCCTTCGGGCTGGTCGAGCAATTGCATCAGCGACACGTCGAACAGTTGGGTGAGGTTCATGCGCGTCAGCCGCACGCCCAGCAGGCTGTCGGCACGGCGATTGGCCGAGACCACCTCGCCGGCCTCGTCGAACACCAGGAGGCCCGCCCACTGGCTGTCGAGGTTGTCCTGGCTGATGGTGACGGTGAGCTGGAAATAGTCATCGCCGAACAGGCTGAGGATCAGCCGGTTCTCTACCGCCTGGCTCATGACCTTGACCATGCCCAGGGTGTGGGCCGGTGGCAGGTAGCTGTCGCTGGAGACGTCGAGCACGCCGATCAGCCGGCGCTCGGCGTCGTAGAGCGGCGAGGCGGAGCCGGCCATGAAGCGGTTGGCCTTGAGGAAATGCTCGTCGCGCTGGATGTGCACCGACTCGCCGCTGGCCAGCACGGTGCCGATCGCATTGGTGCCGATGCCGCGCTCCTGCCAGCTGGCGCCGGGCACGAAGCCGCCGGCCCGCTCGGGCTCGATGAAACGACGGTCGCCCCACGAATGCAGCAGCCGCCCCTGGCTGTCGGCCAGCATGATCAGGCAGTTCGAATTGGCGAGGATGTTCTCGTAATAAGGCAGCACTTCGCGCTGGGTCGTGCTGACCAGCAGGTGCTGGCTGTCGAGGAGGGCGGCGACTTCGCCCTCGCCCGGCCGGTCGAAGCGCGGCGGCGTGCTGTGGGTAAGGCCGTAATCGAGGCAGCGGTTCCAGGAGTCGCGGATCAGCGCGTCATGGGAACTCACCGTGGCGGTGTCGGACATGGGTGCCTTCCGTATGCGTGTCTTGTTCTTGTTCTGCGGTCGCGTCGAGGCGTGCCGGGCTTAGACAGTCTTGTTCAGTCCTGTTCAATGTCAACGTTCAGTTGTGTTCACACCTGTTCATTTCCGATGGTCGGTCAGGCGGGCTGAAGACCGCACCTCTCGAAAAACCAAAGCCAGAACAGTCGCTTAGCGAGAAGCCAGGCGGCTGGCACGTTTCGCGCATTGTCGAGCGGCATAACAACGAGAAGGATGCGTCATGTCGCTCACGCTGGAACATGTCTCCAGGGTCGTCGATAACGAGGTCTACATCGACGATGCCTGCCTGACCTTCGAGCCGGGTTCGTTCAATGTGCTCATCGGCCGGACCCTGTCCGGCAAGACGTCTTTGATGCGGCTGATGGCCGGCCTCGACAAGCCCACCCGCGGGCGGCTCTTGATGAACGGCGTCGACGTCACCGGCGTGCCGGTCCGCAAGCGCAACGTGTCGATGGTCTACCAGCAGTTCATCAACTACCCGACGCTGACGGTGTTCGACAACATCGCCTCGCCGCTGCGCCAGGCCGGCGTCGCCAAGGGCGAGATCGAGCGCAAGGTGCGCGAGACGGCCGAGATGCTGCACATCGAGGGCTTCCTCGGGCGCTACCCGCTGGAGCTGTCGGGCGGCCAGCAGCAGCGCACCGCGATGGCTCGCGCGCTGGTCAAGGACGCCGACCTCGTGCTGTTCGACGAGCCTCTGGTGAACCTCGACTACAAGCTGCGCGAAGAGCTGCGCCAGGAAATGCGCGAGCTGTTCAAGACGCGCCGCACCATCGCCATCTACGCCACCACCGAGCCCAACGAGGCGCTGGCCCTGGGCGGCACCGCGACCATCCTGCACGAAGGCCGGGTGATCCAGAGCGGCCCGACCACCGAGGTCTACCAGCGACCGCAGCAGGTGCTGGCGGCCGAGCTGTTCTCCGAGCCGCCGATCAACCTGATCGATGGCCGCATCGCCGACGGCGAGGTGGCGCTCGAGGACGACCTGCACTTCGCGCTCAACGCCGACCTCGCCGGCCTCGGCGAAGGCGCCTACCGCTTCGGCGTGCGCCCGAGCCACATCGGCCTGGTGCCGTCCAACGATGACGACCTCGAAGTCTCGGGCGTGGTCGAGCTGGCCGAGATCAGCGGATCGGAAACCTTCCTGCACGTGCGCAACGGTCGCTTCAGCCTCGTGTTGCACCTGCAGGGCGTGCACGACTACCCGGTGGACTCGCCGATCCGCGTGTACATCCCGACCCACAAACTTTTCGCGTTCGATGCCCAGGGCCGTCTCGCCCAGGCGCCGAGCCGCCGCTACTGAGGGCGCGAGCATGGCCGAAATCCGCCTGCATCGACTGGCGCACAGCTACAGCCGCACGCCGCGCGGCGCCGAGGACTACGCCATCCGTTCGATGGACCACGTCTGGGAGCAGGGCGGTGCCTACGCGCTGCTCGGCCCGTCCGGCTGCGGCAAGTCGACCCTGCTGAACATCATTTCCGGGCTGCTCAGCCCGTCCGAGGGGGAGGTGCAGTTCGACGGTCGCGCGGTCAACGACCTGAGCCCCGAGCAGCGCAACATCGCTCAGGTTTTCCAGTTCCCGGTCGTCTACGACACCATGACGGTGTTCGACAACCTGGCCTTTCCGCTGCGCAACCAGGGCCTGCCGGAGACGAAGGTCACGAGCAAGGTGCGCGAGATCGCCGAGGTGCTGGAGCTGCAGCCGCTGCTGGACAAGAAGGCGCGCAACCTCACGGCCGACGAGAAGCAGAAGGTCTCGATGGGCCGCGGGCTGGTGCGCGACGACGTCTCGGCGATCCTCTTCGACGAGCCGTTGACGGTGATCGACCCGCACCTGAAATGGAAGCTGCGGCGCAAGCTCAAGCAGATTCACGAGCAGTTCAACATCACCATGGTGTACGTCACCCACGATCAGCTGGAGGCCTCGACCTTCGCCGACAAGATCGCGGTGATGTACGGCGGGCAGATCGTCCAGTTCGGCACGCCGCGCGAGCTGTTCGAGCGGCCCCGGCACACCTTCGTCGGCTTCTTCATCGGCAGCCCGGGGATGAACCTGGTGGACGTGCAGCCCGACGGCGACGCCGTGCGCTTCGGCGCCACCCGCCTGCCGCTGCCCAACGGCATGGCGGCGACGCTCCCCGCGCTGGCCGGCAAGCGCCTGCAACTGGGCATCCGGCCGGAATTCGTGCACGTCAGCGATGAGCCGAGCGCCGGGGCGATGCCGGTCGAGGTGGTGCACGCGGCGGACCTCGGCACCTACAAGATCCTGACGTTCCGCCTGGACGGCACGCTGTTCAAGGCGCGCCTGTCCGAGGAGCAGCGGGTGCCCGAGCAACATGCCTACGTGGCGTTCCCCTCGCAGTGGACGCTGCTCTATGCCGACGATCTCCTGGTGGAGGGCCACGCATGAAGGTCCAGAACAACCACGCCTGGTGGCTGGTGCTGCCGGTGTTCGCGCTGGTCGCGTTCAGCGCCATCCTGCCGATGATGACGGTGGTCAACTACTCGGTGCAGGACATCTTCGACCCGACCACGCGCTTCTTCGTCGGCACCGACTGGTACGAAAAGGTGCTCACCGACCCGCGCCTGCATGACTCGCTGCTGCGCCAGTTCATCTTCTCGGCCTGCGTGCTGGCGATCGAGATTCCGCTGGGCATCGCGGTCGCGCTGTCGATGCCGACCAAGGGCCGCTGGGCCTCGCTGTGCCTGATCGTCCTCGCCATTCCGCTGCTGATTCCGTGGAACGTGGTCGGCACCATCTGGCAGATCTTCGGCCGTGGCGACATCGGCCTGCTGGGCTGGGCGCTGAACGCGCTGGGCTTCTCCTACAACTACGCCGCCGACACGCTGGACGCCTGGGTCACGGTGCTGGTGATGGACGTCTGGCACTGGACCTCGCTGGTCGCGCTGCTGTGCTATTCGGGGCTGCGCGCCATCCCGGACGTCTACTACCAGGCTGCGCGCATCGACCGCGCCTCGAGCTGGGCGGTGTTCCGCCACATCCAGCTGCCCAAGCTCAAGAGCGTGCTGCTGATCGCGGTGATGCTGCGCTTCATGGACAGCTTCATGATCTACACCGAGCCGTTCGTGCTCACCGGCGGCGGCCCGGGCAATGCCACGACCTTCCTCAGCCAGACGCTGACGAAGATGGCCGTCGGCCAATTCGACCTCGGCCCGGCAGCCGCCTTCTCGCTGATCTACTTTCTCATCATCCTGCTGGTGTCCTGGCTGTTCTACACGGCCATGACGCACGGCGACCAGAACCGCTGAGGCCGTCATGAACGCACGCAAACTCGTCGTCCTGCTCGCCTATGTGCTGTTCCTGCTGGTGCCGATCTACTGGCTGCTGAACATGTCGTTCAAGAGCAACACGGAGATTCTCGGCGGGCTGACCTTCTGGCCGCAGCAGTTCACGCTGGACAACTACCGGGTGATCTTCACCGATCGCAGCTGGTACAGCGGCTACCTCAACTCGCTGTACTACGTGTGCCTGAACACGGTGATCTCGCTCTGCGTGGCGCTGCCGGCGGCCTACGCCTTCTCGCGCTATCGCTTTCTCGGCGACAAGCACCTGTTCTTCTGGCTGCTGACCAACCGCATGGCGCCGCCGGCGGTGTTCCTGCTGCCGTTTTTCCAGCTGTATTCCTCGATCGGCCTGTTCGACACGCACCTGGCGGTGGCGCTGGCGCACTGTCTGTTCAACGTGCCGCTGGCGGTGTGGATTCTCGAAGGCTTCATGTCCGGCGTGCCGAAGGAAATCGACGAGACTGCCTACATCGACGGCTACAGCTTCCCGAAATTCTTCCTGCGCCTGTTCCTGCCGCTGATTCGCTCGGGCATCGGCGTGACGGCCTTCTTCTGCTTCATGTTCAGCTGGGTCGAACTGCTGCTGGCGCGCACCCTGACCTCGGTCGACGCCAAGCCGATCGTCTCGGTGATGACCCGCACCGTGTCCGCGTCGGGCATCGACTGGGGCGTGCTGGCCGCCGCCGGGGTGCTGACCATCCTGCCGGGCGTGCTGGTGATCTGGTTCGTGCGCAATCACGTCGCCAAGGGCTTCGCCCTCGGCCGGGTATGAGGAGACCGACATGAACTGGATGGCCTGGACCCAACCGACCGCGATCTTCTTCGCCGTCATCGCCCTCATGCTGATCGCCATGACCGTCTGGGAGCTGCGCTCGCCGAGCGCGCCACGGCGTGGCTTCCTGCCGATCGCCACCACCCGCGGCGACCGGCTGTTCATCGGACTTCTGGGCAGCGCCTACTGGCACCTGATGGTGATAGGCCTGACCGACTGGAGCATCTGGATAGCGACTGCGCTGTCCGCCGTGTGGCTGTTTGCAGTGATGCGCTGGGGCTGAGCCGCGTGCCACCCCGACCCCAAAACCCAAAGGAGGTGTCTATGTTCGAGAACAACAACAAGAACCGACATGGCGTGGCGTTGCTTGCCCTGCTGGCGTTGTCGGGTCTGTCCGGCGCGGCCTGGGCCGACGCCTACGAAGACGCGGCGAAGAAATGGATCGAGTCGGAGTTCAACCCGTCCACGCTCACGCCCGAGCAGCAGATGGACGAACTCAAATGGTTCATCAAGGCCGCCGAGCCCTATCGCGGCATGGAAATCAACGTCGCGTCCGAGACCATCACCACCCACGAATACGAGTCCAAGGTGCTGGCCAAGGCCTTCAGCGAGATCACCGGCATCAAGCTGCGTCACGACCTGATGCAGGAAGGCGACGTGGTCGAGAAGCTGCAGACCCAGATGCAGTCGGGCAAGAACATCTACGACGGCTACATCAACGACTCCGACCTGATCGGCACACACTTCCGCTACGGCAAGGCGGTGGCGATCAGCGACATGATCGAGAACGAGGGCAAGGCCGCCACCTCGCCGACGCTGGACCTCGACGATTTCATCGGCATCTCCTTCACCACCGGCCCGGACGGCAAGATCTACCAGCTGCCCGACCAGCAGTTCGCCAACCTCTACTGGTTCCGCGCCGACTGGTTCGAGCGGCCGGAGCTGAAGAAGCAGTTCAAGGACCTCTACGGTTACGAGCTGGGCGTGCCGGTGAACTGGTCCGCCTACGAGGACATCGCCGAGTTCTTCACCGAGCACGTCAAGGAAATCGACGGCCAGCGCGTCTACGGCCACATGGATTACGGCAAGAAGGACCCGTCGCTCGGCTGGCGCTTCACCGACGCCTGGTTCTCGATGGCCGGCGGCGGCGACAAGGGCCTGCCCAACGGCCTGCCGGTGGACGAGTGGGGCATTCGCGTGGAGAACTGCCGGCCGGTCGGCTCGAGCATGTCGCGCGGCGGCGCCACCAACGCGCCGCCGGCGGTCTACGCCACCCAGAAGTACGTCGACTGGCTGCGCCAGTACGCGCCGCCGGAAGCCCAGGGCATGACCTTCTCCGAGGCCGGCCCGGTCCCGGCGCAGGGCAACATCGCCCAGCAGATCTTCTGGTACACCGCCTTCACCGCCGACATGACCAAGCCCGGCCTGCCGGTGGTCAACGAAGACGGCACGCCCAAATGGCGCATGGCGCCCTCGCCCAAGGGCCCGTACTGGGAAGAGGGCATGAAGCTCGGCTACCAGGACGCCGGCTCCTGGACCTTCCTCAAGTCGACCCCGGAAGAACGCCGCCTGGCCGCCTGGCTGTACGCGCAGTTCGTCACCAGCAAGACGGTGTCGCTGAAGAAGACGCTGGTCGGCCTGACCCCGATCCGCGAGTCTGACATCGAGTCCGACGCCATGACCGAGATCGCGCCCAAGCTCGGCGGGCTGGTCGAGTTCTACCGCAGCCCGGCCCGTGTGCAGTGGTCGCCGACCGGCACCAACGTGCCCGACTACCCGCGCCTGGCGCAGCTGTGGTGGCAGTACATCGCCGAAGCCGCCAGCGGCGACAAGACCCCGCAGGAAGCCCTCGACGGCCTCGCCGAAGCGCAGGACAACATGCTCGCGCGCCTCGAACGGGCCCAGGCCGACTCCGAGTGCGGACCGAAGATGAACGAGCCGCGTGACCCGCAGTACTGGCTCGACCAGCCCGGCTCGCCGAAGCCCAAGCTCGCCAACGAAAAACCCCAGGGCCAGACCGTCAGCTATGACGAGCTGATCAAATCCTGGGAACAGGTGGACTGACCGGCACGCCGCCACCAAGCCGGCCCGCTGGCGATCGGCAACCCACCGCCGATCGCCAGCCCCCCGACCGCGGCCGCACCGCCGCGGCATTCGGAGGCGCCGGGTTCCTGCTGTCGATGGGCCTGGTCTCTTAGCCCCACGGCGCCTCGGCCCCGTTATTCAACATTTCGGCCGTTTGCCTGATCGCTGAGACGGGCTTCAGCCTTCAGCGACAATCTCGAAAGCTGTCGATTCTTCAGGAACCGGTATCCGCCCGCATAGACGCGCTTGGTGCGGATGGAATACTTTCTAAGCTGAACCTGATCGGGTAATTTTGCTTGTAATGATTGCGGTCATAGTGGCGCCTTGGACATTCCCCTAAAAAGGCTTCGCATAATTTTTGAAATTTTATGCTTCCGGAAGCTGCCGTAGTTCATATCTGTTAAATGTTGCGAGGACGCCTGCTGATGACTAAGTTGCTCAGATGGAGTAATCCTTACAACGTTGATCTGTCGCGGCACTATCTCTATTACATTGAGGTTAAGTCTGAGTGGGCAGAGTTTAGGTATGTAGGGAAGGCTTCGGCACCGGGCCGAATGAATGCGTATTGGCACAATGTGGAGAAGGCCCTCACAGGCCGGCCCAAGCGGCCGGCTAAAAAACGGAATGGCGTGCCGCAATCAGCTCGCAATGTGCGGTTTCGATTTGTTCATTTAGTACTTGCTGCTGCAGTTCTAAAAGGGTGGAAGGTTTCTCACTACCCGCTGGAAAATTGCTCTAAAGAACAGCATCGTGCTCGCGAATTAGAGCTGATCGCTCAAATGAATTGCAATATGAATGATGGGCCTAGTTGGTTGGTGGAAGACTTATATGGTTTGGTGGATGATCTTGCCCAGCGCTATGGCGCTCAGCCTTCTATAAGCCAGTCTATGAGCGATCTTCCACTTATTCCCTCAAGATTTACTTCGGTCGTTGCGTCCCGTGAGTTGCAATTGGTGCAGGGCGATACAACTACACCACTGTTGTTCGAGGTGGGTTCCCCGGTTCGGGATGTGCCGACCGTCGCCGGCTTCGACTGGCGTTGCCCTGTACGCGTCACCGAAGGCGCATCCAGGCGAGAGCGGCAAGTCTGTGGGGTCGACTCGTTCCAAGCGCTGGAGTTAGCGCTGAGGTGGGTGGCGAGCGAAGCCGACGCCATTCGTGAAGGAGGCACCCATGTCCTGTTCTTTGGCGAGAGGATCGATAACCCCTCTGATGCAGCGTCTTAAGCACGGTGATTGGCCGACGTATTGCAATCAATCTTGCATCGGGCCATCCAGTTCGATGCGTCGATTCAAACTGCCGAGGCGGATGGCTCCCCAACCACCACTTCGCTGATCTGCACGATAGGTGTCAGGTCGGTGTAGTTGGCGATGTCGGCGCCGATTTCTTCGGCGTGGGGGCCGAAGGCTGATTGGAAGGCGGCCAGCGATTCGCAGTGGATGTGGCACAGGGCGACGTAGGGTGCGCGGTCTTCGGGGGTTGGGCCGGAGAGGCCCTTGTCGACGGTATAGTACAGGCACGCCGCGTCCAGGCGGGCCTGGACGAGCGGCATGTGGCGGTCGCGGTAGTAGTCGTGATCGAAGCGGGCGCCGGGCGTGTTGGGGTACATGACGCTGACTTTGATCATCGGGGCGATTCCTTGAGGGTGGGGGTGCAGGCTTGGGCGCCTGCGCAGAGCGTAGCTCAGGCGGAGCGGCCCATCTCGCCGTTCAGGCCGGGCTGGACGATTTCGATCCAGTAGCCGTCCGGGTCGCTGATGAAGGCGACGTTCTTCATGCCTTTGTCGAGGCGTTTGACGAAGGGCACGCCGAGTGATTCGAAACGCTCGCAGGCGGCGATGACGTCCGGCACGGCGAAGCAGATATGGCCGAAGCCGCGTGGGTCGGCGTTGCCGTTGTGGTACTGGCTGTCGTCCTTTTCGGTGCCCCAGTTGTGGGTCAGTTCGAGCACGGATTGCCGGCCGAAGGTGTAGCGCTGCCGTTCGGCCACGTCGTCCGGCACCTGTTCGCCGGCGGTCATGGCGAGGAAGTAGAGCGAGAAGCGGCCTTCTTCGAAATCGAGGCGACGCAGCAGGCGCATGCCGAGTACGCGGGTGTAGAAGTCCAGCGAGCGCTCGGGGTCCTTCACGCGCAGCATGGTGTGGTTGAACACGTACTGCTGGGTGACGGCGTCGGGTTGCTGGCAGACGCCGGGTTGGGTTTCGGTGTTGAAGCTCATGCGTGTCTCCGCGGCTTTGAAAGGTGGCGGCCGTGCGGCGGCAGGGCGCGTCGCACCCGGCGGCAGCGCGGGACGCCCAGGGTACAGGCCTTGGCGTGGGTGGCCGTACGACGGCTATTGGCGTCCCTGAAGTCGAATGCGGGCGCCTGTCGTGTGTCGGGTAGACCGTGCAGACGAGCCAAGGTGCAGGGCGATAGCCGCTGGCTTTCCGTCGTCGAATGGCCGGTGCACGCCGCCACACGATCAATCGCAGCGGTGCGAAACCTGGCCGGGCGCTGCGGGCCGCGTCGGCTGTCCGGCGCTCGCTGGCTGGAAGCGTTTCAGGCTGCGGTCGTGCACGGGGGCGAACAGCGTCAGGGCGGTGATCGCGCCGAGCAGGGCGCAGAACATGTCGGCCTGCGTGTCCCATTCATCGCCCTGCATGCCGAGGAATTGCTCGGCGCCTTGCCCGAGGGCGAGGGCGGCCCACCATTCGATCAGCTCGTAGACGGCGCTCGCCGCCATCGCCACGCAGGCGCAGAGAAAGGCGAGCATGCGCGGTCCGTTGATCAGGCGCAGGCGGATGAGAATTTCCCGCGCCAGCAGCGTCGGTGTCAGCCCCTGCATGAAATGCCCGAGCCGGTCGTAGGGGTTGCGGCTGAGTTCGAGCCAGTCCTGTATCCAGAACCCGAGCGGCACGCGGGCGAAGCTGTAGTAGGCGCCGACGATCAGGCCCAGGCCATGCAGGGTGATCAGCACATACAGCAGGCTGGACAAGGGAAAGCGGTCATGCGTGGCAACCAGCAGCGGCAGGAGGATCAGCGCCGGGGTGATCTCCAGCACCCAGGTCAGGCGGTCGTGCGGTGAGATGGCGGACAGGGCGATGGCCAGGCAGAGCAGCGCGATCAGCGAGCGTTCGAGCAAGGTGCGGTGACGCATGGAGGGCTCCGGTTAGAGCGGAGGAGGCCGGCGGGCGGCGCCGGTTCAGGATCGTTTGCGCGCGAGCAACGACAGCACCGTCATCGCGCCCAGCACCACGGCGGCGGTGGTTGCGACCGGGTGTTGCGCCGCCTTGGTGTAGAGGCTGCGGCTGAGAACCAGACCGGGGTACTGCCCGCTCGCCCGGCCGGACCCGCCCGCGCCGACGTTCGCGCTGTGCAGCGAGCCTTCCCGGTTGTCGTCGGGCCGGCCGCTCTGCAGCGACTGGTAGAGCACCGTGCGGCGTGCCCAGTCCATCAGGTGTGGAAAGAGCTGCGTGGCGCGGGTCAACAGGTTCGCGTTGCCGATGTATACGTCCCGCTGCGGGTGTTCGGCTGCATGCAGGATCGCCCGGGCGACCACCTCCGGCGCGTAGACCGGCGGCGGCAGGCTGGGGGCGCTGTCGAGGTAGTTCTTTGAGTGATCGAGGAACAGGGTGTCCGTCCCGGATGGCCTGATCAGCGAGACCGAAACCGGCAGCCCGGCCTGCTGCACTTCGACCCGCAGCACGTCGGTCAGCGCTTTCACCGCATGCTTGCTGGCGCTGTAGCTTGCATGGAAGGGCAGCGCAGTCTCCGACTCGACGCTGCCGACGTTGAGGATCGCGCCGCCGCGCTGCCGCAGGTGCGCGAGGGCGACGGTAGAGCCGTAGTGCGTGCCCCAGAAATTGGTCTGCATGACGCGGTAATGATCCTCGTCGGGCACCTGATCGAGCCGGCCCCATACGGACGCGCCGGCGTTGTTGATCCAGGTGTCGAAGCCGCCGAAGCGCTCGATCGTCTGCTGTGCCACGCGCTCGACCGCCGCTCGCTCGCCGACGTCCGCAACGACATGCATCACCCGACCTCCGCCGTCCAGCTCGCGCTCGATCTGCGCCAGGGCCGCTTCGTTACGCGAAACCAGGACCACGCGGGCACCGGCTTCGGCGGCCAGGCGGGCGGTCGCCAGGCCGATGCCGCTCGACGCGCCGGTGATGACGATGACCTGTTCGGACAAGGGTTTAAGCGACACGGACATGGCGGTTTCCTTTTCGGTGGTGAGTAGGGCGGGCGTGCCGTGTAGATCAGAAGCGCATCGGGCGCGGGCGGTTCCATGCGCGGGATCGACGGTTGCCTGCTCGGCGCCAAGGGACGCCTCGGGTACTGGCGTGCCTGGCCGGGGCGGGTTGGCGTTGCACGGCCAGCTCGGCAGCGATCGGGCGATGCGCTACATCACCACGGGCCGCGGGCTGCTCGATGGCCTGGTCGCGCTATCCGGGCTCGCATCGGTGCGGGAGGGGTCGACCTTCGTATGGCTGCTCATCGCGCCGCGTGGCATTGCCTTCGGCAGGCGCTTGGTTGGACGGAGCGGGATTCGACCGGAGGGAATCGCGGCCGGCCGCTGAGGGCCGGCCCGCAGGTCATTGCTGGACGAGGTGGCTGACGTTGCCGTTGCCGTTCTGCAGGATGGTGGCGTTGAAGTTGCTGATCGTCTCGGGCGAGCCGAGCTGGCGGATGCTGGCCTCGTTGGCCGAGCCGACCTGTTCGATGGTCGCGGTCGCAGCGGCGACGGTCTGCTCGATGCTGGCGGCGTTGTCCGATCCGGTCTGGCGAACGTAGGCGGCGTTGGACATGTATTCCTGGCTCACCGTCACGGTGTTGCCGTCGCCGATCGAATAGCCCTCGATCCGCCCGCCGTAGCCGTTCTGGAACACCGTGAGCTGGTTGCCGTTACCGGTCTGGTCGAAGTCCAGCACGTTCTGGTAGTCGGCCTGGTAGATGTCCGCGACGTTGCCGTCGCCTTCCTGGTCGAGCGCCAGGCGGTTGCCGTCACCCTGATCGATGTCGGCCAGGTTGGCGTCGCCCCGCTGGTTCACGGTCAGCCGTGCGCCTTCGTAGTAGGTGCGCTGGATGAAGGCCAGCTCGTTGCCGTTGCCGACCTGCTGCACCTGCGCGACGGCATAGCCCTCCTGAGTGGCGACCAGGCTGTTGGCGTCGCCTGTGGCCGAGGCGGTGAGCTGGTTGGCGCGCCCGGTCTGGTCGACGTCGACGAGGTTGGCATTGCCTTCCTGGTACACGGCGGCGGCGTTGCCAAAGGCATTCTGCGCCTGGCGGACGTCCGCGCTGTTGCCAGCACCGATCTGGATCACGCTGACGGTGTTGTCTTCGGCGGTGTCGCCCTGGAAGGTCACGGCGAAGTTGCGCTCGCCGGTCTGCTGGATGTCCGAGGTGTTGCGGTTGCCTTCCTGCACCTGCTGCGCGGAGCCGTCGAAAGCGTTGTCGAGCGTCGTGCGGGCGGTGTTGCCATCGCCGTACTGCATCTGCGAGGTCCGGTTGCCGTCGTTCACGCCGGTCTCGGTGTAGGCGGCGACGTTATCGAGGCCGATCTGGTCCTGCAGCAGTTCGTTGTCGGCAAGCGCCGGGTTGGCAAGCGAAAGCAGCACGGCGGCTGCGAGTGGTTTGAGACGGTACATGGTTCACCTCTGGTCGATTATTAGCGGTGCTGGATGACCTCCACTGTCTGGCCGTTTCCGTACTGGATGACGGTGCTGCTCAATCCGTCGCCAAGTTGCTCGATGGTGGCGCTGTTGTAATCGCCATGCTGGTGGATGGCGGCGTCGTTTCCGCTGCCGATCTGGCTGATCGCGGCGAGATTGCCGGTGCCGATCTGCTCGATCAGCGCCGTGTTGTAGGCGCCCTGCTGGAGGATGAACGCCTGCTGCGCCGTGCCGTTCTGCAGGATGTAGGCGAGCTGATCGGCGCCCGTCTGGGTGATGGCGGCTTCGTTATCCTGCCCCAGTTGCAGCACGCCCGCAGCGTAGGCCTGGATGGTCTGCAGCTGGGCCGGCAGCGACAGCACGGCCGGCGCTGGGGCGAGGTCGGCGTTGTCCAATAGATCGGCCGCCGGAACATCGGCTGCCAGCAGGGGTTGGCCGAGCAGGCCGAGCGATAGGCAGGCGCAGCGCAGCGTGCTGCACAGGGAAGGGAGGCCCATGAGTGAGTCCTCGCGACCTGATCGGTCGAAATGATCGGTTGATTGTGGGCCGCGGCCGGGCCGAGGCCATCCATCCAACGGTGTAAATCCGGTGCCAAACACCGAGCGGCGGCTTAATCCCCGCTACAGCTCGCCGCGGTCCAGGTCGTAGGTGTCTTGCAAGAGGCTTTGCAGGCGCTCGCGGGTGACGGCCTCGCGCACCTGTGCAGCGGCCTGCTCGGCCAGTTCCTCGATCTGCGACGCGTTGGGTTGCAGGAAGCGGCGATAGAGGATGCGTCCCTCGTGCTCGACCCACACCAGGCTGCCCCAGCGGGCCGAGGGGCGCTCGCGCACCACCAGGTTGTAATCCAGTTCGCCGCTGTCCTGCAGGCTGCTGCTCAGGTAGCGGTGAAAGTCATGCCCGAAGCGGGAGATGGTGTTGTCGATCACCAGCCCCGAGATTTCCGGCTCCACCGCCCGCGCCGGCGCGGTGAGCGCCAGCAGCAGCGCGAACAGGATCAGGCGTGGCATGGGTCCGGCCAGTCGAGCCGGTCACGCAGCATGAACGCCGCCTCGGCCCGGTTGGAGGCGCCGATCTTGCGCAGCAGGTTGTGGATGTGGCTCTTGATGGTGTGCGGGCTCAGGCAGAGCTGCTCGGCGATCTCGGCGTTGGACAGGCCCTTGCCGGCCAAGCTCAGGATCTCGCGCTCGCGCAGCGTGAGCGACGCCTTGCTCTCGGCGAGCTGGCGCATGCGCCGCCATTGGCTCAGCAGGCGCTCCATCAGCGGGCGCGGCAGCCAGTCGCCGCCTTCGAGCAGCGCCTCGATACCCGAAAGCAGCTGTTCGCGGGTCGAATGGCTATAGAACACGCCGCGAATGTTGGGGTACTGGTCGATGAGTTTTTCCGCCTGCTCGGGGTTGATGTTCACCAGCGCCGCGGGCGTATCGGGCGCCAGGCGGCCGAGCAGGCCGGTGAGTTCGTCGAGATGCTTCTGCCCGGCATCGATCAGGAACAGGCGCGTGTTGCGCAGCACCGAGCGGGGCGGATCGGCGAGGACGACATTCAGTTGCGCCCGCTCGCCGAGGAAGTGCCGAAAGAACAAGCCCAGCAGTTCGTTGTTGGTCAGCAGTGTGATGATCGAGGCAGTGGAATCCCGGGGGGTCAGTTCCGCGTCCATGGTCGGTCCCTTACCAGTGGGGTGGTTCGCTATGAAAAAGTCTACAAACGACCCGGCTTTAGGGGTTTAGTTCAAGGTTCGCCGCCAGTTTAGGCACTAATTCGCCAAAATATCGCCACTCGTTCAGTGAGGTGACGAACGGATGACGCTTCGCTGGCTAGGCGAGTCGCCTGTCTGGGCTAAGGTTGGCGGACATCCAGATGGAGCGGCCGATGGCTGATGACCGTGAACTGACCCTGCGCGCGCTGCTCACCGGGCTCGTGCTCGGCGCGCTGCTGACCCCCTCGAACATCTATTCCGGCCTGAAGATCGGCTGGTCCTTCAACATGTCGATCATCGCGTTGCTGGTGGGCTTTGCGATCTGGCAGGGGCTGGCCGCGCGGCTGGGCGGCCCGAGGTGGAGCCGTCTGGAGAGCAACATCACCCAGACGTCGGCGTCGGCAGCGGCGTCGATCATTTCCAGCGGGCTGGTCGCACCGATACCCGCCTACACGCTCATCACCGGTGAGTCGCTGCCCTGGGGCGCGCTGACCGCCTGGGTCTTCTCGGTGAGCCTGCTGGGCGTCTGGGTGGCCTGGTACCTGCGCCCCTCGCTGATCGTACGTTCGGCGCTGCGCTTTCCCGAGGGCATGGCGACGCTGGCGACGCTCGAGCAGGTCTACGGGCACGGTCGCGAAGCATCGAAGCGGCTCGCGGTGCTGGCGGGTGCCGCGTCGCTGGCGGCAGCGGTCAAGCTGGCGGACCTGGCCTGGCGCCTGCCGCGCTGGGCGCCGAGCCCGAGCCTGGAGCGGCTGACGTTCGCCTTCGAGCCGTCGCTGTTGCTGGTCGGCTTCGGCGGCATCGTCGGGTTGCGGGTCGGCCTGTCGCTGCTGGTCGGTGCGCTGCTGGCCTGGGGCCTGATCGCGCCCTGGCTGGTCGCCGAGGGGCTGGTGCGGCTGCCGCCCGATGCCCAGGGGCCGCAGTTCGCGCTGTTGATCGAGTGGCTGCTCTGGCCAGGCGTGGCGCTGATGGTCTGCGCCACGCTGGTGTCGCTGGGCGTGCGGACGCTTCGCGCGCCCGATCGCAGGACGCGCACCGGACCACGCCGCCTGAATGCCCGGCCACTGCTGGGCCTGCTGGTCGCCGGCGGGTTGGTGGTGTCGCTGCAGGTCGGCCTGTTCGGCATCGGACTGCTCATGGCGCTGCTGTCGATTCCTCTGTCGGTACTGCTGGCGATGGTCGCGGCACGGGTGGTGGGCGCCACCGGCATTCCGCCGATCGGCGCGATCGGGCAGGTCTCGCAGCTCGGTTTCGGCGTGCTGGCGCCAGGGCAGGTCGCGATCAACCTGATGAGCGCCAACACGGCCGGTGGCGCGGCGGGCCAATGCACCGATCTGCTCAACGACTTCAAGGTCGGCCATGCCCTGGGCGCGCATCCGGGCCGGCAGGTGGTAGCGCAATGCCTGGGCATCGTCATCGGCAGCCTGGTCGGCGTGGTCACCTATCAGGCGCTGATCCCCGATCCGCAAGCGATGCTGATCACCCCCGAGTGGCCGGCCCCGGCGGTGGCCACCTGGAAGGCCGTCGCCGAGGCGCTGACCGGCGGGCTCGCGGTGCTGACGACGGACGTTCGCCTGGCGATGCTGGCCGGCGCGGTTGCCGGGCTGTTGCTGGGCCTGCTCGATGCCCTCGCGCCGCCGCCACTGGAGCGCTGGCTGCCCAGTGCCGCGGCGCTCGGATTGGCCTTCATCATCCCGGCGTCGATTTCCCTGACAATGGCTTTTGGCGCGCTCCTGGCCTGGCTGTTCATGGCGCGCTGGCGCAGCCTCGGCGAGCGCTTCGTCATCGTCGCCGCGGCCGGCCTGGTCGCAGGCGAGAGCATGGCCGGAGTGGGCGTTTCGCTGTGGCAACTGCTGAGCTGACGGACGGTGCGGCATTGCTGCGGCCAGCCGACGAGCGCACAGAACCTTTGTTCCGCGCGCGTGCCGACCGTGGGTAACACTCACATCGAGGGCTTCATCATGGGCATCGCAACGATCACGGCGCTCACCTTCGCCGGGCTGATATCGGCCGCGGGGCTGGCACAGGCCAATGACGACATGGAGCACGACCAGCACGACGGACTCACCGAACAACGGTCGCAAGGCCTCGGGACCGGCATCGGCACCGGCGCGCTCGACATGGATGACGAAGGCGGCCTGGACGATGACATGGACAACGACACCGATCGTCCCGATCCGGGCGTCAGCACCGGAACCGGCGCCGGAGCGGCCGGCGGTATGGGCGGCTCCGGTGGTGCGGGCGGCGCGGCCGGCGGTTCGACCGGTGGCGCGGCCTCCGGTGGTTCAGGCGCCGGCGGTGGCGCTGGCGGAAACTGACGTCGCGACGGGAGCGCCCTAGCGGCGCTCCTCTCGCTTTGCCGATACCCACCCGGAGGTCGCCATGCCCGGTTACTCCATGAAGTCGCAGCTGGTTCCGCTGGTGTTCGCCGCGTTGCCGATGGTCGTCCTGGCCGATCAGCCGGACAAGGCCCGGGTCGGGCCGCTGGATACGCGCGAACCGCGGCAGGAGGTGATCGAACGCCAGGAGCAGGCGCCGGGCGAGCGGCCCACGCCCCAGCCCGATTCGCCGCCGGAGGAGCGGCTGGATCCGGCAGCGCCTACGCCGTCCGAATCGCCGTCGGAGCCGAGGCCTTCACCGGAACGTTCGTCGTGACCATCTAGTCGGCGATTGCCTGCTCGTTCACCGCTTTTATAAGGTTTTTCGCCGCTCGCGCTGGGCTAGACTCCAGGCGCCGCCCCTGCGGGCGGCCGGCCGACCCGTGACGGATCGCCGACAAACCGGCACTAACGCTCGACCAAAAACAATAAGGAGCGAATCGATGCGTGGCATTCTCAAACCGCTGGCAGCGGCCCTGGCCGTGGCCGCGCTTCCAGGCATGGCGCAAGCCGAGCCCTTTTCCCAACTGGTGATCTTCGGTGATTCGCTGAGCGACAGCGGTCAGTTCCCCGATGTCGGCAGCCCGCTGTTCAGCGGCTTCCCGACCGGCGGGCTGCGGTTCACCAACCGCACCGGGCCGACGTACCTGCCCAACAACACCGAATACATCGGCAAGGTAAGCACCCAGTTGCTCGCCGAACGGCTGGGTTTGCAGGCCCTGCCCTCGACGCCGATTCTGCCGAGCCTGATCACCGGCAACCCGGACGGCACCAACTATGCGGTCGGCGGCTATCGCACCGACCAGATCCTCGCCTCGATCGTCGCCGAGGACGGCTCGGTGGTCGATCCGGGCCTGCCCGGCATCGCACCGCGGGTGCGTGACGGTTATCTGGTCGACTATCCCTCGGTCGATGGCGACACGCTGTTCTACCTCAACGGCGGCGGCAACGACATCTTCCAGGGGCGCAACGTGGATGCGGCCAGCGCCGCCCTGGTGGCAGCCGACCTCACGGCTGGCGTCGCCGCGCTTCAGGCGGCCGGGGCGCGCTACATCATCGTCTCGGACCTGCCGGACGTCGGCGCCACGCCCGCCGGTATCGGCAGCGGTGCCAGCGCGTTCTGGACGGCCCGCACCCGCGACTTCAACACCGCGCTGGACGCGCAGCTGGCGGCACTGGGCGGCAACATCATCCGCACCAACTTCAACGGCCTGCTGACCGAGGTACGTGCGGACCTGGCGACCTACGGCTTCGATCCGGCCGTGGCGCAGACGGCGTTCTGCTTCGACGGCAGTGGCGCCACCTGCTTCGAGCATCCGGTCTACGGCCAGACCGGCACCGCGCCCGATCCGGATCGGCTGATGTTCAACGATGGCGTGCACCCGACCACGGCAGTGCAGCGGATTTCCGCCGATTACCTCTACGCGCTGGTCGCCGCGCCGTGGGAGATCACCTTGCTGCCGGAGATGGGCCTGTCGTCGCTGCGCGCGCACCTGCGCCAGCTCGACAACCACCTCGCCGCCAGCCGTGGCCATTGGCAGCCTGTGGGGCACTGGTCGCTGGCTGTCGATGGCGGCTACGGGCAGCCCAACTACGACGGCGACGAGGGCGGCGTCGAGGGCGACGGTCGCAGCCTGACGCTGGGTGTGACCGCGAGCCATCGTCTCGATGAACACTGGCTCGCCGGCGTGCGGCTGAGCGCAGGCGACAACCGCCTGGAGCTGGGCGAGGCGGACTCGCGTTACGACATGCGCAGCCTGCTGGCCAGCGGTTTCGCCCGTTACGAGCAGGACCGCGTGTTTGCGGATTTCTCCGCCTCGGCCGGTCACCTCGGCTACGACGACCTGCAGCGCAGCTTCGCGCTGGGCATCGCGCAACGCACCGAGAAGGGCGACACCGACGGCTGGGTCTGGGGCCTCGGCGCCAAGGCCGGGTTGAACCTGTTCCAGCCGGGCGAAGCGTTGAAGGCCGGACCCTTCGTCGGGGTGAGCTACCAGCGCGTCGAAGTCGATGGCTACGACGAGCGCGGCAACCGCTCCACCGCCCTGAGCTATGACGAGCAGGAGCGGCGGTCGCTGCAGCTCTCGGCCGGTGTCTTCGTCGACTACGCCATGAGCCCGCGCACCCGCCTGCTTGGCGAAATCGCGCGCATCTCGGAGCGCGAGGACGACCCGGACGAGCTGCGCCTCGGCCTGACCAGCGTGCCGGGCAACCGCTTCACGCTGCCGGGCTACGTGCCGCCGGAAGGCCAGACCCGCTTCGGCGTGGGCCTGGTGCACACGCTGGATGACGGCCTGTCCCTGCGTGCGCACTACGACTACCTCGGCCAGGACGACCACCAGCAGAGCCTCGCCCTCTCGCTGGCCTGGCAGATGTAGCGCAGAGGGCGGGTCGCGCGCGACCCGCCCGTTCAAGCCGCCCCGCGATGCGGCCAAACCGCCGGCGTGGTTGCAGATCGCCCGCAAGCGGGCTCCTACGAAAGACGTGTCGGTGTCGGCGGCGAGGACGGCGCGGATGCCTGTGTAGGAGCCCGCTTGCGGGCGATTGCCGGTGTATCGGCGGTAGCAGCGTCGTAGGGCGCATTCGCGAAGCAATGCACCGGTGGTTTCGCACGGACTCAGGCGGATTGTTCGCTTCGCTCCTGAATCCGCCCTACGTCGGTTGTCGTCCTGCAAGCTGGCATCGGCGCCGGGATCGCCCGCAAGCGGGCTCCTACGAAAGACGTGTCGGTGTCGGCGGCGGGCGCGGCGGGGTGCTGTGTAGGAGCCCGCTTGCGGGCGATTGCCGGTGCACCGGCGGTAGGCGGTTCGGTGGTAACGACCAACCGTTCGGAGGTGTCCTCAACCAGTAACCATGAATGTGTCCGGTGGGCTTAAGCCCACCCTACGCCCTACGCGCGGCCTCGACGGGTCTTCGGGACATACGAATCGCCCGCGCTCCCTGCGGGCCTCGTAGGTGCGATCAGTCTCGCTCGATCGCCAGTGCCACGCCTTGGCCGCCACCGATGCAGAGGGTCGCAAGGCCCTTCTTGCCGTCGCGGCGGATCAGTTCGTGCAGCAGCGTCACCAGCACGCGGCAGCCGGAGGCGCCGATCGGGTGGCCGATCGCGATGGCGCCGCCGTTGACGTTGACCTTGTCGGCGTCCCAGCCCAGTTCCTGGCCCACCGACAGTGCCTGGGCGGCGAAGGCTTCGTTGGCTTCGATCAGGTCGAGGTCGGCGAGTGACCAGCCGGCCTTTTCCAGGCAGCGTCGGGTGGCCGACACCGGGCCGATGCCCATGATCGCCGGGTCGACGCCGGCGCTGGCGTAGCCGGCGACCCTCGCCAGGACCGGCAGGCCGAGCGCGGCGGCTTTCTCGGCGCTCATCATCAGCACGGCGGCCGCGCCGTCGTTGAGGCTCGAGGCGTTGCCGGCGGTGACGCTGCCGTCCTTCTTGAACGCCGGCTTGAGTGTGGCGAGCGACTCGGCGGTGGTGCCGTCGCGGGGCTGCTCGTCGGTGTCGAACACCAGCGGCTCGCCCTTGCGTTGCGCAATCGAGATGGGGGTGATCTCGTCCTTGAAGCGACCGGCCTGGATAGCGGCGACGGCCTTCTGCTGCGAGCCGGCCGCGAACGCATCCTGCATTTGCCGGCTGATGCCGTACTGTTCGACGAGGTTCTCCGCCGTGATGCCCATGTGGTAATCGTTGAAGGCGTCCCACAGGCCGTCGGTGATCATGCTGTCGATCAGCTGCCCGTGGCCCATGCGCAGGCCGGTCCGCGCCTTCGGCAGGACGTAGGGCGCGAGGCTCATGTTCTCCTGGCCACCGGCGATGATGACGTCGGCGTCGCCACAGCGGATCGCCTGCGCCGCCAGGTGCAGCGCCTTGAGACCCGAGCCGCAGACCTTGTTCAGCGTCAGCGCCGGCACGCCGACCGGCAGCCCCGCCTTGATCGTCGCCTGGCGGGCAGGGTTCTGGCCGGCGCCGGCGGTGAGTACCTGGCCGAGGATCACCTCGTCGACCTCGGCGCCATCGAGGCCGGTCTGTTCGAGCAGGCGGCGAATGACCGCTGCGCCAAGCTCCGGTGCGGGGATGTTGGCCAATGCGCCCTGGAAGCTTCCGATGGCGGTGCGGGTCGCGGCGACGATGACGGCTTCTTTCATGAACGGCTCCGTGGGCGAGGGCGGCGCAGGCGCCGCGAAGGTGAACGGTAGCGCCGATAGTAGGCCAAGGCCTGCCGCGGACGCTCGTCGGGAACCGGTCGGTCGCGCTCGCCGGTCACTGGGCTTCCGGCTGCAACGAGCGCTGCATGGCGATGCCGTCCGCCTGGCGCGCTCAGCGGTCTCCGTAGTCGTTGCGGTCGACGGGCAGGCCGCCGCCCAGCGCGATGTACAGCTCCACGAGGTTCTGCACCTGCGCCCGCAGCGTCTGGATGAGCGTCTGGCGGGCGTCGAACAGGTTGCGCTCGGCGTCCAGCACCTCGAGGTAGTTGACGACCCCTTCGGCGTAGCGGGCGTTGGCCAGGTCGGCGATGTGCTGCAGGGTGGCGACGTTCTTGCGCTGGGCCAGCAGTTGCTCGGCCAGGTACCGGCGCCCGGCCAGGGCATCGGCGACTTCGCGGAAGGCGGTCTGGATGGCCTGCTCGTACTCGGCGATCGCCACGGTTTCGCGCGCCTCGGCGACCGTCAGGTTGCCTTCGTTGCGGCCCCAGTCGAACAGCGGCAGGGTGATGCTCGGGCCGATGCTCCAGGTTTCGTTCGCGCTGCCGATCAGCCCGGACAATTCAGTGGAGGCATAGCCGAAGCTGCCGGTCAGCGAGATCTGCGGGAAGAACGCGGCCCGCGCGACCCCGATGTTGGCGCGCGCCGCCCGCAGCCGCTGCTCGGCGCCGATGATGTCAGGCCGCAGGTAGAGCAGGTCCGAGGGCAGGCCCGCGATCAGCCGTGTCGGCGGCAGCTGTTCGCCGAGCGGCACCGGCGGCGGCAGCGTTTCGGGCAGTTCGCCGCCGACCAGCACGGTCAGGTAGTTCAACTGTTCGGCGCGGATCAGGCGCAGGTTGGCCAGTTCGGTTTCGGCCTGGGTCAGCAGCGCGGCGGCCTGGTGGAATTCGAGCGCCGAGGTCACGCCGGCCTTGAGGCGCAAACCGGCGAGTTCCAGCGTCTCGCGGCGGGTGCGCAGAGTTTCGAGGGCCAGTTCGATGCGCTGATCCGCCTCGCGAATGGCGAGGTAGGTGGCGGCGACGTCGCCGATCAGTGACAGGTGAAAGGCGCGCCGGGCCTGCTCGGTGGCCAGGTACTGGGCCAGCGCTGCCTCGCTCAGGTTGCGCACGCGGCCCCAGAAGTCCAGTTCGAACGCCGACACGGTCAGCCCGACGAAATAGCGCTCGGTAATGACGCTTCCCGCGCCAGCGCCAGCGGCCGAACCCGCTCCGGTACCCGCTCCGGCGCCGGCGCTGCTGGCCCCGGACGCGCCGGTCGCATAGCGGCCGCGGGTGGCTTCGGCGCCGAGGCCGAGGGTCGGGTAGCGTTCGGCGTCCTCGATGCGGTACTGGCCGCGCGCTTCCTCGATGCGCGCGGTGGCGATCCGCAGGTCGCGGTTGTTCGCCAGCGCTGCCTCGATCAGTTCGCGCAGGCGCGGGTCGTCGAAGAATGCGCGCCATGCGAGATCGGCCGGAACGACGCCTTCGACCGGTTCGGGCTGGTAGTCCGGGTACTGCGGCGGCGTCGGCAGCGCGGGGCGCTCATGTTCGGGCGCGAACTGGCAGCCGGCGAGCAGGGTGCCCAGCAGCAGGAAGGCGGCCTTACGCATGGTCGGTGGCCTCCTGCCCGTGGAAGGCGTCGCTGGCCTTTTCCTGCTGGCCGGGCGGGCGGCGCTTGGTCAGCCAGCGGCGCACGGCCAGGTAGAACAGCGGGATGTAGAACAGCCCGAGCACCGTCGCCATGATCATGCCGCCCATCACCCCGGTGCCGACCGCGATGCGCCCGGCCGCGCCGGCGCCGCTGGCCAGCACCAGCGGCAGCATGCCGAGCACGAAGGTCAGCGAGGTCATCAGCACGGGCCGGAAGCGCATGCGCACCGCGTTCATGATCGCCTCGTGCAGCGGCTTGCCGTCGGCTTCCTCTTCGATGGCGAACTCGACGATCAGGATCGCGTTCTTCGCCGACAGGCCGATGATGGTCACCAGCCCGACGTTGAAGTACACGTCCGCCGGCAGGTCGCGGACCATGGCGAAGAGCACCGCGCCGAGCACGCCGAACGGCACCACCAGCAGCACGGCGATCGGCACCGTCCAGCTCTCGTAGAGCGCGGCGAGCACCATCAGCACCACCAGCAGCGAGATGCCGAGCAGCAGGCCGACCTGGCCCGAGGCCTGCTTTTCCTGGTAGGACGCGGCGGTCCATTCGTAGGCGAAGCCGGGCGGCAGCTTGTCGGCGAGCTGCTCCATCGTGGCCATCGCGATACCGGACGAATAGCCCGCCGCGGCGCTGCCGGCGATGGTCACCGAGGGGTAGCCGTTGTAGCGCTGCAACTGCGTTGGCCCGGCCGTCCAGCCGACGGTGGCGAAGGCGCCGAAGGGCACCACGTCGCCTTCTTCGTTGATCACCTTCAGGTCGAGCACGTCCTGCGGGGTCATGCGGTAGGGCGCGTCGGCTTGCAGGAGCACCTGCAGGACCCGGCCGTCGCGGTTGAAGTCATTGGCGTAGGCGCTGCCGAAGGCGATGCTCAGCGCCGCGTTGACCTCGCTGATCGGCACGCCCAGGGCGCGGGCCTTGATCCGGTCGACGTCGACCCGCAGGCGCGGGGCGTCATCGCTGCCTTCGGGGCGCACGCCTTCGAGGACGGGGCTCTGATTGGCGTCGGCGATCAGCTGGTTGCGGGCGCGCAGCAGCGCTTCGGGGCCGAGTCCGGCGCGGTCCTCGAGCTTGAAGGTGAAGCCGCCGGCGACGCCGAGCGAGGGGATCGAGGGCGGGTTGAGGGCGAAGACGCGCGCTTCCTTGATCGTCGAGAAGGTCCCCATCGCCTGGCGCACCAGGGCCATCGCGCTCTGGTCGTCGCCGGGGCGTTCCTCCCAGGGCGCCAGGCTCACGAAGGACATGGCGTGCGCCTGGCCCTGGCCGAAAAAGCTGAAGCCGTACACCACGGTGACGTCCTCGACGACCGCCTGGTCGGCGTAGAACGCCTTGATGTCTTCCATGGCGTCTTCGGTGCGCTTGATCGTCGAGCCCGGCGGTGCCTGGACCACGGTCATCACCGAGCCCTGGTCCTCGTCCGGCAGGAAGCTGCTCGGCATGCGCAGGTAGAGGAACGCGGTCAGCGCCAGGAGCGCGGCGAACAGCAGCAGGTAGATGAGGGGGTGCGCCAGCACGTGCCCGACGCCGCGGTGGTAGCGGTCGGTGCCGCGCGTCATCCAGCGGTTGAACGGGCGGAACAGCCGCGCGCTCCAGTCCGGCCTGTTCGCATCGTTCGCCTTGAGCAGGTTCGCGCACAGCGCCGGCGTCAGCACCAGCGCAAGGATGGTCGAGATGATCACCGCCACGGCCAGCGTGACCGCGAACTGCCGGTAGATGCCGCCGGTCGAGCCGGGGAAGAAGGCCAGCGGCACGAACACCGCGACCAGCGCCAGGCTCGTCCCGATCACCGGCGCGGTGACCTGGCCCATCGCCTTGACCGTCGCCTCGTACGGAGGCAGGTCTTCTTCGTCGATGAGCCGCTTGACGTTCTCCACCACCACGATGGCGTCGTCCACCAGCACGCCGATCGCCAGGATCATGCCGAACAGCGACAGCAGGTTGAGCGAGAAGCCCAGCAGCCACAGGCCCAGGCAGGTGCCGGCGAGGGTGATCGGGATGACGATGGTCGGGATCAGCGTGGTGCGCCAGTTCTGCAGGAACACCAGCATCACGATGATGACCAGCACCATCGCCTCGATCAGCGTGTGCAGCACTTCCTCGATCGAGGCGGAGATGAACGGCGTGGTGTCGAACGGCACCGACCAGCTCACGCCCTCGGGAAAGCCCGACGACAGGTCCTGCATGCGCTGCTTCACCGCCGCGGCGGTTTCCAGCGCGTTGGCGCCGGGCGCCAGCTGCACGGCCATGCCGGCGGCCGGTTCGCCGTTGATTTCCAGCCGGGTGGTGTAGTCCTGCGCGCCCAGTTCGACGCGCGCGACATCGCCCAGACGGATCGAGGAGCCGTCCGGGTTGGCGCGCAGGATGATCGAGGCGAATTCTTCGGCCGTGGTGAAGCGGCCCCGGGTCTCCAGCGGCGCATGGAACTCGACGCCTTCGGCCAGCGGCAGCGCGCCGATCGCGCCACCGGCCGCCTGGCTGTTCTGGTCGCGCACCGCGCCGAGCACCTGGCCGACGGAGAGGTCGAAGCTGGCCAGGCGGTTCGGATCGAGCCAGATGCGCATCGCGTAGGGCGAGTAGAACTCCCGCACATCGCCCACGCCCTGCACCCGGCGCAGCTCGTCGACCACGCGGGTGGTGGCGAGATGGCCGAGTTCGAGCGTGCCGATCTCATCGCTGGACGAGCGCAGCGCGATGATCAGCAGGAAGTCGCTTGACGCCTGCACCACCTGGATGCCCTGGCGCCGGACTTCCTCGGGCAGCCGTTGTTCGATGCGGCTCAGGCGGTTCTGCACCTCCATCTGCGCGATGTCGATGTCGGTGCCGGGCGCGAAGGTCAGCTCGATCGAGGCGGTGCCGTTTGAGCGGCTGGTGGAGTCCATGTAGAGGACGCCCTCGACGCCGTTGAGCGCCTGCTCGATGACCTGGGTGACGTTGGTTTCCAGCACGCTCGCATCGGCGCCGGGGTAGGTCACGCCGATGGCCAGGCTCGGCGGTGCGATCGAGGGGTATTGCTCGACCGGCAGGCTGCGCAGCGCCAGCAGGCCGCTGAGCAGGATGCCGAGCGCGATGACCCAGGCGAAGACCGGGCGGCGGATGAAGAAGGTGGGCGTCATCGGGCGCCCTCTGCAGGCGCGGTTTGCGCGTCCTCGCCCGCGGCTTCGGCGGGCGGCGGCGCGCCGGCGGCGCTGTTGGGCGCCTTGTCGGGCGAGAGTGCTTCGGCCTTGCTGTCGGCATCTTCCTCGGCGCGGCCGACCGGCACGGTGCGCACCGGCATGCCGTCGCGCAGGTTCTGCCAGCCTTCGACGATGACGCGGTCGCCGGCTTGCAGGCCGTCATCGATGATCCACCGGCTGCCGACCATCTCGCCGAGGTCGACGCTGCGCACCTGCGCCTTGCCGTCCTCGCCGACCACCATCACGGTGGCGCCGCTATCGTTCACCATCACCGCCCGCTGCGGCACCGTCAGCCCGCCGGCCCGCGTACCGGCGTGCACCCGGGCGCGCACGAACTGGTTGGGCAGCAGCACGCGGTCGGGGTTGGGAAATTCGGCCCGCAGCGTCACGGTGCCGGTGGACTGGTCGATCGTCATCGCCATGAAGTCGAGGTAGCCGACGTGCGGGTACTCGCTGCCGTCCTCGAGGGTCAGGCGGACTTCGACCTCGTTCTTGCTCGGCAGGTCGAGCGCGCCGGAGGCCGCCTTCGCGCGCAGGGCGAGCAGGTCCGAGCTGGACTGGGAAAAGACCACATGCACGCGCTGAAACTGCTCCACGCGGGTCAGCAGCGTGGCCTCGGTCGCGCTGACCAGGGCGCCGACCGTCACGTTGGCGAGGCCGGCCAGGCCGTCGATGGGCGACTCGACCGAGGTGTGTTCCAGATCAAGCTTGGCCGCCTGCACCTGTGCCTCGGCCTGCGCGGCGTCGGCCCGAGCGGTGCGCAGGTTGGCCTGTGCGGAGTCGAATTCCTGCTCGCTGATGGCGCCGCGATCGACCAGTCCGCGATAGCGCTCGACCACCTGCTCGGCATTGGCGGCGGTGGCCTGGGCTCGTTGCAGGGCCGCCACGGCCGCATCCAGCGCGGCCTTCATCTCGCGCGGATCGATCACGAACAGCAGCTGCCCGGCCTTGACCTCGGTGCCTTCTTCGTAGGTCCGCTCCTGGATGATGCCGGTGACCCGCGCGCGTATCTCGGCGATCTTCATCGCCTGGACGCGGCCGGGCAGTTCGATGATGTTCGGCACCGGCTGGGCCTGCAGGGTGGTGATCGCCACTTCCGGTGGCGGCGGCGCCGGGGGCGTCGGGTTTTCTTCGCTGCAAGCGACCAGCGTGAGCGCGGCCAGGCAGGCAAGCGCACGGGGGTACGGGAAAAGCCTCATCGGTGGGTCCCTTGGCGGTCGCAGCGAAGGGCTGCGAGGGCGGAACGTCGGGTCCTAGTTCTCGACCGCGCTGCGCCATGAGCGTTCGTGAATTTTTCGATGGCCCCGGCGACGGCGCTGCAGCGAGGCGCCTCGGGCGCTCTGGCTGGGCTTACTGTCCGCTTCGGCAGCTATATTCGTACGGCGAGGCAGGCGACCGCAGGCTTGACGCCTGCCTCGCCTTTGACGCACATTCCGCTAAACGTAATGCGGTTACGCAAAATAACAACAGGCGCTCCTACCAGGCGCCGCCTTGCACGGAGCCATGCCGATCATGGAGCTCTACACCTACTACCGCTCCACCTCGTCCTACCGCGTGCGTATCGCGCTGGCACTCAAGGGGCTGGCGTTCGATGCCGTCCCGGTCAACCTGATCCGCGACGGCGGCGAGCACCACAAGCCCGAGTACCGGGCGCTCAATCCGCAGGGCCGGGTGCCGACGCTGCGCACCGAGGACGGTGGGCTGATCATCCAGTCCCCGGCCATCCTCGAGTACCTCGAGGAGCGCTATCCCGAGCCGCCACTGCTGCCGCACGACCTCGAAACGCGAGCCCGCCATCGTGCGGTCGCCGCGTTGATCGGCTGCGATATCCACCCGCTGCACAACGCCTCGGTGCTCAACCGCCTGCGCGGGCTCGACGTGCCCGAAGCCGAGGTGATGGCCTGGATCGGCCACTGGGTCGGACAGGGGCTGGGCGCGGTCGAGCAGTTGATCGGCGATGACGGGTTCTGCTTCGGCGAGCTCGGCCTCGCCGACGTCTACCTGCTGCCGCAGCTGTATGCCGCACGGCGCTTCGAGGTGGACATTTCACGCTTCTCGCGCATCCTTCGGGTAGAAGCGCTCGCGCTGGAACACCCGGCGTTCCAGGCGGCGCATCCCGATGCGCAGCCCGATAAACCGGAGTAACCGGTCACCATGAAGACGCTCGGTTCACGACTCCTGATGGGTGATCACCTCGCACGCAGCGTGCGGGGCATCTCCTGCGCGCCGCCACGGCACAGGCACTGACGTTTCCGTTTTTTGCCTTGTCCCGTTGCAGCCTGAAAGGAGCCGATCATGGCCGACCTCTTTGAAAACCCCATGGGCCTCATGGGTTTCGAATTCATCGAATTCGCCTCGCCCACCCCGAACGTCATCGAACCCGTGCTGGAAAGCATGGGCTTCTCCCACGTCGCCAACCATCGCTCGAAAGATGTGGCGCTGTATCGCCAGGGCGAGATCAACGCCATCGTCAACCGCGAGCCGAAGAGCCACGCCGCCTTCTTCGCCGCCGAGCACGGCCCGTCGGTGTGCGGCATGGCCTTCCGCGTGAAGGACGCGCACCAGGCCTACGCCAAGGCGCTGGGGCTCGGCGCGCAGGCGGTGGACATGCCGACCGGGCCGATGGAGCTGCGCCTGCCGGCGATCAAGGGCATCGGCGGCGCGCCGCTGTACCTGATCGACCGCTTCGGCGAAGGCAGCTCGATCTATGACATCGACTTCGTCTTCCTTGAGGGTGTCGACCGCCATCCGGTGGGCGCGGGCCTCAAGCTCATCGATCACCTGACCCACAACGTCTACCGCGGCCGCATGGCCTACTGGGCCGATTTCTACGAGAAGCTGTTCAACTTCCGCGAGATCCGCTACTTCGACATCAAGGGCGAGTACACCGGCCTGACCTCCAAGGCCATGACCGCGCCGGACGGCATGATCCGCATCCCGCTGAACGAGGAGTCCAGCAAGGGCGCCGGGCAAATCGAGGAATTCCTCATGCAGTTCAACGGCGAGGGCATCCAGCACGTGGCCTTCCTCACCGATGACCTGATCAAGACCTGGGACGCGCTCAAGGCCCGCGGCACCACGTTCATGACCGCGCCGCCGGATACCTACTACCAGATGCTCGAAGGCCGCCTGCCGAACCACGGCGAGCCGGTGGACGAGCTGAAGTCGCGCGGCATCCTGCTCGACGGCACCTCCGAGGGCGGCGAACGCCGGCTGCTGCTGCAGATCTTCTCGGCCACGCTGCTCGGCCCGGTGTTCTTCGAATTCATCCAGCGCAAGGGCGACAGCGGCTTCGGCGAGGGCAACTTCAAGGCGCTGTTCGAATCCATCGAGCGCGACCAGATCGAGCGCGGCGTGCTCAGCACGGCTGAGTGAGCCTGAGGGCTGGGCCGCCTCCGCCGGCCCAGCCCGTTTCCTTCCAGCCGCTTCGGGCGCCACCCTGTGGCCCCGTACCGTTGCGGCTGCTTCCGGCCTGTTCGGGCAATCCAGCCGATTCCTCCGCCAACGTGGCGTTCGCTACGCAGCGCCGCGAGCGCCTGCACGAGATCGAGCGTAAATGCGCTTTACTTTCAAATAAGAATAATTACTATCCAGGCGGCCTTGGCCATTCGATGGCTCTAGAAGGCACGTTTGCGGCCGAACCTTCGGTCGCGTTTTGAGGATGCAAGACGCCTGGGAGATGTTCGGATGATGGTTTCGACGCGTGACAGATTAGCGCTGGCGGTGAGCGTTGCCGCCTCGATGGGGGGCTCTGCCTGGGCCGAGGAGGCGCCCATCGAGCTGCAACCGACCACCGTGGTGACTGCCGCGGGCTACGAACAGAACATCGCCGAAGCGCCGGCGAGCATCTCGGTCATCACCCGCGAGCAGCTGGAAACGCAGTCCTACCGCGATGTCACCGATGCGGTGCGCAACATCCCCGGCGTCTACGTCACCGGCGGCGGCAGCATGCAGGACATCAGCATCCGCGGCATGTCGTCCAAGTACACGCTCTATCTCGTCGATGGCCGTCCGGTCTCGGCCGGTCGTTCGGTGAACACCAATGGCAGCGACGGCGGCAAGCAGATCGGTCTGCCGCCGCTGGCGATGATCGAGCGCATCGAGGTCATCCGCGGGCCGATGTCCTCGCTGTACGGGTCCGAAGCCATGGGCGGGGTGATCAACATCATCACCCGCAAGGGCGGCGATGAATGGGCCGGGACGGTCACCACCGAATACAGCCATTCGCTGAACGACGTGAACGAAGACGAGGCGCTCGCCAATTTCTACCTCGGCGGCGCGCTGGTGCCGGACCTGCTCGGCCTCAAGCTGCACGGGTCCTACATCCGCAACGAGGAAAGCGAGCTGGCCGGCGGTAGCGATAGCGCCGCCAGTACGCCCGACGGCAAGCGCCGGCAGGCAGGCGCCGAGCTCTACCTCACGCCCGATGAGCAGAACCGGTTCTCCGTCAGCTACCAGGCGTCGCGGCTGGACGAGACCTACCACCCCGGCATGAGCCTCGCCGACACCGCGACCGAGAACACCACCGAGTACGAAAAGGACGTCTATGTCCTGGCGCACGACGGTTTCTACGACAACCTCCAGGTCAACACCTACCTCCAGCATGACCAGTCCGAGCGCGTGCAGGACCTGACCAAGCGCGAGGAAATCACCACGCTGAACACCCAGGCGAGCTACTTCGCCGGGCGCAACGTGTTCACCTTTGGCGGTCAGTACAAGTACGAAGACTTCGTCGACGAAACCAACGGCCTGCTCAGTGCCGGCATTCCGGGCGCGACCGCGACGGTCGATCGCTGGCTGGCGGCCGTGTTCTTCGAGGCCGAGTGGGGCCTGACGGAGGATTTCGCCCTGACAACTGGCCTGCGCTACAACGACGACGAACTGTTCGGCGGCTACCTGTCGCCGCGCGTCTACGGCGTCTACCAGTACACGCCGAACCTGACACTCAAGGGCGGCGTGTCGACCGGCTACCAGCAGCCCGGCCTGGCCGATGCCACCGAAGGCTTCGGGCGCGGCACCGGGGGCGGCGGCTCGCCTGCCCCGCATTCGCGCGCGCTGATCATCGGCAATCCGGAGCTCGAGCCGGAAACCAGCACCAACTACGAAGTCGGCTTCGTCTACGACGACCCGGCGCTGGGCCTGAACACCAGCATGATGCTGTTCCACACCGTCTATAAGGACAAGATCGCCGAAACGCGGCTCTGCGAGACGGACACCGACGGCTCGGGCGCCAACCGGAACAACGTCGCCGCGTGGGCCTGCCCGTACGGCGGCAACAACTACTATTTCCTCAGCACCCGCATGAACGTCGACGAGGCGACCATGCAGGGCGTCGAGCTGACCCTCGACTACCTGTTCAGCCCCAGCGTGCGCCTGAGCACCAGCTACACCTACACCGAGTCCGAGCAGAAGACCGGCGAGTTCAAGGGCGAGCCGCTGAACAAGCAGCCCAGGCACATGGCCAACGCGCTGCTCAACTGGGCGATGACCCCGCGCCTGAGCAGCTGGATACAGGCCAACTACCGCAGCGAGACCAGCGACTACATCGGCCGCACGAGCATGTCCGAAGGCACGCCGGGGTATGGCTTCGTCGATGTCGGCGGCGTGTACGCGCTCACCGATAACGTCGACCTCAAAGCCGGCCTCTACAACGTCGCCAACAAGGAAGTCACCAACGAGGACTACGGCGTGGTGCTCGACGGCCGCCGGCTGATGGTGGGTATGACGGTCGACTTCTGATGGCGCCGCACCCTGTCGCGGCGGGGTGCGGCAGGCGCCGGGGGCAACGGATGTGATGGGTGTGCTCAACGGCGCGGAGCGCCGACGCTTTGTGTAGGAGCCCGCTTGCGGGCGATCGGGCTGCCGGGGTGGGGCGATACCGCGCGGTTGGGGCTGCGAAGAGCATCGCCCGCAAGCGGGCTCCTACGAAGGCGTTCGGCAACGGCAACGGCAACGGCGGGGTGCGGTGGCGCCGGGGGCAACGGATGTGATGGGTGTGCTCAACGGCGCGGAGCGCCGACGCTTTGTGTAGGAGCCCGCTTGCGGGCGATCGGGCTGCCGAGGTGGGGCGATACCGCGCGGTTGGGGCTGCGAAGAGCATCGCCCGCAAGCGGGCTCGTACGAAGATGCCCGGCAGCGGCAATCTCGCCGGGTCGCGCATGGGCGGACGCGGTGCGCGGTGCGGTCATGGGGTCCGGTATGCCGTCCGTGGCGCTTCGCCCGGATGGAAATGGAGCAGGGCGCCGCGATCGAACCCGCCCGAGGCGAGGGCTTGCGGTCCGAGCGTCACCTCGATGCCTTGCGCCTGGCCCGGTACTTCGAGCGTCACGCGAAGCAGCGGGCCGATCTGACGGCATTCACGCACGGTGCCGGTGCGATAACCCGGCGCAGGGTGCGTGGAAAGGCGCACCTCGTGCGGGCGGAACAGCAGCGGGCCGTCGTCCGTTTCCAGCCGGTTGGCATCGCCGAGGAAGTGATAGACGAACTCGCTGGCGGGGTTGGCATAGACCTCTGCCGGCGTGCCGATCTGCTCGATCACGCCCTTGTTCATCACCACGATGCGGTCGGCCACTTCCATCGCCTCGTCCTGGTCATGGGTGACGAACACGCTCGTCAGATGCACGTCCTCGTGCAGGCGCGCCAGCCAGCGGCGCAGTTCCTTGCGCACCTTGGCATCCAGTGCGCCGAACGGCTCGTCGAGCAGCAGCACGCGGGGTTCGACCGCCAGCGCGCGGGCCAGGGCGATGCGCTGGCGCTGGCCGCCAGAAAGCTGCTCGGGGTAGCGGTCGGCCAGCCAATCGAGCTGCACCAGGCCCAGCAGTTCGCGGACCTTGTCGGCGATCGCGGCGTCGCTCGGGCGCTGCCGTTTCGGCTTCATGCGCAGGCCGAAGGCGATGTTGTCGAACACCGTCATGTGGCGGAACAGCGCGTAGTGCTGGAAGACGAAGCCGACGTTGCGGTCGCGCACGTCGTGGCCGGAGACGTCCTCGCCGTGGAAGACGATGCGGCCGCTGTCCGGCGCTTCCAGCCCGGCGATGATGCGCAAGAGGCTGGTCTTGCCGCAGCCGGACGGGCCGAGCAGGGCGACCAGCTCGCCGCTCTGGATGTGCAGGTCGATCGCCTTCAGCGCCTGGAATTGGCCGAAGCGTTTGTTGACGTTGCGAACTTCGATGCTCATGGCTGTGCTCCGGTCCTCAGGTGCGCAAGGCGCGATTCGCTCCACTGCTTGAGCAGCAGGATCACCAGCGCCAGGGCCAGCAGCAGGCTGGCCACGCTGAACGCGGCGACGTGGTTGTATTCGTTGTAGAGAATCTCGACGTGCAGCGGCAGGGTGTTGGTCAGCCCGCGGATGTGCCCGGACACCACCGACACCGCGCCGAACTCGCCCATCGCCCGTGCGGTGCAGAGCACCACGCCGTAGACCAGGCCCCAGCGGATGTTCGGCAGGGTGATGTGCCGGAACATCTGCCAGCCGCTGGCGCCGAGCAGGCGCGCGGCTTCCTCCTCGGTGCTGCCCTGCTCCTGCATCAGCGGGATCAGTTCGCGGGCGACGAAGGGCACGGTGACGAACAGCGTGGCCAGCACAATGCCCGGCACGGCGAAGACGATCTGGATATCGCGATCACTCAGCCACTCGCCGAAATAACCTTGGGCGCCGAACAAGAGCACGTAGATCAGGCCGGCAATGACCGGGGAGACCGAGAACGGCAGGTCTATCAGGGTCACCAGCAGGCTCTTGCCGCGGAACTCGTACTTGCTCACGCACCAGGCGGCGGCGACGCCGAACACCAGATTGAGCGGCACCGAGAGGCCCACGGCAAGCAGGGTGAGCTTGAGCGCGGCCAGGGCATCAGGCTCGAGGATCGCCGTGAAGAAGGTGCCGACCCCCTGCTTCAGCGCTTCGCTGACGACGATCACCAGCGGCAGCAGCAGGAACAGCGCGAAAACCAGCCAGGCGGCGAGGATCAGCAACCGGCGCCCCAGGGCATTGCCACGACGCGCGGCCTTGGCGGAGGCGCTGGCTGTCGCGGGTAACGAAACAGAAGACATGACCACCTCCTCAGGAACGCGCGATGCGGCGCTGCAGCAGGTTGATCGCCAGCAGCAGGATGAAGGACACCATCAGCATCAGCACGCCGATCGCCGTGGCGCCGGCATAGTCGTACTGGTCCAGCTTGACCATGATCAGCAGCGGCAGGATCTCGGTCTTCATCGGCATGTTGCCGGCGATGAAGATCACCGAGCCGTACTCGCCCACGCCACGGGCGAAGGCCAGGGCGAAGCCGGTCAGCCAGGCGGGCAGCAACGCCGGCAGCAGCACATGGCGGGCCACCTGCAGCGGACGCGCGCCGAGGCAGGCGGCGGCTTCCTCGACCTCGCGCGGGATGTCGGCCAGCACCGGCTGGATTGTGCGCACCACGAACGGCAGGGTGACGAAGGTCAGCGCCAGGGTGATGCCCAGCGGGCTGTAGGCGATCTTGAAACCCAGTGCGGCGGCGAACTGGCCGACCGGGCCGTTCGGCGCGTACAGCGCGGTCAGCGCAATGCCGGCCACCGCCGTGGGCAGGGCGAAGGGCAGGTCGATCATCGCCTCGATGACCTTGCGGCCGGCGAAGCGATAACGCACCAGCACCCAGGCCAGCAGCGTGCCGATGACGCCGTTGAGTACGGCGGCGGCGAAGGCGGTGCCAAAACTCAGCTCGAGCGCCGCCAGCACGCGCGGCGCGCTGACGATGGCGACGAACTGCGCCCAGTCGAGTTCGGTGGTCTTGAGAAACAGCGCACCCAGCGGAAGCAGGACCAACAGGCTGAGGTACGCCAGGGTGCAGCCCAGCGTCAG
Source organism: Stutzerimonas urumqiensis (assembly GCF_003640395.1). Taxonomy (GTDB): domain Bacteria; phylum Pseudomonadota; class Gammaproteobacteria; order Pseudomonadales; family Pseudomonadaceae; genus Stutzerimonas; species Stutzerimonas urumqiensis. The sequence goes on along the minus strand of NZ_RBZQ01000003.1, from coordinate 348,473 downwards.
GCCGAAGCCGGGTATGACGGGGGAAGGTCGACTGGACATGTTTGCGGCTCGATCGATGGAGAGTAGAAAGCCGGAAAGTCGTAGGGTGGAAAACGCGCAAAGCGCTTTTCCACGCGCATCGCGCCCACGCCTGTTGTGTGCAGGCCGGTGCCTCGAACGCGTGGATGGCTTCGGCCATCCACCCTACGAATCCCGAACTGGCCGTAGGGTGGAAAACGCGCAAAGCGCTTTTCCACGCGCATCGCGCCCAAGCCTGTCATGCAGGCCGGTGCCTCGAACGCGTGGATGGCTTCGGCCATCCACCCTGCGAATCCCGAACTGGCCGTAGGGTGGAAAACGCGCAAAGCGCTTTTCCACGCGCCACACCCGCGCCTGTCGTGTGCAGGCCGGTGCCTCGAACGCGTGGATGGCTTCGGCCATCCACCCTACGGATTACCGCTTAGTGCGCCTGGTAGATCTGGTCGAACACGCCGCCATCGTTGAAGAATTTCGGCTGCGCGACCGTCCACCCGCCGAAATCACCGTCGATGGTGACCAGCTTGAGCGCGGGGAACCGATCCTTGAACTCGGCGGCCACGCGTTCGTTGCGCGGGCGATAGAAGTGCTTCGCGGCGATGCGCTGGCCTTCCTCGCTGTACAGGTAGTTCAGGTAGGCCTCGGCGACTTCCCGCGTGCCCTTGCGCTCGACGTTCTTGTCGACGACCGCCACCGGCGGCTCGGCAAGGATCGACAGCGACGGCGCGACGATCTCGAAGCCGTCGCCGCCCTGCTCCTTGAGCGCCAGGAAGGCCTCGTTCTCCCAGGCCAGCAGCACGTCGCCGATGCCGTTGTTGACGAAGGTGACGGTCGAGCCGCGCGCACCGGTGTCCAGCACCGGCACGTTCTGGTAAAGCGCCTCGACGAAGGCCTGCGCCTGCTGTTCATCGCCGAATTTCTGTCGGGCATAGGCCCAGGCGGCGAGGAAGTTCCAGCGCGCGCCGCCGGAGGTCTTCGGATTCGGCGTGATGACCTCGACGCCCGGTTTGACCAGGTCGTCCCAATCCTCGATGCCCTTCGGGTTGCCCTTGCGCACCAGGAACACGATGGTCGAGGTGTAGGGCGTGCTGGCGTTCGGCAGACGCGACTGCCAGTCCGCGGGGATCAGCTTGCCGATCCGGTGCAGTTCGTCGATGTCGCCGGCCAGCGCCAGGGTCACGACGTCGGCGCGCAGGCCGTCGATCACCGCGCGGGCCTGTTTACCCGAACCGCCGTGGGACTGCCGGACCTCGATCGGTTCGTGGCCCTGGGCCTGCCAGTGTTCGTTGAAGGCTTCGTTGAATTCCGCATAGAGCTCGCGCGTCGGGTCATAGGACACGTTGAGCAGGGGCTCGGCGGCCGAGGCCGGGCCGGCGGTTAGGACGGCGAGCGCGCCTGCCAGGGTGGCGAGCGCCAGGTGTTTCGCGAACATGTGTTGCTCCTTGTGCGCGCCAGGGCGCGCAGGCGAATGCGGGTATGCGTGGGTGGTGTCGCGGTTCAGCGGGGCATTCGCCAGCAACAGCGGCGGTACCGGTGCGTGTTCATGCGGACCTCAATCAGTCTCGGGTTCATGTCACGCCCTCCGGTGGTCCAGTCGGGCTGGTCTTTGAATTCAGGACGTGGAGCGGGCTGGCGCCTGCAGGCGGATCCTTTCCTTGCGTTCGATCTGCACGACCTGGCCGTTGTGCACGGTGATTTCCACCGAGCCGAAGCCAAGGCCTTTCAGGGCAGTCTGGATCGCACGCAGCAGCTGGGCTTCGTCCGGGCCATCGATGGGGCGAAGGGTTGTGCTCATTGTTGTTCTCCAGGGGAGCCTTCGGGCGGTCGGTTGGCCTTGGCCGAGAGGCATGGAGCGGATACTAGGCAGGCGCTGGTTATTCTTAAAAATATTATTTAAGAACATTTATAGCGCTTAAAAGAATAAGCGGACTTAGCCATTCCTTGCCCTGACTGAGCTATTTAAGGAATAAGCAAATATCTTCTTATTACTTCAGTGCTACCGGCGTCAGCGCCTAGACTCGGCCCATTCGCTACTCAGGGAGGCGCACATGGGGCGCACATCGATCCGCTATCTGATCCTGCCCGGTTGGCACGGATCGCCCGACGACCACTGGCAAAGCCACTGGCAACGCCTGCTGCCCAATAGCGCGCGGGTGGAGCAGGCGGACTGGCACGCGCCGCAGAAGGCGGCCTGGATCGCGGCACTCGATCAGGCGGTCGAGGCGAGCAGCGAACCGACCGTGCTGGTGGCCCACAGCCTGGGCTGCGTGACCGTGGCGCACTGGGCGGCACAGGCGTCGGCCGCTCGCGTGGCGCGGGTCCGAGGCGCATTGCTGGTGGCACCGGCGGATGTCGAGCGTCCCGGCCGCCCCGACGCACTGCGCGATTTCGCGCCGCTTCCGCGGGCACGGCTGCCGTTTCCGAGCGTGCTGGTCGGCTCCGACAACGACCCGGCCATGGCCGCCGAGCGGGCCGTCGCACTGGGACGGGCGTGGGGCAGCGACGTGACCGTCCTGCCGAACGCCGGCCATATCAACGTCGCCTCCGGGCACCGGCACTGGGAACGCGGATTCGCCCACCTGTACCGGCTGCAGAGGCTCATCGAGTCGCAGCTGCGCAGAACCGCCTGAAGCGGACGCTGTGAAAACCACTGCGCCCGGCAGTCTGGCGCGGTCGTTCAACCAACCTCAGTGAGTACACACCATGAGCATCCGACTTGGCGACATCGCCCCCGATTTCGAACAGGACTCCAGCGAAGGCAGCATCCGCTTCCATGAATGGCTGGGCGACAGCTGGGGCGTGCTGTTCTCACACCCGGCCGACTTCACCCCGGTGTGCACCACCGAGCTCGGCTACACCGCCAAGCTGAAGGACGCGTTCGCCCAGCGCAACGTCAAGGCCATCGCGCTGTCGGTCGACCCGGTCGATTCGCACATCAAGTGGATCGACGACATCAACGAAACCCAGAACACCCGCGTCGACTTCCCGATCCTGGCCGACGCCGACCGCAAGGTCTCCGAGCTGTACGACCTGATCCACCCCAATGCCAACGACACCCTGACGGTGCGCTCGCTGTTCATCATCGACCCGAACAAGAAGGTGCGCCTGACCATCACCTACCCGGCCAGCACCGGGCGCAACTTCAACGAGATCCTGCGGGTGATCGATTCGCTGCAGCTGACCGACCATCACAAGGTCGCCACCCCGGCCAACTGGCAGGACGGCGACGAGGTGGTGATCGTTCCATCGCTCAAGGATGAGGACGAGATCAAGCAGCGCTTCCCCAAGGGCTACCGCGTCGTCAAACCCTACCTGCGCCTGACCCCGCAGCCCAACGGCTGAGCGAGGCGGGGGCGCACAAGCCGCCCCCGCCTAGAGTGGTCGCTGGTTGCGCCCGGCGGTGACGCGGTCAGTCGGCCAGGCGCGGCGGGCTCGATGGTTCGTGGATCGGGCAGCCGTTGTGCTGCGCACGGAAGCCTGCGGACATTTCGTAGGCCGGCTTGCGGCTGCGCATGATGCCGCCCAGCGGCTGGTGCGCGGCCAGGCCGTGCCAGGGGCTGAAGGACAGGCCGTCGTCGACCTGCGTGGCGCGGGCATCCGACCAGGCCGATTGCGGCGCGACCTCGATGCGGGCGATGGTCACGTACGGGCTTTCGTCTTCCGGCCAGGCGACGGTGGCGTCCTCGACCGGCATCTTCTCGATATCGGTCGCCAGCTGCACCCTGACCTCCCAGGTGCCGCCGTGCCGCGCGAAGAAGGCGACGATCGCCTCGCGCAGCCCGTTCGGCTTGCCGTCCAGGTCGACCGTCCGGCCGCTCAGTTCGGTGAGTTCGGGCGATACCGGCGCCACGCTGATCTTGCCGAAATAGGGGCCGTGACGCAGCGGCGCGACCGAATAGAAGGTGTCGCCCAGCGGGTGGGTCAAGGGATGGCCGCCCATGCTCGTGAGCGTCGCACTCTGGCCGCCGACCGATTCGAGCGCGCCTTCGGCGCCGCGCAGCACCGCCGAGAGCGCCTGCTTGGCCCGCGGCGCGCGGTCGGTGGTCTTGGCGATCAGCTTGAGCGAGCGGAGGAAGGCTTTCGGCGTGGGCGCGACGAAGGCGGGCGCGTTGACCAGCACGAAGTCCTGGGTCGTCGCGCCTTCGCTGTCCGGCAGCCGAGGCCCCTCGACCCCGATGACCTTGATCGCCAGGCCGCGCGGCGTCGATACCTTGTCATCGAGGATGTCGCCGGGGTTGGTCGAGAACCGCAGGATCACCGGCAGCCGGCCCGGCCGTGCGAAAGCCCCCTGGGCCAGCGCGGGCGGCAGGCCTTCGGGCACCACCAGCTCGCCTTGCAGCAGACCGTGGCTCTTGGCGTGCACGCTGCGAATCGCATGGCCGCCATCGGCGTAGGTGGTCTCGATGATCGAGTGCATCGCCTCGACCAGCTCGCGGACGGTATCCGGCTCGTCCTCGGGGATGGCTTCGAAACGGGGATCGAACGGCAGCGGGGTGACGGTCAGGCGGTCGGTCACGGTCGGCTCCTTGGCGGGGCAGGTGGCAAAGGGGGTGTCGAGCGAACGGTACGGCCTCGGTCGCACCGCGCTCGCTTTTGTCTGGACTGCGCCATGCCGCGCATCGTTCATGACCGTTCGCGATCCGTTCGCCCCTGGATCGACGCCGTCTTCGCTGGATCGGACCGGTCGACCCGGAGCAACGAATGGGCCGTTCGGCCTTTCGGCGGAACTCTTGCCGTCTCGGTTCATCACAGCCACGACGGTCTAAATCGCTGAGCAACAATTCCAATAGCTCTCATGGAGGCCCGATGAAGAATCTCCACGGCCCGTTGCGCATCCTGAGCCTGATCGTGCTGCTCCTCATGGCCAGTGCCATCGTCTATGCCTTCACCATGACGATCGTGCACTGGACCGGCATCAACGTCTGAGGAGCGCGAAGCATGAACAATCGACAAGCACGGCTTTTCGCCATATGGGGTACGGGCCTCTCGACGTTGCTGTTCCTGGGCATGACCCTGGACACCCATCGGCAGATTCCCGAGCTGACCAATTCGGAGAACATCACGCCGCAGGTCACCCACGGCATGGATGTGTGGCACAAGTACAACTGCATCAACTGCCACACCCTGTTCGGCGAAGGCGCCTACTACGCGCCCGATCTGACCAAGATCACCCAGCACCGCGGCGAGCCCTACCTGCAGGCCTACATGCGCGACCCATCGAAGTTCTACGACGAGCAGACGCATCGCCGCTTGATGCCCAAGCAGGACCTGAGCGAAGAGGAGATCACCGACCTGATCGCCTTCCTCGACTGGGTCAGCAAGGTCGATAACCAGGGCTGGCCGCCGCGCCCGATCCTGGTGACGGGTAGCTTCATACCGGGAACGGCGGCCGTGGCGGGTGTCGATGCAACCGGCACTCCCGCAGCGCCCGAGGGCACCACGCCGGTCGACCCGGGGGACGACATCCGCGCGCTGGGCGAGCATGTATTCCGCACGGCAAGCCCGGCCTGCATTGCCTGTCACTCCACCGCGCCGGGCGCCAACATGGCCGGGCCCACCCTGGCGGGCATCGCCACCCGCGCCGCCGAAACCATCGCCTCGCCCGATTACAAGGGGCAGGCCACGGACGTGGAAGGCTACATCCGCGAGTCGATCACCCAGCCCAGCGCCCATCTGGTGCCGGGGGACATGTACTCGGCCGGTGGCGTTTCCTTCATGCCGCCCGGGTATGGCGACGGTCTGAGCGCCGAGCAGATCGACCAACTGACGGCCTTCCTGGCAACACTGAAATGACGGCGGCCCCGCGCGCCTGACGCGGGTTCGGTGCCTCCATCGGGAGAGAACAACAATGCGCTACCAATCCCAATCGGTTGCCTACTGGTATTTCGCCGTGGCGATGGTGCTGTTCGGCCTGCAACTGGTCTTCGGCCTGCTGTCGGCGACCAAGTACCTCGGGCCGGACCCACTGCTCTACATCCTGCCGTTCGACGTGACCAAGGTGATCCACACCAACCTGCTGATCGTCTGGGTGCTGACCGGCTTCATGGGCGCGACCTACTGGATGATCCCCGAGGAATCCCGTACGGAGCTGCACAGCGTCAAGCTCGCCTACATCCAGCTCGGTTTGTGGACGCTGATGGGCGTGACCGCGATCATCGGCTACCTGTTTCGCTACGGCACCGGCAATAAGCTCTTGGAGCAGCCGTTGCCGCACAAGATCGTGATCGTCATCTGCATGCTGATCTTTCTCTACAACATCGGCATGACGATTCGGAAATCCGGGCGCTTCACCGCCACCGAAAGCGTGCTGATGATCGGCCTGGTCAGCTCGGCGATCCTGTTCTTCCCGGCGCTGCTGCACTACGAGAACTACACCGTCTCGATCTTCTACCGCTGGTGGACCATCCACCTGTGGGTCGAGGGGGTTTGGATGATGATCATGGGCGCCTTCCTCGCCTACCTGCTGATCCGCCTTTCCGGCGCCGATCGCGAGGTCATGGAGAAGTGGCTGTACGTAATCGTCGGGCTGGTCTTCATCGCTGGCATCATCGGCACGGCGCATCACTACTACTGGGTCGGCGTGCCGACCTACTGGCTGCCGATCGGCGGGTTCTTCAGTGCCCTGGAGCCGCTGGCGCTGGTCGGCATGGCGGCCTACGCCTATGGCGCCATGCGCCGCTCGGGCCTGGCGCATCCCAATACGCTAGCGCTGCACTGGACCATCGGCAGCGCTGTGTTCGCCCTCTTCGGGGCCGGTCTGCTGGGCCTCGCGCACACCTGGCCGAGTGTGAACAAGTGGACCCACGGCACCCTCATCACCGCCATGCACGGCCATGCCGCCTTCTATGGCGCCTACGCGATGATCGTGCTGGCCATGATCACCTACGCATTGCCATCGATGACCAACCGTCGCGAGCCGGGCAGCGCGATCGGCTACTGGGCCTTCTGGTTGCAGATTTCAGGCATGTTCGGCATGACCCTGTCGTTCGCCACCGCTGGCATCGGGCAGGTGTACCTCGAGCGGATCATGGGCATGGGCTACCTTGATGCGCAGCTCAAGATCCAGATCCACTTCGTCATGCTGATCTGTACCGCCTCGGTGTTCACCGTTGGCGTGGCGCTGTTCATCTATGACTTCTTCCGCCATGCACCGCGCTTCGCGACGACGCCCGACCCCGATGCGCGCATGCCGCACGCGTCGTCCGGGACGCTCTGATGGTCACAGGCAGCACTCTGCGCCAGGCCGGCTTCGAACGACCGGAGCCGGCGTTCTATCTGCCGTCGGGTGAGGAGGTCACGCTGTTCGAGCAGTGCCACGCGCGCCAGTTGGCGGTGCTGCTCAAGGGGCCGACCGGTTGTGGCAAGACCCGCTTCGTGGAACACATGGCCGCACGGCTTGGCCGGCCGCTGATCACGGTCGCCTGCCATGATGACCTGACCGCGAGCGACCTGATCGGACGCTTCCTCATCCGTCACGACGGTACCGTCTGGCAGGACGGCCCGCTCACCCGCGCCGTACGCGAAGGCGCCATCTGCTACCTCGATGAAGTCGTCGAGGCACGCCAGGACACCGTGGTCGTCCTGCATGCGCTGACCGATCACCGGCGCATCCTGCCGATCGACAAGACCGGCGAAACCCTCGCCGCCGCGCCTGGCTTCCAGCTGGTGGTGTCCTACAACCCTGGTTACCAGCGCCTGCTCAAGGACCTAAAGCCCAGCACGCGGCAGCGCTTCGTCGCGATCGACCTGGACTTTCCCGCCGCCGAGCAGGAGGCGCTGATCGTCCAGCATGAAAGCGGTGTCGACCTACCCACCGCGCGCGGCCTGGTGACGCTGGCGCAGCGCCTGCGCGGGCTACGCGACCGCGGCCTGGCGGAGGTGCCAAGCACCCGCCTGCTGATCGCCGCGGCTGCGTTGATCGCCGTCGGCATCGCGCCGAAGCTGGCGTGCCAGTCGGCGATCGTCTCGGCGTTGTCGGACGACGAGACGCTGGTCGGTGCGATGCGCGATCTGGTCGACGGCACCTTCGTCTGACGTGGCCGAAGCCGAGGAGGTTCTCACCGACGCCGCGCGCCATGCGACGGTGTTCGCCCAGCGCCTCTGGCGTCGCTACCAGGGGCCGCCGCCGATAACGCCAACCACCACGCTCGCCGACATCGCCGAGCGACTGGACCTGCTGATCACGGCGCTGCTGGGCGAGCACTTCGCTTTGCGCACGGCTCAGGCGCCGCCACGACCCACCCTGCTGGCCCGGCTGTTCGGCCGCGCGCCCCGACCCAGGTGCCGCACCCCGGTGCCGGGCACCGACGGCCGGCACCTCTGGCTACCGCCCGACCTGCGCCCGGCGGACATGGCGCAGGCCGCGACCTTCTACCGCGTCATGGCGCTACAACAGGCCGTGCGTGCCGTGCGCGGCAGCGCGACGCAGCTGCCGGCCGATTTGCCGCCGCCGCAGGCTGCGCTCTATCTGATCTGCGAAGCGCATGCCGCCGACAAGGCGCTGGTCTCGCTGATGCCGGGCATGGTCGATGCCGTGCAGGCGCTGCGCCGCTGGGCGCTGGCTCACCGACCGGCGCTGGGCGAGTTCTCGCCAGCACGTCGCCTGCTCGAAGGCGTGCTAAGGCGGGTGCTCGCAGAACGTTGCGATGCGCTCGATGCCGACTTGCCGCTCGGCCAATCGCCAGCCGAGTCCCTCGACCTGGCCCGATCACTGGCAGCCGAGCTGGGGCTCGATCGCTTTCCGGCGCGGGCATTTGGCGACCGGCCGCTGCTGCCGGACTGGTGGACCGGCGAGTTGTTACCCGATCGCATGCGGCCAGACGACAACCTGGCGCTGTCCGAGGGCCTCGACGAGCCGCCTGCGCCGAGCCCGCAGAGTGCGCGATTGTCCCGGCGCCCGGACGTGCGCGAGGCACGCGACGACGAGGATGACGACGCCGACAGCGGCGCCTGGATGATCCAGGCCGACGAACCTCACCCCTACGCCGAGGACCCGATGGGGCTCAATCGGCCCGTCGACCGGAACGATGCCGACGCCGAGGAGTACGGCGAGATGGTGTCGGAGCTGGCCCAGGCGCGGTTGGTCGCCACACCGGGAACGCCGCGCGAGGTGCTAATTTCGGATGATCCGCCGCCTGGCCGAACCCGTGTGGCGGCACCGGCCGCGGCAGCCGACGCGGGCCTTCACTATCCCGAGTGGGACTACCGCCTCGACGGCTACCGCCTGCCGGGCGCCACCGTGCGGGTGTTGCCGCCGGAGCAGGGGTCGCGTCAGTGGGTCGAGGCGACGCTGGCCAGCTATGGGCCGCTGCTCGAACAGATCAGCCGTCGCTTCGAGATGCTCCAGGCGACACGCCAGTGGCAGCGGCGGCAGGCCGATGGCGAGGAGATCGATCTCGACGCCTACGTCGCCGCCTACGCCGATCAGCACGGCGGCGGCGCGCTCGCCGAGTCGCTGTACCGCTCGCAACGGCGCCGCGAGCGCAGCCTGGCCATTACCCTGCTGGTCGATGCGAGCGGTTCTACCGACAGCTGGGTCGTGGCCAATCGCCGTGTGATCGATGTCGAGCGCGAGGCGTTGCTGCTGGTCGCCATCGCCTTGCAGCGGCTGGGCGAACCCTATGCGATCCAGGCGTTCAGCGGCGCCGGTCCGGGCGCCGTCACGCTGCGTGAGCTGAAGGGATTCAGCGAGCCCTATGGCGAGGAGGTCGCGCTTCGCATCAGTTCGCTGGAGCCGGAGCAATACACGCGTACTGGCGCGGCGATTCGCCATGCCTGCGCCGGCTTGATGCGACAACCGGCGAACCATCGGCTGCTGCTGTTGCTGTCTGACGGCAAACCGAGCGACCGCGATGAATACGAGGGGCGCTACGGTGTTGAGGACATGCGCCAGGCAGTGATCGAAGCCACCTTGCAGGGCATCTCCCCGTTCTGCCTGACCATCGACCGCCAGGGCACCGCGTACTTGCCGCGCATCTTCGGCGCCCAACGTTATGCGCTGTTGCCGCGCCCTGAACTGCTGCCGACCGTGCTGCTCGACTGGATGCGCCGGCTGATTACGCAGGGTGGCTGAGTCAGCCGCTGGTGCGATCCTGCCGAAGCGATCGCCGCCAGCGGTGTGCCCTGGACAACCGGCTCAGCCGGCCTTGTGCTCGCTCGAGGGCCGTTCGCAGCGCTTGCGGCGGTGGTCCTGCTCGGCCGGATGATCCATCCGCAACCCGGCCAGTGGCTGCTTCAGGCGGATTTTCAGCAGCTCGGTGGCGTCGGCCGCCAGCTCGCGCCCGCCGCCGCCAGGGAAGTTGTTGTCGTTCGCCACCAGCAGCGTCCAGGGATCGAGCGGCAGCACGCTCTCGATGGTGACGTAGGGGAAGGTGAAGCGGGTGTCGCCGTCGCCGTTGAGGTCGCTCGGATCGTCGAGGTTCATCAGGTCGACCAGCTCGGTCTTCTGCACCACGCCGCCGTTGCCGACGCGGCGGGTATCGATCAGGTAGATCTTCTTGAAGGGCACACCGCTGGTAGCGGTCGCGCCGTTGCGCTCGATCACCAGGAAGCGGTAGTCGTCCACGGCGGTCATGTCGCCGATGGCATGGCCGGCGGCCTGCAGCGGGTAGAAGTAGGTCCGCCCGGTGTAGCGCTCGGCCTCGATGTCGAACTCGTTGATGCGCAGGCGGTCGGCCGGATCGCCGGCGACCGGCTTCTCCAGCAGGGTGAACAGCCGATCGCCATGCGGCGTGATCGCCATGCCCTCGAAGCCGCCCGATCCGCCAAGGTTGGCCTGCACCCGGCCGGCGACCACGTCCGGGTGCTGCGGCGCGTAGACGCCGGGCAGCGGGATTTCGCTGCGCAGCACGGTGCCGTTGCGGTCGGTCTTGATCAGGAACGGACCGAACTCGTCACCGAACCACAGCGCGCAGTTGCGATCCTCACGGAAGGATTCGATGTCCAGGTCGGCGCCGGTCAGCAGGCGGCCGAAGCGGATCGACGGATCGACCGGCGGGAAGGCGGCGCTGCCGTAGTAATAGGGCTGCTCGGCTTGCAGCGGGATGGTCAGCTTGCCGTTGACGTCGTTGAGCGTGAAGCGCGCCGGCTCGGTGAAGCGTTCGAGCGGCAGCCCGTTGCCGAGGCTGCTGGCGCTGACCGTCCCGGTCCCGCCATCAGCCGTGCGGAAATCCGGCTTGACGCTGTACACGCGCAGCAAGGCGTCGGCCGAGTTGCCCTGACCGCCGAAGCCGTTGTCGCTCATGTACAGGTAGCTGCCGTCGACGCCCGGCAACACGGCGGAGAAGCCTTGCACCGGCTGGCGGTGTTCATAGGGCGGCAGGTAGGTCCCGTAGGCGTTGCCGCGGGTCATCTGGCCGGAGGTCGGGCCGTCGGCAAAGGTGTCCGGCGCCATCCGGGCCCAGCCGACAAGGGTGTTGCCGGCGGCGAAAGCGTGCGTCGAGAGCGCGGCGGCGAGGGCCACGGCAAGCGGTTTCAGGCAGTGCATTGAGAGGTCTCCATCCGAGTGGTCGCTGGCCTCCGGCGAACCGGAACGACGGCATCAGCGAGACCCTACGGAGCCGGTGTGTCAGGCGTGTGGCAATCGTGCGGCGGGCATAGGGTCATGTGCCCTGCTGGGTGAGTTCGCGACGAATATGGCCGATCGCGCCCATCGGATTGAGGCCTTTGGGGCAGACCCAGCTGCAATTGCCGATGCTGCGGCAGCGGAACACGCTGAACGGATCGTCGAGATTCGACAAACGCTCGCCCGTTGCGGTGTCTCGGCTGTCAGCGATGAAGCGCCAGGCTTGCAGCAACCCTGCCGGGCCGATGTATTTCTCAGGATTCCACCACCAGGACGGGCACTGCGAGGTGCAGCAGCCGCAGAGGATGCACTCATACAGACCGTCGAGCCGAGCGCGCTCGGCGGGGGATTGCAGCCGCTCGATGCTTGGCGCCGGCTGGTCATTGATCAGCCAGGGTTTGACGCGTTCGTACTGCTTGAAGAACAGGCTCTGGTCGACGACCAGGTCCCGGATCACCGGCATGCCGGGCAGCGGCCGGATCACCAGCGTGCCGGAGTCATCCAGCGCCTCGGAAACGGGGGTGATACAGGCCAGCCGATTCTTGCCGTTGATGTTCATGCCATCCGAGCCGCAAACGCCTTCACGGCAGGAGCGGCGATAGGCCAGGGTAGGGTCGGTCTCACGCAAATATTCCAGTACATCCAGCACCATGCGCTCGCGAAACTCTTCGGGAACCGGCATCGATTGCATGACGGGCCTCGGATCCCGTTCCTCGTTGTAGCGATACACCCGTACGTCGAGCATGAAACCTCCTGCATGTTGCGCCTGTATCGACGCGCTCAAGTGCGCGTCGAGTTCCAATCCGCCAAGGGTTTTCCGGTAAACCTTAGCCGCTGACGGGGATTGCTTCAGTCCCGTCGTCGAGCGATGACCTGGATCAGTTGGCCTTTTGTGTCGATGACGGCGATCCAGTCAGAGAGACGCCGCTGAACCTCGGCGGTGCAGGCGCCTCGAATCCAGTAGGCGTCATCAATCAGGAGTAGCCGCATGCATGTTCAAGTCAACAGCCATCACATCCCCGGTAGCGTCGCGTTGCACGAGTGGGTAGGGGCGGCCGTGGAGGATCGGCTGGAGCGCTTCGACGATTTTCTTACGCGCATCGAGGTACACCTCAGCGACGAGAACGCACAAAAGGCCGGTGCCGATGACAAGCGCTGCCAGATCGAGGCGCGACCCAAGGGGCATCAGGCCATTTCCGTCACGCACAAGGCCGAGTCGCTGCAGTTGGCGGTGGAAGGCGCCGCGGAGAAGATGCATCACGCGCTGGACCATCTGACGGGCCGACTGGAGACCAAGGTGCTGTCCGGCGGCGAGCTCAACGATCCCTTGCTCGAGGAACAGTCCCAGGCCGCCAAGGACGCCATGCTCGAAGAGGACTTCCTGGCGAAACAGGGCGAGCTGGCGAAACAGGACGAGCTCGACAAGTGAGCCTTCCGGAGGACTGACCGCCCGACGCGGCCCCTGTCAGCGGGAAGGTGTGCCGGGCGAGCGCCATCGGCCAAAACACCAACAAAAAAGCCCCAGGTTTTCACCTGGGGCTGATCCGCTCTTTTGGGGCGGGGTTTGTCGTGCTTGCTCCGGTTCCCGTCCCCGCCGCGGTCCGCCGCGGGCGCTTGGCGAGCCTCGTCGAGGGCGGCTGCCTGTGCTTAGAACAGCACGCGGCTGCGGATGGTGCCGGTGACGTGCTGGAGTTTTTCCAGCGCCAGGTCGGAGTATTCCTTGTCGACGTCGATGACGACGTAACCGACCTTCTCGTTGGTTTGCAGGAACTGGCCGCAGATGTTGATGCCGTTGTCGGCGAACACCTTGTTGATTTCGCTCATCACGCCCGGGATGTTCTGGTGGATGTGCAGCAGGCGGTGCTTGCCCGGGTGCGAGGGCAGCGCCACCTCAGGGAAGTTGACCGAGGACACCGAGGTGCCGTTGTCGCTGTACTTGACCAGCTTCTCGGCCACTTCCAGGCCGATGTTGGCCTGCGCTTCGGCGGTGGAGCCACCGATGTGCGGGGTCAGGATGACGCGATCCAGGCCACGCAGCGGCGTCTGGAATTCTTCGTCGTTGGACTTCGGCTCGACCGGGAACACGTCGATGGCGGCGCCCAGCAGGTGCTCGTCCTTCACGGCCGCGGCCAGGGCATCCAGCTCGACCACGGTGCCGCGTGCGGCATTGATCAGGATGCTGCCCTTCTTCATCGCGCGAATTTCCTTCTCGCCGATCATCCACTGGGTTGATGGCAGTTCCGGGACGTGCAGCGTGACGATGTCGCATAGGCCGAGCAGCTCGTAGAGCGAGCCGATCTGCGTCGCGTTGCCCAGCGGCAGCTTGGTCACCACGTCATAGAAGAAGACCTGCATGCCGAGCGCTTCGGCCAATACCGAGAGCTGGGTGCCGATCGAGCCGTAGCCGATGATGCCCAGCTTCTTGCCACGGATTTCGAAGGAGTTGGCCGCCGACTTGATCCAGTCGCCGCGATGGCAGGCGGCGTTCTTCTCCGGAATGCCGCGCAACAGCAGGATCGCCTCGGCCAGCACCAGTTCGGCGACCGAGCGGGTGTTGGAGTAGGGCGCGTTGAACACGGCAATGCCGCGCTCGCGGGCGGCGTTGAGGTCGACCTGGTTGGTCCCGATGCAGAAGCAGCCGACCGCGATCAGCTTGCCGGCCGCATCGAAGATTTCTTCGGTCAGCTGGGTGCGCGAGCGGATGCCGATGAAATGCACGTCGGCGATCTTTTCCTTGAGCTCATCACCCGACATGGCGCCCTTGTGGTACTCAATGTTCGTGTAACCGGCAGCCTGGAGCGTGTCCACCGCATTCTGGTGAACGCCTTCGAGAAGAAGGAACTTGATCTTGCTCTTGTCGAGAGAGGTTTTGCTCATCTGCATACACCTATAGGCCAGGGGCTGACTGGCGTGTCCAGCGGCTTGCGGAGCGGGCGGAGCGCCGTTCCGAGGGGCTGCCGAGGCACGTCGAAAAGGGTGCGTATGCTAGCATACGGCCCCCGCTGGAAACCCCTTCCCTGAGCTGAAGCGTACTCAGGGTGACCATGAATCCTTTGAGAGTTCCGACGATGACCGATAGCGCCCTGATCGACGAGCTGAAGACCCTGGTCGAGCCTGGCAAGGTGTTGACCGACGCCGATTCGCTCACTGCCTACGGCAAGGACTGGACCAAGCAATACGCACCCGCGCCGAGCGCTGTCGTCTTCCCGAAGACGATCGAGCAGGTGCAGGCCATCGTGCGCTGGGCTAATCAGAACAGGGTGGCGCTGGTGCCGTCGGGCGGTCGCACCGGGCTCTCGGCCGCGGCGGTGGCGCCGAATGGCGAGGTGGTGGTGTCGTTCGACTACATGAACCAGATCCTCGACTTCAACGCGACCGATAGGACGGTCGTCTGCCAGCCGGGCGTGGTCACCGCGCAATTGCAGCAGTTCGCCGAAGACAAGGGGTTGTATTACCCGGTCGATTTCGCCTCGGCCGGCTCCAGCCAGATCGGCGGCAACATCGGCACCAATGCCGGTGGGATCAAGGTGATCCGCTACGGCATGACTCGCAACTGGGTGGCGGGGCTGAAGGTCGTCACCGGCAAGGGCGACGTGCTCGAGCTGAACAAGGACCTGGTCAAGAACGCCACTGGCTACGACCTGCGCCAGCTGTTCATCGGTGCCGAGGGGACGCTGGGCTTCGTGGTCGAGGCGACCATGCGCCTGGAGCGCCAGCCGACCAACCTCACCGCGATGGTGCTGGGCACGCCGGATTTCGATTCGATCATGCCGGTGCTGCATGCGTTTCAGGACAAGCTGGACCTGACCGCTTTCGAGTTTTTCTCCGACAAGTGCCTGGACAAGATCCTCGCGCGTGGCGACGTCCCCGCGCCGTTCGAGACCCGCGCGCCGTTCTATGCGCTGCTGGAGTTCGAGGCCACCACCGAGCAGCGCGCCGAGCAGGCGCTGGCGACCTTCGAGCACTGCGTGAACGAAGGCTGGGTGATCGACGGGGTGATGAGCCAGAGCGAGCAGCAACTGCAGAATCTGTGGAAGCTGCGCGAGTACATCTCCGAAACCATCTCGCACTGGACGCCCTACAAGAACGACATCTCGGTCACCGTCTCCAAGGTGCCGGCCTTCCTGGCCGACATCGATGCGATCGTGACGAGCAACTACCCGGATTTCGAGGTGCTCTGGTACGGCCACATTGGCGACGGCAACCTGCACCTGAACATCCTCAAGCCCGAGGCGCTGTCGAAGGACGAGTTCTTCGAGAAGTGCGCGTCGGTCAACAAGTGGGTGTTCGAAACGGTCCAGACGTACAACGGCTCGATTTCTGCCGAGCACGGCGTCGGGCTGACGAAGCGCGATTACCTGACGTACAGCCGCTCGGAGGCCGAGATTGCCTACATGAAGGCGATCAAGGCGGCGTTCGATCCCAACGGGATCATGAACCCGGGCAAGGTGTTCACGCTCGACTAAGCCTTAGGTCCAAGCGACAGCCAGCGCGGCGCGGCCTCATGCTCGCCGTTTGCCTCGCTGTGTATCGATCGCGGCCATTGCGCGGCCGCCTCAGGAGAAGCCGATGAGTTACCAGCACCAGTACACCGACGGTACGCCGATCCACTTTCCGCTCGGCAAAGCCGTGTGCATCGGGCGCAACTACGCCGAGCACGCCAAGGAACTGAACAATCCGGTCCCGACCGAGCCGCTGCTGTTCATCAAGACCGGTAGCTGCGCCGTACCCTTGGCCGGTGGCTTCAGCATTCCGCAGGACCGTGGCGGCGTGCATTTCGAGGCGGAAATCGCCGTGCTGATCGGCAAGCCGTTGTCTCGCAAGCCCAGCGAAGAGGAAGTACGCGACGCCATCAGCGGCTTCGCGCCGGCGCTGGACCTGACCCTGCGCGACGTGCAATCGCGCCTCAAGGAGAAAGGCCAGCCGTGGGAGCTCGCCAAGAGTTTTGACGGCGCGCTGGTGCTGGCGCCTTTCGTGCCAGGCGATGCGATTACCGACCTGACAGACATCGGAATCCGCCTGACCATCAATGGCGAAGTGCGCCAGGACGGCAACAGCAGCGACATGATCAACGCGATCCTGCCGCTGATTCAGCACATCAGTGCGCACTTCAGCCTGCAGCCCGGCGATGTGGTGCTCACCGGTACGCCGGCCGGCGTCGGCCCGCTGGCTAGCGGCGATGCGCTGACGATCGAGCTCGTCGGCATCTCCCGCTTCGACAGTCGCGTGTCCTGATCGCCAGCCGGGGCAGGGTCGCACCGCGCAGACGCCAGGTTTTGCGCGGGTGCGGCCTCTTCCTGGCGATAGCGGTGGCCATCGGGCTGGTGCGTTACCACCACCTCGACGATCGCCTCGGCTACCTGGTCGCCGAACACTTCACATCGGACGCCGAGCGCAAGGCCAGCATCTGGCTGCCGGGCTATCGCGCCGTGATTCAGGCCAAGCCATTGCGCGGGCTGGACGGCGACGAGCCCTCCGATCTCGCATACAACCCTCGCACCGGTACGCTGTTCACCGTCACCGGACGCGACCCTCAACTGGTCGAGCTGACCCGTTACGGGGAAGTGCTGCGCAGCATCCCGCTGATCGGGTTCGCCAATCCCGAGGGCGTTGCGGTGCTCGAGGATGGCCGGATGGCGATCGTCGACGAGCGCCGCCGTTCGCTGTCTTTCTTCACGCTCGATCCGCATACCGATCGCCTCAGCGTGTTCGACACCGTCGAGCACGATCTGGGTTTTCCCGAGGCGGGCAACAAGGGGTTCGAGGGCATCGCCTGGGACGGACGTAGCGGCAGGCTATTGCTCGGCAAGGAGCGCAACCCGCGCGGCTTGTTCAGCTGGGTGCCTGGCACGGACGGCGACAGTCTGCGGCCTCTGCAGGGGCCGGGCCTGGAAATGCGCAACCTTTCGGCGCTCAGCATCGATGGAAGAACTGGGCATCGCCTGGTGCTGTCGGCACAATCGAATCTGCTGCTGGAGCTGGATGAACGGGGCGAGCCCGTGAGCTTCATCAGCCTGTTACGTGGCTTCAGTGGGCTCAAGGCTTCCATTCCACGCGCCGAGGGCGTGGCGATCGACGAGCAGGGCACGCTTTACATTGTCAGCGAGCCCAACCTGTTCTACGTCTTCATGCGTGAAGACGCCGCCGATGAACCATGAGCCCGGTCCGCAGTCCCATGCGCGCCGTTCAGCTGCGGTTAAGGCCGTTCGGCGAGGCTACCCGCCACTCCCACATGGATATCGACCAATGATTCGCTCGCGCAAGCTTCGTTATTCGCTGCTTCTGTTGGGTTCGGTGATGGCCTTGGGCGCGATCATCGCCGAGGACCGTACCCGTCTGCTTGAGCGCAGCCTCTTCCAGGCCAACCAGGCACGTGAGGACAAGGCCCCCGACGGTTCCCTGTGGCTGGCCGATTACCACGCCGTGCGCCAGGCACAACCGATCGAAGGCATTTCCGACGACCTGTCCGCGCTGACCTACGACCCGCAAAGCAAGACGCTGTTCAGCCTGACCAACCAGCGCGAAAAGCTTGTCCAGCTGAGTCTGGATGGCAAGGTGCTGCGGACCATTCCGCTGAGCGGTTTCGATGATCCTGAAGCGGTCGAATACGTCGGTCCTGGCACGTTCGTGGTGGCGGATGAGCGCAATCTGCGGCTGCATCTGATCAAGGTTGGCGACGATACCCGTGCCATCGACGCGGCGCAGGGCCGGCAACTCACCCTGGAGGGCGACTCGGGCGGTAACAAGGGGCTCGAGGGCTCGGCTTACGATCCGTCGACGGACACGCTCTTTCTCGCGAAGGAGCGCGACCCGCTGCAGATCTTCGAGGTCAACGGCTTCACCCGCGACGGCCAGGCCGGGCAGGCGAGCGTAACGGCGAACCCGGCGCGCGACGGTGGGCTGTTCGTCAGCGACCTGTCGAGCCTGTTCTTCCACGCGCCGACCGGGCACCTGTTCGCGCTATCGGATGAATCGGGCGTGTTGCTCGAGCTGGACGAACACGGCCAGCCGGTGAGCAGCCTGTCGCTCAGCGAGGGCGAGCACGGCCTCGACGAAGACGTCCCCCAGGCTGAGGGCGTGACCATGGACGCTGAAGGCAATATCTACCTCGTCAGCGAACCTAACCTCTTCTACGTCTTCAGCAAGCGCCAGGGCTGAGGCTCAGCGACCGAGCCGCAGAACGCCCTGCTCGGTGCCCAGCAACAGCACATCGGCCGGCCGCGCGGCGAACAGGCCATTGGTCACCACGCCGACGATGTTGTTGATGCGCTCCTCGAGCTGGGTCGGGCTATCGATGCGCAGGTTGTGCACGTCGAGAATGATATTGCCGTTATCGGTGGTCACGCCTTCACGGTAGACAGGATCGCCACCGAGCTTCACCAGCTGCCGCGCCACATGGCTGCGCGCCATCGGAATGACCTCCACAGGCAGCGGGAAGCCGCCGAGCAGGTCGACTTTCTTGCTGGCATCGGCAATGCAAACGAACTGTTTGGCCACTGCGGCAACGATCTTCTCGCGGGTCAGCGCGGCACCACCGCCCTTGATGAGTTCGAGGCGCTCGTTGGCTTCGTCGGCACCGTCCACATAAAACTCCAGCTCGCTGACCGTATTGAGGTCATACACCGGAATCCCGTGCTGCTTGAGCCGCTGCGCCGTGCCTTCGGAACTGGCGACGGCGCCATCGAATGCCGTCTTGTGCTGCGCGAGCAGATCGATGAAGAAATTCGCCGTCGACCCCGTGCCGACCCCCACGATGCTCTTCTCGTCCAGATGCGGAAGGATGTAGTCGACCGCGGCCTGTGCGACGGCTTGCTTGAGCTGGTCCTGGGTCATGCGAGGCTCCGAGTCGGTAGAAGACAGGGTGCGGAGTATAGCGGGCGGCGGCGGGGTGGGTTGTCTGATAGGCATGGCGTGCTAAGGCTTTGGCTGGAAAGATTGCTTGGAGTAGCTTCAGATCAGGGGCTAGCTAGCCGACATGCTTGATTACAGATCCAGCCCTCACTTCAACTTAGATTGATCAATCGCGTCGTCTGGCCGCTGCGACGCAGGCGCTCAGGATAAGCTGAGGCCCTTGGAGCTTGGCTGGTTTCAGATGAACTCTGTAACCAGCTGAACAGTAAAAACATGTCCAGCAGTGAGGCCACATTTGTCCCGTTGAGATAGTTTTTTCCACCCGCCGCAGCTCTTCTCAAGTGCCCAGGGAAAGCTTGCTGGGTTTCAATATCGAATTTATTGAACTGCATGGGCTGAACTCCACGCTGAGCAAAAATGGCGCAAATAGATAGAAAAGTGGCTAAGGTGCGCTCACAACTATTAGCTTTTTGAAGTATTGCCAAACAGAAAAAATCCGATAACGAGAAGGGGCAATATATTCACTGGCGGTTTCTCGGCAACTGAAGTCGAGTTATCGCTTTCGTCCATATCTTTGTCAGTCATTAAGGGGCTCTGAGTCGGATACGTTAATCACGCTATATCTGTAAGCAGGCCAGCAAACGTTATTTTCATCACTCACCCATAGAATAATCATCAAGTGCCAGGCAGACTTTCGCGTACTTCAGGCTCGGGCTTGCTCAATGGCACCTTGAAGTACTCCAGCAGGGTTTGCCCCTTGGTGAAGGCTTTGCGGATGTCGGCGCTTTGTTTCTTCAGCTCTTCGCTGGGCACGGCCCATTGTTCGGGTGGCAGGGGTTGCGACCAATCCAGTACTTCCCTGGGGAAGCTGGCCTTGGGCCGGCGGTTGACCCAGGCGGAGATATGGCACGGCAGGTGCCAACCGCTGAAGAACTGGATGGCGAGGAAGCCGAACAGATAGCGCAGGTACGAGTGTTCCGTGCGGTAGACCTGCCGGCAGAGGTTGAAATAGGCCACGGTACCTTCCTCGTACTCTTCCGGCTGCGGCTCGGGCAGGGCCGAGGGGCCTTCCTCCATATAGGCGCGAATGGCCTCCCACTCGCTGACGGCCAGGCCCAAGGTGGCGGTGGGCACGGTGACCCAGAGCACGTCACCGGTGTTGGCATCGCGCAGGCCGATCATCAGGGCAAAGCTGGGGGTAACGGCGTACTGGGTGACGGTCTGGCCGACGGAGACGCAGGCGATCACCTCCTCCCAAGGGACATAGCGGGGAGCCTCGCCTTTTTTGAAGACGAAGGCGACTTCCCGACGCTGGCGGTTGAAGCGGATGGGGGGACGGATGCTGACCTGGCGGACGAAGTAAATGAAAATGCTGCCGTACATCGTTACCAGGAAACCTACGATTCCCCACATATACCAATTGGGAAGGACGAGGGTCAGGATGATCTCGAAGATCGGATCGCCGTATTGTATATGTTCCGCGACCCCCAAACCGAAGCCAACTAAGAAGAAGATCACAATGAACATGACTGAGCCGATACTTCCCCGTGAGGCGAACTCAAACGTCCCCCTGCTCACGGCATAATCTAGAAAAACTTCATTGCTTTCGCGGTGCAATTGCCGAGAGCTGAAAGCCGGCGTTCCTGTCGGAAACGGTTTGGGCGAGAGATAGAACACTTCCATCCCCGACTCGCGTTCGAAGTCTCCGGCCTGGGGCAACCGGTCGTATTTATTCTCAGGCATATATATGTTCGCCATCGCTTGCAGCGCAGGGCGCTCAAGCATCGGCTGGGGCTCCTTCCGCCTGGCTGAGCTGCACCTTGAAGTAGTCCAGCAGGGTTTGCCCCTTGGCGAAGGCTTTGCGGATGTCCGCGCTTTGTTTCTTCAGGGCTTCGCTGGGCGCGGCCCATTGTTCGGGTGGCAGGGGTTGCGACCAGTCCAGTACTTCCTTGGGAAAGCTGGCCTTGGGCTGGCGGTTGACCCAGGCGGAAATATGGCACGGCAGGTGCCAACCGCTGAAGACCTGGATGGCGAGGAAGCCGAACAGATAGCGCAGGTACGAGTGTTCCGTGCGGTAGACCTGCCGGCAGAGGTTGAAGTAGGCCACGGTGCCTTCCTCGTACTCTTCCGGCTGCGGCTCGGGCAGCGCCGAGGGTCCTTCCTCCATATAGGCGCGAATGGCTTCCCATTCGCTGACGGCCAGGCCCAGGGTGGCGGTGGGCACGGTGACCCAGAGCACGTCGCCGGTGTTGGCATCGCGCAGGCCGATCATCAGGGCAAAGCTGGGGGTGACGGCGTACTGGGTGACGGTCTGGCCGGCGGAGACGCAGGCGATCACCTCTTCCCAGGGGATATAGCGGGGGGCTTCGCCTTTCTTGAAGACGAAGGCTATTTCCCGACGCTGGCGGTTGAAGCGGATGGGGGGGCGGATGCTGACTTGGCGGACGGCGTAGAAAAATATACTGCCGTAGAGAGTGATTAAGAACACAATAAAGAGCCAATTGAAAGGCATTAGGAAGTAGTTGAACCAACTGGCCCAGAAGGGTTCTTGGTTCATTCGGATCCATGCAGCGAGGCCAGTACCGAGCAAGAAGAAAATCACTATAAAAATTACCGAGCCGATTCCCCCTCTCGACATAAATTCGAACGTTCCCCTGCCCACCGCGAAATCCAAAAAGACTTCATTGCTTTCGCGGTGCAATTGCCGAGAGCTGAAAGTCGGCATACCTGTCGGAAGCGGCTTGGGCGAGAGATAGAACACTTCCGTACCGGACTCGCGCTCGAAGTCTCCGGCCTGGGGCAATCGGTCGTATTTATTTTCAGGCATGCAGGTGCTCCGGTTTGACTTCTATCCATCTCAAGGGGGTGCCGCTGGGCTTTATTGAGGGCTCGCCTTTGGTGGACTTGGCGATGGAGGCCATCTCCAGTGGAATCCGATAGTACAGGTAAGCGTCGCTGGCCTTGAGGGGTTGGTTGGCGAGCTCCGGTTGTACGGCCAGTCGCAACATCAGCAGGCACTGCGAGCCGCACCAGTCGGCCGGCAGTTCCAGGGCCAGGGTCAGCGGCTGGGTTTCGGCGATCCGCAGGTTTTCGCTGATGACCGGGCCTACATCTTCCGGCGGGCGGCTGATCTGCGCATGCCATTCGGCCGTGAAAACCAGGGGGTGGTCACTCAAACTGGCCAAGGAGACGCCCGGCAAGGTCAATTGCAGGGTACGTACGGATTCACCGTCGCTGGCACGCGGGGCGAGGCCCTTGTCCTCAATGACCGGGCGCAGATTGGCTTCGGCCAGGCCTTGGGCATGGGCGGGCCAATCCCAGCCTTTTTCCTCCATTCCCCAACAGCAGCCGAGCATCCAGCGTTGCTGGTCATCCAGGTTGAAGTAGTTGTACAGCGCCTCGCCACCCAGTTGCAGCGCGGTGAAGGCCAGCCCCCAGGGACTAAGGCGAGCCGAGAAGTTCAGGAAGCGTGCTCCGCGAGTGGCCCACGCCATGCTCAAGGCGGCAGCTCTCTGCCCAGGCAGTGCCTTGTGATAATCCAACGCAATCCCACCAAGCTCCCAGAAGGCCTTTCCGGTTATGGCGGCATTTACGCTGGTAGCCCCCAGGTCGCCGGACACCACCATAAGCGCGCCGGCTTTCTCTTCGGCGGTGCCGGTGCGGAAGGCATCGGTCCACTTGCTCCAGTTATCCCAGACGGTACCCACTGAGCTGATACAGGCCAAGGGGGAAATTATCACTCCCAATCCCAGTCCTAACTTGCCCAACCTGACGGCGAAGAGCATGCCGCCTTTGCCGGCGGTGCTGGCGACGGTGGCTTGCAGGGCTTTATCCACCATGGAGATATGAGCAGTTTGATAAACCGACAGTGCTGCGGAAGCTGCTCCTGCAAGCGCACCTAAAAATGCCCCTAATTCTTTACCAGATGGACCTGATATTTTCCGCCAGTCCTCAATTGTCTCCTTCAAATTCCAAACTTGAAGCCCTACCGCCGCCAGAGGCAAAAGGCCACCCTTCAGCGCCGCCGTTTGCGTACCCGCAGTCCCATAACCGCCGCGCATACCTGCCCGCAGCCGACGAATTTCCTCGTTGAGCACGCTGTGCAACGCCGGGTCGAGTTTCAGCCGAGCGCCGACGAAGCCGGCCGGCAGAGTGCTGGTGGGCGTCAGGCTTTCCTGTAGCTGGTTGACCAGCGCGGTTCGCTGTTGGCGCACCACGCCGAGCTGCCGGTTGAGTTGCTGTTTTTCCAGCTTGGCGGCCTGGCGCTGGGCTTCGCTTAGCAGTCGGCGCCTGCTTTGCGCCTGGGCGCGATTGCGCGCCTTGATCAGCTCATCCTCGCTTTGTAGCAATTGATTCAGCTTGACCAGGTTCAAGCGGAAAAGCTGGGCGTCCTGTTCGCTGGCCACGGCGAGCGTGGCGCCTTCCTGTTTCAGGGCGATCAGGGTACCCAGGCGATGGGCGCGGTTGGTCTGGCTGGCGAGTTTATCCAGATGCTGGCGAAGGGCGGGGCCGTTGAGCTGGTCTTGCAGCCCCGCCAGCCAGTTTTCCAGGCGCAGGGCAATGGCCGGAATATAGGCGGCGTTGACGGCCTGGCTGGCACTGGCGGCCGCGGGGCTCAGGTTGAGGCTCCTGGTCCAATGGCTGCCCATCAGTCTCTCGACTTCCTGCAAGCGGGCCTGGGCATCCGTCAGTCCACTCTTGAAGTTGCGCAAGTCGTCGAGCCATTTGACCAGATCGTTGGATTTCTTGCCGAGGAAGGCGCCATCCAGACGGCCGGCGAACGCCGGCAGGATGTAATAGGGATACTTGTGGAAGTATTCGCCGACCGCCTTCAGGCTTTCCTCGGTCCGGCACAGGTCGCGCACGCAGTTCTGCTCGGTCACCAGCGCGGCCATGAGCTGGTCGGGACGCTCGGGGTCGAAGTACCAGGCGCTGCGGTGGAATTCGCCCTTGGTGAAGATGCTCAACCGGTCGGCGGTGATGCGATCCAGGCGGGCGGTCCAGCGCTTCAGGTGCACCCGCTCGTCTTCGAGGTACTTCTTCATTTCCTCGTGACGCACCAGATCGTGGATGCCGCGCGCGCCCCAGCCTTTGCCTTCCAGCGCCCCTTCATGCTGGTCTTCGAGCTTTTCGATGTCGTCTTCGAGGTCGTCGTAGAGGTCTTCGCCGAGGGCATCGATCATCGCCTGTTTCTGGGCTTCCATCTCCTGTTTGGCGGCGATGGTTCTCGGGTCGAGCACGACGTTGCGGGTGTAGTAGCCATTGACCTTCTGGGCGACCGGCAGGCGACGCCGTTCCCACAGCCATTTATCGCGCGCTTCGATGTAGGCGTAGACTTTTTCGCGCTGGGCGGGGGTGGTCTTCTTGAACAGCGCATCGCTGGCGCCGGCCTGGCGAGCGGTGCCGTCATTCGCCACCATCAGGGTTTCGATGTAGCTGCCAATGACGTACTTGAGCTCCTTGCGCTGCTGGCCCACCCAGTCGTCGATCCAGCCGACGACCTTGTCCTGTTCCTCGGCCAGGTCACGCATCACGCCGATGCTGTCCTTGAGCACCAGGTAGAAATGGTCGTGCTCGTAAGCCGGTGCCAGTGCTTTCTTGATCTCGCCTAGCTGGGTGCGTCGGTACAGCGGCTGGTGTTCCCAGCAATAGTCCTTGCCTTCCTCCGGATGGGCGCCTGTCGGTTGAGCGGTTTGGGCCGGTTTTTCCGTCACCTCGGCCAGCCATTTTTCCGCCTGTTTGGCGGTCAGCAGGTGGGCGCCGACTTTTTCGCAGTCGGCCTTGCTGAGGTCGACCACCTGCATGAACAGGTCGCGTTCGGCCCGGCTCTTGAGCACTTGCGAGCACTTGAACGCGGTCCACTGTACTTCCGAGAAACCGACATGCAGGGTAGCGCCGCGCGGAAAGACCAATCGTGGTTCGGCCACATTGCCGAGGCGTTTGTCCTGCGCCGCCTCGTTGCCTTTCCAGAGAAACTTGGTGACCTTGCCTTGCTCGACGCGGTATTCGTGCAGATAACTGGTGCCGTTTTCGATCACATACAGCCACCCATCCCGCAGCAACCGTATGCCCAAGGGTCGCGATTTGAGCTTGTAGGGCAGGGCCAGTTCGGCGCTGGGGTCCAGGCGCTCGACCAGGCCATAGCGCAGCGGCAGCAGCTGCACCTTGTTCTTCATCAGGGAGCAGACGCCCATCGGGCTCTTGGCGTCGCTCCGGCTCTTGTCGGTGTGATTCGGATTCGTGCTCGTGGTCATTCAGGAAGTCCTTCCCGCTTGCGTGGCGCGGGCGTAGGCCAGGTCGGCGGCCTGCTCGATGTGCTCAGCGGGAACTAGCGAGGGGGAGGCGAGTAGCGCGGCAATATCCGGATGAGTCTGCAGAGCGTCTTCGCCTAGGAATCCGAAAATGTTGGCAAAGAGCGTGATGTCGTGTTCGCTATCGAAGCCCTTGCTGTAGGCGCTGTTGGCCAAGTCCTGCAGGTATGCCCAGCGCTCGTGGCCCTGCCGGGGCCGCGCATGGTCCGGAAAGTGTTCGCTCAGATGTTCATCCAGGCGAATCAGCACGCCCCTGAAGGCAACCTCGCCCAGCCGCTCGAGCTGCTCGTTTGAGAGGATGTAGGGCTTGTCCCGGTTGGTCTTGGCGACCGGGCCGGGCCGTTCGAGCCAATGCCACTGCTCTTCCAGACGATCGCCTGCGAGCACTTGTTCGATCGGGCCGAACAAGGTGGCATCCCCTATGTCCATCGACTGCTTGAGCAGCGCCTGGGCTACGGCGGGGTCGGCCAGGCGCAGCAGGACCTCTTCTCCGGAAGGATGCAGGACGCTGGTCAACCAGCGCAGGTGGGCCAGCAGGTCATCCCGTTCGGCGTCGCTGAACAGCAGGTAGCCCCACTCCTCTTCAGCCTGGGCGAGAAAGGCGGCCAGCGCCGGGTCATGCGGCCCCTGCAGGGTCACCAGGCAGGGCGATAGGTCTTTCAGTTCGGCCCAGTGGGTTTCCAGGTACAGCACCTCGAACGCCGGGTCGTCATGCCATTCATAGAGCCGTCGAGGCAGCGCTTCGACGGTGACGCCATCTAGCAGCAAATAGGCCTGCTTACTCCACGGCAGCTCCGACGGTAGAGCGCGGAGGGACAGATCATTCTGCACGAGCTGCCTCCTGCTTCGCCGCCTCGCAGATCGCGCACAGCGGTTGCTTCTGCAGCAGTGCCTGTCGCTGGGCAGAGATCAGCAGCTTGCCCGCCTTGTCCGCATCCGCCGGCTTGACCTGCCCCGGACGGATCGGCGCTGCCCCTGAGCCGATGCCTGGGCTGCCGCCTGAATTTACCTTGATCACCGGGCCCACCAGCGTTACGCCGCTGGCGTCGAGTTTCACGAAGCTGCCGGCGGCCTTGAAGGTCAGTTCGCTGCCGGCTTCGAGTACGACCTTCAGGCCGCTGGAGAGGTGGATTTCCTGGCCAGCTTCGACGAACTGCCCCGTACCGATCTTCACGTGCTGGCTGTTGCCCACGGTCAGGTGGTCGTTGGCGCGGACTTCGGTCTTGCGGTCGGCGTGGGTGGTGCGGTGTTCCTCGGCCTTGAACTCGCTATAGCTGTTCGCTTCGACCGTGTCGTGGCGCTCGTGACCGACGCGGATCTTCTGGTCGTGCTCGATGTTCTCGTCCCAGTCGCGCTGGGCGTGGACATAGATCTGCTCGGCGCCCTTGCGGTCTTCGATGCGCAGTTCGTTGTAGCCGCCGCCTCCCGGTGAGCTCAGGGTCTTGAACAGGGTGCGGGTCTTGTTCGCCGGCAGGTCATAGGGCACGGCATGCTCGGCGTGGTACAGGCAGCCGGTGACCAACGGTTGGTCGGGGTCGCCTTCGAGAAAGGTCACCAGCACTTCCATGCCGACCCGCGGGATGGCGATGCCGCCGTAGCGGTCGCCGGCCCAGCTACTGGAGACGCGCAGCCAGCAGCCGGTCTTGTCATCGGCCTGTCCCTCGCGATCCCAGTGGAACTGTACTTTCACCCGACCGTATTCGTCGCAGTGGATTTCTTCGCCAGCGGGGCCGGTGACCACCGCGGTTTGGCTGCCCAACACTTTGGGTTTTGGATGGCTCAGGACGGGACGGAAAGGAATATCCCAAGGCGTCGCAGTGAACCGGTTGCGATAGCCCTGGGTAAAACCGTCCCGCACCTGCGTGTCGCTGGTAACCGACTCCTCCAGCACCTGCGGTTGCTTGCCCTCGTGAACGACCTCGTTGAGCAGCCAGAGCTGATTCCAGTCGGCCCTTGGATGCTCGGTCAGCTCGAGGAAGTGACCGCTGACCAACAACGGCTGATCGCTTTCACCCTCGGCCCGTTCGTAATCGTGGCGATGGCGCTCGAGCGCCCGCTGGGCCAGATGCTTGCCGCGGCTGCGGTCGACGAAGCGGCCGGGGTAGTCGTAATCCTCCAGGTCCGGCTGGAACTCGCTCTGAAATGCCGCCTCCATCGTCAGCCTGGGCTTTTCGAAATCGTAGTCGCGATGGGTAACGCGGCTGGTGCGGGTTTCCATGCGCAGGCCGAAGCGCTTGACCACCGGCCGATCGGCGACCAGCCCCGAGCCCTGCTGATAGGCCACCGGCGACAGCGTCGGGAAGACCGTCTGGTCATCGCCGAACACCAGCAGGTGGCCGTCCGGGCTGTGCTGGAAGTGGTAGTGGATGCCTTCCTCTTCACAAAGCCGCTGGACGAAGTGCAGGTCGCTCTCGTCGTACTGCACGCAGTACTCACGCTCGGGGTAGACCACCGGGCCGAGGTCGAAGCGATGGCCGACGCCGGCGAGGATGCCGTGCTCCTCCAGCACCTGGGCGACGATCTGCGGCACGGTCAGGTGCTGGAAGATGCGCTGGTTGGTGCGGTGGGCGAGGTAGGCCAGCTGCGGCACCAGGGTCAGGCGATAGCGGGTCAGGCGCTTGCCGGAATCGCCCTGGGCGATGCGGTACACCTGCCCGTGAATGCCGCCGCCATGCGGGGCGAAGGCGAGGAAGGCCGGCTGGTGCAGCAGCGCTTCCAGCGCGAGGTCAGGGCGCTCGCTGACCAGTTCGACGTCGAAGGCGAAGGGCGTCGAGAGCGCTTCGCGACCGCGGAATTCGAGCACTTGCAAGTCGTGCTCGATGCCGGGCAGCTGCAAGCTGAAATGGGGGTGGTTGGCCGGGTTGAACATCCAGATTCCCTTTTGTCAGTCCATTGACGAAGGCGGCTCTTTTTACCGAGGTCTTCTGCGGCCCCGTGTGTTCTGGTCGCGTTTTGCCGCGAGCCAGTGCGTGGCATGAGACATACCGCACGCGCTGAAACGAAGCGGCCGGGTAAACCCCGGCCGCTGGCAAGCTCATCGCGATCAGACGATCGGGGCGCGCCAGTCGTCCGAGCCCGAAGTGCCGGAGACTTCGTGGGTCCAGACGATCTTGCGGTAGGTGAAGTAGACGTCTTCGAGGTGGGTGAAGTGCGCCATGTTCGGGTCCTGGCAGTTCGGCATGCGCGATTGCACGTCGACGATCACGGCGTCTTCCAGTTCGATGGTGAAGTAATGTTCCTGGGTGCCGGTCGACGAGGTGCGGTACCACTCCAGGCGGCACTTGGACAGGCGCTCACCCGAGGTCAGGGCATTGAAGATCAGCGGGGAGGACTTGTCGAAGACCTTGGTGATCATCAGCGGCTTGTGGACGCGCTGGCCGGTCGGCTGGCCGGATTGCGGGTCACGCGGGATGATGACCTGGTGCTGGAACGCCTGAACCAGAACCTGGTCTTCATGGCCTTCCTGGAAGATGTTACCGACCGAATCCTCGGTGAAGGTGCCAGCGGTGATCAGGCCCTGCTTTTGGCCTTCGATAGTCAGATACGCGGGTGTTGGCACGAGAGCTCTCCTTTGCCTTTGGTTGATAAGCCGTCGGTTGCGGCGCCTTATCTTCAGCAGAAGACATGCCAGTAATACTTATTCCTTAATAATCAACAAGTTAAGAATTTATTCTGGAAACCCTGCCCATGTCCTGCGGGGTTCTTCACGAAAGACTGCGCAACAGGCTGCGCACCTTCGGCAAGTTGTTGCGCAGGCAGGCTCAACGCTAGGAAATCGGCTTATACAGCGCTTGCCCACAGGATTATCCACAGGGCGTTGCGCAAGAACTGGCGCAGGTGACGCCGGCTGTAAACGGCTTGTGCAGCTACGTTGGCCTGGCCGCCGATCGGTGGCCTCGGGTCGCTCGCGACGTTAGACTCGATCTCCCGCCCAGCCCGCCTGTGAAGCCGCCCGATGCTCGAACAGTACGTCAAGAAAATCCTTACTTCGCGCGTCTATGACGTCGCGGTCGAAACCCCCTTGCAGCCTGCCCGGCAGCTGTCCGAGCGGCTCGACAACCAAATTCTGCTCAAGCGGGAAGACTTGCAGCCGGTGTTTTCCTTCAAGATTCGCGGCGCCTACAACAAGCTTGCACAGCTCTCGCCTGACGAGCTGTCGCGTGGTGTGGTAACGGCGTCGGCCGGCAATCATGCTCAGGGGTTGGCGCTGGCAGCGCGCGAGCTGGGTATCGAGGCGACCATCGTCATGCCCCGCACGACGCCCGAGCTGAAGGTGCAGGGCGTGCGTGCACGTGGTGGCAAGGTCGTCCTGCATGGCGATGCCTTTCCCGAGGCGCTGGCTCATTCGCTCAGGCTGGTCGAGCAGGAAGGCTATGCCTATATCCATCCGTACGATGACCCGGACGTGATCGCCGGGCAGGGCACCGTGGCGATGGAAATACTGCGCCAGCGGCAAGGCTCGATCGACGCGATCTTCGTGCCGGTGGGCGGGGGCGGGCTGATCGCGGGAATTGCCGCCTACATCAAGTACCTGCGGCCCGAGATCAAGGTGATCGGCGTCGAACCGGATGATTCCAACTGCCTTCAACAGGCGATGGCGGCCGGCGAGCGCGTGACGCTGCCGCAGGTGGGGCTGTTCGCCGATGGCGTTGCGGTGGCACAGATCGGCCAGCACACCTTCGAACTCTGCCAGAACCATGTCGACGAGGTCATCACGGTCAGCACCGACGAGATCTGTGCGGCGATCAAGGACATCTATGACGACACCCGCTCGATCACCGAGCCGGCGGGCGCGCTCGGCGTGGCGGGCATCAAGAAGTACGTCGAGCGCGAAGGCGCCAGCGGGCAGACGCTGATCGCGATCGACTCCGGCGCGAACATCAATTTCGACCGGCTGCGTCATGTGGCCGAGCGGGCGGAGCTGGGCGAGCGCCGCGAGGCGATCATCGCCGTGACCATTCCCGAGCAGCCGGGCAGCTTCAAGGCCTTCTGCGAGGCCATCGGCAAGCGGCAGATCACCGAGTTCAACTACCGTTACCACACCGACCGGGAGGCGCACATCTTCGTCGGCGTGCAAACCCACCCGGAACACGATCCGCGCGCGGCGCTGGTGGCCAGCCTGCGCGATCAGGGGTTCCCGGTGCTCGACCTCACCGACAACGAGCTGGCCAAGCTGCACATCCGCCATATGGTGGGTGGCCATTCGGCGCGGGTCGATCAGGAGATGGTGCTGCGTTTCGAATTCCCCGAACGCCCCGGCGCGCTGTTCAATTTCCTCAACCGCCTGGGCGGTCGCTGGAACATCACCATGTTCCATTACCGCAACCACGGCGCGGCCGACGGTCGTGTGGTCGCGGGGCTGCAGGTACCGGACGATGAGCGCCACCTGGTACCGGCGGCGCTCGAGGCCATCGGCTACCGCTACTGGGACGAGAGCGACAACCCGGCTTATCGGCTGTTCCTCGGCTGACCGATGCGAATCCTGCTGGTAGGCGCCAGTGGATTCATCGGAAGCCGGCTGCTGCATGCCCTGCAGATGGCAGGCCACGAGGTGGTGGCCACGTCGCGCAGTGGAACCGGCCCCACGCTGCCATCGGTGCGCTGGTCGAGGCTGGATCTGGCCGAGCTGGCCGGCGGTACGCAGGGCTTCGTCTGGCCGGACGTCGAGCTGCTGATCAACGCGGCGGGCGTGCTCGATACGCATGCCGCGCGCGTCGAGCAGGTGCAGTTTCAGGGCCCGCGCGCGCTCTTCGAGCTGGCGGCCAAACACGGTGCGGCGGTGATGCAGCTCTCCGCGCTGGGCGCCGGGGAACATCCCGAGGTTCCGTTCCTGGCCAGCAAGGCCCGTGCGGACGCCTTTCTTCTCGGCCTCGGCATCCCTGCCGTGGTGCTCAGGCCCTCGGTGGTGGTCGGTGAAGGGGGCGCGAGCAGTGGCTGGCTCGCGGGGCTTACGCCCTGGCCGATCATTCCGGTGTTCGATCGACAGGCACGGCTACAGCCCCTGCATGTCGACGATCTTCTCGCGGCGATGCTGGCGCTGATTCGCCAATGGCCTGTGGCGCCGGGTGTGATTCCGGTGGTCGGGCCTGACGCGATGACCCTGCCCGGCCTCATCGACCGGCTACGCGCGCACCAGGGCTGGGGCCCGGCGCGTTACCTCGGCATTCCACACTCCCTGGCCCGACTGGGCGCCCGTATGGGTGACCGCTTGGGCTGGCGGGCCTTGAACACTCAGCTGCTTCGGCTGGCCCGGCACGATAACCTCGGCTCGGCCCAGCTACTTGCCGAAGCCTGTGGCTACCGGCCTGCGTCGGTCGAGGCGCGCCTCCACGGCTGGCCTCGGCGCACCGCCAGCGTCACCCAGGCGATGCGGCCGGTTCTGATTGCAGCGTTGGTGCTGGTCTGGCTCGGTACGGCCGTCGTGTGTCTTGGCCCCGGATACGCCTGGGGCTTGGCGATCATGGCCGAAATAGGGGTGAGTGGCGGGCTGGCTGCCTTCGCAGTCGTCAGCGGTGCCCTGCTCGACGCGCTATTGGGGATCGGGCTGCTGCTCGGCCGCTGGCGTCGCCGGGCATTGCAGGCGCAGATGGTCCTCATGCTGACCTACATGACGATCCTTGCCGTCGCGCTTCCTCGCTACTGGGTCGATCCTTTCGGCTCGGTATTGAAGAACCTCGTCCTGCTGGCAGCGTCCCTCTGGCTACTCTGGACGGAGCCTGCAACAAGGCGGGTGGACCGATGAGCCTGTATCTGCTGATCAAGACGCTGCACATCCTGTCGGCCACCGTGCTGTTCGGCACAGGCCTGGGCTCGGCGTACTACAGCCTGCGAGCCTGGATGACCGGGCGCGTCGAGGTGATCGCGGTGACGTTCCGCCATCTGGTGTTCGCCGACTGGGTGTTCACGGCCACGACCGCCGTTTTCCAGCCCTTGTCAGGGCTGGCCTTGGCGCACCTGGCCGGTTTCCCGCTGAACCAGCCGTGGCTGATCTGGAGCCTTGCGCTATATGTGCTGGCCGGCGCCTGCTGGCTGCCGGTGGTGTGGCTTCAGATACGCATCCACAGGCTCGCCGAACAGGCCCTGCGCGATGGCACGCCGTTGCCGGCTGCGGCGCATCGCTACATGCGCTGGTGGTTCGTGCTGGGCTGGCCGGCGTTCGGCGCGTTCGTGGTGATCTTCTACCTGATGGTCGCCAAAGGCGCCGCCTGAGGCGGTCGGCCAGGCACATCAGCGTAGCGAGATCACCTGCCAGCCGCGGGCTTCGGCAATCTGCCGCAGGGTCGGGTCCGGGTCGACCGCGACGGGATGACTGACGCGCTCCAGCAGCGGCAGGTCGTTGCGCGAATCGCTATAGAAGTAGCTGCCTTCCAGGCTGTGTCCCGTTTCCTCGAGCCAGCGTTCCAGGCGAGCGACCTTGCCTTCCTGAAAGCAGGGAATGTCCGTCATGCGGCCGGTATAGCGCCCGTCGAGCATCTCGCATTCGGTCGCCAGCAGGATGTCGACACCCAGGCGCGCGGCGATCGGCGCGGTGATGAAGCGATTGGTGGCCGTGATGATCACCACCTGGTCGCCCTGTTCATGATGCCGGCGAACCAGGGCCTCGCCCTTGGCCAGGACCATGGGTTCGACGAAATCGCGCATGAACTCGGCGTGCCAGGCAGCGAGCTGTTCGGGTTCGCTGCGGCCGAGCGGCTCCTGGCAGAAATCCTGGTAGGCGCGCACGTCGAGGGTGCCGGCGAGGTAATCCTGATAGAACCCATCGTTGCGCGCGCGGTAGGCCTCGGCGTCGACGAGCCCGCGGTCGCACAGAAAGGTGCCCCAGGCGTGGTCGCTGTCACCCGCGAGCAGGGTGTTGTCCAGGTCGAATAATGCCAGGCGCACGGCGTGTTTCCTCGGTCGAAAGGGGAGCGCCAGCATACCCGTTCGGGCGCGTGCGCGGCAGCCGGCAGGGCCGGCCTGGCCCGTGGCTGCAGGCCGCGCCGAGCGGTCTTTCTCCGCGCTTTCGAGGCTGCGTCTTTTTGTGGAACAATGCCGCGACATGCGTTTGCGAGGTTGTAGCGGTGATCGATTCCGATGGTTTTCGCCCGAATGTCGGCATCATCCTGACCAACGATGTCGGCCAAGTGCTGTGGGCGCGGCGGATCAATCAGGATGCGTGGCAGTTTCCGCAAGGCGGCATCAACGCACGCGAGACGCCGGAAGAGGCGCTTTTTCGGGAATTGAACGAGGAAGTCGGGCTGGAACCGCCGGATGTGCGCATCCTGGCCTGCACCCGCGGCTGGTTGCGTTATCGCCTGCCGCAGCGGCTGGTGCGGACTCACAGCCAGCCGTTGTGCATCGGGCAGAAGCAGAAGTGGTTCCTGCTGCGCCTGGTTTCCGATGAGCAGCGGGTACGCCTGAACCTGACCGGCAAGCCGGAGTTCGACGGCTGGCGCTGGGTCAGCTACTGGTACCCGCTCGGCCAGGTCGTCACCTTCAAGCGCGAGGTCTATCGTCGCGCCTTAAAAGAACTCGCCCCGCGCCTGCTGGCGCGGGACTGACGGGAGAACGCCTCTGAGCATGCTCGGCACGCTGCGCAAGATCGTCCAGGAAGTCAACGCCGCGAAGGACCTCAAGGCGGCGTTGAACATCATTGTGCAGAGAGTCAAAGAGGCGATGGGCAGCCAGGTCTGCTCGGTCTACCTGCTCGACCCGGAGAGCGGCCGCTTCGTGCTGATGGCGACCGAGGGCCTGAACAAGAAGGCCATCGGCAAGGTCAGCATGTCGCCCAACGAAGGCCTGGTCGGCCTGGTGGGCAGCCGCGAAGAGCCGCTGAATCTCGAGCACGCATCCGAGCATCCCCGTTATCGCTACTTCGCCGAGACCGGCGAGGAACGCTACGCCTCCTTCCTCGGCGCGCCGATCATCCACCATCGCCGGGTAATGGGCGTGCTGGTCATCCAGCAGAAGGAGCGCCGCCAGTTCGACGGAGGCGAGGAAGCCTTCCTGGTGACGATGAGCGCCCAGCTCGCCGGCGTCATCGCGCATGCCGAGGCGACCGGTTCCATCCGCGGCCTCGGGCGGCAGGGCAAGGGCATCCAGGAGGCGCGCTTCGTCGGTGTACCGGGATCGCCAGGTGCGGCGGTCGGGACCGCGCTCGTGGTGCTGCCGCCGGCCGACCTCGATGTGGTCCCGGACAAGCCCATCGATGACATCGATGCCGAGCTGGTGCTGTTCGAGAACGCGCTAGCCTCGGTGCGCGCCGACATGCGCGAGCTGTCCGACCGGCTGGTCAACCACATGCGCCCCGAGGAGCGGGCGCTGTTCGATGTCTATCTGATGATGCTCGACGACTCGGCGCTCGGCGGCGAGGTGCGCAAGGTCATCCGTACCGGGCAATGGGCGCAGGGCGCGCTGCGCCAGGTAGTGAAGGACCACATCAACCGCTTCGAGCTGATGGACGACGCCTACCTGCGCGAGCGCGCCTCGGACGTCAAGGACCTCGGCCGCCGCCTGCTCGCGTACTTGCAGCAGGCCCGCCAGCAGGCGCTGGTCTATCCAGACCAGACCATCCTGGTCAGCGAGGAACTGTCCCCGTCGATGCTGGCCGAGGTGCCGGAAGGCAAGCTCAAGGGCCTGGTATCGGTGCTCGGATCGGGCAACTCTCACGTCGCCATCCTGGCGCGCGCGATGGGCGTGCCGACGGTGATGGGCGTGGTGGACCTGCCGTACTCGAAGGTCGATGGCATCCAGCTGATCGTCGACGGCTATCGCGGCGAGATCATCACCAACCCCGGCAGCGTGTTGAGCGAGCAGTACAAGGCCCTCGTCGAGCAGGAGCGCCAGCTGTCGCAGGGGCTGGACGTGCAGCGCGGCCTGCCGTGCGAGACGCCGGATGGCCACCGCTTGCCCTTGTGGGTCAACACCGGGCTGCTGGCCGACGTGGTGCGCGCCCAGGAGCGCGGCGCCGAAGGGGTCGGGCTGTACCGCACCGAAGTGCCGTTCATGATCAAGGACCGCTTCCCCAGCGAAAAGGAGCAGCTGGCGATCTATCGCGAGCAGTTGCAGGCCTTCCACCCGCTCCCCGTGACGATGCGGACGCTGGACGTCGGCGGCGACAAGTCGCTCTCGTACTTCCCGATCAAGGAAGAGAATCCGTTCCTCGGCTGGCGCGGGATCCGCGTGACGCTCGATCACCCGGAGATTTTCCTGGTGCAGACCCGCGCCATGCTCAAGGCCAGCGAAGGGTTGAACAACCTGCGCATCCTGCTGCCGATGATCTCCGGCCTGCAGGAACTGGAAGAGGCCCTGCACCTGATTCACCGGGCCTATGGCGAGGTGCGCGACGAGGGTACCGATGTCGAGATGCCGCCGGTTGGCGTGATGATCGAAATACCCGCCGCGGTCTACCAGACCCGCGAGCTGGTGCGTCAGGTCGACTTCCTCTCGGTGGGCTCGAACGATCTGACGCAATACCTGCTGGCCGTGGACCGCAACAATCCGCGCGTCGCCGACCTCTACGATTACCTCCATCCCGCCGTGCTGCAGGCGTTGCAGCGCGTGGTGACGGACGCGCATGCCGAGGGCAAGCCGGTCAGCATCTGCGGCGAGATGGCCGGCGACCCGGCGGCGGCCGTGCTGCTGATGGCGATGGGTTATGACAGCCTGTCTATGAACGCGACCAACCTGCCGAAGGTGAAATGGCTGTTGCGCCAGATGCCGATGACCACCGCGCGTGAATTGCTCGACAAGGTCATGCGCATCGACAGTCCGCACGTGATTCATAGCGTCTTGCAGCTGTCGCTGAGCAAGCTGGGCCTGACGCGGATGATCAATCCGGCCGCTGCCGTGAAGGGCTGAGGCTACAAGCGGGTTTCACCGAGCGGGATACCATTCGGACCGAAGCGGCGCTCCAGCCCCTCGAAACGGCCCTCGGCATCGCGCCGCAAGACCAGGCTGGAGCGTGTGCCGTACAGCGGTCCGGCGATGAAGATGCTGGACAGCACGCGCTCCCAATCGACCGTGACCCCGGTTTGCGGCAACTGCCCGTCGGCCGCTTGCTGCCGGTCCGCCAGCAGCGCCAGCAGCCGATCGTCGGTCGGATCGTTCAGGGCGTCTTCCAGCCCGGCGCGGGCTTGCACGAGCTTAGGCCAGGGCGTGTCGAGGCGCGCATTGCACAGGCCGTACAGCCCGGGCTCAAGGGGCCGTGGCACGCCTTCTTCGGAATTGAAGTAGCACAGGGTGTCGCGGTCGCCGACCAGCAGATTGAAACCCGCATAGCGGCGGGTCTGGTCGACCAGATCGGCGAGGTAGTCGGCCGGCGACAGGTTGCCACGCAGGAACCGCTCGGGCAGCTCGCCGCGCGAGCGTTCACCCGGCGCTCGTGCCGGGCCACGGACGTTGGTCACCGTCGCGAAACGCCCGTCGTCGTCGATGCCCAGCCAGGTCCCGCCCGCTTCCAGGTCGCGGCCGGCGCGTATGGACGGCGCGTCCTCCCAGCGAGCGAGAGGGACGGTCGGGCGGGCGTGGAATTCGTCACGGTTGCTGGCGACCACCAGCGGCATGTCATGGCCCGGTCGCCAGGCGAATACGATCAGGCACATGGGCTGTCTCGTTCGGCTCGGTCCTGGCAGGCTAGCGGCCGGATGCCAGCACGGCAAGCGCCGGGTGCCGCGCCGGGTCACGCTTTTTTCGGCTACCATGCCGGCTTCTTTTTTACCGGGGGACGGCTCATGGAGTTTCTGCTTTACCTGGTCCTCGGTGCCTGTGCCGGTGTGCTGGCCGGGCTCTTCGGCGTCGGTGGCGGCCTGATCATCGTGCCGGTGCTGGTCATCAGCTTCACGGCGCAGGGCGTCGACCCCTCGGTGCTGACCCACCTGGCGGTGGGGACCTCGCTTGCCACCATCGTCTTCACCTCGATCAACTCGGTGCGCGAGCACCACCGCAAGGGCGCCGTGCGCTGGTCGCTGTTCGTCTGGCTGACCCTCGGCATCGTCGGCGGCACGGCCATCGGCGCATTCACCGCGTCGACCATCCAGGGCCCCATGTTGCAGAAGATCATCGGCGTGTTCGCCATCGTCATGGCGGTGCAGATGGCGCTGGACTACAAGCCCAAGGCCAGTCGCGACGTACCCGGAAAGCCGGGCCTGACCGTCGCGGGCGTGGTCATCGGCTGGGCCTCGGCGATCTTCGGCATCGGCGGCGGCTCGCTGACCGTGCCGTTCCTGACCTGGCGCAGCGTGCCGATGCAGCAGGCGGTCGCCACCTCGTCGGCGACCGGTATGCCGATCGCGCTGTTCGGCGCGCTGAGCTTTCTCTACCTCGGCTGGGGCCACGACGATCTGCCCGAGTGGAGCCTGGGTTACGTCTACCTGCCGGCGATGGTCGGCATCGCACTGACCAGCATGTTCTTCGCCCGTTTCGGTGCGCGACTGGCCCATCGCCTGTCGCCCCGCGTGCTCAAGCGTCTGTTCGCCTTGCTGCTGCTGGGCGTCGGTCTCAACTTCCTGATCTGAGGAACCTCGATGCTGCCCTACCCGAACATCGATCCGGTCGCCGTTTCGCTGGGACCCTTGCAGATTCACTGGTACGGCCTGATGTACCTCATCGGCATTGGCGGCGCCTGGTGGCTGGCGGCGCGGCGGCTGCATGCGTTCGACCCGAGCTGGAGCCGCGAGAAGCTCTCCGACCTGGTGTTCTGGGTGGCGATGGGCGTGATCGTCGGCGGGCGCCTCGGCTACGTGCTGTTCTACGACCTGGCTGCCTATGTCAACGACCCGACGCTGATCTTCCAGGTGTGGAAGGGCGGCATGTCCTTCCATGGCGGCCTGCTCGGCGTGCTGTTGTGCACCTGGATTTTCGCCCGACGCAACGGCAAGTCCTTCTTCGAGCTGATGGATTTCATCGCGCCGTTCGTGCCGATCGGCCTGGGCGCCGGTCGGATCGGCAACTTCATCAACGCCGAGCTGTGGGGCAAGGCCACCGACCTGCCGTGGGCGATGATCTTCCCGACCGATCCCTCGCAGCTGCCGCGGCACCCGTCGCAGCTCTACCAGTTCGCGCTCGAAGGCGTCGCGCTGTTCCTGATCCTGTGGGTCTATTCGAGCAAGCCGCGCCCGACGATGGCCGTCTCCGGGCTGTTCGCCGTCTGCTACGGCGTGTTCCGCTTCATCGTCGAGTTCGTCCGCGTACCGGACCCGCAGCTCGGCTACCTGGCGTTCGGCTGGCTGACGATGGGTCAGCTGCTGTGCCTGCCCATGATCTTCGGAGGGGCCGCCATGATGGTCTGGGCCTATCGTCACAACCCACGGCGGGCGGTCGCCTGATGGCGATCGCGGCCGTTCATCACCGGAACGACCGATGAAACAGTACCTCGACCTCATGCGCCACGTGCGCGAGCACGGCACCTTCAAGAGCGACCGCACCGGCACCGGGACCTACTCGGTATTCGGCTACCAGATGCGCTTCGACCTGGCCGACGGCTTCCCGCTGGTCACGACCAAGAAGTGCCACCTCAAATCCATCATTCACGAGCTGCTGTGGTTCCTGAAGGGCGAGACCAACATCCGCTATCTGAAGGAAAATGGCGTCTCGATCTGGGACGAATGGGCGGACGAGCAGGGCGAGCTCGGCCCCGTCTACGGCTACCAGTGGCGCAGCTGGCCGGCGCCGAACGGCGAGTCGATCGACCAGATCGCCAAGCTCGTCGAGATGATCAAGAAGAACCCGGATTCGCGCCGGCTGATCGTCTCGGCCTGGAACCCGGCCCTGGTCGACCAGATGGCGCTGCCGCCGTGCCATGCGCTGTTCCAGTTCTATGTCGCCGACGGCAAGCTCTCCTGCCAGCTGTACCAGCGCTCGGCGGACATCTTCCTCGGCGTGCCCTTCAACATCGCCAGCTACGCGCTGCTGACCTTGATGGTGGCGCAGGTCTGCGACCTGGCGCCGGGCGAGTTCATCTGGACGGGTGGCGACTGTCATCTCTACGCCAACCACCTCGAGCAGACCGACCTCCAGCTCTCGCGCCAGCCACTGCCGCTGCCGACGATGAAGCTGAACCCGGACGTGAAGGACCTGTTCGCCTTCCGCTTCGAGGATTTCGAACTGGTCGGCTACCAGGCCCACCCGCACATCAAGGCGCCGGTCGCGGTTTGATCGTTCACGCCTCGCCGAGCTGCTGCGCCAGGTAGTCGATCAAGACGCGCATGCTCGGCGGCAGCTGGCGGTTCGGGCGCCACAGCAGCCAGGCGGCGCCCTGGTAGGAGCCTGTGTAGCGCCAGTCGCCGAGCACCGTCCTGAGCGCGCCGGAGGCCAGCGCTTCGGCGGCGGTGAAGTGCGGCAGGCAGGTGATGCCGAAGCCCTCGCACGCCAGCAACAGCCGCGCTTCGCTGTGATTGCAGGCATAGCGCCCCCTGACCGCCACCACCTGCTGTTCGCCGTCGCGGCTGAAATGCCAGCGGTGGTCGTCCGCCGTTTCGGCGAGGAACAGGCAGCTGTGCCGTAACAGGTCTTGCGGATGGCGCGGCTCGCCGCGTTCGGCGAGATAGGCCGGGCTGGCGCAAAGCAGCTGGCGCACCTGGGTGATCGGTCGACCGGCCAGGCCTTCCGGTGGGCGGTCGCCGACCTGGATCACCAGGTCGAAGCGCTCGGCGATCAGGTCCGGCAGCTGGTCGCTCAGGCGCACTTCCAGATCCACATCCGGGTAGCGGCGCAGAAACCCCGGTAGCAGCGGGTTGATCATGAAGCGGCCGAGCGCCTTTGGCACGCTCAGCCGCACGCGCCCCTGCGGGCTTTGCATCATCCGCTCACCCACGGCCACCGCCGCCTGCGCCGCCTGCACCAGCTCGCGGGCATGGCGATAGACCTCTTCGCCGGCATCGGTCAGGCGCAGCTTGCGGGTGGTGCGTTCCAGCAGGCGCAGCGACAGGTGCCGCTCCAGCCGTGCGATCTGGCGGCTGACGGCGGACGCCGTGCTGCCGAGCTGGCGCGCCGCTTCGGAAAAGCTGCCGCTCTCCACGACGCGCACGAGCACGGCCAGCCCCGGCAAGAGCGTAGTGCTTTCGTCTGTTCCCATTGCGCACAAGTCCTTTTCCAGAGCGCTGGATTATCGCGGTGCAGGCAAGGTACGACAATGTACGCAGCGACCTTTCCTGCGGAGTGTGAGATGGCATCGATTGGAACCCGACAGGCCGCCGAGCTGGCGCTGCTCCTGGTGGCGATCGTCTGGGGCAGCAGCTATGCGGTGGCCAAGCAGGCGCTGGCCTTCTACCCGGTGCTGGGGTTCATCGCGGCACGCTTTGGCCTGACCTTCCTGCTCTTGCTGCCGACGTTGCGCGGGCAGGGGCGGGCAGCCCTGCGGCCGGGCTTGCCGCTCGGTGCGCTGCTGCTGGCGATCTTCCTCTGTGAAACCTACGGCGTGCTGCTGACCACGGCGAGCAACGCGGCCTTTCTCATCAGTACCTGCGTGCTGCTCACGCCGCTGGTCGAGTGGCTGGTGTTCGGGCGTCGCCCGCGCGCCCTGTTGATGCTGGCGTGCGGCGTGGCGGTCCTCGGCGTATGGCTGCTCACCGGTGGCGTGGTCGTCAGCCTCGGACTCGGTGATGGCCTGATGCTGGGCGCAGCGCTGCTGCGGGCGTTTTTCGTCTGCATGACCCAGCGGCTCATGGCGGGGCGGCAAATTTCTGCGCTGGCGCTGACCGCGGTGCAGAGCGGTTTCGTCGCCACCGGCTGCCTGACGCTCGGCTTGCTGTTGCCGGGCGGGCTGCCCCTGCCACCGGCGAGCGGCGCCTTCTGGCTGGCGGTGATCTACCTGGTGGTGTTCGCCACGCTGCTGGCCTTCTTCGCGCAGAATTTCGCGCTGCGCCACAGCAGCGCGACCCGGGTCTCGATGCTGATGGGCACCGAGCCCTTGTTCGGCGCGCTGTTCGCCTCGCTCTGGCTGGATGAGCGGCTTGGCTGGCTCGGCTGGGTCGGCGGCGTCTTGCTGGTGCTGGCTTCGCTCTGGGCTGTGCGATTGACGACGCCGGTCGAGCCACAGCCCGAGGACTCGCCACCGCAGCGGCCCGAAGTGTTGGAATTGGCCTGAGCGAAAAGCGCGCGGCCGGCCCGCATCGCCGCCCTGTCACCGAATGCCGTATAGACTCGGTCAGTCCGAACAGAAGGGAGCCAAGGCATGCGACGGGTCGTGTTCAATCAGAAGGGGGGTGTCGGCAAGTCGAGCATCGCCTGCAACCTGGCCGCCGTGAGCGCCGCGCAGGGGTATCGCACGTTGCTGATCGACCTCGACGCCCAGGGGAATTCCAGCCACTACCTGACGGGACTGACCGGCGATGACCTGCCGACCGGCATCGCCGATTTCTTCAAGCAGGTGCTCGCCGGCGGCGCGGCCGGCAAGAAGGCCCGGCCACCGATCAGCGAGACCCGTTTCGACAACCTTCACCTGATCGCCGCGACCGCCGAGCTGGCGGACCTGCAACCCAAGCTCGAAGCCAAGCACAAGATCAACAAGCTGAAGAAGTTGCTCGATGGCCTCGCCGGGGACTACGAGCGCATCTACCTGGACACGCCGCCGGCGCTGAACTTCTTCACCGTCTCGGCCTTGATCGCCGCCGACCGCTGCCTGATTCCGTTCGATTGCGACAGCTTCTCCCGTCAGGCGCTGTACAGCCTGCTCGATGAGATCGAGGAGTTGCAGGAGGACCACAACGAGGCCCTGGTGGTCGAGGGCATCGTGGTCAACCAGTTCCAGCCGCGCGCCGCGCTACCGCAACAGATGATCGACGAGCTGTTCGCCGAAGGCCTGCCGGTGTTGCCGGTATACCTGATGAGCTCGGTGCGCATGCGCGAGTCGCACCAGGTCTGCATGCCGCTGATTCATTTCGATCCGCGGCACAAGCTGACCCAGCAGTTCGTCGATCTGCACGGCCACCTCGAAGGCGCCGCATGATCGGCTGTGTCCCGGCACAACGCTGAAGTGCCGGGACTCGCCAGGCCGGCCAGGCGTGGCGAGTGGCCCGGTCAGCTACGCGGCGGCTCGTCCTCGGCGCAGTGCTCGGTCTTCGGCTGGCTCAGCCGGCGCCCCAGCCGCGACGCATAGAACTCGCCGATCACGCCGCGGCGGAAGACCAGCACGCAGACCATGAAGATCACGCCGGTCACCAGCGTCACCGGCAGCTGCGAGGTCGCGAAGTAGTTGCTCAGCGTGGTGACGAAGGCGGCGCCGAAGATCGGCCCGATCAGCGTGCCGATACCGCCGAGCAGCGTCATCAGCACCACCTCGCCGGACATGTGCCAGCTCACGTCGGTGAGCGTCGCGAACTGGAAGACGATCGCCTTCAGCCCGCCGGCGAGCCCGGTGAGCGCCGCGGACATCACGAATGCCGCCAGCTTGTAGCGGCGCACCGAATAGCCGAGGGAAATGGCGCGGCTCTCGTTCTCGCGCACCGACTTGAGGATCATCCCGAACGGCGAGTTGACGATGCGCCAGATCGCCAGCAGACCGAGCAGGAACACCGCCAGCACGAAGAAGTACATGTTCATCGACTCGGACAGGTCGATCAGCCCGAACAGATGGCCGCGCGGCACGCCCTGGATGCCGTCCTCGCCGTGGGTGAAGGGCGCTTGCAGGCAGAAGAAGAAAAACATCTGCGCCAGGGCGAGGGTGATCATCGTCGAGTAGATGCCCTGCCGGCGGATGGCCAGGAACCCGATCACCAGGCCCAGCACGGCCGCGCCCGCCACCCCGACGAGGATGCCGAGCTCGGGCGTCAGGCCCCATTCCTTGACCGCATGCGCGGTGAAATAGGCCGCGCCTCCGAAGAAGGCGGCATGGCCGAACGAGAGGATGCCGGTGTAGCCGAGCAGCAGGTTGAAGGCGCAGGCGAACAGCGCGAAGCACAGCACCTTCATCAGGAACACCGGGTAGACGTACAGCGGCGCCAGCACCAGTGCGAGCACGCCAAGGGCGATCAGCACGGTTTCGGCGTTGATCGCCTTGCGGCGGCGTGAGCGGGTGGTCGTGGTCATGATCGCGGCCATGTCAGGCCTCCCTCCCCATCAGACCTGCCGGGCGGACCAGCAGGATGATCGCCATGATGACGAAAATGACGATGTTCGACGCCTCGGGGTAGAACACCTTGGTCAGCCCTTCGAGGATGCCGAGCATGTAGCCGGTGATGATCGCGCCGAGGATCGAGCCCATGCCGCCGACCACCACCACCGCGAAGACGACGATGATCAGGTTGGTGCCCATCAGCGGGCTGACCTGGTAGATCGGCGCGGCGAGGATGCCGGCGAAGCCCGCGAGGCCGGCACCCAGCCCGTAGGTGAGCGTCAGCAGCAGCGGCACGTTGATGCCGAAGGCGCGCACCAGCGTGGGGTTCTCCTTCGCCGCGCGCAGGTAGGCGCCGAGCCGCGTCTTCTCGATCAGCAGCCAGGTGCCGATGCAGACGATCAGCGAGGCCACCACCACCCAGCCGCGGTACTTGGGCAGGAACATGAAGCCCAGGTTGTAGCCGCCCGACAGCGCCTCCGGCGTGGCGTAGGGCTTGCCCGACGCGCCGAACCAGTAGCGGAACGCCCCTTCCAGCACCAGCGCCAGCCCGAAGGTGAAGAGCAGGCCGTAGAGGTGATCGAGGTCGTACAGGCGCGACAGGGCGAGTCGTTCGACCAGCATGCCCGCCAGCCCCACCACCAGCGGCGCCAGCAGCAGCGCCGGCCAGTAACCGATGCCGAACCAGGTCAGCAGCAGGTAGCCGACGAAGGCGCCGACCATGTACTGCGCGCCGTGGGCGAAGTTGATGACGTTCAGCAGGCCGAAGATGATCGCCAGCCCGAGGCTGAGCATGGCGTAGAACGAGCCGTTGATCAGGCCGATCAACAGCTGGCCGAGAAAGGCCTGGATGGGAATATCGAAGATCATGCTCAGACTCCCAGCGCTTCGTTGAGCGCCGCCATGCGGTCGGGCAGCTGGTCGACGTGGAAGCTGTCGATGACCTGCCCGTGATCGATCACATAGAAGCGGTCGGCGACCTTGCTGGCGAAGCGGAAGTTCTGCTCCACCAGCAGGATGGTCATGCCGCGCGCCTTGAGCGTTTGCAGCACCTCGC
Source organism: Stutzerimonas urumqiensis (assembly GCF_003640395.1). Lineage (GTDB taxonomy): Bacteria > Pseudomonadota > Gammaproteobacteria > Pseudomonadales > Pseudomonadaceae > Stutzerimonas > Stutzerimonas urumqiensis. The sequence goes on along the minus strand of NZ_RBZQ01000003.1, from coordinate 303,648 downwards.
CGATGCGCTGAACGATCACCGGCGCCAGCCCTTCGGTGGGCTCGTCGAGCAGCAGCAGCCGCGCGCCGGTACGCAGGATGCGGGCGATCGCCAGCATCTGCTGTTCGCCGCCGGAAAGCTTGGTGCCGGGGCTGTGGCGCCTCGCCTCCAGGTTGGGGAACAGCGTGTAGATTTCCTCGACCGACATGCCGCCTTCGGCGACCACTGGCGGCAGGGTGAGGTTTTCCTCGACCGAGAGGTTGGCGAAGATGCCGCGCTCTTCCGGCACGAAGCCGAGCCCGACATGGGCGGCCTTGTGCAGCGGCACCGGCATCATGTCCTTGCCGTCGAAGACGATGCTGCCGGTGCGCTTTTGCAGGATGCCCATGATCGCGCGCAGGGTGGTGGTCTTGCCGACGCCGTTGCGGCCGAGCAGCGTCACCGTCTCGCCCTGCTTCACGTCGAGGTCGATGCCGTGCAGCGCATGGCTTTCGCCGTACCAGGCGTTGAGCCCGCGTACCTGGAGCAGTGCCGTGGCGTCAGTCATGGTCGGTCCCCATGTAGGCTTCGCGCACGCGCGGGTCTTCGCTGACGCTGCGGTAGTCGCCGGAGGTGAGGATTTCCCCGTGCTGCAGCACCGTGACTTCATCGCAGAGGTCGGCCACCACCTTGAGGTTGTGCTCGACCATCAGCACCGCGCGCGTGGCGGCCACCTCGCGAACCAGCGCGGCGACCACCTCGACGTCCTCGTGGCCCATGCCGGCCATGGGTTCGTCGAGCAGCAGCACCTTGGGGTCGAGCGCCAGCGTGGTGGCGATTTCCAGCACCCGCTTGCGACCGTAGGACAGGTCGGCGGCGGGGCAGTCGTGAGCGTCCTGCAGGCCGACCGTTTCGATCAGCTGCATGGCGCGCTCGTTCAGGCGGTCCAGGCTGCGCAGCGGCAGCCAGAACTGCGTGGCCAGCCCGGCCGGTCGCTGCAGTGCGACGCGCACGTTCTCCAGCACCGTCAGGTGCGGGAACACCGCCGATATCTGGAACGAGCGCACCAGGCCCATCCGCGCTACCTTCGCCGGGTCGGTCCGGGTGATGTCGCGATCGAGCAGGCGGATGGTCCCGGCGGTGGGCTGGAGAAACTTGGTCAGCAGGTTGAAGACCGTCGTCTTGCCCGCGCCGTTGGGGCCGATCAGGGCGTGGACGCGCGCATGGCGCACGTCCAGGTCGACCTTGTTCACCGCGACGAAGCCGCCGAACGCGCGGCACAGCCCGCGCGCCGAGAGCACCACCGGCGCCTCGGCCGGCGCGGCGGCCGTCAGTTCATGTGCCGCGCCGCTCATGGCTTGGCCAGGTCGCAGCCGCTCTGGGCCGGGTCGATGTACGCCTCGGCGCCCGGCACCGTCGCCAGGACCTTGTAGTAGTCCCACGGCTCCTTGCTCTCTTCGGGCGTCTTCACCTCCATCAGGTAGACGTCGCTGATCAGCCGCCCGTTGGCGCCCACCTTGGCCCCGCGTGCGAAGAAGTCGTCGACCGGCATCTCGTGCATCACCTGGGCGACCGGCTTGGTGGCGTCGGTGCCGGCCTTCTCGATGGCTTTGAGGTATTGCAGCACGCCCGAGTAGGTCCCGGCATGGACCATGTTCGGCATGCGCCCGGTGCGCTCATAGAAGCGCTTGCCGAATTCGCGCGAGGCCTCGTCGCGGTTCCAGTAGAAGCTCTCGGTCAGGGTCAGCCCCTGGGCGGCCTCGAGCCCCAGGCCGTGCACTTCCGACAGGGTGAACAGCAGCGCGGCGAGGCGCTGGCCGCTGGCGACGATGCCGAACTCGGCCGCCTGCTTGATCGCGTTGGCGGTATCGAGCCCGGCGTTGGCCAGCCCGACCACCTCGGCACCGCTGGCCTGCGCCTGGAGCAGGAACGAGGAGAAATCGTTGGTGCCCAGCGGATGGCGGACGGACCCGAGGACCTCGCCGCCTTTCTGCTTCACGAAGTCGCTGGTCTGATCCTCCAGCGAGTAGCCGAAGGCGTAGTCGGCGGTCAGGAAGTACCAGGTGTCGCCACCCTGGGACACCAGCGCACCGCCGGTACCGACCGCCAGCGCGTGGGTGTCGTACGCCCAGTGGAAGCCATAGGGCGAGCATTGTTCACCGGTCAGTTCGGTCGTCGCCGCGCCGGTCACCAGGTCGATCTTTTCCTTCTGCTCGCTGATGTTGCGCACCGCCAGCGCCACCGACGAGGTGGTCAGCTCCATGATGGAGTCGACCTGCTCGGTGTCGTACCACTTGCGCGCGATGTTCGAGGCGATGTCCGGCTTGTTCTGGTGGTCGGCGTCGATGATCTCGATCGGCGCACCCAGCACCTTGCCGCCGAAGTCCTCGGCCGCCATTTTCGCGGCTTCCACCGACCACTTGCCGCCGAAGTCGGCATACACGCCGGACTGGTCGTTGAGGATGCCGATCTTCACCTTGCCATCGGAAATTTCCGCGGCGCCGGCCGGGAGCGTGGCGGCGGCCAGGACGGCCATTGCGATTGCTGAACGCTTCATGCGTTTCTCCTCCTTGGGGACGAAGCCGCAACGGCCGGCCGGATAGGTCGGTCTGTGCGGACGGAACGATGGATTGACGGACCGTGAACGCCGGCGGCGGATGACCGCGCGGCGAGTGTCTGGGCGTACAGGAATGCCGGCGCCGAGGCGGCGGCGGGGCGAACAAGCGGTGAGAAAAGGCTTTCGGCCGTCGGACCGAAGCATTCGGCGCGCGGCAGCGAGGGGCGGGCAGTGCGGATCGGGTCCTGACTGCGGGGCATGGGGTCGCTCTTGTTCTTATCGTTATACGACTAAACGTAGCAGGGGATCGGCAGCCGGCAACCGCGACCCACGCAGAGCGTTCGGTTATCGCCTACAACCGCAGCGGTAAAGCGCCGCGTGCATTCATGCACGGCGCCTCTGCGCAAAAGCACGCTACCGGCGCTTGGCGATTACGCGCTGCCTGGCGGATCGTTCGCTGCGTTTCTTAACGCGCCCTGGCTGTCGCCGCGGCGGTCACTCGCCGGGTGCATTCGCGAAGCCATGCACCGCCCGGTTCGGACGGAGCGATGGCCGGCGGCGCTCAGTCGTCCAGGATCGCCCGGGTGAGCGCGTCGAGGGCGCGGGTGCGGTCGGCGTCGTCGAGGCGTGCGCGCGGGGTGAGGCTGGACCACGTCGGGTGAGCACGGGCACGCAGCAGCGGTTCGGGCAGGCGGCCTTCGCGCCAGGCCTTGTCCTGCGGCGTTTCCAGGCGGATGGCGTCGGTCGCCGCGTGGCCCCGGGCCGCCAGGGCCTTGAGCAGCTGACGTTGGCGCAGCGCCAGCAGACGCAGCACGGCGTCGTCGACGGTCAGTTCGCGCTGGCCCTTGAGCTTGCCGAGCAGGCGCTCGCCGTAGTGGCGCGCAGTCTGCGCGCCACCGCCAGCCAGCGCACCGATCAGCGCGGCCGCGCCGAGCGTGATGCCGCCGACCAGCAGGTCGACACCGGCACCGGCCGCCGCACCGGCCGCCATGCCGCTGCCGACCCGCACGCCCAGCTGGCGCAGGGTTTCCGGGTTGAACAGGTCGTCGCCCCAGCGTCCTTCGCTGAGCGGCAGGTCGGCGGCGACCGCATCGCCCGGACGAAAGGCATACAGCCGCAGCAGCGCCTCGACGCAGCGCTGCTCGCGGGCGCGCACCGCCTGGTGCAGTTCGCCGATGGCGAGGCGCTCGCGTTCGGGGTCGGCGCTGACGCCGTGACGCGTGGCCGCGACATCGAGCAGCAGGTCGGCGATCAGCCGGGCACCGGCTTCATGCCGCGCCTGGCCCTGCGCCTGATGATGCTCGATCAGGCGATGCAGGCGCGGCCGGGCGTGTTCCAGCATCAGCGCCAGGCTTTCGTACAGGCGTCGCTCGCCGTCGATGGGCGGTGCGACGGTATCGAAGCGCACCAGGGCATGCAGGCCCAGGCGGGCCATGGCTTCGCGCCATTCGTTTTCCCGCACGCCCGGCGCCTGCACGAAGTTGAGCACCGGCAGCAGCGGCTTGCCGCAGCCGGCCAGCACCGCCAGCTCGTCCCGGTACTTGGCCAGCACCGGCTCGCGGGCATCGATGACATAGAGCCCGGCGTCGCACAGGAGCAGTTGGCGCAGCACCTTCGCTTCCTGTTCGAACCGCTGCCGTGCTTCGGCGCCGTCCAGGAACCGCGCTAGCCGGGCGGGCCCGTCGAGCCGTTCGCCGGGCCGGTCGAGGCGCTCGAGGTAATCGAGCAGCGCGATCGCATCCTCGAGGCCGGGCGTGTCGAACAGTTCCAGCAGCGGCTCGCCATCGACCGACAGCCGGGCGCCCTCGACATGGCGGGTGGTGCTCGGCCGGTGCGACACCTCGCCGAAGCCGGCGTCGCGCGTGAGGGTGCGTAGGAGCGAGGTCTTGCCGACGTTGGTGTGGCCGACCACGGCGAGCTTCAGCGGCGCGGTCATGGCAGGCGCTCCCCGCAGGCAGGTCGCTCAGCTGCCGCACCGCGCCTGTGTTCGCCAATCCGTTTCTGTAGGAGCCCGCTTGCGGGCGATCTCTTGCCGTAGCGCGGGTTCTGCTCGGCAAGCGGGCGATCACCATGAATGGGATGCGGCTCAATCATGCCCGGTCTCCAGCCATTGCAATGGCGCAGCGGCCTGGTGGGCGATGCCCAGCCGGTCGAGCGCGTCGTGCCAGTCGCCGAGGCGCGCGCTGTCCAGCGCCTGCCCCGTCAGCGGTTGCAGCAGCCAGACGCGCGTCTGGCCCGCGCAGCGCGACAGTTCACCGATCAGCCCGAGCGTGCCGCGATCCGGCGAGCGGCGCGGATCGCAGGCGATCGCCAGGCGCTCGGGTGGGTAGCGGGTGAGCTGGTCGAGCAGGCGGTGGCGCTGCTCGCGCTCGTCGAGCACACCGGCGTCGGCGATGCCAGCGGGCAGTGCGGGCGGCCAGGAAACGTGAGGGTCAAGCTCGATGGCGACCAGCACGGCCCCCTCGCTACCGTCGAGCTGACGGCCGGAGGCCGGCGCATGCAGGGCTGCGGGGGCCGGATCGGCGATGCCGAGTCGTTCGCTCGAGGGTTGCAGCCGTTCGCGCAGCAGTCGGTAGGCCGGCAGCGACGGATCGAGCCGGAGCGCGGCCCGACCGCGTCGCCACCGCCAGCCGCACAGGGCGGTGAGCAGCGCGCGCGGTAGCCAGCCGTAGACCAGCGTCACGCCGACCAGCCAGCCGGCCCATGCATGCCGGGCATCGGGTGTGGCGACACCGCTGCTGGCGGCGATCTGGCCGGCATCCGGCGTGCTGAAGCCGAGCAGGCCGGGGACGACGCCGAGCGCCTGGGTCAGGCCGATGAAGGTGCGCTCGCCAAGGATGGTCGTTTCCCAGACGAAGCCGTACTGCCGGGTCGCCATCAGCGCCAGCAGCCCCAGCAGCGCCGCGCTCATTGCCAGCAGCCAGAAGCTGTTGGCGCCGCTGCCGAGCAGCCAGCGGCTCAGGCGGCGCTGTTCGAGCAGGCTGAGCAGCGCCGGCGCCAGGTGCGCCGCGCGGGCGTCGCGTGCCAGCAGGCGACTGAGCCACAGCCACAACCGGCCCAGCGCACCGTTGCCGTCGCCAGCGAAGACGAAGCCGGCGAGCCAGCCGAGCAAGGTCAGCAGGTTCAACCCGAGCAGGCTGCCCAGCGCCCAGAACACGTTGACCGGCCGCACGCCATCGCCAAGGGCCGAGTACGCCAGCCCGGCGCCGATGAACAGCGCCAGCGCTGCGAGCAGATAGCGCGCCAGCCGCGCGCCTTGCTGCCAGTGCCGCAGCGCCTGGTCCAGCCCGTCGCGCCGGGCCAGCCAGAGGGCCCGGGCCTCGATCAGGTCGGCCGCGTCGCCGCCCTGCTGGCGGGCGTGGCGGTTGGCTTCGCCGTCTTCCAGCGGGCCGGCGTGCTGTTCGCGCAGGCGCACGGCCTCGGTGAGCCACAGACGGTCGAAGGGCGATAGCGGGGTTGGCTGAGGTGCAGGCACGCGGTTTCTCATCGATGGGGTCGGCCTGAGAATAACCGTCCCGAAAGGTGATGGGAGTCCGCTCGTGCGATTTGGGTTCGGCTACTATCGCCGCCGCCGATCACACCGGTCGGCGTCGCACTTCTCAATCAGCCAGGGACAGGCCTATTCGCCGCGCAGCGCTTCTCGCTGTCCTGTGCATTTGCAAAAGGATTTCTGCCATGAAAAACGCTTTCTTCTTCGACGCCATGCTTACGCCAAAAATCATCGTGCTGCTGTACTGGGGCGGCATGATCGGCGTGGTCGTGGGTGCGCTGTTCAACCTGTTCAGCGGCGGCGGCATCTGGATCAGCCTTGCCATCCTGATCGGCGGCCTGATCGGAACGCGCATGTGGTGCGAGCTGATGATCGTGCTGTTCAAGATCAACGAGAACCTGCAACGGGTCGCCAGCCGCCAGTGATGTCTCGACGGGCCGCTTACGCGGCCCGTCTCGCATTCCCCTCCGAATTTCCCCCGTCCACCTGCCGATCGCCCCGCCTCGGTCAGGCCGCTGCCTGGCGCCGATCGAGCCAGTAGCGACGCAGCGCGAAGAACAGCGACAACACCGTCAGCACGATGAACAGCCAGGTGATCGGGCCGCGGAAGAAGATCATCGGATCGCCGTGACCGATCAGCAGCGTGCGCCGCAGGTTGTCCTCGAACATCGGCCCGAGGATGAACCCCAGCAGGAACGGCGCCGTCGCGAAGCCGGTGCGGTTGAACAGGTAGCCGACCACGCCGAACAGCAGCATCAGGCCGACATCGAACAGGCTGTTGTTCACCGCGAAGCTGCCGTAGACGCAGAACATCAGCACGATCGGCAGCAGGATCTCCTTCGGAATGTCGGCCACCAGCGAGAAGTAGCGGATCACGCCGCGGCCCACCACCAGCAGCACCGCCGAGCTCAGCATGATGCCGCAGAACAGCGCGTAGACCAGCGTCAGGTTCTCCTGGAACAGCACCGGACCGGGCGTGAGCCCGTGGATCATGAAGGCGCCAAGGATGATCGCCGTGATCACGTCGCCCGGAATGCCCAGCGACAGCAGCGGAATGAGCGTCGCCCCCGCCACGCCGTTGTTGCCTGACTCGGCTGCCGCCACACCGTCCAGCTCACCCTTGCCGAAGTTGGCGCGGTTGGGCGAGCGCCGCTTGGCGTCGCTGTAGGAAATGAACGAAGCCGCGGTGGCGCCCGTGCCGGGGATGGCGCCGATGATCACGCCGATCAGGCTGCCGCGCACGATGGTCTTGAGGCTGCGCTTGAGTTCGCCGCCGGTCAGGCCCTTGCCGGTATTGCTGGCGCGCACGTGTGGCGCGGCCTTCTTGAGGTAGAAATCGATCACCTCGGGTACGGCGAACAGGCCGATCAGCAGCGGGATGAAGGCCACCCGGTCCATCAGGTTGAAGTTGTCGAAGGTCAGCCGCTGGCTGCCGTAGACCATGTCCATGCCGATGCAGGACACGATCACCCCGAGGCTCGCGGCGATCAGCCCCTTGATCGCCGAGTCGCCGGCCACCGAGACGATGATCGTCAGCGAGAAGCAGATCAGCCAGAAGAACTCCGGCGGGCCGAAGTTGAGCGCGATCTTGGCCAGGTAGGAGGCGAACAGGATCAGCGCCAGGTTCGACAGCAGGTCGGCGATGCAGGACGAGTACAGCGCCATCTGCAACGCCTTGCCGGCCTTGCCCTGCTGCGTCAGCGGATAACCGTCGAGCAGGGTGCAGGCCGAGGCGGGCGAACCGGGCGTGTGGATCAGGATGGCGGTGATCGAACCGCCGTACATGCCGCCCTTGTAGATGCCGACCAGCAGCAGGATCGCGGTGATCGGCTCGAGCGAAAAGGTGAAGGGCAGCGCCAGCGCCACCGCCATCGTCGCGGTCAGGCCGGGGATGGCGCCGACGACCACACCGATCAGCACGCCGACGCCGATCGCGACGAAGTTGTCGACACTCAGGAACAGGGCCAGGACTTCTTGCATACCTTCCATAGGCGGACTCGCGTCGTGCGCCGGTCAGTCCCACAGCGTGCCGGACGGCAACGGGACGTTCAGCACGTGGATGAACAGCAGGCACACCAGCCACGGCAGCGCGATCGCCAGTCCGTAGAGCCAGACTGTGCGGACCGGATGGGCGGCGAACAGGATGAGCGTGGCGAGGATGCCTGTGGCGATCGCGCCCAGCAGTTCGAGCAGCAACCAGTAGGTGCCGAGCGCGATCAGCATCAGCAGGACGCGCCCTGCGCCGCTGCGCTCGCCCGCCGTCTCCGAGGCGGCGGCGGACAGGGGCCGCGTCAGCGCATCGGCGATCAGCCCCAGCGACAGGGCGACGATCAGCCACCCGGCCAGGCTCGGCAGCCAGCGCGGCGACTGCATCGGGTTCTCGACCATCGGCGCCTCGTCGATGTGGTTGGGCACCAGGTACAGCACGAACGCCAGCGCCGCCAGCAGCCAGAAGGCGCCGAGCCAGACGTCAGGATTGGCCCAGCGCGAGCGGGGAGCGTCAGTCATCTACGGCCACCGCTCAGTCGAGCTGCGCTGCGCCGGCCACGCGGCTCCAGCGCTGCACGTCGTCGGCAACGTACTGGCGGAAGGCATCGCCCGCCTGTTCCGCCGGCTCCCCGCCGAACTGCTCGATGAAGGTCAGGAACTGCGGGTCGGCGACGATCTTGTCGAGCGCGGCCTGGAGCTTCTGCACGGCCTCGTCGGGCATCGAGTCATCCGCGATCACACCGAACCAGGCGGTGGTGGCGAAGTCGCCGAGGCCCTGGTCGGCGGCGATCGTCGAGATCGGTTCGACGCCGGGAAGAAAGGGCGAAGCCTCCTTGGAGGTGACCGCCAGCGCCTTGAGCTTGCCGGACTGGATGTGCGGCAGCACGGTCGGCAGGTTCTCGAAGGACACGTCCACGTCGCCGCTGAGCAACGCCGGCAGCGCCTCGCCGCTGCCACGGAAGGGCACGTGGGTCATGTTGGTGCCGGTCAGCGTCTTGAACAGCTCGCCGGACATGTGGATCGAGCTGCCGACCCCCGCCGAGCTGAAGGTCATTTCCTTGTTCTTCGCCGCCTCGATGAACTCGCCGACGCTGTCGTACGGGCTGTCTGCCGGGACGACCATGACGTTCGGGATCTCGATGACGTTGCGAATGAAGCGGAAGTCCTTGACCGGGTCATACGGCAGGCTCTTGTAGATCATCGGCCCGATGGTGTGGCCGGGCGAAGCCATGACGATGGTGTGGTCGGCGCCGCGCCCGCCGCGCGCGAGCTGCGCGGTGGCCATGGTCGAGCCGGCGCCGGGGCGGTTTTCCACCACCACGGTGCCGAGCTCCTTCTGCAGCATGTCGGCGACCTTGCGCGAGAGGATGTCGGTGGTGCCGCCAGGGGCGTAGGGCACCACCAGGCGGATGTTGTCGGTCGGCCATTCAGCGTGGGCGAGGGTGGCGAGCGGGAGGGCGGCGCCCAGCAGGAGCGCCTGGAGGGCACGCTTGAAGGAGAGTGTCATTGCGCGGTTCCTTTTCTTCTAGTTGTCGGTGCGGCGCGGCCGGCACGAAGCGGCGACCGTTCGATCAGCATAGCCGGCATGCAGGACTCGCCACGGCGAGCGGCCGATTACCGCCCCGCTTGTTGCGTTCGCCTCCCTGCCACTCGGCCAGTCGCCGGCGCTTCGTCCATACTGGCCGTTCAACGGCGACCGCCAAAGGAGCATTTCGTGAGCATTCTGCAAGGCATCAAAGTCCTCGACCTGACGCGCATCCTGGCCGGCCCCTGGTCGACCATGACGCTGGCCGACCTGGGCGCCGAGGTGTGGAAGATCGAGCACGTCAACGCCGGCGACGACACCCGCATCTGGATGCCGCCGGCCAAGGCGGGCATTTCGACCTACTACCTCGGCGCCAATCGCAACAAGCAGAGCCTGGCGGTGGACATGCGCAAGCCCGAAGGGCGCCAGCTCATCCTCGACCTGGCGGCGCAGGCGGACATCGTCGTGGAAAACTTCCTGCCGGCCAGCCTCGAGCGCCTGGGGCTGGACTACGCGACGCTGTCAGCGCTCAATCCGCGGCTCATCCACTGCTCGATCAGCGGCTACGGGCGCAACAATCCGCTGGAGAACCGCCCGGGTTACGACTTCATCATCCAGGCCGAGAGCGGCTTCATGTCGATCACCGGCGACAAGGACGGCGAGCCGATGCGGCTGGGCGTCGCCTTCGTCGACCTGGTGACGGGCATGAACGCGGTGCAAGGCATCCTCGGTGCGCTGTACGAGCGGGAGAAGTCAGGCCTCGGCCAGTCGATCGACGTCGCCCTGTCGGACAGCGCCATGCACTTCCTGGCCAACGTCGCCTCGGGCTACCTCAACACTGGCAAGGTCCCCCAGCGCTACGGCAATGCGCACGCCAGCATCGTGCCGTACCAGCTGTTCAACACGGCCGATGGTTCCATCGCATTGGCGGTGGGCAACGACGAGCAATACCGCCGGCTGTGCGAGGCGGTGCTCGAGCGCCCCGAGCTGTACGCCGACGACCGCTTCGCGCGCAACGAAGGGCGCACGCGCAACCGTGAGGTGCTGCTGCCGATCCTGCAGGAGGCCTTCATGGCATGGACGAGCGACGCCCTGATCGCCGCGCTGCGCGAGCAGGGCATCCCGGTCGGCGAGGTGAAGAACCTGGAGCAGGCGTTCGCCTCGGACACCGCGCGCTACCGCGACCTGGTCATGTCGGTCGAGCATCCGGTCGCCGGCGAAGTGCGCATGGTCCGCAGCCCGCTGCGGTTCTCCCGCACGCCCACCGTCGAAGCGAAGGCGCCGCCGCTACACGGCGAGCACACCGACGCGGTCCTCGGGCGGGTGCTGGGCAAAGACGAGGCAAGCCTGAAGGCGCTGCGTGAGGCGGGCGTGATTCGCTGAGGCCGGCGGCGCCATGAACCTGGCGGGCCTACCGCACAGGGGAGTCCGTAAGAGCCAGCTTGCTGGCGATCAGGCCGTGCGGAAGGCCTGGGCCGTAGGGTGCATTCGCGAAGCAATGCACCGGCGGTTTCGTCGTTGCATGGCGCCAGACGGATTGTTCGCTTCGCTACTGAATCCGCCCTACGTCTCCCGTCCATGTACCGGGTGCTGGGGCTTGATGTAAGCCATGCGCCCGTGGCCCGGATCGCCCGCAAGCGGGCTCCTACAGGGAACAGCGCGGTGGTTTTGGTTTTCTCGTAGGAGCGAGCTTGCTCGCGAAGCGGTTGGGGTGGCGGAACGGCGGCCCGTAGAGGTGCATTCGCGAAGCGATGCACCGATGGTTCCGCGGTGGCGTGGCCTCAGGCGGATTGTTCGCTTCGCTCCTGAATCCGCCCTACGTGGCCGAAGCCGTCCTTGGCTGTTCAGCGCTTCGGTTCCGTCGGTCAGTCCTGCTGCTCGCGCAGGCGTACGGCGATGTCCGGGTGGTCGATGAACAGGCCGTCGATGCCGGCGTCGAGGAAGGCGCGGATTTCGGCCTCGATGTCGCCGCGTTCGTCCGGCTGGTCGCTGCTGCGCAGGTTGGCCGGCAGGAAGGCGTTCTCGGCGCGGAAGGTGTAGGGGTGGACTTTCAGCCCGGCCGCGTGGGCGTTGGGGACGAAGTCGGTCGGCGAGCCGAGGTTGCCGCTGGCGTCGCGCGGGATGATGTAGCTCTTGTCCGGGCCAACGCCGTCGGCGTACTGGGCGATGGCCTCGAGCCCTTCGGCGGTGGCCATCTTGGCGTAGGTCAGGTCGGTGCCGCGCACGGTCTGGTCGTACGGCTGGCCGCCGCCGAACAGCTGGACCAGGCGCAGGTCGGTCAGTTCGTTGAGCGTCTTGAGGTTATCCACCTCGAACGACTGGATGTACACCGGCGACCAGCGGCCCAGATAGCCGTTGCGCTCGAGGGTGCGCACCAGCGGGCGCTCCATGGCCAGGCCCAGCTGCTGGAAGTGCGTCGGGTGCTTGGTTTCCGGGTACAGGCCGATGCGCCGGCCTTCGCTCAGTTGCAGCGTCTTCACCAGGTCGATGATCTCCTGCAGGGTCGGGACCTCGAAGGCGCCGTCCATCCGCGCGTTGCCGGGGCGTACCTGCGGGATGCGCTCGATGGCGCGCAGTTGCTTGATCTCGGCCAGGGTGAAGTCTTCGGTGAACCAGCCGGTCAGCTCGCTGCCGTCGATCACCTGGGTGCGCTGGCGATCGGCGAATTCCGGGCGTTGCGAGACGTCGGTGGTCAGGCCCAGTTCGTTGTCGTGGCGCGCGATCAGGTGGCCGTCGCGCGTCATGACAAGGTCCGGCTCGACGTAGTCGGCGCCCTGCAGAATGGCCAGCGCATACGACGCCAGCGTGTGCTCGGGCACGTAGCCGCTGGCACCGCGGTGGGCGATCACCAGTGGCTTGGCGTCGGGCTTGCCGTTGAAGCCGGGGGCGCGACGTTCGGCCCAGTCGATGGCCTCGCGCACCGAGTCGTTCGGTCCGGCGGCCTGGGCGGCGAGGGGCGTGAGCAGGCAAGCGATCAGGGTGCCGATCATCGGCTGGCGCAGCGGCGAACGGAGGCGGGACATGGTGTTCTCCTTGTGGTGGATGCGCCAAAGGCTGCCCGCGGCGAGTGACGGTTTGTCGACGCTTCGACAACGAGTACGTGACGCCGCGGTGACAGCGACCGTTTTCTGACGGACGGTCGCTCGGCGGGCTCTGCTATGCTCCGCCGCCATGAATACACGACACCCCCTCAGCCTCATCGTGGCGGTCGCCCGCAATGGCGTGATCGGCCGCGACAACGCCATGCCCTGGCATTTGCCAGCGGAACTCAAGTACTTCAAGTCGGTGACGCTCGGCAAACCCACCCTCATGGGTCGCAAGACGTTCGAATCGCTCGGCCGGCCGTTGCCGGGTCGTCTCAACCTAGTGGTCAGTCGCCAGTCCGGCCTGCGGTACGAGGGCGCCGAGACCTTCGACAGCCTCGAGCGCGCCGTCGTGCGTGCCGATGAGTGGGCCGACGAGCAGGGCGCGAGCGAGCTGATGGTGATCGGCGGCGCGCAGCTGTTCGCCGAGGCCCTGCCGTCCGCCGCCCGGCTGTACCTGACGCGAATCGACCTCGCGCCCGAAGGCGATGTGTTCTTCCCCGACTGGACCGAAGCCGACTGGCGCCGGGTCTCGCGCATCGAGCATGCCGCCGAGGAAGGCCGGCCGGCTTACGCCTGCGAAGTGTGGGAGCGGCGCTAGCCGAGTGTCACCAGCTCCGCCTCGGCCCGGCCATCGTCGAGCCTCAGGTACGCCACGCTGATCGGCAGGCTGAAGCGCCGCGGCCCGGCGCTGCCGGGGTTCAGGTAAAGCACCGCGTTGCGCGTCTCGATCAGCGGCTTGTGCGAGTGGCCGGCGATCACTACCTGCACGTCGCGCGCCGCCGGGTCGAACGCCAGCTGCTTGCGGTCATGCAGCAGGTAGATGCGAACCCCCTCCAGCTCCAGGTCGAGCACGTCCGGCAGGTCGGCGGCCCACGGCAGTGTCTCGTCGTTGTTGCCGCGAATCACGTCCAGCGGCGCCAGTGCCGCCAGCGTCGTCAGGATCTCCGGCTTGCCGATGTCGCCGGCATGAATCAGCCGATCGCAGCCCCGTAGCGCGGCGATCGCTTCCTCACGGAGCAGGCCATGGGTATCGGCGATGACGCCGATCGTGAGTGGGCGGGACATGGGCTCTCCTGTTTCGAAGCTTTGGCCGCCGGGCGCGGCCGGTGTTCCCTCGTCTTGACGCAGGCCAATTTCGAGGTGCGGCGCAGTGCCTATCATGCCCCGACCCCCTCGGAGACTCGCCATGCGCACCTCGTCCCACCCCGATACCCTCGACCTGTCCAGCAGCCGTCACCTGCCGGTCGAAGATGTTCTGGCGCTCGTCTCGGGCACGGCGCTGGTCGCGCTGGGGATCAGCCTCTACGCACACGCCGGGCTGCTGACCGGCGGCACGGTCGGGCTGGCATTGCTGGTCGACTATGGGCTGGACTGGTCCTTCGGCATGGCGTTTTTCCTGGTCAACCTGCCGTTCTACGGCCTGGCCCTGTGGCGCATGGGCTGGCGCTTCACGCTGCGGACGGTCTGCGCCGTCGGGCTGGTGTCGCTGTTCGCCGAGCTGACGCCCGGCTGGCTGGCGATCGCCGGGCTGAACGACCTCTACGCCGCGCTGTTCGGCGGCTTCGTGATGGGGCTGGGCCTGCTGATGCTGTTCCGGCATCGGGCGAGCCTTGGTGGGGTGAACATCCTGGCGCTCTTTCTGCAGGAGCGCTTCGGCCTGCGCGCGGGGCTGTTCCAGATGGGCGTGGACGGCGGCATCCTGCTGGCGGCGATCCTGCTGGTGCCGGCCGACCGTGTGCTGCTGTCGATCCTCGGCGCCCTGGCGCTGAACCTCGTGCTGGCGATCAATCACCGCGCCGACCGTTACCGCGGCATCAGCTGAAGGCTGGCTCGGCGCCGGCGCGTTCGGCAGGCTGGTCACCCGGCAACGGCGGAGCGGATGAATGGAGCGGATCGAAAGCGTGGTCATCGGTGCCGGCGCGGTGGGCCTGGCGGTGGCACGCGCGCTGGCCCGCAGCGGTCGCGAGGTGCTGATGCTCGAGGCGGCGGACGCGATCGGTACCGGCACCAGTGCCCGCAGCAGCGAGGTGATCCATGCCGGGCTGTATTACCCGTCCGGCTCGCTCAAGGCGCGTCTGTGCGTGCAGGGACGCCAGGCGCTGTATGGCTTCTGCGACCGCCACGGCGTGCCGTACCGGCGCTGCGGCAAGCTGATCGTGGCGACCGATGCGGCGCAACTCGGCGAGCTGGATCGCCTGGAACGCCAGGCGCGGCACAATGGCGTCGACGACCTGCAACGGCTCGACGAGGCGGGGCTGCACGCACTGGAGCCGGCGCTCACCGGCGTCGCGGCGTTGTTCTCGCCGAGCACCGGGATTCTCGACAGTCATGCCTACCAGCTGGCGTTGCTCGGCGCTGCCGAAACGGCGGGCGCGGTGCTGGCGCTGAACGCTGCGGTGGTTTCGCTGCGGCCGGTGGGCGAGGGGATCGAGGTCGAGGTCGGTGGCGCCGAGCCGATGCGGTTGCACGCGCGCGAAGTCGTCAACTGCGCGGGGCACGAGGCGCCGGTCCTGGCCAGACGGTCCGGATTGCCGGCGCCGGATCGCCATTTCGCCAAGGGCAGCTATTTCAGCCTGACCGGCCGTGCACCGTTCGACCATCTGGTGTATCCGCTGCCTGAGCCGGGCGGCCTGGGCGTGCACCTGACGCTGGGCCTCGGCGGCCAGGCGCGCTTCGGTCCGGACGTCGAGTGGGTGCACGCGCTGGATTACCGGATCGATCCGCACCGTGCCGAGCGCTTCTACCCGGCCATCCGCCGCTACTGGCCCGGGCTGCCGGATGGCGCGCTGCAACCGGCGTATGTCGGCATTCGGCCGAAGATCAGCGTTCCCGGCGAGCCGGCGGCGGACTTCCGCCTCGACGGGCCCGCGCAGCATGGCGTAGCCGGGCTGGTGAACCTGTACGGCATCGAATCGCCAGGGCTGACGGCGTCCCTGGCGATCGCCAATGAGGTGGTGCGATTACTCGCCTGATTTGGCGGCCGCGGGCGATTCGGGCAGGAACCAGTTCATGATCAGCGCGCTGAGACCGCCGGTGGCCACGCCCGATTCCAGCACGCTGCGCAGGCCCGCCGGCAGGTTGGCGAGGAATTCCGGTACCTGCGAAAAGCCCAGACCAAGCGCCAGCGACACCGAGATGATCAGCAGCGCGCGGCGATCGAGCTGCACGCCCGCCAGGATGTTGATGCCCGCCGCGGCCACCGCGCCGAACATCACCAGCGCGGCGCCACCGAGCACCGGCTCGGGGACGGCCTGCAGCACGCCGGCAACGGCGGGGAACAGGCCGAGCAGCACCAGCATCACCGCGATCCACATGCCCACGTAGCGGCTGGCGATGCCGGTGAGCTGGATGATGCCGTTGTTCTGCGCGAACACCGAACTCGGGAAGGTATTGAACAGGCCGGCCAGCAGCGAATTGGCGCCGTTGACCAGCACGCCGCCCTTGATCCGTTGCATCCAGAGCGGCCCTTCGACCGGCTGGCGCGACAGCTTGCTGGTGGCGGTGATATCGCCGATCGCCTCGAGCGAGGTCACCAGATAGATCACCACCATCGGGATGAACAGGCTCCACGAGAAGCCCAGCCCGAAGTGCAGCGGCATCGGTACCTGGAACAGCGCCGCCTCGCGCATGCCGGTGAAGTCCAGCCGTCCGAGCCAGGCGGCCAGCGCGTAGCCGATGGCCAGCGCGATGATGATCGCGCAGCTGCGCATCCACACCACCGGCATGCGGTTGAGCACCACAATTGCCGCCAGCACCACGCCGGACAGCAGCAGGTTCTCGCCGCTGGCGAAGGTCCCGTTGCCCATGGCCGCAAAGCCGCCGCCCATGCTGATCAGGCCGACCTTGATCAGCGTGAGGCCGATCATCAGCACCACGATGCCGGTCACCAGCGGTGTGATCAGCCGCTTGACGAAGGGCAGCACGCGCGAGACGCCCATCTCGATGAACGAGCCCGCGATCACCACGCCGAAGATGGCCGACATCACCGCTTCGACCGGCATGCCCTCCTTGACCATCAGCACCCCGCCGGCGATCAGCGGGCCGACGAAGTTGAAGCTCGTGCCCTGCACGATCAGCAGCCCCGCGCCGAGCGGCCCGAAGCGCTTGCACTGCACGAAGGTGGCGATGCCCGAGATCACCAGCGACATCGAGACGATGATGTTGGTATCGCGCGGCGAAACGCCGATCGCCTGGCAGATCAGCAGACCCGGCGTGACGATCGGCACGATGATCGCCAGCAGGTGCTGCAACGCGGCGAGAAAGGTGATCCACGGCCGCGGCCGCTCATCGAGGCCATAGACGAGGTCGTTGGGAGTGTCGGGGGCGGTGTGGTTCACGGCGTCGCTCGCGGGTGTGAAAAAGAGCGCGAATCTTAAGGGCCGGATCGTTGGCGGGACAGTGCGCGATGGCGGAAGACGCGAGTTGGTTGTCGCGTTGCGTTGCTCGGCGACGGAACGCCGTCAGGGGGTGCATGGCTTCGCGAATGCCCTTACGGGACCCGCGGTCGCGTCCGCTTCGCGAGCAAGCTCGCTCCTACGAGAAGCCGAACCACCGTGCCGTTCCTGTAGGAGCCCGCTTGCGGGCGAACCGGGCAGCGAACGCACGGCTCACATCAACCCCAGCACCCGGTACGTGGACGGGCGACGTAGGGCGGATTCAGGAGCGAAGCGAACAATCCGCCTGAGGCCCACACCACGGCGAAACCACCGGTGCATGGCTTTGCGAACGCACCCTACGGGTCCATCGTTCGGGCCCGTTTCGCGAGCAAGCTCGCTCCTACGAGGAGCCGAACCACCGTGCCGTTCCTGTAGGAGCCCGCTTGCGGGCGAACCGGGCAGCGAACCCACGGCTCACATCAACCCCAGCACCCGGTACTTGATGAGCGACGTAGGGCGGATTCAGGAGCGAAGCGAACAATCCGCCTGAGGTCACGCCACGGCGAAACCACCGGTGCATGGCTTCGCGAACGCACCCTGCGGGCCCATCGTTCGCGCCCGTTTCGCGAGCAAGCTCGCTCCTACGAGAAGCCGAGCCACGTGATCTGCGGCGCCACGTCGCTGCGGATGGAAAACAAAGAGCCCGGCGGTGCCGGGCTCTTTTGATCATCACCAAGCGAGGCAGGCTCAGCCGTCCAGCATCGCCTTGTTGCGCACCGCGCCCTTGTCGGCGCTGGTGGCGAGGAGGGCGTAGGCCTTGAGCGCCGTGGTCACCTTGCGGGCACGGGGCTTGGCCGGCTTCCAGCCAAGCTTGTCCTGCTCGATGCGGCGGTGGGCCAGCTCTTCGTCCGAGACCAGCAGGTTGATGCTGCGGTTGGGGATGTCGATGAGGATCTTGTCGCCGTCGCGCACCAGGCCGATGGCGCCGCCCGAGGCCGCTTCCGGCGAGGCGTGGCCGATCGACAGGCCCGAGGTGCCGCCGGAGAAGCGGCCGTCGGTGAGCAGGGCGCAGTCCTTGCCGAGGCCCTTGGACTTCAGGTAGCTGGTCGGGTAGAGCATTTCCTGCATGCCCGGGCCGCCCTTCGGGCCTTCGTAGCGGATGATGACCACGTCGCGCGGCTTGACCTCGTCGTTCAGGATGCCCTTGACCGCGGCGTCCTGGCTCTCAAATACGCGGGCGTTGCCTTCGAACACGTGGATGGATTCATCCACGCCGGCGGTTTTCACCACGCAACCGTCCAGCGCGATGTTGCCGTAGAGCACGGCCAGGCCGCCTTCTTGCGAGTAGGCGTGTTCGACCGAGCGGATGCAGCCGTTGGCGCGGTCGTCGTCCAGCGTGTCCCAGCGCGTCGACTGGCTGAAGGCCGTCTGCGTCGGGATGCCGGCAGGCCCGGCGCGGAAGAAGGTATGCACCGCTTCGTCGGTGGTCTGGGTGATGTCCCACCGGGCGATGGCCTCGGCCATGCTCGGGCTGTGCACGGTCGGTACGTCGGTGTGCAGCAGGCCGCCGCGGGCCAGCTCGCCGAGGATGGAGAAGATGCCGCCGGCACGGTGCACGTCTTCCATGTGGTACTTCTGGATGTTCGGCGCCACCTTGCACAGCTGCGGCACCTTGCGCGACAGCGCGTCGATGGCGCGCAGGTCGAAGTCGAGCTCCGCCTCCTGCGCCGCGGCCAGCAGGTGCAGGATGGTGTTGGTCGAGCCGCCCATGGCGATGTCCAGCGTCATGGCGTTCTCGAAGGCGCGGATGTTGGCGATGTTGCGCGGCAGCACCGACTCGTCACCCTCGCCGTAGTAGCGCTGGCACAGCTCGACCACGAGGCGCCCGGCGCGCAGGAACAGCTGCTCGCGGTCGGCATGGGTGGCCAGCGTCGAGCCGTTGCCCGGCAGCGACAGGCCGAGGGCCTCGGTCAGGCAGTTCATCGAGTTGGCGGTGAACATGCCCGAGCAGCTGCCGCAGGTGGGGCAGGCGCTGCGTTCGTACTCGGCGACCTTTTCGTCCGAGGCGCAGTCATCGGCGGCGATGACCATGGCATCCACCAGGTCCAGCCCGTGATTGGCGAGCTTGGTCTTGCCGGCTTCCATCGGCCCGCCGGAGACGAACACCACCGGGATGTTCAGGCGCAGCGCGGCCATCAGCATGCCGGGGGTGATCTTGTCGCAGTTGGAGATGCAGACGATGGCGTCGGCGCAGTGGGCGTTGACCATGTACTCGACCGAGTCGGCGATGATCTCGCGCGAGGGCAGCGAATAGAGCATGCCGTCGTGGCCCATGGCGATGCCGTCGTCCACGGCGATGGTGTTGAATTCCTTGGCCACGCCGCCGGCCTTCTCGATCTCGCCGGCGACCAGCTGGCCGAGGTCCTTCAGGTGCACGTGGCCGGGCACGAACTGGGTGAAGGAGTTGGCGATGGCGATGATCGGCTTCTTGAAATCTTCGTCCTTCATGCCGGTGGCGCGCCACAGGGCACGGGCGCCGGCCATGTTGCGGCCGTGGGTGGAGGTTTTCGAGCGGTAATCGGGCATGACGGTTTCCTGGGGCTTTTCAGGTCGTTATGGACGTGAGCGCACGATGGGAGGGGCAGCGTCGCTGGCCGCGTATCGAGGGGGCGAAGGGGCGCGGGATCACCGCGAGCCTGGCCCGGGCTCACTGGCCCGCCGGAGGATGGATGGCGAGGGATGGCCGGGATTCTACGCCCGCTGTCCGCGGCGAGCCAAGGCGCGGCGATTGCCGGCGACCGGGCGCAGTCATCCCTGCGTTCGCCCCTTGGTGCGATGCCGTTCATCCCGATCTGCCCTTTGGGCGATGCCGGCGTGACGCGCCGGTCACGTAGGGTTCGTGTCGGGCGCACAGGCAGTCCGACGTTCGTCCGCACCGGGAGGGGCGGGGTCGGCCGGCGCCCGACGATCGCCTGCGAATGACCAGGGACGCGTGCAGTGCAGCCTGGCGCCTGGC
Organism: Stutzerimonas urumqiensis; assembly: GCF_003640395.1. Classification (GTDB taxonomy): domain Bacteria; phylum Pseudomonadota; class Gammaproteobacteria; order Pseudomonadales; family Pseudomonadaceae; genus Stutzerimonas; species Stutzerimonas urumqiensis. Next base: position 283,651 of record NZ_RBZQ01000003.1, on the reverse strand, counting down.
GCCAGAGGGCGATGGCTCTTCTCACAAGCAGAAAAACAAAGAGGACACCACATGCTCGACCTTCGACTCGGGGCCCTTGCCGCCTCGCTCATGGCGCTTGGCGCCACCGCCGTGGCCGCACCGCTGCCCGATACCCCCGGTACGCCCTTTCCGGCTGTCTCGAACTTCGCGAATGATGGCCCCTACGCCACCTCCAGCGCCAGCGAAGGCCCGAGCTGCCGGGTCTATCGACCGCGCACCCTCGGCCAGAACGGCGTGCGTCATCCGGTCATCCTGTGGGGCAACGGCACCGGTGCCGGCCCCTCGACCTACGGCGGCCTGCTCACGCACTGGGCCAGCCACGGCTTCGTCGTGGCGGCGGCGGAAACCTCCAACGCGGGCACGGGCGAAGAGATGCTCGCCTGCCTCGACTATCTCGTGCAGGAGAACAACCGCACCTACGGCACCTACGCCAGCCGCCTGAACCTGGGCCGCGTCGGCACCTCCGGCCATTCGCAGGGCGGCGGCGGCTCGATCATGGCCGGCCAGGACGATCGGGTGCGTGTCACCGCGCCGATCCAGCCGTACACCATTGGCCTGGGCCATGACGTCTCGTCGCAGAGCAACCAGAACGGGCCGATGTTCCTCATGTCCGGCGGCGGCGACACCATCGCGTTCCCGTACCTGAACGCCCAGCCGGTGTATTACCGCGCCAACGTGCCGGTGTTCTGGGGCGAGCGGCGGTACGTCAGCCACTTCGAGCCGGTCGGCGACGGCGGGGGCTATCGCGGCCCGTCCACGGCGTGGTTCCGCTATCACCTGATGGATGACCAGAACGCGCGCGACACCTTCTACGGACGTTACTGCGGGCTGTGTACCGATCTGTTGTGGACGGAGGAGCGCAAGGGCATCGAGTGACGGTCACCCTCGCGCCTGCGGGCGCGAGGGTTTCTTCCGGTAACGCGGGGTTACCGTCGGTGCCGGTCAGCCCGGCAGCACGCGGCAGAGCAGGCTCTTGATGTAGCGCGTCTCGGGAATGGCCGGGTGCACGGGATGGTCCGGCCCCTGTGCGCCGCGCTCGATGAGCTGGCAGTTGCGGTCCAGGTGGCGCGCGCTGGAGAGCAGGATGTTCTGCAGGTCATCCTCGGGCAGGTGCATCGAGCAACTGGCGCTGACCAGCATGCCGTCCTTGTTGAGCAGGCGCATGGCCTGTTCGTTGAGGCGACGGTAGGCGGCCTCGCCGTTCTTCAGGTCCTTCTTGCGCTTGATGAAGGCGGGCGGGTCGGCGATCACCACGTCGAAGCGCTCATCGGCGGCCTTGAGTTCCTTCAGCGCCTCGAACACGTCGCCTTCGACGCAGGTCATGCGTTCGGCCAGGCCATTGAGTGCGGCATTGCGCTCGACGCCGTCGAGGGCAAAGCCTGAGGCATCGACGCAAAACACTTCACTCGCACCGAACGCTGCGGCCTGCACGCCCCAGCCGCCGATGTAGCTGAACAGATCGAGCACGCGCTTGCCCTGCACATAGGGCGCCAGGCGTGCGCGGTTCATGCGGTGGTCGTAGAACCAGCCGGTCTTCTGGCCCTGCATGACCGGCGCCTCGAACCTCACGCCGTTCTCCTCCAGCGGCACCCACTCGGGCACCTCGCCGTAGGCCAATTCGACGTAGCGTTCCAGCCCTTCGGCATCGCGCGCGCTGGAGTCGTTCTTCCACAGCACGCCGGTCGGCTTGACGACCTGCACCAGGGCGGCGAGCACGTCGTCGCGGTGGCGCTCCATCGTCGGCGAAGCGAGCTGCACGACGAGGACATCGAAGAAACGATCAACGACCAGGCCCGGCAGGAAGTCCGAGTCGCCGTACACGAGCCGGTAGCAGGGCTGATCGAACAGCCGCTCGCGCAGGCTCAGCGCGACGTTCAGGCGGTGCACCAGCAGCGACTTGTCGAGCGGGTGCTTGAGATCGCGCGACAGCAGCCGCGCGCAGATCAGGTTGTTCGGGGACACGCCGACGATGCCCAGCGGCTTGCCGCCGGCCGCTTCGAGGATCGCCTGGTCACCGGCCTGCAACGCGTTGAGCGGCGTCGCGGCGACGTCCACCTCGTTGCTGTAGACCCACAGGTGACCGGCCCGCAGGCGTCGATCGGCATTGGCTTTGAGGCGCAGGCTGGGCAGGGTCATGGAGGCGCTCCGGGTGAGGGGGCGGGCATTCTAAACGAGTGGCCTCGACAAGCCGAACTGGCGGGACAACCAAGGCGTGGCGACCCTGTGATCGCAAACGCCTGTCGCGAGGGCGGGCCTCCCGGTTACGCCGGACTGCCTGCGTGGGAGGCGCCCTCATGGCGATGGCCTGCCGTCAGGCCGCCAGCGCCTTGACCAGCGTCTGGCTGAAGGCCGGGATGTCGTCCGGCTTGCGGCTGCTGATCAGGTGACCGTCGACGACCACCTGCTGGTCGACCCACTCGGCGCCGGCGTTCTTGAGGTCATCGGTGAGCGACGGCCAGCTGGTCATCTTCTTGCCCTTGACCAGGTCGGCAGAGGCCAGCAGCCAGGCGCCGTGGCAGATCACGGCGATGGTCTTGTTCGCCCGCGCCGCGTCGCGCACCAGTTCCTGGGCCATCTCGTCCATGCGGATGGTGTCCGAATTGACCACGCCGCCGGGCAGCAGAATCGCGTCGTAGTCTTCGCTGTGGATACGGTCGAAGGTGTTGTCCACGGTGAACTCATCGGCCGGTGTGGTGTGGTTCCAGCCTCGGACCTTGCCGGTCTTGGCGGAAATGATCTCGGTCCTGGCGCCGGCCTGGTCGAGCGCCTCTTTCGGGCCGGTCAGTTCGACCTGTTCGAAGCCGTCGGTCACCAGGATGGCGATGCGTTTGCCGTTCAGGGATTGAGCCATGCGCAAGTCCTCCGCTGTCGTGATCAAAGGAAGCGCCACTGGGCGCCTCGTCCTTGAAATCCGACCGCCATCTCGGCCAAAGTTCGCAGCTTCCAGGGATGGCCTTTTGCCTTCCCCTCGCGCAGAGCCCCCCGATGGCCGTCGAACTTACCGCCGATCAGATTCGGCATGTGCTGCAGGGCATCAGCGTCCCGCCGCAACCGCAGATCATGGTCGACCTGCAGATGGAGCAGGTCATGCCGATCCCCGATCTCAAGAGCATCGCTCGCCTGATCAGCCAGGACCCGGGCCTGTCGGGCGCGCTGCTGAAGATCGTCAATTCGAAGTTCTTCGGCCTGTCCAACCGCATCGCGTCGATCCAGCAGGCGGTGAACCTGCTGGGCTGCGACTCGGTGATCAACCTGATCAACGCGCAGTCGATCAAGGGCGAGATGAGCGACGAGACCATCGTCACCCTCAACCGCTTCTGGGACACCGCGCAGGACGTCGCCATGACCAGCCTGACGCTCGCCAAGCGCATCGGCTACCAGGCGCCGGACGAGGCCTACACGCTGGGGCTGTTCCACGATTGCGGCATCCCGCTGATGATCAAGCGCTTCCCCAGCTACATGAGCGTGCTGGAAGAGGCCTACGCCAGCGCCAGCGCCGAGCAGCGGCTGATCGACATCGAGAACCGCGTCCTGTCGACCAATCATGCGGTGGTCGGCTACTTCACGGCCAAGTCGTGGAACCTGCCGCTGCACCTGTGCGATGCCATCGCCAACCACCACAACGCGCTCTCGCTGTTCCTCGACGATTCGGGGCGCGACGCGCAGATCAAGACACTGCTGGCGATTCTCAAGATGGCCGAGCACATCTGCGCCTGCCACCGGGTGCTGGGGGCGCAGGTCGAGGATTACGAGTGGGAAAGCATCGAGAGGCTGGTGCTGGAATATGTCGGCCTGTCCGACTACGACTTCCAGAACCTCAAGGAGAGCATCCGGGAACTGGGCGTCGCCTGACCGAACCGGGCGCGCTCATGGGGTTCCAAGCCAACCTGCCATGTCCATCGCCGAGGTAGCGCCGTGTTCCATCCCGAGTCCAGGCTCGCCGACTTGCTGTCCGCTCCGATGCGTCCGGGCCGCGTGGAGTGGATCGGCCTGCGCCCGGCGCGGCGTGCCGCGCTGGTCGAGGTCGAGCGGGCGACCGTCGAGCCGGGGCAGGGGCTGGTCGGCGATCGCTACGCCTCCAGCGGTCAGGGCCGTCGTCAGATCACGCTGATCCAGGCCGAGCATCTGGCGGCGATCGCCAGTTACCTCGGTCTGGCAGCCGTTTCGCCACAGGTGCTGCGGCGCAACCTCGTGACCCGCGGCATCAATCTCCAGGCCCTCAAGGGCAAGCGCTTTCGCATCGGCGATGCGCTGTTCGAGCACACCGGCGACTGCCACCCCTGTTCGCGCATGGAAGAAGTGCTGGGCGTCGGCGGCTACAATGCCGTGCGCGGCCACGGTGGCATCACGGCCCGCGTGCTGCAAGGCGGCACCGTCGCGGTGGGCGAGGAGCTGCGGGTCGAGCCCGAGCTGCAAGCACCCGCCGCGCCGCAGCAACAGCGGATGCCCTTTTGATCTGGCCGCCGACGACGCGGAATTTACCGGCGCACGGGTAATCACAGGTCACATGGGCCGTCTTCGGGCGGCAAGCATTCGGCGGGCCGCGCGCGTCGTGGCCGCCCACTGGTGGAGGAACCCCTATGGTCGACAAACTCACCCTCAGCGATGACGAATGGCGTCGCCGGCTTTCGCCCGAGGCCTTCAAGGTGCTGCGCCAGCACGGCACCGAGGCGCCGGGCAGCGGCTGCTTCCTGCAGACCAAGGAACCCGGCACCTATGTCTGCGCGGCGTGCCACAACCCCCTGTTCAAGTCCGGCGAGAAGTTCGAATCCGGCACCGGCTGGCCGTCGTTCACCCAGCCGCTGACCGCCGACTCGGTGACCGAGTACCAGGACCGCTCCTACGGCATGACCCGCACCGAGGTGCGCTGCGGTCGCTGCGACAGTCACCTGGGCCATGTCTTCCCGGACGGCCCGCCGCCGACCGGTCTGCGTTACTGCATGAACTCCGTGGCGATGGACCACGTGCCTGAAGGCCAGTCCCTCGAACTGGTGCGCCAGGGGGAGGTGTCGTGAGCCGCGAAGAGAGCCACATCATCACCCTGGGCGGCGGCTGCTTCTGGTGCGTGGAGGCTGTGTTCGGCAATCTCCGCGGCGTCGAGCGGCTCGTCTCGGGCTATGCCGGCGGACATGTGCCCAACCCCACCTACCGGCAGGTCTGCGAGAAGAACACCGGCCATGCCGAAGTGGTACAGGTGGCCTTCGATCCGCAGCAGATCAGCCTGCGCGAGCTGCTGGAAGTGTTCTTCACGACCCACGATCCGACCACGCCCAATCGTCAGGGCGCCGATGTCGGGCCGCAGTACCGGTCGATCGTCCTGTACACCGACGAGGCGCAGAAGCAGGTCGCCGAGAAGGTCATCGCCGATCTCGAGGCGCGCGGCCTGTGGGATGCGCCCGTGGTGACCGAGCTGGTGCCGCTGGAAGCCTTCTACCCGGCCGAGCCGGAGCATGACGACTATTACCGGCGCAATCCGTACCAGCCCTACTGCCAGGCGGTGATCGCGCCGAAGGTGGCGAAGCTGCGCGCGCTGCACCTGGACAAGCTCAAGGCCTGACGGTGCGACCGGCGGGCGCTTTTGCTATGGTCGCCGGCCCGCCACCCTTCGCTTGCCGCCATGCCTGAATTGCCCGAAGTCGAAACCACCCGCCGCGGGATCGAGCCGCATCTGCTGGGCCGTCGCATCGAGCGGGTGGTCGTGCGCGACCACCGCCTGCGCTGGCCGATACCCGAAGATCTCGACAGCCGCCTGTCCGGGCAGCGCATCGAACGGGTGGCGCGCCGCGCCAAGTACCTGATGCTCGAAGCCGAGGCGGGCACCCTGGTCGTCCACCTCGGGATGTCGGGCAGCCTGCGGCTGGTCGACGGCGCGCTCGAGCCGCGCAAGCACGATCATGCCGACCTGCTGCTCGATTCCGGGCAGGCGCTGCGCTACCACGATCCGCGTCGTTTCGGCGCGATGCTCTGGACCACCGATCCGCTGGCCCATCCGCTGCTGGCCAGCCTGGGGCCGGAACCGCTCGGCGACGACTTCGATGGCGACCGGCTGTACCGGCTGTCCCGCGGACGCAGCATGGCGGTCAAGCCGTTCATCATGGACAACGCCGTCGTCGTGGGCGTGGGCAATATCTACGCGACCGAGGCCCTGTTCGCCGCCGGCATCGATCCGCGCCGACCGGCGGGCGGCATTTCCCGTGCGCGCTACCAGCGCCTCGCCGAGGAAATCCGACGCGTGCTGGCCTATGCCATCGAGCGCGGCGGCACCACGCTGCGGGATTTCGTGGGTGGCGACGGCAAGCCCGGCTACTTCCAGCAGGAGCTGTTCGCCTATGGCCGCGGCGGCGAATTCTGCAAGGCCTGCGGCAGCACGCTGCGCGAGATCCGACTCGGCCAGCGGGCCAGCGTCTACTGCCCCCGCTGCCAGCGCTGAGCGGCGCCGGGCGGGCGTTTCGGCGGTGACGGCGTTCACGCTGACAAACCGTCGGCCGCTGTTATAGTGGCCGGCACAACAACCTGCCACGCTCGCCCATGCTGAGGGATCGCACCATGAACCTGTTCCGCACCACTGCCGCCGCCCTGGCGCTCACCGTTGGCCTGTCGGCGCTCCCGGCGCAGGCGCAGACCGTTCACCAGAACGTCAGTGGCGACCCCGCCTACGAAGTTGAGGCCCCGGCCGGTTACGCGATGGCCGGCGACCTGCTGATCGCCCGCCCGCTGCTGATCGCCGCGACCGCCATCGGCGCCGGCCTGTTCGTGATCAGCCTGCCGTTCTCGGCGCTGGGTGGCAACGTGGCCGAAGCGGGCCAGGCGCTGGTCGTCGAACCGGGCAAGGCCGCCTTCGTACGCTGCCTGGGCTGCACCAACAGCGGCTATCAGCACGACTGAACCAGCGCTGAACCGCTCCATGAAAAAGCCGGTCGATCGACCGGCTTTTTCGTTTCCGCTGGAAGGTTCACCGGTTGCGCTGACTACCGGCTGGCCGGGGCGGTGCGCAGGTCGCTCGCCGGAATCACCAGCGCCTCGCCCGCTCCCCGCGGGTCGCTCGCGGCCTGGACCGCGCCGGTGCGCTTGTCCCAATAGATGATCTGCTGGTTGCCATAGGCGCGCTCCAGCGGCTCGAGCCGGTGCCCCATCGCTTCCAGCGCCTGTCGTTCGCTGGCGCTGAAGGCACCCTCTTCGTACTGGATGACATCCGGCAGGTACTGATGGTGATAGCGGCGCGTCGCGGCCCAGGCGGGTACCGGCTCGCCGCCCAGGTAGGCGAGGGCGGAGAGCAGGTTCATGCTCGGAATCCGGCTGCCGCCCGGCGTGCCGAAACTCGCCAGGCCCTGCGGCCCTTCGATGAAGGTCGGGCTCATGCTCGACAGCGGCCGCTTGCCCGGTGCGATGAGATTGGCCCGGCTACCGGTCAGGCCATAGGCGTTGCTGGCGTCGAGGTCGGCGGCGAAGTCGTCCATCTGGTCGTTGAGCAGCACGCCGGTGCCCGGCACCGTGAAGGCCGCGCCGAACATCAGGTTGAGCGACACGGTGGCCGCGACGGCATTGCCGTCGGCGTCCATCACGACGAAGTGGGTGGTGTGGTCGCCTTCCCACCAGCGCGGCGCCGGCGGCAGCGTCGCGCTCGGCGTGGCGCGCCGCGGATCGACGCTGGTGGCGAGCTGGTCGAGGTGACGGTCGGACAGCAGGTGATCGACTGGCGAGGCGATGAAATCCGGGTCGCCCAGCAGGCCGCGATCGCGGTAGGCGCGGCGCAGCGATTCCACCACCAGGTGCACGCGTTGCAGCGGCGGCGCGGCGCGCCAGTCGAGCCGCTCGAGCAGCCCCAGGCTCTGCGCGATCGCGACGCCACCGGCGGAGGGCAGCGGGGCGCTGATCAGCCGGCGCTCGTCCGGCAGTGCGAAAACCAGCGGTTCCCGCAGGACGGTCTCGTACTGGGCCAGGTCTTCGCGCGTCCAGATGCCGCCCGCCTCGCGCACGCCGGCAACCAGTCGCTCGGCCACCGGGCCGGCATAGAAGCCGGCGTTGCCTTCGACGGCCAGCCGTTCGAGCGTGTCGGCCAGTTCCGGCTGGCGCAGGCGGTGGCCCAGCGGCGGGATGGCGCCGTCGAGCAGGAACAGGCGGGCGCTTTCTGCATCCCGTTGCAGCGCTTCGAGCCGCCAGCCGGCGCGCTCGCGATAGACCGCATCGACCGGGAAGCCCTCGCGCGCCAGGCGAATCGCCGGAGCGAGGCTGGCGGTCAGCGGGAGCCGGCCGTAGTCGTCGGCGAGCTGCACCCAGGCCGCCGGAAGGCCAGGAATGCCAGCCGCCAGCGGACCGTCCAGCGACAGTCGCGGATCGGCCTTGCCGTCGCGCAGGTACAGATCGGCCGTGGCGGCCAGCGGTGCTCGCTCGCGCGCGTCGAGGAATCGATAGGTCGCCGCTTCGCCGGCCTGGCGAAGCATGAAGAACCCGCCGCCGCCCATCCCGGAGCCGTAGGGCTCGACGACCGCCAGCGCCGCACCGATCGCTACCGCGGCGTCGAAGGCATTGCCGCCGTCGGCGAGGATCTGCGCGCCGGCCTCGCTGGCCAGTGGGTGCGCGGTGGCGATCGCCGCCTGCCCGGGCGCCTGGGCCTGGACGGCATTGGCGAGCAGCAGCGTCGCTGCAACGGTGAAGACAAGGGCACGCAGGCGCGCGAGCGGGCGCGGCGTGGAGCGGTGCACCGTCCCGCCAGCGCGGGGTTCGGGCAGGCGGGTCGGGCACTCGGGCATGGGTCAGGCCTTGGCGGTGATGATGAGGTACTTCTGCATCAACTGATCCTTGGTCTCGACGTTGGTTTCATCGAGCGGGATGCAGTCGACCGGGCACACCTGCTGGCATTGCGGCTCGTCGTAGTGACCGACGCATTCGGTGCACAGCTTCGGATCGATGACGTAGATTTCCTCGCCCTGCGAGATGGCGCCATTGGGGCATTCCGGCTCGCAGACATCGCAGTTGATGCAGTCATCGGTGATTTTCAGGGACATTCCGGGAGACTCCCGCCGCAGCGGCCGCGCGGCTCAAAGCGAAAACAACGCGCGATTTTGACGCATCGCCGCGCGCAGTGCACGCGGCGCGACGTCCGGCGGCGTCAGGCCTGCTTGTAGCGGTCGTGCAGCGCGTCCATCACCACCGGGTGGACGAACTTGCTGATATCGCCGCCGAGCCGGGCGATCTCGCGGATCAGCGTCGACGAGATGTAGGAATACTTTTCCGACGGCGTGAGGAACAGGCTCTCGACTTCCGGTGCCAACTGGCGGTTCATGTTGGCCAGCTGGAACTCGTATTCGAAGTCGGACACCGCGCGCAGGCCGCGCAGCAGGATGTTCGCGTTCTGCTCGCGGACGAAGTGCGCCAGCAGGCTGGAGAACCCCATCACTTCGACGTTCGGCAGGTGCCGGGTGACCTCCTGCGCCAGCGCCACCCGCTCCTCGAGCGAGAACAGCGGGTTCTTCCTCGGGCTGGCCGCGACCGCGATGATGACGTGGTCGAACAGACGTGACGCGCGCTCGACGAGATCGCCGTGGCCCTTGGTGATCGGGTCGAAGGTGCCCGGATACAACACTCGATTCATCGCAACGTCCTGAGGGGTCCGTGGGGGGAGGGATGGTAGCGGCTAGCGTCCGGCAGCGTAAAGCGCCGCCGGGTGCGGGCTCCAGCGCCGGCGATTCAGGCCCGCAGGCGTTCGGCGAGCAGGCTGGAGAGCCGGGCGGTGACGCCGTAGACCGACAGCTGCGGGTTGGCGCCGATGCTGGTCGGGAAGAGCGAGCCATCGTGGATCGAGAGGTTCTCGACCTGATGATGACGGCCCAGGCTGTCGACCACGGCGGTGCGTGCGTCCTCGCCCATCGCGCAGCCGCCCATCACGTGCGCGCTGCCCAGGCGGGTGCGGAACAGCTCCAGCGGCAGGTCGTCGATCAGGGCGCGCGCCTCGGCCAGCGAGCGGGCGTGGCGCGCCGCGTTGTGCAGCGGCAGTACCTCACGCGCGCCGGCCGCGAACTGGATGTCCGCCATGCTGTGGTAGGCCCGACGCAGGCCATCCCAGGTGTAGTCGGTCATGCGGTAGTCGAGCGTCGGCGAGCCGTCGTCGCGCAGCAGGACCGTTCCCTCGGCGCTCTCGGGATGGAAGCCGTCGCGCAGCAGGGCAATGAGCACGTTGGTGTGGGGGAGCTGTTCCATGCGCAGGGCGTTGTCGACGCCGAAGCGGCCGAGCAGCGTCGAGGCGATCGCCGGGTGCATCGGCGGCACTTCGAGCTTGTAGCCGATCGGGCCGTCGATTCCGCCCTGCCACTGGAAATGGTCGGAGTAGATCGATTGCGGCGCGCCGTAGAAAGGGTTGATGACCTCGTCGAAGAGCGCGGCCGAGAAATTCACCGGGTGCAGGAAGGTCCGCTTGCCGGTGCGTCCGTGCGGGTCCGGTGCGTCGGAACGCAGCAGCACCGCCGGTGTGTTGATGCCGCCGCCGGCGAGGATGTAATGCCGCGCCCGCACGACGATGCGACGCCCGTTCGGCGCCACGCAGCGGTCGTCCATGCCGAGGCATTCGAGCCAGTCCACCCGGTCACCGGCGAAATGCAGGCGCTCGGCGCGGGCGAGGTAGAGCAGTTCGCCGCCGTTCTCCAGCGTGGCGGGGACGGTCGTCACGAGCATCGATTGCTTGGCGTTGGTCGGGCAGCCCATGCCGCAATAGCCGAGGTTCCAGCAGCCGCGGACGTTGCGCGGAATCACCGCCCAGTCGTAGCCCAGGGCCTGGCAACCGGCGCGGATCACGTCGTTGTTGGCGTTGGGCGCGACGGGCCACGGTTCGATGCCGAGTCGCCGTTCCATGCGTTCGAACCAGGGCGCCAGGTCCTCGACGCCATGCCCGCGCACGCCGTGCGCATCGGCCCAGTGCGACAGCGTGGCGACGGGGGTGCGGAAGCTCGATGTCCAGTTCACCACCGTGGTACCGCCGACCGTCCGGCCTTGCAGGATGGTGATGGCGCCGTCCTTGCTCGTTCGACCGATCGCTTCCTGGTAGAGGCTCGGGTAGGCCTCCGCTTCCTGCATGTGGAAGTCGCGGCTGGTCTTGAGCGGGCCTTCCTCGATCAGCAGCACCTTGAAGCCGGCGGCGCTGAGCAGTTCCGCGCTGGTGCCGCCGCCGGCCCCGGTGCCGACGATGGCGATGTCGGCTTCGAGCGTCAGGTCGGCCTCCAGGCGGGAGCCGTCATGGGTTTTCCAGCCGCGGGCCAGGCCTTCGGCGAAGAGATCGGGTACGGGCATCGCGTTCTCCGGCGATCAGGTGGGCGAGGGCATTCAGACGGTCGGCGGGCCGGGGTAGCCGCAGGCCGCCCAGGCCTGTGGCTGGCTGTACCAGCTCATGAGGGTCAGCTGGAGCAGTGAGCTGTAGCCCTGCCGTAGCAGCATCAGCCGGCTGCCTTCCCAGCGTCCGAGAAAGGCGCGCACCTGTTCATCGGATGCGCTTGTCCAGTCGCCCCAGATGCCGGTCAGCGGCCCGCGTGTGACGGGCAGCGTCAGCAGGTCGAACAGTTGCAGCACCTGGGTGGCCAGCGCCGGGCTGAGGTGGGCGATGGCGCGGTCGATGCCGGCCAGCGTCGCGGCCGTCGCGTCAGGCGGGGCGGGGGGCGGGACGGCGCCGTCGAGGATCACCGGGATCAGCCGCCGCAGGAGCGGCAGGTCGCCGTCGCGCAGCTGGCTGAAGCCGGCGGCCGGTGCGTCGGCCGAGCAGCCGGTCAGGCTGGCGGTCAGGCCGACGGTCGCCAGCGCGGCGCCACCGAGCAGCCCGAACCGGAGCAGGTTGCGGCGTGAGGATGAGGCGGGTGCGGTCGTCATTGTTGTTATTACCGTCGGTTGCCTGTGGCGGCGGTCGTCAGCGCACGAAGAGCTTCTGGATCAGTCGTTGCAGCGGCCGGCCGTAGGGCGGATAGATCAGTCGCGCGGCGTTGAAGCGCTGCTTGCCGAGCACGCCCTTCGCCTTGCTGAAGGTGAGAAAGCCTTCGTGGCCGTGGTAATGCCCCATGCCCGACGGGCCGATGCCGCCGAAGGGGAGATCGTCCTGGGCGACGTGCAGCAGCGTGTCGTTGAGGCAGACGCCGCCGGAGTGGGTTCGCTCGATCACCCGCTGCTGCTCGCGTTTGTCGTAGCCGAAGTAATACAGCGCCAGCGGCCGCGGGCGTGCATTGACGTAGGTGATGGCGTCTTCGGGCCGGTCGTAGGGGACGATCGGCAGCAGCGGGCCGAAGATCTCGTCCTGCATGACGCGCATGTCGTCATTCACGTCGAGCAGCAAGGCGTGCGGCATGCGCCGGTCCTGGCCTTCGGCGAACAGCGGGACGATGCGCGCGCCCTTGATCTCGGCATCCGACAGGTAGCCGCGCAGGCGCGCCAGCTGTCGCTCGTTGATGATCGAGGTGTAGTCGGGGTTGTCGGTGAGTGTCGGGTAGAACCGCGCGACCACCTGCCGGTACGCCTCGACGAAACCCGCGACGCGCTCGCGCGGCACCAGCACGTAGTCGGGTGCGACGCACGTCTGCCCGGCGTTGAGCGTCTTGCCGAAGGCGATGCGCTCGGCGGCATCGGCCAGGGGCACCTCGTGCGAGACGATGGCCGGCGACTTGCCGCCGAGCTCGAGGGTCACCGGCGTGAGGTTGTCGGCGGCCGCGCGCATCACGTGGCGGCCCACCGCGGTCGAGCCGGTGAACAGCAGGTGATCGAAGGGCAGTTGCGAGAAGGCGATGCCGACCTCCGCGTCGCCGAGCACGACGGCGACCTGGTCCTCGGGGAAGATTTCGGCCAGCAGGGTCTTGAGGCGCAGCGAGGTCGCGGGCGTCGACTCGCTCATCTTGATCATCACGCGGTTGCCGGCGGCAAGGGCGCCGACCAGCGGCGCGATGGCGAGGAACAGCGGGTAGTTCCAGGGCACGATGATGCCGACCACGCCCAGCGGCTGGTAGACCACCCGCGCGCTGGCCGGCTGGAAGGCGAGGCCGACGCGCCGCCGCGAGGGCTTCATCCAGCTGCGCAGGCGTCGGCGGGCGTAACGAATGCCATGCAGGCAGGGCATCACCTCGGCGAGCAGCGTTTCGTCGGCCGAGCGGTTGCCGAAGTCCTCGCTGATGGCCTCGACCAGGCTGCGCTGGTTGACCTCGATGAGATGGCGCAGGGCTTCGAGCCATTGCAGGCGTTCGTCGGCGGACGGCATGGGCTGGCGGGCGAAGGCGGCGCGCTGACGTTCCAGCAGCGGCACGAGAAGATCCCGCGGCGACTGATGCGGCGCGAGGTAGCGGACGTCGGCGACCATGAGGCTGCTCCGGGCATGTTGTTCTGATTGGTCTGCGGAAGGTTTAGAGCAATTGCTCTAGTCTGTCAACGAACCCCGCCCCGGTGTACCTTTGGCCCTTCTTTCGCCGGCCGAGCAGCGTTTCATGCCCATGCCACCGTCACGTCCCAAGACCCGTGCGCGCATCGTCCAGGCGAGCCTGGCGCTGTTCAACGAGCAGGGCGAGCGCAGCGTCACGACCAATCACATCGCCGCGCATCTGGGCATCTCGCCGGGCAACCTGTACTACCACTTCCGCAACAAGCAGATGATCATCGCCGAGCTGTTCGCCGAGTACGCGGCGAGCGTCGACGACTTCCTGCGGCTGCCGGAAGGCCGCGCGCTGACCGTGGCCGACAAGACCCACTACCTCGAGTCGCTGCTCGATGCGATGTGGCGCTACCGGTTCCTGCACCGCGATCTCGAACACCTGCTCGCCGCCGACCCGGTGCTGGCCGAGGATTACCGCCAGTTCGCCCGTCGCTGCCTGGCGCACGCGCAGGCCATCTACCGCGGGTTCGTCGAGGCCGGCATCCTGTGCCTGGAGGAGGCGCAGGCCGAGGCGCTCGCGCTCAATGCGTGGATCGTGCTGACCAGCTGGGTTCGCTTTCTCGGCACCGTGCGCAGCGACGCCGCAACGCTGGACGAATCCATGCTGCGCCGCGGTCTGTACCAGGTACTGGCGCTCGAGGGCGGCTTCGTTTCGCCGCAGGCGGCGCCGGCGGTGCAGGCGTTGTACGCGCGGCTGCACGTGCCGCTGGAGCAGCTGTTCTGAACGCCTGGCGCGCCGGCTGGCTGGCATGCCTGCTGATGGCATCGCCGGCTGCACCGCGCGCCGAGGACGGGAAGCCGCCGATGACGGACTGGGAACAGGGCACCTACGTCTGGGACAGCCACGCGCTGCTCGATCCCGTGCGCCGCGAAGCCGAACTGGAGGCCTTGCAGCGTGCCGGCATGCGCCGCCTTTATGTGGGTCTCGACCTCGCGCAGACGCAGGACATCGCCCGCACCGGCGAGGCCGTGACGGCGCTCGAGGCGGCGGCTGATGCGCGGGGCATGAGCCTGAGCCTGCTGCTCGGCGATCCGCACTGGATGACCGAAGCGCGTCGCCCGCACCTGATCGAATTGCTGGCAAGTCTGCGCGAGCTGCCCTTCGATGCGCTGCATCTGGACCTCGAAGTCGAACAGCTGGGCTGGCCCGTGCCGGATGCGCGCGTCCAGGATTGGATGGACACGCTGCGTGACGTCTACGCGATGAGCCCCTGGCCGCTGGAAATCTCGGCGCACCATCGCTGGTTCGAGGCCGCCGAGCCAGGGGTGCCCTGCGTGCCCTGCGCGTTGCCGGTGGTGGGTGTGGAGCGGGTCAGCCTGATGCTCTACACGCGCAACGCCGACTACGCGGCCACGCGGATCGCCGAGATCGCCGAGCGCTGGCCCGGATTGCAGTTTCGGCTGGCGCAGAGCGTCGAGGACTTTCTCGCCCCTTACGAAACCTGGGACGGCGCCTCGCGCGCCGAGTTGGCCGAGCAGGTCGAGCGCTGGGCCGACAGGTTGCGCCCGCATGGCATCACCGGCATCGACTGGCAGGACTGGGCGGCCTTCCCGCCGCGCTGATCCGGTTCAGCTTTGCGCCAGGCTCGCCAGCCACGCGGGAATGCGGCGCTCCAGGTAGTAGCCGGGGCGCCATGGGGCACCTTCGACGAACCCGACATGGCCACCGCGCCGGTGCCGCTCGAAGCGCGTCGTCGGCGAAAGCTCCCGCTCCTCCGGCAGGCTGTGCGGGAACACGAACGGATCGTCCAGCGCCTGGATGAGCAGCGTCGGCACGGCGATCGCCCCGAGGTAGTAGCGGCTCGATGAGCGGCGGTAGTAGTCGTCGGCATCGGTATAGCCGTGCAGCGGCGCGGTGATGCGGCCGTCGAAATCCCAGAAGGTCCGCATGCCTTCGAGCGAGCCGAGACGTTGCAGGGCGGCGAAATGCTCGGTCAGGCCGTCGTGCCGGAACCGCTGCAGCTTGACCTGCACGTAGTCGACCATCGCGCGCATGAAGTGCGCCTGGTAGACGCGGGAGAAGCCAATGCCGATGCGGTCGGCGCACTGGTCCAGCCGAAAGGGCACCGACACCGCCGCGGCCCCGCGCAGCGGGCACTCGGCGCCGGTCTCGCCGAGGTACTTGAGCAGCACGTTGCCGCCCAGCGAATAACCCACCGCATACAGCGGCCGGCCGGGGTGCAGTGTCTGGAGATGGGCGATCACCTCGGCGAGGTCGTCGCTCGCGCCGGAGTGATAGGCGCGCGGCAGCAGGTTCGGCTCGCCCGAACAGCCGCGCCAGTTGATCGCCACGCTGGCCCAGCCCTGGGCAGCCAGGCTGCGCTGCATGCCGAGGACGTAATGCGAGTCGGAAGAGCCGGTCAGGCCGTGCAGCACGAGCGCCAGGGGCGCGTCGCCGGCCGCGTCGGCGTGCCAGTCGAGATCGAGGAAATCGCCGTCGGCCAGCCAGAGGCGCTCGCGGCGTCGGGCAAGCGCCTGGTGACGCCGACCGAAGGGCCCCCAGAGCGTTTGCAGGTGCGGTCCGGGCAGCCACCAAGCGGGCGCGAAGGGGGCGGTGTCTTCGGCGATCGAGTCGCTATTCGCAACCACCAGGCTCACGCCGGCACTCCTGTCATCGAGGGCATGCGCGACCGGCTAGCAGCTGCGTTCCCAGAGTGCGTAATGCACGCTGCCGGCCTTCTTTTCGCGGTGCAGCCGCCAGTTGCCGGGCAAGCCCAGGCTGGAGGGCGCCGCTTCGCTCTCGGTGTAGATCCAGGCCCGCTCGGCGAGCCAGCCCTTGTCTTCGAGCAGCGCGCACGCGGGCAGCAGGAGCTGCTTGTTGAAGGGCGGGTCGAGAAAGACGAGGCCGAACGGCGTCGGCGACTGGTTCTCCAGGTAGCGCAACGCATCGGCCTGCATCAGCTGGCCCTGGCCGCACTTGAGCGTGTCGAGGTGCTTGCGCAAGCTGGCGATGGCGCTGGCGTTCACGTCCAGTGCCAGCGCCATGCCCGCCCCGCGGGATAGGGCTTCGAGATAGAGCGCGCCGCTGCCGGTGAAGGGGTCGAGCACCCGCGCGCCGACGATGTAGGGCGCGACCCAGTTGAACAGGGTCTCGCGCACCCGGTCCGGCGTGGGGCGCAAGCCCTCGGCGTCGGGGAAGTCGAAGCGACGGCTGCGCCATTCGCCGCCGATGATGCGTAGCTGGCCGGTACCGCGACGGGCGGTCGGGCGGATCGGTGGGTTGGCCAATCAATGCTCCGGAACGGCGCTGGGCGCCTGGACGGGTTGGTCGGTTGGCGGCGGCAACGGCTTTTGCTCGACGGTCGGTCCGGCCGTGACGATGACGAAGTCGTCGACATCCAGGTGCTCGTTCATGGCGCGCCGGACGTCTTCGACGCTGAGCGCCTGGATCGCCTGGGTGAAATCTTCGAGGTAGGTCAGCGGCAGGTCGTAGAAGCCGATGCTGCCGAGCTGCCCGACGATGTCGGCGTTGCTGGCGGTCGTCAGCGGGAAGCTGCCGGCGACTTCGCGCTTGGCCTGTTCGAGTTCGGCTTCGGTCGGGCCCTTTTCCAGGTACTCGCCCA
Source organism: Stutzerimonas urumqiensis (assembly GCF_003640395.1). Taxonomy (GTDB): domain Bacteria; phylum Pseudomonadota; class Gammaproteobacteria; order Pseudomonadales; family Pseudomonadaceae; genus Stutzerimonas; species Stutzerimonas urumqiensis. The sequence continues at coordinate 266,680 of NZ_RBZQ01000003.1, read as the reverse complement.
CCAGCCGCTTGACCAGCGCCAGCGTGCCGTCGGCCAGCTCGGCGCGGGTCTGCAGGTTGATTATGAACGGCCCGGCCTCGGCCATCGGGCTGAAGCCGGAATAGACGCCATAGGTCAGCCCTCGCTTCTCGCGGATTTCTTCCATCAGCCGGGTGCCGAAGCCGCCGCCGCCGAGAATCTGGTTGCCGAGGTAGAGCGCCGGGTAGTCCGGATCGCCGCGTTCGATGCCGAGCTGGGCGAGCAGCAGGTGCGTCTGGCTGGACGGAAATTCGATGTGCTCCAGGCCGGGCTTGGGCGCCTGCGGCGAGGCGAGCGGCGGTAGCGCCGGGCCTTCGGGCAGGGCACTGGAAACCTGGGCGGCGATCGCCTGCGCTTCGTCGCGGGTGAGGTCGCCGACCAGCGCGATCACCGCATTCTTGGCCGTGTAGGCACGGTCATGGAAGGCGTTCAGGTCGTTCACGTCGATCTTCGGGATCGACTCGGGCGTGCCTTCGCTCGGGTGGGCATAAGGGTGGTCACCGTAGAGCGACTCGAACAGCGCATCGCTGGCCAGCTTGCCGGGGTTCTGCTTCTGGAATTCGAAGCCCGCCAGCACCTGATTGCGGATGCGCTCCAGCGATTCCTGCGGGAAGGTCGGCGCGCCGACGACCTGGCTGAACAGTTCGACCGCCTGCTGGCGCTTGTCCGCGTCGCTCAGGCTGCGCAGGCTGGCCACGGCCATGTCCCGGTAGGAGCCGTTGCCGAAGACGGCGCCGAGGCGCTCGAACCCCTGGGCGATCTCGGTCACGTTCTTGCCGGCGATGCCTTCGTTGAGCATGGCGTTGGTCAGCATCGCCAGACCGGGTTCGCCGGCGTCCTGGCTGCTGCCCGCGGCAAAAGTCAGGCGCAGGTCGAACATCGGCAGCTGGTGTGCTTCGACGAACAGCACCTTGGCGCCTTCTTCGGTCGTCCAGCTCTGGATATCGAGTGCGCGTCGGTCGAGCGGCTGATCACTGAGCGACTGCAACGACTCGATGCGGCTTTCGGCGCTCGAGGCGCCGGCCGGTTGCTCGGCCAACGCCGGTGGGGCCAGCAGCAGGCTGGCGACGGTGAACAGCGCCGCGGGGAGACGACGGATCGGGGTGGCTTCACTCATCATCCTTCGGCTCCTCCGGCAGGACGTGCGCGACGCTCAGCCGCGGGCGGGTGAAATAGGTACGGGCGGCCTGCTGGATGTCCTCGGCGGTCACCGCTTCGAGGGCGGCGAGTTCCTGGTCCATCAGTTTCCAGGACAGGCCGACCGTCTCCAGCTGGCCGATGGTGGTGGCCTGCTGGGTGATGGAGTCGCGCTCGTAGACCAGTCCGGCGATGACCTGGGCGCGCACGCGCTCGAGTTCTTCCTCGGTGGGCGGGGCATTCTTCAGGGCTTCGAGTTCCCGCCACAGGCCGGCTTCGGCCTCCTCGATGGAGTGCCCCTTCTGCACGTTCGGGGCGGCGGACAGCACGAACAGGCTGTCGCCGCGGGCGTAGGCGTCGTACCAGGCGGAGGCGCCCGTCACCAGCTCCTCGCCACGTTCGAGCCGCGAGGGCAGTCGGGCGCTGTAGCCGCCGTCGAGCAGGGCCGCTGCCAGCCGTAACGCATGCACCGAGGTGGCGCTCTCGGCAGTCGACAGGCTGGGAACGTTGAACGCCATGATCAGGCTGGGCAACTGGGTGTTGAGGTGCAGCGTCAGGCGCCGCTCGCCCGGTTCGTCCAGCTCCAGCGGGGCCTTGGCGATCGGCACCGGCTGCCGTTCGATAGGGCCGAAATAGCGCTGCGCGAGGGTGCGCACCTCGTCGACCGTGACATCGCCCACCACCACCAGTGTGGCGTTGTTGGGCGCATACCAGGCCTCGTACCAGCGACGCAGTTCCTCGACGGTCATGCGCTTGAGATCGGCCATCCAGCCGATGGTCGGGATGTGATAGCCGCTGGACGGGTAGGCCATCGCCTGGAACCGCTCGAACGCCAGGGCGTTGGGCTTGTCGTCGGTGCGCAGGCGGCGTTCCTCCATGATCACCTGGATCTCGCGCTCGAATTCCTCCGGCGGCAGCCTGAGGCTCGCCATGCGGTCGGCCTCCAGCTCCAGCGCGACCGCCAGACGATCGCGCGCCAGCACCTGGTAATAGGCGGTGTAGTCGTCGCTGGTGAAGGCGTTTTCCTCGGCGCCGAGTTCGCGCAGGATGCGCGACGCCTCGCCAGGGCCGAGTTTGCGGCTGCCCTTGAACATCATGTGCTCGAGCGCATGGGACAGGCCGGTCTGGCCGGGCGACTCGTAGCTCGAGCCGACCTTGTACCAGAGCTGTGAAACCACCACCGGCGCGCGGTGATCCTCACGCACGATGACCTTGAGGCCGTTGTCGAGAACGAATTCGTGGGTCGGCTGGCTCTCGGCGGCGAGCGCTGTCAGCGACAGACCCAGTCCGAGCAGCAGGGCCGCGGCGCGGCAGATGATCTGGGGCATGGGATGGCTCTTGCTGGCTGAGTATTCATGCATGGACGAGCGCGTCATGGTACTGGCGCGTCGGGGTGAATCAAACCCTCGCCGGGACGCCGCCCGGCCCGGTCTTAGCGTTGGCGTCGAGCGAGGTGCTAGGATACGGCACCGTCTGGCCGGCGAGACGTCGGCGATCCGCACCTTTGAGAATGCCCCCTCCATGTTTGGTTCCAACGACGACAAGAAGGCGCCGGCAGAATCCGGCGAGAAGAAGGGCCTCTTCGGCTGGCTTCGCCGAAAGCCGCAGACCCCGGCCGCCGAACCGCCCGCCACCGAGCCGCTGGAAGACAGCCAGCCGTTCGCCGACAAGCCGGACCAGCAGGCCATCGAGCAACTGGTCGAGCCGACCGCACCGGAAGAGCCCACCCGCGCCGAGCTGCTCGCGGAGCTGCAGCCGGTCCTCGAGCCGCAGGACGAGCCGCAACCCGAGCCTGCCTCCACCCCTGAGCCTGTCACCGAGCCCGAGCCGACCCCCGAGCCGGTCCCGCTGCCGGACGAGCCGGTCGAAGAGCCACAGCCGACGCCCACGCCGGTCGAGGAACCCGAAGCGCCCACGGCGCCGGCCCGCGCAGGCTTTTTCGCGCGCCTGCGCCAGGGGCTGTCCAAGACCAGCGCCAGCATCGGCGAGGGCATGGCCAGCCTGTTCCTGGGCAAGAAGGCGATCGACGACGAGTTGCTCGAAGACATCGAGACGCGCCTGCTGATGGCCGACGTCGGCGTCGAGGCCACCGCGGTGATCGTCCAGAACCTCACCCGCAGCGTCGCGCGCAAGGAGCTGTCCGACAGCGGCGCGCTGTACAAGGCGTTGCAGGAGGAGCTGGCGGCGCTGCTGCGGCCGGTCGAGCAGCCCTTGCAGATCGACGCGGCGAAGCGTCCCTACGTCATCCTCGTGGTCGGCGTGAACGGCGTCGGCAAGACCACCACCATCGGCAAGCTGGCCAAGAAGCTTCAGCGCGACGGCAAGAAAGTCATGCTGGCCGCCGGCGACACCTTCCGTGCGGCCGCGGTCGAGCAGTTGCAGATCTGGGGCGAGCGCAACGCCATTCCGGTCATCGCGCAGCACACCGGGGCCGACTCGGCGTCGGTGATCTTCGATGCGGTGCAGGCCGCCAAGGCCCGCGGCGTGGACGTGCTCATCGCGGACACCGCCGGGCGCCTGCACACCAAGGACAACCTGATGGAGGAGCTGAAGAAGGTCCGTCGGGTCATGGGCAAGCTGGATGAGACCGCGCCGCATGAAGTGCTGCTGGTGCTCGATGCCGGCACCGGGCAGAACGCGATCAGCCAGACGCGCCAGTTCAACCAGTCGGTCGAGCTCACCGGCCTGGTGCTGACCAAGCTCGATGGCACGGCCAAGGGCGGGGTGATCTTCGCCCTGGCCAAGCAGTTCGGCTTGCCGATCCGCTTTATTGGGGTCGGCGAGACCATCGATGACCTGCGCACGTTCGAGGCGGACGCCTTCGTCCAGGCCTTGTTCACGGATAAAGAGGCCTGATGGCGTGATCCGCTTCGAACAGGTGGGCAAACGCTACGCCAACGGCCATGTGGGCCTGCATGAATTGTCGTTCCGCGTGCAGCGCGGGGAATTTCTGTTCGTCACTGGCCACTCCGGGGCCGGCAAGAGCACCTTGTTGCGGTTGCTGCTGGCAATGGAACGACCGACCAGCGGCAAGCTGCTGCTGGCCGGGCAGGACCTGTCGCGCATCACCAATGCGCAGATTCCCTTCCTGCGCCGGCAGATCGGCGTGGTGTTTCAGAACCATCAGCTGCTGTTCGACCGGACGGTGTTCGACAACGTCGCCCTGCCGATGCAGATCCTCGGGCTCGGCAAGCGCGAGATCGGCCAGCGGGTCATGACGGCGCTGGAGCGGGTGAGTCTGAAGGACAAGGCCTTGCAGTTCCCGGCGGACCTGTCGACCGGGCAGCAGCAGCGGGTCGGCATCGCGCGGGCGGTGGTCCACCAGCCGGCCTTGCTGCTGGCCGACGAACCCACCGGCAACCTCGATCCGCGGCTGGCGGCGGAGATCATGGCGGTGTTCGAAGACATCAACAAACTGGGCACCACGGTGCTGATCGCCAGCCATGACCTGGCGCTGATCGCCCGCATGCGTCATCGCATGCTGACCCTGCAGCGTGGACGCCTGATCGGCGACGGGGAGGCGGGCTGATGGCGGCTTCGACACCGGAATCCAAACCGGCCGAGCGCGTCGGGGGCTCGGGCCGCAAGCCCGAACCGCAAAGCGACGAGCCGGGCTTCAAGGCGCTGTTCCACGCCTGGCTGGAAAGCCATCGGGCGAGTCTGGTCGACAGCCTCAAGCGGCTCGGCAAGCAGCCGATCGGCAGCTTCTTCACTTGCCTGGTCATGGCGGTCGCGCTGAGCCTGCCGATGGGCCTGGCACTTTTGCTCGACAACATCGAGCGGCTTGGCGGGTCCTGGCAGCGCGCCGCCCAGATTTCGCTCTACATGGAGCTGGATGTGCGTAACGAGGCCGGGACGGCGCTGCGCGAGCAGATTGCCGACTGGCCGGACGTGGCGGACGCCGCCTGGGTCAGCCGTGAGCAGGCGCTCGAAGAGTTCCAGCAGTTGTCGGGACTGGGCGAGGCGTTGCGTGAACTGCCGGACAACCCGCTGCCGGGCGTGATCGTGGTGACGCCCCGCGAGATCGACCGCGCCAAGCTGGAATCGCTGCGCCAGCAGCTGGCCGAATTGCCGGGCGTCGAGCAGGCGCAGCTGGACCTCGTCTGGGTCGAGCGCCTGAGTGCGATTCTCAAGCTGGGCGATCGCTTCGTCTTCGGTCTGACGCTGCTGCTGGTGGCGACGCTGTTGCTGGTGATCGGCAACACCATCCGCCTGCACATCGAGAACCGCCGTACCGAGATCGAGGTGGTGAAGCTGGTGGGCGGAACCGACGGCTACGTGCGCCGGCCCTTCCTTTATATGGGAGCGCTGTACGGCCTCGGCGCCGGTCTGCTCGCCTGGCTGCTGCTGGCCTACGGGCTGGGCTGGCTCAACGAGGCGGTGGTTCGTCTGGCGGGCCTCTATGGCAGTGATTTTGCGCTGGCCGGCGTGCCGGGCGAGGATGGCCTGTCGCTGGTTCTAGGGGCGATATTGCTGGGCTACATCGGTGCGTGGCTGGCGGTCGCACGCCATCTGAGCGAATTGGCGCCTCGCTGATAACCTCTTGATATTCAAGCCTTTTAGTTTGCTTGTCGGGAACTTTTCCACAGGCTTGCAGTCCGAGGGGGCAATGATAAACTTCCGCAGCTCACGAGCTGGAGGATCTGCATGACTACATCTCTGCAACCTGTTCAGGCGCTGGTTCCGGGTGCGAATCTCGAGGCCTATGTGCAGACGGTCAACAGCCTGCCGCTGTTGACGCTGGAGCAGGAGCGCGAGTTGGCCGGACGCCTCTACTACCATCAGGATCTCGATGCTGCCCGGCAAATGGTGCTGGCCCACCTGCGTTTCGTCGTTCATATCGCCCGCAGCTACTCGGGCTACGGGCTGGCCCAGGCCGATCTGATCCAGGAAGGCAACGTCGGCCTGATGAAGGCGGTCAAGCGCTTCAATCCGGAAATGGGTGTGCGGCTGGTGTCGTTCGCCGTGCACTGGATCCGGGCCGAGATCCACGAGTTCATCCTGCGCAACTGGCGCATCGTCAAGGTCGCGACCACCAAGGCCCAGCGCAAGCTGTTCTTCAACCTGCGCAGCCAGAAGAAGCGTCTGGCCTGGCTGAACAACGACGAAGTGCGCGCCGTGGCCGACAGCCTGGGCGTCGAGCCGCATGAAGTGCGCGAAATGGAAAGCCGCCTCACCGGGCAGGACATGGCTTTCGATCCGGCCGAGGACGCGGACGATGACAGCGCCTACCAGTCGCCGGCGCACTATCTGGAAGACCATCGCTACGACCCGGCCCGCCAGCTCGAGGATGCTGACTGGAGCGACAGTTCGTCGACCAACCTGCATGAAGCGCTCGAGGGGCTGGACGAGCGCAGCCGCGACATCCTGCAACAGCGCTGGCTGTCGGATGACAAGGTGACGCTGCATGACCTAGCTGCCAAGTACAACGTCTCCGCCGAACGTATCCGGCAGTTGGAAAAGAACGCGCTGAACAAGCTCAAAGGTACCCTGCAGGCGTAATGCAGCCGGCAGATGCAAAAGGCCGCACCCCGAGGTGCGGCCTTTTCGTTTCTGCGGCGACCCTTCCGATGCGGTCCCGGCGGGCGCTCCGGTTGCCGCCGCCGCTGCGGTGAACGCGGGCGCCGTGTTCGGCTGCGGCCGATGGCATCGAAACCTTCCGTGCACGCCTGCCGTCTTCTCGGCGAGCTTCGGCGCGCACGCGCCTCAAGGGTGCGGCGTGCGCATCTCTGCCAGGTAGTTCGTACCGCCAAGCTGGCGGACCTGCTGACGTATCCAGCGCGCGCGGCGTTCGATATAGGCGGTCGGCCGGCTGGCGCTCCATTCGCGCGGGTTCGGGAGCACGGCGGCGAGCAGGCTGGCCTGGCGATCCGACAGGTCAGGCGCGCCCTTGTCGAAGTGATGGCGCGCCGCCGCCTCGGCACCGAAGATGCCGTCACCCCATTCGACGCTGTTGAGGTAGACCTCGAGGATGCGCTGCTTGGGCCAGAAGAGTTCGATCAATGCCGTGAACCAGACTTCCAGGCCCTTGCGCAGCCAGCTGCGATCGGACCAGAGGAAGAGGTTCTTGGCGACCTGCTGACTCAGCGTGCTGGCGCCGCGCAGCGAGCCGCCTTCTTCGTTGTGCTCGATCGCGGCGCGGATGGCGGCGAAGTCGAACCCCCAGTGCTCGGCGAACTTCTGGTCCTCGGCTGCGATGACCGACATCTTCAGGTTGCCGGGTAGTTCCGCCCAGGGGCGCCAGTCACGCTCGAGGTCGATCGCCTCCCCGGTGCCCCAGGATTCGATCTTGCGCTCGATCATCAGCGCCGTGAATGGCGGCGGTACCCAGCGCAGCATGAGGACCAGGCCCATCGAGGCGAGGCCGAGGTAGAGCGCGAGCTTGAGCAGGCGGCGAGTCAGGGAGCAGAACATGGGATTGGTCGGGAGCTTCACGGAGGGCCATTATAGGCAGCAGCCTCACGCTTATGACCGGAGCCCTCATGATTCGTGCCTTTCTGCCCCTGGCCGCCTTTTTCGGCCTTACCGGCGTCGCCCTTGGCGCCTTCGCGTCCCACGGATTGCGCGGCCGCCTGAGCGCCGAGTACCTGGCGGTGTTCCAGACGGGCGTGCTGTATCAGCTGGTGCACGCGCTGGCGCTGTTCGGGGTGGCCTTGCTGGCGATGCACGCGCCAGGCCGCCTGGTGACCGCGGCGGGTGCTTCGTTCGTTGGTGGAATCCTGCTGTTCTCCGGCAGCCTGTACCTGCTCACCCTGACGGGCGTCGGCAAGCTCGGCATGGTCACGCCGCTCGGCGGGCTGTGTTTCATGGCGGGTTGGGCATGCCTGCTGATCGCAGGCTGGCGCATGGCCTGACGGGAGGGCGGCGTGTCGCTTGGACCCCATTGCGCTTCAGGCTAGAATGCGCGGCCCGCAAAAAAGGCCGACCCCATGCGTATCCAGCTCAATGGCGAGCCATTCGAAGTGTCCGATGGCGCGACGATCACAGACCTGCTCGAGCGTCTCGAACTGGCCGGCCGCCGCGTTGCGGTCGAGCTGAACCTGGACATCGTGCCCCGCAGCCAGCATCCGGCCACGCCCTTGAAGGAGGGCGATCGCGTCGAAGTGGTGCACGCCATCGGCGGAGGCTGATTGCCGGCGCGTTGCGACGGTCCGCCAGCATCGTCGCACCGGGCCAACCCGTGCTGGCGATGCGGGGTCATCCGTCGCCCGCCTGACATGAGGAAACATCGATGAACCCAGTTCCCGCCGACAAGCCCTTCGTTCTCGCCGGTCGTACCTACCAATCGCGCTTGCTGGTCGGCACCGGCAAGTACAAGGACATGACCGAAACCCGCGAAGCCATCGAGGCGTCAGGGGCTGAGATCGTCACCGTCGCGGTTCGCCGTACCAATATCGGCCAGAACCCGGACGAGCCCAACCTGCTGGACGTGATTTCGCCGGATCGCTACACCATCCTGCCGAACACCGCCGGTTGCTACGACGCGGTAGAAGCGGTGCGCACCTGCCGGCTGGCCCGTGAACTGCTCGATGGCCACAACCTGGTCAAGCTGGAAGTGCTCGCCGACCAGAAGACGCTGTTTCCCAACGTCATCGAAACCCTGAAAGCGGCCGAGACGCTGATCGCCGACGGGTTCGACGTGATGGTCTACACCAGCGACGACCCGATCATCGCGCGGCAACTGGCGCAGATGGGCTGCATCGCCGTCATGCCGCTGGCCGGCCTGATCGGCACCGGGCTGGGCATCTGCAACCCCTATAACCTGCGCATCATCCTCGAGGAAGCCACCGTGCCGGTGCTGGTGGATGCGGGCGTGGGTACGGCGTCCGACGCGACCATCGCGATGGAGCTGGGCTGCGAGGCCGTGCTGATGAACAGCGCGATCGCCCATGCGCAGCAGCCGGTGATGATGGCCCGCGCCATGCGCCATGCGATCGAGGCCGGCCGACTGGCCTATCTGGCCGGGCGCATGCCGAAGAAACTCTATGCCAGCGCCTCGTCCCCGATGGAGGGGCTGGTCCGCTGATACCGCGCCCGCCAGCCGGGCGCGTTTTCCAGGTAGTTCCCAATGAGTGAAACCTCCGATACGGCGCAGGGTGCGCCACGCCTGCGCACGGTCAAGAGCTTCGTGATGCGCGCCGGGCGTACCACCGAAGGGCAGCAACGCGGTCTCGATCAGGGGTGGCCGCGTTTCGGTCTCGAACTGGAACAGGGCTGCCAGGATTTCGACCAGGTCTTTGGCCGGCAGGCGCCGCGTACCTTCGAGATCGGCTTCGGCATGGGCCACTCGCTGCTGGAAATGGCGCGTACCGCACCCGAGCAGGATTTCATTGGCGTGGAGGTGCACAAGCCAGGGGTGGGCGCCTTGCTGTCCGGCCTGCTGGGCGAGCAGCTCGACAATGTGCGGGTCTACAGCTGCGATGCGCTGGAAGTGCTCGCCCGCTGCGTGCCGGACGCCTCGCTCGACCGGGTCCTGCTGTTCTTTCCGGACCCCTGGCACAAGAGCCGCCACCACAAGCGCCGCATCGTCCAGCCGGCGTTCGCCGAGCTGGTCCGCCGCAAGCTCCGGGTCGGCGGGCTGCTGCACATGGCGACCGATTGGGAGCCTTATGCCGAGCACATGCTGGAGATCATGAATGTCGCGCCGGGCTATGCCAACCTGGCCGAAGACGGTCGCTACGTGCCTCGCCCGCCGGAGCGCCCGGTAACCAAGTTCGAACGGCGGGGCGAACGCCTCGGACACGGCGTCTGGGACCTCAAGTTTCAGCGCCAGCACTAGATAACTACAAAATCCAACACACACAACGACTGCGGCACCGCTTCGGCGGCCGGCCGCGCATGGCGCCGGCGCGCCATGAAGGAGAAAAGGATGCACAGGAAGATCGGCGTTTTGTTGCTAACGGCATTGGCCGCGCAGGCGCAGGCCAAGGTGGATGGCACTCAGGCAGCCCGGCTGGGGGCTGATCTCACGCCCCTGGGGGCGGAGATGGCAGGTAACACGGCCGGCTCGATTCCGGCCTGGACGGGTGGGGTGCAGCCGCCGGCCGGTTACGAGCCGGGCATGCATCACCCTGATCCGTTCGCCGGCGATGCGGTGCTGTATCGCGTCGACAAGAGCAACCTGGCACAGCACGCCGACTATCTGCCCGATGGCTTGCGCGCGCTGATCGAGACCCACCCCGACTTCTACCTGCGCGTCTTCCCGACGCGTCGCAGCGCCGCGGCGCCGCAGCGGATCTACGACGAGACCCGCAAGAACGCCGAAACTACCGAGCTGATCGCCAACGGCAACGGTATCCAGGGCGCCGTGGGCGGCATTCCGTTCCCGCTGCCGCAAAATGGCCTGGAGGCCATCTGGAACCACATCCTGCACTACAAGGGCGAACAGACCCACATGGTCAACAGCCAGGCGGTGGTGGTCGGCGGCAAGCCCAACTACATCAAGCGCGATCGCCACATCTTTTACGTCTACAACCGTGAAGGTATGACCGTCGCGGACATGGACAACACGCTGCTGTACTACAAGTACAAGGTCACGGAACCGGCCAAACTCTCCGGCACGGCGCTGGTGGTCGAAGACACGCTCGATCAGGTGCTGTCGGTTCGCAAGGCCTGGCGCTACAGCCCTGACGATCGCCGTGTGCGTCGCCTGCCGTCGCTGGCCTACGACTCGCTGCAGCCCGACACCAGCGGCCTGGCGACCGCCGACGTGGTCGACGTCTATAACGGCGCGCCGGATCGCTACGAGTGGACGCTGCACGGCAAGCGCGAAATGCTGGTGCCCTACAACAGCTATGCCGTCCATCAGGAAGGGCTGTCGAACGACACCATCGTCGGCGCCCGCACGCTGAACCCCGAGCTGCTGCGCTACGAGCTGCATCGTGTCTGGATCGTCGACGCCGTGCTGCGTCCGAGCTTCAGCCATCCCTACCACAAGCGCCGCTTCTATATCGACGAGGACAGCTGGCAGGTCCTTGCCGTCGATCTGTACAACGAAGAAGGCGAGTTGATCGGCGTGCAGGAAAGTCATCCGATCAGCTACTACGAAGTGCCGATGTTCAACAGCACGCTCGAGACCCTCTACGACCTCGAGGGCGGCAACTACTTCGTCGACGGGCTGGACAACAACGACCCGATGTACGACTTCTCGGTCGAGCTCAGCCCCCGCGATTTCTCCCCGCAGGCGCTGCGTCGCGGCAACTGACCGCCCGCCGCGTTCTCATCCCGGCCGACGCTCAGCGTCGGTCGGCCATCACCCCGATCACGAAGAAGACCAACAGCAGCACCGGCGCCAGGGTGTAGTTGGTGAAGTAGCCCAGCCCGTGCGCCAGGAATGGCGTCAGGTAAACCAGCGCCAGTCCGTAGCCCACCGCGCACACCAGCACGAAGATCAGCGTACGCAGCACGAAGTTGAGGCTGGCGATCGACCGTTGCACCCAGGCATTGATGCTGGGCCCGAAGAGCACCAGCAGCGTGGCCATGATGGCCAACGAGATGTCGTAGAGGTGGCTGCGGCTCCAGCGCGATAGCGTGGCGATGAGGTCCATCAGCAGATCCATTCGGTCCGTCCTTCAGGGCAGGAAGAGTTGCAGCAGGTCGTTGAGAAAGAGCTGGCCGCGCGCGGTGGCGACCAGGCGTGTCGGGTCCTCGCTCATCAGCCCGCGGGCCTGTGCCTGCGCCCGGCCTTGGTCGAGCGTCGACAGCGGCAGCCCGGTCCGCTGGTTGAATAGTTCGGCCGGAACGCCGTCGCTCAGGCGCAGCGCATTCATCAGGAATTCGAAGGGCAGTTCCTGTTCGGTCAGCGTCTTTTCGCCGGCGCGAAAGGGTTTTTCCGGCGCCAGGTAGTCCTTGGGCAGGCGCGTCTTCCAGCTGCGCGTGATGCGGCCATCGGCATGGGTCTGCTTGCCATGCGCACCGGCGCCGAGGCCGAGGAAGTCACCGAACGTCCAGTAGTTCAGGTTGTGCCGCGCGCGTCGGGCATCCCGGGCGTAGGCGGAGGTCTCGTACTGCGCGAAGCCATGCTCGGCGAGTAGCGCCTGACCGGCCTCCTGGATATCCCAGAGCAGGTCATCCTCGGGCAGCAGGGGCGGCTGGCTCCAGAACAGGGTGTTCGGCTCCAGAGTCAGCTGGTACCAGGACAGATGCGTCGGTTGCTGGGCCAGCGCGGTGCGCAGGTCATGCAGCGCATCCTCGAGCCGCTGGCCGGGCAGGCCGTGCATCAGATCCAGGTTGAAGTTGTCGAAGCCGGCCGCGCGCGCCATGTCGGCCGCCCGTACGGCCTCTTCGCCATCGTGGACACGGCCCAGCGCCTTGAGCTTGTCGGCCTGGAAGCTCTGAACGCCGATCGACAGGCGATTGATGCCCAGGTGCCGATAATCGGTGAACTTCGCCTGTTCGAAGGTGCCCGGGTTGGCTTCAAGCGTGATCTCGACATCGTCCGCAAAGCCGACATGGCGCTCCAGCCCGTCGAGCATGGCGCCTAGCGCCGCCGGCGAGAACAGGCTCGGCGTGCCGCCGCCGAAGAATATCGAACTCAACCGACGCCCCTGGCTCAACGCCAGGTCGGCCTGCAGGTCCTCGAGCACGGCTCGAACGTAGTCGGCCTCGGGCAGGCTGGGGCCGGCCGCATGCGAGTTGAAGTCGCAGTACGGGCATTTCCGTACGCACCAGGGGATATGGATGTAGGCCGCCAGGGGCGGCAACTCGACGCGCGACGCGTGAAGCGGGACCTCGTCCGCGCGCTGCTCGCTTCCGGCTTGCGGTTGCCGGCTGCCCGCGTGGCTCATGCGATGCCCAGCCGCGCCTTCAGCAGGGTCATCGCGCGGGCGCGGTGACTGATGCGGTTCTTCTCCCGCGGATCGAGTTCGGCGCTGGAACACCCGGCTTCCGGTACCCAGAACAGGGGGTCGTAGCCGAAGCCATGCGCGCCCTGGGCGGCGTGCAGGATGCGCCCGGGCCACAGGCCCTCGCAGAGGATCGGCAGCGGGTCGTCGGCATGGCGGACCAGTGCAAGTGCGCAGACGAATTGGGCGCCACGCTGCTCGTCCGGCACACCCTGGAGAGCATCGAGCAGCTTGGCGTTGTTCGCCGCGTCGCCCGCGCCGCCGGCGTAGCGGGCCGAGTAGATGCCCGGTGCGCCGCCCAGCGCGTCCACGGCGAGCCCCGAGTCATCGGCCAGCGCCGGCAGGCCCGACACGCGCGCGGCGTTACGGGCCTTGAGAATGGCGTTTTCGATGAACGACAGGCCGGTCTCTTCGGGCTCGACCTGACTGAACTCGCCGACCGAGCGGACCGTCATGCGGTCGCCCAGCATGGCTTGCAGTTCCTTGAGCTTGCCGGCGTTGTGGCTGGCCAGCACCAGTTCGGTTAGCGGTTTCATTGGTCGGGGAAGAATTCCTGGTTGAAGGTTAGGCTCACCGGCTCGCCGCCCATGGGCTGCACGTTGAGGTCGAAGCGCAGCACTTCGCGGCTGTCGAACGGGAACTGCGCCAGGTAGTAGGTCGCATCGCCTTCCTTGTGCCGTTTGAAGCTCAGCGGCTGATCCTGCCCCAGGAGGTTCTTCACCGTGCCGCTGACCAGCGCATCGACCGGCTCGGCATCCTTGAGCACGGCGATGTTGACCACGCCCATGCGCTTGCTGCGGATCAGACCGGCCGCGGCGGCGACGTCCGGCTGCAGGAAGCCGGAGTTGAAGGCGATGTAGTGGATGTCGTAGTCGCCATAGCTCTGTTTGCGTTCGGCCACGGCGGTCGTCGCGATCAGCAGGCCGAGCAGAAGGGTCAAGGCACGTTTCATCGGTTCCTCCGGCAATCAGGATGGACGTGAGCGGTCGCCGACGACCCGGTAGATACCGATCTCGCCGAGCAGGTTCGGCCACAGGCGGCTGGCCCAGCCGTGGCGGTGTTCGCGATCGACGGCCAGGCGTTCCTTCACGCCGATGCCGAGGTCGCGGCACAGGTTTTCGAAGTCTTCGAAGGTGCAGAAGTGGATGTTCGGCGTGTTGTACCAGGTGTACGGCAGGAATTCGGAGACCGGCATGCGGCCCTTGCTCGCCAGGTACCAGCGGCAGCGCCAGTGGCCGAAGTTGGGGAAGGTAATGATGCATTCGCGCCCGACCCGCAGCATCTCCTCGAGCAGCCGGTCCGGGTAGTGCACGGCTTGCAGCGCCTGGGTCATGACGACGACGTCGAAGCTGTCGCTGGCGAAATTGCCGAGGCCCTTGTCCAGGTCCTGCTCGATCACGTTGACGCCGCGCTCGACGCAGCGGGCGATGTTGTCGGGGTCGATTTCCAGGCCGTAGCCGCTGACGCCCTTGTTGTCACGCAGCCAGGCGAGCAGCTCGCCATTGCCGCAGCCGAGGTCGAGCACCCGGCTGCCGGTCGGTATCCAGTCCTGGATGATGTCGAGGTCGGCGCGCATGTCGGTCCTATACGGCTATGCGGTTCATGTAACCGCGGAAGGCTTGCAGGTAGCGGGGAATCGGTATCAGGAAGGCGTCGTGCCCCTGCGGGGCGTCGATCTCCAGATAGCTGACGTTCTTGCCGGCGGCGACCAGCGCGTCGACGATCTCCCGCGAGCGTGCCGGTGAGAACCGCCAGTCGGTGGTGAACGACATCACGCAGAAGTCCGCCTTGGCCACCGCAAGGGTCGCGGCCAGGTCATCGTCGTGCGCGGCGGCCGGATCGAAGTAGTCCAGCGCCTTGGTCATCAACAGGTAGGTATTGGCGTCGAATCGCCCGGAAAACTCCTCGCCCTGGTAGCGCAGGTAGCTTTCCACCTGGAACTCGACGCTGTTGAAATCGTAGTTGAGCTTGTCGCTCTTCAGGCCGCGGCCGAATTTCGCCCCCATCGCATCGTCCGACAGGTAGGTGATGTGGCCGACCATGCGTGCCAGCATCAGGCCGCGCCGGGGGATGACTTCGTGCTCGTGGAAATGGCCGCCATGAAATTCCGGGTCGGAGAGAATCGCCTGTCGCGCGACTTCGTTGAAGGCGATGTTCTGCGCCGACAGCCGCGGCGCCGAGGCGATCGCCAGGCAATGACGCACGCGCTCGGGGTAGGTGATGGTCCATTGCATCGCCTGCATGCCGCCCAGGCTGCCGCCGACCACGGCGGCCCACTGCACGATACCGAGCTGGTCGGCCAGGCGCGCCTGGCTGTGCACCCAGTCCTCGACGGTGACCACGGGGAAGTCGGCGCCGTAGGGCTTTCCGGTCGTCGGGTTAAGACTACAGGGCCCGGTCGAGCCGTTGCAGCCGCCGAGGTTGTTCAGGCTGACGACGAAGAACCGCTCCGTATCGATCGCCTTGCCGGGGCCGATGCAGCTGTCCCACCAACCCGGCTTGCGGTCGTCCATGCTGTGATAGCCGGCCGCATGGTGATGTCCGGACAGCGCATGGCAGATCAGCACCGCGTTGCTGCGAGCGGCATTCAGCGTGCCGTAGGTCTCGTAGACAAGCTGATACTCGGTTAGCGTGCGGCCGCAGGCGAGCGCCAGCGGTTCGCTGAAGAAGGCTGTCTGAGGACTGACCAGGCCGACGGAATCGGCGGGTATGGCGGTGGGCATCGACCCTGCTCTCGCGACAAGAAGCGGCAGAGTCTAAAGCTAAGCGTCCCTCAATTCACCCATCATCCGCCGCTCAGGCCGGCGTCCGCTCGCCCGCGGCGAACGCGGCCGTCGGCAGGGTGACGACCTTGCCCTGACGCTGCACCGGCGATGGCCTGCGCAGCAGGCGAATCATGTCCGACGCCTGTGCCAGTTGCTGCTCGAGTTCGGCCCGGTAACGCTCGAGCAACTGCTCGCGCTGGCCGGTTGCCTGGCTGTCGGTGGCCAGTGATTTGAGCCGCTGCATGTGGTTTTCCAGCTGCTGCTTCTGCTCGAGGCTGTGCTGCACCAGGGGCGTGAGCGCATCGCTCGACCACTGCGCGACCTCGCGGCGCAGCCGCTGATGCAGGCCGATGACCTCTTGCACCAGCGTGCCGAAGAAGCGGCGTGAGAGCGTGCGCTGCTCGGTCAGCAGGGTGCGGATGCGCAACCGGAAGTGGTCGGCCTTGCTCTGCAGGTTGCGCAGCTCGCGCTGGAACGGCTCGATCCGAAGCAGCGGCGCGTCGATGCCGTGCAGCGGGTTGTCCTGGTTGTGACGCTGGTAGATCGCCGCGACCATCTTGTTGGCGAGCGCTACCTCCTGTTCGAGGATGCCGAGGTCGGTTTCGACGTTTCGGAAGAAGTGCAGGATGCCGAGGTTGATGCCCAGCGTGGTCAGGCTGTCGCGCAGCGTGCGGCGCAGCCGTACCAGGTGCTCCTCCAGGCGCTCGGCCCGCACGGCGCCGCGCAGCAGGTCGCCCTGTCGCTTGAGCAGGCGCTGGTTGGTCTTCAGGCCGAGCAGGCGCTTGTGGTGCAGGGCGTGGTCCTGGCGCGTACGGGCGGTGAGCTCCTCGAGCAGCCGGCCGTTGTCCTGCTGATGGCTGGCCAGCAGCTTGCGGTGTTCGTCGACCTTTTCCAGCCGTTGGTGCAGGACCTGCTGACTGTTCTGCATCAGGGCCAACACCTGGCAGACCACGCGCTGCTCGAGCAGGCGCTCCTTGTGGGCGATCAGCCGATCGCAAAGCAACTGTTCGAGCTCCGGCATGCGGCTGCGAGCGAGCAGCGCGCGATCGCCGCGAACATGGGCCAGCAGCGCCTGCTTGGCCGACAGGGGCAGCACGTCGGCCGGGCCCACCCCCAGCTGCTGCGCGGTGCTGCGGCGCATGCGCTCGATCGCCTCGTCGACCGCTTCACCGCCGGCCAGGTCGTCCCACAGCACGTCGATCTTGTTCAGCACGGCGAACAGATTGCCGTCGGCCTGATCGTCGAGCTGGCGAATGTGCTGCTGCCAGATGTCCATGTCGCTGGCGGTGACGCCGGTGTCGGCGCTGAGCATGAAGATGATCGCTTGCGCGCTCGGCAGCATGGAGAGGGTCAGCTCCGGCTCGCTGCCCAGCGCATTCAGGCCGGGTGTGTCGAGGATGCGCAGGCCCTGGCGCAGCAGCGGATGATCGATGTTGACCAAGGCGTGCCGCCAGGCCGGCACCAGCACCTGGCCGGGCTTGCCGGCGTCTTCGAGCATGTCGGGATGGAAGCCGAGCTGGATGGCCTGCTCGACGGGCATCGGCTTGGTCGCTGCAACCTGGGTGAAGGCCTGCGCCATGTTGTCGGCGTCGGACGGGTCGAGCGCAATGTTCAGCCAGTGGCGCGGCGCCCGCTTCAGTTCGGCGATGCTGGTATCGCCCAGCCGCGTCTCGATTGGCAGCAGCCGAATGTAGGAGCGTTCGGAACGCGGATCGTAGAACAGCTCGGTCGGGCACATGGTGGTGCGCCCGGCGCGGGATGGCAGCATCCGCTGGCCATACCCGGAGAGGAACAGGCCGTTGATCAGCTCGGTCTTGCCGCGCGAATACTCGCCGACGAAGGCCAGGGTGATCTGGTCGCTGCGAAGCAGGCGCAGGGCGCGCTCGAGGCGTTGCTCTACGGCTTCGGAAGACAACCGGTTATGCGCCAGCCACCCGCGGTAGCGGGTGATCTCTCTGACCAGATCGCGCTTCCAGGTTATGTAGGCATCCACCTGCTGATCGAGACGTTCCATGCTCATCATCCTGGTGCGATAAAAGGTCGCGCGATTATGCGTGGCTGGCCGATGCAGTCAATCGGCCAGCAGTGGCCTGTCGCCCGGCGGCCATCCGCGCCGGGCGAGCGGTTTACATCAGGACGCGCAGGACCGCGGGCATCCCGGTCATGGCGGCCAGGTTGTTGATGACCATCATGTCCAGCAGCTTGAGCACCAGGAACGCGAAGATCGGCGAGATATCCAGACCTCCGAGGTTCGGCAGCAGCCGGCGGAAGGGCGCCAGCACCGGCTCGCACAGCTGGTTGACCAGCTCGGCGCCCGGGTTGTGGCTGTGTGGCGCCACCCACGAGAGGATCACGCTGATGATCAGGGCGAAGAAGAAGATCTTCAGGAACAGGCCGGTCACCCCGATGATGGCCCAGATCAGCAGCTGCACCGGGTTGCCGGTCGTGCCGAAGGCCAGCAGCAGGGTCAGCGCCATCAGCACGATCTGCACCAGGATGGCCAGCACCAGCGAGGCCAGATCCAGCCCGCCGACACTGGGAATGATGCGTCGCAAGGGCTTGAGCAAGGGGTGGGTGGCACGGACCACGAATTGACTGAGCGGATTGTAGAAATCGGCTCGGACCAGTTGCAGGATGAAACGCAGCAGCACGATCAGCAGATAGAGGCTGCCGAGCGTCTGCAGGATGTAGATGGCTGCGGTGTTCATTCCAATCATGGGTCGACGGCTCCTTTAGCGGCCCAGTTGCTCGGCCAGTTCGCCTGAACGCGCCGCGGCGGCGTCCAGGGCTCGTTGCACCAGGGCTTCGAAATCCCCGGCCTGGAACGCTTTGATGGCCGCTTCGGTCGTTCCGTTCGGCGACGTGACGCGACGCCGCAACTCGGCGGCTTCGACATCGCTCTCGCACAGCATGCGGGCGGCGCCCAGCGCCGTCTGGCGGCTGAGCTGGTCGGCGGTTGCCTGCGGCAGTCCCAGGCGCACGCCAGCGGCGGTCATGGCTTCGACCATCAGGAAGAAATAGGCCGGCCCGCTGCCGGAAACGGCCGTGACCGCATCGATGAGCGATTCGTCATCGAGCCAGAGCGCCAGGCCGACGGCCGACAGCAGACGTTCGGCCAAAGCGCGTTGATCGGCGCTCACCTCGGCGCTGGCGAACAGGCCGCTGACACCCTGGCGCAGCAGCGCGGGCGTGTTGGGCATGCAGCGCACCACCGCGGCCGTCGGACGCCCGGGCTGGGCGAGCCAGCGTTGCAGGCTGTCGCAGCTGATGCCGGCGGCAATCGAGATCACCAGCGTGCCTTCGGCCAGGTGCGGTGCCAGCGACTCGCAGACGGCCTTCATGACCTGCGGCTTGACCGCCAGCAGAACGACGTCGGCATCCGCGACCGCGGCGGCATTGTCGGCGAACGTGGCGATGCCGAAGCGTTCGCCGATCTGCTGGCGTTGCGCTTCACCGGGATCGGCCGCGCGCAGGCTTTGCGCTGGAATGCCCTGGGCGAGCAGGCCGCCGATGAGGCTGGCCGCCATGTTGCCGGCACCGATGAAGCTGATGCGTGGATCGGTCATTGCGTCGTTCCTTGTGTCAGGGGCGCGCGCCGTAGTCACGCGCGCCGAAGAGAGCGGTACCGATGCGGACCCAGGTCGCGCCTTCGGCAATGGCCATGTCCAGGTCCTGGCTCATGCCCATCGAAAGGGTATCCAGCGGCAATGCCAGCTCATCGCGCAGCGAGCGCAAGCGGGCGAACGCGGCGCGCTGCTCATCGGGGTCGTCGGTCGGAGCGGGAATGGCCATGAGCCCGCGCAGCCGCAGTCGTGGCAGGGCTGCGACCTGCCGGGCGAGGTCGGCCACCGCCTCGGGCGCACAGCCCGACTTGCTGGCTTCGCCACTGACATTGACCTGCAGACAGACGTTCAGCGGCGCGCGCGTACCGGGCCGTTGTGCGGAAAGACGCTCGGCGATCTTCAAACGATCGACCGAATGGACCCAGTCGAAGTGCTCGGCGATCGGACGGGTCTTGTTCGACTGGATCGGGCCGATGAAATGCCAGGTCAGCGGCAGGTCGGCCAGCGCGGCCTGCTTGTCCAGCGCTTCCTGCAGATAGTTCTCGCCGAAATCCCGCTGTCCGGCCTCGAACGCCTCCCGCACGGCGGCGGCTGGCTGGGTTTTCGATACGGCCAGAAGGCTGACGGTCGAAGGGTCCCGACCGGCGGTTTGCGCCGCCTCACGGATACGCGCACCGACCTTTGCAATATTGGTTGCTATCGTGGACATTACTTTCCGCCGCCTGGCCTGTGCGCGGCATTCTACCTGCTTGCTTCTGATTGGGGAGTCCCATGGATATCACTGAACTGCTGGCTTTCAGTGCCAAGCAGGGAGCGTCCGACCTGCATTTGTCGGCCGGTCTGCCGCCCATGATCCGCGTCGATGGTGACGTCCGCCGCATCAACCTGCCGCCGCTCGATCACAAGCAGGTGCACGCGCTGATCTACGACATCATGAACGACAAGCAGCGCAAGGATTACGAGGAATTCCTCGAGACCGACTTCTCCTTCGAGGTGCCGGGCGTCGCGCGGTTCCGGGTCAACGCCTTCAACCAGAATCGCGGCGCCGGCGCGGTATTCCGGACCATTCCCTCCAAGGTACTGACGATGGAAGACCTTGGCATGGGCGAAGTCTTCAAGAAGGTGTCGGATGTGCCGCGAGGCCTGGTTCTGGTGACCGGCCCGACCGGATCGGGCAAGTCGACGACCCTCGCGGCGATGCTCGACTACCTCAACAACAACAAGTACCACCACATCCTCACCATCGAGGATCCGATCGAATTCGTGCACGAGTCGAAGAAGTGCCTGGTGAACCAGCGCGAAGTGCACCGCGACACTCACGGCTTCTCCGAGGCTCTGCGTTCGGCCCTGCGGGAAGACCCGGACATCATCCTCGTCGGTGAAATGCGCGACCTCGAAACCATCCGCCTCGCGCTGACCGCGGCCGAGACCGGCCACCTGGTGTTCGGCACGTTGCACACGACCTCGGCGGCCAAGACCATCGACCGGGTGGTCGATGTGTTTCCGGCGGAAGAGAAGTCGATGGTGCGCTCGATGCTGTCCGAATCCCTGCAGGCGGTCATTTCGCAGACGCTGCTCAAGAAGATCGGCGGTGGCCGCGTGGCTGCGCATGAGATCATGATCGGCACGCCGGCCATCCGTAACCTGATCCGCGAAGACAAGGTCGCGCAGATGTATTCGGCAATCCAGACCGGCGGCTCACTGGGCATGCAGACGCTGGACATGTGCCTGAAGAACCTGGTCGCGCGCGGTCTCGTGAGCCGGGAAAGCGCCCGCGAAAAGGCCAAGACGCCGGAAAATTTCTGATCTCGCCAGCCTGATGCGCGAGTCCTGCCACGATCATTGCGAGTAGCCCGATGGAATTCGAAAAACTGTTGCGCCTGATGGTCGAGAAGGGCGGTTCCGACCTGTTCATCACCGCTGGCGTGCCGCCGTCGATGAAGGTCAACGGCAAGATCATGCCGGTCAGCAAGACGGCGATGTCGCCGGAGCAGACCCGCGAGACCGTGCATTCGGTCATGAACGAGCAGCAGCGGCGCGAATTCATGGAAAAGCACGAATGCAACTTCGCCATCAGCGCGCGGGGCATCGGGCGCTTCCGGGTCAGCGCATTCTTCCAGCGCAACCTGGCCGGCATGGTGCTGCGGCGGATCGAGACCCACATTCCGACCATCGAGGACCTCAAGCTGCCGGAGGTCCTGAAGAAGCTGGCGATGACCAAGCGCGGGCTGGTGCTGTTCGTCGGCGCGACCGGCACCGGCAAGTCCACCTCGCTCGCAGCGATGATTGGCTATCGCAACAAGAATTCGAGCGGCCACATCATCTCGATCGAAGACCCGATCGAATTCATTCACCAGCACCAGAGCTGCATCGTCACCCAGCGCGAAGTGGGCATCGATACCGAGTCGTTCGAAGTCGCGCTGAAGAACACCCTGCGCCAGGCGCCCGATGTGATCCTGATCGGCGAGGTACGGACGCGCGAAGCGATGGACCATGCGGTCGCCTTCGCCGAAACCGGCCACCTGTGTCTGGCGACGCTGCATGCGAACAACGCCAACCAGGCCCTCGATCGGATCATCAACTTCTTCCCGGCGGACCGGCAGCAGCAGGTCTGGATGGACCTGTCGCTCAACCTCAAGGCCATCGTGGCGCAGCAGCTGATCCCCACGCCGGACGGCAAGGGCCGCCGTGCGGTGATCGAGGTGCTGATCAACACGCCGCTGGCCGCCGACCTCATCCGCAAGGGCGAGGTGCACGAGCTGAAGGCGTTGATGAAACGCTCGACCGAGCAGGGCATGCAGACCTTCGATCAGGCCCTGTACAACCTCTATACGCAGGGCGAGATCACCTATGAAGACGCCTTGCTGTACGCCGACTCGGCCAACGACCTGCGCCTGATGATCAAGCTGGGCTCCGAGACCGATGGCGAACATCTCACCAACATCGCTCAGGGGCTGACATTAGAGGTCAGCGACGACGACCCGGGTTTGCGATTCCGCTGAGCCATCGGCTGCCTCGGACAGACGATGCGCTGTCTCCAGACCGACCTGTAGCTGGGCGAGTAGCCGTGACCGCTGCTCGCCCATGCTCTCGCCGATTGCCTCCAGCGCCGGCGCGCTGACGACCCAGCGTTCGCCGTGGCGCCAGGCGTTCGAGAGGGCTGCGATGTCTCGCTGCGAGGGCGCTGTCGAGGCGGGGGCTGTCATCTCCAGTGCGCTCAGCGCCTCCATCCCCAGGACGAGCACGACATTCGGTCGAATCTGTGCCAGTTCTTCTGCGAGCCAAGTGCTACAGGCCCGGTATTCGGACGCATCAGCCGCAGCGGGGCGACGCCCTGCCGTGTCGCTGTCTTCGGCCCGCCCCTTGAAGTGCTTCAGTGCATAGGTCAGGTAAAGCTGGGCGCGCGACAGGCCGGCCGCCTCGAGGGCCTGGTCCAGCAGGGTGCCTTCAGCGCCAACGAAGGGGCGGCCGGCAAGGTCTTCGCGATCGCCCGGTTGCGCGCCAATCACCATCATCTTTGCGAATTCAGGGCCTTTACCGGCAATGGCGCACGTCGCGTCCCGCCAGCGTGCACAGCGACGGCAGGCATCGAGCGGCGAAGCGGGTGACCGCAGGGGTTGGGCGCGCATCGGTGATACCGCGACCTGGCGACCCGGTTGTCTGGCGACGTCTTCTGTCTGCGATCGGTTGGGCCGCGCGAGGCGAGCCTGGTTGCTCATCGTCGGGATGAGGTCGCCCTCGGGCAGGTCGCGCCAGAAGCGCGCAGGCATGTGGCGGCGCGTGAGCTGAAGGTTGACCCGCGCCGGATTGAAGGTGTTGCGGTAATAGGCGCGCCAGAGCTCGTCGGTCGGATCGCTGAGGTTGCGCGCCAGCGTGCCGAGCGCCGGTGCCGGGTCATCGATCAGCGTGAGCCGCTCGCCGTCCGAGCAGGCGGCGGCGTCGGGCGTCACGATCATCCAGGCCTGGCGCCCCATGCGGGCCATGAAGTGATCGACCACCAGCGCGAGCACATCATGGGCGGGCTCATGCCACGCCAGTAACAGCGAGGGACCCGCCGGCGTGATCACCGAGCGAAAGCGCACGAAGGCTTCCATGTGGTGCGCTTCGCGCCGCAGCAGGTGCGCGCGGCGATGAAGCTCGCCGCCATCGATGTCAGCGACCAGCATGGCGCTGCGATCGCCCTGCGCCATACGCCAGAGCGCGCGATACATCAGTGCCCACCGATGGGGCTGGCGACAACGAGCCGCACCGTCGAGCAGGTCGGAAAAGCGCTTCGGGATGGTGATCCGGCTGGGCGCGGCTGTGGGCGCGCTGACTGGCGTATCGGCGAACAAATCACCGGCCCCTGGGGCATTCGCATCCAGCCAGACGAGTCGTTCCGGTTCGACGCCTTCGTGCAGCAAGCTCCGGCTGATGTCGCGCCACTGCGCATAGCCGCCGACATGGACGGTGCGCATCACCACAGTGCCAGCTGCGTTGCGGGTGTCGCCGTCAGCGCGTGGCGCAACGTCTCGGAGGCGGCTTCGCCAAGCCCGGGTCGATAATCCTGGACGGCGATGAAGGGCTTGAGCGTGCTCATCGAGCAGCGCAGCCGCACGAGGTCGTCCCAGCGAATGCGGCGTATCTGACGCAACTGCACCAGGCGCTTGGCGTTGCGTACGCCGATGCCCGGCACACGGGCGATCGTCGAGGCCTCTGCGCGGTTGAGGTCGACCGGGAACTGGTCCCGGTGTCGAAGCGCCCAGGCGAGCTTTGGATCAATATCCAGCGCCAGGTTGCCCGGTGCCGACAGCAGCTCTCCGGCGCGGAAGCCGTAGCCGCGCATGAGGAAATCCGCCTGGTACAGGCGATGCTCGCGCAGTAGCGGCGGTGCGCTCAGCGGAACCGAACGCGGGCTTTGGGGAATGGGGCTGAAGGCCGAATAGTAGACGCGCTTGAGACCGTAGGCGCCATACAGCCGTTGTGCGCTGCCGAGAATGGTGAAGTCGTCGGTGGCATCGGCGCCAATGATCATTTGCGTGCTCTGGCCTGCCGGCGCGAAGCGGGGCGCACGCGGCTCGGCATCGCTCTCCTCGACCCCGAGCCGGATGCGACCCATCGCCCGGCGGATGGTTTGGCCGTTTTTTTCAGGTGCGAGCTGCGTCAGCCCGGCTTCGGTCGGCAGCTCGATATTGACGCTCAGCCGGTCGGCATAAAGGCCGGCTTCGGCGATCAGCTCGGGCGCGGCATCGGGGATCGTCTTGAGATGGATATAGCCGCGGAAACCGTGCTCGGTACGCAGCAGGCGTGCGACCCGGACCAGCTGCTCCATCGTGTAATCGGCCGAGCGGATGATGCCGGAGCTGAGAAAGAGACCGCTGACGAAGTTGCGCCGGTAGAAATCGAGCGTCAGCCGTACGACCTCCTCGGGCGTGAAGCGCGCTCGGGGTACATCGCTGGAGCGCCGGTTGACGCAGTATTGGCAGTCATAGAGGCAGAAATTGGTCAGCAGGATTTTCAGCAGCGAGACGCAGCGGCCATCCGGCGTGAAGCTGTGGCAAATGCCGGCGCCGTTGGTGGCGCCGAGGCCGTCGCGCGACCGCGAGCTGCGTTTGGGCGCGCCGCTGCTGGCGCAGGACACGTCATACTTCGCGGCATCGGCGAGTACGATCAGCTTGTCGGTAAGGTTCATTCGAGCACCGGAATACTGTATTTATAAACAGTATTCGGATTATTCGGCAGCCCAGCAAGTCTATGCTGGTACCGCATGTCGCCAGCATGGCGATTCAGGAGGCAATGCATGCAAAACCAGGACACCCACAGCAAGGCCATCGGCTATCTGCTCTGGATATTCGGCTTTCTCGGGGCGCATCGCTTCTACTACGGCAAGCCTGTCACCGGCACCATTTGGTTCTTCACGCTCGGCCTGTTGTTCGTCGGCTGGATCATCGACCTGTTCCTGATCCCGTCGATGGACCGCGAGGCGGACCTGCGCTTCACGGCCGGTCGCCTGGATTACAACATCGCCTGGATACTGCTCACTTTCCTGGGCGTGTTCGGCGTGCATCGCATGTATCAGGGCAAGTGGATCACCGGGCTGATCTACCTGTGCACCGGCGGTCTATTTTTTGTCGGCGTGCTCTATGACTTCTGGACGCTCAACACCCAGGTATCGGTGGTCAACCGCCAGGCGCTTCGCTGAACGAGCCGGGGCTCGGCACGAGGTAGCTCGCCGATGCCCCGGACGTGTCAGGCGCTGAAGGTGGTTCTGCCGCCGACGAACGTGTGACGCACCTGGCCGGGCAGGCAGTGACCCAGGAATGGGCAGTTGCGGCCTTTCGAATGCCAGGTTTCGCCGGCCACGGTCGAGCGGGCCGGATCGAAGAGCACCAGATCGGCCGGCGCGCCAACCCGCAGCTGCCCCGCTGAAAGAGACAGCGCCCGCGCTGGCCCGCTGGTCAGGCGCGCCAGTGCGGTGGGCAGGTCCAGCAGGCCGTCCTGGACGAGGGTCAGGGCAAGCGGCAGGAGGATCTCGACGCTGCTGATGCCCGGCTCGGTCTCGCCGAACGGTGCCTGCTTGGCATCGAGCTCGTGCGGCTGATGGTGGCTGGTGATCGCCGAGATGACCCCCGTCTTCACCGCTTCCCGCAGCCCGTCCCGGTCGGCTGCCGTGCGCAGCGGCGGCTGCACGTGATAGAGGCTGGAGAACCCGTGCAGCGCTTCGTCCGTCAGGATCAGCTGGTACATCGCCACGTCGGCCGTGACCGGCAGCCCGCGGGCCTGTGCCTCGGCGATCATCTGCGCGCCACGTGCGCTGGTGAGCTGACTGAAATGCGCGCGCACGCCGGCTTGCTCGACCAGCAGGAGATCGCGCGCCAGGGCGACCGTCTCGGCTGTCTCGGGAATGCCGGCAAGCCCGAGGAAGCTGGCAGCGGCGCCTTCGTGTGCCAGGCCGCCCTCGGCCAGATCCGCATCCTGCGAATGGAACACGATGGTCAGGTCGAAGGTCGCCGCGTATTCGAGCGCACGCCGCAGGGTGCGGTTGCTCGACAGACCGGTGAGGCCGTTGCCGAACGCGACGCAGCCGGCATCGCGCAAGGCGACCAGTTCGGCCAGCTGTTCCCCGGCGAGGTCGCGGGTCAGCGCGCCGATCGGAAACACCCGTGCGTGCCCGCAGGCCTGCGCGCGGTCGAGCACGAGCTCGGCGACCGCAGGCGTATCGAGCACTGGGCGCGTCAAGGGCGGGCAGCACAGGCTGGTGACCCCGCCGGCCGCCGCTGCGCGGGTCTCGCTTTCGATACTGCCCTTGCGGCTGTAGCCCGGCTCCCTGAGCGCGACGCTCAGGTCGACCAGCCCGGGCGACAGCACCAGTCCCTGGGCGTCGATGGTCTGCGCGGCCACGAAGCCCGGCGATGGCGTGCCGATCGCATCGATCCTGCCGTCGGCGATGTACAGGCTGGTCGTCTCGTCGCGGCCGCTGGCGGGATCGACAACGCGGGCACCGAGGATCTCGATCGGGTTCATTTGGCTTCCTCGGCAGCGATCTGACGTTGAGCGGTCTGTCCGCTCATGGCCATCGACAGCACGGCCATGCGGATGGCGATGCCATAGGTGACCTGATTGAGAATGACCGAGTGCGGGCCATCGGCCACGGCCGATTCGATCTCCACGCCCCGGTTGATCGGTCCTGGGTGCATCACGATGGCATCGGGCTTGGCCAGGGCCAGTCGCTGGGTCGTCAGGCCGTACAGGCGATAGAACTCGCCCTCGCTCGGTAGCAGGCCACCCTGCATGCGCTCGCGTTGGAGCCGAAGCATGATCACCACGTCGACGTCGCGCAGCCCCTCGTTCATGTCGGTGAACACGCGCACGCCGTATTGCTCCAGTCCGACTGGGAGCAGCGTCTTCGGTCCGATCACCCGTACGTCGCGGCAGCCCAGGGTGCGCAGCGCCAGCATGTTCGAGCGGGCCACCCGCGAATGCAGGATATCGCCGACGATCGCGACCGAGAGCGGCTCGAAGGCGCCCTTGTGGCGACGAATGGTCAGCATGTCGAGCATGCCCTGGGTCGGGTGCGCATGGCGGCCGTCGCCGCCGTTGATTACGGCGACATCAGGGCTCACATGCTCGGCGATGAAATGCGCTGCGCCCGAATCGGCATGGCGCACGACAAACATGTCGGCGGCCATCGCTTCGAGATTGCGCAGCGTATCGGTCAGGGTTTCGCCTTTGCTGGTCGATGACGTCGAGACATTCAGCGTAATGACGTCGGCCGACAGCCGTTTGGCGGCGAGCTCGAACGTGGTTCGCGTGCGGGTGGAATTCTCGAAGAAGACGTTGCAGACCGTCTTGCCCCGCAGCAGCGGGACCTTCTTGACCGAGCGGTTGCCGACTTCGAGAAAGGAGTCGGCGGTGTCGAGAATCTCGGTCAGCAGGGCGTTGGAAAGGCCGTCGAGGGACAGGAAATGCCGCAGCTGGCCGTGGTCGTTCAGCTGGAGGGGGCGCTTGGCGTAGGTGGGCGTCATCGCGGTTCTCAGTGGTCGGCGGGAGCGAGGGCCTGCAGTTCCAGGGCGAGCGGACGAGGCCCGGTCAATTTTATGCGTTGATCGGGCGACAGCGGCAGGGTCGCGCCAACGACGTCGGGCCGAATCGGCAACTCCCGAGCATTCAGGTCGAGCAGGCAGACGAGGGTCACGCTGGCCGGGCGGCCGTAATCGAAGAGCTCGTTGAGCGCCGCCCGCGTCGTGCGTCCGGTCATCAATACGTCGTCGACCAGGACCAGGTGCTGGCCTTCGATTTCGAAGGGCAACTCCGACGGCTGAACCTGGGGGTGCAGGCCGTTCTGCGTGAAGTCGTCGCGATAGAAGGACACGTCGAGCACGCCGAGCGGCTCATCCAGCCTGCGTGCAGCGATCAGGGCGTCGGCGACCCAGACGCCTCCGGTGCGGATGCCGATGAAGCGCGGCGTATCGATGCGCTTGAGCCTCAGGTGCGTATTGAGCGCCTGGTGCATGTCAGCCAGCAGGCGTTGCGGATCGGGCAGGTTCACGAGCAGGTCCTCATGGGATCAAGGAGCGGGCTGTTGGGCCAGCCAGCCTTCGAGCAATAGCGCCGCTGCCAGCGCGTCGACCGGGCGCTCGCGATAGCCGTCGCGCTGGCCTTGCCGGAGCCGGTGCCCCTTGGCTTCGAAGGTGGTGAGTCGCTCGTCGTGGGTGAATACGGGCTTGCCGAAGCGCCCGCTCAGCCGTCGAGCGAATTTCTCGGCACGCGCGCTCATGTCGCTGGGCGTGCCGTCCATGTTGAGCGGTAGCCCGACGACGACGAGGTCGGGTTGCCACTCGTCGAACAAGGCCTCGACGCGCTGCCAGTCCGGGACGCCGTTCTGTGCCTTGATGATGCAGAGTTCGCGCGCCTGTCGCGTCACCGCCTGGCCGACGGCGACGCCGATCTGCCGGGTGCCGTAATCGAAGCCCAGGGCGATTTTCCAGCCGATCACGCGTGTCCTACCTGGCTGCTCAACAGGCCGAGGTTGACGCCCAGGCTTGCGGCGGCCGCGTCCAGCCGCTCGCCGGCGGGCAGGTCGAAGAGTATGTCTGGGTCTGCCGGGCAGCTCAGCCAGGCGTTCTCGGCGATCTCGGCCTCGATCTGCCCCGCTTCCCAGCCAGCGTACCCGAGGGCGACGAGGAACCGCTGCGGGCCGCGGCCATCGGCGATCGCGAACAGCGAATCCTGGGATGTCGACAGGCTCAGCGAGCCGAGCGCGAGTGTCGCCTGGAAATGGCTACCGGTCGGGTGAAGGACGAAACCCCGGTCGGTCTGTACCGGTCCGCCGGTATAGATCGGCACCTCGCGGCAGGTCACCGGTGGCATCTGGTCCGGCCTGAGCTGTTCGAGGACGTCGGCCAGGTTGAGGCCGCTGGGTCGGTTCACCACCAACCCCATCGCGCCCTCGGCGTTGTGCTCGACGAGGTAGATCAGCGTGTGGCCGAAATTGGGGTCGGCCATGTGGGGCATGGCGATCAGGAAGTGGTGCTTGAGGTAGCTCGGGTGGGTCGTCATGCCGGCTAGCTTAAGCGTTGGCCGGGCAGGCTGGAAGCCACCGCTGGCCCATCACTGGCTGGACAGGCGATCGCCGCGCTCGAAGCGCCAGGTGCGAATGATTTCGACCTGGTCGAACCGCTCGGCAAGCTCGCCGGTGAAGGGTGCGAACGGTGCCGCCAGTCGAACGATGCGCATGGCTGCATCATCCAGAATCGGTTGCCCGGACGACTCCAGGATCTGCAATTCGTGCACGGTGCCGTCCCGGTTGACGGTCACCAGCATGCGCAAGCTGCCGTATATCTGCTTGCGCCGGGCTTCGCTGGGATAGTTGAGGTTGCCGACGCGCTCGACCTTCTTGCGCCATTGGTCGCGGTACCAGGCACTGATGTCGCGCATCGTCGCGGCGCTGTTCTGGCGGTTGACCCGCGGCCGCTTGGCATATTCCTGGCGCTGCTTCGCCAGCTCCGCTTCGAGGCTGGCGATCTCCGCGCTGAGCTCGGAGCTGTCGAAGTCGGCGCGGGGCTGGGGCGCCGGTTGAGGCTTGCTCTGCGGCTGTTGGGTCGGGGTCTTCTGTTCCTTGGGCGCGCGTGTTGCGACGGTCTTTCTCGGCGCTTCGGGTTCGACCTGGCGGGGCGGCGACGACGGCGGTGTCACCTGCCGTACTTCGGTGTCGTGAAAAGGGGCCTGCTCGGTCGTTTTTGGCGTGGCCTCATGTTCCAGCGTGCCGCTGCCCTGTTGATTGTCCTGGGCCAAGAAGTCCGCTTCCTTGGGTTTTTCTTCGCTGCGGAAGGTCGAGAGCGTGACCTCGAGCGATTTGGTCGCCGGCTCCGGGTCGGTCAGCGTGAACCCGACACCCAGGATGAGCGCCGCGTGCAAGACGGCGGCGAGAAACAGCGTGAACCCCAGCCGGTCCACAGGGCGGACGGCGGGGGAGGCGGTGGGAGTGGAATTCGACGCTGCGTTCATCGCTTCAGGCCAACTGCAATGGCGCGGAGTCTGCCGATCGAGCCGTCAAAAGTCTATGAACCAGGCGGCACCTTTGGCTGCTTGGTCATGGCGAGGGGCTAACCGGCGCGCGAGCCCAACTTGGCGGCGATCGCATCCATCAGCCGCTCGCCGATGCGCGTGTCGAACGCAGCGTCGATTTCGCGAATGCAGGTTGGGCTGGTGACGTTCACCTCGGTCAGGTAGTCGCCGATGACGTCCAGTCCGACGAACAGCAGGCCCCGCTCACGCAACGACGGGCCGACGGCCGCTGCAATTTCGCGGTCCCGCTCCGACAGCGGTTGCGGAACCCCGCGGCCGCCGGCGGCCAGGTTGCCGCGTGTTTCTCCGATCGCCGGGATTCTTGCCAGGCAATAGGGGATTGGCTCGCCATCAATCATCAGGATGCGCTTGTCGCCCTCGCTGATCGCCGGAATGTAGCGTTGCGCCATGATCTGGCGCGTGCCGTGCAGCGTGAGCGTTTCCAGGATTACCGAAAGATTCGGGTCGCCTTCGCGGTGGCGGAAGATCGAGGCGCCACCCATCTCGTCAAGGGGTTTGAGAATGATGTCACGATGCTGTGCGGCGAACTCCCGCAGAATGTCCGCTCTACGGCTTACCAGGGTGGGCGACATCAGTTGTGAAAAACGGGTCGCGAACAGCTTTTCATTGCAGTCGCGCAGGCTGCTCGGCCTGTTGACGACCAGCGTGCCGGCGGCTTCGGCAAGCTCCAGCAGATAAGTGGCGTATACGTACTCGCTGTTGAAGGGAGGGTCTTTGCGCATGAGGACGACATCGAGGTCGGCCAGTGCGGCGTCCGTCTCGTCACCGAGCTCGAACCATCGCTGAGGGTCCTTGTATGTCGTCAGAGGGCGCATCCGTGCGCGCGCTTGCCCATCGAGCTGGTAGATGTCGTTCAGCTCCATGTAATGCAGGGACCAACCACGGGCCTGGGCTGCCCAGAGCATGGCCAGCGTGCTGTCCTTCTTGAAATTGATCCGGGCGATTGGGTCCATGATGACCCCGACGCGAATGGTCATGTTGAGCTCCGTAGGCGATGCAGGCGACAGGAAAGGCTGGGGCGCAGATTGGCGCCCGCTGGATGGGTGGTCAAGCGCATCATGGCGGGCTCGGCGGCAGATGGCCTGTGTATAAAGAGTGTGCTAAAAAGGCCCGGCGATTGGGTGCAGCCCATCCGTGGCAGGGCCTCTAGCGCACTGACATGACGATAAAACTACGACTCACCGAGGCGATGGTAGGGCGAAATGGAACAGCACTCCGAGGGCTTGAAGGTCATGGTGATCGACGATTCGAAAACGATTCGTCGCACCGCGGAAACCTTGCTGAAAAAAGTTGGTTGCGAGGTCATCACGGCGGTGGATGGTTTCGATGCGCTCGCCAAGATCGCAGATACCCATCCCGGCATCATCTTCGTGGACATCATGATGCCGCGACTGGATGGCTATCAGACGTGTGCGCTCATCAAGAACAACAGCGCCTTCCGGTCGACCCCGGTCATCATGCTTTCATCGAAGGATGGCTTGTTCGACAAGGCCAAGGGGCGGATCGTCGGTTCTGACCAGTACCTGACGAAGCCGTTCAGCAAGGAAGAGCTGTTGGGGGCCATCAAGGCCCACGTCCCGGACTTCGCTCCTGTCGAGCATGCTTCGTGAAGCTTCACCCTTCTGCTGTCGATGATGCCTCCAAATAGGGAAAAGACATGGCTCGCGTATTGATTGTTGATGACTCGCCGACCGAGATGTACAAGCTCACCGCCATGCTGGAAAAGCATGGGCATCAGGTTCTGAAGGCTGAAAACGGTGCGGATGGCGTTGCGATCGCACGTCAGGAAAAGCCGGACGCGGTACTGATGGATATCGTCATGCCGGGGCTGAACGGCTTTCAGGCCACGCGCCAGCTAACCAAAGATGCGGAAACCAGTCACATTCCGGTGATCATCGTGACCACCAAGGATCAGGAAACCGATAAAGTCTGGGGCAAGCGTCAAGGCGCCAAAGACTACCTGACCAAGCCGGTCGACGAAGCGACTCTGCTTCAGACGCTGAAGTCCGTTCTGGCTGGTTGAATCGTTGGGCCGCCTTTACGGATAAAGGATCAGGTCTCCAAATGTCCGAACAGCAATCACCCTTTCAGCTCCTGCTGGAAGTCGATAATCGATGCCGCCTTCTCGCCGCCGGCCTGCCATCACAACAGCAGATCGCGCAGACGTGGGGTGGCATCGGTTTTCGTATGGGCGATCGGTATTTCGTGGCGCCCATGGGAGAGGTGGGCGAAGTGCTCCATGAGCCGCGCTATACCCTTCTGCCAGGCGTCAAGCCCTGGGTGAAGGGTGTTGCCAATGTGCGAGGCCGGCTGCTGCCGGTCATGGATCTCTGTGGTTATTTCGGGCTCGAGCTGTCTCCGTTGCGCAAGCAGCGGCGTGTGCTGGTGGTCGAGCACAATGAAGTGTTTGCCGGACTCATCGTGGATGAAGTCTATGGGATGCAGCATTTCTCGATCGATGCGTTCAGCGAGCAAGTGCCGGCCATGGAAAGTGGCGTCATGCCATTCGTGCATGGGCATTTCGAGCGGGAGCGCGAGTGGGCAGTATTCAGCCCTCATGCGCTCGCAGCGCACCATGAATTTCTTGACGTAGCCTGTTGACCGGCTAAAGCAGCCGGTTTCGTTTCTTCGTTGCATTAGATGGATGATGGTCCAGGCGGGGGCCGCAAATGACTAAGACATTCGACATCAACACCCTCTGGGTCGGCTTCCGAAGCAACCGGCTGATCGCTGGCCTGTTCGTGCTTCTCCTGGCCTCCATTGTCTTGCTGTTCGTCAACTTCGCTTACGTGAATACGCATTCGAACTATGACAGCGAATACATCAGCCACGCCGGTGAGCTTCGGGTTCTGTCCCAGCGGGTGGCGAAGAACGCCGTCGAAGCGGCGGCCGGTACTCCGCAGGCGTTTGCGTCGCTGAAGGATGCTCGGGACGACTTCCAGGAGCGCTGGGGGTATCTGACCGAAGGTAACGTCGCTACCGGGCTGCCTGCGGCTGCCGAGGCGATCCAGGCGGGTGATCTGCTGGGTCAGCAGGATTGGGACGTCACGCGCAACGTAGCGGCCGTTCAGCTGGACTGGGACAAGCTGCGCAAGGACACCGATGCGATTCTTGCCAGCGAGCAGACGGTTCTGTCGCTGCATGAAGTCGCCGAGACACTGGCGGAAACCGTTCCGCAGTTGCAGGTCGAGTACGAAGAGGTCGTCGACATTCTTCTTGAAAGCGGTGCGCCGGCGTCCCAGGTGTCGGTTGCTCAGCGTCAGTCGTTGCTGGCCGAGCGGATTCTCGGCTCGGTGAACAAGGTGCTGGCAGGTGACCAGGATTCGGTCCAGGCGGCCGATATGTTCGGTCGCGACGCCAGCCTGTTCGGCCGCGTTCTGACCGCCATGCGCGAAGGCAACGAAGCCATGGGCATCACGCGGGTAACCGATCCTGAAGCGCTCGATCGTCTGACCGAAATCGCCGAGCTGTTCGAATTCGTTGCCGGCGCCGTGGACGAGATCCTTGAAACCTCCCCGGAGCTGTTCCAGGTCCGTGAATCGGCTAACAGCATATTCACCGTCTCGCAGAGCCTGCTCGATAACACCTCCGAGCTGGCCGCAGGGCTCGCCACCCGTGCCGAAAGCCGCTACATCAACACGCTCGCCAGCTACGTGCTCGGCGCCCTGGCGCTGGCCTCGATCATCCTGATCGGTCTGGTCATGGTGAAGGAAACCCGTCGGCGTCTGAGCGAAACCGCTGAAAAGAACGAGCGGAACCAGGCGGCGATTCTTCGACTGCTCGACGAGATCGCCGACCTGGCGGACGGTGACCTGACGGTTGCCGCGACAGTGACGGAGGATTTCACCGGTGCCATCGCTGACTCGATCAACTACTCGATCGACCAGCTGCGCGAACTCGTCGAAACGATCAACCAGACGGCGGTTCAGGTAGCGGCCGCCGCGCAAGAGACCCAGGCCACCGCCATGCACCTGGCCGATGCGTCCGAACACCAGGCCCAGGAAATTGCCGGCGCCTCCGCCGCGATCAACGAAATGGCGGTCTCCATTGACCAGGTGTCGGCGAACGCCTCGGAATCCTCGGCGGTAGCAGAGCGTTCCGTTGCGATCGCGAACAAAGGCAACGAGGTGGTGCATAACACCATCACCGGCATGGACAACATCCGTGAGCAGATTCAGGACACGTCCAAGCGGATCAAGCGACTTGGTGAATCGTCGCAGGAGATCGGTGACATCGTCAGCCTGATCAACGACA
The DNA here is from genome assembly GCF_003640395.1 of Stutzerimonas urumqiensis. Classification (GTDB taxonomy): domain Bacteria; phylum Pseudomonadota; class Gammaproteobacteria; order Pseudomonadales; family Pseudomonadaceae; genus Stutzerimonas; species Stutzerimonas urumqiensis. The sequence continues at coordinate 232,033 of NZ_RBZQ01000003.1, read as the reverse complement.
TCGCCGACCAGACCAACATCCTCGCCTTGAACGCAGCCATCCAGGCGTCCATGGCAGGCGATGCAGGCCGTGGCTTCGCCGTGGTAGCGGACGAGGTCCAGCGTCTTGCAGAACGTTCGTCGGGTGCTACCAAGCAGATCGAAGCGCTGGTAAAGACCATTCAGACCGATACCAACGAGGCGGTGATCTCGATGGAGCAAACCACCACCGAAGTGGTGCGCGGTGCGCGCCTGGCGCAGGACGCCGGGGTCGCTCTGGAGGAGATCGAAAAAGTATCGAAGACACTGGCGGCCTTGATCCAGAACATTTCCAACGCAGCACGTCAGCAGGCTTCGTCCGCGGGCCACATTTCTAACACCATGAACGTGATTCAGGAAATCACCTCACAGACCTCGGCGGGCACGACCGCTACCGCGAAAAGCATCGGTAACCTCGCCAAGATGGCGAGCGAGATGCGCCGGTCGGTGTCGGGCTTCACGCTGCCCGATGTGGAGCAGGCCTGATTGGTCGTACGGCGTTAACTTCGACGCGGCAGGAACAGGTGAGGGCTGGTCATGCAGGCAATGGGTGCCTGGGCGCTCAAGCCCTTGGTCGAATTAACGCCCGCTGAATTCGCTGACTGGCAATCGCTGGTCGAAGAACGGACAGGCTTGGTCGTGTCCGAACAGCGCCGAACCTTCCTTGAAGCCAGCCTGTCGGCCCGCATGCGCGAAATCGACGTGCCGGACTACCGGAGTTATTTCAGCAAGGTCACCGATGGCAGGGCCGGCGCGATCGAATGGTCATCGCTGGTCGATCGGCTGACCGTCCAGGAAACGCGTTTTTTCCGCCACCGGCCATCATTTGATTTTCTCGAGCGCTATCTGACGGTCCGTCTCGACCAGACAGGGTTCCTGTCGCTCTGGAGTCTCGGCTGTTCGACCGGGGAGGAAGCCTACTCGCTGGCGATTGCGGCAACCGAGGCAATCGCGGCGCATGGCAAGTCCATTCGCTTCGGCGTGACGGGGACCGACATCAGCCTCAGTGCGTTGGAGGCTGCGCGCGCCGGTAGCTTCACTCTGCCTCGACTGGTCGAAGTCAGCCCGGTCTTGCAAGGTCGTTACTTCCAGTCGGGCCCTCACGGCAGATTGACCGTCGCAGCCGAGCTGAAGGAGCGGGTGTGTTTTGCGCGGCTGAATGCGCTCGAGCTCGAGTCGGCGCCAATGACGGGTATGGACGTCATCTTCTGCCAGAACCTTCTGATTTATTTCCGGCGCTGGCGCCGGCGTGAAATTCTCAACCGCCTTGCCGAACGCCTCGCCCCAGGTGGTGTGTTGGTTATCGGTGTCGGCGAGGTGGTCGATTGGCGCCACCCTGAAATGAGGCCGGTCGAAGACGATCAGGTCCTCGCTTTTATCCGGGAAACAGTATGAGCGGAGTCGCTATGAGTGATCGGCATGATTATGTCGCTCTGGAGTGGGTCAAGGGCGAAATCGCCGAGACGCTACGTCAAGCGCGCCAGTCGCTGGAGGCCTTCGTCGAAAGCCCGGAGGACCTTGCGCGGATTCGCTTCTGCCTGACCTACATCCATCAGGTCCATGGCACTCTGCAGATGGTCGAGTTCTATGGCGCCGCGCTGCTTGCCGAAGAAATGGAACAGCTGGCCGGGGCGCTCGCCGAGGGACGCGTCGCGAATAAGGGTGAAGCGCTGGAAGTGTTGATGCAGGCGATCCTGCAGCTTCCCAACTACCTCGATCGCATTCAGGGCGCCCGTCGCGATCTGCCCATGATCGTCCTGCCGCTGCTCAACGATCTTCGAGCGGCGCGGGGCGAGAAACTGCTCTCGGAGACGAGCCTGTTTTCGCCGGATTTGTCCTCCGCCATGCCGGCGCTCAGCTCGGAGTCTCTTGCTTCGCTTGGCTCGCCGGAGCTTCCCATACTGCTGAGAAAGCTGCGCCAGATGTTGCAAATGGCGCTGGTGGGCGTGGTGCGCAATCAGGATCTGGCCACGAATCTCGGCTACATGGCCCGTGTCTTCGCGCGGCTCGAGGGGCTATGCCGCCAAGCGCCACTGGCCCCTCTGTGGGAAATCGCCAGTGGTGTGGTCGAGGGGATCGCCAGCGGCGCCATCGTCAATGGCTCCTCGGTGCGGACCCTGCTTCGGGAGGTCGACAAGGAACTCAAGCGCCTCGTTGACCAGGGGCTCGAGGCGATGAACCGTCCGGCCTCGGACGAATTGATCAAGAACCTGCTTTTCTATGTCGCCAAGGCGCCGGGGCAAAGCCCCATGATCGAAGCACTCAAGCGCAAGTACCGACTCGACGAAGCATTGCCCGATGCCGAAACGGTCGACCACGAGCGCGCCCGGATGGCCGGCCCCGACCGCGGCGCGATGCGGTCGGTGGTCGCGGCGCTGTGCGAAGAACTTGTTCGCATCAAGGACAGCCTGGACCTGTTCGTCCGTAGCGATCGGAGCAATCTGGCCGACCTTGGCAGCCTGGCTGTACCGCTGAAGCAGATCGCCGACACGCTGGCCGTTCTGGCATTCGGCCAGCCGCGCAAGATCATCCTCGATCAGCTGGCGGTCGTTCAGGCGTTGGCCGGTGGCTCCGAGCGACCGACGGATGCGGCCCTTATGGATATCGCAGGTGCGTTGCTCTACGTCGAAGCCACGTTGGCCGGCATGGCCGGCGGCCCGTCCGATGATCAGGGCAGCGAAGAAAGCCGCCTGCCGACCACCGACGTCGGGCAGATTCACCGACTGGTCATACGCGAAGCGCGCACGGCGTTGGAGCAGGGCAAGGACGCCATCATCGAATTCATCGCCTCGCAATGGAATCACGAGCACCTCGCACGCGTGCCGGAACTGCTGACCCAAGCCCGTGGCGGATTGGCGATGATTCCGCTCGAGCGTGCCGCCGCCTTGCTCGAAGCCTGCAACCGCTACATCGTCGAGCAACTGCTCGCGCATAACGCCATTCCTGATTGGCAGAGCCTCGATACCCTTGCCGACGCCATCACCAGCGTCGAGTATTACCTCGAGCGACTGGCCGAAGATCATGTGGCGCAAGGCGAACTGATCCTCGACGTCGCCGAAGAAAGCCTCGATGCGCTGGGCTATCCCTTGGCTCGCCGCGAAGACGCCCGTCCGGAAGAAGCGCCGGCTGCGGTCGAGGCAACCGACGAGAATGCGATCACCGAGGACATCGACTCGAACGTCACGCCATCGTTCGATGCCGAGCCGACGCTGCTTGGCGACGATGACTGGGTACCTGCGCCGCTCGCCGAAGTCGAGGATGACATCGACTACCTGCAGATGGACGTGCCGGATGAGCAGTCGCTCTTCGCTCAGGCGCCGGAACCGTTCGAGCTTGCCGAGGCCGCCGCGCTGGATGCTGAGCCCTCGCTGGCATGGATCGAAGAGTTGGCGCTTCCTGAGGTGGAGCTGCCAGCGCGCAGTGAGGAGCCAGCGGCGGTGATGCCGGTCGAGCCGACGCTCGATGACGTCATGGCCGCGCCTGTACAGGCGATCAACCCGCCGGCACAAGATGCGCCGATCAGCCTCCTTCCTCCGCCCGAGGACGAAGAGCCGATCGACGCAGAGCTCGCCGAAGTGTTCATCGAGGAAGCCGCGGAAGTCCTGGAGACGATCGGCACCTACCTGCCACGCTGGCTGGCCGACAGCGACGACGGGGAGGCGCTGACCGAAATTCGGCGTGCCTTCCATACGCTCAAGGGCAGTGGCCGAATGGTCCGCGCGCTGATCGTGGGCGAACTGGCCTGGTCGATCGAGAACCTGCTCAATCGGGTGCTCGACCGCTCGATCCAGCCGACCGATGCGGTGCAACAGGCCGTAGCCGATGCCTACGCGCTCGTGCCGTCGCTGGTCGAGGACTACGCCGCACAGGCGCAGCGTCAGCGGGGCGATGCCGACGAACTGGCCTGCCGGGCCCATGCGCTGGCCCGTGGGCAGCAGGTGTGCAGGTCGACCGAGGCGCCGCTAATCGAAGAGCCAGCCGACGAGCCAGCCATCGAGGCGGCCGTGCCGACCCCGGCGATCATCGAGTCGATCGAGGCCGGAAACGCTCATGAAGTTCTCGATCCGCAGCTGCTGGATATTTTCCGCAACGAGGCGGAAAACCATCTCGATACCGTGGTCGCCTTTCTTGCCGATTGCGCGCAGTCCCTGCCGCAACCGGTCACCGATGCCCTGCAGCGTGCCCTCCATACGTTGAAGGGCAGCGCTCATATGGCCGGCATACTGCCGATGGCCGAGATCGCGACGCCATTGGAGAAGATGGCCAAGGAGTTCAAGGCCAATCACATTCCCTTCGACCTGGCGGCAGCCCAGTTGCTGCATGAGGCCGAGCAGGCGTTCCGCTCCGGTCTTGAGCGTCTCGACACCGATCCCCTCCAGCCCATCGAGGGTGGGCCAGAGTTGATCGAGCGTGTCCGCTCGCTTCATGCCGAACGCGTTGGCGAGCAGATCGACGGCCTCGAGCACGGCAACGATGGGCGTGACCCACGGATGATCTCGCTGTTCCTCTCCGAGGGCATGAACATCCTGCTCGATGCGGAAGGGTTGCTGCAAAGCTGGCGCGAACATCCCGAGGCCCGGCAGGAGCTTTCCGCCCTGCTGGAAGAGTTGACCACACTGGGCCTCGGCGCGCAGATGGCCGGCTTGCCGCAGGTCGACGCCCTCTGCCAGGCGCTGCTGAAGCTCTATTCCGTCGCTCAGGACGGCCGGCTGGCCATCAGCCGCACGTTCTTCGACGAGGCAGAAGCGGGGCATGAAGCGCTCGTCGGCATGATGGATCAGGTCGCGGCGGGGCTGGAGGTCGGGCCGGCGCTCGATGTCGTCGAGCGTCTCGAAGCATTGTTTGCCGAGGTAGACAGCGAAGAGGTTCTTCCGCTCGAGCCGTCGCCCTTGCCGACGATGCACGAGCCGGCCGAAATCGAGCTTGGTCTCGATGACATTTCTCAAGACGAGCTGATCCTTGAAGCCGAGGCGTGGCCTGTCGCCGAAACCCTCCTGCTCGAGGAAACCGTCGGGAGCGTGCCCGATACGGCGGACAGCGAGATGGTCGACATCTTTCTGGACGAGGCCGTCGATCTGCTCGACAGCGCCGGTCAGGCATTGGAGCGTTGGCTCGTCGAGCCAACCGACGAGTTGGCGCTGTCCAGCTTGCAACGCGATCTGCACACCCTCAAGGGCGGGGCGCGGATGGCGCTGGTCCAGCCCATCGGCGATCTGGCGCACGAGCTCGAGTCGCTCTACGAGGGGCTGGTCGATCGTCGTTTCGGCCCGTCCCCCGAACTCGGCAGCCTGCTACAACGGAGCCACGATCAGCTTGCGTTGCAGCTGGAACAGTTGCAGGGCCATCGACCGATGGCGTCAGCGCAACGCCTGATCGAAGCGATCCAGGCCTTTCGTGCGGGCGGCGTTGCCCAGATCGAATCAATTCCCGATGTTTTCGCTGGCGATGATTCGCCTCAGCCGGACGAAGCGCAACAGGCCATGTTGGTTGATACGGCCTTGCCGCCAGGCGGCACGACGATCGAGCACGGCGATCGCCGCGACGCGGTCGAGCCAACCGAGGCCCGTCCGTTGATGGAGGCTCATTGGGAGACGGTGGATGCCGCGGCCGATGAGTTGGAGCGCGATCCCGAGCTGGTAGACATCTTCCTAGAAGAGGCGGCCGACATTCTTGAAAGCGCGAGCGGCTCGCTGGCGCGCTGGATGACCGACCTCGACAACAGCATCGAACTCGAGGCGCTCCAGCGCGACCTGCACACGCTCAAGGGCGGCGCGAGAATGGCCGAGATCAGCGAGATCGGCGATCTGGCGCATGAGCTCGAGTCGCTCTACGAAGGCCTCTGTGGTGGTCGCTTCCGGGCCGATACGCCGCTCTTTTCGCTGCTGCAGGGTTGCCACGACCGACTCGCGGACATGCTCGATTGCGTGCGCGCCCACAAGGCCCTTCCGGATGGGCGGGCCCTGATCGATGCCATTCGTCGGTTCCGCTTCAATCCCGAGCAACAGCTCAGTGCGCCGGCGGCGGTGTCGCTCAAGCAGGCCGAGGACGCCCGTGACTCGAGCGTCGAAGCGGAGATTCTCGACATCTTCGTCGAAGAGGCCGGCGACCTGCTCGACGAGTTCGACGCCAGCCTTGCGCGTTGGAGCGCAACGGATGAAAAGGGGCCGATCCTGTCCGATCTGCTGCGAATCCTGCACACCCTGAAAGGCGGCGCGCGGTTGGCAGGGCAGCGGGCGCTCGGCGACATGGCTCATGATCTCGAGCAACTGCTGAGCGAGGCGCACGGTCGCGGCGCTCCCTTTGCCGAAAGCCTCGAGGTGGACCTGAACAACGGCTATTCGGCGCTGCTGGCTAGCGTCGAGGAGCTGAGTGGGCGCCTGGAGGGTGTCGGCGAGCCGGAAGCGCCGCAGCCTAGTCCGCAGGACGAGCCGACCGGCCAGCCGGCGGCTGAGGCCGCGTCCGCTTCGCCTCGCCCGCTCAACCTTCCCATCATGGCGGCCAGCGCCGAGACGGGAGCCGAAGCGACGCCTGCGAAGATCCTGCCTTTCGTACGGCGCGCCCAGGAGGCGGCCCTCAGTGCCGCCGCCCGGCGGGCACCGCAGGAACTGGTCAAGGTGCCGGCCGACCTTCTGGAAGGCCTGGTCAACCTGGCGGGCGAAACGTCCATTTTCCGCGGACGGGTAGAACAGCAAGTCAGCGATGTGCGTTTCACGCTGAGCGAGATGGAGGCCACGATCGAGCGGGTCCGCGACCAGTTGCGTCGTCTGGACATCGAAACGCAGGCACAGATCCTCAGCCGCTACCAGGCCGAAGCGGAACGGGCAGGTTACGAAGAGTTCGATCCGCTGGAGATGGACCGTCATTCGCAGCTGCAACAGCTCTCGCGCGCCTTGTTCGAGTCGGCATCCGACCTGCTCGATCTGAAGGAGACCCTGTCGGCGCGTAACCGGGATGCCGAGACGCTGCTGTTGCAGCAGGCGCGGGTCAATACCGAATTGCAGGAAGGGCTGATGCGCACCCGGATGGTGCCGTTCGATCGGCTGGTGCCGCGCCTGCGACGCATCGTGCGCCAGGTCGCTTCCGAGCTCGGCAAGCAGGTCGAATTCATCGTCGGTAATGCCGATGGCGAAATGGATCGGACAGTCCTGGAACGCATCGTCGCGCCGTTGGAGCACATGCTGCGCAATGCGGTCGATCACGGTATCGAGCTGGCGGATCAGCGCCGCCTGGCCGGCAAGTCCGAACAGGGCACCATCCGGCTGGATCTCGGCCGCGAGGGTGGCGATATCGTCCTGGTGATGAGCGACGATGGGGCCGGCATCAACCTCGACGCCGTGCGACGCAAAGCCATCGATCGCGGAATGATGAGCCCGGATAGCCCGCTCAGCGACCATGAGGTGTTGCAGTTCATCCTCGAATCCGGGTTCTCGACGGCCGAACGTGTCACGCAGATTTCCGGGCGCGGCGTGGGCATGGATGTCGTGCACTCGGAAGTGAAGCAGCTGGGTGGTTCGATGCAGATCGAGTCCACCCCTGGGCAAGGCACACGCTTCACGATTCGGTTGCCCTTCACCGTGTCGGTGAACCGGGCACTGATGGTCTATTCCGGCGACGATCTCTACGCCATTCCGCTCAACACCATCGAGGGTATCGTGCGGGTTTCGCCTTACGAGCTGGAGAGTTACTACCAGCCAGGCGCGCCGCGCTTCGAATACGCCGGCGAGGCCTATGAGCTGCGCTACCTCGGCGACCTGCTCAACAATGGCCAGCATCCGAAGCTGGTCGGGCAGAGCCTGCCGTTGCCCGTCATCCTGGTGCGCTCGAGCGAGCATGCCGTGGCGGTGCAGGTAGACAGCCTTGCCGGCTCGCGCGAGATCGTGGTGAAGAGCCTGGGTGCCCAGTTCGCCAGCGTGCATGGCATTTCCGGGGCGACGATCCTGGGTGACGGCCGTGTGGTCGTGATCCTCGACCTGCTGGCGACCATCCGCAGCCAGCAGACCTTGCAGGCCCCTCAGGTGCGGACGATCGGGCAGGCGCCGACCGCGGCCACGGAGAAAGAGGCCGATCGGCCGGTGCTGGCCATGGTGGTCGACGATTCGGTGACGGTGCGCAAGGTCACCAGCCGCTTGCTCGAGCGCAACGGCATGAATGTGGTAACGGCGAAGGATGGCGTGGATGCCATCCAGTTGCTGCAGGATCATCGTCCCGACGTCATGTTGCTCGACATCGAGATGCCCCGGATGGACGGTTTTGAGGTCGCGGCGCTGGTGCGCCACGACGAGGGGCTGAAGAACCTGCCCATAATCATGATCACCTCGCGCACCGGCGAGAAGCACCGCGAGCGGGCGATCTCCATCGGCGTCAACGAATACATGGGCAAGCCTTATCAGGAATCGGTGTTGCTGGAGGCTATTCAGCGACTGGTACATGCCAATGATTGATCGTGCCCCCGCTCGTATCGGCGTCATCGCCGATACCTCGTTACAGCGCCATGTGCTGCAGCAGGCGCTGACGTCCAATGGTTACGAGGTGATCCTCAACTGCGATCCGCAGCGCATCGCGATCGAGGATCTGGCGACCGCCGGCGCCGACCTGTGGCTCGTCGACCTGGCTCAATCGGAGGATTCGCCCTTGGTCGACAGCCTGCTCGAGCGTGCCGAATGCCCGGTCTTGTTCGGCGAAGGGCACGCCCCCGAGCGCCTGTCGGAAAACTATCCGCGCTGGGAACGTCGTCTGTTCGGCAAGCTCAAGGGGCTGGTTGGCGATCCGAGCGATGCGGTCGGCCCTAGCCTCGAAGTGCTGCTCAAGGACGCGAAACGACCCGAACGGATCGAACTTCCCGCCAATCTGGCCGGCCAGCCGCTGGCCGAAGCGCCACGAGAGGTCTGGCTGCTTGCCGCGTCGATGGGCGGCCCCGAGGCGGTGAAGGCCTTCCTGGATGCATTGCCGGGCGGTCTGCCGGTTGCCTTTCTCTATGCCCAGCACATCGAGGCGAGCTTCGAGAGCGCACTGCCGCAGGCGGTTGGCCGCCATAGCCAGTGGCAGGTGAAGCTGGCGCGCGAGGGCGAATCGCTCCGGTGCGGGGAAGTCGTCGTCGTACCGGTCGCGCAGGAGTTGCGCTTCACCGAGGACCGCTCGCTGCAATTGATGGGACGGCCCTGGCCCGAGCCCTACAGTCCGTCGATCGATCAGATGATGCTCAACCTGGGGCAGCGTTTCGGCGCCCACTGCGGTGTCATCGCCTTCAGTGGCATGGGCACCGACGGCAGCGCAGCCGCCGCCTACGTGCGTCGCCAGGGTGGCGCCATCTGGACGCAGCAGGCCGACAGCTGTGTCTGCGCGAGCATGCCCGATGCCCTGCGTGAAGCCGGACACAGCCAACTGAGCGGCGATCCGCGCGCGCTCGCGCGGGCGATGGTGAACCGTCTGGCCAGCCAGCTCGTTGCCCAACCTGCATCTTCGGAGAGCTTCCAATGACTCAGCCGGCCATTGCCCCGCAAGACACCCGTTCGCACCTGACTGGCCTGCTGCTGCCCTTGGCGGATCGAACCCTGTTGCTGCCCAACTCGGCGGTGGCCGAGCTGATTCCCTTGCGGGCGCCGGTTTCCGAAGCCGGCATGCCGCGCTGGCTGCTGGGGCAGGTGGCTTGGCGCAACCTTAACTTGCCGCTGATGTCGTTCGAGGCGGCCGCGGGCGGCGAGCCCTCGATCGGCAGCGGGGCGCGCGTCGCCGTGCTCAACGCGCTCGGCGGTCGTGCTCATGTCAAGTTCATCGCCATGGTGGTGCAGGGCATTCCGCGCTCCGTGCGGCTCGATGAAAGCCTCGCACGGGCCAAGGCGCCCTTGGGCGCGCTGGAACGCGAGGCGGTACTGGTCAACGATCAGGTGGCGAAGATCCCCGACCTCATGGCTCTCGAGGACCTGCTCGCGAGCGCCGGCTACATCTGACGCGCTACAGATCGCCCCACAGGTACTGAAGCAGGCTCAGCGCGACGACCGGCGCCGTTTCGGTGCGCAGCACCCTCGGCCCAAGCCGGACCGACTGGAAGCCAGCCTGCTGCGCGGCGCTGATTTCGGCTTCGCTCAAGCCGCCTTCCGGGCCGATGACGAGGGCCAGGCGCGCGGGCGCCGGATGCTCTGCCAGCGGCGACGCAACCGGATGCAGCACCAGTTTCAAGTCCGCATCGGCGCCCTGTAGCCATTGGTCCAGCGGCTGTGGCGCGTGAATGACCGGCAGCACCGAGCGTCCGCACTGTTCCGCTGCGCTGATTGCGATCTGGCGCCAATGCGCCACGCGCTTGTCGGCGCGTTCGTCGCTCAGGCGAACCTCGCAGCGCTCGGTCAGCAGTGGCGTGATCTCCCTGGCGCCGAGCTCGGTGGCCTTCTGGATCGCCCAATCCATGCGCTCGCCGCGCGACAGGCCCTGGCCGAGGTGGATGGCCAGCGGTGATTCGGGTTGGCCGTCGAACAGGGTCTCGATCGACACCCGGACCTGGCGCTTGCCGACCTCGATGAGCGTGGCGAGCGCTTCCCGTCCCGAGCCGTCGAAGAGCTGCAGACGATCGCCTGACGAGAGGCGCAGCACCCGAGCGATGTAGTGGGCCTGCGCGTCGGGTAAGGCCAGCTCGCCGCTGGCCAATGGTGTGTCGATGAAGAATCGGGAAAGTCGCATGGTCGGGTCGTTGTCCGGTTCGATCGCGTAGCCTGCCAGTTTATTCGCGCGCCGGTCAGCCCGGATCGCGATGGCCCGGATGCAGATCCAGATCCACGCTGACGCTGACTGCCTCGCGCGTGGCAAGGTCGATGCCCTCAGTGGCGATCTCGGCCAGGAGGTCGATCTGCTCCGGGGTGATGACATAGGGAGGCAGCAGGTACACCACGCTGCCGAGTGGACGCAGCAACGCGCCGCGGCCAAGGGCGTGTTCGTAAACCTTCAGGCCGCGACGCTCCTGCCACGGGTAGGAGGTCTTTCCGGCGCGTTCCCGGACCATCTCGATCGCAAGGGTCATACCGGTCTGGCGCACCTCGCCGACATGCGGATGATCGGCCAGGTGGGCGGTGGAGCTTGCCATGCGTGCGGCCAGCGCGCGATTGGCCTCGATCACCCCGTCCTGTTCGAAGATATCGAGCGTTGCCAGCGCGGCGGCGCAGGCCAGTGGATTGCCGGTGTAGCTGTGCGAATGTAGAAACGCGCGCAGCGTCGAGTAGTCATCGTAGAAGGCCTGGTAGACCCGCTCGGTGGTCAGGCAGGCGGCGAGCGGCAGGTAGCCGCCGGTCAGGGCTTTGGAGAGGCACAGGAAGTCGGGCGTGATGCCGGCCTGCTCGCAGGCGAACAGCGTGCCGGTACGGCCGAAGCCCACGGCGATCTCATCGTGGATCAGATGCACCTCGTAGCGATCGCAGGCTTCGCGCAGCAGCTTCAGATAGATCGGGTGGTACATGCGCATGCCACCGGCGCCCTGGATCAACGGCTCGACGATTACCGCGGCGACCTCGTGGTGGTGCTCGGCGAGGGTCTGCTCCATGGCCGCGAACATGGCGCGTGAATGGTCCTCCCAGGTCATGCCGTCCGGGCGCAGGAAGCAATCGGGACTGGGTACCTTCAGCGTGTCGAGCAGCAGCGGCCGGTAGGTTTCGGTGAACAGCGAGACATCGCCGACGGACATCGCCGCGACGGTCTCGCCGTGGTAGCTGTTGGTCAGCGTGACGAAGCGTCGCTTGTCGCTGCGCCCGAGATTGCGCCAGTAGTGAAAGCTCATCTTCAGCGCGACTTCGATGCACGACGAGCCGTTGTCCGCGTAGAACACCCGGTCGAGCCCGGCAGGCGTCAGCTTCACCAGTCGTTCGGAGAGCTCGACCACCGGCGCATGGCTGAAGCCGGCGAGGATGACGTGCTCCAGCTGATCGACCTGCTCCTTGATGCGCTGGCCGATGCGAGGGTTGGCATGGCCGAACACATTGACCCACCAGGAGCTGACGGCGTCGATGTACCGGTTGCCGTCGAAGTCCTCCAGCCAGACGCCTTCGCCCCGGCGGATCGGAATCAGCGGCAGGCGCTCGTGGTCCTTCATCTGGGTGCAGGGGTGCCACAGCACCGCCAGGTCCCGATCGGTCCATTGGCGATTCAGGCTCATCGTTGGTTACTCCTTCGTCCGGCCGAGCGCGAAGCCTACCAGATGGGCCGAGGGGCTCGTTCTATCCGGTGCGCCGATGGTTCCGAGCGAAAAATTTCATTATTCATCGATGGGTTTGCCGCTAGGCTTGTCGCTCATTTGGCTGCGAGACCCTCCGATGCGCCTGCGCAACTCTCCGAACGGTTACGGACTGATCACCATCGGCATGCACTGGATCGTGGCGGTTGCCGTGTTCGGGTTATTCGGGCTCGGGCTGTGGATGCGTGGACTGGACTATTACAGCCCCTGGTACCAGACGGCCCCGGACATTCACAAAAGTGTCGGTCTGTTGCTGCTGGGCCTGATGCTGCTTCGCGTGCTCTGGCGCCTCTATTCGCCCGCACCGCACGTGCTGCCCACCCACGGGCGCGCCACCCGGCTCGCCACCCGCTTCGGGCATGCGGCGCTGTACCTCGCCCTGTTTGGCGTGATGATCGCCGGTTATCTGATTTCGACCGCCGAAGGGCGGCCGATCCCGGTGTTCGGCTGGTTCGAGGTGCCGGCGCTGATCACGTCGATACCGCGCCAGGAAGACATCGCCGGGCTGCTGCATGAATACCTCGCCTGGGCGCTGGTGATCCTCTCCGGCCTGCATGCGCTCGCCGCGCTCAAGCACCATTTCATCGACCGGGATGCCACGCTGGTGCGCATGCTCGGCCGCGAACGCAACTGACCACAGGAGAACACCATGCTCAAGAAGACAATCGCTGCGCTCGGCCTCGGCACGGCGCTACTGGCAGGCCAGGCACTGGCTGCGGACTACGTGATCGATACCAAGGGCCAGCACGCGTTCGTCAATTTCAAGATCAGCCACCTCGGCTACAGCTGGCTGTACGGGACTTTCCGCGATTTCGAAGGCAGCTTTTCCTTCGATGCGCAGCAGCCTGAGAGCGGCAAGGTCAAGGTGACGATCGATACGGCGAGCGTCGACACCAATCACGCCGAGCGCGACAAGCACCTGCGCGGCGACGAGTTTCTCAATGTCGACGATCATCCCACCGCCACCTTCGAGTCGACTGCCATCGAGTCGACCGGCGAGAACACCGCCGACATCACCGGCAACCTAACGCTGAACGGAATCACCAAGCCGGTCGTGATCTCGGCCCGCCTGCTCGGCGAAGGCAAGGATCCTTGGGGCGGCTACCGCGCCGGCTTCGAAGGCAGCACCACGCTTCGCCTGGACGACTTCGGTATCACCCGCGATCTGGGCCCTGCTGCCGAGAGCGTCGAGCTGATCCTGTCCGTCGAGGGCGTGCGTCAGTAAGCCGTTGGGCCACTGCTCGTCGAACGCCGGCCTATGCCGGCGTTCTGCTTTTCGGTCCCGCGAGGCGGTAAATGTTCGGTAAACGGCCGTGGAAGGCCCGCAGCAGACCGATCCGGCGATTTACAAACAAAAGTGAATGTAAGTATATTCCCGCCACTGTTCATTCCGACCGCATTGCTCGGCTTCTCGCGCCGGGCTCGATCCGTTTCCAGAGGTGTCGTGTTCATGCCAGCCAAGTCAATCGGTGCTGCTCTGATCTCGCTCGTTGCCACCGCATTCCTGCTCAGCGGCTGCGAACAGCAGCAAGCCGAAGCCCCGCCAGCGGCTCCGCAGACGCCCAAGGTCGGCGTCGTCACGCTGGAATCCGAACCCTTCGAACTCACCGTCGAGCTGCCCGGACGCACCGTCGCGTACCGCGTGGCCGAGGTCCGGCCGCAGGTCGACGGCATCATCCAGAAGCGTCTTTTCACCGAGGGCAGCGAAGTCAAGGCGGGGCAACAGCTCTACCAGATCGACCCGTCCGTCTACGAGGCGACGTTCGCCAGCGCGAAAGCGCAGCTGGCGTCGGCCAAGTCGCTGTCCGATCGGTACGCGCTGCTGGTCAAGGAGCAGGCGGTCAGCCAGCAGGCGTATGACGAAGCCCGCGCGGCGACCCTGCAGGCCCAGGCCGAGCTGGATCGCGCCGAGATCAACCTGCGCTACACCAAGGTGCTGGCGCCGATTTCCGGTCGCATCGGCCGTTCCGCGGTCAGCGAGGGCGCGCTGGTCAGCATCGGCCAGGCGCAGGAGCTGGCGACCATCCGCCAGCTCGATCCGATCTACGTCGACGTGACCCAGCCGGTGCGCGACCTGCTGACCCTGCGTCAGGACCTGGAAGCCGGGCGCCTCCAGCGCGTCGGCGAGAACGCCGCCAAGGTCGAGCTGGTGCTCGAGGACGGCACCACCTTCGGCCAGCAGGGCACGCTGGAATTCACCGAGCTGGCGGTCGACACCGGCACCGGTTCGGTGACCTTGCGGGCGGTATTCCCCAATCCCGAGCGCATGCTGCTGCCGGGCATGTTCGTTCACGCGCGGCTGGTGGCGGGCGTCAAGGCCGAGGCGGTTCTCGCGCCGCAGCAGGGCATCACGCGCAACCCGAAAGGCGAGGCGACGGCCATGGTCGTCAACGACGAAGGCAAGGTCGAGGTGCGGCAGGTCAAGACCGAACGCGCGGTCGGCAACCGCTGGCTGATTGGCGAGGGCCTCGAGCCGGGTGATCGGCTGATCACCGAGGGCTTGCAGTTCATCCAGCCCGGCATGGCGGTCGAGGCCGTGCCGGCCACCAACGTCGGCGAGCAGACGCCGGCGGTCCAGGCCCGCCAGGGCTGAGGTTCAGCATGTCCAAGTTTTTCATCGACAGACCGATCTTCGCCTGGGTCATCGCCCTGGTGATCATGCTGGCGGGTGGGCTGTCCATCCTCAAGCTGCCGATCAACCAGTACCCGAGCATCGCCGCGCCGGCCGTCGGCATCTCCGTGCGCTATCCGGGTGCCTCCGCACAAACCGTGCAGGACACCGTCGTGCAGGTCATCGAGCAGCAGCTCAATGGCCTGGACGGCTTGCGCTACATCTCCTCGGAGAGCAACTCCGACGGCAGCATGTCGATCACGGTGACCTTCGAGCAGGGCACCGACCCCGACATCGCGCAGGTCCAGGTCCAGAACAAGCTGCAACTCGCCACGCCTCTGTTGCCGCAAGAGGTGCAGCAGCAGGGGATCCGCGTCACCAAGGCGGTGAAGAACTTCCTGATCGTGATCGGTCTGGTGTCGACCGATGGTTCGCTGAACCAGAGCGACCTTGCCGACTACGCGGTGGCCAACCTGCAAGATCCGCTTTCGCGGACCAAGGGGGTCGGCGACTTCCAGGTCTTCGGTGCCCAGTACGCGATGCGCATCTGGCTCGACCCCTCCAAGCTGCAGCGCTACCAGTTGACGCCGAGCGACGTCCGCGACGCGATCCAGGCGCAGAACGTACAGGTCTCGACAGGCCAGCTTGGCGGCTTGCCGGCGGTCGAGGGACAGCAGCTGAACGCGACCATCATCGGCAAGACCCGTTTGCAGGACCCCGAGCAGTTCCGCCAGATCCTGCTGAAGGTCCAGTCGGACGGCTCCCAGGTCCGGCTCGGGGATGTCGCGCGAGTCGAGCTCGGTGCCGAGAACTACAGCATCAGCGCCATGTACAACGGCAAGCCGGCGACGGGTATCGCGCTGAAGCTCGCCACCGGCGCGAACGCCCTCAGCACGGTCGAGGGGGTCAGGCAGACGATCGCCGAACTCGAGCCGTTCTTCCCGGCGGGCGTCGAGGTGGTCTATCCGTACGACACCACGCCGGTGATCTCGGCCTCGATCGAAGGCGTCGTCCATACGCTGATCGAAGCCTTCGTGCTGGTCTTCCTGGTGATGTACCTGTTCCTGCAGAACTTCCGCGCCACGCTGATTCCGACGCTGGCGGTACCGGTGGTGCTGCTCGGAACCTTCGGCGTCCTCGCGGTGTTCGGCTACAGCATCAACACCCTGACCATGTTCGCGATGGTGTTGGCGATCGGCCTGCTGGTGGACGACGCGATCGTGGTGGTGGAAAACGTCGAGCGGGTGATGCGCGAGGAAGGCCTTTCCCCGCGCGAGGCCACGCGCAAGTCGATGGGGCAGATTCAGGGCGCGCTCGTCGGTATCGGCGTGGTGCTGTCGGCGGTGCTGCTGCCGATGGCGTTCTTCGGTGGCTCGACCGGCGTGATCTATCGCCAGTTCTCCATCACGATCGTATCGGCGATGGTGCTGTCGGTGCTGGTCGCGCTGATCTTCACGCCGGCGCTCTGCGCGACCCTGCTCAAGCCGATCGCCAAGGGTGAGCATCACGCCAGCCGCGGCTTCTTCGGCTGGTTCAACCGCACGTTCGAGCGCAGCGTGAATGGATACGAGCGCGGCGTGGCTGCGATTCTGCGCCGCAAGCTGCCGTTCCTGCTGCTCTATGCGCTGATTGTCGGCGTGATGGCGCTGCTGTTCAGCCGCGTGCCGACAGCGTTCCTGCCTGAGGAAGATCAGGGCGTGCTGTTCGTTCAGGTGATGACGCCGCCCGGCTCGACCGCCGAGCGCACCCAGCAGACGATGGACAAGATGCGTGAGTACCTGCTGACCGAAGAGGCCGAGGTGGTCAATTCGGTGTTCACCGTCACTGGCTTCAGCTTCGCGGGTCGCGGGCAGAACTCCGGTATCGCCTTCATCAGCCTCAAACCCTGGGGCGAGCGCACCGAAGAAGGTTCGAGCGTCTTCGCGCTGGCCCAGCGGGCACAGCAGCACTTCGCCAGCCTGCGTGATGCGATGGTCTTCGCCTTCGCCCCGCCGGCGGTCATGGAGCTGGGCAACGCGACCGGCTTCAACCTCTACCTGCAGGACCGGGCCGGTGTCGGCCAGGCCGTGCTGCAACAGGCCCGCGACCAGTTCCTGAAACTGGCCAACCAGAGCCCGGTGCTGACGCGGGTGCGGGCCAACAGCCTGGTGGACGAGCCGCAGTACAAGATCACCATCGATGACGAAAAGGCGCGGGCCCTCGGCGTCTCGCTGGCCGCCATCAACGAAACGATGTCGATCGCCTGGGGCTCTGCCTATGTCAACGACTTCATCGATGACGGGCGGGTCAAGCGGGTCTACATCCAGGGCGAGGCCCAGGCCCGCATGAACCCGGAAGACCTGTCGCGCTGGTACGTGCGCAACGACGCCGGGGAAATGGTGCCCTTCGATGCCTTCGCGTCCGGCGAGTGGGTCTACGGCTCGCCGAAACTCACGCGCTTCAATGGCGTGAACGCCGTCGAGATGCTCGGCGAGCCGGCGCCGGGCTATAGCTCGGGCGAGGCGATGAACGAGATCGCCCGTATCGCCGAGCAATTGCCCGAAGGCATCGGCTTCTCCTGGACCGGCCAATCCTACGAGGAGCGGCTGGCCGGCTCGCAGACCACGGCGCTCTACGCCTTGTCCCTGCTGGTGGTGTTCCTGTGCCTGGCGGCGCTGTACGAGAGTTGGTCGATTCCGTTCGCGGTGATGCTCGTCGTGCCGCTCGGGGTGATCGGTGCGGTGGTGTTCACCCTGCTGCGCGGGCTGTCGAACGATGTGTTCTTCCAGGTCGGCCTGATCACCACGATCGGTCTGTCGGCCCGTAACGCGATCCTCATCGTCGAGTTCGCCAAGTCGCTCCACGAGCAGGGCAAGAGCTTCAAGGAGGCCGCGCTGGAGGCCAGCCGCATGCGTCTGCGGCCGATCGTGATGACGTCGCTGGCGTTCATTCTCGGTGTGCTGCCGCTGGCCATCGCCACCGGCGCGGGCGCCGGCAGCAAGCAGGCGATCGGTACCGGCGTGATCGGGGGCATGCTCTCGGCGGCCATTCTGGCGATTTTCTGGATTCCGTTGTTCTACGTCGCGATTGGCGAGTTCTTCGACCGTCGCAAACGCAACGCGGATCGCAAGGAGAACGGGCACGCATGAACAAAACCTTGTTGAGCCTGGCCTTGCTGGGCGTTTTGAGCGGCTGCTCGCTGATCCCGGACTATGAGCGCCCGGCGGCGCCGATCGATGATCAATGGCGTACAGCCGAGGCCGGCGCACAGACCCAGCCGATGGAGCTGGGCTGGCGCGAATTCTTCCGCGACCCGGCCTTGCAGCGGGTGGTTGGCCTCGCGCTGGAAAACAACCGCGACCTGCGCGTCGCGGCCCTGAACGTCGA
This sequence comes from Stutzerimonas urumqiensis, assembly GCF_003640395.1. Lineage (GTDB taxonomy): Bacteria > Pseudomonadota > Gammaproteobacteria > Pseudomonadales > Pseudomonadaceae > Stutzerimonas > Stutzerimonas urumqiensis. Next base: position 213,828 of record NZ_RBZQ01000003.1, on the reverse strand, counting down.
GGCCTACCGTGCCCTGTATCGGGTCCAGCGAGCCGAGCTGTTCCCCTTCGTCAGTGCCGATGGCAGCGGCCAGCGGACGCGTACGCCGGGCGATCTGACCCGGACCGGCGAGCCGGTGATCGGCAGCCAGTACAGTGCCACGCTGGGCGTTTCCTGGGAGCTCGATCTGTTCGGTCGACTCGACAGCCTGCGCGAACAAGCCTTGCAGCAGTACTTCGCCTCCGATGCCGCACGCTATGCGACCCGGCTGAGCCTCATCGCCAGCGTCGCCAATGCCTGGCTGACGCTCCAGGCCGATCAGGCGCTGCTGGGCCTGACGCGCGATACGCTCGAAACCTACGAGAAAAGCCTGGCGCTGACCCAGCGCTCGTTCGATGTGGGCGTCGCCTCGGCGCTCGAGCTTCAGCAGGCGCGCAGCGCAGTGGAAAGCGCGCGGGTCGCGCTGGCGCGCTATCGGCGCCAGGTGCTGCAGGATCGCAATGCCCTGGTCCAGCTGGTCGGCGCACCAATCGGCTCCGACCTGCAGCCTGCCGAACTGGGCGAGAACCTCCTGGCCGAGCTGCCGGTCGGTCTGCCGTCGGACCTGCTGTACAAGCGCCCCGACATCCTGCAAGCCGAGCATGAACTGCTCGCCGCCAATGCCAACATCGGTGCGGCGCGGGCCGCGTTCTTCCCCAGCATCAGCCTGACAGGCGCCGCCGGCAGCGCCAGCGCCGAGTTGTCCGGTCTGTTCGACGGGGGCTCGGGGTACTGGAGTTTCGCGCCGTCGATCAGCGTTCCGATCTTCACGGCAGGCCAACTGCGGGCGAACCTGGACTACGCGCGGCTGATCAAGAACGCGCAGGTCGCCGCCTACGAGGGCGCCATTCAGACGGCGTTCCGCGAGGTTGCCGACGCCCTGGCCGCGCGCGAAACCTACGCCGAGCAGGTCGCGGCGCAGCGGGACCTGGCCGAGACCAGCGCCGAGTACTACCGCCTTGCGGAGCGGCGCTACCGGACGGGCGTGGAAAGCTACCTGACGCTGCTGGATGCGCAGCGTCAGCTGTTCGAAGCCCAGCAGCAGCTGATCACGGATCGGCTGGCCCAGCTCACCACGGCGGTCGGCCTCTACACCGCGCTTGGCGGCGGTTGGGACGTTGCGAGCACGCCGCTGGCACGAACTGTCCGGACGGATGCGCCGGCCGATTGATCAATGCCTTGATGAAAACGAAGAAAGCCGCCCTGGGGCGGCTTTCTTCGTTACGGCGAAGCGATCAGCGATTGCGTGTCAGCAATGCGGGTCGTTCGCCGCGAGGCTTGGAGGTCGGCAACTGCTCGAGCTGCTCCAGGCTCGGCAGGCGATCGAGCTTGGACTCCTTGCGCACGATCACCGGCTGACGCGTCGGCTTGTTGGCCGTCGGAACGAACTGGCCAGACTCCATGGCCTGCATGCGTTCCAGCGAATCGGCACTACCCCGACGCGGCTGGGCGGCGCGGTTCTGTCCGTTACGCGGGCCTTGGCGCTTGGCCGGCTGCTTGGCCTTGCCTGCTGTTCCACTGCGGGGCTTAGCTGGCTGGGCGGCTGATGCGCCCGGACGGCCGGCATTGCCACGACGACCACGACCCTGCGACTTCCCTTCGTAAGGGCTTACGTAGTCGACACGGTTACCGAAGTTATCGATCTCGTCGTCGAGAAAGACCTCCGGATCACGATCCTGCGGAAGGCGTGGCGGGCGGGCCACCGGTTGGGCAGCCTGCTGGGCCTCGGCACCTTTGCTGCGGCCACCGCCACGGCGGCGGCGATTGCGCGGGGCTTCGGCGGATTCGCCCGGCGCGGCCTGGGCCGCCGGCTTCTCGCCCGGTGCTGCCTTGCGGGTCGGCTTGTTGCGATCCCCGCCACGCGGCTTGCGGGGCTCCCGCGGTTCGCGGGATTCGGGCTTCTCCGCCTCGAGCGTGCTGACATCGAAGCCCAGCAGGTCGCCTTGCGGGATCTGCTGCTTGGTCATGCGCTCGATGCCCTTGAGCAGCTTCTCTTCGTCCGGTGCGACCAGCGAGATCGCTTCGCCGCTGCGTCCGGCGCGCCCGGTGCGACCGATGCGGTGGACGTAGTCTTCCTCGACATTGGGCAGCTCGAAGTTGACCACATGCGGCAGCTGATCGATGTCCAGTCCGCGGGCAGCGATGTCGGTCGCGACCAGCACGCGGATCTGATTGGCCTTGAAGTCGGCCAGTGCCTTGGTCCGCGCGTTCTGGCTCTTGTTGCCGTGAATCGCGGCGGCGGTCAGGCCGTGCTTGTCGAGGTACTCGGCGAGGCGGTTGGCGCCGTGCTTGGTGCGGGTGAACACCAGCACCTGCTCCCACGCGCCCTGGGTGATCAGGTGCGCCAGCAGCGCACGCTTGTGGCTCGCCGCGATGCGGAACACGCGTTGCTCGATGCGTTCGACCGTGGTGTTCGGCGGCGTGACCTCGATGCGCTCGGGATCATGCAGCAGCTTGCCGGCCAGGTTAATGATGTCTTGCGAGAAGGTCGCCGAGAACAGCAGGTTCTGGCGCTTGGCGGGGAGTTTCGCCAGGACTTTCTTGACGTCGTGGATGAAGCCCATGTCGAGCATGCGGTCGGCTTCGTCGAGCACGAGGATTTCGACGGCGGAGAGATCGACGCTGCCCTGGCCGGCCAGGTCGAGCAGGCGGCCGGGGCAGGCGACCAGGACGTCGACGCCCTTGGCCAGCGCCTGGACCTGGGGATTGATGCCGACGCCGCCGAAGATGCAGGCGCTCTTGAGCGGCAGGTCGCGGGCGTAGAGCGTGAAGCTGTCATGGACCTGAGCGGCCAGTTCGCGGGTCGGGGTGAGGACCAGCACGCGCGGTTGGCGCGCAACGAGCGCGCGGGTGCGGGTCTGGCTGCCCTGGGGGAACAGCAGTTCGAGAACCGGCAGGGCGAAGCCGCCGGTTTTGCCGGTGCCGGTCTGGGCGGCGACCATGAGGTCGCGGCCTTGCAACACGGCGGGGATCGCCCGCTGTTGCACGGGCGTAGGCTGGGCATAGCCAGCAGCCTCGACGGCACCGGCTAGAGCCTCGGAGAGACCGAGGGAAGCAAAGGACATGAGTGATCCTGTCTTGTATGGGCGTGGCCCGGGATGATCAAGCCAAGCTCGAACCATGCGACCCGAAAGCGAAGGGTGCGGTCCCGTCCAGTGTTGCCGAGTGGTCGGCATCCGGACGTAAGCGTGGCGGCAGCGCGGAGTATAACAGGGGCTGTCAACGCCGCATTGGGTACGACAGTGTTGCAGGTCCTGGGTTCATTGGCCAGCCCCGATTCGAGGCCGGCCAATGCGGTCAGCGTGCGATCTGCAGGTTGCGGTAAACCGCGAGACTCGGCTCGGCCTGGTTCAGCGTGTAGAAGTGCAGCCCTGGCGCGCCGCCGGCGAGCAGCTTTTCGCACATCCGGCTGATCACCTCTTCACCGAATGCCTGGATGCTCTCGATGTCATCGCCATAGGCTTCGAGCTGCTTGCGGACCCAGCGCGGGATTTCCGCGCCGCAGGCATCGGAGAAGCGCGCCAGCTTGCTGTAGTTGGTGATCGGCATGATGCCGGGCACCACGGGTATCTCCACGCCCAGCTTGCGCACACGCTCGACGAAGTAGAAGTAGCAGTCGGCATTGAAGAAGTACTGGGTGATGGCGCTGCTGGCTCCGGCCTGCGCCTTGCGGACGAAGTTCTTCAGGTCGTCCTCGAAGTTGCGTGCCTGCGGGTGCATTTCCGGGTAGGCGGCGATCTCGATGTGGAAGTGTCCGCCCGTCTCGGCACGGATGAAGTCCACCAGCTCGTTGGCATAGCGCAGCTCGCCGCTGGCCATGCCCATGCCGGAGGGCAGGTCGCCGCGCAAGGCGACGATCCGCCGGATGCCGGCATTCTTGTAGGTGTTCAGCAGGTCGCGCAGCTCGGCCTTGCTGTCGCCGACGCAGGACAGGTGCGGTGCGGTCGGCACCTTCACCTCGCCATCGAGCTGCAGCACGGTGTTGAGCGTGCGGTCGCGGGTCGAGCCACCGGCACCGTAGGTGCAGGAGAAGAAGTCCGGCGTGTATTCAGCCAGCTGGCGCGCGGTGGCCAGCAGTTTTTCGTGCCCGGCATCGGTCTTGGTGGGGAAGAACTCGAAGCTGATCGAGGGGCGGGATTGAGTTTGGCTCATGGCGAATCCAGGGGCTGTCAGGCAGCGTACTGCCCGAGACGTCCTTTTATCGTCAGAGCCGAAGGCTTCGAACCTCCAGCTCCAACGGCTTTTCATGCGTAGGGTGGAAAACGACCGGAGGCCTTTTCCACCAACCGGGGTCCAGCAGTGGAAAAGCGCTTCGCGCGTTTTCCACCCAGCGGATCAATACCGATAGCTGTCCGGCTTGAACGGGCCTTCGACCTCGACACCGATGTACTCGGCCTGTTTGGGCGTCAGCCTGGTCACGACGCCGCCGAAGCCCTTGACCATTTCCAGCGCGACTTCCTCGTCGAGCTTCTTCGGCAGGACCATGACGGTGACGTTCTTGGTCTTCTCGACCACCGGCAGGTCGGCGAACTTCTCGTTGTACAGGTGGATCTGGGCGAGCACCTGGTTGGCGAAGGAACCGTCCATGATCCGGCTCGGGTGGCCGGTGGCGTTGCCCAGGTTCACCAGGCGGCCTTCGGCCAGCAGGATCAGGTAGTCGTCGTTGGCCGGATCGACCTGCTTGCCGGTGCGGTGGATCTTGTGCACCTGCGGCTTGACCTCTTCCCAGCCCCAGTTCTGGCGCATGAAGGCGGTGTCGATCTCGTTGTCGAAGTGGCCGATGTTGCAGACCACGGCGCGCTTCTTCAGCGCCTTCAGCATGCCGGCGTCGCAGACGTTGGCGTTGCCGGTGGTGGTGACGATCAGGTCGATCTTGCCGAGCAGCGCTTTGTCGATGCTGGCGTCGGTGCCGTCGTTCTGGCCGTTCAGGTAGGGCGAGACGACCTCATAGCCGTCCATGCAGGCCTGCATGGCGCAGATCGGGTCCACTTCGCTGACCTTGACGATCATGCCTTCCTGGCGTAGCGAGGCGGCCGAGCCCTTGCCCACGTCGCCGTAGCCGATCACCAGCGCCTGCTTGCCGGACAGCAGGTGGTCGGTGGCGCGCTTGATGGCGTCGTTGAGGCTGTGGCGGCAGCCGTACTTGTTGTCGTTCTTGCTCTTGGTGACCGAGTCGTTGACGTTGATCGCCGGGATCTTGAGGGTGCCTTTCTTCAGCATGTCCTGCAGGCGGTGCACGCCGGTGGTCGTCTCTTCGGTCACGCCATGCACGCGCTCGAGCACCTGCGAGTACTTGTCGTGCAGGATCTGGGTCAGGTCTCCGCCGTCGTCCAGCACCATGTTGGCGTCCCACGGCTGGCCGTCCTTGAGGATGGTCTGCTCGATGCACCACTCGTACTCTTCTTCGGTCTCGCCCTTCCAAGCAAACACCGGGATGCCGGCCGCGGCGATGGCGGCGGCGGCCTGGTCCTGGGTGGAGAAGATGTTGCAGGAAGACCAGCGCACTTCGGCGCCCAGCGCGACCAGGGTCTCGATCAGCACCGCCGTCTGGATGGTCATGTGGATGCAGCCGAGGATCTTCGCGCCCTTGAGCGGCTGCTCGGCGGCGTACTTGCGGCGCAGGCCCATCAGGGCCGGCATTTCGGATTCGGCGATGATGATCTCGCGGCGGCCCCAGTCGGCCAGGGAAATGTCGGCGACCTTGAAGTCGTTGAAACCGGCAGGCGTGATGACAGCGCTCATCGGATGAGTTCTCCATTCGTAGTGTGCGAATGGGCGCCGTTGATGCGTTCGGAAAACGCCCCAGTCGAGCCTGACAGGTCGAGCCTGCTGCAGCGCCCCTCGGCTGGGTGGCGGGCGCGGCCGAGCGGTGTCGGTCGCGTGAAACCCGGCGAGTATAGCGGCGCGTGCCGAAACGCCCAAGCCTCGCTGCGAACGCCCGTCGGGAGGCGTCCGAACTCCCGCGTCTGCCCTGCGTCGAATTGTCCGAGGGTCCGGTGAAAGACGATGCCGGGCGACAGGCTTCACAGGAGACCCGACCCATGAGACTTGCCCCAGTCACCCTGCTGCCGCTGGCGTTGCTCAGCCTGCCTGCGGCCGCCGATTCCTGTTATGTCATCGCCGCGTCCGCCGGTTCGGTACCGCCGCCGGTCATCACCGAACAGTGTTTCGAGTTCGTCGGGATGAAGGACAAACAGGCCCTCGATTGGGCCTGCCGGGACGTGGACAACGTCCGCATCGCCCGGCGTAACGAACGCGAGCGCTGCCCGGCCGGTTACTTCGCCACCTGCACGGCCGGGGTGACCCCCGAGACGTTGACCAGCGCGCGCGCCACCGGCAGCCAGGGCACGACGGACCTGTTCGATGGCCAGGTGCCGGAGCACGCGAAGATCGTCAGCTACTACTACGAAGCCTCCGACCGCTCGCAGGCCAAGGTCGATTGCGAGTCGGCCGGAGGCGAGTGGGGGCGCTAGGTGCGTTTGTACCGATCGCGTCGCATCGGGATAATCCGCGCTTCCTGTAGATGCAAGCGGTAGGACGATGAAACTGAAGGTGACCATGCTGGCCCTGGTGGCGACACTCGGGCTGGCGGCATGCGATCGCGTCGATCCGAACTCACCCCTGGGCAAGCGCACCGCGATTTTCGAACAGATGATGCAGACCAGCGAGGACATGGGCGGCATGCTGCGCGGCCGTCTGAAGTTCGACGGCGAAGCCTTCGCCCAAGGCGCGGTCCGTCTGGACAAGCTGTCCCGGCAACCCTGGCAGTACTTCCCCGAGGTCAAGGACGACGAACGTACCAGCGCGCGCGACGAGGTATGGGAACGCCAGGAGCGCTTCCAGAGCCTGGCGCGGGAACTGGAGCAGGCCACGGCCAGGCTGGTCGAGGTGTCGCGAGCCAAGCCACTGACGCCCGAGCAGGTCGCGCCGGCGATGCAGCAGGTCGAGGACGCCTGCGAAGCCTGCCATCAGGAATTCCGCGTCTACTGACCGTCGGGTTCGATTGCTCAGCGACCGCGCAAGGCGTCGAGCTGACGTCTTGCGCGGTCCAGGCGTCGCTGGTTGAGTTCGATCGCTGCCGTATCGTTGCGCCCGAGCGCCTGTCTCAGCGCGGCCTCGTGGCGGCTGACTTCGCGAGTCGCCGCTTCTATCGCGGCATGATTCTGCTGCACCGGCACCAGTCCCCGGCAGGCCTCGTTGAGGGCGGTCAGCTCGCCCTCGAGGCGGGTCAGGCGCACATTGTCGCCGGCCAGTCGGGCTTCCTTCATCGCTTCGCTCAGCCGCTGCCGCTCGCCCGCGCAGTCCTGCGGCGCGGCGGTGCACCAACCCGAGAGCGATGCCAGGCTCAGGCTGGTGGCGATCGTCAGGGCGAGGGTGAGGCGAGCGCGCATGGTCACTCCGACAGGTCTTTCGTTATCGACCGGGAAATGTTCGTAAAAGTGCCTCAAAAGCCGGCAATGCCTTCGGTACGAAGCTGCTGGCCGAGCCGGGCGACGTCCGGGTGATCGAAAAAGGCGACCAGCTCGCGGGCGCGTGACGCTGGCATGCCGAGCGCTTGCCAGTCGGCAACGCTGCGCTCGGTGCGAGCCGCCCAGATTTCCCGTTCCGTCAGTTTCACTGATGGCGGCAGGCCGAGCGCGACCATCCAGCGGGCGAACGGGCGCGTCCTGGCCATGCGCAGGCTCGCCAGCAGGTTTTTCGCGCGCGTCGCGCCGAAGCCGGGAAGTGCCGCCAATCGGGCTTCGTCGAGTGACAGCCATGCCAGCAGGTCCGGCAGCAGGCCGGCCTCCAGCAGCTGCTGCCAGGTGCCCGGGCCGACGCCGGGCAGCGCGAGTGCCTGGTCCGCCGCCAGCCAGTCCAGCCGGGCCAGAAACTGCTGCTCACAGCCCGGCGTAGGGCGCCAGCAGCTCAAGCGGTGGTAAGCCTGCGGATCGGGCGCGATGACGGGGGCGCGTGTCGTCGCCCTCAATACGACCTCGCCGAGGCGCGGAATGGCGTTGCCCGCCAGCGCGACCGCCACCTGATCGCCCGGACGAATGTCCGCGGCCCGCCAGCGTCGCAGCGAACCGGCGCTGACGCGGTTGATGGTGCGGTCGTCCAGGCGCACCGGATCGAGTTCCAGTATCGGCGTGATCCGACCGGTGCGGCCGATGCGGAAGTCGATCGCGCGGACCGAGGCCAGGGCCTGTCTCGGCGGGTATTTCCAGGCGGCGGCCCAGTGCGGCGGGGTGGCAGCCCAGCGTGTGGCCGGCGGGCGCTGGCTCTGGCGCAGCACGACCCCGTCGGTCGCGAACGGCAGCGGGCTGCGGAACCAGTGGTCGCGCCAGTGCGCCGCCTCCGCGAAGGTCGCTACCGGCTGGGTGAAGGGGCGCGTGTCGAGCCCCAGGCGCGCGAGGCCGGCGACGCGGGCCTCGATGTCGGCCGGGCCGTCGGGCCAGTCCCAGGCGAACAGATGGATGCGTTCGGCGGTGGCGCGATCCGGCCGCTCGCTCGCCAGGGCGCCGGCGACGCGCGCCCGCGCACCGACCCCTCCGGCGCTCGCCTGGACATGCGCGTCCAGCGCCCAGTAAAGCTCGCCCTGGATGATCGCATCGCGCGGTTCGGTGAGCTGCGTCGGAACGTTCGGCAGCGCCTGCACGCGCGAGGTCCAGTCCTGGCCGGTCGCGCCATCGCCGCGGCTGACGGCCTGCACCAGGCGACCGTTGCGGTAGCGCAGGGTAATGGCGACGCCATCGACCTTGGGCTGGATCCAGACCTGCCGACGATTGCCGATCCAGCGCTCGACCGCGCCCTTGTCGGCCAGCTTGTCGAGGCCGGTCTGGGCGATGGGATGCGCCAGCGTGCCGTGGCTGCTCGCCAAGGGATTCGGTGCCGCTGGCGACGCGAAACACCGCTGCCAGTGGTCGAGGCGGGCGCGCGCCTGGTCGTAGAGTTCGTCGTCGATCAGCGACTGGCCGCGACGGTGATAGGCATCGTCCCACTCGGCGATCCGCTCGCTCAGGCTGGCGATTTCGTTCCGGGCACGCGATTCGACCCAGTCGGGGCAGGGCGCGGCGAGCGATGGCAGGCAAACGGCAAACAGGCAAAGCGCGAGGCTTCGTAACATGGCGGGGCATCCTTGCTCCGTTGAAGGAGCCGCATTGTCTTTCATCGCATCGCCCCGGGCTGTGCGACAGTGCAAGTCCGAGCGACCGCTCGGCCGTCGATTAGGGCGCGCCCGATGAACCCTGCCGGCGCCTGATGGCCTGAGGCTTTGGCCCGGTCGATAGGGGCTGCCAGGCTGTCGTGCAGCCTCCTGCCGGTTTGTGAGAAGGGCCACGGGTTGCGTAACCTGCGCTCGCTACGTGTCCATCCGGCCTGGCTTCGTCGATTTCTCTACAATGGCCCGTTTTGCGGAGAGCCCCGCCGTGCATCCAGTGATCGCCATCGAGCAGCTGACCAAGACCTACGGCTCCGGCCATACGGCGCTGCGCGACATCAACCTCGAGATTCGCAAGGGCGAGATCTTCGCCCTGCTCGGCCCCAACGGGGCGGGCAAGACCACGCTCATCAGCATCGTTTGCGGCATCGTCAATCCAGGCACCGGGCGCGTGCTGGTCGGCGGCAGCGACATCGTCCGCGACTACCGCGCGGCGCGATCGAAGATCGGGCTGGTGCCGCAGGAGTTGTTCAACGAGGGCTTCGAAAGTGTCTGGGCCACGGTGCGCTTTTCACGTGGGCTGTTCGGCAAGAAGCCGGACGACGCGCTGCTCGAGCAGGTGCTGCGCGACCTGTCGCTGTGGGACAAGCGCGACGCGCGGATCAACGAGCTGTCCGGCGGCATGAAGCGCCGGGTGATGATCGCCAAGGCGCTGTCGCATGAACCCGAGGTGCTGTTTCTCGACGAGCCGACCGCCGGCGTCGATGTGGAGCTGCGCCGCGACATGTGGCAGATGGTGCGGCGGCTGCGCGAACGCGGCGTGACCATCATCCTGACCACCCATTACATCGAGGAAGCCGAGGAAATGGCCGACCGCATCGGCGTGATCCGCCGCGGCGAGATCATCCTCGTCGAGGACAAGGCGCGGCTGATGAAGCAGCTCGGCAAGAAGCAACTCACCCTGCAATTGCAGCGGCCCCTGGACGCGATTCCCGCGGAGCTGGCGACCGAGCCGCTGCAACTCGCCGACAGCGGTCACCAGTTGATCTTCACCTTCGATACGCAACGCGAGCACACCGGCATCGCCGAGCTGCTCAAGCGCCTGGCCGCGCACGACATAGATTACAAGGACCTGCAGACCAGCCAGAGCTCGCTGGAAGAAATCTTCGTCGACCTGGTGAGGACCCACGCATGAATCTCTACGCCGTCAGGGCCATCTACCTGTTCGAGCTGGCCCGCGCCTGGCGCACCCTGGCCCAGAGCATCGCCACACCGGTGATTTCGACGTCGCTGTACTTCGTGGTGTTCGGCTCGGCGATCGGTTCGAGCATGAGCCAGGTGCAGGGCATCAGCTACGGTGCCTTCATCGTGCCGGGGCTGATCATGATGATGCTGCTGACCGAAAGCGTCTCGAACGCTTCGTTCGGCATCTACATGCCGCGCTACGCCGGCACCATCTACGAGGTGCTGTCGGCGCCGGTGTCCTATTTCGAGATACTCATCGGCTACGTTGGCGCGGCGGCCACCAAGTCGATCGTGCTCGGGCTGCTGATCCTGGTCACCGCCCGGGTGTTCGTCGACTACCACATCGAGCATCCGCTGATGATGGTGATGTTCCTGGTGCTGACCGCGGTTACCTTCAGCCTGTTCGGCTTCATCATCGGCATCTGGGCCGATGGCTGGGAGAAGCTGCAGGTGGTGCCGGCGCTGATCGTCACGCCGCTGGCGTTTCTCGGCGGCAGCTTCTACTCGATCGGCATGCTGCCGGAGGTCTGGCAGAAGATCGCGCTGATCAATCCGGTGGTTTATCTCATCAGCGGTTTCCGCTGGAGTTTCTACGGCGTGTCGGACGTCAACCCGCTGATCAGCCTGGGCATGACGCTCGGCTTCATGGTGGCGTGCCTCGGCATCGTCGCCTGGATATTTCGCACCGGTTACCGGCTCAAGCGGTGAGCCGGGCCGGTGCGCGGCTCTTCATAGAAGGTGAAACCATGAAAACCATACGAATCCTGGCGCTCGGCGGCGCCCTGAGCCTGTTCGCCGGCCCGGCGCTGGCGGCGTTCGATCTCGGCGAGGCGGCACGCCTCGGTTCGTCGATGCTGGGCGGGGAGAGTCAGGGACAGGCCGCGCAAGCGGTCAAGCTGGTGACGACGCTCGACGAGCTGGGCATCACGCCGCAGCAGGCCATCGGGGGGACGGGCGCGCTGCTCAACGTGGCGCGCAATCAGCTGCCGGCGAGCCAGTATGGCGAGCTGATCAGCGAGGTGCCGGGCCTGCAACAACTGACCGGCAGCGAGGGGCTGGACCAGCTCGCCGGCCTGAGCGGTCTGCTCGGCACGTCGCCATCCTCGGCCCCGATCAGCGAGGCGACGCAGACGGCGCTGGATAACGTTTCGACGCTGCCTCAGGCCCAGCAGGCCTTCTCGATGCTGGGGATGGACTCGGCGCTGATCGGCCAGTTCGCGCCGCTGCTGCTGCAATACCTGGGCAACCAGGGCATCGGCGGCCCGCTACTGCAAGGCTTGGCGAACGTCTGGGGCGTGAAGGGCAACTGACGTCCCGAGCCCAATGAAAAAGCCCCGCGCAGCGCGAGCTGGCGGGGCTTCTTCTTGCGCGCTGTAGGGTGGGCTTCAGCCCACCGCTCCAGGCGGATCGGCTCTCGTGGCGAATGGTGGGCTGAAGCCCACCCTACTGCCGGGGACGAGCCCGATCAGAGACCGGCAGCCGCGCGCAACGCTTCGGCCTTGTCGGTCTTTTCCCAGGTGAAGGCGGTGAAGGTGTCGCCACCGACCGTCATCTCGTAGGGGTTGCGGCCGAAGTGGCCGTAGGCCGCGGTGGCCCGGTACATCGGGTGCAGCAGGTCGAGCATGGTGGTGATCGCGTACGGCCGCAGATCGAAATGCTCGCGCACCAGGGCGACGATCTTCTCGTCGCTGAGCTTGCCGGTGCCGAAGGTGTTGATCGAGATCGAAGTCGGCTGAGCCACGCCGATGGCGTAGGAAACCTGGATTTCGCAACGCTCGGCCAGGCCCGCCGCGACGATGTTCTTGGCCACGTAACGGCCGGCGTAAGCGGCCGAACGATCGACCTTGGACGGGTCCTTGCCGGAGAAGGCGCCGCCGCCGTGACGGGCCATGCCGCCGTAGGTGTCGACGATGATCTTGCGCCCGGTCAGGCCGCAGTCGCCCACCGGGCCGCCGATGATGAACTGGCCGGTCGGGTTGATGTGGAACTGGGTGTCCTTGTGCAGCAGCTCGGCGGGGATGACGTGCTTGACGATCAGCTCCATCACCGCTTCCTTGAGGTCGGCGTGCTTGACCTCGGGGTTGTGCTGGGTGGAGAGCACGATGGCGTCGATGCCGACCACCTTGCCACCTTCATAGCGGCAGGTGACCTGGCTCTTGGCGTCCGGGCGAAGCCAGGGCAGCAGGCCGTTCTTGCGCGCTTCGGCCTGGCGCTCGACCAGTGCGTGGGAGAAGCGGATCGGCGCGGGCATCAGCACGTCGGTCTCGTTGCTGGCATAGCCGAACATCAGGCCTTGGTCGCCAGCGCCCTGGTCTTCCGGCTTGGACCGGTCGACGCCCTGGGCGATGTCCACCGACTGCTTGCCGATGATGTTGAGGATGCCGCAGGTGGCGCCGTCGAAGCCGACGTCCGAGCTGTTGTAGCCGATGTCGATGATGACGTCGCGCACCAGCTGCTCGAGGTCGACCCAGGCGCTGGTAGTCACTTCGCCAGCGACGATGGCCACCCCGGTCTTGACCAGGGTCTCGCAGGCCACGCGGGCGTGCTTGTCCTCGGCGATGATGGCGTCGAGCACGGCGTCGGAGATCTGGTCCGCGATCTTGTCCGGATGCCCTTCGGACACGGATTCGGAGGTGAAAATCGAGTATTCGCTCATCTATCGGTTTCCTGTTACCGGTGGGTGAGTCGGTCGTCGTCAGCGGGCTTGGCGAACTGCCGCACCTGGATCTGAAAACCGTTCTTCAAGCCAATGTAGAGGCTCTCGCCGGGCGTGAGCCCCGCGGCATCGGCCCAACGGGCCAGATCGTCCTGTTCGAAGCCCAACCACAGATCGCCGCAGGCCTCCCTGGCCCAACTCTGGTTGTGGCTGCACAGCTCGGTGATCAACAGGCTGCCACCTGCCTTCACCAGCCGCGCCAGTTGTCGTAGCGCGTCGCCCGGTGCGGCGAGGTGATGCAAAACCATGTTCACCACCACGCAATCGGCTGCCGGGCAATCGTCCTGCAGGGCGTCGGCCAGTCGCAGTTCGACGTTCGCCAATCCCGCCCGTTCACAGCAAGCCTGCGCCAGCTGGAGCATCGCCGGGCTGTTGTCGACCGCGACGACCTGACGGAATCGCCCCGCCAGCACCGGCAGAAAGCCGCCGTCACCAGGGCCGACCTCCAGCGCCGTCGCCGTGCTCGGCAGTTGCAGGGCGTCGAGCAGTGCCAGCACCGCGTCGTGGTACTGCGGCAAGCCGGCGATCAGGTCCTGGCGCGCCTGGAAGCTGCCCGCCATGCGTGCAAAGTAGTCTTCGCTGGCGGCGCTGCGTTGCCCGTGCACGCCTTCGATGCGCTGGCGCACCTCGTCCGGCAGCGCCAGCCGATCGACCTCTTCGAGCAGCGTCGCATGCAGGCTGCCGCCGAGACTTTCAGCACGCGGCAGAGCCCGTCGGTAAAAAATCGCGTTGCCTTCGCGTCGCGTCGCCACCAGCCCGGCCTGCGCCAGCACCTTCAAATGATGGCTGATGCCCGACTGGCCGATGGCGAAAATCTGCGCCAGCTCCAGCACTCCGAACGAATCGTTCGCCAGCGCACGCAGCACGTTCAGTCGCAGCGGATCGCCGGCCGCCTTGCACAGGGCGGCGAGTTGGTCGCTGGCTTCGAAACGCAACTGGGGGACGCGCAGGCTCATGGCGGCGAAGTCTAGCCGCGAGGGGGAGGCGGGACAAGGCTGTATCAAGAAAGTTTGATATAGAAGGGCGGCTGGCGACTGGCCGCCGTTTTAATCGTTTGCCCCCTGGGCGGCCACTGGGCGAAAATGTGCGCCCTTTTCGTTCCAGCCGTTCCCCGCAGGAGATCAGCGATGCCCAGCCGTCGTGAGCGAGCCAATGCCATCCGCGCACTGAGCATGGATGCCGTGCAGAAAGCCAACAGCGGCCACCCCGGTGCCCCGATGGGCATGGCGGACATCGCCGAAGTGCTCTGGCGCGACTACATGAAGCACAGCCCGACCAACCCGCAGTGGGCCGATCGCGACCGTTTCGTACTGTCCAACGGGCACGGCTCGATGCTGATCTACTCGCTGCTGCACCTGACCGGCTACGACCTGTCGATCGACGACCTGAAGAACTTCCGCCAGCTGCACAGCAAGACCCCGGGCCATCCGGAATACGGCTACACCGCCGGCGTCGAGACCACCACCGGCCCGCTGGGCCAGGGCGTGGCCAACGCGGTGGGTTTCGCGCTGGCCGAGAAGATCATGGCCGCGCAGTTCAACCGTCCGGGCCACACTGTCGTCGATCACTTCACCTACGTCTTCATGGGCGACGGCTGCATGATGGAGGGCATCAGCCACGAGGTGTGCTCGCTGGCCGGCACGCTCGGGTTGAACAAGCTGATCGCCTTCTATGACGACAACGGCATCTCCATCGACGGCGAGGTGCATGGCTGGTTCACCGACGACACGCCCAAGCGCTTCGAGGCCTACGGCTGGCAGGTGATCCGCAACGTCAACGGTCACGACGCCGACGAGATCAAGATGGCGCTGGAGACCGCGCGCAAGAGCGACCAGCCGACCCTGATCTGCTGCAAGACCATCATCGGCTTCGGTTCGCCGAACAAGCAGGGCAAGGAGGAATCGCACGGCGCGGCGCTGGGCGAGGCCGAAGTCGCCGCCACTCGCGAGGCCCTGGGCTGGACGCACGGTCCGTTCGAGATCCCGGCCGACATCTATGCCGAGTGGGATGCCAAGGAAGCCGGCGCCCAGGCCGAGAACGAGTGGAACCAGCGCTTCGCCGCCTACCAGGCCGAGTTCCCCGGTCTGGCCGCCGAGTTCAAGCGGCGCATGGCCGGTGAGTTGCCTGCCGACTTCGCCGAGAAGGCCTCCGCGTTCATCCGCGACGTCGCCACCAAGGGCGAGACTATTGCCAGCCGCAAGGCCAGCCAGAACTGCCTGAATGCCTTCGGCCCGCTGCTGCCGGAACTGCTCGGCGGCTCCGCGGACCTCGCCGGTTCCAACCTGACCCTGTGGAAAGGCTGCAAGCCGGTGGTGCAGGAAGACGCCTCGGGCAACTATATGTACTACGGCGTCCGTGAGTTCGGCATGAGCGCCATCATGAACGGCGTTGCCCTGCACGGCGGCCTGATTCCCTACGGCGCGACCTTCCTGATGTTCATGGAATACGCGCGCAACGCGGTGCGCATGTCGGCGCTGATGAAGCAGCGGGTGATCTACGTCTTCACCCACGATTCCATCGGCCTCGGCGAAGACGGCCCGACCCACCAGCCGGTCGAGCAGCTGGTCGCGCTGCGCACCACGCCGAACCTCGACACCTGGCGTCCGGCCGACACGGTCGAATCCGCCGTGGCCTGGAAGCACGCGCTCGAGCGCAAGGACGGCCCCAGCGCGCTGATCTTCTCGCGCCAGAACCTGCCGTATCACGTACGCGATCATGAGACCGAGGGCGCCATCGCCCGCGGTGGCTACATCCTGAAGAACTGCGCCGGCGAGCCGGAGCTGATCCTCATCGCCACCGGTTCGGAGGTGAGCCTGGCGGTACAGGCCGCTGACAAACTGACCGAACAGGGTCGCCAGGTGCGCGTGGTGTCGATGCCCTGCACCAGCGTGTTCGACGCGCAGGATGCCGCCTACAAGCAGCAGGTGCTGCCGGTGGAAGTCGGTGCGCGCATCGCCATCGAGGCGGCGCATGCGGACTACTGGTACAAGTACGTCGGCCTGGATGGCCGGGTCATCGGCATGACCACCTACGGCGAATCCGCCCCGGCGAACCAGCTGTTCGAGCATTTCGGATTCACCGTGGGCAACATCCTCGCGGTGGCCGAGGAGTTGCTGGAAGACTGATTGCGACGATAGCGGTGGATGACTTCGGTCATCCACCCTACGTGCTGGAAGACTGAAGCGGCTGTCTGGCGGCGCCAGGCGTAACTGCCTGTCGATTTGTAGGAGCGAGCCTGCTCGCGAAAATGTTCAACCGATTCGCGAGCACGCTCGCTCCTACGAGACTCTGGGGACACCATGCCGACCCAACCCTATCGCATCGCCCTCAACGGCTATGGCCGCATCGGTCGTTGCGTGCTGCGCGCGTACCACGAGCGCGGTGGCGATTTCCCGTTTCGGATCGTTGCGCTCAACGACCTGGCCGACATGGCCAGCGTGGAATACCTCACCCGCTTCGACTCGACCCACGGTCGCTTTCCCGGCGAGGTGAGGGTCGAGGGCGATGCGCTGCTGCTCGATGGCGAGCGTGTGCAGGTGCTGCGCGAACGCACGCCCGAGGCCGTCGACTGGCGTTCGCTGGACATCGACCTGGTGCTCGAATGCTCCGGCGCCTACAACAGCCGTGCCGAGGGCGAGCGGTTCATCCGTTCCGGCGCGCCGCGCGTGCTGTTTTCCCAGCCGATGGCCAGCGAGGCGGACGTCGACGCCACGCTGGTGCTCGGGGTCAACCACGGCGGCCTGACCGGCCGCGAGCGGCTGGTCTCCAACGCCTCCTGCACCACCAACTGCGGCGTGCCGCTGCTCAAGGTGCTGAACGAGACGGTCGGCATCGAGTACGCCTCGATCACGACCATCCACTCGGCGATGAACGATCAGCCCGTGATCGACGCCTACCACCACGACGATCTGCGACGTACCCGCTCGGCCTTCCAGTCGGTGATTCCGGTGTCGACCGGCCTGGCGCGCGGCATCGAGCGGTTGCTGCCGGAACTCTCCGGACGTATTCAGGCCAAAGCGGTGCGGGTGCCGACGGTGAATGTCTCCTGTCTGGACATCACCCTCCAGACGGCCCGCGACACCGATGCGCAGACGATCAACCGAGTGTTGCGTGAAGCCGCCGAGGTGGGGCCGCTGGCCGGGCTGATTGCCTATACCGAGCTACCCCACGCCAGCTGCGACTTCAACCACGACCCGCACTCGGCGATCGTCGACGGCAGCCTCACGCGGGTTTCCGGTCCGCGCCTGGTCAATCTGCTGGCCTGGTTCGACAACGAGTGGGGGTTCGCCAACCGCATGCTCGAAGTCGCGGATCTCTACCTCGGCGTCGCGCACCGCGCCTGAGTTGGACTCAACGTATCTGGATCAAGGGAACAAGGAATCGCCATGACCGTTTTGAAAATGACCGACCTGGACCTCCAGGGTAAGCGGGTACTGATCCGCGAAGACCTCAACGTCCCGGTGAAGGATGGCCAGGTCAAGAGTGACGCTCGCATCGTCGCCTCGCTGCCGACCATCAAGCTGGCCCTGGAGAAGGGCGCGGCGGTGATGGTCTGTTCGCACCTGGGGCGCCCGACCGAAGGCGAGCCGAGCGAAGAGAACAGCCTCAAGCCCGTGGCCGACTACCTGTCCAAGGCACTGGGCCGCGACGTGCCGCTGGTCACCGACTACCTCGGTGGCGTGCAGGTCGAGCCGGGCCAGGTGGTGCTGTTCGAGAACGTGCGCTTCAACAAGGGCGAGAAGAAGAATGCGGACGAGCTGGCGCAGAAGTACGCCGCCCTCTGCGATGTGTTCGTCATGGACGCCTTCGGCACCGCGCACCGTGCCGAAGGTTCGACGCACGGCGTGGCGAAGTTCGCGCCCATCGCCTGTGCCGGCCCGCTGCTGGCCGCCGAGCTGGACGCGCTGGGCAAGGCGCTGAAGAGCCCGGCCAAGCCGATGGCCGCGATCGTCGCCGGCTCCAAGGTATCGACCAAGCTGGACGTGCTGAACTCGCTGAGCCAGGTGTGCGACCAGCTGATCGTCGGCGGCGGCATCGCCAACACCTTCCTCGCAGCCGCGGGCCACAAGGTCGGCAAGTCGCTGTACGAGCCCGATCTGGTCGACACCGCCAAGGCTATCGCCGCCAAGGTCAGCGTGCCGCTGCCGGTGGATGTGGTGGTTGCCAAGGAATTTGCCGAGAGCGCCACGGCCACGGTCAAGCCCATCGAAGACGTCGCCGATGACGACATGATCCTCGACATCGGTCCGAAGACGGCCGCGCAGTTCGCCGAGTTGCTCAAGAGCTCGAAGACCGTCCTTTGGAACGGCCCGGTGGGCGTGTTCGAGTTCGACCAGTTTGGCGAGGGCACCAAGACCCTGGCCAAGGCCATCGCCGCGAGCGACGCCTTCTCCATCGCCGGCGGTGGCGACACCCTGGCGGCCATCGACAAGTACGGCGTGGCGCAGCAGATCTCCTACATCTCCACCGGTGGCGGTGCCTTCCTCGAGTTCGTCGAGGGCAAGGTGCTGCCGGCCGTCGAGATGCTCGAGCAACGGGCGAACTGACCGGCTCATGATTCGCGTGGCTGGCCGTGTGCCGGCAACCCCTGTCGCCGTCGGCGGTCTGTTGTTCTGTCACGACAGGAAACGGAGATTCACCATGCGCCACGCGATGCTGTTGTTGAGCCTGGGCCTCGTGGGATGTGCGGGCGGTCCGCCGGAGTCCGCCTGTGAGGTGTTCACCCCGCCACCGGCGATCAGCCCCACGGCCGAGAACGATCACCGGATCGAGGTACAGAGCACGGCCGACCCGACCATCATCAACACGCCGGAGGAACAGGCGTGCCCGTGATGCGACGAACTGGACGCGGGGCATGGCTGGGCGCGGGACTGCTCGCCATCGCCCTGACCGGGTGCAGTCACTGGCAGACCGGTGAGGACGCGCCCTTCACCCGTTGGGAATGTGCAGGCGGCAACTCCATCGCCTGGCGGTATGTCGACGAGGCGCGGCGAACCATCGATGTGCGTGTTGGCGACGATCAACGCGCCTATCGCTTGCGTCAGGAACCCTCGGCGTTCGGAACTTTCTACAGCGATGGCGTTCTGGCGTTTCATGACAGGGGCAGCCAGGCGCTGGTATACCGCGTGACGGATGACAAGGTGCTGGCCCACGGCTGCAGCGCCGCGTTGATCAACCTGCCGCTGGGGTAGGAACGAACAGCAAAGCCGTGCCCATGCAGCACGGCGCTTGAACACAGCGTGCCCTCTGCGGCAGGCTCCTTGCGATACAACCGACCCTAACCGGGAGACAGGAAAACACCATGGCACTCATCAGCATGCGCCAGTTGCTCGACCACGCCGCGGAGTTCGGCTACGGCGTGCCGGCCTTCAACGTCAACAACCTCGAGCAGATGCGCGCCATCATGGAAGCGGCTGACAAGACCGATTCCCCGGTGATCGTTCAGGCCTCGGCCGGTGCCCGCAAATATGCGGGTGCGCCCTTCCTGCGGCACCTTATCCTTGCCGCGGTCGAGGAATTTCCGCACATCCCGGTGGTGATGCACCAGGATCACGGCACCAGCCCCGACGTCTGCCAGCGCTCGATCCAGCTGGGCTTCTCGTCAGTGATGATGGACGGCTCGCTGCGTGAAGACGGCAAGACGCCATCGGATTACGACTACAACGTGCGCGTGACGCAGCAGACCGTCGCGTTCGCCCATGCCTGCGGCGTGTCGGTGGAAGGTGAGCTGGGCTGCCTCGGCAGCCTGGAAACCGGAATGGCCGGCGAGGAAGACGGCGTCGGTGCCGAGGGCATGCTGGATCACTCGCAGCTGCTGACCGATCCGGAAGAGGCCGCGCAGTTCGTCAAGGCCACCAAGGTCGACGCCCTGGCGATTGCCATCGGCACCAGCCACGGCGCCTACAAGTTCACCAAGCCGCCGACCGGCGACACCCTGTCGATCCAGCGCATCAAGGAAATCCACCAGCGCATCCCGGATACCCACCTGGTGATGCATGGCTCGTCGTCCGTGCCGCAGGAGTGGCTGGCGATCATCAACGAGTACGGCGGCGACATCAAAGAAACCTACGGCGTGCCGGTCGAGGAAATCGTCGAGGGCATCAAGCACGGCGTGCGCAAGGTGAACATCGACACCGACCTGCGGCTGGCGTCGACGGGGGCCATCCGTGAATTCATGGCGAAGAACCGCAGCGAATTCGATCCCCGCAAGTACCTCGCCAAGACCGTGACGGCCATGCGCGACATCTGTATCGCCCGCTACGAGGCATTCGGCACCGCCGGACAGGCCTCGAAGATCAAGCCGCTGTCGCTGGAAGTCATGTTCCAGCGCTACGCGGCGGGCGAACTGGATCCGAAAGTGAACTGATTCGCTGAACCGAACAAGAAACCCGCCTGTTGGCGGGTTTCTCGTTTCTAGGCTGCGGGCGACCGAGCTGTGCGGTCCACGAAGCCCACGCCAGCTGTGCAAATTCCGAAGCGCTCACGATCTGGAGCGCCGACGCTTGCGCCGGCCCGGCGGGCTCGGCAGAGTCTTGCTCCTGCCGGGCTGCGGCCTGGCATCTGGCTCGCGAAAGGACTCGACCATGCCATCCATCTACCAACTGAAGCCCGCCTTCCAAGGCCTGCTTCGGCCGCTGGTGATCCGGCTGTATCACGCCGGTATCACCGCCAATCAAGTCACGCTGTCGGCGGCGCTGATTTCGCTGCTCATCGGTGGCGTCGTCGCCCTGTTCGCCGCGCAGCCCTGGCTATTCGCACTGATTCCGCTGTGGATGCTGCTGCGCATGGCGCTCAACGCCATCGACGGCATGCTGGCCCGGGAGTTCGGCCAACAGTCGAGACTCGGCGCGTATCTGAACGAGCTGTGCGACATCGTGGCCGATGCCGCGTTGTACCTGCCTTTCGCGCTTCTGCCCGGTGTCTGGCCGGGCGCCGTCGTGCTCGTAACCTTGTTCGCGATGGTCAGCGAATATGCCGGCGTCATGGGCCCCCTCGCCGGGGCGAGTCGCCGATATGACGGCCCGATGGGCAAGAGCGATCGCGCGTTCGTCTTTGGCGTTCTTGCCGTCGGCGTTGCGTCTGGCGCGCTGCCCTCGGCCTGGTTGAACGCCTTCCTTGTGCTGATCGCCTTGCTTTGCGCCGTGACGACGCTCAACCGCGTGCGCAAGGGGCTACAGGAATAACCACAGGTATCGGAAAAGGAGTTTCCATGCGCGCTTCACAGCAGGCTTCCTTCAACACCCACGATGGCGTCGCGCTCTCGTATCGACATTGGCCGGCCACCGCCTCGCACGTCGGCGAGCGCCGCGCCGTGGTCATGTTTCACCGCGGCCATGAGCACGCCGGGCGGATCGCCCACCTGGTGGATGAGCTCGATCTGCCGGGCTTCGACTTCTTCGCCTGGGATGCGCGGGGGCACGGCTTGTCTCCCGGCGCGCGTGGCGACAGCCCCAGTTTTGGCACGAGCGTTCGGGATATTCAGACCTTCGTCGAGCATATCGGCGTCCACCATCAGATCGCCGAAGAAAACCTGGCGATCCTGGCGCAAAGCGTCGGAGCGGTCCTCGTCTCGACCTGGGCCCACGATTACGCGCCGCAGGTCCGCGCACTGGTACTCGCTTCGCCGGCCTTCAAGGTCAAGCTGTACGTGCCGTTTGCACGCGCCGGGTTGAAAGCTGCACGGGCGCTTCGTGGCAACTTCTTCGTCAACAGCTACGTCAAGGCGCGCTTGCTGACGCACGATCCGGCGCGAGTGGCTAGTTACGCCGCCGATCCGCTCATCGCCAAGGCCATTTCGGTGAATGTCCTGCTTGGCCTGTACGACGCGGCGGAGCGTGTGGTTGCCGATGCGCAGGCGATCCAGATCCCGACGCAGTTGCTGATTTCCGGCAGTGATTTCGTTGTCGAGCGCAGGCCGCAGGAGCTGTTCTATGAGCGCCTGGGCAATGTGCGGAAGGAGAAACACCTCCTGCCTGGCTTCTTTCACGACACCCTGGGCGAGCGCGATCGCCATCTTGCGCTGGGCCCGGCGCGCCGCTTCATCCTCAGCCAGTTCGAAGAAGCAGTACCGCAGCCTTCGCTGTTGAATGCGCACCGCGTCGGGGCGACCTGCGCCGAAGCCGAGTCGCTGGCGGCCCCGTTACCGCCGCGTTCCCTTCGTAATGGTTATTGGCGTGCCGCCCGCGCCGGCCTGCGTCTGGGCGCGACGGTTTCGGCCGGCGTGAAACTCGGCTTCGATAGCGGTTTCGATTCGGGCAGCACGCTCGACTACGTTTACCGCAACACACCCACTGGCAAGGGGCTGATCGGCCGGCTGATCGACCGCGGCTACCTTGATTCGATCGGTTGGCGCGGCATCCGGCAGCGCAAGGTACATGTCGAGGAATTGTTGCGCCTGGCGGCCGAGCGCTTGCGCAGTGCCGGCGAGCCGATACACATCCTGGATATTGCCGCCGGCCACGGCCGGTACGTCCTCGAGGCACTCCAGGGTCTGAACCCGCTTCCCGAATCGGTTCTTTTGCGTGACTACAGCGAGCGCAACGTGCGTGAGGGCAGTGCGCTGATCGACGCCAAGGGGCTCGGCGAGATCGCCCGCTTCGTCGAGGGGGATGCCTTCGATCGTGACGGCCTCGCCGGGCTCGCGCCGAGACCGACGCTTGCCGTGGTGTCCGGTCTTTATGAACTGTTCGGTGACAACAAGAGGGTGGGCGATTCGCTCGCCGGTGTCGCCGAGGCGCTTCGGACTGGTGGCTTTCTCGTCTATACGGGGCAGCCCTGGCATCCCCAGCTGGAGTTGATCGCACGGGTGTTGACCAGCCATCGAGAAGGCCAACCCTGGGTGATGCGTCGCCGTACCCAGGCCGAAATGGACCAGCTGGTCGCGGCGGCCGGGCTGGTGAAAGTTACCCAGCGTATCGATGAGTGGGGCATCTTCACCGTATCGCTGGCGTACAAGCCCCGCTGAGGGTCGTGCCGATGCCGCTTGGCGCCTTCCGCCGTCGGTAGCAGCCAGCCCTTTTGTACATGCGCGCTTCGCCAGCTTCCTCTGTCGCCATGCTCTCGCATGGCCGAATCGCAGCCGATCCAACAGAAATATCCCGAGACCGACCCATGTTCGAACGCCTCTTCGCCCACGCCATTACCGGTGCCGCACGCCTCATCACCGGTGCCCGCAGCCTCTGGCTCGGGTGCGCGCCCGTACCGACCAAGCGGATCTACTTTGCGAACCACTGCAGCCATGGCGACTTCGTGCTGCTGTGGGCATCCCTGCCGCCGAGCCTTCGCCCCCGCACCCGACCGGTCGCGGGCGCCGATTACTGGCAGAAGGGCGCCGTCCGGCGCTTCGTCATCAACCGCGTCTTCAACGGTGTGTTGATCGATCGGGACCGTAGCGATCCATCGGCCAACCCGCTACAGCCGATGCTCGACGCCCTGGACCTGGGCGATTCCCTGATCCTCTTCCCCGAGGGTACGCGCAACCAGGGCGATGGCTTGTTGCCGTTCAAGGGCGGCTTGTACCGGCTGGGCCAGGCGCGTCCCGAGGTTGAACTGGTCCCCGTGTGGATCGCCAATCTCAACCGGGTGATGCCCAAGGGCCGCGCCTTGCCGTTACCCCTGCTGTGCACCGTCAGCTTCGGCGAGCCGCTGAGCATCGGCCCCGCCGAAGCAAAGGAAGACTTCCTCGCGCGCGCCCGCGAGGCGCTGTTGGCCCTGGCACCGGAGCAAGCCTGATATGGATCGCAATACCCTCTTGCTGTTCATCGGGATCGGCCTGCTGCTGGCGATCGCATCCCTGATCGGTTACCTGCTCAAGCGCCGCGCCGGCGGTACCGAAAACCCGGTGATCGACAACCTCAATGCCCGCATCAATGCCTGGTGGGTGATGGTCGCGGTCATCGGCATCGCCTTCTGGCTGGGCCACACGGCAGTGGTGGTGCTGTTCTACCTGGTGTCGTTCTTCGCGCTGCGCGAGTTCATCACCCTCACGCCGACGCGCAGAAGCGACTACCCGGCGCTGGTCGCCGCCTTCTATTTCGTGTTGCCAATGCAGTACCTGCTGGTCGGCATCGGCTGGTACGGGATGTTCGCCATTTTCATCCCGGTCTACGTCTTCCTGTTGTTGCCGATCCTGGCGTCGCTCGGTGGCGATTCGACCCGCTTTCTCGAACGTGCCTCGAAGGTGCAGTGGGGCTTGATGATCGCCGTATTCTGCGTTTCGCACGTGCCGGCCCTGCTGACGCTGGACATCCGCGGCTACGAGGGGCGCAACCTGCTGCTCATCGCCTGGCTGGTGATGGTCGTCCAGCTGTCGGACGTATTGCAGTACGTCTGCGGCAAGCTGGCGGGTAAGCGGAAGATCGCCCCCAACCTGTCGCCCTCGAAGACGGTCGAAGGCTTCGTGGGCGGCGTTGCCCTGGCGACCGCCATCGGTGCCGCCCTGTTCTGGATCACGCCCTTCGCGCTCTGGCAGGCCGCACTCATCGCCCTGGCGGTCAACCTGCTGGGTTTCTTCGGCGGGATCGTGATGTCGGCGATCAAGCGTGACCGAGGCGTGAAGGACTGGGGCCACATGATCGAGGGGCACGGCGGCATGCTCGATCGGCTGGACTCGGTGTGCTTCGCCGCGCCGATTTTCTTCCACCTGGTGCGCTATTGGTGGGCCTGATCGCGTCGAGTGCCGCCGGAGCGGTTCCGTCGCCGGGCGTTGCCCGCAAGGGCGCAGGGCTACCCGCGTAGTTCGGCGACCAGGGCGGGCAGGCGCGCCATGTCATCGAAGGTGTCGCGCACGCCGAGCGCCTTGAGGATGCGGTCATGGCCGGGCTGGATATGGCTGGCACCGGTGAACCCCAGCACCGTCATGCCGGCGGCGAGGGCTGCCGTGGCGCCGGTCGTGCTGTCTTCGACCACCAGGCAGCGCGACGGCGCCACGCCCATCCGCTCGGCGGCCAGCAGGTAGACGTCCGGGGCCGGCTTGGGATGAACGACCATGTCGGCACTGAACAGATTGCCGGCGACCCGCTCGGTCAGCCCGGCGCGTTCCAGGCTCGACAGCACGTTGTGCCGCCGGCTGTTGGAGGCGACGGCCAGCGGCAGGTCGATCGCCAGCAGCGCCTCGCGCGCTCCGGGGATAGGCTCCACCTCCGCCTTTACACGCGCCTCGCTTTCGGCGCGCAGGTCATCGTCGAAGCTCGCCGGAATCCCCAGGCCGAACTCGCGTTCGATCTGTTCCAGGATGACCGGCACGGTCAGGCCGAAGGTGTCCTTGAGCAGCGGCTCGAGGGTTTCGGCCGGCACGTAGCGGGTGAGCGCATCGAACAGGACGCGATGGCTGATGATTTCACTGTCGACGAGCACACCGTCGCAGTCGCAGATCAGCAGGTCGAAGGCGGGCATTGGGACTCCGGTGATGATGTGGTCGGCGACGAAGCGTGCGTCATTCGAGCAGGCGGGTGATCTGGCTGCGCAAGCTGTCCAGAGAAAAGGGTTTCGCCAGCACCGGCGCGGAACGGGCGATGGGGCTGCCGGACTCGTAGATTTCGATCGGATAGCCGCTGATGAAAATGACCTTCAGGTCCGGCCTGAGCTTCAGTGCGGGTTCGGCGATCGCCACCCCAGATACGCCGCCTGGCAACCGGAAATCGCTCACCAGAAGATCGAGCTTCGGCTTGGTCGCCAGCACTTCGAACGCCTGAGTGGCATCCGCCGCTTCCAGCACCTGATACCCCTCGCCGGCAAGGTAATCCGACAGCAGGTTCAGGATATGAGGCTCGTCCTCGACCAGCAGGACGGTCCGTGGGCACGGCGGTAGGGTCATCTGGGCTATCTCGATTCCTGGCGAATGCAGGAACTACATGGGTAAGGCAGTTGGCGTCAAGGTTTGAGCCGGCAGCAGCGGGCAAGTTCAGGAAGGCTGGCTGTGGGGTGGCTGTGGCGGCTGAACAGCTTGCGCCTGGAGCCGGTACTTCCGGCGTGCGCGCAGGGGATGGCCGCCCGCGGGCCCGATGGCCGGGTTTCGTATTCGAAAAGGCGCGGCTTAAGCCATGTGAATCGATCTCAGATCCCTTTGAGGAACGGGCGCTGCGATGGCGCGACCGACCCTTCGGAACGCTAAGAGACTGCCCTGGCGACGGCACGACGGGCAACGCTTCGCCTGCTCGGCTGATCGGCCTCGCTCCGGCAGAATGCAAGCCCGGTTCGCGGCCGTCTTGCATTCTGCAAGACGGCGTCTGGCGAGTAGTTTTCATAACTATCTGATTTATAGAGGATTTTTTTACGCTTCAAACCTGGCACGAT
Source organism: Stutzerimonas urumqiensis (assembly GCF_003640395.1). GTDB lineage: Bacteria > Pseudomonadota > Gammaproteobacteria > Pseudomonadales > Pseudomonadaceae > Stutzerimonas > Stutzerimonas urumqiensis. The sequence goes on along the minus strand of NZ_RBZQ01000003.1, from coordinate 187,417 downwards.
CACTGCTCCTAGGTCTGCGGCTGGACCTAACCGGAGTACACAACAATGAATCTTGCGCAACGCACCCTTATCGCTGCCTTTTCCGAATTCGATGTCGTGACCGAACCACGCCCTGATGGCGGCCTGCTGCTGACCCTGCGAAACGACGATCGCGTCATCCTCAAGCGAGCCATTTCTCGCGGACAGACCCAGACGGCCGTACAGCTCGACTGGGTGATCAGCTCCATCCGTCGTGACCTCGCGCTGGAAGCCGGCATGTCGCCGTCCATCGCGCATCTGCAGAGCCAGAGCCGCATCGGGCTGCCGACCTACGAATACGCCTGACGATCCGGGCGACGCACCGTGGCGTCGCTCTCTTGCTCGACGGGCCGCAGAGCCCGCGCGCGCCAAGCCGATGGGAGACCCACCATGAATGCGATCGAATTGCTCAAGCAGGACCATGAACGCGTCAAGGACATGCTGAACAAGCTGACCGAAACCGGCGAACGCGCCGTGAAAACGCGCACCGAGCTGCTGGAAAAGATCGAGCAGGAAATCAGCCTGCATACCCGCATCGAGGAGGAAGTGCTCTATCCCGCGCTGCGCCAGGAGGGCGACAAGGAAGAGGTCAAGATGACCCACGAAGCCAAGGAAGAACACCGCGCCGTGGACGACCTGGTACTGCCCGACCTGCTCAAGACCGACGTCGGTAGCCTGGAGTTCTCCGGGCGGGCCAAGGTGCTCAAGGAGCTGATGGAGCATCACATCGAGGAAGAAGAGTCGGAGATGTTCCCGATGTGCGAGAAGACCTTCGATGCCAAGCGCCTCGAAGAGATGGGCCAGCAGATGGCCGATCTGAAGAAGAGCCTGAAGAAGGCCAGCTGAACCTCCGCTCGCCAGCACCTGGCGCGGCGAGCGCTCCTCGTTCTACCCCGACGCTGGCATCGTGTGCAGCCGGTCGGCCAGGCTGCACTTCCCGACTGGCAGCCGGTCAACTCCCTGAATGCTTTCGCCGCCACGCGGCTCGTTCGAGGAGACATCCATGCGCCTGAAATACCTGTTGCCGCCCGTGTTCGGTCTGTTGCTCGCCGGCTGCGGGCCGGACGAACCCCAGGAGCAGCCCGATACCGCCCCGGAAGCGGCCACCGAGCTGAACGCGCCCGCACCGGAAGACACGCCCGGCGGCGCCGTACCGACCGAAGCGCCGGCCTCGCCGGGCCTGGGCGGTGGCGATGCGACCGGCGATGCGGTCGACACCGGGACGGGCATCACCTCCGGGGCAGCGGGTTCGGCGCCGGTCGACGGCGAGACCGGCTACGGCGCACCGCCGTCTCCCGCCGACAACGGCAGCGGACTGGGCACCGCATCGGGCGCCGGCGCTGCACCCGCTGGCGGAAGCGGGCCGAGCAACGGCGTCAAACCCTGATCATTCACGGCCGCCGGCACCCTTCGATGCCGGCGCATGAGGACACTGCATGAAACTCCATCCCCTGCTGCTGGCCCTGGCCTGCGGCGCACTGATAACCGGATGTTCACCGGAAGACGACGAAGAGGGCGCCCTCGGCAACTACGAGGACAACCCGCAGGAGTACTACAACACCGCCACCGATCCGGCCGGCCCGCGCGAGATCAACCCGCCGTCGGACGTGCCGAACCAGTGATCAGGCGTATTGCCCGGCGGCATAGCCCGACGCCCAGGCCCACTGGAAGTTGAAGCCGCCGAGGTGGCCGGTCACATCCAGCACCTCGCCCACGAAATACAGCCCCGGCGCCAGGCGCGATTCCATCGTCTTGGATGACACCTCGTCGGTATCCACGCCGCCCAGGGTGACCTCGGCGGTCCGGTAGCCCTCGGTGCCGGCCGGCTGCACCTGCCAGCCGCCGAGCCGCTGGGCGATGGTCGTCAGCTCCGCCGGGGCATATTGTTTGAGCGGGCGCGACGTGAACCAGGCCTCGGCGATCAGCACCGCCATCTTCCGCGTGAAGACCTCGCCGAGCAGGGTGCGCAGCTCGGTGTTGGGTCGCTGCGCTTGCTGGTCCTGCAGCCAGGCGAGCGGGTCGCGATCCGGCAGCAGGTCGATCTCGAGCGTATCGCCCGGCTGCCAGTACGAGGAAATCTGCAACATCGCCGGCCCGCTCAGGCCCCGGTGGGTGAAGAGCAGGTTCTCGTGGAAGGTCTGGCCGTTGCAGCTGACGCGGCACTCCAGCGCTGTGCCGGACAGCTCCTCGCACATCGCCTTGAGCGCCGGCTCGGTCACCGTGAAGGGAACCAGCCCGGCACGGGTCGGCAGCACCCGGTGGCCGAACTGACGCGCCACCTGGTAGCCGAAACCGCTCGCCCCGAGCGTCGGGATCGACAGGCCGCCGGTGGCCATCACCAGCGACTGGCACTCGAGGGTCTCGCCGGGCAGCGCGAGCCGATAGCCGGCCTCGATGCGCTCGATGCCCGTTACCGGCGTCTGGAGTCGAATCCGCGCACCGTGGCGATCGCATTCGGCGAGCAGCATGTCGAGGATGTCGTTGGCCTTGCGGTCGCAGAACAGCTGGCCGAGCTTCTTCTCGTGATAGGGGACCTCGTGGCGAGCGACCAGCGCCAGGAAGTCCCACTGGGTGTAGCGGGCCAGCGCCGACTTGCAGAAATGCGGGTTGGCGCCGAGGAAATTCGCCGGCTCGGTGTACAGGTTGGTGAAATTGCAGCGCCCGCCGCCCGACATGAGGATCTTCTTGCCGGCCTTGTTGGCGTGATCGAGCACCAGGACATGGCGACCGCGTGCGGCCGCGCTGGCTGCGCACATCAGACCGGCCGCCCCTGCGCCGATAACCACCACGTCCACTGCTTGCACCGCGACCTCCGCCCTGGCGAAAAAACGGCGCATGGTACCGCGTGCGGCGTTGCCTGCCACGGTCCGACCGGCGGATGCCGCGGCTTGTCATGCCGCTGTGGTTTACTGGCCGCTGATGTCACAAAGCCATGAAGGGCTGCTGATGAAACAGGGTCGATGGATATTGCTGTGCCTGCTGGGCGTTTGCCTGTCGGGTTGGACGGCGCCGGTGGTGCGCCTGGCCGGTGATGTCTGGCCGCCCTACACCGACAGCCGCCTGCCTGGCGACGGTCTGGCGATCTCGCTGGTCCGTACTGCGCTGGAGCGTGCCGGCTATCGCGTCGACTACGAGGAGATGCCCTGGCCGCGCGCGGTGTTGAGCCTCGAGCGCGGCCAGATCGACGGCCTGAGCGATTGGCACGGTGGCCAGCGCAGCCACATGGCGCTGCATTCGACGCCCTACCTGTACAACCACCTGCGCTGGATCGCCCGCGCGGAAGATCCGATCAAGGCATCCGACCTGACCGGCAAGCGCGTGGCGCTGGTCCGCGGCTACGTCTACACCGCAGTGCCCGAAGCGCTGGCGAGCATGGATCGCGTCTACGTGAACAGCTTCGCCTCGGCGCTGCGCATGCTCGAAGCGGGGCGAGTCGACCTTGCGCTCGAGGACAGCCGCACGGCACGTTCCCACATGGCGCACGATCCGGCGCTGTCAGCCGAGGCGTTTCGGCTGTTGCCGGGCAGTTTCAGCCGCAACGGCCTGTCACTGGTGATCCGGCAAAGCCATCCGCAGGCGGCGCAGATCATCGCCGACTTCGAGCGCGAGATCGCCGAGATGCGGGCCGACGGCACCTTCGATCGATTGATCGAGCACTACGACGCCGCGCTGCCGGAGGAACGGCTCGTCGCCGAGCCGGCGTCCTGATCAAGCGGTCGTGCCGCGCTCGCGGCGAATCAGGTGTGCGGCCATGCTGCGTAGCGGCCCGAGCTGCCGGCAGATCAGACCGAGCTGCGTCTGTACCAGCCGGTGCGCATCGTCCAGTTCGTCGGGCACCTGTTCCAGGTGCTGGGCCAGCGCATCCTCCTCATCGCTGTGGATGGCCACCGGCGTGCGGTTGGCGAGCCCCTCGGCCAGCTCGCTGAGGGCAGTGGCCAGGCGCTCGGTGGCCTCAGCGAGCAGCGCGTCGCTGGCGTCATCCGGCAGGCGTTCGCGGTGCGCACCCAGGGCCGATAGATAGTTGAGCAGGGTGTGCGAGAGCGTCAGGAAGCGAAAGCCCGTTTCGGCATCCTTACGAAAGTGGCCGGGCTCGAGCAGCATGTTCGACAGCGTGGTGGATAGCGCCGCATCGGCGTTGTGTGCGTTGCGGCGGGCCAGGCGATAGGCCAGGTCGTCGCGCTTGCCGGTCTCGTACTGTTGCATGATCTGGCGCAGGTAGTCGGCATTGCAGCTCAGCGTGTTGGCCACCACCCGGTTCAGGCGCCGGCCCTGCCAGTCCGGCAGGATCAGGAACACCGCTGCCGCCGCGACCAGGCTGCCGAGCAGGGTATCGATCAGCCGCGGCCAGATGAGCCCGTAGCCATCGCCGACCTGGTTGAAGCAGAACAGCACCAAAAGCGTGATGGCGCCGGTCGCCAGGGTATAGCGCGTGGTGCGCGTGGCGAAGAAGACCACACCGGCGACCACGGCGAACAGGGCCTGCACCTCGGGATCGGGAAAGAGGTCGAACAGTGCCCAGCCGGCCAGCAGGCCCAGCACCGTGCCGCCAATGCGCTGCACCAGCTTGATGCGTGTCGCGCCGTAGTTCGGCTGGCAGACGAAAACGGTGGTCAGCAGCACCCAGTAGCCCTGGTCCGGGTGGATGGTATGCAGCAGCGCGTAGCCGCCCAGCAGGGCGACGGCCATGCGCAAGGCATGACGGAACACCAGCGAGGTCGGCGTCAGTTGCTGGCGCACCCGTTCCAGCGCATCCCTGAACGAGCGCGGCTGGCGGTCGAACAGGGTGCTGTCCTGCTCGCCGGCCAGGGTGTCTGGGTTGCTCGCGTTGGCGAGCTGGCGCTGGAGCGTCGACAGGTTGCCCGACAGTGCGCGCAGCGACCGCAGCAGGCCGCGCCAGGCCGGGTTGTTCTGCGCGCGCAGGTAGTCCAGCGAGGCCTCCAGGTCCGCCAATGCCACGGCATTGTCGTCGCTGTGCCGGTAGGGCTGGTCGAACTGGATCGCCTCGCCCAGCTCCAGACATCCGCACGCTTGCAGGCGCAGCAGGCGCTGGCAGCGGAACAGCACGTCGCTGTGAAAGAACGCCTCGGCCAACGCCTGGTAGGGGTAGTGGGATGAGCTGGCACGCTCGTGCAGGTCCTGCGCGAGGAAATACAGCTTGAGGTAGGCGTTGATGGTCGCGCCCGGGCGGCCCTGGCCGAGGCGGTTGAGCAGGCTTTCCTTGGCCGCGTTGAGCGCGCCCACGACCCGGCCGTTCTGGCGCGCCAGTGCCAACCGGCGCGCCTCGATGTCGAGCTGGCGCACCGGCTCGAGCAGATCGGCCTTGAGCCGGAAATACTGGCCCAGCTCGCGGTAGACCCGCGCCAGCCCCTGCTGCACCGGCTGGTGGCTGAACAGGGCGTTCCAGATCACCGACAGCGCCCCATACCAGGCCGCTCCGGCCAACAACAGCAACGGATCGCGCCAGAACGGGCCGGTCGCCGCATGCTGATCGGCGGCGATCATGCTGTAGATCGACAGGATCAGTGTTGCCGAAGCGATGGTGCCGTAGCGCTCGCCCAGAGTGCCGAGCATGACCAGCACGAAGGTCGAGCCGGCGAGCCCGAGGGCGAACAGCCAGGGGTAGGGGAACAGCGCCTGCACGGCGAACGCGGCGATGCCGAAGCAGACCAGCGTCACGCTCAGGCCGCCGAGCCGCCCCCGCCAGCTGTCGTCGGTTTCGGCCAGTGCGCTGGCGATGATGCCGAGGAACAGCGGAATGATCAGCGCCGGGCGATCCAGCCAGCCGCTCAGGCCCATCGCCCCGGCCAGGGCGACGAATACCCGCAGGCTGTAGCCGAACTTGTCCAGTGCCCAGAGGCGGCGCAGCGAGCGGAGGAAGGAAGGTGCGGTCATGAACGGCCTTGATCGAAGGAATTGCTGGCGTCACAAGAATGGCACAGGCGAGGTTGCAGTTTCCCGCCAACCGCCCGCTTGGCTTCTTCATGGCGATGCAACGCAAGCGTAACCGTAATGCCCCATCGAGCCTGTATCTCTGATCCGGCCTGATAACCCCGCGTGCATTCGCCGAAGAGGAGATAACAACGATGACCCAGGAACACGATTCCAGCCGCCGCCGCCTGCTCAAGGGCAGCATGATCGCCGCCGCCGTCGCCACCACGCCGCTGCTGGGCACGCTCGAGGCCTTCGCGGCGCGCCAGCAGCGCGGCCAGGGCACGCTGATGGCCGGCCGCAGCCCGTACGGCCCGCTGCGTCCGACCACCGACCAGGCGACCGGCCTGGACCTGCTGCAACTGCCCGAAGGCTTCCAGTACCGCAGCTTTTCCTGGACTGGCGATCTGATGGAAAACGGCCAGCCGGTGCCTCCGTCGCATGACGGCATGGGCGTTATCGCCGTACAGCGGGGCGCGCGGGGCACCGAAATGGTGCTGGTGCGCAACCACGAGGCCGGCACCGGCCCGCTCATCGAAGCGACCGGCGTCTATGACGGCGTCACCCTCGCCAATGGTCAGCGCCCGGCGGGCGGCACCACCAACCTCTATGTACCGCGCAGCATCCGCCAGCCGGTTCGCACCGTGCCGAGCCTGGGCGGCACGCGCACCAACTGCGCCGGCGGCGTGACGCCCTGGGGCACCTGGCTGTCGTGCGAAGAGACCACGGCCGACTACTCCAGCGTCGGCGGCCGCCAGCACGGCTACGTCTTCGAGGTGACCGCCAACCCGGCGCTGACCACCGGGCAGCCGATCGTCCAGATGGGGCGCTTCGCCCATGAGGCCGTGGCGGTCGATCCGCGCAACAGCTACGTCTACCTGACCGAAGACAACCGCAACAGCGCCGGCTACTACCGCTACATCCCGACCGATGCCAGCCAGCAGCCGGGTTCGCTGGCGGTCGGCGGCATCCTGCAGGCCGCCCGCGTGCGCAACGTCGCTCAGGCCGACCTGCTCGCGCCGCGCAAGGGCGCCAGCTATCAGCTGGAATGGGTCGAAGTGCCGAACCCGGACCTCGCACCGCAGGGCGGCGAGAGCGGTCCGTTCTTCCAGGCCCGTGCCGCCGGCGGTCTGCGCATGAGCCGCGGGGAGGGCATCTGGTTCAGCGAGGGCAAGCTGTTCATCGTCGACACCAGTGCCGGCGTCGATGCCCAGGGCCGCGAGGGATACGGCAACGGCGCGGTGTGGGTGCACGACCTGGCGACCGACCGCCTGACCTGCCTGTTCGCCTCGGACAACGAGCTGATCGCCAACAACCCCGACAACATCACCGTCAGCCCGCGCGGCGGCGTGCTGCTCTGCGAAGACGGTGGCGGCGTGGACGACGAGTTCGGCTTCGGCGAGCGTCTGCTCGGCCTGTCGCGCGAGGGCGAGGCGTTCATCTTCGCCAAGAACAACATCGTGTTCGATGACGTGCAGGCCGCCAACGCGGGCAAGAACGTCTCTGGCGGCGACTACCGCAACAAGGAATTCTGCGGCGCCTGCTTCGATCCGACCGGGCAGTTCCTGTTCGTCAACGCGCAGACCCCCGGCATCACTTTCGCCATCTGGGGCCCCTGGGCGCGCGGTGCGCTGTAAGCGGCCGATGCCTTGAAAGCGGGCCGGAAGGCGGGTGTTCTGCCCGCGCTTCCGGCCTCGTTTTTAGCGCGCCTAGAGCGCCCGGATCTTCAGCGTCCGGCCCTTGATCTTCCCTTCGCTCAGCCGCTTGAGCGCCTCACGGGCAACGCCGCGCTCGACCGCGACGAACGCCTGGAATTCGAACAGCGTGATCTTGCCGACCTTGTCGCCGGGGATTCCGGCGTCTCCGGTCAGGGCTCCGAGAATGTCGCCGGGGCGGAGTTTTTCCTTGCGTCCCGCACCGATTGCCAGCGTCGTCATCGGCGGCAGCAGCGGGCTGTCGTCGCGCACCTTCACCGAACTCAGCGGATGCCAGGCCATCGGCATGCCCTGGAGCGCCTCGATCGCCGCGGCACGGTTGGCCTCGGCGGGCGCAACCAGTGACAGCGCCAGGCCTTTCTCGCCGGCGCGTCCGCTGCGACCGATGCGATGGATGTGCACCTCCGGGTCGCGCGCCAGCTCGACGTTGATGACCAGCTCCAGCCCGGCGATGTCCAGACCGCGCGCCGCGACGTCGGTGGCGACCAGCACGCAGAGGCTGCGGTTGGCGAAGCGCGCCAGCACCTGGTCGCGGTCGCGCTGCTCCAGGTCGCCGTGCAGGGCCTGTGCAGAGATGCGACGCCCGTCGAGGTAGTCGACCAGCTCCTGGCACTGCTGACGGGTCTGGCAGAACGCGACACAGGACGTCGGCCGGTTGGCCAGCAGCAGGCGTTCGACCACGGCGAAGCGGGCGTCCGGGTCGATCTCGTAGAAGCGCTGCTCGATCTGCGAGCCGCTGTGCTGCGACTCGACTTCGACCCGGACCGGCTGCTTCAGGAACCGCGCCGCGAGGGCTTCGATGCCGGCCGGGTAGGTCGCGGAGAACAGCAGCGTCTGACGCCGTGCGGGCGTCTGCTCGGCGATCGCGGCGATGTCGTCGTGAAAGCCCATGTCGAGCATGCGATCGGCTTCGTCCAGCACCAGCGTGCGCAGCCCATCGAGCACCAGCGTGCCCTTGCGCAGGTGTTCCTGGATGCGGCCGGGGGTGCCGACGACGATGTGCGCGCCGTGTTCGAGCGAGCCGATCTGCGGGCCCAGTGGCGTGCCGCCGCACAGCGTCAGCACCTTGATGTTGCCGGCGGACCGCGCCAGGCGCCGGATCTCCCGTGCAACCTGGTCGGCCAGTTCGCGGGTCGGGCAGAGCACCAGCGCCTGGCAACCGAAGAAGCGCGGATTCAGCCCGTGCAGCAGGCCGATGCCGAAGGTGGCGGTCTTGCCGCTGCCGGTCTTGGCCTGGGCGATTAGGTCCTTGCCGGCGAGCACGACGGGCAGCGCCTGCACCTGGATCGGCGTCATGGCGTGATAGCCCAGCGCATCGAGGTTGGCGAGCATGGCCGGGGAAAGCGCGAGGGTGGAAAAGGCAGGGCTGGACACGGGAGTTCTTCGAGGCGCGGAGGGCCGGGCAGTCTACCAGCTGGGCCGCCGCGTCGCGTGGTCGGGCCGACCGCTCAGCGGATGCCTTCGCGCAGTCGGTCGATCCGCGCATCCTTGTCGTGCCACAGCTGGCTGACCCAGGCCTGCAACCAGTGCCGAAAGACCGGATCGTTCTGGTAGTCGCCTTGCCAGAGGGCTGGGTCGAGGGGGCGTGTCTGGATGTCCACGATCACCCGGGGCACCTGGCCGCTGATCAGCTGCCAAAAACCGGGCGTGGGCGTCTGCGGATAGACCACGGTGACATCGAGGATGGCATCGAGCTGCTCGCCCAGCGACGCCAGTACGAACGCTACGCCGCCGGCCTTGGGTTTGAGCAGGTACCGATAGGGCGATTGCTGCTGCGCGTGTTTGGCGGGCGTGAAGCGCGTGCCTTCGAGGTAGTTCACCACGGTGACGGGCAGGTGCCTGAACTTCTCGCAGGCGGCGCGGGTGATCTCCAGGTCCTTGCCTTGCCGCTCCGGGTGGCGCGCCAGGTACGCCTTGGAGTAGCGCTTCATGAAGGGGTAGTCGAGCGCCCAGAAGGCGAGCCCGAGGAAGGGCACCCAGATCAGCTCCTTCTTCAGGAAGAACTTGAAGTAGGGCGCCTTGCGGTTGAAGGCCTGCACCAGCGCGGGAATGTCGACCCAGGACTGGTGGTTGCTGATGACCAGATAGGAGGTGTCGCGGCGCAGCCGCTCGCCGCCCCGGATATCCCAGACGGTCGGGGTGAAGGTGGCGAATATCCACTTGTCGATCTCGGCCCAGGTTTCGGCGATCCACATCACCCCGCGCGAGCAGGCGTTGCGCAACCGTGCGATCGGCAGCAGCTTGATCAGCGCCAGCACCATCATCGGCCCGATGAGGACCAGGGTGTTGATGAGCAGCAGGGTCACGACGGCCAGGGCAGTGGCGGCTCGGCGCATGGGGCGGTCTCGCGTCGGGCAGGAGCGGCCGATGATAGCAGTGCCCGTTTGTCGGTCGAGTAGGCAGCCCAATCGAGCGTGACCCGTGGGTCATGTCATTCTGCAATCAGTCCGGCTAGGCTAGGCTTTCCTTGTTGTTCGCTGGCTCGCGGAGCGCCATCGATGCTCAGACGTATCCCTACCACCGAGCTGCGCCTCGGCATGTTCATCACCGAACTCTGCGGTTCCTGGATCGATCATCCGTTCTGGAAGAAGCGCTTCCTGCTCCAGGACGAGCGCGACCTGCGCCGCCTGCTCGACAGTGGCGTGGCCGAGGTGGTCATCGACACCGCGCGTGGCCTCGATACCGCTGTCGCGAATGCCGAAGCGACCGCGCCTGCACCGGCCGCACCCGCCGCGGAGCCGGCGGTGCCGGTGCCGCTGCGGGTGGCGCTGGACGAGGAGGTTTCGCGGGCCTACCGGCTCTGCGCACGCTCGCGCGATGCGGTGGTCAGCATGTTCAACGACGTGCGCATGGGCCAGGCGATCGACGCCGAGAAAGTCGTCGAGCTGGTCGAGGAAATCACCGAGTCGGTGCTGCGCAACCCCGATGCGCTGATCAGCCTGGCGCGCCTGAAACGGGCCGACGAATATACCTACATGCACTCGGTGGCCGTCTGCGCGCTGATGATTGGCCTGGCGCGCCAGCTCGGCCTGTCGGAGCAGGATGTGCAGGAAGCCGGCATTGCCGGGCTGCTGCACGATGTCGGCAAGATGGCCATTCCGGATGTGGTGCTGAACAAGCCCGGCAAGCTGACCGATGGCGAGTTCGCCGTGGTGCGTAACCACCCCGAGGCGGGTGTGCGGCTGTTGCGCGACAGCCCGCGCGTCAGCGAGATTGCGCTGGATGTCTGCCTGCACCATCACGAGAAGGTCGATGGCACCGGCTATCCGCATCGCCTGCGAGGTGACCAGATCAGCCTGTTCGCGCGCATGGGCGCGGTCTGCGACGTGTACGACGCGGTCACCTCCAACCGTCCGTACAAGGCCGGCTGGGACCCTGCCGAGGCGGTGCGGCGGATGGCCGAGTGGAGCGGCAGCCATTTCGACGAAGCCGTCTTCCAGGCCTTTGTGAAGACGGTTGGCATCTACCCCACCGGCTCGCTGGTACGGCTGGAAAGCGGGCGGATCGGGGTGGTCGTCGAGCAGCATCCGCACTCGCTGCTCAAGCCTCGGGTGAAGGTGTTCTTTTCATCCAAGTCGCGCGAGCAGATCCCGCAGCGAGTGCTGGATCTGGCCGCGCCAGGCGTGACCGAACGCATCGTCGCGCGGGAGTCGGCGCAGGCCTGGGGCTTTCGTCATGTCGATGAGCTGTGGAGCGGGCTGCCGTCGGCCTATGCCTAACGGCAGGGCGAAGCGCGGGCACGGGCTTGCGCCGTGCCCGCGTCGTTTCAGCGACCAGCCTGCGGCTGGACGAACACCGCGGTGGTCATCGCCGGCACTTCGAATTGCCCCGAGTCGGTGTTGGCACCGCGCACGATACCGTCGGTGGACGCCGCCAGCACCGGATGCAGCCGATAGCCGCTCGCGCCCGGTATCCGCACGGTTTCGCCGGAGGCGTTGATCACCACCATCAGGCGTTCGGCCTGGCGATCCAGGTCGCGGCCGGCGCCACGGCTGTCGTCGAGGCTGAAGGCGATCACGCCGGGCTGTTGCTCGGGCCCGGTGTTGTGGAAGCGCAGCCGGCGCTCGACGTCACGCGCCGTTTCCAGGCGGAACAGCGGGCTGGCATCGCGGATGCGCAGCAGGTCGAGGAACTGCCGCTTGGCCGCCAGGATGTGGCTCGGCGCCGGGTCGGCATTCGGATCGGCGATGATCCGGCGAATCAGCGGCCAGTTCGCGCCGTCCTTGTCCTCGCGCGGCAGGCCCTTGTTCCAGTTGTTGTCCTGGTAGCTGAAGTCGACGGCGTTGAACCAGTCGCCGGAGTCGTAGCTGTCGCGTTGCATCGACTTCGATCGCAGGATGTCCGAGCCCATGTGAATGAAGGGCACGCCCTGGCTGAACAGCGGCACCGATAGCGCCACCGTCTGCAGCCGCACGCGCTGAGCGGTGGTGAGGCTCGACGGCAGCTTGTATTGGTTGTTGTCCCAGAGCGTCTGGTTGTCGTGCTTGGAGACGTAGTTGACGGTCTCCTGCGGATCGGCGGTGTAGCCGGCGGGCTGGCCGTTGTAGTCGATCTCGGCGCCGCGCTTGCGCGTTCCGTCGGCGGTGACGAAGGCGTAATCCGCCAGGCCGCCCGCGATGCCGACGCGAATCAGGTCCTGGGCGTGCAGCAGTCGCGCCCGTTCCTCGGCGTCGCCGCTGTTCAGCTCGTTGGGCATCGTGAACAGGCCGTTGGCGAAGCCCTGCATCAGGCGGATCGTCTCGCCGCCGTCGAACGGGCTGCCACCACGCACCGCGTCGCGCTGCCGGTCGTTGAAGGTGCCGATGCCGGTGCCGGCCATGTTCGCCTGGATCGCGTTGACGCCCCGGGCGCCGCTGGCGACCTCGCCGAAATTCCAGCCTTCGCCGTAAAAGTAGGTGTCGCGGTCGACCTGCCGCACGGCGCGTAGAGCCGCGAGCATGTTGTCACGCATGTGGTGGCCCATCAGGTCGAAGCGGAAACCGGCGATCTTGTAGTCGCGCGCCCAGGTCACCAGCGAGTCGACCATGAGCTTTTCCATCATGCGGTGCTCGCTCGCGGTGTTCTGGCAGCAGGTCGAGGTCTCGATGGCGCCGGTGCTGGGGTTCCGGCGGTGGTAATAGCCGGGCACGACCTTGTCGAGCACCGACTTGTCGGCGAGACCCGAGGCGTTGGTGTGGTTGTAGACCACGTCCATCACGGTCGCCAGACCGAGGCCGCCGATCGCCTGGACCATCTGGCGAAACTCGACGATGCGTTGGGTGCCTTCGGCGTCGGTGGCGTAGCTGCCTTCCGGCACGCTGTAGTGGAAGGGGTCGTAGCCCCAGTTGAAGTCGTCCAGCGCGCGCAGATCGTTGTACAGCGCTTGCGCCTGGCCGCTGGCCGGGTCGAAGCCTTCCAGCACGGTGCGCACGCTCTGTCCGCCGCAGTAGCCGGCCCAGTTGCGTCGTGCGCTTTCGGAGAGGTCGCAGAGCTTGGAGAACGGGTCGTCCAGCGAGACGCGCTGGGTCGGGTCCTCGTCGATGGTGGCGATATCGAACACTGGCAGCAGCTGCACGTGGGTCAGCCCGGCGGCGTGCAGGTCTTGAAGATGCTGCACGCCGCGCGCCTGTGGCGTGGCGAAGGCCTTGTAGGTGCCGCGCAGCGACGCGGGCAGGCTGCGGTCGGCGGCGCTGAAGTCGCGCACGTGCGTTTCGTAGACCACCGTATCCTCGGGCGCCCCGACAGCCGGCGGCTCGAAGCTGTCCCAGCCGGCCGGCTTGAGGTCGGCGTCGTCCAGATCGACGACCTGCGCGTACTGGCTGTTCTGCGACAGCGACAGGGCATAGGGATCGCTGACCATCGCGGTTTCGATCTGCCCGGTGCTCGGATGGTAGGCGGTCACCTCGTACTGGTAGTAGCGCCGATCCAGCGTGCGCGGACCCTCGTGCGACCAGACGCCATGGCGTTCGCGCAGGGTCTTGGGGTAGCCGGGCAGCAGGCGCTTGGCGTCATCGAACACATGCAGGCGGACGCGCTGCGCGGTCGGCGCCCACAGGCGGAACTCGACGCCCTGCCCATCGACGCGGGCGCCGAGCCAGCTGCGGTGTTCGAACAGCGCATCGAGCACGCCGGGGGTCTGCACGGCGGTGGCCTCGGTGACGCGACCGTCCGCGTCGTAGGCGATCACCACCAGCTGGCCCGTCAGCGCGGTGCGCAGCGCCCGCGGGGTAAGTTGCATGCGGTAGGCCGGGTCGGCGGCCAGGTGCGGGAAGCGTTCGCGGGTCGATTCGCGCAGCGTGCTCGGCTCCAGCGGTACTGGCGTTCCGCCGCTCACGGTGCGCGCCTGGCCGTCGATGACGATGCTCGCGTCGGTCGAATAGCGCAGCTCCAGCCGCGCGCCGTTACCGAAGCCGTCGTGCAGCGCCAGGGTGAACGGCTCGAGCCAATGCGCGCGGGCGCCCTCGATGGCGACGCCGGGTGCGCTGACCGGTGTGGGCGACAGCTCGGCCGAGCCGCTGAGGGTGAACACCCGGCGGCCCAGTTCGTCGAGCCGCCAGACCAGATCGCCGCCGCCCAGGTCCTTGTCGTCGCCGCGGTGCATGATCAGGTTCAGGCAGCTCGCGTCGCCCGTCAGGGCGATGCGGTAGTAGGCACCGAGCTCGGGGTCGATCCCGGCAGCTGCGAGCGGCTGATCCCAACTGGTGCCCTGGGCCACGCCCTGGCAGTCGGCGGTATTCCACAGGTGCAAACCCCAGCCGGCGTAGTCGGCGTCGCTACGCTGGTAGTAGAGCAGCGCCTGGCCGGGTTCTGGATCGAGCGGAGCGGCCTGGGCGAACTGGGCGACGAGCGCCAGTCCGGCGGCCGGTAGCGCCCAAAGGCGGTAGGACGATCGGAAGCTGAGCATGGTGGACTCCGGGTGATTGTTCTTGTTGTTACCACCGCCCGATGGTCCGCAAGCCGTGCGCCGCGCACATCCTCTTCGCGCGAGCGGCGCGGGGCGTAGCGATCCGGCGTAATAGCGCTATGCTGGCAAACGAAGCGGCAGTGCAGGCGCCATGCGGGCTTGGTATCGACGAAAGTCGTACCTGCGCGCGCGGCGCTGCCCTGCTACCTTCAATGCGCCGATATAACAAAAACAAAATCTGGAGGACCTATGTCCGCACCGACTAGTGAGGCTGCCAAGGCCTATTGGAAAGAAAACTTGCGGCTGATGTTCATGCTGCTGGTGATCTGGTTCGTCGTCTCGTTTGGATTCGGGGTGCTGTTCGTCGAGCAGCTCAACGCCATCCAATTCTTCGGGTTCCCGCTGGGGTTCTGGTTTGCCCAGCAGGGAGCGATCTATGTCTTTGTGCTCGAGATTTTCTTCTACGTCTGGAAGATGAATCAGCTCGACCGCAAATACGACGTCGACGAGCAGTGAGGCGAGTATGGATACCCAAACACTGATTTACCTCGTGGTAGGCGGCACCTTCGCACTGTACATCGCCATCGCGCTCTGGACGCGCGCCGGGTCGACCAGCGAGTACTACGTCGCCAGCAAGGGCGTGCACCCGATCATGAACGGCATGGCCACCGGTGCTGACTGGATGTCGGCGGCCTCGTTCATCTCCATGGCCGGCATCATCGCCTTCGCGGGCTACGACGGCTCGGTCTACCTGATGGGCTGGACCGGCGGCTACGTGCTGCTGGCCATGTGCCTGGCGCCCTACCTGCGCAAATTCGGCAAGTTCACGGTGCCGGATTTCGTCGGTGCCCGTTATTACTCGCAAACCGCGCGGGTGGTGGCGGTGATCTGCGTGATCTTCATCTCCTTCACCTACGTGGCCGGGCAGATGCGCGGCGTCGGTATCGTCTTCTCCCGCTACCTGGAAGTCGGCATCAACACCGGCGTGATCATCGGCATGGCGATCGTGTTCTTCTACTCCGTGCTCGGCGGGATGAAGGGCATCACCTACACCCAGGTGGCGCAGTACTGCGTGATGATCTTCGCCTACATGCTGCCGGCGATTTACATCTCGATGTTGATCACCGGCAACCCGATCCCGCAGCTGGGCTTCGGCAGCGAAGTGACCGGCACCGGCCAGAGCGTCATCGAGCGCCTGAACGGGCTGGGCGCGGAGCTGGGCTTCACGGCCTACACCGACGGCTCCAAGTCGACGGTCGACGTGTTCTTCATCACCTTCGCCCTGATGGTCGGCACCGCCGGCCTGCCGCACGTGATCGTGCGCTTCTTCACCACCCCCACGGTGCGTGATGCGCGCAAATCGGCCGGTTACGCGCTGCTGTTCATCGCGATTCTCTACACCACCGCGCCGGCGGTTGCGGCATTCGCCCGCATCAACCTGCTGACCTCTGTGCCGTCCACGGCCTACGCCGAACTGCCAGCCTGGTTCAAGACCTGGGAGAACGCCGGTCTGATCGCCTGGATGGACAAGAACGACGATGGCGTCGTGCAGTACGGCCCGGGCGCACCCTTCGCCGGCAACCCGACCTTCACCGGCGAGACCGGCGAGGTGGGTCAGCGCCTACTGAGCAACGAGCCGACCCCGGCGGCGACCGAGCTGTACGTCGACCGCGACATCATGGTTCTGGCCAACCCGGAAATCGCCGGTTTGCCGGGCTGGGTGATCGCCTTCATCGCGGCGGGCGGCCTGGCCGCGGCGCTGTCGACGGCGGCCGGCCTGCTGCTGGTGATCTCCACCTCCATCTCGCATGACCTGCTCAAGAGCAACATCAAGCCGGACATCAGCGAGAAGGGCGAACTGCTCGCCGCGCGGGTCGCAGCCGGCATAGCGGTGGTGGTCGCGGGCCTGTTCGGCATCTACCCGCCGGGCTTCGTGGCGCAGGTGGTGGCGTTCGCCTTCGGCCTGGCGGCGGCCTCGTTCTTCCCGGCCATCGTGATGGGGATCTTCTCCAAGCGGATGAACAAGGAAGGCGCCATCGCCGGCATGGCGGTTGGCCTGGCGTTCACCTTCAGCTACATCGTGTACTTCAAGTTCATCAATCCGACCGCTGGTCCGGCAGATTGGTGGTTCGGGATCTCGCCTGAGGGGATCGGCACCCTCGGCATGATCTTCAACTTCGTGGTCTCGGTGATCGTCTGCAAGTTCACCGCGCCGCCGCCCGTGGAAATCCAGCACCTGATCGAAGACATTCGCATCCCGCGGGGGGCGGGTGCTGCCATCGATCACTAAGGCGCCTGCACAGGCTGGCTGACCGCCGGCTGAAGAGACCCCGCCAGCCTCGCTGAGCGGGGTTTTCTTTTGTCTGGTCCGGCGAAATCTGCGACCCATCCCGTAAAACGCGAGCGGCCGTTTGCGTGGCGGCGGCGTGTGCGGCATGGTGCCGGTCCCGCATACCGATAAGGATATTGGTCATGTCCGCAAAACCCGCTGCCCGACTGGGCGACCCCACGGCCTGCCCGAAGCCCGGGCATGGCAACAATCCCATCGCGACCGGCTCGCCGGACGTCACCTTCGACGGCCTGCCTGCTGCGCGCCAGGGCGATAGCACCGGTTGCGGCAGCGCACTGTCCGGCAACCTCATTCCCAATGTGCTGATCAACGGCAAGCCCGCCGCGACGCTCGGAAGCCTTGGCAATCATGGCAACGTGATCGTCGCAGGCTCCGGTACCGTCGTCATCGGCATGTCGCACACGCCGGCCGGCTTCACGCCGCCGTCGCCCTTGAACCTTGCGCCCGCTGCGCTTGCCGCCGAGGCGAGAGCCGTGCCGCCGGGGCCGCTGGTCACCAAAGGGCTTGCCTCGGAAGCACCCGTCGAGCCCGCGCCGCACGGACTGGAAGAGGAAGAAGAGGAGGAAGAACTCAGCGAGCGCCAAGCCGTCACGTTGCGCATCGGCGTGTTCTTCGACGGGACCGGCAACAACGCCAGCAACAGCGCCATCGGCGCCCAGTGCCGTGCGGCCGCGCTTGGCATCGGCGAGCAGACGTCGCTCGCCATCGCCCAACGCTGCGAGTTTCATCATCTCGACCCGGACAGCAGCTACGGGAACGATGTGAGCAATATCTGGCGGTTGTACGACTTGTACAAAGAGGACCTGAAGGCAACGAAAAACGGGGGCGAGTCAGCGGTTTGTCTTCCTTTGTACGTCACTGGCATCGGTACGATTTCGGGTGAAGAGGACAGCCTGTTTCCAGGTCAGGCGCTCGGTCGTGGCTCAACCGGCGTCCTGGCCAAGGTCGACGAAGGCTTCGCCCTGCTTCTGCAAGCGGTCGACGGCTTTGCCGAACAGAATCCGACAACCGTCCTGGCAAGACTTGAACTCGACATCTTCGGTTTCAGCCGAGGGGCGGCCGCCGCCCGGCATTTCGCCAACCAGATACTCCTCAAGGACAAGGGACCGCTCGGTGAGCTGCGGCGCACCGGCAAGCTCGGCAAGGCGTCCGGCTTCGATTGGCAAAGCGACGTTCTCATCAACTTCATCGGCCTGATCGACACCGTTGCGGCCGTAGGCGGCTGGTCGGACTGGGGCGATCCCAGCGATGATCAGAACGCTGGCGTCGACCTTTACCTGGCGCCGGATGCGGCCCGCCACGTCGTCCAGCTCGCGGCACGCGACGAGCACCGGCTCAATTTCGCCCTCAACCGGGTGGCGCCGCCCCATCGCGAGATCGTCCTGCCGGGTGCGCATTCGGATCTCGGCGGTGGGTATCCGGCGCAAGCCGTCGAGCGTCTCTATCTGGCGCGGCCGCAGAGCAACTGGGTAGTCCGTGATACGGACCCGTACCGTACACCGGCCTATCATCAGGCCCAACGGGAGACCGAGCGTCTCCAGCGTGCCGACCTGCTCGACCCCAAGGACGCGACCGCTGAGCTGCGAACGGACGTCTGGGAGCTGTTCATGCCCTATGGCGGCGGGCGCGACGATCGGATGAAACACGTCATGGCGGCACCCTATCTGGAGCGGAAGGTGTATGGGCATCTGTCACGTGTGTATTTACGGGTGATGCAGGCGCTGGCCGTGGAGGCGGGCGTTCCGTTAAATCCGATTCAAGAGAAGGATCCAGCATTGGCCCTTCCCGAAGAGCTCGTACCGATCTCGGACAAGCTGATGGCCTGGGCGAAGGCAGGCAGCGGCTCACTGACTGCGCAGGAAGAGCGCCTGTTGCGCCAGCGCTATATCCATCTGTCCGCGAATTGGAACGTGGCCGCGGGCAGCAGTGGTGGCAAGGCCGACGTTATCTTCATCAACGCCCCGGCGGACCCAGAGCGAGTGCGCTACCCCGATAAGCCCCTGGACAACAAACGATGAAAACGACACTACTGGCCTTGGTGCTGCTGTCGATCGCCGCTTGCACTGGCGCAGCGCCTTATCCGAGCGACTTGCCGTACCGCTACTGGCGCCTGGGTTTCCTCGCCCCGGATCACATGGAGGTCTGGGTGGAAACTGCCGAGGTGGAAGATATCGATGGGCAAAGGTTCTTCCATGTGGGCAGTGGCACGGTATCCGTACATGTGCCCACCGATGGTACCGGCAATGCCGCAGGTTGGCGGGTGAGCTGGGGAAAGGGCCGTCACGTCAACGGCGCCGACCTGCCCAAGCGCATCTACATTCGCTGGCAATCACTGGCCGAGCCCCAGACGTACCGGATCATCCTGGAAATCCCCGAGCGTGCCCGGCAGCTGATGACCGAGCGGCTCGACCCGCCCTGTCAGACCAGCGAGTATCGTCATGCGCTAGCGTTTGGACTCGCACCGGGTGGGGTTGTCCGCGGGTGGGTCATGAGCACCTGTGGCAAGCCCGTCGAAGTGCTGCATGCGCAGGCAGAAGTCGAGCCCAAGGGGCCTTATGGCGGGCAATCAGGAGGCGAGTATTACTTTCTCTCCGAAGAGTCCAAGGCCTACATCGAACAGCACGGCATCCCGTACGGGTCATGGTGAACAGGCCCGCTCATACGTCCTGAGCAAGGAATGACAGTCCCTTGAGTGGGGCCGAGGTTCCTCCGGTTAGGCCGGGACACCGCTACGTCGGCGCGCGACTTGGGAAGCAGCCGCTCGCCGTGCGGTTTCACTCCGTGCGGCGAGCGGCAACTGCGGGTTGTCGGCTGCGCTTGCCGCCAAGCAACAGGGGCCAGCAGCCCAGCACTGCAGGAATCCCCAGCCCGAGCCAGGACAGCATGTCCCAGGCCCCGTCGCCGAATAGCGCGACGATCAGTCCCGCTCCGCTCAGCACGGCAATCAGCAAGGGCAGCAGGAAAGTCGAGCGGCGCCAGTTCATGCCGTCACCGCCCGCGCCGTACTCACGCTGCGTCGCCGAACCCACCACAGGTACAGGCCGCTGATCAGCACGAAGATGGTCAGCAGGTCCAGCACGGCCCAGAGAATCTGCATCGGTCGTCCACCGTAGTCGCCGAAATGCAATGGCGAGGACAGCGACAGCGCGTCCATGTACCAGGGGCGCGTACCCACGGCCGTGACCTCCAGTGTCTGCGCGTCGATCAGCACGGGCGTCCAGAGGTGCGACGTGACGTGGCTGTCGCCGACCATGAACACCGCGTAGTGGTGTTCGCTGGAGAAACGCGTGCCGGGGAAGGCGATGAAATCCGGGACCATGCCCGGCGTGGCGCGTCTGGCGATCTCCAGCAGGTCGCTGGCCTGGGCGCGTTGTTGCAACGGCGGGGCGTCGCGGTAGGGCTCGACCATCGCCGCGAGCGATTCGTTGCGCCAGGCGGCGATCAGCAGATCGGCCGTGGCGGTGATCACGCCGGTGACACCGACCACCAGCGCCCACGTCAGCGTGACGATACCGATCAGGTTGTGCAGGTCCAGCCAGCGCGTGCGTCGCGAGCGGTCGTGGCGCACTTCGGCGAAGTCCAGTCGGCGCATGAACGGCGCGTAGAGCACCACGCCCGAAACGATCGCCACGACGAACAGCACGCCCATGAAGGCCAACAGCAGCTTGCCCGGCAGCCCGGCGAACATGTCCACGTGCATGCGCAGGAAGAACATCATGATGCCGCCATTGGCCGCCGGCATTTCGACGGCTTCGCCGGTGCGCGCATCGAGCATGAAGGTGTGCGAGCTGTTCGGCTCGGTCCCGGCCGTTGCCGCCATGATGGCGACGACGCCGTTGGGTTCGTCCGCTTCCCAGCCGAGGTATTGCACGACCTCGTCCGGCCGGTGCCGCTCGGCGGCGAGCACCACCTGCTCCAGATCGAGCCGTGGCGTATCGGCGGGCATCTCGCGCAACTCGGGCGCCTCGCCGAGCAGGTGCTCCAGCTCATGATGAAAGATCAACGGCAGGCCGGTGATCGCCAGCATCAGCAGGAACACCGTGCAGATGAGGCTGGTCCAGGTGTGAACGGCGGACCAGCGTCGGATGGTGGAGCTTTGCATAAGGAAATTCCGTGGCGAGGCATCAGCGGGTTCGCCGGTGATGCCTCGGGTTGATCACCACTTGTAGTTCAGGCTGGCAATGACGTTTCGCTCGTCGCCGTAGTAGCACCAAAAGCCGTCGCAAGTGGACAGGTATTCCTTGTTGAAGACGTTCTTCGCATCGACGGCAACGGTGAGCCCTTCGAGCGCACTGTCGAGACGGCCAAGGTCGTAGTGAGCGGAGGCGTCGTAGACGGTGTAGGAGCCGACGTGCCCCAGGTAAGTGTTGGCGGTGTTGCCGTAGGTATCGCTGACATAGCGCACGCCGGCGCCAAGACCGAAACCCGCCAGCAATCCATTTCGCCAGGTGTAGTCGGCCCAGGCAGTGGCCTGGTTACGTGGCACCTGCTGCATGCGGTTACCTTGGTCGTTGCCCTTGAGGATTTCCGCGTCGAGATAGGTATATGACGCTTGAAGTTGCAGGTTATCGGTCACATCGGCGGTGGCTTCGAGCTCTAGTCCCTGAACCTTCAACTCGCCGATCTGCCGGGTCACGCTCCCTTCGGTGACGCTGACGTTCTCCTGGCGAAGATCGAATACCGCCGCGGTGAACAGCGCGTTGGTCCCGTACGGCTGGTACTTGAGGCCCATCTCGTACTGCCGTCCTTCGGTCGGCTCGAAGGATTGGGTGCTATTGACGTTCGCGCCCTGGGCCGGCTGGAAGGATTCGCTGTAGGAAGCATAGGGAGTCAGGCCGTTATCCAGGACGTAACTGACGCCGACGTTGGCGCTGAAGCTGCGCTCACGTTGAGTGTCGGTCGCACCGTTCGAGTTGTAGAACGTCGTGCCGACATGAATCCAGTCTTCCCGACCGCCGAGCGTGAAGCGCCATTTGTCGAGCGCAATCTGGTCTTGGATGTACAAGCCTGTCTGGCGAACCTTCTGGTTGAAATTCTGCAAGGCAAAGTAGGTGACACCGGAGAGGTCTTGACCGTACTGGGGATCGACCACGCTGATCGGCGGTACGCCCATGCCATACAGCCAGCGGTAATTGGTGTTCGAACGCTGATGATCCAGGCCGAGCAGCAGGGTGTGATCCAGTCGGCCCGTCGTGAAGTCGGCCTGGAAGTTGTTGTCGATGGCGAACTGGCTGATGTCTTCGTCGACGATGCCCGACTCGCGATTCACCATACCGTTGGCGTCGACATCGTTGAACGTCCCCACGTTGACCGCCTGGAATTCCAGATCGCTCTTGGTGTAACGCAGGTTCTGGCGGAACTGCCAGGTCTCGTTCAAACGGTGATCGAAGGCGTAGCCAAGCGCATAGTAAGTCCGGTCGTAGAAGTCCCAGTCCGGCTCGCCAAGGTTCTTGTGATGCGAAATGTCGCCCACCGGAGATGGCAGCTTGGTGCCTTCCAGCGGCAGGAATTGACCTGTGATGCCGGTGTCGTCCCGCGTGAATTGCGACAGGAACGTCAGATGGGTCGTGTCGCTGATGTTCCAGGTCAGGCTCGGAGCGATGTTCAGGCGCTCGTCAGGGATGTGGTCGATCGCCGAATTGCTGTCCCGCACGGTGCCGCTGAGGCGATAAAGCCAGGTTTTGTCTTCGGTCAGTGCGCCCGTGGTATCGAAGCTGAGCTGCTTGTGCTCGTTGCTACCCGCCTGGAACTCGACCTCGTGGCTCGTTTGCGCTTCGGGTCGCCGGCTGACCATGTCCAGCAGCCCGCCGGGTGGGGTCTGGCCATATACCGAAGACGCGGGGCCGCGCAGAACGGCGATGCGTTGCAGGTTCCACGGCTCGATCTTCGGATTGGCGAACGATCCGATCGGCAACGGCAGGCCGTCGAGGAACTGAGTGGGGACGAAGCCGCGAATGCGCAGCCAGTCCGCTCTCGTATCGGAACCATAGCCGCTGCTCATCACGCCCGCGGTGTAACGCAGCGCGTCATTAAGGCTCGGTGTCGACCGGTCGTCCAGCTGTTCGCGAGTAATGATCGAAATCGAACGAGGCACTTCCAGAATGGGCGTGTCGGTCTTGGTGCCGGCTGCGGTGCGGCGAGCGACGTAGCCGTCGGTTCGGCTCCAGGCTGTCTCGACCTCGCTGCTGCCCGTGACGAGCACCTCCGGCAGGACGACCGCCGTATCCGTCACGCCACTGGGCGCGATGCTGTAGGCACCTGTCGACGTTGCTTTCAGCTCCAGCCCCGTCCCGCGCAGGGCCTCGCGCAGTGCGCCTTCGGCATCGAAGCGTCCTTGCACCGGGCGGGCCTGGCGGCCTTCGACTAGTTTCGGGTCGATGCTCAGGACCAGGCCGGCATCGGCGGCGATGCCGGTCAGGGTGCTGGCCAGCGGGGCGGCGGGCAAGGTGTATTCGCGTTGCTCGCCGGCTGGCGCGGCGTACGCGGTCAGCGACTGAGCGGCCAATGCAACGGCGGCGGTCAGCAGGGCGGGGCGGAACAACTGTGTCAGCGTGGGCATTGCAATTCACTCCTGAACAAGAACTGCTCTCATTTCTCCCTTGCCGTTTCGCAGCGCAAAAGTGATAGGGCCGCGTGGAATTTTTTTCAGCGATCGGCCGGCACCAGGCGCAGCCACCAGTCGGTGGTTCGCTCGACCTGCACGGGCAGGCTCAAGGTCAGGGCATTCAGCGCACGCTCGGTATCGGTCAGCGGAAAGGTGCCGGTGATGCGCAGTCGTGCGACGGTGGGGTCGGCGCTCAGGTGACCGGTGTGATAGTCGTCCAGTTGCTCGAGCAGGTCGCCGAGGGGCACATCCTGCACGACCAGCAGGCCGCGGCTCCAGGCGTCGCTGCCCGGCGGCGCAGGCTCGCTCGGCCCGAGGCGGTTGCCGCTCACGATGATCTGCTCGCCGGCCCGGACGATGCGGGTCTGACCCGTGTCGCCCGGCGACGCGGCGACCGCGGCGGCGAGCACCACGAGGCGCGTGCTGCCGGCGTGCGTTCGCACCAGAAAGCGCGTACCGAGCGCTCGGAAGGTGCCCTCGGCGGTTTCGATGATGAAGGGCCGCGGATCGCCACGGGCGGCAGTGTCGACCAGAACCTCGCCTTCGCGCAGGCGGATTCGCCGCTCCTGGTCGGAGTACAGCAGGTCGATGGCGCTCCGGCTGTTGAGTTGCAGGTGGCTGTCGTCGGGCAATCGAAGGCTGTGCTGCTCGCCGCGTCCGGTGTGCACGTCGGCGGTCCAGTGGCCCAGCGGCCAGAGGCGGTCCGTCAGCCCGAGCGCGCCGATCAGCGTCGCCGCGACGGCCAGGCTACGCAGCAACGGCGGTCGCTTGCGGGCCGAGCGCTGCAACACCTGGCGCGTGACCGGCGGCCGTACCGGGTCCAGATGACGATCTATGGTGCCCAGCTGGTTCCAGGCGCGGCGATGACGTTCATCCTCGGCCAGCCAGCGCTCGAGCCGACTGACGATGTCGGGTTCGCCGTCGTCGAGGCGCAGCTTCCAGTCGATGGCCGCTCGCAGTACGGCCTCGGGCACCGGAGCGTCGGAGGTCATGTGGGCGTTCCGTACAACGCGACATAGCACTGCCGCATGCCCTGGGCGAGGTACTGGCGCACGCGGGGTACCGAGACGCCCAGTCGCTCGGCGATTTCGGCGTGGCTCATGCCATCCAGACGGTTGTAGAGAAAGGCGGCGCGGGCGCGGGCGGACAGGCCGTCGAGCAGCCGCTCGACCTGTTCGAGCGCTTCGATCGCGAGGGCTTGCTCCTCGGTGCTGGGGTATTCGCCCTCGGGCACCTGGGCGAGTGCTTCGAGGTAGGCCTGTTCGAGGTCGCTGCGACGGAAGTGATCGATCAGCAGGCCGCGCGCGATGGTCAGCAGCAGCGCGCGCGGCTCGCGCAGGTCGTTCATGCGTTCGCGGCCGAGCAGGCGGACGAAGGCGTCCTGGCTCAGGTCTTCGGCGCGTTGCGGGCAGGGTTGCTTGCGCCGCAGCCAGCCCAGCAGCCAGCCGTGGTGGTCCCGGTAGAGCGTCTCCACCCATTGCCGTTGGGATGAACCTTCAGCCGTCAAAGGCTCTCCTTGCGTGCGCCGCCAGCGATTCAAGAATTATTCGCAATATCATGGCAAGCCGGCTCAGTGGCCGCAATGGGGGCGATCAGATCAGCCCGCCTCGCTCTCGCCGGCGCCAGGTCTCGAGTCGCCTGGCCAGGCTCGTCAGGCTGTCGGCGCCCTGGCGGCGTGCGCGGCTGAAGAGGATCAAGGCGATCTCGGCGGTCACCATCGCGTCGGCGCTGGCATGGTGGCGCTGCGAGACCTGCAGGCGAAAGTGGCGAGCCCAGTCGTCCAGCGTGCCTTTGCCCGGGCGGACGTCCGGGCAGAGCATCGGCGCGAGCTGGGCGACGTCGAGAAAGGGGTGGCGCAGCCTGTAGTCGAGCGAATGGCGCAGCGCGCGGCGTAGCATGCGGCGGTCGAATTCGGCATGGAATGCCAGCAGCGGGCTGTCGCCGACGAACGCCATGAAGTCGAGCAGCGCCTCGGCCGGTTCGCTGCCGGTCTCCAGCTCGCTCGGCGCGATGCCGTGGATCAGCACGCTCGGGCCGACCTTCTGGCCGGGCCGGTTGAGGGTGCGTTCGAACTGCTGGGCGAAGTCGATCGCGCCGCGCTCGATGACCACCGCGCCGATCGACAGCACCACATCGCGGCGCATGTTCAGGCCGCTGGTCTCGAGGTCGAGCACCACCAGGCGCTCCTCGGCGAGCGGGCGGTCCTCCAACGCTGGCGCGCCTGGCAGTTGCCCGCGTCGCTCGAGCTGTCGCGGCGTGAGAGGCGTACCGCGCGTTTTCAGCCACGGCCAATTCATAGCTGGTAGCGCAGGGTCAGGCTGGCTTGCAGGCGCTGGGCCTGGCGGAAGGACTCGCGCAGGATTCGCCGGTCCAGGTGGTTGAGCGTGTCGGGGTCGAGTCGGTTGGTCATTGGTTGTCCAAGCCGCGCCTGGTGCTGATGCTGCTGCATGCGCATCTGCTGGATGAACTGGTAGGCCTCTTCATAGGCGGCACCGTCCTTTTCCTCGATGATGCGGGACGCGACCAACTGGCGCAGCCGCTCGAGCGTGTTGCAGGTCTCGATGCCGTGGGCCAGTGCCAGCAGGCGCGCACCGTCGACGAAGGGCGTGAGACCCTGCACCTTGAGGTCGAGCGTGTCCTTGACGGCGCCCTTGCGGGCGACGACAAAGTCGCGGAAGCGCCCGACCGGGGGGCGCTGGCGCAAGGCGTTCTCGACCATCGAGCGCTGGAACAGGCTGTTTTCCTGAATCTCGGCGATCAGCGCCAGCCGCAGCTTCTCGCAGCCATCGGCCGGCCCCCAGACCGCTCGCAGGTCGAAATAGATGGTGCAGCCGAGCAGGTGCTCGGGCGTCGATTCGCGGACGAAGCCGCGAAAGCGCCGCGTCCATTCCTGGCGCGACAGGCACAGCTCCGGGTTGCCGGCCATGATGCCGCCCTTGCACAGCGTGAAGCCGCAGGCGGCGAGGTCCTGGTTGATGCGCTGGGCCAGCGGCAGCAGGCGCCCGCGGATCATGGCCGCTTCGGCCGCATCGTTCGCCTCGAACATGATGCCGTTGTCCTGGTCGGTCAGCAGCGTCTGCTCGCGCCGGCCCTCGCTGCCGAAGCACAGCCAGGTGAAGGGCACGCCGGGATCGCCCAACGCCTCGATCGCCAGCTCGATGACGCGGCAGACCGTGTGGTCGTTCAGCAGCGTGATGATGTGGGTGATCTGCGTCGACGAGGCACCGTGCGCCAGCATGTTGTCGACCAGCTGGCGGATTTCGCTGCGCAGCGCCGCCAGCGTGGAGATACGGCCGGCATTGCGGATGGTGCGCGCCAGGTGAACCAGGTCGACACGCTGCAACGAGAAGAGGTCACGCTCGGACAGCACGCCGCGCAACTGCCCTTTCTCGACGACGCAGACATGCGCAATGTGCCGCTCCGTCATCGCCATTGCCGCGTCGAACGCGGTGGCGTCGGGCGGCAGGTGGAAGGGGTTTTCGGTCATCAGGTTGGCGATCGGCTGGGTGAGGTCGCATTCGCCATCGGCGATCGCCCGCCGCAGGTCGCGCAGGGTGAAGATGCCGAGCGGATGCAGCGCGTCGTCGACGATGACGATGCTGCCGACGTGCTGCTCGTGCATGGTCTTCACCGCCTGGTTCACCGGCAGCTCGCGAGCGCAGTGGACCGGGCGCTGCAACGCCAGGGCATCGAGCCGGGTGTTGAGCGAATACTGGGCGCCGAGGCTTTCCACCGCGCGCAACTGCACCTGCTGGTTGACCTGGTCGAGCAGGCTGCTGACGCCCCGCAGGGCGAAGTCGCGCAGCGGGCCGGAAATGGCGAAAAGGCGGACGAAGGCCGTCTTGTCCAGCAGCAGGCAGAAGGTGTCTTCGGCGGCGCGATGCTCGGTGCGCGTGGCGCGTTCGCCGATCAGCGCGGCCATCGGGAAGCATTCGCCGGCAGCGATCTCGAAGGTGGTCTCGGTGCCGCGCCGCGCCGAATGCGGGCGTTCGCCGCACACCCGGCCCTGCTTGACGATGTAGAAGTGTTCGACCGGGCCATCGTCGGGTTTGATGATGGCGTCGCCGGCCGCGTAGAAGCGCAGTTGGCAATGCTCCACCAGGAATGCCAGATGGGCGCTTTCCATCTGGTTGAACGGTGGGTACTTGCGCAGGAACTCCATGGTGCCGTGGATGTTCTGCAACACCGCGGTCTTACCGGCTTCGGCGAAGGCGTCCGTCTTGCTCATGCGTGGGTTCCGCTGTCGAGGTGCGGATGGTCCGACGACCCCGGCGGGTCGCACATTGGACCTAAGTCTAGTCGAGCGATCACGGGTGACGGCGCCCGACGATGCCTTTGCCGCGAGCGGGTGCGGCGGTCAGTCGATGCGGCCTTCGAGCGCGTGAACCAGCGCCAGCCAGTCATCCACCGCCTCGAATTCTTCGGTATCGCGTGCGCCGCGGCGGCTGTCGGGCTCGCGCACCGCCAGCAGATGGGCGATGCCGTGCCGCCGGGCGCTGCGCAGCACCGACAGGCTGTCGTCGATGAACAGCGACCGCGCCGGATCGAAGGGGAAGTCCCGTTCCAGCGCATACCAGAACTTGGCGTCTTCCTTGGGAAAGCCATAGTCGTGCGAGCTGATCAATCGATCGAACCAGGGCGCCAGCTCGATGCGCTCCAGCTTGAGCGACAGCGAATCGCGGTGAGCATTGGTGATCAGCGCGACGCGCTTGCCGCTCTGCCGCAGCGCCGCGAGGAAGCGGTCGGCGTCCGGCCTCAGCGCGATCAGGTCGGCGATCTCGCGCTTCATCTCGCGGATCGGCAGGTCCAGCTCCTTCGTCCAGAAATCCAGGCAGTACCAGGTGAGCTTGCCGGCATGGGCATGGAACAGCGGCCCCAGCTCGAGTTCGGCCATGGCGCGGCTGATGCCGTGGCGCTCGGCGTAGCGCTGCGGCAGGTGGTCGAGCCAGAAGTGATTGTCGAAATGCAGGTCGAGCAGGGTGCCGTCCATGTCGAGCAGCACGGTGTCGATGTCGGACCACGGAAGGGCGATGGGCATGGTGGCGTCCGGTCGGGGCGGGCGAAAAGCCGTCACGGCTGACTCATGAAGGCGGGCTATGATAACCCTTCGCGTTTCCTGGAGTCCTTGCCCATGCGTCAGAAGCCCACCGTGCTCGCCCGCGAGATCGTCGCCACCAGCCGCCTGTTCCGTGTCGAGGAGGTGCAGTTGCGTTTTTCCAACGGCACCGAGCGCACCTACGAGCGGCTCGTCGGCAAGGGCAGCGGCTACGGTGCGGTGATGATCGTGGCGCTGGAAGATGCCGAGCACGCCCTGCTGGTCGAGGAATACTGCGGCGGCACGGACAGCTACGAGCTGTCGCTGCCCAAGGGGCTGGTCGAGCCCGGCGAGGACGTGCTCGATGCGGCCAACCGCGAACTCAAGGAAGAAGCCGGATTCGGCGCGCGCGAGCTGGAGCACCTGACCGAGCTGTCGCTGTCGCCGGGGTATATGAGCCAGAGGATCCAGGTGGTGCTGGCGCGCGATCTGTTCGCGGAGCGGCTGCCGGGCGACGAGCCCGAGCCGCTGCGCGTGGACAGGGTCAACCTGCGGGAACTCGCCGCCCTGGCGCGGCATCCGCAATTCAGCGAGGGGCGCGCGCTGGCGGCGCTCTACCTTGCCCGTGACCTGCTGATCCAGCGGGGGGAGTTGGTGCTGTGAGTCATCCCTACCTGAGCCGTGCGATCGATCTGGTGCGCGACGCCGGCGATGCCATCCTGCCGTTCTGGCGCGGCGAGCTGAACGTCGCCGAGAAGGCCGACGCGTCGCCGGTTACCGCGGCCGACATGGCGGCCCATCACCTGCTGGTCGAAGGGCTGACCGCGCTCGACGGCGCCATCCCGGTGCTGTCCGAGGAGGCCTGCGACCTGCCGCTGGCCGAGCGGTCGACGTGGGAGCGCTGGTGGCTGGTCGATCCGCTCGACGGCACCAAGGAGTTCATCGCCGGGAGCGAGGAGTTCACGGTCAATGTCGCCCTCATCGAAGCCGGACAGGTGGTGTTCGGCGTCGTTGGCATTCCGGCGAGCGGCCGTTGCTATTACGGCGGCCAGGCGTTCGGCGCCTGGTCCGCCGAGCGCGATGGCGCCACCCAGCCGCTGCACGTGAGGGCCGACCGGCTCGCTGACTTCACGCTGGTCGCCAGCCGACGGCATTCGAGCCCCGAGCAGGAGCGGTTGGTCGACGGGCTGCGCGCGCACTTTCCCGACCTGCGGATGGCCAACATCGGCAGCTCGCTCAAGTTCTGCCTGCTGGCCGAGGGCAAGGCCGACTGCTATCCGCGCCTGTCGCCGACGTCGCAGTGGGACACCGCGGCGGCCCAGGGTGTGCTGGAAGGCGCGGGCGGCGAGGTGATCGATACCCGCGGCGAGCGCCTGGCGTATGCGGCGCGCGAGACCTACCTCAACCCCGGCTTCCTCGCGCTGCCGCAGGGCGCCAGCTGGCGCGAAACGCTGCTGGCGCTCGCGCGGGGCTGAGGCTCAGGCGTCGTCGCGCTGAACGACGAAGCGCCCATCGAAACGCACGGCTTCTTCATTCGCCGGATTCAGCACCCAGGTACGCAGCGCCAGGCGTGCACGCCCGCGGCGGCGCAGGGTCTGCTCGAAGCGTGACCACTGCTCGTCGCTCGGCCCCTCGCATAGCGCCCGCGCCGTGCCGTCCATGGGATGCGGGTAGCTGACCTCGGCGTGCTGGATGACCACATGGCAGTCGTCGAGCGCGGCGGCGCGCAGGCGCAAGGTCAGCCAGCCCCAACCCGCCAGGACGGCGCCGCTATAAAGGCTGCCGCCGAACATGCTGAGCTGATGGTTGATGTTCGGCTCCAGCGGCAATTCCAGACACAGGCGCCGGCCGTCCCATTCGGTGACGGTCAGCCCCATGGCGCGGGTCAGCGGAATGTCCTGATGCAGTGTCTGCTGGAGAAAATCGAGTTCGGCGGTCATGCCGGCAGGTCCTCGGCTTTTGCGTAGCTACCCAGCATGCAAGCCGGCGCCCCGGATGGCCAGCGATGCGGTTCGTGGCTGGGTAGCCAGGTAGGGTGGGCTTCAGCCCATCACCCGTCATCGGTGGGCCGAAGCCCATCCTACCGTTGAAGTCCCGGACTTCCTGGGTTCACTTGCGCTGGTAGGCGCAATAACCCGGTCGTGGGCCGATCTGCGGGTGGTTGCGGCAGGTGTCGGGCCGGCGGTCGTAGACCGTGCACAGCCGCGTGCGCGCATCGAGGTACAGGCAGTCGCCGTTGGACAGGCGGGTCAGCGTGAAGCGCTCGCGCTTCTGGTTGAAATGCTCGATGACGCCTGCCTTTTCCAGCCGCCGGGCGATCTGCCGCAACGGCTCGCCGCGCTCGAATTCATCCACGACGCCAAGCCGAATGAGGTCGTTCAGCCCCACCTCGGCCGGTAGCGTGCAGCAGGTGGCGCGGCAGTCCCGGCACAGGCCCTTGGCATAACGCGCCCAGGTTTCCAGGCGATCGGGGTCGGACGAGGGGATCACGTTCTGTTTCATGGGTCGGGACGCGGGCAGGGGGCGCGCGATCATAACGACAAGCGGGGGAAATTCCAGCCGATCCGACGAGTCGAAATCTGGACGGACGGTCGCCTGCCTTCGCGGGAAAACCTGCAAAGCTGCCGATCCTCCGCTTTCATTACCGTCAGGCGCGTCTGGAACGCGCCGGACAGCCACTTCTCTCTGCGAGGTCAGCCGATGACGCAGGAACCCACCGTTCCCAGCCCCGACGACGTAGCCGCCTTTCGTGAAGCCATTCTCTGCAAGCTCACCTATTCGATCGGCAAGGACGCCGCACACGCGTCCGATCACGACTGGTTCGAGGCGATCGCGCTGGCCACGCGCGACCAGATCATCGATCACTGGATGGATCACACCCGACAGGCCTATCGAAAGGCGCAGAAGCGGGTCTACTACCTCTCGCTGGAGTTCCTGATCGGGCGGCTCCTGGTCGACAGCCTGAGCAACCTGGGCATGCTGGACGTGGCCCGCCAGGCGCTCGACGGGTTGAACGTGGACATCGACCGCATCCGCCAGATCGAACCGGACGCCGCGCTGGGCAATGGCGGCCTCGGACGGCTGGCGGCCTGCTTCATGGAAAGCATGTCGACCCTGGGCATCGCCGCCTATGGCTACGGCATCCGCTACGAGCACGGCCTGTTCCGCCAGGCCATCGTCGACGGCTGGCAGCACGAGCAGACCGAAACCTGGCTGGAATTCGGCAACCCCTGGGAGTTCGAGCGTCCCGAGGTGAGCTACCTGATCGGCTTCGGCGGCAACGTGGCGGCCAAGCGCTGCGACAACGGTGTTCAGAAGCACTTCTGGCATTGGGCCGAGGGCGTGCGGGCATTCGCCTACGACACGCCGATCGTCGGGTGGCGCGGCGCGAGCGTGAACACCCTGCGGCTGTGGCGCGCCCGGCCGGAGGCGGATTTCCATCTCGAGCGCTTCAATGCGGGCGATCACATCGGCGCGGTGGCCGAGGCGGCGCGCGCCGAGGCGATTTCCCGCGTGCTCTATCCGGCCGACAGCACCGAGGCCGGCCAGGAGCTGCGCTTGCGCCAGGAGTATTTCTTCGTCGCGGCGTCGCTGCAGGACCTGCTGCGCCGCCACCTGAGCCAGCGCGGCACGCTGGACAACCTGCCCGAATTCGCCTCCATCCAGCTCAACGACACGCACCCGGCGATCGCCGTGGCCGAGCTGATGCGCCTGCTGGTCGACGTGCACGGCTACGAATGGATGCAGGCCTGGGACCTGACCGTCGGCACCCTGTCCTACACCAACCACACGCTGCTGCCCGAGGCGCTGGAGACCTGGCCGGTGGGCCTGATGGAGCGCCTGCTGCCGCGCCACATGCAGATCATCTACCTGATCAATGCGCAGCACATCGACGCGCTGCGGGCCAAGGACATCCATGACTTCGACCTGCTGCGCGCGGTGTCGCTGATCGAGGAAGACCACGGCCGCCGCGTGCGCATGGGCAACCTGGCGTTCCTCGGCTCGCACAGCGTCAACGGCGTGTCCGGCCTGCACACGCAACTGATGCGCAAAACCGTGTTCACCGATCTGCACGGGCTGTATCCGGACCGCATCAACAACAAGACCAACGGCATCACCTTCCGCCGCTGGCTCTATCAGGCCAACCCGCAGCTCACCGAACTGGTGGTCGATGCGCTGGGCGCGGGCGTGCTGGATGCGCCTGAGACCGAGCTCAAGCAGCTCGAGCCCTTCGCCGAGCGGGCCGACTTCCGTGCGCGCTTCGCCGATCAGCGACTGGCGAACAAGCGTGCGCTCGCCGCGCTGGTGCAGGACCGGCTGGGTATCGCGCTCGATCCGACCGCGCTGTTCGATGTGCAGGTCAAGCGCATCCACGAGTACAAGCGACAGTTGCTCAACCTGCTGCATACCGTGGCGCTGTACCAGGCGATCCGCTCTGATCCGGGGGCGCCGTGGGTACCGCGCGTGAAGATCTTTGCCGGCAAGGCGGCGGCCAGCTATCACCAGGCCAAGCTGATCATCAAGCTGGCCAACGACATCGCCCGCACGGTAAACGACGACCCGACGGTGCGGGGGCTGCTGAAGGTGGTGTTCCTGCCCAACTATAACGTCAGCCTGGCCGAGCGCATCATCCCGGCGGCCGACCTGTCCGAGCAGATTTCCACCGCCGGCCTCGAGGCGTCCGGCACCAGCAATATGAAGTTCGCCCTCAATGGCGCGCTGACAATCGGCACACTCGATGGGGCCAACGTCGAGATGAGCGAGCAGATCGGCCTGGAGCACATGTTCATCTTCGGCATGACCGCCCAGCAGGTCGAAGCGCGCAAGCGGGCCGGGGAATACAACGCCGAGGCCATCGCCATCGAGTCGCCGCGGTTGAACGAAGTGCTCAACGCGATCCGCAACGGCGCTTTCTCGGCCGACGATCCTGCCCGCTACACCGGGCTGATCGACGGCCTGAAGTGGCATGACACCTTCTTCGTCTGCGCCGACTTCGAGTCGTATTGGCAGGCTCAGCTGGAGGTGGAAGCGCGCTGGCGCGATCCGGACCGGTGGTGGCATTCGGCCGTGCTGAACACGGCGCGCACCGGCTGGTTCTCGTCCGACCGCACCATTCGCGAGTACGCGCGCGATATCTGGAAGGTGCTCGACGCCTGAGCGAAGCAATCGCCGGCACCGCTGAACTCGGCGGCGGGGCAACGGGTCTGAGGGGAGATATCTCCCAACCGGCGCGCTACACTGCGCCGGTTTTCCCTACCCTGGAGCCTTTCCATGTCACGTACGACCCTCAGCCGCTATCTGATCGAACAGACGCGCAGCCATGACACCCCGGCGGATCTTCGCTTCCTGGTCGAGGTCGTGGCGCGGGCCTGCAAGGCGATCAGCCATGCGGTATCCAAGGGGGCGCTCGGCGGTGTGCTGGGCAGCATGGAAACCGAGAACGTGCAGGGCGAAGTGCAGAAGAAGCTGGACGTCATGTCCAACGAGATCCTGCTCGAAGCCAACGAGTGGGGCGGCACGCTCGCCGGCATGGCCTCCGAGGAAATGGACAAGCCGTACCAGATTCCGGGTCGCTTCCCCAAGGGCGCCTACCTGCTGATGTTCGACCCGCTGGACGGCTCGTCGAACATCGACGTCAACGTCTCGGTCGGCACCATCTTCTCGGTGCTGCGCTGCCCGGGCGAATGCTTCAGCCAGAACGACGCACTCGGCGAGGATGCCTTCCTCCAGCCGGGGACCCAGCAGGTCGCCGCCGGCTATGCGATCTATGGCCCGCAGACGATGCTGGTGCTGACGCTGGGCAACGGTGTCAAAGGCTTCACCCTGGACCGCGAGCTGGGCAGCTTCGTGCTGACCCACGAGAACATCCGCGTGCCGGAAAGCACCGCCGAATTCGCCATCAACATGTCCAACCAGCGGCACTGGGAAGCGCCGGTCAAGCGCTATGTCGAGGAGCTGCTGGCGGGCGAAACCGGTCCGCTGGAGAAGAACTACAACATGCGCTGGATCGCCTCGATGGTCGCCGACGTGCACCGCATCCTGACGCGCGGTGGCATCTTCATGTACCCGCGCGACGCACGCGAACCCTCCAAGCCCGGCAAGCTGCGCCTGATGTACGAGGCCAACCCCATGTCGATGCTGATCGAACAGGCGGGCGGCGCGGCCACCAACGGCACCCAGCGCATCATGGACATCCAGCCGCAATCCCTGCATGAGCGGGTGGCCGTCTTCCTCGGCTCGAAGCAGGAAGTCGAACGCGTCACCGCGTACCACAAGGCGTGAGCGACGCACGCCGATGAATCTGCCCTGGCATGACCTTCTGCGCTGGTGGTTCGGCCAGGGCGGCACGGCCGGGCAGGTGTCGGCCGAGAAGCAGCGGTTGTGGTTCGGCTACCGTGCCGAGCAGGATGCCGAGGCGCGCGAGCGCTTCGGCGACCTCGTCGAACGGGCGCTGGCCGGCGAGCTCGACGGCTGGGCCGAGCAGCCCGAGGGCTGGCTGGCGCTGGTGCTGCTGCATGACCAGCTGCCGCGCATGATCTTCCGCAACACGGCTCGCGCTTTCTCGGGCGATGCGCGCGCGCAGCAACTGGTGCGCGACGGGCTGGCCCAGGGCGGCGACATGTTGCTGGCGCCGATCCAGCGCGTGTTCATCTACCTGGTACTCGAGCATGCCGAGCAGCTCGCAGCGCAGGATCAGTCCGTCCAGTGCTTCACCCAGCTGCGTGATATCGCCGATCGAGACGAGCGCGTCATTTTCGACGGCTTTCTCGACTATGCCGTGCGGCACCGCGACGTGATCGCACGGTTCGGTCGATTTCCTCACCGCAACGAGGCCCTCGGCCGCGAGAGCACCGATGCCGAGGCGCGCTTTCTCCGCGAACCAGGCTCGCGTTTCTGATCCCACGACCCGCTAGACTGCCGGCGCACGCGCGCCGGGCTCCGCCGGATGGCCGATCAAGCATGGCGGCGCGTCAATGGAACCACCCCACCGACTATCCACACTAATCACCTGACGGGTCATGCGGCTTGGCTGCGGCCGGCGTCAGGTTGGAGTTGCCTCATGCGTCTGCCTTTGTCCGCCCTGCTCGCGACCGCCCTGCTTGCTGGTTGCAACCCCGTCACCCAGGACAATTTCGCCCGGCTCAAACCCGGCATGCCCCGCGCGGAGGTCGAAGCGCTGCTCGGTGAACCGACCGAGTGCGCCGGTGCGCTGGGCGTATCCAGTTGCCAGTGGGGCGACGAGAGTCGGTTCATCAGCATCCAGTTCGCCGCAGACCAGGTCCTGCTGTTCTCCGGCAAAGGATTGAAATAGCGCGCTCCGATCCGGCTGCCAGCTGCCGGGAGCGTGCGAGGAGAGACCATGCGCACGTTCATCGGTGGTTGCTTTCTGGCCTTGTCGTTAGCCATGGCGGGCTGTGCCAGCTCGCCGCAAATCCCGCCGCTGACGGTTGGCGACGTTGACCTGGAGCGCTACCAAGGCACCTGGTACGAGCTGGCACGGTTGCCGATGTTCTTCCAGCGCAAGTGCGTGCAGTCCCAGGCGGAGTACCGGTTGCGCGACGATGGCCGGATCGCGGTCACCAATAGTTGCCTGACGCTCGACGGCGAGCGGCAGGTCGCCACGGGCGAAGCCTGGCCGCAGGTGCCCGGCGAGACGGACAAGCTGTGGGTGCGCTTCGATAACTGGTTCAGTGAGCTGTTCCCGACGCTGACCCGCGGCGAGTACTGGATTCTCTACCTCGATGAGGGCTACCAGACCGCTGTCGTCGGCCATCCCGATCGCGAGTACCTCTGGTTGCTGTCGCGCACCCCCGAGGTGTCGCCAGAGACCCAGGCCCGGCTGCTCGCCGTCGCCCATGACCGAGGCTACGACGTCAGCGAGCTGATCTGGCGGGCCGAGCTGCCGAAGTAGATCGGCCCTCGATCGGGCCGCACGTCAGCCACCGGGACGAATCGCGCGCGGCCATGCCCCGCGGGCGCATTCCTCGTTATGATGGCGGCCACCTCTGGCCTGGCCGGCAGACATGCATCGAAACGGGAGCGTCCTATGCACAGCCTGCATCCGGAAATCAAACCCTACGCACGCCATGAACTGGCGGTCGAAGCGCCACACCTGATCTATGTCGACGAAAGCGGCAGCCCCGACGGCTTGCCGGTCCTGTTCGTGCACGGCGGGCCTGGTGCCGGTTGCGATGCGCTGAGCCGGCGCTTCTTCGATCCGACCGTCTACCGCATCATCACCTTCGATCAGCGTGGCTGCGGCCGCTCCACACCGCACGCGAGCCTGGAGAACAACACGACCGCCCACCTGATCGCCGACATGGAGCGCATCCGCACGCAGCTCGGCATCGACAAATGGGTGCTGTTCGGTGGTTCCTGGGGGTCGACGCTCTCGCTGGCCTATGCGCAGGCCCACCCGGATCGCGTTCAGGCGCTGATTCTGCGCGGCATCTTTCTTTGCCGGCCGCAGGATTTTCATTGGTTCTACCAGGACGGTGCGAGCCGTCTGTTCCCCGATTAT
Organism: Stutzerimonas urumqiensis; assembly: GCF_003640395.1. Lineage (GTDB taxonomy): Bacteria > Pseudomonadota > Gammaproteobacteria > Pseudomonadales > Pseudomonadaceae > Stutzerimonas > Stutzerimonas urumqiensis. Next base: position 150,363 of record NZ_RBZQ01000003.1, on the reverse strand, counting down.
TGGCAGGACTTCATCGCGCCGATCCCGGTGGAGGAGCGCGGCAACCTGATGCAGGCGTTCTACCGCCGGCTCACCGGCAGCGACCAGATCGCCCAGATGAGCGCCGCCAAGGCCTGGTCGGGCTGGGAGGGTCGCACGGCGACGCTGCGGCCGAACACGCAGGTCGTCGAGCGGTTCACCGATCCGCATCGGGCGTTGTCGATCGCTCGCATCGAGTGCCATTACTTCGTCAACGATGCCTTCCTGGAGCCGGACCAGTTGCTGCGCGACATGCCGAAGATCGCCTACCTGCCCGGCGTGATCGTGCACGGCCGCTACGACGTGATCTGCCCGCTGGACAACGCCTGGGCGTTGCACGAGGCCTGGCCGAACAGCGAGCTGCAGATCGTCCGCGACGCCGGCCACTCGGCCTCCGAGCAGGGCATCACCGATGCGCTGGTACGTGCGGCCGAAGCCATCGCCCATCGCTTGCTCGACCTGCCGCCGGCCGACGCCTGATGAAAGCGCTGATTCAGCGCGTCCGCCAGGCGCGCGTGGACGTCGCAGGGGAGACGGTCGGAGCCATCGACCAGGGGCTGCTCGCCTTCGTCGGCGTCGAGCGTGGCGACGACCAGGCCCGTGCCGACAAGCTGCTTCACCGCCTGCTCAACTACCGTGTTTTCAGCGATGAGCAGGACCGCATGAACCGCTCGCTCGTCGATGTGGCCGGTGGCTTGCTGCTGGTCTCGCAATTCACCCTGGCGGCCGACACGCGCAGCGGTTTGCGCCCGAGTTTCTCCAGCGCCGCGCCACCGGCCGACGGCGAGGCGTTGTTCGATTACCTGCTGATGCAGGCGCGCGCACGCCATGCGCCGGTGGCCAGCGGTCGGTTCGGCGCGAACATGCAGGTCCATCTCCTCAACGACGGACCGGTGACCTTTCTGCTGGAAACCTGAGCGGCTGGCTCACAGCAGCAGGCCGACCTGCTGCCGGCGGGGCAGGCGCCGCACGACCAGTTGATGCGAGCGGGTCAGCAGGTCCTGCAATTCGTGCGTTGCCAGGACGGTCGGGTCGCTCAGGCTCACCCAGTGGGCACGCGCCAGGTAAGGCGCCGGCCGGAAGCCCGGACGATCGCAATAGCCGATGAACAGGTCGTCGTCGACCTTGAAGGCCAGCGAACCGCCGTGCGGGAGGTGCAGCGTGGCGAACATCTTGCGGTCGGCAACCTGGAAGACATGCACGCCGCCCCACTGGATGGCCATGCGGGCGCCGGGCAGGCCCAGGCAAAAGGTCTGGATGGCCGATGCGTCCATGAGCGTGGCGATGCCTCCGTTGGCGGGTCAGTAGCGGGATGGCTCCAGGCCTTTGTCATGCAGCCAGGTGATGGCGTATTCGCGCAGCTGCACGGCTTGATAGCGGAGCCAGTGGTCCTTGATGCGGGGAAAGTCCTCGAGCTTGAAGTCGAACGTGCGCAGGGGCTTGCGGCCGGCGAGCGCTTCGGTCAGTACCGCGTGGGCGGCATGCGCATCGGGGTCGTGCAGGGTGTAGAGAAACGCCTCGCGCATGGCGATCTGCTGGGCGAGGTCGAGCCGCTCGATCGGCAGGTAGCGGTCAGGCTCGATATCGTATTTCTCATCGGCTCCGGGGACCGGGTCGCCCGGCATCACCGCGCGAATATCGCCGCTCTGCTGGTCGAGGTAATGCTCGGCAAGGTCCTGGCTGTCGATGGCCTGGCGCAGTCGGTCGAGGTCGATGGTCAGCGGTCGCATGGCAGTCTCCGGTCGCCTGGGTCTTGCTGTGACTCCTGCGCCGGGCACGGAGTGCCGGCCTTTCATCGTCGTCGTTGGGCCGCCAGGCGCGGCGATCAGAACAGCCGGGCGATCAGCGCGGTGACGGCCGTTTCGACGCGCAGGATACGCTCGCCCAGCTGGACGGGCGTCATGCCGGCTTCGACGAGCTTGTCGACTTCGTAGGGAATCCAGCCACCTTCAGGGCCGATCGCCAGCGACACGGCGCCATCCACGCCACGCGGACAAGGCGGAAAGTCGCCGGGATGGCCCACCAGGGCGTGTGTGCCGGCGATCAGCCCCGGCAGGCGGTCTTCGACGAAGGGTTTGAAGCGTTTCTCGAGGATGACGTCCGGCAGGCGGGTGTCGCGGGCCTGTTCGAGGCCCAGGATCAGTTGCTCGCGAATCGCCGCGGGCGCCAGGAAGGGTGTCTGCCAGAAGCTTTTTTCCACCCGGTAGCTGTTGATGAGCACCAGCCGCGCCACGCCCATGCTGGCGATCGTCTGCAGCACGCGACGCAGCATCTTCGGGCGTGGCAAGGCGAGGATGACGGTGAGCGGCAGCTTCGCCGGCGGGTCGCGATCGAAGCTGACGTCGAGTTCGGCGAGTCGGTCATCCAGCCGGAGAATGCGGCCTTCGCCCATCTGCCCGCCGAGCTCACCGACGCGAAGCGTTGCACCTGCTTCGCTGCGGTGCACTTCGATCAAATGGCGCAGGCGGCGGTCCGTCAGCCGTACACGGCCCGGCCCGACGAAGTCATCGGGCCCGAGCAGGAGCAGGTTCACGGCTGGTGGGGTGGCATGGGCGGCTGCGGCCGCTTGCTGTCGTCGTCCCCGGCGAATCGCTCCTCGCTGTCGAGCAGCGACTCGCGCTTGCCGAGCATGCCGCCGCAGATGAGGCCCGCCTCGAACAGCAGCCACATCGGAATGGCGAGCAGCGATTGGGAGAACACGTCGGGCGGGGTCAGCACCATGCCGACGACGAAGCAGCCCACGATCACGTAGGGACGGCTCTTGCGCAGCGTCTCGACGTCGACGATACCCACCCAGATCAGCAGGAAGGTCGCCACAGGAATCTCGAACGCGACGCCGAAGGCGAAGAAGAGTGTCAGGACGAAATCCAGGTACTGCCCGATGTCCGTCATCATCGCCACCCCCTCAGGAGTCACGCTGGCGAAGAAGCCGAACATGATCGGGAATACCACGAAGTAGGCGAAGGCCATGCCGCCGTAGAACAGGAAGATGCTCGAAATCAGCAGCGGCACGGCGATGCGCTTCTCGTGCTTGTACAGGCCGGGCGCGATGAAGCCCCAGATCTGGTGCAGCACGATGGGCATGGACAGAAAGAGCGCCACCATCAAGGTCAGCTTGAACGGCGTGAGGAACGGCGAGGCCACGCCGGTGGCGATCATGGTCGCGCCTTCGGGCAGGTAAGCCCTCAGCGGTGCGGCGACCATCGCGTAGATCTGCTGGGAAAAATAGAACAGCCCGCCGAACAGCAGCAGAATCGCCACGACGCAGCGCAGGATGCGCTTGCGCAGCTCGGTGAGGTGGGCGACCAGGGGCATTTCCTGGTCGTGGCCGGATGCATCGCTCATGATTCGCGCGCTTGGTCTGGTCGGGTGGCGGTGGGTTGCGGTTCGGTCTGGGCCGGAGCCGGAGCCGGAGCCGGAGCCGGAGCGGAAGGCGGTGGCGGTGTCTCCACGGCCGGCTGGACCGACGGGCCTGCGGCGGTGCCGCTGGGTTTCGGGTTCGGCGGCATGACGCTCTGGTTCATTTCCCGTTCGAGTTCGAGGATGCGCTCGTTATGCAGCTGGCGACGGATTTCGTCGGCACCGATCTCGCGCTCGACCTCGGCCTTGATCGCACCGAAGCTGCGCTTGATGCGGCCGATCCAGAGCCCAGCCGTGCGGGCCGCCACCGGCAGGCGCTCAGGACCCAGTACCAGCAGGGCGACGAGCCCGACGAGCAACAGTTCGGTAAAACCGATATCGAACATCAGATCACGCTCTCGTAAGACTTCGGGTCAGCCGTGCCGGCCACTCGCTGGCGCAGTTGGCGACGGCACTGCTGGTCGATCGAACCTCAGTCCTTGCGGGTGGGTTCTTCGACCTTGCGGTGTTCGGCATCGATGGTGTGGGTGCGTTTCTCTTCCACGCCGGGCTTGTCTTCCTCGGTACCCATCGATTTGCGGAAACCCTTGATCGCATCGCCAAGGTCCGAGCCCAGCCCCTTCAGGCGCTTGGTGCCGAACAGCATCACGACGATGAGAAGGATGATCAGAAGTTGCCAGACGCTAATGCCGCCCAAGCCCATGGTGCTATCTCCGAAAGTGAATCAGGTTTGCGGACGCGCGGCCTTTTCCGCATGTCCCGAGAGACCGAAGCGCCGGTCCAGCTCGTCCAGTACCGCCTGGGGATGCTGGCCGAGCGCGGCGAGCATGACCAAAGTATGAAACCAGAGGTCGGCGGTTTCGTAGATCAGCTCGTCGCAATTACCGCTGACGGCTGCATCCTTGGCCGCGAGCAGGGTTTCCACCGACTCCTCGCCGACCTTTTCGAGAATCTTGTTCAGGCCCTTGTGGTACAGGCTGGCCACGTAGGAGGACTCCGGCTCGGCGCCTTTGCGCGCTTCGAGGACCTCGGCCAGGCGAGCGAAGGTGTCATGCATGGCCGCTGCCTCCGTAGATGACGGTCGGGTCCTTGAGCACCGGGTCGACGGTGTGCCAGTCCCCGTCCCGATAAACGCGATAAAAGCAGCTTTCCCGCCCGGTGTGGCAGGCGATCCGGCCCAGTTGCTCGACCATCAGCACCACCACGTCGGCGTCGCAATCGAGCCGCAGCTCGTGCAGCTTCTGCACGTGCCCGGACTCCTCGCCCTTGCGCCACAGCTTGCCACGCGAACGTGACCAATAGATGGCGCGGCCTTCGTCGGCGGTCAGTGCGAGCGCTTCGCGGTTCATCCACGCCATCATCAGGATGCGGCCGCTGCGGTGGTCCTGCGCAATGGCCGGGACCAGTCCTTCGGCGTTCCAGTTGATTTCGTCCAGCCAGCTCATCGTCGATTCTCCCGTGGCGGCCAAGTGTGCCAGCGCCTTCCGGTCATGGCTATTGGCGCAGGACAATGAAAACGCCGGTAACCAGCATGACCCAGGCCGGCCAGGCGGCCAGTGCCGCGGCATTCTCGGCGGTAGCGGCGAGCATGGCCCCGCTGCCCAGCAACAGCGCGCCGACCAGGCGCAGGCCCCAGTCGGAACGGCGGTGCTGCCAGGGCGGCGGAGGGTTGTCGGCATGCGGGCGCGACATGCGTTCGAGCAGGTCGCGCGTCATGTTCGCCAGGTGCGGTATCTGCTCGACCTGGGCATGCACGTTCTTGATCAGCTGCTTGGGGCTCATGCGCTCGCGCATCCAACGCTCGAGGTAGGGCTGGCCGGTCGCCCAGAGATCGAGCTCCGGGTACAACTCACGGCCGAGCCCTTCGATGTTGAGCAGCGTCTTCTGCAGCAGGACGAGCTGCGGCTGGACCTCCATGTTGAAGCGCCGTGCGACCTGGAACAGGCGGATCAACAGCTGGCCGAAGGAAATGTCCTTCAGCGGCTTCTCGAAGATCGGCTCGCAGACCGTGCGGATGGCCGCCTCGAACTCGTTGACCTTGGTCTCCGCCGGCACCCAGCCTGAGTCGATGTGCAACTGGGCGACCTTGCGGTAGTCGCGCTTGAAGAACGCCATGAGGTTGCGCGCCAGGTAGTCCTGGTCCTCGGGCGTGAGGCTGCCGATGATGCCGCAGTCGACCGCGATGTACTGGGGATTCCAGGGCTGCGTGGTGCTGACGAAGATGTTCCCCGGATGCATGTCGGCGTGGAAGAAGCTGTCGCGGAACACCTGGGTGAAGAAGATCTCGACGCCGCGCTCGGCCAGGAGCTTCATGTCGGTCTGCTGGTCGGCGAGCGCCGCCATGTCGGTGACCGGAATGCCGTAGATCCGCTCCATCACCAGCACTTTGGGCCGGCAGTAATCCCAGTAGACCTGGGGCACGTAGAGCAAGCGCGAATCCTCGAAGTTACGCTTGAGCTGGCTGCTGTTGGCTGCTTCGCGCAGCAGGTCGAGCTCGTCATAGATGGTGCGGGCGTAATCGTCGACCACTTCGACCAGGTGCAGGCGCCGCGCTTCGGTGGAGGCGCGCTCGGCCGCCTTGGCGAGCAGGAACAGCCAGGCGATGTCCTGACCGATGATGGGGCGCAGGTTGGGGCGGATCACCTTGACGACGACCTCTTCGCCCGTGCGCAGCCTGGCGGCATGCACCTGCGCCACCGAGGCCGATGCCAGCGGCTTGCTGTCGAAGCGGGCGAACACCGTCTCGACCGGTGCGCCCAGCTGTTCCTCGATCAGTGCCTTGGCCGCCTCGGAGCTGAACGGCGGCACCCTGTCCTGCAGCATCGCCAGCTCGTCGGCGATGTCCGGCGGCATCAGGTCGCGCCGGGTGGACAACAGCTGGCCGAACTTGATGAAGATCGGCCCGAGCCCTTCGAGCGCCAGGCGAATGCGGGCACCGCGCGACAGACGCGGGCGGGCACGGGGAATCCAGCGCCACGGCAACAGCAGGCCGGTCGCCCGCAGCCACCAGGGCATCGGCATGTCGAACAGGATGTCGTCCAGCCGGTATCGGATGACCACCAGAAGGATGCGGAACAGGCGCCGGGTGGCAGAGAACAGCTTCATGCTGGGTCGTGGGGCTCGGAGACGGGGGTTAGGCGGGCGATACGGGCATCCAGGCGGTCCAGGCGCAGCTTCAGCTCGTCCAGCTCCGAAAAGCGGGCTTCCGCTTCCTGTGTTCCGACGAGCGCACGGGCTTCTTCGGCGAGGTATTCGGCCAGGTTCTGCTGCAGGCTGTGGCCGCTCTGCCGCAGCCACCGGCCCTGTTTGCGCACGGCGTCCCCGAGCAGCTGGGTGCCGACCGGTCCGAGCCAGCGGGACAGCTCGTGTTCCCAGTCCAGTTCGAGGCTCTGCAACACCTCGGCCAGCGACATCAGGGCAGCGCTGTCGCCCTCCAGGCGGACGTGAGGTTCGTGCAGGATCGCGGTCTTGTGCGGGCTGACGGCAAGGCGCGCAAGGCTGCTGGCCGGTGCATGCAGGGTGCAGTCCGGCGTGCCATCCCATTGCGCGGCGAGGCGCAGGCCCTGGTCATCGGCCATGACGAACAGGGTCAGGTCCGGCTGCGTGCAGCGCACCTCGATCAGCGTCCCGCTGAGGCGCGCCAGGCGGGACAGGGCCGTCGGGTCCAGGCGCAGGAGGCGGTTGATCCCCTGTTCCGAGCCGGCCAGCAGGGCGGTGCGTAGCATCAGGGCTTGATTCCGCGGTGCAGCGCGACGACGCCGCCGGTCATGTTGTGGTAGGTCACGCGGTCGAAGCCGGCGGTGACCATCATGGCCTTGAGCGTGTCCTGGTCGGGGTGCATGCGGATCGACTCGGCCAGGTAGCGGTAGCTTTCGGAATCGTTGGTGATCAGCTTGCCCATCAGCGGCAGCAGGCTGAACGAATAGGCGTCATAGGCCTTGGCGAACAGGGGGTTGGTGGGCTTGGAGAACTCCAGCACCAGCAGCCGGCCACCCGGCTTGAGGACGCGCAGCATGGAGGCGATGGCGTCTTCCTTGTGCGTGACGTTGCGCAAGCCGAAGGCGATGGTCACGACGTTGAAGTGGTTGTCGGGGAACGGCAGCTTCTCGGCGTCCGCCTGGACGAACCTGATGTTCCCGGCCGCCCCGTTGTCGAGCAGGCGATCGCGGCCGACCTTGAGCATCGAGGCATTGATGTCCGCCAGGACGACTTCGCCGGTGGGGCCGACGAGGCGGGAGAACTGCCGGGTCAGGTCGCCGGTTCCGCCTGCGATGTCCAGGATGCGATTGCCAGGGCGGGCGCCGGACAACTCGATGGTGAAGCGCTTCCACAGGCGGTGGATGCCGCCCGACATCAGGTCGTTCATCAGGTCGTACTTGGCGGCGACCGAGTGGAAGACCTCGGCGACCTTTTCGGCCTTCTGGCTTTCCGGGACGCTCTTGTAGCCGAAGTGAGTGACGGGTTCTTCAGTTGGCGTGTTGCGGGGGTCGCTCATCAGACTTTCACCGGAAGAATGTCGCGGCATTCTAAACCTAAAAAACCGCGGCGGGCTGCAACGGGACGTCGCGCCCGCCAGTGGGCGAGGGCGGCCTGCATGCGCCCGGTCTGATCCGCCCAGCGGCACGGCAGGGCGGCTGGGTGGCGGTGCTAGGGCATCAGGCGGACGGCCGAGACGTCCGGGTCGCGGGACTTGCCGGCGCGTGACAGCGCCTCGAGATAGTCGGCCCATAGCTGTTCGTGATTGCGTGCCAGGTGGTCGAGATAGTCCCAGGAATAGAGGCCGGTGTCGTGCCCGTCGCTGAAGGTCAGCTTGAGCGCGTACTGGCCGGCCGGCTCGATGCGGTCGAGCGAGACGTTCTGCTTGCCGGTCTGCAGCACGGGCCGGCCGTGGCCCTGGACTTCTGCCGAGGGCGAATGCACGCGCAGGAACTCGGCCGTCAATTCGTGCCGTTCGTCCGGCCCGTATTCCAGCGCAAGAATTCGGGAAGCCTTGTGCAGCTTGACGGCGGTGGGGATCCGCATGGTGGTCTCTCAGGAAGGCGGCAGCCGGCGATGGCCCGGCTGCCGAAGGGGTCAGAGGATGTAGCGCGACAGGTCGTCGTCCTGCGCCAGTTCGCCGAGATGGCCATTGACGTACTCGGCGTCGATGCGGATCGGCTCGCCGTTGCGCTCGCCCGCGAGGTCACCGGCACTGAAGGACACTTCCTCCAGCAGCCGCTCGAGCAGCGTGTGCAGGCGCCGCGCACCGATGTTCTCGGTCTTTTCGTTGACCTGCCAGGCGATCTCGGCGAGGCGCTTGATGCCATCGGCGAGGAAGTCGATATGCAGCCCCTCGGTCTTGAGCAGCTCCCGGTACTGCTCCGTGAGCGAGGCGTGCGGTTCGGTGAGGATGCGCTCGAAGTCCTCGGGCGACAGGGCCTTGAGCTCGACGCGAATCGGCAGGCGACCCTGGAGTTCGGGCACCAGGTCGCTGGGCTTGGACAGGTGGAAGGCGCCGGAGGCGATGAACAGGATGTGGTCGGTCTTCACCATGCCGAGCTTGGTGTTGACCGTGCTGCCCTCGATCAGCGGCAGCAGATCGCGCTGCACGCCTTCGCGCGAGACGTCGGCGCCACCGGTGTTGCCACGCTTGGCGACCTTGTCGATCTCGTCGATGAAGACGATGCCGTTCTGCTCGACCGCCTCCAGCGCGCGGGCCTTGAGTTCTTCCTCGTTGACGAGCCGGGCGGCTTCCTCGTCGCGCACCAGCTTGAGCGCGTCCTTGATCTTCAGCTTGCGGGTCTTCTTCTTGCCCTTGCCCATGTTGGCGAAGAGGTTCTGCAACTGGCTGGTCATCTCCTCCATGCCGGGCGGGGCCATGATCTCCACGCCGGCCGGCGTCTCGGCGACCTCGATGTCGATTTCCTTGTCGTCCAGCTGGCCTTCGCGCAGCCGCTTGCGGAACAGCTGGCGGGTGTTCGAATCGCTCGCCTGCACCGGCTCCTCGCTGAAGCCCACAGGCCGCGCGGCGGGCAGCAGGGCATCGAGGATGCGTTCTTCGGCGGCGTCTTCGGCGCGGTAGCGGACGCGGGTCATCTCCTGCTCGCGCAGCATCTTCACCGCGGCATCGGCGAGGTCGCGGATGATCGACTCGACGTCGCGGCCGACGTAGCCGACCTCGGTGAACTTGGTGGCTTCGACCTTGATGAAAGGCGCATTGGCCAGCTTGGCCAGGCGCCGGGCGATTTCGGTCTTGCCGACCCCGGTCGGGCCGATCATCAGGATGTTCTTCGGCGTGACTTCCGGGCGCAGCTCGGCCGGCAGCTGCATGCGCCGCCAGCGGTTGCGCAGGGCGATGGCGACGGCGCGCTTGGCATCGTCCTGGCCGATGATGTGGCGGTTGAGTTCGTGGACGATCTCGCGGGGCGTCATGGACATGTGCGGTACTCCGGGAACGGCCAGCGATCAGATCGCGCTGTCCAGTTCCTCGATGGTCAGGTTCTGATTGGTGAAGACGCAGATGGTGCCGGCAATGTTCAACGCCGTTTCGGCCACCTGGCGCGCCGAGAGCGCATCGTTGTGCTCGAGCAACGCCATGGCGGCGGCCTGGGCGAAGCCGCCGCCGGAGCCCATCGCGATCAGCCCATGCTCGGGTTCGACCACGTCACCCGTGCCGGTGATGATCAGCGACGCGTCCTTGTTGGCGACCGCCAGCATGGCTTCGAGGCGGCTCAGGGTGCGATCGGTTCGCCAGTCCTTCGCCAGCTCGACGGCGGCGCGCACCAGGTGACCCTGGTGTTTTTCCAGCTGGCCTTCGAAGCGTTCGAACAGGGTGAAGGCATCGGCCGTGGCACCTGCGAAGCCGGCCAGCACCTGGCCGTGATAAAGGCGGCGCACCTTTTTGGCGTTGCCCTTCATGACGGTGTTGCCCAGTGAAACCTGGCCATCGCCGCCCATGACGACCTTGCCGTGGCGGCGAATCGAAACGATGGTGGTCAAGGAAATATCTCCACGCTACGGGGGCCGAGCGGCCCGGGTTCGTGGAGATATGGGGGAGCGTGCTGGGGAATTCAACGGTCGGGGAAGCAGGAGGGCGATCCGGTCGCCCTCCTGCTCGACTATCCCCCTTTGCGCTGCTGGAGCAGCAGGTTGGTGTAACCGGCGTCGGCCAGTTTCTTCTGCGCTTCGCTTAGCTGGGCGCGGTCGGCGTAAGGGCCGACCAGCACGCGGTACCAGGTTTCGTCGCGGACGGTACCGGCTTCGACCCGCACGTCCTGGCCCAGGAGCAGGATCTGCGCGCGAACCTTGTCGGCGTCGGCGCGTTTGCGGAAGGAGCCGGCCTGAAGAAAGAAGCGCGTCGTCAGCGGCGCCTTGGCGATGGTCGGCGGCGGTGGCGGCGTTTCCCCGTTGAGTGCGGCTTGGGCGCGCGCCGCATCGATCTTGGCGGCTTCTTCAGGAGTGACCGGCTCGCTCGGCGGCGGCGGAACCGCGTCCGGCGGCACGATCACCTCGGACTCGGGCAGCAAGGTGTAGAAGTCGTACTTGGGCTTGGCTGGCGGCTCGGCGACCGGCTTGGGCTTGGGTTTGGCCGCCGCCTGTTCGGCGGGTCGCTTGATCTCGTCGCCACCGGGTTCGAGGTTGAGCAGGAACACCGCGAAGGCGCCGACCAGCAGGCCGCAGGCCAGCCAGATCCAGCCGGGCACCGGCTTCTTCGCGGGGGCCTGATAGCGGCTGGCGCCGCGTTTGGGTGCGGGTTTCTTCTTCGCCATCGCTGTTCGTTACATCCGTTCGAGGGTTTCGAGCCCCAGCAGCTCGAGGCCCTGCTTGAGCGTTCGGCCGGTCAGGGCGGCGAGCCGCAGGCGGCTCTGCTTTTGCGCTTCCTGTTCGGCGGCGAGAATCGGGCAGTGCTCGTAAAAGCTGGAGAACAGGCCGGCGAGCTCGTACAGGTAGCTGCACAGCAGGTGCGGAACGCCCTTCTCGCCGACCGTGTTGAGCACGTCGCCGAACTGCGCGAGTTTCCCGGCGAGCAGTTGCTCGTGCTCGGCCTGTAGGGCGATTTGGCCACCGAGGACATCCATGCTCGTGCCGGCGCGCCGGAAAATGCTGGCGACGCGGGTGTAGGCATAGAGCAGATAAGGCGCCGTGTTGCCCTCGAAGCTGAGCATCTGCTCGAAGTTGAAGCTGTAGTCGCTGGTGCGATGCTTGGAGAGATCGGCATATTTCACGGCGCCGATGCCGACCGCGCGGGCAATCTGGCGGAGTTCGTCTTCGGCCAGTTCCGGGTTCTTTTCCTTCACCAGGCTGTAGGCACGCTGCTCGGCTTCGTCGAGCAGGTCCACCAGCTTGACGGTGCCGCCGTCGCGGGTTTTGAACGGCCGGCCGTCGACGCCGTTCATGGTGCCGAAGCCCATGTGCTCCAGGCGCATGTCCGGACTCACGAAGCCGGCGCGGCGAGCCACTTCGAACGCCATCTGGAAGTGCAGCGCCTGGCGCTGATCGACGAAATACAGCGCACGATCAGCGTGCAGGACCTGGCTGCGATAGCGCATGGCGGCGAGGTCGGTAGTGGCGTAGAGATAGCCGCCGCCGGCTTTCTGCACGATGACCGGCAGCGGGTTGCCTTCGGCGTTCTTGAATTCGTCGATGAAGACGCACTGCGCGCCGTCGCTTTCGCTGAGCAGCCCCTTGCCGAGCAGGGCGGCGACGATCGTCGGCAGGTCATCGTTGTAGGCGCTCTCGCCCTTGACGTCGGCGGGGGTCAGCCGGACGTTGAGGCGGTCGTAGACCTTCTGGCAGTGCGACAGGGATATATCGTTGAAGCGATGCCAGAGGCGCAGGCACTCGGCGTCGCCGGCCTGCAGGCTGACGACCAGCTGGCGTGCGCGGTCAGCGAAATCGGCGGACTCGTCGAAACGCTTCTTGGCGGCCCGGTAGAACTGCTCCAGGTCGCTCAGCTCGCTTTGCGCGGCGGCGGGTTGTTCCTCGAGGTAGGCCAGCAGCATGCCGAACTGCGTGCCCCAGTCGCCGACGTGGTTCTGGCGAATCACTTCGTCACCGAGAAACTCGAGCACGCGCGCCACGGCGTCGCCGATGATGGTCGAGCGCAGATGGCCGACGTGCATTTCCTTGGCCAGATTGGGCGACGACAGGTCGATCACCACGCGCTCGTGCGCACCGGCCTTGCGCACGCCGAGCCGTTCGTCCGCCAGGGCGGCTTCGAGTCGGTTGGCCAGCGCCTGGCTGTTCTGGAAGAAGTTCAGGAAGCCGGGGCCGGCGATCTCGACCTTGGTGATCTGGTCATCCTGGGGCAGGGCATCGATCAACTGCTGGGCGAGGTCGCGCGGTTTCATGCCGGCCGGCTTGGCGAGCATCATCGCGATGTTGCTGGCGAAGTCGCCGTGGGCCTTGTCCTTGGTGTTCTCCACCTGGATCGCCGGCGTCAGCCCTTCAGGTAACACGCCCTGTTCGGTCAGGCGGTCGAGGGCGTGCTGGATCAGCTGGCGAATCGAATCTTTCATGGTCTGCTCGTGGCCGCTACGGAAGGAGGGCAAGGAAACGCGGCATTATCCGTACCGTCGTCGGGGTTGCCAACCGCTGGCCCTGACTCGGGCTCGAGTCAGAAGAGGTCGATCGGGTCGATGTCCAGCGACCAGCGCACCGCACGCGCGTCCGGCAATTGTTCGATTTGCGGCAGCCACGCGGCGAGCAGCCGGTGCAGCGGCGCGCGTGCGCTCGACTGCACGAGCAGCTGGGCGCGATAGCGACCGGCACGGCGCTCCATGGGGGCCGGCACCGGGCCGAGCAGCTCGACCGGTGTGTCCGTCGCCTGCATGGCGAGCTGCTCGGCCAGCGCGCAGGCCTCGTCGAGGAAGCGCTCGGCCTGGCCCGGGCGATGGGCTTCGGCCCGCAGCAAGGCGAGGTGTGCGAAGGGCGGCAGGCCGGCTGCACGGCGTTCGGCCAGCGCCTGCTCGGCAAAGGCGAAGTAGCCCTGGTCGGTGAGCTGCACCAGCAGCGGATGATCCGCCAGGTGGGTCTGGATCACGACCTTGCCCGCATCGGCGCCCCGCCCGGCGCGCCCGGCGACCTGCACGATCAGCTGCGCCATCCGCTCGCTCGCCCGAAAATCGGCGGAGAACAGTCCGCCGTCGGCATCCAGCACCGCGACCAGCGTGACTTTCGGAAAGTGGTGGCCTTTGGCGAGCATCTGCGTGCCGACCAGCAGGCAGGGCTCGCCGCGGTTGATGGTGGCGAACAGCTCATCGAGCGCGCCCTTGCGCGACGTCGTGTCACGGTCGATGCGCAGCACCGGATACTGCGGAAAAAGCGTGGTCAGCCGCTCTTCGGCGCGCTCCGTGCCGGCGCCGACCGGTCGCAGGTCGACGTGTTGACAGCGCGGACACTGGGTCGGCGGGCGCTCGACGTGGCCGCAGTGATGGCAGCGCAGTTCGTTGGCGCGCTGGTGCAGCGTCATGCGCGCATCGCAGCGCGAGCAGTCGCTGAGCCAGCCGCAGTCATGGCAGAGCAGCGTCGGCGCAAAGCCACGGCGATTGAGGAACACCAGTACCTGATGACCCGCCGCCAGCGTCTGGCCGATGGCCTGTTGCAGCGGCATGGAGAGGCCGGCATCCAGCGGACGGCTCTTGATGTCCAGCCGTAGCAGCCGGGGTGGCTGCGCGCCGCCCGCTCGCTGGGTGAGGCGCAGCAGGGCGTAGCGGCCACTGTGGGCGTTGTGCAGGCTCTCGAGCGAGGGCGTTGCCGAGCCGAGGACCACCGGTAGTTTTTCATACCGCGCGCGGACGATGGCCAGGTCGCGTGCGTGATAGCGAAGCCCTTCCTGCTGTTTATAGGAAGCGTCGTGCTCCTCGTCGACGATGATCACGCCGGGACGCTTGAGGGGCGTGAACAGGGCCGAGCGGGTGCCGATGACGATGTCCACCTCGCCATCGCGCGCGGCCAGCCAGGCGTCCAGTCGCTCCCGGTCGGTAATGCCCGAATGGAGCACGGCGATCCGTGCGTTGAAACGCTGCGCGAAGCGCTCGGCCGTCTGTGGCCCCAGGTTGATCTCGGGAATCAGCACCAGGGCCTGCTTGCCGGCCTGGAGTACCTGATGGATGAGCTGTAGGTAGACCTCCGTCTTGCCGCTGCCGGTGACGCCGGCGAGCAGGAAACCCTGGTAGGTGCCGAAGCGGGCGCGGATCGACTCGACGGCGAGCCGCTGCTCGTCATTGAGCGGCAGTTCCGATTGCAGCAGCCAGCTGCCTTCGTGGCGGCTGGGTTGGGTCCGCCGGACCTCGATGCGCAGCAGGCGCTTTTCCAGCAAGAGGTCGAGGCTGTCCTTGCTGAGCTGAAGCTTGGACAGCAGCGCGTGGTGCACGCCTTGCGGGTGCTGGGCGATCGTGCGGAGGGCCTCGCGTTGGCGCGGCGCGCGCGATAGGCGAGGGTCGTCCAGGCGCGCGCCTTCGGTCATGTGCCAGTAGCGCTCCTGCCGCGCCTCGGCCGGCTCGCCCTGGCGCAGCAGCGTCGGCAATGCCCAGCTGAAGGTGTCGCCGAGGCTGTGCTGGTAGTACTGAGCCGTCCACTGGCAGAGCCACAGCACGGAGGCAGGTAACGGTGGCGTCGGGTCGATCAGCTCGAGTGCCGATTTCAGCTTGTCCGCTGGAACGTCCGTGCTCGTCACGACTTCGACCAGAACGCCGACGACCTCGCGCCGGCCGAAGGGGACGCGTAGCCGCATGCCTGGCTGCAGCGCGCCGGCCGGTACGCCGCGGGGCGCCCGGTAGTCGAACAGCCGGCGCAACGGCGAAGGCAAGGCGAGGCGCAGAAACAGGTCGGGCACGCGAGAGGTCCTGAGTGGCGGGCGCGGAATCTTAGCAGGCCGTGGGCGCCACACATCGGCCAGCGCTTGCCTGGCTTGCAACAGGCAGGTGCTTTGGTATAGTCGCGCCCTTCACGTGCGGTACTCGACATAGGGTCGGGTGGCGGCACGCAAGCCTTGAGGATTCAAACATGAAAGCCGATACGCATCCGACGTACGAAGCCATCGAAGCCACCTGCAGCTGCGGCAACGTCATCAAGACCCGCTCCACGCTGGGCAAGAACATCGCCCTTGACGTCTGCTCCGAGTGCCATCCGTTCTACACCGGCAAGCAGAAGGTTCTGGACACCGGCGGCCGCATCGACCGCTTCAAGCAGCGCTTCGGCGTGTTCGGCGGCAAGTAAGCCCTCCGGACAGAAAGCCAATGAGGTTTTCGTGCTTATCGAAAAAGGCGCCCCTGGTGGGCGCCTTTTTCATGGCGCTGTATTCCATCGGGGACGTGGTCGCCGATACCTCGGAGAGCTGCCGGCCCCCGGCCGCCGCGCAGGTTGTACAGGTGTCCAAGGTGATCGACGGAGACACCCTGCGTCTGGCGAGCGGGCGCAGTCTCAGGCTGATCGGTCTCAATGCGCCGGAGCTCGGAGGTCCCGGCAAATCGGCCCAGCCGTACGCCGAGGCGGCCCGCCGCGCACTCGCCGAGCATGTTCGCCGCAGCGACGGTCGTCTCCGGTTGGTTTCGGGTGCGGAGGCCACGGATCGCTACGGGCGTCTGCTGGGACATGCCTATGATCGCGGCGGCCGCAACCTCGAGGCCGTGATGCTGGCGCAAGGCATGGGGTACTTCGTGGCGATCGCACCCAATACCGCTCTGGTGGCGTGCCATCTGGCCGCGGAGAACGAGGCGCGCCGGACGAGTCGCGGCGTCTGGCAGCGTTCCCCCGTCATCGAGGCGGACAGGATCACCCAGGGCGGGTTTGCCGTGGTGAGGGGGCGGGTCGAGCGCGTCGAGCGCAACCGCGGCGGCGTCTGGCTGGAGTTGCACGGACAGGCCGTCGTCCGTCTTGTCGGCGAACTGGATGGCCTCGACGAACCGGAGCGGCTCGAGAGGCGTCGCGTGGAGGTGCGGGGTTGGATCGTCGAGCGAAAGGCGACCCGGCATGCGCGCTGGATGATCACGGTGTCGCATGCGGCGATGCTGAAAAGCCTGGAATAGTATCCAGATTTTCCAATTCGTGTATTCAATGATGTCGTCCAGTATCGCTCTGGAACGAACGAACCTCGCCCGGTCATTTAAGTGTCGCTTCGCCAAAAGTCGTAGCAAAAGCCCTTGACAGAGCCTTTGGGGTGAACTTGTTCGACCCAGGCATCTTGCGTATTCTCGACCGCCTGTCTGTCCTAGAAAAACATAAGCGGAAACCAACATGACCGATTTGAAGACCGCCGCGCTCCACTATCACGCAGAGCCTCGTCCCGGAAAACTGAGCGTCGAATTGACCAAGCCGACCGCGACGGCGCGTGATCTTTCCCTCGCCTATAGCCCTGGTGTGGCCGAGCCGGTGCGTGAAATCGCGCGTGACCCGGAACTGGCCTTCCAGTACACCGGCAAGGGCAACCTGGTCGCGGTCATCTCCGACGGTACCGCCATCCTCGGCCTGGGCAACCTGGGTCCGCTGGCGTCCAAGCCGGTCATGGAAGGCAAGGGCGTGCTGTTCAAGCGCTTTGCCGGGGTCGATGTCTTCGATATCGAAGTCGATGCGGAAAGCCCTCAAGCCTTCATCGATACGGTCAAGCGCATCTCCATTACCTTCGGTGGCATCAATCTCGAGGACATCAAGGCGCCCGAATGCTTCGAGATCGAGCGCACCCTCATCGAGCAGTGCAACATCCCGGTGTTCCACGATGATCAGCACGGCACCGCCATCGTGACGGCCGCCGGCATGCTCAATGCGCTGGAGATCGCCGGCAAGACGCTGCCCGAAGCCAAGATCGTCTGCCTCGGCGCTGGTGCGGCAGCTACCTCCTGCATGAAGCTGCTGGTCAGCATGGGCGCGAAGATCGAGAACATCTTCATGCTCGACCGCAAGGGTGTCATTCATGCGGGACGCGACGACCTGAACCAGTACAAGGCGATCTTTGCGCACGAGACCGACAAGCGCACGCTGTCCGACGCGCTGGACGGCGCGGACGTGTTCGTCGGCCTGTCGGGCGCGAACCTGCTGAGCCCGGAAGATCTGAAGCGCATGGCGGCCAACCCGGTCGTCTTCGCCTGCTCGAATCCCGATCCGGAGATCAGCCCGGAGCTGGCGCATCAGACGCGCTCCGACGTGATCATGGCGACTGGTCGTTCGGATTACCCGAACCAGGTCAACAACGTGCTCGGCTTCCCGTTCATCTTCCGCGGTGCGCTGGACGTGCGGGCCACCCGGATCAACGAAGAGATGAAGATCGCCGCCGCCAATGCGCTGCGCGAACTGGCCAAGCTGCCTGTTCCGGCGGAAGTCAGCGCCGCCTATGGCGTGGACACGTTGGAGTTCGGTCGCGAGTACATCATTCCGAAGCCGATGGACCCGCGTCTCATCACGCTCGTGTCTGACGCCGTGGCGAAGGCCGCCATCGAAAGTGGTGTCGCGACCTTGCCCTATCCGGCCAACTACCCGCTGCAATCCGTGGCCGACGTGTTCAAGCGCTGATCCGGCCATGAGCTGACGCTACGCGCAGGTCTGGAGCCGTCCACCAGGCGCGATAGCAAAAAAAATCCGACGCCTTCTGACGTCGGATTTTTTATTTCTGCGGCCCGGTTTGGCCGGACGTGTCAATCGAGATCGCCGTTTACCTCAGAACAGGTCCATTGGCGTCGCTTCGGAAGCGGGCAGGGGACTGCCCGGGGCGCCGAAGCCCGGTCCGAACTCACTCATCGGCGGCGGCGTGTCCTCGCGCTTGAACAATTCGAAGTAGGCATTGGGCGTGGTTGGCGACGCCGCACGGCCGCTGACCGGATCGATCCGGATGGTGACCAGGCCGTCAGGTTCGGCCGGCAAATGCTGAGGTTCGCCTTCGAGCACTGTTCCCATGTACTTCATCCAGATCGGCAGCGCGACTGTGCCGCCATATTCGTGGCGGCCGAGCGATTGGGGTTGGTCGTAGCCGGCCCAGACCGTGGTGACGATGTCGGCGTTGTAGCCGGAGAACCAGCTGTCGAAGGATTCGTTGGTGGTGCCGGTCTTCCCGGCCAGATCGCTGCGGCCAAGCGCCAGCGCTCGGCGGCCGGTGCCCCGCTTGATCACGTCCTGAAGCATGCTGGTCATGATGAACGCGGTGCGTCCGTCGATGACGCGTTCGGCTTCCAGCGGAGCCTGTTCGCCATTCTGCGAGGCTTCGACGGGAACGCTAGCCACCGGGTCTTCGCTCGGCTCGGCGCGAAGGAAGTCTGCCGGCTGGCTGCCGGGCACGGTCGGTGGGTTGGCTTCGTAAAGCACGTTGCCGTCCCGGTCCTCGATTCGTTCGATGAGGTAGGGCTCGATGCGGTAGCCGCCGTTGGCGAAGACGGCCCAGCCTGCGGCGACCTGCATGGGCGACAAGGTGGCCGTGCCAAGCGCAAGGGAAAGGTTGGGGGGCAGATCGCTGCGTTCGAAGCCGAATTGGCTGATGTAGTCGATGGCGTAGCGAATGCCGATCGCTTGCAGGACGCGAATGGAGACGAGGTTGCGCGACTTATACAGCGCCTCGCGGAGCCTGATCGGCCCGAGGAACGTATTGTTGTCATTCTTCGGGCGCCAGACTTCGTCGATCTCTTCGTTGACGAAGACGATCGGCGCGTCGTTCACCATGCTCGCTGCGGTGAAGCCCGCGTCGAGCGCCGCGCTGTAGACGAAGGGCTTGAAGCTCGAGCCGGGTTGCCGCTTGGCTTGTATCGCCCTGTTGTACTTGCTCTGTTCGAACGAGAAGCCACCCACCAGGGCCTCGATGGAGCCATCGGTAGGATCGAGCGACACCAGCGCGCTCTGTGCCGCTGGGAGTTGCGTGAAGTGAGCGGTGTCGTCCTGGAAGCGTATCCGTATCAGGTCGCCCACCTGGGCGACGTCGCCCGGGCCTTGCGGCACGGGGCCGAGGCTGTTGATCGACTTGAACGGGCGAGCCCAGCGCATGGTCTCCCAGGGCACCGGATGTTCGCGTCCGTCGCGCGTCATCACCATGATGCCGCTCTTCTCGACCTGCGTGACGATGGCGGGATGCAGCCCCGAGAGCGATCGCGTCTGCTCCAGTCGTTCCAGCCATTGCTCGCGCGACAGGTCAGGAAGCCGGGCTTCCGGCCCGCGGTAGCCATGTCGGTGATCGTATTCGATCAGGCCCTGATCGACGGCCTGGTTGGCGGCCTTCTGATTGTCGCTCACGACGGTGGTGTAGACCCGGTATCCCTCGGTATAGGCGCCGCTGCCGTAGCGTCCGACCAGCTCGGATCGCACCATCTCGGCTATATAAGGTGCGTGCACTTCGGGCGCCGAGACGTGATAGCTGGCGTCGACCTCCTCGCTGATTGCCTTTTCATAGCGGCTCTGGTCGATGTAGCCGAGCCTGAGCATACGGCCGAGAATCCAGTCTCGACGTTCCTTGGCGCGTTCGGCGTTCGCCAGCGGGTTGAAGGCGGAGGGCGCCTTGGGCAGGCCGGCGATCATCGCGAGCTGGGCGAGGTTCAGCTCGTCGATCGACTTGCCGTAGTAGACCTGTGCCGCTGCCTCGATGCCATAGGCCCGGTTGCCAAGATAAATCTTGTTGACGTACAGCTCGAGGATCTCTTCCTTGGTCAGCTCGCGCTCGATCTGTAGCGCGAGGAGGATTTCCGTCAGCTTTCTCGAAAAGCTCCGCTCGTTACTCAGGAAGAAGTTCTTGGCGACCTGCATCGTGATGGTGCTGCCGCCTGTCTGGATTTCGCCAGTCTTCAATAATTGCGTGGCAGCGCGCATCAGGCTGCTGACGTCGACGCCATAATGGTTCGCGAAGTTGTCGTCCTCGGCGGCCAGCAGTGCGTGAATGAAATCTTCAGGGATTTCGTCGTAGCTGATCGGCGAGCGCCGCATCTCGCCGAATTCCGCGATGAGCTTGCCGTCCTGGCTGAATACCCGAAGCGGAATCTGCAGCTGGATGTTTCGCAGCGATTCGACCGATGGGAGTGTCGGGCTGAGATAGAGAAAGGCCCCGCTCACGCTGAGCAGAACGCCGCAAGCCAGTGCGACCAGGGACCAGAGGATGAACTTCACAAAAGACATCAGCTATACAGATCCAGCGGAAAGGGATTAATTCGCTGCGAAGGCAGAAAGGAAAAACCGGTCACATTATATGCGGTTTTTCCATGGGGGAGGTCTTGGCGCTTCTGTCAAGAGTGTTATCTAATGTGGAAAAACAACATTAATCCGTAAGTGTCGGACAGAAATAGGAAATCGATCGTGCTAGGGCTCTTCACTAAGAAAGCGAATACGCTGCTTGGGATCGATATCAGTTCGACCTCAGTCAAGCTCCTGGAATTAAGCCGGACCGGCAATCGCTACCGAGTCGAGGCTTATGCCGTGGAGCCGCTGCCGCCGAATTCCGTGGTCGAGAAGAATATTTCCGACATGGAAGGTGTTGGTCAGGCGCTGAGTCGAGTGGTGGCAAAGGCCAAGACCGGCGTGAAGTCCGCAGCAGTGGCCGTTGCGGGCTCGGCTGTGATCACCAAGACCATCGAGATGGAGGCAGGCCTGACCGACGACGAGCTGGAGAACCAGCTTCGTATCGAGGCCGATCAGTACATTCCCTATCCGCTGGAAGAGGTCGCTATCGACTTCGAGGTCCAGGGTCTGTCTGCGCGCAATGCCGATCGGGCTGAGGTGCTTCTCGCTGCCTGTCGCCGAGAGAACGTGGAGGTCCGCGAAGGTGCGCTTGCCCTGGCCGGGCTGACGGCGAAGGTGGTGGACGTCGAGGCGTATGCACTGGAGCGCGCCTACGGCCTGCTCGAGGCCCAGTTGGGTGGGGGTTCGGAGCTGACCGTCGCGATCGTCGATGTCGGTGCGACGATGACTACGCTCAGCGTGCTGCACGCTGGCCGCACCATCTATACCCGCGAGCAGCTCTTCGGCGGCCGCCAGTTGACCGAGGAAATCCAGCGGCGCTACGGATTGTCCGTGGAGGAAGCGGGTCTCGCCAAGAAGCAGGGTGGTCTTCCAGACGACTACGACAGCGAGGTTTTGCAGCCGTTCCGCGAGGCAGTCGTCCAGCAGGTTTCGCGGTCGCTTCAGTTCTTCTTCGCGGCCGGTCAGTTCAACGATGTGGACTACATCTTGCTTGCAGGCGGTACCGCGTCAATTCCGGGACTGGATCGGCTGATTCAGCAAAAGCTCGGTACCCAGACTTTAGTCGCCAATCCCTTTGCCGATATGGCGTTGAGCAACAAGGTGAATGCAGGCGCGCTGGCCAGCGACGCCCCGGCTTTGATGATTGCGTGTGGGCTGGCCATGAGGAGCTTCGACTGATGGCGCGTATCAACCTGCTCCCCTGGCGGGAGCAACTGCGTGAAGAGCGCAAGCAGCGGTTCATCCTCGCACTGGGCGCCGTGCTGGCGGGGGCGGTAGGGCTGGTGTTCCTCGGTGGGCAGTACCTCGAAGGTTCGATCGAGGGCCAGAACGCACGCAATGACTTTATTCGCAAAGAAATCGCGGTGCTCGATGCCCGGATCGCCGAGATCAAGGAGCTCAGGGAGCGCCGTCAGCAGTTGCTCGAGCGCATGAAAATCATCCAGGACCTTCAAGGGAACCGACCGATCATCGCGCGGATGTTCGACCAGATGGTGCGTACGTTGCCGGACGGCGTTTATTTCACTGATCTGAAAATGGACGGCAAGACCGTTTCGATCGTGGGCGCGGCGGAATCCAACAATCGCGTTTCCAACCTGATGCGTAACCTCGACGCCTCCGAGTGGCTCGAGTCGCCCAACCTGAACGAAGTCAAGGCAGTCACCTCCGGCGCGGTGGATCAAGCCAACGTGTTCCAGCTGACCGTGCAGCAGACGCAGCCCGGCGCCGAGGATGCAGGAGACAAGCAATGAGCCTGGCTGATTCCCTGGAAAGTCTCCGCAAAGTCGATCTCGCGGATCTTGACCTCAACAACCTGGGTTCCTGGCCGATACCGGTCAAGGTGATCACCTGTGTCCTGCTGCTCATCGGCGTGCTGGTGCTGGGCTACAACGTGCACCTCAAGGACAAGCAGGCTCGGCTCGAGCAATCGCAGTCCGAAGAGCAGACGCTGAAGCAGGACTTCGAGCGCAAAGCGTTCCAGGCGGCCAATCTCGAAGCCTACAAGGCTCAGATGGCGGAAATGGAAACCTCCTTTGGTGCGCTCCTGCGGCAGCTGCCCAGCGATACCGAGGTGCCGGGGCTGCTCGAGGACATCACCCGTACCGGTCTGGGTAGCGGCCTGGAATTCGAAGAAATCAAGCTCAAGCCCGAAGTGGTGCAGCAGTTCTACATTGAATTGCCGATCGAGATTCGGGCGGTGGGCAACTACCACGACCTGGCGACCTTCGTGAGCGGCGTTGCCAGTCTCCCCCGGATCGTGACGCTGCACGACTTCCATATCGAGCCCGTCAGTGACGACAGCAGCTCCAAACTGCGCATGAGCATTCTCGCCAAGACATACCGGTATAACGACAAGGGGCTTCAGAAGTGAAGAACATCCACTTGATTGCCTTGTGTCTCGCCGGTGCCCTGGGCGGCTGCTCGGGTGGCGGAGACTTCGCTGACCTCCAGGCGTACATGGACGAGGTCAGGGCCAAGCCGAAGGGTTCGATCGAGCCCCTGCCCGCATTCCAGCCTTACGAAGCGTTCACCTATAGCGCCTCGGCGATGCGCAGTCCGTTTCAGCCTCCCATCAAGATCGACCTGGCGCGCAAGCAAAAGGGATCCGAGGAGATCCGCCCTGATGAGACGCGGATCAAGCAGTTCCTCGAAGGCTTCAATATAGAAAGCTTCACCATGGTCGGAACGCTATCCAACGATGGCTCCACCTATGGATTGCTCCAGGGTGGCGGTGGAGTGCACCGCGTCAAGGTCGGTGACTACCTCGGGCGCAACCATGGGCGCATCGTCGAGATCGGCGAGGCGGCGATCGAAGTCGTCGAGATCGTGCCGGACGGCGATGGCGGTTGGCTCGAGCGCCCGAGGACCATCGCCTTGAAGGAGCGCTCATGATGACTGGCGCTATCACCGACACCTACATGCAGCCTGCACAACGGAAGCAATTCATGAAGAGCTCCCTTTCTCGTTTCGGTATTTCGCTGCTGGCGATGATGATTTCGCCCGCACTCTTCGCTGCCAATCTGAAGGCGCTGGACGTCGCGTCGCTGCCCGGTGACCGGGTGGAGTTGAAGCTTTCCTTCGACGAACCCGTCGCTGCGCCGCGCGGCTATACGATCGAGCAGCCCGCGCGCATCGCTCTGGACTTGCCCGGCGTATCCAATCAGCTAGGGGTGAAGAACCGCGAGCTCGGCGTTGGAAATGCACGTAGCGTAACCGTCGTCGAAGCCAAGGATCGCACCCGGATGATCGTCAACATGACGTCGTTGGTGCCTTATTCGACGCGCGTCCAAGGCAATGAACTCTACGTCGTGCTGGGCGAGTCCCCGGCGGGCACAGCATCTGTCGCCGCGACTGCACAGGTGCCGACGGCGGTAACGGCGCCTGCTCCGGTGCCACACCCACTCGCCAGCAATACCATCCAGGACATCGATTTTCAGCGAGGCGAGGATGGCGCCGGCAATGTGGTGATTTCGCTGTCCGACCCATCGCTCAATCCGGTCATCGAAGAGAAGGGGGGGCAAATTCAGGTTCGCTTCCCCGACGCGACCCTGCCCGAAGCGCTAAGGGTGCGCCTGGATGTGCAGGACTTCGCGACTCCGGTTCGGTTCGTGAAATCGCAGATGGAGGGCGGCGCGGTAAACATCAGTATCCAGCCGACTGGCGACTACGATTACCTGGCCTATCAGACCGACAATCGCTTGACCATCAGTGTCAAGCCGATCGCGAAGGACGAATTGGAACAGCGCAAGGCTGAGCGCTTCGCCTACAGCGGAGAGAAGCTGTCGCTCAATTTCCAGGACATCGATGTTCGCTCGGTTCTGCAGCTGATTGCCGACTTCACCAACCTCAACCTGGTCGCCAGCGATACGGTGGAGGGCAACATCACCCTGCGGCTGCAAAACGTTCCTTGGGACCAGGCGCTCGACCTGGTCCTGAAAACCAAGGGGCTGGATAAGCGTCAAGTGGGTAATGTCCTGCTCGTCGCGCCTGCCGACGAGATCGCAGCGCGGGAACGTCAGGAGCTCGAAGCCAAGCGGCAGCTCGCCGAGCTGGCGCCGCTACGCCGGGAAGTGGTCCAGGTGAACTATGCCAAGGCCTCGGATATTGCTGCCTTGTTCCAGTCCGTTACGAGTGCCGAGGGCGTGCCGGATGATCGCGGCTCCATCGCTGTCGACGACCGCACCAACAACATCATCGCTTACCAGACGCAGGATCGCCTCGACGAGTTGCGGCGTATCGTGGCGCAGCTGGACATTCCGGTTCGCCAGGTCATGATCGAGGCGCGCATCGTCGAGGCGAACGTCGACTACGACAAGAGTCTCGGTGTCCGCTGGGGCGGTACGCGAGTCGGCGGCGACACCACCATCTATGGTCTGGATGACAATGGTGATGAGGCGGGCAACACCGGTGACGATCTGAGCGCGAATACGCCCTTCGTCGACCTGGGTGCGCTTGATGCTACCTCTGGTATCGGTATCGCATACCTGACTGACAATGTGCTGCTCGATCTCGAGCTGAGCGCGATGGAAGCATCGGGCAATGGCGAAATCGTTTCCCAGCCCAAGGTCATGACGTCGGACAAGGAGACCGCGAAGATCTTGCGTGGCTCGGAGATCCCCTACCAGGAGGCGTCGTCGAGCGGCGCGACCAGCACCTCGTTCAAGGAAGCTGCCCTGTCGCTCGAAGTCACCCCGCAGATCACGCCGGATAATCGGGTGATCATGGAAGTGAAGGTCACCAAGGATGCCCCGAATTACCAGAGGGCAATCAATGGCGTCCCGCCGATCGACAAGAACGAGGTGAACGCCAAGGTTCTGGTCGACAATGGCGAGACAGTGGTCATCGGCGGTGTCTTCTCGAATACGCAAAGCAAGGCGGTCGATAAGGTTCCGTTCCTGGGCGATGTGCCTTACGTCGGTCGGCTGTTCCGGCGCGACAGGGTTACCGATGAGAAGACCGAGCTTCTGATTTTCCTCACGCCCTCTATAATCGACCACCAAGCTATCGCGGTGAGCCGTTGACTGAGTGCAAAACCTGATTCTCGTAGGCCCGATGGGTGCTGGCAAAAGCACCATCGGGCGCCTGCTCGCCAAGGAGCTCCGGCTACCGTTCAAGGATTCCGACAAGGAAATCGAGCAGCGGACGGGAGCCAACATCCCGTGGATCTTCGATGTCGAGGGTGAGCAGGGCTTCCGCGAGCGCGAGCATGCCGTGATCGCCGAACTATGCCAGTGCTCCGGCTTGGTGCTGGCTACCGGCGGCGGCGCCGTCTTGCGTGAGGACAACCGTCAGGCGATGAAAGCTGGCGGGCGAGTCATCTATCTGCACACTTCGGTCGATCAGCAGCTCGATCGCACTGCACGTGATCGCAACCGGCCCTTGCTTCAGGCGCCCAATCCCGGCCAGGTGCTGGCCAATTTGATGGCGGTCCGCGACCCGCTCTATCGCCTGATCGCCGATGTCATCATCGAAACGGACGAGCGTCCTCCGCGGTTGGTCGTTCTGGAAATTCTCGATCGCCTGCAAGGTCTCGCGGCGTCGCGTGAAACCCCGGGGGCGGCTGCGCTATCCTAGCGCTCTTTCTGTCGGGGGCTTTATGCAGACTCTGAAGGTCGATCTGGCCGAACGTGGCTATCCCATTTATATCGGCGAGGGCATCCTTGCCCAGGCTGATCTGCTTCGGCGGCATATCGGCGGACGCCAGGTGGCGATCGTAACCAACGAGACGATTGCGCCTCTGTATCTCGAGCGCCTGCTCCAGAGTCTGGACGGATTCTCCGTTATCTCCATCGTTCTGCCGGACGGCGAGGCGCACAAGGATTGGCCTACCCTTCAGCTTATTTTCGATGGCCTGCTTCAGGCGCGGCATGACCGCCGCACCACCTTGATTGCGCTGGGCGGTGGTGTCATCGGTGACATGACCGGGTTCGCCGCTGCCTGTTATCAGCGGGGGGTCGATTTCATCCAGGTACCCACCACGCTGTTATCCCAGGTCGATTCGTCGGTCGGCGGCAAGACCGGCATCAACCATCCCCTCGGCAAGAACATGGTTGGTGCTTTCTATCAGCCCAAGGCCGTGCTCATCGACTCGACGACACTCAGTACCTTGCCCCCGCGGGAGTTGTCAGCCGGACTGGCTGAGGTAATCAAGTACGGCCTGATCTGCGATGAGGCGTTTTTCAGCTGGCTCGAACAGAACGTGAATGCGCTTCGGCAACTCGATCCGGCGGCAATCGAGCACGCGGTGTATCAGTCTTGCGCTGCCAAGGCCCGGATCGTCTCGGCCGATGAGCGTGAGGGTGGTATTCGGGCGATTCTCAATCTGGGGCATACCTTTGGCCATGCGATCGAGGCCCATCAGGGCTATGGTGCCTGGCTTCATGGCGAGGCGGTTGCAGCCGGAACGGTGATGGCTCTGGATTTGTCATGCCGGTCGGGCTGGCTGACCGAGCCGGAACGCGATCGTGCCATCCGCTTGCTGGCGTCGGCTGGTTTGCCGGTAACGCCGCCAAGTGACATGACGGCGCAGGATTTCGCCCGCTTCATGTCGGTCGACAAGAAGGTCCTCGATGGGCAGCTGCGGCTCATCCTCCTGCGGCGGATTGGCGAAGCGATCGTCACTGGCGATTTTCAGCAGGGCCTGCTCGAGCAGACGCTGCGAGCCGACTATCAGGCATTGAAGGAGCAAGCACGTGCATGATGCCAAGAGCGAGCTGAGCGCTGACGACCAGTATCTGGAGCATTTTGGTTTTTCCCACGACCCGTTCGCGGCACGCACGCCTGGCTTCAAGTTTTACCCGGCCCAGCGCAAACCCGTTTTGGGACAGCTTCATCACCTTGCCCGCTACAGTCAGTTGCTGCTCGCGGTCACCGGTCCGTCTGGAAGCGGCAAGACCTTGTTGCGCCAGGCATTGGTAGCCAGCACCAACAAGCAGTCGGTTCGTACGGTCGTCATCTCAGCGCAAGCCGGTGCTTTGTCCGAATCGATTCTTCAGCAGGTCGCTCAGGGGCTGGATGCCGGCGGCTCGTCGATGGCCACTGTGCTGGCGCAAGTCGTCCAGCTGGGCCTGACCGGACAGGAGGTCTACATCCTGGTCGATGACGCCGACCGGCTTGCCGAGTCAGGGCTGGATGCCGCGTTGCGCCTCGCGGAAGGGAGTCCTGACGGGCGTCCTCATGTCTTCCTGTTCGGGCAGCCGGCACTGGCTTCTCGCCTGGAAGCCTTGGCGGGCGATGAGGAGCGCTTCCACGCCATCGAATTGCAGCCCTACACGCTAGAGGAGAGCCGAGATTATCTGGCGGCGCGGCTTGAGGCTGCTGGGCATGGCATCGAGCTCTTCAGCGAGGAGCAGATCGAGGATATCCATGATCAGGCCGAGGGATGGCCGGGCAGGCTCAATGCTGCTGCGAAAGCCGTGCTGATCGAAAAGGCCGAGGCGGAGCGTTCGCAAGGGCGGAAAGGGTCCGCCAGCGGATTCGCCCTTCCTCGAAAGCATCTGGCGGCAGCGGCGGCTGTTCTTCTCGTGGTCGTGCTTGCATGGCTGTTCAGCACGAACGAACCGGAGGAGCCGGCCGAAATCGCGGGGGTGCCGCTCTCTCTAGACGAGGCAGCCGCGCCAGGGGCGGAGCCGGCCTCTGCTCCGGAGCTTGCATCCGGTGCGCCTATCGAGTTCGAGGGCGGTGACCAGCCCATCCCGCTTCCTCTGGTCGGTGATGCCCAGCCGGTGATTCGCGAGCCATTGGCCGCCTCAGCGGGCGGTGAAGATGAAACGCAGCAACCCCTGGATGGCGACAGCGCCTCCTCGACAGAACCGATTGCGCCTATGCCTACAGCGGTGCAACCAAGGCCCGCGGCGCCGCCTCGTGACGAGATCGCGATCAGCGAACCGGAAGCTGCGCCTGCCGAGCCAGCGCCGGAGCCGGCACGGGAAGAGCGTGCGACGCCCAAGGCCGCTCCAGCTGCTTCGGCGGCCTCAGGGACCGTCGGTGCCGCAGGCTGGTATGCCGAGCGGCCGGCGTCACGCTTCGTCGTGCAGTTGCTGGGTACACGCACGGAGCGTAACGCACAGGCGCTGGTTGCCAAGCATGGCGGCCAATTCCGCTATTACACCAAGCAGCACGAGGGTAAGCCGCTCTACGTCGTCACCTATGGAGATTTCACGTCGCGCGCCGCCGCCCAGGCGGCGATTGCCGAGTTGCCGCAAGCTCTTCGCTCCGGAAAGCCATGGGTGCGCACCGTCGGTGATATCCAGCGCGAAATGACCGGCGCCCGCTAGGCCCCGGCCCCATGACACCGCCTTCTGCAGGCGGTGTCGCGCCGTGCGAAAAAGGATTGTTTTCTCGACAAACCGCTATGTAAACTGCTCACCCTTTTGCCCGCGTAAAAGGTGGGGATTGCCCCTGCGCCGTTGCTAACGGCTTGAATTGCAAAGACTTTAAGTGGTGGAGCGCCTATGAGAGCAGGTTTGTATCGTCCTGAAGAGTTCAAGGATAACTGCGGCTTCGGCCTGATTGCCCACATGCAGGGCGAAGCAAGCCATCACCTGCTACAGACCGCAATTCAATCGCTCACCTGCATGACCCACCGCGGCGGCATCAATGCCGACGGCAAGACCGGAGATGGCTGTGGTCTGCTGATGCAGAAACCCGATGCCTTTCTGCGTGCCGTGGCTCAGGAGACCTTCGGTACGACGCTCCCCGAGCGCTACGCGGTCGGCATGATGTTTCTCAGTCGTGAGGCCGACAAGGCCAACGCTGCACGCGACGCCATCAATGAGCAGATCGCCGCGCAAGGGCTGACGCTCGTCGGCTGGCGCGAAGTGCCGATCGACACGCGCGTACTCGGCCGCCTGGCGCTGGATCGGCTGCCGCGCATCGAGCAGGTATTCGTCGCTGGCGAAGGGCTGTCGACGCGTGATTTCGGGATCAAGCTGTTCTTCACCCGTCGCCGTGCCGAAGTCGCCTTGCAGGCTGACGGTGACTTCTATGTGTGCAGCCTTTCGGAGACGGATATCGTCTACAAGGGCCTGATGATGCCCGCCGACCTGGCGCAGTTCTACCCGGACCTCGGGGACGAGCGATTGGCCACGGCGATTTGCGTCTTCCACCAGCGCTTCTCCACCAACACCCTGCCCAAGTGGCCACTCGCCCAGCCGTTCCGGTTCCTCGCTCACAACGGTGAAATCAACACCATCACCGGAAACCGCAACTGGGCGCAGGCCCGCCGTACCAAGTTCACCAACGAACACCTTCCTGACCTGCAGAGCCTCGACCCGCTGGTCAATCGGACGGGGTCGGACTCGTCGAGCATGGACAACATGCTCGAGCTGCTGGTCACCGGCGGCATGGATCTGTTCCGCGGCCTGCGGATGATCATCCCGCCGGCGTGGCAGAACGTCGAAACCATGGATCCTGACCTGCGCGCGTTCTATGAGTTCAATTCCATGCACATGGAGCCGTGGGATGGCCCGGCGGGCGTGGTGTTGACCGATGGACGCTATGCGGTATGCCTGCTCGATCGGAATGGCTTGCGCCCGGCGCGCTGGGTGACCACCACCAACGGTTACATCACCCTGGCGTCCGAAGTCGGCGTCTGGGACTACAAGCCCGAGGAGGTCCTCGCCAAGGGCCGCGTTGGCCCGGGCCAGATCCTTGCGGTCGATACCCAGACCGGCGAAGTGCTGCATACCAGCGATATCGACAATCGCCTGAAGTCGGAGCAGCCCTACAAGAAGTGGCTGCGCCAGAACGCGCTGCGCATCCAGGCGACGCTCGAGGACCACGATCACGGGTCCCCGTTCTACGACCCGGACCAGCTCAAGCAATACATGAAGATGTTCCAGGTCAGCTTCGAGGAGCGCGACCAGGTGCTGCGCCCGCTCGCCGAACAAGGCCAGGAGGCGGTGGGTTCGATGGGCGATGACACGCCGATGGCCGTGCTGTCGCGCCGGGTCCGCTCGCCGTATGACTATTTCCGCCAGCAATTCGCGCAAGTCACCAATCCCCCGATCGATCCGCTGCGCGAGGCGATCGTCATGTCCCTCGAGACTTGCCTCGGTGCCGAGCGCAATGTGTTCGAGGAAACCGCCGACCATGCCAATCGCGCCATTCTGACCAGTCCGATCATCTCGCCGGCCAAGTGGCGGACGATCATGACGCTGGAACGCCCCGGGTTCGAGCGGCAGCTGATCGACCTGAACTACGACGAGCAGCTCGGGCTGGAAGCGGCGGTACGAAACATCGCCGACCAGGCCGAGGAAGCCGTGCGTGCTGGCAAGGTTCTGCTGGTGCTCAGCGACCGCCATATCGCGCCTGGAAAGCTGCCCGTGCATGCATCGCTCGCGGTCGGCGCGGTCCACCACCGCTTGGTGGAGAAGGGGCTGCGCTGTGATTGCAACATCCTGGTCGAGACGGCTACCGCCCGCGATGCGCACCATTTCGCCGTGCTCATCGGCTTCGGCGCGACGGCGGTCTACCCCTTCCTGGCTTACGAGGTACTGGGCGACCTGATCCGTACCGGCGAGGTGCTGGGCGATCTGTATGAAGTGTTCAAGCATTACCGCAAGGGCATTTCCAAAGGACTGCTGAAGATCCTGTCGAAGATGGGTATCTCGACGGTCGCCTCGTATCGTGGCGCCCAGTTGTTCGAAGTCGTCGGCCTGTCCGAATCGGTGGTCGAGCTCTGTTTCCGTGGCGTCGCCAGTCGAATCCAGGGCGCACGCTTCGTGGACCTGGAGAACGAACAGAAGCTGCTGGCGGTCGAGGCCTGGAACAACCGTCGCCCGATCCAGCAGGGCGGGCTGCTCAAGTTCGTCTACGGGGGCGAATACCACGCCTACAACCCGGACGTGGTGAGCGCCCTGCAGGTCGCCGTGCAGCAGGGCGATTACCATCGCTTCAAGGAATACACCGCGCTGGTCGACCAGCGACCGGTCGCGATGGTGCGCGACCTTCTCAAGATCAAGCTGGCCGACAAGCCGCTGGCACTGGAAGAGGTCGAGCCGCTCGAGCAGATTCTCAAGCGCTTCGATTCGGCGGGCATTTCGCTCGGCGCCTTGTCCCCCGAAGCGCACGAGGCCATCGCCGAGGCGATGAACCGGATCGGCGCACGCTCCAACTCGGGCGAAGGCGGCGAAGATCCGGCACGCTACGGCACGGTACGCAGCTCCAAGATCAAGCAGGTCGCGACCGGCCGATTCGGCGTGACGCCCGAATACCTGGTCAATGCCGAGGTGCTGCAAATCAAGGTCGCCCAGGGCGCCAAGCCCGGCGAAGGCGGACAGCTGCCGGGCGGCAAGGTGAATGGGCTCATCGCGCGGCTGCGCTATGCGGTCCCCGGCGTCACCCTGATTTCGCCGCCGCCGCACCATGACATCTATTCGATCGAGGACTTGGCGCAGCTCATCTATGACCTCAAGCAGGTCAACCCGGGCGCGCTGGTCTCGGTCAAGCTGGTCGCCGAACCCGGCGTAGGCACCATCGCGGCAGGCGTGGCCAAGGCCTATGCCGATCTGATCACCATCTCCGGCTATGACGGTGGCACCGGGGCATCGCCGCTCAGCTCGATCCGCTATGCCGGCTCGCCGTGGGAGCTGGGCCTGGCGGAAACGCACCAGACCCTGCGCGGCAACGATCTGCGGGGCAAGGTCAGGGTGCAGACCGATGGCGGCCTGAAGACCGGTCTCGACGTCATCAAGGCCGCCATTCTCGGCGCCGAGAGCTTCGGTTTCGGTACGGCTCCGATGATCGCCCTGGGCTGCAAGTACCTGCGCATCTGCCACCTGAACAACTGTGCGACCGGTATCGCCACCCAGAACGACAAGCTGCGCAAGGAACACTTCATCGGCACCGTCGATATGGTGGTCAACTTCTTCACCTTCGTTGCGAGCGAAACCCGCGAGTGGCTCGCGCGGCTCGGCGTGCGCAGCCTGCAGGAGCTGATCGGGCGGACCGATCTGCTCGAAGTGCTGCCGGGCGACACCGAAAAGCAGGCGCACCTGGACCTCACGCCGCTGCTGGGCAGCGATCACATCCCGGCGGACAAGCCGCAGTTTTGCCAGGTCGAGAAGAACCCGCCGTTCGATCAGGGGTTGCTCGCCGAGGAAATGGTCAAGCTGGCGAAGCCGGCGATCGATGGCCGCCTGGGTGGGGAGTTCTCGCTCGGCATCTGCAACTGCGACCGCTCGATCGGTGCTCGCGTATCCGGCGAAATCGCGCGGGTGCATGGCAACCAGGGCATGGCCGACGCGCCGATCACCTTCAACTTCAAGGGCACGGCGGGCCAGAGCTTCGGTGTCTGGAACGCGGGCGGCCTGACGCTGCGCCTGGAAGGCGATGCCAACGACTACGTCGGCAAGGGTATGACCGGCGGCAAGCTGATCATCACCCCGCCCAAGGGCAGCGTCTTCGAGTCACGCGATTCGGCGATCGTCGGCAACACCTGCCTGTACGGGGCCACCGGCGGCAAGCTGTTCGCGGCCGGTACCGCCGGCGAGCGATTCGGCGTGCGCAACTCCGGCGCACACGCGGTCGTCGAGGGTACGGGCGATCACTGCTGCGAATACATGACCGGCGGTTTCATCTGCGTACTCGGCAAGACTGGTCACAACTTCGGCTCCGGCATGACCGGCGGCTTCGCCTATGTGCTCGACCTCGACAACACCTTCGTCGATCGTCTGAACAACGAGCTGGTCGGTATTCAGCGCATCACCGGTGAAGCGATGGAGGCCTATCGCAGCCATTTGCAAGAGGTGCTGACCGAGTACGTCACCGAGACCGCGAGCGAGTGGGGCAGCGAGCTGCTGGAGAATCTTGACGACTACCTACGTCGGTTCTGGCTGGTCAAGCCGAAGGCGGCAAGCCTGGCTTCGCTGCTCTCGACCACGCGCGCCAACCCACAATAACTCTGCCGCTTCGAGTGGCAGCCGCCTGGCTGCCGCTCCCCGTGATTGACCTGCAGCCGCGTCTGCCTTAGCGGCTGCTGCAACGAGGTTTGATATGACTGAACGTCTGAACAACGACTTCCAGTTCATCGAGGTCGGCCGCAAGGATCCGAAGAAGAAGCTTCTGCGCCAGCGCAAGAAGGAGTTCGTCGAAATCTACGAGCCCTTCAAGCCGCAGCAGGCGTCCGAGCAGGCGCATCGCTGCCTGGGCTGCGGCAATCCCTACTGCGAATGGAAGTGCCCGGTTCATAACTACATCCCAAACTGGCTGAAGCTGGTGTCGGAAGGCAACATCCTCGCGGCCGCCGAACTGGCTCACCAGACCAACACCCTGCCGGAAGTCTGCGGCCGGGTATGCCCACAGGATCGGCTCTGCGAAGGCGCCTGCACTCTGAACGATGGGTTCGGCGCGGTCACCATCGGCTCGGTCGAGAAGTACATCGCCGACACGGCCTTCGCGATGGGCTGGCGCCCCGACATGTCGAAGGTCAAGCCGACCGGCAAGAAGGTGGCGATCATCGGTGCGGGCCCGGCCGGGCTGGGCTGCGCTGACGTGCTGGTGCGCAACGGCGTGACCCCGGTGGTATTCGATCGCAACCCCGAGATCGGCGGCCTGCTGACCTTCGGTATCCCCGAGTTCAAGCTCGAGAAGACCGTCCTGAGCCGCCGGCGTGAGATTTTCACCGGCATGGGCATCGAGTTCCGCCTGAACACCGAGGTCGGCAAGGACGTATCGGTCGACGATCTGCTCGCCGAGTACGACGCGGTCTTCATGGGCATGGGTACCTACACCTACATGAAGGGTGGCTTCGCGGGCGAAGACCTGCCGGGCGTCTACGATGCGCTCGATTTCCTGATCGCCAACGTCAACCGCAACCTTGGCTTCGAGAAGGCACCGGAAGACTTCATCGACATGAAGGGCAAGAAGGTGGTGGTGCTGGGCGGTGGCGACACCGCGATGGACTGCAACCGGACCTCGATTCGCCAGGGCGCCAAGAGCGTCACCTGTGCCTATCGTCGCGACGCGGCAAACATGCCGGGATCGCGCCGTGAAGTGAAGAACGCCAAGGAAGAGGGCGTGAAGTTCCTGTTCAACCGCCAGCCGATCGAAATCGTTGGCGATGGCAAGGTCGAGGGCGTCAAGGTCGTCGAGACGCGCCTGGGCGAGCCCGATGCGCGCGGGCGTCGCAGCCCCGAGCCGATCCCCGGCTCCGAGGAAATCCTGCCCGCCGATGCCGTGGTCATAGCGTTCGGCTTCCGTCCCAGTCCGGCGCCCTGGTTCGAGCAGCTGGGCATCAGGACCGACAACCAGGGGCGCGTCATTGCGCCGGAAATCGGCGAATTCAAGCACCAGACCAGCAATCCGAAGATATTCGCCGGCGGCGACATGGTGCGCGGATCGGATCTGGTGGTCACCGCGATTTTCGAAGGGCGGGAGGCCGCCAACGGCATCCTCGACTACCTCGGCGTGTAAGCGCCGGGTTACCTGACCCTAATCAAGCCCATAGATGAAAGGCACGGCACCCGCCGTGCCTTTTTTTTGGTGCTTTGCGACAATGCCGCCACTTTTTCGCCCGGAACCCAGCCATGATCGCCCCTCTGAAGAACGACCGATTCCTGCGCGCGCTGCTCAAGCAACCTGTCGATGTGACCCCGGTCTGGATGATGCGCCAAGCCGGGCGCTACCTGCCCGAGTACCGCGCCAGCCGCGAGCGGGCCGGGGATTTCATGGGGCTGTGCATGAACCCGGAGATGGCCTGCGAAGTGACGCTGCAGCCGCTGGACCGTTATCCGCTGGACGCCGCCATTCTCTTTTCCGACATTCTCACCGTGCCGGATGCCATGGGGCTGGGCCTGTATTTCGAGACCGGAGAAGGCCCGCGCTTTCGCAAGGCCGTGCGCAACCGCGCCGACATCGATGCGCTGCCGGTACCCGACCCCGAGCAGGACCTCGGCTACGTCATGAATGCGTTGCGCACCATCCGCCGCGAACTCAATGGGCGGGTGCCGCTGATCGGCTTTTCCGGCAGCCCCTGGACGCTGGCGACCTACATGGTCGAAGGCGGCTCATCGAAGGACTTCCGCCTGTCCAAGGCGATGCTCTACGACGATCCCGCCGCCATGCACGCCCTGCTGGACAAGCTCGCCCAGGCCGTCACGGCCTATCTCAATGGCCAGATACGGGCCGGCGCCCAGGCGGTGCAGATCTTCGATACCTGGGGCGGCAACCTGTCGGCCGCGGCCTATCAGGAGTTCTCCCTCGCCTACATGCAGCGCATCGTCAGCGGACTGATTCGCGAGCAGGACGGGCGCCGAATCCCGGTCATCCTGTTCACCAAGAACGGCGGGTTGTGGCTCGAACGCATGGCCGAAGCCGGTGCCGACGCCCTCGGCCTCGATTGGACGTGCGACATCGGCGAGGCTCGCCGGCGGGTCGGTAACAAGGTGGCGCTGCAAGGCAACATGGACCCGTCCGTGCTCTACGCCAAGCCTGCCGCGATCCGCGCCGAAGTGGCGCGCATCTTGGAGGCCTATGGCGCGGGCAATGGGCATGTCTTCAACCTCGGACATGGCATCACGCCGCAGGTCGACCCCGCCCACGCCGGCGCCTTCATCGAGGCGGTACACGAGCTGTCGGCGCGCTACCACGCGTGAGGCGGCAGCCGCGCAGAGCGTCAGGGCTGCTTGTAGTGTCCCGGTGTATCGCCGCGCGAGTCGATGTGAACCTTCGTTACCCGAACGTCGGTGATCTGGTTGGCCTGGGCGAAATGCAGGATGTCCTCCGGCTTGGCGTCGCGTGACGGCACGCCGGAGGGATCGCCGATCTCGCCGTGGTGCTTCTCCAGCAGCAGGCGCACGGCTTCATGCTGCGGCAGCGTTTCTTCGGTGGCGTCGACCACCTCGGCCATCGGGTCGTTGCGAAAGATGTAGTTGATCTCGAATTTGTGGTCGCGCGTGGTCATCAAGGTCTCCGGCAGCGGCTGGCGTGACGACGCCCGGCGGGCTCGTCGATCGCCTCTATCGAAGATGGACTCTCGGGCGGCCGCCGATGTTCCGGTCGCCGCACGCAGCTAGCGGCACGGCGACCAGGGAGAGGTGGCGCGGCCCGGGGAGGGAAGAGGCCGCAGCGGCAGACGGCGCGATCACGCCGGCTGGCGGCGGATCGGAATCGCGGCGGGCGCACCGTGCGGGTGCGCGCCGGTTCAGTCGTTGAGTCGACGCAGCAGCAGGGCAGGCGCACGCATCAGCAGGCCGAGGAACAGCCGGGCGTGCATCGCCGCGAGCTCCAGGCAGCCCTGGACCGACACACTCGATCCAGCGGGCCGGATCGCGGACGTCGGCAGCCATACCATCGGTTGGTTCTCCCAATGCAGGCGCACCAGGATTTCCATGTCGAAACCTGTGCGAGCCGCGAGATCGATGCGATTGGCGAATGCCAAGGTCGTCGCCAGCGGATACACCCGTAGACTGCAACGGACGTCCCGGATGGAGGCGGACAGCGTGTAGAGGCGCGCCAACGCCTGGCCAAGGCTCCGCTCGCTCGGGTCGTAGCCACAGACGAGGGCGTCCGGTGCCTGGCTTGCCCGGTCGAGCAACTGGCCGATGGCGCTCAGGTCGTAACGGCCGTCCAGTTCGATCTGCAACGCATGTGAATAGCCCAGTCGTGCGGCCTCACGCAGCCCACTGACCATCGCGCCGCCCTTGCCCTGATTATGGGCGTGACGAACCAGCTGTACGCCCGGCTCACGGGCGAGTTCATCCATCAGTCGGGCCGCTTCTGGCGAGGAACCGTCATCAACCAGTACACAGGGGATGTCTTCGTCGCGCAGCGTACGCAGCACCTTTGCCAGCCTGTCTTGCTGGTCATGGACGGGGATCACCGCGCACGGCTTGAACCAGTCCTCTTCATGGCTCGCCGCGTGCCGGCCGGCGGCATCCGATGCCTCGGTCTGCCGCTGCGCATCGGGTGCAAGCGCCGTTTCGTTGTACTCGGTCATTACGTCTCCCCCAGTAAAAAGCGCTCAACCAGAGCGCGTCGCCATGGGAATGGCGAAAACAGCGTGTGCGTCCGTGACGCGTTATCCGTGTGCGCGCGTGGCTGCGTCGAGCGTGGGGCTGGAAGCCGACATCGCTTGGTCGAAGCGCTCCGCGCCTGTCATCGAATCAATTGCCGTGTGAGGCCTGGCAGGCGCCGGAGGATGTGAGCCGATCAGGGATCCCTGCCGCCAGGCGCCGTAGCAAGCCCTCTGGACCGGTGCTTGAGCCGCCGGCCGTCTCGCTTGAAGTGGCGGCATTATCTAGGCCGGGATTAAGCCAGGCAAACGCCGGCCGTCACTTCCGGATGAGAGGCATGGCAAAGCGACAGTATTGCGACGGACGGTCGGCGGCATCCGTCGGGTACGCTCAAGGGGCCGCTCGATCAGGCCTTCACGCCATGCGACGCGAGCCAGCCGAGCAGTTGCGGCAGGGCGAAGGCACCGCTCTGGCGCGCCACTTCCTGCCCGTCGCGAAAGAGGATGAGGCTTGGAATCGAGCGAATCCCGAGTTGCGCCGACAGCGCCTGGTTGGCTTCGCTGTCCAGCTTGGCCAGGCGACAGACGCCCTGGAGCTGGCTGGCCGCCTGGGCGAACGTCGGGGCGAAGCTGCGGCAAGGTCCGCACCATTGAGCCCATACGTCCACCAGGAGCGGCAGGTCGCCCTTGAGCTGGCTGGCGAAGTGGGCTTGGTCGAGCTCGAACGGCGCCGCCGGCAGGACCTCCGCCTTGCAGCGGCCGCAGCGCGGCTGGTCGCGAAGCCGCTCGGCGGGGATTCGGTTGAGGCTCGCGCAGTGCGCGCAGGGAACGAGCAGAGGATTAGTCATCGCAGGGCTCCGGCAAGGGTTCCTTCGAATGTGGTGCCTGCGGCGACGAAGTCAAGCCGTCAGGCCGGAACCAGCGGCCAGATCAGCGGGATGACGATCAGCGCGACGATGACCATCAGCAGGTTCAGCGGAATGCCGATGCGCATGAAGTCGCTGAATCGATACCCGCCGGCGTTGTACACGAAGGTGTTGGTCTGGTAGCCGATGGGGGTGGCGAAGCTGATGCTGGCGGCGAACATCACCGCGACGACGAAGGGCCTTGGATCGAGCCCGAGGCTCTGTGCCAGGCCGATGGCAACCGGCGTGACGAGCACGGCGACGGCGTTGTTCGAAAGAATCTCGGTCAGCACGGTCGTCAGCAGGTAGACGAATCCGAGCATGACCAGCGGGCTGGCGTGCGGCAGCAGCGCGACCGTGTGCGAAACCACGGCATCGACCAGCCCGACCTTGTCCATCGCGATGCTGATGGCCAGCATGCCGAGGATCAGGGTCAGGATTTTCCACTCGACCGCCTTGTAGGCGTCTTCCACGTCCAGGCAGCCGGTCGCCAGGACCAAGGCCGAGCCAATGATCGCCAGGCCTTCGATCGGCATGATGCCGAGCGCCGCAAGGGCCATCACCGCCAGCGTCGTCGTCAGGGCGATGGGTGCCTTGTCGCGGCGATAGGCGCGCTCGTTGACCGTGTTGAGGCTGATCAGATCGCCGTTGTCGGCGAAGCGCTTGATCTGCTGCGGTGTGCCTTCGACCAGCATGACGTCGCCGAACTCGAGCTGGAAATCGTCCAGGTTGCTCTGCACGTTCTCATCCTGGCGATGCACCGCGAGCACCGCGATACCGTAGCGCGCGGTGAGGTCAAGATCGCGCATCGGGCGATGGCAGTAACGGGAGTTGCGGCCGACGATCGCCTCGACCAGCACCACGTCGTGATTGCTGACGGTTTCGAAGGCCTCCCCGCGGTTGAACGCCAGCTTGCCGTTCTCCCGCAGGTCGACCACGTCACGCACCTTGCCATGCAGCACCAGCAGGTCGCCGGCGGCGAGGGCAAAGGCGTGGCCCGGCTCGGTGAATTCGTGCTCGCCGCGGAAGATCTTCAGCACCTGCAGACCGCTGCCACCGTTCAGGTTGGCTTCGCTGAGCGTCTTGCCGATCACCGGCGATTCGTGCGGCACCAGCAGTTCGCTCATGAAGGTGCGGCCCAGATCCGGACGCAGCTGGCGGGACAGGGTTTCGCGGTCCGGCAGCAGCCGGTTGCTGAACAGCATCAGGTAGACGAAGCCGACCGCACCGAAGGCGAGCGCCGCGGGGGTGATTTCGAACATGCCGAACGGCTCGAGCCCGGCCTTGCGGGCGACGCCATCGACGAGAATGTTGGTCGAGGTGCCGATCATGGTCAGCATGCCGCCAAGCACGGTGGCGTAGGACAGCGGAATCAGCAGCTTGGACGGTGAGGTGCTGGCGCGGCGTGCCAGCGCGATGGCGACCGGGGTGAGAATCGCCACCACCGGCGTGTTGTTGAGGAAGGCGGACACCGCCAGCGCCGTGAGTATGAGGCCGGCCAGTACCCGGTCCGGGCTGGTGCCGACCCGGCGGCCCAGCCATTCGCCCAGCACGTCGATGCAACCGGTGCGCTCGAGCGCCGCAGACAGGATGAACATGCAGGCGATGGTGATCGGCGCCGGGTTGGACAGCACGCTCAGC
The DNA here is from genome assembly GCF_003640395.1 of Stutzerimonas urumqiensis. GTDB lineage: Bacteria > Pseudomonadota > Gammaproteobacteria > Pseudomonadales > Pseudomonadaceae > Stutzerimonas > Stutzerimonas urumqiensis. The sequence continues at coordinate 110,367 of NZ_RBZQ01000003.1, read as the reverse complement.
ACCTCTGCCGGGGTCAGCAACTGAGTGGCCAGCAGGATGGCGACGGCGATGCCGGCGACGATGTCGGGACTCCAGGTCTCGCGCACGAACGAAACCAGTACCCAGCCAAGCAGGCCGGTGACGAACAGCAGGGGGAGGAGATCGCCAGACATGGAATTCCCTAGCGCGAGCGTGGCGGGGTTTCAGCAAGAGCGCACCTTAGAGGGCGTCCCTTAGAGCGTCCAGAATCGTTTAAGACTGTGCATATTCGTTCTGGTTATTAGGTGTGCCGGCCGAATCGCCCGTGACTGTGCTCGCGAATCGTCGAGCGGGCGCGCATGCTCGAACAATCGTCGCAAGGGAGGTCAGGACCCATGAATACGCTTGGTGTGATCGCTGGCATGAGCTGGGAGTCGACTGCGCTGTACTACCGGCTGCTGAACGAAGGCGTGCGCGATCGCCTCGGCGGGTTGCACTCGGCGCCGTTGCTGCTGCATTCGACGGATTTCGCCGCGATCGCTGCCCTGCAACGCAGCGGGGACTGGGCCGAGGCCGGACGGCAACTGGCTTCGGCCGCCGAAGGGCTGGCGCGTGCCGGCGCCACCGCCGTGCTGCTGGCGACCAACACCATGCACAAGGTCGTGCCGGTGATCGAGGCGGCGACGACGATCCCGCTGTTGCACATCGGCGATGCGATCGGCCGCGCGCTGCAGGCCGGCGGCTACCGGCGGCCGTTGCTGCTCGGCACGGCCTTCACGATGCGCGAGCCCTTTCTGCGCGACTACCTGGGCGAGCGTTATGCCGTCGAGGTCATGGTGCCGAGCGAAGCGGCGCAGGTGGAGATCGATCGCGCCATCTTCGCCGAGTTGTGCCAGGGCCGGTTCACGGAGCAGACGCGCGCCTTCTACCGGCAGGTCCTGGTCGAGGGGCGCGAGGCGGGCGCGGACGCCGCCATTCTCGGCTGCACCGAAATCGGTCTGCTGCTGGCCACCGGTGAGCGCCCGCTGCCGTTGATCGACAGCGCGGTCGAGCATGTCCAGCTGGGACTGGGCTGGCTGCTCGGCGCACCCGGTCAGGTCGCCGGGTAGCGACCGGTCGACCTGACCGGCGCGGCGGCGCCCAGCCACCGACCGGTGGTCACGACGAGCAGCTGATTTCCAGGTGCTTGCCCCACTCGGGCGGGCGCTCGGCATAGCGCTCCATGCCGGCTTGTTCGTCGAAGGGGCGGGACAACACGCGATGCAGCTCGCGCACCGGGGCGTAGTCGCCGGCCTCCGCGGCCTCGATCGCCTGTTGCGCCAGGTAGTTGCGCAGGATGTAGCGCGGATTGACCTGCGCCATGCGCGCCTGGCGATCGGCCTGATCGCTACCCTCGGCCTCGCTGCGCGCGCGGTATTCCGCCGCCCAGGCGTCGAACCCGGCCAGGTCGACGAACTCGTTTCGCAACCGTTGCAGCGCCGCTTCGGGCGCGTGTTCGCCAAGCTCTCGAAAGAACCGCGTGTAGTCCACGGCGCTGCCCTGCATCAGCTGCAAGAGCCGCTGGACCAGGGCCTTGTCGCCCTCCTGCGCCAGGGTGAAGCCCAGGCGGCGCCGCATCAGGTCCAGCCATTCGGCTTCATACAGCGGCAGGAAGAGGTCCATGCTCGCGCGCAGCCGCTCGACTTCGACGAAGGGGGTCAACGCCTGGGCCAGCGCGGCGAGGTTCCAGTGGGCGATCGGTACCTGGTTCTCGAAGGAGTAGCGACCGCTGTCGTCGGAGTGGTTGCAGATGAACCGCGCATCGAAGTCGTCGAGGAAGGCGTACGGGCCGAAGTCGAAGGTGATGCCGAGGATCGACATGTTGTCGGTGTTCATCACGCCGTGGCAGAAGCCGTAGGCCTGCCAGCGCGCGATCATCGCGGCGGTCCTTTCGAGCACGGCGCGGAAAAAGAAGGTGTACGGCTCGGGGTGCTCCAGGCAGTCGGGGTAGTGCCATTGCACGACGTGATCGAGCAGCGTCCGCAGCGCTTCGTGCTGGCGCGTGTAATAGAAGAATTCGAAGTGACCGAAGCGCACGTGGCTGTGCGCCAGGCGCATCAGCATGGCGCCGCGCTCCGGGCGCTCGCGGTAGACGACGGTGTCCGAGCCCGTCACGCAGAGGGCCCGCGATGACGGGATGCCGAGCGCATGCAGGTGCTCGCTGGCGAGGAATTCGCGGATGGACGAGCGCAGCACGGCGCGGCCATCGCCCATGCGCGAATAGGGCGTCGAGCCGGCGCCCTTGAGGTGCAGGTCCCAATGCTCGCCCGCGTCGTTGACCACTTCGCCCAGCAGGAGCCCGCGACCATCCCCGAGGCGCGGGTTGTAGGCGCCGAACTGATGGCCGGAATAGACCATCGCCCGCGGTTCGGCCTCGGACCACAGCGCCGCGCCCGAGGCGATCTGCACCAGCCGCGGATCGTCGGTCACCGCCGGGTCCAGATCGAGCAAGGCCAGTGCGTTGGCGCTGGCGACCACCAGTTGCGGGTCGTCCAGCGGCTGCGGCAGCACCGGCGTGGAGAAGGTATCGCCGAGGCGGGCGAAGCGGTTGTCGAACCGCAGGTCATCGAGCGTTTTCAAGAGCGGCTCCCGGTCGAGGCGCAGGATGGCATGTCTTTTTCGAACCGCGTGCGGACCAACCGTTCATGCCCTCGGCTGCGCGGTATCGTCGGGGCCGGCCGGGAGGGTCCGCACACCGTCGAGCTGGACTTCCTGGCCCTGGCCGTTGCGCAGGAAGACGTCCACGCGGCGGAAGTCGACGATCACGCCGTGGCGCACCAGTTCGCGGTCGAGGAATCGGTTGATCTCGTCGATCGCCGGGTTGCGGTCGTCCAGTTTGCGGACGTGGATGCGCAGCTCATGGTCGAGGTTGCTCTCACCGAACGCGAGGAAGAATACCTGCGGCTCGGGATCGGGCAGCACCCGCGGGTTTTCCTCGGCGGCCTGGAGCAGCAGCCGACGTACTAGGTCGAGGTCCGAGCCGTAGGCCACGCCGATGCGCACCGTGACGCGGGTGACGGTGTCGCTCAGCGACCAGTTGATCAACTGGTTGGTGATGAAGGTCTTGTTCGGGACGATGATTTCCTTGTGGTCGAAATCGGTGATGGTGGTCGCGCGGATGCGAATCCGGCTCACCGTCCCGGACAGGTTGCCGATGGTCACCACGTCGCCGATCCGCACGGGCCGCTCGAACAGGATGATCAGGCCCGAAACGAAGTTGGCGAAAATCTCCTGCAAGCCGAAACCCAGGCCCACCGAGAGCGCCGCGACCAGCCATTGCAGCTTGTCCCAGCTCACGCCGAGCGTCGACAGCGTGGACACCGCGCCGATGGCCACCAGCGCGTAGGACAACAGCGTCGCGGTGGCGTAGGCGCTGCCCTGCGCCAGTTGCAGGCGCGACAGCACCAGCACCTCCAGCAGGCCCGGCAGGTTGCGCGCCAGAGCGATGGTGATGGCGATGATCAGCACGGCGCTCAGCAGGTTGGACAGGCTGATCGCATCGGTGCTGGTGCCGTCGGCGGAGGTGAACTGGTAGAGCGTGACGTTATCGAGGTACGACACCACCGAGATCAGGTCGGCCCACACCCAGTACAGCGCCGCGAGGAACAGGCCGAGCAACGCCAGGCGCGCCAGGCGCAGCGACTGCTGGTTGACCTGCTCGATGTCCATCGCCGCCTCGCCACCGGCTTCGATGCCGTCGCCCTGTTCCGCCTGCGCCTGGCGGCGCGCGAGCATCCGCTGGTAGGCCAGCCGCCGTGCGGCGACGGTAAGGCTGCGCACCACGGTGGCTTCGAGCGCGACCCACAGCATGATCACGTAGAGGGTGTCGATCAGCCGGTCGGTCAGTTTCAGCGCCGTGTAGTAGTAGCCCATCGCGACCACGCCGATCAGTGCCAGCGGCAGCAGGCTGAACGCCAGCCCGATCAGCACCCGCAGCGGGGGCGCGTTCTCGCTCGCCGGGCCCTTGCGCAGCACGCGCACCAGTCCCCAGCTCATCAGGCCGTAGCAGGCGATGACCACGGCGATGCCGAGCACGTCTTCGGCCAGGCTCGCCGGCTGGTGCTCGGCGACGTTGACTACGGCGACCAGCGCCAGCACCACGAAGCCCAGCCGGCGGATGCGATCGCGCAGGAAGGCCACCTGCGGCTTGGACCAGCCGAAATGCAGCTCCGCGACCCGGCCCGGCGAGAGCATGCGGTAGGCGGTGTAGAACACCAGCCAGGCCTGGGCCATTTCGAACAGGGCCGCCCCGAGGCCGTAGTTCTGCCCGCGTGCGTCCATCTGCAACAGATAGCCGCACAGCGCCAGGAACAGCGCCACCGGCAGAGCCAGCAGCAGGTTCAGCAGCAGGGCCAGCGGCGTGTGCAGCTGGCTGTCGCGGCGGTAGTGGCCGACGTCCTGGCTCAGCGTCTCGAGCTTGTCGTTGATCGCGCGGCGCCGCCACAGCAGCGCGGCGATCAGCAGCAGCAGCGGCAGGAACAGCAGCGGGCGTTCGAGCAGACCGTCGGCCAGCTTTTCCAGCGCCGAGCGCCACGGGATCGCCTTGAGCTGGTTTTCCAGCAGGCGCGGCACGCTGCGGAACCATGACCAGTCGAGCGGCTTGTTGCTGGGAATCCAGAACATCTGCTCTTCCAGCGTTTCGCTCAGCGCATGGGCGCGGTCCTGGAGCTGCTTCTGGTTCAGCTGCAAGGTGATGGATTCATTGAGCAGCGCGCTCAGCTCGCGGTTGAGCCGATCGAGCAATTCGCTGCGCGCGCGGACCAGTTCGACCAGCGCCCGTCGCAGCTCCGGCGTGACCTCCTCGGCCGGCTGCGCGGCCAGCAGGCGATCGACGTACGCCTCGGGCGTGCCGCGCTGCTCACGCTCCTGGTTGAGTTCGAACTGGTACAGCCGGATGTCGGCGATCTCGTCGGCGAGGTTGGTGTCGAGATCGATCTGCGGCAGGGCCTGCTGCTGCTGGTAGAGGATCTTCGACAGCAGCAGGCTGCCTTCGAGCACGCCGATCTGCTCCTCGAGTGTCTGGTCGGCCTGGTTGAGCGCATCGAGCTGCTGGCGCGTCTCGAGGTTGTCGCGCGTCAGCCGGTTGAGTCGCTCGGTGGCCCGCAGCAGGTAGTCGGACAGCTTGAGGTTTTCGGCCCTCTGCTCGGCCAGCAGGGCGTCGGAGCCGGCTTTTTCCGCCTGGCGCGACAGCTCGGCGACCGTCTGTTCGGACTGCGCCTGGCGCTTCTGGTTGATCAGGGTCTGCAAGGCCAGGCTTTCCTGCTCGGCGCGGCCGATGCGCTCGCTCATCAGGTCGCGCAGGCTCTTGCCGAGTTCTTGCAGCAGGCTGTTGCCGGCCAACTCCTGGCGGCGCAGCTCGATCAGCGAACTGAGCGCGGCCAGCTCGGCGGTCAGCAGCTCGCGGCGCTCATCGGTGAGCGGCTTGCCGCTTTCGCGGCCGCTCTTGAGGAAGGAATTGATTTCCTGGATGCGCGCCTGGCTGCTGCTGATCTCCGCCTGCGCCCGTTCGGGGCGGGTCTGTGCGGCGATGATCAGGCTGTTGGCGTCGGTCAGCGCCTTCTGCCAGTCCGCCACCTGCTCCATGCGTTCGGCGAGGCGGCTTTCCAGCTGCTCGACGGACAGGCCGCCGAAGCGCTTGGCGACATCGACGACGGCGCTGTTCTTGAGCTGCGTGAGCGCCTGCTCGGCATCGCGCGTGCGTTTGGGCGCCTCGGCCAGTTGCTGCTTGAGTTCGGCGAGCGCCGTCTCGTTGGCCTGGGTCTGCTCGGCGAACCGCTGCGCCGGATCGGTGGCCGGCGCGGCCTTGGGCTCGGTTTCGGCGGAACTGCCGCCGCCGAGCCCCGGCAGTACGGGCGCGGCATGGGCGGTGAAGGGTAGAACGACGGCCAGCACGGCCGCAGTCAGGAAGGAACGCATCGCAGGCATGTTCGATCGGCGCTGGGAAAGAGGCGCGAGTCTAGAATGTCTGCCCCGGCACGGCGAGTCCGCCCGGTCGATGCGGCTGACCGGCGGGCGTCAGAACATCAGGGACGGGCCGGGTTTCTCGCCTTCGGGGAAGCGCAGGCCGACCTTGCGTACCTGGCCGTCTTCCATCACGGCGATGGTCCAGGTGAGGCCGTTCCATTCGAGGCTGTCGCCTACCACCGGGCGACCGCCCAGGCGGTCGGTGAGGAAGTCGCCGAGCGACCGCTCGCCCGGCTGCTCACCGAGCTTGAGGCCGTAGAGCGCGGCGATCGCACCCAGCTGCGCATCCGCTTCGAGGACGAAGTCGCCGAAGAAGCGCAGGTCTTCGCCCCGCTTGGGGGCCTGGCTGAACAGCTTGCCCAGCGCCGGAAGGTCGGCCTCGTGACCGATGACGCAGAGGATGTCGCCCACCTGCAAACGCGTGCTGCCGGACGGGTGGAGCAGTTCGTGACCGCGAAACAGCGCGGCGATGCGCGTACCGGGCGGCATCTTCAATTCGCGCAGCGCGGCGCCGACGCACCACTTGCTGGCGCTCAGGCGATAGATGAACAGCTCCCACTGGCTGGTGGTGTGCACCTGCAGGCCGGTGCGCGAGACAGGGGAGGGCGAGGGCGGCACCTCGACCTTCGCCTTGCGCGCCGCCCAGCCGAGCGTGGTGCCTTGCAGCAGCAGCGACACCAGCACGATGAAGAACGCAACGTTGAAGAACAGCTGGGCGTTTTCCAGCCCAGCCATCAGCGGAAACACCGCAAGAATCACCGGGACCGCGCCACGCAGGCCGATCCAGGAAATGAACAGCCGCTCGCGCAGGTTGAAGCTCTTGAACGGCAGCAACCCGATGAATACCGACAGCGGGCGGGCGAAGAGGATCATCCAGAGCGACAGCAGCAGGGCCGGCACGGCGATCGGCAGCAACTCGCTGGGCGTGAGCAGCAGGCCGAGCACCAGGAACATGCCGATCTGGCTGAGCCACGCCAGGCCGTCGAACATGTGCAGGATGCCGTAGCGGTTACGGATCGGGCGATTGCCCAGCAGCAGGCCGCAGATGTACACCGCCAGGATGCCGCTGCCGCCGATCGCCCCCGACAGAGCGTAGATCATGATGCCGCCGCTGACGGCCAGCAGCGGGTAGAGCCCGTCGGCAACCGACAGCCGATTGATCAGGTTGAGCAGCAGCCAGCCGCCGCCCAGGCCGAGCACGATGCCGATGCCGAACTGCTGCAGCAGGCTGACCAGCACGCCCCAGCTGAAGCTGGTCTGGCCCGAGGCGATCATCCCGATGAGCGTGACCGTGAGAAACATCGCCATCGGATCGTTGCTGCCCGATTCGATCTCCAGCGTCGAGCCGACCCGTTCGTTCAGGCCCTTGCCATTGAGCAGGTTGAACACCACGGCCGCGTCGGTCGAGCCGACGATGGCGCCGATCAGCAGCCCTTCGATCAGCCGCAGGTCGAACAGCCAGGCGGCGACGACGCCGGTCAGACCGGCCGTGATCGCGACCCCTACGGTCGCCAGCGACATCGACGGCCAGAGCGCTACGCGGAACGTTGCCTTGCGCGTTCGCATGCCGCCGTCGAGCAGGATGACGGCCAGCGCAAGGTTGCTCACCAGGTAGGCGAGGGAGTAGTCGTTGAAGACGATGCCACCGATGCCATCGACCCCGGCGAGCATGCCGACGGCCAGGAAAATCACCAGGATCGGCACGCCGAGGCGACTGGAAAGCGAGCTCATCAGAATGCTCGCAGCCACCAGCACGGCACCGATCAGGAACAGGTGATTCACGTAGTTGGCGTCCAAGCAGGGCTCCGTTCCGATGTCAAGCATGCATAGGGAATGCCAAGGATTTAACCCGAGCCGCCGGTGGCCTGTCAAAAAACCCGTGCAATGGCGCGCCAGACGGTTGCGCCTGCATTGCGGTCCGCCGATCAGACGGGTCCGTGATCGGCCTACATACCCATCCTTGCCGCGACCTCGGCTCCCAATGCGCAGCCGCGCCACACCCCGTAGGAGCCCGCTTGCGGGCGATCCGGGCCGATCGCGAGGCTGGGCTTGAGTCCGATCGCCGGCAAGCCGGCTCCTACGGGTGGAGCGGGACGGTGCGTTACCGACGCTTGCCGAAGAAGGCGCCAAGCCCGCTCCGGGATCGACCGCATACCCGTTATCGCCACGACCGCGGCCCCCAATGCGCAGCCGCGCCACACCCTGTAGGAGCCCGCTTGCGGGCGATCCGGGCCGATCGCGAGGCTGGGCTTGAGCCCGATCGCCGGCAAGCCGGCTCCTACAGGGACGATGCGTTACCGACGCTTGCCGAAGAAGGCGCCAAGCCCGCTCCGGGATCGACCGCATACCACTGTCCCCCGGCCTCGGCTCCGAGTGCGCGCCACGCCCCGTAGGAGCCCGCTTGCGGGCGATCCGGGCCGATCGCGAGGCTGGGCTTGACCCTGATCGCCGGCAAGCCGGCTCCTACAAGGCGTGGTGCGTTACCGACGCTTACCGAAGAAGGCCGGGGAATGACGAGGCGGCGCACGCCGCCTCGCAGGTCTCAGAACCAGGCGTCCTGCATGTCGAGGCAGGTCGGATCGCGGGCTTCCAGCAGGGCCAGTTCATGGGCGCAGCCGGGCACTTCCCAGGTCAGGAAGTACCGCGCCGCTTGCAGCTTGCCCTTGTAGAAATCGGCATCGGCCGGGTTGCCCGCCGCGAGACCTTCCTCGGCGCGGATGGCCTGTTCCAGCCAGCGCCAGCCGATCACGGCATGGCCGAATACCTTCAGGTACAGCGCCGAGTTGGCCAGGGCCAGGTTGATCTTGCCGGCGGCGAGATCGCCGAGCAGCGCCTGGGTGACCTGGGTCAGGCGGGCGATGTGCTGCTCCAGCGGCTGGCGCAGGGCCGAAAGCGACGCGTGGCGGCCGGCGCGCTGGGTGCAGTCCTGAATCAGCGCCAGCAACTGGCGCAGGCCGGCGCCCTTGTTCTGCATCAGCTTGCGGCCGAGCAGGTCGAGCGACTGGATGCCGTGCGTGCCCTCATGGATCGGATTGAGGCGGTTGTCCCGGTAGTACTGCTCCACCGGATACTCGCGGGTGTAGCCGTGGCCACCGAGAATCTGCACGGCCAGCTCGTTGGCCTTGAGGCAGAACTCGGACGGCCAGGACTTGACGATCGGCGTCAGCAGGTCGAGCAGCTCATGGGCGTTCTGGCGGGCCTCCTCGGTCTCGGCGGTGCGCTGGTCGTCGACCAGCCGGGCGGCGTACAGGCCCAGGTCGAAGGCGCCTTCGACATAGGCCTTCTGAGTCAGCAGCATGCGCTTGATGTCGGTGTGCTCGATGATCGACACCTGCGGCGAGGTCGGGTCCTTGCCGTCCGGCAGCCGGCCCTGCGGACGCTCGCGGGCATAGTTCAGCGAATAGAGGTAGCCGGCGTAGCCGAGCATGATGGCGCCCATGCCGACGCCGATCCGCGCGTCGTTCATCATCTGGAACATGTACGACAGGCCCTTGTGCGGCTCGCCGACCAGGTAGCCCACGCACTCGCCGTTGTCCCCGAAGTTCAGTGCGGTGGAGGTGGTGCCGCGCCAGCCCATCTTGTGGAACAGCCCGGCGAGGGTCACGTCGTTGCGCTTGCCGAGCGAGCCGTCGTCGTTGACCAGGAGCTTCGGCACGATGAACAGGCTGATCCCCTTCACCCCGGGCGGCGCATCCGGCAGCTTGGCCAGGACCATGTGCACGATGTTTTCCGACAGCGGGTGGTCGCCGCCGGAGATGAAGATCTTGTTGCCTTTCAGGCGATAGGTGCCGTCGCCGGCCGGTTCGGCGCGGGTGCGCAGGTCGGACAGCGACGAGCCCGCGTGCGGCTCGGTCAGCGCCATGGTGCCGAAGAAGCGGCCCGCGTGCATTGGCTCGAGGAAGCGCCGCTTCTGCTCGTCGCTGCCGAAGACTTCGATCAGGTGCGCCGCGCCCATCGTCAGCATGGCGTAGGAGGAGGTGCCGACGTTGGCCGCCTGGAAGTGCGCGAAGCAGGCGCGCGCCAGCAGGTTGGGCAGCTGCATGCCGCCGTCTTCGAAATCATGCGAGGCCGTGAGAAAGCCCGCCTCGATGAAGGCGTCGACCGCCGGCTTCACCTCGGGGATGAGCACCGCTTCGCCATTCTGGTAGACCGGCTCGTTCTCGTCGGCCTTGCGGTTGTGCGGGGCGAAGAGTTCCTCGGCGATACCGCGAGCGGTGTCGATCGCGGCATCGAAGGTTTCGCGCGAGTGGTCGGCGTAGCGCGGGCGCTGGGTCAGGCTCTCGGCGTCCAGCACTTCGTAGAGTTCGAATGCCAGGTTGCGGGCGCTGAGCAGGGTCTCGGACATGGGGAAGCCTCCATTTTTGTGGCCCGAGTCTAAGGAGCGGGGTTTTCGGCTGCCTAGCTCCATCCATGCCACTGATGGAGCGACAACAGCGTCAATCGTCAGTCAGCGAAGATCCGCGCGAGCAGTTGTGCGGTCAGGCCGTCGGCCAGCCCGAGCCGTTCGAGCTGGGCGTTGGCGCGGCGCACATGCAGGCGCAGCTGCTGGCGTGCCGCGTCGCGACCGAGCAGGGCGATGACCGTGGTCTTGTAGCGATCCTGATGGGCGTCCTTGCCGGTGTGCTCGCTGGCCTTGCCGTCGTTCAGGTCGTCGAGCAGCTGGAAAGCGAGCCCGAACTCCTGCGCGACGCTACGCAGCGAGGCGATGTCGGCGCGACTGCAGCCGGCAATGAGGCCGGCGGTTTCCAGGGCGGCGATGAACAGCGAACCGGTCTTGAGCTGGTTGGCCGTGGCGATCGCGTCCAGCGCGCGCGCCTGGCGGCCGCCGTGCAGGTCGTAGAACTGGCCGCGCACCAGGCCGTAGGGGCCGATCGCTTGCGACAGCAACCCCACCGCGCGGGTGCGCACCGAGGCGGACAGCTCCGGCGCCGCGGCCACCACCGCAAACGCATGGCTGAGCAGCGCCACCGAGGCCAGCACGGCGACGTCCTCGCCATAGCGGATGTGCAGCGTCGGCCGGCCGCGTCGCAACGTGGCGTCATCCATACAGGGCAGGTCATCGAGGAACAACGAGGCCGCATGCACCATCTCAAGCGAGCAGGCGATGTCGATGGCGCCCGGTGCGTGCGCGTCCAGGTCGTGCAGCGCGAGCAGCATCAGCAGCGGACGAACGCGCTTGCCGGGTGCCAGCACGCCTTCGCGCATCGCCTCGGCGATGAGGTCCTGCGCGTGTTCGGGCTCGGGCAATAGCTCGCCCAGCCGGGCGTCGACCTGGGTGCGCAGGGCGAGCAGTGCGGGTTCCAGCGCCAGGCCGGGCCGGGTATTGGACAGAAGAGCCATGACGCCTCCGCGCGAGGTGAACGGAACGGACTTTAACAAGACTTGTACAAACTGTATAAGTATTTACAACTTTCAGGACACGACGGTTCCCATGCCCCGCGATGAGATTGCTGCCGATGCCCCCCGCGACGGAACCGGCGCGCTGGAGGCCCGCAAGAACGATCACCTCGATATCGTGCTCGACCCGTCGCGCGCGCGCTCGGTGACGGCGAGCGGCCTGGACGCCATCAGGTTCGAGCATTGCGCGATGCCGGAGTTGCACCTCGATGCCATCGATCTGCGCACGTCGCTGCTCGGCAAGCCCCTCCAGGCGCCTCTGCTGATCAGCTCGATGACCGGCGGCGCGCGCCGTGCGGCGGCCATCAACCGCCACCTCGCCGAGGCGGCGCAGGCGCTGGGCATTGCGTTGGGCGTGGGCTCCCAGCGGGTTGCGCTGGAAAGCGACGCCGATCAGGGGCTGACCCGCGAGCTGCGGCGGCTCGCCCCCTCGGTGCCGTTGCTGGCCAATTTCGGCGCGGCGCAGCTGGTGGCCGGCTACGGGCTGGAGCAGGCGCGCCGGGCGGTCGGCATGATCGAGGCGGATGCGCTGATCATTCATTTCAATCCCTTGCAGGAGGCGGTGCAGCGGGGCGGCGACCGGGACTGGCGCGGCGTGCTTCAGGCGATCGAGCGGCTGGCCGGGGCGCTGGAGGTGCCGCTGGTGGCCAAGGAGGTCGGCGCCGGGCTGAACGCCACGGTCGCGCGGCAGCTGGTCGACGCCGGCGTCGCGATCATCGACGTGGCCGGTGCGGGCGGCACCAGCTGGGCGGCGGTTGAGGCGGAGCGCGGCATCGATGCCCGGCAGCGCGCCGTCGCGCAGGCGTTCGCCGGCTGGGGCATCCCGACCGCACAGGCGATCCACGAGGCGCGCGTCGCCTGCCCGAAAACGCCGCTGATCGCCTCCGGCGGCATCCGCGATGGCGTCGACGTGGCCCGTGCGATCCGCCTCGGCGCCGATTTCGTCGGCCAGGCGGCGGGCGTGCTGGAGCGCGCGCTGGAGAGCAGCGAGGCGGTGATCGAGCACTTCCAGATTCTCATCGAGCAATTGCGGGTGGCCTGCTTCTGCACCGGCTCGCGCGACCTGGCCGAGCTGGGGCGGGCGCGGCTGGTGCTGCCGCTGGCGCCCGAGGAGCTCTGACCGATGCCACGTCACGCTTGCCCCGAGTGCGCGCCATGACCCGTTTCGCGGTGATTGCGCCGCCCTTCCACAGTCATTTGCGGGCGCTCGAAGCGCTGTCGCAGGCATTGATTGGCCGTGGTCACGAGGTGGTGTTCGTGCAGCAGGCGGATGTCGGCATGGCGTTGCGCTTGCCGGCGGCGGGTTTCGTGGCGGTTGGCGCCGGCAGCCATCCACCCGGCAGCATGGCCGCGATTGTCGCCCGCGCGGCGCGACCGGGCGGCCCCCGTGGTCTGGGGCGGGTCATCGCCGACATGGCCGCGTCCACCGACATGCTCTGCCGCGAAGTGCCGGGCGTGCTCAGCGCGCTGGCGGTCGACGCGGTGATCGCCGACCAGATGGAGCCGGCCGGCGCGCTGGTGGCCGAGCACCTCGATCTGCCCTACGTGTCCGTCGCCTGCGCACTGCCGTTCAACCGCGAGCCCCTGGTGCCGCTGCCCGTCATGCCTTGGGCCTATCGCGCGACGCCCCGGGCCGAGCAGCTGAACCTGCACAGCACGCGGGTCTACGACCGCCTGATGCGGCCGCATGGCGCGGTCATTGCGCGTCACTGCGAGCGACTCGGCGTGCCCGCGCGCGCGCACCTGGGCGAGTGCCTGTCGCCGCTCCTGCAGCTCAGCCAGACCACCCCCGCCTTCGACTTTCCACGCGCTGCCTTGCCGGCGCACTTCCACCATGTCGGGCCGCTGCGCCTGCCGGTCGAGGCCGAGCCGCCGCTCGAGGTGTCGATCGATCCACGACGGCCGCTGGTGTTCGCCTCGCTCGGCACCTTGCAGGGCGATCGGCTCGGGCTGTTCCGCCGGATCGTCCGCGCCTGCCGCGCGCTCGATGCGCAAGTGCTGGTGGCCCATTGCGGCGGGCTCGACCGGGCCGGCGTGCAGCGGCTCGAACGCGACGGCGCCGACTGGGTGACGGATTTCGCACCGCAGCGGGCCGTGCTCGCCCGCGCGCAGGCGGTGGTCACTCATGCCGGGCTGAACACCGTGCTCGATGCCTTCGCCGCGGGTTTGCCGATGCTGGCGCTGCCCATCGCCTTCGACCAGCCGGGGGTGGCGGCGCGCGTGGCCTACCAGGGGGCCGGTCTGCGGCTCGGGCATCGCTGGGCCAGCCAGCGGCGTATCGGCCAGGCGTTGCGCCGGCTGCTGGACGATCCGACGTTCGCCAGCCGCGCCGCCTCGGTGGGCGATTCGGTGCGACAGGCCGGCGGCGCGGCACGGGCAGCCATGCTGACCGAGCGGGCTGTCAGTGCGGGTGAGCCGGTGACCGAGGCCGAGCATGCCGCCTGACGTCGATCTGATCCTCGTTGGCGGCGGGCTGGCGAACGGTCTGCTGGCGTGGCGGCTGCGCCAATGCCGGCCGGATCTGCGCCTGCTGCTGCTGGAGCAGGGCACGCGGCTGGGTGGCAATCACACCTGGTCGTTCCATGAGCATGACCTGACGCCCGCCGAACACGCTTGGATCGCGCCGCTGGTCGAAACGCGCTGGCCGGGCTACCAGGTGCGCTTCCCGGCGCTGACCCGGCGGCTGGACAGCGGCTACGCCAGCCTCACCTCGTCGCATTTCCACCGCTGCCTGCTCGGTCGGCTGGCGGACGTGGTCCGGCTGGACACGGCCGTGGTCGACATCCAGCCACGGCAGGTGCGCCTGGCGTGCGGTCGTGTCGTCACCGCGCGGGCGGTGCTCGATGGTCGCGGCCCGCGAGCGAGCCGGCATCTGGCGCTGGGATTCCAGAAGTTCGTCGGCCAGGAGGTACGGCTCGCCGCTGCGCATGGCCTCGTCGAGCCGGTGATCATGGACGCGACGGTCGACCAGCTCGATGGCTATCGCTTCCTTTATGTGCTGCCGCTCGGCCCGGATCGGTTGCTGATCGAGGACACCTATTACGCTGACGGCCAGTCGCTGCCCGCCGAGCACCTGCGCGCCCGGATCGCCGGCTACGCCGCGGCCCGGGGTTGGCGAATCGCCGAGGTGCTGCGCGAAGAGCACGGCGTGCTGCCGATCGTGCTCAGCGGTGACCCGCGAGCCTTCTGGGCCGAGGCGGGCGGGGTGCCGCAGACCGGGCTTGCCGCCGCGTTGTTCCATCCGACCACCGGCTATTCGCTGCCCGATGCGGTGCGCCTGGCGGATTTTCTGCTCGCCTGCGACTGCTGGGAGGCGGCCCCGCTGTTCGAGGCCATCCGCGGCTACTCGCTGCGCCAATGGCGGCGGCGCGGGTTCTACCGCCTGCTCAACCGGATGCTCTTTCTCGCCGGCCGGCCCGAACACCGCTGGCAGGTGATGCAGCGCTTCTACGGCCTGCCCGAGCCGCTGATCCAGCGCTTCTACGCGGCGCGGTCGACCCTGGCGGACCGCATCCGCATCGTCTCCGGCAAACCGCCGGTGCCGGTTGGCGAGGCGCTGCGCGCACTCGTCGCCCATGATCTCCACCGCAAGGATTCACGATGAGCCAAGCAAAACGAGCCGTGGTGATCGGCGCCGGCTTCGGCGGCCTGGCCCTGGCCATTCGCCTGCAACGCGAGGGCATCCAGACCACCCTGCTGGAGAAGCGCGACAAGCCGGGCGGTCGGGCGTACGTCTGGCATGACCAGGGCTTCACCTTCGATGCCGGGCCGACCGTCATCACCGATCCGGCGGCGCTGGACGAACTCTTTACCGGTGCGGGCCGGCGCATGGCCGATTACGTCGAACTGCTGCCGGTCAGTCCCTTCTACCGGTTGTGCTGGGAGGACGGCTACCGCTTCGATTACGTCAATGACCAGGCCGAGCTGGATCGGCAGATCCACGCGCGCAACCCACGTGACGTGGCCGGCTACCGGCGCTTTTTGGCGTATTCGCGGGCGGTGTACGAGGCGGGTTACGTCAAGCTCGGCACCGTGCCGTTCCTGTCGTTTCGGGACATGGTGGCCGCCGCGCCGCAGCTCGCCACGTTGCAGGCGTGGCGCAGCGTGTACGGGCGGGTCGCCTCGTTCGTCGAGGATGACCGGCTGCGCCAGGCGCTGTCCTTCCATTCGCTGCTGGTAGGCGGCAACCCGTTCGAGACGTCGTCCATCTACGCGCTCATTCATGCGCTCGAGCGCCAGGGCGGGGTGTGGTTTCCGCGCGGCGGCACCGGCGCGCTGGTCGCCGGCATGGCGAAGCTGTTCGCCGACCTTGGTGGCCGGCTCGAACTGAACGCGCCGGTCGCGCGGATCGAGCTGGAGGGTGCCCGCATCAGCGCCGTGCACACCGAAGACGGGCGTCGATTCGACGCGGAGGCGGTCGCCTCGAACGCGGACGTGGTGCACACCTACCGCACCCTGCTCGGCCACGAGGCGCGCGGTCGCGAGGAAGCCCGGCGCTTGATGGGCAAGCGTTTTTCGATGTCGCTGTTCGTCATTCATTTCGGTCTCAAGCGCCGCCACGCGCACCTGCAACACCACACGGTCTGCTTCGGCCCGCGCTACCGCGAGCTGATCGACGAGATCTTCAAGCGCGAGACGCTGGCCGAGGATTTTTCGCTCTATCTGCATGCGCCCTGCGTGACCGATCCCTCGCTGGCACCGGAGGGCTGCGCCAGCCATTACGTGCTGGCGCCCGTTCCGCATCTCGGCACGGCGAACATCGATTGGGCGGTCGAGGGGCCTAAATACCGCGACCGCATCTTCGAGTACCTCGAGCGGCACTACCTGCCCGGCCTGCGCGAGGACCTGGTCACCCATCGGATCTTCACCCCGCACGATTTCCGCGACGAACTCAACGCGCACCTCGGCTCGGCCTTCTCGCTCGAACCCATCCTCACGCAGAGCGCCTGGTTCCGCCCGCACAACCGCGACGACAAGATCCTCAACCTCTACATCGTCGGCGCGGGTACGCACCCGGGCGCCGGTGTGCCAGGCGTGGTCGGTTCGGCGAAGGCGACCGCCGGGCTGATGCTGGAGGACCTGGCGAGGTGAATCGGCAGGTCCTCGCGCACTCGACGCACGCCATCGCGGTCGGCTCGAAGAGCTTCGCCGCCGCGGCCCGGCTGTTCGATCCGCGCACCCGGCAGAGCGCGGTGATGCTTTATGCCTGGTGCCGCCACTGCGACGACGTGATCGACGGCCAGTCGCTGGGTCACGACCAGCAGCACGGCGACCGCTCCGACGGCGCCGCGCGGCTGGCCGAGCTGGTCGATCTGACCCATCGCGCCTATGCCGGCGAGCCCATGCAGGTGCCGGCCTTCGCCGCCTTCCAACAGGTCATCGCGCGCCATGGCATCCCGCTGCGTTATCCGTTGGAGCACTTGGCCGGGTTCGAGATGGACGTGCGGGCGCACCCCTACGCAACCCTCGACGACACGCTGCTGTACTGCTACCGCGTGGCCGGGGTGGTCGGCCTGATGATGGCGAGGGTCATGGGCGCGCGCGACGTGGCGACGCTCGACCGGGCCTGCGACCTGGGCATGGCGTTCCAGCTGACCAACATCGCGCGCGATCTGGTCGAGGATGCCGCGATCGGGCGCGTTTACCTCCCGGCGGACTGGCTGGCCGGGGCCGGCATTCCTCGCGACCGGCTGGTGGACCTGGCCCATCGACCGGCGCTGGCTGGGCTCGCCACCCGCCTGATCGACCTCGCCGAGCCCTACTACGCCTCGGCGTTGCAGGGGCTGCCGGCGCTGCCGTTGCGGTCGGCCTGGGCGGTGGCGACGGCGCATGGCGTCTATCGCCGGATCGGCCTGGAAGTGCGCGCCCGAGGGTCGACCGCCTGGGATGAGCGAGTCGCCACCACCCGTGCGCAGAAGCTCATGCACCTGCTCGCCGGCGCCCGCCTGGCGCTGGCCTCGCGCCGCGGCAGCACGGCAGAGCGCCCCGCCGCTCTCTGGACGCGCCCGCGGTGACGTTTCTCCGAGCCATCCACTGGCGATCCCGTGCTCTCGCCGGGCGCTTTTCGTAGGAGCCCGCTTGCGGGCGATCGCCGCGCCGCGCGTAGGGTGCCTTCGCGGAAACAATGCGCCGCTGGTTTCGCGCTGGCGTGGCCCTTGGCGGATTGTTCGCTTCGCGCCTGAATCCGCCCTACGGCGCGGACGCCCGCTGTCGTGCCTGCACGGCCGATGTTGCCGTTGCGCTTCTCGTAGGAGCCCGCTTGCGGGCGATTGCCGCGCCGCGCGTAGGGTGCCTTCGCGGAAACAATGCGCCGCTGGTTTCGCGCTGGCGTGGCCCTTGGCGGATTGTTCGCTTCGCTCCTGAATCCGCCCTACGGCGCGGACGCCCGCTGTCGTGCCTGTCCGGCCGGTATTGCCAGGCGCCTTTCGTAGGAGCCCGCTTGCGGGCGATTGCCGCGCCGCGCGCAGAGTGCATCGCCGGTTCCCCGGAGGCGTGGCCCTTGGCGGATTGTTCGCTTCGCGCCTGAATCCGCCCTACGGTGCCGGTCAGCCCGGCTCGGCTTCGTTCGTGCGACGCAGGCGGCCGCCGTGGAGGTCGCGCAACTGCTTTTTCAGCACGGCCAGCGGCGGCGCCCAGAGGAAGCCGAACGATACGCAGCCCTCGCGCCCGTCGACGGCATGGTGCAGTCGATGCGCCTGGTAGAGCCGCTTGAGGTAGCCCCGTCGCGGCACGTAGCGCAGCGGCCAGCGATGGTGGACGAGCCCGTCGTGGGCGACGAAGTAGAGAAAGCCGTAAGCCGTCATGCCGGCGCCGATCCATTCCAGCGGGTGCCAACCGGCCGTGCCGAGCGCGATCAGGGCGATCGCCACGCCGGCGAACACCACGGCATAGAGGTCGTTCTTCTCGAACCAGCCGGTGCGCGGCTCATGGTGCGACCGGTGCCAGCCCCAGCCCCAGCCGTGCATCACGTACTTGTGCGCCCACCAGGCGAAGACTTCCATCCCGGCGAGGGTGGCGAGGAACACCAGCGTGTTGGTCAGCGTCGACATGGCGGAACCCAAGGTGGCGCGAAAGCCACAGTCTATGCCGTCACGGCGTCGGGTTGAACCGCGCGCCGCCTGACCGGGCGCCGCCGGGCCGTTACACTGCGCGGCCACCCAGGAGTCATCCATGAACTACCGCCATGCCTTTCACGCCGGCAACCATGCCGATGTCCTCAAGCACCTCGTGCTGGCGCGGATCTTCGCCCTGCTTGCACGCAAGGACGCGCCGCTCGCCTACCTCGACAGCCATGCCGGCGTCGGGCTCTACGACCTGACCGGCGAACAGGCGACGCGGACGGGCGAGTGGGAACAGGGCATCGGCCGGCTGTGGCCGCTCGCGGAGGTGCCGCCGCCGGTGGCCGACTACCTGGCGTTCGTGCGGGGGCTCAATCCCGACGGGCGGCTGCGCTTCTATCCCGGCTCGCCGGAGCTGGCGCGCCGTGCCACCCGCCCGCAGGATCGCCTGCACCTGAACGAAAAGCATCCCGACGACGGCCGCCTGCTCAAGGCCAACATGGCGGATGACGACCGCGTGGCGGTGCATCTGGGGGAAGGCTGGCATGTGCCGCGTGCGCTGATGCCCACCGCCGAGAAGCGGGTGGTGCTGCTGATCGATCCGCCGTTCGAGCAGGCCGACGAGCTGTCGCGCTGCGTCGACGCGCTCAAGGAGGCGCTGGGGCGGATGCGCCAGACCGTCGGGGTCATCTGGTATCCGATCAAGGCGATTCGTCAGCTGCGGCGCTTTCATCAGGCGCTGGCCGGCTGCGGTGCGCCCAAGCTGTTGCAGGTCGAGCTCTACGTCCATCCGACCGACGACCCGGACCGCCTCAACGGCTCGGGCCTGGCGATCGCCAACCCGCCGTGGGGGCTCGAGGACGAGCTGAGAACCGTCCTGCCCTGGCTTGCCACGCAGCTGGCGCAGAGCGCCGGTGGGTGGGAGCTGAACTGGTTGATCGAGGAACAGCCCGCGGTCGAGACCCAGCCCGCTACGGTGCCGAAGGCGGGTGAGCGGTCGGCCGCACCCGCGTCATCGAGGCCCGGCCAGCCCGCCAGAACGGCACGGGGCGACAAACCTGCCCCGGCAAGCAAGGCATCCGCCGGCCCTGACCGGGTGCCCAAGGCGGGTCAGCGTTCAGGCACGCCATCGGCAGGATCGAAACGCAATGGCCGCGCCAACAAGCCCGGCGCCTCGAGAGGCAAGCCCACGCGCGGTTGATGACGCGCGCGCAAGGCAGGGCGCGAACAGCCGCCGACCACGCAACGCCGGGCAGGCGAGGCGGGACGCTCAGCCGAACAGCTTCAGCGGCTCCTCGTCCAACGCGGCGATCTGCTCACGCAAGGTGAGCACCTGGTCGCCCCAGTAGCGCTCGCTGCCGAACCACGGAAAGCTCGGCGGGAAGGCCGGATCGTCCCAGCGACGGGCGAGCCAGGCGCTGTAGTGCAGCAGCCGCAGCGAGCGCAGGCCCTCGATGAGCGGCAGCTGGCGCGGGTCGAAGTCGTGGAACTGCTGGTAGCCCTCCATCAGCTCGGCCAGCTGCGACAACCGTTCGTGCCGCTCGCCGGCGAGCATCATCCACAGGTCCTGGATCGGTGGGCCCATGCGGCAGTCATCGAGGTCGACGAGGTGGTAGGCGTCTTCGCGGTGCAGGATGTTGCCCGGATGGCAATCGCCATGCAGGCGGATGCTCGGTGCGGTGACCGAGGCGAAGAGGTCATCGAGGCGGGCCAGCAGGTCCCGGGCGACTGACTCATAGGCCGGCAACAGGCTGCGCGGGATGAAGCCGCCATCGAGCAGGGTCGCCAGCGACGCATGACCGAAGTGCTGCACGTTCAGCGTCTCGCGATGGGCGAATGGCCGGGTCGCGCCGACGGCGTGCAGGCGGCCGAGCAGCTGGCCGAGGGCATACAGCTGGTCGAGGTTGCCGGGTTCCGGCGAGCGCCCGCCGCGCCGCGGAAACAGCGCGAAGCGAAAACCGGCGTGTTCGAACAGGGTGCGGCCCTCGCGCTCGAGCGGGGCGACGACCGGAATCTCGTGCTCGGCTAGTTCGAGGCTGAAGCGGTGCTCTTCCTCGATGGCCGCATCGCTCCAGCGGGCCGGGCGGTAGAACTTGGCGATCAGCGGCGCCTGGTCTTCGATGCCGATCTGATAGACGCGGTTTTCGTAGCTGTTGAGCGCCAGCACGCGCGCATCGCTCAGGTAGCCGAGGCTTTCCACGGCGTCGAGCACCAGGTCGGGGGTCAGGGAATCGAAGGGATGCGACATGTCCGTCTCCACGGTCCGGGCCGGACAGTGTAGAGGGCTTGCCCGGTGGCGGCGAATCAGCCGGTCATCGCGGTACGGCCACGCTTGCCGGCATCGCCGAAGCCATACACGACCAGCAACAGGCCGAACGACAGGCCGAGCAGCCAGGCCGCCAGCCGGTGCGCCTCGGCGTAGCGCAGCGCCTCGACATGCTGGAACAGCGCGATCGACGCCACCTGCGTCTCGCCCGGAATGCTGCCGCCGAGCATGAGCACCACGCCGAATTCGCCGAGCGTGTGGGCGAACCCGAGCGTCGCCGCCACCAGCACGCCGCGGCGCAGCAGCGGCAGCACGACCCTCAGCAGCCGCTCGAACCGGCTGGCGCCGAGGCTGGCTGCCGCTTCGAGCAGCGAGGCGGGAATCTCGCGCAGCGCCACGGTCAGCGGCTGCACGACGAAGGGCAGCGAGTACACCACCGAACCCAGCACCAGGCCGGAGAAGCTGAACGCCAGTTGCTGTCCGGTGAGGGCGATCCAGCCGCGGCCGAGCGCCGTGTCGGGCGCGAACAGCACCAGGAGGTAGAAGCCCAGCACGGTCGGCGGCAGCACTAGCGGCAAGGCGATGAGGGCATCCAGCAGCTTGCGCAGCCGCGTCTGCTTGCGCACCCGCCAGGCGGCCAGCGGCAGCCCGATCAGCAGCAGCAGCGCCGTCGACAGCGCGGCCAACCGCAGCGTCAGCCACAGGGCCTGCCAATCGCTAGCGGCGAGCACAGCCGTTCTCGCCGGGGCGCGCGTAGCCGAAGTCGTCGAGGATGTCGTGCTGGCGATCGAACCATTCGGCGAACGCCGTGGCGGCCGCGCCGCGCTCGCCCTCGGCCAGTACCAGGCGCGCCTGGATCAGCGGCGCATGATGGTTGACCGGAATGACCTGAAACTGGCCTGCGTCGATGCCGGCCGCGCGCAACTGGCTGAGCGCGACCAGCCCGGCGACCGCATTGCCGCTGGCGACGAACTGGAATGCCTGGCCGATGTCCTGGCCGTAGACGACATCGGCCCGTTCGACCGCCCAGCGACCGGCGTGTTGGAGCGCCTGCTGGGCCGCGCGACCGTAGGGGGCGGTGTCCGGCTGGGCGATGGCGATCCGGCCGGGTGGCAACTGGTGCAGGTCCGGTGCATGGCCGGGCGTCCAGAGCGCAAGCCGTCCGCAGGCGTAGGGGCGGGCGGGCTGGCCGATGCCGGCGTCGGTCAGCAGCGCCGGGCGCTCGGCATCCGCCGCATAGAACAGATCGAACGGAGCGCCCCGGCGAATCTGCTCATAGAAGGCACCGGTGGAGCCGCCCGCCAACTGCAGGGTGATGCCGGTCTCGCGCTGGTAGCGGTCGGCCATCCGCTCCATGACCGGCAGCAGGTTCGCGGCGACGGCGATGCGCAAGCTTTCGGTCGCCTGGACCGGCAGGCAGAACAGGCACAACAGGACGATGACGAGGCGCATGGCGGCTCCCGAGGGGTCAGAGGGTGGTGCCGAGGAGGATCTGTTCGGGCGCGACCTGGACGATGACCTCGCCATCGGGACGCAGATCCAGGGCGGGCGGTTCCAGCAAGGCACAGAGGGTCTGCTCGCCGGCCAGCCGGATGCTGATTTCGCTCGGACCGCCGTCGGCCTGATCGATCCGCGCGATCACCCCGTGCAGCCGGTTTTCGCTGGCGCATGGCGTACCATGCGTCACGCGCTTCAACGCGCCGGCCTTGAACAGCGCGATCGCGCCCACGCCGGGACGCAGTTCGAGCCGCTTGCGGCTGTCGGGCGTGATCAGCGCCTGTAGCCGTTGGCCGCCGGGCAGCTGCAGCGTCACCCGCTCGTGATGCCCCTGTGGCTCGATCGCCACGACCTCGCCCGCCAGCTGGTTGCGGGCGCTGGTGCGCAGCAGCAGCCGGCTCAGCCGGGCGAGGTCGCCGTCGTCTTCGGCCAGTGCAAGCAGTTGGGTCTGCACCTCGTGAAGGCGGCGATGCAGTGCCAGCAGGCGTTCGCCGGCTTCGGTCAGTCGCGCGCCGCCGCCGCCCTTGCCGCCGACGCTGCGGCTCACGAGGGCGATGCCGGCGAGGTTGTTCATCTCGTCGATGGCATCCCAGGCGGCCTTGTAGCTCATGCCGGCGGCTTTGGCGGCGCGGGTGATCGAGCCTTGTTCGGCGATCCGTTCGAGCAGGGCGATGCGCTGCGGGCGCCGGCTGACGTGCTGGGTGAGGGAGGCAAGTTCGATCATGTCGCTATATCGATTGGTATATAGCGACGGACAATGCCGAGCCGATGGGATCGCGTCAAGCGGTTAGTCGCCCGGTCGCGGCGTGCGCGCCAGGCAATACAGATCGACCCTCGCCGCCCCGGCCCGCTTGATCAGCCGGGCCAGGGCCTCGGCGGTGGCGCCGGTTGTCAGCACGTCGTCGACCAGTGCGACGTGGCGACCTGCGGTACGCGCCGCGTCGCTCAGGGCAAAGGCCGTGCGCAGGTTACGCCGGCGCGCGGCGGCATCCAGCTGCTGCTGGGCGGTGGTGTCCTGCGTGCGCAGCAGCCAGTCGGCGTGCGTCGGGACAGCCAGCGGCCGGCTCAGCCAGTCGGCGAGCATTCTCGCCTGATTGAAGCCGCGCTGCCGCAGTCGTCGGGTCGACAGCGGCACGGGGAGCAGCACGTCCGGGCGGAGCAGGCCTTCGGCGTAGGCGTGAGCCAGATGCGCGGCAAGACCGGCAGCCAGCACCCGGCCGATCGGCCACTTGGCCTGGTGTTTGAAGCGCTGAATCAGCGCATCGACCGGAAAGGCGTAGCGCAGGGGCGCTTCGACGCGATCGAACGAAGGGCGCCGACGCAGGCAGGCGCCGCAGGGCAGGCCGGACGTTGGCAGCGGGACGGCGCAGATCGCGCACTGATCGCCCAGCCACGGCAGGTCGCCCTCGCACGGAAGGCAGATGGCGTGCTCGCCGCTGGGTTCGTCGCACAGCAAACAGCTTTGTTTAAAAATTGACCACTTGTAAACCACGGCATCCCTTCCAGGTTGACAGCCAACCAGGCTTGGCTAACCATTTCGCGCATCTGCGGCCGCAGCCTGCCGTTCGGCCATCTCGATTACAAGGACACCACGATGAGCGCCTTCTCTGCATCCGTACTGCGTCACGACTGGTCGCTTCCCGAGGTCAAGGCGCTCTTCGAACTGCCCTTCAATGACCTGCTGTTCCAGGCACAGACCGTTCATCGCCAGCACTTCGATGCCAACCGCGTGCAGGTCTCGACACTGCTGTCGATCAAGACCGGCGCCTGCCCGGAGGACTGCAAGTACTGTCCGCAGTCCGGCCACTACAACACCGGGCTGGACAAGGAAAAGCTGATGGAGGTGGAGAAGGTGCTGAAGGCGGCCGCCGAGGCCAAGGCCATCGGCTCGACCCGCTTCTGCATGGGCGCCGCGTGGAAGCACCCGTCCGCCAAGGACATGCCCTACGTGTTGAAGATGGTCGAAGGCGTGAAGGCCATGGGCCTGGAAACCTGCATGACCCTCGGCAAGCTCGATCAGGAACAGACCCGCGCGCTGGCCGCCGCCGGTCTGGACTACTACAACCACAACCTCGATACCTCGCCGGAGTTCTACGGCAACATCATCACCACTCGCACCTACGCCGACCGGCTCGAAACGCTGAGCTACGTGCGCGATGCCGGCATGAAGATCTGCTCGGGCGGCATCCTCGGCATGGGCGAATCGCTGGACGACCGCGCGGGCCTCCTGATCCAGCTGGCCAACCTGCCGGAGCACCCGGAGTCGGTGCCGATCAACATGCTGGTCAAGGTCAAGGGCACGCCGCTGGCCGACGAGCAGGACGTCGATCCGTTCGACTTCATCCGCATGCTCGCCGTGGCGCGGATCATGATGCCCAAGTCGCATGTGCGCCTGTCCGCCGGACGCGAACAGATGAATGAGCAGATGCAGGCGCTGGCCTTCTTCGCCGGCGCCAACTCGATCTTCTACGGCGAGAAGCTGCTGACCACCGGCAATCCGCAGGCCGACAAGGACATGCTGCTGTTCAAGCGTCTCGGCATCCAGCCTGAAGCGCGCGAAGAGCATGACGACGAGGTGCATCAGGCGGCCATCGAACAGGCGCTGGTCGAGCAGCGCGATTCGGCGCTGTTTTACGACGCCACCGCCTGATGCCCACTGCGTGACCCGAAACGCGCCATTACGGCTGCCGACTCGCTTTTTGTAGGAGCCCGCTTG
Organism: Stutzerimonas urumqiensis; assembly: GCF_003640395.1. Taxonomy (GTDB): domain Bacteria; phylum Pseudomonadota; class Gammaproteobacteria; order Pseudomonadales; family Pseudomonadaceae; genus Stutzerimonas; species Stutzerimonas urumqiensis. The sequence goes on along the minus strand of NZ_RBZQ01000003.1, from coordinate 85,472 downwards.
CGGGCGATCCGTGGCATGACGGATCGCTTGCAAGCAGCCTCCTGCGGTGATTGCCATGTCTTTCGATCTCGCTTCCCGTCTCGCCGAACGCCGCTGCGCGCATCTCTACCGCCAGCGCCCGTTGCTCGAATCGCCCCAGCAACCCGAGGTGAGAGTCGATGGCGAGCGCCTGCTGAATTTCTGCTCCAACGACTACCTGGGCCTGGCCAATCACTCGGACGTGATCGCCGCGATGCGCGCCGGCGCCGAGCAGTGGGGCGTCGGTGGCGGCGCCTCGCACCTGGTCATTGGCCACAGCACGCCGCATCACCAGCTGGAAGAAGCGCTGGCCGACTTCACCGGCCGGCCGCGGGCCTTGCTGTTCTCCACCGGCTACATGGCCAACCTGGCGGCGGTCACCGCGCTGGTGGGGCAGGGCGACACGGTGCTGGAGGATCGCCTCAACCATGCCTCGTTGCTCGACGCCGGCCTGCTCAGCGGCGCGCGTTTCTCGCGTTACCTGCACAACGATGCGACCAGTCTGGCCAAGCGCCTGGACAAGGCGAGCGGCAACACCCTGGTGGTGACCGACGGCGTGTTCAGCATGGACGGCGACCTGGCGGACCTGCCGGCGCTTTGCGCTGCCGCGAACGCGAAGGGCGCCTGGATGATGGTCGACGATGCCCACGGCTTCGGCCCGCTGGGCGCGACCGGTGGCGGCATCGTCGAGCATTTCGGCCTGGGCATCGACGAGGTGCCGGTGCTGGTCGGCACGCTGGGCAAGGCGTTCGGCACGGCCGGTGCGTTCGTGGCCGGCAGCGATGAACTGATCGAGACGCTGATCCAGTTCGCGCGTCCCTACATCTATACGACCAGCCAGCCGCCGGCCGTCGCCTGTGCCACGTTGAAGAGTCTGCAACTGCTGCGCGAAGACGGCTGGCGCCGCGAGCACCTGAACCGACTGATCGCGCGGTTCCGCCAGGGCGCCGCCGAGATCGGCCTGGCGCTGATGGACAGCCCGACGCCGATCCAGCCGATCCTGGTCGGTGACAGCGCGCGGGCGATGCGGCTTTCGGCCTTGCTGCGCGAGCGCGGCATCCTGGTCGGCGCCATCCGTCCGCCGACCGTGCCGGCCGGCAGTGCGCGCCTGCGCGTCACCCTGACGGCGGCACATAGCGAAGCCCAGCTGGAACGTCTGCTGCAAACCCTGGCCGAATGCTGGTCCCGAATGGCCGAGGAGCCCGAGCATGCGTGACCGACTGATCCTGTTGTCCGGCTGGGCCTTCGGCCCGGCGGCCCTGCAGCCGCTGTGCGATGCGCTGGCCGAGCAGGCGCCACATCTGGCGGTGGATGTCTTCCCTTTGCCAAGCGAACCGGAGCCCGATGCCTGGCTCGAGGTGCTCGAGGCGCAGCTGCCGGAGGACAGCTGGCTGGCCGGCTGGTCGCTGGGCGGCATGCTCGCCGCTCAGCTGGCGGCGCGGCGCGGTGAGCGCTGCCGCGGGTTGATCACCGTGGCGAGCAATCCGGTGTTCCGGGCCAATGAAAGCTGGCCGGCGGCGATGCCTGCGGATGTCTTCGATACCTTCTTCGAGGCGTTCCGGCTCGACGCCGAGGAGACCCTCAAGCGCTTCTGTGTGCTGACCAGCCGGGGTGGCTACGACGCCCGTACGCTGGCGCGCCAGCTGCAGGTGACCCTTGCCGAGCAATCGCCTGCCGCGCTGGACGCCGGCCTGCAACTGCTGGCCCGGCTCGATGTGCGTGCCGCCCTGGCGGATTTCCGCGGGCCGCAGCTGCACCTCTTCGCCGAACGCGATGCATTGGTGCCGATCGCCGCGGCCGAGGCGCTGGTCGATGTAGTGCCCGATGCCGAGGTGGCGGTGCTCGACGGGGCCGGCCACGGCTTGCCGCTGGAGCGCGCGGACGATGTCGCGGCGACGCTGCTGGCGTTCCTGCGTGAAGGTGAAGATGGCTGAGTTTTCCACGGCGCTACCCGACAAGCGTCAGGTGGCCGCGTCCTTTTCCCGTGCCGCCGCCAGCTACGACGGGGTCGCGGCCCTGCAACGGGCGGTCGGCGGCCGGCTGCTCGCCGGATTGCCGGAGCGCTGGCAACCCGCGTGTTGGCTCGATCTTGGATCGGGCACGGGCTACTTTTCACGCGCACTGGCTGAGCGCTTCCCCGGTTCCGAGGGGCTGGCGCTGGACATCGCCGAAGGCATGCTGCGTCACGCCCGGCCGCTGGGCGGCGCGCAAGACTTCGTTGCCGGCGACGCGGAGCAGCTTCCGCTGCGCGATGGGTGCGTCGAGTTGATCTTTTCCAGCCTGGCCGTGCAGTGGTGCGCAGAGTTCGCCGCCGTGCTCGCCGAAGCGCGCCGCACGCTGCGGCCGGGCGGTGTGTTCGCCTTCAGCAGCCTGGCGGTCGGCACGCTGCAGGAACTGCGTGACAGCTGGCAGGCGGTCGATGGCTTCGCCCACGTCAATCGGTTCAGATCGTTCGAGACCTACCGGCAGCTCTGTGCCGACAGCGGGCTGGCGGTGCGCGAGCTGGTCGTCGAACCGCATGTACTGATGTTCCCCGACGTGCGCCAACTGACCCATGAACTCAAGGCGCTCGGCGCGCATAACCTCAACCCCGGGCGCCCTGGCGGTCTCACGGGGCGGGCGCGTTTGCGTGCGCTGGTCGAAGCCTACGAGGCATTCCGCACGCCGACCGGGCTGCCGGCCACCTACCAGGTGGTCTACGGCGTTCTGCAAAAGGAGAGCTAGTCATGGGGCAGGCGTTTTTCGTCACCGGAACCGATACCGAGATCGGCAAGACCACGATCGCCGCGGGCTTGCTGCGCGCCGCGCGGCTGCGAGGCCTGTCGACCGCGGCGGCCAAGCCGGTTGCCTCCGGCTGCGTGCGCACCCCTGACGGGCTGCGCAACGAGGACGCCCTGGCGCTGCTGGGCGAATGCAGCCTGCCGTTGAGCTACGAGCAGGTGAACCCGCTCGCCTTCGAACCGGCGATCGCCCCGCATCTGGCCGCCCGCGAAGCCGGGGTCTCGCTGACTGCCGGCGCGCTGCTCGGCCCGGTACGCGCGGTGCTGGCCCTGGATGCCGATGTCACCCTGGTCGAAGGCGCTGGCGGCTGGCGCGTGCCGCTGCACGAGGGCGGCAACCTGTCCGATCTGCCGGTCGCGCTCAAGCTGCCGGTGATTCTCGTCGTCGGGGTTCGCCTGGGCTGCATCAACCACGCCGTGCTGACCGCCGAGGCCGTCGCGCGTGACGGCCTGGCCTTGGCTGGCTGGGTGGCCAATATCGTCGAGCCGCAAACGTCCCGACTGGACGAGAACCTGGCGACGCTTGCCGAGCGCCTGCCAGCCCCCTGTCTTGGTCGCGTGCCGCGCCTGGCGCAGGCGACGCCCGACGCTGTGGCGCATTACCTCGACCTCGCGCCGCTCGCACTGCGCTGACGGCCTCGGGCGGACAGGCACGACAGTCGGCTTTTGCAACGCAGGGCGGATTCAGGAGCGAAGCGAACAATCCGCCTAGGGCCATGCCATCGCAAGATCACCGGTGCATGGCTTCGCGGATGCACCCTACGCGCGGCACGGCGATCGCCGCGCAAGCGGGCTCCTACAAAAAGCGCACGGGATACCGGGCGGACGGCATGACAGTGGGCGTCCGGCGTAGGGCGGTTTCAGGAGCGAAGCGAACAATCCGCCAAGGTCCGGGCAACTCGGGAGTCGACTCCGCGCGCCCGTGGGCGCTCGGACGTGGATACGCAGCAGGCGCCCGTATGCCGTTTTGCCAGTTGCCACGACAGGCACATTGCCATAGCCTGCTGGCAATACGCCTTGAACCTGACGCCAGGAGACCGACCATGCAAATCACCGCAAGTGCCTTCCACACCGGTGTCATGGGCATGCAGGCCGGGCAGCGTCGCATCGACGAGGCCGCCGTCCAGCTCGCCGGGGCCACCGCGACGCCTCAGGTCGCCGACCAGGGCCAGCTGCAGCAGGCCGGCAATCTGGAAGCCCTGACCACCTATCTGCTGCAACTCGATGCAGGTCGTCAGCAAGTCGAGCTCGCTGCGAAGGCCGTCAAAACGGCCGATGAAACGATGGGGACGCTGATCGATACGCGCGCCTGACGCACTGCTTGCGCAACACCCGAAACCGGCCTCGCGCCGGTTTTTCTTTGCCTGCGCCGCGCATCCGACCCACCGGTTCCGCTGCTTGACAGTCACTAGGCCGAAACGTATGTTTCAAACGCCTGTTTGAGCCGGTGTGGACTACTTCACTGTCCGGCCGTTGACCCGAACCAAGAATTCACCCGCTGAGGTTTACGCTATGCCTGACTACAAGGCCCCCTTGCGCGACATCCGTTTCGTACGTGACGAACTCCTCGGTTACGAGGCGCACTACCAGAGCCTGCCAGGCTGCCAGGATGCGACCCCGGACATGGTCAACGCGATCCTCGAAGAAGGCGCCAAGTTCTGCGAGCAGGTGCTGGCTCCGCTGAATCGCGTCGGCGATCAGGAAGGCTGCACCTGGTCCGCTGAAGGCGTGAAGACGCCGACCGGCTTCAAGGAAGCCTACAAGCAGTTCGTCGAAGGCGGCTGGCCGAGCCTGGCGCATGACGTCGAACTCGGCGGCCAGGGCCTGCCCGAGTCGCTCGGCATGGCGATGAGCGAAATGATCGGCGAAGCCAACTGGTCCTGGGGCATGTACCCGGGTCTGTCCCACGGCGCGATGAACACCCTGCATGCGCACGGCACGCCCGAGCAGCAGCAGACCTACCTGACCAAGCTCGTGTCCGGCGAGTGGACCGGCACCATGTGCCTGACCGAACCGCACTGCGGCACCGACCTCGGCATGCTGCGCACCAAGGCCGAGCCGCAGGCTGACGGCAGCTACGCCATCACCGGCACCAAGATCTTCATCTCCGCCGGTGAGCACGACATGGCCGACAACATCGTCCACATCGTCCTCGCACGCCTGCCTGACGCGCCGGCCGGCACCAAGGGCATTTCGCTGTTCATCGTGCCGAAGTTCCTGCCGAACGCCGAAGGCGGCGTCGGCGAGCGCAACGGCGTGAGCTGCGGTTCGCTCGAGCACAAGATGGGCATCCACGGCAACGCGACCTGCGTGATGAACTTCGACGGTGCCACGGGCTTCCTGATCGGCCCGCCGAACAAGGGCCTGAACTGCATGTTCACCTTCATGAACACGGCGCGTCTGGGTACTGCGCTGCAAGGCCTGGCGCACGCCGAGATCGGCTTCCAGGGCGGCATCGCCTATGCCCGCGAGCGCCTGCAGATGCGCGCCCTGACCGGGCCGAAGGCGCCGGACAAGCCGGCCGACCCGATCATCGTGCACCCGGACGTGCGCCGCATGCTGCTGACCATGAAGGCCTTCGCCGAAGGCAACCGCGCGATGCTGTACTACGCGGCGAAGCAGGTCGACATCGTCCAGCACAGCCAGGACGAGGAGCAGAAGAAGGCCGCCGACGCGATGCTGGCGTTCCTCACGCCGATCGCCAAGGCGTTCATGACCGAAGTCGGTTTCGAAGCGGCCAACCACGGCGTGCAGATCTATGGCGGCCACGGTTTCATCGCCGAGCACGGCATGGAGCAGAACGTGCGCGACAGCCGCATCTCCTGCCTGTACGAAGGCACCACCGGCATCCAGGCGCTCGACCTGCTCGGCCGCAAGGTGCTGATGACCCAGGGCGAGGCGCTCAAGGGCTTCACCAAGGTGGTCCACAAGTTCTGCAAGGCCAACGAGGAGAACGATAGCGTCAAGCCGCTCGTCGAGCAGCTGGCCACGCTGAACAAGGAGTGGGGCGACATCACCATGAAGGTCGGCATGGCCGCGATGAAGGATCGCGAAATGGTCGGTGCGGCGGCGGTGGATTACCTGATGTACTCGGGCTATGTCTGCCTGGCGTACTTCTGGGCCGACATGGCACGCCTGGCCGCCGAAAAGCTGGCCGCCGGCACCGCCGAGGAAGGTTTCTACAAGGCCAAGTTGCAGACCGCGCGGTTCTACTACGACCGCATCCTGCCGCGTACCCGCACGCACGTCGAAGCCATGCTTTCGGGCCCCGACAACCTGATGGACATGGCCGAAGAGCATTTCGCGCTCGGTTACTGATCGATCCTGGTAGAAAAGCGCCGCCTTCGGGCGGCGTTTTTTTTTTGCCATACATCGGTGTTTCGCTACCGGCATGGATGTTCCCCGCCGCGCATGCAGGCAAAATGCCGCATTCTCGACTGGCACTCCGCTGGAGCTCTCGTGCCGCAACACGCCCCCGTGCGCCTGACCCACTTTCTGCCGTCGCTGCTTTTGCTGACCGGTGGGCTCGTTGCTGTCTGGCAACCGGTGCTGAACGAGTTCTTCACCTCGCTGTTCAATGTATTGCCGACCCTGTTGCTCCTGCTGGGTGGCGCCTTCTGCATCGGTTACGGACGCCAGCGTGAGCTGTTTCTGCTGGCCGCGGTGTACCTCGCCTATTTCCTGCTCGATACGCAGGCCGATCACTTCCGTGCGACCGGGCGGCTGCTGGCGCAGGGGCCGCTGGTCTTTCACCTCTGCAGCCTGCTGCTGCCGTTGCTCTATGGGCTGTACGGCATCTGGCGCGAGCGCACTCACCTGTTGCAGGACGGGCTGGCCCGTGGCGCGGTGCTGGTCGCGGTGTTCGGTGTGGCGGCGGCGCTGGCGAGGCGCTTTCCCGAGCCGATGCTGGACTGGCTCGTGGCGGTCCGGTGGCCGGCGCTCGAGGCAAGCTGGCTGGCCCTGGCGCAGATCGTCTATCCGGCATTCCTGGTCGCCGGGGCCGCCCTGGCGGCGCAATACCTGCGCCAGCCGCGGTTGTTGCACGCGGCCATGCCGGTCGGGTTGCTCGGGCTTCTGCTGATGCTGCCACAGGTTTTCACGCGGCCGGGCGCGCTGAACATCCTGACCAGCCAGGTGATGCTCATCATCGTCGTCGCGATCGCCCAGGAAGCCTATCTCATGGCCTTTCGCGACGAGCTGACCGGCCTGCCGGGGCGGCGCGCGCTGAACGAGCGGCTACAGCGGCTCGGCCGGCAGTACGTGATCGCCATGGCCGACGTCGATCACTTCAAGGCGTTCAACGACACCCACGGGCATGACGTCGGCGACCAGGTGCTCAAGCTCGTCGCCAGCCGGCTGCGCAAGGTTGGGGGCGGCGGTCGTGCCTATCGCTACGGCGGCGAGGAGTTCACCCTGCTGTTCCCTGGGCGCGATATCGAAGCGTGCCTGCCGTACCTCGAGGCGGTCCGCCAGGCTGTGGCGGACTACCCGTTGCAGCTGCGTGACAAGGGCAGCCGGCCGAGCGATCACCAGCAGGGCCGGCAGCGGCGCGGTGCCGGGTCGGCGAAACTGGTGTCGGTGACCATCAGCATCGGCGTGGCGGAAGCCGCCGGTGCGCAGCGTGCGCCCGAGGCGGTGATCAAGGCCGCCGACCAGGCGCTCTATGCGGCCAAGGCGGCGGGGCGCAATTGCGTGCGGACCCAGGGCATGAACCGTCGCGGTGCCGTTCGCGTGGCCGCCGCCAAGCGCTGATCCGGCCACTTATGACGGCGCATTCAGCGCCTGCAATGTCGTTGTTGCGCGCCTCGTCCGGCCGTTAGCTTCGCCTCCTTGAACCGCGCCCGCGCGCACCCGCTTCCAGGAGATGGACCATGCCCGAGTACAAGGCTCCCTTGCGCGACATGCGCTTTCTGATCGACGACGTGTTCGACTTCCACGGCAGCTATGCCGCCCTCGGCGCGGAGGACGCCACGCCGGACATGGTCAGTGCCATCCTCGAGGAGGGCGCCAAGTTCTGCGAACAGGTGCTGGCGCCGCTCAACCGCAGCGGCGATGAAGAAGGCTGTCACTACGAAGACACCGTGGTCACCACGCCCAAGGGCTTCAAGGAAGCCTTCGCCCAGTACGCCGAGGGCGGCTGGATGGGCCTGGCGTCGGACCCGGCCTACGGTGGGCAGGGCCTGCCGCACTCGCTCGGGCTGGTCATCGGCGAGATGGTCGGTTCGGCCAACACCTCGTTCGGCATGTATCCGGGGCTCACACACGGCGCCATGGCCGCCATCGGCGCGCACGGCAGCGAAGAACAGAAGCAGACCTACCTGACCAAGATGACCGAGGGCCGCTGGACCGGCACCATGTGCCTGACCGAGCCGCACTGCGGCACCGACCTCGGCATCATCAAGACCCGCGCCGTCCCGCAGGCCGATGGCAGCTACGCCATCAGCGGCACCAAGATCTTCATCTCCGCCGGCGAGCACGACATGAGCGAGAACATCGTGCACCTGGTGCTGGCCAAGCTGCCGGATGCGCCGGCCGGCACCAGGGGCATCTCGCTGTTCATCGTGCCGAAATTCATGGCGACCGCCGAGGGCGGGGTCGGCGAGCGTAATGGTGTGACCTGCGGCTCGATCGAACACAAGATGGGCATCAAGGCCTCGGCCACCTGCGTGATGAACTTCGACGGCGCCAAGGGCTTTCTCATCGGCGAGGTGAACAAGGGCCTGAACTGCATGTTCACCATGATGAACCACGCCCGCCTGGGCACCGGCATGCAGGGCCTGTGCAACGGCGAAGCGAGCTATCAGGGCGCGGTCAAGTACGCCAACGAGCGCCTGCAGATGCGTTCGCTAACCGGCCCGAAGGCGCCGGAGAAGCCGGCGGACCCGATCATCGTGCACCCGGACGTGCGCCGCATGCTGCTGACCATGAAGGCGTTCAACGAGGGCAACCGCGCGCTGGCCTATTTCACCGCGCAACTGCTCGATCAACTGCACAGCCCGGACGAGGGCAAACGCCAGGAAGCCGAAGGCCTGCTGGCTTTCCTCACGCCGATCTGCAAGGCGTTCATGACCGAGACCGGGCTCGAGGTCACCAACCATGGCATGCAGGTCTTCGGCGGCCATGGCTACATTCGTGAGTGGGGCATGGAGCAACTGGTGCGCGACGCGCGCATCGCACCGATCTACGAAGGCACCAACGGCATCCAGGCGCTCGATCTGCTGGGGCGCAAGGTGCTCGGCAGCCAGGGCAAGCTGATGCTCGGGTTCACCAAGCAGGTGCACAGATTCTGCGAGGCGAATGCCGGCCACGCCGCGTTCGGTACGCAGGTCGCCGAACTGGCACGGCTGAACAAGCAACTGGGCGAAGTCACCACCCGCATCGGCATGGCCGCGATGAAGAACCCGGACGAGGTCGGCGCCGCCGCGCTCGACTACCTCATGTACTGCGGCTACTTCATCCTCGGCTACCTCTGGCTGCGCATGGCCCTGGTCGCCCGGGAAAAGCTGGAGCAGGGCGCTGGCGAGACGGGCTTCTACGAGGCCAAGCTGGCCACCTGCGACTTCTACTTCAAGCGCCTGCTGCCGCGCACCGCGTCGCACCTGGCGGCCATCGAAGCGGGCAGCGAGAGCCTGATGAAGCTGCCGGCCGAGTACTTCAGCGCCTGATCGCACCCGCCCAGGAAGCCCGCCGTGTGCGGGCTTTTTTTATGCCCCTGGGTTAGTCCGCAGGCGGAACCGCCGGGTCACAACTAGACGCTTCGGCCCATTTCCGGTGTCCGCTAGACTCGTTCTTCGAGCAAGCGGCCACACCGGCCGGCGACAGTTCCAGCGAGGTTTTCATGGCTGACTACAAGGCACCCCTGCGCGACATGCGGTTCGTCCTCAATGAAGTGTTCGACGCCCCCGGCCACTGGCGCGCGATGCCGGCGCTGGCCGAAGTCGTCGATGCCGAGACCGCCGAAGCGATCCTCGAAGAGGCCGGCAAGATCACCGCCGGAACCATCGCGCCGCTCAACCGCAGCGGCGACGAAGAAGGCTGTCACTGGCAGGACGGCGCGGTCACGACCCCGGCCGGCTACCCCGAAGCCTACCGACTGTATGCCGAAGGCGGCTGGGTCGGCGTTGGCGGCGATCCGGCCTATGGCGGCATGGGCATGCCCAAGGCGATCTCGGCGCAGGTCGAGGAGATGATGAACTCGGCGAGCCTGGCCTTCGGCCTGTACCCGATGCTCACTTCCGGCGCCTGCCTGTCGATCTACGCCCACGCCAGCGAGGCGTTGAAGCAGAAATACCTGCCGAACATGTATGCCGGCGTCTGGGCCGGCTCCATGTGCCTGACCGAGCCGCACGCCGGCACCGACCTCGGCATCATCCGCACCAAGGCCGAACCGCAGGCCGACGGCAGCTACAAGGTCACCGGCACCAAGATCTTCATCACCGGCGGCGAGCACGACCTGACCGAGAACATCATCCACCTGGTGCTGGCCAAGCTGCCGGACGCGCCGGCCGGCTCCAAGGGTATCTCGCTGTTCCTGGTGCCGAAGGTGATGGTCAACGACGACGGCTCGCTCGGCGCGCGCAACAGCCTGGCCTGCGGCTCGATCGAGCACAAGATGGGCATCCAGGCCTCGGCCACCTGCGTGATGAACTTCGACGGCGCCACCGGCTGGATGGTCGGCGAGCCGAACAAGGGCCTGGCGGCGATGTTCACCATGATGAACTACGAGCGCCTGGGCGTCGGCATCCAGGGGCTGGCGACCGGCGAGCGCTCCTACCAGAGCGCCATCGAGTACGCGCGCGAGCGCATCCAGAGCCGCGCGCCGACCGGCCCGGTGGCGCAGGACAAGGCCGCCGACCCGATCATCGTGCACCCCGACGTGCGCCGCATGCTGCTGACCATGAAGGCGCTCAACGAGGGTGGCCGCGCGTTCTCCACCTACGTCGCGATGCAGCTCGACACCGCCAAGTTCAGCGAGGACGAGGTCGCGCGCAAGCGTGCCGAGGATCTGGTGGCCTTGCTGACGCCGGTGTCGAAGGCCTTTCTCACCGACATGGGGCTGGAAACCACCGTGCATGGCCAGCAGATCTTCGGCGGCCATGGCTTCATCCGCGAATGGGGTCAGGAGCAGCTGGTGCGCGACTGCCGCATCACGCAGATCTACGAAGGCACCAACGGCATCCAGGCGCTGGACCTGGTCGGCCGCAAGATCGTGGGCAGCGGCGGGGCGTTCTATCGCCATTTCGCCGACGAGGTACGTGCCTTCATCGCAAGCGCCGGGGCCGACATGGCGGAATTCACCACGCCGCTGGAAGCCGCGCTGGTCAACCTCGACGAGCTGACCCGCTTCGTCCTCGAGCAGGCCAAGCACAACCCCAACGAGATCGGCGCGGCCTCGGTGGAGTATCTCCACACCTTCGGCTACACCGTCTATGCCTACCTGTGGGCGCGGATGGCGCAGGCATCGTTGGGCCGTTTGTCGGATGATTTCTACGCCAGCAAACTGGGGACCGCCCGGTTCTACTTCGCTCGCCTGCTGCCGCGCATCCATTCGCTGACCGCTTCGGTCAGGGCAGGCAGCGCCTCGCTGTACCTGCTCGACGCTGCGCAGTTTTGAGCCAGCGGCTTAAGCATTGGCCAGCAAAGTGAAATTATTTCGATATCGCAGTGAACGATTTTGACATCAGCTTAGTCCTACCAATGCGCGATGAGTAAGCCATTGCCTATCCGCCTGGAGTAAGGATGCTCCCTTGTAGGAAACGGCTTGCGAATCGCGTTGCAGTTTGCTCATGGCCTCCCTGGCCTGCGTAAATCTGCGCCTCATGGACCCGCGCAGGGAAGCGGGAATAAGCAAAACGGATCACGTGAGGATTGCCGCCAGGAAGGCGCAGGATCAAGGACGTCTGACACAGTCTGCAAAGCCCCGCTTCGGCGGGGTTTCTTTTTTCCGGTCGAAAAAATCCGACGACTAACCGGTAGAGGCGATTGGTCGCAGCGACGGCCTTGCTCTGGGTCAAGGTTTGTCGTGTAGGCGACGAAACGGCAGTGTCCTTAAAGTTTTCAGGGTCTATGCTTATGCCCATTACGCTTAGGAGGCCGCCAATGGGTACCGCTCCCGAACATACCGATGCCGCCATCAGCAAGCGCGAAGAAAGCCGCCTGCTGGTGTTTCTGATCGTGTTCCTGTTTCCCATCCTGAGCGTTGCCCTTGTGGGCGGCTACGGATTCCTGGTGTGGATCACCCAGATGATCTTCGGCCCGCCCGGCCCTTCGCACTGAGCGCTCCCTTTCCACCGCCGGATCCCACCATGGAAACGACCCTGCATATCGCCAGCCTGCTCGTGCATTGCCGGCCCGAACTGTTCGAGGCGGTGAAAGCCAACATGCGCCTGCTGCCCGACCTCGAACTGCACCAGGAAAGCCCGGCCGGCAAGGTCGTCGTGGTGCTGGAAGCCGAGCACGAGAGCCGCATTCTCCAGACAATCGACCACATTCAACAGATTCCCGGCGTGCTCAACGCCGCCCTGATCTACCACGAACTCCTGCCTTCCGAAGGAGCGCAGCAATGAGCTTGACCCGCCGTGAATTCGCCAAGGCCAACGCTGCCGCCATCGCGGCTAGCGTGGCCGGACTGCCCATCGCCACCAGTGCGAGCAACCTGATTACCGAAGCCGGCGTGGCCGGGCTGGAGTGGAACAAGGCGCCCTGCCGGTTCTGCGGTACCGGTTGCAGCGTGATGGTCGCCACCCGTGAAAACCGCGTCGTCGCCACCCATGGCGACATGAAGGGCGAGGTCAACCGCGGCATCAACTGCGTGAAGGGCTACTTCCTGTCGAAGATCATGTACGGCAGCGACCGCCTCACCCAGCCGCTGTTGCGCATGAAGAACGGCCAGTACGACAAGCAGGGCGAATTCGAGCCGATCAGCTGGGATGAGGCCTTCGACATCATGGCCGCCAAGTACAAGGAAGCGATCAAGACGCACGGGCCGCAGGCCATCGGCATGTTCGGCTCGGGGCAGTGGACCATCTGGGAAGGCTACGCGGCCAACAAGCTGATGAAGGCGGGCTTCCGTTCCAACAACCTCGACCCCAATGCGCGCCATTGCATGGCCTCGGCGGCGTTCGGCTTCATGCGCACCTTCGGCATGGACGAGCCGATGGGCTGCTACGACGACATCGAGGCGGCCGACGCCTTCGTGCTCTGGGGCTCGAACATGGCCGAGATGCACCCGGTGCTCTGGACCCGCGTAACCGACCGCCGCCTGAGCCATCCGCATGTGAAGGTGGCGGTGCTCTCGACCTTCGAGCACCGCAGCTTCGAGCTGGCGGACATTCCGATGGTGTTCACGCCGCAGACCGACCTGGTGATCCTCAACTACATCGCCAACTACATCATCCAGAACGGCGCGGTGAACAAGGACTTCGTCACCAAGCACACCCGTTTCGCCCAGGGCGCGCAGAACATCGGCTATGGCCTGCGACCGACCGATCCGCTGGAACTCAAGGCCGAGAATGCCGGCGTGGCGGCGTCTTGGACGGACATCGACTTCGACACCTTCGCCGAGTTCGTCAAGCCCTACACCCTGCAGCACGCCGCCAAGGAATCCGGCGTGCCGGCCGAGCGGCTCGAGGCGTTGGCCAAGCTGTATGCCGATCCCAAGGTGAAGGTCACCTCGTTCTGGACGATGGGCTTCAACCAGCACACCCGCGGCGTCTGGGCCAACCACCTGATCTACAACATCCACCTGCTGACCGGGAAGATCAGCGAACCGGGCAACAGCCCGTTCTCCCTGACCGGACAACCGTCGGCCTGCGGCACGGCGCGCGAGGTGGGCACCTTCTCGCACCGCCTGCCGGCCGACCTGGTGGTTACCAATCCCAAGCACCGCGCCACGGCCGAAAAGATCTGGAAGCTGCCGGCCGGCACCATCCAGGAGAAGCCCGGCTTCCACGCCGTCGAGCAGAGCCGTGAGCTGAAGGACGGCAACCTGCGGGTCTACTGGACCCAGGCCAGCAACAACATGCACGCCGGGCCGAACATGATGCAGGAGACCTTGCCGGGCTGGCGTCGGCCGGACAACTTCGTGATCGTCTCGGACGTCTACCCGACCGTGTCGGCCCAGGCCGCCGACCTCATCCTCCCGGCGGCCATGTGGGTCGAGAAGGAGGGCGCCTACGGCAACGCCGAGCGCCGCACGCAGTTCTGGCATCAACTGGTGAAGGCGCCCGGCGAGGCGCGGTCGGATCTCTGGCAACTGATGGAATTCTCCAAGCGCTTCACCACCGACGAAGTCTGGCCGGAGGAGCTGTTGGCCAAGGCGCCGGACTACCGCGGCAAGACCCTGTTCCAGGTGCTGTTCGAGAACGGCCAGGTCAATCGCTTCCCGGTGAGCGACATCGAGGAAGGCTTCCTGAACAGCGAGGCCGAGGTGTTCGGCTTCTATCCCCAGAAAGGCCTGTTCGAGGAATACGCAAGCTTCGGTCGCGGCCACGGCCACGACCTGGCGCCCTTCGATGTCTACCACCAGGTCCGCGGCCTGCGCTGGCCGGTGGTCGACGGCGAGGAAACGCGCTGGCGCTACCGCGAGGGCTACGATCCCTACGTCGAGGAAGGCAGCGAGGTGCAGTTCTACGGCAACCCGGACAAGCGGGCGATGATTCTCGCCGTGCCCTATGAAGTCCCGGCCGAAATGCCCGATGAGCAATACCCCTTCTGGCTGAGTACCGGACGTGTGCTCGAGCACTGGCATACCGGCACCATGACCCAGCGGGTGCCCGAGCTGTACCGGGCGGTGCCCGATGCGCTCGTCTACATGCACCCCGAGGATGCCAAGGCGCTCAACGCGCGCCGCGGCAGCGTGGTCAAGGTGATCAGCCGGCGTGGCGAGATACTCGCCCGGATCGAGACGCGCGGCCGCAACAAGCCGCCGCGTGGCCTGGTCTTCGTGCCGTTCTTCGACGCCAACAAACTCATCAACAAGGTGACCCTCGACGCGACCGACCCGATCTCCAAGCAGACCGACTACAAGAAGTGCGCCGTGAACATCGAAGTCGTGAGCGTTGCCTGAGGAGCCCCGGATGAAACGTCTACTGCCACTTCCCCTGCTGTTGGTCCTCGGCTTCGCCATTGCCGCCGATGCGCCGTACCCGCTCGATGCCCCGGCACCGGACGGACGCCGTCCCGGCGGCACGCTGACCGAGGAGTTCACGCCGCCGCCGCTGCGTGACGAAGAGAACAAGGACCTGCGGCGCGAGCGCAACTACCCCGAACAGCCACCGACCATCCCGCATGCGGTGCGCAACTACCAGATCGACATCAACGGCAACCGCTGCCTGGCCTGCCACAGCCGCGAAGCCAGTGCGCGCACGCAGGCACCGATGATCAGCATCACCCATTTCAACGACCGTGACGGGCAGACCCTCGGCACCGTGTCTCCGCGGCGCTACTTCTGCATGCAGTGCCATGTGCCGCAGCACGACGTCGAGCCGCTGGTGGGCAACGACTTCAAGGACATCGACACGCTGCTGTACCACGAGTCCACGAGCGAAGAAGACGAGTAAGGGGCGCAGATGAAGAGAATCCTGCCGTTTCTCAAACGCTACTGGGGCGTCCTGCGGCGACCCAGCGTGCACTACAGCCTGGGTGCGTTGACGCTCGGCGGCTTCATCGCCGGGATCATCTTCTGGGGCGGGTTCAATACCGCGCTGGAGGCGACCAACACCGAGGCGTTCTGCATCTCCTGCCACGAGATGGAAAACAACGTCTACATGGAGATCAAGGAAACCATCCACTACAGCAACCGCTCCGGCGTGCGGGCCACGTGCCCTGACTGCCACGTGCCGCACGAGTGGACCGACAAGATCGCCCGCAAGATGCAGGCGTCCAAGGAGGTCTGGGGCAAGATCTTCGGCACCATCAACACGCGCGAGAAATTCCTCGAGAAGCGTCGCGAACTGGCCGAGCACGAGTGGGCGCGGCTCAAGGCGAACGACTCGCTGGAGTGCCGCAACTGCCACGACTACGAGTACATGGACTTCACCCGCCAGAGCCCGCGCGCCGCGAAGTTCCACTCGCGCTCGCTCGGTACCGGCGAGGCGACCTGCATCGATTGCCACAAGGGCATCGCGCACCGACTGCCGGACATGCGCGGCGTGCCGGGTTGGTGATAGTCCTGAGGTAAAAAAAACGCCAGCATCAAGCTGGCGTTTTTTTTTTCCGGTTTCCGCTTAGAAATACTTCAGCCAGGTGATATCGCGTCGGCGCGCCTTGAGCCGTGCGAACGCGCGCACCGGCAGGTACAGGGCGATCGCCAGCACGGCGGCGCCGATCCACACCGCCAGCACCGAATCGAATCCGAAGTACTCGCCGTGGTTGGCACCGAAGGCGGCGAGGCTGGCGATATACAGCACCTTCAGCACGTAGAGATGCAGCAGGTAGAAGAACATCGGCGCGGCGCCAAATGTGGCCAGCCAGTCGGTCACGCGCCCGTCGCGTCGCTCCAGCGAGGCGAGCAGCAGCAGGCCGACGCCCAGCGTCAGCGCCAGGAACAGCAGCGACGGCGGGTACTTGGTGATGTTGAAGAAGCTCATCAGCGTTTGCACCGTCGCGCCATCGCTGTGCCAGGGCTTCTCGCCGTAGCCGTTGAGCAGACGCAGCAGGAAGAACATCGCCAGTGACGTGAAGCCCAGCGCGAGCAGCCGTCCCTGGCGCTGGCCTGCATCGCTGCCACGGGCGAACCAGGGGCCGATCGCATAGCCGAGGGCGATCACGCCGATCCAGGGCAGCACGGGGTAGGACGTGCGCAAGCGCAGCTGTTCGGACACCTCGAGCCAGCCCCGGTCATGCAGAACGGCCCACGGCACATGCAGCCAAGACTCCGCCGGGAAGTGCAGCCCATCGAGCAGGTTATGCCCGCCGATGAGCGCCAGCCCCAGTGCGACCAGCCATCCGCGCGGCAGCCAGAGCAGGGCGGACAGCGCCACCATGCTGAGCCCGATCGCCCAGATCACCTGCAGGTAGATGACGCTCGGCGGGAACTGGAACGTCCAGGCGAAGTTGACCAGCGTGACTTCCAGCACGATCAGGAACAGCCCGCGCTTGAGCAGGAACCGGCTGGTCTCCCCGCGTCCGGCATGCTTTTCACCGTAGAGAAACGCCGAGAGCCCGGTCAGCAGGATGAACACCGACGCGCACAGGTGCGCCAGGCTGCGGGCGAAGAACAGCGCCGGGTCGGTCTGGGCAACGTCCATCGGGTCGGAGACCTGCATGTGCAGGTAGAAGGTCTCGCGCACGTGATCGAGCAGCATGAGCAGAATCACCAGGCCGCGGAGGGCGTCGATCGAGCGGAGTCGGGTAGCGGGCGTAGGCGTCATCGGAAAGCACTTCTGTGAACGTAATGTAATATGATTACATATCGCGGCGCGGCCAAGCCAGCGCTCTGGAATGCGGCTTACCGGCCGATGGCTCTCCGCCGATCGAGCGGCTGGCGCTTCGCCGGGCCGGCTCGGTCGCCCTGAACGACTCCCAAGGAGCCGACGTGACTCGACTCTCTCGCGCCGCACCGCTGCTGGCGCTGACGGCCCAGGCCGCTATCGCCCCGGCAGGCATGGCCGACCCGCTCCCGGCCGACGGCTTCATCGCCGGTAGTCGCTGGTCGCTGCTCAATCGCACCGTCTATGACCAGCGCGACTATCGCCACGGCGCACGCAGCAACGGCGCGCGCAATGCGTTGAAGCCCTTTGCCGAACGTAACGGGTATGCCGAGGAATGGGCCTATGGCCTGATGGGCCGCTTCCAGTCCGGGTTCACCGCCGGCACGGTTGGAATCGGGTTGGATGCCCATGTGCACTCGGCCATCCAGGTCGACAGCGGCGGCGGACGCGCCGGCAAGGCGCGGCTGCTGGGCCTCGATGATGATCGGCGCCCCAACGACGAGTTGACCCGTGCTGGCGCGGCGCTCAAGCTGCGCACAGGCCCGAGCACCCTGGTCTACGGCGAGCAGCGCGTAAAGACGCCGGTGTTCGGCTCCTCCGACAGTCGCCTGCTGCCCGAAACCGCGACGGGCTGGCTGCTCGACACCGAGGCAACGAGCGACACCCGCGTGCTGCTTGGTCACTTCACCGAGAGCACGGACCGCAACGCATCCAGCCATGACGAAGGGTTCGTCGTGAACTATTCGAACGCCGAGCAGGGCGATCGCCTGGACTTCGTGGGGCTGGTCCATGCCGGCGACCGGTTGAGCGCCAGCCTGTTTGGCTCGCGCTATGAAGACACCTGGACGCAACACTACCTCGGGCTCGCCTATCGGCATCCGCTGGGCGACGGCCATGCGCTCGCGCTCGCATTGAATGGCTACCGCACGACCGATACCGGCCAGGCGCTGTCCGGCCGCATCGACAACACCGCCTGGAGCCTGTCGTCGAGCTACCTGAGCGGGCCGCACCGATTCACCCTCGGCTACCAGCACATCGATGGCGACACACCGTTCGACTACGTGACGCGCGGCGCCATCTACCTCGGCAACGCCGCCCAGCTGTCGGATTTCAACGCGCCGAACGAGCGCTCGTGGCAGCTGCGCTACGACCTGTCGATGGCCGGCTTCGGCCTGCCCGGCCTGAGTCTCAGCGCGGCCTATCTACGTGGCCATGACATCGATGGCCGCGACGTGGACCCGAGCGGAGGCTACGCCTACCTCGGCTATGGCACTGAAGGCGAGCACTGGGAACGCGACCTGGAGGCGCGCTACGTGATGCAGGACGGCGCGGCCAAGGGGCTGATGGTGTCGCTGCGCCACAGCGTTCACCGCGGTAACACCGCACAGGCCGAACTCGATGCGGACCAGCTCCGACTGGCGGTGGAATGGCCGCTCGGCGGCGCGCTGTAAGCGTTGCGCGCCGCCTTCCGCGTCCGGTCTAGCGAAGGGCGGCCTCGTCGAAGTCGAGGTCGCGGAGCAGCGCCTGCAGCATCTGCTCGTCGATTTCGTGATGCTTGCGCAGGCGGTACAGGGCCTTGCGGCGTACGGCGATGGCCTGGCGCCGCAGGTCGATTTCCATGTCGCGACCGTGCACGGCCTCGTTGGCGGCGTCTTCGCGGTCCTTCAGCGCATCGAGGTCGCGCCGGTAGGACTCGATCACCCGGCCGGCCACCTCGCTGTGCAGGGCCGAGCGGTCCAGATCGTCGCTGGTGTTCTGCTGGCGCCAGTTCTCCAGCCAGGCCACCGCGGCCTGGGCCAGGGTCCGGCGCACCGTGCGCATCTCGCGTTCGTGACGGGCCTCGTCGTCGTTCGGCATGCGCTTGAGGAAGTAGGGAATGCCGAGCGCGCCGACGATCAGCGACAGGATGATCACCGCGGCGGCGAGGAAGATCATCAGGTCACGGCCGGGGAAGGGCGTATCGCCGATCATCAGCGGCACCGACAACACGCCCGCCAGGGTGATGGCGCCGCGCACGCCGGCCACCGCGCTGAGGGCCGAGAACAGACCGAGCGGCTTGTCCTCGACCGGCTGGCCACGCAGGCGGCGGATGCGGCCTTCGGTCCAGTGATAGGCGAAGACGAACAGGAACCGCACGACCAGCAGCAGCGCCATGATCGCCAGCGCGGTGAACAGCAGCGTCGGCATGCCGTAGCTCTGCTCACCGGCGCCTTCCCATACCCGCGCGGCGATGCGCGGGAATTGCAGGCCCAGCAGCAGGAACACCAGGCCGTTGAAGCTGAAGTCGAGCATCTCCCAGATGCTGCGGTTGAGGATGCGCGTGGTGGTCTTGACCGGCAGCATGTCGACCCGGCTCTGCACCATCCCCGCCGCGACGGCGGAGAGAATTCCCGACATGCCGGCGTGTTCGGCGAGGTAGAAGGCGGCGAACGGCAACAGCAGCACCATCACCACATAGGCCGAGGGATCGAACAGCCCGCGCGCGGTCATCCAGCGCTTGAGCCGGCCGAAGGCCCAGCTCAGCCCACCCCCGATGAGCACGCCGCCCAATGCGATGACGAAGAACTCACCGGTGGCCGATACGAGCGAGAAGGACCCGCTGATGGCCGCGGCCAGGGCGAACTTGAACGACACCAGGCCCGTGGCGTCATTCATCATCGCCTCGCCTTCGAGCTGGTGCGCCATGTGGCGGGGCAGCCGTCCCTGAGCGATGGCGATCACCGACAGCGCATCGGTCGGCGACAGGATCGCCGCCAGCGCGAAGCTGGCGCCCAATGGAATGGCCGGCAGCAGCCAGTGAATGAAGTACCCCGCCAGGACCACGATCAGCAGCACCAGCAGCAGCGACATCGCCGTCATCTCGGCGCTGTGCTCGGTGAATTCGCGCTTGGGAATTTTCCAGCCGTCATAGAACAGCAGCGGCGGAATGAACAGCAGCATGAAGATTTCGGGCCGCAGTTCGACCGCCATGCCGAACGGCGGGAGCGCCAGCACGACGCCCACGAGTATCTGCAGGATCGGCAGCGGCAGTGGCACGAGGTTGGCGAGGATGCGGCTGGCGACGACCGCCAGCAGCAGGAGGAAAACGAGGTTGAGGATATCCATGCGGTGGGCCTGCTGAGGTAGCGGCGCGACGGTTCGGTCGCGTCTGGCGGCAGTGTAAGAGATGCGACAGTCGCGTCCTTTTGACGCGGATCAGGCACGGCCGTTTCGCTGTGCCGATCGTCGGCTGGCCAGCGCTCGCTCGGCCCCGGCCAGCCGGTCGAACTGCCCAAGGTCCGGTGCGGCTCGGGTCGGACGGCGCCAGCCCTGAGTGCGTACACCGATGCGGCCGTCCGACACCTGCGACAGGATGCCGCGTCGTTGGCCGGTCGGCTTTGCGCGATAAGGGACCGCCACCCACCGCCGCAGGCGTCATCCATGAAGGAGTCATCATCCATGAGCAAGGACCCGGCCGAAGCCCTCCGTCGCACCGTTCACCGCCTGGCCGAGTCGCTCGGCAACCTGTTCGTCGAGGCGTTCCACTACCTGGCGCTGTTCGGCATCGGCGCCATCACCGCCTGGGCGGCGGTGCTCGCCTTCCTCGGCATGCTCGACAAGGGCGCGGCGACGGTCGACGACATCCTGCTGCTGTTCATCTATCTCGAGCTCGGCGCGATGGTCGGCATCTACTTCAAGACCAACCACATGCCGGTGCGCTTCCTGATCTACGTGGCGATCACCGCGCTGACCCGCCTGCTGATCTCCGATGTCTCACATCATCATCGGCCCGACATGGGCGTGGTGTACGTTTCCGGTGCGATCCTGCTGCTGGCGATCGCCGTGCTGGTGGTGCGCTTCGCGTCGTCGCGCTTCCCGGCGGTCGCTGGCGGCCGGTCGGTGAACGAGCGCCGCGACGAAGGCGATTGAGGGCGCGCAACAGAGCGCCCGCGCGGCGATCAAAGCAGCATCGCGGGTAGCCAGCCAGGGCCACCCGGTCTCGCGAGGGTCTGTCATGACAGCCAGCCGAACGCCGTGCGGATTCATCCCGCCGTATCTGCTCGATCACATCGCCGATCGCGGCACCGACGCCCAGCGCGCGCGGGCCCGCGGCACCCTGCAACACGTGCGCAGCCTGCTGCACAACCCCGGCCCGCCGGGCCTGAAAGCCGCGCCCGGCCCGGCGCCGGGGCTGGCCACGCCGGGCCAGCCGCAGCGGCGCATCCACGATGCCGGCGGCCGCATGGAGTTGCCCGGCGCGTTGCGCCGCAGCGAAGGGCAAGGGCCGAGCGGGGATGCGGCTGTCGATGAAGCCTACGAGGCGCTGGGTGCGACCTACGCCCTGTTCTGGGAGGTCTACGGCCGGGACTCGATCGACGGCCGCAGCTTCCCGCTCATCGGCACCGTGCACTACGGCCAGGAGTACGAAAACGCCTTCTGGAACGGCGAGCAGATGGTCTTCGGTGACGGCGACGGGGAAATCTTCCAGCGCTTCACCCGCTCGCTCGACGTGGTCGCCCACGAGCTGACCCACGGGGTCATCGAGAGCGAAGCGGCGCTGGTCTACGTCAACCAGTCCGGCGCGCTCAACGAATCGCTGTCCGACGTGTTCGGCGTGCTGACCAAGCAATACCGGCTCGGCCAGCGCGCCGACGAGGCCGATTGGCTGGTGGGCGCCGAGCTGCTCACCGAGCGCGTCCAGGGTCGGGCGCTGCGCTCAATGGCCGAGCCCGGCACCGCCTACGACGATCCGTTGCTGGGCAAGGACCCGCAGCCGGCGCACATGCGCGACTTCATCGTCACCCGTGACGACAATGGCGGCGTGCATCTGAATTCCGGCATTCCGAATCGGGCCTTTTACCTCGCGGCCATGGCCATCGGTGGGCCGGCGTGGGAGCGCGCCGGGCGCATCTGGTACGACACGCTGCTCGACCGCCGGCTGGCGAACGATGCCGACTTCGCGGCCTTTGCCGCGTTGACGGTCCGCCAGGCGCAGGGGCGTTTTGGCGCGGGTTCGGCCGAGGCGCGGGCGGTGACGCAGGCCTGGGCGGAGGTGGGTGTGGAGGTGACGTCATGAGTGGCAAGACACTGCCGGCGCTGGGGCCGGACACCGTGGTGCGGCTGTCGCGGCAGGGCGGTTTCGCCGCGCTGCCGCATCTGGCTGCGCCGCGCGAGATCGATTTCAGCGCTTGCGACGAACGCCAGCGTGGGCAGGTCTGCTCGGTGCTCGAGCGCTGCCTGCCGGTCGCCGAGCGCGCGGTGGGCGGCGCCGACCAGCGCTTCTTCCAGGTGGAGTTGCGTTACCACGACGCCGGACGGGCCAGTGAGTGGATTCTCACCGTGCCCGAACAGGCGGCGCCCGGCGAACTCGTCGAGCTGTGGCAGTGCGGGCCGGGCGAGCGCTAGCTCAATCCCACTGCGGAGCGAAGCCCGGATTGGCCAGGCGTTCGCCGCGGTCGAGCGTGGCGATGTCGGCCATCTCCTGCTCGCTGAGCGTGAGGCGCTGCGCCGCCAGGTTGCTTTCCAGGTGCTCGCGCCGCGTCGAGGACGGAATCACCGCGTAGCCCTGTTGCAGCAGCCAGGCGAGCGACACCTGTGCCGGGCTGGCGTCGTGCGTGTCGGCGATGCGCTGCAACACCGGCTCCTGCATCACCTTGCCGTAGGCCAGCGGCATGTAGGCGGTGAGGTGGATGCCGTGCCGGTGGGCGAAGTCGGCCACCGTGCGGTTTTGCAGGAAGGGGTGAATCTCGACCTGATTGGTCGCGATGTGCTCGGCACCGACCGCCGCGATGGCCTGCCGCATGTGCGCGACGGTGAAGTTGGAGACGCCGATCAGCCGGGTCAGCCCTTGCTCCTTGGCCTCCAGCAGACGGCCGAGGTAGTCGGCGACCGCCAGCGCATCCTTCGGTGATGGCCAGTGGATGAGCGTGAGGTCGACCCGGTCGACACGCAGCTTCTCCAGGCTTTCTTCCAGGCTGGCGCGCAGGCGGTCCTGGCCGAGGTTGTCGGTCCAGATCTTGGTGGTGATGAACAGCTCGCTGCGCGGCACGCCGCTCTCGGCGATGGCCTGGCCGACCTCGGCCTCGTTGCCGTAGATCTGCGCGGTGTCGATGTGCCGGTAGCCAAGCTCGAGGCCGGTGCGGACCGAGTCGATGACCTGCTGGTCTTTCAGGC
Organism: Stutzerimonas urumqiensis; assembly: GCF_003640395.1. Lineage (GTDB taxonomy): Bacteria > Pseudomonadota > Gammaproteobacteria > Pseudomonadales > Pseudomonadaceae > Stutzerimonas > Stutzerimonas urumqiensis. The sequence goes on along the minus strand of NZ_RBZQ01000003.1, from coordinate 62,089 downwards.
GAAAGGTGCCGAGGCCGAAGGCGGGAATGCTCATTCAGGTGTCTCCTGTGGTGTTGGGTTCAGAGGTCTGTTCAGGGGCAGGCGGGCGCGCTGCCGAGCGGGGCAGGGGCGGCATCCTGCCGGTCGAGCCGGCCGCTCCAGGCGGTCAGCGCCACGGCGCCCAGCACCACCAGCGCGCCGATCCAGGCGGTATGGACGAGGCCGAGCGATGCCACGATGTGCCCGCCCAGCCAGGCGCCTCCGGCGATGCCGAGGTTGAAGGCGGCGATGTTCAGCCCTGACGCCACATCGACCGCATGCGGCGCATGGTGTTCGGCCTGGCGCACTACATACAGCTGCAAACCGGGCACGTTGCCGAAGGCGACGGCGCCCCACAGCAGCACCGTGACGACCGCCAGCCAGGGCGTTGCCGCGGTGAAGGTGAACGCCAGCAGCACCGCGGCGAGCAGGCTGAAGATCAGCAGCAGCGCCGGGATCGGCCCGCGCCGGTCGGCCAGCTTGCCGCCCCAGAGATTGCCCACCGCCACCGACACGCCGTAGACCAGCAGCACCAGGCTCACTGCGCCAGCGGGCAGGCCGGTGACGTCCTGCAGGATGGGCGCGAGAAAGGTGAAGGCGGTGAAGCTGCCGCCGTAGCCGATCGCGGTCATCGCATAGACCAGCAACAGACGCGGCGACTTGAGCACCGCCAATTGCCGCAGCACCGACGCCGGCGGGCTGTGGCGAAGGGTGCCGGGCACGAACAGCAGGCTGCCGATGAACGCCAGCACGCCGAGCCCCGAGACGAGCAGGAAGGTTTCACGCCAGCCAAAATGCTGGCCGATGAAGGTGCCCAGCGGCACGCCGGTCACCAGCGCGACGGTCAGCCCGGTGAACATCGTCGCGATGGCGCCGGCCGCCTTGTCCTTGCTCACCAGGCCGGTGGCGATCGTCGAGCCGATCGAGAAGAACACGCCATGCGCGAGGCCGGTGACGATGCGCGCGAGGATCAGCGAGCCGTAGCTCGGTGCCTGCCAGGCCAGCAGGTTGCCCAGGGTGAACAGCACCATCAGCCCGAGCAGCAGCGTCTTGCGTGGCAGGCGTCCGGTGAGCGCGGTGAGCAGCGGCGCGCCGACCGCGACGCCCAGCGCGTAGAGGCTGACCAGCAGGCCCGCCGAGGGCAGGCTGACGCCGAGGTCGGCGGCGATGGTGGGGATCAGGCCGACGATGACGAACTCCGTCGTGCCGATGGCGAAGGCGCTCAAGGTGAGCGCCAGCAGGGCGAGGGGCATGGTGTGTCTCCGCATGGGTTGATGGCGCGCAGTGTCGGCGCCAGACTCGTGCGGAAAAACCCGGTCATCGGCCAATCATCCTTGACTGGAAGTCAACAAACGCCCATGAGGAGCCGCCCATGCAAACCACACTCGATGAGCTCCAGGCGCTGACCCGGGTGATCGACGCCGGCTCGATCAGCGCGGCGGCCGAGCAGGCGGGCCAGACCACCTCGGGCATCAGCCGGGCGCTCGGGCGGCTCGAGCGCAAGCTCGGCGTGACGCTGATCCGGCGCACCACCCGGCGCCTGGAGCTGACCGAGGAGGGCGCGGTCTTCCTGGCACAGGCGCGCCGCATCCTGGCGTCGGTGGAGGAAGCCGAGGAGCTGATGGCCGTGCGGCGCGAGCGGCCGGCCGGACGCCTGCGGGTCGATGCCGCCTCGCCGTTCATGCTGCATGTGGTCGTCCCGCTGGTCGCGGACTTCCGGGCGCGCTACCCCGACATCCAGCTCGAACTGCACAGCAGCGATCGCATCATCGACCTGATCGAACAGCGCACCGACGTGGCCCTGCGAATCGGCAACCTGCAGGATTCCAGCTTGCACGCGCGGGCGCTGGCGAGCAGCCGGGTGCGGGTGCTGGCCAGCCCTGACTACCTCGCGCGGCACGGCGCCCCGGCGACCGTCGAGTCGCTCGCCGGGCACAGCCTGCTCGGCTTCAGCCAGCCGGAGCACCTCAACCGCTGGCCGTTGCGCCATGCCTTCGGCGACAGCTGGACGATCGCCCCGACGCTGATGGCCTCCAGCGGCGAGACCCTGCGGCAACTGGCGCTGGCCGGCGCCGGCATCGTCTGCCTGTCGGACTTCATGACCTGCGCCGATCGCGAAGCGGGCGCGCTGGTGCAGGTGTTGGCCGAGCACACGCGCGAAGAACGCCAGCCGATCCACGCGGTGTACTACCGCAACACGACGCTGGCCTCGCGCATCGCCTGCCTGCTGGACTTTCTCGGCGAGCGACTGCCGGCGAGCGGCTGGACGGCGACATGACCGGCATTCGCCGCGCAAGAGTCGGAGTGCAGCGCCCCCGTCGATCGGCCATGCTCGCTCCAGCAGATGGAGAGACCGCCCCATGAAAGAAAGCCGTTCCGCCGCGACCGTCGCGTCCCATCCGGTCGAGGCCGACCCGCGCTGGCAGGCCTTGATCAGCCGCGATCCGCGCCACCAGGACGCCTTCGTCTATGCCGTCAAATCGACCGGGCTCTACGCTCGACCCGGCACGGCAACACGCCTGCCCCGCCCGGAAAACGTCGAGTTCTTCGCCTGTGCCGAGGCGGCCGAGGCCGCGGGTTACCGGCCTGGCAAGCGCGCCGCGCCGGCCCAGCGTGAAGCCGCGCAGGCCGAGGCGGTGGCGCGGGCCTGCCGGTTGATCGAGGCCAGCGAGCGCCTGCCGGGCCTGCCGGCGCTGGCCCGCGAGGCCAACCTGAGCCCGTACCACTTCCATCGCCTGTTCAAGACCGTGACCGGCCTGACCCCGCGTGCCTACGCCGCGGCGCACCGGGCACGGCGCCTGCGCGACGGGCTGGCGAGCGCGCCGTCGGTGACCGACGCGCTGTACGCGGCCGGCTTCGGCTCCAGCAGCCGGCTCTACGAAGCGGCCGACGGCCTGCTCGGCATGTCCCCGGCCGACTACCGCAGCGGCGGCGCGCGGCAGTCCATCCGCTTTGCCGCGGCGCAATGTGCGCTGGGTGCGATCGTCGTCGCCGAAAGCGAGCGCGGCGTCTGCGCCATCCTCCTTGGCGATGACCCGGAACTGTTGCTGCGCGACTTGCAGGACCGTTTCCCGCGGGCCGAGCTGGTCGGCGGCGATGCCGCGTTCGAGCAGCGTGTGGCGCAGGTGGTCGGCTTCGTCGAGGCGCCGGAGATCGGCCTGGCGCTGCCGCTGGACCTGCGCGGCACGGCCTTCCAGGAGCGCGTCTGGCAGGCGCTGCGCGAGATCCCGGCGGGACAGACCGTCAGTTACACCGAGATCGCCAACCGCATCGGCGCGCCGAAGGCCGTGCGTGCCGTGGCCCAGGCCTGCGGGGCCAACCGGCTGGCAGTGGCGGTGCCCTGTCACCGGGTGGTTCGCCATGACGGTGCCTTGTCGGGCTATCGCTGGGGTATCGAGCGCAAGCGGCTGCTGCTCGAGCGCGAGGCCGCGCGGCGCAGCGAGGCCGATGCCTGAACGCTGGGGAACGGTGCCGGAGCGACTCCGTCTGATGAAGGACCGCAGACGAACACCCAGACGAAGGAGCCGACGATGAAATTGCAGAACCGGGTGGCGCTGGTCACCGGCAGTTCCCAGGGCATCGGGCGCGGCATCGCGCTGCGTCTGGCCGAGGAGGGCGCGGATGTCGTGCTCAACGCGCGCGAGGAAGACGAGCAGGGGCGCGCGGCGCTCGAGGCGGTGCTGGCCACCGGCCGCCGCGCCTGCTACATCGCCGCCGATGTTTCGCGCGTCGACGACTGCCGCCGCCTGGTGGCCGAAGGCGTCGCCCGCATGGGGCGGCTCGACATCCTCGTCAACAACGCCGGCGTCCAGCGCCACGCCGCCTTTCTCGACGTCGAGGAAGCCGACTACGACCTCGTCATGCAGGTGAACCTCAAGGGCGCCTTCTTCGCCACCCAGGCTTTTGCCCGGCATCGCCGCGAGGTCGGCCAGGGCGGGCGGGTGATCAACAACAGTTCGGTGCACGAGCAACTGCCGTTTCCCAACTTCACCAGCTATTGCGCCAGCAAGGGCGGCATGAAGATGCTGATGCGCAACCTGGCGCTGGAACTCGCGCCGCTCGGGATCACCGTCAACAACGTCGCGCCCGGTGCCATCGAGACGCCGATCAACCGGACCCTGATGCAGCAGCCCGAAAAGCTCACCGCGCTGCTGGGTCAGATCCCGGCCGGGCGTCTCGGCCAGCCGCGCGACGTCGCCGGCGCCGTGGCCTTTCTGGCTTCCAACGAAGCCGACTACATCACCGGCGCGACCCTGGTGGTCGACGGCGGACTGCTCTGGAACTACAGCGAACAATGACCACGCACGAACCGATCGACGCGGCCTCCGACCGCGAGGTGGCCGGCATCAGCCCGGCCGACACGCTGACCCCCGCCGAGCGCTATCAGGAGTTGTTCGTCGCGGTGCAGATGGGCGGGGTGTTCGAAGACAGCAAGACCTTCGTCGACTGCGAGCCCAAGCGCCATCCCGAGCGCATTCTGGCGGACTACCGCGACCAGAGCGGCCGGCCGGGCTTTGATCTCAGGGCCTTCGTGCAGCGCAATTTCGATCGCTTCCGCATGGCGCCGAGCGATTTCGTCGCCGACCCGGATGCCAGCCTGATCGAGCACATCGATTCGCTCTGGCCGGTGCTGACGCGCGAGCCGCGGCGCCATCCGCCGCGCTCCTCGCTGCTGCCGCTGCCGTACCGCTACGTGGTCCCCGGCGGGCGCTTCACCGAGCTGTACTACTGGGATTCGTACTTCACCATGCTGGGCCTCGATGCCAGCGGCGAGTGCGAACTGCTGCGGGCGATGGCCGACAACTTCGCCTACCTGATCGACACCTACGGGCACGTGCCCAACGGCAACCGCACCTACTACCTCGGGCGTTCGCAGCCGCCGGTGTTCGCGCTGATGACCGACCTGTTCGACCTGCGCGGCATCCACCGTGCGACCGACTACCTGCCGCAACTGCACAAGGAGTACGCCTACTGGATGGACGGCGCCGACGGGCTGCGGCCCGGCGAGTGCTATCGCCGCTGCGTGTGCCTGGCTGACGGCGTGGTGCTCAATCGCTACTGGGACGATCGCGACACGCCGCGCGAGGAATCCTATCGGGAGGATGTGCACACCGCCGAAGAGAGCGATCGGCCGGCGCGGGAGGTCTACCGCGACCTGCGCGCCGGGGCCGAGTCGGGCTGGGACTTCAGCTCGCGCTGGCTGGCGGATCCGCACCGGCTGTCGACGATTCGCACCACCGCCATCGTGCCGATCGACCTCAACGCCTTGCTCTACAAGCTCGAGACGCAGATCGCCCGGCTCAGCGCGGTCAAGGGTCACGACGCCTGCGCCAAGCGCTTCGGCGAAAAGGCCGAGCGTCGTCGGCAGGCCATCGACCGCTACCTGTGGTGTGACGAGCACGGCGCCTATTTCGACTACGACTGGGCGCTCGGCCAGCCACGCGACAACCTGACCGCCGCGACCGTGGTGCCGCTGTACGTCAACCTCGCGAGCGCCGCGCAGGCGACGCGCATTGCCGACACCGTGCGCTACCGGCTGCTGGCACCGGGTGGGCTCTCGACCACCGAAGTCGCGGGCTCCGGCGAGCAGTGGGACCGGCCCAACGGTTGGGCGCCGTTGCAGTGGATGGCCATCCGCGGCTTCGAGCGCTACGGGCATCGCGACCTGTCGCGGGAGATCGAACACCGCTGGCTGACCATCGTCGCCGAGCTCTACCGGCACGAAGGCAAGCTGGTGGAGAAGTACGTGCTGCGCCCGACGGTCGAACATGCCGCCGGCGGCGAATACCCGTTGCAGGATGGCTTCGGCTGGACCAACGGCGTCACCCGCCAGCTGTTGGCCGAAGACCCGGCGCACGGCGCCGGCCAGTGCCGGGCCGCCTGCTCACGGCACGAGGACAGCCGCGGCCGTCAGCGATAGGGCGACAGCGCGCCGCCGAGGTCCAGCGCGCCGCGCTCGACGAAACGGTGCACGCCGAAGGCGCCGCCGGCCAGCTTGCCGCGCAGCACGTAGGGCAGCGGTTCGGTCGGGTCGAGGCTGCCGAGCGCGAACGCCTGCCGCGCCGCCGCGAAGGCGGAAACCGTCATCGGCACCCGGATCACCCGTTCGCCAAAGCGCGGCACCGTCCCGCTGGCATCGCTCACGCCGCTGGCCAGCGGCTGGCCGTTGACCTCCAGCTCCAGCGCCAGGCCGTCGTAGTCGACGGGCGTGGTGTTGGGGTTCTGCACCCGCAGCTCGACGGCCAGGCGCAGTTCGAGCCCCTCGCCGGGCAACGGCTCGATGCCGGCCACCTGCACGTTCAAAGGATCGCGCGAGCCGAACAGCGCGCAGCCGCCCAGCAGCAGGATGAACAGCCACAGCGGCAGGGCGCGCAGCAGGCGGATCGACGGTGAAAGGGACGATGGCATGGCGCAGCTCCTCGGGACCGGACAGGGCATTCGACACGTCGTCGCGCGATCCGCTCAACGCGGCCCGATATGGCTGAACTCGCCCTGCCGCCACGCCTCTGAACAGACAGGGGCGGCGTATTGCACGCGGCCGGTGAGCGACCGACGGGGGAGAGCCATGCGCATCCATCACCTGAACTGCGGCTGTATGTGTCCCCTCGGGGGCGCCTGGTTCGATGGCTTCAGCAAGGGGCTGACCGCGAGCCTGGTCTGTCATTGCCTGCTCATCGAGACCGAGGCCCACGGGCTGGTGCTGGTCGACACCGGCTTCGGGGCCTGCGACGTGCAGCGACCCCGCGAGCGGCTGAGTCCGTTCTTCATCGCCTTCAACAACATCCGGTTCGAGCACCGCTACACGGCGCTGGAACAGGTGCGCCAGCGCGGCTTCGACCCGGCCGACGTGCGCCATATCGTGCTGACGCACCTGGATTTCGACCATGCCGGCGGGCTGTCCGACTTCCCCAACGCGCAGGTGCACGTGCTGCAACGCGAGATCGACGCGGCGCGCCAGACGCACAGCCTGCTCGGGCGCAACCGTTATCGGCACCGGCAGTGGGAACACGTGCGGCATTGGCATTTCTACGAGCCCGGCGGCGATACCTGGTTCGGCTTCCAGACGGTGCAGGGGCTCGACGGGTTGCCGCCGGAGATCCTGCTGGTCCCGCTGACCGGCCATACCCACGGCCATGCCGGCGTGGCGATCGACACCGGCGCCGGCTGGCTGCTGCATGCCGGTGACGCCTACTTCTACCGCGACGAGGTGGGCCGAACGACGCGGCACTGCACGCCGGGCCTCAAGCTCTACCAACGGATGATGGAGGTCGATCGCACGGCGCGGCTGGCCAACCAGCACCGGCTCTGGACCCTGTCGATGGAGCACAAGCAGAAGGTCACGCTGTTCTGCAGCCACGACGCCCTGGAGCTGGAGCGTATGCAAGCGGGTGAAATGTCGGGCGACGCATCGCAGCAGGCGCCGGCCGAGAGTACGCGGCACGATGGATAAGGCGCTCGCCGCGGTCCGCTGGATCGGGCTGGTCAGCAGCGCCCTGGCGTCCATCGCCTTCCTGGGGCTTGGCAACTACAACATGGCCGGCCTGATGGGCTCGCTGGCGGTGCTGTCGCTGGTCAACATCCGCCGCAAGCGTCGCGCCCGACCGACCGACGCGGACAATACCCGGACCTTCTAGACCCGGACCTTCTAGGCGGCCGGCTCATCCGGCAGCGAGACGACACCGCGGCCCAGCTCGAGTACCCGACCGCCGACCCGGATGCCATGCGGCGGTTCGATGTCCAGGAGCAGGGTGCAGGGCCGGTCGATCTGCGCGCCCTGACGAATGCGCAGCGAACGGGCGGCATGACCGTGCGCCAGCAGCCAGCCGCCGAGGTTGGCGCAGGCCGACCCGGTGCCCGGGTCCTCGACTACGTCGCTGCCGCGCGTCGTGAAGAAGAAGCGGGCATCCACCTCGGTGCGCCCATCGACACTGTCGCCGAGCGCGAACACATAACCGGTGCGGCTCTCCAGGCTCGACAGCGGCCACTGCGCCATGCGGGTCGAGTCCGGCTGGGCGCGTTCCACCGCCTGGCGCGTGCGCACGGGGATCAGCAGCTGGTCGGCGCCGGTATCGACCCAGCAGGGCGCGGCGGCGAGGTCGCCTTCATCGAGGCCGAGCAAGGCGGCGACGGCCGCGGCCGGCAGGTCGACCGGACGCAGCGTCGGCACCTGGTCGACCGGAGCGGTGAAGGTGCGCACCGAGCCGTCGCATTCCACCGGCACCACGCCGACCGCGAATTCCAGCTGCGCCCGTCGGCCAGGCGCCACCACCTCGGCGGTCCCCAGCGTCGGATGGCCGGCAAAGCGCATCTCGTAGCCGGGCGCGAAGATCCGCACCCGCGCATCGGCCCGGTCGCTGGGCAGCACGAAGGTGGTTTCCGAGAGGTTGGAACTGCCGCGCCAAGGCCAGCATTTCCGCATCGCTCAGGCCGCGCGCATCCTCGAACACGCAGAGCGGATTGCCGCCGAAGGTCGATTCGGCGAAGACGTTGAGCAGGCGATAGCGGTACTGGCGCATGGGTGGCTCCGGGCGGCGAGGGCTGCCTGCACTCTAGCCCAGCGCCGTGCGGGTGGTGCGGTACAGCGGCGCGCGAGAACTGTTGCAGCCGTCGGTGGTGCAAACCCGGCGGGACGGCGTTTGGCCAATGGCATCGGCTGGCGCCTTCTGCGATAGTGACCGGCCGGCTCACCCGCCGGCCCGGCGCCGCTCACGAGGCGTTCGCCCTCCCGACGCCACCCTGCCACCGAGCCACCCCCTCGGACCCGGCGTCCCCCGTCTTGCGTCTATCCGGCGCGCCGGCAGCTCACTCCGCTGCCTCGGGTCTGCCGTGCGCCTGCCGGCCCACGGTCGTTCATACAACAAGACTGGATCCACAAGGACGCCCCATGAAACTGACTCGCTTCTTCGCGGCACTGGCCGCTGCCACCGCGCTGACCGCCGCCGCGTCGGCCCAGGCGCGCGAATACTCCGTCTCCACCGTGCTGTCCGATGCCTTCCCCTGGGGGCAGGCGGCGCAGAAGTGGGCCGATCTGGTCAACGAACGCTCCGAGGGCCGCATCACCCTGCGCGTCTATCCGAACGCCCAGCTGGTCGCCGGGGACCAGACCAAGGAGTTCTCCGCCATGCGTTCCGGCCTGATCGACATGGCCGTCGGCTCGACCATCAACTGGTCGCCGCAGGTGCCGGAACTGAACCTCTTCTCGCTGCCGTTCCTGATGCAGAACAGCGCCGACCTGGACGCCATCACCGGTGGCAAGCCCGGCGAAATGGCCTTCGCCGCCATCGACAAGCGCGGCATCGTCCCGCTGGCCTGGGGCGAGAACGGCTTCCGGGAACTCTCCAACTCGGTTCGCCCGATCCAGACGCCGGCCGATCTCGCCGGGCTGAAGATTCGCGTGGTCGGCTCGCCGCTGTTCCAGGACACCTTCACCGCGCTGGGCGCCAACCCGACGCAGATGAGCTGGGCCGACGCCAAGCCGGCGCTGACCACCGGCGCCGTCGACGGGCAGGAGAACCCGCTGTCGGTGTTCGACGTGGCGCGCATCGACCAGGTCGGCCAGAAGCACCTGACGCTCTGGCACTACATGGCTGATCCGCTGATCTTCGCGGTCAACCAGCGCGTCTGGAAGGGCCTGCCCGAAGCGGACCGCGAACTGCTGCGCCAGGCCGCGATCGACGCCGGCGAGTGGGAGATCGAACTGTCCCGTTCGCTGGAAGCCAAGCGACTGGACGATATCCGCGCCCGTGGCGTCGAGGTGGCCGAGCTGACCGACGCGCAGCGCCAGGCGTTCAGCGATGCGACCGCTTCGGTCCGCGAACAGTGGACGCCGAAGATCGGCGAAGAACTGGTCGAAGCGGCCCGCCAGGCCATCGCCCAGCCGTGAGCAGTACCCGGTGGTCGGCCACCGGGACACGAGGTCAATCATGAGCAACAAACCGGATGCGCGCCTCGAGCGCGCACTGGCGACGCTGGCGCTGGTCATCATCGGGGTGATCAGCCTGGCCAACGTCGTCGTTCGTTATTTCACCGACGCCTCCTTCGCCTTCACCGAGGAGCTGTCGGTCTTCCTCCTGGTCGTGCTGACCTTCGCCGGCGCCTCGGTGGCGCTGCGCAGTAACCGGCACATCCGTATCGGCCTGATCGAGCGGCTGTTTCCGCGGCTGCGCATGCCGCTGATTCTGCTGCAATGGCTTGCAGCCGCCTTGGTACTGGGGCTGGTGATCTGGTACGGCGCGCAATTTGCGCTGGAAGAGTATCAGTGGGAATCAGAGTCGCCAGGCCTGGGCCTGCCGAACTGGTGGTACGTGGTGTGGCTGCCCCTGCTGTCGCTGGCGATGCTGGTGCGCTTGACGCAGATGACCCTCGACCGGCTGCGCGGGAGGCTGTCCGATGAGCCCTGACCTCTGGATGCTGCTGAGCTTTCTCGCGCTGCTGGTGCTGGGTGTGCCGGTGGCCTTCGCACTGGGGCTGTCCGGTGCGATCGGCATTCTGGCTGGGCTGACGCCGGACATGCTCGCCACGCTGGGCACCAACACCTTCAACGGCGTGGCGAAGTACCCGCTGATCGCCATTCCGCTGTTCATCCTGACGGGGCTGGTGTTCGAGAAGTCCGGCGTGGCGCTGCGTCTGGTGCGCTTCGCCCAGGCCTTGATCGGCCCGCGACACGGCGGGCTGGCGCTGGTGGCGGTGCTGGTGTGCCTGATCATGGGCGGCATGAGCGGCTCCGGCCCGGCGGATGCTGCGGCGGTGGCGATGGTGATGATCCCGAGCATGACCAAGGCCGGCTATCCGAAGCCGTTCTCGGCGACGCTGATCGCGGCCTCGGCGTCGACCGCCATCCTGATTCCGCCGTCGATCGCGCTGATCCTCTATTCGATCGTGGTGCCCGGCGTCGACCTGCGCGCGCTGTTCGCCGCCGGCCTGTTCCCCGGCATCCTCGCGGGCCTGGTGCTGCTGGTGCCGGCCTGGCTGCTGTCGCGCCGCTATGGCTGGGAATCGCCCGAAGGGGTCGAGCGGCCGCCGCTGGGCGAGAGCTTCCGGCAGGCGTTGCCGGCGCTGTTCGCGCCGGTGCTGATCCTCGGCGGCCTGCGCAGCGGCCTGTTCACCCCGACGGAAGCCGCGGTAGCCGGCGTCGCCTACGGCGTGGCGATCGGCCTGTTCGTCACCCGCGAGCTGGACTGGCGCAGCCTGTGGCGCCTGTGCGGCGAGGCGGCGGTGGTCTCGGGTGTGGTCATGCTGATCATCGCGCTGGCCGGCATCTTCGCCTGGGCCGGCACCCTGCTCGGCACCTTCCGCCATCTGGCCGAGTGGATGATCTCGCTGTCCGACGACGGCGCCGTGCTGCTCCTGCTGGTGATGATCGCCGTGCTGCTGGCGGGGATGCTGCTCGATGCCATCTCGATCTACCTGATCCTGATGCCGATCCTCATCCCGGTGATGCAGCACTTCGGCTGGAATCCGGTGTGGTTCGGCATCCTGCTGGCGATGAACATCGCCATCGGCCAGTTCACCCCGCCGGTGGCGATCAACCTGATGGTCACGACCGAGGTGGCGAAGATCCGGCTGGAGCAGACCATCGGCTGGGCCTGCCTGTTCGTCGTGACGATGGGCTGCGCGCTGCTGCTGGTGGCGCTGTTCCCCGAGATCGCCCTGTGGCTGCCGAGGGTGCTGGGTTACGCGGTCTGATCGAGTCGGTGGCGCCGGCCTGACGGGCGCCACCGAGGAACCCCGCGGCCAGGGTCGGGTCGATCTTTTAGAGGCCAATTCGGGCCAAGCAGACCTGACGGAGACCTACATGGACATCATCCGCATCATCATCGCGATCCTGTTGCCACCCTTGGGCGTCTTCCTGCAAGTGGGCCTGGGCGGCGCCTTCTGGCTCAACATCCTGCTGACGATCCTCGGCTACATCCCGGGGATCATCCACGCGGTCTGGGTGATCGCCAAGCGCTGACACCTGAGCTTCGGCACCGAATAGCCCGGCATTGATGCCGGGCTTTTTTGTGCTCGGGCGGCACGCCCTGTATCTTCCTGCGGTTCGATCTGGCGCGAAGGGAACCTCTTTCGCGCTAAACACTCAAGATTTCCCGGAAAACGTCCGCGGCGCCCGCCGCGCACCCGCCTTGCGGGCCGGAAAGGACAGCCGATGAGCGAAACCACTCAAGAACAACAGTTCCAGCGCATCCTGAACCGCAACGTCGCCGTCCCGCTGGGGTTCGGCTTCCTGAGCGCATTCTTCTTCTGCGCCATCGTCTATTACCTGCTGAACGTCAGCCACTGGGTCGAGCGCTCGGTACAGGGCGTGGCGGTCGGTCATGAGACGTTCAAACTGCTGATCGACCTGGAAACCGGCATGCGCGGTTACCTCATCGCCGGCGACGAGCGCTTTCTCCAACCCTACGAAGTCGGCCTGCCGCAAGTGCGTGCGGGGCTGGACGAGTTGGAGCGCTTTGCCGGAGACGACCCGGCGCAGCAGCAGCGCATCCGCCAGATTCGCGCGCTGCACCTGCGCTGGGTGGATTACGCGCAGGAGGCCATCGAGCGCCGCCGCAACGGCCTGCCCATCGTCGAGTACGTGCAATCGGGCCGGGGCCGCGCGCTGGTGACCGAGATGCGCGACTTGCTGTCCGAGTTCATCGCGACTGAGCGCAAGGTGCGGGCGCAGCGCAGCGACACCTCGGAAACCGTCAGCACGTTGCTGATCGGCAGCTTCCTGCTGTTCAGCCTGATTTTCAGCGGCCTGCTGGTCATCTCGGGGCGGCGGGACCTGATGATGCTGTCGCGCACCTACCGCGACGCCCTGGAGAAGCAGGAAGCGCATGCCCGCGATCTCGAGGCGCAGGCCTGGTACCGCGTCGGCCAACAACAGCTGAGCGAGGCGATCATCGGCGAACTGTCGTTGCCGGTGCTGGGGCAGAGCGTGCTGGGCTTCCTGTCGCGTTACCTCGGGATCGTCGCCGGGGCGCTGTACGTGATGCGCGACGGCCAGCTCAAGCGGGCGGCCGAGTTCGGCTACGACAACGAACAGCGCGAGCAGAACCAGACCCTCGCGCTTGGCGAAGGGCTGATCGGGCAGACCGCGCTGGAACGGCGGCAGATGGTGCTGGACAACCTGCCGCAGGGGTACCTGAAAGTTAGTTCGGCGCTGGGCGAGAGCCCGTCGCGCTCGGTGATGATCGTGCCGATCGAAGACAGCGGCGTACTCAACGGCGTGATCGAACTGGGGTTCCTGCGGCCGCTGAGCGAGCGCGATGGCGAGCTGCTCGCGCGCATCGCCCCGAGCATCGGTTCGGCGATCGAAGCCGCGCGTTACCGCCAGCGCTTGCAGCAGATGCTCGCCGAGACCCAGCAGCTCAACGAGGAATTGCAGGTCCAGCAGGAGGAACTGCGCGCCGCCAACGAGGAGCTGGAAGAGCAGTCCAACGCGCTGCGCGAATCGCAGGCCCACCTGGAAGAGCAGCAGGCCGAGCTGGAACAGACCAACGAACAGCTTGCCGAGCACACCCGCATCCTCGCGCATCAGCGCGACGAGCTGGACCGCAACAACGAGCGGCTGCGCGAGGCCCAGCTGATGCTCGAGGAACGCGCCGAGCAGTTGGAACGTGCCAGCCAGTACAAATCCGAATTCCTCGCCAACATGTCCCACGAGCTGCGCACGCCGCTGAACAGTTCGCTGATCCTGGCCAAGCTGCTGGCTGACAACAGCGACGGCAATCTCTCGCCCGGCCAGGTGCAATACGCCGAGTCGATCTATGCGGCCGGCAACGACCTGCTCACGCTGATCAACGATATCCTCGACATCGCCAAGGTGGAGGCGGGGAAGCTGGAGGTGCATCCCGAGCCGATGCAGCTGACGCGTCTGGTCGAAGGCGTGCGGCGGTTGTTCACTCCCGTGGCGATGGAGCGCGGGCTGGCGTTCGAGGTCACGCTGGACGACGCCTCGCCGGCGACCCTGTTCACCGATCGCCAGCGATTGGAGCAGATCCTCAAGAACCTGCTGTCCAACGCCTTCAAGTTCACCGAGCAGGGCCATGTCCGGCTGCATGTGGCGCCGGCGGCGGGCGGGCAGGTCGCCTTCCATGTCAGCGACACGGGCATCGGCATCGCCGAGGACCAGTTGCCGATGGTCTTCGAAGCGTTCCGCCAGGCCGACGGCACCACCAACCGCCGCTATGGCGGCACCGGGCTGGGCCTGTCGATCTCGCGCGAGCTGGCCGGCCTGCTCGGCGGCGGCATCGAGGCGCAGAGTCGCCCGGGTGAGGGCAGCACCTTCACGCTGCTGTTGCCGCCGCGCTATTCGGCGCCGGCCGACGAGCCGGAGCGATTGACCCCGCCGGCCCCGCCGATCGAAAGCCGCCTGCCCGCGCCGGTCATCAGCGCGCCGGCCGAGGTCGCTCAACCTGAAGCGCCGCAGCGAATCGACCGGGATGGCGGTCTGGCCGATGACCGCGATGGCTACCCCTTCGAACGCTGCGTGCTGGTCGTCGAGGACGAGCCGCAGTTTGCGCGCATCCTCTATGACCTGGCGCACGAGCTCAGCTACAGCTGCCTGCTGGCGCAGAGCGCCGACGAGGGCTTCGACACGGCCGTGCGCTATCGGCCGGACGCGATCCTGCTCGATATGCGCCTGCCGGATCACTCGGGCCTGACCGTGCTGGAGCGCCTGAAGGAAACCCCCGAGACCCGCCACATACCGGTGCACATCGTGTCGGTCGAAGACCGCAAGGAAGCCGCGCTGCACATGGGCGCCGTCGGCTATGCGCTCAAGCCCACCACGCGCGACGACCTCAAGGCGGTGTTCGGCCGGCTCGAGGCGAAGCTGGCGCAGAAGGTCAAGCGCATCCTGCTGGTCGAGGACGATGCCCGCCAGCGCGAGAGCGTGTCGCGGCTGATCGACGACGTCGATGTCGAGATCACGGCGGTCGAGTTTGGCGAGCAAGCCCTGGCGAGGCTGCGTGAAACCGTCTTCGACTGCATGATCATCGACCTCAAGCTGCCGGACATGGACGGCAATGCGCTGCTCGAACGCATGGCGCAGGAGGACATCTGCTCCTTCCCGCCCGTGATCGTCTACACCGGGCGCAACCTGACGCGCGATGAGGAAGCGGAGCTGATGAAGTACTCGCGCTCGATCATCATCAAGGGCGCACGCTCGCCCGAGCGGCTGCTCGACGAGGTGACGCTGTTCCTGCACAAGGTCGAGTCGGACATGCCGCCCGAGCGGCAGAAGATGCTGAAAAGCGCGCGAAGCCGGGAGAAGGCCTTCGAGGGTCGGAAGATTCTGGTGGTGGATGACGATGTGCGTAACGTCTTCGCGCTGACCAGTGCGCTGGAGCAGAAGGGCGCACGGGTGGAGATCGCCCGCAACGGGCATGAAGCGCTGAGCCGCCTGGATACGCAGCGCGACATCGACCTGGTGCTGATGGACATCATGATGCCGGAGATGGACGGCTTCACCGCGACCCGGGAGATTCGCAAGATTCAGCGGCTGAAGAAGCTGCCGATCATCGCGGTGACCGCCAAGGCCATGAAGGACGACCAGCAGCGCTGCCTGGAGGCGGGCGCCAACGATTACCTGGCCAAGCCGATTGATCTGGACCGTCTGTTCTCGCTGATCCGGGTGTGGTTGCCGAAGGTGGAGCTGCTGTAAATGGCTGTCAGCCCTGTCGAAGTCGAGCTGAAACTGCTGGTCGAAGCGATCTACCATCGCTACAGCTATGACTTCCGCGACTATTCCGGCGCGTCGCTCAAGCGCCGGGTGCTGTTGTCGTTGCGGCATATCGGCTGCGAGTCGGTCGGTGCGCTGCAGCGGCGCATCCTCGACGATCCGCAGGCGTTCATGGAGCTGCTGCAGTACCTGACGATCCCGGTGACGGAGATGTTTCGCGACCCTGGCTACTACCGGGCGCTACGCGAGCACGTCGTGCCGGTGCTGCGGACCTACCCGTCGCTGAAAATCTGGGTCGCCGGATGCAGCACGGGAGAAGAGGTGTATTCGCTGGCCATCCTGCTGCACGAGGAGGGCCTGCTGGAGCGCTCGATGCTCTATGCCACCGACATCAACCCGCGATCGCTCGAGCGCGCCCGCGAAGGCATCTTCGACATGCGCCACGTGCGCGCCTACACGCTCAACTACCAGCAGGCGGGCGGCACGGCGAGCTTCGCCGACTACTACACGGCGGCCTATGACTCGGTGCTGCTCGACCGCTCGCTGCGCAGCCGCGTGACCTTCGCCGACCATAGCCTGGCGACCGACAGCGTGTTTTCCGAGACGCACCTGATCTCCTGTCGCAACGTGCTGATCTATTTCAACAAGGGCTTGCAGAACCGGGCGCTCGGGCTATTCCATGAGTCGCTCTGCCGACGCGGATTCCTGGGCCTCGGCAGCAAGGAAACGGTCGAATTCTCCGCCAGCGCGGAGCGCTTCGAGCCCTTCGTGAAGCCGGAACGGATCTTTCGCAAGCTATGAACCTGCCTGCCAACGCACCTCGCCATATCGATGCGATCGCCATCGGCACCTCGGCCGGCGGCCTCGAGGCGTTGTCCGTGCTGGTCAGCGGGCTCGAGGCCGGTTTCCGGCTGCCGTTGCTGGTGGTGCAGCACGTGCCGCCGTCCGGGCCGACGCAGCTTGCCGAAATCTTCCAGCGCAAGACCGGCCTGCGGGTCAAGGAAGCGGACGAAAAGGAGCCGATCGAAGGCGGCACGCTCTATTTCGCCCCGCCGGGCTATCACCTGCTGGTCGAGCAGGACCGGACGCTGTCCTTGAGCCAGGACGAGCCGGTGCATTTTTCCCGGCCGTCGATCGACGTCCTGTTCGAATCGGCGGCCGACGCCTGGGGCTCGGCCGTCGCCGGCGTTCTGCTGACCGGTGCCAACGAAGATGGCGCCGCCGGGCTGGAAGCCATTCACCTGGCCGGCGGCCTGACCGTCGTGCAGGACCCGGCCGAAGCGGAGATCGACACCATGCCACGGGCGGCACTGCAGCGTTTCACGCCCGATCACGTCCTGCCCTTGCGCCGCATTGCGCAGTTGCTGCGCTCACTGGAGTGACCATGTTCGAACGAGATGATGAGGCGAACCTGCTGATCGTCGATGACTTGCCGGAGAACCTGCTGGCGCTGGATGCGCTGTTGCAGCGCAGCGGCATCCGCGTGCACAAGGCCGAGTCGGCGGAGGCGGCGCTGGAACTGCTGCTCGCGCATGAGTTCGCCTTGGCCATCCTGGACGTGCAGATGCCCGGCATGGACGGCTTTCAGCTCGCCGAGCTGATGCGCGGAACCGAGCGCACCAAGCACATCCCGATCGTCTTCGTCAGCGCCGCCGGCCGCGAACTCAACTACGCCTTCAAGGGCTACGAAAGCGGTGCGGTGGACTTCATGCAGAAGCCGCTCGATCCGCACACGGTCCGCAGCAAGGTCAGCGTGTTCGTCGATCTGTACCGCAACCGCAAGCGGCTGGACCGTCAGCTCGAAGCGCTGGAGCGCAGCCGTCGCGAGCAGGAAGTCTTGCTCGACGAGCTGCGTCATACCCAGGCCGAGCTGGAGCAGGCCGTGCGCATGCGCGACGACTTCATGTCCATCGTCTCGCACGAACTGAAGACGCCGCTCAATACGCTCATCCTTGAGGTGCAACTGCGCAAGCTGCAGCTCGGCAAGGCGGATTTCCAGCCCTACGGCCGCGAGCAGCTGCAACGCATGGTCGACAAGGATGAACGCCAGATTCAGAGCCTGATCCGCCTGATCGACGACATGCTCGACGTGTCGCGCATCCGCACCGGCAAGCTGTCGATTCGCCCGCAGCGGGTCGACATCGGCCAGCTGGTCGCCACCGTCGTCGAAAGCTTCGCACCGCAGATGGCAGCGCGCGGCTGCGAGTTGACCTTCGAGCCGCCACCGCCGATCACGGGCGTATGGGACGCCTTTCGCATCGAACAGGTGCTGGCGAACCTGCTGACCAACGCGCTGCGTTATGGCGCCGGCAAGCCGGTGGCCGTGTGCGTCCGCGAACTGCCCGGCGAGGTCTGCATCGCCGTACGCGACCAGGGCATCGGTATCAGCCCTGCCAACCTGCAACGCATCTTCTGCCAGTTCGAGCGCGCCGAAGGCAGCGAGCTGAGCGCGGGCCTCGGCCTCGGGCTGTTCATCGCCGAACAGATCGTGAAGGCGCATGGCGGACGCATCCAGGTCCAGAGCGAGGAGGGCAAGGGCGCCTGTTTCAGCGTGATCCTGCCATTGACGCCCGCCTGAGCCGGCTGGCTCTTGCGGGGTCGTCGGCGTAGGCTTCAGCGGCGCCGGCCGGGCGGCCGGGCCAACGAAGGACTGTCATGGAATTCACGCTCGATCCCTCGCTTCTGTTGCTTCTCGGCGGTGTCGCCTTCCTGGCCGGTTTCATCGATACGCTGGCCGGCGGCGGCGGGCTGATCACCATCCCGGCCCTGATGCTGGCGCAGTTGCCGCCGATTCATGCGCTGGCGACGAACAAGCTGCAAGGCACGTTCGGCAGCCTCACCGCCACCCTCACGCTGCTGCGCAAACGACAGATGACCTTTGCCGAGGTACGTACCGCCTGCATCGCGTCCTTCACCGGCGCTGCATTCGGCGCGCTGGTCGTGCAATTCATCGATGCGTCCGCATTGGCGGTGCTGATTCCGTTCGTGCTCGGCTTCATTGCCCTCTACTTCCTCCTGGCGCCGAGCGCAGGCGACATCGAGCGACGCCCTCGACTGGGCAGCCGTGCTCATACCGGCATCGTCGTGCCAGTGATCGGCTTTTACGATGGATTCTTCGGGCCGGGTACCGGCTCGTTCTTCTCGCTCAGCGAAGTCGCCCTGCGCGGCCGCACGCTCATTCGCGCCACGGCCCACGCCAAAGCGATGAACTTCGCCAGCAATGCCGCCTCTCTGATGGTGTTCCTGCTGGGCGGCAAGATCATCTGGCTGGTCGGCCTGACGATGGGACTGGGCCAGCTCCTCGGCGCCTACCTGGGCTCCCTCGCCGTCATCGGCGGCGGCGCGCGCCTGATCCGACCGGTGATCGTACTGGTGTGCTTCGCCATGATCGGTCGCTACCTGTACCAGGCGGGATACTTCTGAGGCAGTGCTGCTTGCTTGCGGCACGACGAACGCACGCATGCAAATAGCCTGGAAAGCGGAAGTAGCGAAGTCCAACCGAGATAAGCGCTCAGGCGCTGAATAGATGGTGGGCCCACACGGACTCGAACCGTGGACCAAAGGATTATGAGTCCTCTGCTCTAACCAACTGAGCTATAGGCCCCCAGAAGGCTGGCGGATTATACCGGCGAGGGCAGGGGGCGCCAACCGAGGTCTCGGTGTAATCGGCGCCTTAAAACGAAGAACCCCGGCCAAGGCCGGGGTTCTTCGTTGCGGATGCTGCCTTATTCGTCCAGGAACGAGCGCAGGTGCTCGCTGCGGGTCGGATGGCGCAGCTTGCGCAGGGCCTTGGCTTCGATCTGACGGATACGTTCGCGTGTGACATCGAACTGCTTGCCGACTTCCTCAAGGGTGTGGTCGGTGTTCATGTCGATGCCGAAACGCATACGCAGGACCTTGGCTTCACGGGCGGTAAGGCCGGCCAGGACTTCACGAGTCGCTTCCTTGAGGCTTTCCACGGTGGCTACGTCGATCGGGGACTGCATGGTGCTGTCCTCGATGAAGTCACCCAGGTGCGAATCCTCGTCGTCGCCGATCGGCGTCTCCATGGAGATCGGCTCCTTGGCGATCTTGAGCACCTTGCGGATCTTGTCCTCGGGCATCTCCATGCGTTCGCCAAGCTCTTCCGGCGTCGGCTCGCGACCCATTTCCTGCAGCATCTGCCGGGAAATACGGTTGAGCTTGTTGATCGTCTCGATCATGTGCACCGGGATGCGGATGGTGCGGGCCTGGTCAGCGATCGAGCGGGTGATCGCCTGGCGAATCCACCAGGTGGCGTACGTCGAAAACTTGTAGCCGCGGCGGTATTCGAACTTGTCCACTGCCTTCATCAGGCCGATGTTGCCTTCCTGGATCAGGTCGAGGAACTGCAGGCCGCGGTTGGTGTACTTCTTGGCGATGGAGATCACCAGGCGCAGGTTGGCCTCGACCATCTCCTTCTTGGCGCGGCGGGCCTTCGCCTCGCCGATGGACATGCGACGGTTGATGTCCTTGATGTCGGCGATGGCGAGACGGCAGTCGCTCTCGAGGGCGGTCAGCTTTTCCTGCGCCTGGCGAATTTCGCCCTTGAGGTTGCCGATCGCTTCCGCGTACTTGCTCTTGCCGCTGGCCAGTTGGTCGGCCCAGCCGAGGTCGGTCTCATGGCCGGGGAACAGGCGCAGGAAATCGGCACGCGGCATGCGAGCGTCGCGCACGCAGATCTGCATGATGGCGCGCTCTTGCTGGCGAATCTGGGCCAGGGAACCGCGTACGCGTTCGACCAGCGCGTCGTACTGTTTGGGCACGAGCTTGATCGGCATGAACAGTTCGGCCAGCGCCTGCAGTTCGGCGGTGGCTTGCTTGCTGGCACGGCCATGCTTGCTCAGCGCCTTGTTGGCCTTTTCGAGCTGATCGGCGACTGCACCGAAGCGCTGCCGCGCGATCTCCGGGTCCGGCCCGCCGTCGCCTTCTTCTTCCTCGGAATCGGAGTCGGATTCCTCTTCGTCCTCTTCCTTGTCGTCACTCTTGGGCTTGGCAGCAGCCTGCGGCGCGACCGGCTCGACCTCTTGCGGGGCCGCGGCGCCATCGTCGTCCGGATCGATGTAGCCGCTGAGCACGTCGGAAAGCCGGCCACCTTCGGTGGTGACGCGGTTGTATTCGGACAGGATGCTGTCGACGGTGCCCGGGAAGTGAGCGATAGCGCTCATGACTTCACGGATGCCTTCTTCGATGCGCTTGGCGATCTCGATTTCGCCTTCGCGGGTCAGCAGTTCGACGGTGCCCATCTCGCGCATGTACATGCGCACCGGGTCAGTCGTGCGGCCAATGTCGGTTTCCACCGCCGCGAGCGCAGCGGCAGCTTCCTCGGCCGCGGCTTCGTCGGTATCCGCTTCGGCCAGGAGCAGGGCGTCGGCATCCGGGGCAGCCTCGAATACGTTGATGCCCATGTCATTGATCATGCGGATGATGTCTTCCACCTGCTCCGGATCGGAAATATCCTCTGGCAGGTGGTCGTTGACCTCGGCGTAAGTCAGGTATCCCTGCTCACGGCCACGCTGGATCAACTCTTTGAGACGAGATTGCTGTTGCGCTTTTCCGGACATATAACCCTATCCAACTGAAGGTTCTGGCGGGCTGAAAATAAGCTGAGCATTATAGCCCAGAAGCGACCTCACGCGCCAGTTGAGGTCGGTGTAGCAGGTGTCGCATCGCGACTGAGCAGGGCGCGCAGGCGGTCTTTTTCCTCTGCGCTGAGTTCATCTTGACGTGCCTTGCGAAGCAGGCGTTCGAGGCTGCGTTCGCGTTGTCGTGCGGCAAGTCTAGTTATGGTGTCGAAAAACTGCTGTTCAAGGTTATCGGCAGAGATCAGCCATTCTTTTGCGGCCAGTGCTCGAAGAAGGCGCCCCTGGTCGGTGCCATGCCAGCGAGCCAGCAATTGCAGCGTGCGCAGCTTCGGATTCTTTTGCAGCGTGCCGAGCAGGGCGATGAGCAGCTGGGTGTAGGTATCGTCTTCTTCGGCGAACTGGCTGACGTCTTCGACGCGTTGAGCAAGCTCCGGGTGGTGCAGCAAGGTGCGCAGGGTGGTCAGCGTCGGAGGCTCGACGGGTGCCGGCGTTCGTGGACTCCGGGGCGCACGGTCAGCGGATTTTCGTCCACCCTTGGCTCGGTCGTCCTGCTTCCAGCTGCCCTTCTTCCGCTCCTGCTGGTAGCTGGGCTGCGGGGCGGAAAATTCCTCCAGGCCATGATCATGGGCAGGCAGGCTGTCGTAGTAGCCGCTATCGTCGGGTGCCGACGCGGGTGCTGATTGAGTGGCGCTGATCTCCTGCAAGGCCTGCGGATTGAGGCCGGTCAGCTCCGTGAGGCGTTGCCGCATCAATGCGCGCAAATTCGCCCCCGGAATCTTTTCGATCAGCGGTGCGGCGAGCGTCGCCAGGTGCGCCTTGCCTTCGAGCGAGCGGGGATCGGCCTCATCGCTCAATTGCTGGAAGAAATAATCGGCAAGTGGCTGCGCCTGCTGTTGAAGACGTGCGCGAAAGGCATCAGGCCCCTCGGCGCGCACCAGGGTATCGGGGTCTTCTCCTTCGGGAAGAAAGAGAAAGCGCGCCCGGCGCCCATCCTGCAGGTTCGGCAGGGTCGCTTCGAGGGCGCGCCAGGCGGCTTTGCGTCCGGCATTGTCGCCGTCGAAGCAAAACACGACGCTCGGTACCAGGCGGTACAGGCGCTTGAGGTGTTCTTCGCTGGTCGAGGTGCCGAGCGTCGCGACCGCATTGCGCAAACCCTGTTGCGCCAGTGCGATCACGTCCATGTAGCCCTCGACCACGAGAATTTCATCGAGGTCGCGGTTGTTCTGGCGGGCCTCGTAAAGACCGTAGAGCTCCTGCCCCTTGTGGAAGACCGGTGTCTCGGGCGAGTTGAGGTACTTGGGCTTGTCGTCGCCGAGGACGCGGCCGCCGAAGGCGATTATGCGTCCGCGGGTGTCTCGAATCGGGAACATCACGCGATCGCGAAAGCGGTCGTAACGCTTGCCCGAGTCGGTGTTCTCGATCAGTAGGCCGGCGTCGATCATGGCCTTCTGCTGCAATGCATCGCCACCCATGTGCTTGAGCAGATGATCCCAGCCGGGCGGTGCGAAGCCGAGACCGAAATCCCGTGCGATCACGCCGGTCAGTCCGCGTCCCTTGAGATAGTCCACGGCGGCCTTGCGGCTGGGGTGACTTTTGAGGGCCTGTCGATAGTAATCGGCGGCTGCGGCGAGCAGCGGGTAGAGCGGCGAGTCGACAGGCTGGCGTGGCTTGCTGCGGCCGCTCGCTTCTTCTCTGGGCACCTCGAGGCCGACACGGCGAGCGAGATCATCGACCGCCTGGGGGAAGTCCAGGTGGTCGTGATCCATCACGAAGCCCAATGCATTGCCGCCGGCACCGCAACCGAAGCAGTAATAGAACTGCTTGTCCGGGCTCACGCTGAACGATGGCGTCTTCTCGTTATGAAAGGGGCAGCGGGCGACATAGTTCTTCCCGGCCTTCTTCAGCTGAATGCGCGACCCGACCACTTCGACGATGTCGGAGCGATTGAGCAGGTCGTCGATGAAAGACTGTGGAATCAGGCCAGCCATGATCAGCAGGTGCTCGAATGACCGAGAGAGGCATCATCCATCGCTGCGTCTCGATAGAAAAGCGGATGCTCGCGTAGATGAGGAAGGCTGGTTGCCAGCGCTGGCAGGCCGTTCAACCTGCATTTGTGGCAGACACAAACGTCAAAGCCCGGCATGTGCCGGGCCTGGATCGCATCAGCGGTACTGAATCAGTACAGGCGGACGCTACGGCGCTGTTCGCGCTGAACCTTCTTGGCGTGACGCTTGACGGCGGCAGCGGCCTTGCGCTTGCGCTCGGCGGTCGGCTTCTCGTAGAACTCGCGGCTACGGACTTCGGCCAGGACGCCGGCCTTTTCGCAGGAGCGCTTGAAGCGACGCAGGGCTACGTCGAAGGGTTCATTTTCTTTGACTTTGACAGCGGGCATCCAGAACGTACCTTCACTTGATTACCGGTGGCAACGCGCTTTGGCGGAACACTCACAAGCACGCTGGTTTTTAAGGGTTGCGGATGTTAACCCCTGAGAGGCCCGTTTGCAAAGTCTGGCGAAGGAAACCGCTGGCCGGTCGCGGGAAGCTGGCAGTAGTATGCGCGGCTTGTTTTGATCGAGGTTCGGCTCATGTTGGTGTTGGGGCTTGAAACGTCCTGCGACGAGACCGGCGTCGCGCTCTACGACAGCGAACGCGGCCTGCTGGCCGACGCACTGTTCAGCCAGATCGACCTGCACCGCATCTATGGCGGAGTCGTGCCGGAGCTGGCCTCGCGCGATCACGTCAAGCGCATGTTGCCGTTGATCCGGCAGGTGCTGGCCGAGGCCGGCCGGCAATCGACGGACATCGACGCCGTTGCCTATACCTCCGGCCCGGGGCTGGTCGGCGCGCTGCTGGTCGGCGCGTCCTGTGCCCAGGCGCTGGCACTGGCGTGGGGCATTCCGGCGGTCGGTGTGCATCATATGGAAGGCCACCTGCTGGCGCCGATGCTCGAAGCCACGCCGCCGTCCTTTCCGTTCGTCGCCTTGCTGGTTTCCGGCGGTCACACGCAGCTGGTCGAAGTGAGCGGCATCGGCCGATACCGGCTGCTCGGCGAGTCCGTCGACGACGCGGCGGGCGAGGCGTTCGACAAGACCGCGAAGCTTCTGGGCCTCGGCTATCCCGGCGGGCCGGAAATCGCCCGGCTGGCCGAACGTGGCACGCCGAGTCGCTTTCGCTTCCCCCGGCCGATGACGGATCGACCGGGGCTCGACTTCAGCTTCAGCGGGTTGAAGACGTTCACCCTCACCACCTGGCAGCAATGCGTCGCAGCCGGGGATGACTCCGAGCAGACGCGTTGCGACATCGCCCTGGCCTTCGAGCAGGCGGTGGTCGAGACGCTCACGATCAAGTGCCGTCGCGCGTTGAAACAGGTCGGGCTAAGCCAGCTGGTGATCGCCGGTGGGGTTAGCGCGAACCGGGCGTTGCGGCGTTCGCTCGAGGCGGCACTTGGCGAAATCGGCGGTCAGGTGCACTACGCGCGACCCCGGTTCTGCACCGATAACGGCGCCATGATCGCCTACGCCGGTTGCCAGCGGCTGGTCGCCGGCCAGCAGGATGGGCCGGCCATCGAAGTGCATGCACGCTGGCCGATGGAGAGCCTGCCTGCGCTGTAGTCGATGCCGCATTCAGAAATGCCGTTCCCGGCCCGCCAGCAGGTCTCGCAGATTGCCTCGGTGACGCCAGACGATGAGGCTCGCCAGGAGGCTGATCGGCAGCAGGATGGCCGGACGCTGCCAGGCGATCAGCGGCAGGCACAGTGGCAGCGCTATCAGCACGGCGAGCGAGCTGGTGCGGGTCAGGGCTATCACCAGCACCCAGATGGCTATCGCCAGGGCGGCCGCCGCGGGGTAGAGCGCGAGCAGGGCGCCCGCGGCGGTCGCGACACCCTTGCCGCCTCGAAAGCGGAAGTAGACCGGGAACAGGTGACCGATCACGGCGGCGAGCCCGATCCACGCCTGCAGCGTCAGCGGCATGTGCAGGGCGGCGGCGATGAGAACCGCAAAGGCGCCCTTGCAGGCGTCGCCGATCAGCGTGCCTATCGCCAGCCGGCGACCGGCGAGGCGCAGCATGTTGGTCGCGCCGGGATTGCCCGAGCCGGCGCCACGAGGGTCAGCGATGCCGGCGATACGGCTGAGCAGGATGGCGAACGACAGCGAGCCCAGCAGGTAGGCGAGCAGCAGCAGCGGCCAGAACATAGAATGCATCGTGGGCTCCCTGGTGGTCAGCGCCTCAGCCCCCGGCGCCGTGGAGAATGTAGCGTGGATAAGGTGTTCATCGAAGGGCTGGAAGTCGACACGGTCATCGGCGCGTACGACTGGGAGCGCGGCATTCGCCAATGCCTGCGCCTCGATCTGACCTTCGGCTGGGACATCCGGCCCGCCGCGGCGGACGACCTGCTGGACAAGGCGCTCGATTACGCAGCGGTTGCCGCGGTCATCGACCGGTTCGCCCAGGCGGCGCGCTTCGAACTGGTGGAAACCTTTGCCGAACGGCTGGCCGCCGAGCTGATGGAGACTTTCGGCATCCCCTGGATGCGCTTGCGTGTGACCAAGCCGGGCGTACACCCGCGCGCGCGCGGCATGGGCGTCGAGATCGAGCGATCCTCCTCATGACGCCCGTCCTGCTGGGGCTTGGCAGTAACATCGACCGTGAGCGGCACCTGAGCGCCGGGCTCGATGCGCTTGCCGGCCTGCTGACCGACATGCGCTGCTCGCCCGTGTTCGAAAGCCAGGCCGTCGGCATTCGCAGCGGGAATTTCTACAACCTGGTGGTCGCCGGGCAGACCGACTTGCCGCTGCTGGAAATCGATCGCCGGCTCAAGTTCATCGAAGCCGACAACGGGCGCTATGCGCCGGAGCGCAAGGGCCTGCCGCTGGATATCGATGTCCTGCTCTACGGCGATCAGGTGGGCACCTTCAATGGCCTGGTGTTGCCGCGGCCGGAAATACTGCGCAACGCGTTCGTGCTCTGGCCGCTGGCCTTGATCGCGCCGGCGCAGCGCCATCCGGCGGTTGACCGTACGTTCGCTGAACTCTGGCGGGACGCGCGGATCGACCAGCAGCTCTGGCCGGTCGCGTTCGAATGGCGTGGTCAGCCACTCACGCCGCAGGGGCTGCTGCTTTCCCTGTCATGACGGGTGAGGCCAGGCGGCGCGGTGCTCGGCCAGCGTGGCAAGACGTGCCTGATTGATCGCCTCGCCCAGCGCGGCACCTTGATAGCCGGCTTCGATCAGCGGTCTTGGCTGAACGCTTCGAACCGCTTGCGCGGCACTGCGCAGATAGGCGGCCTGAGCGAAGGCATCGGCGCGGCGACTGCCATGGGCGCGGGCGTCCATCTCGCACACGGCGATGAAATGCTCGAACCGTTCGGGGCGGCGATAGACATCGAAACGCTGCAACAGACCTAGCAACGCCTCGGCCGGCAATGCCAGCGCGCGGACCGCCAGGCCGTGGAATTCGCCCGCCAGCAGCGCCAGCTCCTGGCAGTCGCGCGGTGGATTGGTGCTCTCGTTGATGCGAGCGATAGCGACCAACCCGCCATCAGAGCTCGCATCGGCGTCGGTGGCGGCCGGTGCGCTGGCCAAGCCGAGCAGCAGGCACGCCCAGCGCACGGCCAATGGCTGCTCGCTCCGTGCGCTTTGCCGCAACACCTCGAGCGTGTGGTCTCCATCGCCGCTGACCAGCAGCCGTTCGACGTCGGGCAGCAGCTCGGCCAGGGCGCCGCAATCATGCAGGACCTGAATGAACACCTCGGGGCGAGGCTCCAGCAGCGCGCGGGAAATTTCCTTCCAGGCGCGTTCGGGCGTGAGGTCGCGCAGTTCGCCGGACTCGGCCAGCTGGCGCATCAGCGCCTGGGTTTCATCGGCCACGCGAAAGCCAAGGTCCGCGTAGCGAGCGGCGAAGCGCGCCACCCGCAACACGCGCAGCGGATCTTCGGCGAACGCGTCGGAGACATGGCGCAACAGCCGGCTGTCGAGGTCCTGTTGGCCGCCGTAGGGGTCGATGATTTGGCCGTCGTCGTCCTCGGCCATCGCATTGATGGTCAGGTCGCGGCGGATCAGGTCCTGCTCGAGCGTGACGTCAGGGCTGGCGTAGAAGGTGAAACCACCATAGCCCCGACCGCTCTTGCGCTCGGTACGGGCCAGCGCGTACTCCTCGCCGGTCGCTGAATGCAGGAACACCGGGAAGTCCGCGCCAACCGGGCGAAAGCCCTGGCTCAGCATGTCATCAGGGGTGGCGCCGACCACCACGTAGTCGACTTCGGTGACCGGACGGCCCAGCAGGCGGTCGCGTACGGCGCCGCCAACCTTGTAGATGTTCATGGCTTATCCTCCAGACGCCGAAGGATAAGCCAAAGCGGCTGCCAGGATGCCGTTCAGATCGGCGGGATCGACAGGTCCAGCCGGGGGTAGTGGCTGTCGGCGCCCTCAGGACGGGGCGGCATGTGGTGCGTCGCGGCGATCTGGTCGTCCTGCATCGATTCGAGGTGCACATCGAAACCCCAGAGGCGGTGCAGGTGCTTGAGCACGTCCTCGGTCGATTCGCCCAGCGGTTTGCGGTCGTGCTGCTGGTGGCGCAGCGTCAGCGAGCGGTCTCCGCGACGGTTCACGCTCCAGATCTGTACGTTGGGTTCGCGGTTGCCCAGGTTGTACTGAGCGGCGAGCAGCTCGCGGATGGTGCGATAGCCGTCCTCGTCGTGGATGGCCGGTACCAGCAGCTCGTCCCGGTGATCGTCGTCGAGGATGCTGAACAGCTTGAGGTCGCGGATGACCTTGGGCGACAGGAACTGCTGGATGAAGCTCTCGTCCTTGAAGTTGCTCATGGCGAACTTGACCGTGGACAGCCAGTCGCTGCCGGCCATGTCCGGGAACCAGCGCCTGTCTTCCTCGGTGGGGTTCTCGCAGATGCGGCGAATGTCCTGGAACATCGCGAAGCCGAGGGTGTAGGGGTTGATGCCGCTGTAGTACGGGCTGTCGAACCCCGGCTGGAAGATCACGCTCGTGTGCGACTGGAGGAATTCCATCATGAAGCCGTCGGTCACCAGGCCTTCGTCGTACAGGTCGTTGAGCAGCGTGTAGTGCCAGAAGGTGGCCCAGCCCTCGTTCATGACCTGCGTCTGGCGCTGGGGATAGAAGTACTGGGCGATCTTGCGCACGATGCGCACGACCTCGCGCTGCCAGGGTTCGAGCAGTGGAGCGTGCTTTTCGATGAAGTAGAGGATGTTTTCCTGCGGTTCGGCGGGGAAGCGCCGGCTTTCGTCGGGGTCGTCCGGCCGCTCGTTCAGCTTCGGGATGGTGCGCCACAGGTCGTTGAGCTGGCGTTGCAGGTGTTCTTCGCGCTCCTTCTGGCGACGGCGTTCTTCCTCGGCGGAAATCGGATACGGCCGCCGGTAGCGGTCGACGCCATAGTTCATCAGCGCGTGGCAGGAATCGATGAGGTCTTCCACCGCCGAGATGCCGTGCCGTTCCTCGCACTCGGCGATGTACTGCTTGGCGAAGACCAGGTAGTCGATGATCGAGCTGGCGTCCGTCCAGGTGCGGAACAGGTAGTTGCCCTTGAAGAAGCTGTTGTGCCCGTAGCAGGCATGGGCGATGACCAGCGCCTGCATGGTCATGGTGTTTTCTTCCATGAGGTAGGCGATGCACGGATCGGAATTGATGACGATCTCGTAGGCCAGCCCCATCTGGCCGCGCTTGTAGTGTTTTTCGGTGTGCAGGAACTGCTTGCCGTATGACCAGTGGTGATAGCCCAGCGGCATGCCGACCGAGGCATAGGCGTCCATCATCTGTTCGGCCGTGATGACCTCGATCTGGTTGGGGTAGGTGTCCAGCGCATAGCGCTCGGCGATGCGGCCGATCTCCCGGTCGTAGGTTCGGATCAGCTCGAAGGTCCATTCCGATTCGGTCGATATTGGCTGTCGCTTCATACGCACCTCAGGTCGTCATTCGACGCTGGAACAACTCGCGGAACACCGGGTAGATGTCTCCCGCCGAGACCAGTTGCTGCTGGGCGAAGGAGTCGGCGAAGGCTTCGCCCACCTGGTTGTATTCGTACCACAGCGCCTGATGTTCGCGCGGTGTGATCTCGACGTAGGTGAAGTACTGGACGAACGGCATGATCTGCTTGATCAGAATGTCGCGGCAGATGGGGGAGTCGTCGTTCCAGTTGTCGCCGTCGGACGCTTGCGCCGCGTAGATATTCCATTCGTTGATCGGGTAGCGCTCGGCCATGATTTCCTGCATCAGCTTCAGCGCGCTGGAGACGATGGTCCCGCCGGTCTCGCGGGAATAGAAGAACTCCTCCTCATCCACTTCCTTGGCGCTGGTGTGGTGGCGGATGAACACCACGTCGATCTTGTCGTAGTTCCGCTTGAGGAACAGGTACAGGAGGATGAAGAAGCGCTTGGCGATGTCCTTGGTGGCCTGGGTCATGGAGCCCGAGACGTCCATCAGGCAGAACATCACCGCCTTGGAGCTGGGATTCGGATGCTTGACCAGCAGGTTGTATTTCAGGTCGAAGGTGTCGAGGAAGGGCACGCGATTGATGCGCGCGCTGAGCCGTTCGATCTCTTGTTCGGCGGCCTGGATGTCGCCGAAGTTGTCCGGCTCCTCGGTGCGCAGGCGTGCCAGTTCGGCTTTGACTTCCTTGAGCCGCGTCCGGCTACTGCCGGAAAGCGCGATGCGCCGCGCATGGGCCGAGCGCAAGGTGCGCACGATGTTGACGCGCGAGGGGTTGCCCTCGTTGGAAATGCCGGCGCGAACGGTTTTGTAGGTGTCGGTCCCGGTGAGGTGGCGCTTGACCAGGTTCGGCAGTTCCAGATCTTCGAACATGAAGTCGAGGAACTCTTCCTGGGTGATCTGGAAGACGAAGTCGTCCATGCCTTCGCCGCTGTTGCTGGCTTTGCCGGCGCCCTGGCCGCCGCCACCGCCCTGCGGGCGAGGAATGCGGTCGCCCGCCGTGAAATCCTTGTTGCCGGGATGGACGATGGTCTGGCGACCGCCGCGGCCGTGGTGCAGCACCGGCTCGTCGATGTCCCGCCCGGGAATGCTGATCTGTTCCCCATGCTCCATGTCGGTGATGGAGCGCCGGCCGACCGCCTCCTCCACCGCCTTCTTGATGTGTTCGCGGTACCGTCGCAGGAAGCGCTGGCGGTTCACCGTGCTCTTGTTCTTGCCGTTCAGACGACGATCGATCACGTAGCTCATGCGAGCCCTCCGGGCTGGGGCTGAGAGCCGGAGGCTGGATGACGGCGTCGCATGGTCGTCCAGCCCCCGGTCTCAAGCCTCGAGCGGCTTCTTGATTACTGCGATTTCCGAACCCGCAGATACCACTCGGATAGCAGGCGGACCTGCTTCTCGGTGTAGCCGCGCTCGACCATTCGAGTGACGAAGTCGTTGTGCTTCTGCTGATCCTCCTTGCTGGCCTTGGCGTTGAAGCTGATGACCGGCAGCAGGTCCTCGGTGTTGGAGAACATCTTCTTCTCGATCACCGCGCGCAGCTTCTCGTACGACAGCCAGCTTGGGTTCTTGCCGTTGTTGTTGGCCCGCGCGCGCAGGACGAAGTTGACGATCTCGTTGCGGAAGTCCTTCGGGTTGCTGATGCCGGCCGGTTTCTCGATCTTTTCCAGTTCCTCGTTGAGCGCGGCCCGGTTGAGGATTTCGCCAGTCTCGGGGTCGCGATACTCCTGGTCCTGGATCCAGAAGTCGGCGTACAGCACGTAGCGGTCGAAGATGTTCTGGCCGTACTCGCTGTAGCTTTCGAGGTATGCGGTCTGGATTTCCTTGCCGATGAAGTCGACGTAGCGCGGCGCCAGGTATTCCTTGATGAAGCGAAGGTAGCGCTCGCGGGTTTCGGCCGGGAACTGCTCCTGCTCGATCTGCTGCTCCAGCACGTAGAGCAGGTGCACCGGGTTGGCGGCGACTTCGTGCGGGTCGAAGTTGAAGACCTTCGACAGGATCTTGAAGGCGAAACGGGTGGAGAGGCCGTTCATGCCCTCGTCGACGCCGGCGGTGTCGCGGTACTCCTGAATCGACTTGGCCTTGGGATCGGTGTCCTTCAGGTTTTCGCCGTCATAGACGCGCATCTTCGAATAGATGTTGGAGTTCTCCGGCTCCTTCAGGCGTGACAGCACCGAGAACTGCGCCAGCATCTTGAGCGTGTCCGGCGCGCAATGGGCGTGGGACAGCGAGCTGTTGGTCAGCAGTTTGTCGTAGATCTTGATCTCATCGCTCACGCGCAGGCAGTAGGGCACCTTGACGATGTAGATGCGGTCGATGAACGCCTCGTTGTTCTTGTTGTTGCGGAAGGTGTGCCACTCCGACTCGTTGGAGTGCGCCAGGATGATGCCGCTGTAGGGGATCGCGCCCAGGCCTTCGGTGCTGTTGTAGTTGCCTTCCTGCGTGGCGGTCAGCAACGGATGCAACACCTTGATCGGCGCCTTGAACATCTCGACAAATTCCATCAGGCCCTGGTTGGCCCGGCACAGCGCGCCGGAGTAGCTGTAGGCGTCCGGGTCGTTCTGCGGGAATTCCTCGAGCTTGCGGATATCGACCTTGCCGACCAGGGCGGAGATGTCCTGGTTGTTCTCGTCGCCGGGCTCGGTCTTGGCCACGGCGATCTGGTTGAGGATCGAGGGATACAGCTTGACCACGCGGAACTGGCTGATGTCGCCGCCGAACTCCTGCAGGCGCTTGGTGGCCCAGGGCGACATGATCGAGTTGAGGTAGCGACTGGGGATGCCGTAGTCCTCCTCGAGGATCTGCGCATCCTCGGCCGGGTTGAACAGGCCAAGGGGCGATTCGTACACCGGCGAGCCCTTGATGGCGTAGAAGGGCACCTTCTCGATGAGCTGCTTGAGTTTCTCGGCCAGCGATGACTTGCCGCCGCCCACCGGCCCCAGGAGGTAGAGGATCTGCTTCTTCTCTTCGAGCCCCTGCGCGGCGTGCCGGAAATAGGACACTATCTGCTCGATGCAGTCTTCCATGCCGTGGAAGTCGGCGAACGCCGGGTACCGTCGGATCACCTTGTTGGCGAAGATGCGCGACAGCCGTGGATCGGTCGCTGTGTCGATCATCTGCGGTTCGCCGATCGCCATCAGCATCCGCTCGGCCGCGGAGGCGTAGGTGGTCGGGTCCTGTTTGCATAGATCGAGATACTCCTGGAGCGAATACTCCTCCTGGCGGGTCGCTTCGAATCGTTGTTGGAAGTGGCTGAAAATGCTCATGACTTCACCTCGTCGATGCACAGGGGCAGGTGTGGTCACCAGGCATTCTGGAGCGGGCCGTAGCGGCCAGTGGAGTTCCCCCGAACGCCTAATGGTCGAAACCTTAGGCCTAAAACCAGCGGACTGGCTTCTCTTTTTGGATGGCCTTGTCTGAAGGATAGTTCGCTTTCGGGGAGGTCAAGCGGGAGAGCTACGAAGCGGCGACGGGAGGAAGCGGAACGTTGGCGCGACGGCCCGCCGCGCGCCGCCTGGGGAGGTATTCGGCAAGCGAAAGAAAATGTTTCAGTGGTCCGGCGCGGCCTGTACGAGTGCTGGATAGCGTGACCGCCATTCCTCGAAGCCGCCGTCCAGGCTGTACACCTCGGCAAAGCCCCGGTGAGCCAGGTAGGCGGCGGCGCTCTGGCTGGAATGGCCGTGATAGCAGGTGACGATCAGCGGCTGGTCGAAGTCGGCCGCCGCGATGAAGTCTGGCAGCGAGTGGTTGTCCAGGTGGGAGGATCCTGCGATGTGGGCGGTGGCATAGCTCTGCGGGTCGCGGACATCGACCACCACGGCGCCGTTCGAGATCAGCGCCTGGGCGGCGTCGGGGGAGATGCGCTTGAATTCGCTCATCGAGATATGTCCTTGCAGTCCTGGCGGTGGGTTTCACCGGTATCGAGGTTCATCAGTGTCATGCAGTTGCCCCAGACGCAACCGGTGTCCAGGGCATGTACGCCTGGTTCGTCGCAGCGACCTTCGAGCGCGGCCCAATGGCCGAACACGATGGTGCGGCCGCGCATCTTGCGCTCGGGGTGGCTGAACCAAGGGGCGAAGCCCGGCGGCGCCGATGCGAGGCCCTCCTTCGTTTCGAGATCGAGGGTGCCATCGGCGGTGCAGAACCGCATCCGGGTGAAGTAGTTGGTGATCACCCGCAGGCGCGTCACGCCTTGCAACTCACGGCTCCACTTCGCTGGCTGGTTGCCGTACATCCCGTCCAGAAAAGGCAATAGTCGCGCGTCATCGGTCAGCGCCTCCTGCACTTCGGCGGCCCGGCGCAACGCCTTGGCCAGGCCCCAGGGCGGTGGGACGCCGGCATGCACCAGGGTGATGTCGCGCTGCGGATCGTGGTGAAGCAGCTTCTGCCGGCGCAGCCAGTCGATGAGGTCGGCACGATCAGGTGCATCGAGGATGGCCTTGAGGGTGTCTGCCTTCTTCAGACGCTCGATGTTGTGGGCGACGGCGATCAAATGCAGGTCGTGATTGCCGAGCACGGTAAGCCCGGAGCTTCCGAGATCCCGCGCGAAGCGCAGCGCCTCCAGCGATTGCGGCCCGCGATTGACCAGGTCGCCGGCCAGCCAGAGGCAGTCGCGCGAGGGGCTGAAGTCGACCTGTGCGAGCAGTGCCTTGAGCGGATCGAGGCAGCCTTGCAGGTCACCGACGGCGTAGAGGGTCATGGGTGCGGTTCACCTCCTGGCTGGTGATCAATGCAGTACGCCTGGCACCGCCAGGCGGAACGGCGCGATTGGCGCGTCGAATGCGTGACCATCGGTCGCGACCATCCGGTAGCTGCCCTGCATGTTGCCCACTTCGGTCGCCATCAGCGTGCCGCTGGTGTAGACGTGCCGCTGGCCCGGCGCGATCAGCGGTTGCTCGCCGACGACGCCGTCGCCCCGCACTTCCTGAACCTGGCCATCGCCGTCGGTGATGATCCAATGGCGAGAAAGCAGCTGCGCGGCGAGCTCACCGTTGTTCTCGATGGTTACGGTGTAGGCAAAGGCATAGCGGTTTTGTTCCGGCCGCGACTGTGCCGGCAGGTATTGCGGCGAGACCGTGACATCGATCCGGTAGCGGTTATCGCTCATCGCGGGCTCCTTCGGGTGTGCGGCTGGCCAGCTGGTCGGCCAACCGGACGAACGCGGCGAGGTCGAGCTGTTCGGGGCGCAGGCTGCCGTCGACGCCGGCCGATTCGATGGCCGTGGCATCGAGCAGGCCCTTGAGCGTATTGCGCAAGGTCTTGCGCCGCTGATTGAACGCCTCTCGCACAACGCGCTCGAGCTGGCGTACATCCTGCGCGGGATGAGGTAGCTGCGCATGCGGCACCAGCCGCACGATCGCCGAGTCGACCTTGGGCGCCGGGTTGAACGCGCCGGGTCCGACGTTGAACAGGTGCTCAACGCGGCAGTGGTACTGCACCATGATCGACAGCCGGCCCCAGTCGCCCCCGCCCGGCTGAGCCGCCAGCCGCTCGACGACTTCCTTTTGCAGCATGAAGTGCATGTCATGGATGCGTTCGGCGTGGGAAAGCAAGTGGAAGATCAGCGGCGTCGAGATGTTGTAGGGCAGGTTGCCGACTACTCGCAGGCTGCGAGGACGGTCGCTCAGGCGGGCGAAGTCGAACTTCAGCGCGTCACCCTGATGCAGCGACCAGCTTTCGCGATCGCCGAAACGCTCACGTAGCAGCGGTACGAGGTCCAGGTCCAGTTCGATGACATCCAGTTTCGCACCGCTGTCGAGCAGCCCTTCGGTCAGTGCGCCTTGCCCGGGGCCGATCTCGACCAGGTGCTCCCCGGCCTTCGGGTGGATGGCGCGCAGAATGCGATGGATCACCCCCGCATCGTGCAGGAAGTTCTGGCCGAATCGCTTGCGGGCGCGGTGCTGGTAGGTATCGCTCATCACGGCTCCGATCTGTCCCGCAGGCAAGCGGGAAAAGGGCTGGATTCTAGCAGGCGCTCCAGAGGAACGGAGGATGGTGCAACAGGATGCGGCGCGCGCGAACCACGACCGGCGGTCAGCGCGCCTTGCTGTCCGCCATCAGGTAGGCGGTCTGCAAGGCGACTCGCAGACTGCCGTCATCGATGTTGCCGGTCGCCGCGAGGTCGAGCGCGGTGCCATGATCGACCGAGGTGCGGATGATCGGCAGGCCGAGCGTGACATTCACCGCCGCGCCAAAACCCTTGTGCTTGAGCACCGGAAGGCCCTGGTCGTGGTACATGGCCAGCACGGCGTCGCACTGGGCAAGGTGCTTGGGTGTGAACAAGGTGTCGGCCGGCAGCGGGCCGACCAGGTCGATCCCTTCGCTACGAAGCTGCACGAGCGCCGGTTCGATGACCTCGATCTCCTCACGCCCCAGGTGCCCGCCTTCGCCAGCGTGCGGGTTGAGGCCGCAGACGAGGATGCGTGGACGCTCGATGCCGAACTTGCCGACCAGATCGGCATGCAGGATGCGTGCGACGCGCTTGAGGCGATCGCCCGTGACGGCCGCCGCGACATCCTTCAGCGGAAGGTGGGTCGTAACCAGCGCGACCCGCAGATCGCCGGTCGCCAGCATCATCACCACCTGCTCGGTGGCGGTGAGCTCGGCGAGGAACTCGGTATGGCCGGAAAACGGCACGCCCGCTTCGTTGATCACGCCCTTGTGGACGGGCGCGGTGACCATGGCATCGAAGTCACCGTCCAGGCAGCCTTTGCCGGCGCGCGTCAGGGTTTCGATCACGTAGGCCGCGTTGGCGGTGTCGAGCTGCCCGGGCACGGCCGGGCGGGTCAGGGGGGTGTTCCAGACGAAAAGGGCGCCGGCATCGGCTGGCTGGCGGGGCCAGTTACCCGGCCCGACCGGAACGATCGACACGGGAAGCTGCAAGGCGCGGGCGCGCGCTTGCAGCATCTGTATGTCGGCGATCGCGATCAGGATGTGGGGCTGCGCCTCACGCGCCAGCATGAGGCACAGATCCGGGCCTATGCCGGCCGGCTCGCCAGGCGTCAGCGCGATGCGCCGAAGGGCGGTCGCGCTCAGAGCTTGATCTCCACGTAGGCTTCGTCGCGAATCTCGCGAAGCCAGGCCTGCAGCTCTTCCTCATAGCGACGGTTGCGCAGAGCGGCTTGCGCCTGCTGCTCGCGGACCTCTTCGCTGGCATCGGTCGCGCGGCGTCCGAGTACCTCGAGGATGTGCCAGCCATAAGGCGTCTGGAACGGCTGGGACAGCTCGCCGGCAGCGGTTTCGGCCATCACGGCGCGGAATTCGGGGACCAGCGCTTCGGGATCGATCCAGTCGAGGTCGCCGCCATTGAGCGCCGAGCCCGGGTCTTCCGAGAAATTGCGGGCCAGCGTGGCGAAATCTTCGCCCGCAACGATTCGCTCGCGCAGGCGCTCGACCAGCTTGCGGCTCTCTTCGTCGGTGCGAATGGCGCTGGGCTTGATAAGGATGTGGCGGACATGCACCTCGTTGCGGACCTGTTCGCCCCCGCCGCGCTTGTCGAGCACCTTCACCAGGATGTAGCCCGGCGGGGTGCGGATGGGCTCGGTCACTTCGCCGACGCTCATCTCGCTGACCAGACTATCGAAGGGAGGCGGTAGCTGAGCGGCCTTGCGCCATCCCATCTCGCCGCCTTCCAGGGCGTTCTCGCTCGCCGAGCGCGATGCCGCGAGCTGAGCGAAATCGGCACCGTTCTGCAACTGACGGTAGGTGTCCTGAGCCAGCTGCTCGGCCTTGTCGATCTCCTCCGAGCCAGCGCTCTCCGGCACCGGGATCAGGATGTTGGCCAGCCGGTATTCCTCGGCCAGCTGCAGTTGGCCCAGGTCGGAGGCGAGGAAGTTCTCCACCTCCTGCTTGGAGACCTGGATGCGGTCGGCGATGCGCCGCTGGCGCACCCGGCTGATGATCATTTCGCGGCGGATCTGCTCGCGCGCTTCCTCATAGCCCAGGCCGTCCTGTGCCAGCGCCTGGCGAAACTGCTCCAGGCTCATCCCGTTGCGCTGGGCGATGGTCTCCACCGCCTGGTTCAGCTCTTCGTCGCTGATGCGGATACCCGACCGTTCTCCGATCTGCAATTGCAGGTTTTCCAGGATCAGTCGATCCAGCACCTGCTGCTGCAGCACGTCCGAGGGCGGCGCTTCGGCGCCGCGCTTGGCGAACGTCTGCCGAACCTCTTCGACGCGTTGTTGGAGCTGGCTCTGCATGATCACGTCGTTGTCGACGATCGCCACGACGCGATCGAGGGGTTCGACGGCGGCCCAGGCGGAGCTGGCGCAGGCGCCGAAAAGCGTCGCCGCGCACAGCAGCAGCGGACGCAGGTGGTTAGAAAGCTTGGTCTTCACGTTCACGGTAACCCTGGATTCCTTTGTCGAGGAAAGACTCGGTACTGCTGCCGAATACGTTGCCCAGGCCCTTGAGGACGATTTGCAGGAAGATGCCGCGATCCGGCTCGTCGTTCAGGCTCGGGTTGAGGCTGGCCTCTTCGTAGTCCACCCAGTAGCGATTGATCAGGCGCAGCTTCCAGCAGCAACTGTCGTACTCGAAACCACCGAAGGCTTCGAGGGTGCGGTTGCGGCTGTAGTCGTACTGCCAGCGCGCGATGACGCTCCACTGCGGCAGAATCGGCCAGATCGTGGAGAAGTCGTGCTGTTGGATCTTGTAGTAGTCCTGGATGTACGTAGTGCTCGGATCGTTGTCGGTGGCGTATTCGGGGCGTCCGAAGTCGCCGCCATAGACCCATTCGCCGCTGGCCTGGTCGAAGCGAATGGTGTCGTTGCGATAGCGATAGCCGAGGTTGATGACCTTGTTGGGGTTGTCCGCTGGCTGGTAGTGGAACATCGCGCTGCCCGAACGGGTCCGGCCTTCGTCCGGGTCCCAGTTGAACGTCGAGGTGAAGCGCCAGTCCTGGTTGTAGCGGTACTGGTATTCCAGGGCGTAGGGCGATACGTCGGACGTCGCATCGGCACGGTCTGCCGACAGGCCTGGCAACTGGACTTCGCGATCCTTGAAGTAATAGATCTGGCCAAGGCTGATGCGCTGGCGTTCAAAGCCGTTCGGCTCGATCCAGCGGCTGGTGACGCCGAGCGAAACCTGGTTGGCATCGCCGATGCGATCGGGGCCGCTGAAGCGGTTCTCACGCCACAGCGAGGAGTAACCGAAGCTGTATTCGCCGGTGTCGAACACCGGGATCTCGGACTGATCTTCCTCCGGTACGTAGAGATAGAACAGGCGAGGTTCGAGCGTCTGACGATACGGGTTGCCGAACCATTGGGTGTCGCGGTCGAAATACAGGCCGCTGTCGACGCTGACGATCGGCAGGCTGCGGTCGGGATTGTCCTCGAAGCCCGTCACCTGGCTGCGCCCGATCGAATCGAGCTCCAGGTCGTACTGCGTGTAGGCGTACTTGACGGAGGGCTCGAAGAAGCCCCAAGACCAGTCCATTGGCAGGCTCACGCCTGGCTTGAGGTGCAGGCGCGTGCCGTTGGCACGGGTCAGTCCGCGCAGCCGGGCGTCATACCAGAGTTCGGGGTCGCCGTTCTCGTTGATGAAGTTTCCTTCGCGCAGGTCGCGATCGAAGCGGACCAGTTCGCTGGCGTAGGTGAACTGCAAACCGCCAGCGTCGTAGGGCAGGGTTCCGTTGAGAGTCAGTTGCGGCAGCCGGTCATAGGGCGTGACGTCCAGCACCGTTGCGCGCTCGTAGGCGTGCAGGTTGAGCGCGGCGGTATAGCTTTGGCCGCGATAGGTCAGCGTGCCGCGCTGATCGAGATGGTCCGGTTGGTCGATGCCGAGGCCGGTATCGAGATCCTGGAAGTAATAGGGATCGCTGATGTCGGTGTAGTCGATCTCGGCCAGCAGGCGTTCGTCGAGTCCGCTGCGGTGCTGCCAGCTGTACATCCAGCGGGTGTCTTCGTATTCGGACTGGAGCTCGCGCTCGTCATCGCTGTCCTTCAGATACGCCGCACCGACCTGGCCTTCGCTGCCGCGGGTGAGGTAACGGAACTCCCCCTCCATCAGCAGGCCGCGATCGCTCATGTATTGCGGGTAGAGCGTTGCGTCGAAGTTGGGCGCGAGGTTGAAGTAATAGGGCGTCAGCAGCGTCAGGCCGGTGTCGCTGGAGGTGCCGATGCTCGGCGCGAGGAAGCCGGACTGGCGACGGTCGTCGATGGGGAAATACAGGTACGGCGTATAGAACACCGGAATGTCTTTCACCCGCAGGGTTACATTGGTCGCAGAGCCGAAGCCGGTGTTGGGGTTCAGCGTGACGTTGTTGCCCTTGAGCGACCAGGCGTTGTTGCCGGGCTCGCAGCGGGTATAGGTGCCGTCCTTGAGGCGGATGACAGCGGTCTCTTCGCGCTTGACGTATTTCGCGGAGCCACGCACTTCGGCCTCGTGCATCACGTACTCGGCGTTATCGATCTGCGCCTCGCCGGTATCGAGCATCAGCTCCGCACGGTCGCCCACGACAAGGGTGCCGCGATCGCGCAGGCGGACATCGCCAATCAGCTCGCCACGATTCTCCAGCTGGTGCAGGGTCGCTTCGTCCGCCTCGACCTGGATGCTGCCCTGTCGCAGAACCACATCCCCGGCCAGCGTCGCGGTCTCGGTCGCCTGCTCGTACCGGGATGCCTTGGCCGATACATAGGTCGGTGCCTCGCTCAGCGGCGTGTCGTCGAGCCGGCCGGGACGCGGCGGTTCGATGTAGGTGCCGGCGCAGTAAGGACCGATTTCGGCGAGCTGGGCGGCGCTCAGTTGATCGCGCGGTACCCAGTCGAGATAGCTGTAGTCCTGCCCGCGGCTGGCGGCGACTGGCTTCGTGCCCCGTTCCGTGACGGCTTGTGGCTTGGTCGTCGGAGCCTGTGCCGGCGTCGTCTCGACGGGGCGGGGGGGGAGGTTGGCGCGACCGTCCATAGGTGCGCATGCCCAGCCGCCGGAGGGACCGGCCTGGCAATCGAACTGCTCGGCAGCGGAGACGGTCAGCGCCGTCATCGGCTGAAGAACGAAGAGGCTGCCAGTGACCAGGAGAGGGAATTTTCTGCGAAACGCGGGGAATTTGACTGCCATCTTGTTTATTAGTCCGGGCTTCCTGCGAGCCGACGGCCGGCTGGCCACAGGCCTCTCGATGGGCTGAAAAAGATGCTGGATAATAAAGCATGACCCCGTTAACGGCTAGCGCCGTGGAGACCGCTCGATGACCCAAACCGACTCCCGTTTGCAGGAGGCCAGCGCCTGGCTCGATGACATGCTGCCGCTGGTTTTTTCCAGAGAGGGCTGGGGCGACGTGCCCGCGGGCACACTGACGCCAGCCAGCAGCGACGCGAGCTTTCGTCGGTATTTTCGCTGGGAAGGCGCGGGCCGGTCGTTGATTCTGATGGACGCGCCGCCGCCGCAAGAGAACTGTCGTCCGTTCGTCGAGGTGGCCGCACTCCTGGCCAGCGCCGGCGTGAATGTGCCCCGCATCCACGAGCAGGATCTGGACCGCGGCTTTCTGCTGCTGTCCGATCTGGGGCGACGCACCTACCTGGACGTCATCGATGCGAGCAATGCCGATGCGCTGTTCGCCGATGCGATCGATAGCCTGATTCGCTTTCAGCGGTTGCCCGTGGAGGGGCTGGCGCTGCCCGTCTATGACCGCGCGCTGCTGATGCGCGAACTGGCGCTGTTCCCCGAGTGGTATGTCGAGCGGCACCTCGGTCGGTCGCTGGACGCCGCCCAGCGCGCCGCCTGGGATGAGGTCTGCGAGCTGTTGGTCGCTTCGGCGCTCGACCAGCCGCAGGTGGTGGTCCACCGCGATTACATGCCGCGCAACCTGATGGCCAGCGATCCGAATCCAGGGGTCCTGGACTTCCAGGATGCGGTGCTCGGCCCGGTGAGCTACGACGCGACCAGCCTGTTCAAGGATGCCTTTCTCAGCTGGCCCGAAGAGCAGGCCCAGCAATGGCTGCGGACCTACTGGGAGGGCGCGCGCCAGGCGGGCATCGCTGTGCCCGAGCGTTTCGAGGACTTCCAGCGTGCCAGCGACCTGATGGGCGCGCAGCGCCACCTGAAGGTGATCGGCATCTTCGCGCGCATTTGCCATCGCGATGGCAAGCCCCGCTATCTCGCCGACGTGCCGCGCTTCTTCGCCTACTTGCAAGGGGCGCTCGCGCGACGGCCGGAGCTGCACGCGCTGGGTTCACTTCTGAACAGCCTGGGTGTGGAGATCGAAGCGTGAAGGCCATGATCCTGGCTGCGGGCAAGGGCGAACGGATGCGCCCGCTGACCTTGCACACGCCCAAGCCGCTCATTCCTGTCGCCGGCATGCCATTGATCGAGCATCACCTGCGATCGCTGGGCCGGGCAGGCTTCACCGAGGTCATCATCAATCACGCCTGGCTCGGGCAGCAGATCGAGGACTATCTGGGCGACGGTGCCCGGTTCGGCCTCTCGATCCGCTATTCGGCCGAAGGCGAGCCGCTGGAAACCGGAGGCGGCATTTTCAACGCGCTGCCGCTGATCGGCGCGGCGCCCTTTCTGGTGATCAATGGCGACATCTGGACCGATTTCGATCCGGCGGTGCTGCGCCGTCCGCTCGATGGCCTGGCACATCTGGTACTGGTCGATAATCCGCCCCATCACCCTCAAGGCGATTTCTCCCTGAATCAGGGACAGGTGTCGCTCGACGGCGATTCGGCGCTCACCTACAGCGGTATCGCCGTGCTGCATTCGGCACTGTTCGAGGGCTATGAGCCGGGCGCCTTCAAGCTGGCGCCGCTGCTGCGCAAGGCGATCGCGCGGGGCCAGGTGAGTGGCGAGCATCATTCAGGCGCGTGGGTCGATGTCGGGACGCCCGAGCGTCTCGCACAGGCCGAGCGTCTTGCCGAGGCGCGTCGCTGAATGTTCTGGCCGATGACGGTGCTCGGCGCGATTGCTGGCTGGTTGCTTGCCAGCGTGCCAGGGGGCTTGCTGGGGGCATTGATCGGCCAGGTACTGGACCGACGCTTCGGCCTCGACTCGCTGGCGAGCCTGCGCGCCCGTGTCCGGGGCGAAGGGAGCCTGGCGGACGATGCCTTGCTGTTTTTCCTCCTCGGCCGACTGGCCAAGAGCGGGGGTCGGGTGAGCGAGGCGCATATTCGGGCTGCCCGGGATGAGATGCGTCGCCTGGGCCTGTCATCCGAAACCCAGCGCAGCTGCATCGAGGCCTTTTATCGCGGCAAGGCGAGCGACGGCGAAGGGCTGCGCAAGGCGCTCATGCCGTTGCGGGAGCGGGAGGAAGCCGCCCGACGCTGGCTCCAGGCCTGCTGGCGCATGGCGCGGGCAGGCGGCACGCTGGATTCGCGCGCGCATGAGCTGATCCTGTTGTGGGGGCGCTGGATGGGCTGGGATGCCGTGGCCGTCGCGGCGCTCGATCCGGGCGCGCGGTCAGCGGCGTCGGCCCCCGCTGCACGTGGCAGTGCGTACCGTGAAGCGCTTGCGCTGCTGGGCGTGCGGGACGACAGCGAACCTGCGGCCATCAAGCGAGCCTACCGGCGCCTGCTCAGCCGGCACCATCCCGACAAGCTCGCCGGGCGCGGCGCAACGCCTGCCGAGATCAGGGAGGCGACGGATCGGACGCGTGAGCTGCAAAAAGCCTATGCCCTGATCCGCGAGCGACGCGGTTTTCGTTGACGCTAGCGTCCGGTCAGGCGATCCAGCCATCCTCGAACGCGCCGTACGAGCCGCGTAGAGCGCTGGTGTTGCGTCGCCTCGGCGGAGTTGAGGCGAACCTGAGTCAGTTGCTGATGGCCCGTCCTGGCGAGCGCGTCACGTCGCGCTTGGGCGGCAGCATCGGCGTGGTTGGCGCGGTGATAGAGGTCGAGCACCGGTAGCTTGAGCGTGGCCAGCGATTCCCTCAGCGGCCCGTCCGTTTCCGTCATGGTAGTGGCATCGATCATGCCCAGCGCGCCGATGCCCTCGGGCGATCCGTCCGTCAGGTAGCGGACCGCCCAGTGCGCACCGGTGCCGTGGCCGAGCAGAACGATCATGGCGGGCTGCTGAGTTTGCGCATGACCGATGGCCGCCTGGATGCGTGCGAAGACGCGGGTCTCGAAATCCGCTGGCGCCGGTTCGGGCGGTTCGGGCGGCTCGGCCGTTGCGGCGGCCTCGACCGGCAGGCTGGCCTGCGCGTCATCAGGCGCCTGCTGCGGGTCGCTGTCGGCCGCGGAAGGCGCCTCCTCGGTGGGCGCCGATTCCGCCGCGTTGGCGGCTTCGGCGGGCTGCTGGTCCGTTGGCCGCTTCTGAGCGGCGAGGGGCTCGGCGATCGGTGGGTCGGGCAAGGTGATGCTCAAGGTATTCCAGCCATGATCGGGCAGGTATTCACGGATTGGCCCGGGCGCGCGCGGACCGTCGGCCGTCTCGCCTTCCGAAGGGAGCAACACGACGGTGCCCTTGGCTTTCGGCGTATTGGCCGGCAGCCACAGGCCAAGAAACCGTTCGTCAGCCCCCTGCAATTCGATCGCCTGCTTCGGCAGGGTGCGGGCCAGTTCGGCCGCATCGCGGCGGTGGCGCTCGACGACCGGTTGCCGCTCGGGCGGCGGCGGGGCGGCCTCCTCCGTTTGAGCAGCCCCATCGGCCTGCGCAGCCGGCTCGGCTTCGGTCGGTTCCGCCTGGGCGGCCAAGGGCAGGGAGACCAGGGGCAGGGCGGCTAGGAGAAGGGCGGCAAGCAGTGGATTGGACATGGCTGGATTCGCGTAGAAGAGATGGGCCTGGCGACGATCGGCTCGCACGGTTGCGTCGGTTACACTAGCGGCCCGTTCAGTGCCTGAGGTGCGCCATGCAGCCGTTCGCCATCGCCCCGTCCATTCTATCGGCCGATTTCGCGCGTCTTGGAGAAGACGTCGACAAGGTCCTGGCGGCGGGGGCCGACATCGTGCATTTCGATGTCATGGACAACCACTATGTCCCCAACCTGACGATCGGGCCGATGGTCTGCTCGGCGCTTCGCAAGTATGGCGTGACCGCTCCGATCGACGTGCACCTGATGGTCAAGCCGGTCGACCGGATCATCGGCGATTTCCTCGAAGCCGGCGCCAGCTATATCACGTTCCACCCCGAGGCGAGCGAGCACGTGGATCGTTCGTTGCAGCTGATCCGCGACGGCGGCGCCAAGGCGGGGCTGGTGTTCAATCCGGCAACGGGCCTCGATGTGCTGCGCTATGTGATGGACAAGGTCGACATGGTGCTGCTGATGAGCGTGAACCCCGGTTTCGGTGGGCAGAAGTTCATCCCGGGCACGCTGGACAAGCTCAGGGAAGCGCGTGCGCTGATCGATGCCAGCGGCCGTGACATCCGGCTGGAAATCGACGGCGGCGTGAACGTCGGCAACATCGGGGAGATCGCCGCCGCAGGCGCCGATACCTTCGTGGCCGGGTCGGCCATCTTCAATGCACCCGATTATCGAGCGGTGATCGACGCGATGCGCGCCGAGCTGGCGAAGGTGCGGGGATGACGGCGCTGGAGCGCCTGTTCGGTGGACAACTGCCGAAGCTGGTGATGTTCGACCTCGATGGCACGCTGCTCGACTCCGTGCCGGATCTCGCGGCGGCGGTCGATGCGATGCTGTTGCAGCTCGGACGTCCGTCGGCCGGTATCGAGCGGGTCCGGGACTGGGTCGGCAATGGCGCGCTCGTGCTGGTGCGTCGGGCGCTCGCCGGTGGTCTCGAGCACGACGGGGTGGATGAGGGCGAGGCCGAGCGCGCTTTGGCCCTGTTCCTCGAGGCCTATGCCG
Organism: Stutzerimonas urumqiensis; assembly: GCF_003640395.1. Taxonomy (GTDB): domain Bacteria; phylum Pseudomonadota; class Gammaproteobacteria; order Pseudomonadales; family Pseudomonadaceae; genus Stutzerimonas; species Stutzerimonas urumqiensis. The sequence goes on along the minus strand of NZ_RBZQ01000003.1, from coordinate 17,112 downwards.
GCGGTCATGCGTTGACGACGGTGTACCCCGGCGTCATCGGGACGCTCGAATGGCTTGCACAGCGCGACGTGCCGCTGGCGGTGATCACCAACAAGCCCGAACGGTTCGTACGCCCTCTGCTGCAGGAGAAAGGCCTCGACCGGTTCTTCGGCCGGATCGTCGGAGGCGACACCCTGCCTCGGCAGAAGCCGGCGCCGGATGGCCTGTTGCACGTCATGGCGTCGGTCGGCGTCTCGGCCGACGCTTGCCTGTTCATCGGTGATTCGCGCAATGACATCCAGGCGGCACGAGCCGCCGGTATGCGCTGTGTCGGGCTGCGCTACGGCTACAACCACGGCAGGCCCATCGATGAGGAAAATCCCGACCTGACGCTCGATCAGCTGGGGCAGCTCATCGGCGGTTGATTTCGTGTCGGACGCTGCGCTAGTGTGGTCCGACGTCAATTCTTCCCGCCTCAGCGAGATCAGATCCGTGGTGGACTTGTACAAGCATCGGTATTCGAGCGCCTGGATGAAGGTCATCAAGGCCTTGGCGCGTTGGCGCTGGCGCGCCTGAATCCACTGGCCGGCCTGTCCGGCACGCTTGCACGACCGTCCTTTCCGCTTAGCCACGAGGCTGATCATGACCCGCCAAGAGTTTCTGCGGCTGGCCGACCAGGGCCACAATCGCATTCCGCTTTCGTTCGAAACCCTCGCTGATTTCGATACGCCCCTGTCCCTTTACCTGAAGCTGGCCGATGCGCCGGGTTCGTATCTCCTCGAGTCCGTCCAGGGCGGAGAGAAGTGGGGACGCTATTCGATCATCGGCCTGCCGTGCCGTACGGTGCTCAAGGCGTTCGGCCATGAAGTGACGGTCACGACCGACGATCAGGTCGTCGAGCGAGTCGAATCCGAGGACCCACTGGCGTTCGTCGAAGCCTTCAAGGCGCGTTATCGAGTCGCGCCGGTAGACGGCTTGCCGCGGTTCAACGGCGGACTGGTGGGCTACTTCGGCTATGACAGCGTCCGCTACGTCGAGCCTCGCCTCGCGGCCGGGGTCAATCCCGATCCGCTTGGAACGCCCGACATCCTGCTGATGGTGTCCGATGCGGTCGTCGTCTTCGACAACCTTGCCGGCAAGCTGCACTGCATCGTGCTCGTCGAACCGGGCGAGGAGGGCGCTTACGAGCGCGGCCTCGAGCGGCTCGATGCGCTACGTGCTCGTCTTCGCCAACCGATTGCGCCTCGCCTCGGGCTGGACTTCACGCATCCGCTGTCGGCCGAGCCGAGCTTCGCATCGAGCTTCAGCCGCGAAGACTTCGAAGGCGCCGTCGACCGCATCAAGGATTACATCCTGGCCGGTGACTGCATGCAGGTGGTGATTTCGCAGCGGATGTCCATTCCGTTCAAGGCGGCGCCGATCGATCTCTACCGTGCGCTGCGCTGCTTCAATCCCACGCCCTACATGTATTTCTTCAATTTCGGCGACTTCCATGTCGTCGGCTCGTCGCCGGAAGTGCTGGTACGGGTCGAGGATGGCGAGGTCACGGTGCGGCCTATCGCCGGCACTCGCCCGCGGGGTGCCGACGAAGCAGCAGACCTCGCGCTCGAAGCGGACTTGCTATCCGACGCCAAGGAGCTCGCCGAGCACCTGATGCTGATCGACCTGGGGCGCAACGACGTCGGCCGGGTCGCTGATACCGGCACCGTGCGGGTCACGGAGCGGATGATCATCGAGCGCTATTCGAACGTGATGCACATCGTGTCCAACGTCACGGGCCGACTCAAAGGGACGCTGAGTGCGATGGATGCGTTGCGCGCGATCCTGCCGGCCGGCACCTTGTCGGGCGCACCGAAGATCCGGGCGATGGAGATCATCGATGAGCTCGAGCCGGTCAAGCGCGGCGTCTACGGCGGCGCGGTCGGCTATCTCGCCTGGAACGGCAACATGGACACCGCAATCGCCATCCGCACCGCCGTGATCAAGGAGGGCCAGCTTCACGTGCAGGCCGGTGCCGGTATCGTCGCCGATTCCCAGCCGGCGCTGGAGTGGGAGGAGACCATGAACAAGCGCCGTGCCATGTTCCGGGCCGTCGGCCTGGCCGAACAACCGGACGCCTGAGGTGATGCCATGTTGCTGATGCTCGATAACTACGATTCCTTCACCTACAACGTCGTCCAGTACCTCGGGGAGCTCGGGGCGGACGTGCGGGTAGTTCGCAACGACGAGATGAGCGTGGCGGACATCGAAGCCCTGGCCCCCGAGCGCATCGTGATCTCGCCCGGCCCGTGCACCCCGAACGAGGCCGGTATCTCGATGGACCTCATCCGCCATTTCGCCGGCCGGCTGCCGATTCTCGGGATCTGTCTCGGCCACCAGGCCATCGGCCAGGCGTTCGGAGGCGATGTGGTGCGCGCCCGGCAGGCGATGCACGGCAAGACCAGCCCGGTGTTCCATGCCGGCCAGGGGGTGTTCGCGGACTTGCCCGACCCGGTCACCGTGACGCGCTACCACTCGCTGATAGTCAAGCGGGAAACCCTGCCCGACTGCCTGGAAGTCACCGCCTGGACACAACACCCGGAGGGCGGCCCGGATGAAATCATGGGCCTGCGGCACCGCACCTATACGATCGAAGGCGTGCAATTCCATCCCGAGTCGATCCTCACCGAACAGGGCCATGAGCTGCTCGCCAACTTCCTGAAGGTCCGTGGAGGGCTTCGTTAATGGACATCAAAGAAGCGCTGGGCCGGATCGTCGGCCAGCTGGACCTGACCACCGACGAAATGAAGGCGGTCATGCGGGAAATCATGACCGGGCGATGCACCGATGCGCAGATCGGCGCGTTCCTCATGGGCATGCGCATGAAGAGCGAAACCATCGACGAAATCGTCGGCGCCGCGCTGGTCATGCGCGAGTTGGCCGAGCCTGTGGTGATCGACGCTGCCAACCTGGTGGACACCTGCGGCACCGGCGGAGATGGCATGAACGTCTTCAACGTGTCGACGGCGGCGGCCTTCGTCGTTGCCGCGGCAGGCGGGCGGGTAGCCAAGCATGGCAATCGCGCCGTCTCCGGCAAAAGCGGCAGCGCCGATCTGCTCGAGGCTGCGGGCGTCTATCTCGACCTGACGCCCGAAGAGGTGGCCCGCTGTGTCGAGACGGTCGGCGTCGGCTTCATGTTCGCGCCAGCCCATCACGGCGCCATGAAGCATGCGATCGGCCCGCGCCGCGAGCTCGGCATGCGGACGCTGTTCAACATGCTCGGCCCGATGACCAACCCGGCCGGCGTGCGGCACCAGGTGATCGGCGTATTCAGCCAGGCGCTGTGCCGGCCCATGGCCGAGGTGCTGGCGCGGCTGGGCAGCGAGCATGTGCTGGTCGTGCATGCGCAGGATGGTCTGGACGAGTTCAGCCTGGCGGCGCCAACCTTCGTTGCCGAGCTCCGCCAGGGGCAAGTGACCGAATACCGTGTGCAGCCGGAGGATCTCGGTATCAAGAGTCAGAGTCTGATCGGTCTGACGGTCGAGAATCCCCAGCAATCCTGCGAGCTGGTGCTCGAGGCCCTCGGCCCGCGCTCGACCGAGAACGCCTGCAAGGCTGCCGACATGATCGTGCTGAACGCCGGCGCGGCGCTGTATGCGGCTGACCAAGCCAGCTCGCTCGAGCAGGGCGCAGCCATGGCGCAGGATGCACTCGATTCCGGGCTGGCGCGCGAGAAGCTGCGTGAGCTCGTGGCCTTTACTTCGGTGTTCAAGCAGGAGCGTAGCCAGTGAGCGTGCCGACGGTGTTGCAGAAGATCCTTGCGCGCAAGGCCGAGGAGATCGCCGAGCGGCGGGGGCGTGTATCGCTCGCCGAACTCGAGCGGATCGCTTCGCTGGCCGACCCGGTCAGGGGCTTCGCCGAAGCACTGCAGACTCGAGTCGCCCGCAAGGAGGCGGCCGTCATCGCCGAGGTGAAGAAGGCATCCCCGAGCAAGGGGCTGCTGCGCGAACACTTCGTACCGGCTGACATCGCGCGAAGCTATGAGGCCGGTGGTGCGGCCTGCCTGTCGGTGTTGACCGACATCGACTTCTTCCAGGGGGCGGACAGCTATTTGCAGGAAGCGCGAAGCGCCTGCCGGCTACCGGTCATCCGCAAGGATTTCCTCATCGACCCGTATCAGGTGGTCGAGGCGCGCGCGCTCGGGGCTGATTGTGTGCTGCTCATCGTGGCAGCGCTGACCGACTCGCAGCTTGCGGAGCTCTCGTCCGTTGCGAAAGGCATGGGGCTGGATGTCCTGGTCGAGGTGCATGATGCCGAGGAGCTGCAGCGGGCGCTCGAGCATGTCGAAACTTCGCTGGTCGGCATCAACAATCGGAACCTGCATTCCTTCGACGTCAGCCTCGAGGTGACGCTCGATCTGCTGCCGGGCATTCCGAAGGACAAGCTGGTCGTGACGGAGAGCGGCATCCTCAACAGAGCCGATGTCGAGCTCATGGAAATCAACGGGGTTCATGCCTTTCTCGTCGGCGAAGCATTCATGCGAGCCGCCGAGCCGGGGCAGGAGTTGCAGCGGTTGTTTTACCCAGGTCGCAGCAAACCAGGCGTCGCCGCCGATCCAGAATGAAAAAAGCCGGCTCGCTGCCGGCTTTTTTTGCATGCGGACGATCAACGCGTTCCGAATACGACCATTGTCTTGCCCTTGACGTGGACGAGTCCCTGCTCCTCCAGGCTCTTGAGTACGCGACCAACCATTTCCCGCGAGCAGCCGACGATCCGACCGATCTCCTGGCGGGTGATCTTGATCTGCATGCCGTCGGGGTGCGTCATCGCGTCGGGTTGCTTGCAAAGATCCAGCAAGGTGCGTGCAACACGTCCGGTCACGTCAAGGAAGGCCAGATCGCCGACCTTGCGCGTGGTGTTGCGCAGGCGCTCGGCCATTTGGCTGCCGAGGGCATAAAGAATGTCCGGATCGTTCTGGGTGAGTTCGCGGAACTTCGCATAGCTGATTTCCGCAACTTCGCATTCGGTCTTGGCGCGGACCCAGGCGCTTCGCTCTTTTTCCGAGCCTTCCTGTTCAAACAACCCCATCTCGCCAAAGAAATCGCCGGTGTTCAGGTAGGCGATGATCATTTCCCGGCCATCGTCATCTTCGATCAGGATCGTGACCGAGCCCTTGACGATAAAGAACAGGGACTCGCAACGATCACCTGCATAAATGATGGTGCTCTTGGCGGTGTAACGACGGCGGTGGCAATGCGCCAACAGCTTGTCGATATGCTTGAGTTTGGGAGTGAGGGAAATAGCTACCATGCGGAATTCCTATTGCGCAGTCTCGCGAGGGCGACTCGCCTGATATCCCTATCAAGCTGTCATTAAGTCGACGCCAGCTTAGCAGACGGGTCACTCTGGGCAATCAAAAAAAGCTGGATTTGTGAGGTTATACGATGTCCGGCTTTCGAATGTATGCTCGGGTGGCATGTTAATCTGCGCGCTTTCAAACAAGTGGGGAGCTTTCGATGAAAGCGCGTATTCAATGGGCCGGCGAAGCCTTGTTTGTCGCGGAATCCGGTAGCGGACATGCCGTTGTCATCGATGGGCCGGCAGAATATGGCGGTCGCAACCTCGGCGTTCGGCCAATGGAAATGGTCCTGATGGGACTGGGCGGTTGCAGCAACTTCGATGTCGTCAGCATCCTGCGCAAGTCCCGACAACCCGTGGAAAGTTGTGAAGTGTTCCTCGAAGCCGAGCGCGCCGAAGAGGACCCCAAGGTATTCACCAAGATTCATCTCCACTTCGTGGTGAAAGGCCGCGGCCTGAAAGAAGGCCAAGTCCAACGTGCGGTCGCATTGTCGGCAGAGAAGTATTGCTCCGCCTCGATCATGCTGGGACGGGCCGGTGTCGAGATCACCCACGACTACGAGCTGGTCGAACTCGGCTGATGCCGACCCGCCGATTGCCGTCTTCCGTCGGTCGATGCACTGGCATCGACCAGGCGCTATCTGCATAATGCGCCCCCTTTTTCCGATAGCCAAAAACCAGAATCGCGAACGCGAAGAGGTGTTTTCTCGTCCTACGCAGCGCCAGGCGCTGACGGGCATGCTCAATTACGCGGCAGAGCCGCACTTTGAAGAGAATCTCCAATGGCCAAAAGCAAACTCAAGCTCCACGGGTTCAACAACCTGACGAAGACCTTGAGCTTCAATATCTACGATATCTGTTATGCCGAAACGCCCGAAGATCAACAGGCGTACGTGCAGTACATCGATGAAGAATACGATGCGGAGCGTCTGACGCAGATATTGACCGATGTCGTGGACATCATTGGAGCGAATATCCTGAATATCGCCCGGCAAGATTACGAGCCGCAGGGCGCCAGCGTCACCATTCTTATTTCGGAGCAGCCGGTCACGCCGACCGACAGCCAGATCGAGGAATCGCCGGGGCCATTGCCCGAGACCATCCTGGCTCACCTCGACAAGAGCCATATCACGGTTCATACCTACCCGGAAATCCACCCAGATGATGGCATCGCCACGTTCCGCGTGGACATCGACGTTTCAACGTGCGGTGTGATTTCTCCGCTCAAGGCGCTGAATTACCTGATTCACCAGTTCGATTCCGACATCGTCACGGTCGATTATCGCGTGAGGGGATTTACGCGGGACGTAGAGGGTCGCAAGCATTTCATCGATCATGAAATAAACTCGATCCAGAACTATCTCTCCGACGATACGCGGCAGGCTTACCAGATGACCGACGTGAACGTGTATCAGGAGAATCTGTTTCACACGAAGATGCTGCTGAAGAACTTCGAGCTGGACAATTATTTGTTCGGCGATGCCACCAATACCTTTTCACCGGAACAGCGCAAAAAAGTCGAAGCGCGGCTCAGGCATGAAATGCTCGAAATATTCTATGCGCGGAATATGCCGGTATGAAAAAGGGGCTCACGCCCCTTTTTCTTTAGCCTTGGGTCAGGCGTAGTAAGTCGTCTTCGTCATCGCTTTTGACATCAGCGTCATGGCCATCTTGACCGGCCCGGGAAAACGCAGACCGCCTGCCGCGACGGCGTTGGTCGCATGTTGCGCTTCATCCGTTCGCATCTGCTCGAGAATAGCCCGTGATTTCTCGTCCTCGGCGGGTAGCTGCGCGAGATGCTCGTCAAGGTGTTTGCACACCTGGTCTTCGGTCGCTGCAACGAAACCGAGGCTCACGCGGTCGCTGACCAACCCCGCGGCCGCTCCCATGCTGAAGGAGAGCGCATAGAAGAGCGGGTTCAGCACGCTGGTGTGGCTGCCCAGCTGGTGGATACGTTGTTCGCACCAGGCCAGATGATCGACCTCTTCGGCCGCGGCATCTTCCATCGCGTCGCGGATGTGCGGCAGTTTGGCAGTCAGCGCCTGACCCTGGTACAGCGCCTGGGCGCAGACTTCCCCGGTGTGATTGATGCGCATGAGTCCGGCGACATGCCGACGATCCTTTTCGCTCAGCTCGGCATCGCTATGGGGCGCCGCCGGAGACGGTCGTGCCGGCTGGCCTCCGAACGGGAGCAAGGTCTTGGCGGCCGTGTCGAGCTGGATCAGCAGGCGATCGATTGGCGAGTAGTGGCGGCTGCTCATGAGCCCTCCTGTTCTTGTCGCGCAGGGCTAGCCGGGAGGCCAGTGAAGGCGTCGCTGCCCTAGCACATGCATATGGATGTGGTAGACGGTCTGACCGCCCAGGTCGTTGCAGTTCATCACCACGCGAAAACCTTCCTCGCAGCCCAGTTGTTCAGCCAGCCGTTGGGCGGTGAACAGGATATGGCCGGCGAGCAGCTTGTCGTCTTCTTCGCTGAGATCGTGCAGCGTGGCGATGTGCTTGCGCGGAATGACCAAGAAATGCACCGGCGCCTGAGGCGCAATGTCATGGAAGGCGATGACCTGCTCGTCCTCGTAGAGCATATTCGCTGCAAGGTCGCCGTTGGCGATTCGGCAGAAGAGACAATCCATGGGGTGGCTCCGTCGTGACTAGTCAAGTCTAGCAGCGCTGGCATGGGCTCCAGTGGCGAATCGCATCAGTCCGGGAACAGCAGCGATACGACCAGGCTAACGCCGAAAACGATCAGTGCGAGTGCAGCCGTTACCTTGACGCCAATACCGTTGGGTGGAGGCGGTGGTCCGAACCGGTTCGCGCCCGGACTCCCGGGCGCGACGACGGTGACGAGCGCAAACAGATTGCCGATGACCGGAATGACGAAGATCAGATAGAGCCAGCCTGACCAGCCGATGTCGTGGAGTCGCTGGACGCCGATTTGTACGGCGACGACCAGCGCGGCGATGCCGATGGCTGCAAAGGCTAGATAGCCCAACACATCGAGTACGGCCAGCAGCAGCGTGCCGCAGAAGACGAGGGCCACTGTCACGATGAGCCAGACAAGCGACCAAGCCAGGTAGCGCAGGCGACCTATTCGGCCGTTGGTCGTGAAGACGGCCAGATCGGCGACACCCTCCGGCTCGCTCAGTCGCTCCGCGCGTGGCGCCTCGTAGGGCGAGGCGGGCTCTCGCGCCGGGGTGGCTTGTGCCTGCCGCGCCAGGTATTTCTCGATGATGATGCCGCAGCCCGCACATTCGGCGGCAGTCGGTTGGCTCTGGCCGCACTTCGGGCACTCCATCGAGGCCGAATCCTTTTGGACCCCCTCCGTCTGGGCGCTCTCGACGGGTTCCAGGGACAGGCTGCCTGCCAGGTCCGGCTCCTTTCGCACCCTCGCGCCAGCGGCTTGCAGTGCTTGGACATAGCGATCGGCTTGCTCTTCCTGCAAGGCCCTTTTGATCGCGATGGGCCCTCTGCAGAACAGCGCGTTGACCTGGGCCTGCTCGAGCTTGAAGAGGCGGCTCAGGTTCTCCTTGACGGCTTCGAGCGTCGTATCGGGCATCAACTGGCCGTCAAACATGATTTTGAAGCGAGCTTCGTTCATTCAGGACATCCCTGTCTCTGCCGTGGAATGCGTCGAGCGTAGAGCGGAACGTGCGGCCGAACAAGCTCTTCGGCGCGCCTGCTCAGCGATCGGAAGCGTGCGATGGCACGGTGGCCGAGCGGGCGGCGCGGTACTCGGCGTCCAGTCTCGCCACGAGTTCCGCCACGCTGGGCGTGTCGTTCACCCCGCCGACACCCTGGCCGGCGGACCATACGGTTTTCCAGGCCTTGGCTTCGTCCTTGACGGGTTTGAGTTTTTCGCCGTAGTTCATCGTGCCCTTGGCTTGGAGGCGTTCTTCATCGAAGCCGGCCTCTTCGAGGCTTTGCCTCATGAAGCTGGCTGGCACACCCGAAACGGCGGCCGTGTGGACGATATCGGCGGCGCGAGCGGTCAGCAGCATGTTCTTGTACTCGGTGCTGGCGGCGCTCTCCTGGGTGGCGATGAAGCGGGTGCCCATGTACGCGAGGTCCGCTCCCAGGACCTGTGCGGCGAGAATCTGGTGCCCGTGGTTCAGGCAGCCGGACAGCAAGACCGTCTTATCGAAAAACTGGCGAATCTCGGCGACCAGCGCGAAGGGGCTCCAGGTACCGGCATGACCCCCAGCGCCCGCTGCGACGGCAATCAGGCCATCCACACCTGCCTCGGCGGCCTTTTCGGCATGGCGGCGCGTGGTGACGTCATGGAAGACCAGTCCGCCATAGCCGTGCACCGCGTCGACCACATCCTTCACGGCCCCCAGGCTGGTGATCACGATCGGGACCTTGCGCTCCACACAGACCGCGAGATCAGCCTCCAGGCGTGGGTTGCTGTGATGGACGATGAGGTTCACGGCATAGGGCGCCGCTGCGGAATCACCCTGGAGTGCCTCGGTAATCTCGTCGAGCCATGCGGCGAAACCGGAGGTTTCCCGTTGGTTGAGCGCCGGGAAGCTGCCGACGATGCCGCTTCGACAGCAGGCGATCACGAGCGAGGGGTTGGAGACGAGGAACATCGGCGCAGCGACTACCGGCAGGCGCAGACGATTCTGGAGCAGCGTTGGCAAGGGCATGGGTGTCTCCGTTGTCAAAAGGGTTTGACCACTACCAGGACGACGATCGCGATGAGGGCGAGTACGGGCAGCTCGTTGAACCAGCGGTAGAACACATGGCTTCTGGCGTTCTCGTTGGCGGCGAACCGGCGAAGCTGACGGCCGCACACATGGTGGTAGCCGATCAACAGTAGGACCAGCGTGATCTTCGCGTGAAGCCAGCCGCTGGCGAGCCAGGCGGGGTTGAGTGCGACGAGGGCGATACCGAAAACGAGGGTGGCCACCATCGACGGGTACATGATGCCCCGATAGAGCTTGCGCTCCATGATGCAGAAGCGCTCGTGGCTGATCGGGTCGTTGCTCTGAGCGTGATAGACAAACAGCCTCGGCAGGTAGAACAGGCCGGCGAACCAACAGACGATGGCAATGATGTGCAGCGCTTTGATCCAGAGATAGAGCATTCGACATGTCCTTGGGAGGGGGCGAAGCGATGGTAGCCCTCATCGCCAATCGCCGTCACCGGTTGGCCCTCCGCTCTGTCGGACCTTATCATCGGGGTTTCCTTTTGGGCGCAACGAGGCGAACGCGATGATCAAGATCGGCATAGTGGGTGGGACCGGGTACACGGGTGTCGAACTCTTGCGTCTGCTTGCCCAGCACCCCGAGGCGGAGGTCGCGGTCATCACGTCCCGCTCCGAAGACGGTGTGCTGGTGAAGGACATGTATCCCAACCTGCGCGGTCATTACGACTCGCTCGCCTTCAGCGTGCCTGACGTGGCCACGCTGGGTGGCTGCGATGCGGTGTTCTTCGCCACGCCGCATGGCGTCGCTCACGCGCTGGCCGGCGAGTTGCTGAGCGAGGGCACGCGTGTCATCGACCTGTCTGCGGATTTCCGCCTGAAGGATGCCGATGAGTGGGGCAAGTGGTACGGCCAACCGCATGGTGCACCGCAGTTGTTGCCGCAAGCTGTCTACGGGTTGCCGGAAGTCAACCGCGAAGCGATCAAGGACGCACGATTGATCGCGGTACCGGGGTGTTACCCGACGGCCACGCAGCTAGGCTTTCTGCCGTTGCTCGAAGCTGGGATCGCCGACACGACCCGCCTCATTGCCGACTGCAAGTCCGGTGTCAGTGGTGCCGGTCGAGGCGCCAAGGTGAGTTCGCTGCTGACCGAGGCGAGCGAAAGCATGATGGCTTATTCGGTCAAGGGGCACCGGCACCTTCCCGAAATCAATCAGGGTTTGAAGCGCGCAGCCGGCGGGGAGGTGGGTCTTACCTTCGTTCCGCATCTTGCCCCGATGGTGCGCGGCATTCATGCCACGCTGTATGCGACCGTGGCTGACCGCGGGATCGATCTGCAGGCCCTGTATGAGGAGCGTTACCGCAGCGAACCGTTCGTCGATGTTCTCCCTGCGGGAAGTCATCCGGAAACCCGTAGCGTTCGAGGGGCAAACGTTTGCCGCATCGCAGTTCACCGGCCTCAGGGCGGTGATCTGGTCGTCGTGCTTTCGGTGATCGACAACCTGGTCAAGGGGGCATCGGGCCAGGCGATCCAGAACCTCAATATCATGTTCGGCCTGGACGAAAGGACGGGCCTCAGCAACGTCGCGTTGCTGCCTTGATACCGCAATGGGAGGTCCGTCCGGCAGCGAAGCCCGGCGGCTTTCGGCGTGGCGTCCTACTTCTGGTCCTCGTTGCGTTGGCCGCGGGTTTCGCCGGTGGCTTCTACCTGTCGAGCCACCTCGAGCAGGGCTCGGAGACGCAGCGGGAATTGTTGCGGCGGCTGTCCGATCAGGCGCAGGAGCTGGAACGGCTGAGGTCGCGCTATGCGGTCGTTGCCAGCAGCGACCAGGTCGGGCGGGAGGTCGAGGAGCAGAGCCGGCGGACGATTCAGTTGCTGGAAGAACAGGTCTTCGAGCTTCAGCAGGACTTGGCGTTTTACAAGGGGGTGGTTGCGCCGGCGAGCCGGCGAGAGGGCTTGCGAATTCGTTCGATGCAAGTCACGCCGGGTTCGCAAGAGGGCCGCTTTCAGTACCAGATCCTGCTGAGTCGTGTGGGTAAGGACGAGAAGCCGGTTACGGGTGATTTGGTGGTCATGCTTGTCGGTCACCGGGCGGGTAAGCCACTTCAGGTGCCGCTGAATGACGATGGCGCACCGCTGCGTTTCGCCTTCAAGCACTTTCAGGCGCTGCCCGAGGCTGGGCGATATCAGGAGTTCGGTTTACCGGAGGATTTTGTGCCTGAGCGATTGATGGTGTCCGCAAAAGTTGCTGGTAGCGACGTTCCGGTCGAGCAAAGCTTCGACTGGCCTGAAATGGAGAGTTCTGATGTTCAAGAAAGATAACGCGCCGGCCGACTTGCAGCGTTTCAATGGCAAGACGACCGTCATCGCCGCGGATGCACAGATGCGGGGCGATTTGATCTTCGATGGGGCGGTTCAGGTTGACGGACGACTCTATGGCACGCTCGCCACGACGGAAGGGCTTGTTCGCGTGAGCCAAGGAGGCATCGTCGAGGGGACCATTCGCGCGCCGTTCGTTGTCATCGATGGCGAAGTAACGGGCGACGTGGAGGCAATCGAACACCTTGAGCTCGGCAGCAAGGCGCGTGTGCGAGGCAACCTGTCCTATGGCGTGATGGTGATGGCGGCCGGAGCCAGCGTCGAGGGCGAGTTGAAGCGCCTTTCGGACAAGCCGGCGGCGCTGACAACGCTGCCGGCAGAGGCGTCCGCAATAGTTGACTAAAATCGTAGGTTAAGCATAATTCTGCCTCTAACGATTTTCGGGGCTGCAAGCCCGGGAGCACCGATGACTGTCGAAACGTTCATGCCCACCGCGATCCAATTCACGCAGGGAGCGGCGACAAAGGTGAAGAGCCTGGTCGATGAAGAAGGAAACCCCCGATTGAAGCTTCGGGTTTTCGTCACGGGTGGCGGTTGCTCGGGTTTTCAGTACGGATTCACATTCGACGAGGAGGTGTCCGATGACGACACCATCGTCGAGCGCGAGGGAGTTAGCCTGGTCGTTGATCCCATGAGCTATCAGTACCTTGCGGGCGCCGAGGTTGATTATCAGGAGGGGTTGGAGGGATCCCGGTTCGTGATCAAGAACCCGAACGCCTCGACGACCTGCGGCTGCGGTCAATCGTTTTCGATCTAAGGCTACGCTGGGTAGATGGCGCCCAGCACTCGCAAGCCCTTGGCGCCGGTCACGCTTGGGCGGTTGGCTGGAATTCGCTCAAGGCAACAGTGAGCGAGCCATGCGAATGCCATCGCTTCCACCCAATCAGGCGGTACTCCATATTCGGCAGTGGTTGCGACACGGCTGTTCGGCATTAGCGCGGAAAGCCGTGCCAGCAGGGTCTTGTTATGGGCTCCGCCTCCGCAGACAAGCACTTCCATCGGTTCTTCCGGAGCTTCCTCCACTGCGGACGCAATGGCGCGAGCGGTGAGCTCGAGCAGGGTTCGCTGCACGTCGACTGTCGGTAGATGCCCAAGATGCTCGAGGTGTCGATCGAGCCACTCCAGATTGAACAGCTCTCTCCCTGTGCTTTTAGGGCCTTTTTCGGAAAAGAATGATTCGGATAGCAGGCGTGCCAGCAGCGGTTGTTGTAGCTGTCCTTCCGCCGCCCAGTCGCCGTTCGCGTCGTAACTCTGGTCGCGGTGTCGCTGGATCCAGGCATCAAGCAAGACATTGCCTGGGCCGCAGTCCGACCCGGTGACCGGTCGCCCGGGGATCAGCCAGGAAATATTGCTGAAGCCGCCGATATTGACGACCGCGCGCACCCGCTCGCTCGATCCGAATACCGCTTCGTGAAAGGGCGGGACCAGGGGCGCGCCTTGCCCGCCGGCGGCCATGTCTCGCCGGCGGAAGTCGCTGACTACGGTTATGCCTGTCAGCTCAGCGAGCAGCGCCGAGTTCGCCAGCTGTATCGTGAAGCTTCTAGCGGGTTCGTGCCTGACTGTCTGCCCATGACTGCCGATAGCTCGAATGTGCTTCACATCGATATCGGCTTTGATGAGGAGTTGGGTGATACAGCTCGCCGCGATCGCAGCCCAGCGTTGCTCTGCAATCGCGGACCGGGCGAGTTCATCCGAGCCTGGCCGGCTGAGCGCGAGCAGTTCAGCTCGGAGGTCGACGGGCATTGGCGCATATTCCGTCGCAATGAGTTCGCACCTTCCATGGTGCAGTGAGATCAGGGCGCAATCGAAACCGTCGAGACTGGTGCCCGACATGATGCCAATGTAATGATGCATCGTTACGGCTTGCTGAGCGCAAGCATGGTGGCTTTTTCCTTATCGAGAAATGCCATCAGTGGTTGGCTGATCTTCAAAAAGCGTTGTTTTTCCTGCTTCGCTAGCGGGTCGGCCATCGGTAGCTTCAAGCCGAGCGGATCCACATGGACGCCATCAACCTGGAATTCGTAATGAAGATGAGGGCCGGTGGAGAGCCCCGTCGTGCCGATGTAGCCGATGATCTGGCCCTGTTTGACGCGGGAGCCGTTACGGATGCCTTTGGCGAACCCTTGCATGTGTGCGTACAAGGTTCGGTAGCGATTGCCGTGCTGAATAACGACCGTATTTCCGTAACCGCCTTTACGTCCCGCCAATAGCACCTTGCCATCTCCGGTGCTCTTGATGGGAGTCCCTCTCGGTGCCGCATAGTCGACGCCTTTGTGGGCTCTGATCTTGTTCAGGATCGGGTGCTTTCTTCCGTTTGAGAAGCGTGAGCTGATCCGTGCGAAATCAACCGGAGTGCGAATGAAGGCTTTACGCATGCTCTCGCCGGTCGCCGTGTAATAGCTCGTTGACCCGTCCTTGTTCGTATAGCGAACCGCAGTGTACGTCTTCCCCTTATTGGTGAAGCGAGCAGCAAGAATGTTGCCGGTCCCAACGCGCTTGCCCTCTATGATCTGCTCTTCATATACCGCCTCGAAGGTATCGCCTTTGCGAATATCCAAGGCGAAATCGATGTCGTATCCGAAGATATTTGCCAATTCCATGGTGAGGTTATGGCTAAGACCGGCTCGCTTGGCTGCGATGAAGAGACTGCTGTCGATACGCCCATAGGCATAAGCCTGTTGCGTTGAGGGCTTCAGCTTTTCCTTTTCGAAGCGGTATTTGCCCTCGTCGCGAATCAGCTGGACAGTCTCCAGATCGCTGATCTGGCTTCGCAAGCGTTCGAGGTTTCCGCTCTCGTCGAGCCTGATTTCGATTTGCTGACCGACCTTCAGCCTGGCTAGCGACTTGGCTTCTTTGCTGCTCGATAGGGCTTCGTGAACTGCGGACGATGGCAATCCGGCTTGGGCAAAAATCGTCGAGAGCGTATCTCCGCGCGAAACGGTAATGACCTTGTCCCGAGAAGGCGTCTCGACTTCGACCGCTAATGTCTTGGCTGACTCGCCAGGATCGGTCTGTCCCGGCATTTCAGGGAACGGTTTTTCGGCTGTTGAAATAGAGGGCGCCGCCGGCTGATTGGGGGTGGCGGTGCTACTCAGTTCGCTTGTTGGCGGCAGATCCAGTTCTATAAAGGTGCGCTTTGCCTCGACTTCACGCGTAGGGAAAACGAGCAGCGCCAGGCTGAGGAGTGCTGCAACACCGCTAGCTGCCAAAATATGGCTTTTTGGGTACAGCGGCGCTTTTGAGGAGGTAGGCGTCATCGGTATCCGGCAGGGGTGTTTGGAAATAACGCACTAAAATAGAGGCAATGCCCATGTGAGGCAACTCTTGGCGGGGTCGACCTGCCTAGCGGTCGCCGTATCCCTGTGTTCTGTTGTAAGGTTTTGCTCTTTATTGGTTGGGAGTCCGGAGATGGTGTCGGTAGCGGAGCAGCTTGCGCTTATCAAGCGAGGCGCGGATGAGCTGTTGGTCGAGTCGGAGCTCATTGAGAAGCTCGGGCGTGGTCGGCCGTTGCGTATCAAGGCGGGCTTCGATCCGACGGCGCCTGATCTGCACCTCGGGCACACGGTGCTTATTAACAAGCTTCGCCAATTTCAGCTGCTGGGCCATCAGGTCATTTTTCTCATAGGCGATTTCACCGGCATGATTGGCGATCCCAGCGGCAAGAGCGTGACGAGGCCGCCGCTTACGCGCGATCAGGTTCTGGAAAATGCCGAGACCTACAAGGCGCAGGTGTTCAAGATACTGGACCCCGCCCTCACCGAGGTCGCCTTCAACTCGATCTGGATGGATGTGCTTACGCCTTCTGATTTCATCCGGCTCGCCTCCAGTTATACCGTCGCTCGGATGCTGGAGCGGGACGATTTCCAGAAGCGGTATTCCGGCAATCAGCCCATTGCCATCCATGAGTTTCTCTATCCGCTTGTTCAGGGGTATGACTCCGTGGCGCTAAATGCCGATGTTGAGCTGGGAGGGACGGATCAGAAGTTCAATCTGCTTATGGGGCGCGAGCTGCAGCGTGCCTATGGGCAGGAACCGCAAAGCGTGTTGACCATGCCGCTGCTTGAGGGCTTGGATGGCGTGAAGAAGATGTCGAAGTCGCTGGGTAACTACGTTGGTATCCAGGAAGCGCCGGGCGTTATGTACGGAAAGCTGGTCTCCATGCCGGATCATCTGATGTGGCGCTACTTCGAGCTTCTGAGTTTTCGCTCTGTGGAGGAGGTTGATCAATTCAGGCGGGACGTCGAGGGTGGTGCTAACCCGCGCGATATCAAGATCAAGCTGGCCGAAGAAATCGTTGAGCGATTTCATGGGGCTGAGGCGGCGGCGGCGGCGCACAGGTCGGCAGGAAATAGATTGCAGGCTGGGGAGGTTCCTGCCGATTTACCGGATGTGGAGTTGGTTTCTGAAGAATCGATGCCTGTCGCGGCGGTGCTCAATCAGGCGGGGTTGGCCAAAAATGCGGCAGTTGCCCGGGACTTGCTTCGCTCGGGAGGCGTGCGTGTCGATGGTCATGTAGTGGACCGCGACTTCCGGTTCGAGCTCGACAGGTGGTATGTCTGTCAGGTTGGTAAGCGTTCCTTTGCAAGGGTGTCTCTTCGGAGAGCCGTCCTGAAGGATTGATGAGTGTCTTTTTATTGGAAATGCTGTTGACACCAAAACCCATGGCTGTATGATTCGCGGCCTCGCAGTCAGGGAGGTTGTACTGGCTGCGGGGCAAGCGGTTGAGTAGAAAAGAGATTTTCGAAAAAGTGCTTGACGCGAAGAAGGGCTGC
>NZ_RBZQ01000002.1 GCF_003640395.1 Stutzerimonas urumqiensis | reverse complement strand
GATCCATCAGACCGGCCTCGCCCTCCTCACGAAAGCGCCTGAGCCACTTGTAGGCTGTGCGGACACTGACTCCTGCGGCTTGTGCTGCATCCTCGACACGTAGCCCACTGAGCATGCGTTGTACGAGAAGGGCTCGACCTCGCGGGGTAAGACGGGCATGTTTATGCAGGTTCATCCGGGGCTCCTGGAAGGCTGTGTTGGTCGCGCTTCCAGAATTCCGGGAACGCCCCGGATGAACAACCTACTGAGAAATCACACCTAGTCCTTGCGGGCGATGCTTTTGTCTTTTGGCTTTGCGGTCTGGAGTTTCAGACGTCACGCCTTCCTTGGCCCGGACGACAGATTGCGCCTTGCACCACGCTGGGATTTTTTGAGGCATGTAGGAGCCCGCTTGCGGGCGATGCTTTTGTCTTTTGGCTTTGCGGTCTGGAGTTTCGGACGCCGCGCTTTCCTCGGCCCGGACGACAGGTTGCGCCTTGCACGGCGCGTCACTTTCTCTTGTCTCGCCAAGAGAAAGTAACCAAAGAGAAGGCGACCCCGTCATCCGGGTCTTCGCTGCGCGAAGACTGCCCTCACTCCGACGCCGCTCCGGGGGCACGTCACGACGGGACATCCCTGTCCCGCCGCGCCTCGCTCGGCGTCCTGCCTCGCGTCCCCCTGCGCAACGCCTGCGTTCGGCCGGATGAAAGGGGATGGCCCGAGTGGCTTGATGGTTGGGTGCCTTTTGCAAAAAAGGCGAGATCGAAAGTCGTACCAGCCGAGCGATAGACACCGGTATGTGGTCAGCCAGGTAAAAGCTTCATCGCCGTGCAAGTGGTGGAAAACGCGTTGCGGTTTTCCACCCTACGGTGGCTGGTGGTTCAGTGATGGCTGCATCAAAGACGTAGGGCGGATTCAAGAGCGAAGCGAACAGTCCGCCGGGGACGCCGCCGATGCGAAACCGGTGCATTGCTTGGTGAATGCACCCTACGGTGGTCTCGCGTTCGAGACCACAACAGCTTTAGCTTTGCTTTCTCTTTTTCTGCTTTGCTTCTTGCTCTTCACACCCAAACCATCAGGCCACACCACTCGCCCCATCAGCAGGCCGAGCGCAGGTGTCGTGGAAGGGGTTGAGCGGCAGGGATGCCGCGAGAGCCGCGAGGGCCATGGATGGCCCTTCGTGGCGGGCCCCTGGAACGGCACCGGAGCGAGGGAACCCCGGCAACGCCGGGGCCGGATGCAGGGGCAAGCGGTTTTGGTTACTTTTGCCGCGACTGGCAAAAGTGACGCGCCGTGCTGGGCGCAATCTGTCGTCCGGGCCGAGGAAAGCGCTGCGTCCAAAACGCCAGATCACGAAGCCAAAAGACAAAAGCATCGCCAGCAAGCCGGCTCCTACGGCGCATCCCAGCATTCCGCGCCGCGCAAGGCGCAATCGGTAGTCCGGGCCGAGGAAAGTGCGGCGTTCGAAACCCCAGACCCGCACAGCCAAAAGACAAAGCATCGCCCGCAAGCGGGCTCCTACCAGTTCTTTCAAGCGTTCACGCCGTGCAGGGCGCAAGCTGTAGTTCGGGCCGAGGGAAGTGCGGCGTCCTATCTCGCCACCCCAAGCCCCGGCAGCAGTCGCGCGAAATACAGCTCGTCCACATAGCCCTGCTCGCCGGCGCGCTTGTAGGCGGCGCGCAGGGTGCCTTCATGTTCGAAGCCGAGTTTCCTGTAGAACGCCTGCGCGCGACCGTTATCGGCTTCGACCATCAGCTCGATGCGCAGTACACCTTCGGCTTGCAGCCGCTCGATCGCGGTTTCGACCATCTCGCGTGCGAAGCCGGTGCCGTGCATCGCCGGGTCGACGGCCAGGGTGGCGAGGAAGCCTACGTGCGCGGCCCGCCCGCCGTGCCGCGCGGTGCGATAGAAGCCGCGGATGCGCCCGGCCTGTTCGACCACCTGAAAGCGCCGTGTGGCCAGCAGATGGGCGTAGTGCGGGCGGAAGTCTGTCGCCGGCATCGGGTCGAGACCGAGGTAGGGCACCACGGCGTCGTGCATGTACAGCGCGTGGACCGCTTCGAAGTCCTCCGAGGTGGCGAGGCGGTGCAAGGGGCGGTCGGCCATGATCGGCTCCATCGGGATGATGACGCCCAGAGCTAAGCAGGCGATGCCCGGCTTGCCAAGCGATGGCGTCTCTCGACGTGCGCAGGGTTTTCGGCGGGGGGAATGGCCGCCCCGCGGTGGCCACAGGCCTGGGCGGCGCAATGCATCAGTGCGATGCCGGCTCGATCAGGGCCTGATCGCCCCGCAGGTGCGCGGCGAGGAAATCCAGCAGGCAACGTACCGCCGGCAGCAGCGCGCGGCGCGGCGGGTACATGGCGTGGACGATGCCCGGTTGCAGCGCCCAGCCGGGCAGCGCTTCGACCAGCCGGCCCGCCTGGCGCTCGTCCTGGCACAGGTAGTCCGGCAGCATGCCGGCGCCGATGCCCTCGACCACGGCGAACTTCAGCGCGGCCAGGTCGTCGGCCAGGTAGCGCGGTTGGTGGACGAAGGTGAAGGCTTCGCCTGCCGGTCCGACGAGGTCGAGGCGGGCCTGCCCGGCGCTGGCCGACATCGCCACGGTATCGAGGCGGGACAGCTCGGCCGGCGTCCGGACCGGACCCTGCCGTGCCAGTTGCTCGGCGCTGACCAGCAGGAGCCCGCGGCTGATCCCGAATTCCTTCGCCGCGAGCGTTGCGCTGTTCTCGATCACCGGCCGCACCCGCAGCGCCAGGTCGACACCTTCCTCCACCGGGTCGACCGGCCGGTTGAGCACTCGCATCTCCACCGTCACGCCCGGGTAGCGCCGCAGGAAGCGTGGCAGCAGCGGACCGACCGCGCTTTGCGCCAGCGTGACCGGGCAGCTGATGCGCACGGTGCCGTGCGGCTCGCTGCGTACCTGGGCGATCGCCTCGCCAGCGGCGGTCGCCGCGTCGCGCACGGCCAGGCAATGGCGCAGGTACAGCTCGCCGGCCGGGGTGAGCGATAGCCGCCGTGTGCTGCGTTGCAGCAACTGCACGCCCAGGCTCGCCTCGAGCTGCGCCACCCGGTGCGACAGCCGCGACTTGGGCAGGCCGAGCGCCGCGGCGGCCGCGGTGAAGCTGCCGCGCTCGGCGACTTCGGCGAAGAACAGCAGGTCGTTCAGGTTCTGCATGATTGTTCAGTCATTCGGACAATACGGAGCATTTTTGCCGACTTATCGCTCATTGGCCACCTCCGTAGGATGAGCCCCAAGCCTGCCGTCACGGCAACCATCCACCGATTCCTGAGGGACCTTCCATGAAACTGCTGCACATCGACTCCAGCATCCTCGGCGCCAACTCCGCGTCGCGCCAGCTGACCGCCGAAGCGGTCGCCGAGTGGCGCCGCCAGCATCCGCAGGCACAGGTCGATTACCTGGACCTGGCGATCGACACGCCCGATCACTTCGGCACCGATGCGCTCGGCGTCAAGCTGGGCCAGCAGGCCGAGGCGAGCGAGGCGCAGCGGGCTCAGAACGAGCAATCCGAACGCCTGCTGACCCAGTTCCTGGCCGCTGACGTGCTGGTCATCGGCGCGCCGCTGTACAACTTCGGCATCCCCAGCCAGCTGAAGGTCTGGATCGATCGGCTCGCCCAGCCGGGTCGGACCTTCTCCTACACCGCCAATGGCCCGGTGGGGCTGGCCGGCGGCAAGACGCTGATCGTGGTATCGACGCGCGGCGGCAAGTACCCGGACGAAGGACCGATGGCGCCGACCGATCGCCTCTACATGCAGCAGATGTTCGGCTTCATGGGGATCAGCGACGTGCGCTTCGTGCGGGCCGATGGTCTCGCGATGGGTGGCGACGCCCGCGCGGCGGCATTCGCCCAGGCGCGGGACGACATCCAGGCCGCCATCGAGCCCGCCTCGGTGGTCGCCTGATACACGACAGATTTTGGGGGCGGCCGGCACCAGGGGTGCGATCCGCTTGGCGGGTTGTTCGCTGCGTTCCTGAACCCGCCCTACGTGTTTGCTGCGCGCGCCTCGCAGCGGGTGCGGGACCGGCAGCCATTGATTCAAGGCGCGAAGGTCGCGCCGCAGAGGAGGTTTCAGATGCACGAGTTACGCCGGGCCGCCGATCGCGGGCAGGCCGATCATGGCTGGCTGCAATCGCGGCACAGTTTTTCCTTCGCCGAGTATCACGACCCGCGGCAGATGGGCTTCTCCGACCTGCGCGTCATCAACGATGACCGTGTCGCGGCGGGGCAGGGGTTCGGGCGACATCCGCACCGGGACATGGAAATCTTCTCCTACGTGCTAGACGGCGCGCTGGAACACAAGGACAGCCTCGGCACCGGCTCGGTGATCCGGCCCGGTGATGTCCAGCTGATGAGCGCGGGTCGCGGCGTTTCGCACAGCGAGTTCAACGCGTCGGCGACCGAGCCGGTGCATTTCCTGCAAATCTGGATCGTCCCGACCGAGCGTGGTGGTCCGCCGCGCTACCAGCAGACCCATGTCAGCGCCAGCGAGAAGCGCGGCCGGTTGCGCCTCGTCCTTTCGCCCGAGGGCGGCGAGGGTGTGTTGCAGCTCGGCCAGGACGCCCGCGTCTACGCCGGGCTGTTCGACGGTGCCGAGCAGGCCCGGCTGACGCTGGACGGCGCCCGCCATGCCTACGTGCACGTTGCGCGCGGCGCCCTGACCGTCAATGGCGTGCGGCTGTCCGAAGGCGATGGCCTCAAGGTGCGCGACGTCGGGCGCATCGAGCTGAGCGACGGGCAGGGCGCCGAGGTGCTGGTGTTCGACCTGCGTGCCGGGGCGCTGTCGCGCTGAATCGATCGGCCTGCTGAACCATCCGCGCCCGCCGGCGCCATCGTGGCGACAGGCCCGCGAGCCGCTCCTGCGAGTCCGTGGTCTGCTGAATCCAGCGCCTTGCCGCAGGCGCCATCTGCGCTGGAGCGGTCCAGCACCGGTTCGCCTGCCAACTCGCACAGGCCGACCTTGCCTGACATCGAGGCGAAAGCGCCGGTAGCGGCGCTAGGCGTCCCTTTCGTTGAAATCAAAAATATTGCGGTTGTGGCTCAACAGTATTCATTGGAGTAAAGCGAACCGCGGGCCGAGAATGTGCAACGCATTCTTCATCGCGGCACCTGCTGCGCCAATATCCAACCGAATCAGGAGGAGCGGCGTGTGAACGCGACGCACCGGCCTGCCCGTGCGTACGTGGTTGCCTCGCAAAAAGCCATGACCGATTCCCTAACCATGTCCGATCCCATCGCCTACAACTACCGCGTCGTCCGCCAGTTCACGCTCGCCACTGTCTGCTGGGGCATCCTCGGCATGGGGCTGGGTGTGTTCATCGCGGCGCAGCTGGTGTGGCCCCAGCTCAACTTCGACCTGCCCTGGACCAGCTTCGGCCGGCTGCGGCCGGTGCATACCAATCTCGTGATCTTCGGGTTCGGCGGGTGCGCGCTGTTCGCCACGTCGCTCTACGTGGTGCAGCGCACCTGCCAGGTCAGCCTGTCGTCGGAGGGACTCGCGCAGTTCGTCTTCTGGGGCTGGCAGGCCGCGATCGCGTCGATGGCGGTGAGCTACATGCTCGGCTACACCACCTCCAAGGAGTACGCCGAGATGGAATGGCCGATCGCGCTGTGGGTGGCGATCGTCTGGGTGCTCTACGCGTACCTGTTCTTCAACGCGCTGGCCCGGCGGCGGGTGCGGCACATCTACGTCGGCAACTGGTTCTTCGGGGCCTTCATCCTGGTCACGGCGATGGTGCACATCGTCAACCACGCGCTGATTCCGGTGACCCTGTTCAAGTCCTACTCGCTGTACTCCGGTGCCACCGATGCGATGGTGCAGTGGTGGTACGGCCACAGCGTGGTGGGGTTCATCCTCTCGGTGGGCTTCCTCGGCATCATGTATTACTTCGTGCCGAAGCAGGCCGAGCGGCCGATCTATTCCTACCGCCTGTCGATCGTGCACTTCTGGGCGATCATCTCGATCTACATCTGGGCCGGCCCGCACCACCTGCACTACACCGCGCTGCCGGACTGGGCGCAGTCGCTGGGCATGGCGATGTCGATCATCCTGCTGGCGCCGAGCTGGGGCGGCATGATCAACGGCATGATGACCCTCTCGGGCGCCTGGCATAAGTTGCGCACCGACCCGATCCTGCGCTTCCTCGTGGTCTCGCTGGCGTTCTACGGCATGTCGACCTTCGAAGGCCCGATGATGGCGATCAAGACCGTCAACGCGCTTTCCCACTACACCGACTGGACCATCGGCCACGTCCACGCCGGCGCCCTCGGCTGGGTCGCGATGATCTCCATCGGCTCGCTCTACCACCTGATTCCCAAGCTCTGGGGGCACGAGCGGATGTACAGCGTCGGGCTGATCAATGCCCACTTCTGGCTGGCGACCATCGGCACCGTGCTCTACATCGCCTCGATGTGGGTCAACGGCATCACCCAGGGCCTGATGTGGCGCGCGGTCAATGACGACGGCACGCTGACCTACAGCTTCGTCGAGGCGCTCGAGGCCAGCCATCCGGGTTACGTGGTGCGCATGATCGGCGGCGCCACCTTCGCCTCGGGCATGCTGCTGTTGGCGCTGAACACCTGGCTGACGCTGCGTCAGACGCGGCAGCAGGCGGCTTCGCAGCAGGGTGAACTCGCCATGTCCTGACCCGCCTCGCCGGAGCCGAACATTTCCCTTGGGCTCACGCCTTGTCCACGGACGGACATTTTTTGGGCATCATGCCCGCCCGTTTTCGGCTCGTTTCAGCAGGCACCATGCAAGACCGCTTAACCGACTGGTTCCGATCCTTCTACCCAACCCCCCTGACCGCCCCGCCGAAAGAGTGGCTGCGCGCGGGCATTGGCGTCGCGCTGGTGCTGGCGATGACGCTGCCGGCCGGCATCTGGCTGTTCGGTGTGCCGGCGACGCTGCACCTCGCCGGCCCGGTGGGCGCCTCGGCGTTTCTGCTGTTCGCGGCCTCGTCGAGCCCGTTCGCGCGGCCGTGGCCGGTGCTGGTGGGCAACACCATCGCGGCGCTGATCGGCATCAGCATCGCCTTGAGCGAGCTGGGCCCCGTTCCGGGCGGGCTGCTGGCAGGCAGCCTGACGCTGATCTGCCTGTTCGTGCTGCGCTGTCTGCACCCGCCGTCCTGCGCGCTGGCGCTGGTCACGGCCCTCGGCGGGGCGGATCTCCAGGCGATGGGCTATGGCGTGCTGCTGCCGGTGTTGATGAACTCGGTGTTGCTGATCGCCGCCGGCCTCGTCTACAACAACCTCACCGGTCATCCCTACCCGAAGAGCAGCCCGCCGCGCGACAACACCCACCACACCCGCGACCCGCTGCCCAGCGAGCGCTTGAGCTTCACCCATGACGACGTCGACCGTGCGCTGCGTGAGTTCGGCGAGTACGTGGACATCACGCGCGACGATCTCGAACGGCTGATCAAGCAGACCGAAAAACACGCGCTGCGGCGCAGCATGGGCGAGATCACCGCCGCCGACATCATGTCCCGCGACCTCTACTGGAGCGGCCCGGACGTCTTCATCGAGCACGCCTGGAAGACCCTGCAGCAGCATCGTCTGCGCTCGCTGCCGGTGCTGGACGGCGACAGCCGCAGGCTGATCGGGATCGTCACCCTGGTCGACCTGCTCAAGCACTTCCAGCCGCGCCCCACGCGCATCAGCTTCGGCCAGCTCAAATACCTGCGTGGCACCAAGCTGCGTGCGGTGATGAGCTCGCCGGTGGTATCGGTCCGGGCCGACACGCACATGGTCGAGCTGGTCTACCTGCTGTCCGACCGCGGCCTGCACTGCCTGCCGGTGGTCGACGACCAGGAGCGGCTGATCGGCATGGTCACCCAGACCGACCTGATCGCCGCGCTGTACGCCAACTGGCTCAAGCACCTGCCGGACTGAACGATCCGCCCTCGATGCCGCCAATGCCCGGCCGCTAGATTCGCGGCCGTCAGATCTCACGGCGTTAAATTTCGTAGTACCAGCGCGACCAGTCGTACTCGTCGCGCGCCACTTCGCGCAGCAGCGCGAGGGTCTTGTGCAGCGCCGGCGCCTCGCTGTTGCGCCGGTAGACGAGGTAGACGGGATAGGAAAACTCCGGTGCCTTCGCCACGCGCTTGACGATGCCTTCCTCGAGGTAGCGCTGTACCACCCGCGTGCGGAAGTAGCCGCGGCCGCCGCATTGCAGCAGGTATTGCAGCGCCAGCGGACCGAGGCTGAACGACACCGCCGAGCGCGTGTGCTCCGGCAGCGCCTGGTCGTGCTGGGTGCGGAAGGCCGGCCCCCAGTCGACGTACAGGTAAGGGTCCGGGTTGTGGGTGGCCACCACCTGGATGAGCTTTTCCTCGAGCAGCTGCTCGATCTGCAGGCCGGGCGAATACTCCGGCTGGTGTACCAGGGCGACGTCGAGCAGGCCGCGATCGAGCTTCTCCTGCAACGCGTCGCCGCTGTCGACTTCGCCGCGCACGGCGTGATCGGGCATCGCCTGGCGCAGCCGTTGCACCCACGCCAGCATCAGCGGATTGCACAGGCTGACCTCGGCGCCGAGGCTGATCAGACTGCCGAAGCCTTGTGGCAGCGGCAGGTCCCGGCGCGCCGCTTCCCAGGTCTGCACCAGCTGGCTGGCATAGGCGACGAAGCGCTCGCCGTCGGGCGTCAGCCGGGCGCCGGCACGGTTGCGCACGAACAGGCGGCAGTTGAGCTGGCGCTCCAGGTTGCTGACGCGCGCGGTCACCGCGGTCTGGGTGATGTGCAGCCGCTCGGCGGTTGCGACGAAGCTGCCGCTGCGGATGATGTCGAGGAAGGTCCGGGCGAGATCGATGTCCATAGGCTGCTCATATCAATCGAGTTGATATAAAAGCAGCTTCAGATTGGAAACGACAGGGCAAAAGGGCGCTGGGGCGGGATGAAGAGACTCGTTGGAGCTCGCGGCGTGATGCGCGGCGTGGCTTGGCTTGGCGTTGCGGGCACGCCGGCGCGATTGCACCGGCCCTGTCACGCTGGCTGCCTCAGTGCGAGGTGCCCTCGGCGAATTCGATCTTGTTGCCCACGTTGTACTTGCCCGATGGCTTGTTCATGGGGATGCGCTTGATCTCCTCGAGCGTCCGGGCGTCGTAGACGATCAGCGCGCCGTCGGTGTCCCAGACGCTCAGCACCACGTAGCGGCCGTCCTTGGTGAACTCGACGTGCGCGGCGTTCTTGCCCGGCATCGGGCGCAGGGTGTGGGCGATCGCCAGCGTCTGTTTGTCGATCAGATGGACCCGGTCATTGTTCGGGCCGAAGAACACGTCGGTCCAGGCATAGGGCGAGTTGGCGTGGCTGCGCATGAAGAAGCCCGGCCCCTCGGTCGGGATCTCCTTGATCAGGTGCCAATCCTTCAGGTCGAGCACCGAAATCAGCCCCTTGGCGATGTTCGGCGTGGCGAAGATCCACCGGCCGTCACGCTTCCAGTAGATGCCCGAGCCGAGGTGCGGCATGCCCGGTAGCGGCACCTGCGCGACCGGCTCGCCGGCGTCGAGGTCGATCACCTGGCCGCCCTTGGCCTGGCGCGAGGTGGCGAGCAGGTAGCGGTAATCCGGCGTGAAGGAGAAGTCGTCGAGCAGGTCGCGCGCGGCGATGCGGCGCGGCTCGAAGTCGGGCGTGCCGCCGTAGGGCAGCTCCCAGACTTCGCGCACGTCCTTCAGCGCGACCACGAAGCTGCCGCGCGGCGGGGCGGTGTAGACGGCGCTGACCCGCGAGGCGGTGCCGTCCTGGCCCTTGGTGGGGATCAGTTTGTGCAGCGACAGGTCGCGGGCGTCGAGCACCGCCAGGTTGCCCGGCAGGTAGTTGCCGACCAGAACCCAGCGACCGTCGTTGCTCACGGCGAGGTTGCGGGTGTTGATGCCGGCGCGGGTTTCGGCGATGAGCCTGAAGTTGTGCAGGTCGTAGAGGCTGATCCAGCCGTCGCGCGAGGCGAAGTAGACGAAGCGGCCGTCGGGCGAGAATTTCGGCCCGCCGTGCAGCGCGAACTGCGAGGGGAAGCGCGTGAGCACCTCGAAGCGATCGCCGTCCAGGATGTTGACGTGATGATTGCCGGCCTCGACCACGACGAAGAGGTTCATCGGATCGGCGTCATGCTGCGGCGTGTCGGGCAGCGTGGCCGGGTCGACCAGCAGGCGATGGCTGGCGCGGATGTCGGCCTCGCCCCAGCGCGGCGGCACGGCGGCGGGCTGGTAGAGGTAGTCGGTCAGCGCGTCGATTTCAGCGGCACCGAGCCGATCGGAGAAGGCGGCCATCTGGCTGGCCGGACGGCCGTCGCGGATAACCGCCCGCGCCTCGTCCGGCTTCAGGCGACCGAGGCTCTCGGGCAACAGCGCCGGGCCGGCGCCGCCGAGTCGGTCGACACCGTGGCAACCCTGGCAGTGGGTCCGGTAGAGCGCTTCGGCGTCTGGCGTTTCGGCGGCCTGGATCGCGTGGGGTGCCACGAGCAGGGCCAGGGCCAAGCCCAAGCCCAAGAGGGGAAAGCCGCAGCCCAGCAGAGAAACGCTGCGGCCCAGCAAGGGTCGGATCAGCCGCATAGCTCGCGCACCTCGTCGAAAGGATCGGCGGCCAGGTGCGCCGGAAAGTGCATCGGGCGCTCGGCGAACAGCCCGACGACGCGACCGATGACCGTCAGCGTCGGTGCGCTGAGCCGGTTGTCGCGCGCCAGCACCGGCAGCTCGGCCAGGGTGCCGCGCACCACCTGCTGGTCCGGGCGGGTGCCGTTGGCGATCAGCGCAGCCGGCGTATCGGCCGGCAGGCCGGCGGCGATCAGCTTCTCGGCGATCTTGGGCAGGCTGGCCAGGCCCATGTAGAACACCAGGGTCTGGCCGCCCTCGGCCAGGCTCCGCCAGGGCAGCTTGAGTTCGCCGTCTTCCTGCAGGTGGCCGGTGATGAACTGGCAGGCATGCGCCAGGTCCCGGTGGGTCAGCGGAATGCCCGCGTAGGTGGTGCAGCCGGCCGCCGCGGTGATGCCCGGCACCACCTGGCAGGCGATGCCGCGGCCGAGCAGGTGTTCCAGCTCCTCGGCACCGCGACCGAAAATGAACGGGTCGCCGCCCTTGAGCCGCACCACGCGCAGGCCGCGCAACGCCAGGTTGGCCAGCAGGCGGTTGATGTCTTCCTGCGGCAGGCTGTGGTAGCCGCTGGCCTTGCCGACGTAATGACGGCTGCACGTCGGTGGAAGCAGGCCGAGCAGCGCGTCGCTGACGAGCCGGTCGTACACCACGGCGTCAGCCTGTTGCAGCAGGCTCCAGGCGCGCAGCGTGAGCAGGCCGGGGTCTCCGGGGCCGGCGCCGACGAGGGCGACTTCGCCCGGTTCCAGCCGCGCCTGTAGCGCAGCGGGGAGTGCAGTGGTCGCGATCATCGTGGCTCCTTGGCCGTGGTCATCAGGCTGTCAAAGGGTGGTGCAGGGAATCGCGCGCAGGCCGATCTCGTCATCGCTGAGGTAGCAGCCGGGGTCTTCGCCCCAGAGATCGCCCTGTGCCCAGGCGCGGGTGCGGGTGTTGCCGTTGCAGATGTCCAGCCAGCGGCAGGTCGCGCAGCGTCCGCCGACGGCGCGAGGATGCTGGCGCAGGGCAGCCAGCAGCGGGGCGGGGTCGTCCAGCCACAACTCCCTGAATGGACGGTCCAGCACGTTGCCGACGCTGTGGTGCCACCAGTAGGTATCCGGGTGGACCTCGCCGGTGTTGTCGATGTTGGCGATGCCGCTGCCCGAGGCGTTGCCGCCCCAGCCGCGCAACAGCCGCTCGAGCGCGGCCCGTTGCCGGGGCAACCGGCGCTCGACCCACTGCAACAGCAGGATGGCGTCGGCATCGTTGTTGCCGCTGACGAAATCGGTGTCGCGGCCCTCCTGGATGTCCTGCCAGGCGCGCTCGAACAGCTGCTCCATCGCGTCGCGGGTCATCTGCCAGTGGGCGTCGAGCTTGCGGCTTCGCTTGCCGCGCCCGCTGTAGTTGAGGTGCGAGAGGTAAAACTTCTGCACGTCGTGCTCGCGCATCAGCGCCAGCAGGTCGGGCAGTTGCGGGTAGTTGTGCTGGGTGAGCGTGGTGCGCAGGCCGACGCGGATGCCGTGCTGGCGGCACAGATCGATGGCACGCATCGACGCGGCATAGCTGCCCTTGAGCTGGCGGAAGTCGTCGTGCACCGCTTCGAGCCCGTCGATGCTGATGCCGAGGTAGTCGAACTGCGCGGCGGCGATGCGCTGGATGTTGCTCTCGTCGATCAGGGTGCCGTTGGTCGAGAGCGCGACGAAGAAGCCCCGGTTGCGCGCGTAGTCGGCGAGCAGGAAGAGGTCCTTGCGCAGCAGCGGTTCGCCACCCGAAAGAATCAGCACCTTCACGCCGGCCTGCTGGAGGTCGTCGATGACCTTCAGCGCCGCTTCGGTATCGAGCTCGTCGCGGAATTCGCTGTCGGCGGAGGTCGCGTAGCAGTGCTTGCAGGTGAGGTTGCAGCGGCGCAGCAGGTTCCAGATCACCACGGGCGGGCGCAGGCTGCCGGGTGCCGCGCTGTGCGGCGGTGGACATTGGCCGGCCAGGGCGCGCAGGTAATGGCTGATTCTCAACATGCTCGGACTCCTGTGCGGCGACTGCCGGCGGCGTGCCTCGTTGCCGGCAGGATCGCCAAGGCCATCGCCCGGAGCCTTGATCCGAAGCAATAAAGGCGGGCGGCGGTGCCGGGGCGAGACGTCATGCCGCAGGGTATTCCGGGCTGCTGGGCGAGCCGGTTCCCAAATGGCGCGCGCTCCTGTCGACGGCAGTGCCGAGGGCGCTCAGGAACGGGTAGCATCCTGCGATTATTTCGCTGGCGTTCGGCCGGCATCAGGGAGGGGGCGGGTCGATGAAGCGACTGGCGATTGCGCTGGGCGTCGGGTCGGGTTTCTTGTGCGGTGCGCTGACGGTGGTGGGGATCGTCGGCTATCAGCGGCTCGGGTTGAGCGGTGCGCCCTGGGTGCTGATCGAGGTGCGTAACGATTCAGCCGCGGTGCCGGTGGCGATCCGGGTGGAGAGCGATGAAGCCATCCTCGACGTGCGGTTGTCCGAAGCGGCCGAGGCGCCGCTGCTCATTCCGGTCTACCAGCGCGGGGAAGGGGCCTATCGCATCGAGTACCGCATGGCCGACGGTTCGGTCTGCAGCAGCGGTTCGGGCTATGTCGAGGCGGGGTATCGGGTGGTCGAGCGGCTGACCGACGAGGGCGCCATCAGCGCCGTGGCGGCCGAGCTTGGCCAGCGCCCCGATCCTTGCGTGAAGCCTGCGCCATGAGGCGAGGCGATTCGGGCGAATCGAGGCTGATGGCGCTGCTCGCCTCGCTGTGCTTTTCCATACCGACGTCGGCGTTCGTCTGGTTCGCGGCCAATCGCGAGCTGGCCTTCTGGCAGGGCTACCTGGGCAGCGGCTGGCTGTGGGGATCGATCCTTCTGTTTTCCGTCGTCGCGTTCGCATCGCCCCGGCTGTTCCCGTCCCTGATCGGTGCGATATGGCGCGTGATCCACCGGTTGGCGCTCGGGTGGTGGTAGGCGGCCGACAGGGTTAGCGCTGGCGCGCCGGACTGGATGCGCCCGTCAGACGCAGGCCGGTCTTCTTCAGGATGCGGCTGCTGACCAGCATCTCATCGGCCCGGCAGACCTCGCCGAGCAGCGTACGGATGGCCTGGCGATCGCGCTCGATGTCGTCGGCGTTGCGACCGTGCACCATCGCGAACAGGTTGTAGCGCCAGCCGGGCTGGCGCGGGCGACGGTAGCAATGGCTGACGAAGGGCTGTGCGCCAACCAGCGGGCCGAGTCGTTCGAGCGCCTCGTCGTCCACGTCCCAGACCGTCATGCCGTTATGCCGGTAGCCCAGCCGGTAATGATTCGGCACGGCGGCGATCCGGCGTATGGCGCCGTCGGCCTGCAAGCGCTGGAGCAGCGCCAAGGTCGCCTCGACGTCCAACTCCAGCCGCTCGGCCAGCCAGGCCCAGGGGTCCTCGACCAGCGGCAGGCCGGCGTCGGTAAGGGCGACCAGCCGGCGCGCCTGGGCCAGATCAGACGGGGAAATGCAGCCCGACATGGTAGGTCGTCTCCTTGGGCAGGTTGAGCACCTCGAGTCCGGTGAGCGCTTCGATGCGGGCGATGGCCTGCGCGATGCCTTCGGGTGTCTCGCAGCCGAGCACGAACCACATGTTCCAGGCATGTTCGCGCCGGTAGTTGTGCGCCACTTCCGGCATCGCCTCGAGCACCGCGGCCACGGCATCGAACCGTGGCTCGGGCACGCTCAGCGCCGCGAGGGTGAAGGCGCCGCCGAGCCGTTCGATGTCGAACATCGGGCCGAAGCGGGTCAGGGTGCCGTCGTCGAGCAGGGCCTGGATGCGCGCGCGCAGCACGGCGGGGTCGGCGTCGAGTTCCTGCGCCAGCGCCTCCCAGGGCCGGCGAACCAGCGGCAGGCCCCGTTGCAGGCGGTTGATCAGTCGGCGATCGAGCTCATCCATGGGCGATCACCTGTTGCGGTTCCTGCGGTTCCTGCGGTTGCGGTGGCGCGTAGCGGCCGCCGCATTGCTTGAAGGCGCGCGTGCTGAACAGCAGCTGGTGCGGCAACCCGTCCAGGCCGTGCTCGGCCAGCAGCCGCTCGATCCGCTCGACGACGTCGGCCCGCTCGCGGCCGTGGATCATGCAGAACAGGTTGTAGCGCCACTGCGGCAATCGGCGTGGGCGCTGGTAGCAGAGGTTGACGCCCGGTGCCTGGCCCAGTTGCTGGCCGACGGCATCGACCCGATCATCCGGCACGTCGAGCACCAGCATCGCGTTGGCGCGAAAGCCCAGCGCGCGATGCTTGAGCACCAGCCCCATGCGCCGGAACAGGCCGTCGTCGCTCCACTGGCGGACCTGTTCGAGCACGGCGTCTTCCGTGGCGCCAAGCTGCTCGGCGAGCCGCGCGTAGGGGCGTGCGGCCAGCGGCAGGCCGGCTTCGAGCAGGCGGCGCAGTTGCAGCGCCTGGCGATCATCGAGCGGCGCGATCATGACGCGACCTCCAGCGGAAAGCCGAGGTCGATGCGGTAGGCGCTGCGCATGGGCAGGTCGAGCGGGGCCAGGCCGGTTTCGGCTTCGATCTGCGTCAATATGCGATCGAGATGGGCGCGATCCGGCCCGGTCAGCACGAACCACAGGTTGTAATGGTGCTCGCGCAGGTAGTTGTGGTTGACCTCGGGGTAGCCGTTGACGCATGCCGCGACGGCCTCCAGCCGGGCTGGCGGTACGGCCAGCGCGACGAGCGTGCTGGCGCCTGCGCGGCTGTGTTCGAACACCGGCCCCACGCGCGACAGGCACCCGGCCCGATCGAGGCGTTGCAGGCCGGCCAGCACCTCGGCCTCTTCGCAGCCCAGCGCCTCGGCCATTGCCCGGTAGGGCTCGGCGCACAGCGGCATGCCGTGCTGGAAGCGGTCGATCAGGCGGCGGCTGAGGCTGTCGAGTTCCATGTCAGAGGCCCGTCTCGTGTGCGCGGCTGCTGAAGAAGATGCCGCTCGGGCTTTCGGCCGGCAGCCGCTTGAGGCGCTCGAGTCGATAAGGGTCCCAGACCTGGACTTCATGGCCGTCACGCACCGAGAGCCAGAGCTGGTCGCCGCGGGCGGTGAACTCCATGTGCAACACCGCCGGGCCGGGTTCCAGCGTGGCGATGATCTGGTGGGTCTCGCTGTCGATGACCTGCACCTTGCCGTTGTCGGGGTGGGCGAAGTTGACCCAGACCTGCCGCGCATCCGGGCGCGCCATCACGAACACCGGCTGGCCGGCGACGTCGATGGCGTCGGTCTGCTTCCAGCTCGTCGAATCCATCACCAGCACGCGATGCTGGCCGATGGCGGGCACGAAGGTCTGGTCGCCGGCCACGGTCCAGCCCTCGAGGTGGGGCATCTTGTAGACGGGCAGCTTGTCCTGGCCGCGACCGTAGTGATCGAGGATGCGCTCGACGCCCCGCTCCGGGTGCCAGAGGTCGATCTTGCCCATGCCGTCTTCGCCGAACAGGCCGGCCACGTAGTAGCGGCCCTCAGGTGTCAGCAGGGCGTCATAGGGCTGCTTGCCGATGTCGGGGAAGCGCGTGATCGCCGGCTCGTTGCCCTGGCTGAAGTCCAGCAGCCAGGTTTCATCGGTATCGAACAGGCTGTAGATGAAGCGCCTGCCGGGAACGTCGGTGACGCCGACCACCCGCGAGTTGCGGCTGCCATCGGCCAGCGGCGTCGCCGGGATGTTCGCGACGAGGTCCAGGGTCTTGGCATCGAATACCTTCACGCCGCCCGGTTCGTAGTTGCCGACGGCGATCAGCGTGCCGTCCTGGCTGATGGCGCCGCCGATGCTGTTGCCGGCCTGGACGATGCGCTTGTCGATGCGCTGCTCGAGCAGGTCGACCTTCGTCAGCCCGCCGTCACGGCCGAAGACATAGGCGAAGCGCTGATCGCGAGAGAACACCACCGATGCGTGCGACAGGTCGCCCAGCCCTTCGAGGCGGGCCAGCCGGCTCATGCCGGTGCTCTCGATGATCTGTAGGCTGCCGCTGGCGCGCTCGATCACCACGCCGAGATCGCCGCTGCCCCGCAGGGGCGGTTGTTGCGCGCAGGCGCTGAGCAGCAGGCTGGCGGCGGCCAGCAGCAGGGCGGGGCGGTTCATGGCTTGGGGTATCCGTGCAGAAGAGTGTCCACCAGCCAGGCGATGTCCTGCTCGCTGAGCAGAGGCTGCCAGCCGGGCATGGCGGTGCCGGGGCGTCCGTAGGTGACGGTGGCGATGAGGCTGTCGCGGGGCTTGCCGGCGAGCGCTTCGAGGGTCAGGGCCGGGCCGAGGCCGCCGGTCATGCGCAGGCCGTGGCAGGAGCCGCAGTCCTGTTTGAGCAGGTTTTCCAGTTGTGCCTGGCGGGCCGCATCGGGCGCGCCCAGGGCTAAAGAAGGGAGGAGGGACGTCATGACCAGTCCCAGACCTCGTACTGCATGGCGGGATAGGTGCATGACGTTCTCCTGGGGCTTACTTCAGGCTAAGAATCCACTCGGCGAGGGTCTTGGCTTCTTCTTCGGTGACCTGGTTTGGCGGCATCGGGATGGGGCCCCACTTGCCCTGGCTGCCGTTCTTGATGCTGGTGGCGAGGGTGGCGACGGCGTCGCCCTGGCCGGCGTACTTGGCGGCGACGTCCTTGTAGGACGGGCCGACCAGCTTGGTGTCGATCGAATGGCAGGCGGCGCAGCCCTTGCTCTTGAACAGCTCCTCGCCCGTGGCGGCTACCGCCGACTGCATGGCGACGAAGCCGCCAATGGCCAGCAAGGGGATAAGTACTTTCTTCATCAGAGTTTCCTCAAGGCTAATCGGGGCGGGCATGAACCCGCCCCAAGGGGCTCAGTAAACGTCGTACTGAGTGTTATGGACGTTAAATTTACCCGTCGGGGTAATCAATCTTTTGTCCCTGATCACTGTTTTGAGTTCTAGCGTCTTGTCATCGACCACGACCAGCGCCGACTCCTCGTCCTGACCGCTCCACACCGAGAACCAGACTTCATCGCCCGCCTTGTTGTACTCCGGCTGGACGACGCGCTTGGCCCCATCCTTCAGACCGGACCATTCGCCGATCGGCAGCACCTTGTAGCCGGCGTCGAGGTTGTCGAGGTCGAACACCGCGACCGACTGGGAAATCTTGGCGTCGGGGTTGAAGGTGGTGTCGATGTACAGGTGGCGCGATTTGGGGTGCGTCTTGATGAACAGCGAGCCGCCGCCCTGGCCTTCCAGCGTGCCGACGTGTTTCCAGGCGTAGTCCGGGTGACCCTCGGGATCGGTGCCGATCATCGAGATGCTGGCATCGCCCAGGTGGCTGGTGGCCCACACCGGCCCGTAGATGGGATGGTCGAAGTTGGCGCCGCGACCGGGGTGCGGGATCTTGCCGACATCCACCAGCGCGGTCAGCTCGCGATCCTTGGAGTCGATCACGGCGATCTTGTTGGAGTTGTTGGCGGCGGTCATGAAGTAGCGGTGGGTGCTGTCCCAGCCGCCGTCATGCAGGAAGGGCGCCGCGGCGATGCTGGTGACGGTGAGGTTGTCGATGTCCTCGTAGTTGACCAGCATGACA
This sequence comes from Stutzerimonas urumqiensis, assembly GCF_003640395.1. Classification (GTDB taxonomy): domain Bacteria; phylum Pseudomonadota; class Gammaproteobacteria; order Pseudomonadales; family Pseudomonadaceae; genus Stutzerimonas; species Stutzerimonas urumqiensis. The sequence continues at coordinate 543,469 of NZ_RBZQ01000002.1, read as the reverse complement.
CGGCCGGTTTCCTTGACGTTGACGATGAACTCGGGCCGCTCGTGCGAGGCGATGATGGCCGCGACGCGAGGCTCCGGGTGATATTCCTGCGTCTCGATGGTCATGCCGCGGGTGGAGACGATCTGCTTGGGCTCCAGGGTTTCGCCATCCATGATGGTGAACTGTGGAGGCCAGTAGGCGCCGGCGATGGCGTACTTGTCTTCGTAGCCCTCGAACTTCGAGGTTTCGACCGAGCGCGCCTCGATGCCGACCTTGATTTCGGCGACCTTGGTCGGCTCTTTCGCCCAGAGGTCGATCATGTCGATCTTGGCGTCGCGGCCGATCACGAACAGGTAGCGCCCGGAGGCCGACATGCGCGAGATATGCACCGCGTAGCCGGTTTCGATCAGCTTGACGATTTTCTTGGTGTTGCCGTCGATCAGGGCGATCTTGCCGTCATCGCGCAGGGTCACGGAGAACAGGTTGCCGAGGTCCAGATCGTTCATTTGCTTGGTCGGCCGGTCTTCCGGCTGTACGAAGACCTTCCACGAGTCCTTCATCTCGGCCAGCCCCCACTCCGGCGGGGTGGGTGGCGTGTGCTGGATGTACTTGGCCATCAGCGTGATCTGGTCCTTGGTCAGCGCGCCGGACGTGCCCCAGTTGGGCATGCCGCCGGGCGATCCGTAAGTGATCAATGCTTCGAGGAACTGCTGGCCTCGACCCTGGGTAATGTCCGGCGTCAGCGGCTTGCCGGTCGCGCCCTTGCGCAGCACACCGTGGCAGCCCGCGCAGCGCTGGAAGTAGATCTCCTTGGCCTGGTCGAACTCGGCGCTCGTCAGGTCGGGTGCTCCGGGTGTATGGACGACCTGCGCGCTCGCCGGGTCGATGGCCGATGCGTTGCCCTTGTAGGCGGCATCGGCGGCTTCCGGGTTGGCGGCGGCTTGCGCGATCGCCATGCCGAGCAATGAAACGCTGGCGATGAGACCTGCGAGCAGTGGTTTGCCAACGTAGCTCATGGTGTTTCTCCTATTGGAGCCGTCTAGGCCCCGGTCGATTGCGTCGGTGTGCAGTTCCCGGGTACTTCGTTTGTGCGCGGCTCGAATGCTAGAGACGCCTATCGAGGAGGGGCTTGATTGCAATCAAGACTTGCCGGCGGATTGCTTGAGCGTGACGCCGTGTCGCGGGTAGGGTCTGGACCGAGGCGTACCGGCCGATTCGGAACGCCAGCCGCCGACCCGATCGGGCAACGGCCGATTCCATCGTTGTGCGAGGTACTCGCTGTGAATGCCCCAGTATCAAGCCCGGCCGCGCCGGACGTTCCCTTCTATCAACCGCTCGGTAACGAGGTCCCGCTGTTCGAACAGGCGTGGCGGCACGGCATGCCCGTGCTGATCAAGGGCCCGACCGGTTGCGGCAAGACGCGCTTCGTGCAGCACATGGCCCATCGTCTGGGGCTGCCGCTGTACACGGTCGCCTGCCATGACGACCTGTCGGCCGCCGACCTGGTCGGTCGCCACCTGATCGGCGCTCAGGGCACCTGGTGGCAGGACGGCCCGCTGACCCGTGCGGTACGCGAGGGCGGCATCTGCTACCTGGACGAAGTGGTCGAGGCGCGGCAGGACACCGCGGTGGTGCTCCATCCGCTGGCGGACGATCGCCGCGAGCTGTTCATCGAACGGACCGGCGAGTCGCTGCGGGCGCCGAAGAACTTCATGCTGGTGGTGTCCTACAACCCCGGCTACCAGAACCTGCTCAAGGGCATGAAGCCCAGCACTCGCCAACGCTTCGTGGCGATGCGCTTCGATTACCCGCCGATGGACGAGGAAGTGCGCATCGTCGCCAACGAGGCGGGCGTCGACACGGCGCTGGCGACACAGGTGGTCAAGCTCGGACAGGCATTGCGACGGCTCGAGCAACACGATCTGGAAGAAGTCGCCTCGACCCGGCTGCTGATCTTCACCGCGAGGATGATCGGCGCCGGCATGCATCCGAAGGAGGCCTGCCTGGCCTGCCTGGCCGAACCGCTGTCGGACGATGCTCAGACGGTCGCCGCGCTGATGGATGTGGTCGATGTCCACTTCGGTTGAGCGTACCGGCACGCGGGCACTGCCCGGCGATCTGGCGATGTGGTTCTTCATCCTGGCCGAACTCGCGGTGTTCGGCATCCTGATCCTCGCCTTCGCCGTCACGCAGTGGCTGCAACCTGAACTGTTCCGCGCCGGACGTGCCGTGCTCGACAGTTCGATGGGCCTGGCGCTGACCTTGAGCCTGCTGACGTCGGGCTTCTTCGCCGCCCTGGCGGTCGAGCAGGTGCGTCGCGGGCGGGCGCAGGGCGGGGCGATCCTGCTGCTGGCGGCGCTGCTGTCGGCGTGCGGCTATGTCGTCCTCAAGCTCCAGGAATACGCCCATCTCGCGGGCCTGGGGTATGGGCTGGAGCACGACACCTTCTTCACCCTCTACTGGATTCTGACGGGCTTTCACTTCCTCCATGTGCTGCTGGGGATGGTCATCCTCGCCTGGATGGCCGAGCGCTGCCGCCGCCGGGCCTACGAACCGCACGCGTGCAGCGGGCTGGAGTCGGGGGTGCTGTATTGGCACATGGTCGATCTGGTGTGGGTACTGCTGTTTCCGTTGGTTTACGTGCTGGGTTAGGAGGGCGTATGTCCGCATCGAAGGTGTTGTTCGGCTGCTGGCTGGCGCTGGTGACGCTGTCGGTGGGAACGGTGTTGCTGGCGCACGCCGGCCCGCTGACGCCGTGGCTCGCGGCGGGCGTGCTGGCGCTCGCACTGGGCAAGGCATGGTTGATCGCCGATCGCTTCATGGAGTTGCGCCACGGCCCGCGCTTCTGGCGCGGGCTGCTGCTGAGCTGGCCGGTGATCATGACGCTCGGCGTGCTGGGTACGATCGCTGCCGGGCGTTAGCCGAACGCTGACGACCGGTTCCCTTGGCGCACCGCTTGCGGTGCGTTTTTTTGCCCGCGCATCCGTCATTTCGCGTTCGGCTCGGCTGATGGATGCAGCCGTCCCATCTGTGCTTCGCAACCCGGCCCGACTCGCCGTTCGCAGGCTGCGATTGGCGGCCTGTCGGTCGGCGGAGCCGGCGCGTTTCGGGGCTTGTCGGATGATGCCCGGTGCGCCTTCTGTCGGGCGATCGGGCGGCCCGGATCGCTCGCCGCCGGGGTTGAATCCTTTCTTGATCCCCATCAAGCGGTTCGCCAGGGGCGCCTTCATACAATGGCCACGCCAAGTAATAGGAGGCACCCATGTCAGAGACCTTCACCAAAGGCATGGCCCGGAACATCTACTTCGGAGGCGGAGTTTTCTTCTTCCTGGTGTTCCTGGCCTTGACCTATCACACCGAAACGACCTTTGCAGCACGCACCAACGAGGCCGAAATGACCGAGGCGGTGACCCGAGGCAAGTTGGTCTGGGAGCAAAACAACTGCATCGGCTGCCACACGCTGCTGGGTGAGGGTGCCTACTTCGCGCCCGAGCTGGGCAACGTGTTCCACCGCCGGGGCGGCGAGGAGGCCTTCAAGCCATTCCTCCACGCCTGGATGAAGGCCCAGCCTCTCGGGGTTCCGGGTCGTCGTTCGATGCCGCAATTCAACCTGAGCGAGCAAGAAGTTGACGATCTCGCTGCATTCCTTAGCTGGACGGCGAAGATCGACACCAACGACTGGCCGCCGAACAAGGAGGGCTGATCCATGAACGTTCTCAATCCTCATCTGAAATTCCAGTCGCAGTCGGTCGCCAAGCCCTACTTCGTGTTCGCCCTGATGCTGTTCGTCGGGCAGATCATCTTCGGCCTGATCATGGGCCTGCAGTATGTGGTCGGTGACTTCCTGTTCCCGCTGATCCCCTTCAACGTGGCGCGGATGGTTCACACCAACCTGCTGATCGTCTGGCTGCTGTTCGGCTTCATGGGCGCGGCCTACTACCTCATCCCCGAGGAAGCGGACCGTGAACTGCACAGCCCGAAGCTGGCGCTGATCCTGTTCTGGGTGTTCGCCGCCGCAGGCGTGCTGACCATCCTCGGCTACCTGCTGGTGCCCTATGCCGGCCTGGCCGCGATGACGGGCAACGAGTTGCTGCCGACGATGGGACGCGAGTTCCTCGAACAGCCGACGATCACCAAGGTCGGTATCGTGGTGGTGGCCCTGGGCTTCCTCTACAACATCGGCATGACCATGCTCAAAGGCCGCAAGACCGCGATCAGCATGGTGATGATGACCGGTCTGATCGGCCTGGCGGTGTTCTTCCTGTTCTCCTTCTACAACCCGGAAAACCTGGCGCGCGACAAGTACTACTGGTGGTGGGTCGTGCACCTTTGGGTGGAAGGCGTGTGGGAACTGATCATGGGTTCGATGCTGGCCTTCGTCCTGATCAAGATCACCGGCGTGGACCGCGAGGTCATCGAGAAGTGGCTGTACGTGATCATCGCCATGGCGCTCATCACCGGCATCATCGGCACGGGTCACCACTTCTTCTGGATCGGCGCACCGGGCGTGTGGCTGTGGCTGGGCTCGATCTTCTCCGCGCTGGAACCGTTGCCCTTCTTCGCCATGGTGCTGTTCGCCTTCAACATGGTTAACCGCCGTCGCCGGCAACACCCGAACCGCGCCGCCGCCCTGTGGGCGATGGGCACCACGGTCACGGCGTTCCTCGGTGCGGGCGTGTGGGGCTTCCTGCACACCCTGGCTCCGGTCAACTACTACACCCACGGTTCGCAGCTGACGGCCGCGCATGGTCACCTGGCCTTCTACGGTGCCTACGCGATGATCGTGATGACCATGATCAGCTACGCCATGCCGCGTCTGCGGGCGCTGGGCGAGGCGCCGGATGCACGGGCACAGACGATCGAAGTGTGGGGCTTCTGGCTGATGACCATCTCCATGCTGCTGATCACGCTGTTCCTGACGGCGGCTGGTGTGGTGCAGGTCTGGCTGCAGCGGATCCCGGAAGACGGTGCTGCGCTGTCCTTCATGCTGACCATGGACCAGCTGCGCGTCTTCTTCTGGCTGCGGTTGTTCGCCGGGGTGGGCTTCGCGATCGGCCTGGTGTGCTACCTGGTGAGCTTCATGCAACGCGGTCGCGTACCGGCGGCTGTCGAAGCGCCGGCTGCCGTGGCCTGAGGTAGAACCTGCAAGTGAGCGACGGCCCGGCTGACAGAGCGGGCCGTTCGCGTTTTCGAATTCCAGTGGAGTGAGCCGTCATGGCGTTCAGCATCGAAGTCGAAGAGTGGGTGGGCAGTGCCTGGCACCGGTTCATCACGCGGCGGGCCAGCCCCGAGTTTCCGGAAGCCCGCGTCGATCTGGTCGACATGCAGCGCTCGCTCTCGATCCTGTTCCGCGCCCTGGGTGGCGCCAGTGGCGTCACGGTCGAGGCCGCCGCTGCACGGGAACTGATGGTCCGTCGCAGCCTGCTGCAACAGGTGGCCGGTACCTGCCGGCAGTTGCCGGTCGCCTGGTGCGACGACGACAACCTGCGCCTGCCGCAAAGCCTGGCGGTCTACCCGGACGTGGAGCTGAACCGCGAGCTCTACCGGTGGCTGGCCTTGCTCGCCGCCGAATCGGGCACCATGCGCCACTGGGCGCGGGACAACCAGCGCTGGACGCAGGCCTTGCTGGCGCGCTATCCGGTGCTCAAGCGCCGGTACATGCGGTTGGTCGAGGCGCATCTGCTGCTGCGACCGGACCCGCAACAGCTCCCGGCTGACGAAGCGGCGCTCGAGCGCGCCCTGTGCCAGGCCCTGCGCGAGCCCGGAAGTGTCGAACGCTTTCCTCGCTGCGAGCGCGCGCCGTGGCCCTTGCCCTTGTGGCTTTATCCGGCGCAGCAACTGGCCCAGCCGCAGGCGCAGAACCTCGGTGAAGACGGGGAGGGCGCCTTGCAGGCCCCGAATGAGGCGAGCCGCTCGGTGCGCAAGCGCGCCACGCGCGTCGAGGAGAACACCGGCAAGGGCGGACTGTTGCTGTTTCGCCTGGAGAACCTGTTCAGCTGGTCCGAGCATGTCGAACTCGACCGCTGCGGCGATGACAGCGAGGACCTCGATGCGGCACGCGTCGCCGAAGACCTCGATGAGATCGCGCTGTCTCGCCAGCGCATACGCAAGGGCGGCGGACTCAAGCTCGACCTCGATCTGCCGCCGCCGGATGCCGATGACCTGCCGCTGGGCGAGGGCATCAAGCTGCCGGAGTGGGACTACCGCAAGCAGGCCCTGCAGGAGGGCTTCGTCAATCTGCAGATGATGCTGCCGCGCGGGGCCGAGGCGGCACCGTTACCGCTGCGCCTGTCGCCGCTGGCGCGCCGTCTGCGCCGGCAATTCGAAAGCCTGCGCACCGACCGGCAATGGCTGCGTGGCCAGCCGCAGGGTTCCGAGCTGGATCTGAAGGCCTGGCTGGATTTTCACGTCGAGCGCCAGCATGGCCAGTGCGCCGAACGCGGTCTGTTCATGGAGCAGCGGCAGAACCAGCGCGACCTGGCCTGTCTGCTGCTGGCGGACCTGTCGATGTCGACGGATGCCCATCTCAACGACGAGCATCGGGTCATCGAGGTGATCACGGACAGCTTGCTGTTGTTCGGCGAAGCACTGAGCGCGGCGGGAGACGATTTTGCGCTCTACGGGTTTTCCTCGCTGCGTCGACAGCAGGTCAGGATGCAGGCGCTCAAGACTTTCGGCGAGCGCTACGACGACCGTGTGCGCGGCAAGATCCAGGCAATCCGGCCCGGGTACTACACCCGCATGGGCGCCTCGATCCGTCAGGCGACCCGACTGCTCGGCGGCTGCAAACAGCGGCGCAAGCTGCTGCTGCTGGTAACCGACGGCAAGCCCAACGATCTGGATCTCTATGAAGGGCGCTACGGGGTGGAAGACACGCGGCAAGCGGTGCTCGAAGCGCGCGCGCAGGGGCTGGTGCCGTTCTGCATCACCATCGATCGCGAAGCGGGTGATTATTTGCCATACATGTTCGGCGCCAACGGCTTTACCTTGATTCGTCAGCCCGAACAGCTGCCTTTCCGTCTGCCGCAGCTGTACCGGCAACTGACCAAGTCCTGAATAAAAAAAGGCCCTCGTGAAGGGCCTTTTATCCAAGCGCGTCGATCTAGACGTTGAAGCGGAAGTGCATGACGTCGCCATCCTTGACGATGTATTCCTTGCCCTCCAGGCGCCACTTGCCGGCTTCCTTGGCGCCGGCTTCGCCGTTGTACTGGATGAAGTCGTCGTAGGCGATGACTTCGGCGCGGATGAAGCCTTTCTCGAAATCGGTGTGGATGACGGCAGCCGCTTGCGGGGCGGTGGCACCGATGCGCACGGTCCACGCGCGAACTTCCTTCACGCCAGCGGTGAAGTAGGTCTGCAAGTTCAGCAATTCGTAGCCGGCTCGGATCACGCGGTTGAGGCCGGGTTCAGCCATGCCCATGGTCTCGAGGAACATCTGCTTTTCCTCGTCATCGTCGAGCTCGGCGATCTCGGCCTCGATCTTGTTGCAGACGGGCACTACGACGGCGCCTTCTTCCTCGGCGATGGCCCGTACCACATCCAGGTGCGGGTTGTTCTCGAAACCGTCCTCGGCGACGTTGGCGATGTACATCACCGGCTTGGTGGTCAGCAGGTGAAAGCCACGAACGAGGCGCTTCTGCTCTTCGTCAAAGGTTTTCATCAGGCTGCGCGCCGGCTTGCCTTCGGTGAAGTGCGGGATGAGCTTTTCGAGCAGGGCCTTCTGTGCCAGCGCTTCCTTGTCGCCACCCTTGGCATTGCGCGTGACGCGTTGCAGTTGCTTTTCGCAGCTGTCCAGGTCCGCAAAGATCAGCTCGAGATCAATGATCTCGATGTCGCGCTTGGGATCGACGCTGTTGGAGACGTGGATGACGTTCTCGTCTTCGAAGCAGCGCACCACATGCGCGATGGCGTCGGTCTCGCGGATATTGGCGAGGAACTTGTTGCCCAGGCCCTCACCCTTGGAGGCGCCGGCGACCAGACCGGCAATGTCGACGAACTCCATGGTGGTCGGGATGACCCGCTCGGGCTTGACGATAGCCGCCAGCTTATCGAGGCGTTCATCGGGCATCGGCACGATGCCGCTGTTCGGCTCGATGGTGCAGAACGGGAAATTTTCCGCCGCGATGCCGGATTTGGTCAGCGCGTTGAACAGAGTGGACTTGCCGACGTTGGGCAAACCAACGATGCCGCAATTGAATCCCATGGAAAGTGCCTCGAGTTGGTAGTCGCTCCGAGCGAAGCTCGGGTTATATCAGAACCGTCGGTGCAAGCAGTGCGGCCAAGGGGCGGCGGGCTCAGGCCTTCTGGCTGTGAAGCCGCTGCATGGCTCGGGTCCAGTCACCCTGGAGCATCTCCGGCACCACATCGAGCGCGAAGTCGATCGCGGCGTCGAGCTTTTCCCGCTCGCTCTGGGGCGCCCGTCCCAGCACGTAGCCGCTTACGAGGCTGGCATGCCCGGGATGGCCGATACCCAGGCGCAGGCGGTGGAAGCCGTTCTGGTTGCCGAGCTGGGCGATGATGTCGCGCAGGCCGTTGTGTCCGCCATGTCCACCGCCAAGCTTGAGCTTGGCCACGCCGGGCGGCATGTCCAGTTCGTCATGCGCGACGAGAATGGCATCCGGCGGAATACGGAAGAATCCCGCCAGCGCCGCGACGGCTTGGCCGCTGCGGTTCATGAAGGTGGTGGGAATCAGCAGGCGGATGTCCTGGCCCTGATGGCTGAATTTGCCGGTCAGGCCATGGTACTTGCGATCTAGGCTGAGGCTGACACGCTCTCTGCCGGCCAGGCGCTCAACGAAAAAGGCCCCTGCGTTATGCCGCGTCTGGTCGTATTCCGGGCCTGGATTTCCCAGGCCAACGATCAGTTTCACGGCGGTCACGGCAGGGGCCCTTCCTCAGCGTGCAGGATTACTCGGCAGCGCCGCCTTCCTGGGTTTCGTCCTTGCTCACGCGGCTCTGGTGAACGTTGGCAACCGGCAGGTCGCTGCCGTGGGCCAAGGCGACCAGTTCGACGCCTTTCGGCAGCTTGAGGTCGGTCAGGTGCAGCGTCTTGCCCAGCTCGACGTTGGCCATGTCGACTTCGATGAACTCTGGCAGGTCGGCCGGCAGGCAGGATACTTCCACTTCGTTCAGGTTGTGCAGAATCTCACCGCCTTGTTGCTTCACGCCAACGCAGGTTTCCTGGTTGATGTAGTGCAGCGGAACGATGGCGGTCAGCTTGTGGTCGGCCACGACACGCATGAAGTCGGCGTGCAGGACGTAGCTCTTGGCCGGATGACGCTGCAGGGCCTTGATCAGTACGGATTCCTTCTGGTTGCCCAGATTCAGGGTGATCACGTGGCTGAAGGAGGCTTCGGTTTCGAGCAGCTTGGCCAGGTCCTTGGCAACGAGGCTGATGGACACGGCTTCCTTGTTGCCACCGTAGATGACGGCGGGAACGAGGTTGGCGTTACGACGCAGGCGGCGGCTCGCACCTTTCCCCAGGTCGGAACGCACTTCGGCATTCAGGGTGAAATCGGTCATTTTGTTTCTCCAAAATAGCAACAACGCCCGAAACGCTTGCGACCAGCGCCCGGGCGGTTGGCAAAAAGCCCCGCACGCGGCGGGGCATCGTAGGATCGGCGCGCGTCCTTAGCGGAACATCGCGCTGATCGATTCCTCATTGCTGATCCGGCGAACCGCTTCAGCGACAACAGGTGCGATATCCAGCTGCCGGATGCGCGTGCAGGACTGCGCAGCTGCGGACAGCGGGATGGTATTGGTGACGACCAGCTCGTCGAGCACCGATTTTTCGATGTTCTCGATGGCGCGACCAGACAGCACCGGATGGGTGCAGTAGGCGTATACCTTCGCTGCGCCGTGGTCCTTCAGTGCCTTGGCCGCATGTCCGAGCGTGCCAGCGGTGTCGACCATGTCGTCGACCAGCACGCAGGTACGGCCTTCCACATCGCCAATGATGTGCATCACTTCCGACTGGTTGGCTTTCGGGCGGCGCTTGTCGATGATCGCCAGGTCGACGCCAAGCGTCTTGGCCACGGCGCGGGCGCGAACCACGCCACCAATATCCGGGGAAACGATCATCAGGTTATCGAAGCGCTGATCCTGGATGTCATCGACCAGCACCGGCGAACCGTAGATGTTGTCCACCGGAATGTCGAAGAAGCCTTGGATCTGGTCGGCGTGAAGATCGACCGTCAATACACGATCGACGCCCACTACGGTCAGCATGTCGGCGACGACCTTGGCGCTGATGGCCACGCGCGCCGAACGCGGACGGCGATCCTGACGGGCGTAACCGAAGTAGGGGATGACCGCAGTGATGCGAGAAGCGGAAGACCGGCGGAAGGCATCAGCCATCACGACCAGTTCCATCAGGTTGTCGTTGGTCGGTGCGCAGGTCGGTTGAATCAGGAACACATCCTTGCCGCGGACGTTTTCATTGATCTCGACGCTGACTTCGCCATCGGAAAATTTACCGACCGAAGCATCACCCAGGGGAATATGCAGTTGACGTACGACACGCCGGGCCAGATCGGGGTTGGCGTTCCCCGTGAAGACCATCATCTTGGACACGCGCAGTACCTGCCGGCTGAGGGTGGACCTGATGAAAGAAAATGGCAGGGGCGGCTGGATTCGAACCAACGCATGGCAGGATCAAAACCTGCTGCCTTACCGCTTGGCGACGCCCCTGTATCGTGTCGGTATCTTTCGATACCTGTCTCAGGACAAGGTTTGAAGCGTTTTGTGCAGCGATGAAACGTTGCTGCCCTTTGCTACGAACCTTGGCAGGGAATCCGGAAGTTGGGCCGCGACTTTATCAGCTTCGGCTTTATCGGGGAAGGCCCCAAATACGCAACCACCAGTGCCGGTCAATCTAGCTGAAACGAATTTGTTTAGCAAGATCAAAGCGTTACGAACTTCCGGGTAACGCTGTTCCACAACCGGCTGACAGTCGTTACGACCGCCCTGCTCGAGAACGGAGCGCACTGTAATGGGCGTGCTATCGCGTGTCAACTCCGGCGCGGAGAAAATTTCTGCTGTGCTGACAGCCACTTGCGGCACCGCGACGAGGTACCAGGGCTCTTGTGGCGACACGGGCGTAAGGCGTTCGCCCACCCCTTCGGCGAACGCGGCGCGACCACGAACGAACACCGGTACGTCTGCGCCAAGCTCGAGGCCCAATGCAGCCAGGCGGTCCTCGCCGAGGTCCAGGCCCCACAGGTGATCGAGCCCGAGCAGGGTAGTGGCGGCATCGGAGCTGCCGCCACCGATGCCGCCGCCGAGCGGCAAGCGCTTTATCAGTCGGATCGTCGCGCCCTGGTTGGTTCCGGTGGCGGCCTGCAGCAGGCGCGCGGCGCGTACGATGAGGTTGCGATCGTGATCCACCCCGGGCAAAGCCGTCTCGAGACGAACCTGGCCATCCTTGCGGGGCTCGAACGACAGTTCGTCGCCATAATCCAGGAACTGGAACAGCGTCTGCAGCTCGTGATAGCCATCCGGGCGCCGACCCAGGATATGCAGCATCAGGTTCAGCTTGGCTGGCGCGGGCAATGCCAGCGGCATCATTCCGTACTCCCCAGGCGGCGGGGCTGCCACTGCTTGATGACCAGCGTGATGGCGAGATTCTGTCCGCTCAGCTTGATGCGCTCGGGAAGGCGATAGCCGTCGTGAGTCGCATAACTCAGGTATTCGACGTTCCAGCCGTCCTGCCGAAGGCGTTCGAGCGCACCATCGACACCGATGTCCAGCGTTCTTGGGCGATCCGGTGCGGGCAGGCCGCGAACCCACCACAACAGGTTCGATACGGGCAAGCGCCATCCAAGTTGGGCTTCCAGCAGCGCTTCGGGCGATTCGGCCTGGAAGCGGCCCCGGCCGGCGACCTCGAGCGTCACGTCGTCCGGGCGACCCGTGAGTCGCGCGGCGCCGCGTCCCAGCGGGCCGGACAGACGGATGTCGAAATAGTCCTGGCGCTGCAGCCAGAACAGCGTACCGCTGCCCGAGTCGTTGGGTGCGCGGATGCCCATCTTGCCGCTGATCTGCCAGCCATCGATGCCCGCGATGCGTTCGCGGTGCTCCTTCCAGGCGCGAGGATCGCCTTCGCCTTGCGTGACTTCATCGGTGGTTAGGCCGGCGCAGCCGGCCAGCAGGACGATCGCCAGGCTCAGGAGCCAGCGAGATAGGCGATGGGCGTTCACAACGTCTCCGTTCCGGTCAGGCGCTTCAGGGTTTCCTTCAGGATGGTGCTGTCGGGCGCTTTCTCGAGCGCGGCGCGCCAGACATCGCGCGCGGCCTGACGCTCGCCGCGCACCCACAGGACTTCGCCCAGGTGCGCCGCGACTTCCGCGTCCGGAAGCTGCTTGAGCGCCTCGCGCAGCAGTCGTTCGGCCTCCTCGAGATGGCCCATGCGGTAGTTGACCCAGCCAAGGCTGTCGAGAGTGGCAGGGTCCTGGGGGTTGATCTCGTAGGCTTGCTGGATGAGTGCCAGCGCTTCTTCGTAGCGGGTGGTGCGATCGGCCAGGGTGTAGCCCAGCGCATTGAGGGCCATTGCGTTTTCCGGTTCCCGCTCGATGATGAAGCGCAGGTCCTCCTCAAGCTGCGCCAGGTCGCCACGCGATTCGGCGAGCATGGCGCGGGTGTACAGCAGGTCGAGGTCATCGGGAAACGCCTCCAGCGCCTGGCCGATCAGCTGCCAGGCCTGCTCCGTTTCACCGCGCTCGGACAGTGCCTCGGCTTCGATCAGGTAGAGCTGGATCGCATAGTCCGGCTGGCTCTGGCGCGCGGCGCGTAAAGCGTTCGCGGCGTCCTGCAGTCGGTCGGCCTCGTGCAACAGGCGGGTGCGCAGGATCATGGCGGGAAGATAGTCCTTGCCCGGGCCAACCTGTGCATAGGCCTCCAGCGCCTGCTCGGTTTCGCCGAGCGCCTCGTAGGCCCGTCCGAGGTTGAAATACGCGGCATCGACATGGCTGCCGCGATCGATCAGTTCTTCCAGGTAGACGATGGCTTCACGCCATGCCTCGGCCTCGAGACAGACCAGGGCCAGCGAGAAGCGCAGATCGTCGTCATCGGGATATTGCTGGACGAGCGTGGCGAACTCGCCGATCGCATCCTCGAGTCGATCCAGCTCGACCAGCAGGCGCGCGTAGGTCAGGCGCAGGCGCTTGTCGTCCGGGTGCGTTTCGAGGGCCTCTTCGAGCAGGTCCAGCGCCTCGGCGCTTTGTTCGGTGGCATGCAGCAGGCGAGCTTCGAGTAGGATGGAGGGCACCTGCCGCTCGGCCTCGGTCACCGATCCGAGCGCCTCGAGCGCCTCCTCGGGGCGTCCGTCCTGTTGCAGCAGAACGGCTTTGCCAAACAGCAGCTGGGCGTTGCCGGGGTATTTCTCGAGCAGGCGGTCGAAGCTGCGCAGCAGGCCGGATCGGGTGTCCGGGTCGGTCTCGGCTGCGGAGAGCGCGAGGAAATCGAAGTGGGTGTCGCCCTGACCGCTGAGGACCCGCTCCATGAATTCGAGCGATTCTTCGTAGCGCCCGGCGCGGGCCAGCTGGATCGCCGCGGCGCGCTGCGCGTCGAGATTGTCCGGGGCGTTGCGGGCCCAGATCAGCGATGTGTCCAGCGCGGCCTGTTCGGCGCCCAGGTACTCGGCGATTCGAAAGCCTCGTTCCGCTACGCCGGCGTCCTGGGTGGCATTGGCCTGCTGCACGTAGTTGCCCAGCGCGATGTCGAAGCGGTTGCGCTGGCCGGCCAGTTCCGCCACCAGCAGCGCGTAAAGCGTGTCGCGGTCGAAGGAGCCATACGTCGGGGCTTCGCGCGTCACCGGCGCTGCCGCGGGATCGTCGATCGGCGGGGTGCTCTCTTGCGTGGGTGTGAAGGTCTGGCAGCCACCGAGAGCCAGCAGGGCGGCGGCAAGAAGGCTTCTATTCATCTAAAAGAATCGCAGCAGATGGGGTCGCGGCATCATGACACAAGCCGCCCGGGAATCGCACCGGGAGGGCCGGGCGCCGGCCGCGAGTGGTTCGAGCAATTGGGACAATGCCGTGCAACAGTTGTTCTGCGCCAATCGAAGTAGGACAATTGCGCGCTCCGTTTTTCTCTCAGCGACCTGCATGTCCTTCATCGCGCTCGGCATCAATCACAAGACCGCTTCGGTGGATGTCCGCGAGCGTGTGGCCTTCACGCCGGACCAGATGGTCGAAGCCTTGCGCCAGCTCTGCCGGGTGCACCCGACCCGCGAAGCCGCGATCCTGTCGACCTGCAACCGCAGCGAGCTGTACCTGCACCAGGATCATCCCGAAGCCGAGGCGGTGCTCGACTGGTTGGCCCGCTACCACCGGCTGAATATCGACGACCTGCGCGCCTGCGCCTACATCCACACCGACAACGAGGCCGTGCGCCACATGATGCGCGTCGCCTCCGGCCTGGACTCGATGGTGCTGGGCGAACCCCAGATCCTCGGGCAGATGAAGTCCGCCTACGCGGTGGCCCGCGAAGCGGGCAGCGTCGGGCCGTTCCTCGGTCGGTTGTTCCAGGCCACCTTCAGCACCGCCAAGACCGTGCGTACCGATACCGCGATCGGCGAGAGCCCGGTTTCGGTGGCGTTCGCGGCCGTCAGCCTGGCCAAGCAGATTTTCAGCAACCTCAGCCGCAGCCAGGCACTGCTGATCGGCGCCGGCGAAACCATCACGCTCGTCGCGCGCCACCTTCACGAGCAGGGCGTCAAGCGGATCGTCGTGGCCAACCGCACCCTGGAACGGGCCAGCCTGCTGGCTGAACAGTTCGGTGCCCAGGCCATCCTGCTTGCCGACATTCCGCAGGAGCTGGCCAACTGCGACATCGTCATCAGCTCCACCGCGAGCCAGCTGCCGATCCTCGGCAAGGGCGCGGTCGAGCAGGCGCTCAAGGCCCGCAAGCACAAGCCGATGTTCATGGTCGACATCGCCGTGCCGCGTGACATCGAGCCGCAGGTCAGCGAGCTCGATGACGTCTACCTCTATACCGTCGATGATCTGCACGAAGTCATCGCCGAGAACCTCAAGAGCCGTCAGGGCGCCGCTCAGGCGGCCGAAGAACTGGTCAGCACCGGTGCGCAGGAATTCATGGTCAAGCTGCGCGAGCTCGCCGCGGTCGACGTTCTGCGCGCGTACCGCCAGCGCGCCGAGCAGACGCGCGACGACGAGCTGCTGCGTGCGCGGCGGCTGCTTGCCAGCGGCCTGCCCGCCGAGGAAGTGCTCGCCCAGTTGGCGCGCGGTCTGACCAACAAGCTGCTGCATGCGCCAAGCGTGCAGCTGAAAAAATTCTCGGCCGAAGGGCGTATCGAGGCGCTGGCGATGGCCGAGGAGCTGTTCGCGCTCAACGGCAACCAGGAACAATCATGAAACCATCGTTGCTGAACAAGCTCGACCTGCTGCGCGATCGGTTCGAGGAGTTGACGGCGCTGCTCGCCGACGCCGAGGTGATCACCGACCAGACCCGCTTTCGCACCTATTCCAAGGAATATGCCGAGGTCGAACCGGTGGTGGCCGCCTATCAGCGCCTGCGCAAGGCCGAAAGCGATCTGGAGGGCGCACAGGCGCTGCTCAAGGACAGCGACCCCGACCTGCGGGCGATGGCCGAGGATGAGGTCGAGCAGGCGCAGGCCGAGATCGCTCACCTCGAGGCAGCGCTCCAGCGCATGTTGCTGCCGAAGGACCCGAACGATGGCCGCAACGTGTTCCTCGAAGTCCGCGCCGGAACGGGCGGCGACGAGGCGGCGATCTTCTCCGGCGATCTGTTCCGCATGTATTCGCGCTATGCCGAAAAGCAGGGCTGGCGGGTCGAGATCCTGTCCGAGAGCGAGGGCGAACATGGCGGCTACAAGGAGGTCATCGCCCGTGTCGAAGGCGATGACGTCTACGCCAAGCTCAAGTTCGAATCCGGCGCGCACCGGGTTCAGCGAGTGCCGGAAACCGAATCCCAGGGGCGCATCCATACC
This sequence comes from Stutzerimonas urumqiensis, assembly GCF_003640395.1. Lineage (GTDB taxonomy): Bacteria > Pseudomonadota > Gammaproteobacteria > Pseudomonadales > Pseudomonadaceae > Stutzerimonas > Stutzerimonas urumqiensis. Next base: position 527,529 of record NZ_RBZQ01000002.1, on the reverse strand, counting down.
TCCGCCTGCACGGTGGCGGTATTGCCCGAGCCGGATGAACAGGCGGCCGTCGAGATCAACCCGGCTGACCTGCGCGTCGATACCTACCGCTCCTCGGGCGCCGGCGGTCAGCACGTCAACAAGACCGACTCGGCCATTCGCATCACCCACCTGCCCACCGGCATCGTGGTCGAGTGCCAGGAAGAGCGCTCGCAGCACAAGAACCGCGCCAAGGCGATGGCCTGGCTGGCCGCGAAGCTGCAGGACCAGCAGGACGCCGCCGCGCACAAGGAGATGTCCGATACCCGTCGCTTGCTGGTTGGCTCGGGCGATCGCTCCGAACGCATTCGCACCTACAACTTCCCGCAGGGACGGGTCACCGACCACCGGATCAACCTGACGCTCTATGCGCTCGACGACGTCATGGCCGGCGGCATCGATGCAGTGATCGAGCCCCTGCGCAGTGAATACCAGGCCGATCAGCTCGCCGCCCTGGGCGACTGACCGGATCTCACCGGATCTTCCATGCCCTGGACCATCGCTGGCCTGCTGGCCGCCGCGCAGTTGCCTGATTCGCCGAGTCCACGGCTCGATGCCGAGTGGCTGCTGGCGCACGCCCTCGGCAAACCGACCAGCTACCTGCGTGCCTGGCCGGAACGGGAGGTGACCGCGGCGATCGCCGAGCGTTATCTCGCCTGGCTGGACCGTCGGCGGCAGGGCGAGCCTGTCGCCTACATCCTCGGCTTCCAGGGGTTCTGGTCGCTGGAGCTGGAGGTCGCGCCGCAGACGCTCATTCCGAGGCCGGAAACCGAATTGCTGGTCGAGGTCGCCCTCTCGCTGCGGTCCGACGAAGCGGGCAGCGCGCTCGATCTCGGCACCGGCACGGGAGCCATCGCCCTCGCGTTGGCCCACGAACGGCCGTCCTGGCAGGTGGTTGGCGTCGATCGCATCGAGGCGGCGGTCGCGCTGGCCGAGCGCAATCGGCAGCGGCTGGGGCTTGGCAATGCACGCTTCATGCTGAGCGACTGGTTCAGCGCGCTGGCCGGCGAGCGCTTCACGATGATGCTGAGCAACCCCCCTTACATCGCGGAGGACGACCCGCACCTTCGCCGGGGCGATGTTCGTTTCGAGCCGCTGAGTGCGCTGGTGGCCGGCGCCGATGGGCTGGACGACCTGCGCACCATCGTCACGCTGGCGCCGCGGCATCTGCACCCCGGTGGCTGGCTGCTGCTCGAGCACGGTTACGACCAGGCATCGGCCGTGCGGGCGTTGCTGTGCGACGGTGGGTTCGAGGCGGTGGAAAGCCGGGTGGATCTGGCCGGCCACCCGCGTGTCAGCCTGGGGCGCTGCCGGTAAGATGGCCGGCATTCCAACTACTAGGACGCGTCATGCTCAGCGATGAGGAACTGCTGCGTTACAGCCGTCAGATTCTGCTCCGCCAGATCGATGTCGAGGGCCAGCTGCGGCTGAAACAGGCCCGCGTGCTGATCGTCGGCGTCGGCGGGCTCGGCTCGCCAGTGGCGCTGTACCTGGCGGCGGCGGGTATCGGCGAATTGCACCTCGCCGATTTCGATCGCGTCGACCTGACCAACCTGCAGCGCCAGGTCATGTTCGATGAGGCCGCGCTGGGCCGCTACAAGGCCGAAGCGGCCGTGCAGCGCCTCGAAGCGATGAATCCCGGTATCCGGCTGGTCACCCATCTCGCCCCGATGGACAGCGACACGCTCGACCAGGCGGTGGCCGACGTGGACCTGGTGGTCGATTGCACGGACAACTTCACGGTCCGCGAAGCGATCAACCGTGCCTGCGTCGAGCGGCGCCGGCCGCTGGTCAGCGGTGCCGCCATCCGGCTGGAGGGGCAGCTGACCGTGTTCGATCCGCGCCGCGAAGACAGCCCCTGCTACCACTGCCTCTACGGTCATGGCGACGAGGCGGAGCTGACCTGCAGCGAAGCCGGCGTGGCCGGTCCGCTGGTCGGCACGGTGGGCAGCCTGCAGGCGCTGGAGGTCCTCAAGTTGCTTGCCGGTTTCGGTGAACCACTGGTGGGTCGCCTGCTGTTGATCGATGCGCTGGGGACTCGCTTTCGCGAGCTGCGCGTCAAGCGTGACCCTCATTGCGGGGTCTGCGGTCCGCGCCATGCCGAGTGACCGCCCGATCGGCGTGTTCGACTCGGGCGTCGGCGGCTTGTCCGTGCTGGCGGAGATTCGGGCGCTGATGCCACGCGAGGCGCTGGTCTACTTCGCCGACAACGCCCATGTGCCTTACGGCGAAAAGTCCGCCGATGCGATCCGCGCGCGCTGCCGGGCCATTGCGGCGTTCCTGCTGGAGCAGAACGCCAAGGCGCTGGTGCTGGCGTGCAACACCGCAACGGCGGCGGGCGTCGCGGAGCTTCGCGAGCTCTATCCCGAGTTGCCCATCGTCGGCATGGAGCCGGCCGTCAAGCCGGCCGCGAAGGCGACCCGCTCCGGCGTGGTGGGCGTGCTGGCCACCACCGGAACCCTGAAAAGCGCACGCTTCGCCGCGTTGCTCGACCGCTTCGCCGGCGATGTGCGGGTGATCACCCAACCCTGTCCGGGGCTGGTCGAACGGGTCGAGGCGGGGGACCTCGACGGACCGCAGACCCGCGCGCTGCTGGCCGGCTTCATCGAACCGCTGCTGGCCGAGGGCTGCGATACCTTGATTCTCGGCTGCACGCACTATCCTTTTCTCAAGCCGTTGCTGCGCACCCTGGTGCCGCCGCAGGTGAGCCTGATCGATACCGGGGCGGCCGTGGCGCGGCGCCTGCAGGACCTGCTCGATGCGCGAGGTCTGAGCGGGCAGGGCGATGGCGCCCTGACCGTCTGGACCACCGGCGACCCGCAACGCATCGCTCAGGCATTGCCGGCGCTCTGGACGGGACCGGTTTCGTTGCTTTACTCCACGGTTTAGGAACTCCCTGCGCGGGAGCGGATTCATAAGCAAGCACCTGTTTGAAACACGATTCGATGCACATGTCTTCGACAAGGACAACAACCATGAAAAAAGCGCTGTTCTGGATGACTGCCGCGACTCTGGTCCTGGCCCAGGGGCCGGCTCATGCAATGGGCATCACCGCTGCGGTGGGGCAAACCGGCGAATCGACCATGACGTATCGGCTGGGGGCGCAGTTCGACTTCGGCACCAGCTGGTGGCAGACGAGCGTAGGCCGCCTGACGGGCTACTGGGATGCCGGCTACACCTACTGGGAAGGTGACGAGACCAGCAGCAACCACAGCATTTCGGTCGCCCCGGTGTTCGTCTACGAATTCGCCGGCGATGCGGTCCGCCCTTATATCGAGGCGGGCATTGGCGTGGCCGCGTTCGAGAACACCGAAGTGGAGGGACGCGACCTGGGCTCGTCGTTCCAGTTCGAAGACCGCCTCGGCGTGGGCCTGCGATTCAATGGCGGCCACGAACTCGGCCTGCGCGCCATCCACTATTCCAACGCCGGGCTCAAGGAGCCCAACGATGGCGTCGAGAGCTACGCGGTGCATTACCGCATGGCGTTCTAAGCGCAGGGGCGGGCATCAGGCCCGCCCCCTCGTTGTTGTTATTGCAAGAAACTCATTGCAAGTAGCTCATTGCAAGTAGCTCATTCCACATAGCTCATTGCAAATAACTCACCAACCGGCGAGCGGCCTCCTGGCCGCTCAGCCAGGCGCCTTCCACCCGTCCCGAGCTGCACCAGTCCCCGCAGGCGTACAGGCCGCGATCGCCGTCGGCCAGCGCGCCCCACTGATGCGGGCCGCCGGGCCGTGCATACAGCCAGCGATGGGCCAGTGCGAAGCTCGGCGACGGCACCACGCAGCCGATCAGCTCGGCAAAGGTCCCGTGCAACGCCTCGATGACCTGCTCCTTCGGCAGGTCCAGGTTGTGCCGTGTCCAATCGTTGCTGGCATGCAGCACCCAGCTATCCGGCCGCGGCTCGCGTCCTGGCTTGCTGCCCGTGCGGGCGATCCAGTCGAGCGGGCTGTCCTGCACGAAGCACCCTTCGAGCGGGGTGTCGAGCGGTTGCTCGAAGCCCAGGGCGACCGACCATGTCGGCTCCATGGTGACGCCGGCGGCGACGCTGGCCAGCTTGGGCGCGGCGGCGAGCAGGTTGGCTGCCTGCGGGGCGGGCGTGGCGATGATCACGTGGCTGAATGGCCCGTGGCTGCGGCCTTCGGCATCCTGCAGGTGCCAGTATTGGTCGCCGCGGAAAACCTCGGTGATGCGGCAGGAAAATTCGACCGGCAAGGCGCCGAGCAGGGCGCGGGAGACGGCGCTCATGCGAGGCGTGCCGACCCAGCGGACCTGCTCGTCGGCCGAAGGGCTCAGGCCGCCCGCCGACCACTGGTACAGCGATGGCTTCCAGGGCGCGACCCAGCCGCGGTCTCGCCATTGCTGGACCGCGTCGGCGAAGCGCCGGTCGCGGGCGGTGAAATACTGCGCGCCGAGGTCGAGGCTGCCCACGTCGCTGCGCTTGCTGGCCATGCGTCCGCCGCTGCCGCGGCTCTTTTCGAAGAATCGAACCTCAAGCCCGGCCTCGACCAGGGCCTGTCCCGCGGACAGCCCGGCCATGCCGGTACCGATGATCGCGATAGGTGTACTCATGCTGCTCCTCTCGAACGGGCAAGCGTGGGCCAGATGGGCTGGCCTTCGGCGAGGCGGCGCAGGTGCCTGTCGCCTCGTCGCTTGCGATGACAGCGCGGGCTTGCGCTCGCGAGCCGCGCCGTACGTTGCCGTCGTCCAGACTAATCGCAGCCGGCCGCTGACCGCCATGCGCAGTTGCGGACATCGACCGACGGCGGCGAGTCGTCGACGAAGGGCACCAGACGGTCGACCGGAGGCCGGTCGAAAAAATCCATCGCAGCGATGCAGAAAGTCTCTCCGGCGGGCGCTTGCTGCGCCCGTATAATGCCGGCACTTCGCGTTTTGCCCCGATCGCCCGACCTATCCTGCAAGGACCCGCCATGACCGATCACGCCCTGCTGCTGGTCAACCTCGGATCGCCCGCCTCGCCGGAGGTGGCGGATGTACGCCGTTACCTCGATCAGTTCCTCATGGACCCTTACGTCGTCGACCTGCCCTGGCCGCTCCGGCGTCTGCTCGTATCGCTGATCCTCATCCGGCGACCGGCGCAGTCGGCTCATGCCTATTCATCGATCTGGTGGGACGACGGCTCGCCGCTGATCGTGCTGAGCCGACGGTTGCAGCAGAAGGTCGCAGCCCAGTGGACGCAGGGTCCGGTCGAACTGGCGATGCGGTACGGGGAGCCCTCGATCGAGTCCGCGCTGCAACGTCTGGTCGCGCAGGGGGTACGGCGCATCACCCTCGCGCCGCTGTATCCCCAGTTCGCCGACAGCACGACCACCACGGCCGTGGCCGAGGCGCGGCGCGTCATCGCGCAGCACGGGTTGGCGGTCGAGCTGTCGATCCTGCAGCCGTTCTATGACCAGCCTGAATACCTCGACGCGCTGGTTCAGAGCGCGCGGCCCTACCTCGAGCAGCCGTTCGATCATCTGTTGCTGAGCTTTCACGGGCTGCCCGAACGGCACATCCGCAAGCTGGTGAAGAACCGCAACCATGACTTGCGGGCCGCCAGCAGCGAAGGGGTCAGCGACGCGATCATGGCGCTCTGTTACCGCAGCCAGTGCCTGCGTACCGCCGAGCGCTTCGCCGAGCGAGCGGGCTTGCGGCCGGAGCAGTGGTCGGTTTCGTTCCAGTCCCGCCTTGGCCGTGACAAGTGGATCGAGCCCTACACGGAGAATCGCCTCGAGGCGCTGGGGCAGCAGGGCGTGAAGAAGCTGCTGGTCATGTGCCCGGCCTTCGTCGCCGACTGCATCGAGACGCTCGAGGAAATCGGCCAGCGCGGCGAGGAGCAGTTCAAGGAAGCCGGTGGCGAACGCCTCGAGCTGGTGCCCTGCCTCAACGATCACCCGGCCTGGGTGGAGGCGCTGGTCTCGCTCAGCGGACGCGCTCCGGCAGCGCTCTGATCGCTGGGCCGGCCATCAGCCAACGGCCGGCCCGCGCATTCGCCTCGCTGATAGCGGACTTCATCGCTTAACCGTCACTGGCCATCGCGCCTAAGCTGCGGGTACTTCAACCGCCTGTCGCCCTTCGGCGGCACCGAGGAGCCCGCATGCAGAACAACAATAACGGCTACCCCTCCAGCATCCGTGCATGGTCCACCGTCGCCATCCTGATGGTGGCCTACGTGCTGTCGTTCATCGATCGGCAGATCCTCAACCTGCTGGTCGAGCCCATCCGCCGCGATCTGGTCATCAGCGACACCCAGATGAGCCTGCTCATGGGGCTGTCGTTCGCCATCTTCTACACCGTCTGCGGCATTCCGCTCGGACGGCTCGCCGACACGCGCAGCCGGCGCGGGCTGATCGCGGTCGGTGTGCTGTTCTGGAGCGCCGCGACCGCCGCCTGCGGCATGGCGCGGCTGTATTGGCAGTTCCTGCTGTGCCGGATCGGCGTGGGTGTCGGCGAGGCGGCGCTGTCGCCGGCCGCCTATTCGCTGATCGCCGACAGCTTTGCGCCCGAGCGTCGGGCCACGGCGATCAGCGTCTATTCGATGGGCGTCTACCTGGGTTCGGGTATCGCCTTCCTGCTCGGCGGGCTGGTCATCCAGTTCGCCTCGGCGCAAGGCGACTTGGTACTGCCGATCGTGGGGGAGATTCGTCCGTGGCAATCCATCTTCCTCATTCTTGGCATCTGCGGGGTGCTGTTCACCCTGTTGCTGCTGGCGGTGCGTGAACCGACTCGCCGGGGTGCTGGCGCCGGTGTCGCCGTGCCGATGAGCGAAGTCGGCGCCTATCTGCGGGCGAACCGCAAGACCGTCTTGCTGCACAACTTCGGGTTCGCCTTCCTGGCCTTCGCCGGGTATGGCAGCGCCGCCTGGGCGCCGACCTTCTACATTCGCACCTACGGCTGGAGCGCGTCGGAGGTGGGCATCGTCTATGGCTCGCTGGTGGCGGTGTTCGGCTGCCTGGGGATCGTGTTCGGCGGTCGACTGGCCGACCGGATGGCCAAGCGCGGGCGCAGTGACGCGAATATGCGGGTCGGGATGTATGCCGCGGTCGGCGCGATCCCGCTGGTGGCGCTGTTCCCGCTGATGCCCGATGGCGTCTGGGCCTCGGTGCTGCTGGCGCCCACCGTGTTCTGTCTGAGCATGCCGTTCGGCGTCGCGCCGGCGGCCATCCAGGAAATCATGCCGAACGCGATGCGCGGGCAGGCGTCGGCGATCTACCTGTTCGTGATCACCCTGTTCGGTCTCGGTGTCGGCCCGACCGCCGTCGCGCTGGTGACCGATTACGTGTTCGGCTATGACGAAGCGCTGCGCTATTCGCTGCTGATCATCACGCTCGGTGCCGTACTCGCCGCCTTCGTACTGCTGGCGTGCGGCCTGAAGCCCTACCGGGAGAGCCTTGCCCGCCTGGAGCAATGGTCGGCCGCCAGGGGCTGACTGCCGTTCATCATCCTGCCCTGCGCCGGGCCTCGGCCTGGCCGATACAGCGCCAGAGCCGCATGAGCGGTCGCGCCGGTAGAGCTGGCTCCGGCGCGGGTTGGCGCAGAGGGTGTCGGGATGATCGGACGTTTTCAACGGGCGGCGCTGGCGGTGGCCGCCGGATGGCTGTGCGGGTCGGCCCAGGCGGGCACGTCGGCCGAAGGGGTCGATGCGGCCTTGGCGGCCGGCGAGCCCTATGTGCGCGGCGAGCTCATCGTGCAATACCGGGCGAGCGCACCGGAGTCGTCCAAGACCGCCGTGCTGCGCAAGAGCCGGGCGCGTGCGCTGGAGCGATTGCGCACCAAGCTCGAGCGACGCGACGGAAAGGGCGACCTCGCCCGCCTGCACCTGGGCGCCGGCAGACGCATCGATGCGAAGCTTCTGCGTCAATTGCGCGACGACCCGGCCGTCGAGTTCGTCGAGCCGAACTGGATCTACAAGCGCCAGGTGGTCAATCCGAACGATCCGGGCCTGACGCTGCTCTGGAACATGCAGGGCCCGACGACCTCGCCGGCCCATCCCTACGGCAGTGGCGCACTCTGGTCATGGAACATGCGCCAGCGCTGCTCCGCCGCGGTGCATGTCGGCGTCGTCGACACGGGCGTGATGATCGACCACCCGGACCTGCGGGCGAATGCCTGGGTGAATCCCGGCGAGGGTCGGACGATCAACCGCCGCGACAATGATCGCAACGGCCTGGTCGACGACATCAATGGGTGGGATTTCACCACCGGGCAGTCGCGCGTCTATGCCGGCCTGGCCGATCTGCACGGCACTCACGTGGCGGGCATCATCGCCGCCGCGGCGAACAACCGCATGGGGGTGATGGGCGTCTGCCCTTCGGCTCATCTGATCACCGCCAAATTCCTCGGGCCGGAGGGTGGCACCACCGCCGATGCGATCCGCGCCATCCAGTACCTGACGCAGCTGAAGCGGACGAAGCGGATCCAGCTGGTGGCCGTCAACAATTCCTGGGGTGGCGGCGGGTATTCCAGAGCGCTGCGGGATGCGATCAAGGCGGCCGGCGACGCGAACATCCTGTTCATCGCCGCAGCGGGCAACGAGGCGCTGAATCTCGACCAGACGCCCAGCTATCCGGCGAGCTACGACTTGCCGAACGTCATCAGCGTGGCCGCGATCGAACCGACGGGCAGCCTGGCGGCGTTTTCCAACTACGGCGTCCGCTCCGTCGATCTGGCCGCGCCCGGCGTCGACATCGCCTCCACGGTGCCGGTGAGCGCCGCGCGTGCCGGCTACGGGTATCTCAGTGGCACCTCGATGGCCGCGCCCCACGTGGCCGGTGCGGCAGCGCTCTATGCGTCGCTCAATCCCTGTGCCAGTGCCATTCAGATTCGCGACGCGCTACTGCGGCTGGCCGTCAAGGACCCGCAGCTGGTTGGCAAGGTCCAGCAGGGTCGCCGCCTCGATGTGTCGCGTATTCGAAAGGAGTTGGCTTGTCGCTAGCGTCAAAGCCCCGCACCGCGGTCTGGTAGGCGGGGCTTTCTTCGCCAGAGCCGTCGTCAGGATTCGAGCTGGCGTGCCGCGGCGCCCCAGGTGCCGCCGCCCGGGAGCAGCAGGTTGAGCACTAGCGCCGCGACCGCGCACAGGGAGATGCCCGAGAGGGCGAAGTCGCCTGCGCCGAACACCATGCCGCCGATGCCGAAGACCAGCGTGACCGAGACGATGATCAGATTGCGCGCCTCGGAAAGGTCGACCTGATGGCGAATCAGCGTGCTCAGGCCGACCACGGCGATCGAGCCGAACAGCAGGCACAGAATCCCGCCCATGACCGGCACCGGGATGCTCTGCAGGCCCGCCCCGAACTTGCCGATGAACGCCAGCGCGATGGCGAAGACAGCCGCCCAGGTCATGATCTTGGGGTTGTAGTTCTTGGTCAGCATCACCGCGCCCGTGACCTCGGCGTAGGTGGTGTTGGGCGGGCCGCCGAACAGACCAGCCGCGGAGGTCGCCAGGCCGTCGCCGAGCAGCGTGCGGTGCAGGCCTGGGTCCTTGATGTAGTTGCGACCGGTCACCCCGCCGATCGCGACGACCCCGCCGATGTGCTCGATGGCCGGTGCCAGCGCGACCGGCACCATGAACAGGATGGCGCCGAGGTTGAACTCGGGCGCGACGAACGCCGGCATGCTGATCCAGGCGGCGGCGCGAATCCCGGTCGTGTCGACGACGCCGAAGACGAACGACAACCCGTAACCGACCGCGACGCCGGCGAGGATCGGCACGAGCCGGAACAGCCCCTTGCCCAGCACCGCGACCAGCAGGGTCGTCAGCAGGGCAGGCATCGAGATCAGCATGGCGGTTTCGTACGGAATCAGCTGCGCGCTGCCGTCGCCGGCCTTGCCCATCGCCATGTTCACGGCCACCGGCGACAGTGCCAGGCCGATCGAGATGATCACCGGCGCGATGACGACGGGCGGCAGCAGGCGGTCGATGAAGCCTGCGCCCTTGACGCGCACGGCGGCGCCGAGCAGCACGTAGACCAGGCCCGCCGCCATCACGCCGCCGAGCACGGCAGGCAGGCCGTACTCACCCTTGGCGGCGATGATCGGCGCGATGAAGGCGAAGCTGGACGCGAGAAACACCGGCACCTGGCGACGGGTGACGAGCTGGAAGAGCAGGGTGCCCAGGCCGGCGGTGAAGAGCGCGACGTTCGGGTCCATGCCGGTGATCAAGGGCATCAGCACCAGAGCGCCGAAGGCGACGAACAGCATCTGCGCACCGGCCAGGATCTGGCGCCAGGTCGGGTCCTGCGGGGCCTGCGACATGCTCAGACGTCCTTCTGCTTGGTGCCGAAAATCTTGTCGCCGGCATCGCCCAGCCCCGGGATGATGTAGCCGTTCTGGTCGAGTCGCTGGTCGATCGAGGCGGTATAGAGCATGACGTCCGGATGGGCCTTCTCGACGGCGGCGATACCCTCGGGCGCGGCCACCAGTACCAGCGCGCGGATGTCGCGGCAGCCGGCGCGCTTGAGCATGTCGATGGTGGCGACCATGGAGCCGCCGGTGGCGAGCATCGGGTCGATGATCATCGCCAGCCGCTGTTCGATCTGTGGAACGAGCTTCTCGAGGTAGGTGTGCGCCTGCAGCGTTTCCTCGTTACGGGCGATGCCCACCGCACTGACCTTCGCGCCCGGGATCAGGCTGAGCACGCCGTCGAGCATGCCGATGCCCGCCCGCAGGATCGGCACGACGGTGATTTTCTTCCCGGATATCTTCTCGGCCTCGACCGGGCCGCACCAGCCGTCGATGCTGTAGGACTCCAGCGGCAGGTCGCGGGTGGCTTCGTACGTCAGGATGGCGCTGACTTCCTGGGCCAGCTCCCGGAAATTCTTGGTGCTGATGTCGGCGCGTCGCATCAGGCCGAGCTTGTGACGGATCAGCGGGTGGCGGATCTCTTTGATGGGCATGGATCGTGGGCTCCGGGCGGGCGAAAAACCGGGCTAGATTAAAGCATCGACCCGTGACCGGCTATTTCCGCCGCGTCGACGGAAGGTCTTGTCGCGCGCGGGTTGCGCCGCTATCGTCGCGCCCCTTCATCGCAGGGGGCTTTGCGGCTTCCAGGCGCCTGTTCCGTCCCAAGCTGGAGTGCCCACATGCCCGTCGATCTCGCTCATATCCGCCAGGTGATGGCTGACGCCGACTGCCTCTACGACGAAGCCCAGGTCGAGGCGGCGATCGACAAGGTCGCCGGGCAGATCAACGGCGCCCTGGCCGACCGCAATCCGGTGGTGTTCTGCGTGATGAACGGGGGGCTGATCTTTTCCGGCAAGCTGCTGCCCAAGCTCGCCTTCCCGCTCGAGCTGTCCTACCTGCATGCGACCCGTTACCGCAACGAAACCAGCGGCGGCGAACTGTTCTGGAAGGCCAAGCCGGAGATCTCCTTCATCGACCGCGACGTGCTGATCATCGACGACATCCTCGATGAAGGGCACACGCTGAGCGCCATCATCGACTTCTGCCGCCATGCCGGCGCCGCGGCAGTACATACCGCCGTGCTGATCGACAAGGACCACCAGCGCAAGGCGCGCCCGGACCTGAAGGCCGATTTCGTCGGGCTGAGCTGCATCGATCGCTACATCTTCGGCTATGGCATGGACTACAAGGGCTACTGGCGTAACGCCGCCGGCATCTACGCGGTCAAGGGCCTCTGAGCGTGGGCGGCGATGAGCCTGTCGCGCCGGTGTTCTTCGACGACGCGCTTCTCGACCGCCTGACCCAGCAAGCGCGCCGCAGCGAGCGGCAGCGTGTCCACCATCTTCTTCATCGTTCACACGCCGAGCCCTGTCAGCGCCTGCTGATGGGGTTGCAGCCGTCCACCTATGTCGCGCCGCACCGGCATCTGGCTCCGGAAAAGGCCGAGATGCTGACGCTGCTCAGGGGGCGGGTGGGCGTGGTCCTGTTCGACGCGGCGGGAGCGGTCACGGCCTGTCGCGCGTTGGGCGCCGCCGACGGCTGCCTGGGCGTGGATATTCCGGCCGGCCTCTATCACGCGCTGGTCACGCTCGAAGCCGATTCCGTCCTGCTGGAATGCAAGGCCGGGCCGTACCTTCCGCTGGCCGAAGGTGAGCAGGCGCCCTGGGCTCCCGCAGAGGGCGAGCCTCGGGCGGCGACCTTTCTGGCCGAACTGCGCGTGCTGTTCGACTGATACCTCGTCCAACTCCGGCGCCTGAATGCCTGGCTATCCGTGCGGTTTATGACCGCGACGCCACGCCCTTGCCGTACCCGCCCGATTGTTTCCTTTGGTGCCATGCGAGCGCCGGGGTAACGCCTGTGGCGGGCAAGCGGAAGGCGCTTCCGTTCTTTCGCTTCGGGCGCTCTAGCCTGCGCATCCGGGGCATTTGCGCAGCGTTGCTACGGATTTGTGTCGTTGTTGCGACGGCCTGCTCAGGGCAAAGGTGCCGAGCGGCTTTGCGTCGGTGACATTCGCGGCTAGGCTGAGCTTACCCGCGGCCTTTCAGGGTGGCATTAATGCCCGCTGGAGAGCCCTGCCGGGAAGGGCATTCATTCTTTAGGATTACAAAAGAAATCAAACCTTAGTGCGCTTAACCGTCGGTAACCACCTCGTTACGGTTAGGGCACTTTGGAACCACCCAGGAGCGCCGCATGACAACAAAAAGAAGGCAGGGATTTTTCCAGCCGAAAACCCTCGCAATCGCCATCGCATTGGGCACCGCAGCCCCGGCGTATGCCGTCACGTTCAACATCGGGGAAATCGAGGGGCAGTTCGACTCCGCGCTTTCCGTGGGGGCGAGCTGGGCGATGGACGATCCCGACATGGATCTGGTCGGCTCCGCGAACGGGGGCACCGGCTACACGCAGACCGGTGACGACGGCCGCCTGAACTTCGAGAAGGGCGAGACCTTCTCCAAGATCTTCAAGGGTGTTCACGATCTGGAGCTGCGCTATGGGGATAGCGGGGCGTTTATCCGTGGCAAGTACTGGTACGACTTCGAGCTGAAGGACGAGAGCCGGCTGTTCAAGGACATCAGCGACAGCAACCGCAAGGAAGCCGCGCAGTCCTCCGGCGCCGAAATCCTCGATGCCTTCCTCTACCACAACTACTACCTGGGCGACCTGCCGGGCACCGTCCGTATTGGCCGCCAGGTCGTGAGCTGGGGTGAGAGCACCTTCATCGGCAACAGCATCAATGCGATCAACCCGCTCGACGCGGCGGCGTTCCGTCGTCCTGGCGCCGAGATCAAGGAAGGCCTGATTCCGGTCAACATGCTCTACGTGTCGCAGAGCCTGACCGACCAGCTGAGCATGGAAGCCTTCTACCAGTTGGAGTGGGATCAGACGATCGTCGACAACTGCGGCACCTTCTTCGCCGGCGCCGACGTGGTCGCCGATGGTTGCGACATGAATTACAACATCCTCGACGAGGCCACCGTTAACACCCTGCTGGCTATACCGGCCCCTGCTCGCGCAGCACTTGGCATCAACGTAGAGGAAGAAGGCTTGCTTGTCCGTCGGGGCGGCGATAGGGACGCTCGTGACTCCGGCCAGTACGGTGTCGCGTTCCGTTGGCTGGCAGACGCTGCCGAGTACGGCGTCTACTTCATGAACTACCACAGCCGCACTCCGAACCTGAGCATGCGCAATGCGAATGCTGCAGCGATTACCGCTGCACTGCGCACCCCGGCACTTGCCAGCCCGATCCTGCTGAGCAATGGCGAATACTTCCTTGAATACCCCGAGGACATCCGGCTGTATGGCGCCAGTTTTGCGACGACGCTGCCTACCGGCACGGCCTGGTCCGGCGAGATCAGCTACCGGCCGAACATGCCGGTCCAGATCAATACGACTGATATGACGGGCCGGCTGGCGCGTAGTGTGGCGGGTGCTGCTGCGGTTGGTGGCGTGCCGGCCGCGCTGGCGCAGGCAGGTGTGGAGCAGCGCGGCTACAACCGTAAGGAAGTCACCCAGCTGCAAACCACCTTCACTCACTTCATCGATCAGGTGCTGGGTGCCGGTCGTGTGACGCTGGTGGGTGAAATCGGTTACACCCATGTTGGCGGACTGGAGAGCAAGAGCGAGCTTCGCTACGGCCGTGACTCGATCTATGGCCTGGATACCCCGGAATACGGAAACGACGGCTTCACGACCGCCAACTCCTGGGGCTATCGCCTGCGTGCCTTGGCCAACTACAGCAACGTGTTCGCCGGTATCAACCTGACGCCGAACGTCTCGTTCTCGCACGATGTCGATGGCTACGGGCCGGTCTTCAACGAAGGCTCCAAGGCTGTGAGCATCGGTGTCGATGCCGAGTACCAGAACACCTACACCGCCGGTCTTTCCTACACCGACTTCTTCGGTGGCGATTACAACACCCTGACCGATCGCGACTTCCTCGCCTTCAGCGTGGGCGTCAACTTCTAAGGAGGCAGTCTGTAGTACAGCGCCCGCATCCTTCCGCCGATATGGATCGGTCTGGATGCGGGCGATGAGTGACGGCAACCGTCGCAATCCCGAATCACGAGGAACTGCAATCGTATGAAAACAACAAGAAAACTATTCAGTGTCTTGGCTCTCTCCCTGCTGGCAAGCAGCGTGACGGCCGCGGTCTCTCCGGAGGAAGCGGCCAAGCTCGGAACGACCCTCACCCCGCTCGGCGCCGAGATGGCCGGCAACGCCGAGGGCACCATCCCGGCCTGGACCGGCGGCCTGCCGGTCGATGCGGCCCCTCTCGAGGACGGTCACATCACCAACCCGTTCGAGGGCGAGCAGCCCAAGTTCGTGATCACCGCGCAGAACTACGAGCAGTACCAGGACAAGCTGTCCGCGGGCCAGATCGCCATGTTCAAGCGCTACCCCGAAACCTACAAGATGCGGGTATTCGAGACGCACCGCAGCGCGGCGGTACCTGATCGCATCTACGAAGCGGCCAAGAAGAGCGCCCTGAACACCCAGCTGGTCGAGGGCGGCAACGGCCTCGCGAACTTCGCCGATAGCCGGTACTACGCTTTCCCGATTCCGGAAAACGGTCTGCAGGTCATCTGGAACCACATCACGCGTTATCGCGGTGGCAACGTGCGTCGCAACATCGTGCAGGCGACGCCCCAGACCGACGGCAGCTACACCCTGGTGCACTTCGAGGACGAAGTCGCGTTTCCCAGCGAAATGAAGGACCTGGATCCGGAAGATTCGAAGAACGCCCTGCTGTTCTTCAAGCAGCGGGTCACGGCGCCTTCGCGTCTGGCCGGCAACGTGCTGCTGGTTCACGACTCGCTCGACCAGGTCAAGGAACCGCGCCAGGCCTGGATCTACAACGCTGGTCAGCGCCGCGTTCGTCGCGCGCCGCAGGTGGCTTACGACGGTCCGGGCACGGCCGCCGATGGCATGCGTACGTCGGACAACTTCGACATGTTCAACGGCGCGCCGGACCGCTACAACTGGAAGCTCATCGGCAAGCGCGAGATGTTCATTCCGTACAACAGCTACGAGATCAACTCGAAGGACGTGAAGTACGAGGACATCCTGAAAGCCGGTCACGTCAATCAGGATCTGGCTCGCTACGAACTGCACCGCGTCTGGGAAGTCGAGGCGACCCTGAAGGAAGGTGAGCGCAACATCTACGCCAAGCGCAAGTTCTACGTCGACGAGGACAGCTGGATCATCGCCCAGTCGGAGCTTTATGACGGTCGTGGCCAACTGTGGCGCGTCGGTGAAGCCCACCTGCTGCAGCATTACCCGGAGAAGGTGCCGGCGTATGCCTTCGAGGCGCTTTACGACATCATCGCCGGTCGTTATCTGGCCATCGGCATGAGCAACGAGGAAGAGCCCTTCGAGTACGGCTACGAAGCCTCCGCTCGGGATTTCACGCCCGCTGCGCTGCGTAATGCCGGGGTTCGCTGATCCCGCGTCATCAGTTGGTTAGATAAGGCGGCCATACGGCCGCCTTTTTTTGTTCGACCGCTGGGTTAGGTGATACTTTTCGGCCATTAGCTCAAAGGGGTGAAGCCCAGCTCCGGCCCGCACCGGAGTCGAACAAGAGAGAGCCGTTGCCATGTCCGCAGGTTCACCACTGGGTGCCATCGCTGCCGCCAACGCCGCGCCTACCGTGATGGCTGGCCCGCGACTTCCGCCGCAATACATCGAACGATCCCGGCTCATCGAGCCACTGCTCACGACCCACTGCCGCCTGCGCCTGCTCTGCGCTCCGGCCGGATTCGGCAAGAGCGTGCTGATGAAGGCCTGTGCCAAGGCCGTGCCAGCCGGGACGGGCGTCGTGTGGCTCGATCTGGCTGGATCCGCCTGTTCGCCGCAGCAACTTTATGAGCAGCTGTGCGAGGCATTCGGCCGCCTGCCCGACGCCGGTCCGGACGTGCAGACCAGCCTGCGGCGCTTGCTCGCGCAGGCGCCCGGACCCTGCTGGATCATGCTCGACGACTACCCGAGGGACCCGAGCCCCGAGCTCGACGCCTGTCTGGACGCGATGCTGGTCAGTGGCCCCGACACCGTTGCCTGGTGGGTGACCAGCCGCCGCCTGCCGGACTGGAAGCTGCCGCGCCTGCTGTTGCAGGGTGATCTTCTGGAGCTGGAGGCCGAGGCGCTCGCCCTTACCGAGGCGGAGCTGCGGCTCCTGCTGGGGCTCCATCGCTTGCGACTGCCCGAAGACACCTTCCGCGATCTCTCGCAGTGCATGGAGGGCTGGCTCGCAGGCGTCTGCCTCCTTCTGCTGAATGCCGACGAACAGTCCTTGCGTGAGCGGCTCGCGGCGGGGACGCCGCTGTTGCGCGACTACATCTATCGTGAGGTGCTGGATGGCGTGGCCGAGGACATCCGCCATGCGCTGTTCGTGCTGGCGCGCATGCCTCGCTTCTCCGCTGCGCTTTGCGAGCATGTGCTCGATGGGGCAGGGACCGGCCTGCTCGATCAGTTGAAATCCCGGCAACTGTTCATTCGCCAGCTGGATAGCTGCGGCGAGTGGTTCCGCCTCTGGCGACCGTTCGCACAGCTGTTGCAGCGTTTGCCCGAGGCGGTTCTGCCAACCCAGGTGCACCTGCGCGCCTGCCAGTGGTTCGCCAGCAAGGGCGAGATGCGCGAGGCCGTGGAACATGCCCTCTGGGCGGGCCAGTCGGAGGTGGCGGCGAACTACCTGCAGCGTTTCGGGCAGGAGCAGTTGCTGATCGGCGAAAACGTCTCGCATTTCCTCCGCTGGCGCGCCGAGTTGCCCCAGGCGCTGTTCGCCAGCACCACCCGGTTGATCGTGCTGCATGGCTGGGCCTTGATCATCTGTGCGCGGCTGGATGAGGTCGATGAATGCCTGGCGAATCTCGCCAAGTTCTTCCCGCGGCCTGATGCGCGCCGCCAGGCCTTGTTGCTGGCTCACTGGCAGGCCTTGCGCGGCTTTCTTGCGCGGTTGCGCGGCGAGCCCTCGGCGCGCGAACACTGCCTGCAGGCGTTGGAGGTGCTGACCGATCACTCATGGGCCCAGAGGGTGCTCTGCTACCAGGCGCTTACCCAGCAGGCGATGGCCGAGGGCGACATCGATCCGGCGCTGCATTACAACAGCGAAGGCATGAAGCTCGCCCGGCTCAACGGCAGCCTGCTGTATGAAGTGATGCTGACCGTCGATCGGGTCCAGTTGCTGGAGATCACCGGTGAATTCAGCCGGGCGGTGGGTGTGCTCGATCAGGCCTTCGTTTCGTTGCGCGACAGCGTCCGTCATAGCCCGATACTGGGCCGGCTGAAGCTTTTGCAAGGCCACCTGCTCGCCTACCAGGGGCTCGACGAGCAGGCGCGGCAAGCCTACGAAGAAGGGCGGGCCGAGACGGAAAATTGCGGTGACTCCTACGCGTTCTTCGGCTACCTGGGCCTCGGCGAGCTGGCGATTCGCAACCAGGACATGCCGACTGCCTATCATTGGCTGCGCGAGGCCGAGCGCATGATGCAATGGCGTCATGTGCCGGAGTCGCGTTTTCGCGGCATTCTCCAGTTCGCCACCGGCCTGGCCTGGCTGAATCAAGGGGAGCTGATCAAGGCGCGCAATGCGTTCGAGCTGGTGGCCGAGCTGTACGAATCAGGCGATTTCCTGGCGCCGTCAGGCTTCTATGAACTGTTGCCGCGCCTGCAGCGCTACCGGGCTGTCGTGGACATGCTCGAAGGCCATCCGCAGCTGGCAATCACCCGCCTTCAGGCCTTGATCGCCGAGAGCATGCTCGGTCAGCGGCTGTGCCTGGCCTGCGAAAGCCGGTTCACCCTGGCGGAGGCGCTGCTGATGGCGGGCAGGGCGAGCGAGGCCGACACCGAACTGCGTCGGGCATTGACCGAGGCGGCCAGGCGAAAGCTCGTCAAACCCCTTTACGAATTGCAGCAGCGGCAACCTGGCTGGCTGGCGCGTGTGCTCGGCAACAAGGACGAAACCCTTCACGAGCGCTTGCAGCATTACGAGCGCGACATCGACGAGCCCGTCGCGACTGCCGATGACCTGGTGCTGAGCAACCGGGAGCTGACGGTGCTTCGGCTGATCGCGCAGGGTTGCTCGAACCAGGAGATTGCCGAGCAGCTGTTCATTTCCTTGCATACGGTCAAGACCCATGCGCGGCGGATCAACACCAAGCTGGGGGTCGCTCGTCGCACCCAGGCGGTGGCTCGGGCGAAGAGCCTGGCTCTGCTTTGATCGGTTCGTCGGCAGATAGAGGGCGGGCAGGGGTGCTTCGGCTCGACGGGCTGGCCGCAAGCGAGGGAGACGGGTTCTTGTTGTTGTTTTGTGTGGCGGCGGGGACGCGTCAGGCTTGGAGCGAATGCGAGGACCGAGCGTTGCGCAGGGCCTGAACGGCGTGGGCGGAGGTGTCGTCCTGCTCGATCGCGAGGGTAGCGCTCAGGCTGGCAATCAGGCGCTGCAGCTTCTCGCGATCCTTCCACTGGCCGGGCGCGATGTAGCGTTTGACGGCCGCACCGTTGTCATCCGAAAGCGTCAGCAAGATGCTGCCGTCCGGTTTGTCGATACTGAAATTCACGCGATAGCGAGGCTGGAAGGCATCGCTGATCATCTGAAATGGGCTCTTCATAGGGCTACCCCCAGGGTATGGCTGCCAGCAATTGACTGCCCATGATGGCCACAAGTTCGTCAAACGCATGCCGTTCGGCGGTGCGACAGGACCGCGCACTGGCCTCAGCTGGACGGGGGCTGCGACAGCTCCGCCAGCGCCTCCAGATTCTGCTTGAAGGCCTTGGCGAAGTGCTCGCGGTGCTTGGCCATGAAGATGCCGACATCCTCGGCCTGCTGCTCGCTGAGTGACGGAACGGCCGCCATGAGCGTAGCGCCGAGCGCTTCGGCCAGCTCGAGCATCTTGTCGTGACGATCTGCTTCAGCTTTATCCATGAACAAGCGCTCCGGGTCTCTGCTGCTGCGGTACACCACTTCTACGGCCATCGGTCACCTCGGTTTCCTGTCGTGCCATCACTGTATGGGCATACAGCTTAAGGATTTGCCGGCGGGCTGCCAAGCGCTTGATCAAAGCCTTTGGTCGAGGCCGAATCGTCTGCATAACAGCGATTCGACCAAAGGTGCCGGCAGCCAGCGGGCCATGAACGGTAGCAGTCGGCTGCCGCGACCGATGCGCAGGATGCGCGGCGGCCGGTCTCGGGTGGCTCGGACGACCGCCTGCGCGACGTGCCGTGCGGGTGTCGCCTGTTGCTGCGAAGCGCCGGCCCGTGCGGCGACCTGATCGCGCAACGGCCACCAGGGGGAGTTGGCTTGCAAGGCCTTGCCGGCTTCGTCGCTGGCATGCTCGCCAAAGCGCGACTCGATCGCGCCGGGCTGGACTTCCATGACGCGAATGCCGAACGGCCGCAGCTCCATGCGCAGTGCCTGGCTCAGGGCATGGATGGCCGCCTTCGATGCGCAGTAGGCGCCGGCGAACGGCGTGACCAGCACACCCGAGACGCTGCCTATATTGATTACCAGGCCGCGGCTGCGGCGAAGCAGATCGAAGCTGGCGCGCACCATCGAAACCGGAGCGGCTGCGTTCGTCGCGAACTGGCGTTGCAGGGCCGCCGCGTCGAGGTCCAGCAAGGGCCCCATCGCGCCGTACCCGGCATTGTTGATCAGCACATCGAGCCGTCCGGCCTGCCGCTCGATCTGGGCGAGGGCATCCCGGATGGCCGCCGGATCGTCGACGTCGAGCCGCAGCGCCTCGAATCCGGCGGCGTTCAAGGCTTGCACGTCGGCGTCCTTGCGAGCGGTCGTCCAGACCTGGTCGCCATTTTCTCGGAAGGCCTCGGCCAGCGCTCGCCCGATTCCACTGGAACACCCGGTGATCAAGATGACTCGACTTGCCATGTTCGTTCCCTGTGCTAGTCCGTAGAGGGGCGCGTATGACGGGCCAATCGCTGGAGCGCCTGCCGCAGCTTCGGGTCATCGATGCCTTCGGCGGCTTCCTCGAGGCTCTGCGCGGCGGCATCCGAGCGCCGCGGTATGCGATCGGGCGCACGGTTGGTGCCGGAGGTCGGTTGCACGCGAAACTGAATCTTCGCTAAGGTCGCGAATTCCTCGCATGTCCGAAGTTGGCGGAGCAGGCGGTTCTGCTGGTAGCGCAGACGGGTCGCCCAGTGTCCGTCGGTCACGATCAACAGCAGGATGCCCTCGCGCCAGGATGCGACCCGGCAATACTCGCGCGCGGCGGCTTGCAGCTGGGCCTCGACGAGGCGCTGGAGCCGATCGAGACGTTGCGCTTCACCGAACAGTGCCTTCAGTGGCCGGGCCTCGCGCAGCAATGTCGCGGGCTGGCGGGCTGGCGGGGGACGACGATTCATGACGAAACCGGTTTCCGAAGCGGGGCTGAATGTTAGCAGAGCGACATTGGCCCGGTGCCGAACGAACGGAGAGAACAATCCATGCACATCATCGTGCTCAGCCGCCGCGGTGCGTCACGTTCGATCAGCCTCAACCTGCGGCTGATCGCGTCGCTGGCGGGCCTGTTCACCTGCGCGACCCTGGCGGCCGGCATCGCCCTGGGTTCGTGGTTGACCCCGTCGATCCAGGCGCCGCAGCCCGACGCGGCGACCCGGGTGCTCAGCCAGCAGCTGGAACAGCTGACCAGCAGCCGGCGTGACGCCCAGCGCCAGCTCGAGGCCTTCGCCACCCATGTTGCCGAGTTGCAGGCCAGGCTCACCCGTCTGGATGCGCTCGGTGCGCGCCTGACCGAAATCGCCGACTTGGATGCCAGCGAGTTCGATTTCTCCCTGGCGGTCGGGCAGGGTGGTCCGGCCGAGCCGCTGGGCGGTGTTCAATATCAGCCAGCTACATTCGAGGAGACCCTTGACGAACTGACGCTGCAACTGGACAGCCGTGAGCAGCAACTCGATGTGCTCCAGCAGGTCTTCGCCTATCGGCAGATCACCGAAGCCGAAACGCTCTCGCGGCGTCCGGTGCGTGACGGTTTCGTCTCCTCGCCGTTCGGCCGGCGGAGCGACCCGCTGACAGGCCGCGCCAGCGTGCACAAGGGAATGGAC
The DNA here is from genome assembly GCF_003640395.1 of Stutzerimonas urumqiensis. GTDB lineage: Bacteria > Pseudomonadota > Gammaproteobacteria > Pseudomonadales > Pseudomonadaceae > Stutzerimonas > Stutzerimonas urumqiensis. Next base: position 506,061 of record NZ_RBZQ01000002.1, on the reverse strand, counting down.
TTTGCCGGGGAGCCGGGCAGCGACATCCTGGCCGTCGCCGCGGGCGTGGTGACGCGCGCGGAGCGGGCGCCGGGATACGGCAACGTCGTCGAGATCAGCCATGCCGATGGATACACCACGCTGTACGGCCACAACCAGCGCAATCTCGTGCAGGTCGGCGATCTGGTCGAGCCCGGCCAGGTGATCGCGAAGCTGGGCAGTACCGGGCGCTCGACCGGTCCGCATCTGCATTTCGAAGTGCGCAAAGGCGGTCGTCCGATGAATCCCGCAACCTTCCTGGCGCAGGCTCCGAGCGAGGACTGAGCGCCGCTTTCCCGACAGGCGTTTCCGAGTAGAATGCCCCCTTTGCACGGCTGCGGCCCTCTGTGCCCGTGCTCTCCATCCGCAGAATGGAAGTCTTTGCCGATATGTTTTCCCCCCTGTTGAAAAAGGTCTTTGGCAGCAAGAACGAGCGCGAGGTCAAGCGCATGCAGAAGGCGGTCCAGGCCGTCAATGCGCTCGAAGAACAGATGCTAGCGCTGTCCGACGATGAGCTGCGTGCCAGGACCGAAGCCTTCAAGGAGCGTTTGAGCAAGGGTGAAACCCTGGACCAGATCCTGCCGGAGGCCTTCGCGGTCTGCCGCGAGGCGGGCAAGCGGGTGATGGGCATGCGCCACTTCGACGTGCAGTTGATCGGCGGCATGACGCTGCATGAGGGCAAGATCGCCGAAATGCGAACCGGCGAAGGCAAGACGCTGGTGGCGACGCTCGCCGTTTACCTCAACGCACTGGCCGGCAAGGGCGTGCATGTCGTCACGGTCAACGATTACCTGGCACGGCGCGACGCCAACTGGATGCGACCGCTGTACGAGTTCCTCGGTCTGTCGGTCGGCATCGTCACGCCGTTCCAGCCGCCGCAGGAAAAGCGCGCCGCCTACGCGGCGGACATCACCTACGGCACCAACAACGAGTTCGGCTTCGATTATCTGCGCGACAACATGGCCTTCAGTCTGGAGGACAAATTCCAGCGCGAACTGAATTTCGCCGTGATCGACGAAGTGGACTCGATCCTCATCGACGAAGCACGGACACCGCTGATCATCTCCGGCCAGGCCGAAGACAGCTCCAAGCTCTACCAGCAGATCAACCTGCTGATTCCCCAGCTCAAGCCGCACATCGAGGGGGAAGAAGGTGTCGAGACCCAGGAAGGTCACTTCAGCGTCGATGAAAAGACCCGCCAGATCGAGCTCAACGAGCAGGGCCATCAATTCATCGAGACCTTGCTGACCCAGGCCGGTCTGCTGGGCGAAGGCGAAAGCCTCTATTCCGCACACAACCTCGGGCTGCTGACCCATGTCTATGCCGCGTTGCGCGCGCACAAGCTGTTCCATCGCAACGTCGAGTACATCGTGCAGAACAACCAGGTGCTGCTGATCGACGAGCACACCGGCCGCACCATGCCGGGGCGGCGCCTGTCCGAAGGCCTGCATCAGGCGATCGAAGCGAAGGAGGGGCTGCCCATCCAGCCCGAGAGCCAGACGCTCGCCTCGACGACCTTCCAGAACTACTTCCGCCTGTACAACAAGCTGGCCGGCATGACCGGTACCGCCGATACCGAGGCGTTCGAATTCCAGCAGATCTACGGCCTGTCGGTGGTGGTCATTCCGACCAACCGGCCGATTGCCCGGAAGGACTACAACGACCTCGTCTACCTGACCCAGGGCGAGAAGTACAAGGCGATCATCACCGACATCAAGGAGTGCCAGGCGCAGGGGCGTCCAGTGCTGGTCGGTACCGCCTCGATCGAAACGTCGGAATATGTGTCCCGCCTGCTGCAGGAAGAGGGCATCGAGCACCAGGTGCTCAACGCCAAGTACCACGACAAGGAGGCGCAGATCATCGCCCAGGCCGGTCGTCCGGGCGCGGTGACCATCGCCACCAACATGGCGGGTCGCGGAACGGACATCCTGCTTGGCGGCAACTGGGAAGTCGAAGTCGCCGCTCTGGAAGAGCCGGACGAAGAAAAGGCGGCGCGCATCAAGGCCGACTGGCAGAAGCGCCACCAGCAGGTGATCGAAGCCGGGGGCCTGCACGTGATCGCCTCCGAGCGGCATGAATCGCGTCGGATCGACAACCAGCTCCGCGGCCGCGCCGGGCGCCAGGGCGACCCGGGTTCGAGCCGGTTCTACCTCTCGCTGGAAGACAGCCTGATGCGCATCTTCGCCTCCGACCGGGTGAAGAACTTCATGAAGGCGCTGGGCATGGAATCCGGCGAGGCGATCGAACATCGCATGGTCACCAATGCCATCGAGAAGGCGCAGCGCAAGGTCGAAGGGCGCAACTTCGACATGCGCAAACAGCTGCTCGAGTACGACGACGTCGCCAACGAGCAGCGCAAGGTCATCTACCACATGCGCAACAGCCTGCTGGCGGCCGGCGACATCGGCGAGACGATCGCCACCTTCCGCGAAGAAGCGCTCAGCGCCGCCATCAGCGAGTACATTCCGCCACAGTCGCTGCCGGAGCAGTGGGACATCGCCGGTCTCGAATCGGCGCTGTACAGCGATTTCGGCCTGCGCCTGCCGGTTCAGCAGTGGCTGGACGAGGACGAGCGCCTATACGAGGAAGTACTTCGCGAGCGCATCCTCAAGGACCTGGTCGCGGCCTACCACGAGAAGGAAGACCTCGCTGGCGCCGAAGCGCTGCGCACCTTCGAGAAGCAGATCGTCCTGCGCGTGCTCGACGATGCCTGGAAGGATCACCTGTCGACGATGGATCACCTGCGCCACGGCATTCACCTGCGTGGTTATGCGCAGAAGAACCCCAAGCAGGAATACAAGCGCGAGTCCTTCGCGCTGTTCCAGGAGCTGCTTGAGTCGATCAAGCGTGACGCCATCCGTGTGCTTTCCCACGTCCAGATCCGCCGCGAGGACCCGGCCGAGGAAGAGGCCCGCCTGCGCCGCGAAGCCGAGCAACTCGCTCAGCGGATGAAGTTCCAGCACGACGAAGTGGCGCCGCTCGACCAGCCGGCCGAGCAGGCCGAACCCGCCGGCGAGGTTGCCGTGACGGCGGTTCCCGTGCGCACGGAACACAAGATCGGCCGCAACGAACCCTGCCCGTGCGGATCCGGCAAGAAATACAAGCACTGCCACGGGCAGATCGGCTGAATCGTTTTGCAGAGGCCTGCCGAACGCAGGCCTCCGTATCAGGTCGATTGCCCGACAGGTTCTATCCGCGCGCCGCGACGGTTCATCCGCTCGCGGCGTTCTTCTCTCGCGACGCTGCATTCGTTCACCTGTAAAAGGAGCGCTTTCATGGCTGTCGGTCTTGGCCCTCTTCCTACCCTGCATCCGGTCCCCGGCTTCGAGCTCGGCATCGCCTCGGCGGGAATCAAGCGACCCGGGCGCAAGGACGTCGTCGTCATGCGCTGTTCGGAAAACGCCACCGTGGCCGGGGTGTTCACGCTCAATGCCTTCTGCGCCGCGCCAGTCATCCTGGCCAAGAAGCGCGTGCATGGCGGGGTTCGCTACTTGCTGACCAACACCGGCAATGCCAATGCCGGCACCGGTGAGCCTGGACTCGTGGCGGCGCAGCGCACCTGTGCCCGGCTGGCCGAGCTGGCCGGGGTGGACGAAGGCGCCGTGCTGCCATTTTCCACAGGTGTGATCGGAGAGCCGCTGCCGGTCGAGAAGATCGAAGCGGCCCTGCCCGCCGCGCTCGCCGACCTCAGCGAGACGAACTGGGCGCAAGCCGCCGCCGGCATCATGACCACCGACACCCTGCCCAAGGGTGCCAGCCGGCAGTTCGAGCATGACGGCGTGACCGTCACCGTGACGGGTATTTCCAAGGGCGCGGGCATGATTCGCCCCAACATGGCGACGATGCTCGGTTATATCGCCACGGACGCGAAGGTCGCGCAGGGCGTGCTGCAGGACCTCTTGCGCGACGCCGCCAACAAATCCTTCAACCGCATCACCATCGACGGCGACACCTCGACCAACGACTGCTGCATGCTGATCGCCACAGGCCAGGCCGCATTGCCGGAAATCAGCCAGGCGTCCGGCCCCTTGTTCACCGCCTTGAAGCAGGCCGTCTTCGACGTGGCGATGGAGCTTGCGCAGGGCATCGTGCGCGATGGCGAAGGGGCGACCAAGTTCGTCACCGTCAAAGTCGATGGCGGCGCGACCCAGCAGGAATGCCTGGACGTCGCCTACGCGGTCGCCCACTCGCCGCTGATCAAGACGGCGCTGTTCGCCTCCGACCCGAACTGGGGCCGCATTCTGGCGGCCGTGGGGCGCGCCGGTGTTCCGCAGTTGGACGTCGGCCTGATCGACGTTTATCTCGATGACCTGTGCATCGCCAGCAAGGGCGGGCGTGCCGCGACCTATACCGAAGAGCAGGGGGCGAGGGTCATGGCGCAGGCCGAGCTGTGCATCCGCATCGAGCTGGGTCGCGGTACCAGCAGCGAGACCATCTGGACGACCGATCTGTCGCACGAGTACGTGCGGATCAACGCCGAATACCGTACCTGACCGCCCTGGGCATCCGCCGCGGCACGACGCGGCGGTCATTGGAGAATGCCGCCGTGAAACTCGTCATAGGCAACAAGAACTACTCGTCCTGGTCGCTGCGTGCGGCGCTTGCGCTCGAACTCACGGGCCAGCCGTTCGAGGAAATCCGGATTCCGCTCTATCAGCCCGACAGCCGCCAGAAGCTGCTCGCCCATTCGCCGACCGGGCGTGTGCCGGTGCTGGTCACCGAACAGGGCCCGGTCTGGGACTCCCTGGCGATTGCCGAATACCTGGCCGAGCGCTTTCCCGAGGCCGGTCTCTGGCCGTTGGATACCTATGCGCGGGCGCTCGCACGGTCGATCTGCGCGGAGATGCACAGCGGGTTCACGGCGCTGCGCAGCCAGCTGCCGATGGACCTCAAGCGCGACCAGGCCCTGGCCGGGCTCGGCGAGGACTGTCGCGCGGACATCGCCCGTGTCGTTGCGATCTGGTCCGATTGCCGCGCACGCTTCGGTGACGGCGGACCGTTCCTGTTCGGGCGCGCAAGCATCGCCGACGCCTTCTATGCGCCGGTTGCGGCGCGGCTGAAGGCCTATCGCGTCGAGCTCGACGGGCCGGCCGCGAGCTACGTGAAGACCATCTACGAGTGGCCCGCCTTCAAGCGCTGGCATGATGCTGCCCTGCTGGAGCGGGAGACGCTTTGAGTCGTCGCGTTCATGTGGCCGCCGCGGTGATCCGCGATGCCAGCGGACGCGTCCTGCTGGCGCGGCGGCCGCTGGACAAGCACCAGGGCGGCCTCTGGGAGTTCCCCGGTGGCAAGGTAGAGGCCGGCGAGTCGGTCGAGCAGGCGCTGGCGCGTGAGCTGGACGAAGAGCTCGGCATTCGCGTGACCCGTGCGCGGCCGCTGATCCAGATTTCTCACGATTACCCGGACAAACAGGTCCTGCTCGATGTCTGGCTCGTCGAAGCGTTCGAGGGGCAGCCGCATGGTGCCGAAGGCCAGCCGCTGGTCTGGGTGGCGCCGCATGCGCTGTCCGACTACGAGGTGCCGCAGGCCAACACGCCGATCGTGCGCGCCGCGCAGCTCCCGGATCGCTATCTGATCACGCCGGAACGACTCGCCGAAAACGAGCTGCTCCGCGGCGTGGAGCGTGCGATCGAAGCCGGGATCACGCTCGTTCAGCTCCGCCTGCCGGATGTGGACGAGGCCACCTATCGGCGGCTGGCCGGGCTCGTGATGGAGCGTTGTGGCGATCGGGCGACCCTGATGCTCAAGGGGCCATTGGCATGGGCGAGCGACTTTCCCCGCGCCGGCTGGCACTTGACGGCAGCGCAGCTCGACCAGCTACCGAAAGGCGTGCGTCCGCTGCCCTCCGACCGGTTGCTCGGGGCCTCCTGCCACGACGCCACCGAGCTGGCGCGTGCCGTGGCGCTGGACGTGGACTTCGTGACGCTTTCGCCCGTATGCCAGACCGAGACCCACCCGCACGCCGGCGCGATCGGCTGGGCACAGGCCGCCGAATGGGTTCGCCACCTCGATCGACCGGTCTACCTGCTCGGTGGGCTCGGCCCAGGCGACCTGATGCGCGCCTGGTACAGCGGCGCCCAGGGGGTCGCGGCGATTCGGCAGTTCTGGCCCGCTGAACCAAGCCTCCGATCGCCGGTCGATCACTAGCCGCACGGCTGCCGGGCCAGGGATAGAGCAACCCAATCGATCCCATTCCCGCAATCAATCACACGGGTCGGTTTCATCGGTTAAGGTAGGCAGCGTTAAATTTCGACCCGCTATTCTCAACAGCAAAGGAGTGACGTGATGTCTGTCATCAACACTGCAATCAAGCCTTTCAAAGCCCAGGCGTTCAAGAACGGCAAATTCATCGAAGTGACCGAGGCCGACCTGAAGGGCAAGTGGTCCGTGTTCTTCTTCTACCCGGCTGACTTCACCTTCGTTTGCCCGACCGAGCTGGGCGACGTGGCTGATCACTACGAAGAGTTCCAGAAGCTGGGCGTTGAAATCTACTCCGTGTCGACCGACACCCACTTCACCCACAAGGCCTGGCACGACAGCTCCGAGACCATCGGCAAGATCCAGTACACCATGATCGGCGACCCGACCATGCAGATCAGCCGCAACTTCGAAGTGCTGCGTGAAGACCAGGGCCTGGCCAACCGCGGCACCTTCATCGTCGACGCCGACGGCATCATCCAGGCCGTCGAAATCACCGCCGAAGGCATCGGCCGTGACGCGTCCGACCTGCTGCGCAAGGTCAAGGCCGCTCAGTACGTCGCCGCCCACCCGGGCGAAGTCTGCCCTGCCAAGTGGAAGGAAGGCGAAGCGACCCTGGCTCCGTCCCTGGACCTGGTCGGCAAGATCTGACGACGGCTTCGGGTCGGCACAGGCCGACCCATCCAGCCTGTTGTTTCGCACCTTGGGCTCCCTGATGGGTCCGGGTGAAAGAGACGCCCGGTCGCAACCCGGCCGGGCGTCGTCGTCTCTGAAATTCGAAAACGGGAGTCAGCGCTCATGTTGGACGCCAACCTGAAGACCCAGTTGAAAGCCTATCTGGAAAAGGTCACCAAGCCGTTCGAGATCGTCGCGTCCCTCGATGACAGCGACAAATCCCGCGAGCTGCACGGCCTGCTCCAAGACATCGTCGGCCTGACCGACAAGATCACCCTGAAGACCGACGGCGCCGATGCACGCACCCCGTCGTTCTCGTTGAACCGCCCCGGGGAAAACATCAGCCTGCGTTTCGCCGGCATCCCGATGGGCCATGAATTCACCTCGCTGGTGCTGGCCTTGCTGCAGGTCGGCGGCCACCCGTCGAAGCTTGAAGCCGACGTGATCGAACAGATCAAGGCCATCGAAGGCGAATTCAACTTCGAAACCTATTTCTCGTTGTCGTGCCAGAACTGCCCGGACGTCGTTCAGGCACTGAATCTGATGGCCGTGCTCAACCCGAACATCCGCCACGTCGCCATCGACGGTGCGCTGTTCCAGGATGAGGTGAACGAGCGCCAGATCATGTCGGTGCCCAGCCTCTACCTCAATGGCGAGCTGTTCGGCCAGGGCCGCATGGGCGTCGAGGAAATCCTCGCCAAGATCGACACCGGTGCCGCTGCCCGTGACGCCGAGAAGCTCAACGCCAAGGACGCCTTCGACGTGCTGGTGGTCGGCGGTGGGCCGGCGGGCGCGTCGGCCGCCATCTACGCTGCACGCAAGGGCATCCGTACGGGCGTCGCGGCGGAGCGCTTCGGTGGTCAGGTGCTGGACACCATGGCGATCGAGAACTTCATCTCCGTCCAGGAGACCGAGGGACCGAAGCTGGCCCGCGCGCTGGAAGAGCACGTGCGTCAGTACGAGGTCGACATCATGAACCTGCAACGCGCCGAGGCACTGGTGCCCTGCACCGAGCCGGGCGGCCTCAATACCATCCGGTTCGCCGGCGGCGGCGAGCTGAAGGCCAAGACCGTGATCCTGGCCACCGGCGCGCGCTGGCGTGAAATGAACGTGCCCGGCGAGCAGGAATACCGCGGCCGTGGCGTAGCCTACTGCCCGCACTGCGACGGCCCGCTGTTCAAGGGCAAGCGCGTGGCGGTGATCGGTGGCGGCAACTCGGGCGTGGAGGCGGCGATCGACCTGGCCGGTATCGTGGCCCATGTCACCCTGATCGAGTTCGACAGCCAGCTGCGTGCCGATGCCGTCCTGCAGAAGAAGCTGTTCAGCCTGCCGAACGTGGAAGTCATCACCAGCGCGCTGACCAGCGAGGTGAAGGGCGACGGGCAGAAGGTCGTCGGCCTGGCCTACAAGGATCGCAACTCCAGTGAGTTCCACTCGCTCGAGCTGGAAGGCATCTTCGTGCAGATCGGCCTGGTGCCCAACACCGATTGGCTCAAGGGGACGGTCGAACTCAGCCCTCGCGGCGAGGTCGTCGTCGATGCGCGCGGTCAGACCTCGCTGCCCGGCATCTTCGCCGCGGGCGACGTGACCACCGTGCCGTACAAGCAGATCGTGATCGCGGTGGGCGAGGGCGCCAAGGCCTCGCTCAGCGCCTTCGATCACTTGATTCGCTCCGACGCCTGACCCCAGGGCGGTCACCGAACGCAGCATGCCGCAAGGCTGCTGCGTTTTTTCATGCCCGGTCACCGGCAATGCCAGCCGGCAGAACGGAGGATCGTCCGCCACTCGATGCTGTCTACCCTGCAACGGCGAAGTCCGCCAATCGACGGGCCATAGCGCCCGTGCCATCAGGAGCGACAGTACCCATGCCTGAACGGGAGTCTTCCCGAGCGGTCCCCGAGGCCGTCGTCCATTATCCGAACCGGTCCCGCGAGCCGGAACACGAAACTGCCGTCCACCGGGCCTTGGCGCAGCGCATCGCGGCCTTGCTCGGCATCGAGTTCATCGGCCAGTACCGGCCGGGCGAGCGCTATGCCCAGCGGCTGTACGTGGTGCCATCCGGCACGCTCGTCGGGAGCGAACAGGCCCAGGCGCTAGGCCTGGCAAGCGAGCTCGATCTGTTCGGCGGGCTGGTGCCCGAGCCCTTCATCGAAACCAAGGCGATCACCCATCCGCTGATCGGGCCGCAGGCGAGCGCGCCACGCGGCTGGTCGCACGCGTTCACCGATCGGGTCACTGACAGTGTGTTGCCCGGATTCACCGCCTTCTCCCTGGCCGATGCGCGGGAAGCGGGCTTGCGCCTGCTGGAGCACGGTGCGGCGCGGCTCAAGCCCGTGCGGGCGACCGGCGGGCGCGGGCAGGTGACCTTCAAGAATCGCGATGAGCTGGAACAGGCGCTGCAAGCGCTCGACACGCACGAGCTGGCCGCCTGCGGCCTGGTGCTCGAAGACAATCTGGAGCATGTGACGACCTTCAGCGTCGGCCAGGTGCGGGTCGGCGGACAGATCGCCACCTACTACGGCACCCAGCGGCTCAGCCCGGACAACCGGGGCGAGCAGGTCTATGGCGGGTCCGACCTGGTGGTGGTGCGCGGCGGCTTCGACGCGCTGCTCGACATCGAGCTGCCGGAGCGCACACGACTGGCGGTCTCGCAGGCGCAGGCGTACGACGAGGCGGCCATCGCGTGCTACCCCGGACTGCTGGCTTCGCGGCGCAACTACGACATTGCCGAAGGCATGGATGGCGAAGGGCAGCCACGCTCCGGCGTGCTGGAGCAATCCTGGCGAATCGGCGGGGCGTCGAGCGCCGAGATCGCCGCGCTGGAGGCCTTCGCGGCCGATCCCGGGCTGCGTGCGGTGCAGGCGTCGTCCTTCGAGCTGTACGGGAGCCAGGCGGAGCCGCCGCCCGGCGCGACCCTCCTGTTTCGCGGCGAGGACGCCGAAGTCGGTTTCATCACCAAGTGCGCGACGGTAAAACCCCATGACGACCTATAGCCGACCGGTCGAGATTCTCGTCGACCAGGAGCGTATTGCCGGAACCTTTCTCAGCCCGGAGGCGAAGATGCCGGGCGTGCTGTTCGTCCATGGCTGGGGCGGCAGCCAGGAGCGCGATCTGGATCGCGCGCGCGGCATCGCGGGACTGGGGTGCGTCTGCCTATCGTTCGATTTGCGCGGGCACGGCGAGACCATCGCCCAGCAGAAAACGGTGAACCGCGAGCACAACCTGCGCGATCTGCTCGCCGCATACGATTTGCTGGTGGAACACCCGGACATCGACCCCTCGGCGATCGCCGTCGTCGGCACCAGCTATGGCGGCTACCTGTCGGCGATCCTGACCTCGTTGCGGCCGGTGCGCTGGCTGGCCCTGCGTGTGCCGGCGCTCTATCGCGATGACGACTGGACGGTGGCCAAGCGCGATCTCGACCGCGAAGGGCTCCGGCAATACCGCAGCACGCGCGTGCCGGCGGCCGAGAACCGTGCGCTGCGTGCCTGCGCCGAGTTCACGGGCGACGTGCTGATCGTCGAATCCGAGCACGATACCTTCGTCCCGCATCCGGCCATCATGAGCTACCGGGCGGCGTTTTCCCGCACCCACTCGCTGACCCATCGCATCATCGACGGCGCTGACCACGCGCTGTCCGACGACTGCCACCAGAAGGCCTATACCTCGCTGCTGGTGAACTGGGCCTCGGAGATGATCATCGGCGCCCGCGTGGGCGAGGTGCGCTGATCAGCGCGGCGGGGAGGGCGGCAGCGGTGGCCCGACGAAGGCGCTCCAGCGCCGGTCCAGAATCTGCTGCTTGAGGACCTCGATGATGTCGACCAGCAGCTCCTCGAGCGCCAGGTCGGTCTCCTCGTCCCGTTGCAGCCAGCCTTCGAAGAAGCGCTCGGACAGGTTGCCCGCGAGCGCCTGGAAGGCTGGCCCCTGCAACCCGTCGACGCCAGCCTGAATGAGGCGACGGGCGATATCGGCGAGCGCGTCGTCGAGGGTTTCGGCTACCCGGTCGCCGAGCGGCAAACGGCGCAGGCGCTGGATTTCGGGGTTCTCCGCCAGGGCGGTGTGAATCAGGTGGCTGACGTAGCCTTCGATCGCCCCGCGGTTGTCGCGATAACCGCTTTCCACCATTGCCTGCAGGCGTCGCGAAACGTCGGCCAGCACGCGCTCCTTGCGTGGCCGTACGACCTCGTCGACCAGCCGCCGGGCGAGATCGTCGGTGGTGCCGATCTCCTGCTGCAGGCGGGTGAACAGCTTGACCATGACGCGATCGGACAACTCCTCGAGCAGCAGTTGGTAGTAGCGGTTGACGAAGCCGTACAGCGCCCAGCGGCGCATGTCGATCAGGCCGAGCCGCTGCAAGCGCACCGCCAGCACGATGACCCGCAGCACCCGCAGCCAGCGCAAGCCGGCCAGCGGGATGCAGCCGAGCACGTCGTACCAATGGGCGAAGGGGTAGTAGTACCAGCGCGCATAGCGGCGTTCATAGATCGCCACGGCCCAGCCGATGAGCACGTCGGCGATGAAGATGGCGACGAAGCCCAGGTCGATGAGCGCGAAGCGTGTGTGGATGCGCTCGGCATAGAAGCGCGTCAGGGTCGGCAGCCAGCGCTCCAGCGATGAGGCGACGAAGGCCAGGGAGAACAGGCTGTCGAACAGGATCAGGGCGAGGTTGATGACGACCAGCGCGACGATGAAGCCTTCCCAGGCGGCATGCAGGCCCTCCCGGCGGCGCGTGTCGCGCGGCACCTCAGGCATCGGTCGCCCCGGCCGGTTGCCAGAGGATTTCCGGCAGTCCCTGGCGCCGTGCGATCAGCCGTGCGGCGACGAACAGCAGGTCCGACAGGCGGTTCAGGTAGGCGAGCGGCGATGCGCGCAGCGGCTCCTCGGCATTCAGTCGCTGGCAGCAGCGTTCGGCCGTTCGGGCCGCGCTGCGGCAGACGTGAGCCTGGGCGATCGCACGCGAACCGCCCGGCAGAATGAAGTCGGTCAGCGGGCCGAGCTCATCGTTCCAGCGGTCGATGAGGCCTTCGATACGGTCGATTTCGTACTGAGGCAGCGCCTGGTAGTCGGGCATCGCCAGTTCGCCCCCGACATCGAACAGCCGATGCTGGCACGGGCCGAGCGCTTCGATCACCTCGCCAAGGGCCGGCGCGCTGAGCTGTGCCGTGGCCAGCTCGGCGAGCAGCAGGCCGAGCTGGCTGTTGAGCATGTCGATCTCGCCGATCGCCTCGATGCGCGGATGGTCCTTCGGGACGCGACGGCCATCGGCCAGGCCGGTCTGGCCGGTATCGCCGGTGCGTGTGTAGATCTTCGAAAGGCGGTAACCCATGGTTCACTCGATCGTCGGCGGGCACTCGGCATCGGTTGGCGCGCCCAGCGGCAGGCGGAGCGTGAACGCCGTGCCCTGGCCGGGGCGCGACTGCACCTGCATCTGGCCCTTGTGGTTGTTGGTGATGATGAAATACGAGACGGAAAGCCCCAGTCCGGTTCCCTGGCCGACCTCCTTGGTGGTGAAGAACGGCTCGAAGATGCGCTTGCGCACGTGTTCGGGCATCCCGCCGCCGTTGTCCTCGACCTCGATCTCGACCCACGGCGGTGCCAGCCGCGTACGTATGACGATGCGACCCTGCCCGCGGTCGGCACGCTGGTGGATCGCCTGCGCGGCGTTCTTGAACAGGTTCAGCAGCACCTGTTCGAGTTCATTGCCGATGCAGGGGACGCGGTCGATCCGGGGGTCGAAGTCGCGCTCGATGCGGATCGCCCGGAAGTCGAAGCCTTCGGCAAGATCGAAGTCGTTGCCGGCGATCTCGATGGCCTGGTCGATCAGGGTGCTGATCTGGCATTCGGCGAGCTGGCGGTTGCTCATGCGGCTGAAGCTGAGCATGTGCGTGACGATCTTGGTCGCCCGCGCGCCGGCCTGCTGGATGCCGTCGAGCAGCTGCGGAATCTGGCGCTGGTTGAGGTACTCGTTGACCGCATCGAGCTGCACGCCGGTCTGCTCGGCCGCCTCGCGGTTGCGGTCGAGCGCCGGCGACAGGCGTCGGCGTATGTTCTGCGCGTTGTGCAGGATGGCACCGAGCGGGTTGTTTATCTCGTGTGCCATGCCGGCGGCGAGCCCGCCGACCGACAGCATCTTCTCGGACTGCACCATGATTTCTTCCATGCGGATGCGCTCGGTGATGTCATCGATCCGGATCACCACGCCGCGGCCGCCGCTGCCCATCAGCGGGTAGAACGTCAGTGCGTAGTGGTGCGGCTCGCCGTCACGCAGCCAGGTGACCCGCTCGATCTTCTCGACCGTATGGCGCTCGGCGGTACGGCGGATCTGCTGGAGAAAGGGCTTGAGCGGCTCGAAGGCGAGAAAGACCGGCTGGTTCAGCGCGTCATCCAGCCGAGTGCCGGAAAGCGCGCTGGCTTCCTGGTTCCACTGGGTGACGTAGAGCTGCTCGTCGAGCGCGATGAGGGCCGAGGGCATCGAGTCGATGATGCTGTTGAGGTAGTTCTGGAAGCCCGTCAGCTTGCGCTCGATCTTGCTGCGGACCTGCACTTCGAGCTCCAGCTTGCGATTGGAGTTGCGGGTCTCCTCGGCCAGCCCGCGCGCATGATCGAAGGCCGCCTGTGCGTCGTCGCGGGCGCGCTTGAGCTGGCTTTCGCGCGCTTCCATGCGTGACAGCATGGTGTTGAAGGCGTCGGCCAGGTGACCGATCTCGTCATGGTTGCGCGGGCGCGCGCGCAGCGAGTAGTCCTCGTCGTGCGTCACCTGCCGCGACAGCCGCTCCAGGTCGCGGATCGGCCGGGTGATGAGGTTGCGGATCTGCCCGGCGACCACCACCCAAAGCAGCAGGCACACCACCAGAATGCCGAGGCTGGCGGTGAGGGTGCCGGTGTAGAACGCATCGGGCAGTTCGCTGGTGGCCACCAGCAGCAGGTGGGCCGGCGGTCCTTGCGGTTGGGGCAGTTCGACCATCAGGTTGGCGCGAAACTCTTGCCCGTGCCAGCGCTTGAAATCCTCGAGCCGCTCCGGCAGTTCCAGCGGATCGCCCCGCTGCAATTCGGCGAACGGCTGGCCCTGCGGGTCGTACAGGCGGGCCGCGCGCAAGGGTGCGTAGCTCTCCAGGCGCTGCAACAGGGCGTTGGCCGATCCGCGCGAGGCCATCGCGGCGGCGCTCAGCTCCTCGGTCGCGAAGAGCGCGCCGAGCGTGTGCATCGCCTGGGGCGCGACGCTCTGGCGGGAAATCCAGTACGCCGCGCTGATGAAGGCGAGGTTGGCCACCAGCAACACGGCGGCCAGCAGCACGAGCAGGGCGACCAGCAGCTTGTGGCCGACGGGCAGATTCTTGAGACGCTGGCGTAGGCTCATGTTCGTTTCTGTGCGAGGCGAGCGGACGTTCGACCGCCCGGTAATCGGTTAGGTGCCCGGCATCGCAAGCGGGACGACGCCGAAGGCGAGGGTAGATGGCGTGTCAGTCGTCCGGCAAACCGAGCGCGCGCAGGTGCGTTCGCAGGCGAGCGTGAACGGCCCGCAGGCGCTGCACCGGGAGGTCGTGCGTGTCGGCCTGCCGACACGCCTGGCCGAGCAGGAAGGCGATTTCGGTCCTGCGCCGTCGCGCGACGTCCTGATACATCGACGAGTAGTTGTTCGCGGTGGCATCGATCACCCGCCAGACGTCATCCCGCAGGCCGAAGGCGGCGGCCGGGTGACCGGTGGCGGCGAGCAGGTCCGCCAGTTCGGCGCACAGGGCATTCACCTCGCCCTCGTGGTTGCGTAGCAGGCCGTTGCGGCAATCGTGCAATACGGTCAACGGGTTGATCGCGCAATTGAGGGCGAGCTTGCGCCAGAGCCGGTCGAGGATATCGCCCGTCCAGGTCGCGGGTATCGCAGAGGTCGACAGCGCCGTGCACCAGGCGGGCTCGGCCTCGCTGGCTGGAGTTCCGAGCCAGTTGTGACCGCGCCCCGCGTGCACCACCTGATGATCGCCGCGCAGGTAGGCGCCCTCGGTGCTGGACACGAATATGCAATGCGCCAGGGGCCACCGCTCGGCGATGGCCTGCTGGCTGCCGATGCCGTTCTGTAGCAGCAGGAGGTCGGCGCCGGGCGCGAGCCGGTGGGCGATCGAGGCGACGGCGGCTTCGGCATCGTAGGCCTTGCAGGCGACGACCAGGCGCTGGATGGGCGTGTCGGCTGCGGCGGTCTCGGCGGGCAAGGCCCAGCGTGAGGTGCCGTCTGGCTCGACCAATTCGAGAGCGCCGCAAGCCCGGTACCGCGACAGTCGGGCCTCGTCGCGCAGGATCAGCGTGGCGGGCTGGCCGGCGCGCGCCAGGCGGGTGGCCCACAGGCTGCCGAGGCTGCCGGCGCCGAGGATGTGCCAGGTCGTTTCAGCCACGGCTGGGCAGGCGTTGCGAGGCGATGCGGCCGCTGGCCTGCGCGTCGGGCAGCAGCGCGGCGGCCTGGGCCTGGATGGCGCTCGCTTCGACCGGCAGTGCCTTGGCATCGAGACCGACCAGGCTGATGGCCGCCTTGACGGTGACGAAGCCTTCGCTGGTCTTGAACGCCTTGAGATTGAGCCCTTCATGCAGCCGCTTGAAGCTGCTCGGCGCGCATTCCTGCAAGTCATCGAGCAGCGTGATCAGGGCGAAGCGGTCATCGTCCAGCCGGGTGAGCACGTCGAGCGGGCGCACCAGTTGCTGGAGTCGCCGGGCGATGCCGTGCAGCAGTTCGTGGTAGAAGGCCTCGCCGTGGCGCTGGCGCAGCGTTTGCGCGTCGTTGATGCCGATCAGCAGGTAGCACAGGGCGCTGCCGCGGTACTCGATCTGCCGGAGACTGTCGGCGAGCTTCTGTGCCAGGTAGCGGGCATTGCCCAGGCCGGTCAGCGGATCGACCAGGTTGCGCTGCTCGAGGCTGGCGATGTTCTGGGTGAGCAGGCGCTTTTCCTGCAGCAGCCGTTGCAGGGTGCCGCAGAGCCGATCGGCGGCGAAGACGCGAGGCACGAGCTGCTCGTTTATCGCCGACTTGCTGATGAAGTCGTCCACGCCGTGATCGAAGGCTTCGCCCAGGATGTTGTCGCCCTCGCGCCCGGTGAGCAGCACGATATAGGTGTAGTGATCGGTCATCTCGTCGAGCTGGCGCACGCGCGCGGTCAGCTCGAGGCCATCCATTTCAGGCATCAGCCAATCGGCCAACAGTACGCTGGCGGGGCGTTCCTCGAGCTGTGCGAGGGCACCGGCGGCGCTGCTGGCAAAGCGGATGTCCTGGTAGCCGGCCTGCGACAGCGCGCGGCCGATCATGGCGCTGGAGAACTTGGCGTCATCGACCACCAGGATGCTCAGTTGCGGATTGGGCATGGGGCTGGCTCTGCATGGGAAAGGCGTGGCGACGAGCCATGTTAATCGAGCCGGGGAGGGTGCGCGGGCGGCAACGCCTGTACGAGCGCTGGCTGACCTGCATCGTCCCTGCGGTCGGGCGTCGTCAAGTCGAGCAGTTATAATGAGCGCGCAATTCAATCGTCAAGCCAGGCGTCCGTGCGCGTATCGCGCGGCGCCGCTCATCAATCTGGAGATATCGCATGCCCTCGTTCGACGTGGTGTCCGAGCTGGACAAGCACGAAGTCACCAACGCCGTGGACAACGCCATCAAGGAGCTGGATCGCCGCTACGATCTGCGCGGTAAAGGGAGCTTCGAACTCAAGGAACTGACGGTCCATCTCACCGCCGAGGCGGACTTCCAGCTGGAGCAGATGCTGGAAATCCTCAAGCTGAGCCTGGTCAAGCGCAAGATCGACATCCAGTGCCTGGAGATCAAGGACGCCTATCCCTCCGGCAAGACCGTGAAGCAGGACGTGGCGTTGCGCGAAGGCATCGACAAGGAGCTGGCGAAAAAGATCGTCGCGCACGTCAAGGACACCAAGCTCAAGGTCCAGGCCGCCATCCAGGGCGAGCAGGTGCGCATCACCGGCAAGAAGCGCGACGACTTGCAGGAGGCGATCGCAACCCTGCGCGCCAAGGATTTCGGCATGCCGTTGCAGTTCAATAACTTCCGCGACTGATCGAGTGGTGTCGCGAGGCCATCGCCTTCGGCGGCGGTGGCCCTGTTTTTTCGTTGATAGGAGCAGTGCCTCATGGAGTTAAGCATCGATTACCTGGTCAGCCTGTCGGACGCCTGGCTGCCGTTGGTGGTGAAGTACGGCGCGCAGATCGCCTTGGCGCTGCTGACCCTGCTGGTAGGCTGGTGGCTGATCAACCGCCTGACCGGCAAGGTCGGCGCGCTGTTGCAGCGGCGCCAGGTGGACCCGACCCTGCACGGCTTCGTTGGCAGCCTGGCGGCGATCGCGCTCAAGGCGATGCTGCTGATCAGCGTGGCCTCGATGGCGGGCGTCGAGACCGCGTCGTTCATCGCGATGATCGGTGCGGCCGGTCTGGCGGTCGGCCTGGCCTTGCAGGGCAGTCTGTCGAACTTCGCCGGCGGCGTGCTGATCCTGCTGTTCCGCCCCTTTCGCGTCGGCGACTGGATCGAGGCGCAAGGCGTGAGCGGCAGCGTCGCGGGCATCCAGATCTTCCATACCACGCTCAAGACCGGCGACAACAAGACGGTCATCGTGCCCAACGGCAGCCTGTCCAACGGCATCATCACCAACTATTCGCGCGAGGCGACGCGTCGCGCCGACATCAACATCGGCATCGATTACAACAGCGACATCAAGCGCGCGCGGGAAGTACTGCTGGGCCTCGCCCAGGACGCCCGTGTGTTGCGCGACCCGGAGCCGGCGGTGTTCGTCACGGCATTGGCCGACAGCACCGTCAACCTGTCGCTACGGGTGTGGGTTGCAACCGGGGACTTCTGGCCGGTGACGTTCGAATTCACCGAACTGGCGAAAGAGCGCCTCACCGCGGCGGGCATCGAGATTCCCTTCCCGCAGCGCGTGCTGCACGTGCGCCAGGCGCCCGCTCTCTAGTGCTTGCCGGTTTCCAGCGCTGACGGGGCGTCGGCGCTGGCTTTGCGCGTCTTGCCCCACTGCCAGGCGATCAGCACCAGCGTCGGGATGCCGAGCAGTGCCGTGGCCAGGAAGAAATGGCGGTAGCCGAGGTATTCCACGGCGACGCCGGAATAGCCGCCGAGCAGGCGCGGCAGCAGCATCATCAGCGAGCTCAGCATCGCGTACTGGGTGGCCGAGAACTTGAGGTTGGTCAGGCTCGACAAGTAGGCCACGAAGGCGGTCGAGGCCAGGCCGGCGCTGAAATTGTCGAACGAGATGGTGACCACCAGCATCTGCACGTTGGCGCCCATTCCGGCGAGCATGAGAAACAGCAGATTGGTGGCGGCGGAGGCGAAGCCGCCGAGAAAGAGGATCGGCAGGATGTTGAATCGGACGATCAGCAGGCCGCCGAAGCCGGCGCCGACCAGGGTCATGATCAGCCCGAACACCTTGCTGACGCTGGCGATCTGGTCCTTCGAGAACCCCTGGTCGATGTAGAAGACGTTGGCCATCACGCCCATTACCGTGTCGGACATCCGGTAGGTCGCGATCAGCCCCAGCAACAGCAGCGCCTGCCAGCGATAACGGAGCACGAAATCGGTGATGGGCGTCAGCACCGGTCCCATGAGAATCCGCCCCGGCGCCGACAGGCAGCCGAGGCAGATCAGCAGGTACATGGTTCCGCGTGGCCAGTAGCCGCCGTAATAGGACTGGAACATGCCGGTGGTGGAGACCAGCAGGATGATCAGCACGATCACCGAGACGGCCTGGTGGGCGAAATCGAAGTGCGCCGGCCGGTGACGTTCGCGCGCCTGGCGGAAAATCAGTCGGACCGGGATCAGCAGCGCGCGACCGCCCGAGGATAGCGAGCCGGCAATGAACAGCGCATAGAGCGTTGCGCGCGGCCAGGCGAGCGCGATCAGCGCGTTGATCATCGCCGGGACCGAGATGAGCAGCACCAGCAGCAGGCCCACCGCGGCGAGCTGATGGTTGAAGGTGAATTCGGCCGGCGCGTTGGGTAGCGGTGCCGCGGCCACCGGCTCGCGGATCGCCAGGCTGGTCAGCAGGCCGGGCACGATCAGCAGCGCAAAGGCGAGGTAGGTCAGCATCCAGGCGCGCTGGTCGTACTCCAGGGCGGTCGCACCTAGCCATTCGGCGAGGAACAGGGCGCCGGCACTGGCCAGCAGCATGGCGATCCGGTAACCGGTCATGTAGCTCGCCGCCAGCGTGGCTTGCAGGCGGTCCTCGACGATCTCCAGCCGGTACGCGTCGATCGCGATGTCTTGCGTCGCGGAGGAGAACGCCACCACCACGGCGAAGGCGATGAGCATCGTCAGGTTGTGCTGCGGGTTGCACAGCGCCATGCCGATCAGGCCGGCGGCGATCAGCGCCTGGGACAGCACCAGCCAGGAGCGTCGCCGGCCGAGCGCGCCGATCCAGGGCAGGCGCCACTGGTCGAGCATCGGCGACCAGACCCATTTGAAGGCGTAGGCGAGGCTGATCCAGCTGGCGAACCCGATGGTCTCGCGCGAGACGCCCGCTTCGCGCAGCCAGACCGACAGGGTCGAGAAGACCAGAACGGCCGGCAGGCCGGCGGCGAATCCGAGAAGCAGCAGGGCGAGCGTGGCGGGGCTGGCATAGGCGGCGAGCGCATCGCGCCAGGTTTCTCGTGACATACGGCTCGGATCTGTCGGGTTGGAACGCGGAAGCCGCACTCTACCCGCTGTATCCCGTCGATTGCCAGCCGTGCCGACGCATGTCCACCCGGTCATTGACGACCGTCACGCCCTCGGCCCGCAGGCGGGCGCGCTGCTCGTGCCCGGCGGGGCTGCCGGCCGGCATGCTGAGCCTGCCGCCGGCCGCCACCACGCGGTGCCAGGGCAGGGTGGTGGCGTCGGGCAACTGGGACATCAGCCGCCCGACCCAGCGTGCCGCTCGTCCGAGACCGGCAAGGCTCGCCAGCTCGCCGTAGGTCACGACGCGGCCGCTGGGAACCTGCGCAAGCAGGGCGTAGACGGCGGAACGGCGCGCATCGGCTTCGAGATCTGAGGCAGGGTTCTGGCGCATCGGTGAGTCCTCCCGGAAACGGGCTCGGGCGAACTTGCCTCCCGTCTGGTGGTCAGTGGTTGCCGTCACCCCGAGCCTGCGGATAATGCCGCCCTTTTCATCGGACGCAAGCCTACCTCATGTATGCCAGAAGCCTTTTTTGTCTGACCCTCGCCGCCCTGCCACTGCCTGCGCTCGCCGATACCGTCTGGTTGAAGAATGGCGATCGGCTGACCGGCAAGATCGCGGTCCTCGATGGCGGCAAACTGCTGATCGAAACCGAATACGGCGGGTCGATCCCGATCGCCTGGAAGCAGGTCGCCACGCTGGAGAGCGACCGGCCGCTGGTGGTCGAGTTTCATGGTTCGCCCCAGGATGAACTCTCGCGCTCGCTGAGCGCGGCCGACGAGGGGCAGGTGAAGCTGGGCAACGGCAGCGAGTCACGAACGGTGCCGCTGGCGTCGATTTCGCAGCTGATCCATCCCAAGCCGCTGATCCAGGACTTCACGTGGGAGGGCAATGTCGACGTCGCGCTGGATTACAAACGCGCCGAAACCAACACCGACGACTACGACGTCTCGTTCGATACCGAGGCCAAGCACGGGCTCTGGCGCCATAACGCCCAGGCCAGCTACAACCGCGAATACCAGGACGGCGTCACCACGACCCACAACTGGGAAGCCGAGTACGCGCTGGACCGCTTCATCGACGAGCACTGGTTCTGGCAGGGACGGCTGGATTACAAGCGCGACCACGTCGAGGAAGTTGCCCGCCAGCGCACCATCGGTACCGGCCCTGGTTACCAGTTCTGGGACAACGAGCTCGGCGCTTTCTCGCTGGCGTCGCTGTTCAACCGTTCCGACTACCTGTTCGCCACCGGCGAGAAGGAAAACTTCTACTCGCTGGCCATCAAGTGGGACTACAACCGCTACCTGGTCGGCAAGACGTTCGAGCTGTTCAGCACCGGCGAACTCGGCAAGCCGCTGTCGAATGTCGCCGATTATTCGCTCGATTCGGAGCTCGGGCTGCGTTACCGCGTGACCGATTGGGCCTCGCTGAACATGAAGGCGGAGAAGGACCTCGTCAGCGGCTCGGAAGGCGACCTCGACGAGACGCGCTACACCATCGGCTTCGGCGTGGGCTGGTAAGCGCGGCGATGCACGAAGCGGGCTCATGACCCGCTTCGCGAACGGACCTTACAGGCGCAGGCCGCCGTCCAGTTCGAGGATGCGTCCGCTGTAATAGTCGTTTTCCAGCAGGTAGGCCACCGAGTGAGCGATCTCCTGCGGCCGGCCCATGCGGCGCAGCGGAATGCCCGCCGTCATCTTTTCCAGCGCTTCGGGCTTCATGCTGCCGGTCATCTCGGTCTCGATGAAGCCGGGCGCCACGCCCGCGACCCGAATGCCATAGCGCGCCAGCTCACGTGCCCACACCACGGTCAGTGCCGCCACGCCAGCCTTGGCGGCGGAGTAGTTGGTCTGGCCAATGTTGCCGGCACGCGAAATCGACGAAATGTTGATGATCGCGCCTTCGTTCTTCAGCTCGACCATCTTGGCTGCCACTTCCCGTGTGCACAGGAAGACCCCGGTCAGGTTGACGTCGATGACCGACTGCCACTGCTGAAGGCTCAGCTTGGTGATCTCGCCATCGCGCACCTTGAGCAGCAGGCCATCACGCAGGATGCCGGCGTTGTTCACCAGGCCGTGGATCGCGCCGAAGTCGCTCGCCACCTGCGCCACGGTGCTCACCACCTGCGCTTCGTCCGCCACGTTGCACACATAGGCGCGTGCCTGACCGCCGGCGGCCTCGCAGGCCGCGACGGCTTCGTCCAGCCGCTCCTGGTTGAGATCGACCAGCGCCAGGCGTGCCCGCTGGCCGGCCAGGTGTTCGGCCATCGCGCGGCCCAACCCCTGGCCGCCACCCGTGATGATGATGACCTTGTCTTCGAGCTGCATGTCGTGTCCTCATGTCGAACCAAAGGGAGCGCCACGCGGTTCTCTCGTCCCATGACCAGCGAACGAAAAGGAGTCACGGCGTGAGCGCAGAGGCGGTCAAGGATGCACGAGTCCTATTGCTCAAGGAATACCAGGGCGTGCTCGGCACGCATTCCAAGGCGCTGCCGGGCTATCCGTTCGGATCGGTCGTGCCCTACTGCCTGGACGCCGCCGGACGGCCGCTGCTGCTGATCAGTCGGCTGGCCCAGCACACCCACAATCTGCAGGCCGATGGCCGCTGTTCGCTGCTGGTCGGCGAGCGGCATGCCGAAGACGTGCAGGCCGCCGGCCGGCTGACGCTGCTCGCCGATGCCAGGCAACTGGTCGATCCGGCGGCCATCGAAGCCGCGGCCCAGCGCTACTACCGCTACTTTCCCGACGCGCAGGATTACCACCGGGTCCATGACTTCGATTTCTGGGTGCTCTCACCCGTGCGCTGGCGCTTCATCGGCGGGTTCGGGCAGATCCGCTGGCTCGATGACATAACCCTGGCCAATCCCTTCGCCGGTCCGGCCGAAGCCTCGATGATCGAACACATGAACGACGATCATGCCGCCGCCATCGCCCACTACGTGCAACTGGCCGGCCTGCCGCAGCATGTGCCGGCGCGGATGGTCGGTATCGACAGCGAGGGCTTTCACCTGCGGATCGGCGCCGCCGTCCATTGGCTCGCCTTTCCCGCGCCGTGCGACAACCCGGGAGCCGTCCGTGCTGCGCTGGTCGCCCTGGCGAAGGCGTCGTCATGGCCTTGTGCCTGAACAGTCGTGCCGCTCTGCATGATTCCGTTACAGCTGGGTCGAGCGTCCTGCTTGAAAAGCCGGTTCGCGACCGCCACCTTGAGACTTCCGGAAGCCGTTCTTCCGTCAAAGGTCCGTGATGCGTATTTTTCTTTTTCTGTTCCTGCTTTTTCCCGCCATCGAGCTGGCGGTGCTGATCAAGGTCGGCAGCTCGATCGGCGTCTTCGCCACCTTGTTGTTGCTGGTTCTCAGCGGCCTGGCGGGCGTCATGCTGCTGCGCCTTGCCGGCTTCGCCACGGCCTGGCGTGCGCGCGAGCGGCTGGCCCGCGGCGAGCTGCCCGAGCAGGAGATGCTCCAGGGCTTGCTGATGGCCGTCAGCGGCGGATTGCTGATACTGCCCGGCTTGCTCAGCGACTTGGCCGCGCTGTTCCTGTTGTTTCCGCCGACCCGGCGCTGGCTGATCGGCGCGGCTCGGCGCCGTGTGGAAAGCCGCGTTCGCCAGGGCGGCATCTACACCCAGGGCGATGACGCGGGCTTCGATCCGCGAGCCGGCGAGCGTCCGCCGATACAGCGGCCGAACGTGATCGAGGGCGAGTACGAGCGAAAGGACCGCTGATCCGCCATCTCACCCAGAAGCCGGCCGCTTTCGAGCGGCCGGTTCTTTTTTGGGCGCGACGCCGGCGCTCGGAGCGCGCCGACGGTCAGGAAAACTGCCTGAGCCGGATAAAAAATTTTGTTCGACGCCCTTGAAATGCTCTGGCCTGCCCGCATGTAGCGGACACCGAAAGGTCGCTGTCGTCCGACAGTCCGTTTTCTGCGGTCCGCCTGGCGGATCGCGCCCGGCCCCGGCCGGCTTTGCCAACCTGCCGATGCACGGCGCATCGGCCAGTAACCACTCAATAGGAGAGATCGACAATGAAGCTTCGTCCTCTGCATGACCGCGTCGTCATTCGTCGCAGCGAAGAAGAAACCAAGACCGCAGGCGGCATCGTCCTGCCGGGCTCCGCTGCCGAAAAGCCGAATCGTGGCGAAGTCGTAGCCGTCGGCACCGGCCGTGTGCTCGACAATGGCGAAGTGCGTCCGCTGGCCGTGAAGGTCGGTGATCAGGTGGTATTCGGCCCTTACTCCGGCAGCAACACCGTCAAGGTCGACGGCGAAGACCTGCTGGTGATGGGCGAGAGCGAAATCCTGGCCGTCGTCGAGGCCTGATTCTTCGGAATCTCCGTTCAATAATTCAGGATTGAGGATCAATCGAAATGGCTGCTAAAGAAGTCAAGTTTGGCGACTCCGCTCGCAAGAAAATGCTGGTTGGCGTGAACGTGCTGGCAGACGCCGTCAAAGCGACCCTCGGCCCGAAAGGCCGCAACGTGGTGCTGGAAAAGAGCTTCGGCGCTCCGACCATCACCAAGGACGGCGTTTCCGTCGCCAAGGAAATCGAGCTGAAGGATCGCTACGAGAATATGGGCGCCCAGCTGGTCAAGGACGTTGCGTCCAAGGCCAACGACGCCGCCGGTGACGGCACCACCACCGCCACCGTCCTGGCTCAGGCCATCGTCAACGAAGGCCTGAAGGCCGTCGCTGCCGGCATGAACCCGATGGATCTCAAGCGCGGCATCGACAAGGCCACCATCGCCATCGTCGCCGAACTGAAGAACCTGGCCAAGCCGTGCGCCGACAGCCGTGCCATCGCCCAGGTCGGCACCATCTCCGCCAACTCCGACGAGTCCATTGGCCAGATCATCGCCGAAGCGATGGAGAAGGTCGGCAAGGAAGGCGTCATCACCGTCGAAGAAGGCTCGGGCCTGGAGAACGAACTGTCGGTCGTCGAAGGCATGCAGTTCGATCGCGGCTACCTGTCGCCGTACTTCATCAACAAGCCGGACACCATGGTGGCCGAGCTGGACAACCCGCTGCTGCTGCTGGTCGACAAGAAGATCTCCAACATCCGCGAAATGCTGCCGGTGCTGGAAGCCGTCGCCAAGGCTGGCCGTCCGCTGCTGATCGTGGCCGAAGACGTCGAAGGCGAAGCCCTGGCTACGCTGGTCGTCAACAACATGCGCGGCATCGTCAAGGTCGCTGCGGTCAAGGCGCCGGGCTTCGGCGATCGCCGCAAGGCCATGCTGCAGGACATCGCCATCCTCACCGGCGGTACCGTGATTTCCGAAGAAGTCGGCCTGAGCCTGGAAACCACTACCCTCGAGCACCTGGGTAACGCCAAGCGTGTGGTCCTGAACAAGGAAAACACCACCATCATCGACGGCGCCGGTCAGCAGGGCGACATCGAGGCGCGCGTCGCCCAGATCCGCAAGCAGGTCGAGGAAACCACCTCCGACTACGACAAGGAGAAGCTGCAAGAGCGTCTGGCCAAGCTGGCCGGCGGTGTGGCGGTCATCAAGGTCGGTGCCGGTACCGAAGTCGAGATGAAAGAGAAGAAGGCCCGCGTCGAAGACGCCCTGCACGCCACCCGTGCAGCCGTCGAAGAAGGCGTGGTACCTGGCGGTGGCGTGGCCCTGGTGCGCGCGCTGCAGGCGATCTCCGAGCTCAAGGGCGCCAACGAAGACCAGAACGTCGGTATCGCACTGCTGCGTCGCGCCGTCGAATCCCCGCTGCGCCAGATCGTTGCCAACGCCGGTGGCGAGCCGAGCGTGGTGGTCGACAAGGTCAAGCAGGGTTCGGGCAACTACGGCTTCAACGCGGCGACCGACGAGTACGGCGACATGATCGAGATGGGTATTCTCGATCCCGCCAAGGTCACTCGCTCCGCGCTGCAGGCGGCAGCTTCGATCGGCGGTCTGATGATCACCACCGAAGCCATGGTCGCCGAGATCGTGGAAGACAAGCCGGCCCCGGCCATGCCGGACATGGGCGGCATGGGTGGCATGGGCGGCATGATGTAAGCCCAGCACTCCTGGCGTAAAAAAGCCCCGCGTCGTGCGGGGCTTTTTTTTGGGTCATGCGTTTGTAACGCGTCTGCTGCAGGGTAGCGGGCTGCCGGGTTTGCCAAGCGGCTATACCGTTTGTCGGGTCTGTGGGCGTAACCGCCAACGCTACTCTAGGGTTAGCTGACCCATCCAAAAACAAGAGCTTGCGACATGAAGCTAGACATCGTGCGAGGAGCCTTCCTGATCGGCGCGCTGGGTCTTGCCTCCTATTGCGCGGCCGAATGGAGCGAGCCGGACGCGGGGGTGATCAGCGCGTCCAGCGGCATGGCCTTGTGCCCCGTTCCGCCGCTTGCTCGCCAGCCCGAGGCGAGCGTGCGTCCTGATCAAGACCTGCTGCTGTTCATCTACAGCCTGTCGCAGGGGATGGGCTCGCGCGGCTGAGCGCTCGGCGTCATGCAGGCGTCTGTACTTCGTTCGTTTTGCCGACGGTCTCGTCGCGGTGCGCCACGAAGGTGTAGACGGTCGGCAGTACGAAGAGGGTGAACAGCGTGCCCACCGACATGCCGGTGGCGATCACCAGGCCGATGTCGAACCGGCTCACCGCACCGGCACCGCTGGCGAGCAACAACGGAACCATGCCGAACACCATCGCGGCGGTCGTCATCAGAACCGGACGAAGCCGAATCGCCGCCGCCTCCTCGATGGCCTGCCGGATACCCAGCCCCTGCTCGCGACGCAGCTGGTTGGCGAACTCCACGATCAGGATGCCGTGCTTGCTGATCAGGCCGATCAGGGTGACCAGTCCTACCTGCGTGTAGATGTTCATGCTGGAGAAGCCGAGGAACAGCGGAACCAGCGCGCCGGCGATGGACAACGGCACCGTGACCAGAATCACCAGTGGATCGCGGAAGCTCTCGAACTGCGCGGCGAGCACCAGGAAGATGATCGCCAGCGCCAGTGCGAAGGTCGCGAACAGGGCGTTGCCCTCCTGGATGTACTGCCGCGACGCGCCAGCGTAGTCGAAGGTGAAGCCCTGGGGCGCCTCCGCCTCGGCGATGCTGCGCACCGTGTCGATCGCATCGCCCATGCTGACGATCGGGAAACCCTGGATCATCGCGGCATTGAGCTGCTGGAATTGCTTGAGCTGGGTAGGCCGGGCACGGTCATGAACGGTGACGAGCGTGGCCAGGGGCAGCAACTCGCCGCGTTCGTTGCGCACGTAGTAGTTGTCGAGCCAGCCGGGATTGTCCCGGTACGACCGCTCGACCTGGGCGATCACCTTGTAGCTGCGGCCGTCGACGGTGAAGCGATTGATTTCGCTCTCGCCGAGCAGCGTGCTCAGGGTCGTGCCGATGTCTTCCATCGAGACGCCCATCTGCGCGGCTTTTTCGCGATCGATGTCGACCACGATCTCCGGTTTGTCGAACGCCAGGTCGACGTCGAGGAAGGCGAACTTGCCCGAGGCCTGGGCCTGCTCGCGAATGCGCTCGGTCACTTGCAGCAGCGACTCGTAGTCGTTCGCCGTGGTGATCACGAACTGGAACGGCAACCCCTCGCCGGTGCCCGGCAGCGAGGGCAGGTTGAAGGCGAAGATCTGCAACCCGGGAATCTGATCGAGCCTGGCCTGGACCTGCGGCAGTATTTCCATCTGCGTGCGCTCGCGCTCGTCCCACGGCTTGAGCAGCATGCCGCCGACGCCGCTCTGCACGCCATCGAAACCGTTGATCTGGAACGAGGAGTAGTACTCCGGGAACGACTCGAAGATCTCCAGGAACTCATCGGTGTAGGCGTTCAGGTAATCCAGGTTGGTCGGCTTGGGCGCGTTGGCCATCATGAAAACGATGCCCTGGTCCTCTTCCGGTGCCAGTTCGCTGTTGGTGAACATCAGGAACACCGGGATCAGGGCCAGCACGATCAGGGCGAACACCACCACCACCGGCCGCGTGTCGAGCGTGCCATGCAAGGCGCGGCGATAGCGCTGCTGCAGACGGTCGAAGAGCTGGTCGAGGCGGTGCGCCAAGCCATGCTCGTTCACCTCGTGGCGCAGCAGGCGCGAACACATCATCGGCGACAGGGTCAGCGCGACGATTCCGCTGATGATCACGGCGCCGGCCAGCGTGAGCGCGAACTCCTTGAACAATGCGCCGGTCAGGCCGTCGAGAAAGCCGATCGGCGCGTACACCGCTGCGAGCGTGATGGTCATCGAGACCACCGGCATGGCGATCTCGCGCGCGCCATCGAGGGCGGCCTGGGTCGGGGTCTTGCCTTCCTCGATATGACGGTGAATGTTCTCCACCACGACGATGGCGTCGTCGACCACCAACCCGATCGCCAGCACCATCGCCAGCAGCGTCAGGAGGTTGATCGAGTAGCCCATCGCCTGCATGAAGAACAGCACGCCGATCATCGACAGCGGGATGGTCACCACCGGTATCAGCACCGAACGCAGTGAGCCGAGGAACAGGAACACCACCACTACGACGATCGCCACTGCCTCGAACAGCGTCTTCACCACCTCGTCGATCGAGGCCTGGATGAAACGCGTGGCGTCGTAGGCGATCGTCGCCTTCAAGGCCGGCGGCAACTGCGCCTCGATCTCCGGCATCACCTTGCGAACCTCGGCGATCACGTCCAGCGGGTTGGCGCTCGGCGTGCCCTTGATGCCGATGTAGACGGACGGAATGCCATTGAACGAGCTGACGGCGTCGTAGCTCTCGGCGCCCATCTCGATGCGTGCGACGTCGCCAAGCAGCACCCGGCTGGTGCCTTCGGTCTTGATCGGGATCGCGGCGAAGGCTTCGGGCGTCTTGAGGTCAGTCTGCGCATTGATGGCGGTCACTACGTACTCGCCCTTGATCTCGCCCGCCGCCGACAGGAAGTTGTAGGCGCGCACGGCCTCGTTCACGTCGTCCGCGGAAATACCGTAGGCCGCCATCTTCAGCGGGTCGAGCCACAGGCGCATGGCGAACACCTGGTTGCCGAGGATTTCCGCCTCGGCCATGCCCGGCAAGGTGGCGAGCTTGGGCTGCACCACGCGCGACAGGTAGTCGGTGATCTGCGGGTTGCTGAGTTCGTCGCTGTAGAAGCTGACGTACATCAGCGCCGTCGAATCGGCCGCCTGCTTGTTCAGCACCGGGTCTTCGGCGTTGGCCGGCAACTGGTTCTTGACCGCGTTGGCTTGGCTGAGCAGCTCGGTGTAGAGCCGGTCGGTGTCGGCGCCGATGCGGGCATAGACCGAAATCAGCGAGACGTTCTGCTGGCTCACCGAGGTCATGTAGTCGATGCCCTCGGCGCTCGCGAGGCTCTGTTGCAACGGCTGGGTGATATAGCCCTGGATGGTCTCGGCATTCGCGCCGGGGTAGGCGGTCGTCACCGTGATCAGTGCGCTCTCCATCTGCGGATACTGGCGCACGTTCAGTTCGGTGAAGGCCTGGAAGCCCAGCAGCACGATCAGCAGGCTGACGACGGTCGCCAGCACGGGGCGCCGGATGAAAGGATCGGTCAGTGCCATGAGTCTGTTTCCTATCTCGCCGGGGCGTCGTCGCCCCGGTCGGGAAGCAATGAGCCGTTACTCGGCCGTATCGGGCGTACGCGGGTCGAGCGTGCGGGTTTCGGCCAGCGTGACGGGTGTGCCGTTGTCCAGCTTGAGCTGCCCGGCCACCACCACGCGCTCACCTGGCTCGATGCCTTCGGTCAGCACGACCAGGCCATCGCGGCGATCGCCGGTCTCGACGAATCGCCGTTCGAGCACAAGGCCGTCGCTCGCGGCAGGGCTGGCAGCCTGTTCGGCATCGGCATCGGCATCGGCATCGGCATCGGCCTGTGCCGCAGCCGCTGGCTTGTCCACCACCACGAATACCGCATCGCCATACAGGCTGTAGCTGACCGCGGTTTCCGGCACGACCACGCGCGGCGCCTCGATCGGCAGCAGCACCCGCAGATCGGCGAACATGCCCGGCAGCAGGCGTCCGTCCGGGTTGTCGAGCTCGGCGCGCACCTGGACGTTGCGTGTGCTGATGTCGACCTTCGGGTTGATCGCCGTGATCGTGCCTTCGAACGTCTCGCCGGGGTAGGCCGCCAGTTCCAGGCGGACCGGCTGGCCGACCGCGACCTGTGGCACCTGCTGTTCGGGCAGCGAAAAATCGACCTGTAGCGTGCTGAGGTCCTGGAGCGTCGCGATCGGCGTGCCGGCGCTGAGGTAGTCGCCGAGGTCGACCTGACGCAGGCCGATGGTGCCGCTGAAGGGCGCGAGGATGCGTTTCTTTGCCAGTGAGGCCTTCAACTGCTCGACCGATGCGCTGGCTTTCTGGAGGCTCGCTTCGAGGCGGTCGAATTCGCTGCGCGACAGCGCCTGGCGGGCTAGCAGACTGCGGCCGCGCTCGTACTCGGCGCGTGCCAGGCCCAGCTCGGCTTCGGCGGTGGCGAGGTTGGCCTGCTCGACGGCCGCGTCGAGGACTATCAGCGGCTGGTTCTTCTCGACCTTCTGCCCCGAACGGAACGACACGGCGCTGACCGTGCCGGCGACCTCGGTGGTCAGGTCGATGCCCTGCACGGCGCGCAGGGTGCCGATCGAGCGCAGCTGCGACTGCCATGTCTGCAGGCGCGCTTCGGCGGCCTCCACCGCTACGGCCGGCTTGGGTGCCTGGAACTGGGCGATCTGGCGGGAAATGGCGTTGTATTTGAAGGCGGCGAGGATCAAGACGACGACGATCACCGCGCCCAGCATGATCAGCATGCGGCGGCGCAACATGTACCTTTCCTTGGGTCGAATCAGGAGCCTTGGTGGCGGGGCCTGCCTTCCGGTCGGAAGGGCAGGCTGTGCACATTAGTCGGCGCCCGGAGGTTAGTCAAAGCCGCCGGGCGCCGCCGTGCGAGCGAGCGATGAATGCGTGCGGAACAGGCGCCCGCGCGGTGGTCAGGCCAGGCGCAAGTGGTTGTCCCACAGGCCCGCAGGCAGCTCCAGTGCGCTGGCGAGGATGCGCTCGCCGCGGCAATCGTAGAGGCGGCAGCGTCCCTGGCCGGAGCTGACCACGAAGCCTTCGTCGACCGCCCCGACGCCGGCGCAGTCGGGCAGCGGCGCGTCCAGGCGCAGCTCGGCGGTATCCAGGTCCCACATGAAGACGCGGTTGCCCCGCGGCGCGGTGACGGCCAGCAGCCGCAGGTCATCGTGGATGGCCAGGCTGGCGGTGTACTGGTTCATCATCTGGCGCTGCGCTTCGCCGAGCGGGAACGGCTGGAAGGCCTGGCCCGGACGCTTGATCGCCAGCAGCGGCGCCTTGTCCAGCGGGTTGCCTTCGTACTGCTGGCCGGACACCACGGTGCCATCCCGCGCGACGGCGAGATGGCGAACGCTGTTCATCTGCTCGGGCAGCCGCTCCTTGCTGACCAGCGTTCCATCGCGCTTGAGCAGCACGAGGCTGGGCTCCATCGCGTCGAGGTTCATCTTTTCGCGACTGTCGGCTTCGGTGCGGATGCCGCCGTTGGCGATCACGAACGTCTCGCCGTCGGGCATCCACAGCAACTGATGCGGCCCAACGCCGTGCGTGCTGTGCTCGCCGGCGCGAGCCAGTTGGCGGCCGTCGACGCGGTAGACGCCGAGCACGCCGCGGCCAGGCTCGGAGGTATCGTTCTCGGTGGTGTAGAACCACTCGCCGCCCGCATCGAAGATCCCGTGGCCGTAGAAGTGCCGATCCGGCGGCGAATCGATGGTTTGCAGCAGGGTGCCATCGCGGGTATCGACAAGGTAACTCTCGCGGCTCGGTCGCCGGCCGACGAATACCGCGAGCGGCAACGCCGGGTGGGCGTAGACATCATGGCAGCGCTCGGTCACTGGGGTCGCGAACGCCTGGGTGCCATCGAGGCGATAGCCGACCGCGTAATGGCGACCATCGCTGCCGTCGCGTGCCGACAGCAGCAGCGGGCCGGTGCCGGCACGATGGGTCAGGGTCCAGCCGCCGAATGCGCTGGCCGCGGCCAGCACGCCGCCGATTCCGAGAAATGCGCGGCGCTTCATGTTCAGTCTCCGTCGTGGGCGTTGAAGCCGATCTGCACGCCAAGTGCCTGGGCCAGGTCGTTCTGATGCAGGCGATGCAGGGTATCGAGCTGCTCGTACAGCTCGGCCAGTCGGGTTCGGCCTTCTTCGGTGCCGACCAGTTCGGCCAATGGCTCGTCGAAGCTGTCGGCCGTCTGGCGCACGCTGGCGTAGGCCTGATCGATGCGGTTCGCGAGGTCGGCATGGGCGTCGTCGACCAGCGAGCGCAGCCCCGACTCCTTGCCGCCTTGCCAGAGCGCTTCGGCCCCGGCCAGCGCCGCGCCGATCATCGGCAGCGAGGCTCCGCTGCGCCAGGCTTCGGCCTGATAAGGCTGCGGATGGCCCTTGCTCAGGCGGCCGAGTGGGGTGCCGAGTTTTTTCTTCAGGGCGTCGAGCGCGGTCACCTGCACGCGCAGCAGGTCGGCGATCGCTTCGTTGGGGTCGGCGTAGCGTGCATTGGGAAAGGTGCGCAGTTGCGAGGCCATGCCATCGTCGCCTTCCCACTGGCCGAGGATGTCCGCCGACAGCTTCTGCTGATGGTCGCCAATGGCGATCAGCAGCGGGCAGTAACGGGCCCTCACCTGTGCGTCGGATAGGTCGACCGTCTTGTCGTGCAGCACGTATTCGTAGGCCGTAAGGCCCTGCACCACGACGCTGCCTTCCTCGACGTCGGCGCTGGTCAGGTCCGGGTTGGCCTTGAGCAGGTTGCCGACCTGGCGGCCGACGAGGTTCTTCTTGTCCGGCCAGAACTGCACCTGCCAGGCGCGGTTGCCTTCGCCGAGCGGGCCGACCAGCATCGGTTGCAGGCCGCTCCAGGCCAGTTGTGCATCACGCAGTACGCGGCGGGCATCGGCCAGGGATTCGTTGCCGGCGCAGAAGGCGCGGGCGCTGGCGGCGAGGCGGCGGTCGGTCTCCGTCCACTGGGTATAGGCCGGCAGCAGCACGCCATCGGCGAGGCCTGCGCTGGCCGCCTGGTAGGGATCTTTCTGCGCGCAGGCGCCGAGCGCCAGGGCGATCGCGGCCGTGGCGCAGGCTGCAATCAGGGAACGGTCGAAAAGCATGGGGCTGTACCTCGTGGCTGATCGTTGGGCCTTAAAGGGATTCGAGAAAGGCGAGCAGCGCCGCGCGCTCGTCGCGGTCGAAGGCCATCACCGCCTCGCGGGCCTGCTCGGCTTCGCCGCCATGCCAGAGGATCGCCTCCAGCAGGTTGCGCGCACGGCCATCATGCAGGAACTGGGTGTGTCCGCTCACGGCTTCGGTCAGCCCGATGCCCCAGAGCGGCGGCGTGCGCCATTCCCTTCCGTTGGCGATGAATTCGGGCCGGTGATCGGCCAGGCCTTCGCCCATGTCGTGCAGGAGCAGGTCGGTGTAGGGGCGGATGGTCTGGTTGGCGAGTTCCGGCTCGACGCCTTCGGCCGCGGTGGTGAAGGTCGGCACATGGCATTTCGCACAGCCCGCCTGATGGAACAGGCTTTTACCGCGAAGAACCTCAGCGTCGTCCACGTTGCGGCGCGCCGGAACCCCGAGGTTGCGAGTGTAGAAGGTCACCGCATCGAGCAGCTTGTCGCTGACCTCCGGCGTACCTCCGTGCGCGGCAGAGCGGCAGGCCAGCTGTGCCTCGGTGCAATCGTCCAGCGTGGCGAGCATGCTGGTCAGCCCCATGTCGCTGGCGAAGGCCTGGGCGTTCTGCTGCTCGAGCGTCGGCAATCCGGCCTTCCAGCCGAACCGGCCCAGGTCGGTCGACTGGGTGCGGGTGTTCCAGACACGGTTGGCACGGCCGGAAATACCGTCGCCGTCCTGGTCTTCCGGGTCGGCATTGGCGAGGATCGCCGCCTCGGGGATGGCTTCCAGCAGACCGAGGCCGATCATGGGCGGTGCAACCCGTGCCGAAAGTTGGGCTTGCGGGTGCAGGGGGCCATAGGCGAGCTGGTCGAGCTTCAGTTCCGGGTCGCGCAGGGTGATCTGGGTGCCGTCGTCCAGCTCGACCTCGACCGGTCGATAGTCGACACGGATGCGCACCTCCGGCTCGACGCCGGGGTTGGCCATGTCTTGCAACTGGCCGCCGTAGACGGGCTCGGGGATGTTGCCGAGCCGTTCCAGCAATGCCTGGTGCTGCTCGTCCGCCGGGATCGAGACGCGCACCAGCATCGAGACGGACGAGGCGGCGTCCGGTCCCGGGGGGTGCCCGCGGCCATCCTTGATGTGGCAGTTCTGGCAGGCATTGGTGTTCATCAATGGGCCGATGCCGTCGCGGGCCGTGGTCGTGGCCGGCGCGATGACCCAGGGATTACGGAAGAAACTGTTGCCGACGCTGAAGTCCAGCCGGCGCAAGGGCGGCAGGTTCGCCGAAGGCAGGGAAAAGGCGTTGTGATCCTGCTGCCTCACCGTTGCGTCTCCACCCGACAACGCCTCGCCCGGCTCGGCTTTCAGGAAGCGCGGGTCGGTCTCGTCGCAGCCGCTCAGGCTGATGGCTAGGAAGACGGCAAGCGGAAGGTACAGCGGGCGCATCGAAAGAGGTACCGGTCGCACGGGGCGATGAGGTTGGGCGGTCGGCAGGCGACCAGGCGATTCAAGGGCAGGGCTGACGGCCCGGGCTGACCCGGGCCGTCTCCGGTCAGAACTGATGATCGGCGGTGTCCGGGTTCAGGTTGTCGATGCCCAGGGCACCGGCAGCCTGCTCGATGGCGGCGGTCTGTTCGACCAACGCCGCGATGGCGGCCCGCACCAGTTCCTGGCCTTCCTGGTTGTCGGCGGCGATGAGCTGGTCGAAGGCCTTGCCGTTATCGGCGCTCTCGACCAGGGCCTGCATCTTGGCTTCGGTGGTCTCCAGGTCGGCCCGCAGGTCGGCGTCGACTTCCGGGTTTTGCGCCTGCACCAGCGACGACAGGCTCGGGCCTTCCAGCGTGGTGCCGTCGATGCGCTGGTACTGGCCGAGGTACACGTTGCGAATGCCCTTGGCGTTGTAGAAGTGCGAGTTGTGGGTGTTGTCGCTGAAGCAGTCGTGCTCGTCTTCGGTGGAGTTGGCTTCCAGCGCGACTTTCATGCGCTCGCCGGCCAGTTCGCCGAGCGACAGGCTGCCCATGCCGAACAGCATCTTGCGCAGGCCGTTTTCGGCCGGTTCGGCCAGCAGCGTGGCGCGGTAGTTGCCGTCCTGATTCGGCTGCCATTCGGCGACCATCACCTTCAGGTCGTCGACCAGCAGGTCGGTCACGGCCTTGAGATATGCGCGACGACGATCGCAGTTGCCGCCGGTGCAGCCTTCGCCTTCGACGTAGTCGGTCGCCGGACGCTCGCCGGCACCTGGGCCGGTGCCGTTCAGGTCCTGGCCCCACAGCAGGAATTCGATGGCGTGATAGCCGGTGGCGACGTTCGCCTCGGAGCCGGCCAGTTCGTTCAGGCTGGCAAGCTTCTCGCCGGTGATCTCGGTGACGTCGATCGTGTCTTCGCCGACCTGGATCTGCTCGTTGGCGACGATGTTGGCGGTCGCGCCCGGATTGCCGAGACCGTGCTGGTAGTCGCCGGCCACGTAGTCGATCAGGCCTTCATCGAGCGGCCAGGCGTTGAGTTGACCCTCCCACTCGTCCACGACCGGGTTGCCGAAGCGGAACACTTCGGTCTGCATGTAGGGCACGCGGGCGGCCAGCCAGGCCTGGCGGGCGGCCGTGAGGGTTTCATCGTTCGGATTGGCCAGGAAGGCGTTCACGGCTTCCTGCAGCTTCACGCCGGCGGCATGGGCGTCGCTGAAGACGGCCAGGGCCAGGTCGGCGTAATGGTTGACGACCTTGGAAGCGGCTTCTTCGCTGACGGCGACCGGTGCCGGCTCGGCCGGCGTCGCGCTCTGCACGGCGGGCGCCTGGGCCTGCGGGGCAGGGGCCTCGGCGGTGTTCTGTTCCTTGTCTTCGCCGCAGCCAGCGAGGGAGATGGCGACGGCCAGCAGGCTTGCGGTAGCCCAGGATGGGGTGCGTAGCATGACGTTATCCTTGCGTTCGTTTGCGTTGCGCCTGTCGGACAGGTCCTTGGGAAGCGCGGCGGGCACGCTTCAGTGGCGCAACATAATGCGAAACATTTGCATTTTTGGAAAGTCACGAATGCCGTCGATTGCGTGCGCGAGGGTAACGAGGGGGCGACGGAGTTCACTCGTCGCCCTCGTCTCATGACGAAGGCAGGCCCCTTGCGCCCATGCCGGTGCGATGGGATTCCTGCCTGATCGGTCGGTGCGGTCGGTCAGGAAAGCGCGGCGGGAATTTCCGTGCCCTGCTGCGCGAGCAGCACGGCGAGATCGCGCGCCGGCACGGGGCGGCTGTAATAGTAGCCCTGGCCTTCGTGGCAGCCCTGGGCGATCAGGTAGGCTTCCTGCTCGCGAGTCTCGACGCCCTCGGCGATGACCTGCATGCCCAGGCTCTTGCCCATCTGGATGATCGCGCGAACGATGGTGGCGTCGCCGTCGTCCTCGCGCAGGTCCTGGACGAAGCTCTTGTCGATCTTGATCTTGTCCAGCGGCAGGCTCTTGAGGTAGCTGAGCGAGGAATAGCCGGTGCCGAAATCGTCGATCGCGATCAGCGCGCCAGAGCGTCGCAGGCTGTTGAGGCTCTGCATCGCCAGGTCGATGTCTTCCATCAGGCCGGTTTCGGTCACCTCGACTTCCAGGCTTCCCGCCGGGAGCCGGTAGATCTGGATCAGGTTGCTCACCACGCGCGGGAGTTCGGCGTGGTGCAGCTGCACGGTCGAAAGGTTCACCGCCATGCGCAGGCTGGTGAACCCCTGATCATGCCATTCGCGCAGCTGGCGACACGCCTGGCCGAGCACCCATTCGCCGATCGCGAGGATGCTTCCGTTCTGCTCGGCGAGGGGAATGAAGCGATCCGGCGGCACCATGCCGCGTTCCGGGTGCTGCCAGCGGATGAGCGCCTCGACGCCGGTGATGCGGCCCAGGCCGTAGTCGAATTGCGGTTGGTAGACCAAGTGGAATTGGGCCTTGTCCAGTGCTTCGCCCAGATCCTTTTCCAGCTCCCGGCGCTGCCGCATCTCGGTATCTATGCTGGCGACGTAGAACTGGTAGCGGCTGCGTGAGCGGGTCTTGGCCAGGGTCATGGTGTGCTCGGCCTTTTGCAGCAGCTTCTCGCAGCTGTCGCCGTCATCCGGCGAGAGCGTGATACCGACCGTGGCCCGCAGGCGAACCGGCTTGTCGTCCAGCACGATGGGCGCCTCGAGCGTGTCGAGCACCCGTTGCGCCAGTTCCGCCGCCTCGTAAGGCTGCTCGATTCCCGGCTGGATCAGCGCGAACTGATCGCCCCCCAGGCGAGCCAGTACGCCCAGTCGACCGGTCTGTGCGCGCAGCCGATCGGCGATGGTGATCAGCAGGCGATCGCCGATCTGGTAGCTGAACTGCTCGTTGATGCCCTTGAAGTCGTCGAGCCCCAGGCACAGCACCGCCACGTGGCGTTGCGATCGTGCGGCGTCTTCGAGAATTTCGGTCAGCTGATCCTGCAATTGCTGGCGATTCGGCAGGCCGGTGAGGAAGTCGTAATGGGTCATCCGCTCCAGGCTGCTCTCGGCTTCGCGGCGCAGCTGCATGTTGCGCTCGATCGAGCCGAGCAGCTCGTTAGTGGTATTGACCAGCAGGCCCAGTTCGTTGCGTTCATGGCCGACCGGCATCGGCAGCTTGCGCTCGCTCGGGCGGTCCGGGTTGACCTGCACCAGTTCGCCGATCAGGCGAGTCAGCGGTCGCGTCAGCAGCCATTGATAGATGGCGTACAGCGCGAACCCCATCGCCAGCGCCCGCAGCGTGCCGACCACGAAGATGATGATCGAGTCGACGACGAAGCCCTTGCCGTACAGGCCGGTATCCAGGGTGATGGTGAGGTCGCCGTAGTATTCGCTGTAGGGCGCGCGGCCGATCAGCGGCGTGGAAAACCGCTGCTCGGCGCCGAGGATCGGGTCTGTGAGCCAGCGGGTCGGCAACGAAAGCGGCGGGCGGGACTTGCTGGCGAGCAGCTCTTCGCCTTCGTGGCCGATCGAGGCATAGCTGATCGACTCATGCTGGAATAGCCCTTCCATGACCTGCGCGCCCATCTCGCGGTCCAGGCTGTAGATCGCCTGGGTGGAGGGATCGGCGGACATTCGCAGAATGCGCTGTGCATCGGAGACGATCAGTTGCCGTGTCGTGAAGGCGTCGTAGACGATTTGCGCACAGCTCAGCAGCACGCCCACGCCGATCGCCGAGAGCAGGACGACGCGCAGAAGCTTGCGTGACAGGCTGTTTCGCAACTCGAGCTTCAAACCGCATTCCCTCTATGAGTCTGTGCAGATAGCCCTGGTGGTGAGCGTATAGATACTAGCGAAGTGACAGTATGCCGTCGCCAATAGCATGACGGCTTTAGCCGTTCGGCGCATCCGAAACCTATTTATCGACCACCCGTTGCGTTTCTTTGGTCGTCCCGACGGGTGACAGGTCGCCCTTGTGGGGCGCATCAACGAAAAAGCCCGGCGAAGGGCCGGGCTTTTTTCGGGACAGTGCAAATCAGCCAGCGAAGTTCTTCGCGACGAAATCCCAGTTCACGACGTTCCAGAACGCCTCGACGAACTTGGGACGGGCGTTGCGGTAGTCGATGTAATAGGCGTGTTCCCAGACGTCGCAGGTCAGCAGCGGCTTGGCGCCTTCGGTCATCGGGTTGACGGCGTTGCTGGTGCTGGCCAGGCCGACGCTGCCGTCGGACTTCTTGACCAGCCAGGCCCAGCCGGAGCCGAAGGTGCCGATGGCCGTCTTGGTGAATTCTTCCTTGAACTTGTCGAACGAACCGAATGCGCTGTTGATCGCCTCGGCCAGCTCGCCGGTTGGCTGACCGCCGCCGTTGGGCGACATGCAGTTCCAGAAGAAGGTGTGGTTCCAGACTTGCGCGGCGTTGTTGAAGATGCCGCCGCTCGAAGTCTTGATGATGGTTTCCAGATCCTTGCCCTCGAACTCGGTGCCCGGGATCAGGTTGTTCAGGTTGGTGACGTAGGCCTGGTGATGCTTGCCGTGGTGGAACTCCAGCGTCTCGGCGGAAATGTGCGGTTCCAGGGCGTTCTTTTCGTACGGCAGCGGCGGCAATTCGAAAGCCATTTTCTATCTCCTGCTTCAGGTGTCGAAGATGGTGCGGCTTGCAAGCGTCGGACCTGCGATCCGGGCGTGAGTGTTCTCGACTTCTTGGCCCGTATCGCCTGGACTTCGGTGCGACTGGCTTGCATGGGATGGCCGTTCACGGGCGGCCTGACAGGCGGATCGGGGCGTTCTCCCCGTTCCGCGAGCGGCCGATCATAGCACCCGACCTGCGCCGAGACCACGCAGCAACCGTGTGGAAAAGCAGGTGCCAGAGCGTCGCGTCATGTCGGATCGCTACAGACCGCGTATGAGTTGCGCGGCGATGAAGAACATCATGCAGGCCACGCCGATGTCCAGCAGGCGCCAGGTCAGCGGCCGCGCCAGCCAGGGCGCGAGCCAGGCGCCACCGAGCGCGAGGGCCAGGAACCAGACCGTCGATGCGCACGCGGCGCCGAGCGCATAGGCGCCGGGGGTGGGTTGCTGCGCGCCGAGCGAGCCGATCAGCAGCACGGTGTCGAGATACACGTGCGGATTAAGCAGCGTGACGGCCAGGGTGGTGGCCAGCACGGCCCGCCGGGACCGGCGAGTGCCTTCGCCCTGCAGCAACGCCTGCGGGCGCAGTGCCCGACGCAGGGCTTGCGCACCGTACCAGAGCAGGAAGGCGACCCCGCCCCAGCGAGCGATCTCGTGGAGCGTCGGGCTCTCGGTCAGCAGGGCCGCCAACCCGAACACGCCCGCGCTGACCAGCGCGATGTCGCAGACGATGCACAGCAGCGCGACCGCCATGTGATGCTCGCGGCGCAGGCTTTGGGCGAGCACGAAAGCGTTCTGCGCGCCGATGGCCATGATCAGGCCGCCCGTCACGAGCAGGCCGTTGAAATAGCTTTGCCAGAGGCCGGTCATGACGCCTCCAGGACGAAGACGGTGGCCGGATCGAGTGAGGTGTAGCGCGTGGACGCCATGGTGAGACTCCGATTGGTCGTAGGCAGTCTCGCCCGCTGCGGCGTATAAGAGAAATCAATGTTGCTCATCTGCGATAAGGAAAATCGATGCTCGACTACAAACTTCTCGCGGCGCTGGCGGCGGTCGTCGAACAGGCCGGATTCGAACGTGCGGCCCAGGCGCTCGGCCTGTCGCAGTCGGCGGTGTCTCAGCGCATCAAACTGCTCGAAGCGCGGGTAGGCCAACCCGTGCTGCTGCGCGGCGCGCCGCCATGCCCCACCGAGCTGGGCCAGCGATTGCTCAATCATGTCCAGCAGGTGCGGCTGCTCGAGCGAGACCTTCAAGCCCAGGTGCCGACCCTTGACGACAGCCGCTTGCCCGAGCGGCTGCGCATCGCTCTGAATGCCGACAGCCTCGCCACCTGGTGGGCGGCCGCCGTGGCGCCCTTCTGCGCCGAACATCGGGTCGTGTTCGATCACGTGATCGAAGACCAGGACGTCGGGCTCAAGCGCATGCGCGCCGGTGAGGTGGCGGCCTGCGTCTGTGCCGCCGAACCGCCGCTGGCCGGCGCCCGAAGCCTTTATCTCGGGGCGATGCGCTACCGCGGGCTGGCGAGCCCGGCGTTCGTGCGGCGCCACTTCAATGACGACCCCTCGGCGGACGCCCTGACGCGCGCGCCGGCGGTCGTGTTCGGACCGGACGACCAGCTCCAGCACCGCTACCTGGCGGCGCTGGGCATCCAGCGGCCGTTCAACCACCATCTCTGCCCGTCGTCGGAGGGCTTCTTCCAGTTGCTCCTGCGCGGGCTGGGCTGGGGGATGGTTCCTGAACTGCAGGTGCGGGACGCGCTCCGCCGTGGCGAGCTGGTCGATGTGCTGCCCGGCCGCTTCATCGACGTGCCCCTGTACTGGCACCACTGGCGCAACGGCGGTGATCTGTTGGCCGAGCTGACCCGCCAGCTGCTGCACGGTGCCGGTGAGTGGCTGGTGGACGCTGGCGGTGCGGCCTGAGCCGTGGCCTCGCCCCGGTTGCCGGGCGTGGCGGGCCGCCGCTTGTTCCGGGCGCGCCGCGGGCCGTTATACTGCCCGCCATTTGTCACGCGCCTGAAAGGTCCCCGATGCGCAACGATGCCGATGACGATCTGGAACACATCCCCAGCCTGAGCGCGGCTCGCGATCACGACGAGCCCTATCCTGCACCCGATCTCGAGCCCGTCCCGCCGGTTCGCCCGGCGTCCTCGCCCGCGCGCGCCAGCGGTCGCAGCCGTCAGAAGACCGCCGGTGGCACCGGTGCGCTGTGGGCACTGGTACTGGCGCTGCTGGTGGCGTTGGGCGGGCTCGGCTGGTGGAGCCATCAGCAGGTCGGCCTGCTGGAGCGGCAGCTGGTCGCCACCCAGGAGAGCTTCGCACAGATCAGCGAGGAGGCCGCCGGGCGGCTGAAGGACATTTCCGGCCAGGTGGTCGCCACCGAATCCAGCGTGACCAGCGAGAGCGAAGCCGTGAAGCTGCGCATCAAGCAGCTCGAGGGGCAGGTGGCCGAACTGGTGCGCCAGCAGCGCGCCGCCGCTACCGAACAGCAGAGCCTCGCGGGGCGCCAGGCCAACCTGGACAAGCAGGTCGCCGGCCTGGACAAGCGGATCGAAACCGTGGCGGGCAGCCAGTCGACGCAGCAGGCGGCCATCGCGCGAAATGGCGACGCGCTCCAGGCGTTGCAGAAGAGCCAGGCGTCGCTCGAGGCGACCGTGAAGGAGCACGGCAAGCTGGCCGCCCGGCTGGACGGTCTCGGCGAAGAGATCGCGTCGCTCAAGCGCCAGGGCAATCAGAGCGAGGCGGTCCGGCGGCTCGAGCAGGATCTGCTGGTCTTGCGCAGCGAGCTGGAAAACCGCCAGCCGCAGGGCGTCGGCATCGCCGATTTCGATGCGTTCCGCGCCCAGATGACCCGCAACATCGGCACCCTGCAAAGCCAGATCGCCAACCTGCAAGGCCAGATCGACGCTCAGCGTTGATCCCACGCGCGCCGGCCGAACCAACGGCCGGCAGCGCCCTCCAAGCCACCGCCGCCTGCGCCCTGCGCAGCCCTGTTCAGCTGGAGTCGACGCCCTGATCCTTCATCTATCGCGCATCCATCTGCGACCTTCCGCTGCTGGCCTCGGTGTCGACAGGCGCCCCGCGGGGCCGGATATGCCCGCGATGCCGAGCCGCGACGAGTTGCCATGAACGGCACCGAGCCACTGCCGCCGGTGCTGGCCGGTCCGATCCTTCGTCAGGCGCGCCGTGACCGACTGGTGCTCTGGCTGGTGGGCTCGGCACCGCTGGCGCTCGACCTGAACCTGTTCCCCAGGGATGGCCAGTCGGCCGAGCGGTGCCTGCCGCTCGGCGATCACTGCCAGCGCATCGTGCTGGGCCGGCACCTTTGCCTGCACCTGATCGACCTGCCGCTGGGCGAGCCCTTGCCGGAAGACTGCCTGATCGAATACGACCTGCGGCTCGCCTCGGGGCAAGGGATCGCGGCGTGGGCGCCGCACCTGCTCACCGACGGCCAGCTGCCGGCGTTCGTCATTCGGTCGCGCCTGGATCGCCTGCTGCATGGCTCCTGCCGCAAACCGCATCATCCGGCGGCCGATGGCCTGCTGGAGGTGGATCGCGTGCTCACCCAGACGCGCGATCGGCCGACCGAGCGGCCGGGGTTGCTGCTGATGACGGGCGACCAGGTCTACGCCGATGACGTCGCCGGCCCGATGCTGGCGGCCATCCACGCGCTGATCGGCCGGCTCGGCCTGTATGGCGAATGCTTGCGCGGCGCGGTGGTCGACGACAGCGATGCGCTCTACCGACACCCGGCGTCTTACTATGGCCGCGAGAGCCTGCTGCCGGCGTTCGAGTCCACCGAGGCGCTGCGCGAGCGGTTCTTCGGTGGCGTCGAGAAGCCGGTGTTCACCACCAGCCACGGCCAGAACCATCTCGTCACGCTTGGCGAAGTGATCGCCCTCTACCTGCTGGCGTGGTCGCCGGTACCCTGGTCGCTGATCGATCCGCAACCGCCCGAGCTGCCTGCTGAAGAGGCGGCACGCTACGCGCGGGAAGCGATCTGCGTGAAGCGTTT
The DNA here is from genome assembly GCF_003640395.1 of Stutzerimonas urumqiensis. Lineage (GTDB taxonomy): Bacteria > Pseudomonadota > Gammaproteobacteria > Pseudomonadales > Pseudomonadaceae > Stutzerimonas > Stutzerimonas urumqiensis. Next base: position 463,388 of record NZ_RBZQ01000002.1, on the reverse strand, counting down.
CAGCGACGGCTTGCCGAACGTGGCGCGCGCGCTTGCGCAGATTCCGGTGGCCATGATCTTCGATGACCATGACATCACTGACGACTGGAACCTCTCGGCGCGCTGGGAAGAGAGCGCCTACGGCCACCCGTTTTCGCGGCGGATCATCGGCAACGCGCTGATCGCCTACCTGCTGTGCCAGGGCGCGGGCAACGAGCCGGAGCGCTACCGGCCGTTACTCGATCGCGTCGCCGGGCTGAGCGGGCGGGTCGACGCCGCCGGCCGGCTGGATTGCGTGGCGCACGATGAACTCGTCGATGCGGTGCTGGCGCATCCGGGCTGGGGCTACGCGCTCGATACCCAGCCGCCGGTGGTGGTGCTCGATACCCGCACGCGCCGATGGCGCAGCGAGAGCCGGCTGAGTCGTCCGTCCGGCCTGATGGACTGGGAGGCCCTGTCGGAATTCCAGCAGGCGCTGCTCGACAAACCGTCGGTGATCATTGTCTCGCCGGCGCCGATGTTCGGCGTCAAGCTGATCGAGGCGATCCAGCGGCTGTTCACCTGGGCCGGCCATCCCTTGCTGGTCGATGCGGAAAACTGGATGGCGCACCGGGGCGCGGCGCACGTGATGCTCAACATCTTCCGTCACTCGCGCACGCCGGGACGCTACGTGATTCTCTCCGGCGACGTGCATTACTCCTTCGTCTACGAAATCCACTTGCGCGGCCGTCGCGAGGGCCCGCGGATCTGGCAGATCACCAGCAGCGGTGTGAAGAACGAATTTCCGCCGCGCTTGCTGGACTGGTTCGACCGACTCAATCGCTGGCTCTATTCGCCCCGCTCGCCGCTGAACTGGATGACCAAGCGCCGGCGCCTGGAAGTCGTGCCGCGCATCCCGGACCGCAGCCGCGCGGGCGAACGCCTGTGGAACGGTGCCGGCATCGGCTGGCTGGAACTGGACGAAGCGGGCACGCCGGTGCGCATCGCCCAGCTCAACGCCGACGGCTCGGGGCCCACGCTGTTCAGCGGGACCGATCGCTAATCGACCTGGAAAACGTGCTTGAGGTAACTGACGAACGCCGGGTCGGTGCACATCGTCTTGCCCGGTGAGTCGGACAGCTTGGCGACCGGCTGGCCGCTGCAATGGGTCATCTTGATCACCATGTTCGGCGGCGCGACACCCGGCAGGTCGCAGGTCAGGTAGGTGCCGATGCCGAAGCTGGTGCGTACCCGTCCGGCCAGCGCGCGGTGGATGCGCAGCGTCTTGGCGAAGTCCAGCGCGTCGGAAAACACCAAGGTGCGCGTACGTGCATCGATGCCCAGCCGTTCGTAATGGGCGATCGCCTTTTCCGCCCAGACCAGCGGATCGCCCGAATCGTGTCGCAGGCCATCGAACAGCTTGGCGAAGTACAGATCGAAATCCCGCAGGAAGGCATCCATCGTGATGCAGTCGGTCAGCGCGATGCCGAGCGCGCCGCGGTACTCGCGCACCCAGCAATCGAGCGCGGCGCTCTGGCTGTCCACCAGTCGCGGGCCGAGCTGCTGATGCGCCATGATCCATTCGTGGGCCATGGTCCCCATCGGCTTGAGCCCGAGCGTGCGGGCCAGGTGCACGTTGCTGGTCCCGACGAAGCAGCCGGGAAAGCTGTCCTTCAACCGCTCGACCACCACGCCGTGAACCGCGCGCGAGAAGCGTCGCCGAGTCCCGAAGTCGGCGACCCGCAGGTCGGCGAGCGTCGCCTCGTCCGCCTGCTCGGCCAGCCAGCGGCATTTCTCGTCCAGGCGCTCGGCTGCCTGCTCCAGAGTGGCCTCGGGATAGCGAGCGCGATTGCGCACCTCGCTGATGATGGCCAGCAGCGGGACCTCGAACAGAATGACGTGCAGCCAGGGCCCGGCGAGTCGAAGGGTCAGTTCGCCATGCTCGACGGCCAGGTGCAGGTAGCGCAGGTCGAACCGGAACAGGCCGAGAAACCGGATGAAATCCGCGCGCATGAAGGGGATGGCTTCGAGAAAGGCCAGCTCTTGCGGCGTGGCGCGCAGCCTGGCCAGCGCCTCGAGCTGCTCACGGATGGCCGGAAGGTAGGGGCTCAGGTCCTCGTCGGTACGGCAGCGGAACGCCCACTCGACCTCGGCGTCCGGGTAGTGGTGCAACACGGCCTGCATCATCGTCAACTTGTAGAAGTCGGTGTCGAGCAGGCTGGCGAGGATGGGATCGGCGAATGCGCTTCGGCTCACGGGCACGATGGCTCACAGGCGCGATGCGTCGGCGAGATCAGGCACCGCCGATGCCTTCGATGACGCGCCCGCTGCCGCCGCAGTGTTCGCATGGTTCGCCATTGAGCCTGCCGGTGCCATTGCAGGCGGGGCAGATGTTTTCGCCAGTGCCGGGCGTACCCGCCGGTGCTTCGTCGCCGGGATTCATCGGTTCGGTGGAGTTGGCAGGTTGTTTCATAGGGATGCCCTGAAATAACTGGCCGATATATGGCGCAGCGCTGTTAGTTGGCAAAGTCTAGTTGGAAAAAGTTAGTTGGCTAACTGATCCTCTGCCGAAGTAATCGCGCATATATAAAAAGGGCAGGAGCGTTAACGCGGCTCCTGCCCTTTTTAGCGGCGGCGAAATCAGCTCTTGCGGCCACCGCCGTGGCTGTGCTGACCGCCTTTGCGGCCGGCTTCAGCGGCTTTTTCCCGATCGTTCGCGAAGTTGCCCCCGCTGTTATGGCCGCCCTTGCGACCTGCTTCGGAAGCCTTTTCACGGTCGTTGGCGAAGTTGCCGGGGTTCTTGTTAGCCATGTCTTTTTCTCCTCGATGGATTTAGACGCGAAGCCGGTAATTAGTTGCCGGTTTCATGATTACAGAGCGCCAGCTAACGGCGGTAGTTCATATAGCCAGCCAAGCGGCTGACGAATGGTTAGTTGCCGAAATAACGAAAGTTTGCGAACGCCCGATCGTGCCGTTGTTCTAACGCACAGGTTGTAAATCCGAGGAAGGACCATGCAGAACTATCACATCACACAGGACCAGAACCGCTGGGTACTCAAGGAAGAGGGCGACGAGCGCGTCCTGATCGAGGCGCGGACGCAGGACGAGGTCGTCCAGGAGACGCGCGACTACATGAAGCTGCGCGTCGGTTCGGTGAAGATCCACGGCACCGACGGGCAGATCAAGGAAGAGCGGACCTACCCGCGCGACCAGGACCCGCGTGCCACCAAGGGCTGAGTTCAGCGCGCGCGGAGGCGGTCGGGGCGGGTGAGGCGTCGTGCCAGTTGTGCCAGCCATCCGCACAGGATGAAGGGCAGGGTGAGCGGCGCGAGCCCGAGCAGCAGTAGGCCCTGCTGCATCAGCAGGCCGAGCGCGACGCCCGGCAGCAGCATCAGCCGCCCGCCCGGCAGACCGCGCAGGACGAGCGCAATCAGCGCGCCGTTGTAGCCTGCCAGTCCGCTCAGCAGCGGCGCCGTCGGTAGCTGCATCGCCAGGGCCAGCGCCAGTCCGAGGGCGGAGCCGGCCAATGCCCAGCCCAGTGCCGCCCGATCGGCAACGCCGAGGGCCAGCAGCACACATAACCCGGCGAGGGCATGGTCGAGAAAGATCACCTGCCCCACGCCGCGAACGATCGCCACGGGCCATGCGGTCCAGCCGTCGGCTATGGGGACGGCAACCACTGTTGGCGGCACCAGTCCCAGCGCCTGGAGCGATTGCACTGCCAGCACGCCGAGCAGGACGAACGCGAGCGTGTAGGCCGGCGGCCAGGGCCCGCGCTGCCGTGCACGCAACCACCAGGCCTGCATCAAGGCCGTCAGCCACGCGCCGATCACGGTCAGCGCCAGCGCCAGCACCGTCACCCCCAGCGTGAGCGTGAGCAGCGCACCCAGCAGCGCGGCGTTGTAGCCGTACAGGCCTTCGCCGATGTCGCGCCGTCCGTAACCCAGCCGCCAGGCGCCGAGGGTGGCGACGAGCGTGCCGAGCAGGGCACCGATCAGCAACATCGGGGCGCCGATGGCGAAGGCGAGCAGGAGCAGTGCACCGCAGACGGGATGGACCAGCAGGAAAATCTGGCTGAAACCGTTGAGGACGGCGGTCAGCAGCCAGTGCAGGGAGGCGGGCATGGGTCAGGTCGGGCAGTGGCGCCCCGCTCGGGGCGGGGCTCAGGGTTCAGGCGAGGGTCTCGATGCGCAGGCTGTTGGTCGAACCGGGCTGGCCGAGCGGTACGCCGGCGGTGATGATCACGGTATCGCCCGAGCGGGCCATGTTCTGTTCGCGCGCCAGTTCCAGCGCGTTGCGGCAGATGGCTTCCATGTCCTGCAGGCGGGGATGCACCACCGAGTACACGCCCCAGGCCAGCGTCAGCTTGCGCGCGGTCGCGAGGTTCGGCGTCAGGCTGAGGATCGGTGCGTGCGGTCGCTCGCGCGAGGCGCGCAGGCTGGAACTGCCCGACTCGGTGTAGTTCACCAGCGCCGCCACCGGCAGGATGCCGCTGACCCGGCGCACCGCGCAGCTGATGGCGTCCGGCACGGTGGCTTCGGCCTGTGGCCGGGCCACGTCGAGCTGCGCCTGGTAGTCCGGCCCGCTTTCGACCTGGCGGATGATCTTGCTCATGATGCTCACGGCTTCCAGCGGGTAGTCGCCCGAGGCGGTCTCGGCCGAAAGCATCACCGCGTCGGCACCTTCGGCCACGGCGTTGGCCACGTCGGTGACCTCGGCGCGGGTCGGCGCCGGGGAGAAGCGCATCGATTCGAGCATCTGGGTGGCCACGACCACCGGGCGCCCGAGCTGGCGGCAGGCGCGGACGATCTGCTTCTGGATGCGCGGCACGTTCTCGGCCGGCACCTCCACGCCGAGGTCGCCGCGCGCCACCATGATCGCGTCGCACAGGCGGGCGATGGCTTCCAGCTCGCGCACCGCCGAGGGCTTCTCGATCTTGGCCATGAGGCTCGCGCGGTCACCGATCAACTCGCGCGCCTCGGCGATGTCCTGCGGGCGCTGGACGAACGACAGGGCGACCCAGTCGACCCCCAGCTCCAGGCCGAACGACAGGTCGCGGCGATCCTTCTCGGTCAGCGGACTGAGCTCCAGCACCGCCTCCGGCACGTTGACGCCCTTGCGGTCGGACAGCTCGCCGCCGACCACCACCCGCGTGTCGATGGCATCGGCGTGGTTGGCCGTCACCTCGAGGCGCAGCTTGCCGTCGTCCAGCAGCAGACTCATGCCCGGCCGCAGCGCGGCGATGATTTCGGGGTGGGGCAGGTTTACCCGACGGGCGTCGCCGGGCGTCGGGTCCAGGTCCAGGCGCAGGGCCTGGTCGCGCACCAGTTGCACCTTGCCCTCGGCGAAGCGGCCGACGCGCAGCTTCGGACCTTGCAGATCCATCAGCACGCCGATCGGGCGGCCGAGGTCCTTTTCGACCTGCCGCACCCAGCCATAGCGTTCGGCGTGATCGCTGTGGTCGCCGTGGCTGAAGTTCAGCCGGAACAGATTGACCCCGGCTTCGACCAGCCGGCGAATGTCCTCGGCGCCCTTGATCGCCGGGCCCAGGGTGGCGAGGATTTTGACTTTCTTGTCAGTGGTCATCGGTGTGCCTCTCGAGTACGAGGATTGCGCGGAAATCGTTGACGTTGGTGCGTGTCGGGCCGGTGACGATGAGGTCGTCGAGCGCGGCGAAAAAGCCGTAGCCGTCGTTGTCGGCCAGGCGCTCGGCGGCGCTCACGCCGCGTGCCACGGCGCGCTCCAGGCTGTCCGGGGTCATCAGTGCGCCGGCGTTGTCTTCCGAGCCGTCGATGCCATCGGTGTCGCCGGCCAGCGCGTAGACGCCGGGCAGGCCATTCAAGGCTTCGGTCAGGCCGAGCAGGAATTCGGCATTGCGCCCGCCACGGCCGTTGCCGCGTACGGTGACGGTGGTTTCGCCGCCCGAGAGGAATACGCAGGGCGGCTCGATCGGTTGGCCATGCAGGGCGATCTGCCGGGCGATGCCCGCGTGCACCTTGGCCACTTCGCGTGCCTCGCCTTCAAGGTCGCCGAGGATCAGGGGCGTCAGGCCGGCGGCGCGGACGCGATGCGCGGCCGCATCGAGGGACTGCTGCGGACGGGCGATCAGCTGGAAGTGGCTGCGCGAGAGGCAGGGATCGCCCGGCTTGACGGTCTCCGAGCGGGGGTCGTTCAGCCAGGCGCGGACGTTCTCGGGAATCTCGATGCCGTAGCGGGCGAGAATCTCCAGCGCCTGCGCCGAGGTGGTCGGGTCGGCGACGGTCGGCCCGGAGGCGATGACCGTCGCCTGGTCGCCGGGCACGTCGGAAATGGCGTAGGTGTAGACGGTCGCCGGCCAGCAGGCCTTGGCCAGCCGCCCGCCCTTGATCGCCGAGAGGTGCTTGCGCACGCAGTTCATCTCGCCGATGTGGGCGCCGGACCTGAGCAGGGCCTTGTTGATCGCCTGCTTGTCGGACAGCGAGATGCCTTCGGCGGGCAGCGCCAGCAGCGAGGAGCCGCCGCCGGAGAGCAGGAAGATCACCCGGTCGCTTTCCTCGAGGTTGCTGACCAGTTCCAGCACGCGACGGGCGACGCGCTCGCCAGCGTCGTCCGGTACCGGGTGCGCCGCCTCGACCACTTCGATGCGGCGGCAATCGGCACCGTGCCCGTAGCGGGTGACCACGAGGCCCGACAGTTCACCTTCCCAGGCTTCCTCGATCGCCTGCGCCATGGCGGCCGCGGCCTTGCCGGCGCCGATGACGATCGCCCGCCCGCTGCGGTCGGCCGGCAACTGGTCGGCCAGGACCTGGCGCGGGTGGGCGGCGGCGATCGCGGTGTCGAAGAGGTCGCGCAACAGGCGCTGCGGGTCGAGGGTCATGCTGAACTCCTGGCTCTTGGGCGTAGGGCCGATTGCAGACGTCAATGCTCGCCATTGCAAGTGTTTGCAAGCGCTGACGTCTGGAATCGACCAACCCGGCAGTCGGGCCGTGACACCTCCTGCCGGGCGGTCGAAAGGGTTGGCGGCAAGCCGCCGGGTGTTGCTCGGGTAGCTGGCGCCGGCTGGCGGGCGGTCACCCTTCCCGCATCTGTCTGCCTGGGAATGCGGGAAGGGGCGCCCATGGAGCCGTGCGCTGGCACGTCGGGCTGCGGCTTACTCGCCGCGAATGTTGAAGTTAGCCATGTGCTCCAGGCCCTTTATCAGCGCCGAGTGGTCCCAGCCGCTGCCGCCGATGGCCGCGCAGGTGCTGAACACCTGCTGGGCATTGGCGGTGTTCGGCAGGTTGAGGCCCAGCTCGCGCGCGCCGGAGAGCGCCAGGTTCAGGTCCTTCTGGTGCAGGCTGATGCGGAAGCCCGGATCGAAGGTGCCCTTGATCATGCGCTCGCCGTGCACTTCGAGAATCTTCGAGCCGGCGAAACCGCCCATCAGCGCCTCGCGCACCTTGGCCGGGTCGGCGCCGTTCTTCGCCGCGAACAGCAGCGCTTCGGCCACCGCCTGGATGTTCAGCGCGACGATGATCTGGTTGGCTACCTTGGCGGTCTGGCCGTCGCCGTTGCCACCGACGCGGGTGATGTTCTTGCCCATTGCCTGGAACAGCGGCAGGGCGCGCTCGAAGGTGTTCGGGCAACCGCCGACCATGATCGACAGGGTCGCGGCCTTGGCGCCGACCTCGCCACCGGAGACCGGGGCGTCGAGGTATTGCGCGCCGGTGGCCTTGATCTTCTCGGCGAACTGCTTGGTGGCGGTGGGGGAGATCGAGCTCATGTCGATCACTACCTTGCCGGAACCCACGCCGTGGACCACGCCGTCCTCGCGGAAGAGGATGTCCTCGACCTGCGGCGTGTCGGGCACCATCACGACGATGAATTCGGCTTCCTGCGCGACTTCACGCGGGTTGGCCAGGGCGACCGCGCCCTTTTCCAGCAGTTCGGCCGGGGCCGCGTCGAAGTGGGTGGACAGGAACAGGCTGTGGCCGGCGTTGGCCAGGTTGAGGGCCATGGGCTTGCCCATGATGCCGGTGCCGAGGAATCCGATTTTTGCCATGAGAACATCCTCTTGTCGTGGTCTGCGTCAGGCGACGCGGTTGCTGTAGGGGCGGGTTTGCCCGCCATGGGCCAATCGAGCTGGCGCTGCTGCGTTCCCTTTCGCGAGCAAGCTCGCTCCTACAGGGTTGGCTCAGAGTGCGTTGTGGCTCTTCATCCAGCCGAGGCCGGCCTCGGTGCTGGTGGCCGGCTTGTATTCGCAGCCGACCCAGCCCTGGTAGCCGAGGCGATCCAGGTGCTCGAAGAGGAACCGGTAGTTGATCTCGCCGGTGCCTGGCTCGTGGCGGCCGGGGTTGTCGGCGAGCTGCACGTGGTTGATCACGGCGAACTGGCTTTCCAGCGTGCGCGCCAGGTCACCTTCCATGATTTGCATGTGGTAGATGTCGTACTGCAGGAACAGGTTGGCGCTGCCGACCTTTTCGCGGATGTCCAGGGCCTGCTTCGTGGTGGTCAGGTAGAAGCCTGGGATGTCGCGGGTATTGATCATCTCCATGACCAGGCGGATGCCGGCGGCCTGGAGCTTGTCGGCGGCGTACTTGAGGTTGTCGACGAAGGTCTTCTCGACGGTCGCGCAATCGACACCCTGCGGGCGGATGCCGGCCAGGCAGTTGATCTGCGTGTTGCCCAGCACCTTGGCGTAGGCGATGGCGGTGTCGACGCCCGTACGGAATTCCTCGACGCGATCGGGATGGCAGGCGATGCCGCGCTCGCCCTTGGCCCAGTCGCCGGCCGGCAGGTTGAACAGCACCTGCTCGAGGCCGTTGTTCTTCAGCTGCTGCTGGATGGTTTCGGCAGGGAAGTCATAGGGGAACAGGTATTCGGCGCCAGTGAAGCCGGCCTTGGCGGCAGCGGCGAAGCGGTCCAGGAAGTCGACTTCGGTGAACAGCATCGACAGGTTGGCAGCAAAACGGGGCATGGTAGGGCTCCTCGGTTCAGACGTAGGGTGATGGCCACCCGGTGGAAAACCGCGCAGGGTCTTCCACCTGGGAGGCGGTGGATGCGCTTGGCGACATCCACCCTGCGGTTGCGTCAGTCCAGCAGCGCGATGGCGGTCGGTGCGTCCGTGCCACGCTGGGCCAGTTCCTCGAACTCGTTGACGGCGTTGATCTCGGTGCCCATCGAGATGTTGGTGACGCGCTCGAGAATGATCTCGACGACCACCGGCACGCGGTGCGTCTCCATCAGGCGCTGGGCCTCGGCGAAGGCGTTCTGCAGTTCGTTCGGGTCGAACACGCGGATCGCCTTGCAACCCAGTCCCTCGACCACGGCGACGTGATCGACGCCATAGCCCTTGAGTTCGGGCGCGTTGATGTTCTCGAACGACAGCTGCACGCAGTAATCCATCTCGAACCCACGCTGCGCCTGGCGGATCAGGCCGAGGTAGGAGTTGTTCACCAGTACGTGGATGTACGGCAGGTTGAACTGCGCGCCGACGGCCAGCTCTTCGATCATGAACTGGAAGTCGTAGTCGCCCGACAGCGCGACCACGCGGCGGCTCGGGTCGGCCTTGACCACGCCGAGTGCTGCCGGAACGGTCCAGCCCAGCGGACCGGCCTGGCCGCAGTTGATCCAGTGGCGCGGCTTGTACACGTGCAGGAACTGCGCCCCGGCGATCTGCGACAGACCGATGGTGCTGACGTAGCAGGTGTCCTTGCCGAAGAACTCGTTCATCTCTTCATAGACGCGCTGCGGCTTGGCCGGCACGTTGTCGAAGTGAGTCTTGCGCTGCATCGTGCGCTTGCGCTCGCGGCAGGCCTCGACCCAGGCACTGCGGTCCTTCAGCTTGCCGGCCGCCTGCCATTCGCGGGCCACGGCGATGAAGGCATCGAGCGCGGCACCGGCGTCGGAGACGATGCCGAGGTCGGGGTTGAACACCCGGCCGATCTGGGTCGGCTCGATGTCGACGTGGATGAACTGGCGGCCCTGGGTGTAGACCTCGACGGTCCCGGTATGGCGATTGGCCCAGCGGTTGCCGATGCCGAACACCAGGTCCGATTCGAGCAGCGTGGCGTTGCCGTAGCGGTGCGAGGTCTGCAGGCCGACCATGCCGGCCATCAGCCGGTGATCGTCCGGGATGGTGCCCCAGCCCATCAGGGTCGGGATGACCGGCACGCCGGTGATTTCGGCGAACTCGACGAGCTTGTCCGAGGCATCGGCATTGATGATGCCGCCGCCGGCGACGATCAGCGGACGTTCGGCCGCGTTGAGCATCGCCAGCGCCTTCTCGGCCTGGGCGCGGTTCGCGCTTGGCTTGACCAGCGGCAGCGGTTCGTAGGCCTCGATGTCGAATTCGATCTCCGCCATCTGCACGTCGAACGGCAGGTCGATCAGCACCGGACCGGGGCGGCCGCTGCGCATCTCGTAGAAGGCCTTCTGGAAGGCGTAGGGCACCTGGCCCGGCTCGAGCACGGTGGTCGCCCACTTGGTGACCGGCTTGACGATGCTGGTGATGTCGACTGCCTGGAAGTCTTCCTTGTGCATCCGGGCACGCGGCGCCTGGCCGGTGATGCACAGGATCGGGATGGAGTCGGCGCTGGCCGAGTACAGGCCGGTGACCATGTCGGTACCCGCCGGGCCGGAGGTGCCGATGCACACGCCGATGTTGCCGGGGTTGGTGCGGGTGTAGCCCTCGGCCATGTGCGAGGCGCCTTCGACGTGGCGGGCGAGCACGTGGTCGATTCCGCCGATTTTCCGCATCGCCGCGTAGAACGGGTTGATCGCGGCGCCAGGGATGCCGAACGCGGTGTCGACGCCTTCGCGGCGCATGACCATGACCGCTGCCTCGATTGCTCTCATTCGTGCCATGACACTAGCTCCTGTTTTTATTCGATAGCTTTTCTATGTGGCTGAAGCATGACGGGCTGGAATGCGGGACGGAATTGGCCGAGACTTCAGTTCTGCCAATACCTGAGGTATCGAATGGACCGTTACACCACGCTGCGCAGCTTCGTGCTGGTCGCCGAGAGCGGCAGCTTCGCCGCCGCTGCGCTCAAGGAAGGGGTGACACCGGTGGTCATGGGTCGACGGCTCGACGCGCTGGAGCGCCACCTGGGCGTCAAGCTGATGCATCGCTCCACGCGCGGGCTGTCGCTCACTGACCTCGGTGAGCAATACCTGGAGCGCGCCCGCGGGCTGCTACGCGAGTTCGACGAGGTCGATGCGAGCATCGGCGAACACCGCACGGCGGTGCGCGGGCACCTGGTGGTGTCGGCGCCGGCGGCGTTCGGGCGACGCCATGTCGGGCCGCACGCACCGGCGTTCCAGGCGCGGTTTCCCGATGTGCAGCTGTCGTTCAACTTCACCGACAGCGTGGTCGACCTGGTTCGCCACGGCTATGACATGGGCATCCGCATCGGCGAGGTCACCGACCCCAACTACGTGGCGCTCAAGCTGTTCCCCAATCGCCGGGTGGTCTGCGGCTCGCCCGGCTACTTCGCCGTGCACGGCACGCCGCGGACGCTGGAGGCGCTGACCCAGCACAACTGCCTGGCCTTCAACCTGCAGGGTGGGCAGCAGCGCGGCTGGACCTTCCTGCGCGACGGCCGGCAGGTCGCGATCCGCGTGGCCGGCAACCTGGATTGCAACGATGGCGAGCTGCTGTTCGACTGGGTCAAGCAGGGGTTGGGCATCGGCTGGCGCTCGACCTGGGAGATCCAGGCGGCGCTGAAGCGGGGCGAGCTGATCACCGTGCTCGACGAGTACGCCTTGCCGGCATACGACATCCAGGCGGTCTACCCGCAGCAGCGCTATCTACCGGCGAAGGTCCGGTTCTTCATCGATCACCTCAAGGCGATCTACAACGCGCCCGGCTATTGGGAAACCGGCTGAGCGGCGCGCTCCCGGATCTCGCAGCCCTTGAGAACCAGCCGGATGATGGTCTCGGCGGCGGCTTCGTAGTCCGAGTCGTCCAGCGAGGCTTTGCCGGTGACGGTGGTGATCTGCCAATCGAAATCGGCGTAGGTCTGGGTCGCAGCCCAGATGCTGAACATCAGGTGGCGCGGATCGATCGGCGCCATCAGTCCTTCGTCGATCCAGCCTTGCAGGCGGGCAATGTTGTGGTTGGCTTGCGCGTTGAGCTGCGCGACGCGCTCGTGCGACAGGTGCGGAGCGCCGTGCATGATCTCGTTGGCGAAGACCTTCGAAGCGCAGGCGTGATCGCGTGAGATGCGGATCTTGGCGCGAATGAACGCGCGCAGGACATCGCCCGGTTCGCCCGGCTGGTTGAACGGCTCGGCGGCGTCCAGCAGCGGCTCGATGATGGTCTCGAGCACCTCGCGGTAGAGGTTTTCCTTCGACTTGAAGTAGTAGTAGACGTTGGGCTTGGGCAGCCCGGCGCGCTGGGCGATGTCACTGGTCTTGGTGGCGGCGAAGCCCTTCTCGGCGAACTCTTCGCTGGCAGCTCGCAGGATCAGCTCTTGGTTACGCTCACGGATGCTCGACATGGGGCCTTTCGGGTTCGCGGCCACCGGGTCGGTGGCGGACGCGGCATGCTAGCACCGGGCTTCCGCGCCGCTCAAGGCAGAGGGTTCGCCCGTCCGGTAGGCGGAACTGACTGGCGACCCGGCCTGTCGGGTAAGACAGGTGGCCGCGATGCCGGCCGTGTGTTCGAACCCTCGGAGGAAAGCGAGATGGATACCAAAGACACCATCAAGGTATTGAACGACCTGATCGAAACCAGCCTCGACGGCGAAAAGGGCTTCCGTGACTGCGCCGAAGACCTGAAAGACCCCAGCCTCAAGACCACCATGACGCAGCGCGCCCAGGAGTGCGCCAGCGCCGCCACCGAGTTGCAGCAACTGGTCCGCTCCCTCGGCGGCAAGCCGGAAGACGACGCCAGCACGGCCGGCGAGCTGCATCGTCGCTGGGTCGACCTCAAATCCGCCCTGACCGGCAAGGACGACAAGGCCATCCTCAACGAATGCGAACGCGGCGAAGACGTCGCCAAGAAGCGCTACAAAGAAGCCCTCGAGAAAGACCTGCCCGCCAACATCCGGTTGGTCGTCGAAAAGCAGTACCAGGGCGTGCTGCGCAATCACGATCAGGTGAAAGCCCTGCGCGACATGGCACGCGCCAGCTGATCGGGCCCCGCAGGTAAGAAACGCCGGCTGAATGCCGGCGTTTCGTTTTCTGGTCATCGTCGGCCAGCCGTAGGGTGCATTCGCGAAGCGATGCACCGGTGCGGAGGCGGCATTGGTGGCCCAGGCGGATGGTTCGCGCGCTCCTGGATCCGTCTTACGTCGCTGGGCAAGGAAAGGTGAGCCTGAAGGTGCCTCGCGCGGTGGAGTGATCCGTCGATGCCTGCTTCGGCTCGCGGACACCTGCCGGTAGGGCATACCGCCCCGCCATGCGAACAGGGGAGTCCGTAGGAGCCAGCTTGCTGGCGATCAGGTTATGCACAATGCTGACGTGCCTAATAGCTGTAATGATCTCCAACCCACCGATGTACCGAGTGCCGGGCCTGCTGCGAGCCGTGAGTCCGCTGCCCGGATCGCCAGCAAGCTGGCTCCTACAGGTGAGCTGTGCTGAGCCGTTGGCGCAGGGGCGAGGCGCGAACGCCCGCCCAGCCGTAGGGTGCATTCGCGAAGCAATGCACCGGTACGCGGAGGTGGCACTGGCGGATTGTTCGCTGCGCTCCTGAATCCGCCCTACGAGAACTACGAAGGAGGCAATAAAAAAGCCCCGGGTTTTCACCTCGGGGCTTGGAAGTTGGCTCCGCGACCTGGACTCGAACCAGGGACCCAATGATTAACAGTCATTTGCTCTACCGACTGAGCTATCGCGGAACAACGGAGCGCATCCTACTGTTTAGAAAGGAGAAGTCAACCCCGAGGCGATCACAGGATCTGCACGATCGCGTCGGTGATGTAGTCGAGGTTGCGGCGATTCAGCGCAGCGGCGCAGATGCGTCCGGTACCGACCGCGTAGACCCCGAACCGCTCCCGCAGGGCGTCGACTTGCTCGGCGGTCAGGCCGGAGTACGAGAACATGCCGCGCTGACGGCTGACGAAGCTGAAGTCCTGGCGGGCGCCCTTGGCGCGCAGTTGTTCGACCATCGCCACGCGCATCTCGTGGATGCGGTTGCGCATTTCACCCAGTTCCTCTTCCCACAGGGCGCGCAGTTCGGTGCTCGACAGTACGCTGGCAACGATGGTGGCGCCGTGGGTCGGCGGGTTGGAGTAGTTGGTGCGGATCACGCGCTTGACCTGCGACAGCACGCGTGCCGACTCCTCGCGGCTGGCGGTGACGATCGACAGGGCGCCGACCCGCTCGCCGTACAGCGAGAAGGATTTGGAGAACGAGCTGGACACGAAGAACGACAGCCCGGCCTCGGCGAACAGGCGCACCGCGGCGGCGTCTTCCTCGATGCCGTCGCCGAAGCCCTGGTAGGCGATGTCGAGGAAGGGCACGTGGTCGCGCTCCTTGAGGACCTCGACCACGGCCTTCCAGTCGTCCAGGGTCAGGTCGACGCCGGTCGGGTTGTGGCAGCAGGCATGCAGCACGATGACCGAGCGCGCCGGCAGCTGGCGCAGGTCCTCGAGCATCCCGGCGCTGTCGACGCCGCGGGTGGCGGCATCGTAGTAGCGGTAGTTATGGACGGCGAACCCGGCGTTCTCGAACAGGGCACGGTGGTTCTCCCAGCTCGGGTCGCTGATGGCCACGATGCTGTCGGGAAGCACACGCTTGATGAAGTCCGCACCGACCTTCAGGGCGCCGGTGCCGCCGAGCGCTTGCGTGGTCACCACGCGGCCATCGGCCAGCAGGCTGGAGTCGGCGCCGAACAGCATCTTCTGGACGGCGGCGTCGTAGGCGGCGATCCCTTCGATCGGCAGGTAGCCGCGCGGCGCCTGGGCGGCGAGACGGGCCTTCTCCGCTTCGACGACCGCGCGTAGCAGCGGCACGCGGCCTTCTTCGTTGTAGTAGACGCCCACGCCCAGGTTGACCTTGTTCGGCCGCGGGTCGGCATTGAAGGCTTCGTTGAGGCCGAGGATCGGGTCGCGCGGCGCCATTTCGACAGCAGAGAATAAACTCATGGGGGCAGGGCTCGAAGATGAGGGTGGAGAAGCGGGCAACACCCGGAAGCGATCGACCGTTCGGCGAGATGCTGCGCGTCAGGGTTGAAATCGGTGGCAGGACCCTCATAAAGGGGAAATCGCCAAGGTTTCAACGGCCCGCGAATCAGCGTTCGCGGCCTGTGCGTCTGCACGCCTGCCCGGTGCTGGGGCGGTGCTCAAACGGGGCGGTAGTATAGCGGCCATGTCTGCCTGCTGCGAGACGTGGGCCGGCTATTTATGCGGTCATCGGGCGGCTCGTCGTGCGGTTTCTCCGCCGTGCGATTCGACCCTGCGCCGGGTTCCGTCCGCCAGGCATCGGTCCGCGCCTTTGCATGACCGCGCCTTTGCATGAGAGGTATCGATGTCCACGTTCGAACTGGTCACACGTTTCAAGCCAGCCGGTGATCAGCCCGAGGCGATCCGCCAGATGATCGAGGGGCTCGAAGCCGGCCTTTCGCACCAGACGCTGCTCGGCGTGACGGGCTCGGGCAAGACCTTCAGCATCGCCAACGTGATCGCGCACGTGCAGCGGCCGACGCTGATCCTCGCCCCGAACAAGACGCTGGCCGCGCAGCTGTACGGCGAGTTCAAGTCGTTCTTCCCGAACAACGCCGTCGAGTACTTCGTCTCCTACTACGACTATTACCAGCCGGAAGCCTACGTGCCGTCGTCGGACACCTTCATCGAGAAGGATGCCTCGATCAACGACCACATCGAGCAGATGCGCCTGTCGGCGACCAAGGCGCTGCTGGAGCGCCCGGACGCGATCATCGTCACCACCGTGTCGTGCATCTATGGCCTGGGCGATCCGCAGTCGTACCTGAAGATGGTGTTGCACGTCGACCGCGGCGATCGGCTCGACCAGCGCGAACTGCTGCGCCGCCTGACCGGCCTGCAGTACACGCGCAACGACATGGATTTCGCCCGGGCGACCTTCCGCGTGCGCGGCGACGTGATCGACATCTTCCCGGCCGAATCGGACCTAGAGGCCATCCGCATCGAGCTGTTCGATGACGAGGTGGAGAACCTTTCGGCCTTCGACCCGCTGACGGGCGAGGTCATCCGCAAGCTGCCGCGCTTCACCTTCTACCCCAAGAGCCACTACGTGACGCCGCGCGAGACGCTGCTCGAGGCGGTCGAGCGCATCAAGATCGAGCTCAAGGATCGCCTCGACTACCTGCGCAGCGAAAACAAGCTGGTCGAGGCCCAGCGCCTCGAGCAACGGACGCGCTTCGATCTAGAAATGATCATGGAGCTCGGCTATTGCAACGGCATCGAGAACTACTCCCGCTACCTGTCCGGCCGAGCGCCCGGCGAGGCGCCGCCGACGCTGTATGACTACCTGCCGCCCAACGCGCTGCTGGTGATCGACGAGTCGCACGTCTCGGTGCCGCAGGTCGGCGCAATGTACAAGGGCGACCGATCGCGCAAGGAAACGCTGGTGGAATATGGCTTCCGCCTGCCATCGGCGCTGGACAACCGGCCGATGCGCTTCGACGAATGGGAGGCGATCAGCCCGCAGACCATCTTCGTCTCGGCGACGCCCGGCCCGTATGAGGAAGAGCATGCCGGGCGGGTGATCGAGCAGGTCGTGCGGCCGACCGGGCTGGTCGACCCGCAGGTGGAGATCCGTCCGGCGCGCACCCAGGTCGATGATCTGTTGAGCGAAATCCGCAAGTGCGTCGCCGCCGAGGAGCGGGTGCTGGTGACCACGCTGACCAAGCGCATGGCCGAGGACCTGACCGACTACCTGGGCGATCACGACGTCAAGGTGCGCTACCTGCACTCGGACATCGACACGGTGGAGCGGGTCGAGATCATTCGCGACCTGCGTACCGGCGCCTTCGACGTGCTGGTCGGCATCAACCTGCTGCGCGAGGGGTTGGACATGCCCGAGGTGTCGCTGGTGGCGATCCTTGATGCCGACAAGGAAGGCTTCCTGCGCTCCGAGCGCTCGTTGATCCAGACCATCGGTCGCGCGGCACGCAACCTCAACGGCCGGGCGATTCTCTATGCCGATGCCATGACCGGCTCGATGCAGCGCGCCATCGATGAAACCGAGCGGCGCCGGGAAAAGCAGCTCGCCTTCAACGAGGCCCACGGCATCGTGCCCAAGGGCGTGAAGAAGGACATCAAGGACATCCTCGAAGGCGCGGTCGTCCCCGGTGCGCGCAGCAAGAAGCGTCGCGGCGAGGCCAAGGCGGCCGAAGAGGCGGCGCGCTACGAGAACCAGCTGCGTTCACCGAGCGAGATCACGCGCCGTATTCGCCAGCTCGAGGAGAAGATGATGGAGTTCGCGCGCGACCTCGAGTTCGAGGCTGCCGCGCAGACACGCGACGAGATCCAGAAGCTGCGGGAACGGTTACTGCAGGTCTGATGCCACCGGCGGCCATCGTCCAGCGCGAACGGCAGCGACCGCCAGAAGCGGCGGTCGCAGATCGCGCCAGATGCGGGGCTCGTCAGCGCACCACGCGTGCGATCGAACGGGCGAGGGCATCCAGTCGTTCGGCGTCCAGCCCGGCCACGTTGGCGCGCCCGGTTTCGAGCAGGTAGACGGCGTCTTCGGCGCGCAGCCGGCGGACCTGTTCGGCGGTGAGCCCGGTGTAGGAGAACATCCCGCGTTGCTCGGCGATATGCGCGAAACCTTCGCTCAATCCGTAGGGCTCGAGCGCCTTCACCAGGCCATGGCGCAAGGTCACGATACGCTGGCGCATGCCTTCCAGCTCCTCTTGCCAGCAAGCGCGCAGGTGCTCGTCGGCAAGGATCGTCGCGACCACGGCAGCGCCGTGATTGGGCGGCGTCGACCACAGGTTGCGTGCCAGCGAGGCCAACTGGCTGCGAACGGCGGCGAGCGCGTCGGGGTTGCTCGCGATCACCAGCAGGCCGCCGGTGCGCTCGCGGTAGAGCCCGAAATTCTTCGAACAGGAGCTGGTGACCAGCACTTCCGGCAGCGCTTCGGTGAACAGCCGGACGGCGTAGGCATCCTGCTCCAGGCCATCGCCGAAGCCCTGGTAGGCGAGGTCGAACAGCGGCAACAGCTCCCGCGAGCGCACGATGTCCAGCACCTGTCGCCAGTCCTCCGGGGCGAGGTCGAACCCGGTCGGGTTATGGCAGCAGGCGTGCAGCAGCACCACGTCGCCGATGGGAACCTCGTTGAGCGTCGCCAGCATCGCAGGGACGTCGAGTCGGTTGTCGGCACCGACGTACGGGTAGTGCGCGACGGACAGGCCGGCCGCGGCGAACAGCGTCTCGTGGATCGGCCAGGTCGGGTCGCTCAGCCAGATGCGGCGGCCGGGCAGGCACGTCGCGATGAAATCCCCGGCCAGCCTGAGCGCGCCGGTGCCGCCGGGCGTTTGCGTCATCCCGGCGCGCTGAAGGAGCGCCGCGTCGTCACCGAGCACCAGGCGCGTTACCTGCTTGCCGAAATCGGCATCGCCGTGGCCGCCGACGTAGGCCTTGGTCGACTCCTGATCGACCAGCCGTTGCTCGGCCTGCTTCACCGCGGCGAGCACGGGCGTGAGCCCGAAGGCGTCGCGGTAGACGCCGACGCCGAGGTCCAGCTTCGCCGGGTTGGGATCGGCACGGAAGGTTTCCATCAGGCCGAGAATCGGGTCGCCCGGCACGCGCGCAACGGCGTCGAACTGCTTCACTTGCGGCCCTCCGCCGTGGCGGCGACCTCATCGGTACGGGCGGCCATGATGAAGTCGTTGCGGTGCAGGCCCTTGATCGAGTGGCTCCACCAGGTCACGGTCACCTTGCCCCACTCGGTCAAAAGGCCGGGGTGATGGCCTTCGGCCTCGGCAATCTCGCCCACGGCATTGGTGAAGGCCAGCGCGTGCTTGAAGTTCTTGAACAGGAAGACCTTCTCCAGCTCCATATGGCCGTCGCGGGTCTCGATGTTCCAGTCGGGGATCTGCTTGATCAGCGCCGCCAGCTCCTCGTCGGAGACTTTCGGCGCGTCGGCGCGGCAGGCTTCGCAGTGGGATTGAGACAGGGCATTCATGGTACGGATCCTTCTGTTTTTCAGATCGAAGATAGTGAGCCAGTGTAGGTAAACGGGAGCTGGCGATTGGGTCCCCGTAGGGTGGGCTTCAGCCCACCTTCGGGTTGCGAGGCGCTGGAGGCCTTTGGCAACGAACGCCCGGCCGCTTCACGGCGCTCGTTCCCTCGCGCGGGCTTTTGGTGGGCTGAAGCCCACCCTACGCCGCCTTGGGCGGGAACTTCGGTGCGTGCAGGCCCAGCTGCATGGCGCGGCGTACCAGCGCCATGATGTCCTGCTGCGCGACGTCGAACAGGGCGTGCAGCTCGGGGAGCACGAAATACAGCGGCTGCAGGATGTCGATCCGGTAAGGCGTGCGCATCGCTTCGAGCGGGTCGAACGGCTGGTGCTCGGGTTCGTCGGACAGGCTGTAGACCGTTTCCTTGGGTGACGACAGGATGCCGCCGCCGTAGATCTTGCGTCCGGCCGGCGTGTCGACGAGGCCGAACTCGATGGTCATCCAGTACAGCCGCGCGAGGTACACGCGCTCTTCCTTGGTCGCCTTGAGGCCGAGCTGGCCGTAGGTGTGGGTGAACTCGGCGAACCAGGGGTTCGTCAGCAGCGGGCAGTGGCCGAAAATCTCATGGAAGATGTCCGGCTCTTGCAGGTAGTCCAACTCTTCGGGCGTGCGGATGAAGGTCGCGACGGGGAATCGCTTGCTGGCCAAGAGCTCGAAGAAGGTCTGGAAGGGGATCAGCGCCGGCACCCGAGCCACTTGCCAGCCGGTGCTCGCTTCGAGCACGCGGTTGATTTCACCGAGCTGCGGGATGCGGTCGTGCGGCAAGGCGAGCTGCTCGATGCCGTCGAGATATTCCTGGCAGGCGCGGCCTTCGATCACCTTGAGCTGGCGCTCGATCAGCGTCCGCCAGACGGCATGTTCGGCATCCGGGTAGTGGATGTGGCCACGCGCGTCCGGTTCGCGGGCGACGTACTGAGTGGTTTTCATCGGACCTCCTGGCATCGCCGGGGCTGTTGTTCTTGTCGATACCCTCATCTGACCGCAATCGCGCCTTCCTTGGGCAATGAACGCGAGCGGCAGAAGGCGTCGGGTTGGGCTGATTGTGTAAGGTTTCATTTACAGACTTCCCTGGGTCGGCGCCTGAGCCGTCCGTGGCCAGTGCCGCTGTAAACAATCGCTGACGGATTTTTTGCCTGAAGACCAGCGAGGCCACCGCGAACGGGGTGGAGGTTTCGCCGCCTGGCAAGGCCGTTGCGCTGCTACAGTGGATTCCATTGCCGGCGCCCGCCTCGCCGACCGCCGCTGCCAAAGGAGATGCGCATGCACATCGTGATACCCGACGACTACCAGAACGTCATCCGGTCGCTGGATTGCTTCGCCCGGCTTGCCGACCATCGCGTCACGCTTCACCACGACCCGGTGACCGATCGCGATGTGCTGGCCGAGCGCTTCGCCGATGCCGATGCGCTGGTGCTGACCCGCGAGCGCACGGTGATCGACGAGGCGCTGCTGGCCCGGTTGCCGCGGCTCAAGCTCATCAGCCAGACCGGGAAGGTGGCGGCGCACCTGGATGTCGACGCCTGCACCCGTCATGGCGTGGCGGTCATGGAGGGTCGCGGCTCGCCCATCGCGCCGGCCGAGCTGACCTGGGCGCTGATCCTGATGGCGCGCCGCAAGCTGCTTCCGGCGATGCAGGGGCTGTATGGCGGGCAATGGCAGGTCAACCTCGGCGACCGGCTCTGCGGTCAGACGTTGGGGATCTGGGGCTACGGCAAGATCGGCCAGCGGCTGGCGCGCTACGCCCAGGCGTTCGAGATGCCGGTGCTGGTATGGGGCAGCGATGAGTCGCGCGCGGCGGCCGAGCGCGATGGCCACCGGGCCGCCGGCAGTCGCGAAGCCTTCTTCGCCGAGGCCGATGTGTTGAGCCTCAATCTGCGGCTGTCCGAGCGCACGCTGCACATCGTCGGTGCCGACGACCTTGCGCGGATGAAACCGAGCGCCTTGCTGGTCAACACCAGCCGTGCGCAGCTGATCGCACCGGGCGCACTCCTTGCCGCGCTGGACAAGGGAAGGCCGGGCTACGCGGCGCTGGATGTGTTCGAGCAGGAACCGATGACCGATCCCCAGCACCCGCTGCTGCGCCATCCGCGCGTGCTGTGCACGCCGCACCTTGGCTACGTCGAGCGGCAGGGGTACGAGCTGTACTTCGGCGATGCCTTCGCCAACGTCCTGGACTTCTTCGAGGGCAAGCCCTGCACCTTCGCCAATCCGGGGGTCGAGCGTCGACCCGGGTGAGTGGTGGCTTGGGATCGTGAAACGGGTGCGGCAGTCCCTGCGGAAAGGGCAGCCCAAGGTTGTCCGACGTACTTTTGCGAGGTAAACGCCATGCAGCGGCATCGTGGCCTGGCGGATTGTTCGCTGCGCTCCTGAATTCGCCCTACGGGTTTGGCATCGTCGGGTGATCTGATCGCCAGCAAGCTGGCTCCTACAGCTAAGCGCCGCGATTTGGGCTTTTTCGTAGGAGCGAGCTCGCTCGCGAAGCGGGACACGTACGGCGGTGCGGATTCGCGACCAAGGTCGCTCCTACGGGAGCGGGGTGGCTATCCGGTGGCTGAGCGCGCATTCCGCGCAGCGATCAGGCTGTAAGACGGGCGTTACGGCATGGCCGTTTTGCCGGCTGGGGCGCTGTGATTCGCTTGTCGAGCGGCGGATTCGTCAAATAGGCTTGACGGCCTGGCCTTGCTGCCAGTCCCGATAACAACAAGACGGTCCTCCCTTCGTGCGAATCCGCATTCTTTGTCAGAACCGCGTGGGCATCCTGCGCGACATGCTCGACCTGTTGGTCGACTACGGCATCAACGTCGCCCGCGGCGAGGTGGGTGGCGAACACGGCAACGCAGTCTATCTGCATTGCCCCAACCTGATGAATCTCCAGTTGCAGGCCCTGCGGCCAAAGATCGAGGCGCTGCCTGGCGTCTTCGAGCTGCGTCGCGTCGGGCTGATGCCCAGCGAACGACACCACATGGAGCTGAACGCCTTGCTCGGCGCGCTGGAGTTTCCGGTGCTGTCGATCGACATGCACGGCAGCATCGTCGCGGCCAACCGCGCCGCGGCGCAGTTGCTCGGTGTCCGGGTCGACGAGGTGCCGGGCATCAGCCTGTCGCGTTATGCCGAGGACTTCGACGTACCGGAGCTGGTGCGCGCCAACCGCGCGCGCATCAACGGGTTGCGCGTGACGATCCGAGGCGACGTGTTCCTGGCCGACATCGCGCCGCTGCAATCCGAGCATGAAGACAGCGAGGCGCTGGCCGGTGCCGTCCTCACGCTGCACCGCGCCGACCGCGTGGGCGAGCGCATCTACCAGGTGCGCAAGCAGGAACTGCGCAGCTTCGACAGTATCTTCCAGAGCTCCAGGCGCATGGCCGCGGTTGTGCGGGAGGCCCGGCGCATGGCGCCGCTGGACGCACCGCTGCTGATCGAAGGCGAGACCGGCACCGGCAAGGAGCTGCTGGCTCGCGCCTGCCACCTGGCCAGCCCGCGCGGCCAGTCGCCGTTCATGGCGCTCAACTGCGCCGGCCTGCCCGAGTCGATGGCCGAGACCGAGCTGTTCGGCTACGGCCCCGGTGCTTTCGAGGGCGCTCGACCGGAGGGCAAGCTGGGGCTGCTGGAGCTGACGGCCGGCGGCACGCTGTTTCTCGACGGGGTCGGCGAGATGAGCCCGCGCTTGCAGGCCAAGCTGGTGCGCTTTCTGCAGGATGGCGGCTTTCGGCGGGTCGGCAGCGACGAAGAGGTGTACCTGGACGTGCGGGTCATCTGCGCCACGCAGCAGGATCTGTCCGAGCTGTGCGCGCGCGGCGAGTTTCGCCAGGACCTGTATCACCGGCTCAACGTGCTGTCGCTGCAGATTCCGCCGCTGCGCGAGTGCCTCGATGGCCTGGAGCCGCTGGCCCGGCACTTCGTCGATCAGGCCAGCCGGCAGATCGGCTGTGCGCTGCCGCAACTGTCCGCCGCCGCGCTGCAACGGTTGGCCGGCTACCACTGGCCGGGCAACGTGCGTCAGCTGGAAAACACGCTGTTCCAGGCCGTTTCCCTGTGCGAAGGCGGCGTGATCGAGCCCGCGCACATCCGCCTGCCGGATTACGGCGCGCCGCAGCCGCTTGGCGAGTTCGCGCTCGATGGCAGCCTGGCCGAGATCGTAGGGCGCTTCGAGAAGGCGGTGCTGCAAAGCCTCTACGCGCAGCACCCGAGCAGCCGCCTGCTGGGCCGCCGCCTCGGTGTTTCGCACACCACGATCGCGAACAAGCTGCGCGATCATGGCATCGGCGCCCCGCGGGAAAACGGCTAGCGCGCGGTCGGAAGGCGCGGGGGCGGCGGCCCCCGCGGATCGCAAGGCTCGATCAGGCCAGCAGATCGGTGCCCAGCTGGATGGCGACCCACACGGCGAGGATCGTCGCCAGGCCAAGGGCGATGTTCTCGAGCAGGTTGTTGCGGTAGTCGCCCAGCAGCTTCTTCTGGTTGGACATGATCAACAGGCCGATGGAGATGATCGGCAGGCCGACGATGTTCAGGGCGTTCACGCCGATGGTCAGGGTGACGAAGTCGGGCATGCCCGGCAGCGACCAGACCAGGGGCGTCACCAGGATGAACAGCATGAACCACTTGTGCAGCGGATCGTTCTGGAACTTGTCGCCGTAGCGTGCGCGGCGGGACGGCGCCGAGTAGTGCAGGGCGTCGGTGATCAGCATCGGGAAGGCCGTGGTCTTGCCCACCACACTGGCGAACAGGGTGGCGAACACGCCGATGAAGAACACGTACCAGCCGGCCGGGCCGAAGAACATTTCCAGCGCCGCACCCAGGTCATCGAGCGTTTCGACCTTCAGCCCGTTGGGCCGGAGGATTTCCGCACCGACCACCCAGATCGCCAGGTTGATCACGATGCCGACGAACACCGCGAACAGCAGGTCGTTGCGCTGGATGCGCTTGTGCTGCGGACCGGTCCAGCCCTTTTCCTTCATGACGTAGGGGTGCACGAAGTTGGCGATCGAGCCGGCCACCGCGCCGATCACCGAGACCGCCACCAGCAGGGCACCGTGCACGCCCTGGTCGCTTGGAATGCTGAAGCCGAAGGTGCCGGAAATGATGCCGCCGACATCCGGCCCGGCCATCAGCGCGAGCGACAGGAACGCCAGGGTCATGATGGCCAGCAACACCTTCATCACCCCTTCGATCAGCGAATAGATGCTGCGGCCAACCACCAGCCAGACGCCGATCACCACCGCGACCGAGCAGAGCAGCGGACGGTCGATGTGCAGCAGGGTGGCGAGGGCTTCGCCGGCGCCCTTGATCATGTAGGCGTTCATCAGGTGCCCCATGAGCAGCGCGTAGACGAACATGAACCAGGCGAACGCCGGGTGGAGCCGGGCGTAGCCGCCAAGGATGGTCATGCCCTGGTTATTGCAGAGCTGGAAGCGCGCAATCATGTTGACGATCAGAAAGCGCAGCAGCAGCGAGCCGGCCAGCACCCACATCATCGCGTAGCCGTAGTTGGCGCCGGCGACGGACGAGGTGATCAGGTCACCGGCGCCGAGCCAGGACAGGACGGCGATGATGCCGGGGCCGAGCAGTTTGGCGATCTTGCCCAGGCGTGAGGTGGAGGGAGCGGGCGCAGCTTTGGCGATGACGTCCGAACGGGCCATGGAGGGTTCTCCGAATTTGTTGTTGTAGATCGGAAGCGGCGTTAATGACGTAAGACATCATATGACTTGGGGCGTTGCAAGGCGTCTTGGCGCTTTTTTCGCGCGTCTGGCTCGGCGAAATGTAACAGGCACCACAATGTGGGATCAGCCGCTCTGGAACGCCTGTTTTGCTGGCTTTTTGATGGCTTTTGCGGCGGTGTGAGACGCGTGCAGGCGCGCGCTGAACGACACGCTGAGTCATGTGGCGATAGCCCGTGGGTAAGGCGGTGCATTGCTTCGCGAATGCACCCTATGGGGCGGGGCGCCGCCGGGGAGCGACAGTCATACGATCACTCCGAGCAATCACAGCCGTCTGCCAATGCGATGCCTGGCAACGCCCTGGCTCGGCGGACCCGCGTCCTCGGCATGGCGGTGGCGCGACCGGAGGGCCGCGGCCCGCGGTCAGCGCTCGATCATTTCCCGCACCCGCTCGGCGAGCGTATCGACGGAAAAGGGCTTGGTGATCATCTCCATCCCCGGCTCGAGAAAGCCGCTAGCCAGGGTCGCGTTTTCGGCGTAGCCGGTGATGAACAGCACCTTGAGGTCGGGCCGGTCGGCGCGGGCCTGATCGGCGAGCTGGCGGCCGTTGAGGCCCGGCAGGCCCATGTCGGTGATCAGCAGGTCGAGGTTGGGGTGCTCCTGCACCATGCTCAGGCCCACCAGCCCGTCGCCCGCTTCCAGCGGCCGATAGCCCAGGTCATGCAGGACCTCGACGATCAGCGCGCGTACCACCGGCTCGTCCTCGACCACCAGGACGCTTTCGCCCTGGAGGCTGCGGTTGTCGCTTTGGCTCGCCTCGCTCGGCGCGTCCGGCTCGACCTCCGCATGCGCGCGCGGCAGGTAGAGCTTGACCGTCGTGCCCTGGTCGACTTCCGAATAGATCCGCGCGTGGCCCTCGGACTGCTGGGCGAAGCCATAGATCATCGACAGCCCGAGCCCCGTGCCCTGGCCGACCGGCTTGGTGGTGAAGAACGGATCGAAGGCGCGCTCCACCGTCTGCGGCGTCATGCCCGTACCGGTGTCGGTGACCGAGACGCACACGTACTGCCCCGGCTTGAGCGTGCGAAAGCGCGCCGTGTAGGTGCGGTCGAGGTGGGTGTTGCAGGTTTCGATCACCAGCCGTCCGCCGTCGGGCATGGCGTCGCGCGCGTTGATCGCCAGGTTGAGGATGGCGCTTTCGAGCTGGTTCGGGTCGCAGCGGGTCGGCCACAGGCCGCCGGCCAGCACCAGCTCCATGTCGATGGTTTCGCCCAGGGTGCGGCGCAGCAGCTCCTCCATCGCCTGCACCAGGCGGTTGGCATCGACGGTCTTCGGGTCCAGCGGCTGCCGGCGGGCGAAGGCCAGCAGGCGATGGGTGAGGGCGGCGGCGCGGTTGGCCGAGGTCATCGCCGCGTTGTGGTAGCGCTCGATGGCATCGAGCCGGCCCTGGGCGATGCGCACCTGCATCATGTCCAGCGAGCCGACGATGCCGGTCAGCAGGTTGTTGAAATCGTGGGCGATGCCGCCGGTGAGCTGGCCGATGGCGTCCATCTTCTGGGCCTGGCGCAGCGCTTCCTCGGCCTGCAGCAGGGCCTGGGCCTGCTCCTTCTCGGCGCTGATGTCGCGGCCGACCGCATGGATCAGCCCCTCGTCCGGGACGGCGATCCACGACAGCCAGCGGTAGCTGCCGTCGCGATGCCGGTAGCGGTTCTCGAAGCGAGGGGTGATGGCGCCGCTCGCCAGCCGCGCGGCTTCCAGGCGGGTGACCTCGAGGTCGTCGGGGTGGACCAGCTCCAGAAAGCTGTGGCCGACCAGTTCGTCCTGGCGCCAGCCAAGATGCGCCTGCCAGGCCGGGTTGACCGCCGTGATGGTGCCGTCGAAGCGTGCCACCAGCATCATGTCGGTCGACAACCGCCACATGCGGTCGCGGTCGGCGGTACGTTCGGCGACCTGGGTCTCGAGCGTCTCGTTCAGCGTGCGCAGGGCCTGCTCGGCTTCGAGTCGCTTGAGAACGGCACCGGCCGAGCGAGCCAGGGCCTCCAGGGTGGCGACTTCCTCGGCCCCGGATTCGTGCCGCTCGCGCCAGTAGGCACCGATCGCGGCCAATGCCTCGCCGTCGATGACGATCGGCACCATCACCAGGCTACGGACGAAGGTCGGTTCGTACAGCTCCGGCAGCAGCCGCTCGTCCCGGGCCACATCCACGACCACGGCGGTCTGCCGGTGCACCATCGACCAGCCGGAGATGCACGACATCAGCGGGAAGCGGCGACCCTTCCACAGCGGAACGGAGGTGACTTCGCTGGCATAGAAGCACTGGTCGCCCTCGCGCAGCACCACCGCCACGCCGTCGGCGCCGCAAAGCCTGCGCGCGGCATGCGAGACGCTGGACATCAGGTCTTCGAGGTGATGCGCGGCGGGGGCTTTCTCGATCGCTTCGGAGAGAATGCTCAGCCGCTCGTTGCGCGCCTGCGCCAGCGCCTCGGCCTGGCGACGCTGGTCCACCTCGCGTTGCAGGTCCCGGAACAGCCGCGCGTTGTCGATGGCGATCGCCGCCTGCCCGGCGATGCCGGTCAGCAGGTGCTCGTGCTCCTCGCTGAACATGGCGGGCGCTTCATGGCCGAACAGCAGCCCGCCGAGCACCTCGCCGGAGCGCGAGATCACCGGCACGGCTAAATAGCTGCGCACCGGCAGATGACCGCGCGGCATGCCGTGGTGCGGCGCGCTCTTGCCGTAGCGGGGGTCCTGGGTGATGTCGTCCGAGCGCACCACGCCCTGGCCCGTGAAGGTCTGCCCGAATACGGCGGTGTTGCGCGGCATCGGGAAGCGCGAGAACGCCTCGCGCGGTGCGCCCGAGAGGGCATAGAGGGTGTAGCGCTCGCCCTGGGGGTCGACCACGTTGTAGAAGAAGGCGCCGAACTGCGCGCCGCTCAGCGCGACACCCGCGTCGGTGGCCTCCTGCACGAGCTTGTCCAGGTCCAGCTCGGCCGCCAGGCGCGCGCCGACCCGGTTGAGGATGCGCAGCCGGTTGGTCTCCAGGCGCAGCGCCTCCCGAGCGGCTCGGTGGCTGGAGATGTCGATGTGCGCGCCGATCCAGCCGGTGATCCGGCCCTCGTCATCGAATTGCGGCGTCGAGCTGATGGAGAACAGGCCCCAGCTCCCGTCGCGCCGGCGTACCCGGCACTCGACACGGTAGGCGCGGCGCTCGGCGATCGCGGCTTGCCAGTCGGCCATGGCCGAACGGATATCGCCGGGGTGCACCGCCTGCGTCCAGCCCAGGCCTCGGTATTGCTCGAAGGTCTGGCCGGTCAGCGCCTCCCAGCCGGGTTGGGGCGTGTCGACTTCGCCGTTGGCATCGGTGACCCAGACGATCGACTTGACCGATTCGGTCGGCAGCTCGATGTGCGCCTGGTGGGCCGGTGCGGGCGCGGCGTCCTGGTGTCCGTAGGTGATGTCGCGCATCCGTACGTGAAGGCGCTCGGGGTTGCCGCTGTCGTCCAGGCACGGGCCGATCCGTACGTCCCACCAGCGTTTGCCGAGCGGCGCAAGCTCGACCTGTCCCTGGAAACGCGTGCTGGCGCCGTGGCGCGCGGCGGCGACGGCGTTGCGCGCTTCGAGCCGGTCCTCCGGACACCAGAATTCGAGCCAGTCGAGATCGGCGATGGGCGCGCCTTCGTCGAGCCCGAGCAGGCGCCTGGCCCCTTCGCTGAGGTAGCGGAGCCTGCCCTCGAGATCGAGCAGCAGGCTGGCGCCCTGCGCCGCCTGATCGGGCGGATGGGCCGCGCGGCCCTGCTCGCGCGCGACTTCCAGCGCCAGCCGCCGCTCGGTATGGTCGCGGGCGACCTTCACATAGCCGATCAGCGTGCCGTCGGGCTGGCGCAACGGCATGGTTTCGCCCGCCGACCAGAACTCGCTGCCGTCGCCGCGCAGGTGCCAGCGCTCGTCCAGGGCACGGCCGCTGATCAGCGCCAGGTGCCGCTCTTCCTGCGGGCGGCCGCTGCTGCGGTCCTGCGGGGTGAAGAGCCGGTCGATCGGCTGCCCGAGGATGGCCTCGCCCGACCAGCCGAACACGCGGGCCGCGCCGGTGTTCCAGAAGGTGATCCGCCCGGCCAGGTCGGTGGCGATGATGGCGTAGTCGGTGATGCTCTCCAGGATCGCGCATGGCATGCCGTCGAGGGCCGGGAGGGGCGATGGCGGCAGCCGGGAGTCGGTGGATTCGTCCAACGGAATTCTCGCGTGTGCGTACGACAGGTTTCCGCACGGCCTGCAAGGCGGCGGGGCCACTGCAGCTGTGAACATCGCGTGACGCGGCCGGTTCCGGCCGTGCGACCGGCTGCGCAGCACGCCGTCGTAAAGCCGGCTCAGCACTCGATAATGTTGACGGCCAGCCCGCCGCGCGCGGTTTCCTTGTACTTGCTTTTCATGTCGGCGCCGGTCTGGCGCATGGTGCGGATCACCTTGTCCAGCGAAATGAAATGCTGGCCGTCGCCTCGCAAGGCCATGCGCGCGGCGTTTATCGCCTTCACCGAGCCCATCGCGTTGCGCTCGATGCAGGGCACCTGCACCAGGCCGCCGACCGGATCGCAGGTGAGCCCGAGGTTGTGCTCCATGCCGATCTCGGCCGCGTTCTCGACCTGCTGCACGCTGCCGCCCAGCACTTCGCACAGTGCGCCGGCGGCCATCGAGCAGGCGACGCCCACTTCGCCCTGGCAGCCGACCTCCGCCCCGGAGATCGACGCGTTCTCCTTGTAGAGAATGCCGATGGCCGCGGCGGTCAGCAGGAAGCGGACCACGCCGTCGTCGTTGGCGCCGGGCACGAAGCGCGCGTAGTAATGCAGCACGGCCGGCACGATGCCGGCCGCGCCATTGGTGGGGGCGGTGACCACGCGGCCGCCGCTGGCGTTTTCCTCGTTGACCGCGAGGGCGTAGAGGTTGACCCAGTCGAGCACGCTGAGGGTGTCGCGCAGCGCCGCTTCCGGGCTGCTGCTGAGCTGGCGGTACAGCCCGGCAGCACGGCGCTTGACCTTCAGCCCGCCCGGCATGGTGCCCTCGTTGCGGCAGCCGGCGGCGACGCAGTCCTGCATGACCCGCCAGATATTCAGTAACCCGGCGCGCGTTTCGGCTTCCGGGCGCCAGGCGGTTTCGTTGGCCAGCATCACCTGGCTGATCGAGAGATCCTGCGCCGCGCAGTGCGCAAGCAGCTCCCGCGCGGTCGTGAAGGGGTAGGGCAGCGGCGTCCGGTCCTCGACGATGCGGTCGGCGCCGGCGGCCTGCTCGTCGACCACGAAGCCGCCGCCGACCGAGTAGTAGTCGCGCGAGCGCAACTGGATGCCGGCGCCATCCAGGGCGCGGAAGGTCATGCCGTTGGGGTGGTAATCCAGCGGTTTGCGGATGAACGCCAGGTGCTCTTTCTCGATGAAGCGGATCGACTTCTCGCCCAGCAACCGCAACTCGCCGTTGCCGCGGATGCGCTCCAGCCGCGCCGGAATGGTCGCCGTGTCGATGCGGTCGGGCTGCTCGCCTTCGAGCCCCAGCAGCACGGCCTTGTCGCTGCCGTGACCCTTGCCGGTCGCGCCGAGCGAGCCGTACAGCTCGACACGTACCGCCTGGGTCTCTTGCAGCAGGCCGTCGCGCGCGAGGCCCTCGACGAAGCGCGCGGCGGCGCGCATCGGGCCGACGGTGTGG
Source organism: Stutzerimonas urumqiensis (assembly GCF_003640395.1). Lineage (GTDB taxonomy): Bacteria > Pseudomonadota > Gammaproteobacteria > Pseudomonadales > Pseudomonadaceae > Stutzerimonas > Stutzerimonas urumqiensis. The sequence continues at coordinate 432,962 of NZ_RBZQ01000002.1, read as the reverse complement.
GAGCTGGAGGGGCCGATGCCGATCTTGAACAGGTCGAAAACGCTGAGTGACATGCTGACGCTCTTGCCGAAACGATGGAGGCGCGCGCTGCGCCTCCTGGGTTCCTACAGCGTAGACCGCCAATGCGCGGGCAGCGGCCCGAAGGCTGCCGCGCGCGTAGCCTCAGGGCGTCGTCGGCCGGACCCAGGGCTTGGCCTCGAGGCTGTTGTGTACGGCGGTCGCCGCCTGTGCCGCATGGCCGACCGCCACGCTCATCTGCTTGAGGCCGGTCACCACGTCGCCGATGGCGAATAGTCCGTTTACCGAGGTTTGCAGATGGTCGTCGACGATCAATGCGCCGTCGCCGTCATGCCGCGCGCCGAGCTGGACGGCGAGGTCCGAGCGCACCCGGGCGCCGAGGTTGGGGTAGAGCACGTCGAAGCGATGGGCGTGGCCGTCGTCGGTGATCGTCTCGATCCCGCCCGCCGGGAGGTGGCGAACGGTCGTCAGGTCGCCTTCGACATAGGCGATGCGGTAATGATCGAGCAGGCCCAGCGCCTCGGCCGGTGGCGGCGGATCGCGCCGGGCGATGACGGTGACGCGGTCGGTGAAACTACGCAGGAACACGGCATGACCGATCGCGCACTCGGCTTCGCCATAGACCGCCACGTCGTGGCCGTTGACTTCGTAGCCGTCGCAGATCGAGCACAACCGCAGCGCACCGGCGGCGATCGCCTCGGCGGCGTTTTCCATCGGCGGCAGGGTGTCTTCGATGCCGGTTGCCAGAATCACCCGGCGCGCGACGCAGCAGCGGCCGGTGCCGTGCTCGATCTCGAAGCCGACCCGGTGCGGGCGTATGGCCTGCACCACGCCGTCTTCGATGCGCGCGCCATAGCTGCTGGCCTGGTCGCGCAGGCGCTCGATCAGCGCCTTGCCGGAAATGCCCGGCGGGAAGCCCGGATAGTTGTGCGACGTGGGGATCAGCGCCGCGCGGCTGCATCCGCCGTCGACCACCAGGCAACTGCGGTTGAAGCGGGCGAGGTAGACGGCGGCCGTCAGGCCGGCGGGTCCGGCGCCGACGATCAGGCAATCGAAGTCGGCATCCGGTACCCGTGGGGGTGGCGGTTCGTTGACGCGGTTCGGGTCGTTCATGCGGCTCATCCGGTGGGTAGCTGATGGGCAATAGAAGCCGGGTAAGCCGGGGGAGTTCGCCGCAGCCGATGAAGCGTCCGGTGCGAAACTGAGAGCTGGTTCCGCCTTCGCAGCTTGTGTCGGGCGGGGCGATCCCCAACACTTTCACACCGTTCCGTTCGTGAGCCAGCTCACACCGGACGGCTCTATTCCAAGAACGCCAGGCGGGCGATCGCCCCGACCTGACGCGCGCCGTGGAGCGGCGCTGAATCGAAAAACGCACACAAGGAAGCGGCGCCCACAAGGCGCCGGCTTTTTTCATTTCCGGGGGCCTCATGCTCAAGTCCTGTTTCACCACGGCGATCATCTCGCTGGCCATTCTGTTCGTTCCGGTCTCGCAGGCCGCCGAACCCATCGTCATCAAGTTCGCCCACGTCGTCGCTGAAGATACGCCCAAGGGCAAGGGTGCGCTGCTGTTCAAGAAGCTGGTCGAGGAGCGCCTGGCGGGCCAGGTGAAGGTCGAGGTCTATCCGAATTCGACGCTCGTCGGTGATGCCGACGAAATGCAGGCGCTGCTCGACAACAAGGTGCAGATGCTCGCGCCCTCGCTGTCGAAGTTCGACAAGTACACCAAGCAGCTGCAGGTGTTCGACCTGCCGTTCCTGTTCGACGACGCCGAAGCGGTCGCCCGCTTCCAGCGCCGCGAGAAGAGCCGCGAGCTGCTGCGTTCGATGATTCCGCATGGCATCTATGGCCTGGCGTACTGGAACAACGGCCTCAAGCAGCTTTCCGCCACCAAGGCGCTGCACACGCCCGAAGACGCCAACGGCCTGGCGTTCCGCATCCAGTCCTCGGCGGTCATCGAGGCCCAGTTCAACGCCGTGCAGGCCAAGGGCGTTCGCCTGCCGTTCGCCGAGGCGTTCAAGGCGCTGCAAAGCGGCCAAGTGCAAGGGGCGGAGAACCCCTGGTCGAACATCGCCAGCCAGAACATGCACACGGTCCAGCCGTTCATCACCGAGAGCAACCACGGCGTGCTGAACTACATGCTGATCACCAACGGCACCTTCTGGAACAGCCTGACCTTCGCCATGCGCTCGGAGCTGGAGGGCATCATCCTGGAAGTCACCCAGGCGGTGAACAAGGAAGCAGAAGCCCTGAACCGTCGTGACCGCGACCGCATCCTTGCCAGCGGCACCAGCAAGCTGGTCACCCTGTCGCCTGAAGAACGCGACGCCTGGCGCCAGAAGATGGTGCCGGTGTGGAAGAGTTTCGAGGAAGAGATTGGCGCGGACGTCATTCGTGCGGCGTTGACGGTCAATCGTCGCCACTGATGGGGTTGGTACGCCGGGGGCGTGAGCGCTGCCCCCGGTGGTGCGCGGGTTGCGCTGCACGGCGCGTAATGTTTCGTAAGAGCCCGCTTGCGGGCGATGCTCTTGTCGTTGTTTCTGGGCATCTCGACCGGCGTTTTGAACGCCGCGCTTTCCTCGGCCCGGCCTACAGCTTGCGCCCTGCACGGCGCGTCACTTTCTCTTGTCTCGCCAAGAGAAAGTAACCAAAGAGAAGGCGACCCCTGCATCCGGCCCCGGCTTTGCCGGGGTCCCCTCGCTCCGGTGCCGCTCCAGGGGCCCGCCACGAAGGGCCATCCATGGCCCTCGCGGCTTTCGCGGCATCCATGCCGCTCAACCCCCTCCACGACACCTGCGCTTGGCCTGCTGATGGGGCGAATTGGTGTGGCCTGTTGGTTTTGGTGTGGCAAAGCCAGAAAGCGAAGCTGTTGTGGTCTTGAACGGGACAACTACACGTAGGGTGCATTCGCGAAGCAATGCACCGGTTTCACATCGGCGATGTCCCCGGCGGATTGTTCGCTTCGCTCCTGAATCCGCCCTACGTCTGTGAGGCAGCAATCATCCAAACGTCAGCCACCGTAGGGTGGAAAACCGCAACGCGTTTTCCACCGCTTGCACGGCGATGAAGCCTTTACCTGGCTGACCACATACCGGTGTCCGTCGCTCGACTGGTACGACTTTCGATCTCGCCTTTTGCAAAGGCACCCCAACCATCAAGCCACTCGGACCAACCCCCTTTCATCCGGCCGAACGCAGGCGTTGCGCAGGGGGACGCGAGGCAGGACGCCGAGCGAGGCGCGGCGGGACAGGGATGTCCCGTCGCGACGTGCCCCCGGAGCGGCGCCGGAGTGAGGGCAGTCTGGCTGCGTAGCAGTCAGACCCGGATGATGGGGCGCGTTTTCTTTTGCTTACTTTTCTTTGCCGCGCGGCAAAGAGAAGTGAGACGCCGTGCAAGGCGCAACCTGTCGTCCGAGCCGAGGAAAGCGCGGCGTCCGAAGCTCCAGATCGTGAAGCCAGAAAGCAAAAGCATCGCCCGCAAGCGGGCTCCTACAGTTCTTGCCGTGCAGGGCGCAACCTGATGGCCGGGCCGTGAAAGCGTGGCGTCCGAAACACCTCAAGTCGAGATACAAGCGTGGGCTTCAGCCCACCGCCTGTCCTCTGGTGGGCTGAAGCCCACCCTACGAGGGAACGCACCGGCCCCTACCCCCACCCCTCCAACCGCATGGTCGCCCGCACCAGCCGCTGCTCTTCCTGCTCGATCTCCTTCATGTTGTCGCGAATGCTGGCGATATGGTCGCGAGCCGCGCGCTGCGCCTGGTCCGGCAGGCGGCCGATGACCGCGTGGTACAGGCGCGAATGCTGGCGATCGATCTGCCGCTTCTGCACCGGCCGGTGGTAGAGGTTGTTCACCGAGGCGAACACGGTCGACAGCATCAGGTCGGTCAGCGATTGCAGGGTGTGCACCAGCACCGGGTTGTGCGAGGCCTCGCAGATGGCCAGGTGGAAGGCGTGATCGAGGCGGGCGTGCTCGCGCGGATCGCTGACCTCGGCCGAATGGGCGGCGAGCATTTCCTCGTAGCGGCGGCGCAACAGGACGAAGTCCGCCTCGGTGCCCCGCAGCGCCGCCAGCCGGGCCGATTCGGCCTCCAGCAGGCCGCGCACCTCCAGCAGGTCGTAGAGGGTGCGGGGTTGCGAGCTGAACAGGTGCATCAGCGGGCTGGCGTCCTGGGTGCCGGAAAGCCGCGCGACATAGGAGCCGCGCCCCTGCGCCGTCTCGACGATGCCGCGTCCGCGCAGCACCCGCAGCCCCTCGCGCAGGGCCGAGCGGGAGATGCCCAGCTTTTCGCACAGGCGCCGTTCGGAGGGCAGGGCCTGGCCGACCTTGAGCACGCCGTCGACGATCAGGCGCTCGATCCGCTCGGCGACCACGTCGGCCACCTGGCGGCGTTCGGGCAGGGTTTCGGTCAGCATCGAAGTCACCTCTGACTGGTAGGACCAGTGGGCGCACAGTCTAACCGTAAAGACCGCTTTGGCAATGCAGCGCCCGTATTGCCGGGCTTTTGAGCGGCCATGCGTGAAAGGACCTTGAAAGAAACTGGTCCTACCAGTGGTTTTACCGGTGGACGCTGGGAAGGGCCTTGGCTAAAGATGCGTCATAACACCGCAGTCGGCTGATGGCTGTGAGACAAACCGATGAGCGCCTGAACTGCCATGAACATCCTCTACGACGAGCGCGTCGACGGGGCCCTGCCCAAGGTCGACAAGGCTGATCTGCTGGCCGAGCTGCAACGCGAGCTGCCGGACCTGGAGATCCTTCACCGCACCGAGGACCTTCGCCCCTACGAGTGCGACGGCCTGTCCGCCTACCGCACCACGCCAATGCTGGTGGTGCTGCCCGAGCGGGTCGAGCAGGTCGAGGCGATCCTCAAGCTCTGCCATCGCCGTGGCGTGCCGGTGGTGGCGCGTGGTGCAGGCACAGGGCTCTCCGGCGGTGCGCTGCCGCTTGAGCAGGGCGTGCTGCTCGGCATGGCGCGCTTCAACAAGATTCTCGAAGTCAACCCGCAGGGCCGCTACGCCCGGGTGCAGCCCGGCGTACGCAACCTGGCGATTTCCCAGGCCGCCGCGCCGTTCGAGCTGTATTACGCGCCGGACCCGTCCTCGCAGATCGCCTGTTCGATCGGCGGCAACGTGGCCGAGAACGCCGGCGGCGTGCACTGCCTCAAGTACGGCCTGACCGTGCACAACCTGCTCAAGGTCGAGATTCTCACCGTCGAAGGCGAGCGGATGACGCTCGGCAGTGATGCCCTGGATGCGCCGGGCTTCGACCTGCTGGCGCTCTTTACCGGCTCCGAAGGCATGCTCGGCATCGTCACCGAGGTGACCGTCAAGCTGCTGCCCAAGCCGCAGGTGGCCAAGGTGCTGCTGGCGAGCTTCGATTCGGTGGAGAAGGCCGGTCGCGCGGTCGGCGACATCATCGCCGCGGGCATCATCCCCGGCGGGCTGGAGATGATGGACAACCTGGCCATCCGCGCCGCCGAAGACTTCATCCGTGCCGGCTACCCGGTCGAGGCCGAGGCCATCCTGCTGTGCGAGCTGGACGGCGTCGAAGCCGACGTCCGCGACGACGTCGAGCGTGTGCGCCAGGTGCTGGACGCGGCCGGCGCCACCGAGGTGCGGCTGGCGAAGGACGAGGCCGAGCGCATCAAGTTCTGGGCCGGACGCAAGAACGCCTTCCCGGCGGTCGGGCGGATTTCGCCGGACTACTACTGCATGGACGGCACCATCCCGCGGCGCGAGCTGCCGGGCGTGCTCAAGGGTATCGCCGACCTGTCCGCCGAATACGGCCTGCGCGTGGCCAACGTCTTCCACGCCGGCGACGGCAACATGCACCCGCTGATCCTCTTCGATGCCAACACCGAGGGCGAGCTGGAGCGCGCCGAGGCGCTGGGCGGCAAGATCCTCGAGCTGTGCGTGAAAGTCGGCGGCTCGATCACCGGCGAGCACGGCGTCGGGCGCGAGAAGATCAACCAGATGTGCGCGCAGTTCAACGCCGACGAGCTGACCACCTTCCATGCGGTCAAGGCGGCGTTCGACCCCACCGGCCTGCTCAACCCCGGCAAGAACATCCCGACGCTGCACCGCTGCGCCGAATTCGGCGGCATGCACGTGCACGGCGGCCAGTTGCCCTTCCCCGAACTGGAGCGCTTCTGATGGCTTTTTCCTACGACGCCAGCGGCGAGCTGATCGCGCAGGTCAACCAGGCGATCGCCGACAGGACCCCGCTGAACATCCAGGGCAGCGGCAGCAAGGCCTTCCTCGGGCGGCCGGTGGACGGGCGTGTGCTCGACACCCGTGCCCACCGCGGCATCGTCACCTATGACCCGACCGAGCTGGTGATCACCGTGCGTGCCGGCACGTCGCTGCTCGAACTCGACCGCGCGCTGGACGAAGCCGGGCAGATGCTGCCCTGCGAGCCGCCGCGCCTCGGTGAGGGCGCCACCGTCGGCGGGATGATCGCCGCCGGGTTGTCCGGGCCGCGTCGCCCCTGGAGCGGCTCGGTGCGCGACTTCGTGCTCGGCAGCCGGGCGATCACCGGCGAGGGCAAGCACCTGCGCTTCGGCGGCGAGGTGATGAAGAACGTCGCCGGCTACGACCTTTCGCGCCTGATGGCGGCGAGCTTCGGCTGCCTCGGCGTGCTCACCGAGGTCTCGCTCAAGGTGCTGCCCAAGCCGCGCCTGACCCGCAACCTCAGGATCGAGATGGACGTCCAGCGCGCCCTGCAGAACCTCGCCGAGTGGGGCCAGCAGCCGGTGCCGATCAGTGCCGCCAGCTACGACGGCGGCGCGCTGCACTTGCGCCTGGAAGGCGGCGAGGGCTCGGTGAATGCGGCGTGCGACCGCTTCGGCGGCGACGAGCTGGACGTCGGCTACTGGGACGACCTGAATGAGCAGCGCCTGGCGTTCTTCCGCGACCCGCGCCCGCTGTGGCGACTGTCGCTGCCGAACGCCACGCCGCCGCTGGCCCTGCCCGGCGAGCAGCTGATCGACTGGGGCGGCGCACAGCGCTGGCTGAAGTCCGACGCCGAAGCGACCGCCATCCGCGCCATCGCCAGCGAAGTGGGCGGCAGCGCCACCTGCTTCACCGCCGGCGCCACCGACAGCCCCTTCCAGCCCTTGTCGGCGGCGCTGCTGCGTTATCACCGGCAGCTGAAGGCGGCGCTCGACCCCCACGGCATCTTCAACCCCGGCCGGATGTACGCCGAGGTCTAAGAGGTAGTACCCGATGCAAACGAACCTGAGTGAAGCCGCCAAGCGCCTGCCACGTGCCGAAGAGGCCGAAAGCATCCTGCGCAACTGCGTGCATTGCGGCTTCTGCAACGCCACCTGCCCGACCTACCAGATCGTCGGCGACGAACTCGACGGTCCGCGCGGGCGCATCTACCTGATGAAGCAGGCGCTCGAAGGCGGCGAGATCAGCGGCTCGACCCAGATGCACCTGGATCGCTGCCTGAGCTGCCGCAATTGCGAGACGACCTGTCCCTCGGGTGTCGATTACCACAACCTGCTCGACATCGGCCGCGGCTTCATCGAGCAGCAGGTGCCGCGTTCGCCGCGCGACCGCCTGCTGCGCGCCGGCCTGCGCACCGTGATCCCGCGCGCCGGGCTGTTCAAGGCCCTGCTGCGCGCGGGCAATGCGTTCCGCCCGCTGCTACCTGACAGCCTGACGTCGCATATGCCGCGCGAAGCCGTTCCGGCACGGCCTCGGCCGCAGGTGCAGCATGCGCGCAACGTGCTGATCCTCGAAGGCTGCGTGCAGCCGAGCCTGTCGCCGAATACCAACGCGGCGACTGCACGGGTGCTGGATCGCTTCGGCATCAGCCTCACGCCGGCCCGCGAGGCGGGCTGCTGCGGCGCAGTGGACTACCACCTCAATGCCCAGGACGCCGGGCTCGACCGCGCCCGCCGCAACATCGACGCCTGGTGGCCGGCCATCGAGGCCGGCGCCGAGGCCATCGTGCAGACGGCCAGCGGCTGCGGCGCCTTCGTCAAGGATTACGGCCACCTGCTGCGCGGCGACCCGCAGTACGCCGAGAAGGCCCGCCGCGTGAGCGCGCTGGCCAAGGACCTGGTCGAAGTTCTGCGCGAGCAGGACCTCGAGAAGCTGGCCATCCAGACCGACAAGCGCATGGCCTTCCATTGCCCTTGCACGCTGCAGCACGCACAGAAGCTCGGCGGTGCGGTCGAATCGGTGCTGACCCGCCTGGGCTTCACCCTGACGCCGGTGCCCGATGCCCACCTGTGCTGCGGCTCGGCCGGCAGCTATTCGATCACCCAGCCCGAGCTGTCCAAGCAGCTGCGGGACAACAAGCTCAACGCGCTGGAAAGCGGCAACCCGGAGGTCATCGTCACCGCCAACATCGGCTGCCAGACGCACCTGGACGGCGCCAACCGCACGCCGGTGCGGCACTGGATCGAGATCGTCGACGAGGCGATGGCGTGAGCCTGCTTCCGCTCACGCCTGCAAGGACGATCGTAGGAGCGAGCCCGCTCGCGAAGGGCTGCGCCTCGGCGTCGAACCGGTTCGCGAGCAAGCTCGCTCCTACCGCCATCGGTGCGAGCCAGCCCAGCGGCGGGAAAGGCTGCGCCGGTTCCCACCCTACCGGCCAACCCGGCAGAGAAAGACGTAGGGCGGACATCTCGCGCAGCGAATGCCCGCCGGGCCGGCCCAGGCCAGCTCACGCACAACCTAAAGATCCAGACAGGAGACCAAGATGAAAACCAAAGCCGTACTGACCCAGACCGAAGTCGCCAGCATCCTGGCCGCCGCCCGTGCCGAAGCGCAGAACAACGGCTGGGCCGTGACCATCGTGGTCTCCGACGACGGCGGCCACCCGCTGGCGCTCGAGCGCCTCGACGGCTGCGCCCCGATCGGTGCCTACATCGCCACCGAGAAGGCCCGCAGCGCCGCCATCGGCCGTCGCGAGACCAAGGGCTACGAGGACATGGTCAACGGCGGCCGCACGGCGTTCGTCTCTGCGCCCATCGTCACCGCGCTGGAGGGCGGCGTGCCGGTGATTGTCGACGGCCAGGTGATCGGTGCGGTCGGGGTCTCTGGCGTCACCGCGGCCCAGGATGCCCAGATCGCCAAGGCCGGCGTTGCCGCCCTCAGCTGACCGACTGGAGAATCGTTATGACCGAACGCATCACGCTGCACCGCCTGCAGGTCGCCAAGAACCTGCATGCCTTCATCGAAAACGAAGCCCTGCCGGGCACCGGCATCGACGGCGCCGCCTTCTGGAAAGGCCTGGACGCCCTGGTGCATGACCTGGCGCCGAAGAACCGCGCGCTGCTCGCCGAGCGCGACCGCCTGCAGACCGAGCTGGACGCCTGGCATCGCGAGCACCGTGGGCCGATCAACGACATGCCGGCCTACCGCCGCTTTCTCGAGTCGATCGGCTACCTGCTGCCTGACCCGGGCCAGGTGCAGGCCGAAACCGCGAATGTCGATATCGAAATAGCCCAGCAGGCCGGCCCACAGCTGGTGGTGCCGGTAATGAACGCCCGCTACGCGCTGAACGCCGCGAACGCCCGCTGGGGCTCGCTGTACGACGCGCTCTATGGCACCGATGCCATCAGCGAGGAGGGCGGCGCGCAGAAGGGCCCGGGCTACAACGAGGTGCGCGGGGCCAAGGTCATCGCCTTCGCCCGCAACGTGCTCGACCAGGCCGCGCCGCTGGCGCAAGGGTCGCATGCCGACTCGGTGGCCTATCGCATCCAGGACGGCCAGCTCCAGGTGACCCTGGAGAATGGCAGCACCACCGGCCTGGCCCAGCCCGAGAAGTTCGTCGGTTACCAGGGCGAGGCAGTCGAGCCGAAGGCCGTGCTGCTGAAGAACAACGGCCTGCACATCGAGATCCAGATCGACCCGAACAGCCCGATCGGCCAGACCGACCCGGCCGGCGTGAAGGACCTGCTGGTCGAAGCGGCGGTCTCGACCATCCTCGACTGCGAGGACTCGGTCGCCGCGGTGGATGCCGAGGACAAGGTGCTGGTCTACCGCAACTGGCTCGGCCTGATGAAGGGCGACCTGCAGGAGACCTTCGACAAGGGCGGCCGGCCGATGACCCGGCGCCTGAACGCGGACCGCGAGTACCGCACGCCAACCGGCGGCGAGCTGAAGCTGCACGGACGCTCGCTGTTGTTCATCCGCAACGTCGGCCACCTGATGACCAACCCGGCGATCCTGCTCGAAGACGGCAGCGAGATCCCCGAGGGCATCCTCGACGGCGTGTTCACCAGCCTGATCGCCAAGCACGACCTGCAGCGCAAGGGCAATTCGCGCACCGGCAGCGTCTACATCGTCAAGCCGAAGATGCACGGCCCGGCGGAAGTCGCCTTCGCCGACGAGCTGTTCGGCCGCGTCGAAGACCTGCTCGGCATGCCGCGCTACACCCTGAAGATGGGCATCATGGACGAGGAGCGCCGCACCTCGGTGAACCTCAAGGCCTGCATCGCGGCGGCCAGGCACCGCGTGGCCTTCATCAACACCGGCTTCCTCGACCGCACCGGCGACGAGATGCACAGCTGCATGGAAGCCGGCCCGGTGCTGCGCAAGGGCGACATGAAGGGCAGCGCCTGGATTCAGGCCTACGAGCGCAACAACGTGCTGGTCGGCCTCGCCTGCGGGCTGCGCGGCAAGGCGCAGATCGGCAAGGGCATGTGGGCCATGCCCGACCTGATGGCCGCCATGCTCGAGCAGAAGATCGGCCACCCGAAATCCGGCGCCAACACCGCCTGGGTGCCGTCGCCGACCGGCGCCACGCTGCATGCGCTGCACTACCACCAGGTGGACGTCCAGGCTGTGCAGAGCGAGCTGGAGACGGTCGACCTGGCCGCCGAGCGCGAGTCGCTGCTCAATGGCCTGTTGACCATCCCGGTGGTCGCCGAGCCGAGCTGGAGCGACGCCGAGAAGCAGCAGGAGCTGGACAACAACTGCCAGGGCATCCTCGGTTACGTGGTCCGCTGGGTCGAGCAGGGCGTCGGGTGCTCCAAGGTGCCGGACATCCATGACGTCGGCCTGATGGAAGACCGCGCGACGCTGCGCATCTCCAGCCAGCACATCGCCAACTGGCTGCATCATGGTGTGGTCAGCGAAGCGCAGGTGCGCGAGACATTGGAACGAATGGCCAAGGTCGTCGATCAACAGAATGCTGGCGATCCGCTATATCGGCCGATGAGCCAGGACTACCAGGGCTCGGCCGCCTTCCAGGCTGCGTGCGACCTGGTGTTCAAGGGCCGCGAACAGCCCAGTGGCTACACCGAGCCGCTGCTGCACCAGTGGCGGCAGACGTTCAAGCGCAAGGTCGGATGAGGGTCCGCCTGAGGCGATGACAACAGCCCCGGTCGCTTGTAAAGCGCCGGGGCTTTCGAGCATTGGCACCGACCGTTTGGCGCATCCGGTCGGTGCTTCCGGACCCGAGCCTTGCGGCAAGGGACCATGCGGGGCACCGGGCGGTCCGTCGGCCAACCGGTTGAAGAAGTGGTTCACAACAAGAAAAAGGACCCAACAACATGAGTCAAACGCTGCTCTCGATCCTGGCCTTCGTGCCGCTGGTGCTGGCGGGGGTGTTACTGATCGGCTTTCGTTGGCCGGCCAAGTACGCCATGCCGCTGGTGTTCGTCCTGACCGCCTTCATCGGCCTCTGGGCCTGGGACATGACCTTCAACCGGGTCCTGGCCTCGACCCTTCAGGGCCTCATCCTCACCGCCGCGATCCTCTGGATCATCTTCGGCGCCATCCTGCTGCTCAACACGCTCAAGCATTCTGGCGGCATCGCCGCGATTCGCCGGGGCTTCTCCGGGATCAGTCCCGACAAGCGCGTTCAGACGCTGATCGTCGCCTGGCTGTTCGGCTGCTTCATCGAGGGGGCTTCGGGCTTCGGCACGCCGGCCGCGGTGGCCGCGCCGCTGATGGTCGCACTCGGCTTCCCGGCGCTGGCCGCGGTCGTCATGGGCATGATGGTGCAGTCCACGCCGGTCTCCTTCGGTGCGGTCGGCACGCCGATCCTGGTCGGCGTCGCCGGCGGCCTGGACAAGACCGGCCTGAGCGAGCAGCTCACGGCGGTTGGCAGTGACTGGCCGACGCTGTTCCACCTGATCTACTCGCGCGTCGCGATCATCCATGCACTGTGCGGCATCCTCATGCCGCTGTTCATGCTGTGCATCCTGACGCGCTACTTCGGGCGCAACCGCTCCTGGAAAGAAGGCCTGGTGATGGCACCGTTCGCCATCTTCACCGCGCTGTGCTTCGTCATTCCCTATGCGCTGGCGGGCGTCTTCCTCGGGCCGGAGTTCCCCTCGATGATCGGTGCGCTGGTCGGCCTGGCCATCGTCGTGCCGGCCGCCAAGGCGGGCTTCCTGCTGCCGAAGGAGACCTGGGACTTCGCCCCGGCCAGCGAATGGCCCGCCGAGTGGATGGGCAAGATCGAGATGAAGATCGAGGACGTCGCCGGCAAGACGCCGATCTCCGTGCCGATGGCCTGGGCGCCGTACCTGCTGCTGGCGATCTTCCTGGTGATGTCGCGCGTGTTCCCCGAGCTCAAGGCGACGCTGCTGGCGGTGTCCTATGGCTGGACGAACATCCTCGGCGAAACCGGGGTCTCCGGTGCGCTGGAGCCGCTGTATCTTCCGGGCGGCATCCTGGTGTTCGTGGTGATCATCACCTTCTTCCTGCATCGGATGAAGGCGAGCGAGCTGGGCGCCGCGATCTCCGAGTCGAGCAAGACGCTGCTGGGCGCCGGCTTCGTGCTGATCTTCACCATCCCGATGGTGCGGATTCTCATCAACTCGGGCGTCAACCAGTCGGACCTCGTCTCCATGCCGGTCGCGATGGCGCAGCTGGTGGCTGACAGCGTGGGCGCGGTGTATCCGTTCTTCGCCCCGGCCGTGGGTGCGCTGGGTGCGTTCATCGCCGGTTCCAACACCGTGTCGAACCTGATGCTGTCGCAGTTCCAGTTCAACACGGCCGGCCTGCTGGGCATCTCCGGCGCGCTGATGGTGGCCTTGCAGTCGGTCGGTGCGGCGGCGGGCAACATGATCGCCATCCATAACGTCGTGGCCGCCTCGGCGACCGTCGGTCTGCTGGGGCGTGAAGGCGTGACCCTGCGCAAGACCATGCTGCCGACCCTGTACTACCTCATCATGGCCGGCACCATCGGCATGATCGGGTTCTACGTGCTGGGTCTGGGCGACCCGCTGGTGGGCGCGCCCGTGGTGCGTTGATCAACCTGAACCACGAAACGGGCGGCCTAGTGCCGCCCGTGTCGTTTGTGGTTTGGCGAACCGGGCGCTTTTGCGATAGCGTGCCCGGCGCAATCGAATACGAGGACTGACCGATGAAGAAGTGGCAATGCGTAGTCTGTGGCTGGATCTACGACGAAGCGCAGGGCTGGCCGGACGACGGCATCGCGCCCGGTACCCGCTGGGAAGACGTGCCCGAGGACTGGGTCTGCCCCGATTGCGGCGTCGGCAAGATGGATTTCGAGATGATCGAAATCGCCTGATCCGCCCGGCGCGGCGCCACCTGGCCAGCGCCGTTTCACCGATCGCCACGAGGCCCGTCATGAAACAAGCTCCCCTGGTCATCATCGGCACCGGCCTGGCCGGCTACAACCTTGCGCGCGAGTGGCGCAAGCTCGATACCGACACCCCGCTGGTCATCGTCACCGCCGACGATGGCCGCTCCTATTCCAAGCCGATGCTGTCCACCGGCTTCGGCAAGAACCTCGACGTCGAGCGCCTGGCGATGTCCAGCGCCGGCAAGATGGCCGAGCAGCTCAACGCCGAGATTCGCACCCACACCCGCATCACCCGGCTCGATCCGGCCAACCGCCGGGTGTGGATCGGCAATGAACCGCTCGACTACCGCGACCTGGTGATCGCCTGGGGCGCGCAGACGTTGCGCGTGCCGCTCGAGGGCGATGCCAGCGATCGCGTCTTCCCGATCAATGACCTGCTCGACTACGACCGCTTCCGCCAGGCCGCGCACGGCCAGCGCCGGGTGCTGATCCTGGGCGCCGGGCTGATCGGCTGCGAATTCGCCAACGACCTGTTGCAGGGCGGCTATGAGGTCGACCTGGTCGCGCCCTGCGCGCAGATCATGCCGGGCCTGCTGCCGCCGGAGCCCGCCCGCGCGGTGCAGCAGGGCCTCGAGGCGCTGGGTGCACGCTTCCACCTCGGGCCGATCGTCGAGCGACTCGACCGGGCCGGCGATGCGCTGGTCGCGACCCTGTCGAACGGACGCACGCTGGCCTGCGACCTGGTGGTCAGCGCCGTCGGCCTGCGTCCGCGCACCGAACTGGCCGAAGCCGCCGGGCTCGAGACGGCGCGCGGCATCGTCGTCGACCGCCAGCTGCGCACCACCGCACCGCATGTCTACGCGCTCGGCGACTGCGCCGAGGTCGACGGCATCAACCTGCTCTACGTCATGCCGCTGATGGCCGGCGTCCGCGCCCTGGCTCGCACCCTCACCGGGACCCCGACGGCCGTCAGCTACGGGCCGATGCCGGTCACGGTGAAGACGCCCGCCTGCCCGCTGGTGGTCTCGCCGCCGCCGGCCGGGCATGACGGGCGCTGGACCGTCGAAGGCGTGGCGCCCGACATCAAGGCGCTCTGCCATGACGCCGACGGCAAGCTGCTGGGCTATGCGTTGACCGGCGCGGCGGTGCAGGAACGGCTGGCACTGAACAAGCTGTTGCCGCCGGTTCTGGCGGAACTGCCGCACGTTCTGTCGTTCAAGCCGTCGCCTTGACGCATTCAGGTCCCGGCCGGGACTGGCGCAGGTAGCGGCGGCGTGCCATCCTCGCCACTGTCTGCCCCAGCCTAGAGCTGTCGCAGGGCCCTCCGGCTGTCTTCGCGGCAGCCAGGACACAACAACAAAAACACCTGAACGAGGTTACCAATGCGCAAACCGGAACTCGCCGCGGCGATCGCCGAAAAGGCCGATCTTTCCAAGGACCAGGCCAACCGCGTGCTCAACGCACTGCTCGATGAAATCACCAACGCCCTGAACCGCAAGGACAGCGTCACGCTGGTCGGCTTCGGCACCTTCATGCAGCGCCACCGCGGTGCACGAACGGGCAAGAACCCGCAGACCGGCGAGCCGGTGACGATCAAGGCCAGCAACACCGTGGCGTTCAAGCCGGGGAAGTCGTTGCGCGACGCGATCAACTGACCGTCCAGTCACCCGGAGCCTTGGGCTCCGGGTGGTCTCGAAGCCGATACAACCCCGCCGCACGCCCGCTAGAATCGCGTTTTACCTCCGAGACACCCCCGATGAAATTCCGCCTTCTCCTGTGGATCATGGCTTGGCGCATGGCCCGGGTCAGCCGTAGCAACCCCGAATTTCGCAAGCAGCTCGAAGGCCGCGACCTGGTGTTCCAGTTGCACACGCTCGACGGCAAGGTGGCGCGCCATTTCATCGTCAAGGACGAACGCGTCAGCAGCCGCGGCGGCAAGGCCGCGTCACCGGCATTCGCCATCGGCTTTCGCGACGGCGCCTACGCCTACGAGACCCTGACCGCCGGCAACAAGCAGCTGGCGTTCATGCAGGGCATCCAGAACAAGGACATCCAGATCCAGGGCAACCCGGCGCTGGTGATCTGGTTCCAGGGCCTGACGCGCTACCTCAAGCCGAAGAAGAAAAAATCCGCGGCGGCCTGAACCGCCGCACCGGCCGCCGAAACCGGGTCGCGACCCTCGCGCCCACGGCGGTACGCCTCATCCCTGCTCGCGCCGCCACAGCGCGGCCTCGTCCTTCAACCAATCCTTGAACGCGATCAGCCCCGCCGACTCCACCTTGCGCTCGGGGATCATCAGGTAATAGCCACGCGTCCCGCTGCGGTACACATGGGGGTGCGCCGGCACCAGCCGGCCGTCGGCCAGTTCGCGCTGGATCAGGAACGGCGGAATCAACGCCACGCCCATGCCATGCTCGGCGGCCTGCGCGAGCATGGAGAACAGCTCCAGCCGCGGGCCGGTCATGTCGCGCGCGACCTTCAGGCCGAGCGAGTCGAACCACTGGCGCCAGGCATAGGGCCGGGTGGTCTGCTGCAACAGCGGCAAGCGCGCCAGGGTGTCGAGGTCGAGCTGGCCGGCGCCGTCCAGCAGGGCGGGACTGCACACCGGTTGCAGGTCCTCGTGCATCAGAAAGTGCGCCTCGGTACCGGACCAGTCGGCATCGCCGAAATAAAGGGCGGCGTCGAAGTCCGTGTCGGCGAACAGGAAGGGGCGGGTCCGGTTGGTGAGGTTGACCGTGATCTGCGGCTGCCGGGCCTGGAAGTGGCGCAGCCGCGGCAGCAGCCACTGGGTGCCGAACGTCGGCACCACGGCCAGCTCCAGGCTGGTCGCGCCCTGCTGGCCCATCACGGACAGCGTGTCGCGCTCGACCGCATCGAGCTGGCTGGCGATCCGGCGCGCATAGGACTGGCCGGCCTCGGTGAGCTGGACGCCACGCCGAGAACGGCGAAACAGGGCCAGGCCGAGAAAATCCTCCAGTCCGCCGATCTGCCGGCAGATGGCGCTCTGGGTCAGCGACAGTTCCTCGGCGGCGCGGGTGAAGCTCTGGTGGCGGGCGGCGGCTTCGAACGCGATCAGGGCGGCGGTGCTGGGTATCTTGCGGCGCATGTATGCGAGACCCTCACAGGAAATGTCGCAAGTGGGTCGGCAAGCTTACGTCGAAGTGCAGGATACGCACAGGTCGGTGCTGAATCCTCGTTTGTCAGGCGGTGGCGATCGACCTAGCATCCGGTCATTCCCGCTCGTGCGGGGGCGCGTGTGCGGGCGGTGGCAACCGCAGCTCGCGTGGCGCCCGCGAGCAGAAACCCACGCTTTCGAGGATTGCGCATGGCCGGTAATGCACGTTTCAACTGGGAAGACCCGCTGCTGCTCGACCAGCAGCTCACCGAAGAAGAACGCATGGTGCAGGCCAGCGCCCGGCAGTTCGCCGCCGACAAGCTGGCGCCGCGCGTGCTCGAGGCCTTCCGCCACGAAAGGACCGACCCGGCGATCTTCCGCGAGATGGGCGAGACCGGCCTGCTCGGCGCGACCATCCCTACCGAATACGGCGGCAGTGGCCTGAACTACGTGTGCTACGGCCTGATCGCCCGCGAGGTCGAACGCATCGACTCGGGCTACCGCTCGATGATGAGCGTGCAATCGTCGCTGGTCATGGTGCCGATCAACGAATTCGGCAGCGAGGCGACCAAGCAGAAGTACCTGCCCAAGCTCGCCAGCGGCGAATACATCGGCTGCTTCGGCCTGACCGAACCCGATCACGGCTCCGACCCCGGCTCGATGGTCACCCGGGCGAAGAAGGTCGACGGCGGCTACCGCCTGTCCGGCGCCAAGATGTGGATCACCAACAGCCCCATCGCCGACGTCTTCGTGGTGTGGGCCAAGGACGACGAGGGCGCCATCCGCGGCTTCGTGCTGGAAAAGGGCTGGGAAGGACTGTCCGCGCCGGCGATCCACGGCAAGGTCGGGCTGCGCGCCTCGATCACCGGCGAGATCGTCATGGACAACGTGTTCTGCCCCGAGGAGAACGCCTTCCCCGACGTGCGTGGCCTCAAAGGTCCCTTCACCTGCCTCAACTCGGCCCGCTACGGCATCAGCTGGGGCGCGCTGGGCGCCGCCGAGTTCTGCTGGCATACCGCGCGCCAGTACACGCTCGATCGCAAGCAGTTCGGTCGCCCGCTGGCCGCTAACCAGCTGATTCAGAAGAAGCTCGCCGACATGCAGACCGAGATCACCCTGGCCTTGCAGGGCTGCCTGCGCCTGGGGCGGATGAAGGACGAAGGCACCGCCGCGGTGGAAATCACCTCGATCATGAAGCGCAACAGCTGCGGCAAGGCCCTCGACATCGCCCGCATGGCCCGCGACATGATGGGCGGCAACGGCATCAGCGACGAGTTCGGGGTCGCGCGGCATCTGGTCAATCTGGAAGTCGTGAACACCTACGAAGGCACGCATGACGTTCACGCGCTGATCCTCGGACGGGCGCAGACGGGCATCCAGGCGTTTTTCTGATAGCCGCGCTGCATCCCGAAGCGGAACCGGGGGTTTCCGCTTCGGGCTCCGGCACCCTTCCTCCCTGAACCTTCTCTGTGCCTCGTTTTCCCAAGGGTGTTACCGAACACTTGGCGGACGAGCTGAACATGGACCTTGCGAACTACCGATCGACCTGGCGCGTGGCTGTCGTGCTGTGTCTGTCGTGGCTGCTGGCTGGCTGCGGCGTGAACACCATTCCCGAACTCGACGAGCAGGTGAAGTCAGCCTGGGCGCAGGTCGAGAACCAGTACCAGCGCCGCGCGGACCTGATTCCCAACCTGGTGGAGACGGTCAAGGGTTACGCCGAGCAGGAGCGCGAGACGCTCACCGAGGTGATCGAGGCGCGTGCCAAGGCGACCTCCATCCAGGTCGACGCCAGCACCCTCGACGATCCGGAAAAGATTCAACAATTCCAGGCGGTGCAGGCGCAGCTCACTGGCGCCCTGAGCCGGCTGATGGCGGTCGCCGAACGCTACCCGGACCTGAAATCGAACCAGAACTTCCTGGCCCTCCAGTCGCAACTCGAAGGCACCGAGAATCGCATCGCGGTCGCGCGCCGCGATTTCATCCAGGCGGTCGAGCGCTACAACACCGAGATTCGCACCTTCCCGGGGCGCATCTGGCACAGCGTGCTGTATGACGACCTGCCGCTGCGGGAGAACTTCGAGGCCACCACCGAGAACGCCGAGCAGGCGCCGCAAGTGAAGTTCTGATGAAGCCGCTCACGCTCGCGTTGCTCGTCCTGCTGGCCTGGGTCGGTACGGCGGTGGCGCAGGATTTCCAGGCCCCACCGCTGACCGGTCGCGTGGTCGACCGCGCCGAGATGCTCGACCCAGTCGCCGAGGCGCGGCTGACCCGGATGCTGGCCGGGCATGAGGACGCCAGTGGCGAGCAGGTCGTGGTCGTCACGCTGCCCGATCTGCAAGGCCGGACGATCGAGGAGGTCGGGCTGCAGCTCGGTCGCCAGTGGGGCATCGGCGAGAAGGGCAAGGACACCGGCGCGCTGCTGGTCGTGGCACGCGACGAGCGGCGCATCCGCATCGAGGTCGGCTATGGGCTGGAAGGCCGGCTGACCGACGCCGAGTCGTCGCTGATCATCAACCGGATCATGGTCCCCGCGTTCCGGCAGGGTGCGTTCGAGCGCGGCATTCTCGAGGGCGCCGCCGCGATGGTGCAGGTGCTGGGCGGCGATCCGCTGACGGCACCCACTTCGGCCACGCAGCCATTGCCGATGCACGGCTCGCCTGAGGGCGGGCTGCCGGTGCTGTTCTTTTTCCTGATGCTGGTGGTGATGTTTCTGGTCGGCGGCCGACGCGGACGCCGAGGGGGCATGGGGCGCGCCGTGCTCGCCGGCGCGTTGCTCGGCGGCATGGGCCGCGGCGGCGGTGGCGGCTTTGGCGGTGGCGGCTTCGGCGGCGGTGGCGGTGGTTTCGGTGGCGGAGGCGCTTCCGGTGGCTGGTGAATCGAGAGGACACGCATGACGCTTTTGACAGAAGCCGAGCAACGACAGGTCGCCGAGGCCATCGCCCGGATCGAGCGCGGCACCGATGCCGAGCTGGTGACCGTGCTGGCGGCCCAGGCCGACGACTATCACTACATCCCGCTGCTGTGGGCGAGCCTGATCGCGCTGGTTGTGCCCGGCGTACTCCTGCTGTTCGGCGACGGCTGGCTGGGCGCCGGGACGCTGATGATGCTGCAATGGGGCCTGTTCATCGTCCTCGCGCTGCTGTTCCGCATCCCGTCGCTGACCACGCGGTTGGTGCCACGCGGTGTGCGTCACTGGCGGGCGTGCAACCTGGCGCGTCGGCAGTTCGTCGAGCAGAACCTGCACCACACCGACGGCGACACCGGCGTGCTGATCTTCGTCTCCGAAGCCGAGCGCTATGTCGAGATTCTGGTCGACCGCGGCATTTCGAGCCGTGTCGACAACCAGGTATGGCAGGGCATCGTCGACACCTTCACCGACCACGTTCGGCAGGGGCAGGTGCTCGAGGGCTTCCTCGTCTGCATCGATGCCTGCGGCGCGGTGCTGCACGACAAGGTGCCGGCCACCCATGCCCGCGACGAACTGCCCAACCGATTGGTGGTGCTCGACTGACAGACCCGGCCGCCGGCGTTTAAGTCCGAGGCCACGGCGGTCGCCTCTTCCGTGCACCACAACGCAACCGCCATGCGCCGCCTGCAAAGGCCGGCGCCGGGCGGGCTTCACCGCACGGGAGCGGACATGCGCCAGCACAGACGGGTTTCCTACCGCTACATCTCTTCCATCCGCGTGACCAACCGCCTGAGCGGCGACGACATGGGCTATGTCGGCGACCTGTCGCTGGGCGGCCTGCGAATGGTGGCGAGCGAGCCACTGGTGGTCGGCGGCTGCTACGAGATCACGCTGCACGTGCCCGAGCACGGCGAGCGGGTGGCGGACGTGCCGGTCACGGTGATCTGCCAGTGGTCGCGGCGCGACAGTCGGCGCGGCAGCTTCGAGATGGGCTTCTCGCTGGACCGCCCGGCGCCCGAGTTCTCCCTGCTGGTGCAGGGCCTGCTCAAGCGCCGGCAAGGGGCCTGGTGATCGGCCGGGCTCAGCCCAGGGTGCCGAGAATGTTCACGCCGACGCGGTCGGGAATCTCGTTCTGCGACAGCACGTGCAGGCCGGGGCTGAACACGCGGGCATAACGCGCCAGCAGCGGTCGCAGCTGCGGCATCACGGCGAGGATCGGCGGGTGGCCGTCCTTGCGCAGCTTTTCCTTCACCACCGGCATGATCTGCTGCAACTGGTTGAGCAGGCTCGGCTCGACCGGGATGTTGTCGAGGCTCACCGGGCCGGCCTGCTGGGCGATCGCCAGTGCGTTGAGCAGGGTGTTTTCCAGGTTGTTTTCCAGCGTGAAGACGCCCAGTTCGCGGCGGTCGCCGGCAATCGCCGAGACGATGCTGCGACGCAGGGCGAAGCGCACGTCCGAGGCCAGCAGGACCGGGTCCTTGGTCGATTCGCTGCTTTCGAGCAGCGTGCTGGCGATGGTTTCGATGTCGCGCAGCGGCACTTCCTCCTGCAACAGCTGGCGATAGACCCGCAACTGCTGGGTGTAGCTGAGCTGGCCCCTGAGGCTTTCGGCGAGCTTCGGCGCCTGCACCGACAGGCGCTTCATCAGGTGCTCGACGTCGTCGTGCTTGAACAGCTCGGGCAGGTACTCGCGCACCACCTTGTTCAGGTGCGTGGCGACCACGCTGGCGCAGTCGATCACCTGATAGCCGAGGTTCAGCGCGCGCGATTTGTCCGCCGGCTGAATCCACACCACCTGCATGCGGTAGGCCGGGTCATGGCCGAGGATGCCGTCGATCTCGCCGTAGAGCTCCGGCGAGGGGATGGCCATCAGCCGGTCGGCGTGGATTTCCGCGCCGTCGATCTTCTCGCCGTTGATGTAGATGTCGTACTGCGACGCCTTCAGCCGCAGGCTGTCGCGGATCTGCACTTCCGGCAGCAGGAAGCCGAGCTGCTCGGAGAGCGTCTGCCGGACCCCGCGAACCCGCTGGGGCAGCGGCGCGCCGGAGGCTTCGTTGACCAGCCCGACCAGCTTGTAGCCAAGCGAGATGGACAGCCGCTCGACCAGCGGGATGTCGTCCCAGGCCAGGGTCTTGGCCTTCTCCTGGTCCATCGCCTCGCCCAGCGCCTGGATTTCCTTCAGGTCGGCCGCGGCGGCGATCGGCGCCCGTTTCGAGACGCGCCAGGCGATGAACCCGACCAGCGCGGCGAAACCGAGGAAGGCCAGGTGCGGCATGCCCGGCACGATGCCGAGGATCGCCAGGATGCCGGCCACGGTGTAGAGGGTCGAGGGTGAGGCCAGCAACTGGCGCTGGACCTGGTCGGTGATCTCGGTGGCTTCGTTGATGCGGGTGACGATGATCGCCGCAGCGGTCGCCAGCAGCAGCGCGGGGATCTGCGCGACCAGGCCATCGCCGATGGTCAGCAGGGCGTACTGGCGGAAGGCGTCGGCGGCCGGCAGGCCATGCACGAACACGCCGATGGCGAAGCCACCGAACAGGTTGATCAGCAGGATCAGGATGCCGGCGATGGCGTCGCCGCGGACGAACTTCGAGGCGCCGTCCATCGCACCGTAGAAGTCGGCCTCCTTCGACACTTCCTGGCGGCGCGCCTTGGCTTCGTCCTGGTTGATCAGCCCGGCGTTCAGGTCGGCGTCGATCGCCATCTGCTTGCCCGGCAGCGCGTCGAGGGTGAAGCGTGCGGTCACCTCGGAGATCCGCTCGCCACCCTTGGTGATCACGATGAAGTTGATGATCATCAGGATGACGAACACCACCAGGCCGACGATGAAGTTGCCGCCGATCACCACCTCGCCGAAGGCCTCGATCACCTTGCCCGCCGCGCCCGTGCCGCTGTGGCCGTCGAGCAGCACCACTCGCGTGGAGGCGACGTTCAGGCCCAGGCGCAGCAGCGTGGTGATCAGGATGACCGTCGGGAACAGCGAGAAATCCAGCGGACTCTTCGACGACACGCTGACCAGCAGCACCAGCACCGCCATGGCGATGTTGAAGGTGAACAGGATGTCCAGCATCTGCGGCGGCAGCGGCAGGATGATCATCGCCAGCAGCGATAGGATCAGGATCGGAATCCCGATCCGTCCGCTGCGCAGGGTGGGCATGAGCGAGTGCAGGAGGTTCATGATCAGGCTCGTTTCAACAGGTCGTCAGGGATGGGCAGCGTGTCGGGCAGGGACGGCTTGGCACGCCGGCCCTGCTTCCAGGCTTTCAATTGCAGGATGTAGGTCAGCACGTGCGCCACGGCGGTGTAGAGCTGCGCCGGGATCTGCTGGTTGACCTGGGTGGTGAAGTAGATGGCACGGGCCAGCGGCGGCGCTTCGACCACCTCCAGCGAGTGGGCGGCGGCCATCTTGCGGATGTACAGCGCCATCTCGTCGACGCCCTTGGCGATCACGTAGGGCGCGTCGGCCTTCTTGCGGTCGTAACGGATCGCCACGGCGAAGTGCACCGGGTTGACCACCACCACGTCGGCGGTCTTGATCACGCGGTTGATCTGCCGCTGCGCCATCTGCCGCTGCACCTGGCGGATGCGCGCCTTCACTTCGGGGCGGCCTTCCTGGTTCTTGTGCTCTTCCTTGCGCTCCTGCTTGGTCATGCGCATCTTCTTGAGGAAGAAAAACCGTTGCAGCGGCACGTCGATCAGCGCGAACAGCAGGAACACCAGCAGCAGCGCGATGGCGAGATCGAAGGTCAGCGAGAAGGCGCTGCCGATGGCGGTGTAGATGTCGGTGCGTTGCAGCGCCATCAGCCGCGGCGCGGCGTAGTAGAGCTGCCAGGTGGCGATGCCCAGCAGCACGGCGATCTTGAGCAGCGACTTGCCCAGCTCGGCCCAGTTCTGCGCGCCGAACATGCGGCCCAGTCCGGTGATCGGGTTGAGCTTGGAGAATTTCGGCGCGAAGTTCTTCGAGGAGAACACCCAGCCACCCGGCACCAGGCCGAACGCCACCACCAGCAGCGGCGTGATCAGCAGCGGCAACAGCACCGCGATGAGTACGAACAGGTTGTGCAGCAGCACCAGTTTGAGGTCGTCCAGCCCGATCTCGCTGTGGCCGAAGTTGACGAAGGCGTAAGTGAAGCTCTGCTCCAGCCCGGCATAGAACCAGCCGCCGCTCCACTTGAGCGCCAGCAGCGTGACGAGCAGCGAGACGGTGGTGGCGACGTCCTTGGAACGCGCGACCTGGCCGTCCTCGCGGCTCTTCTTGAGCTTGTGCTGGGAGGCTTCTTCCGTCTTGTCCTGGGTGCTGCTCTGCTCAGACACGGCGACCCTCCGTGAGCATGCGCCCGATGTTGCCCAACAGCTCGCGCGTCAGGTGCAGGTAGCCTTCGGACAGGTTGGGCAGCGTCACCAGGATCAGCACCAGTCCGGCCAGGATCGCCATGGGAAAACCCAGCGAAAAGAGGTTCATCGCCGGCGAAATGCGGTTGAGCAGGCCGAAGCAGAACTGCACCAGCGTCATGCAGAACACCATCGGCAACGCGATCAGCAGCGCCGCCGAAATCACCCAGGCGAGCGCCTGCACCAGCGTTTGCAGGCCGTCCCAGTGCACGCCGCTGCCGATCGGCCAATAGACGAAGCTCTGGTACAGGATGCTGATCGTCACCAGATGCCCGTCGACGGCCAGAAACAGGAACACCAGCAGGATGAAATAGAGCTGGTAGATGATCGATGACGACGACACGCCGTTGGCCGGGTCGTTGTAGACCGCCATCGACAGGCCGAGCTGCGTCGAGACGATGTCGCCGACCAGCGTGAATACGGTGAACACCAGCGCCAGCGACACGCCCAGCAGCAGGCCCATGGCGATCTGCTCGAAGGCGGTCAGCAGGCCCAGCGCCGACAGCGGGTCGATGGTCGGCGGCGTCGGCAGCGCGGACGACAGCACCACGGTGATCGCCAGCGCCAGCACGACCCGCACGCGCAGCGGAATCGTCTTGTTGTTGAACAGGGGCGCGAAGGCGAACACCGCCATGATCCGGCAGAACGGCCACCAGTAGGCGAGCAGCCCGTTGAGGTACTGCCCGACCGTCATCAGCGCATCGTCATTCATGGCTAACCGACCAGCCGGCCTGCCTGCCGGAAGGTTTCGATGAACAGGTCGCTCAGCGTGCCGAGGATCCAGTGACCGGCGAATACCAGCATGCCGAGCGTGATCAGCAGGCGCGGCAGGAAGCTCAGCATCTGTTCGTTGATCTGCGTGGCCGCCTGGAAAATGCTGACCAGCAGGCCGCCGATCAGGCTCGGGACGACCAGCACGCTGACGACGATGACGATGATGTGGACGGCGTTGGCGACCACGTCGACCGCGGTCTCGGGCGTCAGCATGGGGCACGCTCGCTCGGATGGGCCGGGTGGCCCGCTCCTTGGGGTTGGGGGAATGGCCGGGCAACCGGCTGTCGGGGTGTCTGCAGGTGCGCGGCTGCTCGCGAAGCCCGTGGCTCGGCAAGGCCTGACGCTGCCCCTGTAGGAGCCGGCTTGCCGGCGATGCTCTGGGCGTTTGCCGGCTGTGCGGTGCACGGGTCCTGTAGGAGCGAGCTTGCTCGCGAAGCCTGCGGCTCTCTGCTCGGGAGCGAAAGCGCCGCGCTTTCCTCGGGACGAGCTACAGGCCGTGGCCGGGCGTCAGCTTCTGTAGGAGCCGGCTTGCCGGCGATGCTCTGGGCGTTTGCCGGCTGCGCGGTGCACGGGTCCTGTAGGAGCGAGCTTGCTCGCGAAGCCTCTGGCTCTCTGCTCGGAAGTGAGAGCGCCGCGCTTTCCTCGGGACGGGCTACAGGTTGCGCCTTGCACGGCGCCTTACTTTTCTTTGTTTGCGCAAAGAAAAGTAAGCAAAAGAAAGCGCACCCCAGCATCCGGGTCAGGTCGCCGAGCGACCTGACTCCCCTCGCTCCGGCGCCGCTCCGGGGGTCGTCACGATGGGACGTCCCTGTCCCATCGTTCCTCGCTCGGCGTCCATGCCTCGCGTCCCCCTGCGCAAGGCCTATGCTCGGCCTCCTGAAGGGGAATAGGTCCGAGTCGCCCGAAAGACCGCTATTGAAAAAAGAGCTCTTTGTGCTTTTTCCGCGGACCAACAAGCAATGCCAAACGCCCCTTGCAGCGAGGGAAGTCAGGTCGCGCAGCGGCCTGACCCGGATGGAGGGGCAAGCGTTTTTGCTTACTTTTTTCGCGACTGAAAAAAGTAAGGCGCCGTGCAAGGCGCAACCTGTCGCCCGAGCCAAGGAAAGCGCCACGCTGCCAACGCGCCCCAAAAGCCCACGAGCCAGAATCAAAAGCATCGCCAGCAAGCTGGCTCCTACAGAAGCGGATGCCCGGCCACGGCCTGTCGCCCGAGCCGAGGAAAGCGCCGCGTTGCCAACGCGCCCCAGAAGCCCACGAGCCAGAATCAAAAGTATCGCCAGCAAGCCGGCTCCTACAGAAGCGGATGCCCGACCACCACGACCTGTCGCCCGAGCCGAGGAAAGTGCCACGCTGCCAACACGCCCCAGAAGCCCACGAGCCAGAATCAAAAACATCGCCAGCAAGCTGGCTCCTACAGAAGCGGATGCCCGACCACGACCTGTCGCGCGAGCCGAGGAAAGCGCCGCGTTGCCAACGCGCCCCGGAAGCCCACGAGCCCGAATCAAAAGCATCGCCCGCAAGCCGGCTCCTACGCAGGCAGCCTCATGCACCGCCGCGCCAAAGCCTTCGCGAGCGAGCTCGCTCCTACAGGACGGGAAAGCGCCGAAGCGAGCGGCGCGAGCCGAGCAAACCGTCTGCATCGCCGCCACCTAGAACGGCTGCACGCTGGTCGTCAGCGTACCCACCAGCAACGCCCAGCCATCGACCAGCACGAAGATCATCAGCTTGAACGGCAGCGAGATCATCATCGGCGACAGCATCATCATGCCCATCGCCATGAGCACGCTGGCGACCACCAGGTCGACGACCAGGAACGGCACGAAAATCATGAAGCCCAGCTGGAAGGCGGTCTTCAGCTCGCTCAGCACGAACGCCGGTAGCAGCAGCGAGAAGTCGAGGTCGGCGAGGTCTTCGGGCATTTCCTCGTCGGCCAGGGCGACCATGGTTTCCAGCGAGGTCTTGTTGGTCTGCGCCAGCATGAAGCCGGACAGGCTCTGCTTGGCTTCGCCGAGCGCCTGTTCGAGCGTGATGGCGTCGTTCTGGAAGGGCTCGAAGGCCTCGCTGTAGATCTCCTGCCAGACCGGCCGCATGACCAGCAGCGTGATGACCAGCGCAATGCCGATCAGCACCTGGTTGGGCGGGCTCTGCTGCAGGCCGATCGCCTGGCGCAGGATGGCCAGCACGATGATGAAGCGGGTGAAGCAGG
Source organism: Stutzerimonas urumqiensis (assembly GCF_003640395.1). Lineage (GTDB taxonomy): Bacteria > Pseudomonadota > Gammaproteobacteria > Pseudomonadales > Pseudomonadaceae > Stutzerimonas > Stutzerimonas urumqiensis. The sequence continues at coordinate 406,034 of NZ_RBZQ01000002.1, read as the reverse complement.
TCATCATCATCAGCATGGCCGGCAGAAAGCCGAGCAGCGTCATGAGGATGAGGATCTGCAGCTTGACCGAGAAGGCCTGGCCGTCTTCGGTGTCGTGCAGCTCGAACAGGGTGATTTCACCGCCGGCGGCCTGCGCCAGCAGCGGGAAGCCGCTGGCGAGCACGAGCAGCAGCAGGCCGAGCAGACGCGTCGGTTTCATCGCGTCAGCGCATCCAGGCCGGTGCCGGAGAGTTCGATGATGCGCAGGCCGTAGTTGCCGTTCATCACCACCACCTCGGCCTTGGCGAACAGGGCGCCGTTGACCTTCACGTCCAGCGGCTCGCCGGCCAGCTTGTCGAGCACGATGACGCTCGACGGCTCGACGTCCATCAGCTCCTTGAGGGTGACCTCCACCGAGGCCACTTCCAGGGTCACGTTGACCGGAATCTTGCCGAAGAAGGCCAGGTCCGGGCGGGCCGGCTGGGCGGCCACGGGAGCCGGCGCCGGGGCGGCTTCGGCCTCGAGGCGCAGGTCGCCTTCGTTCAGCAGGTTCTCGAACTCGTTGTCGGACAGATCGCCGTTCATGGGGTCTTCACGCTTTCAAGGGAAGTGAGAAACAGGGCGCCGTCCTCTTCGAAGACGGTGCCGCGGTAAAGCCGCTGCCCGGCGACGCGGATCTCGTAGCGGTCCAGCGGGCGCATCAGCAGGACATCGTCCGGGGCCAGCGCCAGCACCTGTGACAGCGGCATCTGCGCCGCCGCGACCACGCAATCGAGGCGCACCGGCAGGTGCTTGATGCCATCGATCGGGTTGCCCGGCAGCGATGGCTGGACGGGCCCGGCGAGGCGGCTGGTGAGTTCATCGGCCAGTTGCGTATCGATATAAATGAAGATCGACGAGCGGTTGCCGGTGATATGGCTGTTGTATTCGAACTCCGCTACGTATTCCCATTCGGTGACTTCGTAGTCGTTCTCGTACTTCTCGAGCGGCCCAAGACTTTCACCGCCCAGCAATGAGCGGCCGAATATCTGGCTGATATCCACGCCAAGGCGCTCGCGTATCCGTTGTTCCGATGTGGTGACCGCGGACGTTTCCCGGCCGGGCACACCCATGCCGCCGTAATAACATTCCAGCGCTTCGGACAATAAGGCGCGATCGATGGCAAAGCCGATCTTGCCGAGTTCGGATCGGTAGATGCACGCCGGGCCATTGAGCACCTGTTCCTGAACATCGACGCGCAGCAATTCGATATTGATGCGGAAGTTGCGCAGGAAGTAATCGCTCACCAGCCTTGGGTGCTTGAGCGTCACATCCTTTATGTAATGAGGAATGCGGTGGTAGTGCCGCCCCAGCTTCTGCGGTTTCAACACAGTCAGGCTGTCGGCGGGCACGTCATGACGGACTTTCGAATGACCAGACATGCGGTGAACCGTAATAAACCGGGATAGGGAAACCGCTCGCGGGCGAGCCGGATGGATGCTTCGGCGAACGGGTCGCCGACTCGGCGGCGGTCGTGCCGCTCGGCAGGCGCAGCGTCGAAGGGACGGGTCGCTTGCAGGGGCGGAGGATAGGCAGGGAGGGGGCGCTGATTAAATCAATAGATATCAAAAGCGCTCGCTGACGCGGCCTGATGCTTTCTGAGACCGGCTAAGCGCATCTGATTGGGCGGGGGTGGCGGCAGCTTGTAGCGTGCGCGCCATCGATTCGGCTATGGCGCAGCGGATCGGCAACAGGTTCCGGCCTTGGTCTCGTAAGAGCGACGCTAGTTCCGCTGCGCTTAAACATTTTTTTCAAGTTTCGCGAAACGGCGTCGATCCATGACATTCGATTTGCCGCACGCAAGGGTGGTCCCAGTGAGAAGTGCCAGTCACGCCATGAAGTTTGTCAGCGATGAGTCGTTGGACTCGCTGACGGCGCGCAAGCAGTTCGTCGTGGTCGGCGGACCGCAACAGCCCAGTTATCAACTCCTGCTGGATGGCCTGCATGAAAACAATGCCGGCGTAACGCTGTTCGATAACACCGATGGATTGTCGGAAGTTGCACTCGAGCGTGCGTCGCTGGTGTTCGTCTTCATCGGAAGTTTGTCGGCCGAAAGCATGTTGGCGCAGGTCGGCGCCATTGTTCGCCGCGCGCCGCATGTCAATGTCATTCCGATCGTCGAATATGCCGATCAACAACAAGCGGCGGCGCTGCTGGAACTTGGCTGCGTCGATTACTTGTTGTCGCCTTTCAGCGCCTCGCAACTGGTTGCGCTGTTGCGTCGTCAGGAACATGCCAACGGCGCCGAAGAAAGTTTCGTGTCGTCGTCGCAGGCCGGGCGGCGGTTGCTGGCGATGGCCCAGCGCGTCGCACTGACCCGCGCGCCGATCCTCATCACCGGCGAAACCGGCACCGGCAAGGAGCTGATGGCGCGCTACATCCATCGCTTCTCGGCGAGCCCCGACGCTCCCTTCATTGCGGTGAACTGCGCGGCGATCCCGGAGCAGATGCTCGAGTCGATCCTGTTCGGCCATGAGCGCGGCGCCTTCACTGGCGCGGTTACGGCGCAGCCGGGCAAGTTCGAGCTGGCCAACGGCGGCACGCTGCTGCTCGACGAGATCGGCGAGCTGCCGCTGGGCCTGCAAGCCAAGCTGCTGCGGGTATTGCAGGAGCAGCGGGTGGAGCGCCTGGGCGCTCGCCGCGAGATCGAGCTGGACGTGCGCATCATCGCCGCCACCAACCGCGACCTGTCGAAGGAAGTGGCCGAAGGACGCTTCCGCGCCGACCTGATGTTCCGCCTCGACGTGCTGCCGCTGCACATCAGCCCGCTGCGCGAGCGGCAGGAAGACGTGCTGCCGCTGGCCCGCCGCTTCATCCGCCAGTACGCGCCGCAGGACGCCGGCCGCGAGCTGCTGACCGACGCCGCCTGCCGCGCACTGTTGCAGCACGACTGGCCGGGCAACGCCCGTGAGCTGGAGAACTGCATCCAGCGCGCGCTGGTGCTGCGCAACGGTTTGTACATCCAGCCGCAGGACCTCGGCTTCGAGGTGCCGGTCGAGGTCCAGCCGGTGACCGAGCGACCGGTCGTGCTGTTCGCCGAGACCGGCAAGGCGGCGCTCAAGGCCAGCGGCAAGTGGGCCGAGTACCAGCATGTGCTCGACACCATCCGCCGCTTCGACGGCCACAAGGCCAAAGCCGCAGCCAGCCTCGGCATGACGCCGCGCGCGCTGCGCTATCGCCTGAATGCCATGCGCGAGCAGGGCGTGCAGGTCGATTTCTGATCACGAGGACAGTAGCCATGAATTCGATCGACCACGTGCAAGGCAGCCTGCTCGGGCAGATGCAGGGCCTCACCGAGGCCGCCCAGGGCGGCGCGATCAAGCCGGCGGCGAACGCGCCGGGCCCGGTCTTCGGGGCGGCGTTCAACGACGTGCTGCATGCGGTGGATGCCGAGCAGCACAAGGCCTCGGCCGCGATGGCCGCGGTCGACAGCGGCAAGAGCGAAGACCTGGTGGGCGCGATGATCCAGAGCCAGAAGGCCAGCGTGTCCTTCTCGGCGCTGCTGCAGGTGCGCAACAAGCTCACCACCGCCTTCGACGACATCATGCGCATGCCGCTGTAACGGGTGGGTCCTGACGTGTTGCAAAGCCTGAAGAACAAACTCCCCGCCGGCGGCTTTACCCTCGACCCGCGCCTGGCGCTGGCCAGCATGGCCGGCGTTGCCGCGGCGCTGGCGCTGTCGGTGGTCTATTACCTGTGGCGCGACAGCGACGCCTACCGCCCGCTCTACGGCGCCGGCGAGAACTTCCCGGCCGCCGAGGTGATGCAGGTGCTCGACGCCGAGGCCGTGCCCTATCGCGTGCACCCGCAGAGCGGGCAGATCCTGGTCCGCGACGACCGCCTGGCCCAGGCGCGCATGGCGCTGGCGGCCAAGGGCGTGAAGGTGTCGATGCCGGCCGGCTACGAGCTGTTCGACAAGGAAGAGCCGCTCGGCACCAGCCACTTCGTCCAGGACGTGCGCCTCAAGCGCAGCCTGGAGGGCGAGATCGCCCGCACCATCATGTCGCTCAAGGGCATCGACCAGGCGCGCGTGCACCTGGCCAAGGAGGAGTCCAGCTCCTTCGTCGTCAGCCGCCGCGCCCCGACCAAGGCCTCGGTGATGGTGCAGCTCGACGCCGGCTATACGCTGACGCCCGAACAGGTCGGCGCCATCCTCAACCTGGTCGCCAACAGCGTGCCGCACCTCAAACCCGAGGACGTCAGCGTCGTCGACCAGTACGGCGCGCTGCTTTCGCGCGGGCTCAACGGCGCGGGCGGTCCGGGGCAGAACTGGCAGGCCGTCGAGGATTACCAGCAGAAGGCGGTCGCCAACATCGAGCAGGTGCTGGCGCCGGTGCTCGGGCTGGGCAACTACCGGATCAGCGTCGCCGCCGATATCGATTTCAGCCAGAAGGAAGAGACCTTCAAGGCCTACGGCGACGACCCGCGCCTGCGCAGCGAAGTGCTGCGCAACGAGAGTGCCATCGACCAGCTCGCGCTCGGCATTCCCGGTTCGCTGGCCAACCGCCCGGTGGCACCGCCCAAGGACGGCGAGGAGCCGCCTGCGGACAAGGAAAACAAGGCCGCCACCTCGCTGCGCGAGGAATCGACCCGCAGCCTGGACTACGACCAGAGCATCACCCACATCAAGTACGCGCCGTTCGCGCTGCGCCAGCAGAGCATCGCGGTGGTGCTCAACGCCCAGAGCGCGCCCGAAGGCGGCTGGACGAACGAAGCCCGCGCCCAGCTCGAGGCGATGGTCAAGAGCGCCGCTGGCTTCAACCCGGCGCGCGGCGACGTCGTCACCCTCAGCGTGCTGCCGTTCACCGTGGTCGAGACGCCGGTCGAGACCGTGCCCTGGTGGCAGAACGAGGACATCCACGCGCTGATCAAGCTCGGCGTGCTCGGGCTGGTGAGCCTGTTGCTGCTGCTGATCGTGGTGCGTCCGGCCGTGCGTCACCTGATGCGTCCGGCCACGGCGGTGCGTGAAGGCGTGACCGAGCCCCTGGCCGCCGAGGCCTTGGCGCAGCCGGCGCCGGGCGCGCTGCCGCCGGCGACCGATGCCGAGCGACTGCCGTCGCCGGCGGGGCTGCGCGAGGGCGCGGCGGGCGGGCTGGTGTTCGCCGAGCTGAATCCGCTCGCGGAGATTCGCCTGCCGGCGCCGGGCTCGGGCCTGGAGCTTCAGATCGAACACCTGCAAATGTTGGCCAAGAACGACCCGGAACGCGTGTCCGAAGTCATCAAGCACTGGATTGGGCGCAATGAACGAGACCTCACCCCCGCAGGCTAACGAGGCCAAGGCGGTCGCCAAATCGCGACCGGTCCAGGCCCGCGCCGTCAGCTCCCTGGAGCAGGCCGCGATCCTCATGCTGAGCATGGGCGACGACATCTCCGCCGGTGTGCTGCGGCACTTCTCGCGCGAGGAAATCATCGCCATCAGCCAGGCGATGGCGCGGCTGTCGAACGTCAAGCAACCCATGGTTTCGGACGTCATCGGCCGCTTCTTCGACGACTACAAGGAGCAGAGCAGCATCAAGGGCGCCTCGCGCGGCTACCTGGCCGGCATGCTGTCGCGCGCCTTGGGCGGCGACATCACCCGCTCGCTGCTCGACTCCATCTACGGCGAGGAAATCCGCGCCAAGATGGCCAAGATGGAATGGCTGGACCCCAAGCAGTTCGCGGCGCTGATCAGCAAGGAACACGCGCAGATGCAGGCGGTGTTCCTCGCCTTCCTGCCGCCGGGCATGGCCACCGAAGTGCTCGAGTGCATGCCGGCCGAGCGCCAGGACGAGCTGCTGTACCGCATCGCCAACCTCACCGAGGTCAACAGCGACGTCATCGCCGAGCTGGAAGAGCTGATCGACCGCAGCCTCAAGGTGCTCTCGACCCAGGGCTCGCAGGTGCGCGGCGTGAAGCAGGCGGCGGACATCATGAACCGCTTCAAGGGCAACCGGGACCAGATGTTCGAGCTCTTGCGCGCGCACAACGAGGCGCTGGTGGAGAAGATCGAGGACGAGATGTACGACTTCTTCATCCTCTCGCGGCAGAACCCGGACGTGCTGCAGACGCTGCTCGAGGTGATTCCGCTGGAAGAGTGGGTGGTCGCGCTCAAGGGCGCCGAGCCCGCGCTGGTCAAGGCGATCCAGGGCGCGCTGCCCAAGCGCCAGGCGCAGCAGATGGAGTCGATCAACCGCCGCCAGGGCCCGGTGCCGCTGTCGCGCGTCGAGCAGGTGCGCAAGGACATCATGGGCGTGGTGCGCGAGATGTCGGCCAATGGCGAGCTGCAGATCCAGCTCTTCCGCGAACAGACCGTCGAGTAACCGGCCATGAGCGTCAAGGTGATCAAGGGCGCCGGTCGCGAGTGGCGGCCGTTCCGCTTCCCGCCGCGCTTCAAGGTGAGCGGGCCGTCGCATGACGACTGGAGCGGCGACCCGGCGGCCCTTCAGCGCGCCGTCGCCGACGGCTTCCAGGAAGGCGTCGAGCGCGGTTATCGCGAGGGGCTCGAGCAGGGCCGGCAAGCGGGCCACGGCGAGGGCTTCGAGCGCGGCGTGCAGGACGGCAAGGCCATCGGCCGCGAAGAGGGCCGTGCCCAGGGCCGCCAGGCGTTCGATGAGGCCGCGCGGCCGCTGGAGCAGGTGGTCGCCGCCTTCGAGCGGTTCCGCCGCGACTTCGAGCAGGCCCGGCGCGACGAGCTGCTGGAGCTGGTGCAGAAGGTCGCCAAGCAGGTGATCCGCTGCGAGCTGACGCTGCATCCCACGCAATTGCTGTCGCTCGCCGAAGAGGCGCTGGCCGCCATGCCGGGCGACCCGCAGGACGTACGCATCCTGCTCAACCCGGAGGAGTGCGCGCGCATCAAGGAGCTGGCGCCCGAGCGCGCCGCGGCGTGGCGACTGGTGCCCGATGACAAGCTCGCGCTCGGCGAATGCCGGGTGATCACCGCCGAATCCGAGGCCGACATCGGCTGCCAGCAGCGCCTGGACGCCTGCATGGACGCGCTCGGCGAACACATCCGGGCCGAGGCCTGAGGCCGTGTCGATCCGCGAGGCGTTCAAGCTCGACGAGGCGCTGCGTTCGCTCGAGTCGGTGCAGCTGGCCAAGGTCAGCGGCCGGTTGGTGCGCGTCTCCGGGCTGGTGCTCGAAGCGCTCGGCTGCCAGCGGCTGACCGGCCAGCGCTGCTACGTCGAACAGGGAGACGGCAGCATGCTCGAAGCGCAGGTGGTGGGCTTCAACCGCGAAATCACCTACCTGATGCCGTTCAAGAAGCCCATCGGCCTGGCCTCGGGCTCGCGCGTCTTCCCGGCGCCGGACGAGGCCTCGCTGCACATCGACGACTCCTGGCTGGGCCGGGTGGTCAACGGCCTCGGCGAGCCGCTCGACGAGGCCGGCAAGCTCGGCGGCCAGCACCGGTTGCCGACCGAGCTGCCGACGGTCAACCCGCTCAAGCGCAAGCCGGTCAGCGAGCCGCTGGACGTCGGCGTGCGCGCCATCAACGCGCTGCTGACGATCGGCAAGGGGCAGCGGGTCGGCCTCTTCGCCGGCTCCGGCGTCGGCAAAAGCGTGCTGCTGGGCATGATCACCCGGCAGACCAAGGCCGACGTGGTGGTGGTCGGGCTGATTGGCGAACGCGGCCGTGAAGTGCAGGAGTTCATCCTCCATTCGCTGGGCGAGGAGGGCCTGAAGAAGGCGGTGGTGGTGGTCGCGCCGGCCAACGAATCGCCGCTCATGCGGCTGAAGGCCACCGAGCTGTGCCACAGCATCGCCGCGCATTACCGCGACCAGGGCAAGGATGTGTTGCTGCTGGTCGATTCGCTCACCCGTTACGCGATGGCCCAGCGGGAAATCGCCCTGGCGCTCGGCGAGCCGCCGGCGACCAAGGGCTATCCGCCGTCGGTGTTCGGCATGCTGCCGGAACTGGTGGAGAGCGCCGGCAATGGCGAGCACGGCAGCGGCAGCCTGAGCGCGCTCTACACGGTGCTGGCCGAGGGCGATGACCAGCAGGACCCGATCGTCGACTGCGCACGGGCGATCCTCGACGGGCATATCGTGCTGTCGCGCCGGCTGGCGGAGGCGGGGCATTACCCGGCCATCGACGTCGGCGCCTCGGTCAGCCGCTGCATGAGCCAGGTCGGCGAGCCGCCGCACCTGGGCGCGGCACGCCAGCTTAAGGAATTCCATTCGGCCTACGGCAAGATCAAGGAGCTGATCCCGCTCGGCGGCTACACGCCGGGCATGGACGCCCGGACCGACCGGGCCGTGCAGCTCGCGCCGTCGATCGAGCGCTTCCTGCGGCAGGAAACGGGCGAGGCGGCCGAGCTGGACGCCAGCATCGCCACCCTGCAAGCGCTGATCCGCAAGCCATGAGCCGGAGCCTGCCGTGAAAGACGAGATCGAGGTGCTGTCGCGGCTGGCCAGCCTGCGCGGCCACAAGGTGCGCGAAATGCTCGGCCGGGTGCAGTACCAGCAGAACCTCTGCCAGCGCTACCGCAACAACATCACTGGGCTCGGTCGCCTGTGCGGCTTCAGCGTGCCCATGACCACGCCTTTGCAACGCGACAACCAGCAGCGCTACAAGGCCACGCTGTACAAGATGGTCGAGCTTCAGCGCCGCGAGCTGGAAGTCGCCGAACAGACGCTGGCCCGCATCCAGCGCGAGCTGTTGCTGGCGATGCGCAACGAGAAGGTCATCGAACAGCTCGTCGAGAGCCGGTTGGCGCAGTGGAATCAGCAGCTGGCGCAGCAGGAACAGAAGATCCAGGACGGCCTCGCGCAACAGGCATGGTGGCGAAACCAGGCGCTTTGACCGGTACGACCGCTCATCGCCTCGCCATTTAAGTTTTCCCGGGCAGCGGTCGCTTACTGCTGGTAACCCCTGAGTTGGAACCGATCATGGAAATCAGCCGGACCTTGAAGCCCGTCACTCCCGCAGCGGTCGAAGCCCCTGCCAAGGCGCGCCCGACGGCGGCCGCACAACCCGCCACCTCCGCCCGTCCCGCCAACGCGAGCCTGCCGCTGGAACAGATGCAGGCGGCCCTGCGTTCGCTGCCCGACCTCGACCTGGACAAGGTCGCGGCCATCAAGGCGGCCCTGGCGCGCGGCGAAATCGACACCGACGCCGCCACCCTGGCCGGCCACGTGCTCGCCCACCACCGCGGCAGCGACGCGTGAGCCAGCGCGACAAGCTGCTGGCCGTGATCGCCGAGGACCTCCAGCAGGACCGCGACGATTACCGCCTGCTCGAGCGCCACATGGAGGCGCTCTACGGTCAGCTCCTGGCGCGCGACTGCCCGGCGATCGACGCCAGCAATGCCGCCATCGCTGAGACCGTCGAAGGGCTGACCCAGCGCGCCCAACGCCGCAGCAAGGTGCTCGGCGCCTTCGGCCTCGGCGCGACCCCCGAAGCCATGCAGCGCCTGCTCGGCGCCTTCGCACCGACCCGTCGCCCGACGATCACCGCGCTGTGGTCCGAGGTCGGCGCGCTCGCCGCCCGCTGCCAGCAGCTCAACGAGCGCAACGGCAACCTGCTGGCCATGCACCACGAAATCCTCAGCCAGCTGCTTGGCCGCGGTGCCCAGGCGGCGGTCTACGCCCCGTACTGACGGCGCCGCGCCCGCGCGGTTGGCATGGCGACGCCGCCTGCCGCGAGGCGTTTTGACCGCCGCACTTCCTCGGCCCGGACGACAGATTGCGCCCTGCACGGCGCGAAAACTTTGCAGATACATAGGAGCCCGCTTGCGGGCGATGCTCTTGTCTTTTGGCTTTGCGGTCTGGCGTTTTGGACGCCGCGCTTTCCTCGGCTCGGACTACCGATTGCGCCTTGCACGGCGCCTCACTTTTCTTTGTCTGGGCAAAGAAAAGTAAGCAAAAGAAAGCCCACCCCTGCATCCGGCCCCGGCTTCGCCGGGGTCCCCTCGCTCCGGTGCCGTTCCAGGGGCACGCCACGAAGGGCCATCCATGGCCCTCGCGGCTCTCGCGGCATCCCTGCCGCTCAACCCCTTCCACGGCACCTGCGCTCGGCCTTCTGATGGGGCGAGGGGCCGGGCAGAGGCGCGCGCGGCGTCCAGAACGCCCAGATCACGAAGCCAAAAAAGCAAGAGCTGTCGCCCGCAAGGACTAAGCGTCCCCAGGCGGCATGGGGTTTCGGTATTGCTCGCGATCGCTTCGCCGCCCTCCATCTCACCCAAACCCGCCCAGCCGGTGAGCCCCGTTCCGACCCGCTGCGCACCGTCGTGCTCGAAGGGCTGGCCGCGGCTTAATCCCACCTCTGCCGGGGTCGCCTTTCCCCTGTACCGGACCGCCTACAGGCAGGGCGGAAATACCCTTTCCTCCGGTCGCTCGCAGGGCGGCAAGGGGAAAGATCCTTTCAGTGCGGGATCGGCTCAATGCCAGCAGTTTCGCGGGTTCGCGAGGTTGGCACCGGTCTTGCTCTAACGAAACGCAGACAAGGGGGCCGTGATGGCAATCGATTCGGACTACGTAAAGAACATGGCGACGCAGCTGGCCAACTTCGGGGTGCAGGCCTCGCTGGATCGGCTCAACCGCAATGAGGCGAACTACCAGGCGCAGCGCGACGCCCTGAGTTCGCTGCGCACGGCCTTGTCCACCTTCAAGACGTCGCTCGGCGGGCTGAAGTCCGGCGGCTCGAGCATGCTGGTCAACAGCGCCACCTTCGGCCAGGAGGGCTATGCCACCGCCACCGTCGGCAGCACGGCCCAGCCGGGCACCTACCAGTTCTTCGTCGAGCAGCTGGCCAGCGCCCACCAGTTGGCGGTCAACGGGCTGACCGACGCGGATGTCGGCAACAGCGGGACCCTGACCATCGGCCAGGCCGGCAGCAGTTTCACGGTCGACCTCGCCAGCATCGATGCGGACGGCAACGGCAGCAATTCGCTGGACGAGCTCGCCGCCGCGATCAACGGCCACAGCGGCAACACCGGTGCCCGCGCCACGCTGGTGCGCACCGACGGCGCCGTGTCGCTGGTGATCTCCAGCGAGAAGACCGGCGCCGCCAACGCGCTGACCCTGAGCACCAGCGGCACCGGCACGGCGCTCGCCAACGCCGTGGCGTCTCGCCAGGAGCTGGCCGCGGCGCAGAACGCCAAGGTTCGCCTGGGCGGCGAGACCGGCATGCTGCTGGAGAACGCCAGCAACACCTTCGCCAACCTGGTCGAGGGCGTCAGCCTGACCTTCAGCAAGACCCACGCCGCGGGTGAGCAGCCGCTCTCGGTCACCATCGGCCAGGACAAGACCGCCACCAAGGCCAAGGCGCAGTCGTTCATCGATGCCTTCAACACGCTGATGGGCACCTTCGACACCCTGACCGGCAGCGGTAGCGACAGTGCCAAGCGTGGCGCCCTGGCCGGCGATTCCAGCGTGCGTTCGATCGAGGCGCAGCTCAACGCGCTGGTGCGCAACGGCTTCGGCGGCAAGAGCCTGATCGAGTACGGCATCAGCGCCGACCGCAACGGCAAGCTGACCATCGACGCCACCCGCTTCGAAGCGGCCGTCGCCGCCGATCCGGAAGGGTTCGAGGCGCTGTTCACCGGCAAGGACACGCTGCTCGACACCGTCGACAAGACGCTTGCCACCTACACCAGCAGCGCCAGCGGCGTGCTGAAGAACCGCATGGATTCGCTCGACCTGAACCTCGGCCGTATCGATGAGCAGTTCGACCAGCTGCAACGCCAGTACGACACCTACTACACCCGCTACCTGCGCCAGTTCACCAGCATGATGCAGACCATGCAGGCGATGGAGCAGACCAGCGGCCTGTTCACCTCCTTCGGAACCACCACCGCATGAACGCCTATTCCGACAGCTACGACAGCTACCGCTCGGTAGACCTCGAAGCCCGCGCCGCCGCGGCATCGCCTTACGAGCTGGTGCTGGTCCTGTTCGACGGCCTGCTCGACGAGCTGGCCCGCGCACGGGGCCACATCGAGCACAAGCGCTACCAGCAGAAGGGCCAGTCGCTGGAAAAGTGCATGAACATCCTCAACGGCCTGTCCGGCGCGCTCGACTACGAGGGCGGCGGCGAGGTCGTGCAGGAACTGGCGCGCCTCTATGACTACTGCATCTATCGCCTCTCCGACGTCAGCGTGTCGCTGTCGCTGGAAGGGCTGGATGAAGTGATCAAGCTGCTGGGCGTCCTGCGCGAAGGCTGGGAAGGCGTGAATGCGGCCCGCAAGTGACCCCGCGCAGCAGTTGCGAGGGCTGCACGCCGAATTGGCGAGCGCCCTGGCAGCCGCCGACTGGACGGCCGTGAGCGCGATCGATCAGCGGATTCGCCGCTGCCTCGAGGCGCTCGCCGATCCGGCGGCCCTCGAGCCCGAGGCACGGGCCGCGCACCAGGCCCTGCATCGGCTGCACAGCGAGGCGCTGCGAGCCTGCGCGCAGGAATGCGAGCGCCTGCGTCAGCGACTCGACCACCACCTGGACTACGCCGAAGGGCGTTCGGCCTATCAGCGCATCGGGCTGATGGGCGGGAGATGAGCGTGATTCATTCGATCAGCACCGCGGCCAGCGCCGCCACCGGTAGCGCAGCGACCCAGCCGATGGCCGGCCCATTGCCGGCGGCCACCGCGTCGCCGCTTGGCCACCGTGCCCTGGCCAGTTTCGTCCAGCGCATGGCCGCCATCGAAAGCGCACAGGCTGCCATTCCCGCTTCCGGCTTCGGCGCGTCGGCCCTGACCGGCGACGTACCCGCCGCGGGCCAGACGCCGCGGCCGGAGGCGATGAAGGCCGAAGCCGGCCGTGGCGCAAGCGGCGACGAGCAGGTCTCCGAGCAATGGCTGCTCGGCATGCTGGCGCAGCACCAGGCGGTGATCCAGGCGCATGAAGGCGCGCCGCAGCCCGCTGCCCCGAGCGCGACCGCCGAGGGCGAAACGCCGGCCGAAGCGCTGGCGATGCTGCTGGCGGCTCCGAGCGCGAGCGCCCCGCTGCCGACCGCCGAGTCGCTCGAGGTCGCCGACCTGCAAGCCTTCGCCAGCGCCATCGTCCGCAGCACGACCCAGCCGGCCGCGCGCGAGCCTGCCCCGGTGGCCCTCGTCACCTTGACCGCGACGCCTGACGCTGCGAGCACCGACAGCCTACTGGCCGCGCTCGAAAACCCGCCGGCACCGGCGGTCGAGGGAACGACCCCGACCCAGCAGCCGAGCGGGCCGACCTTCGAGCGCGTGCTGAAGCTGCAAGCCCCGGAAGCCAAGTGGGGCGAGCAGATGCTGCAAGCGCTGCGCGACAACGTCGAACTGCAGCTCCAGCAGCGCGTCCAGAGCGCCACCATTCGCCTGGACCCGCCGGAACTGGGCAGCCTGGAAATCCTCGTCAGCCATGAGTCCGGCCGTCTGAGCGTGCAGGTCAACGCCGCCCAGCCGGAGGTCGCGCGGATGCTCCAGCAGACCAGCGAGCGCTTGCGCCAGGAACTGGTCGGCCAGCATTTCGTGCAGGTGAACGTGCAGGTCGGCGCCGACAGCGGCCACGGCCAGCCGGACCGCCAGCCGCGCGCACCGGCGTTCGCCGAGGACGCGCCGATCCTCGCCAATGGCACCGAACACCCCGAATCCACCGCCGCCCAGGCCCGCCACCGCGATGCGCTGGTGACGGTATGAGCGAGCCGAGCGCCACCCCGGAAGCACGCCCCATGAATGCCGCACGCATCCTGATTGTCGTCACCCTGATCAACCTGCTCATCGTCGCCGGCGGCGTCGGCGCGGCCTGGTGGCTGCTCAAGCCCGCCGCCCCGGTCGACCCGGCACAGGCGCTCGCCGCGGCCGAAGAAGAAGAGGCCGAGCCGGTCGCCTACGAATTCTTCCCGGTCGACAAGGTGATCGTCAGCCTGCGCGGGGAGGGCCGTGAGCGTTACTTCGTCCTCGATCTGATGCTCCAGGCCGAGAAGGGCGAAGAGCCGATCGACTTCGCACCGGTCGAGCCGCTGGTGCGCAACTCGGTGGTCGCCTACCTCTCCGGCTTGCCGTTCGAGGAGCTGCGCGGCTTGCAGATCGCCGAGCTGCAGACCCGCCTGGAAGACGTGCTGGTCGCCGACTTCGCCCGGCAGAAGGCAGTGGCGCCGTTCCAGTCGGTGCTGGTCAACAAGCTCATCGTGCAGTGACGAGCCCGACATGAACGCCCACAGCTATCTCGACTACCAGGCCGCCGAGCCCGGGCCGCCGGTGCTGGCGCCCGGCGCCGAACAGCGCTGGGTGATGCAGTACCTGCCGCTGGTCAAGCGCATCGTCCGGCAGCTGTCGCTGCAGGCCAACCAGGTGCTCGACCGCGAGGACATGGAACAGATCGGCCTGATGGGGCTGCTCGACAGCCTGCGCCGCTACGGCGAGCCGGACGAAGCCTTCGGCCGCTTTGCCTCGCTGCGCATCCGCGGCGCCATCCTCGATGAGCTGCGCCGCCAGGACTGGCGGCCCCGTCAGGTGCGCCAGCAGGTGCACAAGACCCGCGACGCGATCCGCACGCTGGCGCGCCAGTTCGGCCGCCAGCCCACGGACGAAGAGATCCAGCAGCATGTCGGGCTGGGCGAGAAGGACTATCACGACTACCTCCTGGCCGAATCCTGCGAGGCGATCGAGAGCCTCGACGAAATCTTGCAGGGCGGTCATGAACCCTTCGCCGACAACGGCTCGGGGTTCGAGGAGCGGCTGCTGCAACAGCGTCTGCTGGAGCAGGCCCTGGCCAGGCTGGACGAGCGCGAGCGGCTGGTGCTGACGCTGTACTACCAGCACGAGTTGAGCCTGAAGGAAATCGCCCTGGTGCTGGATGTTAGCGATGCCCGGGTCTGTCAGTTGAGCAAGCAGGCGATCGGCAAGGCCTGTCGCTTCCTAACCGAAAAAGCGTAGTAACCATCATGCAAAAAGTTCTCGGTGCCTTCGTCATCATCGCCTGTGTGCTCGGCGGCTATTCCATGGCCCACGGCGACATGGCCGTTCTCTGGCAGCCGGCCGAGGTGGTGATCATCCTCGGCGCCGCGCTGGGCAGCCTGATCGTCGGCAACCCCAAGGAGGTGTTGCTGGAGATGCTCGTCCAGATGAAGGGCGTGTTCCTCTACAAGCGTCGTGGCGAAGAATTCCAGCGCCAGCTGCTGATGCTGCTCTATGAACTGCTGGAGATGGTCGACGTCGGCGGCCTCAAGGTCCTCGACGAACACATCGAGGAGCCGGAGGCGAGCGAGCTGTTCGCGCGCTATCCGCTGATCCTCCAGGAAAAGAACCTGATGGCCTTCATCGCCGACAACTTCCGGCTGATGGCGATGGGTAAGATCAGCGCCCACGAGCTGGAAGGCTTCCTCGAGCAGGAGCTGGAGGCGATGGAGCACGCGCTGCTGCAACCCTCGCGCTCGCTGCACAAGATCGGCGAGGCGATGCCGGGCTTCGGCATCCTGGCGGCGATCATGGGCATCATCATCACCATGGGCAGCATCGGCGGCAGCGTCGCCGAAATCGGCGCGCACGTGGCTGCCGCGCTCGTCGGGACCTTCCTCGGCATCTTCTTCTGCTACTGCCTGATGGACCCGCTCTCCAACGCCATGGCTCAGCGCGTCAAGACCGAGCTCTCGGCGCTCGAATGCGTACGCACCACGCTGGTCGCCCACGTCGCCGGCAAGCCCACGCTGCTGGCGGTGGACGCCGGTCGCAAGCTGATCGAACAGGACGTCAAACCCGCCTTCAAGCAACTCGAGAACTGGGTCAACCGGTACGAGGAAGAAAGGGACGCCGCATGAAACGGGGCAAGGGGGCCGGCGGCGAGCACGAGATCATCATCAAGCGCCGCAGCAAGAAAGGGCACGGCGATGAGCACGGCGGCGCCTGGAAGGTCGCCTTCGCCGACTTCACGCTGGCGATGATGGCGCTGTTCATGGTGCTGTGGATCATCCAGCCGCAGATGCAGCAGAACAACCCGTCGTTCGGCCAGATGCAGAGCAACCCGCTGGTCGATGGCGGCGCCGGCATCTTCGACGGCACCAGTACCTCGCCGCTGGAAATGGACGGCGTGCAACTGCCGGTGCCGCAGCCGGACCCGCAGACAAGCCAGGAAACCGCCGAGGCGAGCGATGAGCGCAGCGAGGGCGACGACAGCCGCCGCTACAGCTCGGCCGCCGAACTCAAGGCGCTGGCCGAGCGCATCCTGGCCGAGGCCGAGGAGGTCGACGCGGTCGCCAACCTGGAAGTCGACGTGGTGCCGCAGGGCCTGCGCATCCTGATCAAGGATGACCGCGACCGCTTCATGTTCGCCCGCGGCAGCGCCACCCTCGACCCGCACTTCCGGCGCCTGCTCGGCGTGCTCGCCGGCGTGCTCGGCAAGGTCGACAACAAACTCATCGTCAGCGGCCACACCGACGCCACGCCGTTTCGCGGGCGCGGCGGCTACGACAACTGGAACCTCTCCGGCGACCGCGCCCTGCGCGCGCGCAACGTGCTGGTGGAGGGCGGCCTGTCGCCGGCCTCGGTGCTGCAGGTCGCCGCGCAGGCGGACGTCATGCCGCTACGCCCGGACGATCCGAAGAGCGGCGCCAACCGTCGTGTGGAGATCCTCCTGCTGACCGAGCGGGCGGAGGCGTTGTATCGGGAGCTGTTTGGCGACAGCTATGCGCGGGCGCAGGTGACCGAGCAGGGCGCTCGCTTTGTCGAGGGGACAGTGGGGTCCGAGGGGTGAGTCTGGGCCGGGCTTCGACCCGGCAGCTTGCCCGCGCCGCGCCGCGCTGCGCTTGCCAGCCGGCCGGCAGATTTCCCCTTGCCCGGCGCTAAACGTTTTTGTAGGAGCCCGCTTGCGGGCGATGCTCTTGTCTTTCGGCTTCACAATCTGGCGTTTTTGACGCCGCGCTTTCCTCGGCCCGACCTACCGGTTGCGCCCCGCACGGCGTTAAGGCTTTGGAGGAACTGTAGGAGCCGGCTTGCTGGCGATGCTTTTGGTTCTTTCTCGGGGCATCTTGCTCGGGCGTTTTTGACGCCGCGCCTTTCTCGGCTCGGAGGATAGATTGCGCCCTGCACGGCGCGTCACTTTCTCTTGTCTCGCCAAGAGAAAGTAACCAAAGAGAAGGCGACCCCTGCATCCGGCCCCGGCTTTTGCCCGGGTTCCCTCGCTCCGGTGCCGTTCCAGGGGCACGCCACGAAGGGCCATCCATGGCCCTCGCGGCTCTCGCGGCATCCATGCCGCTCACCCCCCTCCACGACACCTGCGCTCGGCCTGCTGAAGGGGCGAGTGGTGTGGCTTGATGGTTCTGGTTGGAAAAAGCCAGAAAGCAAAGCAGAAAAGCAAAGCAGCAAGCTGAGCTGTTGTGGTCTCGAACGCGAGACAACCGTACACGTAGGGTGCATTCGCGAAGCAATGCACCGGTTTTCGCATCGGCGGCGTCCCCGGCGGATTGTTCGCTTCGCTCCTGAATCCGCCCTACGTCTGTAATGCAGCAATCACCGAACCACCAGCCACCGTAGGGTGGAAAACCGCAACGCGTTTTCCACCGCTTACACGGCGATGAAGCCTTTATCTGGCTGACCAACCGGCGCGTGCTCAGGCTTTTGATTTCGCTTGCACCTCACTCCCAGACCACTCGAACCAACCCCCTTTCATCCGGCCGAACGCAGGCGTTGCGCAGTTGCGCAGGGGGACGCGAGGCAGGACGCCGAGCGAGGCGCGGCGGGACAGGGACGTCCCGTCGTGACGCGCCCCCGGAGCGGCGCCGGAGTGAGGGAAGTCTGGCTGCGTAGCAGTCAGACCCGGATGACGGGGCGCGTTTTCTTTTGCTTACTTTTCTTTGCCGCGCGGCAAAGAAAAGTGAGGCGCCGTGCAAGGCGCAAACTGTCGGTAAGGCCGAGGAAAGCGCGGCGTCCGAAGCTCCAGATCACGAAGCCAAAAAACCAAAAGCTTCGCCAGCAAGCTGGCTCCTACCAAGCATTTCGCGTCGTGCAAGGCGCGGCCTGTAGAGGGCGCGGCGTTCGAAACGCCTATCCGAAACGCTGGCCACTCAATCCGGCAGGCACCCGCGCAGGTGCGCGTGCGTTTCCGCGCTCGACAGCTCGCGGTGGACCTTGGCCGTACGCAGGCGGCCGTCGTGCTGCAGGCAGCGAAACTCATAAAAGCCGCTCGACATGCTCACCACCAGGTTCGCCGGGGCGCTGCGCGTCGCCGAAACCTCGGCCAGCAGGGGCTCGGTCGCTGCGATCAGGTGATCGAGCTGCTTCTTCGAAGTCTCGATGTAGATGACCTGCAGGCTGCCGACGCCATGCTGATGGGTGAAGCTGCCGTCCGAGCCGCCGCCGTTCACCAGCTGCGCTGCCGCGAAAAAGCTCAGGCCCACCACCGAGGCGACCGAGCCGAGCCCTTTCGCCCACCGGCGACGCGGGCTGCGCATTGCCGATGGCGCCGTTGCCACAACGGCTGCTGGCGCGGGTTCGCTGTCGGTGCTCGGCTCCGGTTCGAGGGTCATCGCCTCGACGACCGACTCGGTTGCCACGGCCGGGCTGGCGACGAAGGCCGGGTTGAACAGGTAGCCGCGGCGCGGCAGCGTCTGGATGATCTGGCTGCTGCTGTCCGACAGCAGCTGGCGCAGGGTATAGACCTGCTGATTGAGGCTGCCCTGGCTGACCACGCGACCTTCCCAGGCATGGCCCAGCAGCTCCTGCCGCGACACCACCTCGCCGGCGCTGATCAGCAGGCGCTCGAGCAGGCGACTGCCGGCAAAGCCGAGATCGACCTGTTGCTCGACGCCGTTTTCGGCGAGCACCAGCTGGAAACGCGACGGATACAGCCGCGCCGTGCGGCCCTCGCGACCGGTTTTCAGCCATAGGCAGACGGGGCTTTCGGCCCCCGGCAGGGATTGGGACATGTGGAATAACCCGACTTAGCAAGGAGAGAACACGTAGCCCAGCGATCAGGGCTCACGCAGCGTTCGAAAACCATCCAGGAACCGCCATCGGTTCGATCACCCTTGCGGCTAACCGCGTACTGGATGCAAGCGCCTCGTTCACAGGCATCCCCGGGTCCTTTCGGGGCTCGTCCAAGCGAGTGGTTGGATTCTGACGCCAACAAAAAGTCGTGACAAGCCGCACGCTTTGTCCGCCCGTCGGGTGGTAGGGCGTGGGTGTGGCCGTAAGGTCTTCGAAATGACCGGGCGGACACATCCAGAGAGCCGTAGCTGCGCCGCTTTCGTGGCCGAGATAGACCCGGTTTACCGGACGGCCCGCGACAACATGCCACGGGCTTGCCGGGGGTTACGTTCTCAAGGAAGCGGGTGCGGCCGATGCGATGAATGGGCATCGCCCGGCGAGTGGGCCGCCATTCTCGTTGGCGCCGTTGCCTTTGATAAGCGCCGTTTGGCGGGTCGGGCGCGGATCGAACGGAATGCGCAGGGGGGCTCTGCGTTCTACTTTCCGTCCGGCAAGAAAAAGCCCCGCCGAGGCGGGGCTTGGTGACAGCAGTCTAGCCGTGCGAGGCCATGGTTAGCCGAGCAGCGACATGACCATGCCGGGCATCTGGCCGGCTTGCTTGAGCATGGAGATGCCGGACTGCATGAGCATGGAGTTCTTGCTCATGTTGGCGCTCTCGATGGCGAAGTCGGCGTCCATGATCCGGCCCTTGGCCATTTCGGTGTTGTCCTTCATGTTCGCCAGGTTGTTGTTGACGTGGTTCAGGCGGTTGATGCTGGCGCCGAAGGTAGCGCGCATCGAACCAATGGCATTGAGCGCGGTGGTCAGGTTGTCGATTTCAGTGTTGGCCAGGGCAGCGGTCTTGATTTCACCACCACCCGCGCTGACATCAGCCGTTGGAGCCGCTGCCAGTGCCGTGAATACGGTGCTAATGCCGCCGAGCCCCGTTGCGCTCAGTAGTGTGGTGAACTTGCCGCTGACGTTTACCGTCATTTTCTCGGCCGTGGTGCCGCCGATCTGGAAGGTGACGCCGGCCGCAGTGGAGCCAAACTTGCCTGCGGCGCCATCGATGACACCCGTTGCGCTGGCGAACAGCTTTTCACCGGCATAGCTGGTATTGCCTAGGATGTTGGCAAGCTCCTTGGCCAGTTCATCGTACTCACCTTGCAGGGAGGTGCGGTCGTCGGCGCTATTGGTGCCGTTCGCGCTCTGGGTCGCCAGATCCTTCATGCGCTGGACGATGTCGGTCATCTCGCTGAACGCGCCTTCGGCGGTCTGCAGCATCGAGGTCGCATCGCCGGTGTTGCGCATGGCGACGGCCATGCCGCGGCTCTGGGCGTTCAGGCGAGTGGCGATCTGCAGGCCGGCGGCATCGTCGGCGGCGCTGTTGATGCGCAGGCCAGTACCCAGGCGCTGCTGGTTGGTGGCCAGTGCGCTGTTGAACTTGTTCAGGCTGGTGTTGGTGGTCAGTGCGGAATAGTTCGTGTGGATGGACAGGGCCATGACGATTTCCTATGCGAAGCGCGGCGTCTGTGCGGCATGATCGCCGCAACCGCTGACTTGAAAGAGGTGGCGCCGTGGCGCCACCGGTTACGCGCGTGGTTAGCCGAGCAGCGACATGACCATGCCGGGCATCTGGCCGGCCTGCTTGAGCATGGAGATGCCGGACTGCATGAGCATGGAGTTCTTGCTCATGTTGGCGCTTTCGATGGCGAAGTCGGCGTCCATGATCCGGCCCTTGGCCATCTCGGTGTTGTCCTTCATGTTCGCCAGGTTGTTGCTGGTGTGGTTCAGGCGGTTGATGGTGGCGCCGAACTTGGCGCGCACGGTGCCAATGGCATTCAGTGCGGTGGCGACCTTATCGATTGTTGCGTTTGCGGCACCGGTAATTTCAGCGCCGGCAGCACCAGGCGTCATGTACGCCGCTGACGCCGCGTTGATGCCGGTGTTTACTGCTTTTACCGCGACGGAGGCATCGAAGGTCATCTTTTCAGCCGTGGTGGCACCGATCTGGAAGTTGACGCCGCCGGTGACGCCGAACTTACCGGTAGCAAGGTCGGCACCGTCGTTAGCACCAAAAAGCTTCTCCCCGGCGTAGGCGGTGTTGTCCATGATGTTGCGCAGTTCTTTCGCCAGCTCGTCGTACTCCCCCTGCAGCGAGGTCAGGTCGTTGGCGCTGTTGGTGCCGTTCGCGCCCTGGGTCGCCAGATCCTTCATGCGCTGCAGGATGTCGGTCATCTCGCTAAACGCGCCTTCAGCGGTTTGCAGCATCGAGGTCGCATCGCCAGTGTTGCGCATGGCAACGGCCATGCCGCGGCTCTGGGCGTTCAGGCGAGTGGCGATCTGCAGGCCGGCGGCGTCGTCGGCGGCGCTGTTGATGCGCAGGCCAGTACCCAGGCGCTGCTGGTTGGTGGCCAGTGCGCTGTTGAACTTGTTCAGGCTGGTGTTGGTGGTTAGTGCCGAGTAGTTGGTGTGAATGGACAGGGCCATGATGACTTCCTTCGAGCTGAGTGGCTTGGCGTTGATGGCTGGCTATCTGCCTGCTTGAAGGGGGAAGGCGACGGCGCCGGAGTCGGGCTTAAATCTGACGCCAGAAATTTTTCGCAAGGGGGACGAACGGTGCCCTACCGCTTTACCGACTGGTCGGGCGGGTCAGCGCGACGCGAACACCCGCCAGGCGATGTCGCGGCGCCGTGCGGGCCTTGGGTGGTGCATTGCTTCGCGAATGCACCCTACGGCCCTCACCGTCCCGTCCTACGGCCCTCACCGCCCCGTCCTTTCGTCCGCTTCGCGAGCAAGCTCGCTCCTACAAACGCCAGATCGCCGTGCTGTTCTGTAGGAGCCAGCTTGCTGGCGATCGAGCCCGCGCAGGCGCAACGCTCCGGCACACCAGCGGCGTAGGGCGGGTTCAGGCGCGAAGCGAACAACCCCGCCAGCGATGCCGCGGCGCCGTGCGGGCGTTGGGTGGTGCATTGCTTCGCGAATGCACGTTACGGCTCTCACCGTCCCGTCCCTCTGTCCGCTTCGCGAGCAAGCTCGCTCCTACAAAAGCCAGAACCGCCGTGCTGTTCTGTAGGAGCCCGCTTGCGGGCGATCGAGCCCGCGCAGGCGCAACGCTCCGGCACACCAGCGATGCAGGGCGGGTCAGGCGCGAAGCGAACACCCGCCAGGCGAATGCCGCGGCGCCATGCGGGCGTTGGGTGGGTGCATTGCTTCGCGAATGCACTCTCTACGGCCCTCACCGTCCCGTCCTTCCGTCCGCTTCGCGAGCAAGCTCGCTCCTACAAAAGCCAGAACCGCCGTGCTGTTCTGTAGGAGCCCGCTTGCGGGCGATCGAGCCCGCGCAGGCGCAACGTCGCTGAAAACCAGTCGGCGCGACCGCGTGTGGCCGTTGCCTCAATAGGTGCTGGTCACCACGCCCGGTTCGACCACCTGGGCATCGATCACCTTCTCGCTGCTGAGGTTGCGCACGCGGATGACGTCGCCGGGCTGGCCGTCGGCGAGGGCTTCGCCATTGACGGAGGCTTCGATGCCGTCGTGGCGGGCGATGATCTTCACCGGCTGGCCGCGCTGCACCGCGAGCGCCGCGGTCAGGAGGTTCGGCGCGATCAACTGGCTGGCGCGGATGCGGCGTTTGGCGGCCTGGCCGATCACCGGCTGCGGCTGGTTATAGAAGCCGCGGTGGGCCTTGGTCGGGTTGATCGGCTCGAAGGTCAGGTGCTGCGGGCCGATGGTTTCGCCCCGCTCGATGACCGTGGCGGCGTGGGCGGCCGGCAGGCTCAGGGTCGGCTGGCCGATGACCGCGACCGTCCAGCCGCTTTCGCCCGGACACACCACCTCGAGCCGCTGCCGCTCGGACGCCTCGGGAATCTCGCCGGACGGGCGCACCCGTGGCGGCGTCGGACAGGCTGGCAGCCGGGTCACGCTGTCCGGTCGGTCGACGCTGTGGGCCGCGCGCACGTCGCGCCAGCCTTCGCGCTGGGCCAGGGCCTGCACGCGTTCGTCGAGGTAGCGACCTACGGCTTCATCGATCTGCGCGCCCGCGCTCGGGTCGGCGAGCGCCGTGGTCGAGGCCAGCACGCCAGCCAGCGCCAGTGCGGTCATGCCGCGCGACCTCGGGGGGGAAAACGGTTTTCCGCCCCGGCCCGGCCGACCTCCCAAAAGCGGAAGCAAGGTGGCCTGCACGGCCCGGATGGGGTGGAGCGAAGCTAGCGAAATCAAGGGCTTATTCCATGGTTCTGAGTGCGGCACGGTTTCTGCAATCTTCGTGCGCAGATCAATCCAGCAAGGGTTAATGGTGGGATGAGTATACGAATCGACGAGAGCCTGAGCGTTCATGCCCGTGCGCTCGATCTGCGTATGCAGCGCAGCGAGATTCTCGCGGCCAACCTGGCCAACGAGGACACGCCCGGTTTCCAGGCGCGCGATATCGACTTCGCCGGCGAGATGCGTCGGCTGGACGAAGGCGAGGCGCGCATCGCGATCGCCGGCGACGACCCGCGCATGCTCTTCCGCGTGCCGACCCAGCCGTCGCAGGACGGCAACACGGTCGAGCTGTCGGTCGAGCAGGCGCAGTTCTCGCGCAACGCGATGGACTTCCAGACCAGCCTGACCTTTCTCAACATGAAATTCCGTGGCCTCAAGCAGGCCATCGAGGGACGCTGATGGCTTTCGACTCCATCTACCGCATCGCCGGCTCGGCGATGAATGCGCAGACCGTGCGGCTCAACACCGTCGCCTCCAACCTGGCCAACGCCGACTCGGCCGCCGCCAGCGCCGAGGACGTCTACCAGGCGCGCAAGCCGATGTTCGCCGCCGTCTACGAGAACGGCGAGCTGACCCGCGGCGTCGGCGTCGGCGGTGCCCACGTGCAGGTGCTTGACGTGGTGACCTCCGGCCGCGAGCCGCAGCGTCGCTACGAGCCGGGCAATCCGCTGGCCGACCGCGATGGCTACGTCTATTACCCCGACGTGAACGAGATCGAAGAGATGACCGACATGATGTCGGCCACCCGCAGCTTCGAGACCAATGTCGAGGTGCTCAACCGCGTCAAGAGCATGCAGCAGGGCCTGCTGCGGCTGGGTGAATCCTGATGAGCGTGATCGATCCGACCCAGGCTGGCGGCGTCGCCGGCCTCGCCATCGACGCGCCGCGCGCGGCGGTGAACCTGTCCGACGCGACCCAGATGGAGAACAACTTCATCGACCTGATGGTCGCGCAGATCAAGTTCCAGGACCCGACCAAGCCGGTCGACAGCACCGAGTTCCTCAACCAGTTCTCGGCCATGTCGCAGGTCAAGAGCATGGAGAACATGGCGCGCGTCGCGCAGAGCAACCTGGTGCTGACCGACAACCTGCAAACGCTGACCGCCGCCGGCCTGGTCGGCCAGGACGTCACCGTGGCGGTCGACCGCGTGGAGCTGTCGGACGAGGCGCTGGCTGGCGAGTTCCAGCTGGCTCATCCGTCCGGCAAGACCACCCTGGTGCTGACCGACGCCGTCGGCAAGCAGACCGAAGTCCCGCTCGGCCCGCAGGCGGCCGGTCGGGTGCCGTTCACGCTCGATGCCAAGGCGCTCGGCCTGGCCGAGGGCGAGTACGCCGTGAGCGTCGAGACGGCGAGCGGCGAGGCGCCCCAGCTCGAACTCACCGGCCGTGTCGGCCATGTGCGCGTCAGCGCCGAGGGCCCGGTGCTCGAGGTCGCTGGCGCCGGGCAGGTGCCGTTCTACCAGATTCTCGCCTTTGGCCAGCAGCCCGCGTCCGGCCTGCTCTGATCCCCTTTTCAAGAGACCGCATCCATGAGCTTCAACATCGCACTGACCGGCCTGTCCGCCGTGAACGACCAGCTGAACACCATCGGCAACAACATCGCCAACGCCGGCACCGTGGGCTTCAAGTCCTCGCGTACCGACTTCGCGAGCCTCTACGCCGACACCCAGGCGATGGGCGTCGAAGTCGCCGGCCACACCCAGAGCATCAGCCAGGGCGGCGCGCTGACCACCACCAACCGCAGCCTGGACCTGGCGATCTCCGGTGGCGGCTTCTTCGTCACCCGCGCCGGCAATGGCGACATCAGCTACACCCGCGCCGGTGTGTTCGGCACCGACAAGAACAGCTTCATCGTCAACAGCCAGGGCGGCAAGCTGCAGGGCTACCCGGCCGACGCCAACGGCAACCTGCAAACCGGCGTGGTGCAGGACCTCAAGCTGCAGGCCGGCAGCCTGCCCGCCAAGGCCACCGACAGCCTCGAGTTCGTCGCCAACCTCAACGCCAACCAGGACGTGCCGGCCATCGCCCCCTTCGACCCGCAGGAGGCGACCAGCTACAACTCCACCTACACCACCAAGCTGTTCGATTCGCTGGGCAAGGAACACACTCTGACGCAGTACTTCGTCAAGACCGCCGACAACAGCTGGGATGCGCACTACTACCTGGACGGCGCCTCGCTGGGCGCCGCGCAGCCGCTGACCTTCGCCACCAACGGCGCGCTGGCCAACCCGATCGCCCCGGTGACCCTGAGCTCGCCGGTCGGCGGCGCCGATCCGCTGAACATCGCGCTCGACTACAGCGGCACCAGCCAGTACGGCTCGGAGTTCTCGGTCACCACCAACCGCGCCAGCGGCTACACCGCGGGCGAGCAGACCGGCCTGTCGGTGGAGCGGGACGGTCGCGTCTACGCCAGCTACAGCAACGGCCAGCGCCTCGTGCAGGGCCAGGTGGTGCTCGCCAACTTCGTCAACCCCGAAGGGCTGAAGAACATCAGCGGCACCGCCTGGGCCGAGACCGCCGACTCCGGCGCGCCGCTGCTCGGTGCCCCCGGCATCGGCCAGTTCGGCACCCTCGCCGCCGGTGCGCTGGAAGGTTCCAACGTCGACCTCACCCAGCAGCTGGTGGGCCTGATGGAAGGCCAGCGCAATTACCAGGCGAATACCACGGTCATCTCCACCAACAAGGAGCTGACCCAGACCTTGTTCAACGCCATCTGAGGCTGATCCATGGACCGCTTGGGATACACGGCGATGACCGCCGCCAGCCGCACCATGCTCAGCTTGCAGGTGCGCTCGAACAACCTGGCCAACGTCAGCACGCCCGGCTTTCGCGCCGACATGGAGCGTGCGCAGGCCGTCGAGGTGGAAGGCTACGGCTACGACAGCCGGCACATGGCGCTGGTCGAGAACAACGGCGTGAACATGGCCGCCGGCCCGCTGATGGCGACCGGCCGCGACCTGGACTTCGCCGTCCAGGGCAGCGGGCTGATCGCCGTGCAGGACGTCGACGGCGAGGCCTACACCCGCCAGGGCAGCATGCAGATCGACGCCGAGGGGCGGCTGACGCTCAACGGCCGCGCGGTGCTGGGCGAGGGCGGGCCGATCGTGCTGCCCGAGCACGACAAGGTGGAAATCGGCAACGACGGCACCGTGTCGATCATGGCGCCCGGTGACTGGCTGATGGCCGAGGTCGACCGCATCCGCGTGGTCGACGTGCCCGCCGCCAACCTGGTCAAGAACGAGGCCGGCCTGCTGGTGACGCGCGACGGCGCCGCCGCCGAGGCGCTGGAAAACCCGCGCCTGGTCGCCGGGCACCTGGAGTCGAGCAACGTCTCGGCGATCGACGAGCTGGTCGCGACCATGAGCCTCAACCGCCTGTTCGAGACCCAGGTGAAGATGATGAAAGCCGCCGAGGACCTCTCCGACGCGGGCAACCGGATGATTCGCGGCAGCTAAGGCCGCAGGAGACTTGCCATGAATTCCGCCCTCTGGGTCAGCAAGACCGGCCTCGCCGCGCAGGACAAGGCCCTCTCGACCGTCGCCAACAACCTGGCGAACGTCAACACCAACGGCTTCAAGAGCGATCGCGCGGTCTTCGAAGACCTGTTCTACAGCATCGAAAAGCAGCCCGGCGCCCAGGCCGACGCGGTCAACACCGTGCCGTCGGGCATCCAGCTCGGCAGCGGTGTCCGCATTGCCGGTACGCAGAAGGTCTTCACCGAAGGCAGCATCCAGACCACCGGCCAGCCGATGGACCTGGCGATCGTCGGGCGCGGCTTCTTCCAGGTCGAGGCGCCCAACGGCGATCTGCTCTACACCGAGAACGGCCAGTTCCAGCTCAACGCCGAGGGCATGATGGTCAACGCCCAGGGCCTGCCGCTGACGCCGGCCATCGAAGTCCCCGAGGGCAGCAGCGGCTTTACCGTCGGCGCCGACGGCATCGTCACGGCGATCCTGCCGGGCGACACCATGCCGTCCGAGCTCGGCCAGATCACGCTGGTCAACTTCGTCAACGCCGGCGGCCTGGAAGCGCTGGGCGGCAACCTCTACCGCGAAACCGTGGCCAGCGGCGAGCCGGTCGAGGGCGTGCCGGGCGAGGAAGGCCTCGGCAGCCTCAAGCAGGGCGTGCTCGAAGGCTCCAACGTGCAGGTGGTCGAGGCGATGGTGAACATGATCGCCATCCAGCGCGCCTACGAGGCCAACGCCAAGGTCATGGATGCCGCCAGCGGCATGCAGCAGTTCCTCAACCAGACCCTCTAGTGATCGCCATGCGCCAACTTCTCGCCTGCGGCCTGCTGGCCCTGCTGACCGGCTGCGCCAGTTTCGACGAACTGCGCCCCGAAGAGTCCTCGACCCTGTTCGAACCGCCCGTGCCGGCCTATCCGGCGCCGGTCAACACGGCCGGCGGCCTGTTCGGCTCGGGGCATGTCAGCTCGCTGACCTCGGATCGCCGCGCCGTGCGCGTAGGCGACATCCTGACCATCGTGCTCGACGAGTCGACCCAGTCGAGCAAGAGCGCCGGCACCAGCTTCGGCAAGTCGTCCAGCATCGGGCTGGCGACGCCGAACGTGCTGGGCAAGACTTACCCGCAGCTGGACACCGCCGTCTCCGGCGAGCGCGAATTCGAAGGCGCCGCCGAGAGCTCGCAGCAGAACACCCTGCGCGGCTCGATCGCCGTGACGGTGCACCAGGTGCTGCCCTCCGGCGTGCTGGTGGTCAAGGGCGAGAAGGCGCTGCGCCTGAACCAGGGCGACGAGTACATCCGCCTCTCGGGCCTGGTGCGCCGCGAGGACATCAACCGCTTCAACCAGGTCTCGTCGCAGAACATCGCCAACGCGCGCATCGCCTATTCGGGCCGCGGCGTGCTGAACGACAGCAACCGGGCCGGCTGGCTGACGCGCTTCTTCACCAGCCCGCTGTTCCCCCTCTGAGAACGCCATGAACCGAACGATCAAGACCCTGCTCGCCGCCCTGGCGCTGGCCTGGCTGCCGTCCGCCGAGGCCGTCCCGCTGATGGACCTGGTGGACATCGAAGGCATCCGCGGCAACCAGCTGATCGGCTACGGCCTGGTGGTCGGCCTCGACGGCACCGGCGACAAGAACCAGGTGAAGTTCACCAGCCAGTCGGTCACCAACATGCTCGAGCAGTTCGGCGTGAACCTGCCGGAGAAGGTCGACCCCAAGCTCAAGAACGTCGCCGCGGTGACCATCACCGCGAACCTGCCGCCGTCCTACAGCCCCGGCCAGACCATCGATGTGACCGTCTCCTCGCTCGGCGATGCCAAGAGCCTGCGTGGCGGCACCTTGCTGATGACGCCGCTGCAAGGCATCGACGGCGAGGTCTACGCCATCGCCCAGGGCAACCTGGTGGTCGGCGGCCTCAATGCCTCCGGCGACAGCGGCTCGAGCGTGGCGATCAACAGTGCGAACACCGGGCTGATCCCCAACGGCGCGACCGTCGAGCGGCTGATTCCGACCGATTTCGCCGAGCGCCCGGACGTCATGCTCAACCTGCGCCAGCCGAGCTTCCAGACCGCCACGCGGCTGGTCGAGGCGATCAACGAAATGTTCGGCGCCGGCACCGCCAGTGCGCTGAACGCCACCAAGGTGTCGGTGCGCGCGCCGGTCACCAGCACCCAGCGCATGAGCTTCATGGCCATGCTCGAAGGGCTGGACGTGCAGGAAGGCCGCACCCGGCCGAAGGTCGTGTTCAACAGCCGCACCGGCACGGTCGTGGTCGGGCAGGGCGTACGCGTGAAAGCGGCGGCGGTTGCCCACGGCACGCTCACCGTCACCATCAGCGAGCGCCCGCAGGTCAGCCAGCCGGCGCCGTTCTCGCAGGGGCAGACGGTGGTCACGCCGCAGTCGGACGTCGCCGTCGAGCAGGACCGCAAGCCGATGTTCCAGTGGCCGGAAGGCGCCAGCCTGGAAAGCATCATCAACACGGTGAACAGCCTGGGCGCGACGCCGGACGATGTCATGAGCATCCTCCAGGCGCTCGAGCGCGCCGGCGCCCTGAACGCGGAACTGGTGGTGATCTGATGAGCATCGTGTCGCTCCCGCAGCACCTGGCCACGCGCCAGGCGCGTCCGACCGATCCGGCCGCCGCGCGCCGCCAGCAGCTGGAGGTCGTCTCCGAGCAGTTCGAGGCGCTGTTCCTGCAACAGATCCTCAAGCAGATGCGCAAGGCGGGCGATGCGCTGTCGGCCGACAACCCCATGCGCAGCCGCGAGTTGAGCACCATGCGCGACTTCTACGACGAGGTGCTGGCCGACACCCTGGCCGAAAAGCGGGAGACCGGCATCGCCGACATGCTGGTGCAGCAGCTGTCCGGCGAAAGTGGCAAGGTCATCCCGGCGCCGGTGCCGACACCGCTCGGCGTGCCGACCGGATCGTCGCGCCCGGTCGCCAGCCTGCAGAGCTCGCCGAGCCTGGCAAGCACCTGGCAGCGCGGCATCGAGGCCATCGATTCGGCCTGGGAGCGCGGCAAGGCGGGCTTCATGGCGCTGGTCGACAGCGTCATCAAGCACGAGTCGGCCGGCAACGTCGCGGCGGTTTCGCCCAAGGGCGCGCGCGGCCTGATGCAGCTGATGCCGGGCACCGCCCGCGACATGGCCGCCGAACTCGGCATCCCCTTCGATGAAGCGCGGCTGACCAGCGACGCGGCCTATAACAAGCGCCTCGGCACGGCCTACCTGAACAAGATGCTGGACCGCTACGACGGCCACCAGGCGCTGGCGCTGGCCGCGTACAACGCCGGGCCCGGCAAGGTCGACGAATGGCTGAAGACCAACGGCGACCCGCGCACCGGCGAGATCAGCACCCATCGCTGGGTGCAGAAGATTCCCTTCGCCGAGACGCGCAACTACGCCCGCAACATCCTCGACGACCTGGCCTCCGCACAGCCGGTCGAACGCACCGCGCCGGCCGACCGCAGCGCCGAGGCGGCGCTCGGCTGGTTCCCGCAGGCCAGCCTTAATTCCGGGGCCGATCCGGTCGCTCTACCGAGACAGCAGCACGCCGCATCGGCCGTGGGCCACCAGTCGGGGGCCTTCGCCCAGCCGATCCGGCTCGAGCCCAAGGAAATGAAGTCGTGAGCACTCTCACCCAGATCGGTTACAGCGGCGTTCGCGCCTCGCAGATCGCGCTGACCGCCAGCGGCCAGAACGTGGCCAACGTCAATACGCCCGGCTTCAGCCGCCTGGCGCCGGACCTGCGCTCGGTCGCCTCGCTCGGCGGCGTGGGCGTCGGTGGCGGGGTGCAGGTCAGCGACGTGCGCCGGCTGGCCAGCGATTTCCAGAACCAGCAGCTGTGGCGCGCCACCACCGAGCAGCACTACCACGACACCAGCCAGCAGTACCTGGGTGCGCTGGAAGGGCTGCTGGGCAGCGAGGGGTCGAGCATCAGCGGCGGCCTAGACAACTTCTTCGCCGCGCTCAGCGAGGCCAGCTCGACGCCCGAATCCATCGCCCTGCGCCAGCAGATCCTCGGCGAGGCCAAGCAGCTCGCCCAGCGCTTCAACAGCCTGAACAGCAACATCGGCGTGCAGCTCGACGCGCTGCATGGCCAGCGCACCGCGATGGTCAAGGAGATCAACGGGCTGACCGAGAACATCGCCGCGCTGAACAAGCAGATCACCGAAATGCAGTCGGCCGGCCGCGAGACGGCGACGCTCGAAGACTACCGCGACAACCTGCTCAAGGAGCTCGGCGGCCACGCCGGCATCCGCGTGCAGGCCGCCAACGACGGCAGCCTCACGGTGTCGCTCGCCAATGGCCAGCCGCTGGTGGCCGGCGCCAGTGCCGGGCAGCTGAAGGTGGCGCTCAATGCCGCCGGCGAGCAGGAGGTGTCGCTGGTGTTCGCCCGCACCACCTTCCCGCTGGTGCAGGACGGCCTCGGCGGCAACCTCGGCGCCCTGCATGACATGGAATACGGCGCGCTGCGCCCGGCGCGCCAGGACCTGCACGACATGGCCAGCGCCCTGGCCGACAAGGTCAACGCGACGCTCACCGCCGGCTTCGACCGCAACGGCAATCCGGGCCAGCCGCTGTTCGTGCACGATGCCACCAGCGTCAGCGGCATGCTGACCGTGGCCGACCTGGCGCCCGAGGCGCTGGCCTTCTCCGACACCGCCGGCGAGATGGGCAACAACGGCGTGCTGCTCAAGCTGCTCGACATCAAGGGCCAGCCGGCGCTGGTCAACGGCAGCCTGGTGCCGCTCAACGACGGCTATGCCGGGCTGGTCGGACGGGTGGCCAGCGCCAGCCGGCAGAACCAGGCGGACCTGTCGGCGGCCACCACCGTGACCGAACAGGCCCAGGCCCAGCGCGACAGCATCAGCGCGGTGAACCTCGACGAGGAAGCCGTCAACCTGATGACCTACCAGCAGGCCTACCAGGCCAACATGAAAGTGATCAGCACCTCGAACGCCCTGTTCGATGCCGTGCTGGCGATGTTCTGACGGCAGAGACCGACCCATGCGCATTTCCAACGCCCAGATCACCGCGCAGATGCACGGTTCGATGAACCAGAGCTCGGCCAAGCTCGGCAAGCTGATGCAGCAGATGGCCACCGGCGAACGCATGCTGGTGCCCTCCGACGATCCGATCTCCGCCGTGCGGGTGCTGCGCATCCAGCGCGAGGAGGCGAGCCTGACGCAGTACCGCACCAACATCGCCAATGTCGCCGGCAACCTCTCCAAGCAGGAGACCAACCTCAAGGCCGCCTCCGACACGCTGCTGAGCGTGCGTGACCTGCTGCTGTGGGCCGCCAATGGCAGCAACACCAGCGAAGACCTCGGCGCCATCGCCAACGAGCTCGAGAGCCTCGAGAAGACGGTGCTGGGCTTTGCCAACGTGCGCGACGAAGAAGGCCGCTACCTGTTTTCCGGCACCCTGACCGACCAGCCGGCGATCACCTTCGATGCCGGCACCGGCCAGTACGGGCTCAACGGCAACGACAAGCGCCGCCAGGCGGCAGTCGCCAACGGCGTGCTGGTCGAGGAAAATGTCACCGCGTCGCAGGTATTCGGCGGCGGTGTCGCGGTGCTGAACGATCTGCATGCGCTGATCGCAACGCTGAAGGACCCGGCGCTGGACATCGCCGACCCGGCCGTGCGGGCGCAGATCGATGCGACGCTCGGCAGCCTCGATGCGACCCACGGCGACCTGCTCGGCGCGGTGACCGAACTGGGCGGGCGGCAGAACACCCTGACCCTGCTGTCGGGCAGCAACGAAGAGATTTCGCTGGTGAACCAGAAGATCGAGGGCGAGCTGTCGCAGCTCGACTACGCCGGCGCCAGCATCGACCTGAACAATTACCAGCTGGCCCTCCAGGCCACGCAGAAGACCTATCTGAAGATCAACGGGCTGTCGCTGTTCGGCATGCTCTGAAGGTGACGTAGATGAAGATCGGCAAGCAGCTGCCCGCGCTCGCTTCGGTCAACCCGCAGGACCGCCGCCAGGCGCTGGTGTCCGACACACCGGCGGCGTCGGCGCGCCGTGCGCCCGCCGGGCGCGAGACGGCGCCCGAGGGCGGCAAGAAGAGCGCCAGCTTCAGCTTGCAGCTCAACCAGCAGCTGACCTCCATGCAGTCGGCCGCCAGCTACCTGGACGACCTGCACGCGCGCCTGTCCGATCTCAAGCTCAACCTGGGGCGCGAGTTGACCTCGCCGCAGAAGGTGGCCGGCAATCAGCTCGACCCGCTGCTCGGTGAGGTGCGCCAGCTGCTCGACGAGCGCGCCGCGCGCTCGGCCAACAGCCTGGACGCCGGCATGCGCCTGCGGCTGCACGAGCCGGTGCGCAGTCGCGTGCGGCTGCCGGGGCTGGAATCGCTCGATGCCATCCGGGCGTCGGGGAAGGAAACGCTGCTGTTCACCGCCGGTCGCCAGCTCGCCGAACCGGTCGCCGTGGTGCTCGACGATCAGCTCAGCGACGAGCAACTGCTGCGCCGCTTCAACACCACGCTCGGCCAGGCCGGCTTGCGCGCCGAACTGGAGCGGGGCGGGGCGCTGGTGTTCACCGCCCGCGAGAGCGACTGGGCCAAGCTCGACGGCCAGCTGGCGGTGCAGGGCGAGGGCAAGCTGTTCCCGCGCGCCCGCACGCCCGTGATGGCCGATCAGGAAAAGCTGCTGGACCTGCCCGACACGCTGGCCGGCGAGCACCTGCGCGACCTGCGCCGCGTGCTCGACGGCGTGGTCGCCGCGCTCGACAAGGTCGGGGCCCTGCGCGAGCAGCTCGCGCATCGGCAGGCGGAAATCCGCGAATTCCTGGCGCGCCAGTCCCATGCGGACGAGCGCGAGTGGGCGCTGGATTACGCGCACTCGGTATTCGACCTGATGAACCGCAGCCCATCGAGCTTCGCCGCCGTCACCCAGACGGTGGTGGCCCAGGCCACGCTCAGCCGCTCGACGGTGGTCAGCCTGCTGTCCTGACGCTCAACCCCGCGCGCTCAGCCATTGCGGCACGGACGCCGGCGGCATCGGTCGGGCAAACAGATAGCCCTGTCCCTCGTGGCACCCCCAGGCGCGCATCTGTTCGAGCACGTCCGGCGTCTCGATGCCCTCGGCCACCACCCGGTAGCCCAGCTCCAGCGACAGGTCGATGATGGTGCGCACCAGCCGTTGCTCGCGCGGCTGGCTCAGGTCGCGCATGAAGGACTGGTCCAGCTTCACCGTGTCGGCGGGCAGTGCGCGTAAGTAGGTCCAGTTGCTGTAGCCGGTGCCGAAGTCGTCGATCGATACCTCCACGCCGGCATCGCGGATGCGTTGCAGCTGCGTGCGCACCAGCTCGGGGTGGCGCATCAGCGCGCTTTCGGTGAATTCCAGCTCGAAGCAGCGCGGGTCGAGTCCGAAGCGGTCCAACAGGGTGTGCATGCGTTCGGCGAACTGCGGGCTGTCCAGGTCGATGGCCGACACGTTCATCGCCACGCGCAGGTGCAGGCCGGCCGCCTCCCAGTCGGCGACCTGGCGCATGGCCTGCTCCATCACCCACAGGCTCAGCGGACGCATCAGCGCGGTCTTTTCCGCCAGCGGGATGAACTCGCCGGGGCTGATCGTGCCGAGCGTCGGGTGCTGCCAGCGCAGCAGCGCTTCGACCGAGGTGCAGGCGCCGGTGTGCAGGTCGATCCGCGGCTGGTAGTGCAGGCGGAGCTGGTCCTGGCCGTAGACCGCTTCGCACAGCGAGTTGAGCACCTGCACGGCGCGCAGCTGGATGTGGTCGCGGCTGGGGTCGTGATAGCGCCAGCCATGCCCGCGCTCGCGGGTTTCGTCGGCGGTGGCGATGGCGGCGCGCAGCCAGTCGGTCTCGATGAGCTCCTGCGGCCCGACCGGCAGCACGCCGATGCCGACCTGGGTGTGCACGGGAATGCGCTCGGTACCGACCGGCGTCTCGAAGCACGCGAGGATGTCCTCGCACAGCGGCGCCGGGTCCGTTTCGTCCGGCAGCAGGAAGGCGAAGCGCGTCGGACTGACCCGGTACAGCGCCAGGTCCGGCGGCACCACGCCCTGGAGCCGCACGGTGATGCTGAGGATCAGGTCGCCGACGAATTCCAGCCCGATGCCCCGGACCACCTCGTCGTAGTAGCTTGGCGCCAGGGCATCGATGACCACCAGCCGGGCGCGCTTGCCGGCGGTGGCGAGGATGCGCGCGTCCTGTTCGAGGCGCGACCGGTTGAGCAGGCCGGAGGGCTGGTCGACGTAGTTCTGGGTGCGCAGGTTGACGATGCGGATCATCACCAGCTTGGCGAGCATCGCCAGCGCGCTGGCCTGGCGCAACGTCAGCGGCGGTCGTCGCTGGGTGTCGATGATGCACAGCGCGCCCAGCACCAGGCCGTCCGTGGTGGTCAGCGGCATGGCCGCGTAGAAGCGGATGCCCGGCGGGCCGACGACCATCGGATGGCTCTCGAAGCGCTCGTCGCGGTCGGCGTCGATCACTTCGAACAGGGTGGTGCCCTTGATGGCCTCCGAGCAGAAGGAGCGTTCGCGCGGGGTTTCCACCACCGTTACGCCGATCCTGGCGAGAAACCACTGGCGATGCTCGTCGACGATCGAAACCATCGCCATCGGCACGTCGAAGCACTGCGTGGCCATGTGGACGATGTGGTCGAGCACGTGGTCGGCGGTCTCTTCGAGGGCGCGCAGCTCCCGGACCCTGGCCAGCCGTTCGGCTTCGTTGATCGGCGCCTCTGGATGCATGTTCATCGCATCGCGCTCCTGTAACAGGGCTCGCGCCCCGGTGGTGAAGCGAAACCTTCCGCCAGGCCGTTGGGCCCGACGGCGTCAGCGCGCCGGCGACCGCTCCGGCGATGGCCGCTCCCTGGCCGGTGCCGGTGCGCGTTGCAGCAGCGCGGTCGCGCCCATCGCCAGCAGCGATCCCAGCGCGGCCAGTGCCATGTCCTTCTGCGCGTCCCATTCGTCGCTCTGCGCCGCCAGGAAGGCGCGGCCCAGTCCGCCATCGAGCGCTACGGCGCCCATCCATTCGATCAGCTCGTAGATCGCCGAGGTCGCCAGCACCAGGTTGATCGGCAGCAGATAGCTCCACAGGCCCGGACGCACGCCAAGCCGCATCTGGACCTCACGAAAAGGATAGGCCAGAAGCAAACCGTAGCCGAAGTGGACAAGGCGGTCGTACTGGTTGCGTTGCCAGCCCATCGCCTCGTTCAGGCTGTGGCCGGTCAGCGCCTGCCAGGCCGCGTCGTACGGGACCTTGGCATAGGTGTAGTGGGCGCCGATCTCATGCAGCACCAGGTAGACGACGATCAGGGTGGCGGCTGTCGGCGACGGACGGTAATGCCGCCGGGCGGCGAGCAGGGCGGCGGCGACGCCGAGCACCAGCAGGTTTTCCAGCGCCCAGTCGTGACGGTTGACCGGATCGATGGCCATCCAGAGCCAGAACACGGCGAATGCCGCGAGCAGGACGAGTCGGTAGCGTGCGTGCGAGGTATCGGGCTGCATCGTCGTTTCCCCAGGCCTGTGTCCTGGGTTAGGACAGCAAAACCGGCCGGGAGAGCCATGATGCCACCACGGCCGCCGCGATCAGCCGGCCAGGGCCTGCTCGAGGTCGGCGATCAGGTCGGCGGCATCTTCCAGCCCGACCGACAGCCGCAGCATGCCGTCGGTGATGCCGCGCCGCGTGCGCTCCTCGGCGCTGGTGTCGTGATGGGTGGTCAGCGCCGGCAGAGTCGCCAGGCTTTCGGCGCCGCCCAGGCTCGGTGCGTTGACGATCAGCCGCAGGCGGTCGAGCGTGGCAACGGCCGCGGCCCAGCCGCCGTCGATCTCCAGCGTGAGGATGCCGCCGAAGCCGCTCATCTGCCGCTTCGCCAGCGCATGGCCGGGGAACTCCGCGAGGCCGGGATAGAGCACGCGCCGCACGCGCGGATGCCGACGCATGGCCTCGGCGATCGCCTGGGCGTTCTCGTTGTGCTGGCGCACCCGCAGCGGCAGCGTGCGCAGGCTGCGCGCGAGCAGCGCGGCGGTGTCCGGCGCCGGCACCTGGCCGAGGCACTTGCGCCAGTCGTTGGCCGCCTCGAGCAGCGCGGCCGCGCCGACCAGTACGCCGGCGGTCAGGTCGCTGTGCCCGCCGAGGTACTTGGTGGCGCTGTGCAGCACGAGGTCGGCGCCCAGTTCCAGCGGACGCTGATTGACCGGGGTGGCGAAGGTGTTGTCGACCGCAAGCAGCGCGCCGTAGGCATGCGCCTGTTCGGCGATGGCGCGGATGTCCAGCAGGTGCAGCGTCGGGTTGGCCGGGGTCTCGAGGAAGACCAGGCGGCTGCCGGCCCGCAGGCAGGCGTCGAGGCGGTCCGGTTCATGGCCGAGCAGGCAATCGGCGCGCAGGCCCAGTTGCGGCAGGCGCTCGCCCAGCAGGTCGAGCGTGCCGCCGTAGGCATCGCCGATGCAGACGATGCCGTCGCGCCCGTGGGCGAAGAACAGCGAGGAGGCCGCCGCCATGCCGGAGGTGAACAGCAGCGCCCGTTCGCCGACCTCGAGGCTGGCGAGCTTGTCCTCGACGCTCTGGATGGTCGGGTTCAGGCCGTAGCGGGTGTAGAGGTTGCCCGGCACGCGCCCTTCGATCACGTCGAGCAGGCCCTGCGCGCTGTCGTGGCGAAAGGTGGTGGTGCGGTACAGCGGGGTGAACGGCGAGCCTTGCGGATCGGGCCGTTCACCGGCGTGAATGCAGCGGGT
This sequence comes from Stutzerimonas urumqiensis, assembly GCF_003640395.1. Classification (GTDB taxonomy): domain Bacteria; phylum Pseudomonadota; class Gammaproteobacteria; order Pseudomonadales; family Pseudomonadaceae; genus Stutzerimonas; species Stutzerimonas urumqiensis. The sequence continues at coordinate 368,728 of NZ_RBZQ01000002.1, read as the reverse complement.
CGAGAACAGCGGATCGCGTGGCATCGGGGCTCCTCGGCGGTGCAGGTGGGCGGCGTCCGATCGTGGCCGGTGTCGGTCGCCGTCGCGTCAGACCTTTTCGGGCAGCAGCACGGTGACCAGCACCGAGGCGTCGGCCAGGCCCTTGAGCCCGTGCAGATCGCCTTCTCCGAGGTAGAGCAGTTCGCCGGCGGCGAGCACCTGGGTCCGGCCAGGGGAGGTGATCTCCACTTCGCCTTCGAGGCACTGGACGGTGATTTCGCCGGGCACCGCGTGCTCCTTGAAGACCTTGCCGGCCGGCAGCAACAGGCGGAACACCTGCAGGTGCTTCGAACGGATCAGCGTGGCGTTGACCGTCTCGTGGATGCGGGCGCCCAGCGGGCGGATGTCGACGATTTCGCCGGGTTCGGCGTGATGCAGGGCCATGGCTGTCTCCTGACGTGGCGGCTCCGATTCAAGGACTATAGCAACCGACCGCTCGCCGGCCACCGAGGCGCTGCGGTGCCGTCACTCGATGGCTTCGTAGGGCAGCCCGACGTAGTTTTCCGCCAGGGTGCGGCGCCCCGCCTCGGAGCCGAGCACGTAGTCCAGCTCGGCCCTGAGGATGCGCTCGTCGAACGGGTCGGTGTCGGGGAAGCGATGCAGCAGGCGGGTCATCCACCAGGAGAAGCGCTCGGCCTTCCAGATGCGGCGCAGGCAGATCGCCGAGTAACGGGCCAGCAGGTCGGTGCGGCCGTCGCGGTAGACCTGCAGCAGGATGCGGTAGAGCGTCGAGACATCGCTGGCCGCGAGGTTCAGGCCCTTGGCGCCGGTCGGCGGCACGATGTGCGCGGCGTCGCCGAGCAGGAACAGGCGCCCGTGCTGCATGGGTTCGACGACGAAGCTGCGCAGCGGCGCGATGCTTTTTTCCAGCGACGGGCCGGTCACCAGCTGCCCCGCGACCTCCTCCGGCAGGCGGCGCTTGAGTTCGTCCCAGAAGCGCTCGTCCGACCAGTCTTCCACCCGCTCGTCGAGCCCGACCTGCACGTAATAGCGCGACCGCGTCGGCGACCGCATGCTGCACAGCGCGAAGCCGCGCGGGTGGCTGGCGTAGATCAGCTCGGGATTGACCGGCGGCGTGTCGCTGAGCAGGCCCAGCCAGCCGAACGGGTAGACCCGCTCGAAGGTTTGCAGCACGCCCGCGGGAATGCTCTGCCGGCTGATGCCGTGGTAGCCGTCGCAGCCGGCGATGTAGTCGCAGCTCAGCTCGACCGGCTCGCCGTCGAGTGTGAAGCGCACCCGCGGACGGTCGCTGTCGAGGTCGTGCAGGCTCACGTCCGGCACCTCGTAGAAGGTGCGGGCGCCGCTGTCCCGGCGCGCCTGCATCAGGTCCCGCGTGACTTCGGTCTGCCCGTACACGGTGACGGTCCGCCCGCCCGTCAGACCGTGCAGGTCGAGCCGCTCGCGGCGGCCCTCGACCACCAGCTCGACGCCGTCGTGCACCTCGCCTTCGCGCATCATCCGCTCGCCGACCCCGGCTTCATGCAGCAGATCGACCATGCCCTGCTCGAGCACGCCGGCGCGGATGCGGCCCAGCACGTAGTCGGCGCTCTGGCGCTCGAGGATGACGTTGTCGATGCCGGCGCGTTGCAGCAATTGCCCGAGCAGCAGGCCGGCCGGGCCGGCGCCGATGATGGCGATGCAGGTGTTCATGGTGCCCTCTCGTTGTGATCTTGTCGGAGCGGGCTGTATTTTTGGCGGGCAGTTGCGCGCCGGTAAGGCATTTTCGGCGCGCTTGGCTGGACTTTTGGAAACTCCGTTCGATCAGCGAACACTCTTGGGAACAGGCCATGAACACAGCGCACGCCGTGCCGGTTTTCACCCTCTACGGCGATGGCCTGGGCTGGCCGACGCCGGACCTGCTGCACTGGGAGTCGATCGCGGCGCGCAGCCGCCGGCACGACTGGCACATCGCGCCGCATCGTCACGCCGATCTGGTGCAGCTGCTGTACCTGAGCGAAGGCTGGGCCGAGGTCGAGATCGAGGGCGCCAGCACCCGGCTGACCAGCGCCGCGGTGCAGGTGGTGCCGGCGTTGAGCATTCACGGCTTTCGCTTCTGCGAGCAGGTGCAGGGCCATGTCCTGACGCTGGCGGCGCCGCTGGTGGCCTCGCTCGCCGATCAGCTCGGCCCGTCGCTGCCGGTCTTCGACCGACCGGGCCTGCATCCGGCCGGCGCCGACAAGGCCTGGCTCGACCAGCTGTTCGCCATGTTCGCCCACGAGTACGCCAACCCGGCGCCTGCGCGGGACTTGCAGCTGCGCTCGCTCACCGGCCAGCTCGCGGTCTGGCTCGGGCGGCGGGTGCTGGCGCGTCGCGGAGAACGCCCGCTGGCGCGTGGCGACGCGCATTTCCAGGCGTTCACGCGGCTGGTCGAGGCGCATTTCCGCGAGCAAATGACCGTCGAGCAGTACGCCCACCGGCTGGGTATCACGCCCGCGCACCTCAATGGCCTGACCCGTCGCCTGGCCGGACAGTCGGCGCAGGCGCTGGTGCACCGGCGCGTACTGCTGGAGGCCCAGCGGCTGCTGATCTATTCAGCCCTGACGGTCGCCCAGATCGCCGAGGTGCTGGGATTTTCGGAACCGGCCTACTTCTCGCGCTTCTTCAAGCGACTGGCCGGGCAGACGCCGGGTGCGTTCCGCCGGCAGCGCTGAGCAGGGCGCGATTTTGCTAGGCTGGCCGCTCGCCAGGAGGACGCCGTGAACATCGACAACCGCATCAAGTACCGCCACTTGCTGTGCTTTCTGGAAGTGGCGCGGCAGGGCAGCCTGGCGCGTGCGGCCGAGGCCATGTCGATCAGCCAGCCGGCGGTGTCCAAGACGCTCAAGGAACTCGAAGCGCTGTTGCAGGCGAGCCTGTTCGAACGCGGCACGTGCGGCGTCTCGCTGACCGCGGCGGGACGGGCCTTCCTGCGGCATGCCGGCCCCAGCGTGCAGGCGCTGCGCGAGGGCGTGCGCAGCCTGCGCAGCGGCGAGCACGAGGGCGGCACGGTGCGTCTGGGCGTGCTGTCGACCGTGGAAAGCGGACTGTTGCCAGCCGTGGTGCGGCGCCTGCATGAGCAGCACGCAGCCCTGACCGTCGCGGTCGAGACGGGGCCGAGTGCCCATCTGCTCGGCCAGCTGCGTGTCGGCGAACTGGACCTGGTGGTCGGTCGCATGACCGAAAGTCCGCAGATCGAGGGGCTGGCCTTCGAGCATCTGTACAGCGAATCGATGACGCTGGTCGTGCGGCGGGACCACCCGCTGCTTGGCGCCGGGCCCGAGGCGCTCGGTGACTTCCCCGTGGTGGTGCCGCTGGCGGGCACGACCATCCGCCGCTATGCCGACAGCCTGTTCGTGCAGCATGGAATGACGCTGCCGCCCCGGCGCCTGGAGACGCTGTCGGTCGCGCTCAGCCGGCGCTACGTGCTGGACGGCGATGCCGTGTGGGTGGCGCCGCTCGATGCGGTGCGGCTCGACCTGGCGCAGGGCGAACTCTGCGAGCTGAACGTCGGGCTGCCGGAGCCGGGCGGCTCGGTCGGCATCTGCAGCAACCCGGCGCTGTCGCCGTCGCTCGCCAGCCAGTGGTGCCGCGACGCGCTGCGCGAGTGCGCCCACGCCTACCGCCAGCCGCTCGCCTGAGCGATTCCCGTCCGCTCGAGCCCCGCGCTTGCCGTCTGCCCGCGGCCCCTGTCCGATCGCGATTCCCGCGCCGGTAAACAGACGCATCCGGCGCACAGGGACGGTTTCTCGTCGTATTGATCAAAAAAACCGACTATCGGTGGAACTCGTGTTTTGGCCCTTGGTCAAGGTAAGGCCGGTAACTGCCGCTCACGGAGTACCGGTAATCGACGGCCAACAACTAGGGATGGTTATGACCGGTTTCACCCAACAGCACGATGTCGCTTGGTACCCCGTTCGACGCACACGGCGGCAGGACACCCGCCCGCACGAACAGTCGGCCAGGCAGGGATACGAGCGCTTCTGCCCGTCGCGTACGGCCAGGGGACTCAAGGCAGGGACAGTAATGCGCATCGAGCAGTCGGTGTCTTCGGGCTACCCGCTGGTCCAACTCGCGGTAGTCGGCAATGGGCCGGCCCTGCGATCGATTTGCGGGGGCGACCGAAGCGTCGGGGTCGCGAGTCGTCCACACGATTCACCCATCGGCACGCCCAGGCGGCGCGGCGTTTCAGCGCCCGCGCGTGGCGTGATCGTGCCCGATGAAAAGGTACGGCCAAGCAGCGGACCGGTCGCCAGGACGGACGGCATCGCCGTGCCCGTCGGCGGTCATGAGCGTGTCATGCGCCTGCTCAACATTCTCGACAGGGACCGCCGCTCACAGGCCGGCCCGGAGCGTGTCGGGGCGAACCGGCCAGGCGAGTGCAGACCGCACGCCTGAGCCGCTTTTAAACATCGAACTGCCCCTGGCACGGAAATCCGGCGGTTTCCGCTCGTGAGCTTGCCGTTGCGACAGGGCTTTTTAACAGGGAACGGATCCCGGGGACGTTCGGCGGCAGGTCTTCAGGCCCACGCCAGGTGCCCGGGGTGTCGCCACGGCAGGTAAGGACTTAGGAAATCACTCAATGCGAATAACAAAGTTCCTCACGACCACGCTCGTAATCGGTGCATCGACCAGCGCCTGGGCCGTCGACGATCCGGCCAGCATCAACCTCGCCGGCTTCGAGTTCACGCCGCAGCTCGCGGTGAGCGAAAGCTACGACGACAACTACCGGGGCATGAACGAGAACGCGCAATCGTCCTGGGTGACGGGCATCAGCCCGGAGTTCCTGCTTACCGCCGAAACCCGCAAGGCCGGCTACCAGCTGGGCTATTCGCTGGATCACGAGATTTTCCATTCCGACTCCGAAGCGACGAACACGGACCACCACCTGTTCCTCAAGAGCGTCATGGAGTTCACCGCGCGCCATCGCCTCGGCTGGAACCTCGAACACCACCGTGTCGAGGACACCTCCGACACCGAGACCATCACCGAGAACGACAAGTACAGCAGCACCATCGCTGGCGCCGCCTACCGCTTCGGTGCCGATCGCGCCCGCAACCAGCTCGAGTTCGGTACTCGCTTCGAGGCGCGCCGCTACCACAACAGCGGCACCATCAACGCCGACGAAGAGCGCGACAGCCTGATGGTCAACGGCATCTGGTACCACCGCCTGGGCGGCCGCACCCGCTCGCTGGTGGAGCTGCGTCAGACCGAGCACGACTACAAGCGCCGCGGCAGCACCCGCGATGCCACCGACACCGCCGTGCTGGTCGGCGCCTCGCTGGACGCCACCGCGAAGCTGTCGGGCAGTGTGCGCGTCGGTGCCGCGAAGAAGGATTTCGACAGCGACCTGCGCGATGACTACAGCAGCCCCATGTGGGAAGCGAACCTGACCTGGAAGCCGCGCACCTACTCGATCTTCACCCTCGATGCGCGCCGCGCCTTCGACGAAGGCGACGACGGCGCCGCGACCGTGGAGAACGTCTCGACCCAGCTGGGCTGGCGTCATGAGTGGACCTCGCGCATCGCCACCGAGCTCGACTATCGGCTCGCCGACAAGGAATACGAGGGGATCGGTCGCCAGGACGACCGCACCTCCTACGGTGCTGCCGTGGTCTATTCACCCGATCGCTGGATCGACGTGACCCTGGGCTATCGCTACACCGACAACGATTCGAACTTCGAGCAGGAGAGTTATGAGCGAAACGTCTACCTGCTCGGTTTCGAGATGAGCCTTTGAGCCATCGCAACGCCCCGACGACCGTTATCGGCGACTCCCGTGCACGGCGCAGCGAGCGCCGGTCGGAAGCCGCTACAGGAGAGCCAACCATGCGGATTCATGTGCTACGCCAATTCTTTCTCGTGCTGCTGCTGGGGCTTGCCGCCTTGCAGGCCAGCGCGAACGACCAGTACCAGCTCAGTTCCGGTGATGTCATCAAGATCAACGTGTACGGCGAGCCGGATCTCAGCTTCGACGAGATCCGCCTGAACGACGCGGGGACCTTCAGCTTCCCGTTCATCGGCGAGATCGACGCCAGCGGCAAGACCGCCGGCCAGGTGCGCCAGCTGATCACCAGCAAGTTGCAGGACGGCTACCTGGTCGATCCGCGCGTGTCGGTCAGCGTCGTCACCTACCGCTCGTTCTACATCAGCGGCGAAGTGAAGGAGCCGGGCGGCTACCCCTACCAGCCGGGCCTGACGCTCGATCGCGCCATTGCGCTCGCCGGCGGCCTGACCGAACGCGCCTCGACCAACCGCATCACCATCGTGCGCAACGAAGGCGGCAACCGCGTAAGCCAGGACGCCTCGCTGGAGACCAAGGTCCAGCCGGGCGACACCATTACCATCGACCAGGGATTCTTCTGACATGAACAGCTCAGTCCGCCCCGATCGCCAGTGGCACCGTCCGCTCGGCAACGAGAGTGACTTCATCGACCTGAAGAAAGCCTGGCGAGCGGTATGGGCGCGCAAGTGGATGATCCTCTTGCTGACGCTCGTGATCACCGCGCTGACCGCCTTCGCGCTGACCCGCATGACGCCGCTGTACAAGGGCGTGACCACGGTCGTCATCGAGACGGGCAGCGACCCGCTGATCGACTTCCAGCCGAACCAGGGCAACCGCGCAGCGCAGGCCAACGAATACCTCGAAACGCAAATCGGGCTGATGCAGAGCCGCGGCGTGGCGGAGATGGTCGTGCGTGACCTCAATCTCACCGAGCATCCGGATTTTGATCCGCGCCAGCAGCCTGAGCCACTGATCGACGTCAGCGGCATGCTGCAGGCCGTGCGCGGCTTCTTCGGCGGCGAGACCGATAGCCGCTCCGGCCCGCTGACCGATGCCGACGTGCTCGATCTGACCACCCAGGCGCTGATGGACCGCACCAGCGTGTGGCTGGAAGGCAAGAGCCACCTGGCGCGCATTTCCGTCGAAATGGCCGACCCGGTACTCGCCGCCCGGGCCGCCAACGCCATCGCCGAAAACTACGTCGAGCGCCAGCTCGAGGCGAAGATCGACAGCTCCCAGGAAGCGGCCGGCTGGATGCGCACCCGCCTGGAAGAACTGCGCGCGTCGCTGGAGGAGTCCGAGGAGCGCCTGCAGGCCTACCTCGACGCCGAAGGCCTGGTGGACCTCGACGGCGTGGCGACCATCAGCGCCAATGAGCTGTCGCTCACCGGCGACCGCATGATCGACGCCCAGCGCCAGCGTGCCGAGGCCGAGAGCCAGTACCGTCAGGTCCAGGCGATGCGCAACCAGGGCTGGGAGCGCATGGCGAGCGTGCCGGCCGTTCTGTCCAACCCGCTGGTTCAGCAGTTCAAGGCCGAGCAGGCGCATGCCCGTGCCAAGGTCGAGGAGCTGTCGCGGCGCTATGGCGAGAAGCACCCGGCGATGCACTCGGCGCAATCCGACCTGGCCGCCGCGTCCGCCAGCCTGCGCCATCAGGTCGAGCAGGTCGTCGCCGGTATCGAGCGCAACTACCAGCTGGCGGTCGCCAACGAGAACGCGCTGCGGTCCTCGTTCGACGCCAACAAGGAGCGCATCCAGAACATCTCGCGCAAGGAGTTCGGCTACCGCGACCTGCAACGCGAGGTCGACACCAACCGGGCGCTCTACGAAACCTTCATGACGCGCCTGCGCGAAACCACCGCGACGTCCGACCTGGACGCCAACAACGCCCGGATCGTCGACCGCGCCATCCCGGCCGTCGAGCCGAGCGCGCCGAACAAGAAGCTGTTCCTGGTCGTCGCCGTGGTGCTGTCGCTGGCGCTGGGCATCGCCCTGGCCATCGCGCTGGACATGTTCAACACCACCATCCGCAGCGCCGACGAAGCTGAAAGCAAGCTCAACCTGCCGGTGCTGGGCATCGTCCCGCTGGTGCCGAAGAAGCTGCAGAAGCACGTTGCGCACCTGTTCCAGCAGGACGAGGAGCGCCGCTTCTGCGAGGCGATTCGCACCATCCGCACCAACATCATGCTCAACGACCTGGGCGCGTCGCGTCAGCTGATCGTCATCACCTCGTCGGCCCCCGGCGAAGGCAAGAGCACGGTCGCCGCCAACATGGCGTTCGCGATGGGTCAGTTGCAGAAGGTGCTGCTGATCGACGCCGACATGCGTCGCGCCACCCTGGCCAAGAACTTCAACTTCGCGCCCGGCACGCCGGGGCTGGCGGACCTGATGGCCGGCAGCGCGCACCTGCACGAGTGCATCCAGAAGGTCGGCAACGTGGACATGCTGTCCGCCGGCTCGGTGCCCGGCAACCCGCTGGAACTGTTGGCCTCCTCGCGCTTCGCCAAGCTGCTGGAGTCGGTCAAGGGTCATTACGACCGCGTGATCATCGACTCGCCGCCGAGCCTGGCGGTCAGCGACGCGACCCTGCTGGCGACGCTCGCCGACTCGGTGATCTACGTCGTCAAGTCCGAAAGCACCTCGGTACGCCAGGCGCACAAGGGCATCGCCCACCTCTCCCAGGGCGGCGCCTCGATCATGGGCGTGGTGCTGAACCAGGTCGACGTGAAGAAGGCCCGCAAGCACGACGAATACAGCGGCTACTACGACCACTACGGCTACAGCGAACAGACCGCCTGAGCCGGCGTCAGCACCATTGGCCGTCCGGTCCGCAACTGACCGGGCGGCGACAGGATTCGAAACTCGAGAGGAAGCGCCATGAACATCACTGTCGTTGGCACCGGATACGTAGGGCTCGTCACGGGCGCCTGCATCGCGGAGATGGGTAACACCGTCTGCTGCGTCGACGTCGATCCGGCCAAGATCGCCAACCTGGAAAAGGGCATCCTGCCGATCTACGAGCCGGGCCTGGACACCATCGTGCGTGACAACCACAGCTCCGGCCGCCTGCGGTTCACCACCCGGCTGAGCGATGCGCTCGGCGACACCGACGTGGTGTTCATCGCGGTCGGCACGCCGCCGGGCGAAGACGGCTCGGCGGATCTGCGCTACGTGCTGGAAGTGGCCCGCCAGATCGGCAGCCTGCTGGAACGGCCGACCATCGTGGTCAACAAATCCACCGTGCCGGTCGGCACTGGCGACCTGGTGACCCAGGCGATCGCCGAGCAGCTGGCCGAGCGCGGCGTCGAGATCGCCTTCTCGGTGGTCTCCAATCCCGAGTTCCTCAAGGAAGGCGCCGCGGTCGACGACTTCATGCACCCGGATCGCATCGTCATCGGCACCGATGACCCGCACGCACGCCAGGTGATGAGCGAGCTGTACGCGCCGTTCATCCGCAACCACCCGCGGACGCTGTTCATGGGCGTGCGCGATGCCGAAATGACCAAGTACGCCGCCAACGCCATGCTGGCCACGAAGATCTCCTTCATGAACGAGATCGCCGGCCTGTGCGAGCGGCTGGACGTGGACGTGGAGAACGTTCGCCTGGGCATCGGCTCGGACGAGCGCATCGGCTTCCACTTCATCTATGCCGGCTGCGGCTATGGCGGCTCCTGCTTCCCGAAGGACGTCAAGGCGCTGATCAGCATCGCCCACCAGACCGACTTCGAGCCGAAGGTGCTGCAGGCCGTCGAGGCCCGCAACGAGCAGCAGAAGCACTCGCTGTTCAACAAGATCGCCACCCACTTCGACGGCGACCTCAAGGACCGCACCTTCGCCGTCTGGGGGCTGGCGTTCAAGCCGGGCACCGATGACATGCGCGAAGCCTCCAGCGTGGTGCTGATCAACAGCCTGATCAATGCGGGCGCGCGGGTCCGTGCCTTCGACCCGGTGGCGAGCGAAACCGCCCGCCGCGAATTCCCGGCGCGCTGGTTCGACGAAGGGCGCCTGGATATCGTCGAAGGGCAGTACGAGGCCGCCATCGATGCCGATGCGCTGGTGCTGGTCACCGAGTGGAAGCCCTTCCGCCACCCCGACTTCAAGGCCCTCAAGCGCCTCCTGAAGACTCCGCTGATCGTCGACGGCCGCAACCAGTACGACCCGGTGCAGATCCGCCGCGAGGGCTTCAGCTACTACGGAATCGGGCGCAAGCCGATCGCCGCCTGAGGAGTCGTCTGTAGTGAGCGCGATCGAACACCAGGGCAGTCGACCGACGTCCGTCTCCCGGACGGGGCTGATGGCCGTCTTCGGTGATGCACGGCGCAGTCGGCTGCTGCGCAACATCCTCACCCTGATGTCCGGCACCGCGGCCGCGCAGGCGGTGACGATGGCGTTCATGCCGGTCATCACGCGGCTGTTCGGGCCGGAGGCCTATGGCGTGCTGGGGACCTTCCTCAGCCTCCAGATGATCCTCATCCCGGTGGCCGCGCTGACCTACCCGATGGCGATCGTGCTGCCGCGGCACGACCGCGAGGCACAAGGCCTGGCGCGGTTGTCGCTGGGCGTCGCGGCGCTGGTCGCCGTGCTGGTGGCGGTGCTGCTGGCGCTGTTCGGCGACGCGGCGGCCGAGGCGCTGAACATCGCGGTGGTCGCGCCGTACCTGCTGTTGCTGCCGCTGGTGATGTTCGCCGGCGCCGCGCTGGAGGTCGCGCAGCAGTGGCTGTTCCGCCTGCAGCGCTTCAAGGTCACGGCCAAGGTGGCGGTCGCCCATGCCGCGCTGTTCAACGGCCTGCGCGTGATCGCAGGACTCATTCATCCGTCGGCCGCGGTGCTGGTCACCACCACCGCTGGCGGCCCGGCGATGCAGACGCTGATGCTCGCGCTCGGCATCCGTCGCGGCGCGCACGCCAGGCCGACCGCCGAAGGCGAAACCGTGCAGGACGGTAGCCTCGCGCTGGCCCGGCGCTTCGCCGATTTTCCGCTCTACCGCGCGCCGACCATGCTCATCAACACCTGCTCGCAGCACATGCCGACGCTGGTGCTGGCGGCCTTCTTCGGGCCGGTCGCGGCGGGCTTCTTCGCCCTGTGCAAGCAGGTGCTGAGCGTGCCGACCAACCTGATCGGCAAGTCGGTGACCGACGTCTACTACCCACGCATGACCCAGGCCATCCACGCCGGCGAGCCGATCGCTCGCATGCTCGCCAAGGCTACCGCCAGCCTGGCGCTGCTCGGGCTGGTGCCCTTCGGGCTGGTATTCCTCGCCGGGCCGACGCTGTTCGCCTGGGTGTTCGGCAGCGAATGGCAGGTGGCGGGCGAGTTCGCGCGCTGGCTGGCGCTGGCCGAGTACAGCATTTTCCTCACCCGGCCTTCGACCGTGGTGGTGCCGGCGCTCGGTTTGCAGCGCGGCTTCCTGTTCTTCGAGTTGGCGAGCACGGCCTTGCGGATCGGCGCGCTGATGGTCGGCGCCATGCTGATCGGCGACGCGACCGCCACCGTGCAGGCCTTTGCCGCCGCCAGCGTCGTCATCTACCTCTCGCTGATGGGCCTCGTGCTGATGCTGGCGCTGCGCTGGCATCGCCGCCGGGGTACCGCCGGCACCGTAACCACCGATGGGACCTCGCTATGACCGAGACACTTCCGACGCTCGTCGTCATCGGCTACAACCGGCCCAGGAGCCTGTCCCGGCTGTTGCGCTCGCTGAGCAAGGCCGAGTATCCGCAGGGCAACGTGCGGCTGGTGATCAGCCTCGACAAGTCCGACACCCTGGAGCCGGCCGAGGTCGCCCGCGCCTTCGACTGGCCGCATGGCGAGAAGATCGTGCTGGCGCGCGAGACGCGCATGGGCCTGCGCGCGCACGTGCTGAGCTGCGGCGACATGACCGAGCAATACGGCGACGTGATCGTGCTGGAAGACGACCTGTTCGTCTCGCCGTACTTCTACCGCTACGCCTGCGAATCGCTGCGCTACTACGCCGAGGACGACAGCGTCGCCGGCATCAGCCTGTACAGCCATCAGTTCAACCAGACCGCCAACCTGCCGTTCACGCCGGTCGACAACGGCAACGCCGACGTCTATTTCATGCAGTTGGCGGCCTCCTGGGGCCAGGCCTGGTCGCAGCGGCAGTGGCGTGGCTTTCGCCAGTGGCTCGAGGCGCACGGCACCGACATCTCGGACGTGGACGGCATCCCCGGCGACATCCGCAGCTGGCCGGAATCCTCGTGGCTCAAGCTGCATAACGCCTACATCATTTCCCACGGGCTGTACTTCGTGTACCCGTACCGCTCGCTGACCACCAACTTCGGCGATCCGGGGCAGCATTTTCACATCGCCTCGTCGCGCTTCCAGGTGCCGATCCAGCAGCAGCCGATGGACTATGGCTTCGCCCGGCTGGCCGACAGCCTCGCCGTCTACGACGCCTTCTGCGAGCTGGCGCCGGCGAGCATCAAGCGGCTCAACGGCCGCCTGGCCGACCTCGATTTCACGGTGAACCTCTATGGCTGCAAGCCCTGCGAGCGCGGCTTGCAGCTCACCCGCACCGAGCATCGCGGCGTGCACAACTTCAGCCTGTCGATGAAGCCGATGGAGCTGAGCGTGCTGCACGACATCGAGGGCGAGGGCATCGCCCTGATCGACACCGCGCAACTGGCCAGCGCACCGCGCGCCCGGCGCACCGAGTACGACCTGTACCGGTTCTTCTACAAGTTTCCCTCGTTCCAGGTCATCGCCTTCGGCGTGATGGAGCGGTTGCAGATGCTGCTCAAGAGCGTGCGCGCGGGCTGACCGCGAACGACTGGGCGACCGATCAAAGACTCAAACAGGCAGGGCAAGAAGATGGAAAGAAAGAAGGCACTCATCACCGGCATCACGGGCCAGGACGGCTCCTACCTGGCCGAGCTGCTTCTCGAGAAGGGCTACGAGGTTCATGGCATCAAGCGCCGCGCCTCGCTGTTCAATACCCAGCGGGTCGATCACATCTACCAGGACCCGCACGCCAAGGACAAGAATTTCGTCCTGCACTACGGTGACCTGTCCGACTCGTCGAACCTGACCCGCATCATCCAGGAAGTGCAGCCCGACGAGGTCTACAACCTCGGCGCCCAGTCGCACGTCGCCGTGAGCTTCGAAGCGCCGGAATACACCGCCGATGTCGATGCCATGGGCACGCTGCGCATCCTCGAGGCGATCCGCCTGCTGGGCCTGGAAAAGAAGACGCGCTTTTACCAGGCCTCCACCTCCGAGCTGTATGGCCTGGTGCAGGAGATCCCGCAGAAGGAAACCACCCCCTTCTACCCGCGCTCGCCCTACGCCGTGGCCAAGCTCTACGCCTACTGGATCACCGTCAACTACCGCGAGGCGTACGGCATGTACGCCTGCAACGGCATCCTCTTCAACCACGAGTCGCCGCGCCGTGGCGAAACCTTCGTGACCCGCAAGATCACCCGCGGCATGGCCAACATCGCCCAGGGTCTGGAGTCGTGCCTGTACATGGGCAACCTCGACTCGCTGCGTGACTGGGGCCACGCCAAGGACTACGTGCGCATGCAGTGGATGATGCTGCAGCAGGACCACCCGGAAGACTTCGTCATCGCCACCGGCGTGCAGTACTCGGTGCGCGAGTTCATCACCTGGTCGGCTGCCGAGCTGGGCATCACCCTGCGCTTCGAAGGCGAGGGCGTCGGCGAGAAGGCCTATGTCGAACGCATCGAAGGCGACATGGCGCCTGCCCTGAAAGTGGGCGACGTGGTCGTCTGCGTCGACCCGCGCTACTTCCGTCCCGCCGAAGTCGACACCCTGCTCGGCGACCCGACCAAGGCCAAGGACAAGCTCGGCTGGGTGCCGGAAGTCACCGCCCAGGAGATGTGCGCCGAGATGGTCCGCGAAGACCTCAAGGTCGCCCAGCGCCATGCCCTGCTCAAGGAGCACGGGCACGACGTACTGGTCTCGCTGGAGAACTGAGCATGAGCCGCGACCTCGACCAGCGCATCTTCGTCGCCGGCCACCGGGGCATGGTCGGCTCGGCGATCGTTCGCCGGCTGAAAGCCCTCGGTTACCGTGACCTCGTCACCCGTACCCGCGACGAGCTGGACCTCACCGATCAGGCGGCGGTTCGCGCATTCTTCGCCGAACAGCGGATCGACCAGGTCTACCTGGCGTCGGCCAAGGTCGGCGGCATCCATGCCAACAACCAGTACCCGGCCGAGTTCATCTACGAGAACCTGATGATCGAGGCCAACGTCATCCACGCCGCTCACCAGAGCGGCGTGCAGCGCCTGCTGTTCCTCGGCTCGTCGTGCATCTACCCCAAGCTCGCCGAACAGCCGATGAAGGAAGACGCGCTGCTGACCGGTACGCTCGAGCCGACCAACGAGCCCTATGCGATCGCCAAGATCGCCGGCATCAAGCTCTGCGAGAGCTACAACCGCCAGTACGGGCGCGACTACCGCAGCGTGATGCCGACCAACCTCTACGGCCCGAACGACAACTTCCACCCGGAGAACAGCCACGTCATCCCGGCGCTGTTGCGGCGCTTCCACGAAGCGGCGCTCAACGGCGACGAGGAGGTCGTGATTTGGGGCAGCGGCACGCCCAAGCGCGAGTTCCTGCACGTCGACGACATGGCGGCGGCGTCGGTCCACGTGATGGAGCTGGACACCCAGACCTACCAGGCCAACACCCAGCCGATGCTCTCGCACATCAACGTCGGTACCGGCGTCGATTGCAGCATCCGCGAACTGGCCGAAATCATCGCCAAGGTGACTGAGTTCGGGGGCCGCTTGAGCTTCGATGCGAGCAAGCCGGACGGCGCGCCGCGCAAGCTGATGGACGTCTCGCGCCTCGAAGCGATGGGCTGGAAGGCTGGCATCGGATTGGAGGAGGGACTGCGCAGCGCCTACCGCTGGTTCCTCGAACACCGCGAAACGGTGCGCGCCTGATGTATCTGCCCGCCGAGACCTTCGCCACGGTCGTCGCCAGCACGCCGCTGGTGTCCATCGATCTGGTGGTGCGCGATGCCAGCGGCGCCATCCTGCTCGGCGAGCGGTTGAACCGGCCGGCGCAGGGCTTCTGGTTCGTGCCGGGCGGGCGCATCTACAAGGGCGAGACGCTGGACGCCGCGTTCCGCCGGCTCAGCGAGGCCGAGCTGGGGCGCCCGTTCGAACGCGCCGAGGCACGCCTGCTGGGCGTCTACGAGCACTTCTACGGCGACAGCGTGTTCGGCGAGGGCGGTGACTGTCCCGACACCCATTACGTGGTGCTCGGCTATCTCGTGGAACTGCCGGCCGGCGCCGTACTCGAACCGCCGACCGCGCAGCATGGCCAGTACCGCTGGTGGCGCTGCGACGACCTGCGCGCCGAGCCGCGCGTTCACAACCACACGCGTGCCTACCTGGCCGCAATCGATCAGGGAGTCGACCGATGAGACAGGGAGTCGCCACCGCGCCGCACCCAGGGCACTTTGCCGCCGCACCGCTGCACGAACGAACCGTCGGGTTTTCGTTGTCGCGCGCGACCTTGTTCCTGCTGATCCTGGTGAATTCCACCGTTTTCTTCCTCACCGACGACAAGCTCGCCGGACTGCCGTTCGCGCGCGAGCTGTTCCTGCTCGCGGTGGTCGCCGTCACGGGCCTGCTGTTCGTCACCTGGCGGGAGATCTACTTCTCCAAGACCAGCCTGTGGATCATGTTCATGGGCATCGTGCTGCCGCTGGGCTCGGCGGGGCTGGCCAACCTCAACTTCGGCCAGCCGCTTCCGTTCGGGCTGCTGGAAGAGCGCCGCATGGTGATGTACCTGGTGTTCTTCCCGATGCTGTTGCTGCTGTTCACCGCGCAGCCGACGGAACGGGACCTCGAGCGCTACTTCCTGATCGCCGGGGTGATCTGCGGCCTGGTCGGCTTCGGCTATTACTTCGAGATCATCCCGGAGAACGGCAACATTTCCTTCGACAAGGACCAGGTCGAGATGGGCGCCAACCTGCTGCGCCCGGATCGCTTCCGGATCGGTTCGGGCTACGTCTCGCTGTGCGCGGTGATCCTGTTGTACCGCATGCGCGATCGGGTCTCGCTGAACGACCTGCTGCTGCTGCTGTTCTTCACCGCCTACCTGTGGTTCGTCATGCAGACCCGCCAGACGATGGCCGGCTGGGCGCTGGCGGGGCTGTGGATCTTCCGCAACCGCATCGACTCGCTGTTCAAGGTGGGCGTGCTCGCCGGCGGCCTGCTGGGCGTGGCCTATCTCATCTTCCCGGCCTTTTTCCACGACCAGTACGAGAAGCTCGTGCTGCTCTACGAGGAGGCGCTAACCGGCGGCGACGTGCGCGGCCAGACCATCGACATCATCGTCAGGGAGGTCGCGGATAACTGGTACGTCGGCATGGGCGCGCTGTCGCAGCAATGGAACGGTGGCTTCTCGGCCCTCTACAACCCGCACTTCTTCCTGTCCGACGTCGGCATCTTCGGCGTCTATTACCGCTTCGGCGCGCTGACCCCGCTGATCGCGGCGGTGTTCTACCTCGGCTTCTTCTGGATCATGGCTCAGACCAAGCGCAAGGGGCATCTGCTCAGCGCCTTCCAGCTCAAGTTCTGGATCACCTTCATGAGCCTCGTGCTCTCCAACGCCATGACCTTCGGCGGCGACATGCTCGGCATGACGGCTGCCATCTTCCTGTACTTCGCACACGTCGAGGCGCAGGAGAAGGACGTATCGCAAACCTTGGGATGGGCTAACCATGACTCCGTTCAGTATCGTCACCATCAGCTGGAACAATCTTGAGGGGCTCAAGCAGACCTACGAGAGCCTGCGTGCGCAGACCTATCGGAACTTCCGCTGGATCGTCATCGACGGCGCATCCAAGGACGGCACCCTGGCCTGGCTGCAATCGCTGAACGAGGCCAACGCCGAGATCACCTGCGAGCCGGACAAGGGCATCTACGACGCCATGAACAAGGGACTGCGCCAGGCCGTGCAGACCCCCGGCTACACGCTGTTTCTCAACAGCGGCGACAGCCTGGCCGACGCGGGCGTGCTGGCCGACGTGGCCGCCGCTATCGACGGCGCGGCGGTGGCGCCGAAGTTCGTCTACGGCGACTTCTTCCGCCGCGAGCCCAACGGCTACATGCGCCACACCACCGCACGACCGATCGAACGGGTGCGCGTGGGGCTGCCGGCCAGCCACCAGACCATGTACTTCGAGAACGAGCGCCTGCGCGGCATGAGCTTCCGCGAGAACTACAAGCTCTCGGCCGACTACTGCATGCTCATCGAGTTTCTCGATGGGCTGGACCTGGGCACGGCGGTCATCTGCCTGCAACGCCCGCTTTGCATCTTCGATGCGACGGGTGTCTCGAACATGCGCCGCTTCGAGGCCATCAAGGAAGACATGCAGATCCGCATGCGCTTCCTCAAGTACTCGGCGGTCAAGGCGTTCGCCCTGTACCTGGCGCACTACCTGCACACCCACAGCAAGATCGTTCGCGCCGCGCTCAAT
Source organism: Stutzerimonas urumqiensis (assembly GCF_003640395.1). GTDB lineage: Bacteria > Pseudomonadota > Gammaproteobacteria > Pseudomonadales > Pseudomonadaceae > Stutzerimonas > Stutzerimonas urumqiensis. The sequence goes on along the minus strand of NZ_RBZQ01000002.1, from coordinate 351,449 downwards.
CGCTGAGCCGGCGGCCGCGCGCAGGCCGCGCTTGACCGGGCTCTGACGGAATGAAGCCCGAGCGACCGAGGGAGTGTCCAATGACCATCACCTGGATACGCACATGAATTACCGGAGCTTGAAGGACCTGTCCCACCTCAGCACCCAGTCGGCGAGCCGCATCGCCCCGGATGTCGACCTGGTGGTGGGCATCCCCCGCAGCGGCATGCTGGTCGCCAGCATCATCGCGCTGAAGCTGAACCTGCCGCTGACCGACCTGTACGCCTTCCTGCGCAATGACGAACTGAAGAAAGGCTCGACCCGGACCTACAAGCGCAATGACATGACCCTGCCGCAGCAGGCGCGCAAGATCCTGCTGGTCGACGACAGCATCGCCTCGGGCAAGTCCATGCTCGAAGCGCTCGAGCGCGTCAGGGCGGTGTATGCCGGCGAGGTCGTCACCCTGGTGGCGTTCGGCGAGGCGCACAACCAGCAGCAGGTCGACATCTGCATGGAGATCGTCAAGCAGCCGCGGGTGTTCGAGTGGAACATCATGCACCACCACTTCATGTCCGAAGCCTGCCTGGACATCGACGGCGTGCTCTGCGAGGACCCGACCGCCGACGACAACGACGACGGGGTGAACTACCTTAAATTCCTGACCCGTGCCCGCCCGCTCTACATCCCCTCGCTGAAGGTGGCCCACCTGGTGACCAGCCGGCTCGAGAAGTACCGGCCCGAGACGGAGGCCTGGCTCGCGGAGCACGGCGTGCAGTACGGCCAGCTGCACATGCTGGACCTGCCGAGCGCGGCCGAGCGGCGCCGGCTGAACATGCACCACAAATTCAAGGCCCAGGTGTACGCCCGGCAGAAGGACGCCTCGCTCTTCGTCGAGAGCGAGATGCAGCAGGCCATCGAGATCATGAAGGCCACCAAGAAGCCGGTGTATTGCATCGAGACCAACGAGATGTACACCCCGAGCAACCTGCATGCGCTCAAGACCAAGGCCGTGCGCAAGGGCTGGGGGCTCAAGCGCAGGCTGGTCGGCGCCGCCCGCGGCCTGGCCTCGCGGTTCGGCCTGGCCGGCAAGCCCGCCGCTTGAACATCAATAACTAGACAGACCGGCGGCAGGCTCGCCCGCCGCCCTTGCAAGCCCGTCAGGATGGCCGGCACGACCGGTTTGCCCGCCCGATGCCGCAGGCGCGGGGGGCGTTACGCAGAACAACTACCCACGCAGCGCTCCCCGTCTTATCGCCGCGCAGGACTACCAGCTTCAGGGATACCGCTATGAATGAGTTACCGGTCAAGGCCATCGACCCTCTCATCAACAGGCTTCGGCTGATGGAGGAGTCGGACATCGCCGCGCTGATCGCCGAACTGTGCGCGGTGAAGACGCCCACCATCCTCGGCTTTCTCAACCAGCACGGCTACAACCTCGCCCAGCGCAGCCCGCGGATCTACCACAGCTTCACGGAGGTCGACTGCCTGCTGCGCGACGGCATCGGTATCAAGATGGCCTGCAAGTTCAACCGGCTCGAGCCGGGCGCCAACCTCAACGGCTCGGACTTCATTCCGCGGCTGTTCAGCCACCTGGCCGACGATCCGGCCGGCAACGTCGAGTTCTTCGCTATGGGCACCCGGGAGCCATGGCTGAGCCAGGGCGCCAAGGCGCTGTTCGGCGAGCACCCGTTCGCCGCGATCGACGGTTTCCGCAGCCCCGAGGAGTACGTCGACTTCGTCATGGAGCGCCACGTCGCGGGCCACTTCCCGGTGGTGGTGCTGGCGATGGGCATGCCCAAGCAGGAGGAGATCGCCGTGTTGCTGCGCCAGCGTCTGGACGGCCCGGCGCTGTTCATCTGTGGCGGTGCGATTCTCGACTTCGCCGCCGAGCGCTTCCCGCGTGCGCCCATGCTCGTCCGGCAGATCGGCATGGAATGGCTGTTCCGACTGGTGATGGAACCCAAGCGGCTGTTCTCGCGCTATGCGATCGGTATCCCGCTGTTCTTCTTCTATGCGCTGCGCAACGCGGGCGTCAGCCTGCCGGCCGCCGAGCGGGCAGCCAGCGACTACAAGCGACAGCTGAGCGAGCGGCTGGTCGAGGATTCGCTCGGCGAGGCGGTCAAGCACGCGGCGCAGGATGTCGACGCACTGGCAACGCCCCGCCAGGCCACATCGGTCGGCGTGTCGCAAACCTGAACCCGCGAACGTGCCCGTGCATGCGGGGGCGTTCGCTCAACCAGCGACGGGAACCGGCGTAGTGGCCCGCTCCCGTCCAAGGCAACTTCGAGGGCTGGCGACAAGGCGGTGAGCCAACGAGGAAGCTGCACCAAAGGGAATTTTCATGGAGCTTAACCGCGTTAGCGCCGCGGCCGTCGAAGGCGGTCATTACGAACTGGTGATCATTGGGTCGGGATTCGGCTCGACGTTCTTCCTCTCCCAGGCCATCGAAAAACTCAAGGGCCGCGTCCTGGTCATCGAGTGGGGCGACTTCCACCCCTGGGCCTGGCAGATCCAGAGCCAGTCCAACACCCTGATCACGCCGGATTCCACCTACCGCAACCTCGGCGAAAAGCCCTGGAACACCACCATCGCGCTGGGTGGCGGGATGAATTGCTGGTTCTCCCAGACGCCCCGCCTGCACCCCAGCGACTTCGCCACCCGTACGCGCTACGGCGTTGGGCATGACTGGCCGTTCGGCTATGACGAACTCGAGCCCTTCTATGGCCAGGCCGAGCGGATCATGTCGATTTCCGGCGACCCGGACATGGCGCGCGTGCTGCCGCGCAGTACGCCCTTCCCGCAGCCGCCGCACCGTGGCACGGCCATCGACCGGCTGATGAAGGCGGCCATGCCCGATTACCACTTCATCACGCCCACGGCACGCCCGCGCGTGGCCACCGAACACCGTGGCGCCTGCTGCTCGAACGCGAGCTGCAACCTGTGCCCCGTCAACGCCAAGTTCACCGCCGAGAACGGATTCCCGACCCTGTTCGGCCACCCCAAGGTGGATGTCGTGCTGAAGTCGCAGGTCCAGCGGCTCGAGTACAGCGGCGGCCAGGTGTCGGGCGTCGAGTTCGTGCACGACGGCCGGACCCACCACGTCTCGGGCGACCTGTTCGTGCTGGGCGCCAATGCCATCCAGAGCCCGGCCATCCTGCTGCGCTCGGGCATGGATCACGGCGACACCGGGCGCGGACTGCACGAGCAGGTCGGCGCCAACCTCGAGGTGTTCCTCGACGGGCTCGAAAATTTCGACGGCAGCACCATCACCACCGGCCTGAACTACTTCTTCTACGACGGCGACTTCCGCAAGGAGCGCTCGGCGGCGCTGCTCTATTTCGAGAATCGCTGGCCCTACGGCCTGCGCAAGGAGCCGGGGCGTCACCGCGAGATCCTGCCGATGATGATCGCCTCCGAAGACCTGCCGCACCGCGACAACCGCGTCACCATCGATCCCGAGACCGGCCAGGCGATCATCGATTACCGGGGCGAATCGGACTACGGCAAGCGCGGCGTCGAGCATGCCTTCGCCAACCTGGACAAGCTGCTGGCGCCGTTGCCGGTCGAGTCGATCCAGTTCAAGGAGTGGCGTCTGACCGAGTCGCACGTGCAGGGCACGCTGCGCATGGGGGTCGACGGCGATGGCTCGGTGATCGACGCCGGGATGATCCACCACCGCCTGCGCAACCTCGTGGTCGTCGGCACGGCGGCCTTCCCGAGCTGTTCGCCGGCCAACCCGAGCCTGACCGCCGCGGCCCTGTCGCTGCGCGCCGCCCACCGCCTGTTCGGCTGAGGAGAGCTGCCATGAACCGTCGTCGTTTCTTCGTCGCTTCCGCCGCTACCCTCGGGGTCGCGGCCATCGGCACCGCCGCGTTCGTCTACCAGGATCGCTACAGCTTCATCGCCGAGGCCGTTCGGCGGCTCATGGGGCACGACTACCGCGTCGCCGCGGCCCAGCAGAAGGCCTTCGTCGACGATTTTCTCGAGGATTACAGCGACAAGCGCACGGCCGGCCTGATCACCTTCCAGCGTGGGCACGAGCTGGGGCTGGGTTCGAGCTTCTCCGCCTACCAGATCGATCGTTTCGAGCGTGAACTCATCACCCACGTCGTGACGCACACCGATTACCTGGCCAAGGCGGCGGGCGACTCGCACGAGCTGAGCTACCTGGGGCGTTATCCCTGCCGCAACCCGTTCGCCCAGTTCACCGTCTGAGCATGGTTCCAGGTGTCGGGCCGGTTATGGCGCGACGCCTGGACGGCGCGTCACCTGTTGCGCGAAACCTGGGCGGCCGGCCCGGTCGCTCGTCTTCCACGTTGACAGCCATAACCGATGGGTTATGGCTTGGCCGCAATTTTTCAGTTTTCCTATCCGCTCGGGCTGGCCGACACTGCCCGTCCGCCTGCTCGCAGGCCTCCATAAAACCTACAAGAGGAGCTCGCCATGTCCGCCGTGGACAGCAGCCGCTTTGTCGTGCGCGACCGCAACTGGCACCCCAAAGCCCTGACCCCCGACTACAAGACATCGGTGCCGCGTTCGCCGCGCCAGGCGCTGGTCAGCATTCCGCAATCCCTGTCCGAGGCCAGCGGGCCGGACTTCTCGCACCTGCGGTTCGGCGAGCATGACAACGACCTGCTGCTGAACTTCGATCACGGCGGCCTGCCGGTCGGCGAGCGCATCATCGTGGCGGGCCGGGTCATGGACCAGTACGGCAAGCCCATCCCGCGCACCCTGGTGGAAATCTGGCAGGCCAACGCCGGCGGTCGTTATCGGCACAAGAACGACCGCTACCTGGCGCCGCTGGACCCGAATTTCGGCGGCGTCGGCCGGGCGATCACCGACAACGACGGCCAGTACGTCTTTCGCACCGTCAAGCCCGGCCCCTACCCGTGGCGCAATGGCCCCAACGATTGGCGCCCGGCGCACATCCACGTTTCGGTCAGCGGTCCGTCGATTTCCACGCGCCTGATCACTCAGCTGTATTTCGAAGGCGATCCGCTGATCCCGTTGTGTCCGATCGTCAAGTCCATCGCCAATCCCGAGGCGGTCGACACGCTGATCGCACGGCTCGACATGGGCATGGCCATCCCGATGGATTGCCTGGCCTATCGCTTCGACATCGTCCTGCGCGGCCAGCGCAAGACCCACTTCGAAAACCGCTGAGGAGGCGCCCGCATGCCCGTTCGACTGCTGCCCGAAACCCCCTCGCAGACCGCCGGCCCCTACGTGCACATCGGCCTGGCGCTGGCTGCGGCCGGCAACCCGACCCGTGAAATCGAGATATGGAACCAGATGGCCAAGCCTGGCGCGCCCGGCGAGCACATTCTGCTGCTGGGTAACGTCTACGATGGCAATGGCCACCTGGTGCGCGACTCCTTCCTGGAGTTCTGGCAGGCCAACGCCGACGGCGATTACGACCCGGTGTACGACGTCGAGAAGCCGTTCAACAGTTTCGGCCGCACCGCCACCACTTTCGATGCTGGCGAGTGGGCCCTCCACACCGTCAAGCCCGGCCCGGTCAGGACCGCCGGCGGCGCCTGCACCGCGCCGCACATCAACGTCTCGCTGTTCGCCCGCGGCATCAACATTCACCTGCAGACGCGGCTGTACTTCGACGACGAGGCCGACGCCAACGCGAAGGATCCGGTACTCAACCTGATCGAACAGCCACAGCGACGCGAGACCCTGGTCGCCCGCCGCTGCGACGTGGATGGCAAGACGGCCTACCGCTTCGACATTCGTATCCAGGGGGAAGGAGAGACGGTGTTCTTTGACTTCTAGCGTCGATCCGGCCGGCCCTGCCGCCGACCAGCCATCCACGGCCACCCTGATCGGCCAGCGCTTCGAACAGGCGCTGGCTGATCGTGCGTTCGTCCCCGATCCGGCACAGAAGGCCGCCATGCACGCGCTCGCCGACTGGCTGGACGCCCGGCTGCGCCCGCGCCGCTGGCGCCGCCAGCCGGCGGCCGGCGTCTACCTGTGGGGAGGGGTCGGGCGCGGCAAGAGCTTCGTCATGGATCGCTTCTTCGAGGCCGCGCCGGTCGCCGACAAGCGCCGCGTGCACTTCCATGCCTTTCTCCAGGAAGTCCAGGTGCGCAGCGCCGAGTTCGCCGGTCGACCCGATCCACTGCGGCTGCTCGCCGAGGCGATCACGCAGCGGACCCGGCTGCTGTGCTTCGATGAATTCCACGTGCACGACATCGGCGACGCCCGTCTGCTCGGGCGACTGCTGGAAGGCTTGGTCGAGGCGGGCGTCGGGCTGGTCTGCACGTCCAATTACGCCCCGCGCGGCCTTTGCCCCAATCCGCTGTACCGCGAACGCTTCGCGCCGACCATCGCCCTGATCGAGCGCCGCTTCCAGGTGCTCGAACTCGACGGCGGCGAGGATTACCGCCAGCGCGGCGACTACCGCTGGGGCGATTACCGGCAGGCCGAGGCCACCGATTGGCTCGCCGGCGCGCCGGCGCCCGGACCGCAGGCAACCCGCGACGTGGCGTGCGAGGTCCATCACCGCCCGCTGCACCTGCTGGCCCGAGACGGCGACACCGCCTGGCTGACGGTGGACGAGCTGTTTCGCGAACCGCGCTCCAGCCGCGACTACCTCTGGCTGTGCGACCAGTTCCGCCGGCTGGTGGTCGGGCCGTTGGCGCCGCTGCACGGGGAAAGAACGGACGTCATACAACGCTTCGTGAATTTCATCGACATCGTCTACGATGCGGACCTGCACCTGACACTGGTCGGTACCGCGCCGCGGGAGGCGCTGCTCGATCCCGCCGCGCACCCCGATCTCGCCCGCACGGCCAGTCGCCTGGCCCAGCTTGCATCCCGTCCCTGACGGACGTCCTTCAGAGTCGTCACATGCTCCAGATCCTCGGCATCACCGCGCCCATCTTCGTGCTGATCGGCATCGGCTACCTGGCGGCGCGCTTCGCCATCGTCAACCGCGAGCAGGTCGCCGGCATGGGCAAGTTCGTCATCACCTTCGCGCTGCCCGCACTGGTGATGAAAGCGCTGCTGGACCGGCCGCTCGAGGAAGTGTTCGACGCCCATTACGTGATCGCCTACGGGCTGGCCTCGCAGCTGGTGTTCTGGGGCGGCCTGGCCTTCGCGCGGCTGGTGCGGCGCGACACCCTGACCGCCAGCGCGATCACCGCGATGGGGATGTCGGTCTCCAACAGCGGCTTCATCGGCTACCCGATCGCGGCGATGGCGCTCGGCTCGACCGCGGCCGTCGCCATGGCGCTGAACATGATGGTCGAGAACCTCCTGATGATCCCGCTGGCGCTGATGCTCGCCGAGCTGGGCGAGCAGAAAGGTCGTGGCGCCGCGGCGGCGCTGCGCGAGACCGGGCTGCGGCTGGTGCGCAACCCGATCATCCTGGCGATCTCCCTGGGCCTGGCGCTGGCGCTACTGGGCGTGCGGCTGCCGGCCATCCCGGCGAAGGTGCTGGAGATGCTCGCGCTGTCGGCCGCGCCGGTAGCCCTGTTCGTCATCGGCGCGAGCCTCTACGGGCTCAAGACCCGCGGGCTGCTGGCCGACGCGGCGCAGCTCGGGGTCGGCAAGCTGGTGCTGCACCCGCTGGCCGTGCTGGCCTGCTTCACGCTGATCGGCGGCATGGAGCCGTCGCTCGCCACCGCGGGGGTGCTGTTCGCCTGTGCGCCGATGATGAGCGTCTTCCCGCTGCTGGGGCAGCGCTTCGGCCTCGAAGGTCGCTGCGCCGCGGCCCTGGTGGTGACCACGGTGTCCTCTTTCGTGACCATCAGCCTGTTCCTCGGCTGGCTGGGTTGAGCGCGGCGGCTGGGGGCTGGCTGCATTTCGATTACCGAACTAAAGTCCGATAATCGCGCAGCCCAGGGAGCCCTCCATGCACGAAGACCGTTCCGGCACGCCGCTCGCGCCGCCGATCATCGCCTCGCCGGCCAAACGCATCGAAGCCTTCACCGGCGACCCCAACTTCATGACCTCGCTGGCGCGCGGCCTGGCGGTCATCCATGCGTTTCAGGAGCGCAAGCGCCACCTGACCATCGCGCAGATCAGCCACCGCACGGAGATCCCGCGCGCCGCCGTGCGCCGTTGCCTGCACACGCTGATGAAGCTCGGCTACGTGACCACCGACGGGCGCACCTACTCGCTGCTGCCCAAGGTGCTCACCCTTGGCCATGCGTACCTGTCGTCGACGCCGCTGGCGGTGACCGCGCAGCCGATCCTCGATCGCCTGAGCGAGCAACTGCACGAAGCCTGCTCGATGGCGACGATGGAGGGCGACGAGATTCTCTACATCGCGCGCTCGGCGACGCCGCAGCGGCTCATCTCGGTGGACCTGAGCGTCGGCAGCCGGCTGCCGGCCTACTGCACCTCGATGGGCCGCATCCTGCTGGCGGCGCTGGATGACGCGGCGCTCGAGGAATACATCGAGCACGCCGAACTGCAGGTCAAGACCAGCCGCACCGTCAGCACGCCCGAGGCGCTGCGCGCCAGCATCGAGGCGATTCGCCGGCAAGGCTGGGTCATCATCGACCAGGAGCTGGAAGTCGGCCTGCGCTCGCTGGCCGTGCCGGTACGTGACTCCGCCGGGCAGGTGCTCGCGGCGCTGAACGTCGGCACCCACGCCGGTCGCGTCAGCCGCCACGAACTGGAGCAGCGCTTTCTGCCGCCGCTGCTCGAGGCGAGCCGAGAGCTGAGCGCCCGCCTGTACAGCTGAAGCGCCGATCGCCGAAGGCCGCGCCCGGGCAACCGTGGCGCGGCCTTTGTCGTCGTGGCGCGCCGAACGGGGCGATCGAGCACCGAAACGATACCGTTCGATAAACGCACCAATAGTCGATTATCGGATTGGCGCTCAGGGGGCGGCTGGGTAACGTGCTGTCACCCGATAGACATCGGAATGCCGGAACCCAACCACGAGAATTCCCATGGCCGATCTCCTTTCCCTGTCCGAAGCCGTCCAGCGCTTCGTGCATGACGGCGATACCGTCGCCCTCGAAGGCTTCACCCACCTGATTCCCACCGCTGCCTCGCACGAGCTGATCCGGCAGAACAAGCGCGACCTGACGCTGGTGCGCATGACCCCCGACCTGGTCTATGACCTCCTGATCGGCGCCGGCTGCGCGAAGAAGCTGATCTTCTCCTGGGGCGGCAACCCCGGCGTCGGCTCGCTGCACCGCCTGCGCGACGCGGTCGAAAAGGGCTGGCCGCAGCCGCTGGAAATCGAAGAACACAGCCACGCGGACCTCGCCAACGCCTACGTCGCCGGCGCCTCCGGGCTGCCCTTCGCGGTGCTGCGCGCCTACGCCGGCTCCGACCTGCCGACGGTCAACCCCATGCTCAAGAGCGTGACCTGCCCCTTCACCGGCGAAGTGCTGGCGGCGGTGCCGAGCGTGCGCCCGGACGTCACCGTGATCCACGCGCAGAAGGCCGATCGCAAGGGCAACGTGCTGCTCTGGGGCATCCTCGGCGTGCAGAAGGAAGCGGCCCTGGCGGCCAAGCGCTGCATCGTCACCGTCGAAGAGGTCGTCGACGACCTGAATGCGCCGATGAACGCCTGCGTGCTGCCGACCTGGGCGATCAGCGCCGTCTGCGAGGTGCCGGGCGGGGCGCACCCGTCCTATGCGCACGGCTATTACGAGCGCGACAACCGCTTCTACCAGGCCTGGGACCCGATCGCCCGCGACCGCGATAGCTTCAACGCCTGGGTCGACGAGTACGTCCGCGGCACCCGTGACTACGCCGAGTTCCGGCACAAGCTCGCCCACGCCAACGCCGGGGAGGCCAACTGATGAGCGCCTATTCGACCAGTGAAATGATGACCGTGGCCGCCGCCCGCCGGCTGAAGAACGGCGCGGTCTGCTTCGTCGGCATCGGCCTGCCGTCCAAGGCCGCCAACCTCGCGCGACTGACGTCGTCGCCCGACGTGGTGCTGATCTACGAATCCGGCCCGATCGGCGCCAAGCCGAGCGTGCTGCCGCTGTCGATCGGCGATGGCGAGCTGGCCGAGACCGCCGACACCGTGGTGCCGACCGGCGAGATCTTCCGTTACTGGCTGCAAGGCGGGCGCATCGACGTGGGCTTCCTCGGCGCGGCGCAGGTGGACCGGTTCGGCAACATCAACACCACGGTGATCGGCGACTATCACCAGCCGAAAGTTCGCTTGCCCGGCGCCGGCGGCGCGCCGGAAATTGCCGGTAGCGCGAAGGAGGTGCTGATCATCCTCAAACAGTCGCATCGCACCTTCGTCGACAAACTGGCGTTCATCACCTCGGTCGGGCACGGCGAGGGTGGCGACCACCGCCAGCGCCTGGGTCTGCCCGGCGCCGGCCCGGTCGCGATCATCACCGATCTGTGCATCATGGAGCCCGAGGCCGGGTCCAACGAGTTCGTGGTCACTTCGCTGCATCCGGGCGTTACCCGCGAGCAGGTGATCGAGAACACCGGCTGGGCCATTCGCTTCGCCGATCAGGTGGCGGTGACCGCCGAACCCAACACGACCGAACTCGAGGCGCTGCGTGCCCTCGAAGCCCGCACCGCCGCGGCGCACGGTCAGAAAGGAGGTGACGAATGACTCGCGACGTATTCATCTGCGACGCCGTGCGCACGCCCATCGGGCGCTTCGGCGGCGGCCTGGCCAACGTGCGCGCCGACGACCTGGCGGCCATTCCGCTCAAGGCCCTGCTCGAGCGCAACCCCGGCCTCGCGCCGGAGGCGATCGACGAGGTGTACATGGGCTGCGCCAACCAGGCCGGCGAGGACAACCGCAACGTCGCGCGCATGGCCGCGCTGCTCGCCGGGCTGCCGGTGAGCGTGCCGGCGATCACCCTGAACCGCCTCTGCGCCTCCGGGCTGGATGCGGTGGGCGCGGGCTTTCGCGCGATCGCTGCGGGCGAGGCGGAGCTGGTGCTGGCCGGCGGCGTCGAGTCGATGTCGCGCGCGCCCTACGTGATGGGCAAGGCCGAGACGGCCTTCGGCCGCACCCAGAAGATCGAGGACACCACCATCGGCTGGCGTTTCGTCAACCCGCTGATGAAACAGCAGTACGGCATCGACTCGATGCCGGAGACCGCCGACAACGTCGCCCAGGAATACGACGTCTCGCGCGCCGACCAGGACGCCTTCGCCCTGCGCAGCCAGCAGCGCGCGGCGGCCGCGCAGGAAGCCGGCTTCTTCGCCGAAGAGATCGTCCCGGTGGTGATCAAAACGAAGAAGGGCGAGACGGTGGTCGATGCCGACGAGCACCTGCGCCCGGATACCACCGCCGAAGCGCTGGCCAAGCTCAAGCCGGTCAACGGCCCGGACAAGACCATCACCGCCGGCAATGCCTCGGGCGTCAACGATGGCGCCGCGGCGATCGTCCTGGCCTCTAAGGAGGCGGTGGAAAAATACGGCCTGACGCCGCGTGCGCGCATCCTCGGCATGGCCTCGGCCGGCGTCGAGCCGCGGGTCATGGGGATCGGCCCGATCCCGGCGGTGCGCAAGCTGCTCGGCCGGCTCGGGAAGACGGTCGAGGACTTCGACGTCATCGAGCTGAACGAAGCCTTCGCCGCCCAGGCGCTGGCCTGCGTGCGTGACTTCGGCCTGCCGGACGACAGCGACAAGGTCAACCCGCAGGGCGGCGGCATCGCCCTCGGCCACCCGCTGGGCATGAGCGGCACGCGCATCGTGCTGAGCACCGTGCACTGGCTGGAAAGGAACGGTGGCACCTTGGGCCTGGCGACCATGTGCGTCGGCGTCGGGCAGGGCGTGGCACTGGCGGTCGAGCGCGTCTGACGCCTGCCGCGGGCTTTGCGTAGGCGCCAGCGTGCTGGCGAACCGGTGGGCACGGCGTGAGGGGATCGCGAGCAAGCTCGCTCCTACGAAGTGCACGTCGCGTTGCGGGCCGACTCAGGCATCTACCTGCGCGCCCGCGCTGCACGCGATGCGCATGCACGAAGCCCGGCTCGCGGCACCTGGGCTCTTGTAGGAGCCAGCTTGCTGGCGAACCGGTGGGCACGGCGGTAAGGGGATTCGCGAGCAAGCTCGCTCCTACGGGGTGCACGTCGCGTTGCGGGCCGACTCAGGCAGCTACCCTGCGCGCCCGCTGCACGCGATGGGCATGCACGAAACCCGGCTCGCGACTCCTGTAGGAGCGAGCTTGCTCGCGAACCGGCGGGCACGGCGTAAGGAGATTCGCGAGCAAGCTCGCTCCTACGAAGTGCACGTCGCGTTGCGGGCCGACTCAGGTATCTGCCCTGCGCGCCCGCTGCACGCGATGGGCATGAACGAAGCCCGGTTCGCGGCGCCTGGGCGCCTGTAGGAGCCAGCTTGCTGGCGAACCGGTGGGCACGGCGGTAAGGGATTCGCGGGCGTGCTCGCGAACAGCCGCCGCGCCGCTCGAGCGCTAACCGGCGCCGACAGACTAGGATTGGCGCACACACGAAAGCGCCCGTGCCGCCGACGGCCTGGGCAATCAACGAGGGTCTGGCGTGAACCTGCCGAGCAACCAGCTGTTCGATCGTTACTTCACCGCACCGGCCATGCGCGCGGTCTTCTCCGACAGCGGCCGGGTGCAGGGCATGCTCGATTTCGAGGCGGCATTGGCGCGCGCCGAGGCGGCGGTGGGCGTGATTCCGTCCGGCGTCGTGGCGGCGATCGAATCGGCCTGCCGGGCCGAGCGCTATGACTTCGCGGCACTGGCCGAGGCCATCGGCAGTGCCGGCAATTCCGCGATTCCGCTGGTCAAGGCGCTCGGCCGGCAGATCGCGGCCACGGCCCCGGAGGCCGAGCGCTACGTCCACCTGGGCGCCACCAGTCAGGACGTCATGGACACCGGGCTGGTGCTGCAACTGCGCCAGGCCATCGGGCTGCTCGACGCTGATCTGGTCCAGCTCGCCGATGCGCTGGCTGTGCAGGCCGAGCGCCACGCGGCCACGCCGATCAGCGGCCGCACCTGGCTGCAGCACGCCACGCCGGTCACCCTGGGCATGAAGATCGCCGGCTGGCTCGGGGCGATCACCCGCCACCGCCAGCGCCTGGCCGAACTCAAGCCGCGGCTGCTGTGCCTGCAATTCGGCGGCGCCTCCGGCTCGCTGGCGGCACTGGGCGCGCAGGCCTGGCCGGTGAGCGAGGCGCTGGCCCGCGAGCTGGACCTGAACCTGCCGGACCAGCCCTGGCATACGCAGCGCGACCGGCTGGTGGAGTTCGCCAGCCTGCTAGGGCTCGTCGCCGGTTCGCTGGGCAAGCTCGGGCGCGATCTCTCGCTGCTGATGCAGACCGATGTCGGCGAGGTCTTCGAACCCGCGGAGCCGGGCAAGGGCGGCTCCTCGACCATGCCGCACAAGCGCAACCCGGTCGGCAGCGCGGTGATGATCGCCGCCGCGACGCGCGCGCCCGGTCTGGTCGCGACGATGCTCTCGGCCATGCCGCAGGAACACGAGCGCAGCCTCGGCCTCTGGCACGCCGAGTGGGAGACGCTGCCCGAACTCTGCTGCCTCGTCGCCGGCGCCTTGCAGCAGGCGCGGGTCGCCGTGCCCGCGCTCGAATTCGACGAAGCGCGCATGGCGGCGAACCTCGAACTCACCCGCGGGCTGGTGCTTGCCGAGGCGATCAGCATCGCGCTGGCGCAGCGAATCGGCCGCTACGCCGCGCACCATGAGGTCGAGCGCTGCTGCAAGCAGGCGGTGGCCGAAGGGCGCCATCTGCGCGCGGTGCTCGCCGACAACCCCGTGGTTACCGGACACTTCACCGCCGACGAGCTGGATCGCCTGCTCGATCCGGCGCATTACCTGGGTCAGGCGCGCCGCTGGGTCGACCGCGCCGTGGCCGAGCACCGATCCCTTCGCTAAGGAGCGCGCATGCCAGCCTTTTCCCTGTCCGATGGTCCGCTGAACTACCGCCTCGACGGTCCGGCCGCCGCGCCGGTGCTGGTGCTGTCCAACTCGCTGGGCACCGACCTGCACATGTGGGACGCGCAGGTCCCGGCGTTCGCCGAACGCTTCCGCGTGCTGCGCTTCGACACCCGCGGCCACGGCGCGTCGCTGGTGACACCCGGGCCGTACTCCATCGAGCAGCTGGGCCGCGACGTGCTGGCCTTGCTCGACGGGCTCGACATGCGGCGCTTTTCCTTCTGCGGCCTGTCGATGGGCGGGCTGATCGGGCAGTGGCTGGGCATCCACGCCGGCGACCGTCTCGAGCGGCTGGTGCTGTGCAACACGGCGGCGAAGATCGGCAACGACGATGTCTGGAACGGCCGCATCGACACGGTGCTCAAGGGCCGCGAACAGGCCATGCGCGATCTGCGCGACGCCTCGATCGGTCGCTGGTTCACCCCGGGCTTCGCCGCCGCCCAGCCCGAGCGGGTCGAGCCGATCGTGGCGATGCTGGCGCAGACTTCGCCGGACGGCTACGCGGCCAACTGCGCGGCCGTGCGTGATGCCGATTTCCGCGAGCAGCTCGGCGCGATCCGGGCGCCGACGCTGGTGGTCTGCGGCATAGGCGATGCGGTGACCACCTGCGAGGATGGCCGCTTCATGCAGGCGCGCATCGCCGACGCCGAGCGGGTCGAGTTCGAGGCGGCGCACCTGTCGAACGTCGAGGCCGGCGAGGCCTTCACCACCCGCGTGTTGCGCTTTTTGTAGCAGCGAGCTTGCTCGCGAAGCCTTTCCTTCCGCCCACCCAGCACCCACGGGGATACCGATGGACGAAAAACAACGCTACGACGCCGGCATGCAGGTGCGTCGCGCCGTGCTCGGCGACGCCCATGTCGACCGCAGCCTGCAGAACGCCACGCCGTTCAACGAAGAATTCCAGGAAATGATCACCCGCCACGCCTGGGGCGACATCTGGACCCGCCCCGGCCTGCCGCGCCATACCCGCAGCCTGATCACCATCGCCATGCTGATCGGCATGAACCGCGAGGGCGAACTGAAGCTGCACCTGCGCGCCGCCCGCAACAACGGCGTGACGCGCGACGAGATCAAGGAAGTGCTGCTGCAAAGCGCAATCTACTGCGGCATCCCCGCCGCCAACGCCACCTTCCACCTGGCCGAACAAGTCTGGGACGAACTGGGCGTGGAATCGCTGGGCGAGGCCTGATTCGCGCTTGGCGCGGGCGAAGACGCTTTGCGTAGGAGCCAGCTTGCTGGCGATCGGGCTGCGGGGCTGGGGCCGGTACCGCTCGGTTGCGACTGCCAAAGAGCATCGCCCGCAAGCGGGCTCCTACGGGTGCGGTGCCGCCTGCTTGATGGCGGCGGAGCCCTTGAATGTGATGGGTGAGCTCGATGGCACGGAGCGCCACCGCTTTTTGTAGGAGCCAGCTTGCTGGCGATCCGGGCTGCGGGGGTGGGGCCGGTACCGCGCGGTTGCGGCTGCGAAGAGCATCGCCCGCAAGCGGGCTCCTACGGGTGTGGTGTCGCCTGTTTGATGGCGACGGGGCCCACGAACGTTACGGGTGTGCTCGATGGCACGGAGCGCCACCGCATTTTGTAGGAGCTAGCTTGCTGGCGATCGGGCTGCGGGGGTGGGGCCGGTACCTCTCGGTTGCGACTGCCAAAGAGCATCGCCCGCAAGCGGGCTCCTACGGGTGTGGTGTTGCCTCTGCGGTGCCGCCGGTCGTCCTACGAATGCGATGAGCTTGCCCGATGGCACGGAGCGTCGCCGCTTTTTGTAGGAGCCAGCTTGCTGGCGATCCGGGCTGCGGGGGTGGGCTTATACCGCGTGGATGCGGCCTCCCAAAGAGCATCGCCCGCAAGCGGGCTCCTACGGAGCGATGTAGCCATGCTCCATGGTGCCGGCGGGCTCGATCCTGCGACGCGCCGTGAAAAAAAGACGGGCTCCTGGCCCGTCTTTTTCGTTCGACGGTAGCGCCTTACTGGCCGACCGCCTCGTGCAGCGACTTGAGCAGGGCCGGGTCGATGTCCTTGGAGAACTGTTCGATGACCGGCTTGACCTTCGCGCGGAAGGCGGCCAGGGCCTGCTTGTCCACTTCGTTGTACTGCATGGTTTGCTTGAGCGTTTCCAGGGCCTTGCCCTGTTGTTCCTGCGTGACCTGGCGCTGGTACTGGGTCGCCTCGGCGGCGGCTTCGCGGATCAGGGCCTGTTCATCGGCGTTCAGGCGGTTCCAGGTCTTCTGGCCGATGATCAGCGACTGCGGGTTGTAGATGTGATTGGTCGCCGAGAGGTACTTCTGCACCTCGTTGAACTTGTTGCCTTCGATGACGGTGAAGGGGTTTTCCTGGCCGTCCACGGTGCCCTGTTCGAGCGCCGTGTAGACCTCCGGGAAAGGCATCGGCACCGGGTTGGCGCCCAGCGCCTTGAAGGTTTCCAGGTAGATCGGTGACTGGATGACCCGGATCTTCAGGCCGTCGAGATCCTGCGGGCCGGTGATCGGGCGGCTGTTGTTGGTCACCTGGCGGAAGCCCAGGTCCCAGTAGCCGAGACCGATCAGGCCCTTGCTCTCCAGCCGCTTGGCCAGTTCCTGGCCGACCGGGCCGTCCATGACCTCGTAGGCCTGCTCGCTGTTCTCGAACAGGAAGGGAAAGTCGAACAGCGCGAAGTCCGGTACCTGCGCGGCGAGGATGCCGGAGTTGAGCACGGTGATGTCGAGCATGCCGCCCTGCAGCGCCGAGACGGTCTGCAGGTCGCCGCCGAGGATGCCGCCGGGGAACAGGCGCACCTTCATCTTGCCGCCGGATTTTTCGCTCACCAGGTCGGCGAACTTCTGCGCGCCGAGGCCCTGGGGGTGGTCCTTTACGTTCTGGAAGGCGAAGCGCAGGGTCTGGTCGCGGTATTCAGCGGCCTGGGCCTGCAGGCTGGCGATGGCCAGACCGGTGGCGCAGGCGGCGGCGACGAGGGTTTTCAACCAGTTGTTCATGTGACTCTCCATTGTTGTTGTTGGGTGAAGCAGTGAGGTGCCGGCTAGCCGGCGAGGAACTTCATCGGGCCGGTGACCAGCACCGGGAACAGCACGAGCAGGAGCAGGACGACCAGCTGAGCGAGCAGGAAGGACCAGATGCCGCGGACGATCTCTTCCATCTTCAGCTTCGAAACGCCGCAGACGACGTTGAGCACCGTGCCCACCGGCGGCGTGATCAGGCCGATGGAGGTGTTGACCAGGAACAGCACGCCGAAATACACCGGGTCGATGCCGGCCTGCTTCATCGCCGGCATCAGCACGGGCGTGAGGATCAGGATGGTCGGCGTCATGTCCATGACCATGCCGATCGCGATGATCACCAGCATCACGCAGACCAGCAGCAGGGTGGGGTTGTCCATCAGCGGGGCGAGCAGGGCGCTGAGCTGGCCGGGCAGGTTGGCGATGGTCACCAGCCAGGACGACACCATCGCCGCGGCAACTAGCAACATCACCACCGAGGTGGTCTTGGCGGCCGACAGGGTCACCTCGAACAGGTCGGTCAGCTTGAGTTCGCGGTAGATCACCACCGCGACGAACAGCGCATAGACCGCCGCCACCACCGCCGCTTCGGTCGGGGTGAAGATGCCGAACTTCAGGCCGACGACGATGATCAGTGGCAGTCCCAGCGCCCAGCTGCCGTCCAGCAGCGCCTTGAGCACTTCCCGGCGGCTGCGCTTGGGTGGCATTTCGACCGTTTCGCCACGCGAGACGAACCACCAGGCGATCGCCAGCGCGCAGCCCAGCAGCAGCCCCGGCACGATGCCGGCGAGGAACAGCTTGGAGATCGATACGCCGGAGGCGACGCCGAAAACGATGAAGCCGATGCTCGGCGGGATGATCGGCGCGATGATGCCGCCCGCCGCGATCAGGCCGGCCGAGCGTTCGCGGCTATGGCCGGCCTGAACCATCATCGGCACCAGCAACGCGGCGAGCGCGGCGGCGTCGGCCACCGCCGAGCCGGACAGCGAGGCCAGCAGGCAGGAGGCGATGATCGCCACGTAGCCCAGGCCGCCGCGCTTGTGGCCGACCAGCGCCAGCGCGATGTTGACGATGCGCCGCGACAGGCCGCCGGCATTCATGATCTCGCCGGCGAGCATGAAGAAGGGCACGGCCATCAGCGGGAAGCTGTCGGCACCGTTGAGCAGGTTCTGGGCGATGATCTGGGCGTCGAAGAGGCCGAGGTAGAGCATCAGCGCCACGCCCACCAGCAGCAGCGCGAAGGCGATCGGGATGCCGATCGCCATGCTGCCGATCAGCGAGCCGAGGAAGATGAACAGGGTCATGGGCGGGCCCTCCCCTCGGTGGCCGGGGTCAGCGGGGATTCGGTTGCACGGGCAACGTCATGCCCGGCGCCGTCATAGCGGCCGCGCAAGGCCTGGACCAGCTCGACCAGCAGGATCGCGCCGGCGCTGACACCGAACACCACGCCGGCGGCATAGAACCAGGCCATCGACAGGCCGGAAGCCGGCGCCGTCACGTTCAGGTTGATCACCGCCTGCGCCCAGCTGCCCTTGGTGATCAGCCAGCAGACGAACAGCATCAGCAGGTGGCCGATCACCAGGCACAGCCGCCGGCCGCTCGGCGGCAGGCGCCGGACCAGGGTGTCCAGGCCCAGGTGAGCGTGTTCACGCAGGGCGATCAGGGCGCCGAGGAAGACCATCCACACGAAGCACCAGCGCGACAGCTCCTCGCTGACGCTGATGCCCGAGTTGAACGCATAGCGCAGCACCACGTTGCCGAACACCATCGCCACCATCACTGCCATGCAGGCAACGACCAGCAGCTTGAGGAGCCGGAAGTACCCTTCGACGAGCGTTTTCATCTTGCACGCACCTCTTGTTTTTGTAGATCGACCGAGGCGGGACCGCAGGGCCGCAGCCCGTGCGGGTCTGCTTCAGCCGAAGTTGGCAAAGTGCCTGAGCATGCGGTCGGCGTCCGCCTGCCGTCCGCTGAACAGTTCGAAGGCATTGACCGCCTGGAACACCGCCATGACGCTGCCGTCGAGCGTGCGGCAACCCAGGGCGCGGGCGTCGCGCAGCAATTGGGTTTCCAGCGGGAAGTAGACGATCTCGGCGACCCACAGGGCCGGCCGCAACAGCTCGGCCGGGACGGGCGTGCCGGGCAGCTTGGCCATCCCCATCGGGGTCGTGTTGACCAGCCCGTCGGCCGCGGCCATCGCCGCCGGCAGGTCCGTGCCGACGCGCGCGCGGCCCGGACCGAAGCGTTGCGCGAGGTTGTCGACCAGGCCCTGGGCGCGTGCCGGATCGACCTCGAACAGGGTCAGCTCCTCGACACCCTGGCTCAGCAGTGCGTGGGCCACGGCGGCACCGGCGCCGCCCGCGCCCATCTGCACCACGCGGTGGCGTGCGGCATCCGGCAGGCCGCGGCGAAAGCCTTCGCCAAAGCCGAGCGCATCGGTATTGTGGCCGATGCGCTTGCCGTCATGCAGCACCACGGTGTTGACCGCCCCGATGCCGGCGGCTTCTTCGGAGAGTCCATCGAGCAGCGGAATGATCGCCTGCTTGCACGGGTAGGTGACGTTCAAGCCGGTGAAGCCCATGCGCTGCGCGGCGGTGAGCAGCTCGGGCAGGGCGGCGACACTCAGTCCGAGGGCATCGAGGTCGATCAGGCGATAGAGATAGCGCAGGCCCTGCGCATCGCCTTCGCGCTCGTGCAGCGCGGGCGTGCGGGAGGCCTGGATGCCGGCCCCGATCAGCCCGGCGAGCACGGCGTTCGGAGGAGTTGGCATCACGACGCGCCACCCAGCAGCTGGGCGAAATGCTCAAGGCCGAGGCGGTAGCCGTTGCTGCCCAGCCCGCAGATGACGCCGACCGCGACCGGCGAGACGTAGGAATGGTGGCGGAAGGCTTCGCGCGCGTGGACGTTGGACAGGTGCACCTCGATGACCGGCAACTCGACGGCGGCCAGCGCATCGCGGATCGCCACCGAGGTGTGGGTCCAGGCGGCCGGATTGATCAGGATGCCGGCACAGCGGCCGCGCGCCTGGTGGATGCGCTCGATCAGTTCGCCTTCATGGTTGGTCTGGAAGAAGTCGACCTCCATCCCGCGGGCCGCGGCGGTGTCATGGCAGAGCCGGGCGATGTCGGCGAGCGTTTCATGGCCGTAGGTCGCGGGCTCGCGGGTACCGAGCAGGTTCAGGTTGGGTCCGTTGAGGACCAGGATGATTGTTGTCATTGGTGTCACCCTCGAAATGTACGATCTAGTTAATACATTGAAAGCGCGATCGTCCACGGGCAGCTATGGCTTATTGCCGCTTCGGCGGGAAACACTGTTCGATTATCGACTGGCGTGGCCCGCAATCGCCGGCGCAGCGAGCCAGTTCCGGGCGGCCCAGACCGTCTCTGACGGCGCAGCCAGCGCTGTGCTGGGGATGAAAAAAAGGCCCGCGCAAGGCGGGCCGAAGCGATCACGCGCAGGAGGCGCGTCCGACGGGAGCGACGTCGAGCGTTACAGAATCGAGATCGGGTAGTTGATGATGATGCGGTTCTCGTCCAGGTCGCGGCTGTTGACCTCGGAGCGGAAGCTGGAATTGCGCCACTTCACGTTGAGGTTCTTCGCCGGTCCGCTCTGGACGGTGTAGGCCAGCTCGGTTTCGCGGCCCCACTCTTCGCCATCGTCGATTGCACCCACTTCGATGTTGTCACCGCTGATGTAGCGGTTCATCAGCGTCAGGCCCGGTACGCCCATCGCGGCGAAGTTGTAGTCATGGCGCAGCTGCCAGGACCGCTCGCCGGGGTTGTCGTAGCTGTTGTTGAAGCTGTCGTTGGCCAGCGAGCCGCCGCTGGTGCCGTTGACGCGCATCCAGCCGGTGTCGCCGCTGACTTTCTGGAGGCCGACGTAGAGGGTGTTGCCGCCGAACTTGAGGCCGAACAGACCGGAGTAGGTCTTGTTGTCCAGCTCGCCGGCCAGCGCGCTGCCGTCGTCTTCGCCCTGGAAGTAGCCGAGGTTGGCGGTCAAGGCCAGGTCTTCGCCGAGCGGCTGGACGTGCAGGAACTGGGCGTATTGCTGCTCGTAGACGTCCTTCAGTTCGGCGGTCCACAGGCCAACGGTGGTCTGCTTGTCGTTGAAGGCGTACTCGCCGCCGAGGAAGTTGAAGCGATCGGACTCGCCGCTGGAGTAGCTCATGTCATCCATGCTGGCGCTGTCACGCGGGCTGTTCTGGCGGAACTGGCCGCCGTACAGGGTCAGGCCGCTGATTTCGCGCGAGGTGACCATGCCGCCCTGGAAGGTCTGCGGCAGCGAGCGGCCGTCGTCGGCGCGCAGGATCGGCAGGACGGGCATCATCTCGCCGACCTTCACCTCGGTCTCGGAGAACTTGGCCTTGGCGGCCAGGGCCAGGCGGCCGTAGTCGTCGCGTGGGCGGTTGTCGCCATCGACTGGCAACAAGCCCGTGCCGTAGGTTTCGCGCCCGCCGTCGAGCTTGACTGCCAGCATGCCGATGGCATCGACGCCGAAGCCGACCGGGCCGGGCGTGTAGCCGGACTGGACGTTGAGGATGAAGCTCTGGGTCCATTCCTCGGCTTTGGTCCGCTGGATGCTGTCGTCACGGAATTCGCGGTTGATGTAGAAGTTGCGCAGGTTGAGGCCGACCTTGGCGTCGTCGACGAAGCCTTCGGCGCTGGCGGTCAGCGGCGCCAGCGTGGCGACGGCCAGGGCGAGCAGGCTGAGGGCGGTCGGTTGGCGTACGAGCTCGTTCTTGATGTGGCGCTTCATTGTTGTTGTTTTCCTTTTTACGGTTGTAGGTCCCTCCGCCGCCAGCGCTGGCGGCGAAGGGGTTGACGATGCCGCTCGGGCGGCAATCCGGTCGCTTGGTGCGGCTCAGGTCAGCCAGCGCACCAGGCACAGCGTGATCGACGGGAAGAGCACCAGCACCACCACGCGCAGCACGTCGGAAATCAGGAAGGGCACGACCCCCTTGAAGGCTTCGCGCAGGCCGACTTCCGGCGCCATGCTGCTGATGACGTAGACGTTCATGCCCACGGGCGGGGTGATCATGCCGATCTCGACCGTCATCAGCGCGAGGATGCCGAACCAGATGGCTTTCTCGGTCTGGTCGAGGCCATAGAAGTCCAGCCCCATGATCATCGGGAAGAAGATCGGGATGGTCAGCAGGATCATCGACATGGTGTCCATGACGCAGCCGAGGAACAGGTACAGCACCAGGATGCCGGCCAGTACCACGAAGGGGCCGAAGCCGCTTTCGCCGATGGCGTCGGCCAGTGCGACAGGCAACTGCGAGATGGCCAGGAAGGCATTCATGATGTCGGCGCCCAGCAGGATCATGAAGATCATGCCGGTGGTCACCGCAGTGCTGTAGAGCACTTCCTTGAATTCGGCAAAGCGCATCTTGCCGAGCACGACGGCGAAGATCGCCGTGCCGACGGTGCCGATCGCCGCCGCTTCGGTCGGGGTGAACCAGCCGCTGTAGATGCCGCCGAGGACCAGGATGAAGATCAGCAGCACCGGCCACACGCCTTTCTGCGCGGCCAGTCGCTGGCGCCAGGACAGGCGCGGCTGGGCGGGGCCGGCGTCGGGGTTCAGGCGGACGTAGATGGAGATGGCGATCATGTAGCCGATCGCCGCGAGGATGCCTGGGATGAACGCGGCCATGAACAGCGCCGAGATGTTCTGCTGCGCCAGGATGGCGTAGATCACCAGCACCACCGACGGCGGGATGAGAATGCCGAGCGTGCCGCCCGCGGCGAGGCAGCCGACCGATAGCGAGCCGGAGTAGTTGTAGCGCTTGAGTTCCGGCAGGGCGACCTGGCCCATCGTCGCGGCGGTGGCGATGGAGGAGCCGCACACGGCGCCGAAGGCCGCGCACGAGCCGATCGCCGACATCGCCAGCCCGCCGCGCCAGTGGCCGATCATGGCCGCCGAGGCACGGAACAGGCCGCTCGCCAGGCCGCCGCGCGAGGCGAACTGGCCCATCAGCAGGAAGAGCGGAATCACCGACAGGTCGTACACGGTGAAGCGCGCGTAGGCGACGGTCTTCAGGTAGCTCAGCAAGGGGTCCCAGCCGCTGATGGCCACGTAGCCGCCAACGCCGGTGAGCAACATGGCGATGGCGATCGGGATGCGCACCACCAGCAACACCAGAAGGATGGCGAGGAACAGCCCGCCGATTTCAACACTGCTCATGGGCGCTTGTCCTTACCACTGAAGTCTTGCCAGGCGGTGTACAGCGCGACCAGCGCAAGTACCGCGAAACCGGGCGGGAAGGCGCTCATGGACCACCACATCGGCAGCCCCATGATGATCGACTCCTCCCCATTGCCGTAGGTGTCCAGCGTGCCGATCACCGAGCGCCAGGCCAGCAGGCCGGCGGCCAGCGCCATCAGCAGGTTGCCGAAGACGTCGAGCGAGCGCCGGACCCGCTCGGGCGCATGCAGGGTGAACACGTCGACGATCACGTTGCCGCGACGCAGTTGGCACAGCGGCAGGAAGAAGACGATGGCGATGCCGCAGCCCATCTGCACCAGCTCGACGTCGCCGAGCAGCGGCTCGTTGAACAGGGTGCGCATGACGATGCTGTAGGTCGCCATCAGGGTCATCGCCACCAGCAGCACGCCACCGATCAGCGCCAGCAGGCGGGACAGGCGGTCGAGCAGGCGGCCGAGGGCATCCGCAGGCGCCGGGGCGGCCTGCGCTAGGGGTTCGCTCATGGTAGGTCTCCGGCGCCGCCACGAAAGGGCGGCGCCTCGTTCAGGTCAGCGGGGTAGCGCGGCGTTGTAGGTCTCGATCAGCTGCTTGGCCTCTTCGAGCAGCGCCTCGCCGTTTTCGTAGCCCTTGTCCTCGACCTCCTCGATCCAGTCTTCATGGACGGGGCGGGTGGCCTGCATCCACTTCTGCTGTTCCTCGGGGCTGAGGACATGGATTTCATTGCCGCGCTCGTTGGCCAGCGTGTGGCCCATCTCGATCACCTTGTTGTCCCAGATCCGGCCTGCTTCGCGGGACAGGGCGCGGCCGCTGTTGTCGTCGATGACGTTCTTCAGGTCGGCGGGCAGTGCCTCGTAGGTGGCCGGGTTCATCGCCAGTATCAGCGCGGTGTGCATCAGCGCCGGCATGCCGGGGGCCGACTCGGTGTGGTACTTGACCAGCTCGTGCAGCTTGAGCGCGGGGACCACGTCCCAGGGCAGCACGGCGCCGTCGACCACGCCCTTGGACAGGGCCTCGGGCACCTGCGGAACCGGCATCGCCACCGGCGTGGCGCCGAGCAGGGCGATGGTGCGGGTGGCGGTGCGGTTGGCGGCGCGCAGCTTGAGGCCGCGGAAGTCGCTCATCTCGTGGATCGGCTTGTCGGTGGTGTGCACCAGCGCGCCGTCGGTGAGGTGCGTGGCCAGCAGGTGCATGTTCTTGAACTCCTCCTGCCCGTGCTTGGCGACGAAGTCCCACATCGCCTGGCTGCTGGCCTCGGACGAGCGGCTCATGTAGGGCAGCTCGAACGCGGCGATCAGCGGGAAGCGGCCGCTGGTGTAGCCGGGCAGCGTCCAGACGATGTCGGCGACGCCGTCGCGCACCTGGTCGACCAGTTGCGGCGGCGTGCCGCCCAGTTGCATGGAGGGGTAGAACTGGAACTGGATGCGACCGTCCGATTGCTCGGTGATGCGGTCGGCCCAGGGCTTGAGGAAGTCGGCCTGGGTCACCGAATGCGCCGGCAGGAAGTGCGCGACCTTCAGGGTGACGACCGGTTCATCGGCATGCGCAAGGCCGTGGATCGCCAGCGAGCCGGCGGCGAACAGGGTAAGAAGCCGTTTGGAGAGCGTGAGCATCGCGTTGTCCCTTTTCTTTTTATTGGTCGATTGCGGCAGAGCGCTGGCAAAACGGCTCTGCGTCGCGCCGCGTGGGAATCCTGCTAGGTCGGAGTACCGCCTGGCAATTCGATAATCGTCTTATCGTTCGATAATCGAACAGCATCCGGTGGCCGCATCGACGCCCTGCCGGACCGGCCCGGCGTGGCGCGCCGGTGGAACGGATCGGAGGCACGGCGGTGCGGTGCCAGGCGCGGTGCGAAGGCTCGGTTCATCCTGCTCTCCAGGCGGGAGGCGTGCTCGCCCCCCCCCACGACGGGTCACTGGGCCTTGCTGTACTGATCGATCAGATCGCGCGCGTCCTGCAGCAGCGCGGCGCCGTTCTCGTAGCCCTTGTCCTCGACTTCTTCGATCCAGTCTTCGTCCAGGCGCTTGGCGGCCTTCATCCACTTCTGCTGCTCGTCGACGGGCAGCACGTAGACCTCGTTGCCTTCCTGCCGGGCCAGTTCATGGCCGGTCTCGACGACCTGGGTGTCGAACAGGCGACCCGCCTGGCGGGACAGCGCCAGGCCGCTGTTGTCGTCGATGACCTTCTTGAGATCGGCGGGCAGCTTGGCGTAGACGTCGGGGTTCATCGCGATGATGACGGCGGTGTACATCAGCTCCGGCTGACCGGGCGCCATCTCGGTGTGGTAGTTGACCAG
Source organism: Stutzerimonas urumqiensis (assembly GCF_003640395.1). Lineage (GTDB taxonomy): Bacteria > Pseudomonadota > Gammaproteobacteria > Pseudomonadales > Pseudomonadaceae > Stutzerimonas > Stutzerimonas urumqiensis. The sequence goes on along the minus strand of NZ_RBZQ01000002.1, from coordinate 326,115 downwards.
CTCATGCAGCTTGAGCGCGGGCACCACGTCCCACGGCACGATGGCGCCATCCACGACGCCCTTGGACAGCGCTTCGGGAATCTGCGGCACCGGCATCGCGACCGGCGTGCCGCCCAGCAGGCTGATCAGCTTGGTCGAGGTGCGGTTGGCGGCGCGAATCTTCTTGCCGCGGAAATCCGACATCGTCTTGATCGGCGCTTCGGTGGTATGCACCAGCGCGCCGTCGGTGACGTGCGTGGCCAGCAGGTGCATGTTCTCGAATTCCTTCTGGCCGTGCTTCTGGATGAAGTCCCACATCGCCTGGCTGGTCGCCTCGGCGGAGGTGCTCATGAAGGGCTGTTCGAAGGCGGAGATGAGCGGGAACCGGCCGCTGTTGTAGCCCGGCAGCGCCCAGACGATGTCCGCGACGCCATCGCGGACCTGGTCGACCAGCTGGGGTGGCGTGCCGCCCAGTTGCATGGAGGGGTAGAACTGGAACTGGATGCGCCCGTCCGACTCCTCGGTGATCTTCTTCGCCCAGGGTTCGAGCAGGTCGGCCTGGGTGACCGAATGGGCCGGGAGCTGGTGATGGATCTTGAGCGTCACCTCCGGTTCGGCGGCGTGCGCGGCCTGGCCAAGGGAGGCGGTGACGAGCAGTGCGAGCAGTCGCTTCGACCATGTGGACATTGCGATTTCCTTTTGTTGTTGTTTTTCGGTCCGCGAGCGGCATAGGCCAACGAGGCCAGCGATCGCGGGCCGGGCCGTCGTCTTCGCTGGCTGCGGATGGCCAGTGGCGCGGCGACGGCTTGGTTAGTCGCGGTCGATGGTGGCACGCAGCCGGACGCGCCGAACAATGCATAACGGCGCTCATTCCATGCGTTCTGTTTATGGCGGTGCGGATAGCGGTGCGGATGGGGGCGGCGTGCGGATGGACAAAACACGGCCGGCGGCCACCGGCCGTGAGGCGGCTCAGCCCCGGTCGTCGTCGCAGAGCCGGGTCACGCCGGCAATGATCGGCGTGCCGTGCAGCGGGTCGCGCAGCAGCGTGCAGTGGACGCCGTACAGGGTCTGCACCAGTTCCGGCGTGACGACCTCATCCGGCGGACCGTTGGCGATGACCTGCCCACCGTTCATGGCCACCAGGTGATCGGCATAGCGGCAGGCGCTGGCCAGATCGTGCACGACCATGACCACCGTCTTGCCGGCGCCGGCGAGCTGGCGAATCAGCTCGAACACCTCGATCTGATGCCCCAGGTCGAGCGCCGAGGTCGGTTCGTCGAGCAGCAGCAACGGCGTGCTCTGCGCCACGGCCATGGCGATCCAGGCGCGCTGGCGCTGGCCGCCGGACATGGACTGCAACGGCCGATCCGCCAGCTCGGCGAGGTTGGCGACCTGCAAGGCGGCCTCGACGATCGCCTGGTCGTGGGCGCTCCACTGGTGCAGCAGGCGCTGGTGCGGCTGCCGGCCGAAGCGGATCAGCTCGGCGACGGTCAGCCCGTCCGGCGCGCTGGCGTCCTGCGGCAGCAGCGCCAGCTGCCGGGCGACGTCGCGGGTCGGCAGCCGGTTGATCGCCTCGCCGTTGAGCAGCACCGCGCCGCAGGTGGGTTTGTGCAGGCGCGCGAGGCCGGCCAGCAGCGTCGACTTGCCACAGCCATTGGGGCCGACGATGGCGGTCACCTGGCTGCGCGGCAATTGCAGGTCCAGGTCGCGCAGCACGGCCGTTTCGCCATAGCCCATGCTCAGCTGCCGGGCTTCGAGGCGGGCCTCGGTCCGGGCGCCTTCGACGAGGATGGAGGGGATGTCGCTCATGTCAGGGTCCGCGAAGGTTGGCGTAGGAGAATCCACAGCAGGTAGGGGCCGCCGACGATGGCCATGATGATGCCCACCGGTATTTCCACCGGGGCCAGCACCGTCCGCCCGACCCAGTCGGCCAGCACCATCAGGAGCGCGCCGCTCAGCGCCGAGTTGACGACCGGAACGCCGTGCTGGCGGCAGAGGTAGCGCGCCATCTCCGGCGCGACCAGGGCGATCAGTCCGACCGGCCCGACCACGGCCACCGCCAGCGCGGTGAGCCACACGGTCAGCGCCAGGGTCAGCAGGCGGATGCGCGGCAGATCGACGCCGAGGCCGATCGCCACGTTGTCGGAAAAGCGCATCACCGCGAGCGGTCTGACCAGCAGCTTGGCCGCCGGCAGCCCCAATGCCAGGCCGATGCCGAGCAGCCACACCGCCTGCGCGGGGCGGGCATTGAGACTGCCGACCGTCCAGGGATAGGCAGCGTTGGCGGCGTCGATGTCGGCGCGCGCCAGCATCAGGTTGGTCAGCGCGCCGAACAGCACGCCGATCGCGATGCCGACGACGATGAAGCGATACCCGCGCGCGCCACCGCCGGCCGCCAGTGCAAAGGCCAGGACCGCGGCGGTGCTGGCGCCGGACAGGGCGAGGGCGGTCGGCGCCAGGCTGGTCGGCACGGCGACGATCGAGGCGACGGCGAAGGCGGTGGCGCCGTCGTCGATGCCGATCACGCCGGGGGTGGCCAGCCGGTTGCGGGCCAGGGTCTGGAGCAGGCAGCCGGCGGCACCGAGCGCCGCGCCGCTGAGCAGCCCGGCGACCAGGCGCGGCAATCGCAGCTCGCGGACCAGCAGCACCTGCAGCGGATTGCCGTCGCCGGTCGCGGCGCGCAGCGCTTGCCAGAGCGTCAGGTCATGCGTGCCGGCGATCAGCAGCCAGCCGAGGCTGGCGGCGAGTGCGAGGCACAGGCCGATCCCGGCGAGCAGGCTGCGCCGGTGGATCAGCAGCCGCAGACCAGCGATGCCGAGCAGCCAGTGGTCCCGCGGGGCCGATGAGGCGTGAGCGAGTGGGATGTTCATCAGAGCGACGGCAACCGGTGGCTGCGCACCACCGCAATGAGGATGGGCGCGCCGACGAACGCGGTCACCACGCCCACCGGCAGTTCATACGGCCGCACCAGCAGCCGCGACAGGATATCGGCGGCCAGCACCACGCACGGACCGAGCAGGATGGCGACACCGAGGCCACGGCGGACATCGCTGCCAACCAGCCGACGAGCCAGGAAGGGCACCACCAGGCCGACGAAGCCGATCGGGCCGGCCGCGGCGGTGGCGGTGCCGACCAGCAGCGCCACCGCCAGCAAGGTGGCCAGGCGCGTCAGTTGCGGATGGTGGCCGAGGCCGCTGGCGACCCGCTCGCCCAGCGTGAGGGCGGCCAGCGGGCGCACCAGCGGCAGCACGACCAGCAGGCCGAGGATCAGCCCCGGCAGGCTCCAGCTCACGGTGTCCGGCGAGCGGCCGGCGAGCGCGCCGATCACCCAGAAGCGGACTTCATCGGCGGTCCGCTGGTCTTGCAGGAGCAGCAGGCTGCTGAGCGCCGTGAGCAGGCCGGTGAAGGCGGCGCCCGCGAGGACCAGCCGCACCGGATCGTCGCCCACGCCGCGCAACTGCGTGACCAGCAGCACCAGCACGCAGCCGACCATCGCGCCGAGCACCGCCACCGCCAGGCTCAGCGTCCCGGCGCTCGCACCGAGGCTGATCGCCACCACCACGGCAAAGGACGCGCCGGCGCTGACGCCGAGCAGGCCCGGTTCGGCCAGCGGGTTGCGCGTCGCTGCCTGGAGCAACAGCCCGCCCGCGCCGAGCGCGACGCCGACCAGCACCGCCAGCTCGGTCCGCAACCCGCGCAGTTCGAACACCACGAAGCGTGCATCGTCGTCGCCGCCACCGAACAACGCGGCCAGGCTCGGGCCGATGCCGACATCGCCAGCGCCGAGCAGCAGGCTCGCCAGGCACAGCACCGACAGCAGCAGCCCCGCCGACAGCAGCACCGTCGGCAGGGGCAGTCGCGCGGCGGTCATCAGTCGAGCAACGCCTGCTCGACGTCGTCCAGCACCTGCTGCGCCGCCAGGTAGCCGGAGCTGCTGCTCCAGATCTGGCCGTCGACGCTGACGACCCGGTCGTTCTTCACCGCGCCCAGGCGGGTGAAGGCCGGCTGCTGGCGCGCCGCCTCGAGCGCTTTCTCGCCGTCGGGGTTGAGCGTGGCGAGGAAGATCCAGTCGGCATCGGCCTTGGCGAGGTTTTCCAGGCTCAGGATGTCGGTGTGCGGTCGCTTGGTCTGGGTCGCCAGCTCATTGGGCTTCAGGCCCAGCGCATCGAGTAGTTGACCGACGAACAATTGGCTGGACATCACGAACGGCCCCTGCGGATTCCAGCGCACCACGCTGACCTGCTGGCCGTCGGGCAGGCGCTGGCGCAGCTCGGCGACCCGGGCGTCGATCTCGGCAATGCGTCGGTCGGCGAGGTCCGGCTTGCCCAGCGCCTGGGCATAGGTGCGGTAGATGCGGCGCCAATCCTGAAAAGAGCTGCCCTCGGGCACCACCGTCGGCGCGATCAGGCTGAGCTTGTCGTACAGCGCGCGCGGCAGTTCGGTGGAGGCGATGATCAGGTCCGGTTGGAGCATCAGGATCGCTTCGAGGTTGGGCTCGCGGACGGTGCCGACCAGGGCGATGTCGCCGGCCTTGGCCGCGAGGTATTCCGGCACATCGTCACCGCCGCGGCTGGCGAGCGTGCCGACGGGCTGCACCTCGAGCGACAGCGCGGCGTCCAGCGCGTTATCGCCCAGCGCCACGACACGCTGCGGCGCGCCTTCGAGCGTGACCGGGCCATAGGCCCCTTCGAGCGTACGTTCTGCGGCGTGGAGCAGGGTGCTGAACAGCAGACTGATCGCCAGCAGGCTGTAGCGCAGCAATGAACGACGTTGCGACATGAAGGGCTCCTCGATGGTCGGTGCGTGCAGGCTCGCGCGAAGCGAACGATAGGGTGCTATTAAACTCCGTCCGCAAACGAAAATCTCTCTTGTTTACGACCGTTTTACATTGGGCAGGTTGTCGCACCCGGCTGATCGCCTGCCGAAACCGGCTCGGCATCCATGCCGTCCCCGGTGCACGGCGAATGACATCACTGCCGGCCAGCCGCTAGCCGGATCGGGGTCGCAAACGAACGCCCGCCGCATGACACGCATGAGGCGGGCAGGCCTGGAAAGGCGCGAGGGAAGCGATCAGCGCAGGCGGTCCGGCCCGCTATCGGTGGCCTGACTCTAAGCCGGGCCGGGTGAAGAGGCGTCTGGTAAATCGTTAACGGGGTATCTGTTCTGTTTATGTCGGGCAGGCGCACCGACGCGCAGGGTTCAAGCCGGCATCGCTAACGAAAGGAAGTCGTCCGAGTCTTCTGTGCGATTAACGAACAAGAACTCACCGTCTAGTACATTTTTCCTGTCAGCCGTTCTGCGGCCGGTGAATAATCCGGGCAGGTCTCGTGACCCTTACAGAACAACAGATCAATCGATCAGGAGCTTCGCATGCATCGCGCGATCGCCACCGTTTCCCTGAGCGGCACCCTGCCGGAAAAGCTCGAAGCCATCGCCGCGGCGGGCTTCGACAGCGTGGAAATTTTCGAGAACGACCTGCTGTACTTCTCCGGCAGCCCCCGCGACGTGCGGCGACTGTGTGCAGACCTGGGCCTGGCGATCTCGCTGTTCCAGCCGTTCCGCGACTTCGAGGGGTGCCGGCGCGAGCGCTTGCAGCGCAACCTCGACCGCGCCGAGCGCAAGTTCGATCTGATGCAGGAGCTCGGCACGGACCTGGTGCTGGTGTGCAGCAACGTGGCCGCCGACGCGCTGGGCGACAGCCGACTCATCGCCGATGACCTCGCCCTGCTGGCCGAGTGCGCCGGGGCGCGGGGGTTGCGAATTGGTTACGAGGCGCTGGCCTGGGGTCGTCACGTCAATACCTACCAGCAGGTCTGGGATCTGGTGAAGCAGGTCGACCATCCGGCGCTCGGCGTCATCCTAGACAGCTTTCACACGCTCTCACTGCGTGGCGATCCCGCGGCCATCGCCGAGATTCCCGGGGAGAAGATCTTCTACGTGCAGATGGCGGACGCGCCGGTACTGGCGATGGATGTGCTGGAGTGGAGCCGCCACTTCCGGTGCTTCCCCGGCCAGGGTGAATTCGACCTGCCGGCCTTTCTCGCGCCGATCCTGCGCACCGGTTACGACGGCCCGTTGTCGCTGGAAGTCTTCAATGACGGCTTTCGCGCCGCACCGCCGCGGGCGAACGCCGCCGACGGCTATCGCTCGCTGCTGTACCTGGAAGAAAAGACCCGTGCATTGCTGGCACGCGAGGGCGCGGGTGCCGCGACCGGCAACCTCTTCGATCCGCCGGCCGCCGCGCGTTACGAGGGGGTCGAGTTCCTCGAATTCGCCGTCGACGAGGCCTGCGGCGCCAAGCTCGCCGGCTGGCTGGAGCGGCTCGGCTTCGCCCGTGCCGGGCGCCATCGTTCCAAGACGGTCGAGCTGCTGCGCCAGGGCGACATCAACATCGTGCTCAACGCCGAGCCCTATTCTTTCGCGCATAACTTCTTCGAGGCGCACGGGCCGTCCCTCTGCGCCACCGCCTTGCGCGTGCGGGACGAGGCGGCGCCGGCGCTCGAGCGGGCGCGGGCGTTCAAGGGCCAGCCGTTCCGGGGGTTGGTCGGCCCGAACGAGCGAGAGATTCCGGCGGTGCGCGCGCCGGACGGCAGCCTTATCTATCTAGTGGAACGAGGTGAGCCGGGGCGGACGATCTACGACAGCGATTTCGTCCTCCAGCCTGCGACCCAGCCGGCTGGCGGGTTGCAGCGTATCGATCACATGGCGCTGGCGTTGCCTGCGGACGGCCTCGATAGCTGGGTGCTGTTCTACAAGGCGCTGCTGGATTTCGAGGCGGACGACGAGGTGGTGCTGCCCGATCCTTACGGGCTGGTGAAGAGCCGTGCGATCCGCAGCCGCTGCGGCAACGTACGCCTGCCGCTGAACATCTCGGAGAACCGCAACACCGCCATTTCCCATGCCCTGTCGAGCTACCGCGGTTCGGGCGTGCACCACATCGCCTTCTGCTGCGACGACATCTTCGCCGAGGTCCGGCGGGCGAAGGAGGCCGGGGTGCCGCTGCTCGACATTCCGCTCAACTACTACGACGATCTGGCGGCGCGCTTCGACTTCGACGACGAGTTCCTCAGCGAGCTGGCGTACTACAACGTGCTGTACGACCGTGACGCTCAGGGCGGCGAGTTCTTCCACGTCTATACCGAGGCGTTCGAGGACCGCTTCTTCTTCGAAATCCTGCAGCGCAAGAATGGTTACGGCGGCTATGGTGCCGCGAACGTCGCCGTGCGCCTGGCCGCGATGGCCAAGGCACGCAGCGGTACGCCCACTGCGCCACGCCTGTAATGGGCGTTCGAGAGAGCACGACAAGAACAACATGAATCAGGTCAGTGACATAACGCCCCCCGAGGAAACGCGCCGGGGGCGCAAGAACAACCCGGAAAAGACCCGCGAGGACATCCTCCAGGCGGCCATCGCCGAGTTCGTCCACCACGGGCTGGCCGGCGCGCGCGTCGATGCCATCGCCGAGCGTACGCGCACCTCCAAGCGGATGATCTACTACTACTTCCACAGCAAGGAGCAGCTCTACCTGCAAGTGCTGGAGAAGCTCTACGGCGACATCCGCAACACTGAGCGCAACCTGCATCTGGCCGAGCTGGAGCCGCGCGAGGCGATCCGGCGGCTGGTGGAGTTCTCGTTCGATCATCACGCCAACAACCAGTCGTTCATCCGCATCGTCAGCATCGAGAACATCAACCACGGCCAGTTCGTGAAACAGTCGCCGACGATCCGGACGCTGAGCCGCCACATCGTGGCGCAGCTCGACGAAGTGCTTCAGCGCGGCCAGGCAGCGGGCGTGTTCCGCCCGCACCTGAATGCGCTGGATGTCCACATGCTGATCAGCTCGTTCTGCTTCTACCGCAACTCCAACCGCCATACCTTCGGCGAGATCTTCCAGATCGACCTGCAACACCCCGAAGTAGCGCAGCGGCAGAAGGCGATGCTCTGCGACTCGGTGCTGCGCTACTTGCAGGCGTGACGGCTCGATCGGTCGGCGCGGAAATGGCCGGCGTGGGCTGAAGGCCGGCCGGCGCCGCCGCCCCGTTGCATTTGGATGTCACGCCCAGCCATAGAAGCCGGCTTGCTGGGGAGTCGCGGCCGTCGCGTTGGCGTTGGCGTTGGCGTTGGCTTCGGTTCGCGAGCAAGCTCGCTCCTACGGATTCCGCCGCTTTCAAAATCCGCCTGCGACCCCACTAATGCGAAACCACCGGGCGAGTGCACCCGGCGGCGGGTGTATGCCTCGGTTCCTACGCCAACGGCGCCAGCACTCAGCACACCCTGTAGGAGCCCGCTTGCGGGCGAACCGGGCCGCGGACGCACGGCTCACACCAAGACGCGCCTTCGGTACATAGGTGAGGCGAAGCCCATCCCGACTATCCGGGCACACCGGCATCTGCATGGCCCGATCGCCAGCAAGCGCCTGCGAAAGGCAACCAACTCGTTGCATTCCGATGGAAACCAGTTCACCGGCGACTGCGCTTTTCGGCCCGCAGATACCTCGGATGCAACCGCAGGCCCGACGAGCGGTTCCCGGTCAGTTCGTTTTTGCTTTTGACAGTGTTGCTTAATGAATTTAAGTTTTCGTTTGCGAACAGTCATCGAGCAGTAGCTGGCCGCGGTATTCCAAGTACAACAAGCACGGGCTTTCGATCCAATGACGACTTCACCGACGCCTTCGCTCCGAGGGCAATGCATGGCCGAGTTTCTGGGCACTGGCCTGCTCATCTTCTTCGGCACGGGCTGTGTCGCGGCGCTCAAGCTCGGGGGTGCGACCTTTGGTCTCTGGGAGGTCAGCGTGGTCTGGGGTATAGGCGTCAGCATGGCGGTGTACCTCAGCGCAGGCGTGTCGGGCGCCCATCTGAACCCGGCGGTGACCGTCGCGCTCTGGCTGTTCGGCGACTTCGAGCGGCGCAAGATCCCCGCCTATGTCCTGGCCCAGGTGGCCGGCGCCTTCTGCGCTTCCGCACTCGTTTATGGCCTGTACAGCTCGCTGTTTTTCGAATTCGAACAAAGCCACGCGATGGTCCGTGGCTCGCTGGAGAGCCTGGAGCTGGCGGCGGTCTTCTCCACGTACGCACACCCGTCGATCTCGCTGGGCCAGGCCTTTCTCGTCGAACTGGTCATCACCGCGATCCTGATGGCGCTGATCATGGCGTTGACCGACGACGGCAACGGTCTGCCGCGCGGGCCGCTGGCGCCGCTGCTGATCGGCCTGCTGATCGCGGTGATCGGCAGTGCGATGGGGCCGCTCACCGGCTTTGCGATGAATCCGGCCCGCGATTTCGGCCCGAAGCTGATGACCTATTTCGCCGGCTGGGGCGAGGTCGCCTTGACCGGTGGCCATGCCGTGCCCTATTTCCTCGTACCGATCCTGGCGCCGCTGCTCGGTGCCTGCCTGGGTGCGGCCGGCTACAAGGCGCTGATCTGCAAGCATCTGCCATGCTTGGGATCCGGTGCCTGCGACCGCCCCGCGGAGCGGTCGAAGACGGTGGAAACCTCAGAACCTGCGCTTACCGAGTCTCGCCCATAAGGACAAGAACATGACCAGCAAGCAATTCATCGTCGCCTTGGACCAAGGCACCACCAGCTCGCGCGCGATCGTGCTGGACCAGGACGCCAACGTCGTCAGCCTCGCGCAGCGCGAGTTCACGCAGATCTACCCGCAGCCGGGCTGGGTGGAGCACGACCCGATGGAAATCTGGGCGACGCAAAGCGCGACCTTCGTCGAGGCCTTGGCGCAAGCCGGCATCGGCAGCGAGCAGGTCGCGGCGATCGGCATCACCAACCAGCGCGAGACGGCGGTGGTGTGGGACAAGACCACCGGGCGACCCATTTACAACGCGATCGTCTGGCAGAGCCGGCAGAGCACCGAAATCTGCGATCAGCTCAAGCGCGACGGCATGGAGGATCACATCCGCCGCACGACGGGCCTGGTGATCGACCCGTATTTTTCCGGGACCAAGGTCAAGTGGATTCTCGACCACGTCGAGGGCAGCCGTGAGCGGGCGCGCCGCGGCGAGTTGCTGTTCGGTACCGTCGACACCTGGCTGATCTGGAAGATGACCCAGGGCAAGGTCCACGTGACCGACTACACCAACGCCTCGCGCACGCTGATGTTCGACATCCATCGCAAGGAGTGGGATGCCACCTTGCTCGAGGCGCTCGACATTCCGCGGCAGATGCTGCCCGAGGTCCGGCCGTCATCGGAAGTCTACGGGCAGGCGGTGTTCGGCCATGGCCAGGGCGCCGGTATACCGATCGCAGGCATCGCGGGCGATCAGCAGGCCGCGCTGTTCGGGCAGATGTGCGTCGAGCCGGGACAGGCGAAGAACACCTACGGCACCGGCTGCTTCCTGCTGATGAACACCGGCGACAAGGCCGTGCAATCGAACCACGGGCTGCTCACCACGATGGCCTGCGGGCCGCGCGGCGAGGTCAGCTATGCGCTCGAAGGCGCCATCTTCAACGCCGGCTCGACCGTGCAGTGGCTGCGCGACGAGCTGAAGGTGATCAACGACTCGTTCGATTCCGAATACTTCGCGACGAAGGTGAAGGACAGCAACGGCGTCTACCTGGTGCCGGCCTTCACTGGGCTCGGCGCGCCCTACTGGGACCCCTATGCGCGCGGTGCGCTGTTCGGCCTGACCCGCGGCGTGAAGGTCGATCACCTGATTCGCGCGGCGCTGGAGTCGATCGCCTACCAGACGCGCGATGTGCTCGACGCGATGCAGCAGGATGCCGGCGAGCGCCTGCGCGGGTTGCGCGTCGACGGCGGCGCCGTGGCCAACAACTTCCTCATGCAGTTCCAGGCCGACCTGCTCGGCACGCCGGTCGAGCGCCCGCAAATGAAGGAGACCACGGCCCTCGGCGCGGCCTACCTGGCGGGCCTGGCCACCGGCTACTGGAGCGGGCTCGACGAGCTGCGGGCCAAAGCCTCGATCGAGCGGGTGTTCGAGCCGGCCAGCGACGAGGCGACGCGCGAGGTTCTCTACAAGGGTTGGCGCAAGGCCGTCGAGCGGACGCGCGGCTGGGCGCAGGACTGAACCGCGCCCGTCTCGGTCGGCGCGCGGCGCAGAAGGGGCGGGCGCCGCGGCTGGCATCCCGTCCGGGCGTGCGGCATTCTTCGGCCTTCACGCACGGAGAAGGACACGCCCATGAGTCTCGCGCCCCGACAGCAGCACATCCTCGATCTGGTCCGCGAGCGCGGCTACGTCAGCATCGAGGAGCTGTCGACCCACTTCGCCGTCACGCCGCAGACCATTCGCCGCGACATCAACCAGCTCGCCGAAGGCGGCTTGCTGCGGCGCTACCACGGCGGCGCGGCGCACGATTCGAGCGTCGAGAACACGGCCTACAGCATGCGCGCCGGGCAGATGCGCGATGAAAAGCGCCGCATCGCCGAGACCATCGCTGCCCAGGTGCCGGACCATGCGTCGCTGTTCATCAATATTGGGACCACCACCGAAGCCATCGCCCAGGCACTGCTCGAGCACCGCGGGCTGAAGATCATCACCAACAACCTGCACGTGGCCAAGACGCTCTGCGGCAAGGCGGATTTCGACGTGCTGCTGGCCGGCGGCAGCGTGCGCAGCGACGGCGGCGTGGTCGGCCAGGCGACGGCGGATTTCATCAAGCAATTCAAGGTGGACTACGCGCTGGTGGGCATCAGCGGCATCGATGAGGACGGCACCCTGCTGGATTTCGATTACCAGGAAGTACGCGTCTCCCAGGCGATCATGGAAAACGCCCGCAAGGTCTTCCTGGCCGCGGACGCCAGCAAATTCGGCCGCAACGCCATGACCCGCCTGGGCAGCCTCGGTCAGATCGACGCGCTGTTCACCGACAGTGAGCCGCCGGAGGCCTTCCGGCAGTTGCTGCGCGAGCATGAGGTCGAGCTGCACCTCTGCTGAAGGTCGGTTCGCTTCTCGTCCGATTGTTTTCATTTATGAGCATGATTTCAGCCGAACGGACTGGCTGAAGGGAAAAAGCTGGGCTAGAGTCTTTCGAAAACGAACATCAACGAACATTCGGTTCGATTCGAAGGAGGAAAGGGACGATGGCTCAGTCGATCCAGGCGGGCGATAACCCGATTCAGGCGTACGACCTCGCCGTGATCGGCGGCGGCATCAACGGTGCAGGCATTGCCGCCGATGCGGCCGGTCGCGGGCTGTCGGTGTTCCTGTGCGAGCGCGACGACCTCGCCAGCCACACCTCGTCCGCCAGCAGCAAGCTGGTGCACGGCGGGCTGCGCTACTTGGAGCACTACGAGTTCCGCCTGGTGCGCGAGGCGCTCGCCGAACGCGAGGTGCTGCTCAGGAAGGCGCCGCACATCGTCCGTCCGATGCGCTTCGTGCTGCCCCACCGTCCCCACCTGCGCCCGGCGTGGATGATCCGGGCCGGCCTGTTTCTCTACGATCACCTGGGCAAGCGTGAGCAGCTGCCCGGCTCGCATGGGGTGAAATTCGACAGCGCCAGTGCGCTGAAGCCGTCGATCAAGCGCGGTTTCGAGTACTCCGATTGCTGGGTCGACGATGCACGGCTGGTGGTGCTGAACGCTCAGGCCGCGCAGGAAAAGGGCGCCAACATCCAGACCCGCACGGCCTGCGTCGGAGCGCACAAGGATGGCGAGGGTTGGCTGGTGACTCTGCAGCGCGCCGATGGCAGCCGCTATTCGATCCGCTGCCGTGCGCTGGTCAACGCCGCCGGGCCCTGGGTGGCGAAGCTTCTGGGCGAGCAGCTCAGGGAACGTTCGCCCTACGGAATTCGCCTGGTGCAGGGCAGCCATATCATCGTGCCGCGCCTGTACGAGGGCGAGCATGCGTTCATCCTGCAAAACGAGGACCGGCGGATCGTCTTCGCCATCCCATACCTCGATCGCTACACCATGATTGGCACCACCGACCGCGAGTACCGCGGCGACCCGGCCCAGGTAGCGATTACCGAGGCGGAGATCGACTACCTGCTCGGCGTGGTCAACGACCACTTCCGCTATCAAGTGCGGCGCGAGGAAATCCTCCATAGCTTCTCGGGCGTGCGGCCGTTGTGCGACGACGAATCGGACAACCCCTCGGCGATCACGCGCGATTACACCCTCGCCCTGGCCGATGGCCCGGCGCCGTTGCTGTCGGTATTCGGCGGCAAGCTGACCACTTACCGCAAGCTCGCGGAGTCGGCGATGGCCCAGCTCAAGCCCTACTTCCCCACGATGGGCGCGCCCTGGACGGCCGATGCGCCACTGCCGGGCGGTGAAGAGATGGGCACCGACGTGGGCGGGCTTGCGCACGCCTTGCAGCGTGAGGTACGCGGGTTGCCCGCCACGCTGGCGGCGCGTTGGGCTACGACCTACGGCCAGCGCAGCTGGCGGCTGCTCGGCGAGGTCCGGGATATCTCCGGGCTGGGCGAATGCCTCGGCGCCGATCTCTATGCGCGAGAGGTCGATTACCTCTGCGAGGCGGAGTGGGCGAGCGAGGCCGACGACGTGCTGTGGCGCCGCACCAAGCTGGGGCTGGTGTTCAATGCGGACGAACGGACGCGGCTGGAGCGCTATCTCGCCGAGCGTCTGTCGACGCGCGAGCCCAATGCGGCCTGAGCGTCGCGCATGAAAAGGGAGGCGCTGGCTTCCTGGATCGCTGACTGGCCCCGTCGTTGACGGGGTCAGTCGTTTTTGCGCTTCGGCAAGCAATTCAAGTGGTGGCAGGTCGGTCGGCGAGAGGTAGGGCGCTGGTCGGCTAACAGACGCTTTGTGGCTCTCGATAGCGCTACGGCAGTGACCGCGATGCAAGACGCGCGGGCGCGGCGGCAAAACGCAGCAGCCGGGCGATCTTTTCCATGTCGGGACGCCGCTACGGAAATAGCAGGTTCCGTGGCGGTTCTGGGCGATAGGGGAAGGTGTGCTGGCATGGGATCGCCAGCGATTCCGGAGCGCTTGGCGGCAATTCATACCTGGCAAGCACTTGGAGAAGATGGCGCATCCGGCGGGATTCGAACCCACGACCCCTGCCTTCGGAGGGCAGTACTCTATCCAGCTGAGCTACGGATGCGTTGAGGGCGCTTATTTGACCACTAGCGAGCTGGATTAACAACCGGCTTGTGGCAGTAGCGCTTTGTTTTCAGGGACCTGCGTGGGTGGGGCGGTGTCAGGTGTCGAGGTGGCCGGTGATGAACCGGGCCAGCCGGCGGGCTGAACCGGCGCCGCTGGGGCCGAGGCAGGCTATGGGGCTGCCGGCGAGCAGGTCGGCGGCCAGCTCGCAAGCCTCGCCGGCCAGGGCGACGGGGCAGTCGACGGCAGGGGCGATGCGATCGAGCTGGCGCTTGAAGTCCGGGCCGAAGGCATGGTTGGAGTAGAGCACCAGGGCGTGCGGTTGCAGCTTGCCGCAGATCAGCGCGAGCTCGTCGAGCGGCTGCTCGGTGGGCAGCACGCGCACCGAGGCCGTCTCGCTGCACAGCAACAGGCCGGCGGCCAGGGATTCGAATTCCCGCGCCTGGCCCGGCAGGGTGGCGAGCAGCACCGGCTCGTGCCCGCGGTGTTGTTCGAGCTGGAGTCGGGCGAACGTGCGCTGACGCAGGAACGCATCGAGGAACAGCCATTCGCTCATCGCGCCGAAGCCGGACTGGTCCAGCGTCGCCTTCCAGACCGGCAGCAGCACCTCGAGGACGACCGTCGCCAGCGGATAGAGGTTGAGCAACTGGCCGTACAGCCGATCGAGTTCGGCCTCGTCGAAGCGAACGGTGGCCTGGCGCAGGTGCGCCTGCCAGTCGGCAGTCTCGCTGTGGTTGTTCGCCTGTATCGCCGGGACGAGGGGAGCCGCCGGCTCGAGGCGCGATAGCAGACTGCCGACCTTGCTGATGGCGACACCGCGCTCGGTCCAGTCGAGTATCTGCCGCACGGCCTCGATGTTGGCGCGCGAGTAGAGCCGATGGCCACTGGGCGTGCGGACCGGCTGGATGAGCCCGTAGCGGCGTTCCCAGGCGCGCAGCGTGACCGGATTGACCCCCGTGAGCCGTGCGACTTCGCGGATCGGGTAAAGCTCTTCGTCGATGAGGTCATGCGGGGCGAGCGGCTGGGCGCCGTTGACTGCGGTCATGCGAGGGGACTCGGTGAAGCGAAGGCGGCATTGTAGCCGAGGCGCCGGGGCGTAACAGCGTGGCCGGCCTGTACAGAGGGCGTACGGATTGCCGCATGCTGCGGCGACGCACCGTGGCCGGCAATCTCCTTTAGAATCGCCGCACCGCCAGAGGGAAGAACAACGACATGATCAACGCCAAGCTGCTGCAACGAGTCATCGAGGCGTCGAACGACGGCATCGTGGTGGCCGAGCAGGAGGGCGAGGACAACATCCTCATCTATGCCAACGCGGCCTTCGAGCGGCTGACCGGGTATGCGGTCGATGACATTCTTTACCGCGACTGCCGCTTCCTGCAGGGCGACGACCGGGAGCAGCCGGCCCTGGCGGCGATCCGCCAGGCGCTCAAGGACGGCCGACCCTGCCGTGAAATCATCCGCAACTACCGGCGCGATGGCTCGCTGTTCTGGAACGAGCTGTCGCTCACGCCGGTGTTCAACGAGGCCGAGCAGCTGACCTATTTCATCGGCATCCAGAGGGACGTCACCGCCGAGGTCGAGGCGCTGCGACGGGTCGAGGCGCTGGAGGCGGAGGTCCGCCGCCTGCGCGAGGCGCTCGAGGCGAAGGGCTGACACCGCGCGCGTCCGCTTCACCGACGCGCCTGGCCGATCAGGTCATCGAGCGCCGTCGCCAGGTGCGAATGCCTGAAGGCGAATCCGGCCAGTTGCAGGCGCGCCGGCAGCGCATGCTGGCCACCCAGGAGCAGCCCCGACAATTCACCGAGACCGACCCGCAATAGCGGGGCGGGCAGCGGCAGCAGGGTCGGCCGGTGCAGGCGTCGGCCCAGCGCCTCGGTGAAGGCGGCGTTGCGAACCGGCTCCGGTGCACAGGCATTGAAGGCGCCGCTGGCGTGCGGCTGGTGCAGCAGGGCGTCGATCAGCGCGACCTGATCGTCCAGGTGGATCCACGGCATCCATTGCCGCCCGTTGCCGAGCCGGCCGCCGAGGCCCAGCCGGAAGACCGGCAGTAGCCGCTGGAGAAATCCCCCCTCGCGCGCCAGCACCAGCCCGGTCCTGACCGTGACGACGCGCATTCCGACCGTCTCCGCCGCCTGCGCCGCCATCTCCCAGCCCAAGCACAGCTTCGCGGCGAAGTCCTCGCCGGCCGGCGTCTGTTCATCGACGAGCGGCTCGCCGGTATCGCCGTAATAGCCCACCGCGGAGCCCGATATCAGGAGCTCGGGGCGCTGTTCGCGGCTTGCCAGCCAACGCACGAGCCGTTCGGTCAAGGTGACGCGGCTGTCCCATAGGAGGCGGCGGCGCCGGGCGGTCCAGGGGCGATCCGCGATGGGCGCGCCGGCAAGGTTCACCACCGCGTCGAGCGGCTCGTCGTCGAGCGCTTCGAGGTGGCCGATACCGCGTACGAGGTTGCCGCAGACATGCGCCACCCGCTCGGGATGGCGACTGAGCACCCAGAGCGTGTGGCCCTCCGCGAGCCAGTGACGGCACAGCGCCCGCCCGATCAGGCCGGTGCCGCCGGTCAGCAGGATGCGCATGGAGCAATCCTCCGCAGATCAATGGCTTGACGGCCAAAGCATAGGCTCTATCCTCTGCAAAAGCTATGCAATTTGTATTGTCTGTATAGGTTCGTTATGTCCAGGTATCCCGTCGTCGATCGTCCCCGCCTCGGTATCAGCGCCTGCCTGCTCGGCGAGGAGGTGCGCTTCAACGGTGGGCACAAGCGCTCGGCGCTGTGCGCGCAAACGCTGGCCGAGCATGTCGAGTTCGTCCCGCTGTGCCCGGAGATGGCCATCGGCCTGGGCACGCCGCGCCAACCGATCCGCCTGGTGGGCGACCCCGCCGCGCCGCATGCACGCGGCACGGTCGATACCGCGCTGGACGTGACCGATGCGCTGGCCCGCTATGGCCGGGAGGTGGCCGAGTCGCTGCAGGGGGTGTCCGGCTACATCCTGATGCAGAAGTCGCCGTCCTGCGGGATGGAGCGGGTCAAGGTCTACCAGGACAACGGCTATCCGGCCGAGGGCGGCGGTACCGGCATCTTCGCCCGCGCCCTGATGGACGCGCTGCCCGACCTGCCCGTGGAGGAGGATGGCCGTCTGCACGACCCGGTGCTGCGGGAGAATTTCCTGACCCGCGTCTACGCCTACGCGAACTGGCAGCGGCTGTGCCGTGAAGGGCTGACCCGGCGCGGTGTGCTGGCTTATCACGCCGGCTACAAGTATCAGCTGATGGCGCATCACCCGGCCGAATACAAGGCGCTGGGCCGGCTGCTCGGGGCGATCGCCGACCAGCCGCTGGAGGTGCTGGCGCCCCAATACTTCGCTCGGCTGATGGCGGCGCTACGGCGGCCTGCCACGCGCGGCACGCACAGCAACGTGTTGCAGCACCTCAGCGGCTATCTCAAGCGCGATCTCGACGGCGCCGACCGCGCGGAAATCCAGCGGCTGATCGGTCAGTACCGCGACGGCATCGTGCCGCTGGTCGTGCCGCTGACGCTGCTCAAACACCATTTGCGCAGGCACCCCGACCCCTACCTCGCCGGCCAGGCTTACCTGCAACCGCACCCTGAGGTGCTCAGCCTGCGCAACGCCATCTGAGCGACCGACAAGGACCTCCATGCTGCAACTGATCTGGCTGCGCACCGACCTGCGCGCCGACGACAACACCGCGCTGTCCGCCGCGATGGCCAACGGGCCGACGGTGGCGCTGTTCCTGATCACGCCCGAGCAATGGCGCCGGCATGACGATGCCGCCTGCAAGGTGGACTTCTGGTTGCGCAATCTCGCCTGCCTCGGTGAACGGCTCGAACGGCTGGGCGTGCCGCTGCTGATTCGCCAGGTGCCGGACTGGACGGGCGCGCCGGACGTGCTGGTCCGGGTGTGCCATGAGCTGCGCGTGGCGGCCGTGCATGTCAACGACCAGTACGGGGTCAACGAACAGCGACGCGATGAGGCGGTGGCCTCGGCCCTGCTGGACCGGGGCGTGCGCTTCGAGCGGCATCTCGACGACGCGTTGTTCGCGCCAGGCACCATCCGAACGCGCACGGGCGGGCCTTTTCGTGTCTACGGCCAGTTCCGCAAGGCGTGCCTCGAGCGGCTGTGGCATGCCCCGGTGGGCGCCGGCTCCGCGCCCCGCCCCCAGGCCCCGCTCGGCATCGCCGGCGATGCGCTGCCGGACCGGGTGATCGGCTTCGAGCCTCCGTCCGCCGAGTTGCAGGCGCGCTGGCCGGCTGGCGAACGCCATGCGCAGGCGCAGCTGGCGCGGTTCGTCGACGAGCGCCTGTCGGCGTATGGGCAGGCGCGCGACGTGCCGTCCGAACCGGGCACCAGCCAGCTTTCGCCCTACCTGGCGGCGGGCGTGCTGTCGCCTCGGCAGTGTCTCGACGCGGCATTGGCCGCCAATCGCGGCACCTTCGACGGAGGCGACGCCGGCGCCTCGCAGTGGATCGGCGAACTGCTCTGGCGCGAGTTCTACCGGCACGTGCTCTGCGCCTTTCCGCGCGTCTCGATGGGCCGGGCGTTCCGTCCCGAGACCGAGCGCCTGCCGTGGCGTCATGCGCCGGATGAGCTGTGCGCCTGGCAGCAGGGGCGCACGGGCATTCCGCTTGTCGACGCGGCCATGCGCGCCTTGCTGGCCACCGGCTGGATGCACAACCGCCTGCGGATGATCACCGCCATGTTTCTGTCGAAGAACCTGCTGATCGACTGGCGCGAAGGCGAGCGCTGGTTCATGCGGCACCTGATCGACGGCGACCTGGCGCAGAACAACGGCGGCTGGCAGTGGTGCGCCTCGACCGGCACCGACTCGGTGCCGTACTTCCGGCTGTTCAACCCGGTCACCCAGTCGCAGCGCTTCGATCCGCAGGGCGTCTTCATCCGCCAGTGGGCGCCGGAGCTGGCGCACCTGTCCGATCGCGACATCCACCTGCCGCCGGTCTCCGCGGACCTGTTCGCGGCCGCCGATTACCCGCCGCTGATCGTCGACCTCGCGCGGAGCCGCGCCCGCGCGCTCGACGCCTTCAGGCAGCTTTCAGCCGGCGGCTGAGCGCATCAGCCTGGGCTATGGCCGGCCAACCGCGCCAGGCATGAGCTTGCTGCCGGCGCGGAGCCGGGCCTAGCATGGTCCGGTTTCGCACCGCTCGCGCGGCGGGAACCGGCTGGCGTGGTGCCGTTCTCAGCTGATGCGATCGACCTTCCCTGGCGGGCGCCGCCCCGCCCTTACCGCAGCGCCATGCTGCGGCCTCGAGGAGACTGCCATGCAACTCAAAGACACTTCGCTGTTCCGCCAGCAGGCCTACATCGACGGGACCTGGCAGGACGCGGACAGCGGCCAGACCATCAAGGTCAACAACCCGGCCACCAACGAGATCCTGGGCAGCGTGCCGAAGATGGGCGCCGCCGAGACCCGTCGTGCCATCGAGGCCGCCGAGCGCGCGCTGCCGGCCTGGCGTGACCTGACCGCCAAGGAGCGTTCGCAGAAGCTGCGGCGCTGGTTCGAGCTGATGATGGAGAACCAGGACGACCTCGCCCGCCTGATGACCCTGGAACAGGGCAAGCCGCTGGCCGAATCCAAGGGCGAGATCGCCTATGCTGCCTCCTTCCTCGAGTGGTTCGCCGAGGAAGCCAAGCGTGTCTATGGCGACACCATTCCGGGGCACCAGAAAGACAAGCGCATCATCGTGCTCAAGCAGCCGATCGGCGTGACCGCGGCCATCACGCCGTGGAATTTCCCGGCGGCGATGATCACCCGCAAGGTTGGCCCGGCGCTCGCCGCCGGTTGCACCATGGTGGTCAAGCCGGCCAGCCAGACGCCGTTTTCCGCGTTGGCACTGGCCGAACTGGCCGAGCGTGCGGGCATTCCCAAGGGCGTGTTCAGCGTCATCACCGGCTCGGCCGGCGACATCGGCGACGAACTGACCGCCAACCCGACGGTGCGCAAGATCAGCTTCACCGGCTCCACCGAAGTCGGCGCCAAGCTCATGGCGCAGTGCGCGCCGGGGATCAAGAAGGTCTCGCTGGAACTCGGCGGCAACGCGCCGTTTCTGGTGTTCGACGACGCCGACCTGGACGAGGCGGTGAAAGGCGCCATGCAGTCCAAGTACCGCAACGCCGGGCAGACGTGCGTCTGCGTCAACCGCATCTACGTGCAGGACGGCGTGTACGACGCCTTCGCCGAGAAATTCCAGGCGGCGGTGGCGAAGCTGCGTGTCGGCAATGGCCTGGATGAAGGCACCGACATCGGCCCGCTGATCGACGAGCGCGCCGCGGCCAAGGTCAAGGAGCACATCGAGGACGCGGTCGCCAACGGCGCCCAGGTGCTCACCGGCGGCAAGGCGCACGAGATGGGCGGCAGCTATTTCGAGCCGACGCTGATGGTCAACGTCCCGCACGATGCCAAGGTGGCGAAGGAAGAGACCTTCGGCCCGCTGGCGCCGCTGTTCCGCTTCAAGGACGAGGCCGAAGGCATCGCCCTGGCCAACGACACCGAATTCGGTCTGGCTGCGTACTTCTATGCGCGGGATCTGGGTCGGGTGTTCCGCGTGGCGGAGGCGATCGAGTCGGGCATGGTCGGCATCAATACGGGGATGATCTCCACCGAGGTCGCGCCCTTCGGCGGCGTGAAATCCTCCGGCCTCGGCCGCGAAGGCTCCAAGTACGGCATCGAGGATTACCTGGAGATCAAGTACCTCTGCCTGGGGTTGTAAGGCTTCGGCCTCGTAGGAGCGAGCTCGCTCGCGAAAACATGAACTGCCGCAGGTTGGGCCGAGCACACGCGAAGCCCAACCGGACATGACCCTACCCGGCACCCTCGCTCCCCAAGAAGGCGAGAGGGCAATCCGCCGCGACGTCCCGCTCGCCCTCGCTCCCTGCAAGCCTTCGCGAACTCGCGCTCGCACCTACCGCGCCGTCGGTTGGCTGCGCCAAGAAATCGAACGGAACCTGACCCCGCCTCCTGTCCGCTGCGCCCATGCGCGCCTCAGCAAGCGAGCCGTTCGTTGTGGCGCCATTCGTTCAACGCGTTGCCTTTTCAGCGACCTTTCCCTAGGCGCCTTCTATGGTTGTCCGATGGGTTTCGCACATCTTGATGCCCTCGACAGACATAAATGGCTCATTTATTCTGCTGTGCGAAACATGGTTTCGTGAAAATAACTCCAATCAATTTCTCTCTATAGACGGAGGCCTGCCATGTCCGATGTCGTTCGGCTCGAACGCCGGGGCGCAATCGCCCTCATCACGGTCAACAACCCACCGGTCAATGCGCTCGGTGTCGCGGTACGCCAGGGGCTGCAGCAGGCCTTCCAGGCCGCCGAAGCCGACCCTGAGGTGAAGGCCGTGGCGCTGGTCTGCGAGGGCAACACCTTCATCGCCGGGGCGGACATCAAGGAATTCGGCAAGCCGCCGCAGTCACCGAGCCTGCCGGAGGTGATCGAGGTCATCGAGGGCCTGGGCAAGCCGAGCGTCGCGGTCATTCATGGCACAGCGCTGGGCGGCGGGCTGGAGGTCGCGCTGGGCTGTCATTACCGCATCGCCCGCAACGACGCCAAGGTCGGGCTGCCGGAAGTGAAGCTGGGCCTGCTGCCCGGCGCCGGCGGCACGCAACGTCTGCCGCGTCTGGCCGGCGTGGCCAAGGCGCTGGACATGATCGTCAGCGGCCAGCCGATCGGCGCGGCCGAGGCGGTCGAACATCACATCGTCGACGAGCTGTTCGAGGGTGACGTCGTCGAAGCCGGGCTGGCCTATGCCCATCGCATGGTCGAGGAAGGTCGCGCGCCGCGTCGCACCGGCGAGCAGACCCTCGGGCTGGAAGGCGCGGACAACGCCGAGCTGATCGCCGCCAAGCACGCCGAGGTGGCCAAGCGCATGCGCGGGCTGTTCTCGCCGCTGCGCTGCATCGCCGCGGTCGAGGCGGCGACCCAGTTGCCGCTGGCCGAAGGCCTCAAGCGCGAGCGCGAGCTGTTCGCCGAATGCCTGCAATCGCCGCAGCGCGCGGCGCTGGTGCACAGCTTTTTCGCCGAGCGTCAGACCAGCAAGATCGCCGACCTGCCGGCCGACGTGAAGCCGCGCACGGTCAAATCCGCCGCGGTCATCGGCGGCGGCACCATGGGCGTCGGCATCGCCCTGTGCTTCGCCAACGCCGGCGTGCCGGTCAAGCTCTTGGAAATCAACGAGGACGCGCTCGGCCGTGCGTTGCAGCGCGCCCACGACACCTACGGCGCCAGCGTCAAGCGCGGCAGCCTCACCGAGGCGGCGATGGAAAAACGCCTGAAGCTGGTCGAAGGCGTGACCGCATACAGCGCGCTGGCGGACGTCGA
Source organism: Stutzerimonas urumqiensis (assembly GCF_003640395.1). Lineage (GTDB taxonomy): Bacteria > Pseudomonadota > Gammaproteobacteria > Pseudomonadales > Pseudomonadaceae > Stutzerimonas > Stutzerimonas urumqiensis. Next base: position 303,745 of record NZ_RBZQ01000002.1, on the reverse strand, counting down.
TCTGGTGGTCGAGGCGGTATTCGAGGACATGGGCGTCAAGCAGCAGGTATTCGAGCAGCTCGACGCGGTGTGCAAGCCGGGTGCGATCCTCGCCAGCAACACCTCGTCGCTCGACCTGAACGCCATCGCCGCCTTCACCAAGCGCCCCGAGGACGTGGTCGGCCTGCATTTCTTCAGCCCGGCCAACGTGATGCGCCTGCTGGAAGTGGTGCGCGGCGAGAAGACCAGTCATGAGGTCCTCGCCACCGCCATGGCCGTCGGCAAGACGCTCAAGAAGGTCTCGGTGGTGGTCGGCGTGTGCGACGGCTTCGTCGGCAACCGCATGGTCTTCCAGTACGGGCGCGAGGCCGAATTCCTGCTGGAAGAGGGTGCCACGCCGCAGCAGGTCGACGGCGCGCTGCGCAACTTCGGCATGGCCATGGGGCCGTTCGCCATGCGCGACCTCTCGGGCCTCGACATCGGCCAGGCGATCCGCAAGCGCCAGCGTGCCGACCTGCCGGCCGATCGCGACTTCCCCACCGTGTCGGACAAGCTCTGCGAAGCCGGCATGCTCGGGCAGAAGACCGGCGCCGGCTATTACCGCTACGAGCCCGGCAACCGCACGCCGCTGGAGAACCCCGATCTGGCGCCGATGCTCGAGGCCGCCTCGCGCGAGAAGGGCCTCGAGCGCCGCGCGCTGGACGAGCAATACATCATCGAGCGGACGATTTACGCGCTGGTGAACGAGGGCGCGAAGATTCTCGAAGAGGGAATCGCCCAGCGCGCCAGCGACATCGACGTCATCTACCTCAACGGCTACGGCTTCCCGGCCTTCCGCGGCGGTCCGATGTTCTACGCCGACAGCGTTGGCCTGGATCAGGTGCTGGCGCGCGTCAAGGCGCTGCACGCACGCTGCGGCGACTGGTGGAAGCCCGCGCCGTTGCTGGAAAAGCTCGCCGCCGAAGGCCGCACCTTCTCGGATTGGCAGGCCGGCCAGTGAGCCGCCTGCCGCAACCTTGCTGAACGATCAGAGGATTCATCAATGAACGTCAATTTCACGGCCGAAGAGCTCGCCTTCCGCGACGAAGTGCGGGCCTTCCTCGAAAGCGAGCTGCCGGCGGACATCGCCGCCAAGGTCAAGCTCGGCAAGCACCTGTCCAAGGAAGATCACCAGCGCTGGCAGCAGATCCTGTCGAAGAAGGGCTGGTACGTGCCGGGCTGGCCGGTCGAATTCGGCGGCACCACCTGGGGCCCGGTCGAGAAGCACATCTTCGACGAGGAACTGGCCGCCTACGGCGGGCCGCGCACCATCCCGTTCGGCCCGAACATGGTCGCCCCGGTGATCATCAAGTTCGGCACCCAGCAGCAGAAGGACTACTACCTGCCGCGCATCCTCTCGGGCGAAGACTGGTGGTGCCAGGGTTACTCCGAGCCGGGCGCGGGCTCCGACCTTGCGAGCCTGAAGACCCGCGCCGTGCGCGAGGGCGACCACTACATCGTCAACGGCCAGAAGACCTGGACCACCCTCGGCCAGCACGCCAACATGATCTTCTGCCTGGTGCGCACCGACCCGGAAGCCCAGCAGCAGCGCGGCATCAGCTTCCTCTTGATCGACATGGACACGCCCGGCATCAGCGTGCGCCCGATCATCACGCTGGACGGCGACCACGAGGTCAACGAGGTCTTCTTCGACAACGTCAAGGTGCCGGTGGAAAACCTGGTCGGCGAGGAGAACAAGGGCTGGACCTGCGCCAAGTACCTCTTGACCCACGAGCGCACCGGCCTGGCCGGCATCGGCGCGTCGAAGGCGGCGCTGGCGCACCTGAAGCGCATCGCCATGAAGGAAACCGCCGGCGGCCAGCCGATGCTCGAAGACCCGCTGTTCCGCGCCCAGATCGCCGAGGTGGAGATGCAGCTGATGGCCATCGAGATGAGCACCCTGCGCATCCTCGCCGCGGCGAAGGAAGGCGGCGTGCCCGGCGCCGAATCCTCGATCCTCAAGGTCAAGGGCACCGAGATCCGTCAGGCGATCACGAATCTGCTGCGCAAGGTCATCGGCCCCTACGCGCTGCCATTCCTCGAGGAAGAACTCGACTTCGGCTACGAGGGCGAGCTGCTGCATGAGGACTACAGCGCGTCGCTGGCCGGCGACTACTTCAACATGCGCAAGCTGTCGATCTTCGGCGGCTCCAACGAAATCCAGAAGAACATCGTCTCGAAGATGATTCTCGAGCTGTAAGGGGGCACTGCAATGGACTTCAAACTGACCGAAGAGCAGCAGATGCTGCAAGACACCGCGGCGCGTCTGGTGCGCGACGCCTACCCGTTCGAGCAGCGCGAGAAGTACCGCGAGAGCGAGCAGGGTTTCTCCGTCGACTTCTGGAACCAGCTCGGCGAGCTGGGCCTCACCGCCGTGCCCTTCGCCGAGGACTTCGGCGGCTTTGACGGCACTGGCGTCGAGACCATGCTGGTGATGACCGAACTGGGCCGCGGGCTGACGCTGGAGCCCTACCTGCACTCGGTGGTGTTCGGCGGCGGGCTGATCGACCAGCTCGGCAGCGACGCACAGAAGCAGGACCTGCTGCCGCAGGTCGCCGCCGCCTCGCTGCAACTGGCCGTGGCTGTCGAAGAGCCGCAGAGCCACTACTACCTGAACGATGTGCAGACGAAGGCCGAGGCGGCCGGTGACGGCTTCAGGCTGTCCGGGCGCAAGGCGGTGGTCATCGGCGGGCATACCGCCGGCCGGATCATCGTCTCGGCGCGGGTGAGCGGCGAGCGCTTCGATGAGCAGGGCATCGGCCTGTTCCTGGTCGACCCGAACGCGCAAGGCGTGACCCGCCGCGTGTACCCGACCATCGACGGACGCAAGGGCTGCGAGTTGTTCCTCGACAACGTCCAGGTCGGCGCCGACGCCGTGCTCGGCGAGCCGGGCAACGCCTTCGCCGCACTGCGCTACCAGCAGGGCCGCGCCATCGCTGCGCAATGCGCCGAAGCGCTGGGCAACATGGACGAGGCCTGCAAGCTGACCCTCGACTACCTGAAGACGCGCAAGCAGTTCGGCGTGCCGATCGGCAAGTTCCAGGTGCTGCAGCACCGCATGGTCGACATGCAGACCGAGCTGGAGCAGGCCACCAGCATGGCGATCCTCGCCGCGACCTTCGCCGACGGCGAAGACAACGACGACCGCCGCCGCGTGCTGGCCGCGGCCAAGTACATCTGCACCCGCGCCGGCCGCAAGATCGCCGAAGAAGCCATCCAGCTGCACGGCGGCATCGGCATGACCTGGGAATACAACCTGGCCCACCACGCCAAGCGCCTGGTCATGATCGGCCACGAGTTCGGCGACGAGGATCATCACGTCAAGGCGTTCGCGGGGTTGATGCAGGTGGCGTGAGCGGTAGGCTGACAGCAACATAGCGAACCGGGCCCTTGGCCCGGTTTTGCTTTTTCTAAGCACTTGATGCAAGCGCCTCTGACAGTGTGGCTCGGCTGCCGTTGGGGCTCTCAAAGCGTTTACCATCCGGTCGTCCCGCTTGCTTGGATGCCCTCATGACGCTGAACCAGAACCCCGAACAGCTCGCCCGCGACCGCATCGACGAACAACTGCGCCAGGCCGGCTGGGTTGTGCAAGCGCAGAAAAAGATCAACTTCAGCGTCGGCTCCGGTGTTGCGGTGCGTGAGTACAGCACCAACGTCGGGCCTGCCGATTACCTGTTGTTCGTCGATGGCAAGCCGGTGAGCGTGATCGAAGCCAAGCGGGAGGAAGCTGGGCAGAACTACGGCGAGCGCAAGGTGAAGGCGTCGGTATGGTCCGGCTGATAAGGCGTGCGCCGCGAAGCGCTTTTGTAGGAGCGTCCTTGCTCACGCGTAGACAGAACACAAAAGCATCGCAAGGCGGCCGCGGTTCCTTACCGCTGTCGTCACTTCTCATATCGTTGTGGGTCGCAAGCGCGCTGCAGGGGATGCGCATGCGCCAAGTCACAGAGGTTTGGCCATGACGCCCGAACATGTGTTACGCCTGCTGCGTGTCGGTGGGTGTTCCGCGAGATGCAGTGGGCCGAGGAACTGGGCTCCGGTGTGCGCAACCTGTTCAAGTACGCCCGCGTCTTCGGCGGGCAAGACCCGATCCTCAGTGAGGAATCGATCTTCCGCGTGACGGTGATGCTGCCTTACAGACCGGATTTGTCGGACCGGGGCATGATCATTCGGGAGCCCGGCCTCTGGGCAGAGCCAGAGTCACAGCCAGAGTCACAGCCAGAGTCACAGCCAGAGTCACTGCAACTGCGGGTGCTGCGTTGTCTGCAGAGCGGCGCCCTGAGTAAGGCGGCGTAGTCCCGCGCGCTCGGCCAGCGAAGCGTCTCCGGGCCGCTCAACCAGGCGGTACGCCAGCTCCTGGCGGAAAACCTGATCGAATACACCTTGCCGGACAAACCCAATAGCCGGCTGCAAACCTATCGCCTCACGCCCGGCGGGCAGGCGCATCTCGCTCAGCAGGGCAGCCACCACAAGTAGCAAAGGCCCACGGGATCATTTCCTGGCTGTGGAGCATTTGTACAACGCCGCGTGGCGACCCGTCAGCTTGGCGATTATCCGAAGCTGCTGGCTTACCTGATTCCTCACGATGCCGATGAGTACAGCCAGGCGCCTGAAAAACAAGCGCGCCGTGGAGCTGGACGCGCATTGAACCAAGACGCCGCTGGCTGGGCGGCAAGCCCGGAATCCTCAGACAAATAACCCGTTCTGGCCAGGCCGTGTGAAAGCGTAGCGAGCGACAGCCAGGCAAGGAACGCAGCATGGCCAGGCACCGTAGTTTTCACACAGCCTGTGATGGGCGGGTTTTCTGTAAGTGCAACCTTATCGCAACCGATAAAGGTGGCGGCTCACAGGCTTTCGAGCTGCGGGTTCAATTGCTCCAGCAGCCGCTCCTGGCGTTGGATATCCCGCAATTCGACAAGGTCGCTCAGGCGGACTCGCTCTTCCGGCTCAAGGGTCAGTTGCACGCCGCTGACTTCGCCCAGCATCAGCTCGCTCAGCAGCTCGCAGGCATCCTCGAACCCGTCCGGGAAGGCCTTCGATTCGCGATTGCAGCCTTCCTGTACCTCAGCGACCACCTTCTGGTAGTACGCCTTGCGCTGGTCTTCGGCGCTGCCGGCGGACGGATCGAGCGGCGTGTTGTAGCGCTGATAGAGGGCAATGCTGCGGGCGGCCAGCCCCCGGTCCTGCAGGCTGAGGGTGGTGCCCTCCAGCTCGGCCCGCTCAATGCTCGAGGCCAGCTCGGCGAGCGGGCTTGCGAAGCCGAACGGGCCTCTGTCCTCGCCGAGGCCGTCTGCCAGTTGCCGCAGGGTGTGGTTGAGGTCGCGCAGGTTGCTCAGCCGGTAACTGATGTGCGAGTCGAACAGCTCGGGCATGCCGACGGAAAGCTCCGTTTCGAACGTGCCATCATCGTCATCAATGTCGACGAACAGTTCGAGGTCGACAGGCTTCATCTCGATCAGACCGCTGCTGATCGCCGGTGCGAAGCCACGGAGCAATCCGAACCCACCTGCGAGCGAACCCAGGGTGCTCAGGGCTGCGTCATCGGTTTGAATACCTTCGAATTGCAATCGGACGCGGGTCTGCTCGTCGGTGATGTCGCGATCGCTGATCACGAGCTGTTCGACGCGCAAGTCCGGCTGGTTCTTGCCGAACTCGGCGCGAAGGCCGGTAACCGTCACGCGTCCGCCCAAGGGGCTGGACGACACCGACTCCCAACTCACGTACTCATCGAGCCCGTGTTCGTAGACCCAGTCTTCCAACAGTGCATTCGCCTGGCTGCTGCTGTAAGCGCTGAGGCCAAAATAGCCGCCGGCGAGTACGACGACCGTAGCACCCAGGATCAGGGGTAGGCGGCTCATTTAGCGTCTCCTTGCTGCGCTGCGCGTTCCGGCCATGCTTGCGCGATGCGCTGCCTGGCCAGCTCGGGTGTCCATTGAGGGTCGCCTATCTGGTGGCGGACCAGGGTGAGAGGGTCGAGCAGGTCAGCGCAGCCATCTTCGTTGCATGCTTGTATGGACGCTGCGGTGACTCGCGTGAGCGGCAAGCCTTGCTCGTCCTTTTCGGAGCGATCCAGGCGCGCCTGTCCTTTGACCAGATACCAGCCTTCTTCCACCGCAGGCTGGTTTGGCCCGGCTTCAAGCACTGCGGCGTAGGGATAATCGATGGCCCAGTCGCTGCCGGCTTCACTGTCGATGTGCACAATCTGGTTATACGGCTGCTCGTTGCCGCGCATCATCGAGGCGTAGCCACCCCCCCCGAACGGCGTATAGCTGGCGTCGGTCAGGAGACGTTGGTAAAGCGCCTCGGGATCGCGCGCTTCGTCGCGTAGCTGGTGATACAGCTGCATCTGTTGTTCGGCCTGCCGGCCCGCCAGCTCACGCTCCAGTTGTGCCTTGCGTTCGCGCTCCAGTTCGGCCTGGCGCTGCCGCTCGGCTTCCTTGCGCTCGAAGGCGAACAGATGGTTGCGAGCACCGGCCGGCTCGTATTCCCACTTCTTGGTCCGGTAATGCTGATTGAGGGCGATTTCGTACAGCCAGTAGTCCCGGTCGCGCTCCTGCATACCCTTCACCAGATCGCGGACGCCGTAGAAGCGGATGCCGCGGATCGAGGGTGCACGTTCTGTTAGATAGGCCGTGGCCAGGTCGAGGGTGAGCTGAATGCTGTTCAGGTCGCGGAACAAATCCCGATTTTCAGTCAGGGCGATCAAAGACCGGCCGCCGCTGTTCCAGTGATTGCCGTAATTGAAGTAGTCAAGGCGAATCAGGTAGTGAACTTGGCTGGCCGGCTCGCTGTGCAGCAACAGATACAGGTGCCTGTCTTTGTCCAGGCCGACCACCGGTAGCCGCGGCACGTCGCCACGAACCTCGAGGCCGTTGAGAAAGCTGCCGGTAAAGTCGTGGACCTGCACACCGTCGCGACGAACGAGCTCAAGTGTGCCTTCCCCTTCTGCGTAGCCATCCGATCCACAGGTCACGCCTTTCGACCGGGCCGTAACGTTCGCAATGCCGTCCTGCGGGGTGAACGCCAGGCGGAAACGGCAGCCGTTTTGGTCGCTGACTTCGGTAAGGAAGTCGGCTTTGGCAAACACCTCCTGCGGTGAGGCCGGCTGCCAGCCGGCGACACTGAAGGGTTTGGTCGATACCGCGGGTACGGCTGACGGTTCGGGCGCAGCCTGGATAGGTGCCGGCTGGGGGACGACCTGGGCAACGGGCGGTTGGGCGGGTTGCGAGGCTGGTTTTGGTGCGGTAGCGGCTGGTGCCGGTACTGGCTCGGCCTGGGGTAGAGATTTCGCAGCGGCGTCTAACTCCGGGGCACCAGGCGTTGTGCTCGGCTTCTGCGTAGGTGCAGAGGCTTCACTGGCAGGCGCTGGTGGTGCCGACTCCGTTACCGGAGCGGATGCGCCAGCGACCGCTTCGGTCGTTGCCGCCTGCGCCGGACGGGCAGCCCAACCAGTGGCCTGGCTGGCGGTACCGCTGACCGGACCAGCGCCAGACTGATCCGCGGCCGTCCAGCTAAGCTGAGTGGCGGCCGGGCACTGGCTGCTCATCAGGCCGCCCAGTTTGGGCAACAACCGGTCGATCGCGGCCTGGTCGACCGCCTCGGAGAAGACGAAGCGCAGCTTAAGATCATCGCTGCACCAGGGCTGGTCATCGGGGTGATCGACGAATACCTCGACGTTTTCCGCCTTGGAGTAGGCAAGCCGATGGGTCGCGGCTGGTGCGGTTGCGGCCGCGGCAACTAACGGAATGGCCAGCAGAACGCTGTAGCGCAGGTTCATCAGATCAGCTCCCAGGCGCCATCGGCGGCTTGGCACGCCTTGGCTGTCTGCTGCTCGCTGGAACCTTGCGTCGTGACGTCGTAGCTGATGGTGCGGCAGGTGGCCTGCGCGGCGACGGTTTGCTCGACGGGCGCCGCATCGAGGTCGATGGCGTCCAGGTCGATGCCCTGGCTGGAGGCACTCGCAGCGTCCAGGCTATCGAGGTCGGTAGCCGTGTCGGCGGCAGCGGTCTGCTGGGTCGTTTGCTGTTCGATCTTGGCGACCAAGGGGGCGTAGACATAGCCGATCGTCACGCCGCGGCGTCCGACCATGATCCAGTCGTTATCGGTGAGGCCGATCGCGGTAAAGGTGGTGCCGGTCGGCAGGCCACCAACTTTCTCGGCGTTCAGATCGGGCGCGCTGCGAACATTGGCCGACTTGAGTGTTCGATAGGGCTGGTTGATGAGGGTCATGTTCGCCACCGGCTGCACGCTGGGTGCGCGCTTGACGGCGACCTGCCGCGTCACGGTTTCGGTCTTGATCGGGGTGATGGTGGCCTTGGCATCGCTATGGGTGGAACTCCATTGCGTGGATTGTCCGTCTTCGGCGTTTTGAAGGGCCCGCTGTGTTTGCTCGGCAAGCGCCTGGCGGTCGCGTTCGTCGAGCTGTGCGCCGAATGCCTTGCCGAGATAACCACCAGCCAGCGCTCCGGCGATCATGGCGGCGGTGCGCCCGCTGCCTCCGCCGATTTGGCTGCCAATGAGCACGCCTGCTGCGGTGCCCAGCACGGTGCCAATGTTTTCCTTGGTGGCCCATTCGGGGTTAGCGGTGTTGGCGCAGCCGGCGCTGAACGCGATGGAAGTAGTGAGGAGAAATGCGCCGGTTTTTTTGGTGAGGCCCATGTAAGCGTCCTTTTCGTCATGTCTTTATTGGCCGCTCCAGGCCACTGCTTTCGCCGCATCGATCGTGGCTCGTCCCTGGAACGGGCCGCAATTACACACAAACAGCCTAGGCATCACAACGGCGGTGACGCTCTAATCCGGTGCTTTCAGACTACATCTCGATGGTTGCCGTCCCGTTTGTACAGGCGATACGAGGCTATCTGGCCGACCTACCGTTCGTCGCCAATGGGCTTGTTCGTACGACGTGAGAGGCCGGTCGGCGATGCGAGGGGAAAAGTGCTGCGTAGATAGAAGAAAACAGGTAGGCGCTGCGAAAGGCCGGCTTCGAGCCTCAGACCCCGAGGCTTTCGATGTCGCGAGCGAGCATTTCCAGCTGGTGCGCCAGCGAGCCCTTGAGCGTTTCGGCGTTGAGCTGGAACGACGGCGCGCCGCAGGTCAGCGCCATGATGCTGCCGTCGGCCAGGTGCAGCGGCACGCCGGCCGCCATGACATTGCGGTCCCAGTCGCCGAGCGACAGGCAGAAGCCGGTGCGCTCGAATTCCGCGAAGGAGCCTTCCAGCGAGGTCTTCATCGCCGGCCAGCCGTCCTCGTACTTGTCGGCGAGCAGCGCCATCAGGTGTTCGCGTTCCTTTTCGGGCGTCGCCGCCAGGTAGGCACGGCCGGCCGCGGTGGTCGCCAGCGGCAGGCGGACGCCGGCGTCCATGCGCAGGCTGGTGAGTTCGGCGGGGCGGCAGTTTTCCACGTAGATCATCGACAGCCGATCGCGGCAGGTCAGCCCGACGGTGGTGTTGGTGCGCCGGGCGAACTCGTCCATATAGGGCTTGGCCAGCTGGCGCACGCGCAGGTTCGAGACATAGGCATAGCCGAGCGCGAGGACGCCGGAGTCGAGCTGGTACTTCTCGAGCTGCTGCGAGTAGCTGAGGTAGCCGAGCTTGGTCAGCGTGTAGGTCATGCGCGACACGGTCGGCTTGGGCAGGCCGGTGATGCGGGCGATGTCCTGGTTGCCCATCACGACCGAGCCGTGGGTGAACGCCCGCAGCACATCCAGCCCGCGCGCCAGCGCCTCGACGAACTTGCGGTCTTTGGGGTTGCTGCTGTCTTCGAGGTGTTCGCTCATGTCGATCTTTTGGGCTGGTCGGTCGGCGGGGTGCGAACGATAGCAGATTGGCTATCGGCTGGCAGTGAAGGGCATCGGTGTTTCATGCCGGCCCGGTAAAGCCTAGCGTACAACGCTATTAATGGCATCATGTTTCGCACAGTAAAACTGATCGGTGATTTTCCACTGTTCGCTGATCCGTGCCGAGCGGAGGCCTCGCTCCCCTGCGCAAGCGATCAGGCCAGCAAGGTGATCGCCAACAACAGGGGAAGCGCGACGAGCACGAAACGACCGTTCCAGTGGTAGGCGATCCGCCAGGGCGAGAGCTGCGCATGCCGCGCCAGCAGGAGCGCGGACGGCCCGTACGGCGAGAGCAGCATGGCCAGCGAAAAGCCACCGAGCAGCGCTACCGCCGGCTGCATCACCGGCACGCCATGGGTGGCCAGCTGCGCGAGCGTCGCCGCGCAGAGGTTGAGGGTGATGATCGGCGCGACGCCCAGCAGCGCGAGGCCGATGATCGACAGCATGCCGAAGGCGCCGAGCAGGAACACGGCCAGCGGCGTGGCGCTGAAGTGTTCGGCCAGCAGCGCGACCGGTATGAGGTCGGCGACCACGCCGCCGAGCAGGCCCGACGCGGCGAAGATGAACACCTCGTTGCGCATGCCGACCAGCGTATCGGTCACCTCGCCGTAGACGCCGGCGGGTCGCTCCCGGCGCGCGAGAAAGGCGATCGCCACCAGCGGCACCAGCACCATCGCGGCCTGGGTCGCCGACAGCCAGGTGAAGTAGGCCATCGCCGCGATCAGGGCGATTCCGACGAGACTGCCGCCGAGCAGGCCCAGCAATGCGGTGGGACGGGATGGCCCGGACGGCGCGTCGCTGCGCAACCGGGCGAGACGGCGAGTTTCCTGCGGCCAGCCGATCAGCAGCAGGACGACCGCCGAGAGTGCGCCGAACGGCAGCAGCGCCGTCCAGCCGAGGCTCGGGAACTCCCGCGTGAGGATCGCCACCGTCACGCTCGTCGGCGCCAGCAGCGGTACCAGCGCGAACCCGCGAAGCGCCGCCACCATCACGCCCCGCTGGCCTTCGCGGCGCTGCTCGTCATCGAAGGGGCGGCTGCCGAGATGGTTGCCCAGCGATCCGCATATGAGGTTGAGCATGCCGAAGCTTAGGATCGAGCTGATCGCGAAGCTGCTCAGCACGTAACCGGGGTAGAGCAGCGGGCGCGGCCCGGCGAGCAACAGGCGGTGCAGTTCGCCGATCCGTTCCAGGCGCTTGACCAGGCAATGCATCAGGCCCAGCGCCGCGATGAACGCGCCGTAGTAGGCGGCCGACGACAGCACCCGCCGCGCCTCGCTCCAGCCGGCGTCGCCATTGGCGATCCAGATGCCGAGCGCGGCCAGCGTCACCCAGCCCAGGCGGCGCGGATAGAGCATCAGCGAGACCCAGTGGCGCACGAAGAACAGCACCAGCAGCAGGCCGCTGGCAACGCTCAGGAATTCAAGGTGGGTGATCAGCGCCAGCAGTTCGAGCAACAGCGCCAGCGGCAGCAGGGCCGTCATCGGCTCGATCCGAACGAAGGCGGGCAGCGCCTTCTGCGGGGCGGGGAAACGCGCGGGTGCGTGACGAGAGCAGGCATGGTTTCGCGGATGGCGGCGGCTTGCATGGGAGACTGTCAGTCTTTAGGCTGCGGGTCAAATTACGGAATGTCGTTCCGCTAAGCGAAATGCAAGGCGACATCAACTGTCTGACCGGAGACCGCCCGCGGCGCGCCCTGGCCGACTAGCCTGAATACCGACAAGAACACCCAGGAGGCCCGTTTATGTTTTCCCGTATCGGCATCATCGGAGCCGGCGCCATGGGGCGCGGCATCGCCCAGCTGTTCGCGACTGCCGGCCAGCAAGTCTGGCTCCATGACACCCGTCCCGAGGCCATCGAGGAGGCGCTGGCCTTCAACCGTGGCCTGCTCGAACGCAGCGTCGCCAAGGGCCGCCTGACGCCCGAGGCCTTGGAACAGACGATGGCCCGCATGCAGCCGGCGCAGCACCTTGCCGAACTGTCCGGGTGCGAGCTGGTGATCGAGGCGATCGTCGAGAAACTCGAGATCAAGCAGGCGTTGTTCGTCGAGCTCGAAGGGCTGGTGGCCGCCGATGCCGTGCTGGCGACCAACACCTCGTCGCTGTCAGTGACGCGCATCGCCAGCGCCTGCCAGCGGCCCGAGCGCGTCGCGGGGTTCCACTTCTTCAACCCGGTCACGCTGATGAAGCTGGTCGAGGTGGTGCGCGGCGAGCGCACCGAGTCGTGGGTGATCGACCGCCTGGTGGCGCTGGCCGAGCAGGCCGGGCACTTTGCGGCGATCACGCCCGATACGCCCGGTTTCCTGGTCAATCACGCCGGTCGCGCCTTTGGCACCGAAGCCCAGCGCATCGTCAGCGAAGGCATCGCCACGCCCGAGCAGGTCGATCGCATCCTGCGCGACGGTCCTGGCTTCAAGATGGGGCCGTTCGAGCTGTTCGATCTGACCGGTCTGGACATCTCCCATGCGGTCATGGAGTCGGTGCACGATCAGTTCTACAACGATCCGCGCTACACGCCGTCCTACCTCGCCGCGCAGCGGGTCGCCGCCGGGCTGCTGGGGCGCAAGACCGGGCAGGGCTACTACCGCTACCAGGATGGCCAGCAGCTTCGTACGCCGGACGCGCCGGTCCCGGAGGTGATCGTCGAGCGGCCGTTCTGGCTGGGCAACATCGACCCGGAGCTGCGCGCGCGGCTGCAGGCGGTGTTCGACGGCTGCGGCGCGCGGCTGGAGGAAGGCGACGAGCCGTCCGATGCCGCCATCTGCATCATCACGCCGCTGGGCGAGGACGCCAGCGCCGCCATCGAGCGAATGGGCCTGCCGGCCGACCGCACGCTGGCCTACGACCTCTTAAGCGACTTCGACAAGCGCCGCGTGCTGATGCGCCAGCCGGCGCTCGATCCCGCGCTGGAAGCACAGGCACACCGGGCGTTCGCCGCCGACGGGGTGCCGGTCGAGGTCATCAACGACTCGCCCGGCTTCGTCAGCCAGCGCGTGGTGGCAAGCATCGTCAACCTGGGCTGCGAGATCCTGCAGAAGGGCATCGCCACGCCTGACAGCCTGGACCGCGCCATCGAGCTCGCGCTCGGCTATCCGCGTGGGCCGCTGGCGTTCGCCGAGCACTACGGACCGCTGAACGTCCTCGACATCCTCCAGGGCATGCAGGCCTGTTATGGCGGCGAGGCGCGCTATCGCCCGAGTCCCTGGCTGCGGCGCCGCGTGCAGCTGGCCGTGCCGCTGACGACGCCGGACTCGCGAGGCCGGTGAGCGGGCCAACGGCCCTCTAGGCGACCGGACGACCCGAGGTTTCGCTCAATTTGGCGGCGGACTGGCCGATAAGTCGGTCATTCCGGAGGCCTGGTTCGCTACGACCAAATAGTGGCTTGTTGCCAGATGCCGGCGTTGATACAAGAGGTGCGAACAACAATAACGAGGCCCATCATGCGCCCAGTCGTCCTTCGCCATCCGATTGCCTGCGCCCTGCATGCGCTCGGGCTGGTCTGCCTGCTGCTGTTCTACTCGACCCTGCAATTGCCGTTCTGGCTCGGCGCCCTGTCGCTTTTACTCTTTGCGCTCTGGCCGTGGCTCGGTCCGTGGCGCCCGCGCGAGGCGCAGGCCTCCGGCGTGGTCGATGGCGGCACTGACTTCGATGCGCTGAGCGGCGCGCTGTCTCGTCATACCTGTCATAACGCGCTGGCGGCCGCCCAGGTGGGCTTTGGCGTGGAGCGGCTGGGTGCTCGGCTGGGTTCGCAACTGGCGGCGGTGAGCGAAATCGCCCAGGGTGCCGAGGCCATCACCAGTACCGAGCAGGACAGCGCGTCCCAGGCCGAGGCGGCGCTGGAGGCGGCCAGGCAGGCGCGCAGCGGCAGCGAAGAGGGCCGGCGCGACCTCCAGCAGGCCATCGAGCACATGCAACAACTGAGTGCGAAGACCCATGCCAGCCGCGAGCTGATCGACGGATTGGCGGCCCGCACCGAGGAAATCCGCCGCATCACCGACGTCATCCAGTCGATCGCCAGCCAGACCAACCTGCTCGCGCTCAACGCGGCGATCGAGGCGGCACGCGCCGGCGAGGCCGGGCGCGGCTTCGCGGTGGTCGCCGACGAGGTGCGCAGCCTGGCCGCGCGCACCGCGAGCGCGACCGAAGAGGTAGGGCGGATGGTCACGGATATCCGTGAACAGAGCCAGGCGGTGGTCGAGCACATCCAGCACCAGGTCAGCGAGCTCGATGAAGCCGCGGCACGCATCGCCGGGACCGGCGACACGCTCAGCACCATCGCCGGGCGTGCGGCCGACGTCGAGCAGCGCGTCGCGCAGATCACCGCCGGCACGGTCAGCACCCACGAGCGGCTGGGGTCGCTGTTCACCGCCATTGGCCAGTTGCGTACCGATGTCGATGAAAGCGAAGCCCAGACCCGGCAGGTCGGTGTAGCGGCGGAGCGGTTGGTCGAGCAGGCCGAGCGGGTCAGCGAACTGCTCGCCGAGGTGCGGCTCGACGACTATCACCAGCGCGTCTATGACCTCGCCCGGGAGGGCGCGGCGGCCATCGCGGCGCGTTTCGAGGCGGATATCGATGCGGGCCGGGTGTCGTTCGACGATCTCTTCGACCGCAGCTACCGGCCGCAGCCAGGGACCGATCCGGTGCGCTACAGCACCCGCTTCGATCGTTACGCCGACGAGGTGCTGCCGGCGATCCAGGAGCCCTTGCTGCAGCGTCACGATGGCCTGGTCTATGCCATCGCGACCACGCCGGAAGGCTACGTGCCGACCCACAACCGCGCTTTCGCGGCGCCGCCGACCGGCAACCCGCAGGTCGATCGGGTCAAGAGCCGCAGCAAGCGGCTGTTCAACGACCGCACCGGTGCGCGGTGCGGCAGCCACGATCGGCCGGTGCTGCTGCAGACCTACAGCCGCGACACCGGCGAACTGATGCACGACCTGTCGGTGCCCATCCGCATCAAGGGGCGGCAGTGGGGCGGGCTACGGCTCGGCTATCGGCCTGAGGCCTGATCCGCCTCAGCCGCGGCCGAGCCGGCGCAGGGTGTCGAGGTCGAGGATGTCGATCTGCCCGTAGGCCAGGCGGATGGTGCCTTGCGCTTCGAGCTCCTTGAGCAGCTGGTTGGTGGTCTGGCGAGACAGGCCGAGCATCTGCGCGAGCTGCTCCTGCGACAGGCGAATGCGATGGCGCACGCCTTCGGTCTCGCCATAGCCCGCGGCAATGATCGCCAGGCGCCGGGCCAGCCGGGCCGATGACGGCAGCAGGCTGATTTCTTCCAGCGCTCCGAAGGTCATGCGCAGCTTCTGGCTCATCAGCAAGCCCAGCGCATGCCATAGCCGCGGTTGCGCGTCGATCCTGGCGAGCAGCGCGGCATGCGGCAGGTGCAGCAACTGCGTCGCGACATCGGCGGTGGCGTCATGCGTGCGCGGCTGGCCGTCGAACACGGCGATCTCGCCGAACCAGAACGGCGGTTCGATGCGCAGCAGCATCGCCTCCCGGCCCTGGCGATTGACCGCACCGATGCGCACGGCGCCCTTGAGCACGGCGTACAAGCCGCAGGGTTTGTCGCCGCGGCGGAACAGCACCTCGCCGGCCGCCAGACCACGCAGCTCGCCGATCTCGAGCAGCACCGCTTGCAGATCCGGCGCCAGCTGACTGAACCAGAGCCCGGCGCCGAGCGCCTTGCGCAGCGCATCATGCTTCATGGCTCACCCCTGGCGTCCGGGCGCCGGCTGGCGTGCCTTTGTCGGCCAGCTGACAGCCTGCCGCGCCGCACGCCCGCATAATCGCTGGCACTTGCCGTGCACCTGGAGCGTCGCCATGAAGAGCCTCATCGATCATCTCGGCCAATACGCCGCGTACCACCGTGACCCGCGTAACCTGTTGACCCATTTCGTCGGCATTCCGTTGATCGTGCTGGCCGTGGCCATTCTGTTGTCACGCCCCGGCCTCGAGCTGGGCGGGTTGCGCGTGAGCCTGGCGCTGCTCGTCGCGCTCGCTGCCGGCGTGTTCTATCTGCGCCTGGACCTGCGCTACGGGCTGGTCATGGCGGTCGTGCTGGCCGTCTCCGTCGCCATCGGCCAGGCGCTTGCCAGCGGCGCCATCCTGCCCTGGGCGAGCGCCGGGCTGGGGCTGTTCGTCGTGGGCTGGATCATCCAGTTCATCGGCCACTACTACGAAGGCCGCAAGCCGGCGTTCGTCGACGACCTGATGGGGCTGTTGGTCGGCCCGCTGTTCGTCGTCGCGGAACTTGGCTTCATGCTCGGCTGCCGCCAGCCGGTGCGCGAAGCGATCGAGGCGCGCGTCGGGCCGGTGCGCCGCCGCGAGACGGCGCGGGCCTGAGCTTCAGGGCGTCAGCGCCATCCATTGGTCGCTGAGGCTGCGCGTGTGCCGGTCGACCATGATCGGCGCGAACGGGCGGCCCGAGGCGCTGTTGAAACTGTTGTTGCCGCTGTTCATGTCGACCAGCGCGACCCGCAGGAACTCCCAGCGGGTCTTCAACTTGGCGATCGCCGGGTTGCGCTGCGGATCGAGGCGCTCGAGCTGCTCGTCGATCGCCGGCACCAGCATTCTTTCGTCCTGCCCGAGGTAGGTATCGGGCTGTTCGCGCGCGGTCTCGAAGGAGCCGATGTAGGCGCGGCTGAGGTATTGCACGGCGAGGTATTCGACCTTGGCCGGCAGTTCGGCCTCGGCGTTGGCGCCCTGCTGGGCCCGCACGCTGGTGAGGAAGTCGCGCAGCGCCTTGCTCAGTTCCAGTGGCCAGCCCCAGGGCATGTCCTCTTCGTTGCGGCCGAAGCCGGCGCCCTGGCGCAGGGTGGCGATCAGCGTCTGGTGATTGGCCAGCAGCTCGGGGTCGGCGCCCTTGGCCTGGAGCAAGGCGGCGCTGAGCGCGGAGAGGTCGCTCTCCATGCGCGCCAGGTGGGCCTTCTGGAAGCCCTCGCCGCGGTATATCAGCAGGCTGCTGGCGGCGCGACAGGCATGGATCTGCATGCCTTCGAGCGGGGTGAAGCTGGTCGTCGATCCGGCCGCATCGAGCGTGACGGCGAACCAGCTGGCGAAAAAAACGATCATCCCTAGCCATGTTTTACGGCGCATGGTCGTGCTCCTTTCTTATTTTTTTCGAAGCCGCCCGCGTACGCGGTGCACCGGTAGCCTAACCAGCCGATGGCAGACTGGTATCACACCAAAGAATGATTCCTCCGGGGTGGATGATATGCCGTCCATTTCGGCGCGAATGCCGTCAGAGCATCCGTTCGAGGCCGATGAAGCGTGCCAGCCAGGCGTTGAACTTGCGCCACCGGCTGCCGGGTTCCTCGGTCAGCACGCGCAGCTTGCCGCCATCTTCGGCGACCCAGACCAGCCGGCGGTTATCGGACGGGCCACTGAGCTTGACCTGGTAGCTCACCGCCGGATGCATGCCCTGCTCGGTGAGTTCGTGGACCTTGTCCGCCAGCCAGGGGCTGTCGACCAGCACGCCGACCTCGCTGTTCCACAGGATCGAGCGTGGATCGAAGTTCAGCGAGCCAAGGAAGACCCGCTCGCGGTCGAAGATCGCCGCCTTGCTGTGCAGCGCCGACTCGGAGCTGCCGGTGACGCTGAAGGCGACGTCTTCCTCGGGTTGGCGGCGCAGCTCGTACAGCTCGGCGCCCAGCTCCAGCAGCGGGATGCGATACGGCGCGTAGCCGCCATGCACCACCGGCACGTCGGTGGCCTCGAGCGAGTTGGTGAGGATTTTCAGCTCGACCCCCGCCTGCGCTTTCTCGGTGAAATAGCCCATGCCCGGCTCGGTCGGCACGAAGTACGCCGAAACCAGCGTCAGCTCCTCTTCCACCCCCTCCAGCGCCGGCGCGAGCTGGGTGGTCAGCAGCAGGTGGGCCTTGGGCACGCCTTCGGCGAGCAGCTTGTCGGGGTGGTCCCAGTACGCATGGCCGCGGGCCCAGTGCAGGTTGCCAAGCCAGTCGTCCAGCGCCGGCGCACGGCGATAGCGGGTGAGCCGGCGGTAGCGCGGGTCATCGTCGCGACGATCGGTGCGTTCGCCGGACAGCCGCGCACGGGCATCGGCGAGCTCGGCACGGCCCGGCTCGAACCACTGGAAATGTGCCAGCGGAATGCTCAGGCGGTGATTCCAGTACAGGTCGAAGCTGTGCCCCAGATCGCGTGCGGCCGGCCCGGCGACCAGGAGGTCGATGTCGGTGAAGTTCAGCCCGCGGTCGGCGTTGAAGTAGGAGTCGCCGAGATTGCGCCCGCCGACGATCGCGAGCGTGCCGTCGGCCAGGAACAGCTTGTTGTGCATCCGCTGGTGCTGCTGGGCGAGGTTCAGGAAGCGCCCCAGCAGGCGCGTGACGCCGGTGGCGCGCCCGATGTGCAGCGGATTGAAGACGCGGACCTCCAGGTTCGGGTGCGCGGCGAGGTCGGCGATACGCAGCGCGTTGTCGCCGGTGGTGGTGTCGTCGATGAGCAGGCGGACGCGCACGCCGCGGTCGGCGGCATCCATCAGCTCGTCGAACAGCAGGCGCGTGCTCAGGCCGTCTTCGACGATGTAGTACTGCAGGTCGAGGCTGACGGTGGCGGCGCGGATCATCTCGGCGCGAGCCTGGAAGGCATCGGCGCTGGAAGACAGCAGGCGGAACCCGGACTGGCCATAAGGGTGATCGGCGGCCAGTGCGTCGATGCGGCGGGTCAGCGGCGAGTCCGAGGCCGGCAGCACATGCGAGGGTTGCGGCACCGGATGGCTTGCGCAGCCCGTCAGCCAGAGCAGCGCCAGAAGCAGCAGACGGGTAGGCAAGTGGCCTCCTTGTGCCTTGGGTCCCTGTCGATTGGACGCTTCGCTGCGCCGGAAAATTCAGCCGCAACGGCACAGCGCCACTGGCCTGTACCGTCAGAAACGCTCGCGCAGCCGATGCCAGAGCATGCCGAGCGCTAGCAGCGGCGATCGCAGCCGGGCGCCGCCGGGGAAGGTCCGGTGCGGGACCCTGGCGAACAGGTCGAAGCGCCCCTCGGCCTGCCCGCTGATCGCTTCGGCGAGCAGACGCCCGGCGAGATGGGTGGCGTTCAGCCCGTGGCCGGCATAGGCCTGCGCGAAGTAGACGTTGGGCTGGTCCGGCAGACGGCCGATCTGAGGCAGGCGGTTGGCGCCGATGCCGATCATCCCGCCCCACTGGTAATCGACCGCGATGCCGACCAGCTGCGGAAATACCCTGAGCATCTTCGGCTGCATGTAGGCAGTGATGTCCTTCGGATCGCGACCGGAGTAGTGGCAGGCCCCCCCGAACAGCAGCCGGCGGTCGGCCGAGAGACGGAAATAATCCAGTGCGACCCGCTGGTCGCAGACCGCCATGTTGCTGGGCAGCAGCTCATGGGCGAGGCCGTCGGGCAGGCGTTCGGTGGCGATGATGTAGCTGCCGGCCGGTAGCACCTTGCCGGCCAGGTGCGGCTGCAGCCGACCGATGTAGGCGTTGCAGGCGATCACCAGCTGATCGGCCTCGACCGCGCCCTGGGCGGTCTGCACGGTCACCTTCGAGCCGGTGACGATGCGCTCGACCGACGAAGACTCGAACAGCCGCACGCCCAGCTGCTGCGCCGCGGCGGCCTCGCCAAGCGCCAGGTTCAGCGGGTGGAGATGGCCGGACCCCATGTCCACCAGGCCGCCGAGGTAGCGGTCCGAGCCGATGATCTCCCCCAGGTTGCGCCGCGACACCCGCCTGATGTCGTGCGGATAGCCGAGCCGCTTGAGCTCGGCATACTCGGCTTCGAACGCCTCGAGGTCGCGGGGCTTGTTCGCCAGGTCGCAATAGCCCCAGGTGAGGTCGCAGTCGATGCCGAACCGCTCGATGCGCTCACGCACGATCTGCACCGCCTCGAAGCCCATGCGCTTGAGATCGGCGACGCCGTCTTCGCCGAGGATGTCGAGAAACTGCTCGACGTCATGCCCGACGCCGCGGATGAGCTGGCCACCGTTGCGGCCGCTGGCGCCCCAGCCGATGCGATGGGCTTCGAGCAGCGCGACGGAGAACCCTCGTTCGGCCAGTTCGATGGCCGTGTTGAGCCCGGTGAAACCGCCGCCGATGACGCACACATCGGCACGGCAGGCGCCTTCCAGGGTGGGAAAGCGCAGGTCGCGATTGGCCGACGCGGCGTAGTAGGAAGGCGCATGGGCGGCGTGGGGCAGGGGCTGCACGGCGTTCATGGGGGTCCCTTGTCTGTCTTCTTGTCCGGGGCAGGATAGGTCGATGAGCGGCGTTCGGGCAAAGGTCCGTCAATCCGGCACGGGCAGTTCGAGCGACTCCTTCACCTCTTCCATGACGATGTAGCTCTTCGATTCGCGCACGTGCGGCAGCTTCAGCAGGATGTCGCCGAGCAGCTTGCGGTAGGACGCCATTTCCGAGATGCGCGCCTTGATCAGGTAGTCGAAATCCCCGGAGACCAGGTGGCATTCGAGCACGTGCGGCAACTTCAGGACGGCGCGGCGGAACTCCTCGAAGATGTCGCCGGACTTGTACGCCAGGCTGATTTCCACGAACACCAGCAGGCCGCCCTTGAGGTGGTGCGGGTTCAGGCGCGCGGAGTAGCCCATGATGATGCCCTCGCGCTCCAGCCGCCGGACGCGCTCGGTGCACGGCGTGGTCGACAGGCCGACCCGCTCGCCCAGTTCGGTGAACGGCAGCCGCCCTTCGGCCTGAAGCAGGCGCAGGATCTGGCGGTCGATCTTGTCCAGCTCGCGACGGGTCTGGTGGCGCGTACGCATGATGAATTACCTCCGTCCATTGAGTTTTGCCTAATAAATTGCCCTGAAACTCAGCATTTATATAGTCAGAAACACTGCGTTTTGCTTCCTATACTGCCGGCATCGATCAAGATTCGGCGCCCTGTGTGGCGAGGAGGCAGCGATGCGTGTTCTGGTGCTCGGTAGCGGTGTTGTCGGGACTGCCAGTGCCTATTACCTGGCGCGGGCGGGGTTCGAGGTGGTGGTCGTCGACCGCCAGCCGGCGCCGGCGCAGGAGACCAGCTTCGCCAATGCCGGCCAGGTCTCGCCGGGCTACGCCTCGCCGTGGGCGGCGCCGGGCGTGCCGCTCAAGGCCATCAAGTGGCTGCTGCAACGCCATGCGCCGCTCGCGATCCGCCTGACTGGCGACGTCGAGCAGTACCTGTGGATGGCGCAGATGCTGCGCAACTGCACGGCCGCCCGCTATGCGGTCAACAAGGAGCGCATGGTGCGGCTGTCCGAATACAGCCGTGACTGCCTCGACGAGTTGCGCGCCGAGACCGGCATCGCCTACGAGGCGCGCCAGCTCGGCACCACCCAGCTGTTCCGCACCCAGGCCCAGCTCGACAACGCCGCCAAGGACATCGCCGTGCTCGAGCGCTCCGGCGTGCCGTATGAGCTGCTCGACCGCCAGGGCATCGCCCGCACCGAACCGGCGCTGGCTGGCGTCGCGCACAAGCTCAGCGGGGCATTGCGACTGCCCAACGATCAGACCGGCGACTGCCAGATGTTCACCACGCGCCTGGCCGAGATGGCGGCAGACCTGGGCGTGCAATTCCGCTTCGGGTGCGATATCCAGCGGCTCGAAGCCGACGGCGACCGCCTCGCCGGGGTGTGGATCGACGGCCAGCTCGAGACGGCCGATCGCTACGTGCTGGCGCTGGGCAGCTACAGCCCGCCGATGCTCAAGCCGCTGGGCATCCGCGCGCCGGTGTATCCGCTGAAGGGGTATTCGCTGACGGTCCCGATCGTCGACCCCGACATGGCGCCGATGTCGACCGTGCTCGACGAGACCTACAAGGTCGCCATCACGCGCTTCGACCAGCGCATCCGCATCGGCGGCATGGCGGAGATCGCCGGGTATGACCTGAACCTCGATCCGCGCCGCCGCCAGACACTGGAGATGGTGCTGGGCGATCTGTACCCGCGCGGCGGACAGGTATCCGAGGCCACCTTCTGGACGGGCCTGCGTCCGGCGACGCCGGACGGTACGCCGATCGTCGGTGGCACACGGCTGAAGAACCTCTACCTCAACACCGGCCACGGCACGCTCGGCTGGACGATGGCGTGCGGCTCGGGCAGGCTGCTGGCCGATCTGATGGCCCGCAAGCGCCCGCAGATCAGCCCCGAGGGGCTCGATATCAGCCGTTACGGCAAGACTGCGGAGCGACACAAGCATGCCCATCCAGCGCCTGCGCACTGAAGCGCGCTACAGCGACATCGTCATCCACAACGGCACCGTCTATCTGGCGGGCCAGCTGGCCGATGACTACGGCGGCGACATCGCCGAGCAGACCAGGCAGACCCTCGCCAACGTCGACGCGGCCCTCGCCGAGGCAGGCACCGACAAGCGGCACATCCTGTCGGTGACCGTCTACCTCAAGGACATCCAGGCCGATTACGTCGGGATGAACGAAGCCTGGGACGCCTGGGTGCCGGCCGGTGCGACGCCGGCGCGGGCTACCGTCGAAGCGCGCCTGTACGCGCCCGAGGTGCTGGTCGAGATGACCGTGATCGCCGCGCTGCCGTGAGCGGCGCGGGTCACGGCTTGTTGTAAATCCTGAACACTCTGTTCCATGATACGGCCCACTTGTCCCTGACTCCCCCAGGAGGAGCCGCGATTGGACGTCGGTGCCCGGCTGCAGAACATCCGCAAACTCAAGGGGCTGTCCCAGCGTGAACTCGCCAAGCGGGCGGGCGTCACCAACAGCACCATTTCGATGATCGAGAAGAACAGCGTCAGCCCTTCCATCAGCTCGCTGAAGAAGGTGCTCGGTGGCATCCCCATGTCGCTGGTGGAATTCTTCTCCATCGATGTCGAGCAGGACAGCGACACCCAGGTCGTCTACAAGGCAGACGAGCTGATCGACATTTCCGACGGGGCGGTGAGCATGCGGCTGATCGGCAAGGCCCACCCGGACCGGGCCATCGCCTTTCTCGCCGAAACCTACCCGCCGGGCGCCGATACCGGCACCGACATGCTCGTGCACGAGGGCGAGGAGGCGGGCATGCTCATCGAAGGGCGGCTGGAGCTGACGGTCAATGGTCAGACCTACGTGCTCGAGACGGGCGACAGCTATTACTTCGAGAGCAGCAAGCCGCACCGGTTTCGCAACCCGTTCGAGCGGCCGGCGCGCCTGATCAGCGCGACCACGCCGGCGAACTTCTGAACCGGACCGGGCGGCGTGCCGTGCGACATCCTGAATGTTTCGGCTGTCCGATGCAGCCGCTATACTGCCCGCCGCTCGCGTTTTCCGTGGCCGCGGGCGTGTTCAGCCACGATGAGGGTGTAAGGTGAACCTGATTAAGAAGATCCTGGCAGCACAGGCTGCCGTGTTGGCCCTGTGGGCCGTTGCCGCCCAGGCCGCGACCAATGAAGATGCCATCGCCAAGCGCCTCGAGCCGGTCGGCGAAGTGTGCGTGATGGGCGAAGAATGTGCCGGTGTCGGCGCGGTTGCCGCAGCGGCGGGTGGTGGTGCGCGCAGTGCCGACGACGTGATCGCCAAGCATTGCAACGCCTGCCACGGCTCCGGTGTACTCGGCGCGCCGAAGATCGGCGACACCGCCGCCTGGCAAGCCCGTGCCGATGCCGCTGGCGGTATCGACGGTCTGCTCAAGCATGCGATCACCGGTATCAATGCCATGCCGCCGAAAGGCACCTGCAACGATTGCAGCGATGACGAGCTGATGGCGGCCATCAAGCAGATGTCCGGCCTCTGAGCCTCAGCGCAACGCCACGAAGCCGCCCTCGGGCGGCTTCGTCGTTTCTGCGCGGAGCAAACGGGATCCTGACCGGTCGAAAACAGCAGTGAGCCATGGCGGGGCGCTGCGCCCCGCGCTACTGCGAGGACCTCATGCCCAGTTCAGCCCTCAAACTCGAACAACTGCAGCTGCACAGCGACGGCCAGACGCCGAACAGTCCGCACCCGGTGCTGATCTACCGGGACGTGCCCCTGGCCGACGCCGATCTCGCCTCGGCGTTCGAGCGCCTGTTCGACAGCCACCTCTGGCCGGCCCGCTGGCGGGCGCAGGTCTTTGACTATCACCACTATCACTCGGTCTGCCACGAGGTGCTGGGCGTGTCGCGTGGGCGTGCGCGGCTCAAGCTGGGCGGTGAGCGCGGGCAGGAGATCGAAGTGGCCGCCGGTGATGCGCTGGTGCTGCCCGCCGGGACGGGGCACTGCCAGCTGTCGGCCAGCGATGACTTCGAAGTGGTGGGCGGGTATCCGGTGGAAGCGGACTATGACCTGATCCGGCCCGAAGCGGCGACGCACGACGCGGCGGCCGCGCGGATCGCACAGGTGCCGTCACCGGTCAGCGATCCGGTCGCCGGTACCCAGGGCGCGCTGGTCAACCTCTGGCGCCCGGGCGACGGCCCTATCTGAACGGGCGCCTCAATCGACGAACTGGACCGTGCCGCCTTCGAGCGATTTGACGCGGGCCAGCGACTCGACGCGATAGCCCTGGGCTTCCAACTCCTGGCGGCCGACTTGGAAGGATTTCTCGATGACGATGCCGAGCCCGGCGATGCTGGCGCCGGCCTGCTGGATGATGGCGATCAGGCCCTTGGCAGCTTTGCCGTTGGCCAGGAAGTCATCGATGATCAGCACCCGGTCGTTGGGCGACAGGTGATGCGTCGAGACGGCGATGGTGCTCTCGACCTGCTTGGTGAAGGAATACACCGAGGCGGTCAGCAGGTGGTCGGTGAGCGTCAGCGACTGGTGCTTGCGGGCGAAGATCACCGGCACGCCCAGTTCCAGGCCCGCCATCACGGCCGGCGCGATGCCGGAGGCTTCGATGGTCACGATCTTGGTGATGCCGTCGTCGCGGAAGCGCCGGGCGAATTCCTCGCCGATCTGCTGCATCAGGGCCGGATCGATCTGATGGTTGAGAAAGGCGTCGACCTTGAGCACCTTTTCCGAGAGCACGATGCCCTCGCGACGAATCTTTTCTTTGAGCTGTTCCACGAAGCGCTACCTCGAACGAGCACTGCCCGGGCCGGGAAAGCCGCGCATTCTCGCTCAATCGGCACCGCCAAGACAAAGGCTGCGCACCGGCTGCGACCGTCAGTCCGTCGGTTCGATGCAGAGTCGGCGAAAGCGCACCGCATCCCCGTGGTGCTGAAGCACCAGGTGGCCGTCCTGGCGACGCGCGAACCCATCGAACGCGGCGAACTTGCTGCGACCGATCCGCGCCAGCAGGGCAGGGTCCGCCAGGTCGGCCCGCAAGACGAGGCGCCCCGCCAGCCAGTGCTCGATGAGCGTTCCCTGCACACGGACCTCCCCGTGGACAAACACGCCCGGCTTCACGGGCGTCGCCACCTCCGGCGCGGCGAGCGCGTAGAGGGCGCCGTTGCAGGTGGTCGGCTCGCGACCGTCGGGGTGGCCGGCATCGTCGAGCAGCTGCATCTCCGGGCCGCTGTGCCAGGCGAGCGCGGCCGTCTCGTCGACCCGGTACAGCACGCCGGAGTTGCCCGCTGCGGGCAGGGCGAATTCGAACTCGAAGCGGAAGTTGCGATAGGGCGCGCGCGAGACCAGGTCGACGCGCGGCGCGTCGGCGATCGCCTCGAACGCGCCGTCGACGCAGCGCCAGCTCGACGCCGGAAACGCCGCGTCATGCCAGCCGCGCCATTGATCGGCGCCAAGTTCGATCTTCATCAGCCGAACAGCTGCTGCTTGCGCCGCAGCCACCGATAGCCGTAGGGGCCAAGGTGCAGTCGGAGCGGGTGGCCGGTCGGCTGTTCATAGTCGCGGTCGGCCAGCAGGTCGACGAAATCCTCCAGATCGTTGTCCCGGACCGCGACCTTCACGTCCTGATCGGACAGGTTGGCCAGCATCAGCACGGTCGATTCGGCGTCGTGGCGTACCGCGAAGACCGCCGGCTGGTCGACTTCGACCGGGCAGCACTGGCCCTCGCCGATTTCCCGCAGGCCGATGCGGGTGCGCACCATGTTGCCGGTCTTGGCCAGCAGCGAGTCGTTGCGCAGGGTCTGGGCATAGACGTTGACGCTGGGGTAGTCGAACGGCGGCGTGTCGATGACCGGCACCACCAGTCGCTCGGGCGGCGCGCAGGAAAACCCGGCGCTCGGCTCGTTGGACCATTGCATCGGCGTGCGGACCGACAGCCGTTCCTCGCGGGACAGGTCGTCGCCCATGCCGATCTCTTCGCCGTAACGCAGGATCGGCGTGCCCGGCAGCGAGAAGAACACCGCGTGGGCCATCGCCAGCCGGCGCTCGTCGCCGTCGAGCATCGGCGCCAGACGCCGGCGGATGCCGCGGTTGTAGGCTCGCATGTCGGGATCGGGGGCGAAGGTCTGCATGACTTCTTCGCGCTCCTCATCGTTCAGCCGCTCGAGGTCGAGTTCGTCGTGGTTGCGCATCCAGATGGCGTACTGCGCGCGTCGCGGCGGTTCCGGCTGGCGCAGCAGGGCCTTGTGCAGTGGCTCGCCCTGGCCGCGCGCGAGCGCGAGGAAGAAGTAGTTATTGATCCAGAAATCCAGCAGCAGGGTGACACGGTCGCCCTCGCCGAAGTAGTCCATATACTGCTCCGGCTCGACATCGATCTCACCCAGCACCACCGCCTCGGGCCGCCGCAGGGTGACGAAGTCACGGATGTGCTCGAGCAGCCAGTAGCCTTTCTCGGGATCGCCACCGCCGGCCTGCTCGATGAGGTGCGAGGCCGCATCGATACGAAAGCCGGACACGCCCAGCCGCAGCCAGAAGGCCATGATCCGTTCGATGTGCTCGATGACCCTGGGGTTCTCCAGGTTCAGGTCCGGCTCGTGGTGGTAGAACAGGTGCCGGTAGTACTGGCCCGCCTCGTCGTCCCAGGTCCAGACGCTGTCCTCGATGGTCGGGAAGATCGGCTCGATGCTGTCGTCCGGTTCGTCGGCCCAGAGGTAGAAGTCGCGGTAAGGCGAGTTCCGGTCGCGGCGCGCCTCCTGGAACCACGGGTGCTCGGTCGAGGTGTGCTGGACGACCAGTTCGGCGATGACGTGGATGCCCAGCTCCTCGGCCTTTTCCAGCAGGGCGACCATGTCGGTCAGGTCGCCGAAGCGCGGGTCGACTGCCAGGTGATCGGCGATGTCGTAGCCGGCATCCTTGAACGGCGAGCGGTAGAAGGGCATCAGCCAGATCGCCGTGCAGCCGAGCCCGCGAATGTAATCCAGCCGCTCGGTGATGCCTGGCAGGTCGCCGCAGCCGTCGCCGTTGTTGTCGCGAAACAGCGTTGGATCGATTTGATAGATCACCGCGTTGCGGTACCACAGTGGGCGCATGTCAGACGTCCTTCGGGCGGAGGAGGAGGGCCTGGCGCGGCGCGAGCCGGCCGTCGTAGGGGGTGGCCTCGCCGTGGCCGTCGCTGGCCAGCTCGATCAGCCACTGCCCGTCGAGCGGGCACACCTGGGCGGTGTCGGCGAAGTTGATGCAGACCGCGCGCTGGTCATCGACATGCTGGCGCCGGTATGCGAGCACCGAAGGCGGGGCCGGCAGCTCGTGCCAGTCGCCCAGTCGCAGGGCCGGGCTGGCGCGCCGCGCGGCGACCAGGTGGCGGTACAGCGAGAAGGTCGACAGCGGATCGTGCCGTTGCCGCTCGGCGGCCAGGGTGTCGGCATCGGGCGGGAAGGGGAGCCAGGTGGCAGCGCCGTCCCACCCGTGCGGTGGCGTGGCGAGCCAGGGGATCGGCGCCCGGCAACCGTCGCGGCCGCCGGGGTCGACGCGTGTCTCTGGCGTGATGTGCGCGTCTTCCAGGCCCAGCTCTTCGCCCTGGTAGATGAAGGGCGTGCCGCGCAGCGTCATCAGCAGCATGGCGGCGGCACGCGCGTTGGCGAGCGAGCCGTGATAGCGGGTGCGGTGGCGGCGGTTGTCGTGGTTGGACAGCACCCAGGTGGGCCAGGCATCGGCCGGCGCGTAGAGCGTTTCGATCTCTTCGATGCAGCGGCGAAAGCCCTCGGCCTCCCAGCCGATGTCCAGCGGCAGGAAGTTGAACGACATGTGCAGCTCGTCGCCGCGACCGTAGTACTGCAGCACCTGGCGGGTCGAGCGGATGTTCACCTCGCCGATCAGCACGCGCTCGCCGGGGTACTGGTCGACTACGCGCCGCAGGCCGCGCAGCACCTCGTGGCTGTAGGGCTGGTCGTTGAAGTCCGAAAGCGGCTGGGTGATGCAGCGTGGCTCGTCGGCGAAGGTGTCGTCCTTGCCGGTGCAATGCGCGACGTCGATGCGAAAGCCGTCGACTCCGCGGTCCAGCCAGAAGCGCAGCACGTCCTGCATGGCGGCCACCACCTCGGGGTTGCGCCAGTTCAGGTCCGGCTGCTGCGGCAGGAACAGGTGCAGGTAGTACTGGCCGGTGCGTTCGTCGAGCGTCCAGGCGCTGCCGGCGTTGAGGGCGGCGCGCCAATTGTTCGGTCGGTCGCTCCAGATGTACCAGTCACGCTTGGGGTTGT
This sequence comes from Stutzerimonas urumqiensis, assembly GCF_003640395.1. Lineage (GTDB taxonomy): Bacteria > Pseudomonadota > Gammaproteobacteria > Pseudomonadales > Pseudomonadaceae > Stutzerimonas > Stutzerimonas urumqiensis. Next base: position 275,477 of record NZ_RBZQ01000002.1, on the reverse strand, counting down.
CGCGCGAGCTGCTCGATTCGATGAACCACGGGTGCTGGTCGGACGTGTGGTTGGGCACGAAATCGAGCAGCAGGCGCATGCCGCGGGCGTGGGATTCCTCGATGAGCCGGTCGATGTCCGCCAGCGAGCCGAACAGCGGATCGATGTCCCGGTAATCGCTGATGTCGTAGCCGGCATCGGCCATCGGCGAGCGGAAGATCGGCGACAGCCAGAGGGCCTCGACCCCCAGCTGCTCCAGGTAATCGAGCTGATGCAGCACCCCGCCGAGGTCGCCGATGCCGTCGCCGTTGCTGTCGGCGAACGAGCGCGGATAGATCTGGTAGATGCTGGCGCCTTTCCACCAGGGCGGGCTCAGGGAGTCGCTCATCGCAGGTCTCCTGTCCGGGTCGGAATCGATCGTCGGTGCGGCCTTGTGCGCATGTGACCGACCGGCCTTGTGGCGGGTTCGGTGGCCGGTCGTCGGTTGCCGATCAATGGGGCGCAACGGCGGCCGTTTCGCCGGACCTAAACCCAGAGCAGGTTCACTCCCGAGGAGACCGTCATGCTGCGCATCGCCCTGAATGGTTATGGCCGCATTGGCCGCATGGTGCTACGCGCGCTGTTCGAGCGCGGGCTGGAAAACCGCATCCACGTCGAGGCGATCAACGACCTCAGCGATAACCCGACCCTGGCGCATCTGACGCGGTTCGACTCGACGTTCGGTCGCTTCGCCGGCCAGGTCGACCTGCGCGAGGACGTGATGCAGATCCGTGGCCAGTCGATCCGCCTGCTCGCCGAAAAGGACCCGACCCAGCTGCCTTGGCAATCGCTCGGCATCGACCTGGTGTTCGAATGCACCGGTCGCTTCAAGAAGCGCAAGGATATCGACCAGCACCTGGCCGCCGGTGCCCAGCGCGTGCTCGCCTCGCATCCGCTCGACGGCGCGGACCTGACCGTCGTCTATGGCGTGAACCACGGCCTGCTCGGCTCGCAGCGGGTCGTCTCGAATGCCTCCTGCACCACCAACTGCCTGGCACCGCTGGCCAAGGTTCTGCACCAGACTATCGGCATCCGCCAGGGGCTGGTGAACACGGTGCATTCCTACACCAACGACCAGAACCTGCTGGACAAGCCCCACAAGGACCTCTTCCGCGCACGGGCCGCCGCCCTGTCGATGATCCCCAGCACGACCGGCGCGGCCAAGGCGATCGGCCTGGTGCTGCCGGAACTGGCCGGGCGGCTCGACGGGCTGTCGATCCGCGTGCCGACGCCGAATGTCTCGGTCGTCGACCTGACCTTCGTCGCCGAGCATCCGCCGGCCAGCGCCGAGGTCGTCAACACGGCGCTGCGCGAGGGTGCCCGCCAGTTCCCGCTCGGCGTGATGGAGTGCAATGACCTGCCGCTGGTCTCGAGCGATTTCAACGGCTATCCGGTCTCGTGCGTCGCCGACCTCAATCACACCCGCGTGCAGGGCGAGCTGGTCAAGGTGCTGGCCTGGTACGACAACGAGTGGGCGTTCGCCAATCGCATGCTCGACGTGGCGCTGGCCTGGACGCAGACGCAGGCGGGTTAAGGGATCGCCGCGTCTTGCCCGGCGAGGGAATCTTTCCGCCTCGCTCGCTGCCTTAAGGGCTATGCCGGCGGCGCGTGGCCGATCGCCGGGAGGACGATGTAAGGGATGACATGCGCGCGACAATAACGATGCTGGCGCTGGCCGTTCACCTCGGTGCGCTGGCCGCTCCGTTGCCGGAGCCGGTCGGCTATGTGATGACGCTACAGGCGCCGGCCTACCTCATGGCGCGTGACAACCACACGCCTGTACGCACGGGCCAGGCGGTCGTCGACGAAAGCACCTTGCAGACCGGTCCGGGCGGCACGCTGGGCATCACCTTCGAAGACGGCACCCGTCTTGCGCTTGGCCCGCAGAGCGATGTGGAGCTGCTCGACTATCGCTTCGACCCGGCCGCCGACGCGCTGGCGCTGCACCTGTATCTGCACCGCGGAACCCTGAGTCTGGCGCCTGGCCGTCTGGCGTCGCTGCGCCCGGACGCGGTGACGGTGCAGACCGACGAGGGCCTGGTCGCGGTGCGTGATGCTCACCTGCTGCTGAAGGTGGCGCCATGAGGCATGCCTTCGTCGTCGGGCTGGCGACGCTGCTCGGCGGTTGTGTCAACGCTTCCTATGTGGCGATGCTGCCCGCGCCGGACGGGGACAGCGGCTCGCTGCTGGTCGCCAATCCGGCGGGGCAGCATCTGTTGCAGACGCCTGGGCAGGCGGTTTCGCTAGGCCCGGGAGCGCCCAGGCCGCTGCAACTGCCTGCCTGGCAAGTCGAGCGGGATTTCGCGGCGGCCCAGGCGGCGCTGCCGCCGGCGGTCGAACGGTACCGGCTGTATTTCGAAGGCGCCGGGCTCACGCTGACCGAGCGCTCGGAGGCGAACATCGGTCATCTGCTGAATCGCATTCGGCACCGCACCCCGGTGGCGATCTCGGTGATCGGCCATACCGATCGCCTCGGCGGCCGCGACCTCAACCACCGGACCGGCCTGCTGCGGGCGCAGCAGGTGGCGGATCGGCTGCGAGCGGAAGGTATTCAGGGATCGAGCCTGATCGAGCTGCGGGTCGGCTCGCACGGCGAGGATGACCCGCTGATCGACACGCCGGACGAGACGGCCGAGCCGCGCAACCGGCGTGTCGAGGTGATGCTGCGTTAGCGGCAGCGGTCAGGCGAGGACCAGCACGGCGTCCATTTCCACCTGCGAGCCCTTGGGCAGCGCGGCCACGCCGATGGCGGCGCGGGCCGGGTACGGCGACTGGAAGTAGCGGCTCATGACCTCGTTCACGGTGGCGAAGTTGGAGAGGTCGGTCAGGAAGATGTTGAGCTTGACGATGTCGGCGAGACTGCCGCCGGCGGCTTCAGCTACGGCCTTAAGGTTTTCGAAGACCTGCACGGCCTGGGCTTCGAAGCCCTCGACCAGCTCCATGCTGGCCGGATCGAGCGGGATCTGCCCGGACAGGTAGACGGTGTCGCCGACCTTGATCGCCTGGGAGTAGGTGCCGATGGCGGCGGGAGCCTTGTCGGTGCTGATGACGGTACGGGACATGCGTGACTCCTTGGCTTCGTGGGTTCAGCGGCAAGGATAAAGCAGGAGGGGCAAAAAAGCCGATGGAGGCGCCAGGGGAAGGGACGCTGGGAGTCGTGCGTCATGCGGCGACGGTACGTTCGGCCGGTCTGTCCTTCCGCCGCGCAGCGTCGTCGGCTGGCCCGAGTGGGCGACTCGTGGCGAGACGGACGTAACGGCGATACCCACGATCACGCCGTGCATCCGCCTTCCAGGTCGCGCTCACGCCCTGACCCGCGTGATGCGCTCGACGCCCGCCAGGGTCCGTAGCTTGCGGATGACCCGTGCGAGGTGGATTCGGTCATGCACGCTGACCACGAGCTGCACGACACTGATTCGCCCGTCGCGCTCGTCCATTCCGATCTTCTCGATGTTGCCGTCCGCCGCATTGACGCTGCCCGCCAGCAGGGCGATCAGGCCGCGCTGGTGTTCCAGTTCGACCCGCAGTTCCACGTTGAACTCGCCGGTGACGTCTTTCGACCATGACAGCGGGATGCACTTGTCGGGGTTGTGCCGGACTTCGGCGATATTGCGGCAGGTTTCCAGGTGCACTACCACGCCCTTGCCGGCCGAGAGATGGCCGACGATCGGGTCGCCGGGAATCGGCGTACAGCACTTGGCGTAGCTCAGCACCAGGCCTTCGGTGCCACGGATGGCCAGGGGGCCGTCGACATTGGGCGCCTGCTCGCCTTCGCTGGCCAGCAGGCGTCGCGCGATGACATAGGCCATGCGGTTGCCAAGCCCGATATCGGCCAGCAAATCGTCGAGCGCCTCCATCTGGTACTCCGCGAGCACCTGGGCGATGCGCTCCTGCGGAATGTCTTCCAGCTGCGTGCCGAAGCCGCTGAGCGCCTTGCTCAGCAGGCGCTCGCCCAGGCTGACCGACTCGGAGCGGCGCTGCAGCTTCAGCGCGTGGCGGATATGCGTGCGCGCCTTGCCGGTGACCACGAAGTTCAGCCAGGCCGGATTCGGCCGTGCGCCGGGCGCGGTAACAATCTCCACGGTCGAGCCGCTTTCCAGGGCCTGCGACAGGGGCGCCAGACGCCGGTTGATGCGACAGGCGATGCAGGTGTTGCCGACGTCGGTATGCACGGCGTAGGCGAAGTCGACGGCCGTCGAGCCCTTGGGCAGCTCCATGATGCTGCCCTTGGGTGTGAACACGTAGACCTCGTCGGGGAAGAGGTCGATCTTCACGCTCTCGATGAACTCGAGCGAGTTGCCGGCCCGCTGCTGCAACTCCAGCACGCCCTTGACCCATTGCCGGGCACGGGCATGGGTGCCTTTGGGCGCCTCGTCGCTGCTGGATTTGTACAGCCAGTGGGCGGCGATGCCGTTGTTGGCCATCTCTTCCATTTCGCGGGTACGAATCTGGATCTCGATCGGTACGCCGTGCATGCCGAACAGGGTGGTATGCAGGGACTGGTAGCCGTTGGCCTTGGGAATCGCGATGTAATCCTTGAAACGGCCGGGCAGCGGCTTGTACAGGCTGTGCACGGCGCCGAGCACGCGGTAGCAGGTGTCAGCCTTGTCGACGACGATGCGGAACGCGTAGACGTCCATGATCTCGTTGAAGGCCTTACGCTTGCCGCGCATCTTCTGATAGATGCTGAACAGGTGCTTTTCGCGGCCGATCACCTCGCCTTCGAGCCCTTCGCGGGCGAGGCAATGGATCAGCGATTCCTCGATCTTGTTGACGATTTCCTTGCGGTTGCCGCGCGCCCGCCGAACCGCCGCCCGGATGCGTTCGGAGCGCATCGGGTGCATCGCCTTGAAGCCCAGGTCCTCGAACTCCACCCGCATGCTGTGCATGCCCAGCCGGTTGGCGATCGGCGCGTAGATTTCCAGCGTTTCCTTGGCGATGCGTCGGCGTTTCTCGCCCGAGAGCACTTCCAGGGTACGCATGTTGTGCAGGCGGTCGGCGAGCTTGACCAGGATGACGCGGATATCGCGCGCCATGGCCATCGCCATCTTCTGGAAGTTTTCCGCCTGGGCCTCAGCCTTGGTCTCGAAGTTCATCTGGGTCAGCTTGCTGACCCCGTCGACCAGCTCGGCCACGGTCTCGCCGAACTGCGCGGTGAGGGCCTCCTTGGCGATGCCGGTGTCTTCGATGACGTCGTGCAGCATGGCCGCCATCAGGCTCTGATGGTCCATGTGCATGTCTGCGAGAATGCCCGCGACCGCGAGCGGATGGGTCACATAGGCTTCGCCACTGCGGCGGCGCTGGCCATCGTGTGCCTGTTCGGCATAGAAATAGGCGCGGCGGACCAGGTTGACCTGGTCGTCGCCGAGGTAGGTCGACAGCCGTGTGGCAAGCGCTTCGATACCGGACACGTGAGGTGCCGGGCTGGTCGGGTGACTATGCGCGCCGCTGTCGACCGGGCATCGATCAGAGGGGTTCGTTTGAATCATCCTCGTACTGAATGAACAGCGGTTCTTCCTCGACGAGATCATCCTGGGCGATCACGTCGTAGTCGACCAGACCGGAGGCGATTTCACGCAGGGCGACGACGGTCGGCTTGTCGTTTTCCCAGGCGACCTTGGGCTCCTTGCCGCCGGTGGCCAGCTGACGGGAGCGCTTGGTGGCCAGCATGACCAGCTCGAAGCGGTTATCGACGTTGTCCAGGCAGTCTTCAACGGTGACGCGAGCCATGGTGTTCCTCGTGATCAAGACAGGAGCCGCCCCAGCGGGCGTGCGGACCCGGTAGTCTAAAAAAACGCCAGCGCCAAGGGAAGCCGGTTTTCGTCGGCCGGCACGGCGGGCGACCCGGAACGGGCGTGTCGGTCAGGCCAGCAATTGGCGCAGAAGGCCTTCGAAGCGCTGCTGCTGCGGCTCCTGGCGAAGCTGGTTGGCGCGGAAAATCGCTTGCAGGTCGGCCAGCGCATGGGCGAAGTCGTCGTTGATGACGAGGTAGTCGTACTCGACGTAGTGGCTCATCTCGCTGACGGCTTCGCGCATCCGCCGCTCGATGATGTCCTCGCTGTCCTGGCCTCGGTTGGTCAGGCGCTGGCGCAGGGCTTCCTGGGTCGGCGGGAGGATGAAGATCGAGCGGGCGGCGGGCATCAGGCGGCGCACTTGCTGGGCGCCCTGCCAGTCGATTTCCAGGATCAGGTCCTGACCGGCGGCCAGCGTGTCTTCCAGCCAGCGTTGGGAGGTGCCGTACAGGTTGCCGAACACCTCGGCGTGCTCGAGGAATTCGTTGCGCTCCAGCCGCTCGAGGAAGTCTTCCCGGCTGACGAAGTGGTAGTTGACGCCGTCGACTTCGCCCGGCCGTATCGCCCGCGTGGTGTGGGAGACCGAGACGCGCACCTGTGGCTGGCTGTCGATCAATGCCTTGACGAGGCTGGTCTTGCCGGCACCCGAGGGTGCCGAAACGATGTAGAGCGTGCCGGTGGCGGGCATGACGGCGTCCTGAAGCTGCGCGAGGCGGAAGTTTACTGGATTACTCGATGTTCTGGACCTGCTCGCGCATCTGCTCGATCAGGACCTTGAGGTTGACCGCCGCCTGCGTGCTGCGCGGATCGAAGGCCTTGGAGCCGAGCGTGTTCGCCTCGCGGTTGAGTTCCTGCATCAGGAAGTCCAGGCGGCGTCCCACGGCGCCGCCGGCCTTGAGTACGCGGCGGACCTCGGCGATGTGGGTTTCCAGGCGGTCGAGTTCTTCGGCGACATCGCTCTTCTGGGCCAGCAGCACGAGTTCCTGCTCGAGCCGCTGCGGGTCCAGCTCGATCGCCCACTCGGCGCAGCGATCGAGGATCTTCTGGCGCTGGGCGTCCAGCATCTGCGGGACCCGCGCGCGCAGGGCGGTGACTTCGTCGCCCATGGCATCGAGCCGTTCGCCCAGCAGCCTGGCGAGCTGCTCGCCTTCGCGCTCGCGACCCTGGCGCAGCTCGGCCAGCGTCCGTTCGAAGAGCTTGAGCGCCGTCTGGTTGAGCACTTGCGGGTCGGCGCCGCCTGCCACGGTGACGCCGGGCCAGGCAAGCAGTTCGAGGGTGTTGACCGGGGCGGGATTGTCCACCAGGACAGTCAGCTGGCGCAGGGTTTCGATCACTTCGCGCGCCCGCGATTCGTCGATCTGCAACGGGCGCCCACTGCCGCTGTCCTGAAAACGGAGCGTGCATTCGACCTTGCCGCGGCCGAGCGACTTGCGAAGCGACTCGCGTACCGGGCCCTCGAGTTCCCGGAACGCATCGGGAAGGCGGAGGTGCGGCTCGAGGTAGCGGTGATTGACCGATCGTATCTCCCAGCAGAGCGTGCCTTCGGCGCTGGGTTCTTCCGTGCGGGCGAATGCCGTCATGCTGTGGATCATGGGTGGGCCTCGGCTTGAAAAAGAGCGGAGTGTAAAGCAAGGAGGCGCACCGTTCGCCCGATTTACGGTGACGGCGATACCCTCCGCGACGGATCAAGGGCTCTATAATGCCGGGCAATTCCTCCGATCAGACCAAGGGCACCTCCATGAAACGTCCCAGTGGCCGTAGCGCCGATCAGCTGCGTTCCATCCGTATCACGCGCCACTACACCAAGCATGCCGAGGGTTCGGTGCTGGTCGAATTCGGCGACACCAAGGTGATCTGCACGGCGAGCGTCGAGAGCGGCGTACCGCGTTTTCTCAAGGGCCAGGGCCAGGGATGGCTGACCGCCGAGTACGGCATGCTGCCGCGCGCGACCGGCGAGCGGAATCAGCGCGAGGCCAGTCGCGGCAAGCAGGGCGGGCGCACGCTGGAGATCCAGCGTCTGATCGGCCGCTCGCTGCGTGCGGCGCTGGATATGTCCAAGCTCGGCGAGAACACGCTCTACGTCGATTGCGACGTCATCCAGGCCGATGGCGGGACCCGCACGGCCTCGATCACCGGGGCGATGGTGGCGGTGGCCGATGCCCTCAAGGTGCTGAAGAAGCGTGGCGGGCTAAAGGCCGGTGAGCCGCTCAAGCAGATGATCGCGGCGGTGTCGGTGGGCATGTATCAGGGTGAGCCCGTCCTTGATTTGGACTACCTCGAAGACTCCGCCGCCGAGACCGACCTCAATGTCGTCATGACCGAAGGCGGTGGGTTTATCGAAATTCAGGGCACCGCCGAAGGTGCGCCCTTCGATCCCGACCAGCTGAACGCCATGCTCGCGCTGGCGCAGCGTGGTGTGCGCGAGCTCGTCGAGCTTCAACGTGCATCACTCGCCGACTGAGCCGGAGACCGTCCGATGAGCGACGAGCAAGCCCTGGTCCCCACGCCCTCAGGCGAGGCGCGTAAGTGGGCGATGCTGTGCCACTACGCCGCCTTCGGCTGGTTTGTGGCGCCCATGATCGGCAACGTGATCGGCCCGCTGCTGGTCTGGCAATTGAAGAAGGACGTCGATCCGTTCATCGACCAGCAGGGCAAGGAGGCGCTGAACTTCCAGATCACGTTCAGCCTGTGGTTGATGATCTGCGGCATTCTCGCCTGGGTGCTGATCGGTTTCCCGCTGATGGTCCTGGTCAGCGTCGTCGCCCTGGTGCTGGTCATCATCGCCGGCATCAGGGCGAACGAGGGCAAACCCTATCGCTATCCGTTCTGCTGGCGGATCGTGAAGTAACGAGCAAGACCTGGCGCCAGGCGATACCGCTCTGGCGCCTGACTGCCAATCGGCTGATCTGGCGGTCGGCTCAGATGCTCAGCGTCCAGTCGTAATCCACGATCAGCGGCGCGTGCTGCGAGAAGCGTGGCTGGCGGGGCAGGCGGGCGTTGCGAACGAAGCGGCGCAGGCCTGATGTCAGGATGTGATAGTCGAAGCGCCAGCCGAGGTTGAGCATCTCCGCCTGTTCGGTGTCGGGCCACCAGCTGTACAGGTCGCCTTCGCGAGAGACTTCGCGCAGTGCGTCGACATAGCCCATCGTGCCGAAGACTTCATCCAGCCAGGCACGCTCCGGCGCCAGGAAGCCAGGGGTCTGCTGGCAGTCGCGCCAGTTCTTCACGTCGAGTTTCTGGTGGGCGACATAGAGCGAGCCGCAGTACAGGTACTCGCGGCGCTTGCGGCGCTGCTTGTCCAGGTAATGCGTGAAGTCATCCATGAACTTGAATTTCTGGTTCAGGCTGCCATCGCCCCCCTGTCCGGACGGGAGCAGGAGGCTGGCGATGCTTACCTTGTCGAAATCGGCCTGCAGGTAGCGGCCATAGCGGTCGGCCGTCTCGAAACCGAGTCCCATGATGATGGCCTTCGGCTGCAAGCGGGAATACAGCGCAACGCCGCCTTGCTCCGGGTCTTCTGCTTCGCAGACGTAGAGGAAGTAACCGTCGAGCTGGTAGGCGGGGTCGTCGAGTTCGGGAGCCGAAGCGCGGGTATCCTGCAGGCAAATGACGTCGGCATTCTGCGCCTGCAGCCAGCTGAGGAGTCCTCGCTGCGCTGCTGCTTGAATGCCGTTCACGTTGACGCTGATGATCCGCATAAATGGCCCCTGAAAACACGTGCGTGTATGATAACCGAGCTCTTTGCAATTAGCTAAACGCGCGGTTTACGGGGCTTTTCATTCATGCAGGATTACCAGCGCGAATTCATTCGATTCGCCATTGAGCGAGGCGTGCTGCGCTTCGGTGAGTTCACGTTGAAATCCGGCCGCACGAGTCCGTATTTCTTCAACGCGGGGCTGTTCAACACCGGCGCCGCGCTGTCCCGGCTCGGGCGCTTCTACGCGGCTGCGATCACCGAAAGTGGCGTGGGCTTCGATGTGCTGTTCGGGCCGGCCTACAAGGGTATTCCGTTGGCAGCGACCACGGCCGTCGCACTGGCCGATCGGCATGATGCCGATGTGCCCTGGTGCTTCAACCGCAAGGAAGCGAAGGACCACGGTGAGGGTGGCAGCCTGGTCGGTGCGCCCCTGGACGGTCGTGTTCTGATCATTGACGACGTCATCACGGCCGGCACGGCCATCCGCGAAGTGATGCAGATCATTCAGGGCCAGGGCGCCGAAGCTGCCGGGGTGGTCATCGCCCTGAACCGGCAGGAGCGGGGCACCGGTGCGCTGTCGGCGATTCAGGAAGTCGAGCGCGATTACCGCATGCCTGTGATCAGCATCGTGTCTTTGACGCAGGTTCTCGAATACCTTGCCGGTGATTGCGAGCTCAAGGCGCATCTACCGGCCGTGGAGAGATACCGAGAGCAGTACGGGATTGCCTGACCGAGGGACGCTCGATGTTGAAGCCGATCATTCTGAGCCTGTTGTCGCTGACCTGCCTGGTGGCATGGGCGGCGGACGATGCCGTGTTGCTGTATCGGTATGTCGACGACAAGGGCGTCGTGGTCCTGAATCGCCAGGGCGTGCCGCCACAGTTCATCGGCAACGGTTATCAGGTCCTCAATGATCAGGGGCGGGTGATTCGGGAGATTCCGCCGGCGCCCTCCGAGGCGGAGATGAAGCGCCTGCTGGAAGAGAAGGCCCGCGCCAGCTCCGATCGCCAGTTGCTGCGGCTTTATACCAGTGCCGCGGATGTCGAGCGGGCCAAGGCGCGCAAGCTGGCGGAACTGGACAGCGTGATCGGCGTGGCCCGGGGCAATTTGCAGTCGCTTCGTGCGCAGCAGGCCAATCTGCAGAGCCAGGCGGCCGGCCATGAGCGCGCTGGGCGCCAGGTGCCGCCGCACCTCATCACGCAGATCGAGAACCTCAAGCGCGAGCAGCAAAGCCGCAAGCGTGATATCGAGCGGTATCAACGGGTACGCGCTGAGGCCGAGAAAAGCTTCGAGGCCGATCGGTTGCGTATCGTCGAGTTGCTGGGGCGCGCCGACTAGACGAGGCGCGCCCCGCCGCCGATCAATCCGGCGAGCGGTTGGTGATCAGCGTACCGACGCCGATGTCGCTGAAGATTTCCAGCAACACGGCATTCGGGACTCGTCCGTCGATGATGTGAGCGCTGGTGACGCCCCCCTGAACGGCATCGAGTGCACATCGAATCTTGGGCAGCATACCGCCGTAGATGGTGCCGTCGGCGATGAGCGCGTCGACCTGGGCGGTGGTCAGGCCGGTCAGCACCTTGCCTTCCTTGTCCATCAAGCCTGCGATGTTGGTCAGCAGCATCAGCTTCTCGGCTTTCAGCGCTTCGGCGACCTTGCCCGCGACCAGGTCGGCGTTGATGTTGTAGGACTCGCCATCAGGGCCGACGCCGATCGGTGCGATCACCGGGATGAAGTTGCCCCGCACCAGCATGTTGAGGAGCTCGGTGTTGACGCCGGTCACTTCGCCCACCTGGCCGATGTCGATGATCTCGGGCTGGGTCATGCCGGGCGTCTGGCGCGTAGCCATCAGCTTGCGGGCGCGTATCAGCTGGGCATCCTTGCCGGTCATGCCGAGAGCACTGCCGCCATGCTGGTTGATCAGCGTGACGATGCTCTTGTTGACCAGTCCGCCAAGCACCATCTCGACGACATCCATGGTCTGCGCATCCGTGACGCGCATGCCATCGATGAACTGGCTCTCGATGTTCAGGCGCTTGAGCAGGTCGCCAATCTGCGGACCGCCGCCGTGAACCACCACCGGGTTGATGCCCACAGCCTTCATCAGCACCATGTCGCGAGCGAAGCTGGTCTTCAGCTCTTCGCTTTCCATGGCGTTGCCGCCGTACTTGACGACCAGCGTCTTGCCGACGAAATGGCGGATGTAGGGCAGCGCCTCGGAAAGAACCTGGGCGAACTGGGTGGCTGCTTCACGGCTTAGGGTCATGCAGGGCTCCGTCAGAACGGCAACTTGAGGTCGGGCGCGACAGTATAGAGCTGGGCACGGAACACGTCCTGAATGCGCGCGAGTTCTTCCTGGGTTTCCGCTTCGAAGCGCAGCACCAGTACCGGCGTGGTGTTGGACGCGCGGACCAGACCCCAACCCTTCGGGTAATCGACGCGCACCCCGTCCAGCGTGGTCAGGTTCGCGTCGCCCCATTCGGCGTCGCGCTGGAGCGCATCGATCAGCTCGAACTTGCTCTCCTCGGTCACCTGGATGTTGATTTCCGGCGTGGACAGGTCGTTGGGGAAGGCCGCGAAGACCTGCTCGCTGGTGCGTCTGTCCTGACTGAGGATTTCCAGCAGCCGGGCCGCGCTGTAGATGCCATCGTCGAAGCCGAACCAGCGCTCCTTGAAGAAGATGTGTCCGCTCATCTCGCCGGCCAGCAGGGCACCGGATTCCTTCATCTTTTTCTTGATGAGCGAGTGGCCGGTCTTCCACATCACCGGGCGGCCGCCGTAGCCGCTGATCAGCGGGGTCAGGCGACGGGTGCATTTGACGTCGAAGATGATGTCGGCGCCCGGATTGCGCGAGACCACGTCCTTGGCGAACAGCATCAGCAGGCGGTCGGGATAGACGATGGTCCCTTCGTTGGTGACCACCCCGACACGATCGCCATCGCCGTCGAAGGCCAGGCCCAGGTCGGCGTTTTCGCGCTTCACGCAGGCGATGAGGTCGGTGAGGTTCTCGGGCTTGCCCGGGTCCGGATGGTGATTGGGGAAGCGGCCGTCGACGTCGCAGAACAAGGGGATGACCTCGCAGCCCATGGCCTCGATCAGTCGCGGCGCGATCACGCCGGCCACGCCGTTGCCGCAGTCGACCACGACCTTGAGCTTGCGAGCGATCGCCATGTCATCGCGGATGCGCGCGAAGTAATCCTCGAGCACGTCGACCCGCTCGACCGTGCCGGTGCCCTCGGCGAGATCGCCGCTTTCGATCCGCTGGCGCAGCGCCTGGATCTGCTCGTTGGCCAGCGTGTCGCCGGCGATGACGATCTTGAAGCCGTTGTAATCCGGGGGATTGTGGCTTCCGGTCAGCATCACGCCGGACTTGCCGGCCAGCACGTTCGCCGCGTAGTAGAGCACCGGGGTCGGCACCATGCCGATGTCGTTCACCGAGCAGCCGCAATCCACCAGCCCCTGGATCAGGTGCTGTACCAGTTCCGGGCCGGACAGGCGCCCGTCGCGGCCGACGGAGACGTTCGGTTCGCCACGGGCGATGCTTTCGGAACCGACGGCGCGCCCGATCCAGTAGGCCGTCTCGGGCGTGAGGCTCTCCCCGACCACGCCGCGGATGTCATACGCGCGGAAGATGCTGGCCGATAGTTTGGGGGCTTTGACGCTGCTCATTGCGGGTCGCTCCATGATGTCGAGGCCAAGCAGGTCCTGGTCCTCGTCCAGAATGTCGATGTCGAGGATATCGGTCTGCGCGAATATCGGATCGACGTAATCGGTGGGTTTCGCCTGGCGCCCGGCCGGCTCCGGCTTGGCTGCGGCAGCAGCCGTACCGCTCTCCGGTGAAGGTCGGCGTGGCAGGCGGACCAGGCTCTTGGCCAGCGCGTCGAGGGCTGGGAGGCTCAAGGTCGGACTTTGGATGGTTTTGCCCGCATAGAGTTCCTGCATCATCTGGCCGAGCTGGCGGACGTCTTCGCGAAGCCGGCGCTGCTGCGCGTTGAGCACCAGCTGCAGCCCTAACCAGGCGCCGGCCAATGCCAGGACGGCGGCCAGTGCCAGCAGGACGAGATCGGTCATGCGCAGGGCGGGCGGGGCCGGGAGGAAGTCGATTCGCCAGTTGGGATTGCCGCCATCGACGGTGACCGCCCGCTCGGCGGAGCCGGCGCTACCGCGCTGCAGCAGGGTTTGCGGGGGCGCCTGGTCGAACTGCTGGACGATGCGCAGGGTGCCGGCCTCGGGCGGCAGGGGCGCGAGCGCCGCCAGCACCTTGTCGAAATCGGCGACCAGCAGCAGCGCGCCTTGTACCGGCTCCTGCGTGCTGGACCGGATGGGGCTGGCGATGTAGAGCAGCCAGCGGTCGTCGATCTTGTAGGCTTCGGCCGGCGGTGTCTGGCCGCGCTCGGCACGCTGGATCAGGTCCAGCGCCGCGAAGCTGATCGGGCCGGCGGCGTTCGAGTCAAGCGTCGCCTGACCGCCCGCATTGATATGTGTATCGACGATGCCGGGCCGTTCACTCAGCTGGCGCTCGAGGCTGTCGACCCGGCTGGCGTCGCCGCTCGCGAGGGCGCGAAGCAGCGATGGCGAGCGGGCGGTGGCCTGGGCCGTCTGCGTCAATTGGCCGAGCGCCTGTCGGATCGCGCTGCCCTGGCTCTCGGCCTGCGCACGTGCCATGGCTTGTGCGTGGTCTTCGTTCCGCTCATGAATGCCGAATGCCAGCAATGCCAGGGCCGCGAGGATTCCGGCCGCGCTGGCCAGCAGGCCGGGCATCAGCGGTGCGAGGCTGGAGGTGCGGGGCTCGGCGGGCTTCTTCTGCGCCACGGCGTCGGCGGCGTCCAGGGTGTCCGGCTTCTTGTTCTTCTGCGAGCGCTTCAACATTCCATTTGCCTTCTTGTTGCGTCCGTTAGGCGATCAGCGATGCCCCGAATGACCGAAGCCGCCGGCACCGCGATCGCTCTCGTCGAAGTCGCTGACGATATCGAGCTGCGCCTGGACAACCGGTACCACCACCAGCTGCGCGATGCGGTCCCCGACATGGATGTCGAACGGCTCGGTGCCCCGGTTCCAGCAGGACACCATCAGCTGGCCCTGGTAATCGGAGTCGATCAGGCCGACAAGGTTGCCCAGCACGATGCCATGCTTGTGGCCGAGGCCCGAGCGCGGCAGTACCAGGGCGGCGAGACCCGGATCGGCGACATGGATGGCGAGTCCGGTGGGGATGAGCATCGTCTCGCCGGGTGCGAGGCGGACCTCTGCGTCGAGCATGGCGCGCAGGTCGAGCCCGGCGGAGCCGGCGGTGGCGTAGGTGGGGAGCGGGAAATCGCGGCCGAGCCGCGGGTCGAGGATCTTCGCTTGGAGCTTGTGCATGTCAGGCCTGGTCGAGTCGGTCGGCGATGAAGGTGATCAGCTGCCGGGCGATATGCCCCTTGCTGGCCTGGCTGAAGCGGGCCTCGCGCTGCTCCCGGTCGATCACGGTCACTGCGTTGTCCTCGCTGTTGAAGCCGATGGACGGGTTGGCCACGTCGTTCGCCACGATCAGGTCCAGATTCTTGTCGCGCAGCTTGCGCGTGGCGTAATCGAGGAGGTGCTCGGTCTCGGCGGCGAAGCCGACGCTGAAAGGGCGGTCGGCGCGTCCCGCGAGGGTCGCCAGGATGTCCGGGTTGCGTACCAGTTCTAGAACCAGGCCATCGCTTCGCGAAGGGTCTTTCTTCAGTTTGTGCGGTGCGATCACCTCGGGGCGGTAGTCGGCTACGGCGGCCGCCGCGATCAGTACATCGCAGGGCATCGAGGCCTCGCAGGCGGCGAGCATGTCGCGGGCGCTGACGACGTCGATCCGCTGGACGCGATCGGGGGTCGGAAGGTGCACCGGACCCGCGACGAGCGTCACGCGGGCGCCTGCTTCGGCGGCCGCTTCGGCCAGTGCGAAGCCCATCTTGCCCGAGCTGTGATTGGTGATGTAGCGCACCGGGTCGATGTTTTCCTGAGTCGGTCCGGCGGTGATCAGCACGTGGCGCCCGGTCAGCAGGCGTCGCTCGAAGCACTCGGCAGCGGCCTGGGCAAGCGCCTCGGCTTCGAGCATACGCCCCGGGCCGACGTCTCCGCACGCCTGGCTTCCATCGGCGGGGCCGAACAGGCGAAAGCCGCGCTGTGCCAGACGCTCGCGGTTGGCCTGGGTCGCCGGGTCGCGCCACATGGCCTGGTTCATGGCCGGCGCCAGCGCGACCGGCGCATCGGTGGCCAGCACCAGCGTTGTCAGCAGGTCATCGGCGACGCCCTGTGCCAGGCGTGCCATCAGGTCGGCGGTGGCCGGTGCGATGAGGATGAGGTCGGCCCAGCGCGCCAGTTCGATGTGGCCCATCGCGGCTTCGGCGGCCGGATCGAGCAGGTCGAGGTGGACCGGGTGCCCGGAAAGGGCCTGGAGGGTCAGGGGCGTGATGAACTCGCGTCCACCCTGAGTCATGACGACGCGAACTTCGGCCCCGTGATCGCGCAGCCGACGAACCAATTCCGCACTTTTATAGGCCGCTATGCCACCGCCGACGCCCAGGACGATGCGTTTCCGATACAGCCGCTGCATAGGCCTGCCTTGTTGCGAGTGTGAACTGTGCACCGACCTGGCCCAGGACGGGGGGTCGCCGGAAAAAAGGAGGGCTAAGATAGCACAGCGCCTACACCGGAAAAGTGGCGCGCAATCCACAGGGAGGTGACATGAGTATCAGGGATTGGCCGGCTGCCGAGCGGCCGCGCGAGAAGTTGTTGGAGCACGGCGCGGCCGCGCTGTCGGATGCCGAGCTGCTGGCGATCTTCCTCCGCACGGGAGTGGCCGGGTTCAGCGCTGTCGACCTGGCGCGCCAACTGTTGAACGAGTTCGGCAGCCTGCGCGCGCTGCTCGAAGCGGACCTGGGGCGCTTCAGCGCTCACCTGGGGCTCGGCCCGGCCAAGTTCGCTCAATTGCAGGCCGTGCTCGAGATGGGACGGCGACACCTCGCCGAGCGCATGCGTCGCGACTCCGCGCTGGAAAGCCCCCAGGCGGTGCGGGACTACCTGACGGCGCGGCTGCGTCATGAGCCGCACGAGCTCTTCGCCTGCCTGTTTCTCGATGCCAAGCATCGGGTGCTGGCCTTCGAAGTGCTTTTTCACGGAACGATAGACGGTGCCAGCGTCTATCCCAGACAGGTGGTCAAGCGGGCGCTGGCGCACAATGCCGCGGCCTTGATACTGGCCCACAATCATCCCTCCGGCGTTGCCGAACCGAGCCAGGCGGATCGTGCGCTGACGCTTCGGTTGAAGGATGCGCTGGCACTGGTCGATGTGCGTGTCCTCGATCACTTCGTGGTAGGCGATGGGGTGCCGTTGTCGATGGCCGAGCACGGTTTGATGTGAGCCAGGGCCGGCGCTCGATGAGCGATTCTGGCGGGGCGAACGCCCCACTGCCGGCTGTCCGAGCTCAGGACCTGCGCTTGTTGCCGTGGGGCACTTCTGGTATAAAGCAGCGCTCTTTTCTAGGGGCCCGGTTTCTTCGCTTGAATGTGTGGCCGGCATCACCCTGAAGAAACGCGGCGCTTCGCGCCAAACAATCGAGAGTTCAAGCGGCCAACCCATGCCGGGTTGGGCATGTGGTTTAGAGGGCTGAGGCATGTCGAGAGTCTGTCAAGTTACCGGTAAGGGTCCGGTGACCGGGAACAACGTTTCCCACGCGCACAACAAAACCCGTCGTCGTTTCCTGCCGAACCTGCAGCACCACCGTTTCTGGGTCGAATCCGAGAAGCGTTTCGTGCGTCTGCGCGTTTCTGCCAAGGGCATGCGAATCATCGACAAGCGTGGCATCGACGCCGTTCTGGCCGAGCTGCGCACCCGTGGCGAAAAGGTTTAAGGAGAGCAATCATGCGTGACCTGATTCGTTTGGTGTCCAGCGCCGGTACCGGCCACTTCTACACCACCGACAAGAACAAGCGTACGACCCCCGACAAGATCGAGATCAAGAAGTACGATCCGGTGGTTCGCAAGCACGTGATCTACAAGGAAGCCAAGATCAAGTAATTGATCGGCCCTTGAAGAAAAGCCCGCCCTCCGAGGCGGGCTTTTTGTTGCGTCCCTGTTTTCGTCGCGCGTGCCACACGAGGCCTTTGGGGCGGTGCTCCGTAGGTTCCTTGGCGCTCCGGCTCAGCGCTTGAGCATGGCCCGCATGGCCGCCAGCGCATCGTTTCCTCGCGCGGCCTTGGCCTCGGGAGGAGCATCTTCCTGGCCTTCCCATTCCAGGTCTTCCGGCGGCAATTCATCGAGGAAGCGGCTGGGCGTGCACTCGATGATCTCGCCATATTGCTTGCGCTTGGCGGCGAAGGTCATCGCCAGGTTCTGCCTCGCACGGGTGATGCCGACATAGGCCAGGCGGCGTTCTTCCTCGATGGTGTCGGCCTCGATGCTGGAGCGGTGTGGGAGGATTTCTTCCTCCATGCCCATGATGAACACGTAGGGAAACTCCAGCCCCTTGCTGGCATGCAGGGTCATCATCTGCACGCCCTCGGCGCCTTCTTCCTCTTCCTGCTGGCGTTCGAGCATGTCGCGCAGTACCAGCTTGGCGATGGCCTCCTCGATGGTCATGCCGCCTTCTTCGTCCTTTTCTAGGGTGTTCTTCAAAGCGTCGATGAGGAACCAGACGTTGCCCATGCGGAAGTCCGCGGCCTTGTCGCTGGAAGTCTGCGAGCGCACCCAGGTTTCGTAGTCGATGTCCATGACCATGCTGCGCAGCGCGGCGATGGGATCGTTCTGCGCGCACTGCTGGCGCAGGCTGTCCATGTAGCGCTTGAAGCGCGACAGGCGCTCGGTGAAGCGAGCGTCCAGGTGCTCGCCGAGGCCAATCTCGTCGCAGGCGGCGTACATGGAAATCTTGCGCGATGTAGCGTAGTTGCCGAGCTTTTCCAGCGTGGTCGAGCCGATTTCCCGGCGCGGCACGTTGATCACCCGCAGGAAGGCATTGTCGTCGTCCGGGTTGACCAGCAGGCGGAAGTAGCTCATCAGGTCCTTCACTTCCTGGCGGCCGAAGAAGCTGGTGCCGCCGGACAGCCGGTAAGGAATCTGGTGGTGCTGTAGCTTCAGCTCGATCAGCTTGGCCTGGTAGTTGCCGCGATAGAGGATGGCGAAATCGCTGTAGGGGCGCCCGGTCCTGAGGTGCAGGGTGAGTATCTCGACCGCGACCCGCTCGGCCTCGGCGTCTTCGTTGCGGCAGCGAATCACGCGGATCGGGTCGCCATGTCCCATTTCCGACCACAGCTGCTTCTCGAAGGCGTGCGGGTTGTTGGCGATCAGCACGTTGGCGCATTTGAGGATGCGGCTGGTGGAACGGTAGTTCTGTTCCAGCATCACCACCTTCAGCGAGGGGAAGTCTTCTTTCAGCTGCATCAGGTTTTCCGGTCGTGCGCCGCGCCAGGCGTAGATCGACTGGTCGTCGTCGCCCACCACCGTGAAGTGCGCGCGTTCCTGCACCAGCAGTTTCACCAGCAGGTACTGGCTGGCGTTGGTGTCCTGGTATTCGTCCACCAGCATGTAGCGCACCTTGTTGCGCCACTTCTCCAGCACCTCGGGGTGATCCTGGAAGAGCTTGACCGGCTGCATGATCAGGTCGTCGAAATCCACCGCGTTGTACGCCTTGAGCGTGCGCTGGTAGTGGGTGTAGACGATGGCCGCGGTCTGCTCCTTGGGATTGCGCGCCTCGGCGAGCGCCTGCTCGGGCGTGATCAGGTCGTTCTTCCAGCTGCCGATGTAGTTCTTGATCTCGTCGACGCCGTCATCGCCGGCGTATTCCTTCTGCATGAGGTCGGTCAGCAGCGCCTTGATGTCGCCCTCGTCGAAGATCGAGAAGCCCGGCTTGTAGCCGAGCTTGGCGTATTCCTTGCGGATGATGTTCAGGCCTAGGTTGTGGAAGGTCGAGACCGTCAGGCCACGCCCCTCGCCGCTACGCAGCAGGCTGGACACACGCTCCTTCATTTCGCGCGCGGCCTTGTTGGTGAAGGTCACGGCGACGATGTATTGCGCACGAATCCCGCATTGCTGGATCAGGTAGGCGATCTTGCGGGTGATCACGCTGGTCTTGCCGGAGCCGGCGCCGGCAAGCACCAGCATGGGGCCGCCGACGTAGTTCACGGCTTCCTGCTGCCGGGGATTGAGTCGGGACATGGTCGTTCGGGTCGTTCGAAGCGGGGGCGGGAGTTTAGCAGTCTGCCTGCGCTCTGCTCATGGGATTGGCCGCGAGAAGGCGCCGGTCGTCGCCGATGCCTTGGCAAGCCGCGATTATCCATTAGGCTTATGCGGCCGCGCGGGAAGCGTCGGAAAATTGGCATATCTTTCTCGCTGCAACGAAAACCGGACGCCAACGCGTCGCTGCCGACTAACAGGGAGTTCGCTTGTCTCTCAAACCCTTGCGCGTGATCGTGCTGGCCGAGCGCTGCGCGGCAGTCGACCGACTGGCCGAGTGGTTGCGGGCCCAGCCGGCGACCGCAAGCCTGGTGGTGTCGCATGAGCGAGGCGAGGTGGCCGGTCGGCCGGAGGACACCGTCGTGTTCGCCACGCCGTCGTGCAGGCCGGCCCGATCCGAACTGCCCACGGTGTTGTTGCTCGACCGCGAGCCGGACACGCTTCCGAGCGGCATTGCCGACTGGCTGCTCGTCGACCGGCTGGACGACCACAACCTGCGGCGCTGCCTGCACCAGCTTCAGGAGCGCTCGCGCCTGCTGCGGACCGTCACCCGGCTGTCGGCGCAGGATCCGCTGACCGGCATCACCAACCGACAGGGCTTCGTCGCCCGCCTGGCGCAGCGCCTCGACCGCTCGGATTCGGAGCGATTAGCGTTGGGCCTGCTCGATCTCGACAACTTCCGCGCCGCCAACGACACCCTTGGCTACCTCGCCGGGGACCGGCTGATCGTTCAGGTGGTCGCGCGGTTGCGCGAGGTGCTCGAGACGGGCGATGAACTGGCGCGCGTCGGTGGCGACGAGTTCGCCCTGCTGATCGACGCGCACGACCCGCCCAGGCGCCTGGACGCGCTCGCCGACCGCATCGTCGAGACCTTGGCCGAGCCCTACCACCTGGACGGCGAAAGCCTGCTGATGGGTTGCAGCCTCGGATTGGCCGCCGCCGACACGGATGTCCGGCAGGACCAGCTCATGTGGAGCGCGCATGTGGCAATGCGGCGAGCCAAGTCGCGCTCGGGCTGCACCTGGCATCTCTACGACGAGCGCCTGGATCGGAGCGCGCGCAGCCTGGCCGATCTCGAAGGCGAGCTGCGCCGGGCCTTGCGGCGCGACGAACTCGAGCTGCACTACCAGCCACGCCTGTGCCTGTCGGATGGGCGAGTGGCCGGTATCGAGGCGTTGGTGCGCTGGCCGCGCCGCGGTGGCGCATTGCTGCCGCCGGCCGAGTTCATCCCGCTGGCCGAAGAGAGCGGGCTGATCGTGCCGCTCGGCTACTGGGTGATCGCGCGCGCCCTGCGCGATCTGCAGCGCCTGCGCGCCCAGGGCATTGCCGGGCTGCATCTGGCGATCAACCTGTCGTTCCGCCAGTTCCAGGACAGCCAATTGCTGCCGACGCTGGAGCGCCTGATCGCCGAGCGGGACGTAGACCCGGCGTGGCTGGAATTCGAGCTGACCGAGACGGCCGTGATGCGACGTAGCGAGCAGGTTCGGCAGACCATGCTGGCGCTGGAGCAGCGAGGCGTTCGCTTCTCGCTGGATGACTTCGGTACCGGCTTTTCCTCGTTCACCCACCTGAAAAGCCTGCCGGTCTCCCTGTTGAAGATCGACCGCAGCTTCGTCGCGGGCATGGATCGACCTGAAGGTCGCCGACTGGTGCAGGCCATGATCACCCTCGGGCGCTCGCTCGACCTGCAGGTGGTGGCCGAGGGCGTGGAAACGGCCGAACAGCTGGGGTGGTTGCGGCGTTACGGTGCCGACCAGGTGCAGGGTTTCCTGATCGCCAAGCCACTGCCATTGAATGCGCTACGGGACTTTCTTGCGCGCCCCGAGGAGCGCCGGCTGGATCGGTTCTCCTGATCGCTCAGGCCTGATCGCTCAGACCTGACTGCCGGGACGGTATTGCAGCGCTTCGGCCAGGTGGTGGCGGGCGATCGCGCCGGTCTCTTCGAGATCGGCAAGGGTTCGCGCCACCTTTAGCAACCGATGCGCCGCCCGTAGCGACAGGCCAAGACGCTCGCAGGCACGCTCCAGCCATTGCTGATCCTCGGACGTCAGCAGGCAATGCTCGCGCAATCCGGCAAGGTCGAGCATCGCGTTCGCACAGCCCTGGCGGGCGTTCTGCCGCTCGCGCGCGCGCGCCACCAGGGCGGCGGCTTCGGCCGTGGTCTGGTTGTTGCCGGTCGAGGGATCGAGCGTCGTGGTCTCGCGCGCGACGGTCAGGTGCAGATCGATCCGATCGAGCAGCGGACCGGACAGCTTCGCGCGGTAGCGTTGAATCTGATCGGGCGTGCAGCGGCAGCGCCCGCCGGGATCGCCCAGGTAGCCGCACGGGCAGGGATTCATCGCTGCGACGAGCTGGAACTGGGCAGGGAAGCGCACCTTGTCGCGCGCCCGTGCGATGACGATGTGGCCGCTTTCCAGCGGCTCCCTGAGGACCTCCAGGACCTTGCGGTCGAATTCCGGCAGTTCATCGAGAAACAGCACGCCCAAATGCGCCAGCGTGATCTCGCCGGGCCGGGGTCGACTGCCGCCGCCCACTAGCGCCGGCCCCGAAGCGCTGTGGTGCGGCTGGCGGAAAGGGCGTTGCGGCCAATGGTCGAGCGGTGCCTGGCTGGCGACCGAGTGGATCGCCGCGACTTCCAGCGCTTCGCGCTCGTTCAGCGGCGGCAGCAGCCCCGGCAACCGGCTGGCCAGCAATGTCTTGCCGGTACCTGGGGGGCCGGCCAGCAAAAGGTTGTGAGCGCCGGCCGCGGCGACCAGCAGGCCCCGCTTGGCCGCCAGTTGCCCCTGGACATCGGCGAGATCGGGGTGCGGAAGCGAGCGGCGCAGGAGCCCGGCGGCCTGATAAGGGGCGAGCGGCTGCTGGCCGCTCAGGTGCGCGGCCACTTCGAGCAGGTGATCGGCGGCGAAGACCACCAGGCCCGACGCCAGGCTGGCCTCCTCGGCGTTGGCCCTGGGTACGAGCAGCGCTCGGCCTGCGTCGCGGGCGGCCAGGGCCGCCGGCAGCACGCCCTGGATCGGTCGCAAGGCGCCCGAGAGGGCGAGTTCACCGAGGCATTCGAGCTTGTCGAGGCAGCCCTCGGGCAGCTGCCCGCTGGCGGCGAGGATGCCGAGCGCGATGGCGAGATCGAAGCGTCCGCCATCCTTGGGCAGGTCGGCCGGTGCCAGATTGAGGGTGATGCGCCGCGCCGGGAATTCGAAACCGGCGGTCACGATCGCGCTACGGACGCGGTCCTTGCTTTCCTTGACGGCCGTCTCGGGAAGACCGACCAGCGCCAGCGAGGGAAGGCCGTTGGCCAGGTGCGCCTCGACCACCACTTCGGGCGATTCGACGCCGACCTGGGCGCGGCTGTGAAGTATTGCGAGAGACATCGATCACTCCTTTGATCGTGCCGTCCGGCGTTCAGTCGTCGGTCGGCGGGGCCAGCTTCTGCTCGAGTTCCGCCACCTTGGCTTCCAGCGCTTCGAGGCGGGCGCGGGTCCTGGCGAGTACGACCATCTGGCTGTCGAATTCCTCGCGGCTGACCACGTCGAGCTTGCTCAGTGCGCTCTGCACGAGCGCCTTGAACTGGGCCTCGAACTCGGCCCGAGGCAGGGGCGACTCGCCGTTGAACAATCGGGAAGCCTGAGCGCCGATGGCGTCCAGGAAGGCTTTTGGCGGAAGCATGGCAAATCCTCTGTGTAAAGCCGCGCGAGTGTAGCACGGCAGGTCCTGGGCCCATTCGCCGCCTGGTCGTGCACGCTTTTCGCCCAGCGCTGCGGTGCAGGCCGCACCGTCCTGGTGCGCGGGGGCCGAAGCGCGGCGATCGAAACGGCGGTCGCCGGCCGCCAGAGCCCGTGTCGGCGCGATGGCGGCACCTTGGCATCTTTTCTGCTTTGCAGCATTCGACACGTGCCCGCAAGAGGACCGGCACGCGGGAAACCTCGGTGAGCGAGCGCCGGTAAAGCCGGCGGCTCGTCCGGCCAGGACGGCGCGTTACAAGAGCCGGACACTGAGCTTAGACTTGTCGCGGGTTCGTACTTCTGGGGCAAGTCACCTAAACGGGAGAAGTTTCATGAAACTAGTCACCGCCATCATCAAGCCGTTCAAGCTGGACGACGTGCGTGAGTCTCTATCGGAGATCGGCGTGCAGGGCATCACCGTCACCGAGGTCAAGGGCTTCGGTCGGCAGAAAGGACACACCGAGCTGTATCGCGGTGCCGAGTACGTGGTCGATTTCCTACCGAAGGTGAAGATCGATGTGGCGATCGCCGACGATCAGCTCGATCGGGTGATCGAGGCCATCACCAAGGCGGCCAATACCGGAAAGATCGGCGACGGCAAGATCTTCGTCGTCAACCTGGAACAAGCCATCCGCATTCGGACCGGCGAGACCGATACCGACGCCATCTAAGCGTCCCCGAACCCCACAACGCCCCAGGAGTAAGACAAATGACTCTGCGAAAGCTCGCAGGGCTAGGAGCCCTTTTGTCCGCGTTCGCCCCCTCGCTGGCCTTGGCCCAGGAGGCAACGCTCGATTCCGGTGATACCGCCTGGATGCTGACGGCCACCGTGCTGGTGCTGTTCATGACCATTCCGGGTCTGGCGCTGTTCTACGGCGGGATGGTCCGCTCGAAGAACATCCTCTCGGTGATGATGCAGTGCTTCGCCATCACCGGCCTTATCAGCATCCTCTGGGTGATCTACGGCTACAGCCTGGCGTTCGACGTCACCGGGATGGAAGCCGGCGTGGTCAACCTGCATTCGTTCATAGGCGGGTTCGACAAGGCGTTCCTGGCCGGGTTGACGACCGAAAGCCTGACCGGCGCCTTCCCCGAGAGCGTCTTTATCACCTTCCAGATGACCTTTGCGATTATCACCCCGGCGCTGATCGTCGGTGCCTTCGCCGAGCGCATGAAGTTCTCGGCAATGCTGGTGTTCATGACGCTGTGGTTCACCTTCGTCTATGCACCGATCGCGCACATGGTCTGGAGCGGCGACGGCGCGCTGATGTGGGACTGGGGCGTGCTCGACTTCGCCGGCGGTACGGTGGTGCACATCAACGCAGGCATCGCCGGCCTGGTGGCCTGTCTGGTACTCGGCAAGCGCAAGGGGTACCCGACGGTGGCGATGGCGCCGCACAACCTCGGCTACACCCTGGTTGGCGCGGCCATGCTGTGGATCGGCTGGTTCGGCTTCAACGCAGGGTCGGCCATCGCAGCCAACGGCACCGCCGGCATGGCCATGCTGGTCACGCAGATCGCCACCGCGGCGGCCGCGCTGAGCTGGATGTTCGCCGAATGGCTGACGCACGGTAAGCCGAGCGCGCTGGGCATCGCCTCGGGCGTGGTCGCCGGCCTGGTCGCCATCACGCCGGCTGCCGGCACCGCCGGCCCGATGGGGGCGCTGGTGATCGGCCTGGTGTCGGGCGCGGTCTGCTTCTTCTGCGCGACCAGCCTCAAGCGCAAGCTGGGCTACGACGACTCGCTCGATGCCTTCGGCGTGCACGGTGTCGGCGGCATCGTCGGTGCGCTGCTGACCGGCATCTTCGCCGCGCCGGCGCTGGGTGGGTTCGGCACGGTCGAGGACATCGCCGCGCAGTTCCTGGTCCAGCTCGAAGGTGTGGTCTTCACGGTGATCTACACCGCGGCGGTCACCTACGTGATCCTCAAGGTGCTGGACATGGTCATGGGGCTGCGTGTGAGCGAGGAGCAGGAAACCATCGGGCTCGACCTGTCGTCGCACAACGAGCGCGGCTACAACCTGTGATGCCAGGCTGAAGACCTGGTCGGCGCGGTCGACCAAGAGCTCGTGAAGGGCGCCATTCGGCGCCCTTTGCTTTTTCCGCCGCCACGCTAGAATGCGCGCCGGCAGCGCACGGAACGCTTGGCGGGCGACGCCATCCAAGCGGTTTTCGGGGAGCATCCGGCATGTGGCACCAAGCCGTCATCGAGTTGAAGCCAAGGCCGCGAGGCTTTCACCTGATCACCGATGAAGTGCTCCGTGGCATGCCGGAACTGTCGCGTTGCACGCTGGGTCTGTTACACCTGTGGCTGCAGCACACCTCCGCATCGCTGACCATCAACGAGAATGCCGATGCGGCCGTGCGGCGGGACTTCGAGCGGTTCTTCAACCGCCTGGTCCCTCAGGACGTGCCCGGTTACGAGCATGACTACGAGGGACCCGACGACCTGCCGGCGCACTTCAAGGCCAGCCTCCTGGGCTGCCAGCTGAGTGTGCCGGTGCGCGATGGAAGGCTGGCGATGGGCACCTGGCAAGGCCTCTACCTGGGCGAGCACCGTGACCACGCCGGCACCAGGCGCCTGGTGATGACGCTGCAAGGTGTAGGAAGTTGAATTTTTTTTGGCGAGCGCCCCTCGGGCGGTCGCTGGGCCATAACTAACCTGCTTTACGCCATTGGGGTTGAACATGAGCGACGAAGAACTGGAACAGGACGAGCTGGAAACCTCCGACGAGGACGACGGGGAAGCGCTCAACGCCGCTGACGACAGCGAAGACGCCGCCGCCGATGACAGCGAGAGCGAGCGTCCTGCTCCGACGAAGAAGAGCAAGGCGCCCGAGCCCGAGGAACTGCCGAGCATCGAAGCCAAACAGCGCGAGCGCGACGCCCTGGAACGCGCGATGGCGGAGTTCCTGGCGCGCGGGGGCAAGGTGCAGGAAGTCGAGCCGAACGTGGTCGCCGATCCGCCGAAGAAGCCGGACAACAAGTACGGTAGCCGTCCTATCTGATGGCAATGAAAAGCCCGCATCAGCGGGCTTTTTCATGGGCAGCGGTCAGTGGTTCCAGCGCTCGAGCACGGCCGGCAGCTCGGTCAGCCGCTGGATCTCGGCGTCCGGGCGGGTGCCTTCGTTCCAGGGCTTGCGACCCGGGTTGAACCAGATCGCGCGCAGCCCGGCCATCTTGGCGCCAGCCACGTCGTCTTCGGGATGATCGCCGATGTGCACCGCCTGGCTTTCGCTGACGCCGGCACGGGCGAGGGCTTCGCGGAAGGGCCGCGGATCGGGCTTGCCGACGCCCAGCTCCTCGGCGCAGAGCGTGAAGCGAAAGTAGTCCGCGAGCCCCAGGCGCTTGACCTCGGCGTTGCCGTTGGTGAGCACGCCGAGGGTATAGCGGTTGGCGAGCTGCTCGAGGGTCGGGTGAACGTCAGGGAACAGCTCGACCGCATGCCGCGCCTCGAGAAAGACCTGAAAACCCTGTTCGCTGAGCTCGACCGCCTCGTCCGCCGGGTAGCCGGCCGCTTGCAGCGCATGCAGCAGGATGCGGCGGCGCAGCTCGCTCAGCCGATGCTTGAGGCTCGGATCGGCTTCGGTGAGCTGGCGACGAATCGCCCACAGCGCCTCGATCGGAAAATCGCCCAGGCGCGGCGCGTTGATCGCCAGCCAGTCGCGCAGCGCGGCCTCGGCGCTGTGCATGACCGGACCGATGTTCCAGAGCGTGTCGTCGAGATCGAAGGTAATCAGTTGCACGGTCATCAGGAGCTTTCCTGCTTTCGCTTGGCGCGTGGGTGGGCCTGGTCATAGACCTCGGCCAGGTACTGGAAGTCCAGGTGGGTGTAGATCTGCGTCGTGCCGATGTCGGCATGGCCGAGCAGTTCCTGCACCGCCCGCAGGTCGCGTGACGACTCCAGCAGGTGGCTGGCGAAACTGTGGCGCAGCATGTGCGGATGCAGGTGCTGGCCCAGCTCGCGCGCGCCGGCTTGCCGGACCCGCAGCTGCACGGCCCTTGGCGTCAGGCGGCGCCCCCGCTGGCTGATGAACAGTGCGCCATCGACCGGATTGGCCTGCGCGCGCAACGCAAGCCAGGCGGCGAGCGCTTCGCGTGCCTTGCGACCGACCGGCAGCACGCGCGCCTTGTTGCCCTTGCCCAGCACCTGGACCAGCCCGCCGGACAGATCGAGGTGCTCCACATCCAGGCCGACCAGTTCGGCGAGGCGCAGGCCCGAGGAATAGAACAGCTCGAGCATGGCCTGATCGCGATGGCCGATGAAATCGTCCTCGACGCCGCCGTCGAGCAACTGCATGGCCCGATCGGTGTCCAGCAGCCGCGGCAGGCGCTTCTCGCGCTTGGGCGGCGAAACACCGGTGGTCGGGTCATGCGGGCAGCGGCCTTCCTGGTTCAGGTAGCGGTAGAGCCCGCGAAGCGAGGACAGCAAGCGTGCCAGGCTGCGGCTGGACAACCCCTGGCGATGCTGCTCGGCGATCAGTTGGCGAACGTCGTGGCTCGTGAGGTCGGACCAACTCCGCCGCGACTGCCGGCGTTCACAGTGGTCGGCGACCTTGAGCAGATCGCGTCGATAGCCATCCAGCGTGTGCGGCGATACCTGCCGTTCGCTGCGCAGGTGTTCGAAGTAGGCGTCGAGATCGGTTTGCATGGCGAGCCTCAAGAGCCGATGACAGTGCTCGAGGTTGAAAGGCCGGGCGCAACGCCCGGCCCCGTTTCGGCGGACGTCGGCACGCCGTCAGCCTCAGCGCACCGACCGCAGCGGCGCGTGGAAGCGTGGCAGGGTGCGGGCCAGCACCTCGGCGATATAGGTCAGGAAGAGCGTGCCGAGCGAGCTCTTGTAATGCTGCGGATCAGGACTGCCGATGGCCAGCAGGCCCTGGTGCTGGTTGAGCGTGACGACCGCGGCCGAGCCGATGCTGGCGCTCTCTTCCTTGCCGAACAGGTACTCCAGCTCATGCGGACGTAGCACGCCGCAGACGGTCTTGCCGCTGGCCAGCAGCCCGCCGATGGCCTGCTGGGCCTCGGCCGGCGTGACGCTGCGACCGACCGGCAGCGGGGCATCGCTGAACAGAATGAGGCTGACGAAGGGCACCTGGAATTCATGCCGCAGGCTTTCGTCGACCGAGCCGACCACTTCTTCCAGGCTGCCGGCGTCGAGCAGGTCGAGCACCAGGCGGCGGGTCTTGTCGAACAGCCGGTCGTTGTCTCGCGCGACGTCCATCAGCTGCGACAGGCGATGGCGCATCTCGATGTTGCGCTCGCGCAGGAGCTTGACCTGCCGTTCCACCAGCGACACCGCATCGCCGCGCGAATGAGGGATGCGCAGCTCGGGGATCAGCTCATCGTGATCGACGAAGAATTCCGGATGTGCGCGCAGGTAGGCGGCCACGCTCTCGGCATCGATCTCGGCGGTGGTCTGGGTCTGGTCGGTCATAGGCGAACCTGTCCTTCGTAAACGCGAACGGCGGGGCCGGTCATCATAACGGGCTGGCCGGGGCCGGCCCATTCGATGGACAGGCGGCCGCCAGGCAGCTCGATCTGCACCGGCGAGTCCATCCAGCCCTGGCTGATCGCGGCGACGGCAGCGGCGCAGGCGCCGGTACCGCAGGCCTGGGTTTCGCCCGCACCACGCTCCCAGACCCGCAGCCGTGCGCGCTGGCGATCGACGACCTGCAGAAAGCCCACGTTCACGCGCCTGGGGAAGCGAGGGTGGTGCTCGAGTCGCGGACCGAGCTGGTGCACCGGCGCCTCGTCGACGCTGTCCACGCGCAGCACCGCATGGGGATTGCCCATCGAAACGGCGGCCAGCTCATGCTCGATCCCGTCGACCTCCACGCGATAGTTCGGTGCCTCGACCTCGGCGATGAAGGGAATGTCCTTCGGTACCAGGCGAGGCGGGCCCATGTCGACGCAGACCTGGCCGTCCGGACGGGTGTCAAGCTCGATCACCCCGCCCTTGGTCTCGACCCGGATGCGCCGCTTGGTCGTCAGCCGCTTGTCATGGACGAAGCGGGCGAAACAGCGGGCGCCGTTGCCGCACTGTTCGACCTCCGAGCCGTCGGCATTGAAGATGCGGTAGCGGAAGTCCACGTCCGGGTCGTGCGGCGGCTCGACGATCAGCAACTGATCGAAGCCGATGCCGGTGTGGCGATCGGCCCATTGGCGAGCGTGCTTGGGCTGGATGTGCGCGTGCTGGCTGACCAGGTCGACGACCATGAAGTCATTGCCCAGGCCGTGCATCTTGGTGAAGCGCAGCAGCATCGGGCGGACCTCAGTCAGGCAGCAGGCTTTCGCCCGCGTACAGCGATTCGAGGGTTTCGCGGCGGCGCACTTCATGTGCGTGCTCGCCGTCGACCAGCACTTCGGCGGCGCGGCCGCGCGTGTTGTAGTTCGAACTCATCACGAAACCATAGGCGCCCGCGGAACGCACGGCCAGCAGATCGCCTTCGGCCAGCGCCAGGGAACGGTCCTTGGCGAGGAAGTCGCCTGTTTCGCAGATCGGCCCGACGATGTCGTACGCACGCGCAGCGCCATCGCGCGGACGTACCGCGACGACGTCCATCCAGGCCTGGTAGAGCGCCGGGCGGATGAGGTCGTTCATCGCCGCGTCGACGATGGCGAAGTCCTTGTGCTCGGTGTGCTTGAGGTACTCGACGCGGGTCAGCAGCACGCCCGCGTTGGCGACGATGGAGCGGCCCGGCTCGAAAACCAGCGCCAGGTCGCGGCCGGCGAGGCGCTCGCGCACCGCCTGGATGTAGTCGCTCGCCAGCGGGGGTTGTTCGTCGCGATAACGCACGCCCAGGCCACCGCCGAGGTCGAGGTGGCGAATCTGCACGCCATCTTCGGCGAGGCGGTCGATCAGCAGCAGCAGGCGGTCGAGCGCATCGAGGAACGGCGGCAGGCTGGTCAGTTGCGAGCCGATGTGGCAATCGACCCCGACGACCTCGAGGTTCGGTAGCGCAGCCGCGCGGCGATAGACCTCGAGGGCCTCGTCGATACCGATGCCGAACTTGTTTTCCTTCAGCCCGGTGGAAATGTAGGGATGCGTGCCGGCGTCGACGTCCGGATTGACCCGCAGCGACACCGGGGCCCGGGTGCCCATCTGGGCGGCGACCTGTTGCAGACGTTCCAGCTCGTCACGCGATTCGACGTTGAAGCAGTGCACGCCGATTTCGAGCGCGCGGCGCATGTCGTCGCGGGTCTTGCCGACGCCGGAGAAGACGATGCGGTCGGCTTTGCCGCCGGCTGCCAGCACGCGTTCCAGCTCGCCGCGCGACACGATGTCGAAGCCGGCGCCGAGGCGCGCCAGCAGGTTCAGCACGCCGAGGTTGGAGTTGGCCTTGACGGCGAAACAGACCAGGTGCGGCATGCCGTCGAGCGCGTCGGCGTAGGCATGGTACTGGGCGGCGATATGCGCCCTGGAATAGACGTAGGTCGGCGTGCCGAAACGCTCGGCGATGGCGGACAGCGCCACGCCTTCCGCGAAGAGCTGGCCGTCGCGGTAGGAGAATGCCTCCATGGGGTTCTCCTTTAGAGTTCGTAGCGGTCTTTCGAATGTTCTTTGGCGGCTTTTTCGTCGTCCGGCAGGTAGAGCGGGCCTTTCTGGCCGCAACCGCCGAGCACGGCGCACAGCAGCGCCAGTGCGACCAGGGGAAGCAGAGCTGGCTTCATCAGGGGAAATCCTTGGGAAAATCGAATGGCCGGAGTATACCCAGCACCCATTCGATTGCCTATGCGAAGCCCCGACCCCGGCGGGCTGCGGCGATGCCGGCGACGGGCCGTGCTAAGCTCCGGCCCTTGCCAAAACAGCCCGTACGAGGATGCCATGAGCCTGACCGAAGCCCGCTTTCATGACCTGGTCGATGACGCCCAGCAGGAGATCGAGGACGTGTTCGACGACAGCGCGCTGGACGTCGATCTGGAGAATTCGGCGGGGGTGCTGACGGTCCGTTTCAGCAATGGCAGCCAGGTGATCGTCAGTCGCCAGCCGGCCTTGCGCCAGCTCTGGGTCGCCGCGCGGTCCGGGGGCTTTCATTTCGACTACGAACCCGACGCCGGCCTGTGGATCTGCGACACCAGCGAGGAGCCGCTCGGCGAGCTGCTGGCGCGCGTGACGCAGGAGCAGGGTGGCGACGCGCTCGACTTCGAGTCCCTGCGCTGAGCCGCCTTGCATCCTGAATTCGCTGTGTTAGGGTCGGTCGACCTTATTCGAAACCCCGCCTGCGGCGGCGCGTGCGAAAGCGGCAGCGTCCGGCCACGCAGCGTGAGTGATGCCTGAACCCCTGGTTCCGGCCGTCTTCTGGACTCGCGCTGGCCTGCGTTGTGCTTTCCACCGTTTGCAGTGGCGGGGTTTTCGCTTTTTCAAGCCCCTGCAAGGAGACATCGACCCAAATGACTAGCGCACCTTCGATCATGCTGACCCAGCCGGATCTGCAACGCCTGGAGCGCCTGCTCGACAGCCTCGACGACTACGGTCCGGCGGCCCAGGCGCTGGAAGAGGAGCTGTCGCGTGCCCGTGTGGTGGAGCCCTCTGAAATGCCGGCCTCGGTCGTCACCATGAATTCGCGCGTGCATTGCCTGGATGAGGTGAGCGGCAAGGACTACCACCTCGAGCTGGTCTATCCGCAGCAGGCCGGCGCGGCCGGCACCGTGTCGGTACTGGCGCCGGTCGGCACCGCGCTGCTCGGCCTGACGGTGGGCCAGCACATCGACTGGCCGACCCCCGGTGGCAAGCTGCTCAAGCTGAAGGTGCTGGCGGTCGAGTACCAGCCCGAGGCGAACGGCCGGGACTAAGGCAACGCCGTGTGCGAAAGGCGATCGAGCGCCTGGTTGAGGCCGGCCTCCAGGCGCGCTTTGTAGCGCAGGTATTGCACGGTCTGCGCGGCCTGTCCGGCCAGGCCCGACAAGTCCAGGTCGGTGATGTAGCAGGGGTAGCGCTCGCCGCCGGCGCGCTGCGACAGGATGTGCCGCGCCGCTTCGGTGAAGAGGCGCGGGCCATGCTCCAGTTCGGAAAACTCCCGGTGGTTGCAGAACAGCGTGACGTGCGCGCGGCCCGCCTCGCCGGGCTCGAGAATCGCCTGGACGTCGTAATAGGGATCGCTCGCCGCGCTCAGCGGGGGCGGTCGCCGCTCGAGCCGAGCAGGCTCCCGCCCATCGCCGGGCAGCACCCGGTAGAACAGCAGATCGCGCATGCCGGTCGGTGAGCGACCGGGCAGCGGCAACAAGGCGTTGTGCCGGTACAGCACCGATTGCAGGAAGCGTTGCAGCGGCCGCAGCAGGCTCTGTTCGTCGCGGAAGGGCTGCCGCTGGTGCCAGAGTGCGTTGTGCTCGTCGAGCACCATCAGTTCGGCCTGCTCGCCGACGACGCGATAGAACACCTGGAGGCAATCCGGCCGGCCGTGGCCCAGCACCGTGGCCAGGTGCTGGCCGGGCAGGGCCTGCCGGTCGAGCTGGATCGGCCGGTACGCGTCGGTCGGCTGGGACAGCCGCTCGAACAGCGCCGCCTGGTCGGGCAGCGGCACGTAGGCGATTTCGCCGGGCGTGAGATCGAGCAGCAGATGCCGGCCGCGCAACTGGAGCAGGTAGCGGCTCCCCGGCGCCTGGCGCAGCGCGCTCGTCACTTCGACGAACAGCTGGTCGATACGACGCGCGATCGCCAGGCCGTTGTTGCCAAGGCAGCGCACGTGAAGCTCGATCGCCGTCGATGGATCGTCCGGCAGCGCGACCAGGTGATCGCGCAGACAATCGAGCAGCCCGTGGTCGCCCTCGTAGCGATTGACCAACAACTCGTTCCAGCTGTTGAGAACGAGCTGGTCGATGCTCGCCACCTGATCCTCGGGTGCGACCGCCGCGGCGGGGGCCGGCGCGTCCAGGTTGATCAGCAGCACGACGCGCCGCGGCATGCTGGGCGCGAGGAGGTCCTGTTCGGTCACCGGTGCGAGCGGCATCGGCATCAGCTGGCGCAGGCTGGCCAGCAGGCTGTGCAGGTCCGGCTCCGTCAGCCCGCTGTCGCCGGCATACAGCGACAGGTGGGTGCCGCCGTCGACCACGCCGTTGCGGTGGCACCAGGCGAGCAGCGGCAGCAGCTCCCGCACGCGTTTGAGCGGTGCGTAATCGGACCATTCGCGCGCGTTCAGGCTGCCCTGGTAGAGCGCCCAGTGCGCCTCGCCGGGCGCTTCCTCGGTGCGCACCAGCGTGAGGGTTTCCTCGGCCATGTCCGGTGAGATGCCGGGGTTGATGAATTCGACCTTGCCGGCCTTGCGCTCGAAGGCTGCATACAGGCGGCGGCCCAGGATGCTCAGGTCGCGGCCGCTGAGCGGGCTTTCGGCCTGATGGCTGCGCGCGAACTGCGAGAGGAACCGGTAGCTGCAGGTCAGGGCGTTGACCAGCGCGCTGCGCTCGGCGATCACCTGGCGCACCTTCCAGCGGGCGCGCCCGTCGAGACTGGCGAGCTGGCGTTCGTCCCAGCCCCATTCGCGCGTCAGGCGCCCGATCACCTGGCGCTGCCAGCTCCTGATGGGCGTGGGTGCGGGCCGGCTCAGCTTGCGGTTGATCTTCAGGTACAGGCTGCGGCGGACCAGTTCGAGGCGTTCGCGGTCGCCGCGCGCCAGCAGGTATTCCTCGAGGCGGCGATAGACCGAGATGTACGGGTCCAGCTCGTCGAGGTCCAGCCGGTTGGCGTAGATGGCGTGTTTCAGCCGCAGGCTCAGGCAATCGACCTGCGGGTGCTCGCTGGCGTATGCCTCGGTGAGCAGCAGCTTGATGGCCGATTTATAGGGCGATTCGATGCCCTTGAACATCTGCCACAGGCCGGCGCCCAGGAATTCGCCGGGCGGAATTGCACCCAGGTGGCCGAGATCGATGTGATCCTCGGCGCGGATGAAACGTCGCGAGACCAGCGTTTCCACGTAGGCGCCATAGCGGTGCTCCTCGTAGGCCGGCACCAGCCACCACAGCGGCGTGCGGCCGCCGAGCCAGAGTGCGGTCCGGTAGAACTCGTCGAGCAGCAGGTAATGCTGGGTGGTTCCGCAGTCGTCGCTGGTCAGGCAGGCCTCGCGGGCTCCGCAGGCGAACGCCGCCGGGTCGATCAGGAAAAAGGTGGCGCTGGCGCCCTGGCCGGCGGCCCATTGCTGGAGCAGATCGCACTTGCGCCGAAGCGCGTCGCGCGCCTCGGCCGGGAGCGCCGGGTCATGGCAGACCCACACGTCGAGGTCGCTCTGCTCGTCCTGCGCGACCGTGCCCAGGCTGCCCATCAGGTACAGGCCCTGGATCGCCCGCGGCTCCAGCGTTCGGCGCGGCTGGTAGATGAAGGAGCGGCTCAGGCGCTGAGCCTCGGCGAGCAGCTCGGCGTTGGGCTCGAAGCCGTCCAGTCCGGCCGGGGCGCGGGCCGAGACGTAGCCGGGCAGGATCGGGTGGTTGACGTGAAACAGCAGCGGCAGCAGGCGCAAGACCTGCTGCTGCCGGGTCGACATGGCCTGCATGCTGCGCTCGAGACGGCCGGCATTGACCGTCAGGAAGCGCGCCCGGATGCGGGTCAGCGTCTGACGATCGATGCCCTCCTCGAGTACGGGGCGCAGTTCCTGGCAGTTCATCGGCGGGCTCGTGGCGAAAGGGCGCGTAGGGTACCAAGTCATTGCATCGGCGAGCGTGCCGACGGCTTTACCCCGACGTGACGGCCGGTTGCCCGGAGGCCGTTCAGTGGGGCTCCGCGCGGCCGGAGAGGATGATCAGCAAGGCCTGGGCATGTTCGGCGGCATCGCGCCCGAGGCTGGTGAGGTAGCCGCCGTCGGGCTGGCTGACCAAACCTTTGTCGTGCAGTCGCCGAGCCGCGCCGATGCTGTCGGGCTCGGCGTCCTGGTGGACCTTGAGGCCGGACAGGTGATTGTCGAGATCGTACTGCCGCAGGATTTCCAGCTCGGCGATGAGTTCCGGCGTGTAGGTCATGTCGCATCCTCGTGTCTGGCCCGCAGGCCCTTGTCACGAGTGTAGTCAGCGACCGGCCGTCTGCCTCATTCGTCGGCGTCGGGAAGCTCCGGCAGGTCGCGCAGCAGCCGCTCGTAGCGCTCGCCGTCGAAGGGACGATCGTCGCGCATCATCTGCTTCACCTCGTCGGCCAGGACCAGCGCCATTAGGTGCACGGCCTCGTCGCGGGAGTGGCCGACGAGCGTCAGCTTGTTGAGCACCGCCTGGGTCACCGCCGGCTCGCCGGCTTCGAGCTGGTTCTCGATGGCCTCCACCAGAACGCTCCCGGCGAGGGTTTCGTCTTCATCGTTCGCATCGGAGTCGTGCATCGTGTTCTCCTTCTGAAAGCCGCGCTTTTAGCTGCTTGCCGGCCGCACTGCAAGCCACGATCGGTCGACGCGCGCGCCTGGCGCCGGCGAACGCTTCGCTTGGCGCAGGTTCTATCGCAGGGACGTACGAGGAATTCACGATGATCACCTATCACTGTCTGGAAGGTCCCGCCCTGGTT
This sequence comes from Stutzerimonas urumqiensis, assembly GCF_003640395.1. Classification (GTDB taxonomy): domain Bacteria; phylum Pseudomonadota; class Gammaproteobacteria; order Pseudomonadales; family Pseudomonadaceae; genus Stutzerimonas; species Stutzerimonas urumqiensis. Next base: position 239,598 of record NZ_RBZQ01000002.1, on the reverse strand, counting down.
CGTCGGGCCGCGCAGGCGCTCGATACCGTGCCGGCCAATGCGGTGTGGATCGACCTGCTGCATCCGGAACCCGAGGAGGAGCGCTTCGTGGAGGCGGCGCTCGGGCTGGATATCCCGACGCGCGAGGAGCTGGCCGAGATCGAGGACTCGTCGCGCTTCTACGACGAGCCGGCGGCGGTCTTCATGACCACCACCGTGGTCTCGGGCATCAGCGAGCGCAGGCCGACCACCGCCGAGGTGACCTTCGTGCTGACCCCGCGCTGCCTGGTCACGGTGCGCTATTGCGAGCTCAGCTCCTTTCGCCAGTTCGAGGCGGCGAGCCTGCGGCAGCCGGGCCAGTTCGGCACCGGTCACCTGGTCTTCATCGGTCTGATCGATGCCATCGTCGACCGCATCGCCGACGTGCTGGAAAGCGTTCAGGTCGATCTGTCCGCGCTGTCGACGCAAGTCTTCGACGAACACCGCGACGAGCCAGCCGACCTGCAGCACGTGCTCAAGCAGCTCGGGCAGTTCCGTGCCCTGCTGGCCCGGCTGGGCGAAAGCCTGTTCAGCAGCGGGCGGATGATCGCCTATTACCGCGTCCACGTCGGCGAGCCCAAGCAGGGCGGGGCGAAGGGGTTGCTCAAGGCGCTGGAGCGCGACGTTCGCTCGCTCGGCGAGCATCAGGCGCGGCTGCTCGGGGACATCGCCTTCCTGCTGGATGCGACGCTCGGGCTGATCAACATCGAGCAGAACAGCATCATCAAGGTGTTCTCGATCGCGGCGGTGCTGTTCCTGCCGCCGACGCTGGTCGGCACCGTCTACGGCATGAACTTTCGCCACATGCCGGAGCTGGAATGGCTGTTCGGTTATCCGATGGCGCTTGGCGCGATGGCCCTGTCCGCCGGCCTCGCCTATGTCTGGTTCAAGTTTCGCGACTGGCTGTAGGGCTCACGTCACCCAATGCAGCACCAGGCTGAACAGCCCGAGCAGCGCCCAGACCACGGCGAAGATGAGCGGCGTGCGCAGCGAGAACAGCAGCGTTCGCTTGTAGCGCTGTCCGCCGACCGGGGTGTTGCCTTCGCCGAACAGCGCCGATTCGCGGTTAGGCAGCAGCGCGGCGTGGCCTTCGATCTGCAACAGCTCAGCCTGCTTTTGGTGCCAGCGCTCGATCACCTCGAAGCTCGCCCGGATGCCGGGCATGGCATGCAACGAGGTGATCAGGCCCAGCACGGCGAGAATGGTCGGCACCACCAGCCGAAACAGCGCGCCCCACTCGGGGTTGCTGTTGGCCATCGACGAGGCGAAGGCGATCATCAGGAAGGATTGGGAGGACAGGTAGGCGCTGGTCCGGTTGGCCATCAGCGTCGACTCGAAGTGGATTTCCGAGCGGTAGAAGGCCAGCCGTTCCTTGGCCGAGTCGAAGACTTCGGCGCCCTGGGTATCCTGGTTCAGCAGCAGCGTTCTGAGGTCGGTCATGGTGGGCCGGCGTGAAGGGTGTCGCTAGGTAGGTCACGTCAACGCCCGGTGAGTTCCGGGCTCAGTCGCCTGGATCGAGGCGGCGATCGTCGCCACGCAGGTGCCAGAACAGCGTCGTCAGCGCGAGGAAGGCGACCGACCAGGCCGCCGCTGCCAGCAACAGCCAGCCGGTCGTGGCCGCGCCCAGCAGGGCCGGCACGATGCGCGCCAGCGCTGCAAGGCTGATGAATGCGGCGAACGGGTGAATCCAGCGGCGCGCGTTCGGATCGCGCCAGCGCTGGATCAGCCGCGTGCGACCCATGACCGTGAAGGTCAGCGTGCCGAGTGCGCCAACCGTCAGCGCATGGAGCAGCGCACTCGGCACCGGGCTTCCGAGGCTGGTGGGCACGCCCATCGCCAGCAGCCCGACGGCAAGCCAGGTGTAGCCGGCGAGCAGCACCAGCAGGTCCGGGCGATTCAGGCAGCGCCACGGCCGCCAGCGCAGCAGGCGCATGCCCGTCAGCAGGCCGGCCGCGACCAGGCAGGCGCCGCCCACGCGTTCCGGCAGTTCCCACGGCAACAGGCCCAGCACCAGGGCCGTGCCGAGCAGGATGAGCACCGTGCCTTCCACCCGGGGCTGGACGCGGGCATCCAGTCGCCAGCCCTGCTGCTGGGCATGGCCGGCAAGGGCCGGCGCGATGATCCGGCCGCCCATAAAGAACATCAGCGCGGCGAGCAGCAGCAACGCTTCGCCGCGCAGCCAGGCGCCGGTGCTGGCGCCCAGCCCGCCGAGCGTGCTCGCCAGCGCCAGCCCGGTCACGAGCGGGGCGACGCTCTGGTTGCGCCATTTCTTCGCGGCGCCCAGAAACCGCGGCACCACGCGCCACACCAGCCCGGCGGCGAACGCGCCCGCCATCAGGAGCGCCGGCAGGCTGCCCGGCCACAGCAGGAAGGCGATCCTCGCCAGGGCCCAGGCCGCCAGCAGGGCGAGCGTGATGGCCCTCGGCTGGGGGCCGAGCAGGTAGCCGGCGACCACTGCCAGGGCGAAACCGAAGAGCATTTCGTGGGCGTGCCCGCCGGGCGTCGCGAGGCCCGGCAGCGTCGGCATCAGGCCGAGCATGCCGAGCACCGAGACGGGCAACATCACGGCTGCGTAAAGCGCGGCGGCAGGGAAGAACCAGGCGTTGGAGAAGGGCAGGCGCGGTTTGCGCGGGTGCATCGGCACCTCCGATCGGAGCGGACGGACGCCCGCTCCGAGGCGTGAATCAGCGGCTGGCGAGCAGCGCCCGACCGCGTTGTACCGCCGCGCGAACCTGATTCGGCGCGGTGCCGCCGATGTGGTCGCGGGCGTTCACCGAGCCTTCCAGGGTCAGCACGGCGAAGACGTCCTCGCCGATCTGGTCGCTGAACTGGCGCAGCTCGTCGAGGCTCATTTCGGCCAGGTCCTTGCCGGTCTGCACGCCGTATTTCACGGCGTGGCCGACGATCTCGTGGCAATCGCGGAAGGGCAGGCCCTTGCGCACCAGGTAGTCGGCCAGATCGGTGGCGGTGGAGAAGCCGCGCAGCGCTGCCTCGCGCATGATTTTCCGCTTGGGCCTGATCGCCGGGACCATGTCGGCGAAGGCGCGCAGCGAGTCGCGCAGGGTGTCGGCGGCGTCGAACAGCGGCTCTTTGTCTTCCTGGTTGTCCTTGTTGTACGCCAGCGGCTGGCCCTTCATCAGGGCGAGCAGGCCGGTGAGGGCGCCGAAGACGCGGCCGGTCTTGCCACGCACCAGCTCCGGCACGTCGGGGTTCTTCTTCTGCGGCATGATCGAGCTGCCGGTGCAGAAACGGTCGGGCAGGTCGATGAACTGGAACTGCGCCGACGTCCATAGCACCAGCTCTTCGGAGAAGCGCGACAGGTGCATCATCGCCACCGAGGCGGCGGCGCAGAATTCGATGGCGAAGTCGCGATCCGACACGCCATCCAGCGAGTTGCCGGAAATCGCCTCGAAGCCCAGCAGCTCGCAGGTGATCTCGCGCTGGATCGGGTAGGTCGTGCCGGCCAGCGCCGCCGAGCCCAGCGGCATGCGGTTGGTGCGCTTGCGGCAGTCGATCAGGCGCTCGTAATCACGGCTGAGCATCTCGAACCAGGCCAAGAGGTGATGGCCGAAGGTCACCGGCTGGGCGGTCTGCAGGTGGGTGAAGCCGGGCATGACCGTGTCGGCTTCCGCTTCGGCGAGGCCCAGCAGGCCCTGCTGCAGGCGGGTAATCTCGGCGAGGATCACGTCGATCTCGTCGCGCAGCCACAGGCGGATGTCGGTGGCCACCTGGTCGTTGCGCGAACGGCCGGTGTGCAGCTTCTTGCCGGTGACGCCGATGCGGTCGGTCAGGCGCGCCTCGATGTTCATGTGCACGTCTTCCAGGTCGACGCGCCAGTCGAATTTGCCGGCCTCGATCTCGCCCTGGATGTCCTTCAGGTTGGCGATGATCGCGTCGCGCTCGTCGGCGCTCAGCACGCCGGCCTTTTCCAGCATCGTCGCGTGGGCGATCGAGCCCATGATGTCGTGGCGGTAGAGGCGCTTGTCGAACTCGACGGAGGCGGTGAATCGGGCGACGAAGGCGTCGACGGGCTCGCTGAAACGGCCGCCCCAGGACTGGTTGGTCTTGTCGGTGCTCATGTATGCGCTCGCTGCAAATCGAAGCTGAAAAAGAGCGCGGATGATAGCAGGCTTGCCCGTGCAGCCGGGATGCTCGCAGTGCACGGCAGCCCGGCACACCGGGGGCTAGACTGCACGCCCGTTGCATTCCTGCGATCCGTGCGCACACTCACCTCATGCGAATACCCAAACCCAAGCTGACCTGGCACACGCCGACCCCGCCCGACGACTTCTTCGTTCCCGAGCTGTGCGAGCCCGAGGCGCTGCTCGCGCTGGTGCTGCTGGCCGAGCTGCTGGTGATGGTGCTGGTGCTGGCCGAGCCGCTGCAGCCGTCCTTCGACTGGGTGCGGCTGGCGCTGACCTCGCTGTTCGTGCAGTGGAACGTGCTGCTCTCGGCCGCCCTGCTGTGCCGGCTACGGCCCTGGCTGGCGCGCCTCGGCGTGACGGCGGCGAGCGTGACCTGCTGCGCGCTGGTCGTCACCCTGACGCTGGTCTGCACGGCCTTCGCCGATGCCTTCCAGCTCGGCGGGGCGCCGCCGCCGACCGACGAGAGCTACCGCTACCTGCGGCACGCGCTGATCAGCCTGATCATGTCGGGATTGCTGCTGCGCTATTTCTATTTGCAGAGCCAGTGGCGCCGTCAGGAGCAGGCCGAACTGCGGGCACGGATCGAGTCGTTGCAGGCGCGCATCCGCCCGCACTTTCTGTTCAACAGCCTGAACAGCATCGCCAGCCTGATCGCCATCGACCCACCGCGCGCCGAGCAGGCCGTGCTCGACCTGTCCGACCTGTTCCGTGCCAGCCTCGCGCGGCCCGGTACGCTCGCCAGCTGGCACGACGAGCTTGAACTGGCGCGGCGCTACTTGTCCATCGAGCGCTACCGGCTGGGCGATCGGTTGCAGGAAGAATGGAACGTGGCGCAGGTGCCGGACGACCTGCCCATCCCGCACCTGACGCTCCAGCCGCTGCTGGAGAACGCGATCATCCACGGCATCCAGCCGCTCGTCGAAGGCGGCACGGTGAGGATCGAGGCCCACGTCGCCGCGGGCTGCTTCCACCTGTGCATCGACAATCCCTACGAAGACGACGGCCGCACGCCGGCCTGGAAGGGCACCCGGCAAGGCTTGCAGAACATCGATGCGCGACTGGCGGCACTTTTCGGTCCGCGTGCGAGTCTCAGCGTGGAGCGCCGTGATGGCCGCCACTACACCTGTCTACGCTATCCACTTGCGAGACACATGCAGCAGGAAGCCAGACCTTTATGAATGTTCTGATTGTCGATGACGAACCTCTAGCCCGCGAGCGCCTGAGCCGACTGGTAGGTGATCTCGACGGCTATCGTGTGTTGGAGCCCGCCGCCAGCAATGGCGAAGAGGCGCTGCACCTGATCGAAGACCTGCGTCCCGATATCGTCCTGCTCGATATCCGCATGCCACGCATGGATGGTCTGCAGGTGGCCGCCAAGCTCTGCGAGCGCGACGCGCCGCCAGCCGTGATCTTTTGCACGGCCCATGACGAATTCGCGGTGGAGGCCTTCCAGGTCAGCGCCGTCGGCTACCTGGTCAAGCCGGTCCGCCAGGAGGTGTTGGCCGACGCCCTGAAGAAGGCCGAGCGCCCCAACCGCGTGCAACTGGCGGCCCTGACCCGTCCCGCGGCGATTTCCGGCGCCGGTCCGCGCAGCCACATCAGCGCACGGACCCGCAAAGGGATCGAGCTCATTCCGCTGGACAACGTCATCTACTTCATCGCCGATCACAAATACGTGACCCTGCGCCACGACGGCGGCGAGGTGCTGCTGGACGAACCGCTCAAGGCGCTGGAGGACGAGTTCGGCGACCGTTTCGTGCGTATCCACCGCAACGCACTGGTCGCCCGCGATCGGATCGAGCGCCTGCAACGCACGCCGCTCGGGCATTTCCAGCTGTTCCTGAAAAACTTCAATGGCGAGGCGCTGACCGTCAGCCGCCGACACGTCGCTGGCGTACGCAAGCTGATGCAGAGTCTCTGAGCGGGCACAGGACGTCGGCGCTGGACGCGGCGGGATCAAGGGCTGGACCGGCTGGCTGCGTCCGGCTGGCAACGCCCATTCATTGATTCCCGCCAACCCAGCGGCGGTGCCGGCCCTGTTATCATCGCCGGCATTTCACTGGTTCTGGATCAGCCCATGCCCCGAGAGATTCGCATCGCCACGCGCAAGAGCGCGCTCGCCCTCTGGCAAGCCGAGTACGTCAAGGCGCGGCTGGAGTCGGCCCATCCCGGTATCCGGGTCAGCCTGGTGCCGATGGTCAGCCGCGGCGACAAGCTGCTGGATGCACCGCTGGCGAAAATCGGCGGCAAGGGCCTGTTCGTCAAAGAGCTGGAAACCGCGCTGCTCGAGCACGAGGCGGACATCGCCGTGCACTCGATGAAAGACGTGCCGATGGAGTTCCCCGAGGGGCTCGGCCTGTTCTGCATCTGCGAGCGCGAGGACCCGCGCGACGCCTTCGTCTCGAACCGCTTCGACAGCCTCGATGCGCTACCGCCCGGCAGCGTCGTCGGGACCTCCAGCCTGCGCCGCCAGGCCCAGTTGCTGGCTCGCCGACCGGACCTGAAGATCCAGTTCCTGCGCGGCAATGTGAATACCCGGTTGGCCAAGCTCGATGCCGGCGAGTACGACGCCATCATCCTCGCCGCCGCCGGGCTGATCCGGCTGGGCTTCGCCGATCGCATCCGTTCGAGCATCACGGTCGAGGACAGCTTGCCGGCTGGCGGCCAGGGGGCGGTCGGCATCGAATGCCGCACCGCCGATGCCGACATCCATGCCCTGCTCGGGCCGCTGCATCATCGCCTGACCGAACAGCGGGTCGCCGCCGAACGCGCGCTGAATCGCCACCTCAACGGCGGCTGCCAGGTGCCGATCGCCTGCTACGCGGTGCACGAGGGCGACCAGCTCTGGCTGCGTGGCCTGGTTGGCCAGCCGGACGGCACGACCCTGCTGCGCGCCGACGACCGGGCGCCCGCCGCCGACGCCGAAGCCCTTGGCGTGCGCGTCGCCGAAGCCCTGCTGGCGCAGGGCGCGGCCGGCATTCTCGCCTCGATCTACGGCGAGCCCGACGCGCCGTGAAAGACTGGCGCCTGCTGCTGACTCGCCCCGCCGGCGAGTGCGAGGCGCTCGCCGCGACGCTGGCCGAGCAAGGCATCGCCAGCGCCTGCATGCCGCTGCTGGCCATCGAGCCGCTGCCGGAAACGCCCGAGCAACGGGCGACGATCCTCGAGCTGGACCGCTACCAGGCCGTCATCGTGGTCAGCAAGCCAGCGGCCCGGCTGGGACTGGCCCTGGTCGATCGCTACTGGCCGCAGCCGCCGGCCGGACAGCGCTGGTTCAGCGTCGGGGCCGGCACCGGCGCGGTGCTGGCCGATTATGGCCTCGACGCCCACTGGCCGGCCGAGGGCGATGACAGCGAAGCGCTGATCGCGCTGCCGACGCTCGAGGCCGCGCTGGCGGTGCCAACGCCGCGGGTGCTGATCCTGCGCGGCGAAGACGGGCGCGAATGGCTGTCCGAGCGTCTGCGCGAACGCGGCGTGCACGTCGATGCCTTGTCCCTGTACCGGCGTTTCTGCCCCGACTACCCGGCCGAAGCCCTGCCCAGGCGGGTCGAGGCGGAACGCCTGAATGGGCTGGTGGTCAGCAGTGGACAAGGCTTGCAGTCGCTGGTCCGGCTGGCAGCCGATGCCTGGCCGCGGCTCGCCGAACGACTGACCCTGTTCGTACCCAGTCCCCGTGTCGCGGGCATGGCGGCCGAGCTTGGCGCCTGCAACGTCGTCGATTGTCGTGGCGCCAGCGCCGCCGCGTTGCTGGCCGCGTTGCGCAGCGACCGACCCATGACGATGCCACCGGCTGGCGTGCAACCGACCGAGGGTAGCCGCGGGTCGAACTGACCGACCCGGCGTCTGGCCCGCCTCCCCAGCAAAGGATGGAAACGTGAGCGAAGAACAACCAGGAAAGAAGCCCGACACTGCCCCGACCACCGAAACGGCGACCACCGCGACCCCATCCGGCCGTACTCCTGCATCCTCTGCGTCGGCTCGCACGTCGGCTCGCACGTCGGCCGGTGGCGGCAAGGCGCTGGCGACGCTGGCGCTGCTGATCGGCGCCGGTGGCTTGCTGGCGGGCGGTTACAGCCTGGTCCAGCTGCAGCGGGTCGCCGAACACGAACAACGCTTGCAGGCGCTCGATGGGACGGCCGAGCGCACCGAGCAACTCGCCCGTCAGGAGCAGGCGCTCGCGGCCCGGCTGACGCCACTCGAGCAGCTGCCCTCGGCCGACGAGCTGGACGAGCGGCGGCGGTTGCTGGGCAGTCTGCAAAGCGACATGCAGGACCTCAGCGGCCGCGTCGAGCAGGTGCTCGGTGCCAGTCGCGAGCAGTGGCGCCTGGCCGAGGCCGAACACCTGATGCGCATGGCCATGCTGCGCCTGTCTGCCATGCAGGACGTCGAAAGCGCCAAGGCGCTGATCCGCGAAGCCGACCTGATCCTGCGCAAGCAGGATGATCCGGGCGCCTTCGCCGCGCGGCAGGAATTGATCGATGCGCTGGAGGCCCTGCGCAGCCTGCCGGACATCGACCGCACCGGGCTGTTTCTCCAGCTCGGCGCGCTGACCGGCCAGGCGTCGTCGCTTCGCGCGCTGGCACCGGGATTCGAACCCGGCGCCAGCGTCGAGCAGCCCGAAGGGCAGAGCGCCTGGAAGCGCTGGCTGAACGAGCTGACCCGCTACGTGCGCGTCGATTTCAATGCCTCTGGCGAGGTCAAGCCGCTGCTCGCCGGCCAGACGCTCGGCCAGGTACGGCTCGCGTTGTCGCTTGCGTTCGAGCAGGCGCAGTGGGCGGTGCTCAATGCCAACGAGGAGGTCTATCGGCAATCGCTGGCGCAGGCCAGGGCCATCCTGACCGCGCATTTCAGCGAGGAGAACGCCGCTCGCCAGGCGCTGATCGAGCGTATCGACGCGCTGAGCGAGCGTCAGGTCGCGGTGCAGTTGCCGAGTCTTGCGCCGGCCATGCAGGCATTGCGCGCCTACGTCGAGGAACAGGAAGCGGCGCGCGACGAGGCGCCTTCCGCCGCGCCGGCGACCGGCGAACCCGCTCCGCAACCCGTCGAGCCGCCGACGGCCGAGCCCGCCACGCCCGAGCCCGAGCCCGCCACGCCGGCGCCGGAACCCGAGCCGACGCCGCCCGTGGTCCAGCCTGAGCAAGAGGGACTGCGGACATGAAGCGCACGGTCCTGGTTTCGGTCCTGATTCTTCTCGGCCTGGGCTTTCTCGGCTGGGCCATCGCGCAGAGCACGGGCTACGTGCTGATCACCTACGGCCGTTTCCGCTACGAATCGAGTTTCTGGGTGTTCCTCGCCTTCATCCTTTGCCTGTGGCTCCTGGCGGTGCTGCTTCGCACGGTGTTGGTCGGGCTGCATGCGTCGGGCGTCTGGATCAACCCGTGGTCGCGCCGCCGCCGCGCCCAGCGCGCCGAACGGGCCGCCCGGCTGGGCACGCGCGAACTGGCCGAAGGGCAATGGAGCGCCGCGCTCGATCATCTGCGCCTCGCCGCCGAACACGATCGCGAGCCACTGGTGCATTACCTCGGCGCCGCGCGTGCGGCGAGCGAACTCGGCCGTCACGATGAAAGCGACGAACTGCTGCGCAAGGCCGAAGCGCGCGAACCGCAGTCGGCGGTGGTCATCGCCCTGGCACAAGCGCAGCTGCAGATCGATCGCAACCAGTACGACGCGGCGCGTGCGACCCTGCTGCGCCTGCTCGAGCACTACCCGCGGCATGGCTATGCCCTGACGCTGCTACAGCAACTCTACGTGCAGCTCGAGGACTGGACGGCGCTGTGCGCGCTGTTGCCTGAGCTGCGCAAGCAGCGCGTGCTGCCGGCCGAACGCCTGGAGGCGCTCGAACGCCTGGCCTGGATCGCTGCGCTCGAACAGGCCGCGGATCAGCCGGTCGCGCCCGAGGCCGATCCGATCGCCCGGCTGGATGACCGCTGGCAGGCCGCCCCGTCAGGTCTGCGCAACGATCCGGCGCTCGTCGCCGCCTATGCCCAGGGCCTGCATCGGCGAGGGGCATCGGCTCGCGCCGAGGAACTGCTGAGCGCCGCACTCAAGCGCCAGTACGACGAGCGGCTGGTCGAGCTGTACGGCGTGGTGGAAGGGCGCGATCCGGCACGTCAGCTCGCGCTGGCCGAGGGCTGGCTCAAGGCCCGGCCCGAGAGCCCGGTACTTCTGCTCGCGCTGGGTCGTCTGAGCATGCGCAACCAGCTCTGGGGCAAGGCCCGCGACTACCTAGAAGCCAGCCTGCGGTTCGAGCAGAAGCCGCAGACCTGCGCCGAACTCGCCGCGCTGCTCGCGCAGCTTGGCGAATCGGAGCGCAGCAACCGCCTGTACCAGGAAGGTTTCGGCCTGCTCTCCGCGCCGACGCCGGTGCAGTCGCACCCGGTCCCGCTACGCCAAGCTTGATGCACCCGCCGCCGGTTTCGGCGGCGCCTTTCTTCGACCAGACCATCGCTCCGTGCGCGGGGCCCGGCAACCTGCGCCCGCGCCGTTCGGCCAAATCGCCGCGCCAGCCGAACCAGCACAGCGGTTGGCTGGTCTGTGATGAACGGTCGCGGCGATCGCCCGGGGGTCGGTCGTCGCTCCGGCCTTGATCGACAGGAGACGACCGGCTTAGTCTGCGGCGACGGCGACGGGAAATCGTCAGGAGCCGGGCACTACCAACCAAATTCGCCGAATGCGACGTTAAGTTGTCGCTGGCTGCCTAATCATCCGTAGAAGGAAGGCCACCATGCTCGAGAGCTGTCGAAATGCCCAGGAACGTTGGGGCGGCGTGCACTTGCTGATCGACCGCTGGTTACAGGAGCGTCATGAACTGATCACCAGCTTCGATCGCCTGCGCGTACATGAGCAGGGCGCCACGCGCGAGGCCCTCCAGCACTTCTGCCAGTTGCTGCTCGACTATGTCTCGGCGGGCCACTTCGAGGTGTACGAGCAGCTGATCCGTGAAGCCGAAGCCTTCGGCGACACCCGCGGAATCGAACTGGCTCGGCAGATCTACCCCCGCATCCAGGCGATCACCGAGGCTGCGCTCGAATTCAACGACCGCTGCGCCGACGGCGATTGCCATGATCAGCCCGGTGCGCTCGAAGAGCTGATGCGCCTAGGCTCGCTGTTGCAGGAACGCTTCGAATTGGAAGATTGCCTCATCGAGGTGCTGCACAACGCGCACCAGCAGGCCGCCGCAACGGCCTGATCCTGGCGCGGCGGGCAACCTGCGGCCACGCGCCGCGCGATACCCGCCGCGTCTGCTGGCAAGCGCCCAGGGGCGCGTCTACTATGCCCGAACGGTACCTGCCAGGAGGCACCTTCATGCCCGCGAAAAAGACGTCCGTCAGCTCCCCCCTGCAACTGCTCCAGCAACTCTCCCACAGCCTCGTCGACCACCTCGAGAAAGCCTGCCGCCAAGCGCAGAGCGATGCCGAGGCGACCCTTGCCAAGCTCGAAAAGCAGCGCGCCAAGGCCGAGGACAAGCTTCGCAAGGCCTACGCCAAGCGCGAGGAAGCTGGCGCCGCCGCCAAGCCCAAGGCCCAGGCGAAAGCACAGGCGTCGGTGGACGAGCTGGAAGGGGTGCTCACCGCATTGCACGCGCGCCGCGAAGAGACCGTCAGCTACATCGCGACGCTGCGCCGCGATTCGGATCGGGCAATGAGTCTCGCGTCCGGCATCACCCAGGTCGCCGAGGCTGCCGGCAAGGCAGACACCGATGACAGGGGCAGCGTCGCTGCCACCCGGAAACCGGCCGCTTCGGCCCGCAAGAGCACTGGCAAGCCCGCGGTGGCGAAGTCATCGCCGGCCGCCCAGCCCAAGGCCCCGGCCGCGAGCAAGCCGGTTGGCGCGAGCAAGCCGGTTGGCAAGACACCGGCCGCGTCCCGCCCCGTCGCCAAGCGCGCGACTACCGACGTGCCCGCAAAGCCTGTCGGCAAGGCACCGGCCAAGCCCGCGCCAGTAGCGGCGACGACCAAGGCGCCGGCCACCAAGCCGGCTACCAAACAGCCGGCAACACCGAAAACCGGGCAGGCCGGCAGGGCGCCGCGCAAGCCGGCAGCAAGCAAGGCGAACGGTCAGACCTCGCCGGCCAGCTGAGCCTGATGCGCACCGGCCCGGATGATCGCCAGTGACTGAAGCTGATCCGGGTCGGCGCTCGGCCAGAGCGCTTCGAGCCAGCCCGCCGCTGGCGGCTGTGCCGCCCAGGGACCGGCGAGGATTTCGAGTCGCTCCAGCAGCACGCGCTCGGCCGTCAGCTCCAGCGATTTGACACCTTCACGCAGGGTGTCGAGGTCGGCATCCGTCCTGGCCGCTGACCGCCAGCACTGGCGCAGCGCCCGAAGCGGCTCGACCACCTCCGACTGCCAGCGACCGCCGCATTCGTTCAGCGCATGCAGTCGATCGGCATCGACCGGCACCTGACGGCTCTCCAGCCAGGCGCCGCACAGCAGCAGGCAGACGTTGGCCCCCTCGGCTTGCAGCCGCAGGCAGGCCTGTTCCACGCCGGGTTGGGCGTAGCAGCGGAGCGCGAAGCGCCAGAGTTGGTCCGAAGCCATTGGTAACCCTTTTTGCCGAGCGGCCATTTCGGCCGAACTGATAGACTCCGCCGCCATTATGATCCGACTAAACGACCTGACGCTTCAGCGAGGCCCCCAGCGGCTGCTCGAGGGCGCCGAACTCACCTTGCATCCCGGCCAGAAAGCCGGACTGGTTGGCGCCAATGGCGCCGGCAAATCCAGCCTGTTCGCCCTGCTGCGCGGAGAGCTGGGCCCGGACGGCGGCGATTGCGACCTGCCCCCCGACTGGCGCATCGCGCACATGCGGCAGGAGGTCGATAACCTCGAGCGGCTGGCGGTCGACTATGTGCTCGACGGCGACGTTCACCTGCGTCAGGTGCAGGCACAGCTGGCCGACGCCGAAGCGCAGGGCGACGGCACGCGACTGGCCCGCCTGCACGCCGAATTCGATGCCGCCGATGGCTACACCGCCGATGCCCGGGCGCGCAAGCTGCTGGCCGGGTTGGGCTTCACGAGCGAACAGATGGACCGGCGCGTCGGCGACTTTTCCGGTGGCTGGCGCATGCGCCTCAACCTCGCGCAGGCCCTGATGTGCCCGTCCGACCTGTTGCTGCTGGACGAGCCGACCAACCACCTGGACCTCGATGCGATCCTCTGGCTCGAGGACTGGCTCACCGGCTACCCCGGCACGCTGCTGCTGATTTCCCACGACCGCGATTTCCTCGATGCGGTGGTCGGCCACGTGATCCATCTCGAGCAACGGACCCTCACGCTGTATCGCGGGGGTTATTCGGCGTTCGAGCGCACCCGCGCCGAACGGCTCGCGCAGCAGCAACAGGCGTTCGAGAAGCAACAGGCGCAGCGCGCCCACATGGAAAGCTTCATCCGCCGGTTCAAGGCCAAGGCCACCAAGGCACGCCAGGCGCAGAGCCGCATCAAGGCGCTGGAGCGCCTGGAGGAGCTGGCGCCTGCGCACGTGGATTCGCCGTTCGATTTCCGTTTTCGCGAAGCGGACAAGGTATCCAGCCCGCTGCTGGACATGGCCGAGGGTCGGCTTGGTTATGGCGACAAGGCGGTGCTCGACAAGGTCAAGTTGCAACTGGCGCCAGGCGCGCGGATCGGTCTGCTCGGGCCGAACGGCGCCGGCAAGTCGACACTGATCAAGACCTTGGCCGGCGAGCTGGCACCGCTCGCCGGTCGCGTCACGCGGGGCGAGAATCTGGTTGTCGGCTATTTCGCCCAGCATCAGCTCGATGCCCTCGACCCGAAGGCCAGCCCGCTGTTGCACCTTCAGCGGCTTGCGCCACAGGAACGCGAGCAGACGCTGCGCGATTTCCTCGGCGGGTTCGATTTTCGGGGCGAGCGCTGCGACGAACCGGTGCTGCGCTTCTCCGGTGGCGAGAAGGCCCGGCTGGCGCTCGCGTTGATCGCCTGGGACAAGCCGAACCTGCTGCTGCTGGACGAGCCGACCAACCACCTCGATCTGGAAATGCGCCTGGCCCTGACGCTCGCGTTGCAGGAGTTCGAAGGCGCCGTCGTCGTGGTGTCGCACGATCGGCATCTGCTCAAGAGCACCACCGACGAGTTCCTGCTGGTGGCCGACGGGCGCATCGTGGAGTTCGAGGGCGATCTCGAGGATTACTCGCGCTGGCTGATCGATTTCCGCAGCCGTCAGCAGACGGCCGATACGCCCGTAGCCTCGGGCGACAAGACCGACCGCCGCGCCCAGCGCCAGGCGGCGGCCGCGCTGCGTCAGCAATTGGCGCCGCACAAGCGCGAAGTAGACAAGCTGGAAAAGGAACTGGGCCAGGTCCAGGCCCGGCTCGCCGCGCTCGAGGCGCAGCTGGGCGATGCGTCGCTGTACGAGGCGGCGCGCAAGGATGAGCTGCGCGAGCGCCTGGCCGAGCAGGCTTCGCTGAAGGTGCAGGAGTCGTCGCTCGAAGAAGCCTGGCTCGAGGCGCTGCAAGCCCTGGAAGACCTGCAGGCCCAGCTGGAGGCGGCCACATGAACGATACGCTGCTCAGGCTCGCCGACGAATGGGGCGCGCAATTGCTGCTGCTCGGCCAGGTCGTCCTGATTCTGGTGGTCGCCTATGTGCTGCAGCGGCTGACCACCCGTGCCATCACCGGCCTGTCCGAACGCTATCCGCTCCCGCCGGAGCTTCTGCTGCCGGTGCGTGGCGGGGTTCGGTGGTTCATCCTCGGTGGCGCGCTGATCATGGTGCTGGAGCGCTTCGGCGTTTCCGCAACGGTGCTCTGGACGGCCTTTTCCGGCTTCGTCGCGGTGGCGGCGGTCGCCTTTTTCGCGATATGGAGCGTCCTGTCGAACCTGCTTTGCGCGGTGATGATCCTGACGGTCGGGCCCTTTCGCATCGGCGACGTGGTCGAAATCGTCGATGCGACCGACAAGCCAGGCATCAAGGGCCGGGTCGCGGCGATCAACCTGCTCTATACCAGTCTCGAGGAAACGGCCGAATCCGGCGCGAACAATCTTGTCCACATCCCCAACAGCATGTTTTTCCAGAAAGCGGTGCGCCGTTGGCGCGGCAGCGATCTGAGCGTGTTCAATCCCACCAACAACCAAGAGAAATAACCACTGATGGAATGGCTCGCCAACCCCGAAATTTGGGTCGCCTTTCTGACGCTGACCGCGCTGGAAATCGTCCTGGGCATCGACAACATCATCTTCATCTCCATCCTCGTCTCCCGCCTGCCCGCGGAGCAACAGCCGCGCGCGCGGTTCTTCGGCCTGGCGCTGGCGATGGGTACGCGGATCCTGTTGCTGCTGTCGATCACCTGGGTGATGCAGCTGACCAACGACCTGTTCCATGTCATGGGTCAGGGCATTTCCGGGCGTGACCTCATCCTGTTCTTCGGCGGTTTGTTCCTGCTGTTCAAGAGCACGCTGGAGATCTGGCACAGCATGGAAGGCGCGGAGCAGGGCGACACGGCGACGAACGCCAAGGCGCGCGGCTTCATGTCGATCATCATCCAGATCGCGATCATCGATATCGTGTTCTCGCTCGACTCGGTGATCACCGCCGTCGGCCTGGTGCAGAACGTGCCGGTCATGGTGGCCGCGATCGTCATCTCGGTCGGCGTCATGATGCTCGCCGCCGGTACCATCTCGTCGTTCATCGACAAGCATCCGTCGCTGAAAATGCTGGCGCTGTCGTTCCTGGTAGTGGTCGGTACCGTGCTGATCGCCGAGGCCTTCGACGTGCATGTACCCAAGGGCTACGTGTACTTCGCGATGGCGTTCTCGTTGGCGGTCGAGGCGCTCAACATCAAGCTGCGCGGCGCGCTGGCACGCAAGACGCCGGACGCCTGATGCCCGTTGCCGGCGGCCTCGCGCCGCCGGCTTCGCTCTGGAGACACTGACGTGACGCTGGACACCTGGCTCGCCTTCTTCGTCGCATCTTGCGTCATTAGCCTGTCGCCTGGTGCGGGAGCGATCGCCTCCATGTCCAGCGGCTTGCAGCACGGCTTCTGGCGCGGCTACTGGAACGCCATCGGCCTGCAGCTTGGGCTCGCCCTGCAGATCGCGGTCGTGGCGGCCGGCGTCGGCGCGGTGCTGGCCACCTCAGCGCTGGCCTTCACGTTGATCAAGTGGTTCGGGGTCGCCTACCTGGTGTGGCTGGCGATCAAGCAATGGCAGGCGCGGCCGGCCGAGCTTCCCCAGGCCGGCCAGGACGCGAGCAGCGCCAGGCCCTGGTCGCTGGTCGCGCGGGGGTTCCTGGTCAATGCCAGCAACCCCAAGGCCGTGGTGTTCATGCTGGCGGTGCTGCCGCAATTCATCGATCCCGCACGCCCGCTGCTGGAGCAGTACCTGGTCATCGGCGTGACGATGGTCGTGGTCGATCTGATCGTCATGGCCGGCTACACCGGGCTGGCGGCGAAGGTGTTGCGGCTGCTCCGTACGCCGCGCCAGCAGCGCGTGATGAACCGCACCTTCGCCTCGCTGTTCGTCGGGGCCGCGGCGCTGCTGGCGACGGTGCGTCGCACGGCGTCCTGACCCTTCTTCGAGCGGAGACTGACGAATGCGTGTCTGGATCGATGCCGATGCCTGTCCGCGCATGGCCAGGGACCAGGTGGTTCGCTTCGCGCTCAAGCGAGGATTCGAGGTGGTGCTGGTCGCCGGCCAGGCGGTGGCCCGGCCGGCCTTCGCCTGCGTTCGGCTGGTCGTGGTGCCGAGCGGGCCGGACGCGGCCGACGATTACCTCGTCGAGCACGCCGCGCCGGGCGATCTGGTGATTTGCAGCGACGTGCCGCTGGCCGATCGGCTGGTGAAAAAGGGCGTCGCCGCGCTCGACCCGCGAGGGCGCGAGTTCGACGAACGCAACATGGGCGAGCGGCTGGCGGTACGCAACCTGTTCACCGATCTGCGCGAGCAGGGTGCGGTATCCGGTGGTCAGGGCGCTTACGGCGAGCGGGATCGCCAGGCATTCGCCAACGCGCTCGATCGCCTGCTCACACGGTTGCGGCGCTGACGTCTTCCCGCTCGGCGAGCCAGGCTTCCAGATCCGCCAGGGCAAGCGGCTGGCTGTACAGGTAACCCTGAATCATGTCGCAGCCATTGAGCGACAGGAAGTCGCGCTGCGCGGCAGTTTCCACCCCTTCGGCAACGACTCGCAGCTGCAGCTTGTGAGCCATCGCGACGATGGCCGCGGTGATGGCGCGATCGCTCGCCTGCTCGGTGATCTCCCTGACGAACGAGCGGTCGACCTTCAGGGTGTCGACCGGCAACCGGCGCAGGTAGGCGAGCGACGAGTAGCCGGTGCCGAAGTCGTCGATCGACACCTTCACGCCCAGCTGGCGGATCGTTTCGAGGACCTCGATGGCGGCGTTGAGGTCGTTCATCAGCGCGTTCTCGGTGATCTCGACGGTCAGCCGCTCGGGTTCGAGCCCGGTGTCGGCCAGTGCCTCGGCCAGCGCTGCGGGGAAATCCGGATTGATCAGGTTCAGCGCCGAGCAATTGACCGCGACGCGCAACGCGGGGTGCCCGCCCTGACGCAGGCTGCGCAGGTCGCGGCAGGCGCGGCGAGTCACCCAGAGGTCGAGCTCGTCGATGAAGCCGTTGCGCTCCGCCAGGTCGACGAAGCGTTCGGGGTTTATCGGGCCGTGGATCGGGTGAGTCCAGCGCGCCAGGGCTTCCAGCCCGATCACGCGGCCGCTGTCGCAGTCGACGATGGGTTGGTAATGCACGCGCAGCTGACCGTCCTTGATCGATTGGCGCAGGTCGTGTTCCAGCCGCAGGTCGAGATGCGCCTGGGTTTCCAGCTCGGCGGTGAAGCGCAGCGCCCGGTTGCGCCCGCTGGCCTTGCATTGACCGAGGGCCAGGCTGGCCTTGCGGAACAGGTCGTCGAAGCGAGCGCCGTCTTCGGGCGTCACGCTCAGCCCGATGCTGGCGGTTAGCCGAAGCTGCACCGTGCCGACGCTGAAGGGGGGCTGCAGCTGGGTGATGATCCGTGCGGCGAGGCGCTCGGCCCTGTGCGCGTCCTCGGCCTGGACGAGCATGCAGAATTCGTCCGCGGCGAACCGCGCCAGGATGTCCTGCGAGCCGAGCATGGCGCGGATACGCTGTCCGACCTGGCGCAGTATTTCGTCGCCGGCGCGGTGCCCGAGGCTGTCGTTGATGCGCTTGAAGTGATCGAGGTCGAGCGTGAGCAGCGCCAGGCAGCGGCCCTCGCTGCCGGACAGGATGCCGCCGGCGGCATTGCTGAAGGCATGCCCGTTGAGCAGGTCGGTCAGGGGGTCGTACTGCATCACGGAGGCGAGGCGGTTCTGCGCCTGTTCCAGCTGCGCACGCTGCTCGCTGAAGCGCTGCTCCGCCCAACTGGCGGCAATACCGGTCACGATGATCGCCAGCGCAACGAACCCGACCATCAGCGCCAGCGGGCCGTTTTGCGCATGCAGCAGGTGTGCGCCAGCACTCGCCAGGCTGTCGGCCGGAACGCTCAGCGTCATCGCCTGCATGCCGACGAAGTGCATCGAAACGATCGCCGCGCCCATCGCCAGGCTGCTGAGCACGCGCTGCCAATGCAGGCCACGCATGGCCTTGCCGCGAAAGTGGAAGGCCAGCAGCAAGGCGGCGAGCGAGGCGCCGATGGCGATCAGGATCGACAGCACGAAGCCGACCGGGTCGTAGTAGGCCTGCGCCGCGGAGCGGATCGCCGCCATGCCGGTGTAGTGCATGGCGGCGATGCCCAGCCCTGCCGCACTCGCACCGACGGCGTATTGCCACGCGCAGAGGCGATCGCGCGCGAGCAGGCGCATGACCACGTAGGACACCGACACCGCAATCGCCAGGGAAAGAAGGGTTATACGATGGTCATAGCGGATCGCGACCGGCGCCTGGAAGGCCAGCATCGCGATGAAATGCATCGACCAGATGCCGCCGCCCAGTGCCAGCGCGCCGATCAGGCACCAGAGTTCTCGCCGGCCGCGACGGCTGCTGCCTTGCACGCGACCGGCCAGGGCCAGCGCGGTGTAACCGGCGGCACTGGCGATCAGGTAGGCCAGCAGCACCAGTGCCGGTGAATGGGAGCAATCGGGCAGGGCGATCTGGTCGGCGGGCAGCTCGGAGACGAAGCGCGGCAGCAGCATGGCGGTACTCGCAAAGGCATCCTGCCGAGACGGAATTGGCTGGCGATGTGCCAGCGGCCGCGCAGTCTAAGGGCAGCCGCAGGCATAACCAAGCCTGCCCGGCTACCGTTCATCCGCAGAGGTAGGTGCCGGTACCGGCGGCGACCAGCACCTGATGCTCGTTGTGCAATTCGGAACGCACCACCGCCACCTTGTTGCCCGAGCGCAGCAGCACCGCGCTGGCGGAGAAGCGCTCGCCGCGGCCGGGTCGCAGGTAGTCGATTCGCAGGTCGATGGTGCCGAGGCGGGAGAGTTTGGCCATGCGCTCCGGCGTGCTCAGGTGTCGATGGCGCTCGAAGGCACCGACCAGCGCCATGGCGCCGCCGGCGACGTCCAGCAGTGAAGCGATCACGCCGCCATGCAGGATGCCCTGCACGAAATTGCCGATCAGCTCGGGTTTCATCGGCAGGTGCATCACCACGCGCTCGCGCGAGACTTCGTCCAGTTCGATGCCGAGCGAGCGATTGAAGGGGATGCGCTCGAAGAACTGGCGCACGGCCAGGCGTTCTTCTTCAGGTAGCGGGTTGTCGTGCTGGGACATGGGTCGCTCCGCCAGTGGGGAGTCGCACGCTGCCGCAACGCGCCCCGGCCGGCCAGGGGCCTGGCCGGAGCGACCGGATGATTGGCCTGATCGGCCTGCGGACCGGTCAGTGCGTCAGTTCGAGGACGCGATCGACCAGCTTGTAGATGCCGGAGGCTGCATCGCTGATCGATTGGGCGAGCATGTAGGCCGGTGTCGTCACCAGCTTGTGGGTGGTGTCTTCGACGATCTCGGTGACTTCGCAGGGCTCGTGGGTCGCGCCCATTTCGCGAACCGCGCCGGCTGCTTCGGCGTCATCGCTGCCGAGCGTGACCGTCACGCCCTGGCCGAAGATCTGCACCGCCATCGTCGGTGCGATGCACATCAGGCCGATCGGCTTGCCGGCCTTGGCGAAGGCCTGCGCGACCTCCAGCACCTGCGGCTCGACGCTGCACTGGGCGCCGCGAACGGCGAAATTGCAGAGGTTCTTCGCGGCGCCGAACCCGCCGGGCACGATCAGCGCATCGAAGTCTTCGGCGCGGGCTTCGCGCAAATCCTTGATGTTGCCGCGTGCCAGGCGAGCGGCTTCGACCAGCACGTTGCGGGTTTCCGGCATCTCGTCGCCGGTCAGGTGATTGATGACGTGCATCTGCGCAATGTTGGGTGCGAAGCACTGCACCTTGGCGCCGCGCTGGTCGAGGCGCAGCAGGGTGATGACGCTTTCGTAGATCTCCGAACCGTCGTAGACGCCACTGCCGGCGAGGATCACGGCGACGTTTCTGTTCATGAAGGTACTCCTGGTGTTAGGGGCGCGGTCGCGCGGCTGCCCCCATGCTAAAGGCCGCTGGGGCGGAAAAGTAAGCCCTGGATGTCTCTATGATCCGCTTCGCCGCGCGGTGTTCAGCCGGGCGCCGGCAGATTCTCCGCGGACTGACCAAAGCACTGGCGGCGCGGATTGAGGCTGGCACAATGTGGCGGCCCGCCGTAAAGCTGTTCCGCTGTCATCAGTCGGTCATCTGGACGGCCTATAACTGTCACATTCGCCCGCCTGCCGGGCCTGGAGTTCGCCGTGAGTTTCGCTTCCGCCAGCCGACTGTTCCCCGCCACCCGCCTGCGTCGCAACCGTCGCGACGACTTTTCCCGCCGGCTGGTGCGAGAGACGACTCTGACGGTCGACGACCTGATCCTGCCGGTCTTCGTGCTCGAAGGTGAGAACCGTCGCGAAGCGGTGGCGTCGATGCCCGGCGTCGAGCGGCTGTCGATCGACCTGCTGCTGGCCGAGGCCGAGGAGCTGGTCGCGCTGGGCATTCCGGCGGTGGCGCTGTTCCCGGTGACGCCGGTCGAGAAGAAGTCGCTCGACGGTGCCGAGGCCTGGAACCCGGACGGGCTGGCACAGCGCGCCATTCGCGCCCTGCGTGAGCGTTTCCCGGAACTGGGCGTGATCGCCGACGTGGCGCTCGATCCGTTCACCACCCACGGCCAGGACGGCATTCTCGACGAGCATGGCTACGTGCAGAACGACGTGACCGTCGATGCGCTGGTGCGCCAGGCCTTGTCGCATGCCGAGGCGGGCGCCCAGGTGGTTGCGCCGTCGGACATGATGGACGGCCGCATCCAGGCCATCCGTGAAGCGCTCGAGGTCGCCGATCACAGCAACGTGCGCATCATGGCCTACTCGGCCAAGTACTCCAGCGCCTACTACGGCCCGTTCCGCGATGCGGTCGGCTCGGCAGCCAACCTCGGCAAGAGCAACAAGCACACCTATCAGATGGATCCGGCCAACGCGAACGAGGCGTTGCACGAAGTTGCCGCCGATCTGTCAGAAGGCGCCGATATGGTGATGGTCAAGCCGGGCATGCCGTACCTCGACATTCTCTGGCGCGTAAAGGAAGGTTTCGGCGTGCCGACCTTCGTCTACCAGGTCAGCGGTGAATACGCGATGCACATGGCGGCCATCGAGAACGGCTGGCTCGGCGAGGCGGTGATCCTCGAATCGCTGACTGCATTCAAGCGCGCCGGGGCGGACGGCATCCTCACCTATTTCGCCAAGCGTGCGGCTCAACAACTGAAACAGGGGCGCTGACGCCCCCGAGGCATGGACATGAACCAAGGACTCAGCGAGACGGAATTGCGCGAAACGACGAACCCGCCGGAGCCGTCGACAGAAGCGGTCGTCGAGACTGCACCTGTCGCGGAGCCGACGCCCGAGCCGCCACCGCCGCCACCCGCCCCGGTGCCGGGGCTGGATGACAGCAGCCTGTACATCCATCGGGAGCTGTCGCAACTGCAGTTCAACATCCGAGTGCTGGAGCAGGCGCTCGATGAGTCCTACCCGCTGCTGGAGCGCTTGAAGTTTCTGCTGATCTTTTCCAGCAACCTCGACGAGTTCTACGAAATTCGGGTGGCGGGCCTGAAGAAGCAGGTCAACTTCGCCCGCGAACAGGCCGGGCCGGACGGTCTGCAACCGCACCAGGCGCTGGCGCGCATCGGCGACATGGTGCACGAGCAGGTCAACCGCCAGTACGCGATCCTCAACGACATCCTGCTGCCGGAGCTGGCCAAGCATCAGATCACCTTCATTCGCCGTCGCTTCTGGACGACGAAGCTCAAGGCCTGGGTGCGGCGGTTCTTCCGCGACGAAATCACCCCCATCATCACGCCCATCGGGCTCGACCCGACGCACCCGTTCCCGCTGCTGGTGAACAAGAGCCTGAATTTCATCGTCGAGCTCGAGGGCGTCGATGCCTTCGGTCGCGATTCGGGCCTGGCGATCATCCCGGCGCCGCGTTCGTTGCCGCGGGTCATTCGCGTGCCGGAAGAGGTCGGCGGGCCTGGCGACAATTTCGTCTTTCTCTCCTCGATGATCCATGCGCATGCCGACGATCTGTTCCAGGGGATGAAGGTCAAGGGCTGCTATCAGTTCCGCCTGACCCGCAACGCCGACCTGTCGGTCGATGCGGAGGATGTCGATGACCTGGCCCGCGCGCTGCGAGGCGAGTTGTTCTCACGCCGCTATGGCGATGCCGTGCGACTGGAAGTGGCCGACAACTGCCCCAAGCCACTGGCCGATTTCCTGTTGCGCCAGTTCAACCTGACCGAGGGCGAGCTGTTCCGCGTCAGTGGTCCGGTCAACCTGACGCGGCTGTTCAGCGTCACCGGGCTGGACAGCCATCCCGAGCTGCAATACGAGCCGTTCACTCCGACCATTCCCAAGGCGCTCCAGGACAGCGAGAGCCTGTTCAGCGTGGTCGGCAAGCAGGACATCATCCTGCTGCACCCTTTCGAGTCGTTCACGCCGGTCGTCGACATGCTGCGCCAAGCCGCCAAGGACCCGTGCGTGCTGGCGGTGAAGCAGACGCTGTACCGCTCCGGAGCGAACTCCGAAATCGTCGATGCGCTGGTCGATGCGGCGCGCGCGGGCAAGGAGGTGACGGTGGTCATCGAGTTGCGGGCCCGCTTCGACGAGGAATCCAACCTGCAACTGGCCAGCCGTCTCCAGCAGGCCGGTGCCGTGGTCATCTACGGCGTGGTCGGCTTCAAGACCCACGCCAAGATGATGCTCATCCTGCGTCGCGAGAACGGTGAGCTGGTGCGTTACGCCCACCTGGGCACCGGCAACTACCATGCCGGCAATGCGCGGCTGTATACCGACTACAGTCTGCTGACCTCCGACGATGCCCTGTGCGAGGACGTCTCCAAGCTGTTCAGCCAGCTGATCGGCATGGGCAAGACCTTGCGCATGAAGAAGCTGATGCACGCGCCGTTCACGCTGCGCAAGGGCATCCTCGACATGATCGCGCGCGAAACCCAGCACGCGGTCGAAGGCCGGCCGGCCCATGTCATGGCCAAGGTCAACTCGCTGACCGACCCGCGCATCATCAAGGCGCTCTACAAGGCCAGTCAGGCCGGCGTGAAGATCGATCTGGTGGTGCGAGGCATGTGCTGCCTGCGTCCGGGCGTGGCGGGGGTGTCGCACAATATCCAGGTGCGCTCGATCGTGGGCCGCTTCCTCGAACACAGCCGGGTGTACTACTTCTTCAACGGCGGCGATGAAAAGCTCTACCTCTCCAGCGCGGACTGGATGGAGCGAAACCTGGATCGGCGCGTGGAAACCTGCTTCCCGGTCGAAGGCAAGAAGCTCATCTCGCGGGTGAAGAAGGAGCTGGAGTCCTACATGAGCGACAACACCCAGAGCTGGAGCCTGCAGCCGGACGGCAGCTACGTGCGCCTCGCGCCCAGTGGTAACCAGAATTCTCGCAACGCCCAGAACGCCATGCTCGAACGCCTGAGCAATCCGATCGCCCGATGAGCTCGCCCGGCCTCAGCGAACGCTGAGGTCAAAGTCGATGCGCTTGAGCCACTCCGCCTCCTGGGCGAAGTCTGCGCTGGTCAGGGGGTTGCGCTCCATCCAGCCTTCCGGGAATTCGATGTGCAGGCTGTTCTCGCCGGCCTTCAGGCGTACCGCAGGCGCTTCCTGCGGGCCGCGGATGTGGTGGAACAGGATGGCGAAGCGTAGCAGTACGCACAGCCGCGTCAGGCGGGCGCCGTCGTCGCTCAGCTCTTCGAACTTGTGGCGCGGGATGTTGCGTCGATGGCCGCGGATAAGCAGCGCGAGCTGCTGCTGGTCCTGACGCGAAAAGCCCGGAAGGTCCGAGTGTTCGATCAGGTAGGCGCCGTGCTTGTGATAGTGGTAGTGCGCGATGTCCAGCCCGATCTCATGCACGCGGGCGGCCCAGCCCAGCAGTTCGCGATGACGCTCGGGATCCAGATCCCAGTCGGCGGCGACCTGGTCGAAGGCCTCCAGTGCCTTGGTCTCGACCCGCGCCGCCTGCTCGAGGTCGACGTGATAGCGCTCCACCAGCGCGTTCAGGGTGCGCTCGCGTACGTCTTCATGGTGGTGCCGGCCGAGCAGGTCATAGAGAACGCCTTCTCGCAGCGCGCCTTCGGAGTGCGTCATGTCGCTCAGTTCGAGCGCGTCGAAGATGGCCTCCAGAATCGCCAGCCCTGCCGGGAAGATCGCCCGCCGGTCCGGCTTGACACCGTCCAGGTCGATCTTCTCGACATCGCCGAGCTTGAACAGCTTGTGCTTGAGCCAGGTCAGCCCCTCACGGTTGACTTCGCCATTGCCATAACCGGCACCCTTGATCGCCAGGCCGACGGCGCGGATGGTGCCCGAGGCGCCGATCGCCTGCTGCCAGCCGAGCCTTCGCAGGCCATGTTCGATGCTCATCAGTTCCAGCCGCGCGGCGGTGTAAGCCTTGGCGTGGCTGCCCGGTGTGATCTTGCCGTCGCGGAAGAAGCGCTGTGTGAAGCTCACGCACCCCATCTGCAGGCTCTCGCGAAGCTGCGACTCGAAATGCTGGCCGATGATGAACTCGGTACTGCCGCCACCGATGTCGACCACCAGACGCCGACCGTCCATTCCGGGGAAGGTATGGGAGACGCCCAGGTAGATGAGCCGCGCTTCTTCTCGCCCCGAGATCACCTCGACCTTGTGGTTGAGGATGCGCTCGGCGCGCCGAATGAATTCCTGCCGGTTGCGGGCCTCCCGCAGGGCGTTGGTGCCGACTACACGCACCGCGCCTTCGGGCAGGTGGTTGACCATCTGCGCGAACCGTCCGAGGCAGTCGAGGCCTCGCTGGATGGCCGCTTCGCTCAGCTGACGGTCCTCATCGATACCGGCGGCGAGCTGAACCTTTTCACCGAGGCGCTCGAGAATGCGCGGCTCGCCATTGCTGGTCCGTGCCACGACCATGTGAAAGCTGTTCGATCCCAGGTCTATGGCCGCGATGAGGGGCGCCTGCTCGGCGGACGGTTGAAGCATGGGCTGATCTCGAAGAAAAACCGGGACATCCTACACGATAGACGGCCTCGGCCAATTGAGGCCGGCAGCGGGCAGCGCTCGCTGACCGTTCGACGGGCCGTGTGAACGGCCGATGACGATCGCTGGGTCATAGCTTGTGACCCTGAGGATCATTGATTAGCTCAATCGACGTCGGCTTCCGGTTATCAAAGAGCCGGGCTATGATGGCCGACACTTTTTTGGTTCCGATTCTGGAGAGATTCATGAGCGAATACATCACCAAAGTCAGCGATACCAGTTTCGAGCAGGATGTTCTCCAGGCCGAAGGCCCGGTGCTTGTCGACTATTGGGCCGAGTGGTGCGGCCCGTGCAAGATGATCGCACCCGTGCTCGATGAGATTGCCAAGGACTATCAGGGCAAACTGAAGGTCTGCAAACTCAACATCGACGAGAATCAGGAAACGCCGCCGAAGTATGGCGTCCGCGGTATCCCGACGCTGATGCTGTTCAAGAACGGCAACGTCGAAGCCACCAAGGTCGGCGCATTGTCCAAATCCCAGCTCGCCGCGTTCCTCGACAGCAACATCTGACGCTGCTCGGTGTTGAACCCCGCTTCAAGCGGGGTTTTTCATTTTCGGGGTGGACGCTCCGTTTCCCCGGTGCTAGATTCCGACTGCGGCTCATTCTTCAGCCGCCCTCTGCATGCCGTCGCCGACGCACTTCTCCCGACTAAACGTCCAGCGAACCCCGTTCGCCTCCTGCTGCGCGGCTTCTCAAGCTCAACGCTTGCTCATTCCTTCCTGACATCTGTTTATGAATCTGACCGAACTCAAGCAAAAGCCCATTACCGAACTGCTAGAAATGGCCGAGCAGATGGGCATCGAAAACATGGCCCGTTCGCGTAAGCAGGACGTGATTTTCTCGTTGCTGAAGAAACACGCGAAGAGCGGTGAAGAGATTTCCGGCGATGGCGTCCTGGAAATCCTGCAGGACGGCTTCGGTTTTCTTCGCTCGGCGGATTCGTCCTACCTGGCGGGGCCGGACGATATCTACGTCTCGCCAAGCCAGATTCGGCGCTTCAACCTGCGCACTGGCGACACCATCGTCGGCAAGATCCGTCCGCCGAAGGAAGGCGAGCGGTACTTCGCGTTGCTCAAGGTCGACACCATCAATTTCGATCGCCCTGAAAACGCGAAGAACAAGATCCTGTTCGAGAACCTCACGCCGCTGTTCCCGAACAAGCGTCTGACGATGGAGGCCGGCAACGGCTCCACCGAAGACCTGACCGGTCGTGTGATCGACCTCTGCGCACCGATCGGCAAAGGTCAGCGTGGCTTGATCGTCGCGCCGCCGAAAGCGGGCAAGACCCTGATGCTGCAGAACATCGCCAGCAACATCACCCGCAACAATCCGGAATGCCACCTGATCGTCCTGCTGATCGACGAGCGCCCGGAAGAAGTGACCGAAATGCAGCGCACGGTGCGCGGCGAAGTCGTCGCTTCCACCTTCGACGAGCCGCCGACCCGCCACGTGCAGGTCGCCGAGATGGTGATCGAGAAGGCCAAGCGCCTGGTCGAACACAAGAAGGACGTAGTCATCCTGCTCGATTCCATCACCCGTCTGGCACGCGCGTACAACACGGTGATCCCGAGTTCCGGCAAGGTGCTGACCGGTGGTGTCGATGCCCATGCGCTGGAGAAGCCCAAGCGTTTCTTCGGTGCTGCGCGGAACATCGAGGAAGGCGGCAGCCTGACGATTCTGGCGACAGCGCTGGTGGAAACCGGTTCGAAGATGGACGAGGTCATCTACGAAGAATTCAAGGGCACCGGCAACCTCGAACTCCAGCTGGAGCGCAAGATCGCGGAGAAGCGGGTGTTCCCGGCGATCAACATCAACCGCTCCGGTACGCGTCGTGAAGAGCTGCTGACCAGTGACGAAGAGCTTCAGCGCATCTGGATCCTGCGCAAGCTGTTGCACCCGATGGATGAAATCGCTGCCATCGAGTTCCTGCTGGATCGGATGAAGGACACCAAGACCAATGAGGAATTCTTCCAGTCGATGAAGCGCAAGTAAGCGCTCGATCGGAAGCGAAGGCCGGGGAAACCCGGCCTTTTCGTATCCGCTTCGTTGGGGCGGGCGGTCGGCACGGCTACACTGGCGCATCCCCGGGTATTCAGGATGGTTTATGCGATACCGAGACCTGCGTGACTTCATCGGTGAGCTCGAAAAACGCGGCGAGCTGAAACGCATCGGCGTGCCCGTATCGCCGCGGCTGGAAATGACCGAGATCTGCGACCGGACCCTGCGCCAGGAGGGGCCGGCGCTGCTGTTCGAAAAACCGTCCGGCTACGACATCCCGGTGCTCGGCAACCTGTTCGGCACCCCGCGGCGCGTAGCGCTCGGAATGGGGGCCGAAGACGTCGGCCAACTGCGTGAAATCGGGCGCCTGCTGGCCTTTCTCAAGGAGCCCGAGCCACCGAAGGGGCTGAAGGACGCCTGGAGCAAGCTGCCGATCTATCGAAATGCCATCAACATGGCGCCCAAGGTGCTCCGGGACGCGCCGTGCCAGGAGGTGGTCGAGGAGGGTGACGAGGTCGATCTGCATCGCCTGCCAATTCAGCATTGCTGGCCGGGCGACGTAGCGCCGCTGATCACCTGGGGCCTGACGATCACCAAGGGGCCGAACAAGGAGCGCCAGAACCTCGGGATCTACCGCCAGCAATTGCTTGGGCGCAACAAGCTGATCATGCGCTGGCTGAGTCATCGCGGCGGCGCGCTGGACTATCGCGAGTGGTGCCAGCGCTACCCGGATCGCCCCTATCCGGTTGCCGTGGCGCTGGGCGCCGATCCGGCAACCATTCTGGGCGCGGTGACGCCGGTCCCCGACGCGCTGTCCGAATATGCCTTCGCCGGCTTGCTGCGCGGCCATCGCACGGAGCTGATCAAGGCGCGCGGCAGCGACCTGCAGGTGCCGGCCAGCGCCGAAATCATCCTGGAAGGGGTGATCCATCCGGGCGAGACGGCCGACGAAGGCCCTTACGGGGATCACACCGGCTACTACAACGAGGTCGATCGTTTCCCGGTGTTCACGGTCGAGCGGATCACGCGCCGGCGCGAGCCGATCTACCACAGCACCTATACCGGCCGTCCACCGGATGAGCCCGCGGTACTGGGCGTGGCGCTGAACGAGGTGTTCGTTCCGATCCTGCAGAAGCAGTTTCCGGAGATCGTCGACTTCTACCTGCCGCCCGAGGGTTGCTCCTATCGCATGGCCGTGGTCACGATGAAGAAGCAGTACCCCGGCCATGCCAAGCGGGTGATGCTGGGTGTGTGGAGCTTCCTGCGACAGTTCATGTACACCAAGTTCGTGATCGTGACGGACGACGACATCGATGCGCGCAACTGGAACGATGTGATCTGGGCCATCACCACGCGCATGGATCCCAAGCGCGACACGGTGATGATCGATAACACGCCGATCGATTACCTCGATTTCGCATCGCCGGTCTCGGGCCTCGGCTCGAAGATGGGCCTTGATGCGACCCATAAATGGCCAGGCGAGACCAGTCGTGAGTGGGGGCGGGCGATCGTTCAGGATGAGGCGATCAAGCGTCGGGTGGATGAACTCTGGTCCCAGCTGGGTATCGACTGATTGACTCGCTGTCCGACCGGACCTTGCGGCTGAACGATTAGAAGTAGAACGATGAAAGTGACCTTGCAACCTTCCGGGGCGACCCTGGAGGTCGGTGCCGGAGAGCGAATCCTGGATGCCGCTCGCCGCGCGGGCTTCGATTGCCCGCACAGTTGCCGCAACGGTAACTGCCATGTATGCGCGGCGCTGCTGGTGGAGGGGCGCGTGCGACAGGCGGGGACGGTGCGTGACCATGGCGAATGCCTGACCTGTCTGGCCGAGCCGCTGGACGACTGCGTCTTGCACTGGGATGGCGCACTGGCGCCGGGCACCTTGCCGGTGCGAGAGCTCGTCTGCCAGCTGCTGTCGTGCGAACCGGCCGGTGGCCAGGTGTTCCGGATTCGCCTGCGCCTGCCGGCTGGCAAACCGGTGTCTTATCACGCCGGGCAATACCTGCTGTTGCAACGCCCGGACGGCGAGTTTTCGGCGTTCTCGATCGCTTCGGCGCCCGAATGCGGGCGTGAGCTGGAGCTGCATGTGCTGGCGCGCGATGCGAGCAGTCTGGCGCTCATCGAACATCTGCAGGCCGAGCCGCTCGCTCGGGTGAGGTTGCCGTTCGGCGACACCCATCTGGCCGATCTGCCTGAAGGTCCGCTGGTGCTCATCGCAGCGGGCACCGGTATGGCACAGATGCAGAGCCTGATCGATCACTGTCGCATCGCCGGTTTCGCCCATCCGGTGCATCTGTACTGGGGAGTGCGCCACCCGGATGAGTTCTATGAGTTACCGCACTGGAGCGCCTGGGAGCAGCAGCCGAATCTGCACCTGCATCGTGTCGTGAGCGAGGTGTGCGGCTGGCAGGGACGTTGCGGCCTGTTGTACCAGGCGGTGCTGGAGGACTTCGCCGAGTTGGGATCGCTACGCGTCTACGCCAGCGGCTCGCCGGCAATGGTCTACGGCACGCTGGATGCGCTGGTCGAGGCTGGCATGGATGCGCACCAGATGCGCGCCGATGTGTTCGCCTATGCGCCGCGGTAGTAAAGGTCGGCGCCAGAGGCGGTAGATCCGATGGAGTGCGGCTTGGCGTTGCGTGGGCTCTGCTTGCGCGCATGGGCAGCACGCAAGCTTCGCCAAAATGTCGCAGGCACTCATCGGCGGGGCGATGAGAAGGCTGTCCAGCCTCCAGCCGCTTATCGCACCTTCACCACGACCTTGCCGACGGCCTTGCGTTGACCAAGGTGAGCGATAGCCTCGGCGGCGCGTTCCAGCGGGAAGGTCTGTGATACGAGCGGCTTGAGCTTGCCTTCGCCATACCAGCTGAACAGCTGCTGGAAGTTGGCCAGGTTGTCCTGCGGCTGGCGCTGCGCGAACGAGCCCCAGAACACGCCGACGAGCGAGGCACCCTTCAGCAAGGGCAGGTTGGCTGGCAGCGACGGTATTCCCCCGGCGGCGAACCCGACGACCAGCATGCGGCCATTCCAGGCGATGCTGCGGAACGCCTCCTCGAAGAACGGGCCGCCCACCGGATCGTAGATCACATCGACGCCCTGGCCATTGGTCAGCGTCTTGAGCTGCTCCTTCAGGCTGCCTTCGGTGTAGTTGATCAGGTCATCCGCCCCGGCGGCGCGGGCCACGTCGAGCTTTTCCCGAGTGGAAGCTGCCGCAATGACGCGGGCACCCATCGCCTTGCCGATTTCCACGGCGGCGAGTCCGACCCCGCCAGAGGCACCGAGCACCAGCAGGGTTTCACCGGCTTGCAGGTTCGCCCGCTGCTTGAGTGCATGCATCGAGGTGCCATAGGTCATGCTGAATGCCGCTGCGGCTTCGAAGCCCATGTCGGCCGGAATGGGCAGCACGCCGTGCGCCGGCATGGCGACCTGTTCGGCAAAGCCGCCCCAGCCGGTCAGGCCCATCACCCGGTCGCCGGGCTTCAGGTGAGTGACTTTCTCGCCAACCTCGAGAACGACGCCGGCCGCCTCGCCGCCGGGCGAGAAGGGGAAGGGTGGCTTGAATTGGTACTTCCCTTCGATGATCAGCGTGTCCGGGAAGTTGACGCCCGCCGCATGAACTTGCAGCAGGACTTCGTTCTTCTTCGGCGTCGGGTTCGCTACTTCTTCGAATGTCAGGGTTTCTGGCGGCCCGAAGGCCTTGCATAGTACCGCTTTCATCGTCGCTCCTTTCCTGAATGGGCTGGCCGGACATTCCGGTGACGAGGCAGTCTAGGGTGGCCGGCGCCGGTGCGAACACGAGCATGTCCCGGCCTGATGGCGATGTATAACTCATGACTTGGGCACCGCGGCCGCACTGGCTATGCTAACGGGCCTGCTTTCGAGGAACTCGACGTGTATCGGATCGCAACGCTCCTGCTGGCCCTGCTGTTGAGCCTATCGGCTTTTGCCGAGGCGCCCGAAGAGGGCGATGAGGCGGTCATCAAGCCCACCTATTACAGCCTTGTGCCGGCGCTCGTCGGCAACTACGGCACTGGCGAACGACTGAAGTACTACAAGGCCGATATCTCGCTGAAGGTCATGGGGCCTGAAGCGGAGGCCAAGGTGGAGCACCATGAGCCGCTGATCCGCAACCAGCTGATCATGCTCTTCTCTCAGCAGACGGACGACACGCTGGCCACGGTCGAAGCCAAGGAGGCTCTGCGTCAGGAGGCCTTGAAACAGGTCCGGCAGGTTTTGGAGCAGGAGGAAGGGCAACCGCTGGTCGAAGACCTGCTGTTCAACAACCTCATTCTCCAATGACCGATGCGAGGTCATTGATCCGCGCCTGATGCCTGGCGGTATCGGTCGCGTGCAAGGCGTGGCCCTGTTCGGTCAGGTGTTCAATCGGGCAGGCGCTCGTTCGCGATACGCAGGATGGTCGCCCATTCGTCCGGGGCGACCGGCATGACGGACAAGCGGCTGCCCTTTTGGACGAGCGCAAGCCCGGTCAGTCCCGCGTCGGTCTTGAGCGTGGTCAGCGGCAGCACTCGTTCGAAGGTTGCCACATGCTCGACATCGACGGCGCTCCAGGGGTTGCGCTCGGCGCTCGCCTTCGCGTCGAAATAGGGGCTGTCCGGGGCCAAGGCCATCGGATCGGCGTACGCTTCGGCGACGACCCGGCCGATGCCGGCGACGCCAGGGATTGCGCAGCTCGAGTGATAAAAGAAGAACAGGTCGCCGATCTTCATTTCGCGCAGGTAATTGCGCGCCTGAAAATTACGCACGCCGTCCCAGCGCGCGGAGGCGTTCGACGCCAGGTCTTGGATCGAGAACTCGTCGGGTTCGGATTTCATCAGCCAGTACGGCATGGTCTTTGCTCTACGCTGAAGTGTTACGGAGACGAGGGTCAGGTATCTCCGACAGCCGGCGTCCCGTGCGATTGCGCACGGTCGAGGCTTGGACGAAAATGCCCTCGTTTGAAAATTGGCGCCATCGGAACGCTCTTCCAGAGAAGAAGACGCACGGTGGCTTCGCTACGCGGGGGAGGCGAGCGCTAGGTGAAACGCAAACCGGATATTTTGTGGGTGTTGGTCGTCCTGTTCAGCCTGGGCGTGGTTACCACGGGTTACACCCAGAGTTTGCTCGATCGCCAGGGTGAAGTAACAACGCCGGTCGTTCACCCGCAGCGCTGACCATTCACTCCCTTGCCCTGATACCAGCGTCGATCGCTGATGGTCGCGTGCACGGGTACGTCCCACGGCTCAAGCGGGATGCGATCGACTTTCTGACATTCGTGCGCGACGCCCAGCAGCGTCGGTTTATGACGATTTTTGCGCCTGGCTAGAAAGGCCAGGCTGCGATCATAGAAGCCCCCTCCCATTCCCAGCCGTCCGCCCTGCTCGTCGAAGCCGACCAGCGGCATGATCAGCATGTCCAGTGCCCACACCGGTCGATGACCCTTGGCGGTGCGAGCGGGTTCGGCGATGCCGAAGCGGTTGCGGATCAGGCGTTCGTTCGGTCTGACGCGCTGGAATTTCATGCGCGTGCGAGGCCACGGCTGCAGGCTGGGCAGGTAGGTGGCCTTGCCGCGCCGTTGAGCCTCGCGCATTAGCAGGCGCGGATCGATTTCACCGTCATTGGGAAGGTAGAGCGCGATATGGCGAGCGCGGCGAAACAGCGGATGTTGCGCCAACTGCCGATAGAGCCGCCTGGCGGCCTGGTGCTGCTCGTGTGGCTTCAGGGCGCGACGCTTCTGGCGGAGCTCGCGCCGGAGCTGGCGACGAGTCATGCCGGCGGATCGAATCAAGAGAAGAGGCTCCCCAGCATGCCGCTGCCGGCGTAGGCCCTTGAACCCGAAAGTTCAAGGTGGCGACTGCCGAAGACCTTCAGGCTTTCCGTCAGGCGGACATGCACACCAGTCTCACGTACAGCCTCCAAGGTGTTGCGTATCGGGAGAGGGTCATCGCCGACTGGCGCACATGCCAGGGAGTTGCGGCGAGTATACCGTAATCCCATGACCGTCCATCAGCGCCCGGCAGCGTTCTGATCAGTGGCGAGCGCCGAATCGACGCGCTCGAGCAGCGAGCGCACATGTTCTTTCGCCGATTCCGCTTCGTCGTCCAGCTGCCGCTGCTTATGCAGCAATTCATGGGTGATGTTCAGCGCGGCCATCACCGCCACGCGGTCGGCGCCGATCACTTTGCCGCTGCTGCGAATGCCGCGCATCTTGCTGTCGAGATAGCGTGCGGCGTTCTCCAGGTGCGAGCGCTCTTCGGGCGGACAGGCGATGCAATAGTCCTTGTCCATGATGTGCACGGTGACTGTGGTGGGCTGCGTCATGTGTCCTGCTCCAGAGCTTTCAGGCGCGAAATCATCGCTTCGACCTTCTCGCGGGCCATTTCGTTCTTTTCAATCAGATGAGCGCGCTCCTCGCGCCACGCTCGCTCCTGGGCGAGCAGCCTGTCGTTTTCGGTGCGAAGCCGTTCGACGAGGTGGATCAGTTGGTTCACCTTGGCGCCGAGCAGCGACAAGTCGGCATCGTCCATAGTTACTCCGACGGCTGCGATGAGCCTGTGGCTCGTTGGTCTTGGCGGATGCCCCGATGCTAGGATACGGGGCCTTCATTCTAGACATCGCGCTGGTGGGCGCCTAGTTCCCATGACCTTGCAAACCTCGCCCTACGACGCGTTTTCCCGACTTCTCCAGACCAGTCCCCATGCGGTCACGCCCGCCGAGTTGCAGGGCCACCTGCTCGGTCGCAGCTGTGCGGGAGCTGGGTTCGACCCCGAGCCCTGGCTCGCGGAGGCGACCGAGCTGCTCGGCGGCGAGCTTGACGCTCCGGTCCGTCAGGCGCTGGTGGGCCTCCAGGAAATGGCCAAGGGCGAGTTGGCCGGCGAGGACGTGGCGCTGGTGCTGTTGCTGCCGACCGACGAGGCGTCGATTACCGTGCGCGCCCAGGCGCTTGGCCAGTGGTGCCAGGGCTTTCTGACCGGTTTCGGTCTGGCGGCGGGCGACCGTTCGCTGAGTGGCGAGGCGCGCGAAGTGTTGCAGGACCTGGCGGCGATCGCTCAGGTCCAGAGCGCGCTCGAGGAATCCGAAGACGCGGAAAGCGACTATATGGAAGTCATGGAATACCTGCGGGTCGCGCCGATGCTGCTGTTCGCCGAATGCGCACCACCGATCGCACCGGCCGCCAAGCCATCCCTGCATTGAGGAGTCTCGTTTGTCCAACGTCCGTATCCCTCGCTCGGAATATGCGCGCCGCCGCAAGGCCCTGATGGCGCAGATGGAGCCCAACAGCATTGCCATTCTGCCGGCTGCGCCGGTCTACATCCGCAACCGGGACGTGGAACATACCTACCGCCAGGACAGCGACTTCCAGTACCTGTCCGGCTTCCCCGAGCCGGACGCGGTCATCGCGCTGATTCCGGGGCGGGAGCATGGCGAGTACGTGTTGTTCTGCCGCGAGCGCGACCCCGAACGCGAGCTGTGGGACGGCCTGCGGGCCGGTCAGGAGGGGGCGGTGCGGGATTTCGGCGCGGACGATGCCTTTCCGATCGGGGATATCGACGACATTCTTCCCGGCCTGATCGAAGGGCGGTCGCGCGTCTACTACGCCATCGGCAGCAACGCCGAGTTCGACCAGCGGCTGATGGACTGGATCAACACCATCCGTTCCAAGGCCCGCCAGGGCGCGCAGCCACCGAACGAGTTCGTCGAACTGGGCCATCTGCTGCACGACATGCGCCTGTACAAGTCCGCGGCCGAAACCAAGGTCATGCGCCATGCCGCGCAGATCTCGGCGCGTGCCCACATTCGGGCCATGCAGGCCTGCCGGCCGGGGCTGTCGGAGTATCACCTCGAGGCCGAATTGGACTACACGTTCCGCAAGGGCGGCGCGCGGCTGGCGGCCTACGGTTCGATCGTCGCGGCGGGACGCAACGCCTGCATCCTGCACTACCGGGAGAACGACGCGCCGCTCAAGGACGGCGACCTGGTACTGATCGACGCCGGTTGCGAGATCGACTGCTACGCCAGCGACATCACCCGCACCTTTCCCGTCAGCGGCGTATTCACCGCCGAGCAGCGGGCGATCTACGAAATCGTGCTCGAGGCCAACCTGGCCGCGTTCGACTACATAGGACCCGGCCGCCACTGGAACGAGGCCCATGAGGCGACGGTCCGGGTCATCACCGCCGGGCTGGTGCGTCTGGGGCTGCTGGAAGGCGAGGTGGACGAACTGATCGCGGCCGAAGCCTACAAGCCGTTCTACATGCATCGCGCCGGCCACTGGCTGGGGCTCGATGTCCACGACGTCGGCGATTACCGCGTCGGCGGCCAGTGGCGCGTGCTCGAGCCCGGCATGACGATGACCGTCGAGCCCGGCATCTATATCGCCCCGGATAACCCGAACGTCGCCAAGAAGTGGCGGGGGATCGGCATACGCATCGAAGACGATGTGGTCGTCACCAAGACGGGTTGCGAAATCCTCACTGGCGACGTGCCCAAATCGATCGGCGAGATCGAATCGCTCATGACTGCGGCGCGCCAGGAGGCGATCGCGTGAGCGACCGCGCACTGGCCATCGTCGGCGGCGGGCTGGTGGGTGCCAGCCTGGCGCTGGCGTTGCAGCCAGCCGCCCGCGAGCGGGGCTGGACGATCCATCTGATCGAGCCGTTGGCGCCGGGTGCCGAGTACCAGCCCAGCTACGATGCGCGCTCGACGGCCTTGTCCTACGGCTCGCGGCAGATCTACGAGCGGCTGGGCGTCTGGCCGCTGATCGCCGAGCGCGCCGAGCCGATCGAGCGCATTCATGTTTCCGAGCGCGGTCGCTACGGCGTCACACGGCTGGAGGCGGCGTCCGAAGGCGTTCCTGCGCTGGGTTACGTGGTGGAGAACGCATGGATAGGCCACTGCCTCTGGCGGGCGCTGGACGATGCGGTCGTGGTCCGCCATTGCCCGGCGCGTGCCGAGCGCATGCTCCCGACAGCGGCGGGCTACCGTATCGAACTGAACGGCGAGACGGGCGACGTGGCGCTCGATGTGGCCCTGGCGGTGCTGGCCGATGGCGGTCGCTCGGCGCTGCGCGAGTCGCTGGGCATCGCCGTTTCGGTGCGCGCCTATGAACAGACGGCCCTGATCGCCAATGTCACGCCGGGCCATGCGCACGGCGGCGAGGCGTTCGAACGCTTCACCCGCCAGGGGCCGATGGCGCTGCTGCCGCTGCCCGAGGGCCGGTGCGCGCTGATCTGGACGCGCGCGCAGGACGATGCGGCCAGGCTCGCCGGGCTGCCGGAAGGCGCCTTCCTGGCTGAGCTCCAGGACGCCTTCGGTTACCGGCTCGGGGCGTTTCGTCAGGTCGGTGCGCGGCACCTGTATCCGCTGTCGCTGATCGAATCCGAGGAACAGGTTCGCTCCGGGCTGGTGGTGCTGGGCAATGCCGCCCATAGCCTGCATCCGATCGCCGGCCAGGGTTACAACCTGTCGCTGCGCGATGCCGTCGGCCTGGCCGACTCGCTGACCGAGAGCGATGCCCCGCTCGGCCAGCTGTCGGTGCTGCAGGCGTACCAGGCGCGGCAACGGCTCGATCAGATGCTCACGGTCAGCTTTTCCGACCAGGTCACCCGCCTGTTCGGCCATTCGGGGCGTACGGTCTCGGCGGCCCGCTCGTTAGGGCTGGTTGGCCTGGACCTGTTGCCGCCGGCCAAGCATTGGTTCGCACGCCAGGCGATGGGGCTTGGCGAACGTTGAGTCCGCCGGTAGGTCGCAGCCGATGACCCGCAGTGCGTCGCGTCACCCTGGGAGAAGCACATGCACACCGATCTGATCATCGTCGGCGCCGGTATGGTTGGCAGCACGCTGGCATTGGCGCTGCGCGACAGCGGGCTCGGCATCACCCTGGTCGATGGTGCCTCGCTGGAGCCAGCGCCGTTCGATGCGGCGAGCGCCTTCGAGCCCAGGGTCAGCGCCCTGTCGGCGGCGAGCCAGCGCATCCTGGAGCGCGTCGGCGCCTGGCCAGGGATCATGGCGCGTCGCGCCTGTGCCTATACCGACATGCAGGTCTGGGACGGCTCGGGTACGGGCAGCATCCACTTCTCGGCCGCTGCCGTGCATGCGTCGGTGCTGGGTCACATCGTCGAAAACCGCGTCGTACAGGATGCGCTGATCGAGCAGTTGCGGCGTGATGACAAGGTGCGGCTGATCGAAGGCGCGCGGCTCGAACAGGTCCGCCGCTCAGGCGATGGTTGGCTGCTGACTCTGGCTGACGGGCAGGAAGTTCGCGCTCGCCTGTTGATCGCGGCCGACGGCGCCAACTCGCTGGTGCGCAGGCTTGCCGGCTGCGAAACGCGGGAGTGGGATTATCTGCACCATGCCATCGTCACCAGCGTGCGCTGCCGCGAATCGCATCGGCGTACGGCTTGGCAGCGGTTCACCGACGATGGCCCGCTTGCCTTCCTGCCGCTGGAGCGAGACGGCGATCTGCACTGGTGTTCGATCGTCTGGTCGGCCACCGAAGCCGAGGCGGCGCGTCTGATGGCCATGACCGACGAGGAATTCGCCGAGGCGCTCGGCGCAGCCTTCGAGCAGCGCCTCGGACCGGTGCTGCAGGTCGATCCACGGCTCTGCATCCCGCTGCGCCAGCGTCATGCCAAGCGCTACATCCAGCCGGGCCTCGCCTTGATCGGGGACGCGGCACACACCATTCATCCGCTGGCCGGCCAAGGCGTCAACCTCGGGCTGCTGGACGCCGCGGAGCTGGCCGACGCGCTGCTCAAGGCGGTGGCGCGCGGGGAGCCTTTCGGCGATGAACGGGTGCTCGGCCGCTTCGAGCGTCGTCGCATGCCGCACAACCTGGCGATGATGGCGGCGATGGAAGGCTTCGAGCGGCTGTTCCAGGCCAACCCGCTGCCGCTACGCTGGCTGCGCAATACGGGGCTGCGCACGGTCGACGCGCTGCCCTCGGTCAAGGCGGCATTCGTGCGGCAGGCGCTCGGTATGAGCGAGGATCTGCCGCCGCTGGCCAGTCCGCTCGGCCAACGGTAATCGTTAGGGGACAATGCGCCGCGTTGTTAAGCTAAATAGCATTCACTATTATTTGGCCTCTTCGAAAAGACTGAGCAGAGGCCGTTCATGCAGGCATACAAGGGAATTCTCACCGCACTGGCACTGGCCGCCGCGTCCGGCATCGCCAGCGCGGCCGACGAGGTGGTGGTGTATTCGTCCCGGATCGAGGACCTGATAAAGCCGGTATTCGACGCCTATACCGAGGAAACCGGCGTCAAGGTGAGCTACATCACCGACAAGGAAGCGCCACTGATGGCCCGCATCAAGGCCGAAGGCGAGAACACGCCGGCCGACCTGCTGCTGACCGTCGACGCCGGTAACCTCTGGCAGGCCGAGCAGATGGGCATCCTCCAGCCGCTCGACTCGGAAATCGTCAAGCAGAACATCCCGCCGCAGTATCGCTCGTCGACCGGAGCCTGGACCGGCCTCTCGCTGCGCGCGCGCACCATCGTCTACTCCACCGAGCGCGTCGATCCGAAGGAGCTGAGCACCTACGAAGCCCTGGCCGACGAGCAATGGGAAGGCCGTCTGTGCCTGCGGACCAGCAAGAAGGTCTACAACCAGTCGCTCACCGCTACGCTGATCGAGGCGCACGGCGCCGAGAAGACCGAAGAAATCCTCAAGGGCTGGGTGAACAACCTGGCGACCGATGCCTTCGCCGACGATACGGCGCTCATTCAGGCGATCGACGCCGGTCTGTGCGATGTCGGCATCGTCAACACCTACTACTACGGCCGGCTGCACAAGGAAAATCCGGACCTGCAAGCCAAGCTCTTCTGGCCCAACCAGCAGGACCGCGGCGTGCACGTCAACTTGTCGGGCATCGGCCTGACCAAGCACGCGCCCCATCCCGAGGCGGCCCGCAAGCTGGTCGAGTGGCTGACCGGCGAGAAGGCGCAGGGCATGTTCGCGGCCATCAATCAGGAATACCCGGCCAACCCGGACGTCGC
Organism: Stutzerimonas urumqiensis; assembly: GCF_003640395.1. Lineage (GTDB taxonomy): Bacteria > Pseudomonadota > Gammaproteobacteria > Pseudomonadales > Pseudomonadaceae > Stutzerimonas > Stutzerimonas urumqiensis. The sequence goes on along the minus strand of NZ_RBZQ01000002.1, from coordinate 199,895 downwards.
GCCGTCCGAGGAAGTGTCAGCCTGGGGCGAGTTCAAGGCCGATACCGTTCCGGTCGAGATCGCCGGCAAGCGGCAGGCCGAGGCGATCATGCTGATGGATCGCGCCGGCTGGCGGTGATCGACCGAGGCGCGCGGGCTTGACTCGCCGCGCGCCTCGACTCAGCCTCTGGCGTTTTTCACGCGCGCAAGGCGCGCAGCACTGACGAGGCGTTCCTTGATCCACTCCGTCCAGCGTCGCTGGTATCCGCTTTCATTCGCCGTCGCCGCGCTGGTTCTGTTGCCGCTGAGCGTCCTGCTGCTCAGCTGGCATGAGATCGATACCACCATCTGGGCCCACCTCTGGGAGACCCAGCTGCCACGCCTGCTTGGCAATACGCTGGTCCTGGTGCTCGGTGTCGCGGCGGGCGTGCTGCTGCTCGGCGTCAGCCTCGCCTGGCTGACGTCGCTGTGCGAGTTTCCCGGCCGGCGCTGGCTCGACTGGGCGCTGATGCTGCCGTTTGCAATCCCGGCGTACGTGCTGGCATTCGTCTTCATCGGCCTGCTGGATTTCGCCGGTCCCGTGCAAACCGCCGCGCGCGAGTGGTTCGGCAGCGGCGTGCGCTTTCCGCGTGTGCGCTCCACCGGCGGGGTCGTGCTGGTGCTGGTGCTGGTGTTCTACCCCTACGTCTACCTGCTGGCCCGCTCGGCGTTCATCGCCCAGGGCCGCGGGCTGATGGAGGCGGCGCGGGTGCTGGGTCGTACCCCGTGGCAGGCGTTCTGGCACGTCGCGCTGCCGATGGCGTGGCCGGCCATCGGCGCCGGCCTGGCGCTGGCGATGATGGAAACGCTGGCCGACTTCGGCGCTGTGGCGGTGTTCAATTTCGACACCTTCACCACCGCCATCTACAAGACCTGGTACGGCTTCTTCAGCCTGACCAGCGCCACCCAGCTGGCCAGTCTGCTGTTGCTCGCCGTCATGCTCGTGCTCTACGGCGAGCGCCGTGCCAGGGGCGTGCCGCGCGCCAGCGCCGAACGCAAGCGGGCCGCTCCGCTGTACCGCCTGCATGGCTGGCGAGCCTTTGCGGCCAGCGCCTGGTGCGGATTGGTGTTGTTGTGCGCGTTCGTCATCCCGTTGATCCAGCTGCTGGTCTGGATCTGGCAACGGGGCCGTTTCGATCTGGATAGCCGCTACGTCGGCCTGATAGTGCACAGCCTCTCACTCGGGGCGCTGGCGGCGCTGATCACCGTCAGCGTGGCCCTGCTGATGGCATTCGCCCGCCGACAGGCGCCGGTGCGGCCGGTGAAGGCGGCGGTCGGCCTGGCCAACCTGGGCTACGCGCTGCCCGGGTCGGTGCTGGCGGTGTCGATCATGCTGGCCTTCAGCTTCATCGATCGCCACCTGCTCGGTCCGGCAGCCGAATGGCTGGCAATCGACCCCAAGCCAGTCCTGCTCGGCAGCCTCGGCGCGCTGCTGCTGGCTTACCTGGTGCGCTTCATGGCGGTCGCCTTCGGCCCGCTCGAGAGCAGCCTGGCGCGTATCCGGCCGTCCCTGCCGCAGGCGTCGCGCAGTCTCGGCGTCGGCGGGCCGGCCCTGTTCATGCGGATCTACCTGCCGCTGCTGGTGCCGGGCACGCTCAGCGCCGCGTTGCTGGTGTTCGTCGACGTGCTCAAGGAAATGCCCGCCACCCTGCTGATGCGTCCTTTCGGCTGGGACACGCTGGCGGTGCGCGTCTTCGAGATGACCAGCGAAGGCGCGTGGGCGCGGGCGGCCTTGCCGGCGATCACGCTGGTGCTGGTCGGTCTGCTTCCCGTGATCCTGCTGATCCGGCGCTCGGCGCGTCTCTGATCACCTTGCGATGACCTTGAGGTGATCTGCGTCCGGCCTGGCGCGATCTTGGAAACGTACTGCTACCAACGGCGACCGTCGGCGCAGTGACCTTCCGGGAACGGGCGGCTACAATGCGCGCCATTCGCGGCGATCGGCCCTTCCGGGCCGTGCAGTGGCCGTCTTGGCGTCTACCCGGAAGGAGAATCCAATGGGTCAGCGTACTCCCCTGTACGACCAGCACCTCGCGCTCGGCGCGAAGATGGTCGACTTCGGCGGCTGGGACATGCCGCTGCATTACGGCTCGCAGGTCGAAGAACACCATCAGGTCCGGCGCGATTGCGGCGTGTTCGATGTCTCGCACATGACCGTCGTGGATGTGACCGGCCCGCAAGCCCAAACCTACCTGCAACACCTCCTGGCCAATGATGTCGCCCGTCTCGACTCGCCCGGCAAGGCGCTCTACAGCGCCATGCTCAACGAGCGCGGCGGGGTGGTGGACGATCTGATCGTCTACCTGACCGATGCCGGCTATCGCCTGGTGGTCAACGCCAGCACCCGTGACAAGGACCTGGCCTGGATGCAGGCCCGGGCCGAGGGTCATGCGGTCGAGATTCGCGAGCGCGCCGACCTGGCGATGCTGGCCATTCAGGGGCCGTCGGCCCGCGAACGCGTGGCCGAGCTGGTGTCCGCCGCGCGCGCCGAGCTGGTGCAGGCGCTCAAGCCCTTCCAAGGCCTGCCGCAGGGTGACTGGTTCATCGGCCGCACCGGCTACACCGGCGAAGACGGCCTGGAGATCATCCTGCCGGCGGACCAGGCGCAAGCCTTTTTCGGTGAGCTCATCGGCGCCGGCGTGTCTCCCATCGGCCTTGGCGCGCGGGACACCCTGCGCCTGGAGGCGGGTCTGAACCTGTACGGCCAGGACATGGACGAAGACGTTTCGCCGCTCTCGGCCAACATGGGCTGGACCATCGCCTGGGAGCCGGCCGAGCGTGCCTTCGTCGGTCGCGGTGCCCTGCAAACGATGCGCGAAGACAAGAACCGGCCCAAGCTCGTCGGCCTGGTCCTGGAGGAGCGCGGCGTGCTGCGCGCCCACCAGGTCGTGCGCGTGGGCGAGCTGGGCGAAGGCGAGATCACCAGCGGCAGCTTTTCGCCTACGCTTGGCAAATCGATTGCGCTCGCGCGCGTTCCGGCCGGTACCGGTGACCGGGCCGAGGTTGAAATCCGTGGCAAGTGGTACCCCGTGCGAGTGGTCAAGCCGACCTTCGTGCGTCAGGGCAAAGTACTCATCTAAAAAACGTTCAGCGTCGAGGACCTCCGAATGAGCAATATCCCCAGCGATCTTCGCTATGCCGCCAGCCACGAGTGGGCCCGCCTGGAAGCGGACGGCAGCGTGACAGTGGGCATCTCCGACCATGCTCAGGAAGCCTTGGGTGATGTCGTGTACGTCGAGTTGCCGGAGATCGGCCAGCAACTGACGGCTGGCCAGGAAGCGGGCGTGGTCGAATCGGTGAAGGCCGCGTCGGACATCTACTCGCCGGTCTCCGGCGAGGTGATCGCCGTCAACGCCCTGCTGACCGACTCGCCCGAACAGGTCAATGCCGACGCCTACGCCGGCTGGTTCTACCGCCTCAAGCCGAGCGATACCGCCGAGCTGGACAAGCTGCTCGACGCCGCCGCCTACAAGGCCGCTTGCGACGCCGACGCCTGATCGCGGCTCGCACCAACGCCCCGGCTCGCCGGGGCTTCTTGTTTCCAGGCTTCCGCCAGAGGAGATGGCCTGAATGTCGCGCAATGACCGCCTTTCCGAGCTTCAGCAACCCGATGCGTTCCTGCATCGCCACCTCGGGCCGGATGCCGCCGAGCAGCAGGCGATGCTCGATGCCCTCGGCCTGCCCGATCGGGCCACATTGATCGACCAGACGGTGCCGCCGGCGATTCGCCTGCGGCAACCGCTTGCCCTGCCGCCCGCGCTCGACGAGCAAGCGGCCCTGGCGCGCCTGCGTGGCCATGCCGAGCGCAACGAGCTGTGGACCAGCCTGATCGGCATGGGCTACCACGGCACCATCACGCCGCCGGTGATCCTGCGCAACGTGCTGGAGAACCCGGGCTGGTACACCGCCTACACGCCCTACCAGCCGGAAATCGCCCAGGGCCGGCTCGAGGCGCTGCTGAACTTCCAGCAGATGATCATCGACCTCACCGGGCTGGACCTCGCCAACGCCTCGCTGCTCGACGAAGCCACCGCCGCGGCCGAGGCCATGACGCTGGCCAAGCGCAGCGCCAAGAGCAAGAGCAACCGCTTCTTCGCCGACGAGAACTGCCACCCGCAGACCCTCTCGGTGGTGCGCACGCGCGCCGAGGCGTTCGGCTTCGAGCTGATCGTCGGATCGGTCGATTCGCTCGCGAACGAAGAGGTGTTCGGCGCGCTGCTCCAATACCCGGACACGCACGGTGAAATCCGCGACCTGCGCCCCGTGATCGACGGGCTGCACGCGCGCCAGGCGATCGCCTGCGTCGCCGCGGACCTGCTGAGCCTGGTGCTGCTCACGCCGCCCGGCGAGCTGGGCGCCGACGTGGTGCTCGGCAGCACCCAGCGCTTCGGCGTGCCGATGGGTTATGGCGGGCCGCACGCGGCGTTCTTCGCGACGCGTGACGACTTCAAGCGCGCCATGCCGGGCCGCATCATCGGTGTCTCCAAGGATGCGCGTGGCAACGTGGCGCTGCGCATGGCGCTGCAAACGCGCGAACAGCACATCCGCCGCGAGAAGGCCAACTCGAACATCTGCACGGCTCAGGTGCTGCTCGCCAACATCGCCGGCTTCTACGCCGTGTACCACGGGCCGAAAGGGCTCGAACGCATCGCCCGGCGCGTGCACCGGCTGACGACGATCCTCGCCGCCGGGCTGGAGGCCAGGGGTATCCAGCGCGTCAACGCGAATTTCTTCGACACCCTGACGCTGGAGGTCGGCGGCAGCCAGACGGCGATCATCGAGTCGGCGCGTGCGCATCGCATCAACCTGCGCATCCTCGGGCGCGGCAAGCTTGGCGTGAGCCTGGACGAAACCAGCAGCGCGGAGACCGTCGAGCAGCTTTTCGCGATCTTCCTCGGCGCCGATCACGGCCTGTCCGTCGCCGAGCTGGACGCGCAGGACCTGGCGCGCGGCGTTCCCTCGGCCCTCGAGCGTACCCGGCCCTATCTGACGCACCCGGTGTTCAACGCCCATCACAGCGAGACCGAGATGCTGCGTTACCTCAAGCAGCTCGAGAACAAGGACCTGGCGCTCAACCAGGCGATGATCCCGCTGGGCTCCTGCACCATGAAGCTCAACGCCACCAGCGAGATGATCCCCATCACCTGGCCGGAGTTCGCCAACCTCCACCCGTTCGCTCCGCTGGAGCAGGCGCAGGGCTACGCCGCGATGATCGGCGAGCTGGAAGCCTGGCTGTGCACGATCACCGGCTTCGACGCGATTTCCATGCAGCCCAACTCCGGCGCGCAAGGCGAGTACGCGGGCCTGCTGGCGATCCGGCAGTACCATGAGAGCCGCGGCGAGGGGCAGCGCGATATCTGCCTGATCCCGTCGTCTGCCCACGGCACCAACCCGGCGTCGGCGCAGATGGCGAGCATGAAGGTGGTGATCGTCGAGTGCGACCGCGAAGGCAACGTCGACCTCGACGACCTCAAGCGCAAGGCCGCCGAAGCCGGCGATCGCCTGTCGTGCCTGATGATCACCTACCCCTCGACCCATGGCGTGTACGAGGAGGGCGTTCGCGAAATCTGCGAAGCCGTGCATGCGCAGGGCGGTCAGGTCTACATGGACGGCGCCAACCTCAACGCGCAGGTCGGCCTCGCCCGGCCGGCAGACATGGGGGCCGACGTCTCGCACATGAACCTGCACAAGACCTTCTGCATCCCGCATGGCGGCGGTGGTCCCGGCATGGGCCCGATCGGCGTGAAGGCGCACCTGGCGCCCTTCGTCGCCAACCATCCGGTGATCGAATTGCAGGGCCCGAACCCGAGCAACGGCGCGGTCAGCGCGGCCCCCTGGGGTAGCGCGAGCATCCTGCCGATCAGCTGGATGTACATCGCCATGATGGGGCCGCGCCTGCAGGATGCGACCGAGGTGGCGATCCTCAACGCGAACTACCTGGCCAAGCGGCTCGGGGAGGCCTTCCCGGTGCTGTACAGCGGGCGCAATGGCCGCGTCGCCCATGAATGCATCATCGACCTGCGACCGCTCAAGGCGCAGACCGGCATCAGCGAGGAAGACGTCGCCAAGCGGCTGATGGACTACGGCTTCCACGCGCCGACCATGTCGTTCCCGGTACCGGGCACCTTGATGGTCGAGCCGACCGAGAGCGAGTCGAAGGCCGAGCTGGACCGGTTCGTCGAGGCGATGTTGAGCATTCGTGCGGAAATCGCCAAGGTCGAGGACGGCACCTGGCCAGCCGACGACAACCCGCTGGTACGCGCGCCGCATACCCTGGCGGATGTCACGGGCGAGTGGGCGCGCGCCTATTCGGTCACCGAGGCCGTCACGCCGAGCGCTCATACGCGTGCGCACAAGTACTGGCCGGCGGTGAACCGCGTGGACAACGTGCACGGCGACCGCAACCTGTTCTGCGCCTGCGTCCCGGTCGACGCCTACCGCGACTGAAACGGGGCCGGGGCGGTGCTATCGCCGCCCCGGTCACGCGCGCAAGGGCATCGCCCCGCCGGAACTCCAACGCAGCGGCCGCATCTCAAGGAGTGACAACCACCGGAGCGTGCGCCATGCGTAAATCGCTGCTTACCGCAATCCTCGTCACCAGCCTGCCGTTCGGTTCGGCCGTCGCCGATACGCTGCGCGACATCCTGTCGTCCGGCGCGACCACGGCCTCGACCTACATGACTTTCAAGGACGAAAAGCTCGTCGTCGGCGCGCAGGAAGATGCCAGCCTGTTCGTCGCCAGCGACGGCGCGATCCGCGGTGCCTACCTCGAAGCCGCGCTGAAGCAGATGCGCGCCGAGCACCCGCACCTCGAGCACTCGGACATGGCGCTGGCCAAGGCCATCCTCGCCGCCGAGTGACCTGACGCCGGCGCGGGTACCGCGCCGGTCATCCCTCGCCTTCGATCATCCGCCGGATACGCACGCCCAGTACGTCGATGTTGAATGGCTTGGCGAGCATCTCCATGCCTTCTTCGAGGAAGTCGCCGCGCACTTCGGCATTGGGCGCATAGCCGGTGATGAACAGCACTTTCAGATCGGGCCGGTGCTGGCGGGCGATCTCGGCGAGCTGGCGGCCGTTCATGCCCGGCAAGCCGACGTCCGAGACCAGCAGATCGATACGCCGGTCGCTTTCCAGGTAGGGCAATGCGGAGGGCCCATCGAAGGCCTCCAGCGCGCCGTAACCCAGTTCCTTCAGCACCTCGACCACCAGCATCCTCACGGCGGCTTCGTCCTCGACGACCAGCACCGTCTCGCCGACCTGAGCGCGTGGGACATCGGCCGTGTCGTCCTGTAGATCATGCTCGACGGGCAAGTCCTGGTGCTGCGGCAGGTACAGGGTGATGACCGTTCCCTCGCCGACCTGGCTGTCGATGCTCACATGGCCGCCGGTCTGCTTGATGAAGCCATAGACCATCGACAGGCCGAGCCCGGTGCCCTGGCCGATCGGCTTGGTGGTGAAGAAGGGGTCGAACGCCTTGGCGATGACTTCCTCGGGCATGCCGGTGCCGGTGTCCGAGACCGCGAGGACGACGTAGTCACCGGGTTCCGGGCCGTCTGGCTGGGTCGTTTCGACCGTTAAGGTGCGTGTTTCGATGGTCAAACGGCCACCGGACGGCATGGCGTCGCGTGCGTTGATGACCAGGTTCAGCAGCGCGTTCTCGAGCTGGTGCGCGTCGGAATAGGCCATCCGCAGCTGGGGCTCGAGGCGCGTGGTAAGCGCGATGTGCTCGCCGATGGTGCGTCGCAGCATGTCTTCCATCGACACGACCAGGTGGTTGATGTCGACGGGGCGCGGGTCGAGCGACTGGCGGCGGGCGAAGGCGAGCAGCCGATGGGTCAGCGCCGCGGCGCGGTTGGCCGAGGTGACGGCGGCATCGATGTAGCGGTCGAGCTCGTTCACCCGTCCGGAGGCCGCGCGCCGCTGGATCAGGTCGAGGGCGCCGAGCACGCCGGTCAGCATGTTGTTGAAGTCGTGCGCGAGGCCGCCGGTGAGCTGGCCGATGGCCTCCATCTTCTGGGCATGCCGCAAGGCTTCCTCGGCACGTTCGCGTTCGCTCATTTCGATGTGCAGGCGGTGGTTGATCTCGGCCAGTTCGCGGGTCCGCTCGCCGACACGCCGCTCGAGGCTGTCGTTCAGCTCGCGCAGCGCTTCTTCGGCGGCGACCTGGGCGGTGATGTCGGTGTTGGTGCCGAACCAGTGGGTGACCAGGCCCATGTCGTCGCGAATCGGCAGGGCACGCGAGAGGAACCAGCGGTATTTGCCATCCTTGCCGCGCAACGGGAAGGTTTCTTCCCAGATCGAGCCGATGGCGAACACCCGCTTCATCGATGCCAGCACGCGCTCGCGGTGCTCGGGATGCAGCACCGATCGCCAACCGAGCGCGCGCATGGCCTCGAGCGTGGTGCCGGTGTAGTCGTACCAGCGCTTGTTGTACCAGTAGATGCGACCGGAAGGGTCGGCCATCCAGGCGAACTGGCTCATGTTGTCGGCGAGCGTGCGGAACTGTTCCTCGCTCTCGCGCAAGGCGCGCTCGGCGCGCATGCGTTCGTCCGCCGTCCAGGCCCGGTCGGCGATTTCGCGGATGAAGGAGGCGTCTTCGTCCGGCCAGTCGCGCGGCGCGGCCTGCAACAGCAGCAGCACGGCACGCAGCCGGCCCTGCTCCATCAGCGGCATGGCGACCAGGCTGTGCACGCCCTGGGCATGCAGCGAGGCGGTGATCGGCGCGGTGCGGGGGTCATGCTCGACGTCGTCGATCACCACCAGATCGCCGCGCTGCAGGTCGTAGGCGAGGTCGCCATAATCGGAGAGACGGAAGCGTTCCTTGACCGATGAGGTGGTGCCATCCGTCCAGCTCGCGAGCAGCGAAGCGTGCTCGCCGGTGGGGTCGATACTGACGAACACCACCTGGGTCACGTTCAGCGAACTGCCCAGGACCCGCACCGTTGCGCAGGCGATGATGCCGCTGTCGGGCTGGCCGCGCAGGGTGTCGCCGAGCTCGATCAGCGCCGCCTGCCGTTGCTGGGCCTGGCGGCGCTCCTCGATCTGCTCCTCCAGCAGCGCGTTCACGCGCAGCAGCCGCTCGGCGAAGTTGCGCTCGGCCGTGATGACCCGCGCCGTGCCGAGCATGCGGACCTCGCCGTTGGCGTCCATCACGCGCCGACCCCGATTCGCCAGCCAGTAATACTGGCCGGTGCGTGAGTCACGGATGCGGTATTCCAGGTTGATCTCGCCCTTCTCGTCGCTCAGGGCGCGGCGCAGCGAGCCGATCACCATCTCGCGATCGTCCGGGTGGATGCGCTCGGCGAACGCGTCGACACCCAGCTCCGGCGCCTCGGCGGCCAATCCCGACATCACCTTGAGCTGTGCATCCCAGTGCAGGGTGCGGCGGGTCGCGTTGAACTCCCAGACGCCGATCGAGGCGATCTCGTTGGCGAGGATCACCCGCTGCTCGGCCTCACGCAGTGCACGGTCGGCGCGGGCGCGATCCTGCGCGGCGCGGACGCGTTCGATCACTTCGCGAACCAGCCCCAGCTCGGCGACGCGCCAGCGACGCGGCTGTGTGCAGGAAAACAGCAGCAACGAGCGCCGCTCCGGCGCTTCGAGCAACGGCGCGAGCAGCAAGCCGCGGCTGGCCAGGCTTTCGTGAAGGTGCCGGGCGCCGGGCGAGTCGTCGTTGGCCAGCAGGTCCTGGACGGGCAGCAGGGCGCCGCGCAGCAAGGGTTCGGCCAGGCCGGTGCCTTCGAGCGGGTGCGTCCCGAGAATGCTGGCGGTCGGCGCGCGCTGCCACTCGTGGTCGATCCGTAGCGCGCCCGTCTCGTCCAGCACGCCGTAGCCGACATGCTCGGTGCCCAGCAGCGGCCCCAGACGCTCGCACAGGAAGCCGCTGACGTTGCCCGGCTCCGGTGCGACCTGGAGGCGGTCGCTCAGCTCCAGCAGGAACGCCTGCAGCGCCTCGCCACGGACTCGCTCGCTGATGTCGGTGAAGGTGCAGATGGCGCCTTTCAGCTCGCCGTCGCGGTAGATCGGACCAACGCGGTATTCGACCGGCAGGCTGGTGCCATCGAGGCGGTAGAACAGCTCGTATTCCACATGAACCGGCTGTCCGGTGACCGCCGTGCGATTGATCGGGCAGTCCTCGATCAGGTATGGGCGACCATCGGGATGGCTGTGATGAATCACGTCGTGCAGGCGCCGGCCGAGCACGTCGTCCTTGCTGGCGAAGCCGAGCATGTTGACGAAGGCGTCGTTGCACAGCGTGACCATGCCGGTGGTGTCGATCGAGTAGAAACCTTCGCTCGCCGAGTCGACCAGCACGCGCGTGAAGGCCTCGCTCTCCAGCCGGTCCGCCTCGGCACGCCGTCGCGCGTCGATGTCGAGGGCCACCACGATCCAGCGCAACACGCGCGCTTCGGCGTCGAACTGCGGTACGCCGCGCTGCTGGAACCAGCGCGTTTCGCCATCGGCGCTGCGCAGCGGAATCTCAAGCGTGAAGGGCACGTTCGCCGCGATCGCCGCTTCGAAGCGCCGGACGACCGTCTCGCGCTCGTCCGCGACGATCGCCTGCCGCCAGCCGGTATCGAGGGAGGCGGCGACGTCGAGGCCGGTGTAGTCGCACCAGTAGGCGTTGACATAGGTGGCTGCGCCGCGCGCATCGAAGAGCGCCACCACCTGCGGGCTGAGGTCGACGAGCATGCGGTAGCGTTCTTCGGCTTCGCGGGCGGCGGTCTGCTCGCGATGGATGTCGGTGCGGTCGCGAAGGATCTTCAGGAAGCCCTGCGGATTGCCGTCATCGTCGCGCAGCAGCATCATTTCGCCGTTCGCCCAGAACCGCGAGCCGTCCTTGCGCCGATGCCAGCGCTCATCGAGTGCGCTGCCGCCTTGCAGCGCGCGCGCCATCTCCTGCTGCGGCACCCGCCGGTCGCAGTCGCTTTCGGTGAAGATGCGGGCCAGCGCCTGGCCGGTCATTTCCTCGCTGGACCAGCCGAGAATGCGTTCGGCGCCGCTGTTCCAGCTGGTGACACACCCGGCAAGGTCGGTGGCGACGATCGCATAGTCGACGGCGCTCTCGAGAATGCGCCGCTCCTGGCCCTGATGGCGGCGCAGGCAGGCCAGCTCCAGGGTGTCGGCCGCCTGCTGAAGCGCTGCGCGGAGCGACGATGTCAGCCGTTCGTCCTCGGCATCCGTGCCGCCGACGGCGATTGCGATGCGTGCCGGGGCGTCGGCAAGACGCGCCGCGAGCAGGGTCATTGGCGGCTGGGACGTGTCGTCGAGGCGCCGGGGCTGATCGTCTTCCAGTGGCGGCAAGTGCTCGCCCAGCCGGCCGAGCGCCTCGTCGTCGAGGCCCAGCTGGGCGATGGGCCATGCCTGTCGGTCATACAGGAGACAGAGCGCGAGCTGAGACGCGCCGCAGGCCTGAGCCGTCAGCGCGGCCAGGGCTTGAAGAGAGGGCTGGGCATCCGTCGCAGCCTGGCGGTAACGCCGCATGGCGTCGTCGAGGTGGCTGATGGCCCGGTAATCGGCGGTGTGGCGATGTTCAGAATTCAAGGTTTTCGCTCGGCTATCCATTGCGCGCCGGAAGCCCGCCGACAGGTCGGCGGGACGTTTTGCTTTGTTGCTCAGTGTGCACCGCGCGGGTGCGCTCTTGCCACTTCGGCCGATCAGAGGCCAATGGGCCCAAGGTGGGTGGCTGCGTCTTCCTTTCGCACCTCAGAGACCACGCCCCGGTGGGTGCGTTCAGCGCTGTCGCGGTCGGCTCAGCGCTGCTCGCTTTGCGGCGTGACCCGCAGGACCTCCTCGATGGTCGTGAGGCCGGCCGCGATCTTTTGCGCACCCGAGAGCCGCAGGCTGCGCATGCCCTCCTTGAATGCCTGCCGGCGCAGCGGGACGAGTTCGGTGTCGGCCTTGATCAGCGGCTTGATGCCATCGTTGAGCAGCATGATCTCGTAGACGCCGGCGCGCCCGCGGTAGCCCGTCTCGCGGCATTCGATACAACCCACCGCACGCATCGCGCCGGTCGGCAGCGGGGCGTTCCATGGGCGGGTGAGCGCCTGCCAGTCGTCTTCGTTCAGCGTGGTTGGCGCCTTGCAGTGCGGGCAGAGCGTGCGCACCAGCCGCTGCGCCATCACGCCCAGCAGCGTCGCCTTGAGCAGGTAATGCGGCACGCCGAGCTCGAGCAGGCGCGTGATGGCGCTCGGCGCGTCGTTGGTGTGCAGCGTCGAGAGCACCAGGTGCCCGGTCAGCGCGGCCTGGATGGCCATCTCGGCGGTCTCCAGGTCGCGGATCTCGCCGATCATGATGATGTCCGGGTCCTGCCGCATCAGCGCCCGTACGCCGCTGGCGAAGGTCAGGTCGATGTTGTGCTGCACCTGCATCTGGTTGAAGGCGCCCTCGATCATCTCGATCGGGTCTTCGATGGTGCAGACGTTCACCTCCGGCGTCGCCAGCTGCTTGAGCGTGGTGTAAAGCGTGGTGGTCTTGCCCGAACCCGTCGGGCCGGTGACCAGGATGATGCCGTTGGGCTGGCCGGTCATGCTCTGCCAGCGCTTGAGATCGTCCCCCGAGAAGCCGAGCTGGTCAAAGCTCTTGAGCAGGACTTCCGGGTCGAAGATCCGCATCACCATCTTCTCGCCGAACGCGGTCGGCAAGGTCGACAGGCGCAGTTCGACTTCGCCGCCCTCCGGCGTCTTGGTCTTGACGCGCCCGTCCTGCGGCTTGCGCTTTTCGGCGACGTTCATCCGCCCCAGCGTCTTCAGCCGGCTCACCACCGCCATCGTCACCTGCGGTGGAAACTGGTAGACGTTGTGCAACACGCCATCGATACGAAAGCGCACCGTGCCCTGTTCGCGGCGCGGCTCGATGTGGATGTCACTGGCCCGCTGCTGGAAGGCGTACTGGAACAGCCAGTCGACGATGTTGACGATATGCGCGTCGTTGGCATCCGGCTCCTGGTCGCTCGCGCCCAGGTTCAGCAATTGCTCGAAGTTGCCGATGCCGCTGACCTTCTGGTCGGTTGCGGTGGCGCCGGTGACCGAGCGCGCCAGGCGGTAGAACTCGTTGGTGAAGCGCTGAATGTCGGTGGGATTGGCCACCACCCGCTTGATCGGGCGCTTGAGCACGTGCGTCAGGTTCGACTCCCAGCCATGGGCGAACGGCTGGGCGCTGGCGATGGTGACGGCCTCGGGGCTGACCGCGACGGCGAGGATCTTGTGGCGCTGGGCGAAGGCGTACGACATCAACGGCGTGACCGCGGCGACGTCGATCTTCAGCGGGTCGATCCGCAGGTAGGGTTGCCCGGCCAACGCGGCAAGCCATTGGGTCAGCGTTTCGAGGTCGAGCGTCTTGCCGGGGCGGGTGCGGTCTTCGATCTGCTGCGCGGCGAGGAATTCCAGCGGATGCTGCTGACCGTTGGCGCTGCCGCGGCGGATGGCCAGGCATTGCTCGGCGGTGTCCTGGTCCATCCGGCCCTGTTCGACCAGTTCGCGCAGAACATCGTTGAGGTCGAGCATTCGATCGGAGGCGGCGGCAGTGTTGAAGAGGGACATCGGCGTTCCTTGAGTCAGCGATGAACAGATCGACCCTGCTCAGGATGCCGCAATCAGGACGCGCACGGTAGGAAGCAGTCGAGCATCGGCAGGGCCGACGCTCGTGCAGGGTGAAACGGTTAACGGAGGATTTGTGCCGGTTGGTCAGGCGGCAGCGAATTGGCCGGCGCGGTCGGCGCTGCGAAGGATGGATCGATCCCGCTCAGTTGAGCTTGCAGCTGGCGTGCAACATCGTCTCCCAGTGTCTGGGAAACTGCTCTGACCACGCGGCCGCGGTTCGGTGTGACCTGGACATCGGCTGCATTGATCAGCTTTACATCCTTGCCTTCGCCCGTGGCGGTGAAGGCGGCGACAATCTTGTAGGTACGGGTGTCGACCAGGCTGAAATCAGCGACCAGCGTCAGGCCGTACACCTTGGAGTAGCTGTCGGTGTGCTGGAGATCGTTCAGATCCTGGCGGAAGTCGAGATCCGAAAGGCTGCCGAATAGCACATAGTCCGCCCCCTTGAAGTCACCGTTGCGGATACGCGCGATGACGTCGTATACCCCTTCGTTCTGTTTGCCATGCGGTTTGCCCTGAACCAGCTCGAACTGGCGGGACTTAAGGATTGCGCCCTTGATATCGCCAGTGAACTTCTTCAGTTCGCCTTGTTCGAGGTAACTGTAGGTCGCCTCCAGTTCGTTGTACTGGCTACTGGACGAGCCAGAGAGGCCGTTGATCTGGGCCTGGCTGCTGGCATTGACGATATGGATGTAACCGCTGATGCGCTCTTCATACGCCAAGTCGGTAACCACGATTTTGGGGGATGCCTGGCACACCAGGCTCAGGCCGAATAACAGAAAACCGGTGAGTGCACGCATCTCAGCGCTCCGTGGTCTTGCGAATTTCCTTTTCGTCCATCCACTCGGCCAAGCCAGTCTCGACATCGACCAGTTGCAGGCTGAATTTGTAGAAGACGTCCTTGTAGTCACTGCTGCGTTTGACGATCGAGCTGATGCTGCCTTCCAAACGGTACTTGGCCGCCACCATGTTGCCCATCTGGCTGACGGTCGCATCCTTATAGAGGCCGCTCTGGTTTTGCAACTTGAGCTGGTCGACCTGGCTCTGCATGTCCGTGTTGTCGCTGGCGAAGCGTGCTGTTCCACTCTTCATCAGCTGCGTCTTGATGGATGTGGTGATTTCACGCGTGTCGATGTATTCGCTGGTCTTGTTCTTGACGTCGTAGACCTGAATAACAGGGCGAGCTTGCAGTACACCTGACTGAGCCAGTGAGCGCGCCATCGATTCGGCGATGCTTTGCAGGTCGGTCGAGCCGAACTCGTTGGTCACCAGTTCGATAGCCTTGGTGTCGCCGTAGCTAATGTTGCCACCGCCCAGTACGGGCGAGGCAGTCGAGGCGCAGCCAGTCAGCATGGCGGCAGCGGTGAGCAGGGCGAGGATACGAATAGACATGGCGGACCTTTAGCGGAAGAGGTTGACGGAGTTTTCGGGCGTCTGGACTTCGAGTCGGAAGTCCGTTGCCTGAGGAACCGGCGCGATCGCCGGGAGGTAGCTGGTCTGGGTGCCGTAAAGCGTCAGGCTTTTCCAGCTCTCTTCGGGAGCAACAGGGAAACCGTCGTCACCAAGCCAGGCAAAGCGGTAGTAGATCGATTTGTTCTTTGCGCTGGTGTTGGTCAGCGCGGCCTTCACGGTGAGAAAGCCGTTTTCACGGGCAACGCGCATGGCGCCGACTTCGATGTGCTTCATGCTTCCAAGCGAGACGATTTTGCTGGCCGCGCTACCAGGTGCAGGCGGAGGAGGTGTGGCGCAGCCAGTGGTGAGTAAAGCGATGGCGAGCAAAAGGGGACTGAATCGGGTCATGGATGTCTGGCTCACAGGGCCTGGGCGAGGCTTGTTGGAGTAGAAGGGGTGATTTGCACGGCTGGGCTGGCAGCGAAGGCTTGGCTTCCGATCATGCGTAGCGCGACCACCTGAAACGCTTGGTCTACCTTTACCTGCGCCTGCTGCCCATTCGGTAGGGTGATCAAATGTTCGCCATGTGGCAGACGTAGGCGGGCTACTAGCGTCTGGTCTGGCAACGTGCGCCAAGTACGCTCGTCGGCGCCCTCGGTCACCGCGGAAAACACGCCGACGGCCAGGCCCGCTAGCGGGCTTACGTTGTCGTTGAGCTGCTTTTGCAGAACGCTTCGGCTGATCGCTCGCACGCTGGTGCGCAGGATAATGCCGGGCATGTCATCGCGCAGCGCACGACGCGACATAGCATCAGTGTTGTTGAGCTGAACCAGCGGCAAGGCTTCTCCGTCAAGCAGGACGCCGCCTTGCAGGCCCGAACCCAGCTCGCTTTTGATCACTGGGAAGGACAGCGGGGTGATGATCAGCCCTGTCGTAGTCGGAATCGGCAGCGGAATCCGTACCGAATCGCGTGCAGGCGCCAGGCCGGCTTGCAGCACGATCAATACATCGCTTTGGCCGGACCCAGGGGCCGGAGCGTCGAGTTGGACCAGCGCTTGCTCGAGCAGTGGCTCGTTTGGATGCAGTTCGATCGCCTTGCGATAGCCTGGCGCAGCCAGACCCTTCTCACCCAGCGCTTCGTAGATGAAACCGGCCAAGTAGTGACTGAACGCGCTCTGGTAGCTATTTTTCAAGCTGAGCACTTCGGGCGCTTCCAGCGTTTGCACGGGATAGCCCTGGAGGTCGGTGTACTGCGCCGTGATGCCTTTTGCCTCTGCTTCCTCTTCGCGCTTGAGGTACTCACGATCGCGAAGCTCGCTGATGAACGCTTCCCGCTCGTGGGTTTTCTTGATGTCTGTACGCGCCTGCTCGAAGTGACCGCGCGCAAGGTGATTGAGCGCCATCTGGGTGGTGAGCATCACCTTCTCGTAGTCGTAACCTTCGTAGCGACGCACTTTGTCGTTGACCAGCAGGCTGCCAAATTCGGCCAGGTATTTCTCTGGGTCGGCCTTGATCGTGTCCTCCCACTGAGTGACCGTTCGATCGGCCACCGCCCAGGCGGCCTGGCTGGCATCAAGGTCGCCCTTGGTGCGCAGCAATTCGCCTTTCTCGAGGTAATAGAGAAGGTCTTTATCGTCACCGCTGTTGTTTTTTTCGAGCAGGACGAGCGCGGCATCGACGTCGCCGGCCTGGATGTGCTGGTTGACGGCAGTGAGCTCGGTTTCATAGCTGCGAAAGGTTTCGCAACCGCTAAGCAGCAAGCCCAGCAGGGCGACTGCCGAGCAGGAGAGTCGGGTCATGGAAGGTATTTCCGTCCGTGGATTGAGGCGTGAGGGCAGCGTGCCGCTAGGCGTGTCCTACCGGTGGCGACTGTCCTGGTGAAGCCGCGCGGCAGCAGCTGTGCGCAGCGAGCGCAATATTAAACTGCCACCACTGAGCTGTGCTAGCCGTATAGAGCCTTCCATTGGCCCTTCGTATGGGCTATCCGCATAAGCCGGTCAGCGGCGGCTGAGCAGCTTCCAGCTCTTGAGCGACTGGAGCGTGCGTAGCTGTTCGGTCCGCGCGTGCTGGATCGGTTCGTCCGTGGCGGCGGTCGCCAGGGCATGCAGCTTGGACAGCTCGCCATAGAGGCGGTCGGCTTCCGGCACGTCGACCGCGGCGCGGGCGAGGCGCAGCCAGACCCGCATGCGTTCCAGTCGGGGGAGCTGCTCGGCCAGGCCTTCCGGCCGGTTGGCGTAGCTGGGGAGGGCGAGGGCCTTGGCTTCTTCGGCCAGTTCACGGGTCAGCCAGTTGCCGAGTTCCGCGGCGCCCTGGCGGTTGCCGCGGTCATTGCGACCTTCTTGCCAGTCGCGGCCGAGCAGCCAGCGTGATGCCCGTAGCGAGAAGAGCCCCCAGCGGGGTTGGGCCAGCTCGTCGGCGAACAGCGCCGGAGCCGTATGGCGCAGGCTTTCATCGCTGGCGCCGGCCAGCACGCGAGGCCGCCAGCTGTCGAGCAGGCCGTCCAGGCTCTCGCGCAGCTCCCGTGTGCTGGCGCGCGGCGCGGCCTGCCCGAGGCTGCCGAGCAAGGCACGCAGGTCGATCAGCTGTTCCAGCCACTCGCTGAGAAGCGACCAGTGGCCATTGAAGCGGTACTGCTCGGCCAGACGTTGGCTGCTACCAAGCAGGTGCCAGGCGAGGGCGGCGAAGGCGTCGTCGAGCGTGGTCTGGGCCGTGACGAGCGGCAATGGCAGGCTGAGCACGTAGCTGGCCGGGTCATGCAGCCGGTAGCCGCGCTCGGCCTTGCTGATGTCGCAGGGCATCAGGGGCAGGTCGGCGGCGAGCTCCGCGGCCAGCTCCAGCAGGGCCGCCGGCTCGCCTTGGCGCAATTCGAGCTCGAGCTCGCAGATTTCTTCCTGCGCCTCGCCGGCCACCACCTGGCCGAGGTCCAGTGCGGCCTCGATGACCACCTTGGCCTTGCCGCGCCCCCAGGCGATTTCGGCTTTCTCCCGGACGAAATCGGTGGTGAAGATCGGTGCGAGGCGCTGCTTGTCGAGATCCGCCAGGCTGGCCGGCCAGCAGTCATCGGTCAGTCGCGATGGATCGAGCTGCGGCGCGTCGAGGTACCAGTCCCACTCGTTGCGCTCGGACAGCCCGGCGACGCTGTTGCCGCGCGTCTTGAGCGTCTGGATGTAGGTGTCGCCGTCGCGGCGCAGGCGCAGCGCGACCCGCGCCTGGGCGAGCGCTCGGGTATCGGTGTCGAAGTACTGGTTGGTCAGCGCATGGCGCTGCCAGCCGCTCTTGTTCCGCTTTTTCAGCAACGGGTGGTCGCGTAGGGCGAGCAATGTGCCGCGGCTGGCGCGTAGCTTGATTTCGGTTTCTTTCTGCATGGTGCCGGGCAATGCCTATAGTTTCGGAAATCTGTGCGATCGATCGCATTGTGGCGGGCATCAGGTGCCGCTCGTATACTTGCCGCCTTTTCCAGCCGGGGGTTTCCCTATGCCTACGAATCCTTTCGTCAGCCTGTTCGGGCGTTCGCCCATCGGGCCGATGCAACAGCACATGGCCAAGGCCCACGAATGCGCTGCCAACCTGGTGCCGTTTTTCGAGGCGGCAATGGCGAAGGACTGGGAGCGGGTCGAGCAGATCCAGAAGGAGATGGCCCGGCTGGAGAACGAGGCCGACAAGATCAAGAAGAACGTACGTCAGCACCTCCCGATGAGCCTGTTCCTGCCGGTGCCGCGCTCGGACCTGCTGGAGCTGCTGAGTGTACAGGACAAAATTGCCAATCGTGCCAAGGACATCGCCGGCCTGATGCTGGGCCGCTGCATGACGGTTCCCGAGCCGCTGCAGCCGCAGATGACCGCCTTCGTGCAGCGCTGCGTCGAGGCCAGCTCCCAGGCCAACAAGGCCATGTGCGAGTTCGATTCGCTGCTCGAAACCGGCTTCAGCGGTCGTGAGGCCGTGCTGGTCGAGCAGATGGTCCAGGAGCTGGAAGACATCGAACGTGATACCGACCGTATGCAGATCACGGTTCGCCGTGAGCTGTACAAACTGGAAAAGGACTTGCCGCCGGTCGATGTGATGTTTCTCTACAAGGTCATCGAATGGGTGGGCGACGTCGCCGACCGTGCCGAGCGAGTCGGCAACCGACTGGAACAATTGCTGGCGCGCTAAGGCGCCAGCGTCCTTTTCTGGGTTCTACAGGATCGTTTTATGTCTCTGATCGCGGATTACGGCTTCGTACTCCTGGTGCTGGCCTGCGCCTTCGGTTTTTTCATGGCCTGGGGCGTCGGCGCCAATGACGTGGCCAATGCGATGGGTACCTCGGTGGGGTCGCGTGCGCTGACCATCAAGCAGGCGATTCTCGTCGCCATGGTCTTCGAATTCTGCGGCGCTTACCTCGCCGGTGGCGAAGTGACCGAGACCATCAAGAGCGGCATCGTCGACATCGATTCGATGACGCCCGACCTGCTGGTGCTGGGCATGATGTCGGCGCTGCTGGCGGCGGGCACCTGGCTGCTGGTCGCCTCGACCAAGGGCTGGCCGGTGTCGACGACGCACTCGATCGTGGGCGCGGTGATCGGCTTTGGTGCCGTCGGTGTGTCGATGGATGCCGTGCATTGGGCCGGCGTCGGTCCGATCGTGGCCAGCTGGGTGATCTCGCCACTGCTGTCGGGTTTCGTCGCCTTCGGCCTGTTCATGAGCGTGCAGAAACTCATCATCGACACCGATAACCCTTTTCAGAGCGCCAAGCGCTACGTTCCGCTGTACATGTTCCTGACCGGCTTCATGGTCGCGATCATGACGCTGTCCAAAGGCCTCAAGCACATCGGTCTGGATCTCAGCGGCGGTGAGAGCCTGTTGCTGGCCGTGGTGGTCGGCGGCGTGGTGATGCTGGCGGGCATCGCCCTGTTGAGCCGCATCAAGGTCGACACCGAGGCCGACCGTACCTTCCACTTTTCCAGCGTCGAGAAAGTGTTCGCGGTGCTGATGATCTTCACCGCCTGCGCGATGGCCTTCGCCCACGGCTCGAATGACGTGGCCAATGCGGTCGGTCCGCTGGCCGCCATTGTCGACGTGATCCAGAGCAGCGGGGCCGCCGCGATCGATGCTCAATCCACCGTGCCGGGCTGGGTGCTGCTGCTGGGCGCGATCGGTATCGTCGTCGGCCTTGCGACCTACGGCTACAAGGTGATCGCGACCATCGGCAAGGAAATCACCGAACTGACGCCCAGCCGTGGCTTTGCGGCCGAGCTGGCGACCGCGACAACCGTCGTTGGCGCCTCGGCCATCGGCCTGCCGGTCTCGACCACCCACACGCTGGTCGGCGCCGTGCTCGGCGTCGGCCTCGCCCGTGGTATCGGCGCGCTGAACCTCGGGGTGATCGGCAAGATCTTCATGTCCTGGCTGGTCACCCTGCCGATCGGCGCCGTGCTGTCGATCATCTTCTTCTTCATCCTGCAGGCGATCTTCCTGTAGGAACGGGCCTCTGCCGGCTCCGGCAACCGCGACGTGTGCAGTGCACCGTCGCGGGCGTTCGATTCGTGCTTCACTGAAGTGCATCGACGTCAGGAGGTCGCCCTTGAATGTCCCCTCGCTGAAACAACAGTTCGCCGCCCTCATCGCAGCGCCTTCGGTCAGCTGCACGCAACCGGAGCTGGATCAGAGCAATGCCGGCGTGATCGACCTGCTGGCCGACTGGCTCGGCAGCCTGGGTTTCGCCTGTGAATGCCAGCTGATCGCGCCCGGCAAGTACAACCTGCTCGCGACCCGTGGCAGCGGGCCTGGCGGCCTGGTGCTGGCCGGGCACAGCGATACCGTTCCCTTCGACGAGGCGCTCTGGCGGGCCGATCCGCTGACGCTGCGCGAGGCCGACGACCGCTGGTACGGCCTTGGCGCCTGCGACATGAAAGGCTTCTTCGCGCTCGTCATCGAGGCCGTGCGGCCGCTGTTGGACCAGCCGTTCCGTCAGCCGCTGATCATTCTCGCCACGTGCGACGAGGAAAGCTCGATGTCCGGTGCGCGGGCGCTGGCCGACGCCGGCAGGCCGCTCGGCCGCGCCGCGGTGATCGGCGAGCCGACCGGGCTGCGGCCGGTGCGCCTGCACAAGGGCGTGATGATGGAGCGGATCGATATCCTCGGGCAGAGCGGGCACTCCTCGAATCCGGCCTACGGTCGCAGTGCGCTGGATGCGATGCACGCCGTGATGGGCGAGCTCATCGCGCTGCGGGGCGAGTGGCAGCAGCAGTTTCGCAATCAGATGTTCAGCGTGCCGCAGCCGACCCTCAACCTCGGTTGCATCCACGGCGGCGACAACCCCAATCGCATCTGCGGCCACTGCGCGCTCGAGTTTGATCTGCGGCCCTTGCCCGGCATGCAGCCCGACCAGCTGCGCATGATGATCCGCGAGCGCTTGCGACCGGTTGCCGAGCGCCATCAGGTGCAGCTCGATTTGGCGCCGCTGTTCCCTAGCGCACCCGCGTTCGAAGAGCCGGCCGGCAGCGAGCTGGTGCGCCTCGCCGAGCGCCTGACCGGGCACTGTGCCGAGGCGGTGGCGTTCGGTACCGAAGCCGCTTATCTTCAGCAGCTCGGCTGCCAGACGCTGGTGCTCGGCCCTGGCGACATCGCCTGCGCGCACCAGCCGGACGAGTACCTGGACCTGGCGCGCATCGAGCCCACGGTGACCGTGCTGCGCCAGCTGATCGGGCACTATTGCCTGAGCCCGATGTTCGAAACCTGAAGCCGGCCGGCGCGGCCCGGCCCTTCGTCCCGCCACAAGGCCCCTGAATGCACGACTACGTCACCTGGCTTCGCGACTCCTCTCCGTACATCAACTCGCACCGCGACCGTACCTTCGTGGTGATGCTGCCGGGCGACGGCGTAGCGCACGCCAATTTCCCCAACATCGTCCATGACCTGGTGCTGCTTCACAGCCTCGGCGTCCGGCTGGTGCTGGTGTTCGGCTCGCGCCCGCAGATCGAGGCGCGGCTGGGCGCTCGCGGGCTGACGCCGCGCTTTCACCGCGACCTGCGAATCACCGACACCCCGACCCTCGAATGCGTCATCGATGCGGTTGGCCAGATGCGCATCGCACTCGAGGCGCGCCTGTCGATGGACATGGCGGCCTCTCCGATGCAGGGCGCGCGGCTGCGCGTGGCCAGCGGGAATTTCGTCACGGCGCGGCCGATCGGCGTGGTCGATGGCGTGGATTACCACCACACCGGCGAGGTGCGGCGGATCGACCGCAAGGGCATCGGCCGGCTGCTCGACGAGCGCACCATCGTGTTGATCCCGCCGCTGGGCTATTCGCCGACCGGTGAAATCTTCAACCTCGCCTGCGAGGACGTCGCCACCCGCGCGGCCATCGACCTGGCGGCCGACAAGCTGGTGCTCTACGGCGCCGAGCCGGGCCTGCTGGACGGCGACGGCAAGCTGGTTCGGGAGCTGCGCCCGCAGCAGATTCCCGCGTACGTCGCGCGGCTGGGCGGCAATTACCAGGCCGAGTTGCTCGATGCGGCGGCGCAGGCCTGCCGGGGCGGGGTGCGGCGCAGCCATGTGGTGAGTTATGTCGATGACGGTGCGCTGCTCAACGAGCTTTTCACGCGCGACGGTGCCGGTACGCTGGTGGCGCAGGAGCAGTTCGAGCAACTGCGCGAGGCGACCATCGAGGATGTCGGCGGCCTGATCGACCTCATCACGCCCCTGGAAGAGCAGGGCATCCTAGTGCGGCGTTCGCGCGAGGTGCTGGAGCGGGAAATCGAGCAGTTCAGCATCGTCGAGCGTGACGGCCTGATCATCGCCTGCGCGGCGCTATACCCGATCGCCGATTCCGACGCCGGCGAACTCGCGTGCCTGGCGGTCAATCCGGAGTATCGGCACGGCGGTCGGGGCGACGAGCTGCTCGAGCGCATCGAGGCGCGCGCCCGGCAGCTGGGCCTGAAAACGCTGTTCGTGCTGACGACCCGCACGGCGCACTGGTTCCGCGAGCGCGGCTTCGAGCCGAGCGGCGTCGAGCGCCTGCCCGCCGCCCGCGCGTCGCTCTACAACTTCCAGCGCAATTCGAAGATCTTCGAGAAAAGGCTGTAAGGCGGGAAACGCGCGGCAGCAGGAGCGCTGAATTCACACGCGGGCCCCGGCATGAGGCCCGCTGTTCTGCCGGATCGAGCGGCTGCGAAAACGATCAGGCGCTGGGCGGGCTGGCGAGGCTTTCCTGATAGGCGCGTACGAAGCTGTCGAAGTCGACGCTGTCCTGCGCCTCGAGTTGCGCTTGCTCATCGTGCGAGCGGCTGGCCAGCTGTTCGAAGCGCGCCAGCTCGTCACCCACCACCGGTTGCCGCCGGAAGTACTCCGCGTGCGCCAGGCTCTGGCGGTAGGCGAAGCGGCTGAAGCTCTCACCCTGGCTGCGCATCTGCTCGAGGATCTGCGCCGACGGCGTCAGTGCCGGGTCGGCGATCTTCGCCTGCTGAACGATCACCGCCTGGCGATGAAGGTCCTGGTGGCCGGCACGGTCGAGCAGGACGGCAACCTGCTGGATCTGCTCGAGCAGCGCGGTGGCCCAGTCGCGCATCGCGATCGGTGAACCGCCGCGCGCCAGCATCAGGCCGGGGCGCCGTCCCTCGGTGACGACCGTGAGGAAATTGTCGGTGCAGGTCTGGCATTCGCCGTTGGCCAGCAGCGGGCTGTCGGCCAGCGCGCAGAACAGCAGGAAGGCGTCCATGAACAACGACTCGGTCAGGTCGATGCCCATCGGCAGGAAGGGGTTGATGTCCAGGCAGCGCGCCTCGACATACTGGATGCCGCGCTCCTGCAAGGCGTGGATCGGGCGCTCGCCAGGCCGCGTCACGCGCTTGGGGCGGATGCTCGAGTAGTACTCGTTTTCGATCTGCAGGACGTTGGTGTTGAGCTGGATCCATTGCCCGTCGCGCTGGGTGCCGATCGCCTCGTAGGGCGGGTACGGCGTGCTGACGGCCCGGTGCAGGCTGCGGGTGTAGCTGCTCAGCTCGTCGTAGCAGGGTGTGAGCCCCGCCTGGGCATTGTTCTGGTAGCCCAGGTCGCTCATGCGCAGGCTGGTGGCGTAGGGCAGGTAGAGCGTGTCGGCGTCGAAGGCTTCCAGCTGGTGATCGCGCCCGCGCAGGAAGCCGGCATCGAGTGCGGGCGAGGCGCCGAACAGGTACATCAGCAGCCAGCTGTAGCGGCGGAAGTTGCGGATCAGTGCGAAGTAGCTCGCCGACTGGTAGTCCTGCACCGAGCGGCCATCGCCGTCGACCTGCTGCAGCAGGGGCCACATGGCCTCGGGCAGCGAGAAGTTGTAATGAATGCCGGCGATGCACTGCATGGCCTTGCCGTAGCGCACGGCCAGGCCCTGACGGTAGACGTGCTTGAGCCTGCCGAGATTGGAGCGGCCGTATTCGGCGATCGGAATCAGCGGCTCCTCGGGCAATGGACAGGGCATCGACGGGCTCCACAGGTACTCGCCGGCCAGCTTGGCATAGGTGAACCGGTGGATGTTTTCGAGCTCGTGCAGCGTCTGCGCCGGGTCGGTCGAGGTTCCGGTGATGAACTCGAGCAGCGGTTCGGCGTAGTCGGTGGTGATGTGCGGGTGCGTGAGGGTCGAGCCGAGCGCCGCCGGGTGCGGCGTCAGCGCCAGCTGTCCCTGGGTGTCGACGCGCAGGCACTCGCGCTCGATCCCGTGCAGGCACTGCGACAACAGCGGAAGGTGGGCAGGCTCGGCCAGCAGCGCCAGGCGTTGGGTGAAAAGGTCGCTCAATTATCGGATTCCTTCACGCGTCGATCGGCCCAATATGGGGGTGTGGCGTGCGCCCTACAAGAGGGGCGCGATGGACACGGTCGTCGCGTGTCGGCGGCACCGCCCGCCTGCGCGATTAGGCAAGGCGGGCGGCCAAGGGTTCGCCGTCAGACCACGGCGAAGGTCGCCTGGGCCTTGGCGACCAGCTTGTCCTGCTGGTGCACCTCGGCTTCGATGACCTGGGTGCGCCGGCCGTTGTGCACGACCCAGGCGCGGCACTGGATTTCGCCTTCCTCCACGCCGCGGATGTAATTCACCTTGCACTCGAGCGTGACGGCCTTGGCTTCGCCGCCGTTGAGGCTGTGGCTGGCCTGGCCCATGGCCGTGTCGATCAGCGAGAACAGCGCGCCGCCGTGCAGCTTGCCGCGCACGTTGCGCAGCCCGTCGTGCATGGTCAGGCGCAGCACGGCCTGGCCATCGGCGGCCTCGAGAATCTCCAGCCCGAGCAGGCGCCCGAAGGCGCTGCTGGTGCCGACCGCTTCCTGACGAACGCTCATGTCACTTCCTCAGTTGCTTGGCGTTGGCGAACAGCGCGGCCATCGCCGGGTTGGCCGGGGCCTTGGTCTCCTGACGAGGCCCGCCGCGCTCGGCCGGCTTGCCCTTGCGCGGGTTGCCGCCGCCGCGCGGCCCCTCGACCTTCTCGCCCGGTGTGTCGCTCATGCGCATGGACAGCCCGACGCGGTTGCGCGGGATGTCCACCTCCATGACCTTCACCTTGACGATGTCACCGGCTTTGACCACTTCGTACGGGTCTTTGACGAATTTCTCCGACAGGGCGCTGATGTGCACCAGGCCATCCTGATGCACGCCGATGTCGACGAAGGCGCCGAAGTTGGTCACGTTGGTGACCACGCCCTCGAGCACCATGCCTGGCGTCAGGTCGCTGAGCTTCTCCACGCCTTCCTGGAACTCGGCGGTCTTGAACTCGGGGCGCGGGTCACGGCCGGGTTTGTCCAGCTCGCCGAGGATGTCGGTCACCGTCGGCAGGCCGAAGGTCTCGTCGGTGAATTTCTTCGGGTCGAGGCGCTTGAGGAAGGCCGAATCGCCGATCAGCGAGCGGATGTCGCGGCCGGTGTCCTGGGCGATGCGCTTTACCAGCGGATAGGTTTCCGGGTGCACGGCCGAGGCATCGAGCGGGTTGTCGCCGTTCATCACGCGCAGGAAGCCCGCCGCCTGCTCGAAGGTCTTGTCGCCCAGACGCGGCACCTTCTTCAGGTCGCTGCGCGACTTGAAGGCGCCATTGGCGTCGCGGAACTGCACGATGTTCTGCGCCAGCGTCGCGTTGAGGCCGGAGATGCGTGCGAGCAGGGCGGCCGAAGCCATGTTCACGTCCACGCCGACGGCGTTCACGCAGTCCTCGACCACCGCGTCGAGCGAGCGGGCCAGCTTGAGCTGGGAGACGTCGTGCTGGTACTGGCCGACGCCGATGGACTTCGGATCGATCTTCACCAGCTCGGCCAGCGGATCCTGCAGGCGACGCGCGATGGACACGGCGCCGCGCAGCGACACGTCGAGATCGGGGAATTCCTTTGCCGCCAGTTCGGAGGCCGAGTACACCGAAGCGCCGGCCTCGCTGACCATGATCTTGGTGAGCTTGAGGCCCGGCACCTTCTTGATCAGCTCGCCGGCCAGCTTGTCGGTCTCGCGGCTGGCGGTGCCGTTGCCGATGGCGATCAGGTCCACGCCGTGCTTGGCGCAGAGCTTGGCGAGCACGGCGAGGGTGCCGTCCCAGTCGTTGCGCGGCGCGTGCGGGTAGACGGTGGCGGTGTCGAGCAGCTTGCCGGTGGCGTCGACCACCGCGACCTTGCAGCCGGTGCGCAGGCCGGGGTCGAGCGCCAGCGTCGCGCGCGGCCCGGCCGGCGCGGCGAGCAGCAGGTCGTGCAGGTTGCGGGCGAACACGCCGATCGCCTCGTCCTCGGCGCGCTCGCGCACCTCGCCGAGCAGGTCGGTTTCCAGGCTGGTGTAGAGCTTGACCTTCCAGGTCCAGCGCACCACTTCGGCCAGCCACTTGTCGGCGGCGCGGCCACGGCTGGAAATACCGAAGCGCTCGCCGATCATCGTCTCGCACGGGTGCATCGTGCCCGGCGCTTCATCGCCCACCTTCAGCGCGATCGACAGCACGCCCTCGTTGCGTCCGCGGAAGATCGCCAGCGCACGGTGCGAGGGCACGCCCTTGAGCGGCTCGTCATGTTCGAAGTAATCGCTGAACTTGGCGCCCTCGTTCTCCTTGCCGGCCACCACGCGCGCGGCGAGGGTGGCGTTGTCCTTGAGGAAGCTGCGCAGTGTCGCCAGCAGGTCGGCGTCTTCGGCGAAGCGCTCCATGAGGATGTACTTGGCGCCGTCGAGCACGGCCTTGACATCGGCGAAGCCCTTCTCGAGGTCGACGAAGCGTTCGGCTTCGGCTTCGGGATTCAGTTCGGGGTTGTCGAACAGGGCGTCGGCCAGCTCGCCGAGACCGGCTTCCAGAGCGATCTGGCCCTTGGTGCGGCGCTTCTGCTTGTAGGGCAGGTAAAGGTCTTCGAGGCGCGTCTTGGTGTCGGCGAGGTCAATCTCGCGCTTGAGTTCGGGCGTCAGCTTGCCCTGTTCCTCAATGCTGGAAAGGATCGCGGCGCGGCGATCGTCCAGTTCGCGCAGGTAGCGCAGGCGTTCCTCGAGGTTGCGCAACTGGGTGTCGTCGAGGCTGCCGGTGACTTCCTTGCGGTAGCGCGCGATGAAGGGCACGGTCGAACCCTCGTCGAGCAAGGCGACGGCGGCGGCGACCTGTTGCGGGCGCACGCCCAGTTCTGCGGCGATTCGGGAATTGATGCTGTCCATGAGGGTCCTGCTGCGGGCTTGAAGGCGGCCTGCCGGCCGGAAAAGCGGGCGATTATAGGGGAAACGCCTGGTCCAGGGCCTGGGTTGCCCCGGCGGGTGGGATGACGAGCATCGCTGGCTTGCTGTGTCCGAACCGGCCCAATGACGAAAAATCTGCTAACAATGGCCGGCAAAGGAACGGGCCGCAGGGCGCGCATAATGCCGGCGCCCTAGCGGGCGCACCTAAAGGAGCCTCCATGAGCAGCACCGCCATAGCGCCCGAGGGCGAGAAGATTCTGGTTGTCGACGACGATGCACGGCTGCGTCGCTTGCTGGAACGATTTCTCGACGAGCAGGGCTACCGCGTTCGCACGGCGGAAAACACCGAGCAGATGAACAAGCTGCTGGGCCGTGAAATCTTCCACCTGGTGGTCCTGGACCTCATGCTGCCGGGCGAGGACGGCCTGTCGGCCTGCCGGCGTCTGCGCGAGGCCGACAACCAGATCCCGATCATCATGCTGACCGCCAAGGGCGACGAGAGCAGCCGCATCCAGGGGCTGGAAATCGGCGCTGACGACTACCTGGCCAAGCCCTTCAATCCGCGCGAACTGCTGGCGCGGATCAAGGCGGTGCTGCGCCGCCAGGCGCCGGTCGTGCCTGGCGCGCCGGCGAGCGAGGACCAGGTCGTCACCTTTGGCGACTACGCCCTCTCGCTGGCCACGCGCGAGCTCAAGCGCGGCGAGGAGGTGCACATGCTCACCACCGGCGAATTCGCCGTCCTCAAGGCGCTGGTGCAGCACGCTCGCGAACCGCTGACACGCGACAAGCTGATGAACCTCGCCCGCGGCCGCGAGTGGGATGCGCTGGAGCGATCGATCGACGTGCAGATTTCCCGCCTGCGCCGCCTGATCGAGCCCGATCCCTCCAAGCCGCGCTATATCCAGACGGTCTGGGGCGTCGGCTATGTGTTCGTGCCCGATGGCAACAAGTAAGCGCCGACAACAGCGTCGCAGGCCCGAGGCCGAGCGGCGCTTCGGGTTGCGCCGTTTCTTCCTGCTTCCCTGTCTATAGCGCGTCGTTCGGCTCTTGTATGAAGACCCCGCTCTGGTTTCCGCAAAGCTTCTTCGCCCGCACCCTCTGGATGGTGCTGATCGTCGTGCTGTTCTCCAAGGTGCTGATGCTCGGCTACCTGATGATGAACGAGGACATGCTCGTCGACCGCCAGTACAGCCACGGCGCGGCGCTGACGCTGAAGGCCTACTGGGCGGCCGATCCGGAAGACCGGCCGCGTATCGCCGAGGCCGCCGGCCTGCGCCAGGCCCGGGCCGAGGAAGAGGTGCCCCCAGGCGAGTACCACTGGCCCTATTCCGTGATCTTTCAGAACCAGATGCAGGTCGAACTGGGCCCCGACACCGAGGTGAGGGTCCGCGTCCAGCCGACGCCTTCGCTATGGGTACGCGCCCCGCGGCTGGGTGACGGGTGGGTCGAAATTCCGTTGTATCCCTATCCGCTGCGCGCCCAGCGCATCTGGAGCGTGGTCGGCTGGTTCCTCGGTATCGGCCTGCTGTCGACGGCCGCGGCCTGGGTCTTCGTCAGCCAGCTCAACCTGCCGCTCAAGCGCCTCGTCTACGCCGCGCGCCAGGTGGGCCAGGGCCGCAGCGTGCGGCTGCCGGTCAGCGATACGCCCAGCGAGATGACCGAGCTCTATCGCGCCTTCAACCAGATGGCCGAGGACGTCGAGCAGGCGGGCCGCGAGCGCGAACTGATGCTCGCCGGCGTCTCCCATGACCTGCGCACGCCGCTGACCCGGCTGCGCCTGTCGCTCGAACTGATGGCGACCGACGCCGAGCTGACCGAGGAGATGGTTCGCGACATCGAGGACATGGACGCTATCCTCGATCAGTTCCTCGCCTTCGTCCGCGACGGCCGCGACGAGCCGGTCGAGGACACCGACCTCGGCGCGCTGATTCGCGAAGTGGTCGCGCCGTACAACCAGCACCACGAGCAGATCGGCCTGCACGTCGAGCCAATGCCGCGCCTGGCGCTGCGCCGGGTGTCGATCAAGCGGCTGCTGGTGAACCTGATCGAGAACGCCCTGCGCTACGGCGGCAAGGGGGTCGAAGTGGCCGCCTGCGTCCTCGGTGACCGGCAGGCGCCGTACGTGGTGCTGAGTGTGTTCGATCGCGGCGTCGGCATCGATCCGAGCGAGCTGGACGGCATCTTCAATCCCTTTATCCGGGGCGACCGCGCGCGCGGTGGCAAGGGCGCGGGATTGGGGCTGGCGATCGTCAAGCGTATCGCCGCGCAGCATGGCGGCATCGTCGAACTGCGCAACCGCGAAGGCGGTGGGCTCGAAGCGCGGGTCAGCCTGCCGCTCGGCCTGCTGCTGCCGCGCGACGCTCACGGCGTGGCCTAAGGGCGTCGCGCGGTCTCGGCTCGATCAGCCCTTGCCGCGGGTGCGGGTCAGGTTCGGCCCGGCGTTCTTTTCGAGGTACTGGAAGATCATGCCGGCGACGTCCTTGCCGGTCGTCTGCTCGATGCCCTCGAGCCCCGGCGAGGAATTGACCTCCATCACCAGCGGCCCGTGGTTGGAGCGCAGGATGTCGACCCCCGCGACGTTGAGGCCCATGACCCTGGCCGCGCGAATGGCCGTGACGCGCTCCTCGGGGCTGATCTTGATCAGGCTCGCCGAGCCGCCACGGTGCAGGTTCGAGCGGAATTCGCCCGGCTTGGCCTGGCGCTTCATCGCGGCGATGACCTTGTCGCCGACCACGAAACAGCGGATGTCGGCGCCGCCGGCCTCGCGGATGTACTCCTGCACCATGATGTCCTGCTTGAGGCCCATGAAGGCCTCGATCACCGATTCGGCGGCCTTTTCGGTCTCGCAGAGCACCACGCCGATGCCCTGGGTGCCTTCGAGCACCTTGATGACCAGGGGCGCGCCGTTGACCATGCGGATCAGGTCGGGGATGTCATCGGGCGAGTGGGCGAAACCGGTGACCGGCAGCCCGATGCCCTTGCGTGACAGCAGTTGCAGCGACCGGAGCTTGTCGCGCGAGCGGGCGATGGCTACCGATTCGTTGAGCGGGAAGACGCCTTGCATCTCGAACTGCCGCAGCACGGCGCAGCCATAGAAGGTCACCGAGGCGCCGATCCGCGGGATCACCGCATCGAAGCCCTCCAGCGGTTTGCCGCGGTAATGGATCTGCGGCTTGTGGCTGGCGATGTTCATGTAGGCGCGCAGGGTGTCGATGACCACCATCTCGTGCCCGCGCTGCTGGCCGGCCTCGACGAGTCGGCGGGTGGAATACAGGCGCGGATTGCGCGAAAGAATGGCGATCTTCATGGGGCACCAGGGGTGAGCATCTGCGGTTTGTCTTGCATGTAGGTCTTCGCCGGATCGATCAGCCAGTGGCCGTCGCCCAGCGCCTTGGAGCCGAGCAGCACGCGATAGCGCATGGTCTTGCGGCAGGTCAGGGTGAATTCGACCGGCCAGGCGCGGTCGCCCAGCGCGAGCAAGGTGCGGATCACATAGCGGGTCTGCGCTTGGCCGTTGGAGCTCTTGATGATCTTGCAGGCGACCAGCGGCGCTTCGCAGCGGTGGCGGCGCTGCACCAGCGTGCCGAGGTGGGCGGTGAAACGTACCCAGGACTTGCCATGGCGCTCGAACGGCACGATATCGGTGGCATGCAGCGCCGAGGTGGCGGCGCCGGTGTCGATCTTGGCGCGCAGGCCGACGACACCGAGATCGGGCAGCGCGATCCACTCACGCAGACCGATCACTGTGGGGGTTTTTGCGGTCATCGAAGGGTTCCGGCCAAAGTGCGCGCATTCTTAACATGGCTGCATGACAACTGCATCCCGTCTGCTTCAGGCTAGGACAACGACGCGACACGAGTGACACATGAGCGAGAACGACGACGACAAGGTCCGCCTGGACAAGTGGCTCTGGGCGGCACGTTTCTACAAGACCCGCGCGCTGGCCAAGGCCGCGATCGAGGGCGGCAAGGTGCAGATGCGCGGCGAGCGCTGCAAGCCGGGCAAGGAGCCGAGGGTCGGCGACGAACTGACGTTGCGCACCGGATACGACGAGCGCACGGTGGTCGTGCGGGCGTTGTCCGGGGTGCGTCGCGGCGCGCCCGAGGCGCAGGCGCTCTACGAGGAAACCGCCGACAGCATCGCCCGCCGCGAACAGGCCGCCGCGCTGCGCAAGGCCGGGGCGCTGGGCCTTGCCACCGATGGCCGGCCGAGCAAGAAGCAACGCCGCGACCTGCATCGCTTCCGCGCGGAGCACGATTAGCGCGGCGTTGACCGCCGTCGCTTTCACCCTAGAATGCGGTCCCTTTTTCGCCCGGTTCCGGCCGTCTGGCCCCTTGCATCAGGTACGCCCATGCTCGATCTCGATTTCACCCAGCGCTTTCTTTTCGACGACACCGACGTGCGTGGCGAGTGGGCCGGCCTCGAACGCAGCTACGCCGAAGTGCTCGCCAAACACCCCTATCCCGAACCGGTCGCGGCCCTGTTGGGCGAGCTGCTGGCCGCCGCGGCGCTGCTGGTCGGTACGCTGAAGTTCGACGGCCTGCTGGTGCTGCAGGCGCGCTCGGCCGGCGCCGTCCCGCTGTTGATGGTCGAATGCTCCAGCGCGCGGGAAGTGCGCGGCATCGCCCGTTATCACGCCGAACAGATCCAGCCGGGCGCCAGCCTGGGCGAGCTGATGCCCGAGGGCGTACTGACCATGACCGTCGACCCCACGCGCGGCCAGCGCTATCAGGGCATCGTCGGCCTCGAAGGCGCGACGCTCGCCGAGTGCCTGTCCGGCTACTTCGCCACCTCCGAGCAGTTGCCGACCCGCTTCTGGCTGAACGCCGACGGCCGCCGCGCCTGCGGCATGCTGCTCCAGCAGTTGCCGGCCGACCGCCGCCGCGAACCCGAGGCGCGCGAAGCCGACTGGCAGCACCTGACCACCCTCGCCGATACCCTGACCGCCGAAGAGCTGCTGAGCCTGGACACCGAGACGCTCCTGCGCCGGCTGTACCACCAGGAGCAGGTTCGCCTGTTCGACCGGCAGCCGATCGAATTCCGCTGCAGCTGCTCGCGCGAGCGCTCGGCCAGCGCGCTCACCAGCCTTGGCCAGCATGATGCGCAGCTGCTGCTGGACGAGCAGGGCGGTCGGATCACCATCGACTGCCAGTTCTGCAACCAGCGCTACGAGTTCGATGCCGCCGACGTCGCCCAGCTGTTCGCAGGCGGCGGCAGCGACGCGCCGGGCACGACCCGCCACTGACTCCCCGGTCGACGCCGGCCGAGACGCACCGCGCGCTATGCCGGCCAATGGCCTTTTCTGGCATACTCGCCGGCACTTTTATCGATGTAGCGGGTCCCATCGTCCGCTACAACCTAAAGGAGAAAGCGGCCAGTCGGCCGACGGGGACACTATGACGCAAGCTCAAGCCGTTTATACCGATATCAGCACCGCCCAGTTGGTGGAAGAAGCACTCCGTCGCGGTGAAGGCGAACTGGCGGCCAACGGCTCGCTTGTGGTGAAGACAGGGCACCGGACCGGCCGTTCGCCGGCCGACCGTTTCATCGTCGAGGAGCCGGGCACGCAGGCCAAGATCGCCTGGGGCGCCATCAACCGCCCATTCCCGGCCGACAAGTTCGGCGCCCTCTGGGATCGCGTCGCGACCTTCGTCGCGGGCACCGAGCACTTCGTTTCGCACGTGCATGTAGGCGCCGATCCGGAGCACTACCTGCCGGTCAAGATGACCACCGGCACCGCCTGGCACAACCTGTTCGGCCGCTGCCTGTTCATCAATCCTGAGCAGTACAACCCGAGCGGCAAGGACGAGTGGCAGATCCTCAACGTCCCGCAGTTCGAGTGCGTCCCCGAGCGTGACGGCACCAATTCCGATGGCTGCGTGATCATCAACTTCGCGGCGAAGAAGGTGCTCATCGCCGGCATGCGCTACGCGGGCGAAATGAAGAAGGCCATGTTCTCGGTGCAGAACTTTTTGCTGCCCGACGAAGGCGTGCTGCCGATGCATTGCGCCGCCAACGTCGGCGAAGACGGCGACACCACCCTGTTCTTCGGCCTGTCGGGCACCGGCAAGACCACCCTCTCGGCCGATGAAAGCCGCTACCTGATCGGCGACGACGAGCACGGCTGGGGCGTCGGCACGGTGTTCAACATCGAGGGCGGCTGCTACGCCAAGTGCATCGACCTGTCGGAGAAGAACGAGCCGGTCATCTGGAAGGCCATTCGCTTTGGCGCCGTGCTGGAGAACGTGGTGCTCGACGCGCAGCGCCAGCCTGACTACGCCGACGACAGCCTGACCCAGAACTCCCGCGCCGCCTACCCGCTGACCCACGTCGAGAAGCGCGTCGAGGCCAACCGTGCCGGTGAGCCGAACGCGGTGATCTTCCTGACCTGCGACCTGACGGGCGTGCTGCCGCCGGTCTCGATCCTCAACGAGGAGCAGGCGGCGTACCACTTCCTGTCCGGCTACACCGCCCTGGTCGGCTCGACCGAGATGGGTTCGGGCAGCGGCATCAAATCGACCTTCTCCACCTGCTTCGGCGCGCCGTTCTTCCCGCGTCCGGCCGGCGAGTACGCCGAGCTGCTGATCAAGCGCATCCAGGGCTTCGGCTCCAAGGTGTACCTGGTCAACACCGGCTGGACAGGCGGCGGCTACGGTGTCGGCAAGCGCTTCAACATTCCGACCACCCGTAGCGTGATCGCGGCGATCCAGAGCGGCGCGCTGGTCGGTACGCAAACCGAGCACCTGCCGATCATCAACCTGGACGTGCCGACCTCCGTGCCAGGCGTCGAGACCAACCTGCTCAACCCGCGCAACACCTGGGCCGACAAGAACGCCTACGACGAGGCGGCCAAGGCGCTGGCAGAGAAGTTCATCGAGAACTTCAAGAAGTTCGACGTCTCCGAGGCCATCCGCGCGGCAGGTCCGCAGCTGTAAGCGATCCGGTGTCGAACGAAAGGCCGCCTCCGGGCGGCCTTTTGCATTCATGGTTCAGCGAGTGGCTGCCTGCTGCACAAACCTTCCAGAGTTTGCGGCGGCCAAGGGCTAGGCTGAAAGTACCGGCAATAACGGCGATGACAGGGCGGGCGCATGGGGAGCTGGATCGATCTGAAGCAGGACCCTCACACCGGAATCGAGGCGATCCGGGCGCATTTCGACGGGCATGCCTACGATCCCCATTTTCACGACAGCTACCTGGTCGGTTTCACCGAGACGGGCGTCCAGCAGTTCCATTGCCGCCGCGTCTTGCACCGCAGCACGCCGGGGCAGGTCTTTCTGGTCGAGCCGGGCGAGCTACATGACGGTCACGCGCCGGCCGACAACGGCTTCACCTACTCGATGCTCTATCTCGATCCCGAGTGGGTCGGGTCGGCGTTGCGTGGCCTGTTCGAGGAGGTGCCGGTCGACTGCCAACCGGGCTTTGCCCAGACCCTGGTCGGCGAGCCGGCGCTGCGGCAGGCCATCGTCGAGGCCTGCCGGGCCGTGCAACGGCCGGAGCCGCGAATGGTGCGCGATGCCGCGCTGGACGACATGCTGGCCGGGCTCACCCGTCACCTGCACTGGCGCCGCCGTCTGCCGGATGATCCGCGCCTGCCGAGTGTGGCGTTGCGAGCACGGGACTATCTGCATGCGCACCACGATCGCGACATCGGGCTGGTCGAGCTGGCAAGTGTGTGCGGCGTCGACCGCTACCGCCTGACCCGCGCCTTCAAGGCGGCGTTCGGTCTCGCGCCGCATGCCTATCTGGTGCAGCTGCGGCTGGCGCGCGCACGGCGCCTGCTCGCCCTGGGTGAAAGCCCGGCTACGGTCGCTGCCTGGCTGGGCTTCGCCGACCAGAGCCATATGGGCCGCTGGTTCCGCCGGGCTTATGGCCTGACGCCGGCGAGTTACCGTCGGCACTGCACAAAGCTTCCAGACCCCGCCTGAGACGGTGGCGAAACTGAGGCCGTCCTGTTCTGGAGGCCGCTCATGACTCTCACCGCCGATCCCCGTTCGACGTGCCCGTTCAACGTGCCGATGCCATCGCCTCATGCCGGGCGGGTCGCGACATGAATGACTTTTTGGCCTTTGCCCTGTTCGCCTTCGTTGCGTCGATCACGCCGGGACCGACCAACGTCCTGGTCCTGGCGCACGGTGCCCGGCATGGCTTCATGGCCAGCCTGCCGATCGTTCTCGGCGCCTGTACCGCCGCGGCGGGCATCGTCTGGCTGGTCGGGCTCGGCCTCGGCGACTGGCTGACCGCACGGCCCGCTGTCGCCCGGGTGATGGGCTGGGCCGGCATCGCGTGGCTGGCCTGGCTGGCCTGGCGACTCTTCGTCAGCGCGGCGGCGGACCCACGCGCCGAGGACGCCAACCCGACCGCGCGGCTGGGCATCGGTGGCGCCGCGGCACTGCAACTGGTCAATCCCAAGGTCTGGATGATGGCGCTGGCGGTGGTCGGCGTGTTCGCGGTCGGCGACGGATCGACCGGCGAGCGCGTCGCCCGGCTGGCCATCCTGTTTCTGCTGATTTCGCTTCCCTGCATGGCGCTGTGGGCCGGACTCGGCGCCGGGGCGGCTCGCGTGATCCGCTCGGCCGGGGCGCTGCGCCGGTTCAACCAGGCGATGGCGCTGCTGCTCCTGCTCTCGGCCTGGCTGAGCCGGCCCGGCTGATCGACGCGCTCGGCCTCGGGCGGTGTAGGCGTGCATCCGCTCCGGTCAGCTCGCGGTCACTCGCGCCGCTGGCCGGTCCGCTGCCCGATCCGGCCGAACTCCTGCGGCCAGGGTCCTTCTAAAAAACTGAACCCGAGCTCTGGAGGCGATATGAAGCGCACCCTCTTGGCCTGCGTCATGGCAATCGCCATGCCCGTGCTGGCGCAGGAAATACAGATCGAGAAGCAGCTCAACGGCATGGACCTGGAAATCGAGCCGCTCGGCGTGCCCGGCGTGTCCTCGGACAAGGTCGACCTGATCGGTGTGCCCGCCATCAAGGTCACCAACCGCAGCAACGAGATCGCGTCCTGCCAGTTCCATTCGCTGCCGGAAGAGACGTCCATGACCGCGACCCCGGCGTTCGCCATCGACCCCAACGAGCAGGCGGTGATGCGGGTGCCCGGCAAATACAGCGCGGGCGGCCCGATCGCCCGGCTGGTGTGCAAGCCCGAGGGCGTGCCCGAGCGGGAGCCCTGATCGACCGCCGTCCGCCGTTCTCCCCAGACAAGGTCCGTCCATGCTGATGCTGTCATTCGCGGCCGCCGCGCTGCTGGTCGTCGTCCATCTGTTTTCCGGCAGGCTGCGCTTTCTGTCCGGCACGCCGCGCAGTCGCTGGCTGTCGTCGGCGGGCGGGGTGTCGGTGGCCTATGTGTTCATCCATCTGCTGCCGGAAATCGCGCGGGGCCAGCGGCTGTTCGAAGACCACGCCGTGCAGCCGTTCGGCTACCTGGAGCACCACGCCTACCTGCTGGCGCTCACCGGGCTGGTGGTGTTCTACGGCCTGGAGCGGCTGGTCAAGCGCCGCCGCGATCGGCTGCCGAAGGACGCCGACACGCCGCCCGGCGTGTTCTGGCTGCATATCGCCTCGTTCAGCGTCTACAACGTGCTGGTCGGTTACCTGCTCCTGCACCGGGAAGAGCCGGGGCTGTCGAGCCTGATCTGGTTCGCGGTCGCGATGGCGCTGCATTTCCTGGTCAACGACTTCGGCCTGCAACAGGACCATCGCGGCCGCTTCGACCGGATCGGACGCTGGGTGCTGTCGGCTGCCCTGCTCGTCGGCTGGGCCATGGGCGTGTTCATCGAAGTGACCGAGCTGGCGATCTCCGCCTGCATCGCCTTCCTGACCGGCAGTGTGATCCTCAACGTGATGAAGGAAGAGCTGCCCGAAGAGCGCGCCAGCCGCTTCAGCGCCTTCCTGCTCGGTGCCTTTGGTTATGCGGCGCTGTTGCTGGCGCTATAGACTCGCCCACCCATCCGCCCGGAGCCTGCGATGACCGCTGCCGACCTCACTCGCGAGCAACTGCTCGCCCATCCCGACGCGCAGGACTGCACCCTGTACCGCCCGGACCCGCGCGACGCCGACGCCGAGGAGCTGGATCTGGGCGACGGCAAGGTGCTGCTGCTCGGACCGTTCGAGCCACCGTCGGAGTGGGACGCCGCCGAACGCGACGCCTTCTTCGAGGATGCCGAGCCGGGCGCATTTCAGCGCGCCCGTATCGCGCTCGATCGTCCGGGTGCTGCGGCGCCGGAGGTGGGCGACTACCTGGCATTGAGCCTGGCGAATGGCGAGGTGCAGATGCATTTCATCCATGACCAGGCAGCCGACGGCAGTTTCGTCCTGCTGCACGAGTCGCTCGATCTCGACTGACCCGGCCGCATCGCTCAAGCGACGGGGCGTGCCAGCGTCCGCTCGATCCAGTTCGTCACCTCGGCCGCGCGGGTGACCGGCAGCATGTGGCCGCCATCGATCAGCTCGAGTTGCACGCCCGGGGCCTGGGCGGCGAACCGCACGCCATGCAGCCGGTGATCGAGCAGGCGGTCGTCGCGCCCGTAGAGCACCGCCACCGGCAGCGCCAGTTCGCCATAGCGCGCCGCCAGGGCCGGCATTTCGGCATTGACGCTGCACACATCGGACGAGGCGGCGAAGGCGCTGCCCGGCCGCAGGGCCAGATCGGCACCGCCACGAACGGGGAAGTCCGCCGGTACCGGTTCCGGTGAAAAGGCCAGCGTCAGGCCCTTGTCGCCCGACCACCGGGTGAGCGGCACCGCCAGGGTGCGGGCGATCAGCCAGCGAAGCGACGCCGGCACCCTCAGCCCGGCCAGCGCGCGCGGGGCTTCGACGACCGGCTGGGTCAGCGGCGCGATCAACGCCAGGCCGCGAACGCAGGCGGGCTGCTCCAGCGCCAACGCCAGCGAGATGGCGCCGCCAAGGGAGTGGCCGACCAGCAGCGGGGGCTCTTCCAGTTCGAGCGTTTCGATCAACCGGCCGACCAGCCGCGCCTGCGCCGCCAGGCCGGGAAACGGGCCCGGCGGCGGCGTCGAGTAGCCCGAGCCCGGACGATCGAGGACGACGACGCGGTGACGTTCGGCCAGCCGCGTCGCCAGCGCATAGGTGAAGTTGCGAACCTGGCCGCACAGCCCGTGCACCAGGACGATCGGCGGGCTGGCCGGATCCGGCACGGTCGGGCGCAGGTCGACGATATGCAGGCGCGCGCCGTCGATCTCGACGAACCGGCCATCGGCCGGTACCCGCGCCTCGGCCTGGCGCGCCAGACGGTTGCTGTACCAGGCCAGTCCGGCGCCGGTGGCGGTCAAGGCGAGCAGCAGCTTGGCGATCATCGGGTCTCCTCGTTGGGGCGTTCTTCGGTGCTGGCGGTTTTGTCGGGCGTGCGGAAGAACCGCATCACGCCGTCGTCCGGACGGCCGAACGTGAAGGCCGCCCAGTCCAGCAGGTAGTTCTGGTGCACCCGCCACGGCGCCCGCCAGCCCTGGCGTGGCAGCACGGCGTCGGCGCGGCGAACGTAACCGGAGCTGAAATCCAGCAAGGGCCGCGGGCGCAGCGAGGCATCCGGCGGCGCCAGGCAATAACGGTAGCCATGCCGATCCATGTAGTTGAGCAGACGGCAGACGTGGCGGGCGGTCAGGTCGCAGCGCAGCGTCCAGGACGCATTGCTGTAACCGAAGGCGATCGCCAGGTTCGGTACACCTTCGAGCATCATGCCCCGGTAGACCATCCGACGCGCCGGATCGATCGCCCTGCCGTCCATCTCCAGCTCCGCGCCACCCGCCATCTTCAGCACGAGGCCGGTGGCGGTGACGATGAGGTCGGCGTCCAGGTGGTCGCCGCCCGCGAGTTGCACGCCGGTTTCGGTGAAGTGCTCGATCCGGTCGGTGGCGATCGAGGCCTTGCCTTCGCGCAGCGCGCGGAACAGGTCGCCGTCCGGCACCAGGCAGATGCGCTGGTCCCAGGGCTTGTAGCGCGGCGTGAAGTGCCGCTCGACGTCATGGCCCGGGCCGAGCGCACGGCGCACGCCGGCGAGGATCGACGCCCTGGCCCGCTCGGGAAAGGTGCGGCAGAAGCGGTAGGTCGCAATGCCGAGGCCGATATTGGCCCAGCGCACCAGCCGATCGGCGAGCGTCGCGGGTAGATTCGCCTGAGCCCAGCGTGCCAGGCGGTCGTCGCGCGGTCGGCTGACGATGTAGGTCGGCGAGCGTTGCAGCAGCGTCACCTGGGCCGCCCGCTCGGTCAGGGCGGGCACCAGGGTGACGGCGGTGGCGCCGCTGCCGATGACCACCACGCGCTGACCGCTGTAGTCGAGATCGGCCGGCCAGTCCTGCGGGTGGACAATTCGTCCGCCAAAGCGCTCGGCCCCTGGGAATGTCGGGGAATGGCCCCTGGCGTAATCGTAGTAGCCGCTGCACAGGTACAGGAAATCGCAGGTCAGGCGGGTGGCGCGTTGCTCGGGGCCTGCCTGCGCATCCACCGTCCAGCGTGCTTCGCGGCTGCACCAGGCCGCCCGCGTCACGCGCCAGCCAAGGCGCACCTGACGGTCGATGCCGTACTGGCGGGCGGTGTCCTGCACGTAGTCGCGTATCTCGTCGCCGGCGGCGAGTGCGCGGGCGTCGCGCCACGGGCGGAACGGAAAGCCCAGGGTGCTCATGTCCGAATCCGAACGGATGCCGGGGTAGCGAAAGAAGTCCCAGGTACCGCCGATGGCCTCGCGCGCTTCGAGCAGGGCGAAGCGCTTGCCGGGGCATTCGGTCTGCAACCGGTACGCCGCGTCGATGCCGGAAAGGCCGGCGCCGACGATCAACACGTCCAGGTGTTCCGGCGCGTCGGCGGTCGTTGGGTCACGCTCTGGGATCGAATTCACGGGAGGGCTCGCTGGCTTGGGCGCCGTCATGCTTGTTTTCGCCGATGGTGCGGTGCGCGGCGGGCGCTGTCCACGCGCACGCGGATCGAGGTGCGCACGCGGCGGCCGGTGCGTGGTCCGATGCTGACCAAGCTGGCGAGCGGACTTTCATGCAGATCATCCTGGTGCGTCACGGACGGCCCGACCATCGCAATCCGCGCTGGTGCACGCCGCGCGAGATGCAGGCGTGGATCGCCCGCTACAACGCCGCGCGTGTCGTCGTCGGCGAGGCGCCGCCGGCTGTCCGGACGCTGGCCTCGCAGGCCGGCTGGGTGGTGTGCAGCTCGTTGTCGCGCTGCATGCAATCGCGCTCGCAGCTGGTTCAGGGGCCGCAGCACGCGGGCGACGCGCTGTTCGCCGAAGCGCATCTGCCGTACCTGGACTGGGATTTTCCGCGACTGCCGGCCCGGTTCTGGCGACTGGTGTTTCGCGGCGCCTGGTTCCTCGGTTTCTCCCGTCACACCGAGTCGGTGCGCGTCTCCGACCGGCGTGCCCGCGTCGCGGCCGAGCAGTTGATCGCGCTCGCCGAAACCCATGGGCGGGTGCTGCTGATGGGCCACGGCATCATAAACATCCTCATCGGCCGGCACCTGCGCCGGCTCGGCTGGTCGGGTCCGCTGCACCTGTTCCTGCGCCCCTACTGGTCGCCAAGCGTCTACGAGAAGGGCGCCTGATCAGCCGGCGCGTCCGCCAGCCGCGGAGCGACCGAGGCGACCTGCCCGATCAGCCATTGCAGCGCCACGTCGCGCTCGCGCTGGGCAACGCTGACGATGTCCAGTTCGAATGGCCCGAGCGCGAACGGCAGCTCGTGGAGCGTCAGCGGAAGAAGCGCGGCGAAGTGGCGCGCCAGTTGGGTCGGCAGGACGGCCGCCAGGTCGCTGCTGGCGACGATATGCGCGGCTTGCAGGTAGTTCGGCGTGGTGTAGACGATCTGCCGCTCGAAGCCCTGCTCGGTCAGCCACTGATCGACCATGCCGCGGGTCTGGCCGCCGTGTACCCACAGGTGCTGCAAGCGCAGGAACGCGGCGAGGTCCGGCTCGTCTTTCACCAGCGGATGCTCGCGCCGGACCGCCAGGCGCAGCGTCTCGCGGGCCCAGTGGCGTCGCGCGAAGCGCGCCGGAACCTCGGTGAAGCGCCCCAGCACCAGGTCCAGCTCGCCCTTGTCCAGCCGTTCGGCCGGCAGGGTGGGGTCCAGATGCTCGATGGCGATGCGCACGCCCGGCGCCTGTTCGGCGAGGCGCCGCATCAGCGCCGGCATGCAGATCAGCTCGACGTAATCGGTGACCGCGATGCGGAACTGCAGGCGGCTGCGCGCCGGGTCGAAGCACGCACCCTGCAGCAGGCTAAGCTCGATCTGCTGCAACGACTGGCGAATCGGCGCCTCCAGCTCCAGCGCCCGCGGCGTCGGCTGCATGGTGCGCCCGACGCGCAGCAGCAGCGGGTCGTCGAGCAGCTCGCGCAGGCGGCCGAGGGCGTTGCTCACCGCCGGTTGGCTCAGCGACAGCCGCTCGGCGGCGCGCGACACGTTGCGCTCGCGCAGCAGGGCGTCGAGCACGCGAAGCAGGTTCAGATCGAAGGTCGAGGTATTCATCTGCAAAATAGGACTTATCACAAGGTGAAATTTCCCAAATAGTAGCCGCTGCCCGTAAGTTAGCGCACGTTTCGTGACCCATAAGAAGACTCGAGGACACCCGATGAGCACTACGCCCGTTCCCGTTCCCCCCATTGGCCAGGTCGCGGTGATCGGCGCCGGCACCATGGGCCGCGGCATCGTCATGAGCCTGGCCAACGCCGGCGTGCAGGTGCTGTGGCTGGACAACAACCCCCAGATGATCGAGCAGGGCCTGACCGTGGTCGCCGAGACCTACGCGCACAACGTGCGTCAGGGCCGCATCAGCGAAGAACAGGCCGCCAGCCGCCGCGCCTGCGTGCTGCCGGCCGCCGACTACGCGGCGTTGGCCAGAGTCGATCTGGTGATCGAGGCGGTGTACGAGAACCTCGAACTGAAGCAGGACATCTTTCGCCAACTCGACCGTGTGGTGAAGCCCGAGGCCATCCTTGCCAGCAACACCTCGGCGCTCGACATCGACGCCATCGCCGCCGTGACCGACCGCCCCGAGCGCGTGCTCGGCCTGCACTTCTTCAGCCCGGCACACATCATGAAGCTGCTGGAAATCGTGCGCGGCG
Organism: Stutzerimonas urumqiensis; assembly: GCF_003640395.1. Classification (GTDB taxonomy): domain Bacteria; phylum Pseudomonadota; class Gammaproteobacteria; order Pseudomonadales; family Pseudomonadaceae; genus Stutzerimonas; species Stutzerimonas urumqiensis. Next base: position 157,196 of record NZ_RBZQ01000002.1, on the reverse strand, counting down.
CCAAGACCGACAAGGCCGTGCTCGACGCTGCGCTGGAACTCGGCCGGCGCATGGGCAAGGTGGCGGTGGTGTCCGGCAACTGCCACGGCTTCATCGGCAACCGCATGCTCGCCACCTATGTACGCGAGGCGCGCGCCATGCTGCTCGAAGGCGCCTATCCGCATCAGGTCGATGGCGCGTTGCAGGGCTTCGGCTTCGCCATGGGTCCGTTCCGCATGTACGACGTGGTCGGCATCGACCTGGAATGGCGCACCCGCGAGATGGCCGGCAAGGGCCAGGACGTGCCGGAAGTGCAGGTCGACAACCGCCTGTGCGAGCTGGGCCGCTTCGGTCAGAAGACGCGCATGGGTTATTACCGCTACGCCGAGGGCAGCCGCCAGGCCGAGCACGACCCGGAAGTCGACGCGCTGGTGCAGCAGGTGTCCGAGCAGCTGGGTTACCAGCGCCGCGAGATCGGCGCCGAGGAAATCGTCGAGCGCTCGTTGCTGGCCCTGGTCAACGAGGGCGCGAAGATTCTCGAGGAAGGCATCGCCGCCAACAGCCATGACGTCGACCTCGTCTACCTCAACGGCTACGGCTTCCCGGCCGACAAGGGCGGGCCGATGGCCTGGGCCGACGCCCAGGGCGTGAGTGCGATCCGCGACCGCCTGCTGGCGTTGCAGGAGCGCTTCGGCGAGCACTGGAAGCCGGCGGCATTGATCGAGCGCCTGGCCGCCGACGGCAAGCGGTTCTCCGAAGTCCAGGAGGGCCGCGCATGAACTACGTAGCCCCGCTGCGCGACATGCGCTTCAACCTGCATGAACTGTTCGACGTCAGCGCCCACTGCGAACGGCTCGGCAATGGCCTGGACCGCGAACTGATCGACGGTGTGCTGGAAGAGGCCGCGCGCTACACCGGCGAAGTCATCGCGCCGCTTAATCGCAACAGTGACGAGCAGGGCGTGACCTTGGAGAACGGCGAGGTCACCACGCCCGAAGGCTTCGTCGAGGCCTATCGGCAGTACGTTGATAACGGCTGGGCGAGCATGACCGGGCCGACCGAGTACGGCGGCCAGGGCTTTCCGCAGATGGTCGCCTGCAACTTCCATGAAATGCTGATGGCCGCCTCGCTGTCGTTCCGCATCTACTCGGGCCTCACCGAAGGCGCAGTGCTCGCGCTCTACAAGCACGGCAGCGACGCGCTGAAGAACGCCTACCTGGAGAAGCTGGTCAGCGGCCGCTGGAGCGGCACCATGTGCCTGACCGAGCCGCAGGCCGGCACCGACCTGGCGCTGCTGCGCACCAAGGCCGAGCCGCAGGCCGACGGCAGCTACCGGGTCACCGGCAGCAAGATCTTCATCTCCGGCGGCGAGCACGACATGAGCGAGAACATCGTGCACCTGGTGCTGGCGCGTCTGCCCGATGCCCCGGCCGGGGTGAAGGGCATCAGCCTGCTCTTGGTGCCCAAGTTCATCGCCAACGCCGACGGCACGCCGGGCGAGCGCAACGCGCTGACCTGCGGCGCCATCGAGCACAAGATGGGCATCAAGGGCGCGGCGACTTGCGTGATGAACTTCGACGGCGCCACCGGCTGGATCGTCGGCGAACCCAACCAGGGCCTGGCCTGCATGTTCACCATGATGAACGACGCGCGTTTCCAGGTCGGTCTGCAGGGTTTGGGCATCGCGGAACAGGCCTACCAGGGCGCGCTGGCCTATGCCCGCGAGCGCCTGCAATCGCGCGCGTTGACCGGCGCAGCGCAGCCGGACAAGCCGGCCGATCCGATCATCGTCCACCCGGACGTGCGCCGCATGCTGCTGACCCAGAAGACGCTGGTCGAGGGCAGCCGCATGCTCGCCGCCTACTGCGCGCGCGAGCTGGATCTGGAACACGGCCACCCGGACGCGGGCGCGCGCAAGGCTGCCGGCAAGCGCGCGGCGCTGCTGATCCCGATCGTCAAATCGTTCTTCACCGACATGGGGCAGGAAGTCGCCAGCCTCGGCGTGCAGGTCTACGGCGGCCACGGCTACATCCGCGAGTGGGGCATGGAGCAGCTGATGCGCGACAGCCGCATCACCCAGCTCTACGAAGGCACCAACGGCATCCAGGCGCTGGACTACATTCGTCGCAAGCTGATGGGCGACGGCGGCGCCGAGCTGCGAGCGATCCAGGACGAATTTCTCGGCCTGTGCGACGAGCTGGGCGCGCTGAGCGATCTGGTCGGGCCGGTGCGTGCGCGCCTGAACCAGTGGCGCGAGCTGACCGACGAGGTCCTCGCGCGCGTCGCGCAGGACCCACAGGAGATCGGCGCGGTGTCGGTGGACTTCCTCCAGTACTCGTCGTATGTGCTGCTCGCCGGCCTGTGGCTCAAGGCCGCCGGACGTGCCCGGCAGGCGCTGGAGGCGGGCAGCGAGGAGGCGCCGTTCTACGAGGCCAAATTGCACAGCGCGCGCTTCTATGTTCGCCGCGTGCTGCCGCGCGCCAGCAGTCACCGCGAGGCGCTGCTGGGCGGCGCCGACTGCCTGATGGCGATGCCGGAGGCGCAGTTCGCGTTTTGATGGAAGGCCGGGGGGAATCGCCCAATGTGCTCGTCAACCTCGGAGGGCTTCGTAGCGCTATTCGCCAGCAAGCTGGCTCCTCCAGGGTTGGGCGTGCGCCGTTCCGTAGGAGCGAGCTTGCTCGCGAATGAACTTGGCCGCGTTGCTCGCCAACACGTTGGCTCCAACGAAAGGCGACGCGGGCCAAACGTCGGCATGGCAGGTACGACGCAACGGCCAAAGGCAGTTCACGTGTAGGAGCCAGCTTGCTGGCGAAGCTTCTAAGGCTCAATCCAGCTCCCCCGCGTGGAGGAGTTCTTTTCTCGAATAAGGAGGCGCCCATGCATCCGTTCAGTTTCGCCACCACCGCCCAGTTGATCTGCGAACCGGGCTCGGCCAGACGCCTGGCCAACCTGTGCCGCGAACGTGAAGCCCGCTCGGTGCTGATCGTCACCGATCCGGGCATCACTCGTCTCGGCCTGTTGGACGAAGTGCTGCCGGGCTTTCAGAGCGAAGGGCTGGACGTCGCCGTGTATGACCAGGTCGTGGCCGACCCGCCGGAAGCCATCGTGCTCGCCGCGGTGGACCAGGCCAAGGCGCGCAACGCCGACCTGATCGTCGGTTTCGGCGGCGGCAGCTCGATGGACGTCGCCAAGCTGGTCGCGCTGCTGGCGCACCCGGACAACGCCCAGACGCTGCAAGACATCTACGGCGTCGGCAACGCCAAGGGCAAGCGCCTGCCGCTGATTCAGGTGCCGACTACTGCCGGCACCGGCTCGGAAGTGACGCAGATCGCCATCATCACCACCGGCGAGACGACCAAGATGGGCGTGGTCTCGCCGCTGCTGCTGCCGGACCTGGCCCTGCTCGACGCGGATCTCACCCTCGGCCTGCCGCCGGCGGTGACCGCCGCGACCGGCATTGACGCCATGGTGCATGCCATCGAGGCCTACACCAGCGCACTGAAGAAGAACCCGATGTCCGACCTGCTGGCCCGCGAGGCGCTACGGCTCTTGGCTGCCAACCTCGACGAGGCGGTGCACAACGGCAACAACCGCGAGGCGCGCCAGGCCATGCTGCTCGGCGCGTGCCTCGCCGGGCAGGCCTTCGCCAACGCACCGGTGGCCGCGGTGCACGCCCTGGCTTATCCATTGGGCGGCAACTTCCACATTCCGCACGGGCTGTCGAACGCGCTGGTGCTGCCGCAGGTGCTGCGCTTCAACGTCAGCGCGGCGACCACTCATTACGGCGAGCTGGCGCCGATCGTCCTCGGCGACCGGCTGCGCAAGGACGATCCCTCGACCTACGCCGAACAGCTGATCGAGGAGTTCGAGCAGATGAGCGCCCGCGTCGGCCTGCCGACCCGCCTGCGCGACGCCGGTGTGCCGGAGGAGATGCTGCCGCAACTGGCGAAGGAGGCGATGCTGCAGCAGCGCCTGCTGGTCAACAATCCACGCGAAGTGACCGAGGCCGACGCCCTGGCTATCTACCGCGCCGCTTACTGACCCATCGACAAGGACTTCCGCATGGCTGAACAACCCGAGCACCGGCGCGGCGACTACCGCCACTTCCAGCCGATCACCACGCGCTGGCACGACAACGATGTCTACGGTCACGTGAACAACGTCGTCTACTACAGCTACTTCGACAGCGCGGTGAACACCTACCTGATCGAGCGCGGCGGGCTGGACATTCACGACGGCGAAGTGGTGGGCTTCGTGGTCAGCTCCAGCTGCGATTACTTCGCCTCGATCGCTTTTCCCGAGTCGATCGAAGTCGGCCTGCGCGTCGGCAAGCTGGGCAACAGCTCCGTGCAGTACGAGCTGGCGATCTTCAAGCGCGGCGAGGAACACGCCTGTGCCGCCGGGCGCTTCGTGCATGTGTTCGTCGACCGCGCGAACAACCGGCCCACCGCCATCCCGCCCCGCTTGCGCGGCGCGCTGGAGGGGCTGCGGGTCTGACCGGTGGCGTCGCGAAGCGTCGCCGAGAAGGGTCTAGACTGCACGCCCCATCGCCACAGGAGTCGCTTCGTGATCCGTTCCTTCGTGCCCGCCGACATGACATCGGTGCTGTCCATCTGGCTCGCGGCCTCGCTGCAGGCCCATGATTTCATCGAGCCGACGTTCTGGCAGGGCAAGCTGGACGACATGCGCGACCACTACCTGCCCAGCGCCGACGTCTGGGTCTATGAGCGCGATGGGCAGGTGGTCGGCTTCTTCGCCTTGCAGGTCAACATGCTGGCTGCGCTGTTCGTGCATCCCGAGGTGCACGGGCAGGGCATCGGTTCGGCCCTGCTCGCCAAGGCCCGCCTGCTGTCGCCCGAGCCGCTGGAGCTGTCGGTGTATCAGCGCAACGCCCAGGCCGTTGCGTTCTACCAGCGGCAGGGGTTCTGCCAGATCGACCTGCGCATGGACGAGCGCGCCGGCCATGTCGAACTGGTCATGCGGGCGTGCGACGAGCTGCCGCTGGGCAAGAGCGCAACCGATGGCGGCGAGGACACGGCGCTGCTGTGATCAGGCCCTGAATGAAGAAGCCCGGCGGGTGCCGGGCTTCGGTTAGTGCATCAGCGGTGCTTCTTGTGCCACTTGTGCTTGTGGTGGCCGCGGCCGGGATGCTCGTAGTAACGGTCGTCATGACGGCGGTCGCGGTAGCGGTAGCGATCGTCATCGTCGTCGCCATAGGCATTGCCAAGCGCACCGCCCGCCGCGCCGCCGACCGCCGCGCCGAGCAGGCCGCCGCTCGAGCCGCCGACCTTCTGGCCGACCACGTTGCCGCCCGCCGCGCCGAGCGCGCCGCCGATCGCAGCTTCGGTACGGCTGCGCTTGTCGGCTCCGACGGCGCTGCCGGCCGCACCGCCAACGCCGGCGCCGATGGCGGCACCGGTCGAGCCGCCGAGATGTTCACCAACCACCGAACCCAGTGCGCCACCCAGGGCTCCGCCAACGGCGGCTTCGGCAGTGCCACCGGCAACGGCGGCGCCACTGAACAGGCTGGCGGTCAACATGGCTACGGAAAGGTACTTCATCGAGTGATTCCAATTGCGGATGGTGCGCCGATGCTCGCTCCGCTCCGCCTGTTTGGCAAGCGCCTCACCCTGCACATCGTGACAAATTCAGCGTTGTGCAAAAATTTGCCAGGTCGCCTCGAATATGGCGTTTTCGGCGTGGTCTGAGGTCGATTCAGCCGCCTTGCGAGACGACCAGATCGGCCTGTTCGGCGGTAGGTTCCAGGCGGATCGCGATGAACTTGGACGTCGGCGTGAAGCTGCCTTCGCCAACACTCGCCAGCGGCAGCAGCGGATTGGCTTCGGGATAGTAGGCGGCCGCCTGTCCGGGCGGAATGTCGTAGGCGATCAGGCTGAAACCCCGCACCACACGCTCGATGCCGTCATCCCACAGCGAGCGGATGTCCACCGATTGCCCCGGCTTGTAGCCGAGCCGCCGGAGGTCTTCGCCATTGACGAACAGCACCCGGCGCTGCCCCGTGATGCCGCGGTAGCGGTCGTCCAGGCCGTAGACGGTGGTGTTGTACTGATCGTGCGAACGCAAGGTCTGCAGGATCAGGTCCGGCTGCGCCCCGGACGCGCGCACCGCCGCCGGCAACAAGGCGTCGGCCAGTTCGTGGGGCTGGAAGCGCGCCCGGCCGCCCGGAACGTTCCAGCGCCGCTCGCCTGCTGCGTTGCCGAGGTAGAAGCCACCGGGCTGGCGCAACCGGCGGTTGAAGTCGGCAAAGCCCGGGATCGTGTCGGCGATCAGGTCGCGGATGCGATCGTAGTTGGCGATCAGCGCGTCCCAGTCGACCGGGTGGTTGCCCAGCGTGGCCTTGGCCATGCCGGCGACGATCGCCGGCTCCGAGCGCATCGTGGGCGCCAGGGGTTCGAGCTGGCCGTACGAGGCGTGCACCATGCTGAAGGAGTCTTCCACGGTCACCGCTTGCGGGCCGCCGGCCTGGCGGTCGATATCGGTGCGGCCGAGGCACGGCAGGATGAGCGCCTCGCGGCCCGGCAGCAGGTGGCTGCGATTGAGCTTGGTGCTGATCTGCACCGTCAGCGCGCAGCGGCGCAGCGCCTCGTGGGTGCGCGGGCTGTCCGGCGTGGCTTGGGCGAAGTTGCCGCCCAGGCCGATGAACACCCGCGCGCGGCCGGCGAGCATCGCCTCGATCGCGGCGACCGTGTTGTGCCCATGCCGCCGCGGCACGCTGAAGCCGAAGCGCTTTTCCAGGGCATCGAGCAGCGCCGCGGCGGGACGGTCATTGATGCCCATCGTGCGGTCGCCCTGCACGTTGCTGTGTCCGCGCACCGGGCACAGCCCGGCGCCCGGTCGGCCGATGTTGCCGCGCAAGAGCTGGAGGTTGGCGATCTCCTGGATGGTGGCGACCGAGTGGCGATGCTGCGTGATGCCCATCGCCCAGCAGACGATCACTCGGTCGGCCCGGCGATGGAGCCGCGCCGCCTGTTCGATTTCGGCCTGCGTCAGGCCGGACTGCTCGACGATGCGCGCCCAGGGCGTGGCGTCCACCGCGGCGAGGTAGTCGTCGATGCCTTCGGTGTGCGCGGCGATGAAGGCGTGGTCGAACACCGGCATCCCGCCGGCCGCCTGCGCCTCGCGCTCCCATTGCAGCAGGTACTTGGCCATGCCGCGTAACGCGGCCTGGTCGCCGCCGAGCGCCGGACGGAAGAAGGCGGTGTTCAGCGGGGCGGAGCCGTCGGCGAGCATTTCCAGCAGATGCTGCGGGTGCTGGAAGCGCTCCAGCCCACGTTCCTTCAGCGGATTGAAGCAGACCACCTGGGCGCCGCGCCGAACGGCCTCGCGCAATGGTTCGAGCATGCGCGGATGGTTGGTGCCGGGGTTCTGGCCCAGCACGAAGATGGCGTCGGCCTGGGCGAAGTCGTCGAAGGTCACCGTGCCCTTGCCGACGCCGATGCTGGCGCCGAGTGCGACGCCGCTGGCCTCGTGGCACATGTTCGAGCAGTCGGGAAAGTTGTTGGTCCCCAGCGCCCGGACGAACAGCTGGTAGAGAAAGGCCGCCTCGTTGCTGGTGCGGCCCGAGGTATAGAACTCCGCCTGGTTCGGGTCATCGAGGGCATGCAGGTGGGCGGCGATCAGCCGGAAGGCGTCTTCCCAGGCGATCGGCACGTAGCGATCGGTCTGGGGGTCATAGCGCATCGGTTCGGTCAGCCGGCCCTGGTACTCGAGCCAGTAGTCGCTCTGCTCGCGCAATCGAGCGAGCGTGTGGCGCGCGAAGAAGGCGGCGTCGACGCGTCGGCCGGTGGCTTCCCAGTTCACGGCCTTGGCGCCGTTTTCGCAGAATTTCACCCGGTCGGCGCCTGGCGAGTCGCCCCAGGCGCAGCCCGGGCAGTCGAAGCCGCCGTGCTGGTTGGTCCTGAGCATGGCGCGCAGGTTGCGCAGCGGCTGTCCGCTGTCGATCCAGGCGCGCGCCACGCTGCGCAGCGCGCCCCAGCCGGCGGCCGGTCGCGTGTAGGGACGATAGCGTGGCAGGGCGGTGCGGGAGGTCATGCGGTGGGCTCGCTCGGCGCGGGGCTGTAGACGCGCGGCCCGCTGCGGTGGGGAATGTGAATGAGGTTGAGGTTGTGGCTACGGGCCCACTCCACCGCCAGGCCGGTCGGGGCCGAGAGGCTGATCAGCGTGCCCAGCCGGGCGCGCAGCGCCTTGTGGATGAGTTCGAGGCTGCATCGGCTGGTCACCACGGCGGCGCCGCCGGTGGTGTCGATCCGGTTGCGAAGCAGGCCCCCGATGAGCTTGTCGAGCGCGTTGTGCCGGCCGATGTCCTCGCGGCCAAGGCGCAGTTCGCCCCGAGCGTCCATGAAGACGGCCGCATGCACGGCCCCGCAATGCCGGCCGAGCGGCTGGAATGCCGCGATGCGCTCGCGCAGGCCGTCGAGCTGCGCGGGGGACGGCGGTGCGCTGGGCCGCAGCGATGGCAGCTCGGGCAGCGCCTGTTCCAGCGCCTCGACCCCGCACAGCCCGCAGCCGCTGGTGCCGGCGAGATGCCGCCGCTGCTGCTTGAGCGCCCAGAAGGCGCGGTTGGCGATCTCGACCCGCGCTTCGCGCGCGCTGCCCTGGCCGGCGAGCTGGATGTCATAGATGTCACTGGCGTCCGTCACCACGCCGCTGGACAGCGCGAAGCCGGTGACGAAGTCCTCGAGGTCCGCCGGGGTGACCATCATCACGGCCTGGCTCAGGCCGTTGTAGACGACCGACAGCGCACATTCCTCGGCCAGTTCGATGTCGTCGGCGTCCGCCGATTGCAGGGCGTGGAAGTGGTAGCGGCCGCTGGCGTCGGGTGGCGGCGCACCCGGGCCGTCAGGCGGGGAAGGGCGAGCGATCTCGGTCATGGCAGGCTCGTGCGGTTTTTGCGCAGCCTAGGCCGACGCCAGGTTCGCGTCCACCGGTGGGGCGTCGAGGCCGACCTGGTTTTCCGTACCCAGAAACGAAAACCGCCCCAATCAGACAACCTGAGAGGGGCGGCTTCGTACATCAGGATCGCTTAGGGCAGGGTGAACAGCACCTTGACCTGGTCATTGACGGCGGCGGCATCGACGTAGCCGATGGCGCTGGCGTCGCCCGCGACCTTGGCGACCACGGCGGCGTCATCCGCGACGCTCGACAGCGGCTGGCCCTTGCCGGTGAACACCAGGCCGGACCAGTAGGACTTCAGCTGGGCTTCGTTCTTGCTGGTGACGGCGGCGTAGAACGTTTCCTTGGTGGGGTTCCAGTCCTTCTGGTCGATGCCGGTGAGGGACTTGTCCTTGCCGAGGAAGATGTTCGCCACTTCCGACTGGCTCGGCGCCTTGGCGGCGCCCGGGTTGACGATCACGGCGACTTCGGCGCTGGCCAGTCCGGCGATGCCGGTGGCGAGTGCGAGAAGGCTGGCTTGTGCAAAACGCTTCATGACGGCCTCCCTTAGAACACGAAGTCGACGCCGACGGAGACGATGTCGCCGTCGAAGGTACGAGGAGTGGTGACACCAAAGGCTTCGCTGACCAGCTCGTCGAAGCTCTTCACGAACACACCCTTGCCCTGGTCGTAGGTGTCGACGCGCTTGTACTCGCCCTTGAGCGTGACGGTCGGGGTCAGGCTGTAGTTCAGGCCGTAGGTCCAGGAGGACTGGCCGCCCGCGTTGGATTCATCCATCTGGGCATAGGTGACGTGCGCCAGGAAATCACCGAAGCGGCGGCCACCCATCAGGTAGAACGCGTCCTTGGTGGAGGTCGCGCCTTCGACGACCAGGCGGGTCGCCTCGTTGGCGGTGATCCAGGTGCCGTTGTCGAACTGGTAGCCGAGCGAGGTGAACTTGCCCTTTCTGTCTTCGATGAAGCCATCGAGGGACAGGCTGGATTCGCTGTAGCCCACCCGGAAGGTACCGAAGCTGTTGGTTGCCAGAGCGGCGTTGGCGCCAGCGACCTTCTTGTAATCCATGTCGCGCAGCTGGTCATAAACGAAGAAGTTGCGATTGACCGCCTGACCACCATTGGCCTGCAGGCTCAGCGAGCCGAAGGACAGCGGCAGCGTATAGACGAAGTCAGCACCTTCATAGTTGGTGATCTGAACCTGGTGGTACACCTCGTCCGGCAGGCGCAGCCAGGGATAGGTGAAGCCGACATCGAGCGTCTCGGAGTACATGTAGACCGGGTTGCGCAGGCGACCGGCGCGTACGACCAGACGGTCGTCGACCTGATACGACAGGTACAGCCATTCGAGATTGGCCTTCCAGTTGTCCTGCTCGGCCTTGGCGATGACCTGGGCCGTCAGACCCAGCTTGTCGGTCAGCCCGTACTGGAACTGGCCACCGAGCTTGGACAGCTGGTCGCCGCGCCAGGAGTCGTTGGTCTGACCCTGGATGCCATAGGCGCGACCGTCATCCTCACCACCCAGATGGGTGATACCGACAGTGCCGAAACCATTGAAGCGGTATTCGCCCTGTTCGAGCGCGAAAGCGGGGCTGGCGGCCAGGCAGGCGGCGGCCAGGCCGAGTACACGTACTGCAGACATCGAGATGCTCCGTGAAGTGATTTTTTAGACGCGGAATTGGGCGGTGGCCGCGCGCAAGCGATCCCCGGTACTGACCAACTGTTCGGCCAGGCGCGTGGTGGCTTCTGCCCCGTGAGCGGTTGCTTGTGCGTCCTGCTGCAACACTTCGGTTTCTTGTTGGATGGAACCCGACAGGCCGATCTGCTCCTGCGTGAGCTGGGCGATACCGGCGTTGAGTTCGTCGATCTGGGCAACCGTGCCGGTGATGGCGTCGAGCAGGCGGGTCGCTTCGACCGACAGCTCGATGCTCGCCTGGCTCTTCTTGCCGTTGGCGGTCATCACGTCCAGCACGGTGTTGGCGCTGGTTTGCAGGCGCTGGATGATCTGCTGGATCTCGGCGGTGGAGGCGGTGGTCTTCTGTGCGAGGTTGCGCACCTCGTCGGCAACGACGGCGAAGCCGCGACCCTGTTCGCCGGCCCGTGCCGCTTCGATCGCTGCGTTGAGCGCGAGCAGGTTGGTCTGCTCGGCGATGCCGCGGATGACGGTCAGCACCGAGCCGACCGCCTGGGTTTCTTCCTCGAGCTGTTCCATCGCCTGCACGGCGCTCATGACGCTGCTGCCCAGGTCGCTGATGCTGTCGGACAGGCCGCCGATGTTCTGCCGGGCGACGGTCGCCTGGTGGGAGGCGCTGCCGGCTTCGTCCGAGGCCTGGCGCGAGCGGCGGGCCACTTCGTCGATGCTGCCGGTCATGGTCTGGATGTCGCGGCCGATGGAGTCGGTGTGTTTCTGCTGCGACTTGGCGTTCTCTTCGGAGCTGCGGGTCAGGCGCTGGAGATCCTGCGAGACCTGGCCGAGCGGGCTGGCGGCATCGATGACCTGGCGGATGGTGCCCTGCAACTTGTCGAGGAAGCCGTTGAACAGTTCGATCATGGCGCCGATCTCGTCGGTCGTCTCGACATGCACGCGGCGGGTCAGGTCGCCGTCGCCGCGGGCGATCGCCTGCAACGATTCGATGACGCCGCGCACGTTGCGCATGATGCGGCGCGTGACCAGCCAGGCACCGGCGCTGACGAGCACGACCAGTGCCAGGCTGAGCAGGATGCCCAGGCGCGTGGTGGCGGCGTTGTCCTGACGGGTCACCGCGAGCGTCTGGCGGAAGTCTTCGTAGGCATGGGTACGGAACTGTCCGCCGACCTGCCGGGCCTTCTCCAGGTCGGTCGCCATGCGGTCGAGGCTCGGGCGCAGGTCATCGAAGGAGGCGCTGCCGGCGATGAGCTTTTCCGAGGCGCCGAGGGCGTTGGTCGCGTATTCGCTGACGGCGCTGCGCCAGGCATCCAGCTCCTGACGGCGTTGCGGCTGGCCCGCGGTGAGTTCGGCGAGGGCGCGCTGGTCCGCGTCTATCTCTGCGATCACGCTGCGCGCTTCGTCCAGCACCGAGGATTCGCCTGCGGCCACCGCGTTATTGAACAGGCCCGGCAGGCGCGAGAACTGGAACAGCACCGCGTCGGCCTTTTCCAGCGTGGGGTAACTGTGGGTTTCCAGCGTGACGAGGCGCTCGTCGGTCGCCGAAAGCTTCAGGGAGGTGTAGCCGACGAAGAGCAACAGGCCGATGAGGGCGATCGCCGGAACCAGCGACAACTTGTAGGCGAGCGACAGGTTTTTGAGCATGGAAACCCCAATGACTACGGTGCCTCGGCGGTGAGATCGGCCGGTGCATCCATCGGCTACACGGCGGGCGGATGCCCGTGCGTGAAGTGGTTATCGGCGTGCCTCGTGGCGCCTTGAGGGCGTTTTACAAAACATGACAAACGGTTGATTCGAGGCGAAAAAAAGGCCGCCCGCAGGAACGGGCGGCCTGTTCGCGAGACGATCAGAGGCCGTTGCGGGCCTTGAACTCCCGGCGGCGGCGATGCAGCACCGGCTCGGTGTAGCCGTTGGGCTGCCTGGCGCCTTCGAATACCAGCTCCAGCGCGGCCTGGAAGGCGACGTTGTCGTCGTAGTTCTCGGCCATCGGGCGATAGAGCGGGTCATGCTCGTTCTGCCGGTCGACGATCACCGCCATGCGCTTGAGCGCTTCCATCACCATCTCCGGCGTCACCACGCCGTGGCGCAGCCAGTTGGCGATGTGCTGGCTGGAGATGCGCAGGGTGGCGCGGTCTTCCATCAGGCCGACGTCGTTGATGTCCGGCACCTTCGAGCAGCCGACGCCCTGGTCGATCCAGCGCACCACGTAGCCGAGGATGCCCTGGGCGTTGTTGTCCAGTTCATGCTGGATTTCTTCGGCGCTCCAGTCGGTGTTCGGGGCGAGCGGGAGGGTCAGGATGTCGTCGACCGAGGCCGGCGCGCGTGCGGCCAGTTCGTCCTGGCGGGCGAACACGTCGACCTGATGGTAGTGCAGCGCGTGCAGGGTGGCGGCGGTCGGCGAGGGGACCCAGGCGGTGTTGGCGCCGCTCATGGGGTGGCCGAGCTTCTGTTCGAGCATGGCGGCCATCAGGTCCGGCATCGCCCACATGCCCTTGCCGATCTGGGCGCGGCCCTTCAGGCCGCAGGCCAGGCCGACGTCGACGTTGTTGTTCTCGTAGGCACCGATCCACTTCTCGCCTTTCATGGCGGCCTTGCGCACGACCGGGCCGGCTTCCATAGAGGTGTGGATTTCATCGCCGGTGCGGTCGAGGAAGCCAGTGTTGATGAACACCACGCGCTCGCGCGCTTCCCGGATGCAGGCCTTGAGGTTGAGGCTGGTGCGGCGCTCCTCGTCCATGATGCCGACCTTGAGCGTATTGCGCGGCAGGCCGAGCACGTCTTCCACGCGACCGAACAGCTCGCTGGCGAAGGCGACTTCCTCGGGGCCGTGCATCTTCGGCTTGACGATGTACACCGAGCCGGTGCGCGAGTTGGCGCGGCGGGAGTTGCCCTTGAGGTTATGCAGGGCGATCAGGCTGGTGAACAGGCCGTCCATGATCCCTTCCGGCACCTCGTTGCCGTCCTGGTCGAGGATGGCGTCGTTGGTCATCAGGTGGCCGACGTTGCGCACGAACAGCAGCGAGCGGCCGTGCAGGGTGACTTCGCCGCCGTCCACGGTGGTATAGACGCGGTCCGGGTTCATAGTGCGGGTGAACTGGCTGCCGCCCTTGCTGACCGTTTCGGCCAGGTCGCCTTTCATCAGGCCCAGCCAGTTGCGGTAGACGAGGGTCTTGTCATCGGCATCGACCGCGGCGACCGAGTCTTCGCAGTCCATGATGGTGGTCAGCGCCGATTCCATCAGCACGTCCTTGACGCCGGCCGCGTCGGTCTGGCCGATGGCGCTGGTCGGATCGATCTGGATTTCGAAGTGCAGGCCGTTGTGCTTGAGCAGGATGGCCTCGGGCGCGCTGGCGTCGCCCTGGAAGCCGATCAGCTGATCGGGCTGCTTGAGCCCGGTGCTCTGGCCGTCCTTCAGGCTGACGAGCAGGCGACCGTCTTCGATGCGGTAGTTCGTCGAGTCAGCGTGCGAGCCGGATGCCAGCGGCGCGGCTTGATCGAGGAACTGGCGGGCAAAGGCGATGACCTTGGCGCCGCGGATTTCGTTGTAGCCCGGACCCTTGGTGGCGCCGTCGGCTTCGGGGATGGCGTCGGTGCCGTAGAGCGCGTCGTACAGCGAACCCCAGCGGGCGTTGGCCGCGTTGAGTGCGAACCGGGCATTCATGATCGGCACGACCAGCTGCGGGCCGGCCATCTCGGCGATCTCGATGTCGACGTTCTCGGTGCTGGCCTGGAAGTCCTCGGCGGGCGGCAGCAGGTAGCCGATCTCCTGCAGGAATGCCTTGTAGGCCGCTGCGTCGTGCGGCTGACCGGCGCGGGCCTGGTGCCAGCCGTCGATCTTCGCCTGCAGCTCGTCACGCTTGGCCAGCAGGGCACGGTTCTTCGGCGCGAGGTCGTGAATCAGGCGAGCGGCACCGGCCCAGAACGCATCGGCGTCCAACCCGGTTCCGGGAATGGCTTGTTGGGTCACGAAGTCATACAGGACCTTGGCGACCTGCAGGCCACCGACTTGAACGCGCTCAGTCATCACTTGCCTCACTTGTTGAGCGTTGGAAACGGGAGCGGCGGCGGGGCCGCGGGCTGTCCGGGACGCGGCTGCGGCGGATGCCACAACGCGCAAACCGTTATGTAGTGCACGCGGCGGGATACTACATGAAGCGCGCCGGAATTTGCAGTCGGCAAGTCTGATGATGACTGCGAGCTAAAAACCGGTCACGCGGATACGGTTGTCCACAAAAACGGCCGATATTGTTCCATGTAATGGCATTTGCTGCATACGAAACTTTCGTCCTGGTCGCGCTGCTGCCGGTGGCCAGGCGGCTCCGGCTGATCTATACCTAGCCCAGCACTCAATCAGGCCCAGCATTAGTAGGAGCGCCCCGTGGAGCATCTGGTACTTACCCTCATCGCGCCGGACCAGCCCGGTCTCGTCGAACGCTTGTCAAACGCCATCGCCGGCAATGGCGGCAACTGGCTGGAGAGCCGCATGTCGCGCATGGCCGGCCAGTTCGCCGGCATCCTGCGGATCGACGTCGCGCCGGGGCAGAGCCAGGCCCTGGTCGCCGCGCTCGAGGCGCTGGACGTGCACGGCATTCGGGTGCAGGTCGCGACCAGCGGCTCGCCTGAGCCGGTGGCAGGGCGGCAGATCACGCTGGAGCTGGTCGGCAACGACCGGCCGGGCATCGTGCGCGACATCACGCGGTTGCTGGCCGAGCACCGGGTGAACGTCGAGCGTCTGAATACCGAAGTGGTGCCGGCGCCGATGAGCAGCGAGCTGCTGTTCCAGGCCCAGGCGCGCCTGGCGGTGCCGGCCGACCTGCCGCTCGACACCTTGCAACAGCGGCTCGAGGCCTTGGCTGATGACCTGATGGTGGAACTGAAACTCCAGGCCGAGGATTAAATCTCGACGGGCGTGCGCTTGAGCTGCCACCAGGCGTCGAGGCTGTACACCGTCAGACCGGCCCAGATGAAGCCGAAGGCGATGAGTTTGTCCGGCGGGAAGGGCTCGTCGAATACCGCGACGGCCAGCAGCAGGATCAGCGTCGGCGCGATGTATTGCAGGAACCCCAGCGTCGAATACGGCAAATGGCGTGCGGCCGCGTTGAAGCACAGCAGCGGGACCAGCGTGATCGGGCCGGCAGCGATCAGCCAGATCGCCTGCGGCTGCGTAAGGGTGAAGGCGCTGGCACTGGCGCCGTCGCCGCTCAACAGCAGCCAGCCCAGCGCCAGCGGAAGAAGCAGCCAGGTTTCGACGACCAGCCCGGGCAGCGCCGCCACGGGCGCCTGTTTGCGCAGCAGGCCATAGAAGCCGAAGCTCAGCGCCAGCACGAGCGACACCCAGGGAATCTGCCCCAGCGCCATCAATTGCTGCAGCACGCCGAGCGCCGCCAGGCCTACCGCGATCCATTGCAGGCGGCGCAGCCGCTCGCGCAGCAGGACCAGGCCGAGCACCACGTTGACCAGCGGGTTGATGTAGTAGCCCAGGCTCGCCGCGACCATCTGGTCATTGTTCACCGCCCAGACGTAGATTAGCCAGTTGCTGGCGATCAGCAGTCCACTGACCGCCAGCACGCCAATGCGGCGCGGGTGGTCGATGAGCTCGCGCCACCAGCCGCGGTGGCGCCACACGGCCAGCGCGAGCGCACCGAACAGCGCGGACCAGAGGACGCGCTGGGTCACGATCAGCATCGGATCGAAGGCGGTCAGCAGTTTGAAATACAGCGGGAACAGGCCCCAGATGCCGTAGGCGAGCAGCCCCAGCATGTAGCCCTTGCGCAGGTCGGCGGTGGCCATCGATTGACTCGTGGATGACAGCGGGCCGCCATTTTGCGCCGCGTCGGTGCGGTTGTCTGCTACCGCCGTGTGCGGCTACTGATGCCGGCGATAGCGGCGCAGGCCGTCGACCAGCTCGCGCCCCGGCAGCGGCTTGTCGAAGAGGTAGCCCTGGCCGATGTCGCAGTGCTGGCGCCGCAGGAAGGACAGCTGCTGCGAGGTTTCGATGCCCTCGGCGACGACCTTGAGCTTGAGGTTGCGGGCCATCGCGATCACGGCGGAGGTGATCTCCATGTCGTCCTGGCTGTCGGGGATGTCCTTGATGAAGCTGCGGTCGATCTTGATCACGTCGATCGGGAATTTCTTCAGGTAGCTGAGCGACGAGTAGCCGGTGCCGAAGTCGTCCATTGCCAAGGTCACGCCCAGCGCCTTGAGCTCGAGCAGCTGCCGGCGGGTGTCCTCGGTGGCTTCCAGCAGCAGGCTCTCGGTCAGCTCCAGTTCGAGCTGGGCCGGGGGCAGTTGCTCCTCGCGCAGGATCGCGGCGATCGAGGCGACCAGGTCGGGATCGGAGAACTGCTTGGGCGAGAGGTTGATGGCGACTTGCAGATGCCCAAGGCCGAGCGCGCCGAGCTGCATGCACATACGGCACGCCTGGCGGGCCACCCACTTGCCGATCGGTACGATCAGGCCCGTCTCTTCCGCCACGCCGATGAACTGATCCGGGCGGATCATGCCCTTGTCCGGGTGGTTCCAGCGCAGCAGCGCCTCCATGCCTTGCAGCTGGCCGGTGCGCAGGTCGAGCTTGGGTTGGTAGAAGACCTCCAGCTCGTTTTGCGTCAACGCACGGCGCAGGTTGTTCTCCAGGAACAGCTTGTAGTCGGCCTCGGCATTCAGGGTCTCGGTGAACACCTGCATCTGGTTCTTGCCGTTGGCCTTGGCCTTGTGCAGCGCGAGGCCCGCGTGCTTCATCAGCGTTTGCGGATCGCCGCCATGGGCAGGCGCACAGGCCAGGCCTACCGATCCGCTGACGCTAATCAGCTGCTTGTCGACGAACAGCGGCTGTTCGAGGCTGCGCAGCACCTGGTTGGCGAGGGCCTGGCCCGCCTCGAGCCCGATGCCGGCGAGCATGACCGCGAACTCGTTGCTGGCGAAGCGCGCCAGGGTGCTGTCGGGCGGCAGCGTATTGCGCAAGCGCAGGGCCAGACTGCTGAGTAATTTGTCGCCGGTCTGGTGACCGAGGCTGTCGTTGATGCGCTTGAAGTTGTCGATGTCCACCAGCAGCAGGGAAATCTCCGGCACCTGCGCGTCGGTGAAGCGTTCTTCGAGCGAGCGGATGAAGTAGGGGCGATTGCCGAGGCCGGTGAGGTTGTCGGTGTAGGCCAGCCGCTCGATGCGCTGCTGCGCCAGCTTGCTCTGCGTGATGTCTTCGTAGATGCCGATGTAATGCGTGAGCTGCCCGTCTTCGGCGAATACCTTGGATATCGTCAGCTGAGCCCAGTAGGGCTCCAGGTTCTTGCGCCGGCTGCGGACTTCGCCATGCCAGCTGTTGCTGGTCGCCAGCGCGCTTCGGGCGTCGGTCAGGAGATCGCCGAGGCCTTCCCAGGCGGGCAGTTCGGCCAGCGACTTGCCGAGCACTTCGTCCGAGCTGTATTGGGTGATGGCGGTGAAGCTCGGGTTGACGTATTCCAGCGATCCGTTCCGACCGACCAGCAGGAAGGCGCTGGCGCTCTGCTCGACGGCGCGGCGGAACAGATGCAGCCGGTGCGTGGCACTGAGACGCTGCTGATTGGCCAGGACCTGGGCGAACTGATCGGCGAGTTCGCCAGCGAAGGCAATCTCGTCGGCGTGCCAGGTGCGGGTCGAGCCGGTGTGCTCGAGGCGCAGCACGCCGACCACCTCGCCGCCGATCCGCACGCCTGCGTCAAGCACGGCGGTGACCTGGCGCGGTAGCAGGTGATCGTGCGCCAGTTCGGCGGTGCGCGGGTCACGGCGAGCGTCGTGCGCGTCGATCACCCGTGCGCTGTTCAGTGCCTGGAGGTAAACCGGATAGCGCGCCGCCTCGATCGTCTCCGGCACGCTGTGGCGGTCGCTGGGACGGTGATACAGCGTCACGGCCTGTAGCTGGCCCTCGTCCAGTTGCCAGACGCTGGCACTGGTGACGTCGTAGGCCTCGCTCGCCGCCTGGGTGATCAGCTGCGCGGCCTCGAGCAGCGGATCGTCGGCGCTGTACCGATGACGCGCCAGCCTGACGATGAGGCTCTGCTGCGCACGCGAGCGAATCAGGTGCTGCAGGTGTTCTTCCTGCGAATGCTGGTACAGCTCCAGCGAGGCTTTCAGGCGGGCGTTCTGGGCCTGGAGGTCCTTCTGGTAGTCGAAGTCCTGCTGCTTCTCGTATGCCAGCAGGTAGCCGTGCAGCAGGCTGCGCCCGTGCTGGACGAAGGCTTCGCCCAGCTCGAGCATGTCGAGCACGCCGTTGGGCGTATGCAGGCGGTAATGCACCTGGTACTGGCCGTCGCGGGCCAGCTGCATCTGCACCACGTCATGCAGCTGGTGGCGCGCCTCGGGTTCCATCAGGCTGGCGTAGGGCGAGCCGATCAGCGCGCAGAGTTCGCCAGCGGGCAGCCCCAGCGAACGCTCGCAGGCGGGGTCGAGATAGAGGAGGGCCCAGCTCGCTTCGTTCAGACGCTCGAAGCGCAGCATGCCAAGGCGCGATGGCACCGGTAGCTGTGTAACGACGTCCGTCGCCGCGCGTAACGTCGCGTCGGGGTGCGCTTTCATCAAGCTGTCGTCTTCAGGTGAGCGGGGAGCGGCACACTGATGGCCCATTGGAATTAGTGGGGCAAGGTTGCATGATGCGGACCGCTCTGGCAAGCGGCCCGGCGCCCGGCAAAACGGGAGATTGCGGGGTTTTGCCAGCCATTCCGACGAGCCGGTTTGCTGACGTCAGCACAGCGGCGTCAGTGACCGCATGGCGGCCTTTCAAACCATGAAAAAGCCCCGCACGAAGCGGGGCTTGATGACGCATCGAAGGCTTACAAGAGCATCGTACGGATGTCGGCCAGCAGCTCGCTCAGGCGCTTGGTGAAGCGCGCCGCGGCGGCGCCGTTGATCACCCGGTGATCGTACGACAGCGACAGCGGCAACATCAGCCTTGGCTGGAACGCCTTGCCGTCCCAGACCGGCTGCATGGTCGCCTTCGACACCCCGAGAATCGCCACTTCCGGCGCGTTGACGATCGGCGTGAAGCCGGTCCCGCCGATGTGGCCGAGGCTCGAAATGGTGAAGCAGGCGCCCTGCATGGCATCGGCCGAGAGCTTCTTGTTGCGCGCCTTGTCGGCGAGATCCGCCGCTTCGGCCGCCAGCTGCAGCAGGCTTTTCTGATCGACGTTGCGGATCACCGGGACCAGCAGGCCGTCCGGCGTGTCGACGGCGAAGCCGACATGGACGTACTTCTTGCGGATCACGGCCTTGCCGCTCGGTGCCAGCGAGCTATTGAACTCCGGCAGTTCCTTGAGCAGGTGCGCGCAGGCCTTGAGCAGCAGCGGCAGCACGGTGAGCTTGACGCCCGCCTTCTCCGCCACCGCCTTCTGCGCCACGCGGAAGGCCTCCAGCTCGGTGATGTCGGCCTGGTCGAACTGCGTCACATGCGGAACGTTCAGCCAGCTGCGGTGCAGGTTGGCGGCGCCGACCTGCATCAGGCGGGTCATCGGAACTTCCTCGACCTCGCCGAACTTGCTGAAGTCGACGGCCGGAATCGGCGGAATGCCGACGCCGCCGGGCCCGGCCGCGCCGGACGAGCCCTGCCGCGCTTGCTGCAGCATCGACTTGACATGGGTCTGCACGTCTTCCTTGAGAATGCGACCCTTTGGTCCGGTCCCGCTGACCTGTCCGAGATCGACGCCGAGTTCGCGCGCGAGCATGCGCACGGCCGGGCCGGCATGGACCTTCTTGCCGTCCCCGCTTGGCGCGGCGGCCGGTGCGGGCGAAGCCGCCACCTTGGCTTCCGGCGTACCCTGCTTGTTGGGTGCGACGGCTTGCTGCGGCGCAGCGGCCGGGGCCTGCGCTGGCTTGGCGGCAGACTTGGCTGGCGCAGCGCCGGCGACCTTGAGCGTCAGGATCAGGTCGCCGGTCTTGGCCTGGTCGCCGACCTTCATCGACACGCTTTCGACCACGCCGGCCTTGGGTGCCGGAATTTCCATGCTGGCCTTGTCGGATTCGAGGGTGATGAGCGACTGCTCGGCCTCGACCCGATCGCCTGGCTTGACCATCACCTCGATGACATTGGCGGTGCCGCTGGAGCCGATGTCCGGCACCTTGACCTCGTCGATGCTTTCACCAACCGGTGCGTCGTCGGCGGTTTCCTGGAGCTGCTCCTTGGCCGCGGGCGCGGCAGCGGCCTGGCTGGGTGCCGGCTCGCGCTTGGTTGCTGGCGCGGCGCCCTTGAGCACCAGGATCAGATCGCCCGTGCCGACCTCGTCGCCCACCTTGACGGAGATGCTCTCGACCACGCCAGCGGCGGGCGAGGGGATTTCCATGCTGGCCTTGTCGGACTCCAGGGTGATCAGCGATTGCTCGGCGGCAATGCTGTCGCCTGGCTTGACCGATACCTCGATCACGCTGGCCTTGCCGGCCGAGCCGATGTCCGGGACCTTGATCTCCTGCGACTCGCCTTCGCCGGCGGATGCCGACGCATCGTCGTCGCCCTGGGGTGTCGAGGCTTCGGCTTCATCGGCCGGACCGCCCGTGGCGGCGCCAGCAGGCTCGCTGGAGGCGGCTTCGGCCTTGCGCTCGTCCGCTTGTCCGGCGTCGCTGTCCAGCTCGAGCAGCTCGTCGCCTTCCTTGAGGCGATCGCCGAGTTTCACTTTCAGTGCCTTGACGACACCGGCGCGCGGCGCCGGTATCTCCATGCTGGCCTTGTCGGATTCAAGCGTGAGAATGCTCTGGTCCGCTTCGATCCGGTCGCCGACCTTCACGAAGATTTCGATCACTTCACCCTCACCGCTGCCGATGTCGGGTACGCGAATGGTCTCACTCACAATAGGTTCTCCTCTTCGCTCGCGGCATCAGCAATCCAGCGGATTGCGCTTCTCGGGGTCGATACCGAACTCGGTGATGGCTTCGGCCACGACCTTGGGTTCGATGGCGCCACGATTGGCGAGAGCCTGCAGAGCAGCGAGGGTGACCCAGCGGCGGTCGACTTCGAAGAAGTCACGCAGCTTCTTGCGGGTGTCGCTGCGGCCGAAGCCGTCGGTGCCCAGCACCTGGTACTCGTCGCTCGGAACCCACTGGCGGATCTGATCGGCGAACAGCTTCATGTAGTCGGTCGAGGCGATCACCGGGCCGTCGCGACCTTCCAGGCACTGCTCGACGTAGCTCTTGCGTCGCTCCTCGAGCGGATGCAGGCGGTTCCAGCGATCGACGGCCAGGCCTTCGCGGCGCAGCTCGTTGAAGCTGGTGACGCTCCACACGTCGGCACCGACGCCGAACCTGGCGAGCATTTCCACCGCCGCGCGGACTTCGCGCAGGATGGTGCCGCTGCCCAGCAGCTGTACGCGGTGCTTGAAGTCGCCCTTGGCTTCCTCGAGCAGGTACATGCCCTTGATGATGCCGTCCTCGGCACCCGTCGGCATCGCCGGCTGCTGGTAGTTCTCGTTCATCACAGTGATGTAGTAGAAGACGCTCTGCTGCAATTCCATCATCTGATGGATGCCTTCACGCATGATCACCGCCAGCTCGTAGCCATAGGTCGGGTCGTAGCTGCGGCAGTTCGGGATGGTGCTGGCCAGGATGTGGCTGTGACCGTCCTCGTGCTGCAGGCCTTCGCCGTTGAGCGTGGTGCGCCCGGAGGTGCCGCCGAGCAGAAAGCCGCGGGTCTGGTTGTCGCCTGCGGCCCAGGCCAGGTCGCCGATGCGCTGGAAGCCGAACATCGAATAGAAGATGTAGACCGGCAGCATGGGCTGGTTGTAGTTGCTGTAGGCGGTGCCCGCGGCGATGAACGAGGAGAACGCGCCCGCTTCGTTGAGGCCTTCCTGGAGAATCTGCCCGTCGCGCTCCTCGCGGTAGTACATCACCTGATCGCGGTCGACCGGCTCGTACAGCTGGCCTACCGGGGAGTAGATGCCGAGCTGGCGGAACATGCCTTCCATGCCGAAGGTGCGTGCCTCGTCGGCGAGGATCGGCACGATGCGCTTGCCCAGGTCCTTGTCCTTGACCAGCGAGGCGAGGATGCGGCCGAACGCCATGGTCGTGGAGATCTCGCGATCGCCCGAGCCGTCGAGCACGGCCTTGAGGGTGTCCAGCGGTGGCGTCGGGATGCTGATGCTCTTGGCGCGACGCTGCGGCAGCGAACCGCCGAGCTTCTCGCGGCGCTTGCGCAGGTACTTCATCTCGGCGCTGTCTTCGGCCGGACGGAAGAACGGCAGGTCCTGGAGCTGGGAGTCGTTGACCGGGATGTCGAAGCGATCGCGGAATTTCTTCAGCGACTCGATATCGACCTTCTTGGTGTTGTGGGCGATGTTCTTCGCCTCGCCGGCACCGGTACCGTAGCCCTTGATGGTCTTGGCCAGGATGACGGTCGGCTGGCCCTTGTGGTTGACCGCCTGGTGATAGGCCGCATAGACCTTGTAGGGGTCGTGGCCGCCGCGGTTGAGCTTCCAGATGTCCTCGTCGGACATCGACTCGACGCGCTTGAGTAATTCAGGATCGGCACCGAAGAAGTGCTTGCGCACGTACGCGCCGTCCTTGGCCTTGTAGTTCTGGTATTCACCGTCGATGGCGGCGTCCATCCGGCGTTGCATGCGGCCGTCTTCGTCCTGGGCGAACAGCGGATCCCACATGCGGCCCCAGATGACCTTGTTGACGTTCCAGTTGGCACCGCGGAACACGCCTTCGAGTTCCTGGATGATCTTGCCGTTGCCGCGCACCGGGCCGTCGAGGCGCTGCAGGTTGCAGTTGATGACGAACACCAGGTTGTCGAGGTTCTCGCGGCCGGCCAGGGAGATGGCGCCGAGGGTTTCCGGCTCGTCGCATTCGCCGTCACCGATGAAGCACCAGACGCGCTGCTTGCCTTTCGGGATGAAGCCGCGGTTCTCCAGGTACTTCATGAAGCGTGCCTGGTAGATGGCCGTGATCGGGCCGAGGCCCATCGATACGGTCGGGAACTGCCAGAAGTCCGGCATCAGGTGCGGGTGCGGGTAGCTCGAGAGGCCCTGGCCGTCCACTTCCTGGCGGAAGCTGAGCATCTGCTCCTCGGTCAGCCGACCTTCGAGGAAGGCGCGGGCGTAGATGCCGGGCGAGGCGTGGCCCTGGTAGTAGATCAGGTCGCCGCCGTGTTCTTCGGTCGGCGCCTGGAAGAAGTAGTTGAAGCCGATGTCGTACAGGGTAGCGCTGGAGGCGAACGTGGAGATGTGTCCGCCCAGGTCCGGGTCCTTCAGGTTCGCGCGCATCACCATCGCCAGGGCGTTCCAGCGGACCAGCGAGCGGATGCGCCGCTCCATGAACAGGTCGCCGGGCATCTTGGCTTCGCGGGTGACGGGGATGGTGTTGCGGTATGGCGTGGTGATGGCGTAGGGCAACTGGGTGCCGCTGCGGGTGGCCAGTTCGCCCATCCGGGTCAGCAGATAGTGGGCGCGGTCTTCACCTTCTCGATCGATGACAGAATCGAGGGCATCCAGCCATTCCTGGGTTTCGACGGGATCAAGGTCTTGCATGGCTTGCTCCAGGGCGGAAAGGCTTCCAGAATCGGTTGCCTGCTTTGCGACCAGCTTTGTGAGCCGGCGCATATGTTCTTGGATGTTATGCCGGGGGTAGGACCGGGCCCTGTAGTTTTACTACAAATTGGCGACCAGATCAGCCCCCTGCCATCATCCTTCAGTAGTAAAACTACATTTGCGGCGGCTGCAGCTCGGCGTACGCAAGGCCCGGGGCGATGCCGACGTACTCTCGAAGGCCCTGTCGCGACTGCGCTGGAACGGCGGTTTCGACCTTTCTAGGAAGTACTCATGAGCCTGCCCCGACACGTCGCGTTGCCGGCCCCGCTCCTGCCTTTTGTCCGCCGTGCCGAAGAGTCGTTCCTCGCTGCCCTCGATGGGCTGACGGAAGACGCGCGGCCTCGTTTCCTGGCCTGGCCGGAGTTCCGGCGCGACGCCTTCGTGCGGGTGTGCGGCGCCAGCGATTTCGTCAGCGACCAGATTAGTCGAGATCCCGCCATGCTGCTCGGGCTGGCGGACGAGGGCCTGCTGGAGCGTTCGCTCGAACAGGGCGAGCTGGCCGCAACGCTCTGCTCGGCCCTCGAATCCTGCGCCAGCGAGGACTCGCTGGCCGAAACGCTGCGACGCTTTCGTAATCGCCATCAGGTGCGGATCGTCTGGCGGGACGTGAGCCGCCAGGCCGATCTCGCCGAAACCTGCCGCGATCTTTCCAACCTGGCCGATGCCTGCATCGATCAGGCCTACCAGTGGCTGTACCGGGGGCATCGCGAGCAGTTCGGCACGCCGACCGGTCGCCGCAGCGGCGAGCCTCAGCACATGGTCATCCTGGGCATGGGCAAGCTCGGCGCGGGCGAGCTGAACCTGTCCTCCGACATCGACCTGATCTTCGGCTATCCCGAGGGTGGCGAAACCCAGGGCGCGCGGCGGGCGCTGGACAACCAGGAGTTCTTCATTCGGCTCGGCCAGAAGCTCATCAAGGCGCTCGATGCCAAGACCGTCGACGGCTTCGTGTTTCGCGTCGACATGCGCCTGCGGCCTTATGGCTCCTCCGGTGCGCTGGTGCTCAGCTTCAACGCGCTGGAACAGTACTACCAGGACCAGGGCCGCGACTGGGAGCGCTACGCCATGATCAAGGCGCGCGTGGTCGGTGGCGATCGAGCGGCGGGCGACGAGCTGCTGGCGATGCTCAAGCCGTTCGTCTACCGGCGCTACCTGGATTTCTCGGCGATCGAAGCGCTGCGCGACATGAAGCTGCTGATCCAGCGGGAGGTGAAGCGCAAGGGCATGGCCGAGAACATCAAGCTGGGTGCGGGCGGTATCCGCGAGGTCGAATTCATCGCCCAGTCGTTCCAGCTGATTCATGGCGGCCGCGACCTCGCGCTTCAGCAGCGTCCCCTGCTGGGCGTGCTGGCGACCCTCGAAGCCAAGGGCTACATGCCGGCCGAGGTGGTCGCCGAGCTGCGCGAGGGCTACGAGTTCCTGCGCTATACCGAGCATGCCTTGCAGGCGATCGACGACCGGCAGACGCAGATGCTGCCGGAAGACGAGACGAATCGCGCGCGCGTGGCCTTCATCCTCGGGTTCGATGACTGGACGCATTTTCGCGAGCAGCTCGACCGGTGGCGCGAACGCATCGCCGAGCATTTTCGCCAGGTTATCGCCAGCCCCGACGACGAGGATGCGAGCGACGGCGAAATGCTGGCGGGTGGCGAATGGCTGCCGCTCTGGGAAGAGGCCTGGGACGAAGCGTCGGCCTGTCGCCAGCTCGGTGAGGCCGGTTTTGCCGATGGGCAGGCGGCCTGCCAGCGGTTGGCCGCCCTGCGGGATGGCAACCGGGTGCGCACCATGCAACGGATGGGGCGCGAACGCCTCGACGCCTTCATTCCACGGCTGCTGGCGATGGCCGTCGAGCAGGCGAACCCGGATCTGGTGCTCGAGCGGGTGTTGCCGCTGGTCGAGGCGGTGGCGCGACGCTCGGCCTATCTCGTCCTCCTGACCGAGAATCCCGGCGCGTTGCAACGCCTGGTCGAACTCTGCGCGGCCAGCCCCTGGATCGCCGAGCAGATCGCGCGGTTTCCGATCCTGCTCGACGAGCTGCTCAATGCCGGGCGCCTATATAGCCCACCGCAAGCGCCGGAGTTGGCTGCCGAGCTGCGCGAACGCCTGGTGCGCATTCCCGAGGACGACCTCGAGCAACAGATGGAGGCGTTGCGGCACTTCAAGCTGGCGCACGGCCTGCGCGTGGCTGCGTCGGAAATCGCCGGCACGCTGCCGCTGATGAAGGTCAGCGATTACCTGACCTGGCTGGCGGAGGCGATTCTCGAGCAGGTTCTGGCGCTGGCCTGGCGGCATACCGTCTCGCGTCACGGGCAGCCCCTGCGCAGCGATGGCTCGCTGTGCGATCCGGCGTTCGTCATCCTCGGCTACGGCAAGGTCGGCGGGCTGGAACTGGGGCACGGCTCGGACCTGGACCTGGTGTTCGTCCACGATGGCGACCCGAATGCCGAGACGGACGGCCCCAAGCCGATCGATGGCGCGCAATTCTTCACGCGCCTGGGTCAGCGGATCATTCACCTGCTGACGACGCAGACGACCTCAGGGCAGCTCTACGACGTCGATATGCGGTTGCGTCCGTCGGGGGCGGCGGGGCTGCTGGTCAGCTCGCTGGCGGCCTTCGAGCGCTATCAGGCCGGCGAAGCCTGGACCTGGGAACATCAGGCGTTGGTCCGTGCGCGGGTGCTGGTCGGCTGTCCGCGTCTGGGGCGGGACGTCGAGCGCGTTCGCGCCACGGTGCTCGGTCGCGAGCGAGACCTGCCCACGCTGCGCGACGAGGTCAGCGCCATGCGCGCGAAGATGCGCGACAGCCTCGGCACCCGCGCGACGACCGCCGGACGCGGGCCGAACGCCTTCGATCCGGGCGCCGTGTTCGACCTCAAGCAGGACGCCGGAGGTATCGTGGATATCGAATTTATGGTGCAATACGCGGCCTTGGCGTGGTCGCACAGGCATCCGACGCTGCTGCGCTACACGGATAACATCCGCATTCTCGACGGGCTCGGGGACGCCGGATTGCTGTCCGCGCAGGACGTGAACTTGCTGCAGGATGCATACAAGGCCTATCGCGCGGCCGCCCACCGGCAATCGCTGCAAAAGCTGCCCGGTGTGGTGAGCGCGGATCAATTCCAACCCGAGCGGCAGTCCGTCATGCGGATCTGGCGCGAGCTGGGACTCGCCTGAGCCCGGCGTCCTGAACCCTTGGCGACTACGAAACGCATTCTTGAGGAGCTGGCAACGATGTCGATGGCCGATCGTGACGGTGTGATCTGGTATGACGGTGAATTGGTGCCGTGGCGCGACGCCACGACCCACGTCCTGACCCATACGCTGCACTATGGAATGGGCGTGTTCGAGGGCGTGCGGGCCTACGACACGCCTGACGGCACGGCCATCTTCCGGCTCGACGCGCATACCGATCGCCTGTTCGATTCGGCGCACATCATGAACATGAAGATCCCCTTCACCAAGGACGAGCTGAACGAGGCCCAGCGCGCCGCCGTGCGCGAGAACAACCTCGAGTCGGCTTACCTGCGCCCGATGGTGTTCTACGGATCGGAAGGCATGGGCCTGCGTGCTACCGGGCTGAAGGTGCATGTGATCGTCGCCGCCTGGCACTGGGGCGCGTACATGGGCGAAGACGCGCTGACCCAGGGCATCAAGGTGCGCACCAGCTCCTTCACCCGTCATCACGTCAACATCTCGATGACCCGCGCCAAGTCCAACGGCGCCTACATCAACTCGATGCTGGCGCTTCAGGAAGCGATTTCCGGCGGCGCGGACGAAGCCCTGATGCTCGATCCGGAAGGCTACGTGGCCGAAGGCTCCGGCGAGAACGTGTTCATCATCAAGAACGGCGTGGTCTACACGCCGGAAGTCACCGCCTGCCTGAACGGCATCACCCGCGGCACCGTACTGGCCCTGGCCGACGAACTTGGCATCAAGGTGGTCGAGAAGCGCATCACCCGCGACGAGGTCTACATCGCCGACGAGGCGTTCTTCACCGGTACCGCCGCGGAAGTCACGCCGATTCGCGAAGTCGATGGCCGCCAGATCGGCGCGGGTCGCCGGGGCCCGGTGACGGAGCGGCTGCAGAAGGCCTACTTCGACCTGGTGAGCGGCAAGACCGCCGCGCACCCGGAATGGCGGACATTGGTCAAGTAAGCCCGGAGCCGGGCGCCTGAAGCCGGACGTGGCAATGCTCCGGCTCCTGCTTCCGGCTTCAAGCTTATGGCTTTCGGCTTATGAACATTCTGATCGTGGGACCCAGCTGGGTAGGCGACATGGTGATGGCGCAGACGCTGTTCGTCTGCCTCAAACAGCGCCATCCGGCGTGTCGGATCGATGTGCTGGCGCCCGAGTGGAGCCGGCCGATTCTCCAGCGCATGCCCGAAGTGAACGAGGCGCTGAGCTTTCCGCTCGGTCACGGTGTGCTCGATCTGGCCACGCGTCGGCGTATCGCGTCGGGCCTGCGGGGGCGCTATGACCAGGCCATCGTGCTGCCCAATTCGCTGAAGTCGGCGATGGTGCCGTTCATGGCGGGCATCCCGCTGCGAACCGGTTGGCGTGGCGAGATGCGCTACGGGCTGCTCAACGATATCCGCCGGCTCGACAAGGCCCGCTACCCGTTGATGATCGAGCGCTTCATGGCGCTGGCCTACGAGCCGAATCAGCCCTTGCCGCAGCCGTATCCGCGGCCCTCGCTGCGAATCGACGCGGCGAGCCGGGAGCGGGCGTTGGCGCGCTTCGAGCTGGCGCTGGACCGGCCCGTCCTGGCGCTTTGCCCAGGGGCGGAATTCGGTGAATCGAAGCGCTGGCCGGCGGCGCATTTCGCGGCGGTGGCCGAGCGTCATGTGCGAGAGGGCTGGCAGGTCTGGCTGTTCGGCTCGAAGAACGATCACGCTGTGGGCGAGGAAATCCGCGAGCTGCTGATTCCGGGCTTGCGCGAAGAGTCGATCAACCTCGCAGGCGAGACGACCCTCGCCGAGGCGATCGACCTCCTGTCCTGCGCCGACGCGGCGGTGTCCAACGATTCGGGGCTCATGCATGTGCTGGCGGCGCTCGGTCGGCCGCTGGTCGCGGTCTACGGCTCGACCTCGCCGGCGTTCACCCCGCCGCTATCCGAGCAGGTGGAGGTCGTCCGCCTGGGGCTCGATTGCAGCCCCTGCTTCGAGCGCACCTGCCGGTTCGGTCACAACAACTGCATGCGTGAACTGCGGCCCGGGCTGGTCGAGGAAGCCCTCGATCGGCTGGTGCCGCACCCTGTCGAGATCAAGTCGCCATGAGCCGTTCCGGTCTGTGTGCAAGCGCTAGCGGGAGCGAATGCCGTTGAGAGTGCTGGTGATCAAGACCTCGTCGCTTGGGGATGTCGTCCACACGTTGCCGGCGCTGACCGATGCGCATCGAGCCTGCCCGCAGCTGCGTTTCGACTGGGTGGTGGAGGAAGGCTTCGCCGAGATTCCCCGCTGGCATCCCGCCGTGGACGAGGTGATCCCGGTCGCGATCCGTCGTTGGCGCAAGAGCCCTTGGCAAACCTGGCGCAGCGGCGAATGGTCAGGTTTCAAGCAGCGCCTGGGCGCGCGTCGGTATGACCTGGTGATCGATGCGCAGGGTTTGCTCAAGAGCGCCTGGCTGACGCGGCTGGTCGATGCGCCGGTTGCCGGTCTCGATGCGCGCAGCGCGCGCGAACCGCTGGCGACGCGCTTCTACGATCGGCGCTATGCCGTTCCCGTCGAGCAGCATGCCCTGGAGCGGGTCCGTCAGTTGTTCGCGCAGGCGCTCGACTATCCGCTGCCGCCGTCGCCGGCAGATTACGGCCTCGACAGATCGCGCCTGGCCGGGCAGCCGGACGAGCCCTATCTGCTGTTCCTGCACGGCACCACTTGGCCGAGCAAGCACTGGCCCGAGGCATTCTGGCGCGAGCTGGCCGAGCGCACAGTCGCGGCGGGCTGGCGGGTGCGGTTGCCGTGGGGCAATCAGGATGAGCGGTTGCGGGCCGAGCGGATCGCCGACGGGTTGGCGGGCGTGATGGTCCTGCCTCGCCTGAACCTGACCGGCGTGGCGGCGCAAATCGCTGGCGCCAGTGCCTGCATTGCGGTCGATACCGGGCTCGGCCACCTGGCGGCAGCGCTCGGCGTTCCGGGTGTTTCGCTGTACGGTCCGACGCGGCCCGGCCGGGTCGGCGCCTACGGGCCGGGCCAGGTCCATCTCTGTGCGGAAGGCCCGAATGCCGGGCGCGGCGACCGCCACAAGCCCTGCTTCGAGAACCTGACGCCCGACCCTGTGCTCGACGCGCTGGCAACCCTCGTTTCTCGGGCGGAGACGGCCTGATGCAGCTCGCCTTCGTGCTCTACAAGTATTTTCCCTTCGGTGGGCTGCAGCGCGATTTCCTTCGCATCGCCCAGGAATGTCAGCGCCGCGGCCATTCGATCCGCGTCTACACGCTGATCTGGGAAGGCGAGGTACCGGCCGGTTTCGAGGTGCTGGTGGCGCCGGTCAAGGCGCTGTTCAACCATAGCCGCAACGAGAAGTTCACCGCCTGGGTGCAGGCCGACCTCGAGCGTCGGCCGGTCGACCGGGTCGTCGGTTTCAACAAGATGCCGGGGCTGGACGTGTATTACGCCGCCGATCCCTGCTTCGAAGACAAGGCGCAGACCTTGCGCAACCCGCTGTACCGCAAGTGGGGGCGCTACCGGCACTTCGCCGAGTACGAGCGCGCCGTCTTCGCGCCGCAGTCGCGCACCGAAATCCTGATGATTTCCGAGGTGCAGCAGCCGCTGTTCGTCAAGCACTACGGGACGCCCGCCGAGCGCTTTCACCTGTTGCCGCCCGGTATCGCCGCGGATCGCCGCGCACCCGCCAATGCGGCCGACATTCGCGCCGCGTTCCGGCAGGAATTCGGCCTCGGCGAGACCGACCTGCTGGTGGTGCAGATCGGGTCCGGCTTCAAGACCAAGGGCCTGGACCGCAGCCTCAAGGCGATCGCCGCGCTGCCGGCGCCGCTGAAGAGGCGCACCCGGCTGATCGTGATCGGTCAGGATGATCCCAAGCCGTTCCTGCTCCAGGTCCGGGCGCTCGGCATCGGCGATCAGGTGGAGATTCTCAAGGGCCGCAGCGACGTACCGCGCTTCATGCTCGGCGCGGACCTGTTGATCCACCCGGCCTATAACGAGAACACGGGCACCGTGCTGCTCGAGGCGTTGGTCGCCGGTCTGCCGGTGCTGGCCACCGAGGTCTGCGGATACGCCCATTACATCGATGACGCGAAGGCCGGCCGAGTGGTGCCCAGCCCCTTCGAACAGCGCACCCTGGACCGTCTGCTGGCCGAGATGCTGGTCGACGATGAGGCGCGTCGTCACTGGTCGGCCAATGCCCTGGCGTTCGCCGACCAGGCTGACTTGTATTCGATGCCCGAGCGGGCGGCGGACGTCATTCTCGGAGCGCGTTCGTGAAGACGCAGGCGCTGGTCCTCAAGGCGCCGTTCGCCACGCTCTGGGCCGATCGCGATCCGTTCGAGGCCGTCGAGGCGCTGCACGGCCAGGTCTACCGCGCGCTCGAAGGGCGGCGCACGCTGCGCACCGAGGTGGCCGGGCGGGGGTATTTCGTCAAGATCCACCGCGGTATCGGCTGGGGCGAGATCTTCAAGAACCTGTCGCTCGGAAAACGTCCGGTGCTCGGCGCGGGCCAGGAATGGCGGGCGCTGGAAAGGCTGCACCAGGCGGGCGTGCCGACGATGACGGCGGTGGCCTACGGCGAGCGGGGCGCCAATCCGGCGCGGCAGCATTCGTTCATCATCACCGAGGAGCTGGCGCCGACGATCAGCCTCGAGGACTACACCGCCGACTGGCTCGAGCGGCCGCCCTCTCCGGTCATCAAGCGCGCCCTGATCGCCGAGGTCGCCCGCATGGCCGGGACCATGCACCGCGCCGGCGTCAACCATCGCGACTTCTATATCTGCCACTTCCTGCTGCACACCGACACGCCGGTGGCGCCCGATGCGCTGCGGCTGTCGCTGATCGATCTGCACCGCGCCCAGACACGCGATGCGGTGCCGCGTCGCTGGCGGGACAAGGACCTGGCCGGGCTCTACTTTTCAGCGCTTGGCATTGGTCTGACCGAACGCGACAAACTGCGTTTTCTACGTCGTTACTTCGAGCGACCGCTGCGCCAGGTTCTGGCGCAGGAGCAGGCCCTATTGCGGCGGCTCGAACGCAAGGCTGCCCGATTGCTCGCGCGCAAGCAGCGTTACGGGGGCGCGCTGTGAGCGTCGCCGCTCGGCAAGGGCAGTTGACGCCGACGAACGCGGCGTTCCGGGCCAAGCGGGTCGCCGTCGTACCTTGCCCGGCGCTCGGCGACGTCACGCTCTACCTGCACCTGGCCTGGATCTTTCACCGCAGCGGGGCGCAGGTCAGCTTCCATTCCGGGTTGCTGGTATCGGCCCAGGCCTACTTCCCGTGGATCGAGCTGAAGGATGATGCGGGCCTCAGCCTGGCGCAGCTGGCCGCGACGCACGATCTGGTCGTCAGCTACGTGAACTGGCTGCACCGCACCGGAGAGGCCATCGACGACGTCCTGCAGGCGCCGAACGTCGCCTATGTCACGGCGAAGAAGTTGCCGCGCTCGCTGGCGCTCGACGGCCGCGCCGTGACCGTGGCGGGCATGACCTTCGCCGGCGCCTGCCGGCCCCTGTGCCTGCAATCGCGGACCGGGTGGAGCATGGTGCAGTGGGTCGATCACTATGCGCGCGAGGTGTTCGGACTGTCTTGCGACGAGCCTGTGCAGGTGCACCTGCCCACGGCGGGCCAGGCGACGCGGCCCTGCGTTTCGATCTTTCCGACCACGCCCGAGCCCAGCAAGAACTACTCGCTGCACGGGTTCATCAGGTTGGCCAGGCGCCTGGAGCGACTGGGCTGGCGGGTCGAATTCGTCTGCATGCCAGTCGAGCAGGCGCAGATCGAGGCGGCGGCGCGGCCGTTTCCGGTACGTTCGTTCGACTCGATCAAGCACCTGATGGACCATCTGGCCGGCTGCGAGGTGGTCATCAGCAACGATTCGGGTGGCGGCCATCTCGGGTCGCTGATGGGGCTGCGCACCTTCACGATCACTCGCAAACGTCCTGACTTCGTCTGGCGGCCAGGCTTCAATCCGCACAACCAGGTCATCGCGCCCCTGCTGACCTTCAAGGTGCGCGGGCGTCATGTCTGGCGGCCCTTCGTGCCGTTGTGGCGCATCCCTTCGGCGCTGGCCTGCCGGGCGTCCCGATGAGGAGCCACTGGGTACTCGAGCCCGCGTGCGGCAGGCTCACCGAACCGTTCGGCAGCCTGGACCGGGTCTTTGCGCTCGAGGGCGAACCGCTGACGCGCGATCCGCTTTCGGAGGTCATCCGGGTCGAGCACGAAGGCGTGCGTTATTACGTCAAGCGCTACCAGGGGGCAGGCAAGGGGTTGCGACGTTTCCTCGGTCGCTCGCGCGTCGAGGCCGAATGGCAGAACCTCCAGCTGTTCCAGCGCTGGGGTATCCCGACGGCGCCGATCGTTGCCTACGGTGCCGAGCGGCGGGCCGGACGATTCGCCCGCGGCGCGCTGGTGACCCGGGAGATCGAAACCTCCGAGGACCTCGCACACATGGCCAGCGCCGGCGATCCCAGGCTCGATGATGCCCGCTGGGTGCAGCAGGTCAGCCTGCAATTGGCGGCGGCGACACGCACCCTGCACAGCCACGGCTTCGCCCATAACGACCTTAAGTGGCGCAATCTGCTGGTCGATGCCGAGGCCCGGCTGTTTCTCATCGATTGCCCTGCCGGCACCTTCTGGCGCGGCCCGTTCCTTACGCGCCGGGTCATCAAGGATCTAGCCTGCCTGGACAAGCTCGCCAAGCGCCACCTCAGCCGAACCCAGCGCCTGCGCTTCTACCTGCAATACATCGAGCGGCGCCGCTTGCAGGCCCAGGACAAGGGGCGGATCGCCGCGGTGCTGCGGTATTTCGAGGGGCGCGAATGAGCTGCCGTCTTCCATCCTCGTCTGGGCAACGGCGCTGGGCTGTCTGCGGCCCGCGTTCGGAGAAGATGCGATGACCCTTGCGTCGCTCGCCCGCGCCGGGCGCGAGCCCGCGGTGCCCTGTTCGCTGCGGCTGGGCGGCGCGGAGCTGATCATCGACGCCTGGTTGCGTGTGCTGCCAGGGCAGCGTTACGTCGGCCGGGGGGTCTGGAAGGGCCGCGCCGTGCTGGCCAAGCTGCTGGTCGGTCCGCGCGCTGCCAAGGCCTATGCGCGCGAGCGTGCCGGGGCGCGATCGATCGTCGAGGCCGGCATGCCGACGGCACCTCTGCTTGATGACGGCTGGCAGGACGGCGAGGGCGGCTGGCTGCTGTTCGCGTTTCTCGAGCAGGCCGAAAGCCTCTGGGATGCCTGGCGCCGTCACGAGGCCGAGCCCTGCCTGTCGCCGGCTCAGCGAGACGTGCTGGGCGAGGCGTTGATGCTCGTGGCGCAGATGCATCGCCAGGGGATCTGGCAGGACGACTTGCACCTGGACAACCTCCTGCGGGCCGACGGCAGGCTCCATGTCGTCGATGGCGGCGGCGTGCACGCCGAGCGTGCCGGGGCGCCGCTGTCGGCGGAACGGGCGTCGAAGAACCTGGCGGTGTTCTTCGCTCAGCTACCCGCGGACGTCGACGACCACATCCCACGGCTGTTGGAGCCTTATCGACAGGCCAACTCCGTGCATGCGCTGGATGCGCAGGCATTGCGCGCCGAGGTGCGACGCGTCCGGCAGTGGCGCCTGCGCGATTACCTGAAAAAGGCGGGCCGCGACTGCAGCCTGTTCAGTGTCGAGCGAGGGACGCAAGGACTCAGGGCGGTCCGCCGGGCCGATCTCCAGCGCTTCGGCGCGCTGCTGGACGATCCCGATGCGCTGATGGCGCGCGCGGTGCGCCTGTACAAGGACGGCAACACGGCAACGGTCGCCTGCGTCCCGCATGACGGGCAGCCGCTGTTGCTCAAGCGCTACAACATCAAGGGGCTCGGGCACTGGCTCAAACGCTTCTGGCGGCCCAGTCGCGCCTGGCATAGCTGGATCGAGGGCCAGCGCCTGGGCTTCCTCGGCATCGGTACCGCCAGGCCGATCGCCGTCCGCGAGTCGCGTTGCTGCTGGCTGCGCGGGCGGGCGTGGCTGGTGACCGAGTTCCTCGAGGGGCACGACGCCATTGCGGCTTTCGAGCCGTACCTCGACAATGCGCCCCCCGAAAAGCAATTGAACGCACTCGAGCAGCTGTTTGCCGCGCTCGTGCGCGAGCGCATCAGTCATGGCGACCTGAAGGGGCACAATCTGATGTGGACGGGTGAGCATTGGGCGTTGATCGACCTGGATGCCATGCGTCAGCATCGCAGCGATACGCGCTTCGCCCGCGCCTATGCGCGAGACAGGGCCAGGTTTCTGCGCAACTGGCCGAGGGAGTCGGCGCTGTATCGACTGCTGGATGCACGTTTACCGAAAGACAGCTTGAGGCCCGAGGCTTGAAGCTGGAAGAAAAGCCCTGCGGGGTCGAATCACACCTGTACGGAAGCTCCAGGCGCGCTGCCTCGAACTTCCGGCTGCTTTCAAGAGGCTTTCAACCGTGGCATTGACCATTCTCGGCCTTTCCGGCGCCCTCAGCCATGATCCTTCTGCTGCGCTGTACATCGACGGCAAGCTGATCGCGGCCGCCGAGGAAGAGCGCTTCGTGCGGGACAAGCATGCCAAGAACCGCATGCCCTACGAGTCGGCGAAGTTCTGCCTGGAGCAGGCTGGCATCAAGCCGGCCGATGTCGACGTCGTGGCCATTCCATTCGCACCCATCAGCATCTTCAAAAAGGCCCGCTGGCATTACGCCAAGCGCTACTGGTACGCCCCGGACCGTGCGCTCGACGCGATCTTCATGGGCAATCGCCGTTATCACCGCTACAAGAAGCGCATCCAGTGGTGCCTGCAACAGCTCGGATTCGATCTCAAAAAGGTCAGGATCGAGCCGGTCGAGCACCACCTGGCGCATGCCTCTAGCGCCTATCACTGCTCGGGCTTCACCGAAAAGACCGCCATCCTCGGCATCGACGGCAAGGGCGAGTACGCCACCACCTTTTTCGGTTGGGGCGAGAACGGACGCATCCACAAGATCAAGGAGTTCTACGATCCCGATTCGCTGGGTGGCCTGTATGGCGCGATCACCGAATACCTGGGCTTCGAGATGCTCGACGGTGAGTTCAAGGTCATGGGCATGGCGCCCTATGGCGATGCGGCCAAATACGACTTCTCGCGTCTCGCCAAATTCGAAAATGGCGAGCTGACCATCAACACCGATTACGCCAACGTCATCGGCTTCCGCCGCTACAAGGAAAAGGGCAAGGGTTACTACTTTTCGCCCAAGCTGATCGAGTGGCTGGGGCCCAAGCGCGAGGGTGACATCGCTGACGACCCGTACATCCACTACGCGGCGAGCATGCAGGCGCTGTTCGAGAAGCTGGCGCTCGAGATGATGGATTACTACCTCGGCGGCATCATCCGAGAAACCGGCAAGATCGCCTTCGCGGGCGGCTGCGCGCTGAATGTCAAACTGAACCAGAAGATCATCGCTCGGCCCGACGTGAAGGAGCTGTTCGTGCAGCCCGCGTCCGGCGATGCGGGCACGGCGGTCGGCGCCGCGGCTTATGTGTCTCATCAGCGCGGCGTGCCGGTGGAGAAGATGGAGCACGTTTACCTCGGCCCGTCCTTCAGCAACGAAGACGTCATCGCTGCCTGTGCGCGTCATCCGAACAAACCGGTTTGGCAGAAGATCGACGACATGCCCGAGCGCATCGCGAAGATCATGGTCGACGGCAACCCGGTGGCCTGGTTCCAGGGCCGCATGGAGTTCGGCCCGCGCGCGCTCGGCGGCCGCTCGATCATCGGCTGCCCCAGCATTCCGGGCGTGGCGGACCGCATCAACGAGCAGATCAAGTTCCGCGAACGCTGGAGGCCATTCTGCCCGTCCATGCTCGACACCGTCGCGCCGCAGATGCTCAAGGTCGACCACCCGAGCCCCTTCATGACCTTCACCTTCGAGGTCAACGAGGCGTGGAAAGAGCGCGTCGGAGAAGTCGTCCACGAAGACGGCACCTCCCGCGCCCAGGTGCTGGAGCGCCGCCATAACCCGCGCTGGTACGACCTGATGGTCGAACTCGAGAAGCTCACCGGCAACGGCGTATCCCTCAACACCTCACTCAATCGCCGCGGCGAGCCGATGATCTGCTCACCGACCGATGCGCTGGATATGTTCTATGGGTCTGATCTGCAGTACTTGATCATGGAAGACATTCTCGTGATCAAGGACGGCAAGGACCGGTATGACGCCGCCTGAGCAGTGGGTGCTGCAGTTTTGCCACGGTTATGACGGGCCGTTCCTCGATTGTGCCCGCCAGTACGCCGCGCTGTTCGAGGGGACGCCGTACAAGGTGTGCACGGTCTATCTGACGGGCGCGCCGAATGATGCGGTCGTCCGGGAGTCGGCGTCGGATGACGTGCGCTTTCTCGACTATGGCAGCGCCGAGGTGCGGGGTCTCAAGCTGGGCGCCATGCGTGCGCTAAGACGTCTTGTAAGGGACCGCAACTTCCGCTTCTGCATCGCTCATCGCTTCAAGCCAACCTACATTGCTCTGCTGGCCACGAAGCTGCCGGTGATAGGCGTGAACCATGCATTCGGCGTCTACCAAAGACGCTCACGGCGCCTGCTGGCCAAGCTGTTTCGCCAGCGCCTGGCGCTGCTGGGGGTCTCCGATTCGGTGCGCGACGATATTCGCGCCTGCCTGCCGGATTGGCCCCCTGAACGCATCGAGACACTCTACAACCGCATCGACGTCGAGGCGGTGCAGGCCGAGCAGCTCGACCGCCCCGCGGCGCGCGAAGCGCTAGGCCTACCGCAGAATGCGTGGATCATCGGTAATGTCGGTCGCCTGCACCCGGACAAGGATCAGGCCACGCTGATTCGTGGCTTCGCCCTGGCAGCCCCACAGCTGCCCCCTGGAAGCGTGCTCGCCATCATGGGCAGCGGCCGTCTGGAAGCGGAGCTCAAGCGGCTTGCCTCCGAGCTTGAGGTGACTGACCGCGTTCGATTTCTGGGGCAGGTGCCGCAGGGGCGACGCTACTTCAAGGCATTCGACCTGTTCGCGCTGACATCGGATCATGAGCCATTCGGCATGGTGTTGCTCGAAGCGATGGCTGCTGGCGTGCCGACCCTCTGCAGTGATTGCGGAGGCGGCCGCGAAGTCATCGCCGACGAGCACTGCCTGTTCCAGCTAGGGCAGCCGCAGGGCATGGCCAAGGTGTTGCTGCGACTATCGTTGCAGGAGGCTGATCCGGCATTGTTAGAGTCCCAGCGCCAAAGGCTCGCCTCGGTATTCTCCGATACCGCTGCTCGGACACGCTTCTGGTCCCTGCCGATGGTTCGGCAACTGGGATGAAGGTTGATGACGACCAGAACCACCAGTAACTCACTGGCCGACAAGGCAAGGACGCTCGATCGCTATCGATGGCTGCTGCTGCGGGAACGCCACGGTGTCCTTGGCAGTGCGGTGCGCTTCATGCGGGACGCACTGAAGGACTGGTGGTTCGGCAGTCGCGCAAAATGGCGCCTGGCTGGTGCGGTATCGGCGGAACCCTGTGATTTCTTGCTTTTGCAATCGGCACCGAAGGTCATCGGGTTCCAGCGCAAGCGCCGATTCATGAGCGAGCTTCGAGCCCGTGGGCATCGACTGACCGAAACGGCACTACCCGACATTCGCGACATGCTCGAACGACGGCAGCTCACGAGTCCGGCGGGCTTCGTGCCCACGCGTTATTACGGCTATGCCGCCCATGCCGAGTGGCTTGTCGAGCGTTATCAGCCGCAGGTTCTTCTGAACGATCGCAATGGCAGCCTTTACAGCCCGTTTCTTCGCGAGGCGTTGAACCGCAAGGGCCGCTTGCTCGTCCACCTGGCCCATGCCACGACGGTGGAAGCCTCCCAACGCCTGGCCATGAACGACTACGACTACTACTTCGTGTTTGGCCAGAGCTCACTCGAAGGACTACAGGCGCGTCCGGTGCGGTTCGGATCATCCACCGTCGTCCTGGCCGGTTCGCACATGGTCGATAGTGCCTATGACTTGCCCGCGGTGAAACCGGAGGAGGGAGCGATCCTTGTTCTCGGGGTCGGGCCGGACAAGGAGAAGCTTCCTGGCTATCAGCGGACCTACGCGCTTCTTGCCGAGTGGGCCCGTGAGCATCCTCGCTATCGGCTGATCGTCAAAGCTCACCCTCGCAGCAAGGTGCCCTTTTGGCAGGAAATCGCCAGTACGCTGAGCAACGTGCAGGTGCTACCGGCCGAATGCTCCCTGGCCGAGGCGCTGGAACAATCCTGGGTGGTCATCAATGTCATGTCCAATGCCGTAATCGAGGCGGCGCTGGCTCGCAGGCCTGTTCTGTTCGTGAACGCTTCGGCTGACGTGGACATCTTCAAGCAGGAAGATTTCTTCGGGCCGCGAATCAGCTCCGCGCAGGCGCTGGCTCATGCCCTGGAGGAGGTGCAAGCCGGGTATCTGGAACGCCTGGATGCTTCCAGCCGCTTTGCCGATCACCACTTGGCGCACGGCGTAGACGGTTTAGGGCGAAACCTCGACTTACTGGAGAAACTCTTGCAGCACCAGCCACTTTCTGGCGTATCCCTCCCGCAACGGCTATCAGCGGCAGATGCCGTCACGATAGCGCCCGCTTCGGTGCCTTGGCCGTTCGATCACGGGTACGTGATCAATCTTGATGCCCGCCCGGATCGTTGGGCGTGGCTGGACGCGCATGTGCGGGCCCGGATAGGTGTGTCGGTCAACCGCTTCTCCGCAGTGTCCGCCCTGGCGCTTGGGAGCGACACGCCCTCGCCGGCGTTGCGCCTGTTCCTCGAGCGTATCGACGGGCCGCGCGAAGATTTCGAACACAAGCTTCGGGCGACCTGGGCCTGCATGCGCAGTCATCTGGCAATCATTGCCCGTGCTCAGGCCCAAGGTTGGCCCTATGTGCTGATTCTGGAAGACGACTGCGAGTTCGCTCCCTATACGCGCAAAGTGCTGCAAACGGTCGAGAAACAGATCCATGCGGCGTCGTGGGATCTCTTGTATCTGGGCGGCACCCTCAAAAAGGGCGGAACCACGCAGCACGTCACGCGCAATTTGAAGCGAGTCAGCCGGGTCCGGCTCGCTCATGCCTACGTTGTAAACGCCTCGATCTATCAGCGCATACTCGACGAAGCGCCGGCGTCCGGATTGCCGATCGATTGGTATTACTCCGAGCGCCTGCTGCCAACCATCCAGGCCTTGATGGTCGTGCCTCGTCTGGCCGAACAGCAGACAGGGGTGCTCAGCGATATCGAGCATTGCGTCAGGAAGCCCAAATTGAAGACGCGTCAAACGCTCGAGCGGCTATGGTCGCGCCTTCGCTATTGGGAATGGTCCAGATGAAAGAGAGGCCGGGTGTATCCGCTGATCGGAGTGCAGTGAGGGTGAGATGCCTGAGCCTGTGGCTCAGCGCTGGAGTCGTCTGGTTCCTGCTGGGCATGCAGCTATTGCCTAGCAGCAAGCTCTACCATCAGGGACTGATTCTTCTGGCGTGGCTGCCGGGCATCGTGGGGCTGTTTCTGTTTCCGATCATTCGCCAGGCGTGGGACCGGGGGTTGCTGGTCGCGTTGCTGATCGTGACCGCCTGGGCAGCCCTTTCGCTCGGCTGGGGCGGCGAGGAACGACGATTCAAGGTCCTGCTGTATGTGCTGCTCGCGGCGAATGCCTGGGTAGCGCTTGCGGCCCTCGATCCGTTACTGCTTTGGCGATCGGTCGCCAACAGTGCGCTGCTGGGCGGACTTGTCGCCTGGGTTTCACTCGTCGATATGTATGTGTTCGAAGGAAACCCGTGGCAGGTGAGAGCGGTTGGGACGGGCCATCTTGATCACACGATACTCGCCAGCCATGTCATGGGGGCGTTGGGTGTGTTGCTGGTTTTCCTTCGCTCGGATCTTGCGCCTGCGCTGCGTCGTTGGGCCTGGTTGCCCGCTTGTATTGGCTACCTTGCGTTCCTGCTGATGTCGCGCAGCAAGGGCCCATTGCTCGCGGCTGTCTGCGCCTTCGCCTTCGCAGCGCTGTGCCGTCCCTCCCGCCTATTGATTGCGGGATTGGCTATGGCCTTGGCCCTAATCGGCGCAGCTGCCGTACTGATGCCGGAGGTCGTGTTGCGTGGTGGTTTGTCTTACCGACCGCAGTTGCTGGCGTCCGCCTATGAATACCTGCAACTCGCACCCTGGGTCGGTCAGGGGCTGGGCGCTGAATACCTGTTGCCCGTCGCCGGGTTACCTATCGAGTTCGAGCACGCACACAATCTGTATCTGCACTTGGCGATCCAGTTGGGTGTAATCGGCTTGCTGCTGTGGCTCGCGCTGCAAGCGGTGGTGCTGGTCCAGGCATTCAGACGCCGATCAACCCCTCGTGGCCTGGCCCTGTGTTCCCTGATTGCATTTGCCGGCGTATCGCTGTTCACGGACGGCATGGGTCCCTGGGTCAAGCCGCGCGAGGAATGGTTCACCGTTTGGTTGCCGCTGTTCCTGTGCCTGTGTCTGTTGGCCGAGAAATGCTCGGCGTCGGCCGACGGTGGACAGGCGGTAATTGCGTCCAACGAGGCTGGTGGACATGAGGCTTGATGGCTATCGCCCGAGGTGGCGCGAAATGCAAGGTGCCGGGCGGGGTTGTACCCCATGATTCCGAAGCGGCTGCATTACTGCTGGTTCGGTGGCAACCCGCTGCCGTTGCAGGCGAGGCGCTGCCTTGCTTCCTGGGCTTTTCGGTTGCCTGAGTACGAACTGGTTCGCTGGGACGAATCGCGATTCGATCCGGCCGCTCACTCGTTCACGGCTGCCGCCTATGCAGCGGGCCGCTACGCCTTCGTATCGGATTACGTTCGTATGCTCGCGCTTCAGGAGCAAGGCGGCATTTATTGTGATGTCGACGTCGAGGTCCTTCAGCCGCTGAGCGAGCTACATGGCGCCGACTTCTTCATCGGCCTGGAGGACCAAGGCCGATTCTCGACGTCCATCATCGGGGCGGTGAGCGATCACTGGTTGCCTCGGGCCATGCTGGCTTATTACGACGCTACGGCATTCGATTGCACGCGCCTTTCGGAGCTGGTCAATGTAAATGAGGTCAGCCGCTTGCTTCTCGCTCATGGCTTTTCTGGCGATGACAGGGATCAGGCTATCGACGCTGAACGGGTACTGCGCATCGGGCGTCTGGCTGATGCACGAGGCGCCGCAGGTGCTGACGTTCGGCCTTTGGCTCGTCATCTGTATGCTGGGACATGGCGCCCGCGTGCGCACAAGAGCGCGGCAAGCCGAACTGTCCGCGCGCTTCGCAAACTTCCTGAACAGATGTCCACCTGGATCGCGCTGCAGCGATACCGTCTGGCGGTCGCCGCGAGCCGCGCCAGGCGAGGACCGGGCCCGGGCGACGATGCTCAGTAAGTGGTCCGTTTCGCAGGTTTGCCGGGAATCAGGAGGCCCTTCGTCGGAATGAGTCGTCGCTCCTTGCGGCCGGCGCCCAGCGTCTTGAAGCGAGTGTAGAAGGGCATGAAGGCTGTCATGTCCAAGTGCGGCTCGTGCCGATCAAGGTGGGCGAACACTAAAGCGTCATAGTCTGCTTCGGCGATGAAATCATTCATGGCGTACTGGTACAGGAAGGCGCATTGGTAACCCAGCGTTTCGCCAAGGAACGCGGTATCGCCGATGTGGCAGTTTTCAAGGTCGATTGCCTTGAGCATGGAAAGGTCATCGGGCCGTAGCATGATGTTTCCGGCCCAGAGATCCAGATGATAAAGGCCTTTCCGGTTGAGCATGGTGAGCAGGCCGAGCGCCGCCTGGGCGAATGCAGTGGCCTGGTTGGGTTGCTGCCGTAGCCACGCCAGGCCATGGATGTAGCCGTCCAGATGCTCGTATGCCAGGAACATTTCGCTCACGAATCCGAAGCGTTTGATGAAGCCATAGCCGCGCAGTCGCGGTATGGCTTCAGTTCGCTTGCGTGCTTCGAGGTTGTTACGCAACTCGGCCATCGGCCAATCGTAGGCGCCGGACGACCGGCGCAATCCCAGGCTGATGCGAAATCTTGCCGGCAGCCCCCTGATACATGTTGTTTTGACAAAGACCTTCTCGCCGTCGATGCCCATGCAGACGCTGGTCAAGCGTTCTCGGGCAAGGGTGCGTCGAGTCGACACGAGGGTTCTGACGACGCTGTCGTCGATGGTCGTCTGCTGGGCGTCGATCCGGGTGTTCGCGTGCTTACGGTTTTCGCTGACTCTGTACTGGCCGATCCTTGAGCGACACATGCTCGTGCTCCTGTCTGTCCGTGTGATACAGCCGAAAAAGTTCTTCGGCTGGAAAATCCATATTCTTGCGACGCTCCAGGTGGCTGCTGAGATGGCGAAGGTTGCGCTGGACATGCCACCTGGAAAGAGGAAGTCTGTTTTGCTTCAGGTCGAGAAAGTCGATCAAACCGAAGTTGCCGCTGGGCAGCAGAAGGATGTTGCCGATATGCAGCGAGCGGAAATACAGACGCTTGCCATGCAGGCCGCGGATGAAACTGGCCAGGCGAGGCAGAACTTCTTCCAGGCGCTCGGGGGATTGTTTCGACAGGGTGTCGATCGAGATGCCTGGTAACGGCTCATACAGGCAACCGCTCAGGCCCCGGTTGCGGTCGATCCAGAACGTTTCGGTCACCACTGGCGCGGCGATACCCAATCGCCGCAGCAGGGCGGCATTATTGGCGAAGCGCTGTGCAGCCGGCTGCAGGCGCGCCAGCATCGGATGCCGCCGAGTATGGAAGATCTTGAGGAACGAACGATCATCCAGCGCGACGACCTTCGGCCCCCTGGCATCGGCCTCGAGAACCTTTCCCGTGGCCAGCCAGCGTTCCAATTCCTGCGCTGTTACAATCCGCA
The DNA here is from genome assembly GCF_003640395.1 of Stutzerimonas urumqiensis. Lineage (GTDB taxonomy): Bacteria > Pseudomonadota > Gammaproteobacteria > Pseudomonadales > Pseudomonadaceae > Stutzerimonas > Stutzerimonas urumqiensis. Next base: position 113,136 of record NZ_RBZQ01000002.1, on the reverse strand, counting down.
TCTTGTTCCTCTAGCCGTCATGGGGCCTGCCGAATGGCCAATTCTACCCAGCAATCCAGCCTCAAGGTGTACATGCGGTTGCTGCGTTACGTCGTGCCCTATTCGGGGGCCTTTGCGATCAGCTTGCTGGGTTTTTTGATCTTCGCCTCGACCCAGCCAATGCTCGGCTACATCCTCAAGTTTTTCGTCGATGGCTTGAACAACCCCGAGGCGAGCTTCTTCGCTCAGGTGCCGTATCTGAGTGACCAGCCCTGGCTGGCTGATTTGAAGCTCCTCCAGGCCGTGCCCTTGCTCATCATCCTCATTGCGCTGTGGCAGGGGCTGGGCTCGTTCCTGGGCAACTATTTCCTGGCGAAGGTCTCGTTGGGATTGGTGCAGGACCTGAGGGTGTCGCTGTTCAACAACCTGCTGACCTTGCCGAACCGCTACTTCGACAGCAACAACTCGGGTCACCTGATCTCGCGAATCACCTACAACGTGACGATGGTGACGGGTGCGGCGACAGACGCGATCAAGGTTGTCGTGCGCGAAGGCATGACGGTCGTTTTTCTCTTTGCCACGCTGCTGTGGATGAATTGGAAGCTGACGCTGGTGATGGTGGCGATCCTGCCGGTCATTGGCGTGATGGTGGCTAGCGCCAGCAAAAAATTCCGCAAGCAGAGCAAGAAGATTCAGGCGGCCATGGGTGATGTGACGCACGTGGCCTCCGAGACCATCCACGGCTACCGCGTGGTGCGCAGCTTCGGGGGTGAGCCGTACGAACAGGAGCGCTTCCTTCACGCCAGCGCGGACAACAAGGCCAAGCAGCTGAGAATGGTGAAGACCAATGCGGTGTACACGCCAACGCTGCAACTGGTGATTTATTGCGCCATGGCCGTGCTCATGTTCCTGGTGCTGCTGTTGCGCGGCGATGCGTCGGCAGGCGATCTGGTCGCTTACATTTCCCTGGCTGGCCTGCTGCCCAAGCCGATTCGACAGCTTTCGGAGGTCAGCTCCACCATCCAGCGAGGCGTGGCCGGGGCGGAGAGCATCTTCGAACAGCTCGACGAGGCGCCGGAGACCGATGAGGGCGCCGAGGAGCGGGAAAGGGTGAGCGGTCGGCTGGACGTGCGGGGCCTGACTTTCAGCTATCCGGGTAGCGATGCACCGGTGCTCAGGGATATTTCCTTCGCCGTCGAGCCAGGCCAGATGGTTGCCCTCGTGGGCCGCTCCGGCAGTGGAAAGTCCACCCTCGCCAACCTCATCCCCCGGTTCTACCACCACGAGCACGGACAGATCCTGCTCGACGGCTTGGATCTGGAGCGCTATCGCCTGCGTAATCTGCGACGACATATCGCGTTGGTGGGCCAGAACGTCACCCTGTTCAATGACTCCATCGCCAACAACATTGCGTATGGCGATCTTGCCGGAGCGCCGCTGGCTGCGATCCGGCAGGCCGCCGAAGATGCGTACGCGGCCGAGTTCATCGAAAAGATGCCGCAGGGCTACGACACGCTGGTCGGCGAGAACGGCGTATTGCTCTCGGGTGGTCAGCGCCAGCGCCTGGCAATTGCCCGCGCGCTGCTCAAGGACGCGCCCGTGCTCATTCTCGACGAGGCGACCTCCGCGCTGGATACCGAGTCCGAACGGCATATCCAGGCTGCCCTCGACAAGGTCATGCATGGCCGCACGACACTGGTCATCGCCCATCGCCTGAGCACGATCGAGAAGGCGGACCTCATTCTGGTCATGGACCGGGGCGAAATCGTCGAGCGTGGGTCGCATGCCGAACTGCTGGCCCTCAATGGCTATTACGCCCGGTTGCACTCGAGACAGTTCGACGAAAGCGTGCCGGCAGCGGGCTCGGAGGCCGACTAAGCCCGCTCCCGTTCCTTGCGGTGGCTTGGCGCTGCGAGGCCGAGCGCCCTGGGGCGAAAAGCCTCGCATGCTATGATCGCCCCCATTTTTTGGACTTGTGGAGCCCCCGATGAAGCTATCCATGCCCCGATTTGACCAAGCCCCGGTTCTGGTGGTCGGCGACGTCATGCTCGATCGGTACTGGCATGGCGGCACGTCGCGGATATCGCCGGAAGCGCCAGTTCCCGTGGTGCGGGTGGATCAGGTCGAGGATCGTCCCGGCGGGGCGGCGAACGTGGCGTTGAATATCGCGGCGCTCGGCGCGCCGGCTTCGCTCGCGGGCGTCACGGGCGAGGACGAGGCGGCCGTCAGCCTGGCCGACAGCCTGCATGCGGCGGGGGTGGCTGCGCATTTCCAGCGCATCGCCGACCAGCCGACCATCGTCAAGCTGCGCGTCATGAGCCGGCACCAGCAGCTGCTGCGGATGGATTTCGAGGAGCCGTTCCGGACGGATGCCGATGCCCTGGCGGCCCAGGTCGACGCCTTGCTCGAGGGGGTCAAGGTGCTGGTCCTGTCGGATTACGGCAAGGGGGCGTTGAAGAACCACCAAGCCCTGATCGCGGCGGCGCGGCGCCGAGGCATTCCGGTGCTCGCCGATCCCAAGGGCAAAGACTTCGCCATCTACCGCGGCGCCACCTTGATCACGCCCAACCTCGCGGAATTCGAAGCGGTGGTCGGCGCCTGTGCGGATGAGTCCGAGCTGGTGGCCAAGGGGCTCGGTTTGATCGGCGCGCTCGAACTCGAGGCCCTGCTGGTGACGCGGGGCGAGCATGGCATGACGCTGTTGCGTCCGAACCTCCCGGAGCTTCACCTGCCGGCGCGCGCGCGCGAGGTGTTCGACGTCACGGGCGCCGGGGACACCGTCATTTCTACCCTGGCGGCCGCCATCGCGGCAGGTGAGGCGCTGCCCCAGGCGGTCGCGCTGGCGAACCTGGCGGCGGGTATCGTCGTGGGCAAGCTCGGCACCGCCTGTATCAGCGCGCCGGAGCTGCGCCGTGCGGTCCAGCGGGAGGAAGGTTCGGAGCGCGGCGTGATGGCGCTCGAGCAATTGCAGACGGCGGTCGAGGATGCCCGCGCCCACGGTGAGCGGATCGTCTTCACCAATGGCTGCTTCGATATCCTGCATGCCGGCCACGTGACCTACCTGGAGCAGGCGCGTGCGCTGGGTGATCGGCTGGTGGTGGCTGTGAACGACGATGCTTCGGTCAGCCGCCTGAAGGGGCCGGGTCGCCCGATCAATGCCGTCGAGCGGCGCATGGCGGTGCTGGCCGGCCTGGGGGCGGTGGACTGGGTGGTGAGCTTTTCCGAGGACACGCCCGAGCGTCTGCTGGCCGAGGTTCGGCCCGACATCCTCGTGAAGGGCGGCGACTACGGTGTCGAGCAGGTCGTTGGCGCCGAGCTGGTCCAGGCCTACGGCGGCGAGGTGAAGGTGCTGGGGCTGGTCGAGAACAGCTCGACGACCGCCATCGTCGAGAAGATCCGCAGCCGCTGAGGTTCGGCCGCTGAGGTTCAGCGGCTGCTGGCGGCGGGCTCTCGCGCGGTATCGGCGAGGCCCTGCTGGATCGTCCAATCCTTCCAACTGATACGCTCGTCCCGCACCACCCAGCCGTGCTGCGGGGCGAAGCTCTCCGCCAGCCACAGGCCGCGCGTCGAGGCCGGTGTCAGCTGTCCTTTGCGCAAGGTCGCCAGTTCGGCGGTCGGTCGCCCGTCCTGCAGCGGGATGAGGTAGAGATCCGGTCGGCTGCGCTCGAGCCGCGCCACCAGCCGATCCTCCTCCACGCGCTCGTCGACATGGAACAGGCTCAGCTCCTTGGTCTCGCGCGGTAGATCGAGGCGCATATCGTAGACCAGTTGCAACGAGGCGGTGGGCAGATGCACGTACGCCCGCGGGCGCTCCATGAGCGTCATGCCGTTGCAGCGCACCGACCGTGTCGCGCCGGTCAGCGATGAGAGGGTGAAATGCGCGGCCTCCCGATAGCGCAGGGCGCCTTCGTACGGGGTCGGCAGCCAGGTATCGCCAAAGCGTCCCGAGAGCCAGCCTTCCGGCGTTTCGAGCAGGCATTCCTCGGCTATTTCCTGGACGGCGGTGAGCAGTGGCAGGTTGAGTTCATGGGCGGGCACGTAGCCGGAGATGAGCTTGAGCACGACATCGCCGCGATCCAGGCGCTGCTGGCGCACCAGTACCCAATATTCGCGACCTTGCCAATGCAGCGTCAGGCGAACGGATACGCCGAGGTTCGCCAGTTCCAGCGAGAACCGTTCCGGGTCGCCCACTTCGACCGGGCGACGCCGATGGATCATCTGGGTGAAGTTCAGCGGCGTGCCGAGCCCCTGGTAGTTCAGGCCCTCGGCGCTGGCCTCGATGAACAGGGGCAGGGTCTTGAAGTCGGAGGGGTTCTTGCGGATCAGAACGCGCGGCATATCGGCTTCTCCTTGCGTGGGGTCGGCCGCTTCGGCGGCTCAGGTCTTCTTGTTCAATACGGCCGCAATGCTGGCGACATTGTCCGACAGGTGCTGCGGATTGATAGTTCCGATGATGGCGCTGGCGACGCCCGGCCGGTCGAACAGCAGCTCGAAGCTCAGCCGGACCGCATCCTCGCGATCGAGGCAGAGATGGCCACTGGCGAGCGCCTTCTTTACCAGAATGCCTTTGCCATGCGCGGCGGCGTAATCGATAACCGCCGCTTCCTCGCGCCTTTCGAGATTGTAGGTGACCATCGCGCAGTCACCGTCGTGCAGCGCCTGCATTCCGCCGTCCACGGTCTTGCCGGAGAACCCGTAGCCGCCGATCTTGCCTTCTTGCTTGAGCGTGGCCAGGGTTTCGTAGACGGGCGTGTCATTCAGGATAGCGAGGTCGTCGCCGTTGGAGTGGACCAGCACCAGGTCGAGGTAATCGGTGCCGAGGCGCTTCAGGCTGCGCTCGACCGAGTGACGGGTGTGCGCTGCGGAAAAATCGAAGCGAGACTGGCCGTCCTCGAACTCCTCGCCAACCTTGCTGACGATGACCCAGGCCTCGCGCTCGCCCCGGAGCAGGTGGCCGAGGCGTTCCTCGCTGTTGCCGTAGGCCGGCGCGGTGTCGATCAGGTTGATGCCCAGGTCGCGGGCCATCGAAAGCAAGTGGCGGGCCTGCCGGTCGTCCGGAATGGTGAAGCCGGTGGGGTACTTGACGCCCTGGTCGCGGCCGAGCTTGACCGTCCCCAGCCCGAGCGGCGAAACCCTGAGTCCCGTGCTGCCCAGCGGGCGCAGGAGGTCGTGCAGCGTGGCGGTCATCTACAGCAGTCCTTCCCAGAACGGTGGGGCCAGCGGCGGGCGCGCAAGCGCCGGGAGCGGTGGGTGATCGCCCGGACGCAGGCCATCGCGCAGCAACGTCTGTTCGACGCGGCGAGCGAAATCCGGCGCCAGCGCAAGCTTGGTCGGCCAGCCCACCAGCAGGTGCGGTGATTCGTGCAGAAAGGCGTTGTCCGGGCGCGCCTGATTCGACTGCGCGGGCTCGGCGCGATCGACCCGCAGGGTCGCCCAGGTAGCGTCAGTCAGATCCAGCCAGGGCATCAGCTCGCGCAGCTCGCGCTGAGCCGTGGTGATCTGCTCGTCAGGCGTGCGCGCCACGCCGTCGGTCTCGGCCAGTTCGCCGCCCAGGTACCACACCCACTGGCCATCTGTGGCCGGGTGGCTGGTGACGGTCACGCGCGGCTTGGTGCCTGCGCCGAGGCAGTGCGCGAACAGCGGCTGGAGCGTCGGCCCCTTGACCATCACCATGTGCAGCGGACGACGCTGCATGGCCGGCTGCTGCAGTCCGAGCGCGGCTAGCAGGTCGGCATTGCCGGCGCCAGCGGTCAGGACGACGCGCTGCGCGCGGATTTCCAGCCCGTCCAGGCAGAGCCCCTGGAGTGCGCCGTCGTGCCGCAGCGGCTGGATGTCCTGCGCGGCCAGCAGGGACGGGCCGGCCAGGTCGGCGAGCCGCTTGATCAGGCTCGGGACGTCCAGCACCAGCTCGCTCAGGCGATAGACCTTGCCCTTGAACCGTGGATGCCGGAGCGCCGGCGGCAACGCGTCGCCCTTGACCTGCGCGACGCGCGACCGCACCGCCTTGCTGGCGAAAAATCCCGCCAGGTTGCCGGCCAGCGTGCCGGGCGACCACAGGTAGTGGGCGTCGGACAGGGTGCGGACGCCACGCAGGTCGAGTTCGCCCTCGCCGCGCAAGGCCGCGCGCCAGCGCTCGGGCATGTCGGCGATCGCTTCCGATGCGCCGGTCAGCGCGCCATGCAGCGCATATTTGGTGCCGCCGTGGATGATGCCCTGGGACTTGACGCTCTGCCCGCCGCCGAGGCTGCCGCGCTCGACCAGTACGGTCGAGTAGCCCTGCTGCCGCAGCCGGGCGTTGAGCCACAGGCCGGCGATGCCGCCACCGACGATCAGGATGTCGGTACTCAGGGGTCGGGTCATGGATGGGCTTCCGGGCTCGCCATAGAGGGCGCGCAGTATAGCAGCGCAGCGCCGGAACCCTCGTTCACGCGGCGCCCGCCTCGGAGAACAGGCGGATCACCACCACGCCGGCGATGATCAGGCCCATGCCGGCCATCGCCGGCAGGTCGAGCTTCTGCTGGTAGATGAAATAGGCGGCGATGCTGACCAGCACGATCCCCAGGCCGGCCCATATGGCATAGGCGATGCCCACCGGGATGGTGCGCACGACCAGGATGAGCATCCAGAACGCGATCGCATAGCCGCCGATGACCAGCGCCAGGACGAAGGGCCGGTTCAGGCCGTCGACCGCCTTCATCGAGGTGGTGGCGACGACTTCGGCAAGGATCGCGATGGCGAGGTAGACGTAGCCGGACATGCAGGCTCCTGGTAGGTGGCTGAAACGGGTTGGACGCACATGGCGACGCTGGTGGCCGATGCGAGCCGCTTGCTAAGCTCCGCCGCCATGAATCGACACCTTTATACCTTGCTCTTCACGCTGGCGATGCCACTGGTGCTGGCGCGTCTGTATTGGCGCGGCCGCCGGGCACCGGATTATCGACGGCGCATCGGTGAGCGGCTGGGGCGTCTGCCGCCCGGGCTGCATGCCGGCGGAATCTGGGTCCATGCGGTCTCGGTCGGCGAGGCCATTGCCGCGATTCCGGTCATTCGCGCACTCCAGCAATCGCACCCGTCGCTTCCTCTCACCGTGACCTGCATGACGCCGACCGGTTCCGAGCGGATTCGCGCCGCACTGGGCGACAGCGTGCAGCACTGCTACCTGCCGTACGACTTGCCGTGGCTGGCGAGCCGGTTCCTGGGTCGGCTGGCACCGCGCCTGGCGATCGTCATGGAAACCGAGCTATGGCCGAACCACATCCATGAATGCGCGCGCCGCGGCATTCCGGTGGTGCTGGCCAATGCGCGGCTGTCCGAGCGGTCGGCTCGCGGCTACGCGCGCATGCGAGGGCTGACGGCGCCGATGCTGCGTGAGCTGACGCTGATCGCGGTGCAGACGGCGGTCGAGGCGGAGCGCTTCATCGATCTCGGCGCCAGGCCGGAGCGGGTGCGGGTGACCGGCTCGATCAAGTTCGACCTTGCCATCGATCCGTCCCTGGTCTCGCGCGCCCAGCTTTTGCGCCAGCAGTGGCAGGCCGAGACGCGACCCATCTGGATCGCCGCCAGCACCCACGCCGGCGAGGACGAAATCATCCTGGCGGCCCACCGTCGCCTCCTGGAAATCCATCCGCTTGCCCTGCTGATACTGGTGCCGCGCCATCCCGAGCGGTTCGCTGCGGTCTTCGAACTGTGCCAGCGACAGGGTTTCGAAACGGTTCGCCGCTCGACAGGCGAGGCGGTCGGCGCGAACGCCTCGGTGTTGCTCGGGGACACGATGGGGGAATTGCTGTTTCTCTACGCCCTGGTCGACCTGGCGTTCGTCGGCGGCAGCCTGGTGCCCAACGGTGGGCACAACCTGCTGGAGCCGGCCGCGTTGGGGCTGCCAGTCTTGAGTGGTCCACACCTGTTCAATTTCCAGGAAATCGCCGAGCGGATGCGCGACGCCGGTGCGCTCATGATCGTGGAGAGCGATGCCGAGTTGGCCTCACGCCTTTCGGCGCTGTGGTCCGAGCCGCTGCGTGCGCAAGCGATGGGCGAAGCGGCGCTGGGCGTGCTGGAGAAGAACCGGGGCGCTCTCGGCCGACTGCTCGAGGGCGTCGATGACTTGCTGGCGAACTGATCGGCGCGCGTGTTCCGCGCGCCGGGTTGGTCAGTTCGTGGTCGCGCGGATCGAGTCGTCCAGGCGCGGTAGATTGTCCGGCAGGAAGTCGGTATCCGGGTTGTAGTCCGGGTCGAGGAAGTCCGACAGGTTGCTCAGGTCTTCCGGGTTCAGCGTCCCGGCAGCCTGCTTGAGGCGCAGGTTGTCGAGGATGTAGCTGTAGCGCGCGTCGTTGTAATCGCGCACCGCGGCATACAGCCGGCGCTGTGCATCCAGTACGTCGACGATGTTGCGCGTGCCGACCTGATAGCCGATCTCGGTGGCTTCCAGCGCGCTGCGGCTGGAAATGATCGATTGCAACCGCGCCTGCACCTGCTCGACATCGGTGTTGACGGCCCGGTGCAGGTTGCGGGTGTTCTCCACGACCTGGCGGCGCAGGCTCTCGCGCTGCTGCTCCGCCTGATCGAGCAGGTAGAAGGCTTCGCGCGTCTGCGAGCGCGTCAGCCCGCCGCGGTACAGCGGAATGCTGAGCTGCACACCGATGCTGGCTTGCTCGACCTCGCCGTCGTAGCGCGGCACGAAGCCGAGCGACGCGGTGGTGCCGGCATTGCTGAAACCGAGGCTGTCGTTGTCGCCGCGCTGGTAGGACGCGACCGCATCGACGGTCGGCGCGTGACCGGCGCGACGCTGGCGGACCGTCTCCTCGGCCGCTTCCACGGCTTCGTTGGCGGCCAGCAGGTTGAGATTCTGCTGCGCTGCGGTCTCGACCCAGGCGCTCGCGTCGTTCGGGATGGGCGGCAGCACCGGCAAGCCGTGTTCCAGCCCCTCGAGCGCCACGTATTCCTGGTTGGTCAGGGTGTACAGCGCCTGGAACGCATCGGCGACCTGGCGCTCGGCGATCATCCGGTTGGCGCGCGCGGTGTCGAAACCCGCCTGGGCCTCGAGGACGTCCGTCCGGTCCGACAGGCCGACTTCGAAACGCTCGTTGGCCTGGTCGAGCTGGCGCTTGAAAGCCGATTCTTCCGCGCGGCTGGCAGCCAGGTTGTCCTGCGAGCTCAGCACCGAGAAATAGGCGTCCGCCGTCTGCTGGATCAGCGATTGCTGCGCCAATGCGAATTCGTACCGGGCCTGGTCGCTCAGCGCCTGCGCGGCCTGGAGCTGAAACCAGCGCTCGGCATTGAACAGCGGCTGCGACAGGTTGGCCTGATAGAGCATGCCGCTGCGCGTGAATTGCTCTTCGCCGGCGGAGGTATCGACCTCGGTGCGCGTCGAGGCGATTTCCGCCTCGGCGCCGAGCTGCGGCAACAGCCCGGCCCTGGCCTGGGGTACGGCTTCCTGCGTGGCCTGGAACTGAGCGCGGGCGGCGGCGAGGTCGGCGTTGTTCGCCAGGGCGGCTTGATAGACGCTCACCAGGTCGATCCGAACCGGCGACGTCGCGGTCGTCTGGCCCCAGGCGAAGCCCGTGAAACCGGCCGTCAGGGCCAGTGCGAGAAAGAGGCGATTCATAGGGTGCGGGCGCAGCATTTGCGGAGTCCCGAAAGAAGAGAAGGGCAAGGCTAAGCGCCGCTTTCCGGGGGGTCAAGCGGCGAGCCGGAGCAGGCGTGATGCAGGGTCGGCAAGCCCGCGCGTGACCGATCGGTCGTTCGGTGATGGCGCTCGCGATCGCTTGTGGCTAGACTGCGGGCGTTCTTGTCGGGGTGCCTTGAGTCGAAGGCTGAGATCGGACAGTTCCGGATCCCGTTGAACCTGATCAGGTTAAGGCCTGCGTAGGGAACAAGATGTGCTCGCCAGTCTTCCAGACGAGCTTTCTCGGCGCCAATCCCGGCGCGCCCCGATGCCCTTATCCCGCCGTGTTTTTCAGGTTCGCTCCGACAACTATCGAGGAGCCAGTCTGATGCGTGCAGAACAACAACATCTCAGTGAGTCCGCCCAGGTCGACCAGCAGTCGATCCAGCCATTCCCGCGTTCGCAGAAAGTCTACGTGCAGGGCACAAGAGCGGACATTCGCGTGCCGATGCGCGAGATCAGTCTCGACGTCACGCCCACCGCGTTCGGCGGTGAGATCAATGCGCCGGTCACCGTCTACGACACGTCCGGCCCTTACACCGATCCCAATGTGCAGATCGACGTGCGCAAGGGCCTGGCCGACGTGCGCAGCGCCTGGATCGAGGATCGCGGCGACACCGAGCGCCTGCCCGGCCTTTCCTCAGAATTCGGCCAGCGCCGCCTGGACGATGCCGAGCTGACCGCCATGCGCTTCGCCCACGTGCGCAACCCGCGCCGCGCCAAGCCGGGCAGGAACGTCAGCCAGATGCACTATGCGCGTCAGGGCATCATCACGCCGGAGATGGAGTTCGTCGCCATCCGCGAGAACATGAAGTTGCAGGAACACCGCGCCGCCGGCCTGCTGGATCAGCAGCACGCGGGCCAGAGCTTCGGTGCCAGCATCCCCAAGGAAATCACGCCTGAATTCGTCCGCGACGAAGTCGCCCGCGGTCGCGCCATCATCCCCGCCAACATCAACCACACGGAGCTGGAGCCGATGATCATCGGCCGCAACTTCCTGGTGAAGATCAACGGCAACATCGGCAACTCGGCGCTCGGCTCTTCGATCGAAGAGGAAGTGGCCAAGCTGACCTGGGGTATCCGCTGGGGCTCGGACACCGTGATGGACCTGTCCACCGGCAAGCACATTCACGAGACTCGCGAGTGGATCATCCGCAACTCGCCGGTGCCGATCGGCACGGTGCCGATCTACCAGGCGCTGGAGAAGGTCGGCGGCATCGCCGAAGACCTGACCTGGGAGCTGTTCCGCGACACCCTGATCGAGCAGGCCGAGCAGGGCGTGGACTACTTCACCATCCACGCCGGCGTGCTGCTGCGTTACGTGCCGCTGACCGCCAAGCGCGTCACCGGCATCGTCAGCCGTGGCGGTTCGATCATGGCCAAGTGGTGCCTGGCGCATCACCAGGAAAACTTCCTCTACACCCACTTCGAAGACATCTGCGAAATCATGAAGGCCTACGACGTCAGCTTCTCGCTGGGCGACGGCCTGCGTCCGGGCTCCATTGCCGATGCCAACGATGCCGCGCAGTTCGGCGAGCTGGAAACCCTCGGCGAGCTGACCAAGATCGCCTGGAAGCATGACGTGCAGTGCATGATCGAAGGCCCGGGCCATGTGCCGATGCACCTGATCAAGGAAAACATGGACAAGCAGCTCGAGTGCTGCGACGAGGCGCCGTTCTACACGCTCGGCCCGCTGACCACCGACATCGCGCCCGGTTACGACCACATCACCAGCGGCATCGGCGCGGCGATGATCGGCTGGTTCGGCTGCGCCATGCTCTGCTACGTCACGCCGAAGGAACACCTCGGCCTGCCGAACAAGGATGACGTCAAGACCGGCATCATCACCTACAAGATCGCCGCGCATGCCGCCGATCTCGCCAAGGGTCATCCGGGCGCGCAGATCCGCGACAACGCGCTGTCCAAGGCGCGCTTCGAGTTCCGCTGGGAAGACCAGTTCAACCTCGGCCTGGACCCGGATACCGCGCGCGCCTTCCACGACGAGACCCTGCCGAAGGAATCGGCGAAGGTGGCGCACTTCTGTTCCATGTGCGGGCCGAAGTTCTGCTCGATGAAGATCACCCAGGAAGTGCGCGAATACGCCGCCGAAAACGGGCTGACCGAGGAGCAGAAGGCGATCGAAGCCGGCTTCAAGGAGCAGGCCGAGCGCTTCCGCGACGAAGGCTCGGTGATCTACCGGCAGGTGTGAACCCGGTCGATGAGAGCTGGATCTCGCAGGTTGCGTATCGATCGTCGCCTGCTAGATCTCGCTTGCCCCATCACGGCGATCCTCGAGTGAGCGCTGGAGCCAAGTCAGGGTTTCGGCATGTGCGAGAAAACCTGGAAACCGCCCGTTGAGGAGTGTCAGCCGATCAAGGGACGTCAGATAGGGTTCCGCCTGGTCCGGCTGGCGCCCCTGCGGCGAGCCACCCGTGCGTTCGGCCAGGCAGTAGCGAATGCCACCAGCCTCTGTATCCAGGTCGCCAAGCCAGGCCACCGGTCGTGCACGCAGTCCCATCCGCAACCAAGTCTCGCGAATGGCGGTCGCCTGGAGCGAAAGCTCGGGATGTTTCGTGGTGTTAGAGGAAGCCGACCCGAGCGGCGCAGGCCGGGTTCGCTAGCAGCAGGACCCAGATGCGCCGGTCCGGCTCGAGCAGCAGAACTCCGGCGCCGGTGACATGGCTGGTCTCCCGGCCGGGGGCCGGCTCCGGCAGGGCCGCATTGAGAAGGTGTCGGGCATTCCAGTCGCTCATTTTTTTCGGATGATCGAGCCAGATGCGCAGTGAGGGTTCGCTCAGGCAAGGATAATCCGCCTGAGCTGGCGTCTCGTCGAAGTCATCGCTCGGAGAGTGAGGGGATATGTTCGTGCCTTCGAATCAGGTGAACCGTGAAATTCCTGGGTGAAAGGGTTGCTGGCACTGTGCCGCGAAGGGGTTGTTGTCGTCCAGACCTGTGAACTGCGTCACATAGGGCGATGCCTTGCAGAGCATCCCCCTGCGAGATGTCTCCGCTGCTTTTGCGGATATACGGCCGTTAAGATCGGTTCTCGGGCGAAGGCATAGGGCATCCTTAACCAGCGGCCCTGAAGCTTGCCTCATCGGCTCGCGCCATGAGCTGAGTTTGATGACTTCATTGGCAGACCCCGCGAACCAGCCCGCGGGCTGGTTCGTCGGGTTTCAAACTGTGCTTCAACGTCAATCCGCATCCGCGATCTTGGTGGCTACCTGACACAGGCCGACCAGCACGGGCTGGTGCAGTGCGCGGCAGATAGGCAACGCTGCCGGACCGGACATGCCCGTTTCGCTCTTGGCAAGAGTCAGTGCGAATTCCAGCGGGCCCTCGTTCCGATTTTCGAGGAGGGGCGAGCACTGCCAGGCGACCAGTGCCGGTGCGGCGCGATCGCCGATCCAATGCTCAGCCGGCGATCAGCTCCCGATAGATCGACACGGTTTCGCGGCACATGCGCTCGGCGGTGAAAAGTGTCTCGAAGCGCTGCCGTGCGGCAACACCCATGCGATGCGCGAGGGCTGGCTGCTCCCATAATTGGTGCATCGCAGCACGCAAGGCCTTCGGGTCGTCCGGAGGAATGACCAGACCCGTTCGATTCCCCTCATTGACGTAGGTCGTTCCCGTCCCGATTTCGCAGGTGATCATTGGCTTGCCATACATCGAAGCTTCGAGCAGGGAAATACCGAAGGCTTCGGAGCGCAGGTGGGACGGAAAGACCATTCCCAGGCTCATATCGATCAGGCACGCCTTGTCTGCATCGTCGAGCCAACCAAGAAAGTGCGCGCCTTGGAGGCCCAGGCGCACGGCCTTGGCCTTGAGGCGGTCTTCCTCTGGCCCCGAGCCCACGATCACGACCTGGTAGGGGGTCCCCGCGAGCGCCTCCAGCAACGTATCCAGCCCCTTGTAATAGCGCAGCACACCCACGAAAACGAAGAATCGCTCCGGCAGCCTGTGCCGCCATCGATCTGCCAGTTCCGAGGTCAGAGGGGGATAGCTGGACGGGTCGAGGCCGAACGGCACGACCCGCGTTTTCGCCTCGTAGCGACGGAGCGTGCTGCTGGTCTGCTGATAATTGGGGGATGCCACGATGATGCGATCCATGCTGTCGAGGAAGCGCGACATCAGCGGGCGGTAGAGCGCCAGCAGGCCGCGTTGCTTGACGATGTCCGAGTGATAGCTCAGCACCGTTGGCTTTCCATGCCGTGTGCACAGGTGGACCAGATCCATGGCGGGCCAGGGAAAGTGGAAATGGATGAGGTCGGCCTCGCTCGCAAGCTGTCGGAACAGCCCGAACGCCTGGGCCGAAAAACCCGTCGAGGCAACGTACAGATCCTGACGCGCCCGAACGACCTGGTGTCGCGCCACCTGTACCGTGGCGGGGCGAGGGTTGGGGCTCAGGGTCAGGACCTTGCTCTCGACGCCCTGCTCCCGCGTCCCTTCACAAAGCTGATAGATGACCTGTTCGATGCCGCCTGTGGTATCGGGCAGGTAAGTCTTGAAAAAATGCAGAACCCGCATGGGCGTCCGAAACTCCGTTGCGCTGTCGTGGCGGGGCAAGCGCCGCACCGGCGCGCGCGGCTCTGCGCAAGGGCGCGGACTCTAACCTGCGCCCCTCGCATCGGCAAGGGAGCGGTCCACTGACGCCATTGGCATGACGTTTCGTCGCTTGCGAGCAGGCGCAGTCGATGAGGCGATAGGAAGCCGGTGCGACGGTGATACACTGCGCCGCTTTTCGAGCTCCAGAGAAGTTGGTGCATGCGTAACGCAACGGAAAACAGCCTTCAGACTGCGCTAAAGGCGTGCAAGAGCAGCTTTTTGTCGGTCGGCTTCTTCAGCTTCTTCGTCAACGCCTTGATGCTCGTTCCTTCGTTTTACATGCTCCAGGTTTACGGCCGCGTCGTGACCAGCGGCAGCGGCATCACGCTGCTGATGCTCACGCTGATCATGACCATGCTCATGCTCACCATGGGGGCTCTGGAGTGGACGCGCTCGCGCATCATGGTGCGTGTCAGTACTAAGCTCGATGTGTTGCTGAGCCGCGATGTTTACCGTGCCAGCTTCAAGCGCGCCCTCGATAGCGGTGGGATGGACGCCTCAGCTCAGCCGCTTAATGACCTCACCGGGTTGAGACAGTTCCTTACGGGTAATGGTCTTTTCGCATTTTTCGATACGCCTTGGCTGCCGGTTTATATCGGCGTCATGTTCCTCTTCCATCCCTGGTATGGCTGGGTGGCCGTGGCGAGCGCTATCGTTCTGCTGTGTCTGGCCGTAGTCAACGAAAAGCTGACCGGCAAGGCGCTGGCCGATGCCAACAAGCAGAACATAGCCGCGAGCCTCTACACGACGAAGAACCTGCGCAATGCCGAAGTGATCGAGTCGATGGGCATGCTGCAAACGTTGATGGCGCGCTGGGGGATGAGGCAGAAGAAGGTCCTCGAACTGCAGTCGGCTGCCAGCGACAAGGGGGGAATGGTCACCTCGTTCTCGAAAACCTTCCGTATGCTGGTTCAGTCGCTGATCCTCGGTCTCGGGGCCCTGCTGGTCATCGAGCAGGAAATCACCCCTGGGCTGATGATCGCGGGTTCGATCCTGCTCGGGCGCGCGCTGGCGCCGATCGACCTCATGATCGGTAGCTGGAAAGGCTTCATCAGCGCTCGGGCGCAGTACGCACGGCTCAACGAGATCCTGGACAAGCAACAGGCCGAACAACCGCGCATGTCCCTACCCGCGCCGCAGGGCAATGTGCTGGTCGAGAACCTTATCGTGACGGCACCCGGTTCCAAGGCCCCGATCATCAAGAACATCAGCTTCGCGGTCCCGGCAGGCTCGGTCGTTGGCGTGATCGGGCCGAGCGCTTCTGGCAAATCGACGCTCGCCCGGGCGCTGCTGGGCGTCTGGAAGCCGCAGCATGGCGTGGTGCGCCTCGATGGCGCCGATATCAATAACTGGGACAAGGAAGAGCTCGGTCCCCATGTCGGTTACCTGCCGCAGGATATCGAGCTGTTCGAAGGCACGATCAGCGAGAACATCGCACGCTTCCGCAATGTCGAGCCCGAGCTGGTGATCCAGGCCGCGAAGGTCGCCGGCGTACATGAAATGATCCTGCAATTGCCAGACGGCTATGACACCTTGATCGGCAGCGACGGCGTCAGCCTGTCCGGTGGCCAGCGGCAGCGAATCGGGCTGGCTCGTGCCATCTACGGCACTCCCCGCTTGATCGTGCTCGACGAGCCGAACTCCAATCTCGACGACGTCGGTGAGCGAGCGCTGGCGGCGGCATTGGGCCAGCTGAAGGCCAGCGGCGCCACGGTGTTCGTGATCACTCATCGCACCAGCATCCTTGCCCAGCTCGATCTGCTGCTGATGCTGCGCAACGGCGCGATAGCCCTGTACGGCCCGCGGGACAAGGTGGTCGCGGAGCTGAACGCGCAGCAGGCGGCACAACAACCACCGACGCCGGTGCCACAGGCGCCGCGCTCGGCGCAGGCGTGAGGCAGGACGATATGGCCACAGCAGTAGATACCCTGGAAGCAAGCTTCGCCGGCCTGCCAACGTCGGATCGTCGCATCCGGATGACCGGCATGCTCATCGTGTTCCTTACCTTCGGCGTATTCGGCGCCTGGGCGACCTTCGCCCCGCTCAACAGTGCGGCGCTCGCGCCAGGCGTGGTGACGGTGCAGACCTACCGCAAGACCGTCCAGCATCTAGAGGGCGGCATCGTCAAGGAGCTGAACGTACGCGATGGCGACATGGTCGAGGCGGGCGACCCGCTGATCGTTCTCGACGACACGCAAATTCGTGCCGAATACGAGATGACCAAAAGCCAGTTGATTGCTGCTCAGGCGATCGAGGCGCGACTGATCGCCGAGCGCGACGATCTGGAACGAATCGACTTTTCCGCATTGCCCGAGCGGGACAGCCAGCGGGCGCAAGAGGCGCGCGATGGCGAAATCCAGGTCTTCGAGGCGCGACGTCGGTCGAAACTGGGCGAAATCGCTGTGCTCGAAAAGCGCATCGGCCAGCTGAACGAGCAGATCAATGGGCTTGAAGCCATGATCCGCACCAAGAGCAGTCTCGAGAATTCCTATACCAAGGAGATCGGTGAACTCGAGGAGCTGCTCGCAGAAGGGTTCGTCGACAAGCAGCGTTTGCTCGAGCAGCGCCGGAACCTCGACAAGCTGCGCGCCGAGATCGCCGATCACCGTTCCGAGATCACCAAGACCAAGCTGCAGATCAACGAAACCGAACTGCAGACGCTCCAGCTCAAGAAAGACTTCAATTCGGAAGTCGTCACTCAGCTCGCCGAAGTGCAGACGAAGGTGTTCGATCTCCAGGAGCGCATGGCGGCGCTTCGCGATCGCATCAGCCGTGTGGTCATCCGGGCTCCGGACGACGGCATGATTCTCGGCATGACCGTGCATACGGTCGGTGGTGTCGTCAGTCCGGGGACGCCGCTGCTGGATATCGTGCCGTCGATATCCGACCTGGTGGTCGAAGCCCAGGTATCGCCCATCGACATCGATCGCGTCCGGGTCGGCAAGCCGGCGGACATCCGCTTCAGTGCATTCAACAGCTCCACGACGCCGGTGATCGAGGGCGTCGTCACTCGGGTCTCGGCCGACCGGCTGATCAATGAGCAAACCGGCATGCCCTATTACCTTGTGCGTGTCGGCCTCACGGAAGAGGGCTCGCACATGCTCGGAAGCCTCAAGCTGCTACCTGGCATGCCCGCCGAGGTGTTGATCAACACCGGCGAGCGTACGCTGCTGGAATACCTGATCCAGCCGGCGACCGACGCCTTTGCCAAATCGCTGATCGAGGATTGACCGTGCGTTCGCTCTGGTTAGCGGTGTTGATAATGGCGACCTCCTTTGCGCATGCGGCCGTGGCACCGGTAGAGACGCCGGCCGTGGACAAGACGGGTGTGCTGGCTTCCACGCACGTGACGGACCTGGCTCAGCTGTATCGCGAGGCTCGTCTGGAGGATCCGCGTGTCCTGGCCGCCTATGCGCGTGCCGAGGCCGCCGAGGCGCGGGAGCGCGAAGCCTTCGGTGCGCTGTTGCCACAGCTGTCGGCGAATGGCGCTTATAACCGAACGCGGCGTGACGACGGCACTTATGCCGAGCTTTACAACAACGACCGCCTCTCGCTCGGGCTGACGCAACACCTCTACAACAAGGCGGCCTGGGAGAATTACCAGGAGTTCAAGAACCGTGCCCGGCAGCAGGGTTTCGAGGCGGAGAGCGCTCAGGCGGAGGCCACCGTCGACCTCGCCGAGCGTTACTTCGCGGCGCTTGCCGCAGATGACGAGCTGGAGCTGGTCATCGCCGAGCAGCGGGCGACACGGGAAAATCTGGATCGCGTCGAAGCGCTTTACGAGCGGCAGATGGCGATGATCACCGACGTCCTGGACCTGCGCGCGAGGGTCGATGCCCTGGCTGCGATGGAGGTCGAGGCGCGCAATCAGGTCCGCCTCAGCCGCGAAGCGCTGTCCGAGATCGTCGGGCGGCCCGTCACCGAGAAGCTCAGCCGTATCCGCGAAGACATCGCCTTGCAGGCGCCTCAGGAAAGTATCGAGGACTGGGTACGCCGCGCATTGGCGAGCAACCCCGCGCTCAAGGCTCATGCCAGCGCCGTCGAGGCGGCCAATGCCGCGTTGCGCGAAGGGAAGGGTGGGCACTACCCGAGCGTCAGCTTCAGCATCAACGCCCAGCGCAGCGATGTCGGCTATGACAATACGCTTGCGCCCCTTACCGATACGTACGTTGCTTCCATCGGTGTGCAGGTCCCGATCTACAGCGGTGGCTCCACCTCGGCTCGGGTACGCGCCCTGCGTGCCGATGAAATGGCGGCCGAGCAGGAGCTCGAAGCCATTCGCCGACAGGTGGTCAACCAGACGACCAGCGCCTACCTGACCGCTCACGCCGGGGTCGAACAGATTCGCGCGTCGTACAACGCGCTGGAGTCGGCCGAGCAGTCGAGCATCGCCGCGCAGAAGGGCTTCCAGTACGGGGTCGTCAACTCGGTAGACGTGCTGACCAGCGTCCAGAACGAATACCAGGCACGTCGGGAGCTGCTGCAGGCGCAATACGATTTCATCACCAACCTGCTGGTGCTGAATCGCTGGTCCGGCGGGCTCTCCGCTGGCACGGTGGAAAAGGTCAATGTCTGGCTGAGTCGCAACGAGACACCGCGAGCCCTGGAAGAAGCGGATACGGATAGCCGCTGACCCGTCGTACAATGCGCGCCCTCGATATCACGGTACGCCCCGTGGTTACCGACCGTCTTCCAAGCAAGCGAAGGAACCCGCATTGAATCAGCAGCTTGGCGAGCTTTGGCGAGCCCGCCATTTCATTCGCACGTCCATCCGCAACGAGTTCGTATCCCGCGTCGTGCGCAGTCGACTCGGGTTTCTCTGGATCGTGCTGTACCCGCTGGCGCAGGTCGCCATCTACGCCTTCGTCCTGTCCATCGTCATGGCGGCGAAGCTGCCGGGACTGACCACGGCCTATGCCTATCCGATCTATCTCACCGCCGGCATTCTCGCCTGGTCGCTGTTCGCCGAGATCGTCAGTCGCTCGCTCAACCTGTACATCGAGAACGGCAATCTGCTCAAAAAGGTCGTGTTTCCCAAGCTGGCACTCCCCGCGATCATGACGGGCAGCGCATTGCTCAATAACCTGCTGTTGCTCGCTGCGGTGCTGGTGATTTTCGCCTTCCTCGGCCATCTGCCCGGGGCCGCCATCGTCTGGCTGCCCATCCTGATGGCGCTGCTGCTGGTGCTCGCGCTGGGGGTCGGCCTGCTGCTGGGCCTGCTCAATGTATTCATCCGTGACATCGGCCAGATCGTCAGCATCGTCCTTCAGTTCGGGTTCTGGCTCACGCCGATCGTCTACAACCTCGAACTGCTGTCCGAGCGATACCGGCACCTTCTCTACCTCAACCCGCTGACCGGCATCGTGCAGGGCTATCAGGACGTCCTGCTGTACCGGCAGGCGCCTGATCTCGGCGTGCTGATTTATCCGGCGACCTGTGCGGCCGTCTCGGTAGTGCTTGCCGTCTGGGTCTACCGTCGGGGCATCGACGACGTGGTGGATGTCCTATGAGCTGGGCACTGAAAGTCGACTCGGTCAGCAAGTCGTTCCTGCGCTATCGCCGCGAGAGCCACAGGGTCCTGGCCTGGCTTGGTATCCGCCTCGGTTCGGTACAGCAGACACAGGTCCTGCACGATGTCACGTTCGCGTTGGAGCCCGGCGAGGCGGTCGGCCTCATCGGGCTCAACGGCGCAGGCAAGAGCACCCTCCTGAAGATCATCACCGGTACGCTCAAGCCCAGCGCCGGACAGGTGGCGGTCAATGGGCGGGTGGCCGCGATCCTCGAGCTGGGGATGGGCTTCAATCCGGAGCTGACCGGGCGCCAGAACGTCTATCACGTGGCTGGCCTGATGGGCTACGCGCATGCGCAGATCGAGGGGTTCATCGACGAGGTGCATGCCTTTTCCGAACTGGGCGATTACTTCGACCAGCCCGTGCGTGTCTATTCGAGCGGGATGCAGATGCGCCTCGCCTTCAGCATCGCCACGGCCGAGCGCCCGGAAATCCTGATCGTCGACGAGGCGCTCTCGGTCGGCGACGCCTACTTCCAGCACAAGAGCTTCGATCGCATCCGGCAGTTCGCGCGCGAGGGCACGACCCTGTTGCTGGTCAGCCATGACAAGCAGGCCATCCAGAGCATCTGTACGCGCGCCATCCTGCTCGATCATGGTCGTGTCGCCATGGAAGGGGCGCCGGATGCGGTGATGGATTTCTACAACGCGATGCTGGCCGACCATCAGGACCAGCAGATCGCCGAGTTGCCCGGTCATGGCGGCGCGCTGCTTTCCGGGACCGGCGAGGCCACCTTTACCGAGGCGGCTCTGCATGATGCGCGAGGGCAAGCGCTGGAAGTCGTCGATGTCGGCCAGTCGGTCGAATTGCGGGTCAGCGCTCGCTGCGTGGCGGCGTTGCCCGACCTGGTGCTGGGCTTTCTGATCAAGGATCGCTACGGCCAGGATGTCTTCGGCACCAATACCCGCCAGCTCGGTCAGGTTCGCTACGAGGTGCCGGCGGGCGAGGCCCTGTCTTGGCGCTTCCGCTTCCCGGCCAACATCGGCCCAGGCACCTATTCCATCACCCTTGCGCTGCACAGCCACGCCGGCCATATCGAACGCAACTATGCATGGCAGGAGCGGGCGCTGATGTTCGAGATCGTCAACCGCAGCCAGCACGAGTTTTCGGGCGTGGCATGGCTGAAAGTGGAATCGGAGTGCGAAACGCACCATGAATGCTGATTTCTATCGTGCGCTCGAGGAGCGCTTTCGTGCCTCGCGAGACGAGATTCGCCACCGTCAGGAAGGCTACCGCCCCTGGCTCGATGCCCTGAAGCGGATGCGTGCCCAGCCGCGTGCGTTCGATATCGGCTGTGGTCGTGGCGAGTGGTTGGAGCTGCTGGAAGAGAGCGGCTTTGCGGCGCATGGCGTCGACCTGGACGACTCCATGCTGGCGGCTTGTCACGAGCGCGGCCTGAACGCCGAGAACCGCGATGCGCTGGCAGCATTGCAGGCCATGCCGGATGGCTGTCTGGAACTGGTCACGGCCTTTCATGTGGTCGAACACCTGCCGTTCGACTACCTCGCCGCACTGCTCGTCGAGTCCCGGCGAGTCCTGTCGCCGGGCGGCCTGCTGCTGCTCGAGACGCCGAATGGCGAAAACCTCATCGTCGGCACCAACAACTTCTACCTGGACCCGACCCATCAGCGCCCGGTCCCGTCGCTGTTCCTCGATTTCCTGTGCCAGTTCGGCGGCTTCGGTCGCACCCAGGTGCTGCGCTTGCAGGAAGACCCGGCCCTGCATCGGGACGATGCGCGCATTGGCTTGTGGCAGGTGCTCTATGGCGTCAGCCCCGACTACGCCGTGGTGGCACAGAAGACGCCGACGACGGACATCGACGTGGCGGTGTTCGACGAGCTGTTCGCCCAGCAGCGCGGGCTCGATCTCGAGACGCTGGCCAACCGTCACGACCGCCAGCTCGAGCGGCAGCTGCCCCAGCCCGGCCAGCTGGAGGAATACGATCGCGTCCTTCGTCTGCAAGGCGAACAGCTGGCACGCCTACAGCAGACAGAGCGGGAACGCGAGGCCGACCGACGTGAACTCGCCGCCCAAGGCCAGGCACTCCAGCAGCTTGAAGCCCGCCTGTCATTCCTCGAGAAGGTCTTGCTGATCCGCTTCTATCGCCGCATTCGATCGGTTGCAGGCCATCTGCGGCGCGGAGGGCTTGATCGGGCCTCGCTCAAGCATCGGGTCGCCCTGGCCCTCGCACGTCCGATCCTGTGGCTGAGGTCGCGGCTGTCACGCGACTCGAAGCTGGAGGCACGACTGGTTGGCATGCTGGGCAGATCGCCCGCACTACAGGCAAGGCTGCAGCACTACCTTGGCGTGTTTCGGCGCGTCAACGCGGCGAGCAACCAGGCGCAGGACACCTTTGGCCGCGTCGAACGGCTGGCCCGCCGACTGCAAGCGCTGGGCATGCGCGCACCCGCGGCGTCGCAAGAGACAGGCCAGTTGCCGCGGCTGGCCTACGTTTCACCCCTCCCGCCGGCGCGTACCGGCATCGCCGACTACAGCGCCGAGTTGCTGCCGGCGCTCTCGGCGCACTACCTCATCGATGTCATCA
Source organism: Stutzerimonas urumqiensis (assembly GCF_003640395.1). Lineage (GTDB taxonomy): Bacteria > Pseudomonadota > Gammaproteobacteria > Pseudomonadales > Pseudomonadaceae > Stutzerimonas > Stutzerimonas urumqiensis. Next base: position 90,776 of record NZ_RBZQ01000002.1, on the reverse strand, counting down.
CAGACCAGCCTTCGATCGACGACCCCTGGATCGTCGAGCACTGCACATCGCGCGATGCGCGCTGGCTGCGCGACCATGCCGATGACTACCAGGTCGTCCTCTATCACATCGGCAACGCGCCCTTTCATGCCTGGATGCACGAACTGCTCGCCGAGGTGCCGGGCGTGGTCGTGCTGCATGACTTCTTCCTCAGCGGCCTGATCTGGAAGCTGGACGAAGACCCGCGTCTGGCTGGCATCAAGTGGCGCGAGCTGCATTACGGCCAGGGCCATCGTGCGCTGGCCGACATGGCCCTGGCCGAAGACGAAGGGCGCGCCGCACTGGCCTACCCCTTCAACCGTACGCTGCTCGAAAGCGCGCGCGGCGTGATCGTGCACTCGGCGGTGTCGTTGCGCCTGGCGCATGAGTGGTACGGCCCCGATGCCGGTGCGGACTGGGCGCTGATTCCCCACCTGCGCCAGCCTGCCGCGGTCGAGCCGAAGGCCGCTGCGCGGGCGCGGCTGGGCGTGCCGGCGCAGGCCTTCGTGGTGTGCAGCTTCGGCCTGCTCGGCCTCACCAAACTCAACGACCGCCTGCTGCGCGCCTGGCTGGCCTCGCGGCTGGCTGCCCAGCCGGATAGCCTGCTGGTGTTCGTCGGCGAGCTGGGCGATGACGACTACGGCCGAACTCTTCGGCGGGCGATCGCCGACAGCGGCCTGTCCGAACGCATCCGCATCACCGGCTGGGCCGACGTCGATACCTTCCGCGGCTACCTCGCGGCCGCGGACCTCGGGGTGCAGCTTCGCACCCTGTCGCGTGGCGAAACCTCCGGCACGGTACTCGACTGCATGAACCACGGGCTCGCGACCATCGTGAACGCGAACGGCAGCATGGCCGACCTGCCCGAAGAAGGCGTGTACCGGCTGCCGGATGACTTCGACGACGCCCAGCTGGTCGCCGCGCTGGAGCATCTCTGGCAGGACGAAGCGGCACGTACCGCGCTCGGCCGTCGCGGCCGTGCCCTGATCGAAACGCACTATGCCCCGGAGCGCTGTGCCGGGCTGTACCGGGAGGCGCTTGCCCGGTTCGGTCAACGCCAGCGCGACGAAGACCGCCGCCTGCGCGAGGCGCTCGGATCACTCGGCCGCCAGGAGCCGAGCGCGCGCGCTATCCAGGCGCTGGCCGAGCGCCTCGAGCCGACCTTGCCGGCGCCGGTGCGCCAGCCGCAATTGCTGCTCGACATCACGGCCACCTGCCGTCTGGATCACCACACTGGCATCGAGCGCGTCGCCCGCGCACTGACGCTCGCCCTGCTGGAGACGCCGCCCCACGGCTATCGGGTCGAACCGGTTTACCTGACCGACCAGGGCGGGCGCTGGCATTACCGCTACGCCTGTGCCTACACCGCTTCGTTGCTCAACGCGCCGGCGCACCTTGCCGATTACGAGGCGGACTACCGCGCCGGAGATCGCCTCATCGCGCTGGATATTTCCGGCGATGCCTTCATCCAGGCCAGCCGGGCCGGGCTGTTCGGCGCGCTTCGCGCGCGGGGCGTCAGCTGCCGCATGCTGGTTCACGACCTCTTGCCAGTCACCCGCCCGGAGCTGTTCCCGGCGCGAGCGCAGGCGCACTTCGGTGAGTGGCTGCGCAACGTGGTGCAGCTCGACGGCGCCGTCTGCGTGACCCGAACGGTCGCCGACGAGTTGCAATACTGGATTCGCCTGCAGGCGCGCTGGCGGCTCGATGACTTCGCCATCGGCGTGTCCCACCACGGCGCCGACCTTGCCAACTCCGCGCCCACGACCGGTCTGCCCGAATCCGCCGGGCAGGTGCTCGAGCAGTTGGCCGCGCGCCCGAGCATCCTGATGGTCGGCACGCTGGAGCCGCGCAAATGCCATGCTCAGGCGCTGGCGGCGTTCGCCGAGCTGTGGGCACGGGGCGTCGAGGTCAACCTGGTGATCGTCGGCCGCGAGGGCTGGTTGAACCTGCCGGAAGACGAGCGTCGCAGCATCCCGTCGCTGGTCGCCAGCTTGCGCCAGCATCCCGAGCGGGATCGGCGGTTGTTCTGGCTCGACGGCGTGAGCGATGAATACCTCGAGCGCGTCTATGCCAGCGCCGACGGCCTGCTCGCCGCGTCCGAGGACGAAGGCTTCGGGCTGCCGCTGATCGAAGCGGCGCAGAAGGGCCTGCCCATTCTCGCGCGCGACATCCCGGTATTCCGCGAAGTGGCCGGCGAGCATGCGCGCTTCTTCCAGGCGGCCGAGCCGACCGCACTGGCCGATGCCATCGAGGCCTGGGTTCGCGACGGGTTCCAGCCGGGCTCCGCCGGAATGCCCTGGCTGACCTGGCGGCAGAGCGCCGCCCACCTCGCGCGCTTGCTGACTGACGACTGCGGCTCGATTGACCGACACACGCCTGGCCTGACATGACCTCGACCACCCATACGCCCCATGTGGGCAACCGCTATTACCCCTACATCGACGGGCTGCGCGCCTTCGCCGTGCTCTCGGTGCTGATCTTCCACCTGCATGCGCCGTGGTTGCCGGGGGGCTTCGTCGGGGTCGACGTATTCTTCGTCATCTCCGGCTTCGTGGTCAGCGCCAGCGTCGCCAACTTCAAGGGCGGTGGCCTGCTGCCGTTGCTCGGCTTTTTTTATGCGCGGCGCATCAAGCGGATCTTCCCCGCCCTGATCGTCTGCCTGCTGGCGACCGCTTACCTGTCAGCGCTCTTCGTACCGGCTATCTGGCTCAGTGAAGTCAACCAGCAGACCGGCCTGTACGCCTTCTTCGGTCTGAGCAATTTCATCCTCGCGCAGACCGGGCGGGACTACTTCGCGCCGACTACCGAGTTCAACCCTTACACCCATACCTGGTCGCTGGCGGTCGAAGAACAGTTCTACCTGGTCTTCCCCTTCCTGTTCATCGCCTGGCTGGCCGGGCGTCGCGGCAAATGGCTGTCGGTTGGCTTGTTCGTCGCCGGGCTGGTGGCGTCGCTGGGCTACGCGGCGTGGCAGAGCCAGGCCGGCCCCACGCAGGCGTACTTCCTGACGCCGAGTCGCTTCTGGGAGTTGGCGGCCGGTGTGCTGCTCTACCAGGTCGTCGCGCTGTCGCCCCGTCGTCCGGGCAGCAACGGGACATTCGGCGCACTGATCGGCCTGGCCTCGCTGGCATTGCTGGCAGTCGCCTTCGCGGTGTCCTCGTCGCAGGGCTTTCCGTTCCCCTGGGCGTTGCCCGCTGTCCTTGGCACGCTCGGCCTGATCTACAGCCTGCACGATTGCCCGGAGCACCGTCACCTGCACGGCCTGATCGGCAGCCGGCCGCTGGTAGCGATCGGCAAGATCTCCTACTCGCTCTACCTCTGGCACTGGCCGGTATTCGTGCTGTTCCGCTGGACGCTCGGGCTGGATACGCCGGGGCTGCGCCTGCTCGCCGTGGCGCTGGCTTTCCTGCTGGCGGTTCTTTCCTATCGCCTCGTAGAAAATCCTGTACGCGAATCACGGCACCTCCGGCAGGCGCCGCAGGCTGCCATCGTGTTCTGTGGCCTATTGATCGTCAGCGGAGCATGGTGGTCGGCGCGCGCGATCGATCGGCTCCAACCCGCTATCTCGCTGACGAGCGTGAGCCAATCACCTGCTGACTGGTATCCAAATCAGGTGAGCGCCGAGGGGGCGAGCACCGGGTGTGTTGCCGACCCGGAATACCACCCCGTCGAAGGTGGCGTACTCATGCTTTATGTCCCGAAGCATTGCACCGAGCCGAAGACTCTGAGCGACTCGACCCTCTACGTAATTGGCGATTCGCATGCAATGGCCTATGAGGCGATGTTCGAGGCCTATGCGATTGAGCATGCGGTACGTATCAAGGCATATGTGAAAAGTGGTTGTGCCTTCATCAGCCTGCAACCCTGGAACGACAACGCCGAGTGCCGACGCTTCGTGGACAGAGTGTTGGGCGAAATCGAAACCCTCCAGCCCGGCGACGTCCTGTTCCTGCCGTCGCTGCGTTTGCCGCGCCTGAGCAGCCAATGGGCCGCCATCGATCCCGAGCAAGCCTATGCCCATATGTTCGGCCCCGAAGCGGATGCCGGGCGGCAGCGCATCGTGGCAGATACGGTTACGGTGTTGAGTCGATTTACCGATCAGGGCGTGCGGGTTGTGTTCGAAGCGCCGAAGCCAATATTCAAGTCGCCGCCATTTCGATGCGCTGACTGGTTCAACCGCATGAATCCCGTTTGCGAAGGCGGCTTCCAGATGCCTAAAGCCGAGCTGCAAGCGCTTCGCGCGCCTGTGCTCGCAGCGTTCGACGAGGTCCAGCGACGGCTGCCGGGTGTGGCGACCTGGGATCCCTTTCCGGTGCTTTGTCCAAACGAAACCTGTTCTGCCTGGGACGGAGGAAAGCCGCTTTTCCTGGATGGCGACCACCTGAGCGGCCACGGCAACCGGCAACTGGTCGATTCCTTCAGTCGGTTCATGGCGGCCGATGAGCGCCAGGCACGCAATCCATAGGGATCAGGGCATGTCTCACGCCGACAGGTATTTCCCTTATATCGACGGGATGCGTGCGCTCGCAGTCCTGTCGGTCATCCTCTATCACCTTGATTCGAGTTGGTTGCCGGCAGGATTCGTCGGGGTGGACGTTTTCTTCGTCATCTCCGGCTTCGTGGTCAGCGCCAGTGTCGCTCATTACCGTGAGCGCGCACTGTTGCCGCTGCTGGTTGGTTTCTATGCGCGGCGCATCAGGCGGATATTCCCGGCCCTGATTGTCTGTTTGCTCCTGACGAGCCTGGCGGCAGCGCTCTTCATACCGGGCTCATGGCTTAGCTCCGTTAATGAGAAGACGGGTCTCTACGCCTTTTTTGGGCTCAGCAATTTCATTCTGGCCGAAACCGGGCGCGACTATTTTGCGCCGGCGGCCGAGTTCAATCCGTTCACCCACACGTGGTCATTGGCCGTCGAGGAACAGTTTTATCTGGTGTTCCCATTGCTATTTCTCGCTTGGCTCGGAGGCGGGCGGGGACGTTGGGTGTCGGTTGCACTGTTTACCGGTGGGTTGCTGGCTTCGGCCATATATGCCGGCTGGCAGAGCCACTCGAGCCCCTTGCAGGCCTTCTTTCTTAGCCCGAGCCGCTTCTGGGAACTGGCCTCGGGCGTCCTGCTTTATCAATTCATAACGCTCGTTCCGACGCCCTCAGGCCGGGGGTCAGGCTGGGCGCGTGCGGCGCTGGGTTGGATATCGCTGCTTGCCCTGCTGGCCTCGTTTTTCGTTACGACTGCGCGCGGATTCCCAATGCCGGGTGCACTGGTGACGGTGGCCGGCACGCTCGGTTTGATCTTCAGCCTGCATCAGCGTGAAGACCTTCGTGCACTACATCGGTTGCTGGGTAACAGAGCGCTGGTCGCGGTAGGAAAAATCTCCTACTCGCTCTATCTCTGGCACTGGCCCGTGTTCGTCATGTTTCGATGGACACTTGGGCTCGATACGCCGCTGCTGAGGACGAGCGCGGTCGTGCTGGCGTCCCTGCTGGCGGTCGCCTCGTACCGCCTGATCGAAAACCCGGTTCGTAAGGCGCGGCTCCTCAAGCGCACACCGCAGGTGGCCGTTTTGCTGGGCGGCCTGCTGCTCGTCGGTGGGGCGGCATGGCTCGATCAGCGCATCGTGAAGGCCGAGGGGATGCTATCGCTCACCTCGCCAGGCCGTAATCCCGCTATGTGGTACCCACATGGCGTCAACGCCGATCCTGCGTACCCGGGCTGCGACGCATCGCCTCGGCATCAGGCCAGCGACGGCGGGCTGCTATCTATTTATGAGCCGCGTGGCTGTGAGCGGCAGATGCCCTTGCAGGCTCGGACGCTATACGTCATCGGTGACTCCCATGCGCTGGCCTATGAAGCGATGTTCAAGCAGTTCGCCATTCGTCATTCAATGCGCATAGTGGCCTACAACAATGGCGGCTGCCCGTTCGTCAGTCTGCAAGCCTGGCGTGACATCGATCATCCCGTTTGTCGGAGCCACGCGGAGGCGGCGCTGGCGGACATTGGCTCACGCGCCAAGTCAGGCGACATCCTTTTCCTTGCCTCGATGCGGATGCCGAGACTTTCCGACCAATGGGGCGTCTACCCGCTCGATGAGATTCGCTACCAGGTGTTCAGCGAAGAGGCCCGTGCGGGACGTCAAAGGGCGCAACAAGCGGCAGTCGATGACCTGATGCCATTGGCCGAGCGAGGTGTACGCATCATTCTGGAAGGGCCGAAGCCCGTCTTCAGATCCCCGCCTTTCCGCTGCGCAGACAGCTTCAACCGAGGCAATCCGGTATGCGAACCAGGGTTCCGGGTTTCGCGAGCCGAGCTGGAAAGCTACCGCGCTCCGATACTCGAAGCCCTGTATGCCGTGGCCGACAGGGTGCCTGGCGCGGCGGTCTGGGACCCTTTTCCGCTCCTGTGTACAGATGCTGAGGCTTGCTCTGCCTGGCGGGGTGAAGCCCCGCTGTTTTTCGACGGCGACCACCTGAGTGGCTTTGCCAATCGGCTGCTGCTGCCTCATTTTGAGCGCTTCATCAGTGACCGTCCGCCTGCGGCGACCAGCGAGCCTGAACTCACCGGCGACGATTGAGTCAAGTTTTTAGCGGGGAGCGCGCCAAACGGTTGGCTTAAGTCCATTTCGGCCTTGTTGGCTTATCGGGAAAATGTGTAGGATGGCCGCGCTTTATTCCGTTATGTGTAGTCGCTTATTGGGAAAAGTAAGCGAGTTGCATCTACTATGGCATGGAGCGTTCCCATCATGGGGGGCCATGCCCCGATGGGGCATGGCAGGCAGGCTGGGCCGACGGGCCTGATTCATCCAGGTCTGCTTGTCGATTCGACTAATTTCTGGAGAAAGCTATAAATGGCAACTGCATCTGATCTGCAACAGCTGTACATCGGTTACTTCGGCCGTGCCGCCGACCAGGAAGGTCTGACCTTCTGGCTCGACGCCATCAACAACGGCGGCCTGAGCCTGGATAACGTGCACGCCTCCTTCGTTCAGAGCGAAGAGTACACGGCCCAGTACGAAAACATGACCACCCAGCAAATGGTCGCCGCCGTTTATGAAAACGTGCTGGGTCGCGTTGCTGACGAAGGTGGTCTGGAGTTCTGGACCAACGCCATCGAAACCGGTGTGATCACCGAAGATCAGCTGATCGAAGGCATCCTGAGCGGCCTGAGCACCAACGATGCTCTGATCGTCTCCAACAAGGTCACCGTTGCCAACTTCTACACTTCCGCCAAGGGCGATGCGTACGTTGAGGCCAGCAAGGTCGAAAGCGGCAACATTCTGGATACCGTTGACGGTACGACTGCAAGCGTTGCGAATGCATTGACGGTAGTAGCCGATGTTACCGGCGTCAGCAATGCCGAGCTGGCTTCTGCCCTGGGTACGCTGGATGGTGCCAACGACGCGCTGCAAGCCTTTGCCGAGGCCTACCTGGGCGACGCGGCTACCGGTACTGATGCAGATGTTACAGCCGCTCAAACTCAGATTAGCGATGCCCTCACCACCGCTACTACCAATCTGAATGATGAGATCAACGTGCTTGGTGGTGCGGAAGTTCAGTCGACTGATACTCCGGCTATCGTCGCTCAGAAGATCCAGCTTGCTCAGGCCGCTGCCACTTCTGCGGTTAGCGCAGCTCAGCAGGAAGTCTCTCAGGTGGTAGGGCTGTCGGCTCTGGTCAATACCTTTAACAGCCAGCTCGCGACCTATGAAGAAGCGGTGGAGAGCCAGACTGCTGCTGATCTCGAGCAGACGGCTGAACTCGCTAAGTTCAATGCCATTTATGATGGCACTGACATCACCACGATCGATGACGCCACTGGTGCGGCTACTGACGGTAGTACTCAGATTCTTACCGTCGTCGACGGTAAGTTGGTCGTAAACAGCGCCTGGGCTGCACTTAGCAGCACTTCTGCAGCCGAGGCAGCTGCCGCCAACGCCTTGCTGGCCGACGTTCAGGCGCGTCTGGCTGCCGATAAGGCAGTTGCCGAGGCAAACACCGCCCTGGACGCAACTGGTGCCAAGATCGATAACATCGGTACCGGTGATGTCTATGACGCGACTAACAATGTCTTCACTGCTGACACTGATGCGACTACCGAGGAGCCGGTTATGGCCCTGCAGGCAGCGCTAGCACAGCAAGCAGCACTTGAAGCGGCGGTTGAAGAATTCAACGAGGCGGCTGCTCCGGCTGCTGATCTTGCTGAACTCAACGCCGATATCATCGCTGCTGGCACTGCAATCACTGAGCTGGGTTACATCCTGGAGCCGATTGATACGGCAACCGAAGCTGGCACTGCTGATGAAGAAGTCTTCGTAGTTGGCGGTACCGATTCGACCGTAGACATCACTGCTGGCGACGTGCTCTTCGTCGGTACTGGTTATACGCTCGGCACTGACAGTGATGCCAACACTGCCGGGATTCAGGGCGGCAATGACAGTGCGCTGGAAATGTTCATCGTTGAAAACGCGACAACTGGTGCTGTCGAGCTTCATGTTGAAACAAGCGTGTTTGGCAGCAGCGCCGCTACCCCAGAGACAACAGTCATTACCTTGGCTGGTACTGTAACTGATGTAGAGGACGTTTCCTTCGACGCCCAGACTGGCTTGGTCACCTTCGCTTAACGCGAATGTAGTAAGCCCCGCAAGGCGGTAAAACCCCATGGGGTGATACCTGTCCTGCGGTCTGAACAAAACCCCGCCTCATGGCGGGGTTTTGTTTTAGCTCTCGCCCTACGCGCCCCTGCGCGCACCAGCCAACTCTCTGCGTCCGTTTGGCTGATGGTTCAAGCCATCGCCGATATCAAAACTTGCCGTTACCGCAGACAACCTGCCTGAAGGCCGGCAGCCTTCCCGTGCTGCGCACGGATTTTCCTGTCGGTGCGGTACTTGACCCGCATTGGGCGACTCCTCTCGAGCTCAAGGGGCCTGTCCAGTGCGACCTTGGATTGACCCCGCACGACAATCGAAAAAAGCAAAAGTTGCGGCAAATTGCCGCTTTTCATATGCTCGCCGCCTCGCTTCCTCTCTCGCACGGCCGCCTTGTCGAGTAACCCGACGATGGCAAGGAAGCTTCCCTGAAGCGCAAGGAGGCCGCTGATGTCGGACCTGGAAATTCAAACCAATGGGCCGCTGGATTTCAGCGAATTCACCAGCGGTGATGTAGAGCCCTATACCTCCCGAGTCGACTCGCTGGGACAGCCTACGCGAGCCTCCTGGGTGCTCGATGACGCCGGTATGCAGCGCTGGTTAGGCAGCCTCAACTCACCGAGCGATTCATCCGATGTCATCGTCTTCACAATCCCCACCGGCTATGCGGTGCAGGGCTATTCGCTTGCGCTCGCCAACGTGGCAATCAATGGCGCCAGGTTCAACCTGAGCGCGATGAGCAACTCGTTCTATCGCGATAGTGAATTGCAGAGCTTCTCGAGCGGAGAGACGTTGGAGGCCGGAAGCTACACGATCACGATGGCGAACGGCCCCGTCGTCCTCGACTACACCCTGACCCTCAACCTGGTCTCCCTCGAGGCCGATCAGGTGCCCAGCCTGACCGGCAGCGGGACCCTCGCCACCTACCTGGAAGATCAAGCGGCGGTCGGGTTGTTTCCCGCCTTGCAGGCCTCGACCGGCAACAGCAGCCAGATGTTCACCGGCCTGCGGCTGCAGATCGACGGCGTGCAGGATGGCGAGGAAGTGTTGCGCCTCGATGGCATCGACATCGCGCTGGTCGCCGGTGCCGGTGGCAATCTGCCCAGCGGCGGCAGCTACAGCCTGGTTTCGGCCAGTGGCGGCCTGAGCCTGGAGCTGTCGGGGCTCGCCCTCGCGCCTGCGCAACTCGAATCCCTGCTGGCAGGCATCACCTACCGCAATGACAGCCAGGCGCCTGTCGAAGGCGCGCGCAGCATCACGCTCGAATGGCTGCAAGACAGCGGCCAGACCCAGAACGAGACGGCGCCGAACATTACGGCGAGCATCACCGTGCAGGGCGTCAATGACGCGCCCACGGCAGGCGGCGCCACGCTGGCACCGGTCAGTGAAGACAGCGACGCCCGGATCATCACCTCGGCGGAGCTGCTCGGCACGACCCTGGACGCGGAGTCCGATCCCATCACGGTCACCGACCTGCAGCTGGTCAGCGGCACCGGCACGCTGACCCCGCTCGACGCGGGCGAGTGGTCCTATACGCCGGGGGCCAACGTCTACGGTGAGGTGAGGTTCGCTTATACCCTCAGCGACGGGCAGGATGAGGCAAGTGGCGCGGCGATCCTGCCCATCACGCCGGTAAACGATCCCGCAGTGCTCGTCACCAGCACCCAGGCCGCCGCCTATGTCGAGAACGCGGCGGCGCAGGCCATCGATGATCAGATCACGGTGACGGACATCGACAGCTTGACGCTGACGACGGCTCGCGTGGCCATCGTGGCGAATTACCAGGCCGGCAGCGACATGCTGGGCTTCGTGAACGACGGGCAGATGGGCAACATCGTGGCGGCGTTCGATAGCGTCAGCGGCACCCTGACCCTGACGTCCGTCGGTGGCACCGCGACGCTTGCCCACTGGCAGGCCGCGTTGCGCTCGGTCAGCTTCACCAGCACCAGCGATGCGCCGGGAACCAGCCGGACCATCAGTTTCATCATCAACGATGGGGTGGCCGATTCCCTGGCCGCGACCCGGACGCTGGCCATCGAGTCGATCAACGACGCACCGCAGCTGACATCGCCCCTTTCGATCAGCCTGCTGGAAGACGTCGGTGTGCCCCTTACCGGCATCACGGTCGCCGACGCGGATGCGCCGGGCAGCGTGCTCACACTGACGCTGACCGTTGGCAGCGGCCGTCTGGCCGCGACCTCGGTCGGCGGAGTGACCGCCGCGGGGACCGACGAGACGCTCACGCTTACCGGGACGGCGGCGGATATCAACGCCGTCATCGCTGGTGGGCAGGTGCTGTTCACGGCGGCGGCGAACGATGTGCGGGACGTCACCTTGCAGATGGCCGTCTCCGATGGAGTGGACGGCGACAGTTCCTCCGTCACGCTCCGCGTCGGTGCGGTCAACGACGCACCGCAGCTGTCCGGCGTCGACGGGGTGGCGAGCTACGCCGAAGGGGCGTCGCCCGTCTATCTGGCACCCCTGGCGAGCCTGGCGGATGTCGATTTGGATGCCGCGCTGGGCGGCGTCGATGCCTTGACCGGTGCGCAGCTGGTTCTGACGCGCGACGGCGGCGCGTCGAGCGATGACCTGTTCAGCCTGTTGCCGTCGGCGAGCGCCCTGTTCACGGTGGCCGATGACGTCCTGCTGGCCGGCGGCCTGGCGTTCGGTCAGATCAGCCTGGGCAGCGGGCGGCTGCAGATCGATTTCAATTCGTCGGCGACCCAGGCGACCCGCGCCCTGGTCGAGGCGGTGCTCCAGCATGTGGCCTACCAGAACCAGGCGTTCGCACCCGAAGCGTCGGTCGCGCTGCGCTGGACGTTCAGCGACGGTGGCGCCAGCGGTCAGGGCGGCGCGAAGACCGTGACCGACGTGATGACGGTGAACCTGTCCGATGTCGACCGCGTGCCGGTGCTGCTGGTCGATCCGGCGCCGGTCGCCTTCACCGAAGGCGGATCGGTTGCGGTAGGTGCCGCTCTGGTCGACCTGGTCGACGACAGCAGCCTGCTGGGCGCACGGGTGTCCATCGACCAGTACCGCGACGGCGACGTCCTTGCGTTCTCGACCGGTACGACCGGCATCGTCGTGCAAGACCTGGGCGAGGGTCGCTACGCGCTTGCCGGTGGGTCGCCAGCCGAGCTGCTGGAAGTCCTGCGTTCGGCAACGTTCGGTTCGAGCAGCGATGACCCGACGGCCGATGATGCCAACGCTCGCCGGGTCGATTTCACGATCGACGATGGCGTTCACACCAGTGCGGTGGCTTCGGTGTCGGTCGCGGTGACCGCCGTGAACGATGCACCTGTGCTGGCGGTCGCTCAGGGTGGGTCGCTGTCGGCGGGGCGGAGCCTGATGCTCTCCTCGGCCATGCTGCGGGCAAGTGATGTGGATGACGCGGTTGAGGGGATCGAATACGCCGTGACGCAGCTGTCGGCCTCCGGGCGGTTGCAGCTTGCCGGGGTTGATCTGGTCGTCGGCGACGTGATCACCCAGGCGGATATCGATGCCGGGCGCGTGTCCTTCGTGGCGGATGGCGTAGGTCGGCAGACCTTTGCGTTCACCCTTCGCGACGGCGGCGAAGACGGTGCCCTTGCAACGTCTAACATTGCGTTGACCTTAACCGTGAGTGCGCCACCGTCACCGCCGGCAGCGCCGGCGCCGAGCACCGACAGCGTCGATGGGGTGGACGTCCAGACCGGCACCATCACCGAGGCCGACGGAACGGTAACGACCGTCGTCACCGTCCCGGTCGTCACGGACGACCGGGTCGACGATACCGGCGAGGCGACCGTCGCCAACATACCGCTGGTGACGGGTGGCGATGGAACCAGCCTACTGACGGCCTCGATCCCGAGCGGCATCGGTTTGCAGGCATCGGGCCCCGCCGCGCCGTTGCTCACCTCGGGCGCGCTGGAAGGCTTGATTCGAACCATCCAGGGGCTCGGTACTCCCGGTGGCAACGACCAGCAGGGCATGATCGACGGCGCCACTGGCTTCGTGCAGGGGCTCTCGGGAGCCGCGTCGCTTCTGTTGCAGACGCTGACCCTCCAGGGTGGGGCTGACCGCCCGAGCGGCACGCTGACCCTCAATGGCGCACCGGGAGCCACTGACACACCCACGACAGCGCTGGTGATCGATGCAGGCGGGCTTCCGGCAGGCGTTGATATCGTGCTGGACAATGTCCCGTTCGCTGCGGTGATCGGTGGTGCTACCGTCGTCGCGGGGCAGGGCGGCCAGACGCTCGTGGCCGACGGTGCCAGTCAGACCATCGTTGCCGGCGCGGGCGATCAGGTCTTCGCCGGCGGAGGTAGCGACCTGCTGCAGTTCGATGGTCTTGGGTCGGGCAATGCCTTGCTGCACGGCGGATCAGGTGCCGATGGCGCAACGTTCGGCGGGAGTATCGCCGACTATGTCATCACTCAGGGTGCAGCCTCGGTGACGATCAGGCCGATCGATGCCAGCGGGGATGCAGTCACGCTCGTCAACATCGAGATGCTCACCTTTGCCGACGGTCAGCAGGCCGTACAAACGGATGCCTCCGCCGGTTGGCTGGCCGGTGTGTACCAGCAGGCCTTCGGGCGGGAGGCGGATCTGGGCGGTCTGGAGTTCTGGTCGGGTGTCCTGAGTTCTGGGGGCGCTCGCTCGGAGGTTCTCAGGGCGATGCTGACATCGCCGGAGATCGGCGCGGTCCTGGACGTCTCCACGTCAGATGCACGGTCACAGACGCTGGATGTGCTCTATCAGAGCTTGTTCGGACGAACCGCCGACGAAACCGGCAAGGCCTTCTGGCAGGCCGTGCTCGATCAGGGCGGCTCGTTGAGCGACGTGATCGAAGCGTTCGCCACGTCGGTCGAGATGCAGCAGCATGTGCTCGCCGCTGATCAGTGGGCCTTCATCGTCTGACAGCGGCAAGAGCTTCTGGCCTTGCCCGGTTTGGCTGGGTGCGGTTCGTCTGACGAGCCGGGCGCTGTCTGCAGCATCGTTGGGATGCTGCAGATGGAGTCAAGCGGCTGGGCCTTGAGACCGCCGTCTTTCTCACTCTGCGCCGAGTGCACAGAGTGTCTTGCTCAACCTCGTGCCCGCAGGAATGCCCTCGGTCGACGCCCGTTACGCGTCGGGCGTCGTGGTCGATCCGAGCGCCGTTCTTTGCCCGGTTTCGAGCTTGGCGGCGTCCTCGTGGTGCTCTGGTAGCGGATTGCGCAGGCGTGCATGGATGGCTTGCTCGAGCTGACGAAGCACTTCGTCCAGCGCGCGGTCGAATCCCAACGTCTGGCTGGGGGTCGGCGTGAGGTTACGGGTCATCTCTGCCGAATCGCCTTCGCTGATCATCATGCCGTTGGCGATGCGATACAGCTCTCCATCGTGGATCAGCTGGAGAGGGTCGCGGCGCTGGATGACCGCGCCATCGTCCAGCAGCGTTTCGATGTAGCGACGCAGCGCGAGGTGACGGCGCCGTTCGGGGTATTCCGATGACATGGCATTCCTTGCCGGGCGGGGAGGTCGGGCAGGGCGCCATATTACTGAGCGCAAAGTGATATCACTATCACATCATTGTTGTGATGGCGGGCTCATCGGCTTGGGTGCTTGTGATGCGAGCGGCGAGGCTGGGGCCTGCTACGCTTGGGGCGCACCTTATCGATGGAGACGCTGACATGGCAGTTCTTACGCTTCACCAACCTACCGATATGACCCTTGTCTACGCCTGGGACGGCGATGTTCCGGTTTCGACGCCAACGCACATTCGCGTAACCGATGGCTACCGGACCCAGGACTATTTCGGGTCCTTTCAATACGATGCCTACGGCCTTGCCGGTGGCTACGTAACCTCTGCCGCCAGCTACGAGGGTGGGCGGCTGATGATGGAGGCCAGCGGGTTCAACCTGAATGCGCTTCGGCTCGAGCAATACGTCACGACCGATGGCCAGGCGGCGCTGGGCTACATGCTCAGCGGCAGCGATGAGCTGTACGGCTCGGCAGGCAATGATGTGTTGGCCGGCTATGGCGGGGGCGATCGGCTCTATGGTCGTGAAGGCTGGGACACGCTGGTATCGGGAACGGCGAGCGATTACCTCGACGGCGGTAGCGGCCTGGACGTCGCTCGATACGAGGGTTTTTCGTCTGCCTATACGGTCTCGGGTGGTGCAGGGTTCAAGGTGAGCAACGCGGCAGGCGCAGTGGATACGCTGGTATCGGTCGAGCGGCTGGTTTTTGGCGACGGATCGGTGTTGGCGATCGATGTCGGTAAGGGCGAGAACACCGGATCGGCCTACCGGCTCTATCAGGCGGCATTCGATCGGGTGCCCGATGATGAGGGGCTTGCGTTCTGGATTGCGGAGCTCGACGCAGGTCAGTCGCTCTTACAGATCGCCGAGGGCTTTGTCCGCAGCCCTGAATTCCAGGCGCTATATCCAAGCCAGAATAATGAGGAAATCCTCAATGGCTATTACCTCAACGTGCTCGATCGGGCAGCGGATCAGGAGGGCTTCGATTACTGGGATCGGCAGATGGATAACGGCATGAGCGCCGCTGAAGTGCTGATGTGGTTTTCGGAAAGCCCCGAAAATATCGGTAATACCTCGGGTGCGCTCGCCCAGGGTATCTGGCTGGTTTGAGGGGCTGATGCCTTCGCTGGGTTGCGTTGCTCGTCACCCAACCCAGCCAACCTCTTCTCAGGCGACCAGTGTGTTCCCCAGCCAGATGCCGTCTTCGATGGCGCCGATGACGTTCAGGCGGTTCTCGGGACTTTCCGAGAAATACGCCAGCACGGCGGCGTCGCTCAGACCCGCCTGCATTTGTGTCATCCAGTAGTCGAAGCCTTCCTGATCGGGCGTACGGTCGAGCACGTTCAGGTAATAATGAGTGAGTACCTCGGCATCGGTTGGTGCGGCGCCATAGAGCTGGCGGTATTCGGGACTCGTCGTGAAGGCCGCCGAAACGTCCATGAGGCTGGTGCCGCGATCCATCACGCTGACCCAGAACCGCAGCCCTTCGGTATCCGGCGTCCTGTCGAAGGCCGCCTGGTACAGGCGATAGGCGCTCCCAGCAGTCTCGCCCGGTCCTATGTCGAGCGCGAGGGTGCCATCGGTGAAGGTGAGTCGTTCCACCCCGTTGAGCGAGTCGACATCCAGGCTATCCAGCCGGTTGGTGACCTGGTAACCCTCGAGCGAGCGCTCGACAAGAAAGCGTCCGGATTGCTCGTCGTAGAGCAGAGTGTCCAGACCTGCGCCGGCAATGACGTCATCCACGCCGGCCGTGGCGAACAGGGTGTCGGGTGCGGCGGTGCCGTAGACGACGTTGACCGCCGGAGCGGCATCGGGGAGAAGGCTATCGTTCTCGCCCATCGCCAGCACGATCTGTTCGTAGAGCAGATCGACGTCGGCCCAATAGCTGGTGGTCGCACTGCCGCTCGAGCGGACGCCGATCACATAGGGATCGCCCAGTTCATCCAGGATGAACAAGGGGCCGCCCGAGCTGCCGGGCGCCATGATGTCGCTGCCGGTGGACGCGTCGGCGCGGTAGACCGAATACAGGCTGTTGCGGTCGACCCAGGCCGTGCCCAGCATCATGCCGGTACCATCCGATGGGTAGCCGATCTGGTAGGCCTGTTGCCAGTCGTTGTAGCCGCTGGCGACACCGAACCAGCCAACCTGATCGCCAACCGCCTGGCTCAGCCCGATGAGTGCGATGTCGTATTGGCTCTCTGCTGTCGTCAGGGTCTCGTTGCTGCCGGTTTGGAAGGTCTGCTCGGGCCACGCTTGTACCGTCCAGCGAAAGGCGCCCAGCTCGACCACCGGTGAGCTCTCGAATCGGTAGGTGCGCTGGTTGAAATCGACACCGGGATAGATCTCAAGGCTCGTCGCCCAGCCGCCATGATCGGGGGAATAGATGACGTGGGTGGCGGTCAGGACGTCGTTTCGCCCCACCAATGCCCCCGTTCCCGAGAGCTGGCTGCCGTCGGGAAAGGTCGCGATGAGAAAGGTTACGGCGCGATAGGGGTATTCGGTGCGGGTGTTGATCTCACTGATCATGTCTCGGTCATCCGTTGAGTGCGGCTTGGGTTGGGGCAGTTTAAAGGGGGCGTTCGCTCCGCAGGCTATCGTCGGGACGAGCGGTCGGCCCCTCAGTGGGCGTCTCGGTGCCGCTCCTGCGCGGCCTGGTAGACCTGGTACGTCTCGCGGGCGCACTGCCGCCACGAAAAGTGGCGAGCATGTTCTGCGCCCTGCCTGCCGAGGGTTCGCCGATAAGGCTCATCGTCCAGTAGCCGATACAGCGCATGGGCGAGGGCGTCACGGTTGCCTCGCTCGACGAGCAGGGCGTTGCCATCGGTGAACTCGGCCATCGAGGTGCTCTCGGTGGTGATGGTCGCGATGCCGCAACGCATGGCCTCCAGTACCGGCAAGCCGAAGCCTTCGTAATGGGATGGGTAGACGAATGCCGCAGCGCCGGCGTAGAGGGTCGGCAGGTCGTCGAAGGGTACGTAGTGCAGGTGTCGAAGCGGGCTCGTTTCCTGGAGGCGCTTCAGGCGGCCGAGCAGGTCTCTGTTCTTCCAGCCGGGGGCTCCGGCCAGAACCAGCGGGAATTCCTGTTGCATCGCCGCCGGCAGTGCGCACCAGGCATCGAGCAGAAGGTCGATCCCCTTGCGCGGTTCGAGACTCGCGACGAACAGGACATACCGCCCATGAGCCAGCCCGTGCCGGGCAAGGCAGCTGGCCGTTTCTTCCCGGTTCATCGGTGTGAAGCAATCCGCCGCACCGAGATGAATGCTGCGAACCTTGTCGGCCGGCACCCGCAGCTCTGCGATGAGCTCCTGGCGAACGATCTCGGAGGGCGTGATGAGCATGTCGGCACGCCTGAGTGTCTTCGGTAGCTCCGAGCCGATCCAGGCGACTCGTTCGGCCGGGTGATGCTCAGGGTAGTGGATGAAGGACAGGTCGTGGATGGTCGCGACGCTAGGTCCCTGGTGTGCTTTCAGGATGAAGTTGGGCTCGTGGTAGACGTGCTCGCGCCGTCGAGTGATTTCCTTGCTGAGTTGCAGGTCGTGCAGCATGGACCGTGCGCGGTAGGCGAGCGGAAGACGCCTGATGAGTGTGCGCAGTCGATAGCCTATCGAGGCGGAGGCATGCTCTGCCCTGCCTGTACCCGATGCTCGATCGATCGCCTGCTCGACTGTTTCGAAGGAACTACCGGAGAAACATTCGATGCTATCGAGCAACTCCAGCTCGCGAAGGCCACGGAGGACGTTCAGCGTGTAGTTGCCCACGCCTGTGATCGGAGGGGTGAGTGATTCGGTATTGAGCAGAAGGTTCATCGGCATCGACAGAAAGGGAGAAGAGGACGGGGCGGTTGCCTCCGGCGGGTCACAGTCTGACGCGTCGACCCAAGGTTGACGACCCCGATCGACGTACCCTGTGGACCATTGCGCTCGGTGCAACGGCGCGGCCAATTGCAACTGTTCCTTTGCGCTTCGATAATGCGCGGTCTTGCCATTGAGGGCAGTCCTGGAGTTGCTATGTTTTCGCCCGTGATTCTGGCTGGAGGGAGCGGATCTCGCCTCTGGCCGCTTTCCCGTCCGCAATACCCCAAGCAATTCCTGGCGCTTGATCGCCAGGGACGCGGAACCATGTTCCAGCGCGCACTCGGACGCCTGGACGGGCTCGAGCATACGCCACCATTGGTTGTCGCCAATGAGCAGCATCGCTTCATCGCGGCGGAGCAAATGCGCGAGATCGGCCAGCTCGATGCGCGCATTATCTTGGAACCCGTGGGCCGCAACACGGCTCCGGCAATCGTCCTGGCGGCTCTGGAAGCTTGTAGCGAAGGCGACGATCCGGTTCTGTTGGTGCTGGCCGCGGATCACTACATTCATGACGAGCCGGCATTCCGCAAGGTGGTTGAGTCAGGCGAAGCCCTTGCGCGCGCGGGCCGCCTGGTGACCTTCGGCATCACACCGACGCACCCCGAAACGGGTTTCGGCTACATCGAATGCGGCCCCGCCCTTGCCGAGGATGCCTATGCCATCGCCGGCTTCAAGGAAAAGCCGACGGCCGACGCCGCCGAAGCCTACCTGGCCAGCGGCCGCTATCTCTGGAACAGCGGGATGTTCATGTTCCAGGCCTCGGTATTGCTCCGGGAAATGGGCATTCATCGTCCGGACATCCTGACGTCGGTCCGGGCAGCCTTCGAGGCCTCCAGCCGGGACCGTTATTTCGTGCATGTGGCGGCTGAGCCGTTCGCGCGTTGCGACGGCGAATCCATCGACTATGCGGTGATGGAGCGGACCGACAATGCCGCGGTGATTCCGCTCGATGCCGGATGGAACGATCTTGGAAGCTGGACCTCGCTGTGGGACATCGCTGACCGTGACGAGGCGGGCAATGCACTGGATGGCGATGTCATGGCCATCGATACGCGAGGCAGCCTTGTCCAGTCCCACCATCGGCTCGTGACGACGGTCGGTGTTTCCGACCTGCTGATCGTCGAGACGAAGGACGCCGTGCTGGTCGCCGATAAGTCGGCGGGTCAACAGGTCAAGGCCATCGTTGGCCGCCTTCAATCCGAGGGGCGCCAGGAAGCGATCGGCCATCCCAAGGTCAGCCGCCCGTGGGGACACTACGAGACGATGGGCCATGGCGATCGGTATCAGGTCAAGCGCATCACGGTGCTGCCTGGTGAAAGCCTCTCGCTCCAGTTGCATTACCACCGCGCGGAGCACTGGATCGTGGTGTCTGGCACGGCACGGGTCGTCTGCGGCGATAAGGAGACGATCCTGGCGGAGAACCAGTCGACTTATATCCCGCTGGGTGTGAAGCACTCGCTATCGAATCCGGGCAAGGTGCCGCTCGAGCTGGTCGAGGTCCAGTCCGGTGCGTATCTCGGTGAGGACGACATCGTCCGCTTCGAGGACCGCTACGGGCGGCTCAAGTGAAGGGGCTTGCGCTTTGCTGGCCGGCCGCGTGCGTGGCAGTGGTCCGGTACGGTGAAGCAGTCGAGTGGGGGCGAGGCTAGGTATCCGTGTGAAAAAAAAAGTACTGGTGACCGGCGGCACCGGGTTCGTTGGCGCGGCGGTGCTGGCGCGATTGCTGCTGCGAGACGACATGCAGGTGCTGGCCTGGACGCGCCGGACCGGGGCGTCCCTGCCAGCGGGCGTAATCGCCGTGCCCGGCTCCTCCAGCCGTGTTTTCGCAGCGGGTGCGCCGGTCGCGGATCTGCATACGGTCGTGCATTGCGCGGGACGTGTGCATGTGATGCGCGAAACCGCCAGTTCGCCGCTGGAGGCGTTTCGCGAGGCTAACGTCGATCTGACCATCCGATTGGCGCGCCTGGCTGTCGGCTACGGCGCGCGACGTTTCGTATTCTTGAGCACGGTGAAGGTGCATGGCGAGTCGAGCCGGCCAGGCCACCCTTGGTCGGCCGACGATCGTGTTGCGCCCGCCGACCCCTATGCGTGCTCAAAGTACGAGGCGGAGCAGGCGCTCATCGAGCTGTCAGAGCAGACGGGGCTGGAGGTGGTGATCATTCGGCTGCCCCTTGTCTACGGGCCAGGCGTCAAGGCCAACTTCCAGACGCTGATGCGCTGGGTTTCGCGTGGGGTCCCTGTGCCGGTCGGCTTGGTGAAGAATCGTCGGACGATGGTGGCGTTGGACAATCTGGTCGATCTGATCGAGCTGTGCATCGTCCATCCTGAGGCGAGAAACCAGGTGTTCATGGCCGGTGATGGCGAATCCCTTGCGACACCCGAGCTGCTTCGGCGCACAGCCTCGGCGATGGGTTGTAGGGCTTGGCTGCCCCCTGTGCCTCCGGCAATTCTCGAGGCCGCTGCCAGGGCGTCTGGGCAGCTCGGGATTTTTCGGCGGCTTTGTGGGTCTCTCGAGGTCGATATCGACAAGACACGCCAGGTGCTTGGCTGGGTGCCGCCCGTTTCAGTGGATCAGGCCCTTCGTCGGACGGTGGAGGATTTTTTGCGAAACCAGCGTAAATGAGCGTTGCCTTGCTGCTTGTCGGGCTATTTATCGGCTCCTTTTTGCTCGTGGCAGGTTTGCGGCATTACGCGCTGCGGCGGCAACTGGTGGACATCCCGAACGCGCGCAGCTCGCACGTGATTCCGACCCCGCGCGGCGGTGGGCTGGCGTTCGTCCTGTGTTCGCTGGTCGCGCTCCTGCTGCTCTGCGCGTGGGGAGGCCTGACCCAGGCAATGGCCATGTCCTTGCTAGGCGCGGCAGGCTCCGTCGCGTTGGTCGGATTCGTGGACGATCATCGGCATGTGCCGGCGCGCTGGCGATTGCTGGGGCACGCCGCGGCAGCCTGTTGGGCTTTGTATTGGCTCGGCGGCTTGCCTGCGATGGTGGTTGCCGGCCACCCCATCGAGCTGGGCTGGTTGGGGCAGATACTGGCGGTTCTGTATCTGGTCTGGTTGATCAACCTCTATAACTTCATGGATGGCATCAATGGACTTGCCGCTATTGAGGGT
This sequence comes from Stutzerimonas urumqiensis, assembly GCF_003640395.1. Taxonomy (GTDB): domain Bacteria; phylum Pseudomonadota; class Gammaproteobacteria; order Pseudomonadales; family Pseudomonadaceae; genus Stutzerimonas; species Stutzerimonas urumqiensis. The sequence goes on along the minus strand of NZ_RBZQ01000002.1, from coordinate 69,656 downwards.
GTGTTCGTAACGTTATCTGCCGTGGTGTGCTACGTGCTTGCTGGCGTTGCGGAGATGGCTGAAGTCTTGATCGCCCCGGAAGTCATTCTGGCGACGACCGTGGCGGCGTTTCTATGCTGGAATTTCCCGCAGGCGCGGATTTTCATGGGCGATGTCGGCAGCGGCTTTCTGGGCGTCTTCCTAGGCATCCTGTCGCTGCGTGCCGCATCGTTGGAGCCTACGCTCTGGTGGAGCTGGCTGATCCTGCTTGGCGTGTTCATCGTCGATGCAACCTTTACCTTGCTGCATCGGTTATGGCGAGGCGAGGCGATTCATCAGGCGCATCGCAGCCATGCGTACCAGGCCGCAGCCAGGCGGTTCGGTTCGCATGTTCCCGTGACGCTGAGCGTTCTCGCGATCAATGTGGGTTGGTTGCTCCCGTGGGCCTTGCTGGTGGCGACGCGACAAGTGACGGAGGTCGTCGGATTGATCGCGTCGTATCTGCCATTGATAACGTTCGCTTGGCTCCTTGGTGCTGGGCGGCCGGAACGGGCCACATCTTGACCGGCAATGCGATGCCTGTGCGCATCCATGCGGTATACGAGGAAATTGCATGATTTTGCGTGATCGCCTTCTGGGCTTACCACGCCGTTACAAGAGACTGCTTCAGGTCGCGGCCGATATCGTGCTCGTCTGGATGGCGTTGTGGTTGGCATTCGTTGTACGCCTGGGTGAGCTTGAAGGTATCGAACCCTTGTCGGGACATGCCTGGTTGTTTGGATTGGCCCCTGTACTCGCCATTCCGCTGTTCATCCGGATCGGCATGTACCGTGCCGTCATGCGCTACCTGGGCAACGACGCGCTCATCACCATCGTCAAGGCCGTGACACTTTCATCATTGCTGCTGGCGCTGGCGATGTATTGGTACCGCGACCCGCCGGCCATCGTGCCCCGCTCGCTGGTGTTCAACTATTGGTGGTTGAGTCTGGTATTGCTCGGCGGCTTGCGGTTGGTTCTGCGCCAATACGTGCTGGGGGATTGGTACAACGTCGGCATGGCCATTCCGTTCATGCGTGACGATGGACTGCCACGTGTCGCCATCTATGGTGCAGGTGCGGCGGGCAATCAATTGGCGGCGGCGTTGCGCATGGGGCGCGCCATGCGTCCCGTGGCGTTCATCGACGACGACGACAGCATCGCCAATCGTGTTATTGCCGGTCTCAAGGTGTACAAGCCACGCCATATCGACCGGATGATCGATGAAACCGGCGCCACTGAGATCCTGCTCGCCATTCCGTCGGCCAGTCGGGCCAGGCGGCGGGAGATTTTGGCGGCGCTGGAGCACTACCCCCTCCACATCCGCTCCGTGCCGGGCTTCATGGATCTCGCCCGTGGCCGCGTCAGGGTCGAGGATATTCAGGAAGTGGACGTCGCCGATCTGCTCGGTCGCGATATTGTCGAGCCACGGGCTGATCTGCTGGAGCGCTGTATTCGCGGGCAGGTGGTGATGGTGACGGGGGCTGGAGGCTCGATAGGTTCCGAGTTGAGCCGGCAGGTATTCGACCTGGCCCCGTCGACGCTGATCTTGCTGGATCACAACGAATATGGGCTCTACAGCATCCACCGGGAGTTGGAGCAGCGCCTTGAGGGTACGCTCGGCCGAACCGAACTCGTTCCATTGCTGGGTTCCATTCGCCATCCGGAGCGCCTGCTTGAAATCATGCTGACCTGGCGGGTCGATACCGTTTATCACGCCGCTGCTTACAAGCACGTGCCGATGGTGGAGCACAATATCGAAGAGGGCGTGCTGAACAATGTCATCGGAACGGTCAATGCCGCACAGGCGGCGATTCAGGCAGGTGTGAGCAGCTTCGTCCTGATCTCGACCGACAAGGCCGTCCGGCCAACCAACGTGATGGGCAGTACCAAGCGGCTCGCCGAAATGGCGCTGCAGGCGCTCAGTGCAGAGCCGGCGCCCGTTCTCTTCGCCGCGGATGAATCGCTGCACGTGGTCAGCCGTACGCGTTTCACGATGGTTCGCTTCGGCAATGTCCTTGGATCGTCAGGTTCGGTCATCCCGTTGTTCCGTGAGCAGATCCGTTCGGGAGGGCCGGTGACGGTCACCCATCCGAACATCACGCGCTACTTCATGACCATCCCTGAAGCGGCCCAGCTGGTCCTGCAGGCAGGTGCGCTCGGCAAGGGTGGCGAGGTCTTCGTGCTGGACATGGGGCAGCCGGTGCTGATTGCCGAGCTGGCCGAAAAGATGATTCATCTGTCGGGTTTTTCAGTTCGCAGCGAAACGAACCCGCGCGGCGAGATCGCGATCGAGTACACCGGGTTGCGCCCAGGCGAGAAGCTCTACGAAGAGCTGCTGATCGGCGATAACGTAACGCCGACCGAGCATCCGATGATTCTGTGCGCCAACGAGGGGTACCTCGCCTGGGAGCGTTTGCGCGTCGTGCTCGATCAATTGGTTCGCGCCGTACGCGGCGGTGAATTCGATAGGGTGCGCCTGATCTTGCAGTCCACCGTGGACGGTTACCGACCGGAGCAGGAGTGCTTCGATTGGACCTACCGGCGACGCAATGTGTCATTGGCCGGCAGGTCCGCTCCGGAGATACCGCAAGCCTAGCGTGGCAGGTAGTCCGGTTTCAGCACCCCATCCAGCTTGGAATAGGGAATGCTGAGTTCCGGATGGCCCATCGAATAGGGCCCAAGGCTGTAGACGTCGTACTTGAGCAGCACGCTGTCCTTCAGGAAAGCGATGTGATCGGTGCGCTGGAAGGGCCAGTTATCGGCGAAGTCGGCGTCCTCTTCGGGCACGTTGCCCTCCAGCCAGGCCTGATGCGCCTCTTCGGCAAGCCCCCAGAACGCGGCCTCCTGGCCAGGGAGCAAGGCGTCTTCGAGCGTTACGGCGCGGTTGCGCTCTAGGTCGTAATTGATGAAGCCGCGTCCGGGCATGCCGTGCGCGCCGCCCTGGTACAGGTAGCTCGACAGCTCGATGACCACCAGATCGCCATGCTGATCCCGCGGCTTGGCTTGCAGGTAGGTGCTCCAGCCGGGCTCGGCATTGCTCAGGAAGCGCTGGCGATACGCGTCGAGCGAGACGGGAACCGCGTCATCGGGGCCATGCTGGGTCATCCGCCTGAGGCGCTCATCGATCAGTGCGTTGAGCGCCGGCTCGGTCGCAAAGACGAAGGTGTCGACATTCACCAGCGGGCATCGGTCGCCCTGGCAGCCCTCGGGCCGTTGCTCGTCGAGGATGCGCTGAGCGGAGAGCGGTGTCGTCTGCTGCTGAAGTACAGGGCTTTGGCAGGCGACCAGCAGCGTGGTCAGGCCGAGGATGGCCAGTGATCTGTAGGACGGAATGGGAACCTCCTGAGGCGCGGCGGCGGGGCACGGGTTCGATTGTGCCCGAAGCGGTAAGTTCGACCCATGCGGCTTGTCGCCAATGGCTGCGCTCGTTGAACGGGCACGCTAGGATGGCGCTCGAACGCTTTGTAGGCCACCGCCTCCAGGCCGGCCTCCACTTCTTTTAGCGAGCCTTGATGACTGACGTTTTTCAATCCGGTCCGGACGACATCCAGATCGTTCGGCGTGAAACCTGCTTCAGCGGTTTCTACCGCCTGCAGCGGTTGCATTTCCGCCATCGACTCTTCAGCGGTGGCATGAGCCCCGAGATCGAGCGCGAACTGTTCGTGCGGCACGATGCCGTCTGCGTGCTGCCCTATGACGTGGCGCGCGATCGCGTGGTGCTGATCGAACAGTTTCGCGTCGGCGCCATTGGCAAGGTGGCCAATCCCTGGCTGATCGAGCTGGTCGCCGGGCTGATCGACAAAGATGAGCAGCCCGAGGAGGTCGCCCGGCGTGAGGCGGTCGAGGAGGCCGGTCTGTCGCTCGGTCAGTTGATGCCCATCACCAACTACCTGCCGTCTCCGGGCGGCAGTGACGAGTTCGTTCACCTGTTTCTCGGCAGCTGCGACAGCGAAGGCGCCGGCGGGATTCACGGCCTTGTCGACGAAGGCGAAGACATCCGCGTGCATGTCTGGCCGCTCGACGAGGCCCTCGCCCAGGTCGCGGACGGCCGCATCGGCAACGCGGCAACCATCATCGCGCTGCAATGGCTGGGGCTGAACCGCCAGCGCGTGCGCGGGGCGTGGGCATGAGGCCGGTGCGCGAGCGTTACCGCGTCGACCTGCTGGAGTTGCAGGCGGCCTGTGAGGCCAACTATCTCCGGTTGGTGCGTCTCTTGCCGGACATGCGCGAGCAGTCGGCGGTACGCCGTATCGCGATCAGCCAGGGCGACCGGTTGATTGGCGTGCTGGCATTAGAAGTCATCGAGACGTGCCCGTACACCACGACCCTGAAGGTCAGCCAGACCCACTGCCTGCCCTGGTTGCCCGTGCCGAGCCTGGAAGTGCGCGTCTACCATGACGCGCGCATGGCCGAAGTCATCGGCGCACAGAACGCCCGCCGCTTTCGCAGCATCTATGCCTATCCGAACGCGGCGATGCATCAGCCCGATGAGAAGGCCCAGCTCAACCTTTTTCTAGGTGAGTGGCTCAGCCATTGCCTGGCGTGTGGGCACGAAGTCGAACCGGTGCTTTGAGCCCCGGATCGTCGACCGGATCGCCCGCAGCTTTGAGCGCCGTATCTGTGACCCATGCCCGGTTGGCGGGTTTACCCCCCCAAACGGCCGGCACCATAATGGCCGCATTGCGCTGTTAGGAGTTGCGTCGTGGCGAGCGTGCCCCTCAAGGCTGTCGACGGATCGGTGCTGGTGCTCCAGCTGACCGACAGTCATCTCTTTGCCGAGGCGAGCGGCAAGCTGCTGGGGCTCGACACGGGCGACAGCCTCCAGCGTGTCATCGATCTCGCCTTGGCCGAGCAACCGGGCGTCGATCTGCTGCTGGCCAGCGGAGACCTCTCGCAGGATGGTTCGGTCGCGTCATACGAGCGCTTCAAGGCGCTGACATCGGTGATCCCGGCGGTGGCGCGCTGGTATCCCGGCAATCATGACGATCGCGACAATATGATCAGGGTCGCGCGCGGCAGTGATCTGATGAATCCGGTGATTGACATCGGTAACTGGCGCATCGTCATGCTCGATTCGCTCGTGCCGGGATCGGTGGCCGGGCACCTGGCCGATGGTCAGCTCGAACTGCTCGACGAGGCGATCGCGTCTGCGGCCGGTCGGCATGTGCTGGTCAGCTTCCATCATCATCCGGTGTCGATCGGCAGCCAGTGGATGGATCGCATCGGCTTACGCAACGCCGATGCGCTGTTCTCGGTGCTCGATCGTTACCCGCAGGTACGTGCCGTCCTCTGGGGGCACATTCACCAGGCCTTCGATGGCATGCGCAACGGCGTTCGTCTGCTGGCTTCCCCGTCGACCGGTATCCAGTTCATGCCGCGAAGCCACTCCTTCGAACTCGATAGCCGCGGGCCCGGCTACCGCTGGCTGCGACTCGCCGCCGATGGCACCCTGACCACCGGTATTTCGCGGGTCGAAGGGCTGACGTTCACGGTCGAGGAAGGCGCCACGGGCTATTGAGTCGTCATCGGCCGCGCGCTTGCAGTGCCGAGGCGGCGGCCTGTAGCCTTCCGGCTATTTGGTCCGAGCCTCGCATCCGCATGACTGAATCGCAGCCATCCATCCTCTACATTCACGGGCTCAACAGCTCGCCGTTGTCTCAGAAGGCACGGGTGCTGAGCGAAGCGATGCGGCGGATCGGCCAGTCGCAGCAGCTGCACGTTCCTGCGCTGCATCACCATCCACGCGAGGCGAGCGCCGATCTGCGGCAGGCCATCGCCCGGCTCGGTCGGCCGTTGCTGGTCGGTAGTTCGCTCGGTGGCTACTATGCGACCCACCTGGCGCAGAGCTACGGGCTCAAGGCGTTGCTGATCAATCCGGCGGTCAACCCGCATCGTCTGTTCGACGGTCATCTCGGGCCGCAGACCAACCTGTACAGCGGTGAGGTCTGGGATCTGACGCACGACCATGTAGCTGCCCTGGCCGAACTCGAAGTGGGGCCGCCGGGCGATGCGGAGCGTTTCCAGGTTTGGCTGCAGACGGGCGACGAGACGCTCGACTATCGCCAGGCCGAGGCCTTCTACCGCGGTTGCGCGGTACGCATCCAGGCCGGGGGCGATCATGGTTTCCAGGGATTTGCCGAGCGCCTGCCCGCCCTGTTGGCGTTTGCCGGCTTTGACCCATCGCTCTGGCGAGAGGCCGATTTCACCGATCTTTAAGGACAGCACCCGTTCCCATGTCTTACACCGCAGAAGCCATCGAAGTTCTTTCCGGCCTCGACCCGGTGCGCAAGCGCCCCGGCATGTACACCGACACGTCCCGCCCCAACCACCTGGCGCAGGAAGTGATCGACAACAGCGTCGACGAGGCCTTGGCCGGGCATGCCAAGTCGGTGCAGGTCATCCTGCATGCGGACAACTCGCTCGAGGTGATCGACGACGGACGCGGCATGCCGGTGGACATCCACCCGGAGGAGGGCGTGCCGGGGGTGGAGCTGATCCTGACCAAGCTGCATGCCGGCGGTAAGTTCTCCAACAAGAACTACCAGTTTTCCGGTGGTTTGCATGGGGTGGGCATCTCGGTGGTCAATGCGCTCTCGACGAGCGTGATCGTGACCGTCAAGCGCGATGGCAGCGAGTACCGGATGGGCTTCGCCGATGGCTTCAAGGCCAGCGAGCTGGAGGTCGTCGGCAGCGTAGGCAAGCGCAACACCGGGACCAGCGTCCACTTCTGGCCGGACCCTAAGTACTTCGATTCGCCCAAGTTCTCGGTCAGCCGCCTCAAGCATGTGCTCAAGGCCAAGGCGGTGCTTTGTCCGGGGTTGTCGGTCAGCTTCGAAGACAAGGCCAGCGGCGAGAAGGTCGAGTGGCATTACGAGGATGGCCTGCGCTCCTACCTGGCCGATGCGGTCAGCGAATACCCACGGCTGCCCGAAGAGCCCTTCACCGGCGTGCTCGCCGGCGAGAAGGAGGCGGTCGACTGGGCGCTCCTGTGGCTGCCCGAGGGTGGCGACGGGGTGCAGGAGAGCTACGTCAACCTGATTCCTACCGCCCAGGGCGGCACCCACGTCAACGGTCTGCGGCAGGGTTTGCTCGATGCGATGCGCGAGTTCTGCGAGTTCCGCAACCTGCTGCCGCGCGGGATGAAGCTCGCGCCCGAAGATGTCTGGGAGCGGATCGCGTTCGTCCTCTCGATGAAGATGCAAGAGCCGCAATTCTCGGGACAGACCAAGGAGCGTTTGTCATCGCGCGAGGCGGCGGCCTTTGTCTCGGGCGTGGTCAAGGACGCCTTCAGCCTCTGGCTCAACGCCCATCCGGAATTAGGCCTGCAACTGGCCGAGCTGGCGATCAGCAATGCCGGCCGCCGTTTGAAGGCTGGCAAGAAGGTCGAGCGCAAGAAGATCACCCAGGGCCCGGCGCTGCCCGGCAAGCTCGCCGACTGCGCAGGCCAGGATCCGATGCGCGCCGAGCTGTTCCTGGTGGAAGGCGACTCCGCCGGCGGCTCGGCCAAGCAGGCGCGGGACAAGGAATTCCAGGCGATCATGCCGCTGCGCGGGAAGATCCTGAACACCTGGGAAGTGGATGGCGGTGAAGTGCTCGCCAGCCAGGAGGTGCACGACATCGCCGTGGCCATCGGCGTCGATCCGGGCGCCGAGGACCTGGGCCAGCTGCGCTACGGCAAAATCTGCATCCTGGCCGACGCCGACTCCGACGGCCTGCACATCGCCACGTTGCTCTGTGCGCTGTTCGTGCGTCACTTCCGGCCGCTGGTCGATGCCGGCCACGTATTCGTCGCGATGCCACCGCTCTACCGCATCGATCTCGGCAAGGAGGTGCACTACGCGCTGGATGAAGCCGAGCGAGACGGCATCCTCGAGCGGCTGCTGGCCGAGAAGAAGCGCGGCAAACCGCAGGTCACCCGCTTCAAGGGCCTGGGCGAGATGAATCCGTTGCAGCTGCGCGAAACCACGATGGATCCGAACACCCGTCGCCTCGTTCAGCTGACACTGGATGACTTCGAAGCGACGCGCGAAATGATGGACATGCTGTTGGCCAAGAAGCGCGCCAGCGATCGCAAGGGCTGGCTCGAGACCAAAGGCAATCTGGCCGAGGTGCTGATTTGATCCGCGCCGGGCTGGCGGCCCTGGTGATGCTGGCCGGCCAGGCGGTCGCGGCGTCCTCGGCGTCCGAGGCGCAGACTGCCGATGCGGTGCCGGAGCTGGCATTGGTCACCGAGGCCGTGGTCGACGGCATGCCGAGCGGCAATCTCTCTGGCCTCGCGCGCTGCGGCGCCGAGCTGTGGGTCGTCTCCGATCGCGACGATGGCCGGCTCTATCGCCTGGAGGAAGGCGAATCGGGCTGGACGGCGATTGAAGAATCCTTCCTCGCGCCGCCGCCACCGGCGGGTGGCCTGCCTTGGGGATTGCGCGTACGGGCGTGGGTCAGCGCGCAGGTTCGCGGAGGGGCGATGGATTTCGAGGGGCTGGCCTGCGATGCGCTTGGCAATCGCTATCTGGTCAGCGAGGCGCATGCCGCGGTGTTGCGGCTCAACCCGGCCGGGACGGCCGACTGGCTGGCGCTGCCCGCATCGCCGGTGCGCCAGGGCCGGGCCAGCGGGATGTTGCTGGGCTTCAATGCCGGATTCGAAGGCATCGCCGTCGATCCCGAGGCGGGCCGGCTATGGCTGGCCGCGGAGCGTGAGCGCCGGGGCCTGGTGGTGCTGCATGGCAACCAGAGCGGCTGGCGCTGCACCGGTGGATGCGTGCTGCTCGCCGAGGGCGGCACCGAGGCGACCCCGCCGGCCCTCGGCGCCCGGCAGCAGTCCCGGAGCTTTTCCGGGCTGGCCTTCCATGATGGCAAGCTGTTCACGCTGGAGCGCACCAGCCATCGCATCTGTCGGCGCGATGCCAGCAATGGGGTGGCGGAGCGGTGCTGGTCCTACGCGGATGCGGCGAGCGCGGAGGGGCGCCGCTACGACACGCCTTACGGCACCGCCGAAGCGCTCGTGATCGATGCCGAGGGCGCCTGGATCGGGGTCGACAACAATGGCAAGCCGCGTGCCGACGGCGAGCGCCGGCCGGTCGTCTGGCGCTTCGCCGCGCCGAAGGGCGGCTGGAGCGCCGCCCAGTGAGCCAGCCGGTCGGGCGCCGGGCGGGCCGCGTCATGCTGGTCCTCGCGTGGGGCATGGGACTTTTCCTGGCGACGCGGTTCTTCGCGGACTGGGAACAGGGCCGGCTCAACCCCAACACCGAGCCGGTGTCGGCGCACCAGGGCAATCGCATCGAGGTGCTGCTCGAGGCCAACGTACAGGGCCACTTCGTCGCCTCGGGAAAGATCAATGGCGAGCCGGTGGTGTTCCTGCTCGACACCGGCGCCACCGACGTGGCGATTTCCGATGAGCTGGCCGATTCGCTCGGCCTCTCGCTAGGCGCCGCCGTGACCCTGCAGACGGCCAACGGGCAGACCCGTGGCTATCGCACCCGGCTCGATCGCCTCGAACTCGGTGACATCGTGCTGCGCGATGTCGCCGCGCTGGTCGCCCCCGGTTTCGACGGCGAGCAGGTGTTGCTCGGCATGAGCGCCCTCAGCCAACTCGAATTCACCCAGCGCGCCGGCACCCTGGTGCTGCGGCAGCAACGGCCGACTCGATGACTGCTCTGATACAGGCGACGGTGCCGGTGCTGGCCTCGCTGGACTTCGCCGAAACCCAGGCGTTCTACACCCGGTTTCTCGGCTTTCAGGCCCTGCTGCAAGCGCCCGACTACCTGATCCTGGCGCGCGACGGGGCCGAGTTGCACTTCTGGCTCTGCCCCGAGCGACACCTGGCGGAAAACACCTCCTGCTACGTGCGCACCGGCGATTGCCAGGCCCTGCATGCGGAGTTCAGCGCACGCGGCTTGAGCCTCGCGGAGCCGATCGTCCGGCCCTGGGGCATGAAAGAACTCTATGTCACGGACCTCCACGGCAATTTGCTCAAGTTCGGTGAGCAGCGGCCGTGAGTCATACACCCTTATCTGAAGAAAACTGCCGATGAGCGAATCACTCGACCTGAGCCTGGATGGCGTTGAGCGGCGTTCCCTCGCCGACTTCACCGAGCAGGCGTACCTCAACTATTCCATGTACGTGATCATGGATCGCGCCTTGCCGCACGTCGGTGACGGCCTCAAACCGGTGCAGCGGCGCATCGTCTACGCCATGAGCGAGCTGGGCCTGGACGCCGACGCCAAGCACAAGAAGTCGGCGCGCACCGTCGGCGACGTGCTCGGCAAGTTCCATCCGCACGGCGACAGCGCCTGCTACGAGGCGATGGTGCTGATGGCCCAGCCCTTCAGCTACCGTTACACGCTGGTCGATGGCCAGGGCAACTGGGGCGCGCCGGACGATCCGAAGTCCTTCGCCGCGATGCGTTATACCGAGGCGCGGCTGTCGCGCTATTCCGAGGTGCTGCTGTCCGAGCTGGGGCAGGGCACGGTCGATTGGGTGCCCAACTTCGACGGTACCCTCGAGGAGCCGGCGACGCTGCCCGCGCGCCTGCCGAACCTGCTGCTCAACGGCACCACGGGCATTGCCGTCGGCATGGCGACCGACGTCCCGCCGCACAACTTGCGGGAGGTCGCTGCGGCCTGCGTGCGCCTGCTGGACGAGCCGCAGGCGACCGTCGAGCAGCTGTGCGAACACGTACAGGGTCCGGACTTCCCGACCGAGGCGGAGATCGTCACGCCGCGCGCCGACCTGCTGAAGCTCTACGAGAGCGGCCGTGGCTCGGTGCGGATGCGCGCGGTGTACCGGGTCGAGGACGGCGACGTGGTGGTCACGGCGCTGCCCCACCAGGTGTCGGGTGCGAAGGTGCTCGAGCAGATCGCCTCGCAGATGCAGGCCAAGAAACTGCCGATGGTTGCGGACCTGCGCGACGAATCGGATCACGAGAATCCGTGCCGCATCGTCATCATTCCGCGCTCGAACCGGGTCGACGTCGAGGCGCTGATGCAGCACCTCTTCGCCACGACGGACCTCGAGAGCAGCTACCGCGTCAACATGAACGTAATCGGCCTCGACGCCCGCCCGCAGGTCAAGAACCTGCGCGTGCTGCTCGGCGAGTGGCTGACCTACCGCATCGGCACGGTTCGCCGACGCCTTCAGTTCCGCCTGGACAAGGTCGAGCGGCGGCTGCATCTGTTGGAAGGCTTGCTGGTCGCCTTCCTCAATCTGGACGAAGTCATCCACATCATTCGTACCGAGGATCAGCCCAAGCCCGTGCTCATGGCGCGTTTCGCGCTCTCCGAGCTGCAGGCCGACTACATCCTGGACACGCGACTGCGGCAATTGGCGCGTCTCGAGGAAATGAAGATTCGCGGCGAGCAGGACGAGCTGGCCAAGGAGCGCGAGCGCTTGCTGGCGCTGCTCGGCAGCGAGGCCAAGCTCAAGAAACTGGTCCGCAAGGAATTGCTCGAAGACGCCGAGAAGTACGGCGATGCGCGCCGCTCGCCGATCGTCGAGCGCGTCGAGGCACGGGCGCTGGCCGAAAACGAATTGATGCCCTCCGAGCCGATCACCGTGGTGCTGTCTGAGAAGGGCTGGGTTCGCGCCGCCAAGGGCCACGACATCGAGCCGGCCGGCCTGTCGTACAAGGCCGGCGACGCCTTCAAGGTCGCCGCGCCGGGCCGCTCCAACCAGTTCGCGGTGTTCATCGACAGCACCGGCCGCAGCTATTCGCTGGCCGCGCATTCGCTGCCATCCGCGCGCGGCCAGGGCGAGCCGCTGACCGGTCGTCTGACGCCACCGCCGGGGGCCGGATTCGAATGCGTGCTGCTGCCGGACGACGATGCGCTGTATGTGCTGGCGTCCGATGCCGGCTACGGCTTCGTCGTGAAGGGCGAGGACCTGCAAGCCAAGAACAAGGCTGGCAAGACGCTGCTGTCGTTGCCGGCGGGCGCCCGCGTGATCGCGCCGCGGCCGGTGACCAGCCGCGAGGACGACTGGCTGGCCGCGGTGACCACCGAGGGGCGGTTGCTGGTGTTCCCGGTGCGCGACCTGCCGCAACTGGCCAAGGGCAAGGGCAACAAGATCATCGGTATCCCGGGCGAGCGCGTCGCCAGCCGGGACGAGTACCTGACCGATCTGGCCATCCTGCCGCCCGGCGCCACGCTGGTCCTGCAGGCCGGCAAGCGGACGCTGTCACTGCGAGCCGACGACCTGGAGCACTACAAGGGCGAGCGCGGTCGGCGAGGCAACAAGCTGCCGCGCGGTTTCCAGCGGGTCGACGGGCTGCTGGTCGAAACACGTTGAACGGCGCCGGTGCTGGTGATGCGCACGCGATTCAGGGAAGATAGCGCGCTTCGATATTCAGCGCGGAAATGACGGGACAACCGTCGCACTGCGCATCGCCGCCGGTCGTTGCGTGACGGGCGGTCACCGGCCTTCTAGCGTGATGGAATGAACTTGACTCTCGTGCGATTCGCGCCCCTTTGCCTGGCGATCGGCATCGGCCTGACAGGCTGTCTCGATACCCGCCCGGTCCCGTTGTACCGGCTCGACAATGGCGATCCCCAGGTACCCGACCAGCTCGGCGCGGCCGTGCTTGTTGGCCCGGTGACGCTGGCCGACTATCTCCAGCGCGATGCGATCGTCCAGCGTCAGGCCGATGGCAGCCTGTCGGCCGATCCGGCGGACGGGCGCTGGGCGGGCAGCCTCTCTGACGATGTCACCCAGCTGCTGCTGCGGCAGCTGGCCTGGCGACTGGACAGCCAGCGGCTGTCGGCCGCCCCGGCCAGCGGGGGCTTCGATGCGGATATTCAGGTCGAGGTGACGGTCACCCGCCTCGATTCGGGTCCGCAGCATCCGGCCGTGCTCGAGGCGCAATGGCGGTTGCTCGACGAGGCCGGCAAGCAGCAGGGCATGCGCATGATTCGCCTGCAAGAGCGTCACGACGGCACCACGGCGGGACAGGTGCAGGCGCAGAGCCTGTTGCTGCAGCGACTCAGCGAAGAACTGGCCCTCGCCATCCAGCCCAAGCTCGCGGCACGCGAAGAAGCGCAGAAGCGAGCCATCGCCCGGCGTCGCGCGGCGGCCCAGCCCAAGCCGGAATCCAACACCGAAGCCCGCCCGGCGCTCAAGCCGTTGCGTACGGACCTCGAGGTGTATCGCTTCTGACGCTACGGGTGGCGGTTGCCATCCTGTATGCGCTCTAGCTGCCGCTCGACCAGCGCCGGATAAGGCTCGAGCAGCCGCTCCACGCAGCAGGCTCCCTCGGGGCTGGCGATGGGCCTGATACGAACGCGCTGACGCACGAGCGGATCGTCGCCGATGACGCGCTCCACCAGCAGCAGGTTGCGGCTGTGCTGGGACATCGCCAGCGCGGCCTGCGCCGGATCGCTCAACAGCAGTTCTGCCTGGCCGAGGTCATTCAGGGTCTCGCCATGCGTCAGCCCGAGCTGGATCTGCAGGGTGATGCCGCTGTCCGCCACCTCGACCTGCAAGGCGTGCCCGAGCGCACGCAGAAGCTCGCCGCAGCACAAGGCGTGGGTCAGGTAGTTCTCTTCGTCATCCTGGCTGTGGAACAGCATCAGGCTGCTGCCATCGTTGAGGGTGTGCAGCTCAGCCTGATAGAGCGTCGCCGCCCGCTCGAGGCAATCCCGGTAGCGCTGGAGCAGGTCGACGAGGCGAGCCCGCGGCAGTCGCCGCAGCTGATCCTGCGCACCGAGCTGGACGGCCAGCACCGCGGTGCGTGACGGTGCCTCCGGCGGCGCAACGATCGCCGGCGCGGCGAGCGGCGCATCGTCTTCGTCTTCGTCGGACCAGTCCGCTTCATCGTCCAGGCGGGGCGCCGCCGGCGATCGAGGCATGGCCGGCGCCGGGTCGTCAGGATCGCTACGCAGGTCCGGCACCTCGAACTCATCCTCGGCGTCATCGAACGCGCGGCTGTCGTCGTCGAACGGGTCGTTCAGAGAGTCATCGAGCAGGGGGATGTCATCGTCGAGTTCGTCATCCTCGACCGGTGGTTTTTCGGGCACCAGCCGCGCCTGGAGCTGCCGGGCCAGGTCGCCGATTTCGTCCAGCCGCCCGGCGCCGGGGGCGGGGTCGTCGGGATCGCGAAGCCACAGGCGCAGCTGCATCAGCGGCAGCGAGATGTGCCGACCGAGCCGCATGCTCAGCGAGAGCGTGAGCGCCAGCAGGATCAGGCTGAGCAGGCCCATGCTTTGCAGGCTGATGGTCATCGGATGCTGGAAGCGTTCCATGTCCAGTGACAGGCGCAGATGGCCGGCGATCACCTCCTGAAAGGTGATCGGCGTGGAATACAGCCCGGGCGAGTTGCCCAGGAGCGAGCGCGACGGCGCCGTACCCGCTTCGGCGAGAACGCGGTTGTCCACGCTGTAGATCGCGGCGTGGGCCACCAGCGGGTTCTTGACCAGATTGCTGAGCAGCACGTTGAGGCTGAGGATGTCGTTGGCCACCAGCAGGTCCGTCGCGGACGCAGCGGTCTGGGTGATCAGGCTCTGGCCGAGCGCGTTGGCCTGCTGTTCCATCGCCTGACGAAATTGCATGCCCATGATCCAGGCATAGATCACCAGGGCCATGACGACCAGCAGCAGCGTATGGCTGGCAATGCGCAGCACCAGCGGCACGCGGCGCTGGCGCAGGGCTCGGTAGATCAGGAGGAAAAAATTGTCGGGCTTGACGAATGCGGGCCGGTTCACAGGGATCGGCTCTTCTCTATGAGGGAAATTGCCGCGCAGTATACGGAAAGGGCCGTGGGCGCTGAAGGTCCGCGGTCGCGTCGCGGGCGCGGATGCCTTCGCGGCTGATGTAGAATACCGCCCTCGTTTTCCTGGAGCCCGGGCCTTGCGCGAAATAGTCCTGATCAATATCACCGGGGAAGACCGCCCCGGACTCACGGCTGCGATTACCGGCGTGCTGGCCCAGCGCGGCGTGAACATCCTCGACATCGGCCAGGCGGTGATCCATGACACCCTGTCGTTCGGCATCCTGATCGAGATTCCCGGCGAAGAAGGCGCTTCCGCGGTGCTCAAGGACGTGCTCTTCATGGGCTACGAGCTTGGTCAGCAGGTGCGCTTCACGCCGGTTTCCGAGGCGGACTATGAGCAGTGGGTCGCCGGTCAGGGCAAGCCTCGCCACATCGTCACCCTGCTGACGCGCAAGGTCAGTGCCGAGCAGCTGCACCGCGTCAGTTCGATCACGGCCAAGTACGGCCTGAACATCGATCAGATCGATCGCCTCTCGGGCCGGCGCCCGCTGGACATGCCCGATGAGCTCGGCAAGGGCTGCATCGAATTCTCGGTGCGGGGCGAGCCGGCCGATCCGGCGGCTCTGCGCGCGGAGTTTCTCAGCGTGGCTCAGGCGCTGAACGTCGACATCGCCTTCCAGCGGGACTCGGTGTTCCGCCGCAATCGGCGCCTGGCGGTGTTCGACATGGACTCGACGCTCATCGAGGCCGAGGTGATCGATGAGCTGGCCAAGGCGGCCGGCGTGGGCGAGCAGGTGGCGGCGATCACGGAACGGGCGATGCGCGGCGAGCTGGATTTCCGCGCCAGCTTCACCGAGCGTCTGGCCCTGCTGCGTGGCTTGCCGGAAAGCGCGCTGGCCGAGATCGGCGCGCAGCTGCGGCTTACCGAAGGTGCGGAAGTGCTGTTCACCGAGCTCAAGCGCCTGGGCTACAAGACGGCGATCCTGTCGGGCGGTTTCACCTACTTTGCGCGTCAGCTCCAGGCGCGGCTGGGGATCGACTATGTATTCGCCAACGAATTGCAGATCGTCGATGGTCAACTGACCGGCGTGGCGGTGGAGCCGATCGTCGACGCCCAGCGCAAGGCGGATCTGCTGCGTCAGTTGGCCGAGCAGGAAGGCTTGCGCCTGGAACAGACCATTGCCGTAGGTGACGGTGCGAACGACCTGCCGATGCTCGGGCTGGCCGGGCTGGGCGTCGCTTTCCGCGCCAAGCCGCTCGTGAAACAGTCGGCCAAGCAGGCCATCTCCACCCTTGGCCTCGATGGCATCCTGTACCTGCTGGGTTATCGCGATCGCGATGGGGGCAGCGAGGGCTGAGCCCCGATGATGGCTGTGCCCCGTGGCGGCACGGCCTCACTCGTCTGGCGAGAAGTCGTAATCCATCGACTGGCTGGGCCCTTGCAGGTAGTGGCCCTGGATGTAGTTGACCCCGGCCTGCCATAGCGTCGCCAGCACGCTGGCGCTCTCGACGAAAGGCACGATGGTCAGAATGGCCTGCGAGTGAAGGCTGGCGAGCAGCGTCTTGAGCGCTTCCTGGTTCTCGGGCCGACCCAGGTCCTGGGTGTAGGAGCCGTCGACCTTCACGAAACCGGCGTTCAGGTGCTTGAGCGTGCTGAACGGATTGAGCGCACAGCCGAACTGGCTGATCGCCAACTTGCAGTGCAGCTCTTCCAGCCCCTGCGCCAGTACCTTGGCCTGTTTCAGGTAGGCGATCGCGTCCGGTTCGCTGAGTTGCAGCACCAGGGAATCCGACGGCAGCCGTGCCGCCTTCAGGGCCACGCTCAACCACGGCAGCAGGCCGGGGTCCTGCACGCTGGCGCTCGACAGGTGAATGAACAGCCGCGTGTTATGGCCCTTGGTGCGGTGCTCGGCGAGCAGCTTGATGGAATTGAGCAGCACCCAGCGATCGATCTTCGCGGCCAACCCCGCTTCCTTCGCCGCGGCGAGGAACTCGATGGGCGGCACTTCCTCGCCCTGGGGATTGAGTAGCCGTAGCAGCACTTCGTAGTGCTCGTAGGTATCGCCGCGCAGGCTGATGATCGGTTGGAACAGCAGGCGGAACCCATTGCGTTCGAGCGCCTGGCGAACCATCGCGACGATGCTGCCCCGGTTGGCCGCCGCCGCCAGTTCATCGGCCGGGTCGTAGCGCTTGAGCGCGTTGCCATCGCCGGCTTCGTCGGCGCAGCGGTGAGCGCGGTCGATGACGTCCTGTGCGCGCGCGGTCTTTTCGTCGAGCCCGGCCAGGCCGATGCTCAGGGTCAGCTGGACGGTGCGCCCGCCGATGTCGAACAGGTGAGCCTCCGCCTGCTTGAGCAGGGCGCGTAGTTCGCCTTCTGCCCCCGCCGTCGGCGAACCGGGCAACAGCGCTGTGAAGACGTCGTCGGCGAAGCGGGCGAGCGGCTGTTGCGCGCCGAAACGCGCACGCAGCAGCTGCGCCAGGTCGGACAGCAACAGGTCGGCGTCGGCCAGTCCGAGCTCGGCCTGCAGCCCGGCGAAGCGATCGATGCGGATATAGGCGAGCGAGGCTTCCTGGCCGGCGTTCACCGCGCGTTCGACGGCGGGTTCGAGCATTTCGAGGAAGCGGTTGCGGTTGTACAGCCCTGTGACGAGATCCTGGCTGCTGATCTCGCGCAGCTTTTCCTCGAGCCCGGCGCTGTCGCTCTCGGTGCGGATGACCACCTGAATGCAGGGTTCGCCGTCATAGGCCGCCGGAGAGAAATGCATGCGCGCCTTGAAGTTGCCGCCATCGGCACGGACGCCGCCACAAACCAGCTCGGCGCTGCCTTCCTGGTGCTGGTAGCTCTTGAGGAATTCCTTGAAATTGACCTGGTCGCAGCTGGCGATCAGGTCGATCATCGGCATGCCCTCCAGCTCCTCGACGTCGTCGTAGCCGAACAGTTCGAGGTAGGTGCGGTTGGCATAGATGTGCATGCCATCGTGAACGTAGGCGATGGCATCGACCGAGCTGTCGAGCAGCAGCTGGCAGCGTTTCTCCGCTTCACGCAAGGCGACTTCGGCGGCGCGACGTGCGCGTCGCTCTTCGAGGTTGGCCAGTTCACGATCGGCGATCAGCACCAGACGCTCGTCTTCGCCCTGCGGAACGGCGTCTTGCGCGCCGAGTGCGAGCGCTTCGGTGATGGCGTCGGAGTCGTTGCCCTCGATGAGCCGTATCACCGGGATGTCCTTGGCATGCCGGCGGATCGCCGAAACGGCCTGGGTCGGATCGAGCGCGGCGCTGCTCGGCGCGGTGATGAGCAGGTCCCAGATCTGGCCGAGCGAGGCTTCGAGGTCTTCGGCGGAGGTCACGCGGTGTACGCGTGTCGCGCGACCGGCGTTACGGAACAAGCTGACCAGGCGCTCAGCTTCGTTCTGAGAGTCCTCGAGGATCAGAAGGCGGATGGTTTTCTTGTCCAGGGCCATGACAGACAGCTCAGGCGCGCCGTCCGGCACGTCGGGGAAAATAGGGGCGAGCCGGCAATCTACAGAGACTTCCAAAGTGAGTCAAAGTCTTCGGGCCCCCCGTCCGGCTTGGTTCCGCGGGCTGTGACGGGCATCTCTGCCGTGACTATGGCGGTGTCGAGCGCACGGAATTCGAACTGACTGAAACTGCTCGTTCCGGCGATACGCTGACTGAGGATCGCGCGCCGCTCGCCACCGTCGATGGCGAGTTCGACCTTGTGTCCTTCCTGGAACGGGACGCGGGGTGCGATGAGTGTCGCCGGGCGGGAAATCGCGGCGATGGCAGGGAGGATCAGCGCCCGCAGGTACTGGCTGCCCTGGTCCTGCTTGCGCACCAGGCGTAGCCCGACGGACCGGGCGCCAGGGCCGATCAGCTCGATACCCGTGTCGGTACCGTCGCGGACCTGCCGGATCCAACGCACCACCGCGAGGTTCCAGGGCGTCGCATCGTCCAGCTTGAACGCCAGCAGTTCGCCGGCTTGCAGCAGTGGCGGTACCTCGCTCCAGCGCAGGCAGTAGCCGCCGGGGCTCTGGTTGACGACCTGGGCGGTCTGGGTCGGATAGCTTTCCTCGGCGGACGGGGCCGGCGCGTTACGGGCGGTAAATTCGATCTGCTCTTGTCCCAGACCGCCGATAAGCCCGGGGCGGCGCGCATCGAACGCCGATGCCCAGACATCGGGCTCGCCGCCCTGCAGGGTGAAGGTCGCCGAACCGGCCGCCTTCGGGTGTGCTATCACCGCATCGAACGGCCGTTTCCCGGCGAGGTAGAAGTGAATGGCGCTCATGCCGACGCACACTTCGAGCGCGCCCTCGCCGCGCGTGCGCTGGAAGCTCCGCTCCGAGGTATTGCCCCAGGCGGCCCGAAGATGGCACAGCGCATCCTCGCCCAGCGCAGTCGGCACGGCCAGCGCGGCGGGCTCTGCGTCGGGCATGGCGAGGTGACGGTCAAGTGCCTCGACCAACGCCGAGGTGTCGAGGCCCAGCCCCCGGATGGCTTCGCTCTCGCTCAATTGGGCGCGGTAGCGGGGCGGGGCGTCGATGCGTACCGGCACGACGAACGTCGAGGTCCGTTCAACGGCGGGGCGCAGGCGGGCGAGCGGTGCCCAGCTCTCCAGCGCTTCGGCGATACAGGCGATGTGGCCCTGGCGAATCTGGTTCAGCCGCGCGCAGCCCAGGAGCAGCGACGCGAGGTAGGTGTGCTCGACACTCAGGCCCGGCGCATGGCGCATGAGATCGTCCTTGACCACGAGGCGGTTGAGTTCACGCTCGAGGGCGATCCGATACAACTGATGCAGCTCGAGCCAGAGGCCTTCGGGAACCGGACAGTACAGCTGGCAGGCGCGCACCAGCGGGCCACGCAGGCTATGCAGCGCACGTTGCAGCGCGACCGCCATCAGCTGCGGACGAGGCTTGTCGGGCGTGGAGGCCAGGCGCGCGACGATCAGCTTGTAGCCCGTCGCAAGGTGACTCTGTAGCGCCTGGCAGAGACTGGCGATCTTGCGGGCGCGCTCGTCCAGCACCACGGGCTGGTTGAGGAGATGGCGTTCGAGCAACTGGCAGGCCAGGTGAACTTCGGGCCGGAGCAGTTCGAGCATCTGCAGCCGATTTTCCGAGGGCGTGCGCAGCTGGTTGAGTTCGATCAGCGCCTGGTACAGCTGGCGCGAACTCTCGCCGAGGTTGGCGCGGGGGAGCGCATCCAGCCAGCGCTTCATCCCTCGCGGGGAGGGCTCGCAGAAGGACAGCGTCTGGCCGGTCGGCGTGGGAATCCGCAACAGCAGGTGTGGGGTCTGACTCTCCGGCACGCAACGCTCCCGCACTCATGCGTAAAAACCTGAGCGAAACTCTAGCAGCTAGCCGTATGGATCGCAGCCTGGGGTGATGGCCGGTTGCCTTCACGCCGAATGGCATGAAGGCGCGAAGTCAATCGATGCTCGGCCGTTCGGTGTCCGAGGCCGCCGGCGGTACCGCATGGCCGAGCGCTTCGCCCATGCGGACCGGGGTCAGGGGCTGCAGCTGTTCGGCCCAGCGGATGCGCTCTTCGCCGAACAGCAGGATGACCGTGGAGCCCAGCTTGAAGCGGCCCATCTCGGCGCCCTTCTCGAGGTGGATCGGCTGACGCGCCTCGGCGTCGTACCGGACGCTCCTGAGCGTGCGCTTGGGTGGTGTCACCAGGCCCGCCCAGACGGTTTCGATGCTGGCGACGATCATCGCGCCGACCAGCACCATCGCCATCGGCCCGTACGCCGTGTCGAACAGGCAGACCACGCGCTCGTTGCGCGCGAACAGTTCCGGCACTCCCTGCGCTGTGGCCGTGTTGACCGAGAAGATCCGGCCCGGCACGTAGATCATCTCGCGCAGCGTGCCGCTGACCGGCATGTGCACGCGGTGGTAGTCGCGCGGGGATAGATAGACGGTGGCGAAGTCGCCGCCCATGAAATCCGCTGCGTGCCTGGGATCGCCGCCAAGCAGTTCGAGCACGCTGAAGCTGTGTCCCTTGGCCTGGAACACTCGGCCCTGCTCGATGCGGCCCAGCTGGCTGATCGCGCCGTCACAGGGGTTGAGGATGGCGCCGGCCGTCGTATCGAGTGGCCGGGCGCCGTCTTTCAACGCCCGGGTGAAGAACGCGTTGAAATGTTCGTACTCGGTCGGCGCTTCGACTTGTGCCTCGCGCATGTCGACCCGGAACTGGCGAATGAAGGCCTTGATCAGGGCATTCTTCAGCCAGGGCAGGCGACACTCGGCCAGGCAGCCGGCCGCGCGCGAGATCAGGTGGTGCGGCAGCAGATACTGGACGAAGACGAACAGGCGATCTTTCATAGGTGACCTTTTCATGATTGGACGGGCGTGTCGGGCAGGTTGCCCCATTCGCTCCAGGAGCCGGCGTAGCCCTTGACGTTCGGGTAACCGAGCGCCTTGGCGATCAGGTAGGTGAGGCCGGAGCGATGATGCGTCTGGCAATGCGTGACCACTTCCTTGTCCGGCGTGATGCCGAGGCCGGTCAGCCGCTCGGCGATGTCCTGCCGGATGCGCAGGCCGCGCGCCGGGTCCATCGCCTGGGTCCATTCGAAGTTGACGGCGCCGGGAATGTGCCCGCCGCGTGCCGAAAACAGGCGCTCGCCGCGGTATTCCTCGGGCGAGCGCGCATCCCAGACCACGAAATCGTCGGCGCCCAGCCGGCTTTCGATGTGCTCGCGCGTGGCGGTGGGCGTTGCATCGAACGTCAGCGTGACGACGCCGGTGTGGCTCGGCGGCACGCTTCGGGTCACCGGCCGGCCCTCGGCGAGCCAGGCGCGCAGGCCGCCGTTGAGGTAGTGGTAGCGACGGTGACCGATCACATCGAGCAACCAGATGAAGCGTCCGGCCCAGCCGCCGCCTTCGTCGTCATACACCACGTATACCGCGTCCGGGCGGTGGCCCAGCGAACCGAACAGTTGCTCCAGATGCGCCTTGGGCGGCAGCAGGCCCGGCGCCGGCGGCCGGCCAAGCTGGGTCTGCTTGGGGTCGACGAAGTGCGCACCGGGCAGGTGGCCGTCGCCATAGCGCGAGGCGCTGGTGAGATCGACCAGGATGAGTTCCGGCGACTCGAGGCGGCTCGCCAGGTCGGCGGGTTCGATTACCAGCGGCAGGGCAGAAAAGGCATCCACGGGGTCCGGTCTCGTCGATTGAGAAAGCTGGAGTGTAGCGAAAAAGCCTGGTGAGCCGCCAAAGCGGCCCCTGCGCGTCAGCGGGGCCGCCGGCTGAAGGCCAGCAGCGCGCGTTCCAGGCATTGGAGGGTCTTGTCGAAGCCGGCGGCAGTGCGCTCGTCGATCGGCTGGCCCTGCTGGTCGGCGACCACCAGCAGGAGCACGCGACCGTTGAGCGCCACCGAGCGCAGGAGCAGGTGATCGCTCGGGAATGCGGTCTTTATCGCGCCCGGCAGCAGGGCGGAAAACTGCGCCATGTTCGCGGCGGTCAGGCTGAGTCGCAGCGGTTTTTCCAGCAGGCGGCCGATCAGCTGGCTTTGCGACGGATCGAGCGTCATCGCCGCGGCGTCCTTGTCCAGGCCCAGCGTCTGCATGGCGGCCAGTCGGCTGTGGTTGCGATCGGCTTGCAGGATCAGCGTGCGGGAGAAGCCGATCGCTGCGAGCGCACGGCAGGCGGTCGCCGTGAGTTGCAGCGCGTTGCCGAACGGCGTCGGCTCGCGCAGCAGCTCGGCGCACAGGGCCCGCCATGTTGCCGACGGCGCGTGCGCCTGGCCGGAGGTGGGTTCGTCGAGCACCTGGAAGCGACTGTCCCAGGGCATAGGCAGGGCGAGCGCCGGGTGCCAGAGCCCGACAAGGCTCGATTCCCGCGCGCTCTGCACGGCCTGCTGGTGCACGCGCTGTTGCAGTTCGGGCAGCGCAAGCTGCAGGTAAAGCCCGGCGAGCCGTTGCCAGCGCAGGGTGTGGATGCCGCTCCAGCTGTGATGCGCCGCGATTGCCAGGCCATTGGCCAGGACGATGGTGTTGCCGGGCTGGGTGACCCAGCGACGCAGCGGCGGGTCGGCATCCAGCAGTTGCTGCTGGTGCAGAGGGTGTTCGTTGTCGCGAGCGATGTGCAGCGCCTTGATCACCAGCCGGCGATTGACGGTCAGCGCCTGGTAGCCCTCGACGATCCAGTCGGGCAGCCGCCAGCGTTCGGCGACTGTCCGGCACAGCTCGAGCAATGGCACGCCAAGCAGGTCGTGCTCGACCCGGCTGACCGGCTCGGCGGCGATGAACACGCGCTGCTCCCACGCCTTCAGAAAGTCGGGACGCAGCGCGACCAGCGCCCATACCGGCGCGAGAAACAG
The DNA here is from genome assembly GCF_003640395.1 of Stutzerimonas urumqiensis. Lineage (GTDB taxonomy): Bacteria > Pseudomonadota > Gammaproteobacteria > Pseudomonadales > Pseudomonadaceae > Stutzerimonas > Stutzerimonas urumqiensis. The sequence continues at coordinate 46,630 of NZ_RBZQ01000002.1, read as the reverse complement.
CAGGCTGCCCCAGTGGATGTCCTGCCAGAGCCGTGCCAGCCGCGAGGCGAACAGGCCGTTGGCCTGCTGGCTGGCATGCTGGCTGATCAGGAGCAACTGTCGCAGCGGCGCCGGCACCGCCTCCGGCTCGACCGACGGAATCTGCGAAAGCATGGCCGAGACGCGCGCCAGACCCAGGCGACTCAGGGCGACCTCGAGGCTTTCGGCCTTCTCCATGAGCGCATTGCCGCTGCGATTGGCCTCGCGCAGCACGTACAGCGCCAACACCGGGCTGGCCTGGATCGTCTCGGCGATGTCGCGCATCGAGCGGCTGCCGTCGCCAAGCGCCCGGCGCACTTTTTCATGGTGAACGGTGACCACCGGCAGCCGGACGGCGTCCAGCGCCTCGGCCCAGGCAGGCAGCGTGCGGGGAAGCGAGTGCGGAGTCGTCATGGTGCCAAGTTGGCTTTTGGTCGGGTTGGCCTTTAGTCTGGCGCAAAAGTTCCGATAACGAGAAGACTTGTTTCGAGCGGCTCCCCAACCGGCGTCGCACAGGCCGGCGTGCGCCTTTTTCGGCCGGTCGCTCGATTGGCCCTCCAGCAGATTCCAAGACAAATTCCCATGGTAAAAATCATCGGCATCATCGTCGTCTTCGCCTCGGTACTGGGCGGATTCGTGCTTTCGGGCGGCAAGATCGGTGCGCTCATCCATCCATTCGAGGTGATGATCATCGGCGGCGCCGCGCTGGGTGCGTTCCTGCAGGCGAACTCGGGCAGCACCTTCATGCTGGTCTTCAAGAAATCGCTGTCGATGTTCAGCAGCAAGTTCACGCACACCTACTACCTGGACGTCCTCAAGCTCATCTACGAGATCCTCAACAAAAGCCGGCGCGAGGGGATGATGGCGATCGAGGCCGATATCGAAGATCCGGCCGCCAGCCCGATATTCAGCAAGTACCCGGGCATTCTCAAAGACGAGCGGATGACCGCCTTCGTCTGCGATTACCTGCGCATCATGTCGTCGGGCAACATGGCCCCGCACGAGCTCGAGGGCTTGTTCGACATGGAGCTGTCCAGCCTCAAGGAGGAGCTGGAGCATCCGTCGCACGCGGTCTCGGCGATCGCTGACGGCATGCCGGCGATGGGTATCGTCGCCGCGGTGCTGGGCATCGTCATCACCATGTCGATCCTCGCCGAAGCCGATAACGCGATGATCGGCTACAAGGTGGGCTCCGCGCTGGTGGGTACCTTCCTCGGCATTCTCGCGTCCTATGGCTTCTTCGCCCCGCTGGCCGCCTCGCTGGGTCACGACGCGAAGGAAGAGCTGAATGTGTACGAGGCGATCAAGGCCAGTCTGGTGGCCTCGGCGTCCGGCATGCCCCCCACCCTGGCCGTCGAGTTCGGCCGCAAGGTCTTGTACCCGGCGCACCGCCCGAGCTTCTCCGAGCTCGAACAAGCCATGCGTGGCAGCTGATGAAGAGCGGCCATGGACAATAACCAACCGATCATCGTCAAGCGCGTCAAGAAGGTCGCCGGCGGCCACCACGGTGGCGCCTGGAAGATTGCCTTCGCCGACTTCGCGACCGCGATGATGGCCTTCTTCCTGGTGATGTGGCTGATGAGCAGCGCCACGCCGGAGCAGAAACGTGCCATCTCCGGCTACTTCCAGGACCCGATCGGCTTCACCGAGAGCGCCAGTCCCTACGCGATCGATCTTGGCGGCACGCCGACCCCTTCGCCCGACAAGACGCTCAACCCCTTGCCCGAGGAAACCCTCGAACTGGGCAAGAGCCGGGAGGACGCCTCGCTGTCCGAGCTCGACAAGCAGCAGGCCGAGGAAATCGCCAGTGAGGTCGAGCGCGAGCGGCTCGAGCTGTTGCTGCAGGAGTTGCAGAACAAGATCGAGCAAGACCCGGAGCTGCGTCATTTCAAGGACCAGATCCTGTTCGAGATCACCCAGGACGGCTTGCGCATCCAGATCGTCGATGCCGAGAACCGGCCGATGTTCGCCCTGGGCAGTGCCCGTTTGCAGCCGTATTTCGAAGACATCCTGCTGGCGATGGCCGACACCATCAGCGCGGTGCCGAACAAGATCAGCATCAGTGGCCATACCGATGCCAAGCCGTTCGCCGGCAGCGGCGGCTTCGGCAACTGGGAGCTATCGGCCGAACGGGCGAACGCCGCGCGTCGGGCCCTGGTGGCGGGCGGCTATCCCGACGAGCAGGTGGCGCGGGTGGTCGGGTACGCCTCGTCGGCGCTGTTCGATCGCGAGGACCCGCTCAACCCGATCAACCGGCGCATCGACATCATCGTGCTGAACAAGAAGGCCCAGCGAGAGATCGAGCGCGATACGGCGGAGCAGGGCGCGCCCGCCCCGGAAACGGACACGGTGGCCGAACCCGCCGGCGCGGCCGTCGCGCCCGCGGGCGAGCCATTGCCGGCGGCCGAAGTCGAGAAACGGTTGAACCTGTTCGAGGACGGCGTGCTGCAGTTCGACCAGCAGCAGGTCGACTGATCAGTAGTCCTGCGTCGGCAGGCTGCTGATGATGTGGCGATAGCTCGCCATGCGCTGAGGCTGGATACGGCCCTCGTCCAGCGCGGCGAGCAGGGCGCAGCCGGGCTCGCGATCATGCCGGCAGTCGCGGAAGCGGCAACGACCCAACAGCTCGCGAAATTCGATGAAGCCCGCTTCGACGTCGTCTCGCGAGACATGCGACAGGGCGAATTCGCGGATGCCGGGCGAGTCGATCAAGTGACCGCCACCGGGGAAGTGGAACAGGCGCGCGGTCGTCGTCGTGTGGGTGCCCTTGCCGGTCAGCTCGGACAGGGCGCCGACGCGGGTGTCCGCGTCCGGCAGCAACCGGTTGACCAGCGATGACTTGCCGACCCCGGACTGGCCGACGAACACGCTGGTGTGGTCGTCGAGCTCGATCTGCAGCGCATCCAGCCCGGCGCCGTCGTGGGCCGACACCTCCAGAATGCGATAACCCAGCTGGCGGTAGGCGCCCAGCAATTGCGGAAGCTGCGAGTCATCCGGTGCGATGAGGTCCGCCTTGTTCAGCAGCAGCAGCGGTTCGATGCCGGCGTGCTCGGCCGCGACCAGGTAGCGGTCGATCAGGTTGGCGTGCGGCTCGGGAATGGGCGCGAAGACGATGACGATGCGGTCGACGTTCGCCGCGACCGGCTTGAGTTGGCCGCGGCTGTCGGGCCGACAGAGCTCGGAGCGACGCGGCAGCTGCGCCACGATGACGCCCGAACCGTCCGCACCGGGGCGCCAGACCACGCCGTCGCCGGTGACCAGCGTCGGCAGGTTGGCGCGCAGATGGCAGCGAAAGACCTGGCCGGCGTGGTCGCCTTCCAGCGCCTCCACTTCTACCTGCACGCCGAAGTGGGCCATCACCAGCCCCGGTTCCTCCGGGCCGAGATCGCCGCCTTCCAGCTCCTGTGTCGCCCGCTGCTCGCGCCGGCTGGCACGCGCCTGGCGCTCCTCCTGGATTTTGCCGATACGCCAGTTCTGGCGCCGGCTGAGTTGGCGTTTGGCCATGAGTTCGCTGCCCTGAAAGATGGCGCGCAGTCTAGCACCGCGCCCTGTCCGGCCGTGCATGCTTGGCTACACTGAGCGACCACCGTTCCGTGGTTCGCCTTCATGCAAGCATCTATCGGCAAGCGCTTTCCCGCCCCCGTCGCCCTGCTGGCCCAGTTGGCCGGGCTGCTTGCGGTGTGGGGGCTGTGGCTCGCCGTCGCCGGCGCCACTGGCTGGCACGCGCCGTTGATGCTTACGGCCGTCGTCCAGGGCCTGCTCGCCGCGGGCGTCGGCCGGGCCCTCGGCCTGTCGATCTGGTGGGTGCCGATCAATCTCGCCTTCGTGCCGGGGTTGGTCGCCGTACAGACGCAGTCCGTGCCGCCGTGGTTGCTGCTGGCCGGCTTCCTGGCGCTGCTCCTGCTGAACTGGAATGCGCTGACCGAACGCGTCCCGCTCTACCTGACCGGCCCGGCTGCCGAGGCGAGATTGATCGAGCATCTGAAGGGGATGCCGGTCGATGGCCTGCGCTTCATCGATCTTGGCTGTGGCCTGGGCGGTACGCTCGCGCGCCTGGCCAGGCGCTTTCCGGAGGGGCAGTTCAGCGGGGTGGAGACGTCGCCGCTGACCTTCGCGCTGGCCTGGTTGCGCTGCCTGCCCAGGCGCAACTGTCGGATTCGCCCGATCAGCCTGTGGCGGGTCGATCTGGGCGGCTATGACCTGGTCTATTGCTTCCTGTCACCCGCGCCGATGCCCGGCCTGCGGGACAAGGCGCTGCGGGAGATGCGGCCGGGCGCCTGGCTGATCAGCAACAGCTTCGCCATCCCGGAGGCGGAGGCCGACCTCGTGCTGGAGGTCGGCGACTGGCGGGGCTCGCGGCTCTACGCCTGGCGGCCCCGGGGCGTCGGTGCGGCGCCTGACGCTACGCCGGCAAGCGGCTAAACTGCACGCCCAGCCCAAGGAGCTCTCCCATGCAGAACCCGCAGAATCTCATCTGGATCGATCTGGAAATGACCGGCCTCGACCCCGACCGGGACGTGATCATCGAGATGGCGACCGTCGTCACCGACAGCCAGCTGAACGTTCTGGCCGAAGGGCCGGTGATCGCCGTGCACCAGAGCGACGAGGTGCTGGCGGGCATGGACGAATGGAACACGCGCCAGCATGGCGGCTCGGGCCTGACGCAGCGGGTGCGGGAGAGCCGTATCGGCGTCGAGCAGGCCGAGGCGATGACCCTGGCCTTTCTGGAACAGTGGGTGCCGGAACGCAGTTCGCCGATCTGCGGCAACAGCATCTGCCAGGATCGCCGCTTCCTGTACCGCTACATGCCGCGGCTCGAGGCCTACTTCCATTACCGCAACCTGGACGTCTCGACGCTCAAGGAGCTGGCCGCCCGCTGGGCGCCGCAGGTCCGCGACGGCTTCAAGAAGCGCGCGACGCACCTGGCCCTGGACGACATCCGCGAGTCCATCGCCGAGCTGCGCCATTACCGCGAGCAGTTCCTGAAGATCTGACGGTTCGAGGCGATCGCCGGTTATCTGCCCAGTCGCCTCAGTTCGTCCGACTCCACCACTCGCACGCCTTCGCCTTCTTCGAGCGCCAGTCGCCAGAGCGCGCGGGCGAGGGTGCAGGCCTCTATCCCGCGGTAACGGCCGGGCAGCAGGCGCGACAGCGGCGTCATCAGGCGTTCGCCGAGCCGTGGCCGCAGGCGCGGTCCGAGCAGCTGAGCCGGGCGCGCGATCGTCAGCTGCGGCCAGCCTTGAGTCCGCAGCGAAGCCTCTAGGTCGCCCTTGACCCGGGAATAGAAGAACCGTGACTGCGAATCGGCGCCCAGCGCACTGAGGACGATCAGGTGTCGTGTGCCCAGGGTGCGGGCGCGCTCGGCGAAGGCGACCGCGAGGTCGTGGTCGACCGCACGGAACGCCGCCTGCGATCCCGCTTGCTTGAGCGTGGTGCCCAGGCAGCAGAACGCCGTGTGAAAGTCGCCATGCAGGCTGGGCAGCAGCTGGTCGAGCGGGCCGATGGGGTTGTCCAGGCTCGGGTGTTCGGCCAGCGGTCGCCGCGTCGGGGCGACGACGCGCTCGACGGTCGGCTCGTTGAGCAGGCGATCCAGCAGGTGCTCGCCGGTCAGGCCGGTGGCGCCAGCCAGCAGAATGCGTTGAGGGGTCAGGTACATGGTCGCTCCTGTCTGGCCGCTGGATGGCCGATCCGGGCACCGGCGGCGCCACGGCGAACCGCAGCGCAATCCGGCACCCGGATCGGCGACGCCGACGGCCCCATAGTGGTCGGCCTTTTCACGTTGGACAACCGAAGCCGCCGCGAGTGTGATACTCGCCGCAGACGCTGGCATCGGCCCCGCTGCGCAGACTCAGTCCGGCGTGCTGGCGGTGAATCGCTCGCGACTGTTGGTCAGATGGGTCCACATGGCGGCCCGGGCGCCGTCCGGGTCGCGCCGGTGTATGGCGGCGTAGATGAGCTCATGTTCGACGCTGGCCAGATGCGCCTGACGGGAAAGGTCACTGCCGCCTCGCTCGCGAACGTCGATGCGGTTGCGCGGGATCATCACGTTGCCCAGGTGCAGCAGGATGTTGGTGAAGTAGGGGTTGCCGGTTGCCTCGGCGATCGCCAGGTGGAAGCGCTTGTCCGCCTCGACGCAGCTGTCGCCGGAGCTGGCGAGGGCTTCGTAGTCGTCGAGCGCCTGGCGCATGCCGAGCAGTTGCGCGTCGGTCCGGCGCAGCGCCGCCAGTGCCACGGCCTGCGTTTCGACGCCCAAGCGCAGCTCGAGAATCCAGCGCACGTCGGCAGCCGTCTCGTGACTCAGGCGCAAGCCCGTCTGAGCGACCCGCTCGACGACGAAGGTGCCCTTGCCGTGGTGCGTCTCGACGTACCCCGCCGTCTGCAAGCGCGACAACGCCTCGCGGATCACCGTGCGGCTGACGCCGTATTCCTTCACCAGCATGTTTTCCGAGGGGAGCTTGTCGCCCAGCCGGAGGGTGCCCGCAAGAATCCGGCGGGTCAGCTCGTCGACGATCTCGTGGGCCAGGCTGGCGGTGCGACGCTTCAGGCGAGTGGGTGGCGATGACATCTTCGCTGCTCAGGAAAAAGGCTGCCGGAAGCATACACCGCAGCGCTCGAGCGATGGCATCGGCCCCCGAAGTGCGCATCCGCGGGCCAGCCGGAGCGTCGCTCGGACAGGACGTTCTGGCTAACAGGTCATACAAGTGGCGAGGCGTTGCTCATGCCGATAGCGGACGCAGGCGGCAGGGCAAGGCAGGCGACTGGCCATCAAATTCGCTCATGGAGGGGGATTGGGGACGGGCGTCGCTGCGGATTGCCGCGCTTCGATTTTTCAGCAGACGAAGATATTGCCTTGTTCGAATCAACTTGTATGATGACTGTCATCGGCTGTCGCCCGCTCGAACCAATCATAAGAACAAGCTAAGAGGTCCACCTCATGCACCACCCTACCGCTCCATCGGCAGTCCCTTGTCCTGCTCGTCTCCCTGCCTTGCCAGGAAGAGGCCCTGCGCCGAACACCGAGGCGCGCAACCGCTGAATCTGCCAGGGGCGAGCGGATCGCCGCTCGCCTGCCGACAAGAACAACTGGGTAACCGCCATGAGCACCATCACGTCTTCACCCGCCGGCAACGGCGATCTCGCCACGGCCATCCGCAAGGTGAAGCGGCACATCATGCCGCTGTTCATCATCATGTTCATCGTCAACTACATCGACCGGGTGAACATCGGCTTCGTCAAGGGCCATCTGGAAACCGACCTGGGCATCGGCACCGCCGCCTATGGGCTGGGGGCCGGGCTGTTTTTCATCGGCTACGCGATCTTCGAGGTACCGTCCAACCTGATGCTGCAACGCGTCGGCGCGCGCGCCTGGCTCACGCGCATCATGTTCACCTGGGGCCTGGTGGCCGCCGGCATGGCGTTCATCCAGAACGAAACCCACTTCTACATCATGCGTTTCCTGCTCGGGGTGGCCGAGGCCGGTTTCTTCCCGGGCGTCATCTATTACTTCACCCGCTGGCTGCCGGGCAGCGAGCGCGGCAAGGCCATCGCGCTGTTCCTCAGCGGCTCGGCGATCGCATCCATCCTGTCGGGGCCGATTTCCGGTGCGCTGTTGCAGATCGAGGGGCTCGGCCTGCACGGCTGGCAATGGATGTTCCTGATCGAGGGGCTGTTCTCCTGCGCCCTGTGCGCCTTCGTCTGGTTCTGGCTGGATTCGCTGCCGCACGATGCCAAGTGGCTGACCCGTGCCGAGCAGGATGCGCTGGTCGCCGAGATCGAGCAGGAACAGCGGGAGCGCGAGGCGGCGCAGACCGAAAAACCCTCGGTCTTCAGCCTGCTCAAGGATCGCCAGATCGTGCTGTTCTGCCTGGTGTACTTCTCGATTCAGCTGACCATCTACGCGGCGACCTTCTGGCTGCCGAGCATCATCCGCAACATGGGCGACATCAGTGACTTCCAGGTCGGGCTGCTGAACTCGGTGCCCTGGATCATTTCGATCGGCGCCATGTACATGTTCGCCTCGGCGTCCGCCCGCTGGAAATTCCAGCAGGCCTGGGTCGCGGCCGCGCTGGTCGTCGCGGCGATCGGCATGTTCGCCTCGACGACCGGAGGCCCGGTCTTCGCGTATGTGGCGATCTGTTTCGCGGCGATCGGGTTCAAATCCGCATCGTCGTGCTTCTGGCCGATTCCCCAGGGTTATCTCGACGCCCGTATCGCCGCCGCCGTGCTGGCGCTGATCAACTCGGTGGGCAACCTCGGCGGCTTCGTGGCGCCCGCGACCTTCGGCTTCCTGGAGCAGGCGACCGGCTCCATCGAGGGCGGCCTGTACGGCCTGGCCTGCACCTCGGTGCTCGCTGCGATCGTGGTCTTCCAGACCCGCACCAAGCCGGGTGCCGGCGACGGCCACCCGCCGCGAATCATGAGCCGGGCCGCTGCCTGAGCCGCCTTCACGACCTTGGCCGGGCGTGACGCCCGGCGCAGCCATAGAGAACGAACGATGAACACTCACGCACACACCCCAAGCCAGACCCCCGTCATCACCGAACTCACCGTCGTCCCGGTTGCCGGGCATGACGGCATGCTGCTCAACCTGAGCGGCGCGCACGGTCCCTACTTCACCCGTAACGTCGTGCTGCTCAAGGACAGCGCCGGCCATACCGGCCTTGGCGAAGTGCCGGGCGGCGAGAAGATTCGCCAGACGCTCGAGGACGCCCGCGGCCTGCTCGTCGGCCAGCCGATCGGACGGTACCAGCAGCTGCTCAACCAGGTTCGCCAGACCTTCGCCGATCGCGACGTCGGTGGCCGTGGCCTGCAGACCTTCGATCTGCGCATCACCGTCCATGCGGTCACCGCGCTGGAGTCGGCGCTGCTCGACCTGCTGGGCCAGCACCTGGACGTGCCGGTCGCGGCGCTACTGGGCGAGGGGCAGCAGCGCGAGGCGGTCGAGATGCTGGGTTACCTGTTCTTCGTCGGCGACCGCACCAAGACCGACCTGCCGTACCGCAGCGAGCCCGAGGCGGACAACGACTGGTTCCGCGTTCGCCACGAGGAGGCTCTGACGCCCGAGGCCGTGGTGCGCCTGGCCGAGGCGGCGCACGCGCGGTACGGCTTCAACGACTTCAAGCTCAAGGGTGGTGTGCTGGCGGGCGATGCCGAGATCGAGGCGGTCACGGCGCTGGCCGAGCGCTTCCCCGAGGCGCGCATCACACTCGACCCGAACGGGGCCTGGTCGCTGAAAGAAGCCATCCGCCTGTGCCGGGACCGGCACGACGTGCTGGCCTACGCCGAAGACCCCTGTGGCGCGGAGAACGGTTTCTCCGGGCGTGAAGTGATGGCCGAGTTCCGCCGCGAAACCGGCCTGCCCACGGCCACCAACATGATCGCCACCGACTGGCGGCAGATGGTCCATGCGCTGTCGCTGCAATCGGTCGACATTCCGCTGGCCGACCCGCATTTCTGGACGATGCAGGGCTCGGTGCGCGTCGCCCAGACCTGCGCGGACTGGGGCCTGACCTGGGGCTCGCACTCGAACAACCACTTCGACATTTCGCTGGCGATGTTCACCCACGTGGCGGCAGCCGCGCCGGGCAAGGTGACGGCGATCGACACGCACTGGATCTGGCAGGACGGCCAGCGGCTGACCAGGGACCCGCTGAAGATCGTCGGCGGTCTGGTGCAGGTGCCGAAGAAGCCGGGCCTGGGCATCGAGATCGACATGGACCAGCTGAGCAAGGCCAACGCGCTCTACCGCAGCATGGGCCTTGGCGCTCGCGACGACTCGGTGGCGATGCAGTTCCTGATCCAGGGCTGGACCTTCGATAACAAGAAGCCCTGTCTGGTGCGTTGACCGGATCGCCCACCCAGCGAATGCCGCGCTGCCAGCGCGGCATTCGCTGAACCCACCGGTCAGACCACGCAGAGCGCCAGGCTTTCGGCGATATAGGCCGGCTTGTCGGCGCCTTCGATCTCCATCACGGCGCGGGTCTTGAACAGCCACTGGCCGGGATTCTTCTCATAGACGTCCAGCAGCGTCGCGTTGATCCGCACCCGCGAGCCGACTTTCACGGGTTGCAGGAAGCGCACGCTGTCGAGCCCGTAGTTGATGCCCATCTTCATCCCTTCCGGGTACAGGGCGAGCTCCTTCATCAGCAAGGGCAGCAGCGACAGCGACAGGAAGCCATGCGCAATGGTGGTGCCGAAGGGCGTCTGGCGCGCTTTCTCCGGGTCGACATGAATGAACTGGTGATCGCCCGTGCAATCGGCGAATCGGTCGATGCGGTCCTGTTCGACGGTCAGCCATTGCGACTGGCCCAGCTCGCGGCCGATGTGATCCCTGAGTTGTGCAACCGGTACCTGTGGCATGTCGCCTCCTCGTGACGTCTTGTTTTTGGTGACCGACGGCGCTCGCCGGTCGGCGTCCTGAAGCCTCGGCGCCGAGGCCGGTGTGGTCAATCAAGCATGCGCCGGCGAATGGCGCGTCATTCGAAGCGGATGCCGGCCGGCGCCGGGTGCGCTTTGCCGTCTCCGGTGGTCACCTCTTTATACTTCGCGGCTTTTCCCGGAGGACGACATGCTGCTACGCGGACTTACCTGGCTGGTGCTGTTCCAGTTGCTCGGCACGGCGCTGAGCGTCCTGCTGCTGCCGATGCTGCCCGGGCCGATCATCGGCCTGGTGCTCTTGTTCGGCGTGTGCCTGCTTCGCGGGGAGATCGGCGAGCCGCTGCAACTGGCCGCCAGCAGCCTGCTGCGGTACCTGCCGCTGCTGCTGGTGCCGCCCGCGGTCGGGGTGATGGCCTATGTGGCGGCGATTCAGGCCGACATCTGGGCGATCGTCGTGTCTCTGGTGATTTCGCTGGTGCTGTCGCTGGCCTTCACCGGATGGCTGATGCAGGCGCTGATCCGGCGCCAGGCCCGCCGTCGGGAGCGCACATGAGCCTGCTCGACTGGCAGGGTGCCTGGCAGGCGGTGATCGGGCATCCGTTGTTCGGGGTCGGCATCACGCTCGCCAGCTACCAGCTCGCCTGCCTCGCCTACGAGCGGACCCGCTGGGTGTTCCTGCAGCCGGTGCTGGTGTCGATGGTGCTCGTCATCGCCGTGCTGCTGCTGTGCGGCATCGAGTACGCCGACTACCGGCGTGCCAGCGAGCTGCTGACCGTGTTGCTCGGCCCGGCGACGGTGGCGCTGGCGGTGCCGCTGTTTCTCAACATGCGCCGCATCCGCGAACTGTTCTGGCCGACGGTGCTGACGCTGGTGCTGGCCGGCAGCGTGGCGACCGCGCTGGGCGTGCTGTTCGCCTGGCTGATGGGCGCCGAGCCGCTGATCGTCACCACGCTCGCGCCCAAGTCGGTGACCTCGCCGATCGCCATGCTCGTCGCCGAGCAACTCGGCGGTGTGGCGGCGCTGGCGGCGGTGTTCGTCATGCTCACCGGCGTGCTCGGCGCGATCATCGGCCCGGAACTGTTGCGCCGCTGCCGTGTTCAGCATCCTGCGGCCCGCGGCATGGCGCTCGGGCTGACCGCGCATGCGGTGGGCACCGCCCAGGCGCTCCAGGAAGGCGACGAGTGTGGCGCCTTCGCCGCCCTGGCGATGAGCCTGATGGGCGTGATGACCGCCGTCTTCCTGCCGCTGGCAGTCTCGCTGTTCTTCTGAGGGCTCGACGATGTTGCCGTTGTTTCCGCTCAACACGCTGCTGTTTCCGGGGTGCTACCTCGACCTGCAACTGTTCGAGGCGCGCTACCTGGACATGATCAGTCGCTGCCTGAAGGAAGGGCATGGCTTCGGCGTGGTCGCCATTCTCGACGGCGCCGAAACCGGTGCGGCGCCCAGTGCCTTCACGCCGATCGGCTGCGAGGCGCTGATCCGCGACTGGCAGCAGTTGCCCAACGGGCTGCTGGGTATGCGGATCGAAGGGGGCAGGCGCTTCGAGGTTCGTCGCGCGGAAGTCCGGCCGGATCAACTGACGGTCGCGGAGGTCGAGTGGCTGGCGACGCCCGACGAGGCGCCGCTCGACGATGCCTACGAGGACCTCGCCGTGCTCTATCAGGCGTTGGCCCGTCACCCGCTGGTCGAGTCGCTGGGCATGCAGGAACCGGCCGAGGGGCGGCAGGCGCTGGGCAACCGGCTCGCCTACCTGCTGCCGTTTTCGCTGGAGCAGAAGCAGCGCCTGCTGCGGCTGGACGACGACGATGAGCGGCTCGATGCCATTCAGCAGATGCTCGAGCGCCTGCAAGGCGAAGCCACCAACTGAGGCCTCAGTAGCGATAGACCGCCAATGCGTCCGGCAGCGCCCACACGGCGAACAGGCCGAGTAGCGCGAGCGTGGAGGGCATGATCAGCCACCAGGCGCGCGGCGCCAGTGCGCCCAGCGGGCGACGACGCTGGACGATGGCCAGGCTTGCCGCGCAGAAGGTCGCTGCGAGCAAGGCGCCGCCGATGATGTCGGTCGGCCAGTGCACGCCGAGGTAGACGCGCGACAGCGCGATCGCCGTCGCCGGGATGGCCGCGAGCACCAGCCAGGTCAGGCGCAGGCGCGGTGGCTGGCCGCGTCCGGCGAGGATGCCGAGCACCAGGAAGAAGGCAAAGGCCGCCGAACTGTGTCCGCTGGGAAAGCTGAAGCTGGTCAGCGGTTCGGCGAGGATGTCCGGCCGCACGCGCGCGAACAGCGCCTTCAGCGTCCCGTTGCCGACCGCGGTGCCTAGCAGCGCCAGGGTCGCGAAGGCGCCGCTGCGCCATTGCCGCGCCATGAGCAGCAGCACGATGAGCAGCACGGCGGCGAGCAACTGCGTGCGGAAGTCGCCCATGCGCGTGATGACCACCATGAGGTAGTCGCCCAGCGGGCTGCGCTCGGCCTGCACCACGTCCATCAGGCCCTTGTCGAACGCATCCAGGTACGGCCAGCCGATGAACATTGAGAGCAGCGCCACGGCGCTGAGCGCGGCCATCAACGGGGCGGTCATGCGCACGCCCCGCAGGCTGCAATGCACGCTGGTACCGACCAGCAATGCAATGCCGGCCGCGACGATCGCCGCCTCCGGCCAGAACCCCTCGGGCAGCGACAGGCGCAGCGCGGCGCCGGCCGTCCAGCCGGGCATCAGGTAGGCGACCGCCCAGCCCGCCGAGGCGATCACCGAGACCAGTGCGAAGCGGCCGAAGGGCATGTCGAGCATGCCCGCGGTCATCGGCAGCATGGGGCGCAGCGGCCCGATGAAGCGACCGACCAGCAGGCTCGCCGCGCCGTAGTCGCGAGCGAAGACTTCGGCGCGCTGGAGCCATTCGGGATGCCGGCGCAGGCCGGGCAGGCGGCGGATGCCCTGGTGATAGCGCCGCCCGATCGCATAGGACACCAGGTCGCCGAGCAGGCCGCCGACGTAGGCCAGCAGCAGCGTCTGGCCCAGCGGTAGCGCGCCGCTGCCGGCGGCAACCGCGATGGCCAGCAGCAGAACGGTGCCGGGGATGACCAGCCCGACGATCGCCAGGCACTCGGTGAAGGCCGCGAGAAACAGGGCCAGGCCCAGCCACTGCGGGTGCATTGCAAGCCAGGTATTGAAGGCGTCGAGCCATTGGCCCATGCGAGCGGTTCCTGCGTTGGGGGAAAGCCATTCGACCGATCCGGCGAGGAGCGGTTTCCCGCAGGCGGTCCCGGCGAAGGGCCAAGCATAGCCAAGCCGCGGCCGGCGCGGGCCGCCCGCCGGATGTGGCTGTCCGCCAGGCGTGTGCCCGGCTATAATCCGCCCCTTTCATTTTTTCCGGCGATGCGTCGATGACCGAATCCGTGCTCGATTACATGACCCGTCTCGGCCAGGCGGCGCGCGAGGCTTCGCGCGTGCTCGCCCGCGCCAGCACCGCGCAGAAGAATCGCGCCCTGCTGGCGGCGGCCAACGCCCTGGACGCAGCGCGCGCGCCGCTGGTCGAGGCCAACGAACGGGATCTGGCCAATGGCCGGGCCAGCGGCCTCGAACCCGCGATGCTCGATCGCCTGGCGCTGACGCCGGCACGCATCGACGAAATGATCGAGGGGTTGCGCCAGGTCGCCGGCCTGCCGGACCCGATCGGCGAGATCCGCGACATGCGCTTCCTGCCCTCGGGCATCCAGGTCGGCAAGATGCGCGTCCCGCTCGGCGTGATCGGCATCATCTACGAGTCGCGGCCGAACGTGACCATCGATGCGGCGAGCCTCTGCCTCAAATCGGGCAACGCCACCATCCTGCGCGGCGGCTCGGAGGCCATCCATTCGAACCAGGCGATCGCCCGCTGCATCCAGCAGGGCCTCGCGGCGGCAGACTTGCCGGCGGCTGCCGTGCAGGTGGTCGAAACCACCGATCGGGCCGCCGTGGGCGCGCTGATCACCATGCCCGAATTCGTCGATGTCATCGTCCCGCGCGGCGGCAAGGGGCTGATCGAGCGGATCAGCCGGGATGCCAAGGTGCCGGTCATCAAGCACCTCGACGGCGTCTGCCATGTGTACATCGATGCGGCCGCCGATCTCGACAAGGCGATCCGTGTCGCCGACAACGCCAAGACCCAGCGCTACTCGCCCTGCAATGCGATGGAAACGTTGCTGGTGCATGCCGACATTGCGCCCCGCGTGTTGCCGCCGCTGGCTGCGATCTACCGCGATAAGGGGGTCGAGTTGCGTGGCTGCTCCCGCACGCGAGAACTGCTCGACGGCGACGTCAACGAGGCCACCGAGGACGACTGGTACGCCGAATACAACGCCCCGATCCTGGCGATTCGCATCGTCGACTCGCTGGAGCGGGCGATCGAGCACATCAATCGTTACGGCTCGCAGCACACCGACGCGATCGTCACGGAAAACTTCACCGACGCGCGGCGCTTCATCACCGAGGTCGACTCCAGCTCGGTGATGGTCAACGCCTCGACCCGTTTCGCCGACGGCTTCGAGTACGGCCTCGGCGCGGAGATCGGCATCTCCACCGACAAGCTGCATGCGCGAGGGCCGGTGGGGCTGGAGGGCCTGACCAGCGAGAAGTACGTCGTCTTCGGCGACGGCCACGTCCGCACTTGATGAGTCGGCGCATCGGGATTCTCGGAGGGACCTTCGACCCTGTGCACATCGGGCATCTGCGCGGGGCCGTCGAGGTCGCGGAGATGCTGGGGCTCGATGAGCTGCGGCTGATTCCCAGCGCCCGCCCGCCACATCGCGGTGCGCCGGGCGCAAGCCCCGAGCAGCGGCTGGAGATGGTGCGGCTGGCGGTTCGCGACGTTTCGCCCCTGATGGCCGATGACCGCGAGCTGCGGCGCGACAAGCCGTCCTACACGCTCGATACCCTGGTGTCGCTGCGCGAGGAAATCGCGCCGCAGGACCAGCTTCTGCTGCTGCTCGGCTGGGATGCCTTCTGCGGCCTGCCCAGCTGGTATCGCTGGACCGAGCTGCTCGACCACTGCCATATCCTGGTGCTCCAGCGGCCGGATGCCGATATGGAAGCCTCCGAAGCCCTGCGCGACCTGGTGGCGGCGCGCAGCGTGCCCGACCCGCAGGCCCTCGCCGGACCGGCGGGGCAGATCACCTTCGTCTGGCAGACGCCGCTCGAGGTGTCCGCCACCCAGATTCGCCAATCCCTGGCCAGCGGCAAGTCGGTACGTTTCCTGGTGCCCGACGCCGTCCTGGCCTATATCCATGCGCAGGGGTTGTACCTGCGCTGACCCGAGGTTGTATTCATTCATGCAAAACGAAGCATTGGTCCAGCTGGCGATCGCCGCGCTGGAAGATCTGAAGGCCAAGGACATCACGACCATCGATGTCCGCGGCAAGACCAGCGTCACCGACTACATGATCATTGCCAGCGGGACGTCCGGGCGCCATGTGAAGTCGCTCGCCGACAACGTGCTGGAGAAGGTCCGCGAGCAAGGCCGCCGGCCGCTCGGCAGCGAGGGGCTGGACGGTGGCGAGTGGGCCTTGCTGGACCTTGGCGATGTCGTGGTCCATGTCATGCAGGAGCCGACCCGGCAGTTCTATGACCTCGAGCGCCTGTGGCAAGGCGCCGAGCAGGCACGCGCGCACCACTCGCACGACGAGGAGTAGGTCCGGTGCGGATCAGGCTGGTCGCGGTCGGATCACGCATGCCCGGTTGGGTGGAGCAGGGCTGGCAGGAATACGCCCGTCGAATGCCCCCGGAACTACCGCTCGAGCTGGTGGAAGTTCCGCTCGGCACCCGGGGCAAGAATGCCGACGTATCGCGCTTGATCCGGCAGGAAGGCGAGGCCATGCTGGCGCGCGTTCAGCCTGGCGAGCGGGTCGTGACGCTCGAAGTTCACGGACGCCCCTGGAGCACCGAGCAGCTGGCCGCCGAAGTGGAACGCTGGCGGCTCGATGCGCGCACCATCAATCTCATGGTCGGAGGCCCGGAAGGGCTGGCGCCGGAGGTCTGTGCACGCAGCGAGCAACGCTGGTCCCTGTCGCCGCTGACGTTGCCACATCCCCTGGTCCGCATCCTCGTCGCCGAGCAGCTCTATCGCGCGTGGACGGTGCTGTCCGGCCACCCGTATCACAAGTAGTAGCCGTCGTACCCGCAGATGCCGCAGCCGATTCCACTGAAAGACCATGAAAAAGACGCCCGCCTGGTTCGTCGACGGGTGATCTTCGGCCTCGCCGTGGTCTTGCTGTTGCTCGGCGTGCTGGCGTCGCGCATGTATTACCTGCAGGTGATCCAGTACGAGCACCATTCCACCCTGTCGGAAAACAACCGCGTCCATGTCCAGCCGATCCCGCCGACGCGGGGGCTGATCTTCGACCGTAACGGCAACATCATCGCCGACAACCGTCCGAGCTTCAGCCTGACGGTCACCCGCGAGCGGGCCGGCGACTGGCGCAGCGTGCTGGACGTCGTCGTCGATGTGCTCGGGCTGACCGAGGAAGACCGGGCGCTGTTCGAGAAGCGCGTCCTGCAGGGTCGCCGCCCCTTCGAGCCGGTGCCGATCCTGTTCGAGCTGTCGGAGGAGCAGATCGCGCGGATCGCGGTGAACCAGTTCCGCCTGCCGGGCGTGGAAGTCGCCGCGCAACTGGTGCGTTACTACCCCGAGGGAGCGCACTTCGCCCACTCGGTTGGCTACGTCGGACGCATCAACGAACGCGAACTGGCCAAGCTCGATCCGGTCGATTACGCCGGCACCCACCACATCGGCAAGACCGGCATCGAGAAATTCTACGAGGACGTGCTGCACGGCGAGGTCGGTTACGAAGAGGTCGAGACCAATGCCCGCGGGCGCGTGCTCCGCGTGCTCAAGCGGACCGATCCGGTGCCCGGCAAGGACCTGACCCTGACGCTCGATCTGAAGCTGCAACAGGCGGCCGAGGCCGCGCTGGCCGGGCGTCGCGGCGCGATCGTCGCGCTCCAGCCGGACACCGGCGAAGTGCTGGCCATGGTCAGTCAGCCGAGCTTCGACCCGAACCTGTTCGTGACCGGGATCAGCTTCAAGGACTATGGCGCGCTGCGCGACTCGCTCGATCAGCCGCTGTACAACCGCGTGCTGCGCGGCCTTTATCCGCCGGGCTCGACCATCAAGCCGATGATGGCCATCGCGGGCCTTGACGCCGGGGTGGTGACGCCGACGAGCAAGGTGTTCGATCCGGGGTTCTTCCAGCTGCCGAACGTCAAGCACAAGTACCGCAACTGGAACCGCGGCGGCGATGGCTGGGTCGACCTGGTCACGGCGATCATGCGGTCCAACGACACCTACTTCTACGACCTCGCGCATAAGCTCGGCATCGATCGGATGCATGACTACATGACGCAGTTCGGCTTCGGCCAGCGCGTGTCGCTGGACATGAACGAGGAAACCGATGGGCTGATGCCATCGCGGGAGTGGAAGCGCTCGCGCTACCGCCAGCCCTGGTATCCGGGCGAAACCGTCATCCTCGGCATCGGTCAGGGCTACATGCAGGCGACGCCCCTGCAGCTTGCCCAGGCCACGTCGCTGATCGCCACGCGCGGCAAGTGGATTCGTCCGCGCCTGGCCAAGTCCATCGCTGGCGAGCCGCCGGTCGATGAGAATCCGCATCCCGACATCCAGCTGCGCGACCCACGTTATTGGGACCTGGCGCAGGAGGGGATGGAAATGGTGCTTTACGGTGCGCGCGGCACGGCCAAGCGTGTCGGCGATACGGCAACCGCCTACCGCATCGCCGGCAAGAGCGGCACCGCGCAGGTGGTCGCGATCAAGCAGGGCGAGCGCTACGACAGCGAGGCGCTGGCCGAGCGGCACCGCGATCACGCCCTGTTCGTCGGCTTCGCGCCGGCCGACGACCCGCAGATAGTGGTGGCCGTGATGGTCGAGAACGGCGAATCCGGCTCCGGCGTCGCTGCGCCCGTGCTCAAGCAGGTCATGGATGCCTGGTTGCTCGACGAGAACGGCCAGCTCAAGACCGAGTTCTCGCCCACGCTTAGCGCCGAGGTGGCCGCCCCATGACCGCGTCCTTCGATCCGACGCTCTCGAGCGACGATGTCCTGCGCCGGCGGGCGAGTTTCCTGCAGCGCATCCATGTCGATGCACCGCTGCTGCTGCTGTTGCTGACGCTGGGGGCGGTCGGGCTTTTCGTGCTGTATTCGGCCAGCGGCCGCAACTGGGACCTGCTGGGCAAGCAGGCCTTCTCGTTCGGGATCGGCCTGGTGTCGATGTTCGTCATCGCCCAGATCGAGCCGCGCTTCATGGCGCGCTGGGTGCCGCCGGCCTATCTGGTGGGCGTTGCGCTGCTGGTCGCGGTGGACGTGATCGGGCACAGCGCGATGGGGGCGACGCGCTGGATCAACATTCCCGGCGTGATCCGCTTCCAGCCGTCGGAGTTCATGAAGATCATCATGCCGGCGACGATCGCCTGGTACCTGGCGCGACGCACGCTGCCGCCAAGTCTGAAGCACACCGCGGTGGCGCTGGCGCTGATCGCCGTGCCGGTGGTGCTGATCATGCGCCAGCCCGACCTCGGTACATCGCTGCTGATCCTGGCCTCCGGCGCATTCGTGCTGTTCATCGGTGGCTTGCGCTGGCGCTGGATTCTCGGGGCGCTGGCCGCCTTCGTCCCGCTGGCGATCGGCATGTGGTTCTTCGGCATGCACCAGTACCAGAAGCAGCGGGTGCTGACCTTTCTCGATCCGGAAAGCGATCCGCTCGGCACCGGCTGGAACATCATCCAGTCCAAGGCGGCGATCGGCTCGGGCGGCGTCTTCGGCAAGGGCTGGCTGCTCGGCACGCAGTCGCACCTGGATTTTTTGCCCGAAAGCCACACGGACTTTATCATTGCCGTCCTCGCCGAGGAGTTCGGACTGGTCGGTGTCTGCCTCCTGCTGGTGGTCTATCTGCTGCTCATTGCGCGAGGGTTGACGATCACGGTCCAGGCGCAGACGTTGTTCGGCAAGCTGCTGGCCGGTGCGCTGACCATGACCTTCTTCGTCTATGTCTTCGTGAACATGGGTATGGTGAGCGGCCTGCTTCCGGTGGTCGGCGTACCGTTGCCGTTCATCAGCTATGGCGGCACGTCTTTGGTGACCCTGCTGTCGGGGTTCGGGGTTCTAATGTCGATCCACACCCACCGCAAGTGGATCGCCCAGGTTTGAGAGTGACTGTTTTGGAATCAATTGATCGCCGCCACTCGATCCGAGCCTTCTTCCGGCTCGGGCTGGTCGGCGCGCTTGCGCTCGTTCAGCCGGCCCAGGCTGGCGATTACGTCGGCCCGAAAGTCGACGAATTCGTCCAGGAAATGACACGCGAATACGGGTTCGCAGGCGAGCAGCTGACCCGGCTGTTCGCCGAAGCCGAGCGCAAGCAGACCATCCTCGATGCCATTTCGCGGCCCGCCGAGCGGGTCAAGCCCTGGCACGAATACCGCCCCATCTTCATCACCGACGCGCGCATCGGGCAGGGGGTCGACTTCTGGCGCCAGCACGAAGACGCGCTGGCGCGAGCCCAGGCCGAATACGGTGTCGCGTCGGAAGTGATCGTCGCGATCATCGGCGTGGAGACCTTCTACGGCCGCAACACCGGCAGCTATCGGGTGATCGACGCGCTGTCGACCCTGGGCTTCGATTACCCGCCTCGTGCGCCGTTCTTCCGCCAGCAACTCAAGGAATTTCTGCTGCTCGCCCGCGAGGAGCAGGTCGATCCGCTGGCGCTCAAGGGCTCCTATGCCGGTGCGATGGGCCTGCCGCAGTTCATGCCCAGCAGCTTCCGCGCCTATGCCGTGGACTTCGACGGCGATGGCCGGATCGATATCTGGAACAACCCGGTCGACGCCATCGGCAGTGTCGCCAGCTATTTCAAGGCGCACGGTTGGCAGCCGGGCGCGCCGGTCGTCGCAAGCGCTTCGACGGAGGGCGAGCGTGCTCAGGAAGGGCTGACCGAGGGGCTCGAGTCGACCCTCAACGCCGCACAGCTCAAGGCGCTGGGCTGGAAGACCGAGGCCGCGCTCGCCGATGACGTGCCGGTCACTGCGTTCAAGCTCGACGGCGAGAAGGGCGAGGAATACTGGATCGGCCTGCCCAATTTCTACACCATCACGCGCTACAACCGCAGTGTGATGTACGCCATGGCCGTCCATCAGCTGTCCCAGCAGATTGCCGCGGCCCGGGGGCGTTCGTGAGCCGGCTGGCCTGCGCGGGCCTGGCACTGGCCTGCGCGGCGGCGCTGCTGGCCGGTTGCTCGTCCAGTCGTCCGCCGGCGGTGAGCCAGCCGAGCGGTGGCATCAGCGGACCGGACGTGTACAAGCGCCCCAGCCAGGACGGCGCGCCCTGGTGGGACGTGGACGTCTCGAAGATTCCCGATGCCGTGCCGATGCCCCACTACGGCCCGGTGAAGGCCAACCCCTACACCGTGCTGGGCAAGACGTACTACCCGATCAACGACGCTACCCGTTATTCCGAAATCGGCACGGCGTCCTGGTATGGCACCAAGTTCCATGGTCAGGCGACCGCCAACGGCGAGGAGTACGACCTGTACGGCATGAGCGCGGCGCACAAGACGCTGCCGCTGCCGAGCTACGTGAAGGTGACCAACCTGGAAAACGGCAAGGCGGTGGTCTTGCGCGTCAACGACCGTGGGCCGTTCTATTCGGACCGGGTGATCGACCTGTCCTTCGCCGCCGCCAAGAAGCTGGGCTATGCCGAGCGCGGTACCGCGCGGGTCAAGGTCGAGGGCATCGATCCCGAGCGTTGGTGGGCCAACCGTGGCCAGTCCGCGCCAATGGTGCTGGCCCAGCCGAAGAAGGCCGTGGCCACCGCCACCCCGGCATCGTCCGGCCAGGTGATCGAGCAGTACACCCCTCCGCCGCAGCAGCATGCCGGCGCGGTGGTGCCGGTGCAGATTGCCGATGCGAAGGCCCCGCCGGCGGGCGACGGCCTGTTCCTGCAGATCGGCGCGTTCGCCAATCCGGATGCGGCGCAGCTGCTCAAGGACAAACTGAGCGGAATGGTCTCGACCCCGGTGTTCGTCAGCTCGGTGGTCCGCGACCAGCAGATCCTGCATCGGGTCCGGCTCGGCCCCATCGCCTCGCACGACGAAGCCTCGCGTATCGAGGAAAGCCTCCGGCTGGCCGATCTCGGCCGTCCGCGGCTGGTGCGCGGCGATTGATTTTTTCACCCATGCCCCCGGGCATGATCGTTCACAGATAACTTCGAGAGACGGATGAACATCAGCTCCCTTGCCAAACGCCTTGTCTGTTCACTGCTGATCGTGGCAGCGCCGCTGGCCACGGCCGCGCCGGCCGCGATTCCTTCGCCACCGCAGCTGTCGGCGAAAGCCTATGTCCTGATGGACGCCAAGAGCGGCGAGATCCTCGTCGAGCACAATGGCGACGAGCGCCTGCCTCCGGCCAGCCTGACCAAACTGATGACCGCGTACATCGCCACGCTGGAGATTCTCAAGGGTCGGATCGGCGCGAACGACATGGTGACCGTGAGCGAAAACGCCTGGCGTACGGGCGGCTCGCGCATGTTCATCCAGGTCAACACCCAGGTATCGGTCGACGACCTGCTGCACGGCATCATCATCCAGTCGGGCAACGACGCCAGCGTGGCGATCGCCGAACACATCGCCGGTAGCGAAGACGCCTTCGCCGACATGATGAACACGACGGCGCAGCGCCTTGGCCTGAGCAATACCCACTTCATGAATGCCACCGGCCTGCCGCATCCGGAGCACTACTCCTCGGCTGCCGACATGGCCAAGCTGGCCCGCGCGATCATCTACGAAGAGCCGGAGCACTATGCGATCTATGCGCAGAAGGAGTTCCTGTGGAACGACATCAAGCAGCCCAACCGTAACCTGCTGCTGTGGCGCGACAAGACGGTCGATGGCCTGAAAACCGGTCACACCGAAGAGGCCGGCTACTGCCTGGTGGCGTCCGCCGTGCGCGATGGCATGCGCCTGATCTCCGTGGTATTCGGCACCGACAGTGAGGAGGCGCGCGCCGCCGAGACCCAGAAGCTGCTGAACTACGGCTTCCGCTTCTACGAAACCCGCACCTTCTACCAGAAGGGTACGGAGCTGGCGACGGCGCAGGTCTGGAAGGGCGAGCAGGACCAGGTCAAGGCCGGCCTGGCCAATGACCTGACGCTGACCATGCCGCGTGGTCGCCTGGACAAGCTCGAGGCCGTGATGAACTTCGACGGTCAGCTGATCGCTCCGATCGAACAGGGGCAGGTCATCGGCAAGGTTGAGGTCAAGCTCGGCGAGGAAGTGGTGCACAGCACCGACCTGATCGCACTCGAAGCGGTGCCCGAGGGCGGGTTGTTCACGCGCCTGTGGGACAGCATCCGCCTGTTCTTCTTCGGCTTGTTCAACTGACGGGTGCGCCATGAGCGAATCGGACGATATCCAGGCACCGAAGATCGAGTTCCCCTGCGAGCGCTATCCGATCAAGGTGGTCGGCGATGCCGGCGAGGGTTTCTCGGCGATGGTCATCGAGGTGATTCGCCGTCATGCCCCTGACCTCGACGAAACCACGCTGGTGCTGCGCGACAGCCGCAACGGGCGTTACCAGTCGGCGCAGGTGCTCATCACCGCCACGGGCGTGGACCAGTTGCAGGCGATCCACGTCGACCTGCGGGCCACCGGCCGCGTGCACATGGTGCTTTGAGTGCTGGTCGTACGGGAGCTGGGGCTGGTCGACTACCTGCCGACCTGGCAGGCGATGCAGCGCTTCACGAACGAGCGCGGCCCGCAGACGCCCGATGAACTCTGGCTTCTGCAGCATCCGCCGGTGTTCACCCAGGGCCAGGCCGGCAAGGCCGAGCACGTCCTGTTTCCGGGGGACATTCCGGTCGTTCAGGTCGACCGCGGCGGTCAGGTGACCTACCATGGCCCCGGTCAGCTGGTGGCCTATCTCCTGCTCGATGTGCGGCGGCTCGGCATCGGTGTACGGGAGTTGGTCGAACGCATGGAGCGCGCCGTCATCGGTGTGCTCGCGGCGCACGAGATCCTTGCTGCGGCGCGGCGCGATGCGCCCGGCGTTTATGTAGAGGCGGCGAAGATCGCCTCGCTCGGTTTGCGAATCCGCAACGGGCGTTCGTTTCATGGGTTAGCGCTGAACGTGGACATGGACCTCGAGCCCTTCGCGCGCATCAATCCCTGTGGCTACGCCGGACTGGCGATGACACAGATGCGCGATCTGGCCGGGTCGGTGGATGTTCAGCAGGTGCAGCAAGAACTGCGGGAGCGGTTGGCGCTGGAGCTCGGCTATGCCGAACAGAAGACCCTTACGGGCGGACTGGAACTTCTATGACAGTGGAAACCGTGGAAAAGCGTCCGGCTAAGATCGAAGCTGGCGTCAAGCTGCGCGGGGCGGAAAAGGTTGCGCGCATTCCGGTGAAGATCATCCCCACCGACGAACTGCCGACCAAGCCGGACTGGATTCGGGTACGCATTCCTGTGTCCCCGGAAGTCGATCGCATCAAGCAACTGCTGCGCAAGCACAACCTGCACAGCGTCTGCGAGGAGGCCTCGTGCCCGAACCTGGGCGAGTGCTTCTCCGGTGGCACCGCCACCTTCATGATCATGGGCGACATCTGCACCCGGCGCTGTCCGTTCTGCGACGTCGGGCACGGCCGGCCCAACCCGCTCGATCCCGACGAGCCGAAGAACCTCGCCATCGCCATTGCCGATCTGCGCCTGAAATACGTGGTCATCACCTCCGTCGACCGCGACGACCTGCGCGACGGCGGGGCCCAGCACTTCGCCGACTGCCTGCGCGAGATTCGCAAGCTGTCGCCTGGCATCCAGCTGGAGACGCTGGTGCCTGACTACCGCGGGCGCATGGACGTCGCGCTGGAGATCACGGCCAACGAGCCGCCGGACGTGTTCAACCACAACCTGGAGACGGTGCCGCGCCTGTACCGCTCCTCGCGGCCGGGCTCGGACTTCGAGTGGTCGCTCGATCTGTTGCAGAAATTCAAGGAGCGCGTGCCGCACGTCCCTACCAAGTCGGGTCTGATGCTCGGCCTTGGCGAGACCGACGAGGAAGTCATCGAGGTCATGCACCGCATGCGCGAGCACGAGATCGACATGCTCACGCTCGGGCAGTATCTGCAGCCATCGCGCAATCACCTGCCGGTCCAGCGCTTCGTGCATCCCGACACCTTCGCCTGGTTCGCCGAGGAAGGCATGAAGATGGGCTTCAAGAACGTGGCGTCCGGCCCCTTGGTGCGGTCGTCCTACCATGCGGACCAGCAAGCCCACGGCGGCAAGGTCGGCTGACAATCGACCGGCATGAAAAAAGCGACCCAAGGGTCGCTTTTTCATGCCTGGCATCCGGCTCAGGGTTCGGCGCGTAGACGGCCCAGCAATTGCTGGGTCGGATGGCCGTCGGCGGGCCAGCCGAGCGACTGCTGATAGCTGCGGATCGCCCGCCGTGTGTTGGCTCCGATGATGCCGTCCGGCGTACCGGGATCGAAACCCTGCTGGACCAGCCGCTCTTGCAGCTCCAGGCGCTCCGAGCGGCTGAGTGGCTGGTCGCCGCGCGGCCAGGCGCCTTCGATCTGGCCGCCACCGTCGAAGCGCTCGGAGAGCAGGCCGATCGCCAGGGCATAGGTCGACGAATTGTTGTAGCGCAGGATCGTGCGGAAGTTGTCCAGCACGAGGAAGGCGGGGCCACGATGCCCGGCCGGCAGCAGCAGGCTGGCAAGCATGGTGTCGTCCGCCTCGCTGATGCCCTTCACGCCGAGCGCGCGCCATTCCGAAAGCGGCTTGCGGATGTCCGCGTCGGCCAGTGCATAGTCGAAGCCTTCCGGCAGGCTTACCTCGAAGCCCCAGGGCTCGCGGAAATCCCAGCCGGACGTTTGTAGATAGTGCGCGGCCGAGGCGAGGGCATCGGCCTCGGTGGACCACACGTCTCGACGGCCGTCACCGTCGAAGTCCACGGCGTGCTCGTTGTAGGTGGTTGGAATGAACTGGGTCTGCCCCATCGCACCGGCCCACGAGCCGCGCATGCGTGACGGATCGACGTCGCCCTTCTGCAGAATGCGCAGGGCGGCAAGCAGCTGGTCCTCGGCGAAGTCAGGGCGGCGCCCCTCGTAGGCGAGCGTGGCCAGCGAGCGGATGATCGACTTGTCGCCAATGATGTCGCCGAAGCTGCTTTCCAGCCCCCAGATGGCGACCAGGACGGCGCGGTCCACGCCATAGCGGGCTTCGAGCTGGTCGAACAGGGCGCGATGCTCGTCCAGCAGGCGCCGGCCGCTGGCGACACGCTGACGGGACAGGGCGCCGTCGAGGTACTGCCAGACCGGGCGGGTGAACTCCGGCTGGCTGCGGTCGGCGGCGATCACGCTGGGGTCCGGCTCGACCCCGGCGAAGGCCCGATCGAACACCTCTGCGCTGATGCCCTGTGCCAGGGCCTTCTGGCGAAACCCGTCGCGCCATTGCTCGAAGCTCACTGCCGGCATCTCCACAAGGTTGGCAGCCTGCGCAGGCTGGCCTGGAAGGGTAGCGGCGAGGGCATCGGACACGCTCGGCAGGGTCTGCGCGATCGGCTCGGCCGCGCAGGCGACGACCAGGCTCAGCGCCGATCCGGCGGTAAAGGTCCGAAGCATCAATGCGGGGAGGAGGGTGAGGAACATCCGGTAAAGCTCGATTGCGTCACAACGGCCTGTGACCTTAGCACGCTTTTTCGCGCTTGGCTTTTCAGGCGGCCATAACGGGCGAAGCCTCCCAATCTCTCGACTGGAAGGCTTCGCGGCGGTAGCTGCCCTTGCCTTTGGCGGGTCTTTCCTGGCGGCTTCGGAACAGTAGTTGCGCCACCAGGGATTTGGCCTTGTTCGGCCGTTTCGGCTGCTTTTTCGACATCGTGGCCTTGGGTGCGTGTGGGACGGCTGCCGATCATAGACGCAGCGGGCGCAATGTCCAGCCGGTCAGCCGCCGAGGCGCCGGCCGGTACCGCTGCAGGGACTACAGCTTCAAACGCTTGCCGGCCAACTGAAGGCTGAGGCTGGCCAGTCCGGCCCAGGGGTCGCCCGCGGCCTGGCCCTTGATCTGCGCGTCGATGACCTGTGCGTCGGTCAGCATCTGGCGCCAGCGGCTACTGTCCTGGCGTTGCAGGGCCTTGCCGATCAGGGGGCGGCGCTTGTCCCAGATCGGCGGTCGCATCTGTCCGAAGGCCCGTTCGAGCGGCACGCCCTGGCCGTAGAGCTGGGCGAGATTGGCGAGCTGTCGCAATTCGCGCGCCAGCGCCCAGAGAATCACCGGCGCCTCGACCCCTTCGGCCCGCAGGCCGTTGAGCATGCGCAGCGCGTGGGCCGGCTCTCCGGCGAGCGCGGCATCGATCAGCCCGAAGACGTCGTAGCGCGCGCTGTCGGCCACTGCCGACTGGACCGTCTCGACCGTCACCTGGCCCGCTTCGGCCAGCAGCTTGAGTTTTTCGATTTCCTGCGCGGCGGCCAGCAGGTTGCCTTCGACGCGATCGGCGATGAGGTCCAGCGCCTGGGGGTCGGCAGCGAGTCCGGCCTTGGCCAGTCGCTGGCGAATCCATTGCGGCAGCTGTTGCGGGTCGACCGGCCACACCTGGATGAACTGGGCATCCGCGCCGTCGATCAGCGCCTTGGCCCACTTGGTCTTCTGCGCGCTGCCGTCGAGCTTGGGCAGGCTGACCAGCAGCAGGGTGTCGTCGGCGGGGCGGGCGAGGTAATCCATCAGGGCCGTACTGCCCTTGTCGCCCGGTTTGCCATTGGGGATACGCAGTTCGATCAACCGACGCTGGGCGAACAGTGACAGGCTGGCGCCCGCCTCGACGAGCAAGCCCCAGTCGAAATGGGTGTCGACGTGAAACACCTGGCGCTCGTCGTAGCCCTGCTGGCGCGCCGCCGCCCGTATGGCATCGGCCGCTTCCTGGCAGAGCAGGGGGTCGTCGCCGCTGATGGCGTAGACGCTGGCGAGCGGCCCCTGAAGGTGCTTGTCGAGTTGCGCGGGATTGAGCTTCATGGATCAGCCGACGGGCCGGCAAGCGGCCCGTTCCGTCACTGGAAGGGCACCGGCAACGGCGACGACGCCGGTGTCGCCGCCTCGCGACGGCGCTCGGCCTCGCGCGCTTCAGCCTCGGCCTGGGCGCGTGCTTCGGCGGTCGCCTGGAGCGCGTCCAGTTCGGCCGGAGTGAGCGAGCGCAGGCGCATCATCAGCTGGGTAACTGCTTCGCGGCGCAGCTCCTGACGAATCTGCTCGGCTTCCTGGGTGGCGCCGATGAGGTTGTTCTGGTCATACAGGGAGACCTTCTGGACCTCGACCTGCTCTTCGATCAGCAGCGTGCCGCCGGGGCCGCGCACCTGGTAGTCCAGTTCGAAGATGAGCAGGTGCTCGGCGCTGCGTGCGGCGCTGGTGTAGCTGGCCGTGCGCTGGAGGTTGTTCTCCCGGACCAGGTGCAGGTCATAGGGCGCACCGGGGTGGACCCGTACGCCGTTGCGCTCGAGCGTCTTTTCCACCAGGTCCACGGTGGGGCCGTAGGCGTCGCGCGCCTCGACCGACAGCTCGTCCAGGGCGAAATTGGCGCTGCCGGTGCCCCGCAGCTGAAAACCGCAGCCAGCCAGTAGCGCCGCCAGACCCAATACCGCCAGATTCCGTTTGTTCATCTTGTTGTCCTCACGCCGGCAAGCCGGCCCGAATCAGTTAGCGACGATGTTGACCAGCTTGCCGGGCACCACGATGACCTTGCGAATGGTCAGGCCTTCGGTGAAGCGCAGCACGTTCTCGTTGGCACGGGCGGCGGCTTCGACCGCCTCGCGGCTGGCGTCGGCCGGCATCTCGATCTGACCGCGCAGCTTGCCGTTGACCTGCACCACCAGGGTCAGGCTGTCCTGCACCAGGGCGGATTCGTCCACCGCCGGCCAGGCGGCATCGATGACGGCGCCGGTCTTGCCCAGCGCTACCCACAGCGCGTGGCAGATGTGCGGGGTGATCGGTGCGAGCAGCAGGGCGACGGTTTCCAAACCCTCCTGCAGCAGCGCGCGGTCCTGCTCGCTGGCGGTCGGTGCCTTCTCCAGCACGTTCATCAGCGTCATCACCTGGGCGATGGCGGTGTTGAACTTGTGGTGCTGGCCGACATCGACGCTGGCCTGCTTGATCGCCAGGTGGATGGCGCGGCGCGTGGCCTTCTGTTCGTCGTTCAACGTGGCGACGTCCAGTGCGCCCGGCAGGCCGGCGCTGACATGGGCGTGGGCCAGGCGCCAGACGCGGCGCAGGAAGCGGCTGGCGCCTTCGACGCCGGAATCGGACCACTCCAGGCTCATGTCCGGCGGCGACGCGAACATCATGAACAGGCGGCAGGTGTCGGCGCCGTAGGCGTCGATCATGGCCTGCGGGTCGACGCCGTTGTTCTTCGACTTGGACATCTTCTCGGTGCCGCCGATTTCCACCGGCAGGCCGTCGGTCTTCAGGCGGGCGCCGACGACCTTGGCCTTGGCGTCGCGCTCGACCTCGACGTCGGCCGGATTGAACCAGTCCTTGCCGCCATTCTCGGCGGTGCGGTAGTAGGTTTCGGCGACCACCATGCCCTGGGTCAGCAGGTTCTTGAACGGCTCGTTGGAGGCGAGCAGGCCTTCGTCGCGCATCAGCTTGTGGAAGAAGCGCGCGTACAAGAGGTGCAGGATGGCGTGCTCGATGCCGCCGATGTACTGGTCGACCGGCAGCCAGTGGTTGGCCGCGGCCGGGTCGACCATGCCCTTGTCGTAGTTGGGGCTGGCGTAGCGGGCGAAGTACCAGGACGACTCGACGAAGGTGTCCATGGTGTCGGTTTCACGCTTGGCCGGCGCCCCGCACGTCGGACAGCTGCATTCGTAGAACTCGGGCATCCGCGCCAGCGGCGAGCCGGCCCCGTCCGGCACCACGTCTTCGGGCAGTACGACCGGCAATTGATCTTCCGGCACCGGCACGTCGCCGCAGGCGTCGCAATGGATGATCGGGATCGGGCAGCCCCAGTAGCGCTGGCGGCTGATGCCCCAGTCGCGCAGGCGGAACTGGGTGCGCGCCTGGCCGAGACCCTTCTTCTGCAGGGTGACTTCCATGGCGTCGAACGCGCCCTGGAAGTCCAGGCCGTCGAACTCGCCGGAGTTGATCAGCGTACCGTGCTCGCCGTAGGCGTCCTGCCAGGGCGCGGGGGTCTCGTCGCCGGCACTGGTGCGCACCACCGGCTTGATCGGCAGGGCGTACTTGCTGGCGAACTCGAAGTCGCGCTCGTCATGCGCCGGAACGGCCATGACCGCGCCTTCGCCGTAGTTCATCAGCACGTAGTTGGCGACCCACACCGGCAGCAGCTCGCCGGTCAGCGGGTGTTGCACCTTGAGCGAGGTGGCCAGGCCCTTCTTTTCCTGGGTGGCGATGTCGGCCTCGGCCACGCCGCCGCGCTTGCACTCGTCGATGAAGGCTTGCAGCTGCGGGTTGCCCTGGGCCGCCTGGGTGGCCAGCGGGTGCTCGGCGGCGACCGCGACGTAGGTCGCGCCCATCAGGGTGTCGGGGCGGGTGGTGAAGACTTTCAGCGCGCCCTCGTGGCCGATGCTGGCCACGTCATAGGGGAAGCTCACTTCCATGCCACGTGACTTGCCGATCCAGTTGCGCTGCATGGTCTTGACCTGTTCCGGCCAGCCATCCAGTTCGTCGAGGCTGTCGAGCAACTCTTCGGCGTAGGCGGTGATCTTGAAGTAGTACATCGGGATTTCGCGCTTCTCGATCAGCGCACCCGAGCGCCAGCCGCGGCCGTCGATCACCTGCTCGTTGGCCAGCACGGTCTGGTCGACCGGGTCCCAGTTCACGGTGCCGTTCTTGCGGTAGATCACGCCCTTCTCGAACAGGCGGGTGAACAGCCACTGTTCCCAGCGGTAGTAGTCCGGCTTGCAGGTGGTGACTTCGCGCGACCAGTCGATCGCCAGGCCCAGCGACTTGAGCTGGGTCTTCATGTAGTCGATGTTCTCGTAGGTCCACTTGGCCGGGGCGACCTTGTTCTTCATCGCCGCGTTTTCCGCCGGCATGCCGAAGGCGTCCCAACCCATCGGCTGCAGCACGTTCTTGCCCTGCATGCGCTGGTAGCGCGCGATCACGTCGCCGATGGTGTAGTTGCGCACGTGCCCCATGTGCAGCTTGCCGCTGGGGTAGGGAAACATCGACAGGCAATAGAAGGTGTCCTTGCCCGGCTGCTCCTTCACTTCAAAAGACTTGTTCGAATCCCAGTGGGATTGCGCGGCGGCTTCGATTTCGCGGGGCTGATACTGTTCGTGCATGGCTCTGGCGCTGGAGAGGAGGCTGGCGCTCCGCGCGGTGGCAGCGGTGGGCGCGGCAGGCGAGACCTGGCGAATGCGCTGGCGCGGCGCGCTGCGGGCGGAGGCATGGAAGCGCCGTAGCATACATGAGCGTCCGCTCCTGCGGGAAACGGGTTTTCCGGCGGGAGCGGGCCGCTGTCCATCCGTCGCGGGAGCCGCTGCCCGGTCGATCGAACGCTAAGCTTTTGCTGAGGGAAACAGGCAGGAGGTGACTCATGAGGAGAGAACGACAGGCCGAGGACGGCGGCTTGTATGGACGCGTCCTGCAACGCTTGGGAGCGGCACTGGCGCAGGCTGAACGAGACACGAGCGGGACGGCCCTGCCGGATGATCTGGTGGTCAGCGGCTTGTCCGATGCGGAGTTGGCGCTGATCCGTGCCTACCTGGCGAAGGATGATCGCTGGCTATCAGGCTGGCAGGCAGCCGCCGAGGAACAGGCCATGATCGCCCGGCAGACGGCACGAACGCCGGCCCGCCGCCTGCTGCCGCGCGCTCGGACGGCGCAATGGAACCGTAGCCTGAGCTGCGCGCTCTGCGGTGCCGAGGTGGAGTGGCCGACCGCGGCAGGGCCGGTGGTCTGCTGCATGTGCGGCTCGCACCTCCTGCTGGGCCGCCAGCGCCGTGAGATTCGACGACACTGACGGCGATCCTGATGCCTCCTGCGGTACAGTCTGGCCTCCGCGAAAGGAGTGCTCATGCCGATCCGCTACTTCTTCAAGCAACTGCTGCTGCCACCGGGCGGCCTGTTCCTGTTGCTCCTGCTCGCCTGGTGGCTGCGTCGTCGCGCGCCAAGGCTGGCCGCGCTGTGCTTCATCGCAGGCTTCGGTGGGCTGTGGCTCATGAGTCTGCCAGTGGTCGTGCAATGGGGCGCCCGGCTGCTCGAGCGCGAGCCCGCCCTCGACGCCTCCGCCTGGCCGCTGCTCGATCGTCGGGCCGGCGCGATCGTGGTGCTCGGCGGCGGGCGCGAGCAGAACGACCCGGCCTGGGGCGGCGATCAGCCGAGTGCGATCGCGCTGGAGCGGCTGCGGTACGCGGCGCGACTGGCGAAGGCCTCCGGGTTGCCGATCCTCGCGAGCGGCGGCCTGCATTTCGGCCAGCCGCCGAGCGAGGCGCACCTGGCCGGCCAGGTCCTCGAACGGGACCACGGCGTCGAAACGCGCTGGCTCGAGGAACGAAGCCGGACCACCTGGGAGAACGCCGTGTACAGCGCACAATTGCTGCGTGAGGCGGGCATCGAGCGGATCGTGCTGGTCACCTCGGCCTGGCACATGGCGCGGTCGCGTTGGTGCTTCGAGGAGAATGGCATCGAGGTGATCGCCGCCCCGGTGGGCTTCATGGGCGCACCGTCGAGCCGGCCGCTCGGCGGCTGGCTGCCGGAAGCCAAGGCGGTGTGGCAGAACAGTCTGCTGCTCAACGAGGCGGTCGGCCTGCTGGTGTACCCGCTGGTCTACGAGGCGCCGGACGCCTCGCTGTCAGCGTTGCCGGAATCGGCCGACCAAGGCCCAGCCGAGCAGGCCGGCGCAGAGCAACCCGAGCGGCCATGAACCCCAGCGCAGATAAGGCGTGAGGCCTTCCATGGGCACGACCGTGCCGCGCAGCACGGCGCGCTCGAACGCAGGGATGCGTTCGGTGATGGCGCCTTGCGGGTCGATGAGCACGGTGATCCCGTTGTTCGTCGCGCGGATCATCCAGCGTCCGGCTTCGAGGGCCCGCATCTGCGCCATTTGGAGGTGCTGGAGCGGCCCGATCGAACGCCCGAACCAGGCGTCGTTGCTGATCGTCAGGAGCAGGTCGCTGCGCGCGGCGAGCGCGGCGGCGAACTCGGGATAGACCACTTCGTAGCAGATGTAGGGCGCGATCTGCAGGCCGTGGGCCTGCAACAGCGACTGGTTCGGTTCGCCCGCGGCGAAGTCGGACATCGGCAGATCGAAGAAGGCGATCAGTCCGCGGAGCATGTCCTGCAGGGGAACGTATTCGCCGAAGG
This sequence comes from Stutzerimonas urumqiensis, assembly GCF_003640395.1. Taxonomy (GTDB): domain Bacteria; phylum Pseudomonadota; class Gammaproteobacteria; order Pseudomonadales; family Pseudomonadaceae; genus Stutzerimonas; species Stutzerimonas urumqiensis. Next base: position 13,897 of record NZ_RBZQ01000002.1, on the reverse strand, counting down.
GCACGAGCTTCTGCTTGAGATAGGTACCGCTGCCTTCGCCGACCACGGTGATCCCGTTGTAGTAGCGCCGCTCGCCGGCCGCGTTCGGCTGGCGTACCGGAATGCCGGTGATCAGCGCGGCGTTTCGCTCGCTGGCGATGCGATCCATGACCGATAGGTAGCCCTCGGCGAACTCCTTGAGCACGGGCACGGCGGTCTCGGGCCAGACGATCAGGTCGGCTGGCGCGCTGGCCAGGGTCAGGTCCCGGTAGAGCGCCAGCTGCGCTTCGAGCTGCGCCGGATCCCACTTGAGGTTCTGCGCGACGTTGCCTTGCATGGCGGCGACGGTCAGCGGCTCGCCGGAGGGCGAGGTCCATTGCCTGCCATGCAACGCGCCGCCGGCGAGCCATATCGCGAGCAGCAGCGCGCCGGCCGGTGCCCATGCCCGTGGTCGGTGACGCAGGTGGGGCAGGGTCGTCAGCAGCGTGGCGGTCAGCGCGAGGGCGAAGGACAGCAGCCATACGCCACCGACCGGCGCGTAGCCGTCCAGCGGACCGTCGAGCTGGCTGTAGCCGGCGTAGAGCCAGGGGAAGCCGGTCAGGAACCAGCCGCGAAACATTTCCTGCGCCACCCACAGCGCGGCGAATGCGAAGGCGTTGCCGAGCGGCGCGTCCGCGCGCCGCAGCCAGCGCGCCCAGAGCCCGCCCGGCAGCGCGAAGAACAGCCCCAGTCCGGCGACGAACCCGAGGGTGAGCAGCCCGGCGAGCCAGGGCGGCGCCGCGCCGAAATCATGAATGCTGACGTAGACCCAGCTGGCGCCCGAGGCGAACAGGCCGAAGCCGTACCACCAGCCGCGCAGGGCCGCCTGTCGGGGGGATAGCTCGCCGAGGCCGAGGTAGAGCAGGGCGATCGACAGCGGCGCCAGCGGCCACAGATCGAACGGGGCCAGCGACAGGGTGGTCAGCGCGCCGACGAACAGGGCCAGCAGATGCCCCGGCCAGCCGGGGCGAGTGATCCAGCGCATCGAAAATCCTTGTTAGCAGAGAAGTCGCGGCAGGCTAAGGGTGGGCGGCGCGTCCGGCAATGCGGTTGCGAACGCTGCCGCCCGCAAGGCGCGCCGTCGCGCCGAAGACTGGCGGCCAGAGGCCGGTCAGTCTTCCTGATGGCGCCGCTCGAGCCGGGTCATGCGCAGCAGGTGCAGGCGACGGCTGTCAGCGCTCAGCACGCGGAAGCGGTAGCCGTCGATCTCTGTGATCTCGTTGCGCTTGGGCAGATGGCCGAAGCGGCTCATCACCAGCCCGGCGACGGTGTCGTATTCGTCATCGGAAAACTCGGCTTCGAAGTGATCGTTGAAATACTCGATCGGCGTCAGCGCCTTGATCAGGAAGTCGCCGCTGGGCAAGGGCCGGATGTAGCTGTCTTCCTCGACGTCATGCTCGTCCTCGATGTCGCCGACGATCTGTTCGAGCACGTCCTCGATGGTCACCAGGCCCGCCACGCCGCCGTATTCGTCGATGACCACGGCCATGTGGTTGTGGTTGGCGCGGAATTCGCGCAGCAGCACGTTCAGCCGCTTGGACTCCGGCACGAAGGTCGCCGGTCGCAGCAGGTCGCGGATGTTGAAGCCGTCGTGATTTTCCTTCAGGGCCAGGGGCAGCAGGTCCTTGGCCAGCAGCACGCCGATGACGTCGTCCAGGCTCTCGCCGACGACCGGGTAGCGCGAGTGCGCGGCGTCGATGATCGCCGGCAGGAACTCGCGCGGCGTGAGGTTGGCGCGGATGCTGATGACCTGCGAGCGCGGCACCATGATGTCGCGCACCTGCAGATCGGCGACCTGGATGGCGCCCTCGATGATCGCCAGCGCCTCGTTGTCCAGCAGCTTGTTGTCGTGTGCTTCGCGCAGCAGTTCCAGCAGTTGCTCGCGGCTCTTCGGCTCATGGGCAAAGGCCTGGGTGATGCGTTCCAGCCAGGTTCTTTGCCCGTTGCTCGATCGGTCTTCGCTCATGTCGTTCGACTCAGGTTCCCTGCAATCGGCCGTGCGGCCGTTCTCATTCGTCGGCGTAGGGGTCGGGGTGACCCAGTTCAGCCAGCAAGTGGCGTTCCAGTGTTTCCATTTCCTCGGCCTCGGCGTCTTCGAGGTGGTCGTAGCCGAGCAGGTGCAGGCAGCCGTGGATGACCAGGTGCGCCCAGTGCGCCTCGATCGACTTGCCCTGCTCGGCCGCCTCGCGCTGCATGACCGGCACGCAGATGACCAGGTCGCCGAGCAGCGGGATATCGAGGATGCCGTCGGGCACCTCGGCCGGGAAGGACAGCACGTTGGTGGCGTAATCCTTGCCGCGCCAGGTGCGGTTGAGTTCGCGGCCCTCGGGCTCGTCGACCAGGCGGATGGTCAGTTCGGAGTCGGCACTGCGCTGGCGCAGCGCCAGTTCGCACCAGCGGCGGAAGGCCGAATCATCGGGCGCAGCGGCGTCGGTCGCGCGCTGCAGGTCGAGTTCAAGCACGGCCGCTGTCCTGCCGCCGTTGGTTGTCATCGTCCTGGGCGCTTTCGAAGGCGTCGTAGGCTTCGACGATTCGCTGGACCAGCGGGTGGCGCACCACGTCCTTGGCCTGGAAATGCGTGAAGCTGATGCCGTTGACGTTCTCCAGCACCTTTATCACGTGTGCCAGCCCCGACTTGGTGCCGCGTGGCAGGTCGACCTGGGTGATGTCGCCGGTGATCACGGCAGTCGAGCCGAAGCCGATCCGGGTGAGGAACATCTTCATCTGCTCGAGCGTGGTGTTCTGGCTTTCGTCGAGGATGATGAAGCTGTTGTTCAGCGTGCGGCCGCGCATGTAGGCCAGCGGGGCGATCTCGATCACCTGCTTCTCGATCAGGCGGGCCACATGCTCGAAGCCGAGCATCTCGTAGAGCGCGTCGTAGAGCGGGCGCAGGTAGGGGTCGATCTTCTGCGCGAGGTCGCCGGGCAGGAAGCCGAGCTTCTCGCCGGCCTCGACCGCCGGCCGCACCAGCAGGATGCGGCGCACCTGCTCGCGCTCCAGCGCGTCGACGGCGCAGGCCACGGCCAGGTAGGTCTTGCCGGTGCCGGCCGGGCCGATGCCGAAGTTGATGTCGTTATCCAGGATCGACTTCACGTAGCGCTGCTGGTTGGCCCCGCGCGGACGGATGTTGCCCTTGCGCGTGCGCAGCGTGACGCCCTTTTCTGCCGTGGGGTTGGCCAGCTCTTCCATGCCCGATTCCTGGAGGAACAGGTGGACCATGTCCGGCGATAGCTCGGTGCTCTTGGTTTCACGGTAGAGGCGACGCAGCAGGTTCTCGGCGGACTGGGTGACGTCCGGTGGGCCGATGAGTTCGAACTGGTTGCCACGGTTGCGGATTTCGATGGCCAGGCGTTGTTCGATCAGTCGCAGATGTTCGTCGAACTGGCCGCTGAGGTTGGCGAAGCGACGTGCTTCGAAGGGTTCGAGGGTGAAGCGATGCGGTTCTGTGGCGGCGTTCAAGGTCGTTATCGGGCCCATGAGGCTGAAGTGAGTGGAGGATAGCGCCGGCCACCCCGTGGGGAAAGCCGGCGTCCTGAACGGTCGACCACGCGGACCGGCGCGAGTTGCGTCGGCGCGGCGGCTCAGCTGAGCAGCGAGCCGCGCAGCGAATGGGGCAGCGCCTGGTCGATGTGCACGTCGACGAACTGGCCGATGAGGCGCGGATTATCGCTGCGGAAGTTGACGATTCTGTTGTGCTCGGTGCGCCCTTGCAGCATGCCCGGATCCTTCTTCGAGTAATCGGTGACCAGGATGCGCTGAGTGGTTCCGACCATCCGCCGGCTGTGCTCGAAGCCCTGCTGGCTGATGCGGTGCTGCAGGCGGGCCAGGCGTTCCTTCTTCACCGCCTCGGGCGTGTCGTCGGCCAGATCGGCGGCCGGCGTGCCGGGGCGCGCGCTGTAGACGAAGGAGTAGGAAAAGTCGAAGTCGACGTCTTCGATCAGCTTCATGGTCTGCTCGAAGTCCTTCTCCGTCTCGCCGGGGAAGCCGACGATGAAATCGGAGCTGATCAGGATGTCCGGCACGGCGGCCTTGAGCTTGCGGATACGCGACTTGTACTCGAGCGCCGTGTGGTTGCGCTTCATGGCGGCCAGGATGCGATCAGAGCCATGCTGGACGGGGAGATGCAGGTATTTGACCAGTTCCGGCACCTCGGCGTGGGCGCGGATCAGCGCGTCGGAGAATTCCAGCGGATGCGAGGTGGTGTAGCGGATGCGGTCGATGCCGTCGATCTCCGCCACCACGCGGATCAGGTCCGCCAGATCCGCCACGCTGCCATCGGGCATCGCGCCGCGGTAGCCGTTGACGTTCTGCCCGAGCAGGGTGACCTCGCGGACGCCGTTCTCGGCCAGGTGCAGCACTTCGGCGATGATGTCGTCGAACGGACGGCTGACTTCTTCGCCGCGGGTATAGGGCACCACGCAGAAGGTGCAGTACTTGCTGCAACCTTCCATGACCGAGACGAAGGCGGTGGGGCCGTCGACCCGCGGTTCGGGCAGGCGATCGAACTTCTCGATCTCGGGAAAGGAAATGTCGACCTGCGGCGCGCCGGTGCTGCGCGCGGCGTCGATCATTTCCGGGAGGCGGTGCAGTGTCTGTGGGCCGAACACCACGTCGACGTAAGGTGCGCGATCCCGGATGGCGGCGCCTTCCTGGCTCGCCACGCAACCGCCGACCCCGATGACCAGATCGGGCTTGTCCAGCTTCAGCTCGCGCCAACGGCCCAGCTTGGAGAACACCTTTTCCTGCGCTTTTTCGCGAATCGAGCAGGTATTGAGCAGGATGACGTCGGCTTCGGCCGGATTCTCGGTGAGTTCCAGGGCCTGGTGTTCACCCAGCAGGTCGACCATGCGCGAGCTGTCGTACTCGTTCATCTGGCAGCCGTGGGTTTCGATGAAAAGCTTGCGGGTCATGGGCTGGACCGGGTCTGTTCAAAAAATGACCGGCGATTATAGGCGCAGCCACCCGCCGATAAAAGTCGGCTGGCAGGGCCAAAGGTCGCAAGCGGTCGTGGCTGGGTCAGCGAGGGCCGAAGGGCGAGTCTTCGCCGGCGGTCTGCAGGTCGAGCATGAAATCGCGAAAGATCTGCCCGAGCACCTGCGTGGCGATCTCCAGCTCGTCGCGACGCATCTGGGCCGAGACGCGGTCGGCGGTGTCCAGGGCTTCCTCGGCGCCGTTGACGGCGGCCATCTTCAGCACGATGTAGGCCTGCACGTTGTTCGCCGGCACGCCTTCGCCGCGAAAGAACATGACGCCCAGTCGATGCTGCGCCAGCGCATGGCCGTGCAGGGAGGCCTGCTCGAACCACTCCAGCGCCTTGGCCAGGTCACGCGGCGCACGCTGCCCGTCGTAATAGAACTCGCCCAGCTCATAGGCCGCTTGCAGGTCGCCCTCGACCGCCGCCTGCTGGCAAGCGCGCAGCGCCGCCGGCAGTTCGTCGGCAATGGTGTTGAGCGCACAGCGTGCGGTCGCCGGGATCAGCAGGGAGTTGCCGCCCGCCGTGGCCAGCAGGGGCAATAGCAGCAACAGGCAACCCAGTGAAAGGTTGCGACCGGTGCGGATCATGGATCGGAGCGCCTCGGGCTTCTGGGCGTTGGATGGGGGCGCGCTGGAACGCGCCGGCCGTCACATTATGGATAAGCCGTCACGTCCTTACAAAGGCTTTACAGGCCTTGGCCGGCGCTTTTTTCGTCTGCGCCGCCGGACGGCTCCAGCCGGGTCAGCTGCAAGGCGAGTGGCAGGCAGGCCAGCCCGAGCAGCAGGACGCTCGCACTCGCCAGCGGATTGCCCGGAAGTGGCACGCTAATCAGCAGCAGAATGCCGGCGACCACGCCTGAAAGCCGCGCCGCCCGCGCATCGGGTCGCACCCAGGCGGCATAGAGCACGAGCGCGGCGCTGACCAGCGGGACCGCCAGCGCATAGGCCGGGCCCAGGCCGAGTTGGCGAGCGACTTCGAATAGCACGCAGAGCCCGAGCACCAGGCGCCCCCAGGTCGGCCGGCTCCAGCGCCAATCGCGGGCGAACGCCAGGACCGCCAAGGTCGCCAGCGGGATGCCGAGCTGGTAGGTCGCACGCGCGAGCCAGCCCTCGGCGGCGTCCAGGTCTGCGGAGGCGAGCGATGCAACACCGCTGACCGCGGCGAACGCGGCGGCCAGTGCGAAGCCGATCAGCGCACAGAACAGCGCGGGCTGCTCCTGCTCGCCCGCCGCACGCCAGTTGCGCGCCACCCGGCCCAGCGCCAGCAGCGCACCGATCAGCAGGACCGCTGCCTGTACCGCCTCCGGCGCGGTCATGCCAGACGGGCGAAGGCGCGCTCGGCCGCGTCGAGGGTCTGTTGCAGCTCCGCGTCGCCGTGGGCGATCGAGGTGAAGCCGGCTTCGAACGCGCTCGGCGCCAGGTAGACGCCGCCCTCGAGCATCAGGTGGAAGAACCGCTTGAAGCGCTCGACGTCGCTGGCCATGACGTCGTCGAAGCGGGCGATTTGCCTGGCGTCGGTGAAATACAGACCGAACATGCCGCCCACCTGGGTCGTGGTGAACGGGATGCCGGCGGCATCGGCACGCTGCTGGAGCCCGGCGAGCATGCGGCCGGTGTAATCGGTGAGCTGCGCATGGAAACCGGGTCGCTGGATCAGGCGCAGCGTGGCGAGACCGGCGGCCATCGCCAGCGGATTGCCCGACAGCGTGCCGGCCTGATAGACCGGCCCCAGCGGCGCAATCTGCTCCATGATGGCGCGCTTGCCGCCGAAGCAGCCGACCGGCATGCCGCCGCCAATGATCTTGCCGAAGGTGGTCAGGTCGGGTGTGACGCCATAGTGCGCCTGCGCACCGCCGAGGGCGACGCGAAAGCCCGTCATCACCTCGTCGAAGATCAGCACCACGCCATGCTCGTCGCACAGCCGGCGCAGACCTTCCAGGAAGCCGGGCGCCGGCGGCACGCAGTTCATGTTGCCTGCTACCGGTTCGACGATGATGCAGGCGACCTGATCGCCCTTTTCCCTGAGCGTCGCCTCGACCTCGGCCAGGTCGTTGTAGGTCAGGGTCAGGGTGTGCTTGGCGAAATCCGCCGGAACGCCCGCCGAGCTCGGCACGCCCTGGGTCAGGGCGCCGGAGCCGGCCTTCACCAGCAGGCTGTCGGAATGGCCGTGGTAGCAGCCTTCGAACTTGATGATCGCGTCGCGCCGGGTGAAGCCGCGGGCCAGGCGGATGGCGCTCATCGTCGCCTCGGTGCCGGAGCTGACCATGCGCACCATGTCCATGGACGGAACCAGCGAGCAGACGAGTTCCGCCATCTCGGTTTCCATCGCGGTCGGCGCCCCGTAGGACAGGCCGTGGTCGAGCCGCTGGCGCACCGCGTCGAGCACCTCGGGATGGCTGTGGCCGAGGATCATCGGGCCCCAGGAGCCGACGTAGTCGACGTAGCGCTTGTCGTCCTCGTCGTAGACGTAGGCGCCTTCGGCGTGCTTGAAGAACAGCGGGGTGCCGCCGACGCTGCGAAACGCCCGGACTGGCGAGTTCACGCCGCCTGGAATGTGCGCCTGGGCTTTGGCGAAAAGTTCTTCTGAGCGGGACATGCGGGCCTCCGGAAGCGTGCGATGGCTGCCGTGGCAGCCGGATGAAGGGTCAGGAAGTCGGGAACAGGGCGCTGAAGGCCCGGGCGCGGTGTTCGACCTGGTCGGCGGTGTCGACCGCGAACAGCCCGGCGATCACCGCCACGAGGCTGGCGCCGCGGGCGATCAGGTTGGGCGCGTTATCCAGCGTCACGCCGCCAATCACGACGATCGGCAGAGCGAAGCGGCGCTGCGCTTCGTCGAGCAGCGCTGGCGTAGCGGCGGGGGCGCCGGGCTTGGTCTGCGAGTTGAAGAAGCGACCAAAGGCGATATAGCTCGCGCCCTGTTCGATCGCCTGCTCGGCCAGATCCAGGCGGGCATGGCAGGTCGCTCCGATGATCGCCTCCCGACCGAGTCGCGCGCGGGCCTCGACGAGCGAGCCATCCTCCTGGCCAAGGTGCAGCCCGACGCCCAGCCGTTCGGCGAGGGCCAGGTCATCGTTGATGATCAGGTCGGCGCCGTGGCGCTGGCAGAGGTCGCGCAGTGCCTGGGCTTCATGCAGGCGGCGCATGGTGTCCGTCGACTTGTCGCGGTATTGCAACAGGCGGGCACCGCCGCGCAGCGCGGCTTCGGCATAGGGCAACAGGCGGCCATCGGCGAGCAGGTGGCTGTCGGTGATGGCGTAGAGGCCACGTAAGGGTGCGCTCATGCGGGCCTCGGCTCAGTCCAGATCCAGCGGCAAACGCCGCGGAATGTACTGGCCGCGGCCCGGTGCCTCGGCGTCGCGCAGCGTGCGCCAGGTGTAGTCGAGTGCCGAACGGACCGCGCTGGCCAGCCCTTCGCCCAGCGCGAGACGGCCGGACAGTGCGCTGGCCAGCGTGCAACCGGAGCCGTGGTAGCTGCCCGGCAGGCGCTGGCAGAGGAAGTCTTCGCGACGGCCATCGCGGGAATAGAGGCGGTTGTGCACCTCCTGCTCGTCACCATGGCCGCCCGTGATCAGCAGGTGCTCGATGTGTGGCAGAAGCCGCTCGGCGCACTCATCGGCGGTGCCGTTGGGCAGGTCGGCGAGGATGCGCGCCTCGGGCAGGTTCGGCGTGGCGATCGTGGACAGCGGGAACAGCCGCTCGCGCAAGGCATAGCCGACGTCGTCCGGGCCGAGCGAGCCACCGCCGCCGGCGCGCAGCACCGGGTCGCAGACCAGCGGCACGCCCGGCAGCGACTGGAGAAGCTCCAGCACCGTCTCGACCATCTCGGTCGAGCCGAGCATGCCGAGCTTGACCGCGGCGATCGGCAGGTCGGCCATGATCGCACGGGCCTGGGCCAGGACCCAGGCGCGGTCGAGGACGCGGAAATCGGCGACGTCGACGGTGTCCTGCACCGTCAGCGCGGTGACCGTCGGGGCGGCGTGGCAGCCCTGCGCGAGCAGGGCCTCGATATCGGCCTGCAGACCGGCGCCACCACTCGGGTCGTGGCCGGACAGGCAAAGCACTACGGGGCGGGAATTGGGCGTTTTCATGGCGCGCGAGCTTATCACCATTCGTCTGCGAAGGCCGTCCTGGCCGGCTGCGCTTTCACGTCGCCGCTGCTACAGTCGCGCACCGAATTTGATGGCGAATCGCCGCCTCTGGCGATGGCAGGTGCGCATGTGGCGGCAAGTGATGATCTGTCTGGTGCTGGCACTGCCGCTCCAGGCGCTGGCGTTGACCTTCGACGGACGGCTGGAGCGGCTGCCGCTCGGCGCTGAGCTGAGCGTGCTGGAAGATGCCGCCGGTACGGCCGACGTCGTCGAGGTGCTGCGCCGCGACGAGCAGTTCCGTCCTGCTGGCGAGGCGGTGTTCAACGCAGGCTATACGCGGTCGGCCTTCTGGCTGCGCCTGGAGCTGGATTACCGGCCCGCGGCGAGCGTCGCCGGGCAACCCCGCACCTGGCTGCTCGAACTGGCCTATCCCCCGCTGGACGAGGTCGAGCTCTACCGGCCCGCTGCCGACGGCGGCTACCGCCTGGCCGCCCAGACCGGCGACACCCTGCCGCTGGCGTCTCGGCTGGTGCGTCAGGGTAATTACCTGTTTCCGCTGGAATTGTCGCCAGGCCGGCCCGTTCGCCTGTACCTGCGGTTGCAGAGCCAGGGGTCGATCCAGGCGCCGCTCACGCTCTGGTCGCCGCAGGCCTACATCGAGGACCAGCCGGCACGCATCTACGCGCTGGGCATGATCTACGGCGTGCTGCTGGTCATGCTGGTCTACAACCTGCTGCTGTACCTCGCCCTGCGCTTGCGCAGCTACCTCTATTACGTCGGCTATATCGCCTCGTTCGGGCTGTACCAGGTTTCGGTCAACGGCGCGGGCGTGCGCTACCTGTGGCCCGACAACCCCTGGTGGGCGAACGCGGCGACGCCCTTCCTGATTGGTGCGGCAATCCTGTTCGGCGGGCAGTTCGCCCGGCTTTTCCTGGAAACCCCCCAGTTGGGCCGGCGCTGGGATTGGCTGGTGAAAGGGCTGATGGTCCTCGGTGCGGCGACCTCGGTGCTGGCGCTGACCACCAGCTATGGGCTGGCGCTGCGCCTGGCGACCGGTCTGGCGCTGCTGTTCACGCTTGTCATGCCGGTGGTGGGATGGGTCGCCTGGTCGCGCGGCATGCGGGCTGCCCGCTGTTTCATCATCGCGTGGTCGGCGTTCCTGCTGGGTGGCTTCATCAATACGCTGATGGTGCTGGGCTTCCTGCCGAACACCTTCTTCACCATGTACGCCAGCCAGATCGGCTCGGCGCTGGAGGTCGGCCTGCTGTCGCTGGCGCTGGCCGATCGCATCAAGCACATGCGCCACGAGCGCGAGCAGCTCTTGCGGGCCTCGAGTGACGAGCTGGCCGCGCTCAACGCCGAGCTGGTGCAGGCCAATCGGCTCAAGGACGAATTCCTGTCGACGCTGAGCCACGAGCTGCGCACGCCCATGAACGGCGTGCTCGGCGGGCTCGAACTGCTCGGCCCGGACTCGCCGCCCGCCGAACGGGCCGAATACCTGGCGCTCGCCGATGGCTCGGCGCGCCGCATGCTGCGCATGGTCGACAACCTGCTGGCGCTGACCGAGCTGCGGGCCGGCCGCATGACATTCGAGCCGGTGCCCTTCTCGTTGCGGGCGCTGCTCGACCGGCTGCGTGTCGCGCATGGCGAGGCCGCGCGTGAAAAGGGGCTGCGGCTGGAGTTGCGGATCGACGGCTCGATCCCCGACGGCCTGTGCGGCGATGCCGACAAGTTGAACCAGGCGCTCACCCACCTGCTGGACAACGCCATCCGCTTCACCGACAGCGGCGAGGTGTCGCTACGGGTCGCCCAGGCCCGACTGCCCGGCACCGATCTTGGCTTGCAATTCGACGTGATCGACAGCGGCACCGGGCTCGCCATGAACGAGGCCCTGTACGACCCCTTCCGCCAGGCCGATGCCTCGATGTCGCGGCGCCACGGCGGGCTGGGCATCGGTCTATCGCTCGCCCGGCAACTGGCGCGCCTGCAAGGCGGCGACATCAGCCACCGTGCCCGCTCCGGTCGCGGCAGCTGCTTCACCCTGACCGTGCCGGTCGCGCTGGCCGCGGAACGGGTGCCGGGCGAGTTCGAGACCACCAACGGCTGACGGCATCGGGTGCGGGTTTGGCCGATCCCCCGCTTTTTTCGGGATCGGCGCCATGGTTATCTGCGGCAATCGATTGCAGGAGATCCGTCATGGCCACCCGTCACGTCCCGCTCGCCGAAACCCACGCGGTGTTCAACCAGGCGCCACCGCTGGAAGGCACCAACTTGTACCTCGTCGACCGGCCGCTGCAAGCGTGGATCCGCCGTTATCGAGGCGACTGGGCCACCTTGCGCCTCGAGGCCTACGGCGCGCTGGCCGGCGGCCCGCTGATGGAGGCCGGCTTCCTCGCCAATGAGCACAAGCCGGTCCTGCGTACCCATGACCGCTACGGTCATCGCATCGACCAGGTCGACTTCCATCCGGCGTACCACCAGTTGATGGCCACGGCCGTCGAGCACGGCATCCCGTCGCTCCCCTGGACCGAACCGCGCGCCGGGGCCCATGTCGCCCGCGCCGGCCTGATGTACCTGCACAACCAGGCCGAAGCCGGTACCAGCTGTCCGCTGACCATGACCTTCGCCAGCGTGCCGGCCCTGCGCCAGCAACCGGAAATCGCCGACGTCTGGCTGCCCAAGCTGCTGCACGGCGCCTACGACCCGCGCAACCTGCCGCTGGCGCAGAAGACCGGCGTCACCATCGGCATGGCCATGACCGAGAAACAGGGCGGTACCGATGTGCGCGCCAACACCACCCAGGCCCATCCGGTTGGCCAGCCCGGCCCTGGTCAGGCCTATGAACTGGTCGGGCACAAGTGGTTTTGCTCGGCCCCGATGTGCGACGCCTTCCTGACGCTCGCCTACACCGAAAAGGGGCTGTCGTGCTTCCTGCTGCCGCGCCATCGGCCGGACGGCGAGCGCAACGCGTTTTATATCCAGCGACTGAAGAACAAGCTCGGCAACTGGGCCAACGCCTCGAGCGAGGTCGAATACCGCGGCGCGCTGGCCTGGATGGTCGGCGAAGAAGGGCGCGGCGTGCCGACCATTCTCTCGATGGTCTCGATGACGCGCTTCGACTGCATGATCGGCTCCAGTTCGCTGATGCGACAGGCGCTGACCCAGGCGCTGCATCATTGCCAGCACCGGCAGGTGGGCGGGCGCGCACTGATCGACCAGCCGCTGATGCGGAACGTCCTGGCCGACCTGGCGCTGGAAAGCGAAGCCGCCCTGGCGCTGACCTTGCGCATGGGTCATGCGCTGGACGAAGCGGCCAGCGAGCACGAAGCGATCTTCGCCCGGCTGGTCACCGCGGTCGGCAAGTACTGGATCTGCAAACGGGCCCCGGCAATGGTCAACGAAGCGCAGGAATGCCTCGGCGGCGCCGGCTACGTCGAAGAGACCATCCTGCCGCGGTTGTACCGGGAGGCGCCGGTCAACTCCATCTGGGAAGGCTCGGGCAACGTTCAGTGCCTGGATGTCCTGCGCGCCCTGTCCAAGGAAGCGGGCGCACTCGAGGTCCTGTTTGCCGAACTGGGCGATGGCCAGGGCGAGGCTCGCCTGGCCGGGCACATCACCCGCCTCAAGGCCGCCTTCGCCGACACCTCCGACATCCAGTACCGCGCCCGGCAACTCACCGAAGACATCGCCCTGGCCCTCCAGGCCAAGCTCCTGCTCGAAGCCGGCAACGCGGCCGTGAGCGACGCCTTCATCGCCAGTCGACTGAACGGACAAGCGCGGACGTACGGAACCTTGCCGCGAGCGCTCGAGGTGACGGCAATCCTGGAACGCTCGCTGCCCGCCTGAAGGGCGGGGGCTCGGTAGGGTTTGGGGTAGCGGCTTTAGTCCTTGTCGATCAAGCCGTTACGATTGGTGTGTTCCCCGCAGGCGCGGGGATGAACCGAGTCCGAATCTTCCGTCGCTGGTGAGGATTGCGTGTTCCCCGCAGGCGCGGGGATGAACCGTCACCACCAGAAGAACCGTGCGAGGCTAAATCGTGTTCCCCGCAGGCGCGGGGATGAACCTGCGTTCAAACAGATGCTTGCCGAGCTGGCTCAGTGTTCCCCGCAGGCGCGGGGATGAACCGAGCAGGAACGGCCCACTCCTGCTGGCAGTTGCGTGTTCCCCGCAGGCGCGGGGATGAACCGCTGGCCATGCAGGACCTGCAGTCATTCGTGAAGTGTTCCCCGCAGGCGCGGGGATGAACCGACCATGCTGTTTACCTACGGCCACCGATACGCGTGTTCCCCGCAGGCGCGGGGATGAACCGACTCCTGCATGTTGTAGCCGATGGTCTGGCGGGTGTTCCCCGCAGGCGCGGGGATGAACCGACGACGCACTGCTGATCGACAGCGAGCCTGGCGTGTTCCCCGCAGGCGCGGGGATGAACCGGCCCCCTTCAACCGGGCCGCTGTAGTAGCTCCGTGTTCCCCGCAGGCGCGGGGATGAACCGGCGCCGAGGTACACGACAGCAACCCGCAGTACGTGTTCCCCGCAGGCGCGGGGATGAACCGGTGATGAACCCGTCATTCCGCCGCTTAGCCGAGTGTTCCCCGCAGGCGCGGGGATGAACCGCGCGCCGACGACTTCGACTATCCCTTCTTCACGTGTTCCCCGCAGGCGCGGGGATGAACCTTGTTGTGGCTCAATGATTCTGGACACCCCGATAGGGCGCTAAGCTTCGCCCAGCCATACGGTGTTTACATGACCAGAAGATCATTCAGTACAGATTTCAAACTCGAAGCAGCCAGCCTGGTGCTGGATCAGGGTTACTCGGT
>NZ_RBZQ01000018.1 GCF_003640395.1 Stutzerimonas urumqiensis | reverse complement strand
TGTGATTTCTCAGTAGGTTGTTCATCCGGGGCGTTCCCGGAATTCTGGAAGCGCGACCAACACAGCCTTCCAGGAGCCCCGGATGAACCTGCATAAACATGCCCGTCTTACCCCGCGAGGTCGAGCCCTTCTCGTACAACGCATGCTCAGTGGGCTACGTGTCGAGGATGCAGCACAAGCCGCAGGAGTCAGTGTCCGCACAGCCTACAAGTGGCTCAGGCGCTTTCGTGAGGAGGGCGAGGCCGGTCTGATGGATCGTTCGTCACGTCCGCATTCATGCCCTCACGAGACGGCAGTCGATCTGATCGCACAATTGATCCGACTACGCCGATCTCGCCATACCTACCGACAGATCGCTCAAGCACTCGGCGTGGCCGTCAGTACCGTTGCGCGCCGTCTCAAACAAGCTGGCTTTCATCGGTTAGCCGAGCTAGAGCCCGCCCCTGTAGTAGTGCGCTACGAATACCCCAACGCCGGCGATCTCCTGCACCTGGACATCAAGAAGCTGGGCCGATTCTGGAGACCAGGGCACCGAGTTACGGGCGATCGTCTGCAGGGCTCAGATGGTGCCGGTTGGGAGTTCGTGCATGTGGCCATCGACGATGCGTCCCGGCTGGCCTTCACCAGCCTGCACCCAGATGAGCGCGGCAGTAGCGCCTGTCGAGCCTTGTTGCAGGCGCTGCGTTACTACCGTGGCTTAGGCATCCGCTTCAAACGCGTCATGACAGACAATGGCGCCTGCTACCGCTCTCATTCGTTTCGGCGCTTATGCGCTCGGCTCGGACTGAAACACATCCGCACCAAGCCCTACACACCGCGAACGAACGGCAAGGCCGAGCGCTTCATCCAGACGAGCCTGCGTGAATGGGCCTATGCACGCTCTTATGACAGCTCCGAACAACGAGCCAGACACTTGCCTGCCTGGCTGCACCACTACAACTGGCACAGGCCGCATAGCAGCCTCAACTACAAACCGCCAATTAGTCGGGCTCCAGTGCCACTGAACAACGTACTGGGTTTACACAACTAG
>NZ_RBZQ01000017.1 GCF_003640395.1 Stutzerimonas urumqiensis | reverse complement strand
TCCTGAATCCGCCCTACGGCTGAAATCCGGTCACGCCCCCTGTAGGAGCCCGCTTGCGGGCGATCCGGCGAGTATCGCCGGCAAGCCCGACTCCACGGCCAATGAAAAAGGCCATGACGGTCGCCCGCCATGGCCTTCTTTACTACCGGTACCGCTCCAACGATCAGCCCGCGTGGTATTCCCGCTCGGCCGCCTCGAAACGCTCGACGATGGTCGTCGACGGGGCCGGGCCCATGCGGCTGACGATCAGGATCGCGAGGCTGGCGAGGATGAAGCCGGGGATGATTTCGTACAGCCCCAGCCCGATGAACTCCTTCCACACCACCACGGTGACGGCGCCGACCAGCATGCCGGCGAGTGCGCCGTTGCGGGTCATGCGCTTCCATAGCAGCGAGAACAGCACCACCGGCCCGAACGCCGCGCCGAAACCGGCCCAGGCGTAGGACACCAGGCCCAGCACTTTGCTCTCCGGGTTGGAGGCGATGCCGATGGCGATCAGCGAAATCAGCAGCACCATCGCACGGCCGACCCACACCAGCTCGGTCTGCGACGCGCCCTTGCGCAGGAAGGCCTTGTAGAAGTCCTGCGTCAGCGCGCTGGAGCTGACCAGCAGCTGGGCACTGAGCGTACTCATCACCGCCGCCAGCACGCCGGACAGGATGATGCCGGCCACCCAGGGGTTGAACAGGATCATGGTCAGTTCGAGGAACACGCGCTCGCCGTTCTCGTTCACCGGGCCGGCCAGTTCCGGGTGGTCGGTGAAGTAGGCGATGCCGAAGAAGCCCACGGCCACGGCGCCGGCCAGGGTCAGGATCATCCAGGTCATGCCGATGCGACGGGCGTTGGGGATGGTGCGGACCGAGTCGGCGGCCATGAAGCGCACCAGGATGTGCGGCTGGCCGAAATAGCCCAGGCCCCAGGCCAGCAGCGACACGATGGCGATGAAGGACAGCCCGTTGAACATGTCGAAGGCCGCCGGACGGACCGACTCGATGGTGGTCATGACCTGATCCATGTCGCCCAGCGCCAGGATCACGAACAGCGGCGTGATCAGCAGCGCGAAGATCATCAACGTGGCCTGTACGGTGTCGGTCCAGCTCACCGCGAGGAAGCCGCCGACGAATACGTAGAGGATGGTCGCCGCCGCGCCGATCCACAGCGCCAGGTCGTAGGGCACGCCGAAGGTGCTCTCGAACAGCCGCGCACCGGCCACCACGCCCGAGGCGCAGTAGATGGTGAAGAACACCAGGATCACCAGCGCCGAGAAGATGCGCAGCAGGCGGCTGTCATCCTCGAAGCGGTGCGAGAAGTAGTCCGGCAGGGTCAGCGCGTTGTGGTTGTGCTCGGTGTGCACGCGCAGGCGCCCGGCGACGAACAGCCAGTTCAGCCAGGCACCGACGATCAGGCCGATGGCGATCCAGCTCTCCGACAGCCCGGCGACGAAGATCGCGCCCGGCAGGCCCATCAGCAGCCAGCCGCTCATGTCCGAGGCACCGGCCGACAGCGCGGTGACCAGGCTGCCGAGGCTGCGCCCGCCGAGGATGTAGTCGTCGAAGTTCTTGGTGGCGCGGTAGGCGATGAAACCGATCAGCAGCATCGCCCCGATGTACAGGACGAAGGTGATGGCAGTGGGTGAGAAGTTCATG
>NZ_RBZQ01000016.1 GCF_003640395.1 Stutzerimonas urumqiensis | reverse complement strand
CCATGGCTGTATGATTCGCGGCCTCGCAGTCAGGGAGGTTGTACTGGCTGCGGGGCAAGCGGTTGAGTAGAAAAGAGATTTTCGAAAAAGTGCTTGACGCGAAGAAGGGCTGCTGTAGAATGCGCGGCCTCGGTTGAGACGAAAGGCTTGATCGAAACGCTCTTTAACAACTGAATCAAGCAATTCGTGTGGGTGCTTGTGAGGTAAGACTGGTGGTCGCAAGATTATCAGCATCACGAGTAAACACTCGTTAATTCGAGAGTTATTTGCGATTGCTGAGCCAAGTTTAGGGTTTTTTCAAAACCCGATCAGTATTGAACTGAAGAGTTTGATCATGGCTCAGATTGAACGCTGGCGGCAGGCCTAACACATGCAAGTCGAGCGGCAGCGGGTCCTTCGGGATGCCGGCGAGCGGCGGACGGGTGAGTAATGCCTAGGAATCTGCCTGGTAGTGGGGGATAACTCGGGGAAACTCGAGCTAATACCGCATACGTCCTACGGGAGAAAGTGGGGGATCTTCGGACCTCACGCTATCAGATGAGCCTAGGTCGGATTAGCTAGTAGGTGAGGTAAAGGCTCACCTAGGCGACGATCCGTAACTGGTCTGAGAGGATGATCAGTCACACTGGAACTGAGACACGGTCCAGACTCCTACGGGAGGCAGCAGTGGGGAATATTGGACAATGGGCGAAAGCCTGATCCAGCCATGCCGCGTGTGTGAAGAAGGTCTTCGGATTGTAAAGCACTTTAAGCTGGGAGGAAGGGCAGTAAGTTAATACCTTGCTGTTTTGACGTTACCAGCAGAATAAGCACCGGCTAACTCTGTGCCAGCAGCCGCGGTAATACAGAGGGTGCAAGCGTTAATCGGAATTACTGGGCGTAAAGCGCGCGTAGGTGGTTTGATAAGTTGGATGTGAAAGCCCTGGGCTCAACCTGGGAACTGCATCCAAAACTGTCTGGCTAGAGTACGGTAGAGGGTGGTGGAATTTCCTGTGTAGCGGTGAAATGCGTAGATATAGGAAGGAACACCAGTGGCGAAGGCGACCACCTGGACTGATACTGACACTGAGGTGCGAAAGCGTGGGGAGCAAACAGGATTAGATACCCTGGTAGTCCACGCCGTAAACGATGTCGACTAGCCGTTGGGGTCCTTGAGACTTTAGTGGCGCAGCTAACGCATTAAGTCGACCGCCTGGGGAGTACGGCCGCAAGGTTAAAACTCAAATGAATTGACGGGGGCCCGCACAAGCGGTGGAGCATGTGGTTTAATTCGAAGCAACGCGAAGAACCTTACCTGGCCTTGACATGCTGAGAACTTTCCAGAGATGGATTGGTGCCTTCGGGAACTCAGACACAGGTGCTGCATGGCTGTCGTCAGCTCGTGTCGTGAGATGTTGGGTTAAGTCCCGTAACGAGCGCAACCCTTGTCCTTAGTTACCAGCACGTTATGGTGGGCACTCTAAGGAGACTGCCGGTGACAAACCGGAGGAAGGTGGGGATGACGTCAAGTCATCATGGCCCTTACGGCCAGGGCTACACACGTGCTACAATGGTCGGTACAAAGGGTTGCCAAGCCGCGAGGTGGAGCTAATCCCATAAAACCGATCGTAGTCCGGATCGCAGTCTGCAACTCGACTGCGTGAAGTCGGAATCGCTAGTAATCGCGAATCAGAACGTCGCGGTGAATACGTTCCCGGGCCTTGTACACACCGCCCGTCACACCATGGGAGTGGGTTGCTCCAGAAGTAGCTAGTCTAACCTTCGGGGGGACGGTTACCACGGAGTGATTCATGACTGGGGTGAAGTCGTAACAAGGTAGCCGTAGGGGAACCTGCGGCTGGATCACCTCCTTAATCGAAGACTTCAGCTTTCTCATAAGTTCCCACACGAATTGCTTGATTCAATTGCGAAGGCGATTGGGTCTGTAGCTCAGTTGGTTAGAGCGCACCCCTGATAAGGGTGAGGTCGGCAGTTCGAATCTGCCCAGACCCACCAATTGTCGCGGGGTCGTAAGGCCGGTTGACACTGGGGCCATAGCTCAGCTGGGAGAGCGCCTGCTTTGCACGCAGGAGGTCAGGAGTTCGATCCTCCTTGGCTCCACCACTCCGGCTCAGGCTGTGAATTGCTTGATAGAGCTCAGAAATGAGCGTTCCACCGATGGTGTTGAATGCTGATTTCTGGTCTTTGCCAGAATCGTTCTTTAAAAATTTGGGTATGTGATAGAAGTGACTGATTGATTGCTTTCACTGGCAATCGATTAGCTCAAGGTAGAGTTTGCGATTCAAGCGCAAATTTTCGGCGAATGTCGTCTTCACCACCATCTCGGGCCTGCTGAGAAGCAGATTGCTTGGGGTTATATGGTCAAGTGAAGAAGCGCATACGGTGGATGCCTTGGCAGTCAGAGGCGATGAAAGACGTGGTAGCCTGCGAAAAGCTTCGGGGAGTCGGCAAACAGACTTTGATCCGGAGATCTCTGAATGGGGGAACCCACCGGTCATAAGACCGGTATCTTGACCTGAATCCATAGGGTCAAGAGGCGAACCAGGGGAACTGAAACATCTAAGTACCCTGAGGAACAGAAATCAACCGAGATTCCCTTAGTAGTGGCGAGCGAACGGGGATTAGCCCTTAAGCTTCTTGGATTTTAGCGGAACGCTCTGGAAAGTGCGGCCATAGTGGGTGATAGCCCCGTACGCGAAAGGGTCCTTGAAGTGAAATCGAGTAGGACGGCGCACGTGAAACGTTGTCTGAACATGGGGGGACCATCCTCCAAGGCTAAATACTACTGACTGACCGATAGTGAACCAGTACCGTGAGGGAAAGGCGAAAAGAACCCCGGAGAGGGGAGTGAAATAGAACCTGAAACCGTATGCGTACAAGCAGTGGGAGCCTACTTTGTTAGGTGACTGCGTACCTTTTGTATAATGGGTCAGCGACTTATTTTCAGTGGCGAGCTTAACCGAATAGGGGAGGCGTAGCGAAAGCGAGTCTTAATAGGGCGTTTAGTCGCTGGGAATAGACCCGAAACCGGGCGATCTATCCATGGGCAGGTTGAAGGTTAGGTAACACTGACTGGAGGACCGAACCGACTACCGTTGAAAAGTTAGCGGATGACCTGTGGATCGGAGTGAAAGGCTAATCAAGCTCGGAGATAGCTGGTTCTCCTCGAAAGCTATTTAGGTAGCGCCTCGTGTATCACTGCTGGGGGTAGAGCACTGTTTCGGCTAGGGGGTCATCCCGACTTACCAAACCGATGCAAACTCCGAATACCGGCAAGTGCGAGCACGGGAGACACACGGCGGGTGCTAACGTCCGTCGTGAAAAGGGAAACAACCCAGACCGTCAGCTAAGGTCCCAAAGTCCTGGTTAAGTGGGAAACGATGTGGGAAGGCTTAGACAGCTAGGAGGTTGGCTTAGAAGCAGCCATCCTTTAAAGAAAGCGTAATAGCTCACTAGTCGAGTCGGCCTGCGCGGAAGATGTAACGGGGCTCAAACCAGGCACCGAAGCTACGGGTTCATCGTAAGATGAGCGGTAGAGGAGCGTTCTGTAAGCCTGTGAAGGTGAGTTGAGAAGCTTGCTGGAGGTATCAGAAGTGCGAATGCTGACATGAGTAACGACAATGGGTGTGAAAAACACCCACGCCGAAAGACCAAGGGTTCCTGCGCAACGTTAATCGACGCAGGGTGAGTCGACCCCTAAGGCGAGGCTGAAGAGCGTAGTCGATGGGAAACGGGTTAATATTCCCGTACTTCTGGTTACTGCGATGGGGGGACGGAGAAGGCTAGGCCAGCTTGGCGTTGGTTGTCCAAGTTTAAGGTTGTAGGCTGGTCGCTTAGGTAAATCCGGGTGATCAAGGTCGAGAACTGATGACGAGTGTCCTTTAGGACGCGAAGTGGTTGATGCCATGCTTCCAGGAAAAGCCTCTAAGCTTCAGGTAACCAGGAATCGTACCCCAAACCGACACAGGTGGTCGGGTAGAGAATACCAAGGCGCTTGAGAGAACTCGGGTGAAGGAACTAGGCAAAATGGCACCGTAACTTCGGGAGAAGGTGCGCCGGTGAGGGTGAAGGGTTTACCCCGTAAGCTCATGCCGGTCGAAGATACCAGGCCGCTGCGACTGTTTATTAAAAACACAGCACTCTGCAAACACGAAAGTGGACGTATAGGGTGTGACGCCTGCCCGGTGCCGGAAGGTTAATTGATGGGGTTAGCGCAAGCGAAGCTCTTGATCGAAGCCCCGGTAAACGGCGGCCGTAACTATAACGGTCCTAAGGTAGCGAAATTCCTTGTCGGGTAAGTTCCGACCTGCACGAATGGCGTAACGATGGCGGCGCTGTCTCCACCCGAGACTCAGTGAAATTGAAATCGCTGTGAAGATGCAGTGTATCCGCGGCTAGACGGAAAGACCCCGTGAACCTTTACTGTAGCTTTGCACTGGACTTTGAGCCTGCTTGTGTAGGATAGGTGGGAGGCTTTGAAGCGTGGACGCCAGTTCGCGTGGAGCCATCCTTGAAATACCACCCTGGCATGCTTGAGGTTCTAACTCTGGTCCGTTATCCGGATCGAGGACAGTGTATGGTGGGCAGTTTGACTGGGGCGGTCTCCTCCTAAAGAGTAACGGAGGAGTACGAAGGTGCGCTCAGCGTGGTCGGAAATCACGCACAGAGTATAAAGGCAAAAGCGCGCTTGACTGCGAGACAGACACGTCGAGCAGGTACGAAAGTAGGTCTTAGTGATCCGGTGGTTCTGTATGGAAGGGCCATCGCTCAACGGATAAAAGGTACTCCGGGGATAACAGGCTGATACCGCCCAAGAGTTCATATCGACGGCGGTGTTTGGCACCTCGATGTCGGCTCATCACATCCTGGGGCTGAAGCCGGTCCCAAGGGTATGGCTGTTCGCCATTTAAAGTGGTACGCGAGCTGGGTTTAGAACGTCGTGAGACAGTTCGGTCCCTATCTGCCGTGGACGTTTGAGATTTGAGAGGGGCTGCTCCTAGTACGAGAGGACCGGAGTGGACGAACCTCTGGTGTTCCGGTTGTCACGCCAGTGGCACTGCCGGGTAGCTATGTTCGGAAGAGATAACCGCTGAAAGCATCTAAGCGGGAAACTTGCCTCAAGATGAGATCTCACTGGAGCCTCGAGCTCCCTGAAGGGCCGTCGAAGACTACGACGTTGATAGGTGGGGTGTGTAAGCGCTGTGAGGCGTTGAGCTAACCCATACTAATTGCCCGTGAGGCTTGACCATATAACACCCAAACAATCTGGCGCTGCCAGAGGGTGCGGTCGAAGCCGACACCAACCGAAAATTTGCGAATCGCAACCACATCACATACCCATTCGGGGAAACGGCCAACACCGCGTCCCCAACCGAATTGCTTGACGATCATAGAGCGTTGGAACCACCTGATCCCATCCCGAACTCAGAAGTGAAACGACGCATCGCCGATGGTAGTGTGGGGTCTCCCCATGTGAGAGTAGGTCATCGTCAAGCTCCTATCCCAAACGCCTCGGCCTATCGGTCGGGGCGTTT
>NZ_RBZQ01000015.1 GCF_003640395.1 Stutzerimonas urumqiensis | reverse complement strand
CCGACGACAAGACCAGCTGCTGGCTGCGCGTCTCCAGTAGCTGGGCCGGCGACCGCTACGGCGGCATCGCCATTCCGCGGGTCGGCATGGAAGTGCTGGTGACCTTTCTCGAAGGCGACCCCGACCAGCCGCTGGTGACGGGCTGCCTGTACTACGCCGAGCATGCCGTGCCCTACGACCTGCCGGCGAACAAGACCCGCTCCGTGTTCAAGACCCTGAGCTCACCGGGAGGCGGCGGCTACAACGAGCTGCGCATCGAAGACCGCAAGGGCGCCGAGCAGATCTATATCCACGCCCAGCACGACTGGGACGAGAACATCGAGCACGACCAGAAGATCCGCGTCGGCCATGAACGTCATGACACGGTGGAAGCGAACAGCTATAGCGAGTTCAAGGCCGAAGAGCACCGCACCACCCATGCCGACCGCAAGACCGAAGTCCGCGCCAACGACCACCTGACCGTGGGCAACAGCCAGCACGTGAAGATAGGTACGGGGCAGTTCGTCGAAGCTGGCCAGGAAATCCACTACTACGCCGGCAGCAAGGTCGTCATTGACGCCGGCATGGAACTCACCGCTGCCGGCGGCGGCAGCTTCCTCAAGCTCGACCCCAGCGGCGTCACGCTGAGCGGCGCGACGATCAAGATCAACTCCGGCGGGGCGCCGGGCAAGGGCTCGGGTGTGAACATCCTCGCTCCGCAGATCCCCTGGGCCGCCGACCGGGACAAAGCGGGCGCCAAGCCCAGACTCGCGCTGGCCAATGCCCAGCTTCAAATCGCTCGCAAGGCCAGAGAAATCGGAGCAAGTCGCTGTCCGGTCTGTGAAGCATGCAGAGAAGGCATTTGCGAGGTGGGAACCCCCAAATGAAAGCTCCGGTACGCCAGTGGCTCGACGATCAGCAGTGCAAAGATCGGCAATTGTTCCTTGTCATCGACAGCATGGCTGAGCCCAATCCCGTTCAGGAACTCTTTGCCAAGGACTTGATGCGGGACTATCTCAATCTTTACCAAGGGACCGAGCTTTCCGACTTAGCGGACATTGGCCCATGGCTGATCGCCCTTAGCGAATCGGAATTGATGCAGCTTGATACATTGCTCGATGCACCTGAGCGCAACTGGGGTTGGCTAGCCAGCGCCGAGCGTATCGATCTGCCCGCTCTTGGCAATCACTGGCGGGCACGAATGCTGATCGAAGAAGAGGATCAGCATGCCCTCTACCGACTGCAGGACGGTCGAGTGATTGCCCACCATTTGAGAGGCTTGGCCTCGGGACAGCGTCACTTGTTGTTGGGTCCGCTGGCCAGCGCCCTGTGCTGGGATGGGAATGCGTGGTCAAGCTTCGACAATCCAATCCCCGCCCCTTGCCCTCCTCCTTTTGAGACGCCTTGGCTGAGCATTCCCGAGCCGCCTGGGATCGCGCGACAAATCAGCCAG
This sequence comes from Stutzerimonas urumqiensis, assembly GCF_003640395.1. Classification (GTDB taxonomy): domain Bacteria; phylum Pseudomonadota; class Gammaproteobacteria; order Pseudomonadales; family Pseudomonadaceae; genus Stutzerimonas; species Stutzerimonas urumqiensis. The sequence continues at coordinate 13,160 of NZ_RBZQ01000015.1, read as the reverse complement.
CACAACTTGCTGCAGTGGCTCTGGGAGCAGTTCCCGACTGCCACGGCCAAACTGGCCGAGCACGTCTTTTTGGATGGCTGGCTCGATGAACAGCTTAACCAAGCCGAAGATTGGCAATGGCATGCGCAGGAGCAACATCGCTTCCTGCTGCAGTACCGTCTGCAACCAGCCCTGGCATCGCAATCGTTCTGGATGCCACAACCCGCTGAAACCCCAGAGCAACACTTCTATCGTTGTCAGGACTTCGTCGCGCACATGGAGCCTAGCCACTCATGACTCGCCATACCCCGCAGCTGCTGATAGTCGGCTTGATCGGTAGTCTGCTCACCGCCTGCGGCTCGCTCACCTCGCACACCGGCGACAGCTTTACCCTGGAGGGTGCCCTGCCTGCAGACTTCGCCCTCAAGGCGCAAGCACATTACGGCGTCGCCAACGGCTGCAATGGCCGCAGCCAAACACGCTCCTTCGAAAGCGAATTCGAAGAGGATGCCCACACGTATCGTTTCAAGATTCCGGTCAACTACCGCGACGGCCTTTGCGAGATGCGCCTGGCTCGCGTAGGCCTGTTCATTCATGGCCGCTACGGTGAAAAGGACTGGCAGCGTACCTACGACAACGGAGAGCTAGTGCTGGTCGACGCCTTGCCTGAAGGCGCGCCAAGGTTCGATGCAAACGGAACGTTGAGCAAGACGGCTGAATGCACTTGGTTTTTCCAACTCAGCAGAGCCCACTCTAGAAAAGGTGAGATCAGCAAGCTTCTTAGCTGCGCAGGTGCAGGTGCTTACTTGGCCAAGCAAACGCTGTCCGGAAAGCTCGTCAGGCTTTCATTTCAAATCCAGCAGGAAGAGCGACCGGCCAGAAAAAATACTTGGCTAAATACTCCTCAGGGTTGGAAGCCCTGTATACCAAAGCCGGGATGGCAGCAATGCCAAGACCCGCCTGTATTCGGCACATTTAAAATGAACGACCAAGAGTGCACCGTTTACCCAAACTGCAAGGAGTGATCAAGGATGATCAGAACAGCCATGGAAGCGCTTTCCTGTCCACTGCGAAGCCAAAAAGTTAGCTTTCGTCTGGTAGACGAAAATGGAGATGGTCGTCCCTATGCAGGTTTGCCTTACCGGCTGCACGACAGTCAAGGAAAGATATTCGAGGGCATCTTGGATAGTGAGGGCTTCGCGCAGGTTATAAATATCCACTGCGGCCCCCAAGTGCTCGACCTTTCAGAGATCGCCTCGCAATACCTTGATCCCTGGTATGAAGAAATTTCTATTAGAAAGAATTTCCCCCTTCCACTTACAGCTTTGCAGATCGCAGCCGAACAGCCCCCCTCCGGCCCCCGCCGCGCCGATGGCAAAACCTACCTAGCGGAAGCTCGCGCTAAACAGGAAAATGCTCAACTTTACCGTGTGGAAGTTAGTGACTTCGCAGTAGCCAGGGCTCATCTGCCGGAACCCGATGCGGCATGGGGCCCGCGGCCTTCATCGACGCTCAAATTAAACGCCGGCCTTGCGCAGAAGCAGCCGGGCATAGCCCTGGCCCCGAATACCCACTATCTACTCGAAGTCAAAGCACTGCGCGCCTACAGCCCGCTGCTTTCGAGAGACAAGGCTTTCTGCGCATTGAACGCCTATCACCTGGCCGTGATGAGCACCTTCGCTTACGCCCCGTTCAGCAAGACCCCAGAATCAGGCAGCCCCTACGCTTCCAACCCGCCTCCATATTCCAGCCCTGGTTCGATAGGTCACGTACTACGCGAACAGCTGGCCCGCTTAGAAAAGCCAGAGCTCTTCGATGTGGCGCGCTATCACCTGCTATATGAGGAGGTGCCTTATTCCAAGCGCTTGGAAATAATGCCCCATGATCCGGGGCGTTACCGCGAAGAAGCTTTGAAAGGCTGGCGCAACCCTGAAGACGTTCATTTTTTGCACCACGAGGCGTCTGACACGCAGGCCTTCATCACTCACAGCGATAAGGTCATGCTGATCTCTGTGCGCGGCACCCTCGGCCTAACAGATATCTTGCTCGACGCAGACGCACGACAAGTACCGTTCAAGGAGGGCGTTGGCCAAGCGCATCGAGGCTTCTATAACGCATTCAGCGCAGCCAAGACTTTCGTCGAGCGCTATATGGAAGCGTTTTACAGGGGGCAGACCGTAATCGTCTGCGGGCACAGTCTCGGCGGTGCGGTTGCGCTGCTTCTCGCTGCTTGGATAAGCGAACAATGGTCGAAGGATACGCAGCTCTATACATTTGGCGCACCGCGTGCGGCCGATCAGGCTTTCGTTAAGAGCGCAAACGAGCTCACCCACCATCGGCTGGTAAACCATAACGATCCGATCCCAGGGGTTCCGTTTATCTGGATGGATGCTGAATGGAAACTCGCCGCTGTTGGCGTCGTCGCGCTGTTCAGTTCGCCGGCAGTAGGCATTTCCTTACTTTTGGGCGGCTTGCTAAATATGCAGGGCGATCCTTATGAACACCATGGTGAACAACGCCATTTCGTGTCGCGAAAGCCAGGCAATGGCAGTGCAAGCGCAGTGCTGTGGCAACCCGACTGTGCGCTCATTGATGAGCAAGCCTGCGCCCGCTATACCGGTGCACTGAGCCTGGAAGAGGACATGCCCGAGCGAGCGGCGTTCGTCCGGCAGCTCATCTCGTTTTCGGAGCACTCCAGTAACAGCGGTTACAGCCGGGCCATGCTCACTACGTTATTGCGCTGGCATACCAGCGTTACCGAGCGCGACGGGGACCTCTTCACACCGATGGAAATCCAAGAAATCGATGGTCTGATTCGACACGCCGAGGAGGAGTTGGCGAGCTGGCAACCCCGCAGTTTCGCTGAGTTCCGGCATGAAGTAAGGAAACGCCACGATAAGCGCTTCTACAGGAAGACCGACACGGAGCTCATGCAGCTGTACAACGAAGGAATCACTGCCGTGCGCCAGTTGAGCGCTCGGCAACGCGACGGGTTGAACCGGGCCAGGCAACGGCTGCTGAACGAGGCGAACCACAGGCTGACCGCACGGGACATTTTCGGTGAGCTCTGGCAGCGGGAAGATATTCCCGATCTAGTCGAGCAATGGCTTGCCTTGGACTCAAATCTCAAGGCGGCACAGCTGGCGCAAACTCAGAAGACCTCCAAATCTGCACTCGCCTGAATGTGGCTGGCTAACGCGCTCATTTAACGAATTTCGCTCGGCGATAGGGCAGGAGCGTGCCGCAGGTCTCAGCAAGACATATCTCGAACTGCGTCATCGATATACCGAAGCGGTGTGTCCGTCGAGCCGAACAGAGCCTACTTACCCGAGCACAGCAGTGCCTGTTAACCCCAGGCCGAGCGCTAGAGACGCCATGCGGCGTGTTTGGGAGCACTCGGAACGGACCGATCTAGCAGAGCCTGTAGCGAAATGGCGTGCCATCGGTGGCAACCGAATTGCCGGGGAGCTCGCTGACGTTTAAGTAAAACGCGCCGGCTTCCGCTTAAAAGGCGAAGAAACGAGACACGTGGCTGCAATGTTCCTCGATGATCACCACTAACCCGCCTCACCTCTCGTTTTACGATTCATCGGCGTTTTTTTCGTGAACGCGGTCACCCGCCGGGATGGCTAAGCGAACTTAAATGGCCCACCCAAGTCTCGCGCTGCTTCAGCGGGCACGAGACGCCCAGCACACACGACTTCAAGGAGGAAATCGCGTGCTAGCCCGCTATTACGCCCTCGTTACGCTCATCGCCGCGCTCTTGCTCGCCGGATGTTCCGGCAATTACACCTTCAATGATGACGAATATCGCCCGCTGGGCGATCCGCAAGCGGTCAACCGCGGTCGCTAAGTCGCGAGGAGTGGTAACGCCATGGAATTGGTCTTCGATATGGTTGGTGCGCAGCAATTCGTACCCGGCCTGCACACGACGAAAACCTTCAAGCAGGCCGGGGGACTCATCGGCCGCGCGGACGACTGCGACTGGGTTATCCCGGATCGCAAGCGGGTCGTCTCGAGTCGCCACGCCGAGGTCAGCTATCGGGACGGCGCCTTCTATCTCACCGATACCAGCAGCAACGGCATTCGCCTGAAAGACAGCGGCAGCGCGCTGCGCCGAGGCGAGCCGCAACGCATCGAGCATGGCAATGTGTACTGCCTTGGCGATTTCGAGATTCGTGCCCGGCTGGTGCGCGACCCCTCGCTGTTCGAAGGCGATATCGGCCGACCCCAGCCGGCAGGCAGCATCATTCCCGACGACGCCTTTCTGGACCTCGATCCGCTGAGCGCGCTGGAGCAGCAGGAGCGCGTCTACGCTGAGGTCGACGGATTGGCGGCCGTCCTCGCGCCACCACGCGCGGGGGCGCAGCAACGGGACTACGCTCAGATCGACGAGGAAAACCTCTGCGTGCCGGAGCTCGTCATGCCGCAGCCCGCGGCGAAACCGGCGCCAATCCCTGAGCCCAAGCGGTTGCCGGCGGGCTTCTGGGAGCAGTTCGGCGAGGCACTTGGCCTGGACCTCAATGATCTCGACGACCCGGCCCGGGAAGCGCTGGCCCTCAACGCGGCACGCCTGCTCAGGCAAAGCGTCGGCAATCTCCAGCAAGCCCTGCGTACGCGCAGCGAACTGAAGAACGAGCTCCGGCTGGCGCTGACCACGGTGCAGAACGCCGGCAACAATCCGCTCAAGCACACCGCCGACTCACGCGAGGCAATGCAGGCGCTCCTATTGGCGCCCAAGCCAGGCCAATTGCCGTCCGAACAGGCCATCAGCCGTGCGTACCGGGACCTGCAGGCCCATCAGGTCGCCTTGCTCGCCGCCAGTCGTGCAGCCATCAAGGGCATGCTCGAGCAGCTGTCACCGCCGCAGCTGATCCTGCGTTTCGAACGCGATCGCAAGCCGCTGTTCGCCAGTGCGGGCAAGCGTTGGCGAGCCTACTGCCGGCTGCATGAAGACCTTCAGCGCGACGGCGACTGGAGCGAGCGCCTGTTCGCACGCGACCTCGCCCAGGTCTACGAGGAACAGGTTCGCCTGATCGCGACCCTCCACACCGATACCCAAGGATGATGCCCATGCTCCGTCTGACTTGCCTGGCCATGGCGGCCGGGCTGACGCTGCTCACCGGTTGCTCGGCGCTCTCGCCGAACTCCGACCTGACCAAGCTGGACCTGTCGCTGGAGGGCAGCGACACGCTGAACCCCGACCTGAATGGCCGTCCGTCGCCGATCGTGGTGCGCCTGATCGAGCTCAAGCACCCGGTCGCCTTCCAGAACGCCGACTTCTTCTCGTTGTATCAGCGCGCCAAGGAAGCGCTTTCCCCCGACATGGTGATCGAGGAGGAACTCGAGCTGCGTCCGGGCGAAGTGCGCACCTTCAAGCTGTACGTCCAGGACGGCAGCCGCTATGTCGGCGTGCTGGCGGCGTACCGCGATCTGCCTGAAGCCCATTGGCGCTTCGTCATTCCGCTGACCCCGCAGGCGCAGAACCACAGCACGCTGCGCCTCGACGAGCGCGGCATCAGCGACCTCGCTGCAACCGACGCACAGGAGTGACGCCATGACCATGAACAAGGTGGTCTGGCAGGAAGGCATGTTGCTGCGCCCGCAGCATTTTCAGCAGAACGACCGTTACTACGACCATCAGCTCAAGACGCGAACCCAGCAGTTGGGCCTGTACGCCTGGGGTTTCTTCGCGCTGGAAATCGACCGCCAGTTTCTCAACATGGGCAAGCTGGTGGTCAGCCAGGCCAGCGGCATCCTGCCCGACGGCAGCCTGTTCGAACTGGGTACCGAGCGCGAACCCCTGGCGCTCGACGTGCCGCCGAACACCAGCAACATGCCGGTCTTTCTCGCCCTGCCGCTGGTTACCGGCAACCATATCGAGAGCCGCCGTCCCGAACAAAAGGATGTACTTGCCCGCTACACCGCGCTGGATGAAGAGGTCGCCGACTCCAATGCCGGGGACAGCAGCGCGAGTCAGGTCAGCACGGCACGCCCGGACTTCCGCCTGCTGCTCGGCGAGCAACAGAACGACCAGGCTTTCGTGAAACTGAGGCTCTGCGACATCCTCGACACCACGCCCGACGGAGTCATCACCCTGGATGCCGAGTACATCCCGACCTTCATCGACTTCCAGGCCTCCAGCTACCTGCTGTCGTGCCTCAAGGAAGTGATCAGCATGCTCGGTCACCGTGGCGACATTCTTGCCGAACGCATTCGTGCCACCGGCAAGGTCGGCGGCGCCGAGGTCGGCGATTTCATGATGCTGCAGCTGATCAACCGCTATGAACCGGTGCTCAGGCATTACCTCGGCATCGAACGTGTCCACCCCGAACACATCTATCGCGAACTGCTCGGCCTGCTCGGTGAGCTGGCGACTTTCTCCAGCGAAACCAAGCGGCCCCGGCTGGACAGCCGCTACCTGCACAGCGACCAGGGGCTGTCGTTCCGCAAGCTGATGGACGCGATCCGCCAGGTGCTGTCGATGGTGCTGGAGCAGCACGCCATCGAGTTGCTGCTGCAACAGCGCCAATACGGCATCCAGGTTTCGCCACTGCATGACCACAAGCTGCTCGGTACGGCCTCCTTCGTGCTGGCGGCCAGTGCCCAGTGCGATTCCGAAGAGCTGCGGCAGCGTCTGCCGGCACACCTGAAGGTCGGCCCGGTCGAGCGCATCCGGCAGTTGGTGAACCTGCACCTGCCCGGCATCAAGGTCAAACCGCTGCCGGTGGCACCGCGACAGATCCCATTCCATTCGGGCAAGACCTACTTCGCCTTGGAGCTCAGCTCCGAGGAGCTGGCGCAGCTGGAACGCTCCGGCGGCTTCGCCTTCCATGTGTCCGGTGAGTTCACCGGGCTCGAGTTGAAATTCTGGGCGATCAGGAACTCGCTATGACCACCAGGGATATGGAATACGGTCAGGATGACAGGACGGTCATCCTCAACCGCCAGGGCGATGCGCCCGCTCACAGTCCGCTGACCGACTTCGGCGCGCCGCCCAAGTACGAGCAGCTCGAGGAGCGCATGATCTACGCGGCACGCCTGCGCCCGGCCGAAACCTTCAACGTCAGCCTCAACCCGCTGGTCGCCGCCGCCTCGGCACTGCTCTCCGAAGCCGTGCGGCTCAAGCACAGCTTCGAGCCGGAGGACCTCACGGCACTCAACCAGCGGCTGTCTTCGGAGCTGAAGCTGTTCGAACACCGTGCGCTGCATGACGGCTCCGAGAGCAGCCAGGTCATGGCGGCCCGCTACGTGCTGTGCACCGTCCTCGACGAAGCGGTGGTCACGACGCCTTGGGGCAACGAAAGCGAGTGGTCGCAGATGAGCCTGCTGTCGAGCTTTCACAACGAGACTTTCGGCGGCGAGAAATTCTTCCAGCTGCTCGAGCGCCTCTCACGCAACCCGGTCAAGCACCTGCCGATGCTGGAGCTGATGTACCTCTGCCTGTCGCTCGGCTTCGAAGGCAAATACCGCGTCCTGCCGCGCGGCATGCTCGAACTCGAAGCGGTACGGGACAGCCTCTACCGACAGATCCGCCAGCTGCGCGGGGATGTTCCACGTGAAATCTCGCCGCATTGGCAAGGGCTGAAGGACACCCGCCGCCGCCTGGTGCGCATCGTGCCGTGGTGGATGGTCGCCCTCTTCACCCTGGTTTGTCTGGCCGTCATGTATGGCGGCTTCGCCTGGGTGCTGGAACAGCAGCGCGCTGCCGTCCTGCACCCCTACCAGCCTGTCGAACCGACCCAGATGGTCGAGTGATCGCCGTAACAAGGACGTAACGCCATGAAGGATTTTTTCGGCACGCTTGCCGCTTACTTCCGTAAAACCTGGGTCTGGAGCCTGTGCCTGCTGCTGGTGCTGGCCTTGCTGGTGTGGTTCGTCGGCCCGTTGCTGGCCGTGGCCGACCACAAGCCATGGGAATCGGCGACCAGCCGCCTGCTGACCATCGCCGGGCTGTGCTTGTGCTGGGGCCTGTTCATCGTCTTCACCAGCTGGCGAGCCAACCGCCGCGCAGCCGCCGAGGCCAGCGACGAGCAATTGCAGGAGCGCCTGCGCCGGCAAGGCCTGATGGGCGAAGAACAGGCTGAACTACGCCAGCGCTTCAAGGCCGCCCTGCGGACGCTGAAAAGCTCGTCGCTCTACCGTGGCCGCAGCGAGAAGTGGCGCAACGACCTGCCCTGGTATCTGTTGATCGGTCCACAGGGCAGCGGGAAAACCAGCCTGCTGGATTTTTCCGGGCTGGAATTCCCGCTCAACCGGGGCGATGAGCAGCGCCTGACCAAGGATGTGTCGGGAACCCGTTACGCCGACTGGTACTTCGCCGACCACGCCGTGCTGATCGATACCGCCGGCCGCTACCTGACCCAGCCCGATGCCGCGGTCGACGCGAATGGCTGGGACACGCTCGTCGGCCTGCTGCGCCGTCGCCGCGCCCGTCCGCTCAACGGCGTGCTGGTCAACCTGCCGGTCGATCAGTTGCAGCACCTCAGCGAAATGGAACTCGAAGGCCTTGCCCGGCAGACCCGCCAGCGGCTTCACGAGCTCCATCAGCGCCTGGGAGCCGATGTGCCGGTGTATCTGGTCTTGAGCAAGGCCGACAAGGTGCTGGGCTTCGAGGAGTTCTTCGACCAGTTGTCGCGCGAAGAGAGCGATCAGGTGCTCGGCGCCAGCTTTCGCCGAGAGCAGAACGGTACGGACACGCAGACCGTTCACGAGGAATTCGAGGCCTTGCTGCGCCGCCTGAACAGCCAGGTCATCCTGCGCATGCACCAGGAGCGCGATACCCAGCGGCGCGGCCGCATTCTCGATTTCCCCCACCAACTCGGACAGATCGGCGAGCGCCTGTGCCTCTTCATCGAACTGGCGTTTTCCGGCAATCGTTATCAGCGTGCCAGCCAGTTGCGCGGCTTTTACCTGACCAGCGCACCGGAACTGCAAAACGGGCTGGACCCCCTCACCACCGGCATCGGCCGGCAGCTGGGGCTAGCCAGCAATGCGCTGCCGACGTTCCGCCAGGGACGGGCACGCTTCATCCACCACCTGCTGAGCCAGGTCATCTTTCCGGAGGCCGAACTGGCGGGCCTCGACAAGAAGGAAATCCGGCGCATCGATTGGGGCCAGCGTACCGTCTATGCGGGCGCACTGACCTGTCTGGCGGCCTTCGGCGCGGTCTGGGCGACTGGCTTCACGGCGAACCATGACCGTCTCGAACAGCTGCGACAGCTCGCCAGTAGCCTGACGGATCAACGGCAGGCGATCGACGTTCAGGATGATGCGTTGCGCACGCTCGCCGCGCTCGACAGCAGTTACGCGGCCACCCAGGTGTTCCCGCCGAGGGCTGACGCCCCCTGGCTGGAACGTGTGGGTCTGTATCAGGGCGAGCCCATCGACCCGAGCGTCCGGAGCAACTATCGCCACGACCTGGAAACCCTGCTGCTGCCGCGCGTCGCCCATCAGCTAGAGGCGCAGATTCGCGCCAACCTGGATGATCGCGAGCAATTGCTCAACAGCCTGCGCGCCTACCTGATGCTGCGCCTCGAAGAGCGCCGCGATGCCGCGTTTCTCGAGCAATGGCTGGCGGCCGACTGGTCACTGCGCTATGCCGGTAACGCGATCGCGCAGAACGGCCTGAATACCCATTTCGCCCGTCTGCTGGCCGAGCCCTTCCAACCCTACGCCCTGGACGAGACGCTGGTGAGCCAAACGCGGGAAATCCTGCGCAGCGAATCCCTCGCCACCGTCGTCTACCGCATGCTGCGCGATCAGGCGCGCGTACTGCCGGACTACCGCTTCAGCCAGCACCTCGGTCCGCAGGGCGCGCTGTTGACCGGCGCCGACCAGGCAATCCCCGGGTTCTATACCCGTCGTGGCTACGAGCAGTACTACCTCAGCCAGGGCGCCGACCTGGTGCGCGGAATCCTGCGTGACAACTGGGTCCTCGGCGAGGGCGAACACCTGAGCACGGCCGACCTTGGCCGCCTGATGGCGGAGATGGAGCAGCTGTATTTCCGCGATTACGGCAACTACTGGGGTGACGCGATCACACGCCTGGCCCTCGAACCACTGGCCGGCGCCGATCAGGCCGCCATCCAGCTGTCCGGGCTTGCGGGCGCCAATTCGCCGCTGCTGCAATGGCTGGCCGAAGTGCGCGACAACACTCGCTTCGCCGGGCTTGCCGAAACCGCCCAAGGGGCAGCGGATGCCGCCGATGCGCTGGGCAAGGCCGGCCAGGCGGGCGGCACGGCGAAGCTGGCTACCGCCGCCGCGGAGCAGGCGCAAGCCGCCCTGGCGAAGAGCCTGCCGGACACCGCCCGCAAAGCACTCGAACGTCGCTTCGCCCCGTTGCATCGCCTGCTCGATGATGACGGCGCCCCAAGTGCCGAGCTGGCGCCGGCGCTCAAGGCGCTCGACGACCTTCAGTTCCAGCTGGCCAGCCTGGCCCATGCCAGCGCTCCCGGCCAGGCCGCCTTCGAGCTGGCCAAAGCCCGCATGGGAGGCCAGCGAGACGCCATCAACCAGGTCCGCGGCGCCGCCTCGCGCCTGCCTCAACCGGTCGGCAACTGGCTGGCGCTACTCGCCGAGGACAGCTGGTCACTGATACTCGACGACGCGCACGACTACATCAACGAGCGCTACCGCAGCGAGCTCTACGCCGTCTACAAGAGCGCACTGCGCAAGCGCTACCCCTTCGACGCCCACAGCGAAAGCGACGTGGCGATCGCCGACTTCCGCGAGTTCTTTCGCGCACAGGGCGTAGCCGACAGCTTCTTCGAGCGTTACCTCAAGCCGTTCGTCAGCGGCAGCACCGGCGGCTACCAGCTGCGCCGCATCGACGGTCGCGGCATTCCGCTATCGCGCGCCTTCCTCGCGCAGATGAGCCACGCACAAACCATTCGCCGCAGTTTCTTCGCTGAAAACCCCAACGAGCCCCTGGTGCGATTCAAGCTCGAACCCTACTCGCTGGACTCGAGCCTTGGCCGCGCCGAGTTCCGCTTCGGCGGTCAGCAGATGGAATACCGGCATGGCCCGATCGTGCAGACCGCCTTCACTTGGCCCGCTGACGCCGACGAAGGCCGCTCGAGCCTGGTGGTCGAGGAGCTGGCCGGTCGCAAGGTCGGCATCGAGAAGAACACCGGCCCCTGGTCGCTGTTCCGCCTGCTCGACCTGATGGAAGTCGACTACCACAGCGGCCGCGACGTGCTGATGCTGAAGGCCAACCTCGGCGGGTTGCGCGCCAACTACCTGCTGCACAGCCAGCGCTCGCCCAACCCGTTCGACGTGGCGATGCTGCGCGACTTCAAGCTGCCGGCGACGCTCTGATGACAGTGATCGCCAAGGCTTGGCACAGTGCGAGCCGAACCGACGCCGGCAAGGTCCGCTCGGGGAACGAGGACGCCATCCTCGACCGCCCCGAACTGGGCCTGTGGGCGGTCGCGGACGGCATGGGCGGACACCGCAACGGTGCGCTGGCCAGCCGCCTCATCGTCGACCGACTCGCCGAGCAGGCCTGCGAAGGACCGCTCGCCACCCGGCTTGCCGCGATCCGCCAGTGCCTGCACGACGTCAATCGGCAGCTCAGCCAGGCGCTGACGGTCACCACCGATTGCCCCGACCCGGTGATGGGCAGCACGGTGATCGCGCTGGTGGTCGCGGACGACCGCGCGGCCTGTGTCTGGGCCGGGGACAGCCGTTGCTATCTGTGGCGCGGCGGACGCCTGTACCAGCTCTCGCGCGATCACTCCCTGCGCCAGCAACTGCTCGACGAGCACGCCATGAGTGCGGAACAGGTCGCGGCGCACCCGGCAGCGCATGCCCTGACCCGGGCCGTGGGTGCCAGCGAGCGGTTGCAACTCGACATCCTCGAATTCGAGACCTACCCGGGCGATACGCTGCTGCTGTGCAGTGACGGGCTCTACCAGGACCTGCCCGCCGATGCGCTGCCGGCGGCACTCGGCCTGCCCTCGGCCAGCCTGGTCCTGCGGCGCCTGTTCGACGAAGCGCTCACAGGACCCGCGCGGGACAACCTCAGTGCCGTCGTGGTGCGCCGATGAGCGAGGCCCTCGACGTATCGATGCCGGCGAGCGACCAGACGTATTTCGCCTACGCCCAGGGCGCGGCCAGACCTGTGTCGCCAGAACCGGCACAGGCGCCTGGCTCGCTGCCCGAGCTCGTCGGCGGACGCTACCGGATCGAGCGGCTGCTGGGCGTCGGCGGGATCGGTGCGGTCTACCGTGCCCGCGATCTGCTGCGCGAGCAGTTCGGCGATCCTGAGCCCTACGTCGCGCTGAAGACGCTGAGCGAGGAATTCGCCGAATACCCCGATGCGCACGCGCTGCTCTACAGCGAGTTCGCCCTGACCGCGCGTCTGCGCCACCGCCACGTGGTGCGCCTGTTCGGCTTCGATGTCGACGTCACCAGCCGCCGGGCGTTCATCACGCTGGAGCTGCTCAAGGGACCGACGCTTGACCAGATGCTTCTCGAACATCCTGCCGGCCTGCCGTGGCCGCTGCTCCGTTCGATCGCCCTGCCGTTGCTCGAAGCGCTGGATTACGCGCACAGGCTCGGTGTGCTGCACGGTGACCTCAAACCGAGCAATGTCATGCTCGCCGATGACGGCCTGCGCCTTTTCGACTTCGGCCTTGGCCAGCCACTGGACAGCCTGTTGCCCGGTCTCCCGCGCCTGGCGCGCCATCGATTCACCGCCTGGACGCCGCGCTATGCGGCGCCCGAACTGCTCGACGGCGGCGAGCTGACGGCAGCTGCCGACATCTATGCCGTTGCCTGCGTGCTGTACGAACTCAGTGCCGGCCAGCACCCCTTCCGTCGCCTGAGCGCCAAACAGGCCAAGGCCATGTCGCTGGATACTGATCTGGCTCGGCCGCCGCACCTGCCCGCGCATTGCTGGCCGGCGCTTCGACAGGCGCTGGCATTCGATCCGGCCGACCGCACGGGTTGTGTCGGTCCGCTGCTTGAAGCATTTCGGAGAAACCAGCCAAGCCGGTGGCGGCGGTGGCTGGGTCTCGCCCAAGGATGACCACCGGACAAGGAATCCACTATGTTCAACCCGGCCAACCACCCCCATTTCAGCTTGCAGCTGCCCGGCATCGAGCACGACTTGCAAGTGCTCGAATTCCGCGGTCGCGAAGCGCTCTCGACGCCCTTCGCCTTCGACGTCGAACTGG
>NZ_RBZQ01000014.1 GCF_003640395.1 Stutzerimonas urumqiensis | reverse complement strand
AGCCAGACACTTGCCTGCCTGGCTGCACCACTACAACTGGCACAGGCCGCATAGCAGCCTCAACTACAAACCGCCAATTAGTCGGGCTCCAGTGCCACTGAACAACGTACTGGGTTTACACAACTAGCGACGCTCTGCCCCAGTGCCTTGACCGCTATCAAGGCGCGGGGTCGGCACCGGGCCATACTGCCGGTTCCCGATGTACCAGGAGCTCGCCATGTCCAACCCGACCGCCCCGCTCGTCTATGCCTGCTCCGGCTGCTCCAACGTGGCGCAACTGGCCAACACGCTCGCGGTGCGGCTGGATCGCGCCGGTCTTGCGGAAATGTCCTGCATCGCCGGGGTCGGCGGTCGGGTGAAGTCGCTCGTCGGCAAGGCCACCTCGGGCCGCCCGATCCTGGCGATCGACGGCTGTCCGCTGCACTGCGTCCACGCCTGCCTGGCGCAGCATGGCGTCACCCCGGACGTGCACATCACGCTGAGCGAGTACGGGCTGCGCAAGCGCTATCACCAGGATTGCAGCGCTGACGAGGCCGATGCGCTGTTCGACGACATGAAGGCGATCATCGCCAGCGACCGCTTGCGGCAACGGGCCCTCAGGACCGGCTGACGAGGCGACCGGTCCCGCGGCTCGCGGGGTTCAGCGTGCGACCGCACCGGTGACCGGCTGGCGGGCCACCTCGGCACCGGCCGTCTGCATGGCCTTCCAGAGCCACGCCGGCAAGGTGTCCGGGTCGAGGCTGTCGATGAGGTTCTTGATCGCCAGGCCCAGCTCGGTATCGCCCTCGATCACCAGCCGGCGGCGGAAGAACAGCGTGTCCGGATCTTCATGCCGGCTGGCCAGCAGCAGGAATTCGCGCCAGTTACCGCGAATGGTCACATCCACCGGCGCCTGCGCGGCGATGCGCAAGTGCTGCCGCTCACAGGTCAGGCACCAGGCCAGGCCGAGGTCGGCGACTTCCAGGCGCAGCCAGTGTCCGTTCAGCACGTCGAACGCGCCCTCGCCCAGCGGCTCGGCGAGCGCCCGGTTGAGGCTGCGTTCGAGCGCCACGCGCTGGACCAGGAAGGGCACGCGCGCCGTCAGCGGCAGCACGCGATCGGCCAGCCTCAGCAACCCCTCGCGCGGGCTCAGCATAGGCCCACCTCCTCGGCGCGCAACATGCCCGGCTGGCCGTGCCAGTAGCCGTTGCAACCGCCGATGGCCAGCGGCGGCGTCGCGCCGCGGCGTACGGCATCGAACATGGTGATCACCTCGTTCATCCCGGCGGCGCGCGGGCTCAGGCGCAGCAGGTTGGCGCCGCAGGCGCTGAGCCCGGCGTAATCGGCCAGCAGGTTGCTCACGTCGCCGGACATTGTCTGAATCCCGTTGAGGGTGAACAGCGCCTGGCCTTCCTGGCTCAGCAGCGGAATGCCTTCGGGATAGCCCTGGCAGCAGAACTGGCAGTCATCCTTGGGTCGGTTCTCGGCACGCGCGGTGAAGCAGCGGGCCGAATAGGCCAGCGGCAGGTGGCCGTAGGCGAAGATTTCCAGCTCCGGCACCGTCACATCCAGCCCGCGCAACTGCGCCATCGCCTGCCGGATCAGCGCGCCCGAGCATTCCACCGGCGGCACCCAGCGCACCATGCCGGCGTTCACCAGCTCGGCCAGCGCATGCCCGTTGTAGAGGTTGAGCGCCGGACCGCCGACGAAGGGCAGGCGCCGCTCGGCGAGCAGTTGCACGGCGCCCATGTCGTTGGCCTCGACGCGCAGGTCGCCGTTGTCGCAGAGCCGCTTGAGGCTCGCCAGTTCGGACGCGGCCTCGACCAGCGCCAGCCCCGAGAGCACTACCTCGGCCTGGCTGACCTGGGACAGCTCGCGCGCCAGCCCGAGCCAGTCGTCCAGCCCCATCGCGCGGCGCTTCGAGCAGACCGTCTCACCGAGATAGATGACGTCGAGCGGCTGGCTCGCCATGTCGGCGTAGAAGTCCAGCAGGGTCTTGCGATCCCAGTAGAACAGCACCGGGCCGAGGCTCAGTTTCATGCGTGATTCCATTGCGAATGCCTCATTGCCAGGCGCGGTGATAGGCGCCGAGGGTGGTCTGGCTGCCTTCGGAAAGACCGGCCAGTACGTCGCGCCAGGCCGGTTGCACGGCGTAATGAGCGGGCGACTCGAGGTAGGCATCCAGCGCCGCGCGCCAGACCCGCGTGACCTGCTCGACGTAGGCCGGGCTGCGCTGACGCCCTTCGATCTTCATCGCCGTCACGCCGATCGCGGCGAGTTCCGGGATCAGGTCCAGGGTATTGAGGCTGGTGGGCTCTTCCAGCGCATGGAAGCGCTGCCCATTGACCATGAAGCGGCCCTTGCACAGCGTCGGGTAGCCGGCGGGTTCGTCCCTCGCGTACCGGTCGATCAGCACGTCGTTCAGGCGCGAAGTCAGGCCTTCGGGCTCTTCGCTCCAACGCACGGCCTTGGCCGGCGAGCACACACCGCACAGGTTCGGCGATTCACCGGTGAGGTAGGACGACAGGTGGCAGCGACCCTCGGCCATGATGCAAAGGCTACCGAAGGCGAACACCTCGATCGGCACCGGACTGCCGGCCGCGACCTGGCGCACCTGCTTGAGCGACAGCACCCGCGGCAAGACCGCACGGCGAATGCCGTAGCGTTCCTGATAGAAGGCCAGGGAGGCGGCATTGGTCGCCGAGCCCTGTACCGAAAGGTGAAGGTTGAGCTGCGGATATCGACGACTGGCGTAGGCGAGCACGCCGGGATCGGCGGCAATCAGGGCATCGACCCCAAGGTCGGCTGCCTGGTCGACGGCGCGCCGCCAGCGCTCCCAGCCCTCGGGCTGCGGATAGGTGTTGACCGCCACATAAAGCTGCCGGCGTTGCTCGCGGATCAGCCGCAGCCCGGTTTCGAGCTGGCGCTCGTCCAGGTTCAGGCCGGCGAAGTGGCGGGCGTTGGTGTCATCGCGAAAGCCGACATAGACGGCGTCGGCGCCTTGCCGGACGGCCGCCTTGAGTGCGGGCAGGCTTCCTGCCGGGCAGACCAGGTGCATGTTTCGGCTCCAGAATGTCGAAGCCGGCAGTGTAGGAATGCGACCGCTCGTCGGCATTGATGAGCGTCAAGGCGAGTCACGGGGTCCGGTATCGCCTCAGTCGCTAGATGCCTTCATCGCCCTCGAATTCCTCGGTGGCGCGCGCGACCATCTGCCGCCAGGCGCCCGACTCCTCGGCGAGCATGCGCAAGGCCTGCAGGCTGTGCTCGAAGGCATCGCGGTAATGCAGGGGCTGGTCTTCCGTCGCGGCACGCTCGGCACTGGTCTTCGCCTGGTCGAGCAGCGCTTCGAAGCGTTCGAGATCTAGGGCCATGGCAGTCTGTCCTCCTCGGTTGGCATCGCTCGTTGGACCTCGCCACGGCGTGAGCATTCATCGACCGGTCACTTGATGCCGAGACGGCGCGCCAACTTGTGCAGGTTGCTCGCATCGAGCCCCAGCTGCCGCGCGGCCTGCGCCCAGTTCTCGTCGGCAGCCCGCAGCGCGCGGGTGATCGCCTGTCGCTGGCAGGCCTCGACCTGTTCGCGCAGGCCGACCTCCTCCAGGCCGTGCGCCGCCGCCTCGTCCAGCGGCACCGGTGCCGCGACAGGATTACTTATGCCACCGGCTGAGGCGTCGAGGTCCAGCAGTTCCGGCTCGAGCGTGAGGATGTCGCTGCGCGAGGCCCCGCGACTCAGCAACCGCAGCGCGGCGCGGCTGATCACGTGTTCCAGCTCGCGCACGTTCCCCGGCCAGGCATAGGCACGCAGCGCCCGCTCGGCGGCCGGCGACAGACGCACGCTGCGCAGCGCCAGCCGCGCACGGTTCAGCTCGAGAAAATGCCCGGCGAGGATGAGGATGTCGTCGCCGCGCTCGCGCAGTGGCGGGATCGGCGCCGGGTAGACCGACAACCGGTGATACAGATCGGCCCGGAAGTGCCCGTCGCGCACGCTGTCGCGCAGGTTACGGTTGGTCGCGGCGATGATGCGCACGTCGACCTGACGCGGCGCGTCGGCGCCGAGCCGCTGGATCTCGCCGTTCTGCAAGGCGCGCAGCAGCTTGGCCTGGACGCTCAGCGGCAGCTCGCCGACCTCGTCGAGGAACAGGGTGCCGCCGTTGGCGGCCTCGAAGCGCCCCGGACGGTCGGTGGTGGCGCCGGAAAAGGCGCCGCGCGCATGGCCGAACAGCTCGCTCTCGGCCAGCGACTCGGGCAATGCGGCGCAATTGACGTGCACCAGCGGCTTGCGCCGCCGCCGGGAATGCAGGTGCAGCCAGCGGGCGAACAGCTCCTTGCCCACACCCGTTTCGCCGAGCAGAAGCACCGGCAGCTCGGAATCGGCGACCACTTCCAGTTCGCGCAGCAACGCGCGAATGGGCGCGCTCTGCCCGATGATCTCGCCCTCGCCTCCCACCAGCTCGGTTTCCAGCACGCCCGAGCGGGCCAGCCGCAGGCTGCGGTTCTCCTGCTCCAGGCGGGTCATGCGGATGGCTGCCTCGATGATCAGGGTGTAGCGCTGCAGATCCCGTCGCGCGTCCATGTCGAAGGTGCCTGCCTGCAAGGCGTCGAGCGTCAACGCCCCCCAGCACTCGCCCTCGACGTGCAGGCTGACGCCCATGCAGTCGTGAACGGCCAGCGCCTCGCCGACCTGCTCGTCGATCAGGCCGTCGTAAGGGTCGGGCAACGGGCTCTGCGGTTCGAACCAGGTGGGCTCTCGGCGCGCCATGATCGCCGCCAGCCGCGGATGCTGCGCCACGACGAAACGCCGTCCCAGCGCCTCGCGCGCCAGGCCGACCGCCGCCAGCGGCCGCAGGCTGTCGCCCTCCAGGCGCAGCAGCACCGCCGCGCCGCAATGAAAGTGGTGGTGCAACGTCTGCACCAGACGCTGCAAGCGCACCATCGTCGGCAGCTCGGTCACCAGGTCAGCCAGCAGGGCGTCGTCCATCATGGTCGTATTGACCTCTCGCGGTAGTAATAACCATGATCGACAGGGTTGTTTCTACCCTGAAGACCGCCAGACCCCTTATACCGCGGGCCGTGGCGCTTGGCACGCCGGTTGCGTAAACAGGGTACGAACCTGCCTTGGAAGCGCCCCCGATGACCACCGCCCTGATCGACCAGACCCTTGGCCAGCTGGCCAGCTCCATCCCCGGCGCGAGCCGGATCTTCCACAGCTTCAAGCTCGACTTCTGCTGTGGCGGCAACACCTCGTTGCGTGAGGCCGCCGCGACGATGGGCCTGGACGCGGGCCTCATCGCCGACGCCTTGCAGGCCCTGGTCGCCCAGCCGGGCGACGAGCCGGACTGGCGCAAGGTGCAGGCCGGTGAACTGATCGAGCACATCCTCGCCCGTTATCACGAGCGGCATCGCGACCAGTTTCCCGAGCTGATCCGCCTGGCGCGGCGCGTCGAGCAGGTCCACGGCAACCGGCCGGAATGCCCGAACGGGCTGGCCGAGCACCTCTGGACCATGCAGCAGGAGCTCGAAAGCCACATGCTCAAGGAGGAGCAGGTGCTGTTCCCGATGCTGCTGCGCGGCATTCCGGTCACCCAGGTGCAAGGGCCGATCTCGGTGATGCGCCTGGAGCACGATCACCACGGCGCCGCGCTGGCGAAGCTCGCCGCATTGACCCAGGACATCACCCCGCCCGCCCAGGCCTGCAACACTTGGCGTGCCCTTTACCGGGGGCTCGAGGAGTTGCGCAGCGACCTGATGCAGCACATCCACCTGGAGAACAACATCCTGTTCGCCGGCGGCACCCTTCAGGCCTGACAGCCCACCGGGCCGGTTCGCCGGCCCGCGTTCATCGGCCACGCTCAACGGCCCACGTTCAATGGAGAGCTCAATGAAACATGCCCAACCGATCGCCTGGGGCGTCGCGCTCGCCGTGATGCTCGCCGTGTCCAGCCAGTTCGCGCTCAGCTTCGCCGTCGGCCCGACCGAGCAGCCCCTGCAAGACCGGACGCTAGCCAGCGCCCAGCGCTGAGACACGATAACGCCGACGCCATGACGTCGAGCTAGGCTTAGCCGACCTAATCAGAAAACACAGGAATGCCTTGCATGGTGCTTCACCGCGTTCACAACCAGATCCTGCGCAGCCACCACCTGTTCGAGCCACTGAGCGATGACCAGCTCGACGAACTCATGAGCACCAGCCAGTTGCTGAACCTGGACAAGGGCGACAACCTCTTCCTCCAGGGCGAGCCGGCGCACGCCTTCTACTTCGTCATCTCCGGCGCGGTGAAAATCTACCGCCTGACGCCCGATGGCCAGGAGAAGGTGTTCGAGGTCATCGGCAATCGCCAGACCTTCGCCGAAGCCATGATGCTGATGGACACGCCGAACTACGTCGCCTCGGCGCAGACGGTCGGCCCGACCCAGGTCTACCGTTTCTCCAACGCCACCTACATGCACCTGCTCGAGAGCAACAACCGGCTGTCCTTCGCCCTGCTCGGCAAGCTCTGCGTGCGGCTGCATCAGCGTCTCAACGAGATCGAAACCCTCTCGCTGAAGAACGCCACGCACCGCGTGGTCCGCTACCTCATCACGCAACAATCACGGGTGGCCGACGGCGGCAATCGCTTCGAATTGCCGATGGCCAAGCAGCTGGTCGCCGGGCACCTGTCGATCCAGCCGGAGACCTTTTCGCGGATCATGCGTCGCCTGGTGGACGAGCACATCATCGACCAGGACGGCCGCATCATCACCGTGCTGGATCGGCCGCGCCTCGAGCAGTTCGAATAACGGAGCCTGCGCATGCCCAAGTGCCTCTATTGCCAACAGGACAACCCGCCTGCCGAGCCGGAATGCCACCACTGCGGCATGCCGCTGCCGGCGCTGGCGGATTCGGCACCGGCACGCAAGCAGCGGCGTTTCCTGTGGTTCGTCGTGGCGCTGACGGTGTTCTGCGCCGGGATGATCGTCTGGCTGCCGCGCAGCATTCCCTAGCCCGGATACGGAAAAAGGGCAGCGCCGAGGCGCTGCCCTTCTGTGTCTCGTATTGTTCGTCAGAGCCGACGGCGCTTGCCGGTGATCATCGACATCACCAGGTTCTCGCGCAGCTGCACGCTTTCATACAGCGCCGCCAGCACATGCAGGATCGCCAGGCCCAGCAGCAGGTTGGCGAAGGTTTCATGCACCAGCAGCGGGCCATCGGCACCCCAGAAATAGTCGACCTCCTGCATCAGAAAGCCGGTCACCGCCAGGCCGGCCATCAGCCCCATCATCAGCAGCATCACCAGCGCGCCGAGCGGAGAGTGGCCGAGCCGGTGGTAGCGCTGGCCGGCACGCAAGGCACGGCAGTGCTCGCCGAGGCGAGCCCGCGTCGGCCAGAAATCCGACCAGCGCGCCGAAGCCGGCCCGAGGAAGCCCCAGGCCAGCCGAATCGCCAGCCAGGCGGCCGCGTAGTAGCCGATCCACTGGTGCCAGTCATCGCCCTCTTCGGTAAAGAAGTAGTTGGCGACGAAGGCACCGGCCAGCGACCAGTGGAACAGCCGGATGAGCGGGTCCCAGAGGCGGACGCTGGGGCTGGGGCTGTCCATCAGTCTTCGATTTCAGTCTTGACCGCTTCGCCGGTCACCGGGTCGTGGTAGATCTCGACCTTCTGCCGGTCCTTGTTCCAACCGTAGATCTCGTAGCAGTTGCCATCGGTGACCTTGAACTTGCTGATCTCGTAGCCTTGCGCTTCGAGGTCCTGCTGGAATTTTTCCTTGTCGAGCCACTGCGACGGGTCGGCGGTGGTGCATTGCGGATCGGCGAAAGCCAGGGGGCTGGCGAAAACGAGGGACAGCAGTAGCAGCTTGCGCATGGCGCACTCCTTACGGGTTCGAATTGTTGTGTGCATCCGACGCCGATCGCCCCGGTGACCGGCACCACGGCGAACCTCGCGGCAACGGAGGCGTTCCGATAGACCGGCGCCCCGCGCACTTGTTGCACGCCGCTACAGCGGTACGGCGCCGCACGCCAGGTGGTTTCGGTAGAAATCCAGCGCGGCGAGGTTCTTGTCCTTGGCTTCGAGCATGATGTCGAAGCGATCCAGGAAGCCGCGCGCGTATTCATTCGCCCAGCGGTTCCACATGCGCCGACTGTGCGCATAGAGATCACGCTTGCTGACCCTGGTGAGCAGCTCGGCCATGTCCAGCGGTTCATCGGCACTGAAGCCGAGCTCCATCAGATGCTCCGGGGGCTGGGAGTAATGCATGGTCGGGCGCACACCGCGCCAGCTGTCGAGGATGCGTTCGATCCGCGGATCGTCATGGGCGATGCGCCGCTCCTCATGAACCCAGCAGTGATGAATGTCCAGCACCACGGGGGCGAGATCGGCCAGCTCCAGGCAGGCATCGATGCCGTAGGTTTTCTCTTCGTTCTCGAACGTGATGCAGTTGCGCGCCGTCTCCGACAGCCGAGGCCAGACATGCCGCACGCCTTGCGCACCGAGCCGCCCGGCGATGTGCACGTTGCACTTGAAATCCTGGAAGGTCCGGCCGAAGCCCATCATGCGGATCATGTCGGCGTGGTATTCGAACTCGGCGACGCTGTTGTCGACCACCTCGGGCCGGTCCGAACCCAGCACGCAGTACTGCCCCGGATGCATGGACAGCCGCACGCCCGCCGCGCGCGCCTGCGCACCCAGCGCGGCGAAGCGTCGCTCGAGCGAGGCTTGCATGTCCGGCGCGCGATAAAAGTCCGCGACCTCAGGATGGCTGTAGAACGGCAGCAGGTCGCTGCTCAGCCGCAACATGCGCAGCGGCTCGGGCAGCATCGCCACGTAATCGATCAGTTGCCGCTGCGCCTCGAGGTTGTGATCGACGATCTCATGGAGCTTGGCGCTCGCCTGCTCGCGCGCGACGCTGTTGAGCCAACGCAAGGTCGTCGTGCGCGGGTTGAACGCCCGCTCGATGCTCTCCAGCTCCTTCACGGACAACCGCTCGTCCGGGTGCCGGTACTGACAGGCGAAGCCGATTCGATACATGCACGCTCCCGGTGATCGCTACGCCCTGGCAGGGCCGCTCGAACACTTAGAGGCCGCGAAACTACGCCTGCGTCAGCGACGCGATGAAAGGTAACGGCCCGCTCGTCGCAAGGGACGTAACCGCTTGAAGATGCGCGGAAAACAACGAAAACCAGGGGTTGACAGCCACCAGGGCGGCGAGAATAATGCGCGCCACTCGGCTACGTAGCTCAGCTGGTTAGAGCATAGCATTCATAATGCTGGGGTCCGGGGTTCAAGTCCCTGCGTAGCCACCATCTTCGAAAGGGGTTCAGCGAAAGCTGAACCCCTTTTTCTTTGCCCCCGTTTTAGGCGGGACGCCGATCCGAACCAGCGATGCCGGTCCGGGGCGAGGCAGCCGTCCCCCGCTAGCTGCCACCTTCAACTCAATGTGAGCCCTGCCCATACGCCGCGCGCCAGCAGGTACCAGACGCCGCACCCGGTCAGCGTCAAGGCAACGCCGCCCACCCAGATTCCCAGCGCGATCTCCCATGCCAGGCGGCGTTCCGCACGGCGGCGCGAGGTGTAGAGGGGGTGGAAATCGTCTTCGTCTCGCTCTGCCCGCACGGTCATGGCTCCTGAAAAATGGCGCGCATGGTACCTCCCCCCAGTACGTTCGGGCAGTGCTGCCACGACGACGATCGCTCGGGACCGATCGTCGCGCCGAAGGGAGTGCCTGAAGGTCATCCGGGTCCTACCTGAACGGAACCAGACAGGAAACGAGGTCAGCATGAACGACGAAACCAAGCCCCTTGAGGGCGGACTGACGCCTCCAGGCTATGACGAGTACGGCGATGGGGAAGAGCTTGCGAACACGCCCGAGCAGGTCCGGGAGACGCAGCGCCGGCGCGAGGCGGCGCGCGAACGCGACGAGGCACCCGCTCCAGTAGCCACGCCCGAAGATAATCCCGGAAAAAGCCCGCTGGGTTGAATCACGCCGGGCGTTGCAGGGTCGCCAGCAGCAACCCGCCAAAGATCAGCCCGCCGCCGACCCAGTGGTACGGCTGCAGGGCCTCGCCCAATAGCAGCCAGCCGAGAATGGCGACGAACACCGGCATCGAGTAGCTGGTGATCGCCGCCTTGGCGGCGCCTACGACTTTTACGCCGTTGTTCCACGCCAGGTAGGCGATGAGCGATGCGAAAAGCGCCGTGTAGAAGATCGCCGCGAGATTCGAGAGCGACGGCTCGAAACCGCCCACTTGCGACAGTTCCCACAGGTAGAACGGCAGAATCAGTGGCGTGCCGAGCGTGACCAGGGCGGTGAGCAACACCAGCGGCGGCACGGTCAGGTAGCTCCCCCAGCGGCGCAAGAGCAAGGTATAGAGCGCCCAGACGACCACCGCGACCAGCATGACCAGGTCACCGGGGGTGAATTGAAGCCCGGCCAGGTTCGCCCATTCGCCGCGACTGATCAGGAGCAGCAGCCCCACGGCGGCGATGGCCAGGCCAACCCATGCGCGTCGTCGCGGCCACTCACCGAGCAGCAGGCCGCCTCCGATGAACGTCGCCAGTGGCAGGCAGGTATTGACGAGCGAGATGTTGATGGCCGGCGTCGTTTGCGCCGCGCTGTAGAGCAGCGAGTTGTAGCTCGCGATGCCGAGCGCGGCGATCACCCAGAGACGCCATCCGGCCCGTCGAAGCGCCGAGCGGTGGTGCCACATGTCTCTGCCGACGAACACGAGCAGGATGGAGAGCGCAAGGAACCAGCGCCAGAAGGACAGCGCCAGCGGCGGGATGTCTTCGAAGAATGCCCGGGCGACCAGTGCATTGCCTGCCCAGAACAGGCAGGCAAGCAACAGGCCGGCATAAGCCAGTGGCTGGCGTGCCGGCACTCAGAGGAGGCCTTGGCGTGGACGCAGGCGGTATGGCGGCGGTAGTTGGTCCGGTCCGCTGACCGTGACGTCGAGGTCCTTCCAGAGGCCATCCTTGATGCCGTAGATGCAGCCATGCACCGACAGCGGCTGGCCGCGGTGCCAGGCGTTCTGGACGATCGCGGTGCGGCTGACGTTGGCGACCTGCTGGATGACGTTCAGCTCGCACATGCGGTCGACCTGGGCTTCCTCGGTCGGCAGCTTGGAGATGTCGTCGCGATGCTGGTAGTACAGGTCGCGGATGGTACGCAGCCAGCCGTCGATCAGCCCGAGCTGGTCGTCGCGCATCGACGCGCGAACACCGCCGCAACCGTAGTGGCCGGTGACCAGGATGTGCTTGACCTTGAGCACCTCGACCGCGAACTGGATGACCGAAAGACAGTTCAGGTCGGTATGGATCACGACGTTGGCGACGTTGCGGTGTACGAACAACTCACCCGGCAGCAGCCCGACGATCTCGTTGGCCGGAACGCGCGCATCGGAACAACCGATCCACAGGTACTCAGGCGTCTGCTGCTTGGCCAGCTTCTGGAAGAACTCGGGATCTTCCTCCTTGATGGCTTCAGCCCAGCGTGCGTTGTTCTCGAACAGATGACCCAGTTCTTTATTCATCTCTTGCCCCTGCTTGGTAACCGAATGACCTTACGAATCGTTCGGAGCTTTGACAAGCGCGTCGCCAAGCAGGTCACAGTTCAAAGGGCGAAGACCTGGGCGGTGCCGGACGCCTTGGGCCGCGAGACGAACGAGCGCAGATCGCGCAGGAAATTATCGCGCCAGGCGCCGAGGTCGGCCGCCCTGATCGCGCGCATCATGTGTTCGTACCGGTCCTTGCGCTCGGCCAGCGACATGCGCAGCGCCCGGTCCAGCGCCTCGGCCATGCCGACGGTGTCGTAGGGGTTGATGATCAGCGCGGACGTCAGCTCGCGCGCTGCGCCCGCGAAGCGCGACAGCACCAGCACGCCCGGATCGTTCGGGTCCTGGGCGGCGACGTACTCCTTGGCGACGAGGTTCATGCCATCGCGCAGCGGCGTGACGAAGCCGATGTCGGCAGAACGGAACAGCCCCATGAGAATGCGTCGCTCATGGCTTTTGTTCAGGTAATGCAAGGGCGTCCAGTCGAGGTCGGACAAGCGGCCATTGAGGTGGCCCGCCTCGCTTTCCAGCTGCTGGCGTATGGCCTGGTAGGTCTTCACGTCGGAGCGCGATGTCGGGGCGATCTGGATGAATTCGACGTTACGGCGGTGTTCGGGGTACCGATCGAGGAAGGTTTCATAGGCCTTGAATCGCTCGACCAGGCCCTTGGAATAATCCAGCCGGTCGACGCTGATGATCATCTGGCGCAGGCCTCCCTCGGAGTTGCGCCCGATAAGCTGGCGCCGGCCGCGGTAGCTGGCGGCGGTCTGCTGGATCTCGTCGGGCATCACGCCGATCGGGTAAACCCCGGCGCGGAAATTCTGGCCATACGCGGTGAGACTGCCGTCCGGCTCGATGATGCCGCGTACTTCACGGGTGACGTAATCCTGGAAGGCCAGCCGGTCGGTGTCCGTCTGGAAGCCGATCAGGTCGTAATAGCAGAACGTCTTGAGCAGCTCGTTGTGAGGCGGAATGGCGGTGAGAATCTCCGGCGCCGGGAACGGAATATGAAGAAAGAAGCCGATCCGGTTGCGGATGCCGAGCATGCGGCAGGCCTCGGCAAAGGGGATCAGGTGGTAATCGTGGATCCAGATGATGTCGTCGGGTTGCAGGAGCGGCTTCAACTTCTCGGCGAGCATGGCGTTGACGCGCCGGTAGCCTTCGTACTCTTCGCGGTTGTAGCGCGCCAGGTCGATGCGGTAGTGGAAGATCGGCCACAGCGTGGCGTTGGAAAACCCGCGGTAGTACTGGTCGTAGTCGCGCTTGGTGAGGCCCATCGTCACATAGGTGATGTTGCCGACCGTTTCGGTGCTGGTCTGCGGCGTGGCGCTGACCTCCCCGCTCCAGCCGAACCAGATGCCGCCCGACTGACGCAGGGCATCGTACACGCCGACCGCCAACCCGCCGGCGGCCACCTTGCCTTCCTTGATCGGGGCCACGCGATTGGACACCACCACTAAACGGCTCATATGAGTTCACCCCCCAGGTTCTTGTTTATGCCCCCCTCGCTTACCGACGGCCCGAGCAAGCCCCGCAGCCAACGCGCCACGTCCGCTACGCCTTCCAGCCGATAGCGGGCGCAGGTGTCGCCCGGTCCGACCCGGATGGAAAGCCCGCCCAGCCCCTCGACAACCGGAAAGGCGGCTTCGTCCGTCAGGTCATCGCCCACGAAGACAGCCTGCCGCCCGGCGAAGGGTCGCTGCGCCATGAAGGCTTCGATCGCCGCGCCCTTGCTGGCCGAACGCGGCTTGAGCTCGAACACGCACTTGCCCGGTTGCAGACGCAGCAGATCGGCGTGCCGGTTCGCACAGGCTTCGGCCAGCCGCCGCGCATCGTCTTCTCGCTCGGGCGCACCGCGGTAATGCAGGGCGAAGGCCATGCCCTTGCTTTCCAGACGCAGGCCGGGCAATTCGCGGCAGGCAGTCTCCAGTTCCTCTTCGATCGCGGACAGCAGCCCGGCATCGAGCGAAACGCGCTCCACCCGCCCCTCGGCATCGCGCCGCTCGGCGCCATGTATGCCGGCCGCCGGCAACCGCAAGGGCGCGAGCAGGCGGTCGATGTCGTCGATACGCCGACCGGACACCACGGCCAGCTGCGCGCCCTTCGACTGCAAGGCGGCAAGCGTGTCGAGCGTCGTGGCAGGGATGAATACCGCTTCGGGGCGAAGTTGAAGGTCTGCGAGCGTGCCGTCGAGGTCGAGAAACAGCGCGGCACGCTGGATGTCCAGCACGGGAGGGGCGTCTAGATCGGTCATGAAGGCTATGACCCCGCCAGGCCACCAAGGGTTCGCCAGGCCTGACTGACCGTCCGGCCGACGATCGGTGTCGTAGGAATCTTTGCTCGTCAGGCCGAGTCACAACCACAGGCCAGACGCATTGAGGAGGTCGCCATGAACGAACCACGCAATACCCGGGTGCCGGCAGAGATCGATGACATCGAAGACCGCATGGGCTCGCTCGAGCAGCTCGACTTCAGCGATCGGCGCGATGAGCGGCGCGGGCGCGTCGGCGATGAGATGCCCGAGGCCGAGGCCGAGGATCGCTATCCGCCCGAGCGCGTCGCCGAAGCCGGCAAGACCGCCGGAGAAGTCGTCGACGACACGACCACGATGGACGACCTTGCGCCGGAGACGCTCATTCTCGAGGACGGCGCACGCTCGTCTTCGGAGCGCGGCCACGGATTGCCTGTCGATCGGGACCTGACGGTGGTCTCGGAGCATCGCATCGGTGCCGACGTCGATCTCGACGAGGCCGAGCGCGGCCGCTACGAGCCGCTGGACGGCAAGCCCTGGGACGGTCCGGCCGACGGCGATCCGGATACCGGACTCAGCGGAGGAACGGCCGTGCTGACCGACGATGCGGGGGATGTGCTGTCCGACGAGGAGCTGGAGGGCGATGCCCCCCTGGACTCGGCGCGCGACAAGGCGCCTGCGCGCTGATCAGTCGATCAGCGCGCAGGCCATGACGAGCGCGTCCTCGCGCCCGTCCGCCGCGGGGTAATACCCCTTACGGCGACCGATTTCGTTGAAGCCGAAGCGCTCGTAGAGCCGGTAAGCCGTCTGATTGCTGGCCCGCACTTCGAGGAAGCACTCGGTCGCATGCCGCGCCATCGCCCGCGCCATCAGGTGCTCGAGCAACCGCAGGCCGAGGCCACGACCCTGGTTCTGTGGCTTGATGGTGATGTTGAGCAGGTGCGCCTCGCCGGCGATCACATTGATGACGCCGTGACCGACCTGCTGCTGGCCTTCAAACATCACCCAGCATTCGTAGGCGGTCAGGCTGTCCATGAAGATGCCGCGCGTCCATGGATGGCTGAAGGCGGCGTATTCGATTTTCAGCACCGCGTCCAGGTCGGACGCGGTCATCGGCCGAAAGCTGACGGCGTCACTCATGCGGCGTGTTCCAGCGATGCATGCTGCGCCGGATCGCCGTCCAGAGCGCACGCTTCTGATCCGGCTCATCCATCAACCGATCGAGCGCCGGCATGGCCAGCGCGACGCCGAGCCCCTCGATGGACAGCTCCTGATTGCATTTCAGCGGATCGGCTTCGCCGGCGTAGCGCAACGCGGCCGGCCCCACCAGCCACAGGCAGGCACAGGGCGCCTGTTCCAGCTCGGCCAGCAACAGGCCTTGAACGTAATCGCACGCGGCCTGCTCTCCCTGATCGAGGTTGCCACCTCGGATGAGCGGCCAGCGCACCGGCTCGCCGTCACCGACCTGCTGCGGCGCGTCAGGCAGTCCCGAAGCGCGCAGGATGTCCTTGAGCAGCAGGTACGCCGGATCGCGACTGGCGAAGGGCTCGCCGGTCGGCAGCTCGACGAGCAGCAGGCAGGCGCCGGCCCGCAGCAGCTGGAGGGTGAAGCGTGGAACCGGGGTAGCGGCCGGCGACGGCACGTCGGCGACGGGCTCGACAGCGACCGGTTTGGGCGCCGGCTCGACCAACCGTACCCGCGGCGCTTCGATTGGCGCCGGTCTGGCGGTCGGCGCTGCGGGCTTGCCGAGCACGTCGGCCACGGCGGCGACCGGGTCCTTGCGCTCATCGGCGGAGGAATCGAGCGCTTCGGCCAACAGCGCCGGATCGGACGGTGCCGCATGGGGCAGTACGACCCGAGGCACCCAGACATCGACCTGCATGGCCTGAAGATAGGCGCGCCGCTGAGTTTCGTTGTTCAAACCGCGATCACCTGCTGAGGAAGTCCTGCTGGAAGGTCGGTGGCGGCCTGCGCCGCGGGGTGCGATTGTCGCCGGAAAGATGCCGCCACGAAAAGCACGGCGCATCCGCCAAGATGGCCGGTACCTCGGGGAGCCAGGGGTTATGCAGTACAATCCGCGGCTTTGCCCAAGCTGGCCGTTACGATGATTGACCCCAAGCGCGTCCTGCGCGCCCTCGCTGAACACTGGTCCCTGCTCGAGCCGCTTTGCGAGCGCTTCGACGCCGGCACCCTGAGCCTGATCGAGCTGCGCACGCAACTGATGGCGCAGCTGCCGGAGGGCACGCCAACCGACGTCACCGCCCTGCTCGACCAGTGGATTCGCCTCGACATCCTGGTGCCGGTGGCCAAGAGCCCCAACCGTTTCGAACTCAACGCGCAGATCCACGACTTCCTCGCCTACCTGCGTCGCGAGCACCGGCTGGGCCTGTGTCTCGAGATCGAAGCCTACCTGCGGCACCTCGAGCGCCTGGCCGGGCACATCCAGGAGGCCTTCGAAATCCGCGACGGCAATGATCTGGCGCGACAGCTGCGCCTGCTCGACATGCGCGTGCGGGATGTGCTGAAGAAGCTCGCCAACGACGAGCAGGCCCTGGTTGGGGTCGCCGATCGCGCCAAGACCAGCGATCGGCAGATTCCGCTGCGTCAACGCTATGCCGAGGTGCTGGCCACCTGGGACGAATACGTCGAACCCATGATCCAGCTGGTGGCCGCCGATGGCGCCTTCGAGCAGGGCGTACGGCGCGTCGAGCAGGTGCTGCTCAAGCTGCTCGGCGAGCAGCAACGCCTGGGCCAGTTGGTCGATGACGACCTGCTGCTGCGCACGCATGCACGCATCCTGGAGATGCAGACCACGGCGCAACTGACGCTGCGCCGGGCGCGCGAGTTGCTGCTGCCGTTGCGTGAGGAGGCGCGCCGGCACAATGCCGTGACCCGCGGCGCCGCGCTGGCGCTGTCGGCGATTCGCAAGCGCGGACTGGATGCGGTGCCGC
Source organism: Stutzerimonas urumqiensis (assembly GCF_003640395.1). Classification (GTDB taxonomy): domain Bacteria; phylum Pseudomonadota; class Gammaproteobacteria; order Pseudomonadales; family Pseudomonadaceae; genus Stutzerimonas; species Stutzerimonas urumqiensis. The sequence continues at coordinate 8,066 of NZ_RBZQ01000014.1, read as the reverse complement.
AAGCGTCCCTGCCGCTGTTCACCCGGCCGCAGAGCACCTTCCTCGGCACAGCATCGCAGGTCGAGAGCTACGTCTATGCCCTGGCCCGCTTCGAGCCCAAGCCGGCACGTTTCCCCAAGGCCAGCGGTGTCCGCACGGGCAACGCACCCCGCGCGCCGCGCACGGTTCGCGAAATGGTCGAGCGCTGCGAGCAGGCGCTGCCATTGCCGGACCTGATGACCTGGCTGCTCGAACAGGAACCAGACGGCGCGACCGACGAATTGCTCTACTGGTTCTCGCGCCTCTCGCGTGATGCCCGCTTTCAGCGTGAACGGCTGGAGCGTCGCGAATACCTGACCCGTGAACACCGCGTCAGCCTCAGCTCCTTTGCCCTGGTGGGCCAAGTCAATGCGCAAGCCTGACGCGGGGCGGGCGCTGCTCGGCCCGTCTACCCCGCACCCCACCTGCGAACCTTTCGGTGGAAAAAGCCTTGTCGTTTTCCACGCTACGATCCGATGCGAGTGACCGCATGAACCTCGACCTTTCCGAACTTTCCTTGCTGGCGCCGATTTTCCGGGAGCTGTTCAAGGGCTATCACATCAGCCGCCGCGAGCCCGAACTCTACACCCAGCTGTCGAACCTGCAGGACGCCTACCGCGCCCTGTTCCGCGCGCTGGGTTTCGAGCTGGTATGCGACACGCGCGGCTTCTATTACCTGGTCCCCGAACAGATGGGCGCGCAGGTCAACAAGACCGCCCAGCGCCTGGCACTGTTCACCTTCATCCTTGTCGAGCATCTGGCCGACCAGGGACGCGACCCACTGGCCGTGCTCGATGGCGGCAGCCTGGGGCGCGACGAGCTGCCCGCTCTGCTCGATAAATACCGGGACCTCTTCGTGCAGGCCGAAGTGATCAGCCAGGAAGAACTCGAGGAAAAGGTGATGCGTCGCCTCACACAGCTGGGGTTCGCCGCCGAAGAGAGCGGCATCTACCGCTTTCTGCCGCCGATGCATCGCTTCCTCGACGTCTGCCTCGCCGTCCAGCAGGATCGGGATCTTGCAGCCGCCCTGCACAGCGACCTGCCATTGCCGGCGCCGGTGCTGACCGACGATGACGACGCCGGCGCCGCCGTGCCGGACGTTTCCCCCGATGAGGCCTTCGACGAGGACGCCGCCCTCGCCCGCGCCATCGCCGAAGAACAGGAGCTGCAAGCATGAGCCAGGAACGCTACGGCATCCGCCGATTCGCCCTGCTGAACACCGCCGGCTACACGCTGGGGCTGTTTCCGCTGGAGCAGCCGCTATCGATCTACGGTGCGAACAACCTCGGCAAGTCGGCCTCGATCAACGCGCTGCAGTTTCCGATCCTGGCGCGGCTGTCCGACATGAGCTTCGGCAAGTACAGCCTGGAGCAGTCACGGCGCTTCTACTTCGCCTCGGACACCAGTTACATCCTCGTCGAAGTCGCGCTCGCCCACGGCCCGCATGTGATCGGCGTCGCTGGCCGTGGTCCGGGCGGCGGCTTCGGCCACCAGTTCTTCGCCTATGCCGGCGAGCTGGACCTCGATCATTACCAGAAGGACGGCACCTGCCTGCGTCAGCGTGAGCTGTTCGCCAATCTCGGCCAGGCCGGCATCGTCGCCTATGAGCTGAAACCCGAGGAGCTCAGGCGCCTCCTGGTCGGTGGGCATACCTCGATCCCGCTCGACCTCACGCTCATTCCGCTGCGCTCGACCAGCGAGCAAAGCCTCAAGACCTTCCGCGCGCTGTTCATCAACCTGCTGCACATGCGCGAGATCACTGCGGCCAAGCTCAAGCAGCTGTTCCTCGACGCCTTCGAACACAGCCTGCGCTCGGGTAGCGTCGATTACATCGCCGCGACCGAAGAAGCCTTCCGCGATGTGCGGCGGATGGAGCAGGACTACCAGGCGCTGGTTGCGGCCGGCCCGCTCGTCGAAGCACTGGCGGCAGGCGTGAGCCAGCGCGAGGCGCTACGCGGCAAACTGCATCGCCTTTCCCCCCTGCTGGACAACCTGCTGGGGGCCTGGCAGGACTACGCCGGTGCCCGCAAGGACGAGTTGCTGGCGCAGGCCGAGCATTACCGCCACGAACAGGATGGCCTGCAGAACGAGCAGCGCGGCAGCACCGCCGAGCTGATGCGGCTCGAGCGCGAGATCAGCGACATTCAGCGCTGGCTGGGCGAGCTGGCGGTGCTGAACAACCGCTTCGCGCTGGTCGATGACGTGCAGGTGCTCGAGCAGCAGCTCTTCGCCGCCAAGGACGCCCACGACGAACTCGCCGGGGCGCTGGCGCAGTCCCGGCAGTTCTCCAGCGATGACCTGGATCAGCGCGTGCGCGATCTCGAGCAGCGTCTCAAGTCGGTCCGCCAGCAGCTCGATCATGCCGACAACAACAGCTATTCACGCCTGCGGGAGGAATTCAGCCAGCAGGACGTCGATCGCCTGATGCGGCTCTTCAATGGCCAACTCTTCAGCTTGCCGCTGGGCGAGAAAGGCATCCAGGCGGACGGTGATGCATGGGTCGGGGCGGTCGAGGCGGTGCTGGCACGCTTCACCGGCGATCGCTTCGAGGTACCCGGGCTTTCGATCGACCTGTCGCTCATCGAGCCCCCTGCGCTGCAGGCGCTCGCCGATCGGGCCGCGCTGCGCGACCAGCGCGATCGCCTGGAACGCGAGCTCAAGCAGCTCAAAACCCAGCAGGCCGTGGCCGCCGACCGGGCCGCCAGCAAGGCCCGCAGCGAGCAGCTTTACCAAGCGGTGCTCGATGCACAGAAGGCGCTGGAAGACTTCCGTCGCAGCCAGACGCTGGGCGCCGAGCAGCCCGGGAAATTGGAACGCCTGGCCGAGGCGGAGGCGGCTCAGGACGAGCTCAAGCGTGCGACGGATTCCTTCACCGAGCGGGTCCAGCAGCTCTCGGCGAAACTTCAGCTGATTGGCCGGCAGCTCGCCGACCTAGAAGCCAAGGAGCGCACGCTCGAAGACGCCTTGCGCCGCCGCCAGTTGCTTCCGGCCAACCTGCCGTTCGGTACGCCATTCCTGGATCCGGTGGACGACTCGCTGGACAACCTGCTGCCTCTGCTCAACGACTACCAGGACAGCTGGCAGGCGTTGCAGCGCATCGATGGGCAGATCGAAGCGCTCTACGCGCAGGTTCGCCTGAAGGGCGTCGCCAAGTTCGACAGTGAAGAGGACCCCGAGCGACGCCTGCACTTGCTGGTCAACGCCTATGCCCATCGCCAGGACGAGGCGCTGACGCTGGCCAAGGCGCGTCGTGCCGCGGTGACCGACATCGCCCGCACGCTGCGCAACATCCGCAGTGACTACGACAACCTCGAACACCAGCTCGCGTTGTTCAACCGGGAGATCAACAAGCGCCAGGTCTCGAACCTGGAGAGCTTCCGCATCGTGCTGGCGCCGAACAAGGATGCCCTGCGCCACATCGATCAGATCATTCACAGCGCCGGACAGTACGAGGAGGGAGAAACCTTGTCGGTGTTCGATCTGAGCCAGTCAGCCGAGCAGGACGCGAAGAACGAGGAGGCACGTGATTACCTCGCGCGCCTGGTCGCCGCCAATCACAACCAGCTCGGCTTGAAGGACCTGTTCGAACTGGCGTTCGAGATCACCAAGGTTGGCGGTCAGCCGGTCATGCACACCGACATCGACGGTGCGGCCTCAAACGGCACGACCATGACCATCAAGGCGCTGACGAACATGTACCTGTTGCTGCACCTGATGGATCGGGAACGAGCTGGGCAGATTCGCCTGCCGTATTACCTCGACGAGGCGGCCGACATCGACGAGAGAAACCAGCAGGCGTTGATAGAAACCAGCCTGCAGCTTGGTTTCGTGCCGATCCTCGCCTCGGTCAAGCCGCAGGTTTCTGCCGATGTCGCAATCGATCTCGAAGGCGGAAGCACGCCGAGTGGCATTTACCTGGACGAAGCGGACTGGAAGTTCATCCGGCGTCGTGCATCGACCGACGACTCGCGGACGACGCGAGCGATAGCTACCGAAACGGCCTGATGCCGATCCGATGCCGGCGACTCAGTCGGCATCGGCCGGCTGGTCGCTGGCCAGGGTGATCTTCGGAGCCCAGTCCAGCCACTCCTCCCTGGGTTCCTTGAAGAGGGCGAAGGTTTGCCCGGGTCGCGCAGAATGGCCCATCGCTTCGGCTTCGGGCGTAGCAAAGGCGACGCCCCCTTCGATCAGCGACTCCAGGGAATCAGTGCGGATCTTCGCGCCTTCCAGCAAACCGAAGTCGAACCCGAAACCACTGGTCTCCCAGAAGCGGCTCCCAGTGTGTACCAGCGGCGCATAGCGTGGCTCGATCACGATTCGGATGAGCACCCGATCGCCGGTCGGCCCGAGCGCGTAGCTCACGACGCGCCCGACCGTCACCTCCCGATAGGTCACCGGATTGCCGGGCTTGATCGAGCCCAGTCGGGCGGCGCTCAGCACCAGGTGCAAACCTTCCGCTTCCGGCGCGGCGGGTGCGCGTTCCAGGGCGACGAAATCATGACGCGGTGCAGCATGGCGCTCGCCCGGGCGAACCTCGACATAGGGGCCGGTCACCAGGGTGCCGAGATTGGCGGTGCGCAGCAATCCGAGCTCCGGCCGGACAATCCAGAACGCAGCACCATCGCGTGCGATCACCTCGCCCGCCTCGGTGATCTGCGCGGTCAGGACGACCGTCTCGAAATCAGCCGACAGCGAGATCGTCTCGATCCGGCCTACTTCGACGCCTCGGTAGCGAATGACCGTACCGGGCGCCAGTCCGTCCGCCTGCTCGACTTCAATGCGGACTTGCTCCCCCACGCGCAGGGCCGAGGCGCGGTCATCATGAAGCGTGAATCGCGAGATGCGTTCGCCTTCGGCCGCATCAGGATCTGGCGTTTCGAAGGCGATGCCGCCCGCGAGCAGGCTCTGCAACGACTCGCTGCGCACCTCGATCCCGGATAAACCGCCACTGAGCGTGATGCCGCTGGCGTTCCAGAAGCGCGTCGAGCTGTTTACCAAATCCTCGTAGGCCGGCTCGATGTGCACTCCGATCATCACTTTCTGCTGATCGCGCGAGAACTGATAACTCTGGACCGAGCCGACCTTCACTTGGCGATGAAGCACCGGGCTGCCGACATCCAGCGAACCGAGCGCATCGGCGAACAGCACGAGGTGCTTGCCGGGGGCTCGTATGTCGAGCGGAGGGGCCTTCAATCGAGCCGTGAACTCGCGCGCCGGCTCAGCACCGGGCTCCCCGGGCCTTATTGCGATGTAGTTGCCCTTGACCAGCGCCTCGAGACCGGTGATGCCGGCAAGGGAAATGGATGGGGTAACTACCCAGAAGTCCGTTCCCTCTACCAGGGAGTCCTCCATCAAGGGATCCAGGGTGAGTCCGGCGGTCGCCTCGTTGAGATCAGGCGAGACCGTGAGCGTCTTCAGCACGCCGACCTGCATCCCTTTGTACATGACGGGCGTGCGACCGGCCTGGAGTCCTTGGAATTCAGTTAGGTGAACGATGATTCGAATGCCAGCCTGGGCCGCCTCGAAATCTTCATAGAGCCGGAAGGGAATCGAGGGATCGGTCGGCGGGCTGTCCTTGCGGTGCTCGGGCGTAGCGAATGAGATACCGCCGGCAACGATGCTGGCCAGCGACTCGGCATGAACCTTCACGCCCGAAAGACCGGCATCGATGCTGATGCCACTGGCATTCCAAAAACGCGTGTGCTTGCGAACCAGCGAGGCGTATTCAGGCTCGATATAGACCTTGACCTCGATGGTCCGCTGGTCTGCGCCCAGTTCGTAATTTTTGACCTGCCCTACCTGAATCTGCTTGTAGTACACCGGACTGCCGCGATTGAGCGACCCGAGCCGATCTGCCTTGAGCGTGAGATGCAAACCGGGATTCAGATCGGAAAGCGGAGGCTCCTGGGCCAAGGCTGAAAATTCACGGGTGGGCTCGCCACCGCCGGGACTCACCGCAATGTAGTTACCGGAGACGAGCGTTTCTAACCCGGTAATGCCCGCCAACGTGATACTCGGCTTGACCAGCCAGAAGCGTGTTTGCTCACGCAGATAATCCTGGGCGTCCTTGTTCATTTCGAGCGTGGCCACGACACCGCGCCTCTCTCCTTCATCGTCGAGGTCCAACGCCGACACCTCGCCAATCGACATCCCTTTGTAAACAACCTGCGTCTTACCGACCTCGATACCTTCGCCCGTTTCGAACCGAACCCGGATATTGACCCCCCGCTCGCTGTACGCCTGCCAAGCCAACCAACCTCCAATAAGCAGGGCGATTAGCGGCAGTACCCATATGGCGGACCATGTCGAAGCCGGACGGGCGCGTGCAACAGGTAGTTCATTCATGTTCGGTGGGCGTCTCCGTGTTATCCCAAATCAGCCGAGGGTCGAAGGTAAGTGCGGCGAGCATCGTCAGTATGACAACGCTGGCGAAGGCAGTGGCGCCAAGGCCCGGCTCCACGCTCGCCAAGTTACCGAAATTGACTACCGCAACCAGGATGGCAATCACGAAGATATCGAGCATCGACCAACGGCCTATCCATTCAATGAAGCGAAAAGTGACGATTCGCTGCCGGGCTGATAGCCGTCTGTGCCGCTGAACCGATAACAGCAGCAAGCCTATTCCAACTAACTTGAAGGTCGGCACCAGAATGCTCGCGATGAAAACGACGCTGGCAATCGGCAACATGCCGTGCTGCGCCAGCGTAATGATGCCGGACATGATCGTATCCGGAGTACCGCTTCCGAAGGAGCGCACCGTCATGATCGGCAAGAGATTGGCGGGCAAATAGAGAATGGCAGCCGTAATCAATAAGGCCCAAGTCTTTTCAATGCTGCGCGGACGCCTCGAATACACTTTGGCACCACAACGAATGCAGGGGTGGCCGTCGGTGGACCGCGCCGGATTCAGCTGGTGACACTCCAGGCAAACCAGCAATCCTGCATCAATCGCGCGCACGGTCTTGCTCCGCAAGGGCTTCCCATACTTGCTGCGGCGACATCTTGATTTCCAGCCATACCTGCACGAGCAAAAGGGCTACGAAACAGGCCAGACCCGCTCCCACGGACAACTGAGCCATATCGTTCAGTTTGATGATCGACACGAGAATGCCGAGCAGATACACCTCGAGCATCCCCCAATCACGCATATGGTGGTACACGCGATAGGCGAACACACCTGCACGTCGGCCTTTATCCGAAATGACGGTAAGCAAAACGAATAACTGGCATAGCAATTTCAACAGCGGAACAACCATGCTGCAAAGAAAGACCACAAGTGCAATCGAACGCATGCCGCTCTGGTAGAGCCCTAGCACACCAGTCCAAACGGTATCGTATGTAGTTCTGCCTAGCAGGCTAAGGTTAACAATCGGCAGGAAGTTCGCCGGGATATAGAGCAGCAAAGCGGTTAAAACCAAAGCAAGACTCTGCCCTATTACATTGGGTCGATACGACAGCAACTCGTAATGACAACGCGGACATTCGAGCGCAACGCCTTCTGCAATGGCGCCCTTTCGCATGATCAGGTCGCATTCTGGGCAGGCGATGAGGTTGCCCGACTCAAAGGCATCCGAGGGCAGCTGCGTTAGCTTCATGGTCCGTTCCTTGAGTACCGGAGGGACAGGTTACCTGTTCCCTCGGCATCTTGGACATGTTCGCTGGCGATGCAGTCGAAGCCAGCGCCACAGGCGCCCAGGTTACCATCGCCCAAAGATAAACGCCCCGACCGATAGGCCGAGGCGTTTGGGATAGGAGCTTGACGATGACCTACTCTCACATGGGGAGACCCCACACTACCATCGGCGATGCGTCGTTTCACTTCTGAGTTCGGGATGGGATCAGGTGGTTCCAACGCTCTATGATCGTCAAGCAATTCGGTTGGGGACGCGGTGTTGGCCGTTTCCCCGAATGGGTATGTGATGTGGTTGCGATTCGCAAATCTTCGGTTGGTGTCGGCTTCGACCGCACCCTCTGGCAGCGCCAGATTGTTTGGGTGTTATATGGTCAAGCCTCACGGGCAATTAGTATGGGTTAGCTCAACGCCTCAC
>NZ_RBZQ01000013.1 GCF_003640395.1 Stutzerimonas urumqiensis | reverse complement strand
AGCCAGACACTTGCCTGCCTGGCTGCACCACTACAACTGGCACAGGCCGCATAGCAGCCTCAACTACAAACCGCCAATTAGTCGGGCTCCAGTGCCACTGAACAACGTACTGGGTTTACACAACTAGGCGTCCCCCTGGCTCCTACATACGTCCAAAATCCCAGCGTGGTGCAAGGCGCAACCTGTAGACCGAGCCGCGGAAATGCGGCGACCGGAATGCCAGACCGAGGCACCATGGCATCCGACTCGCTCCGGCTACAATCGCCGCGCAAGACCCGCTGATCCACATCGCTGCAGCCCAATCGCAACATCAACCCACCAGCCCCTCATCCACAAGCGCCTCCCGACCTCATGCCCCTCCTCACCTTGCTGCTCTCCGCCTTCCTCGCCGCCACGCTTCTGCCGGCGCAGTCGGAAGCCGTGCTCACCGCCCTGCTGCTGGGTGAACGCCATCCGGTGTGGCTGTTGCTGCTGGTCGCCACCGTCGGCAATACGCTTGGGGCGCTGGTGAACTGGGCGATTGGGCGGGGCATCGAGCGGTTTCGCGGCAGGCGCTGGTTTCCGGTCAGCGAACGCAACCTTGGCCGGGCGCAGCGGCTTTACGGTCGTTTCGGGCGCTGGTCGTTGCTGTTGAGTTGGGCGCCTGTGTTCGGCGATGCGTTGACGCTCATCGCAGGCGTCATGCGGGAGCCCTGGTGGCGTTTCCTGTTGCTGGTGACGCTGGCCAAGGGCGGGCGTTACCTGGTGGTGGCTGGCCTGGTGCTGGGGTGGATGGCCAGCGCTTGATGCCGCATGTCGCGGCGACGAGCAGGTCGAGCAGCGGTTTCTATACTTCTGCTGCCCACCACGGAGGAATCCACCATGCGCCGCCTGATGCTGTTTACCGTTGCCGCCCTGCTGTCCACGCCGCTCTGGGCCATGCATTGCCCGCAGGAAATGGCGAAGATCGACCAGCAATTGCAAGCCGACCCACCCGCCGATCCGGCGCTGCTCGAGCGCGTGCAATCGCTGCGCGCCGAAGGCGAGGAGCTGCATGAAGCAGGCAAGCATGCCGAGTCGCTGGAGAAGCTGAACGAGGCACTTGGCCTGCTGGAAGCCTGAAACGACATCGCCCGCCTGCCGCGGTCTGCGGCGTGCGGGCGATGCGACGTCAGCGGCGGTTCAGACGAGCGTCAGGGCGACGTCGATGTTGCCGCGGGTGGCGTTCGAGTATGGGCAGACGATGTGCGCCTTCTCGATCAGTTCCTGGGCCTGGGCGCGGTCCATGTCAGGAATCGTGATCTTCAGTTCGACCTCGATGCCGAAGCCGTTGGGAATGGCGCCGATGCCCACGAAGCCTTCGATCCAGGTATCCGGCGACAGCGCGATCTTGTCGCGCGCGGCGACGAACTTCATGGCCCCGATGAAGCACGCCGAGTAGCCGGCAGCGAACAGTTGCTCGGGGTTGGTGCCTTTACCGCCCGCGCCGCCCAGCTCTTTGGGCGTCGTCAGCGCGACGTCGAGCACGCCGTCCGACGAGATGGCGCGGCCATCACGGCCACCGGTGACTTCAGCTGAGGCGCGGTACACAACGTTTTCGATCGACATGACGTTCTCCTTCTGGGTTGGGTTCACGCGCCTGCCCGTGGGCCGGGCTACCACCTGCCATCAGCGATGCCGAGGCGCCTGCGCGTCTGCTGCGAGACAACGAGGCGAAAGTTAACGTCGTTTTATTTTGTGTGCAAGTTAAATTTACGAACGAAACCGCTCGCGCCCGACGAACGGTCTAGAGCATGCGCTGGAGGCGGTTTCGCAGCTCGATCAGCTCGTTGCGCAGGCGCATGATTTCGTCGCGCCCCAGATCGCTACCGGTGGCGATGCAATTCGGAAAGCGCTCGGCATTGGCTCGCATCGTGCGGCCTGCCTCGGTCAGATGCAGTTCCACCACGCGCTCGTCGACCGAACTGCGACGCCGCTCGATGAGGCCTTCGGCTTCCAGCCGCTTGAGCAGCGGGGTGACGGATCCCGGATCGGTCATCAGGCGTCGGCTGAGCTCGCCGACCGTGATGCCGTCGCGCTCCCAGAGCACCAGCATGGCGAGGTACTGCGGATAGGTCAGGCCAATGGCTTGCAGCAACGGCTTGTAGACCTTGGTCATCAGCAGCGACGTCGAATGCAGGGCGAAGCACAGCTGGTTGTCGAGCAGCAGGTCGTCGCAGGTCTCGTCTCGGGTCATCGTGGCGCTCCAGGGGCGGCGCTGGCGTAACGCCGACGCCGCCGGGTCATGTTGCGGAGTGCGCCGGCGGGATCACGCCTGGCGGTAGAGTTGCTGTTCGCGGGCGATCATGGCGTCGGCGAGCATCCAATAGGCCTCGCCCCAGGCCTGCAGCGTGCGTTCATCGACGGCCTCGCCCAGGACGTCTTTGATCGCCGGCAGCAGGGCTTCGGCGACGATCGGGTAATGCTCGGGCTTGATGCGCGTCTCCACATGACGGGCGCAGATGCGCTCGACGGCACCCTGCATCGCGTCCAGGTTATCGACGTTGCGCGAGAAGGCGAGAATGGCGCCCGCCAGACGCTTGGGTTGCTCGCCGGAATCCTGCGCGGCCTGATCGAACAGGGCCTTCATCTCGGGATCGACGAACAGGCGCTCGTACATGCGCGTGGTAATGGCCACACCGTGCTGCTGCAAGGCCGGTGCGGTGGATTTGACGATAGCGATGGTTTCGGGGGACAGCTGACCCATGCGAAGCGTGTTCCTGCGTGATGAACGGGACGCGCGCCAAGGCGCGCCCGAGCATTCTAGGCAAGCCGGCGGGGTTGATCGACCGATACCGCGGACCGATCGTCGATTTACATGCACGGGTGAATGTGTTGCACAGCCGTGGACGGTGCTCTTCACGGCCATGCCTGCGCCAGCAGCGCGGGCATCACCTGCCCCGCCGGGCCGCACAGGCTCCAATCGTAGCCCGCGCTCGAAGCACTCGGCTGCGGGTTGATCTCGATGACCCTCGCGCCTGCATCCCGGGCGATGCCGGGCAACAGCGCCGCCGGCTGGACCACGCCGGAAGTGCCGATCGACAGCAGGACATCGCACCTTGCCGCCGCCTCGAAGGCGCCGTGCAGGGCGGCCTCCGGCAAAGTTTCCCCGAACCAGACGACCCCCGGCCGCACCGGCCCGCCACAGTGCTCGCAGCGCGGCGGCTCGAGTCGCCGGCCACCCTCCGGCTCCTGCGGGATCGGCAGCCCGGCATGGGGTTTCGAACACTTGAAACAGCGCGGCGCCGCGAGGCTGCCGTGCAAGTGCACCACGTCCGGGCTGCCGGCCCGCTCATGCAGGTCATCGACGTTCTGGGTGATGAGCGACAGCGCCGGCACGCAGGCCGCCAGCGACGCGATGGCACGGTGCGCGGCGTTCGGTTGCGTCTGCAACACCTTCATGCGCCGCCACTCGTACCAGCCCCACACCAGCGCCGGATCTCGCTCGAACGCCTCGGGCGTGGCCAGCGACAGGGCATCGAAGCGCGACCAGAGCCCGGTCAGCGCGTCGCGGAAGGTCGGGATGCCGCTTTCGGCGGAGACGCCCGCGCCGGTGAACACCACGACCTGGCGGGCATTGCGCAAACCATCGAGCAAGGCCTCGGGAAGGCGGGTCTCGGCGTGCATGTCGATTCGCATGGCGGCTCCTCGTTCATTGGCGTGCGTTCAGGTCTCGACATCCGCCTCGGTGTCGACGCGGTGCGATCGCTTGTCCTCGGCCGGCTCCAGTTGGAAGAACAGCGCGGCGGCCAGCATCGCCATGCCGCCGATGCACAGGAAGGTGTAGTGGAACGCTTGCAGCACCTCTTCGCCACGAGCGCCGGGTACGGTGAACCCGCCGAGCAGCGCACCCGCGGACGCCACGCCGAGGCTCATCGACAGCTGCACCACGACCGACAGCAGGCTGTTGCCGCTGCTGGCGTCTTCGTCGCGCAGGTCGATCAGCGTGACGGTGTTCATCGCCGTGAACTGCATCGAGTTGACCATGCCGATCAGCCCCAGGTGCACCAGCAGCCACGGGGTCGGCGTGTCCGGCCCGATCAGCGCGAGGCTGGCGATCAGCCCGCCCAGCAGCAAGGTGTTGGCGGTGAGGATGCGCCGATAGCCGAGCCGGTCGAACAGCGGTTTGGCCAGCGGCTTGACGGTCATTGCGCCGAGCGCCAGCGGGATCATGGTCATCCCCGCTTCGGCCGGCGAGTAACCCAGCGCGACCTGCAACAGCAGCGGCATGAGGAAGGGCAGCGAACCACTGCCCAGGCGCGCGAACAGGTTGCCGAGGATGCCCACCGCAAAGCTGCGATTGTGAAACAGCCGGGGGCTGAACAGCGGCCGCTCGACGTGCCCGGCACGCAGCCAGTAGGCGGCCAGGCAGGCGATCCCGCCGAACAGCAGGAGCAGCACGCGGGCATGCGGCATGTGCAGCTCGCCGAGCCCTTCGAGCGCGATGGTGATCAGCAGCATGGCCGCGCCGAACAGCACGAAGCCGAGCGTATCGAAGCGCATGCGGCCCGGCAGGCGCAGGTCCGGCATGTAACGGAACGCCGCGATCCCGCCGATCACCCCGACGGGCAGGTTGATCAGGAAGATCCAGTGCCAGGAGGTGTACTCCACCAGCCAGCCGCCGAGCGTGGGGCCGATCAGCGGCCCGACCAGCCCCGGCAGCGCGATGAAGGCCATCACCCGCACGAAGTCCGAGCGCGGGTAGCTACGCAGGATGACCAGCCGCCCGACCGGCAGCATCAGCGCACCGCCGATGGCCTGAACCACCCGCGCGATCACCAGCTGATTGAACGAAGCGGACAGCGCGCAGAACAGCGAACCCAGCGTGAACAGGACGATCGCGCCGAAGAAGGTGCGGCGTGTGCCGAAACGGTCGGCCAGCCAGCCCGAGGCCGGGATCAGCAGCGCCACGGTGAGCATGTAGGCGATCACCACGCCCTGCATGCGCAGCGGGTCTTCGGCGAGGTCGCGCGCCATCGCCGGCAGCGCGGTGTTGAGGATGGTGCCGTCGAGCGTCTGCATGAAGAACGCGATGGCCACCAGCCAGGGCAATACACGGGCGGTCTGTGGATCGAGCGGTGCGGGGTGAGCCATGAACGTCCTCATCGGCAAGGGCGTCCATGTTAGAGCATCGTGTACGGTCAGGTTTCGCCTTCCGGCAATCGGCGATGAACTTGACAAGAATCATTATCGTTTCTGGCGAATCGTCCGATCCTCGCGTCCTCGACACCTGGATCGGAGCTCAACCCATGCGTATCCCCGTTTGCCTCACCCTCCTCGCCCTGGCACTGGCACCCGCCGCGCAGGCCAGGGAATACCCGATCGGCGAGCCGCAGCAATGCGGCGGGATGGAAGTCGGCGCCGTCTACCTGCAGCCGATCACGATGGACCCGCCCGGCATGATGCTCGACGCCGCCAAGGCCGACGTGCACATGGAGGCCGACATCATGGCGACCGAGAGCAACGTCAACGGCTGGCAGGAAGGCAGCTTCGTGCCCTACCTCGGCATCCGTTACCGCCTGACCAAGCAGGGCTCGGACGACGTGCTCGAAGGCGACTTCCACGCGATGGTCGCCAGCGACGGCCCGCACTATGGCGACAACCTCAAGCTGCTCGGCCCCGGCAACTACCACCTGACCTACTTCATCACCCCGCCCGGCTCGGGCCATGCGATGTTCGGCCGCCACGTCGACAAGGAAACCGGCGTTGCGCCCTGGTTCGAGCCGTGCCAGCTGGAGTACGACTTCACCTTTGCCGGCATCGGCAAGAAAGGCGGCTACTGAGGACTGGACGATGAAAGCCCTGTCGCGCGCACTCCTGATGCTGACGGTGACCGGTGCCATGCCGGCCGTCGCCGCGCTGCCCAGCTACGAGCTGACCATCCGCGACGGGCATTTCGAACCCGCGCGGATCGAGGTGCCAGCCGGCCAGCGCTTCAAGATCGTGGTCCACAACGGCGGCACGGGACCGACCGAATTCGAGAGCACGCCGCTGCGCGTCGAGAAGGTGCTGTCGCCCGGCGTGACCTCGTTCGTCGTCATCCACCCGCTCAAGCCTGGCCGGTATCCGTTCTTCGACGAATTCCACATGGACCTGCCTGAAGGCGAGATCGTCGCCCAGTAACGGAGGACCCGCATGGGCCAGTCAATGTTCATCGTCTGGCGCGAGAGCGTCGAAGCGCTGCTGGTGATCGGCATCCTGCACGCCTGGTTGCGCCAGCAGCCGGACAACCGCGCCGCCATGCGCCTGTTGTGGAGCGGCGTCGCGGCCGGCCTGGGCCTGGCGGCGCTGCTCGGCTGGGCGCTGATCGGCGCCGGCCAGTGGATGGCCGGCAGCGGCGGCGAGTGGTTCCAGTGCTCGATGGTGTTCGCCGCCAGCCTGCTGATCCTGCACATGGTCGGCTGGATGCATCACCACGGCCGGCACCTCAAGCGCGACCTGCAACGCGACGCCGCCGCGCGCCTCGGCCAGGGCAGCGGGCTGGGGCTGATGGTCCTGGCGATGCTCGCGGTCGCGCGCGAAGGCAGCGAAACGGTCGTATTCCTGATGGGCATCGGCGCGCAGCAGGACGGCGCCGACCTGGGCCGGTTCGCCCTTGGTGGGCTGCTCGGGTTCGCGCTGGCGTTGGCGAGCTATGCACTGTTGCAGGCCGGTAGCCGCTTCATCGCCTGGCGCACCTTCTTCCGTGCCAGCGAAGTCATGCTGCTTCTGCTCGGCAGCGCCCTGCTGATGGCCGGGCTCGACCGGCTGAGCGGCTTGCTGATGGGCATGGACGTGCCCGAGTTCGTCTACGCCTGGTTCGGCGATGCCCTGTGGGACACCTCGGCCCTGCTCGATGACGGCAGCGCGCTCGGCGGAACCCTGGCCAGCCTCACCGGCTACCGCGCCATGCCATCGGCCGTGGCCGTGGCGACCCTGGCGGCCTACTGGGCGGTCGCCCTCTACTGGCTGCGCCCGCGCGCAACGGCACTGCCGGCCGCGAGCGCCGCGTAATGGACATCGGCCTCCGGCTGGCGGCGCTGGGCGATGCGCTCAGGCGGCACGCGCGGATCATCCGTCTGGTGCAGTGGCTGGTGGTCGGTTTCTACGCCGTGCTGCTGGTCATTCCCGCCTTCCTGCCGCTCCCGCCGGCCGAGGCCGGCCTGCTGAACGACCTGACCCTGGCGGCGCAGTTCATCTTCTGGGGGCTGTGGTGGCCGTTCGTGCTGGTGTCCATCGTGCTGTTCGGGCGCCTGTGGTGCGGTGTGCTCTGCCCGGAGGGATCGCTCAGCGAATGGATCAGCTGGCGCGGTCTGGGGCGTGGAACGCCGCGCTGGATTCGCTGGGGCGGCTGGCCGACGCTCGCCTTCATACTGACCACCGTCTACGGGCAGCTCATCAGCGTCTATGACTACGCCCAGGCGGCGCTCTTGATCCTCGGCGGCTCGACTATCGCGGCCATGCTGGTCGGTTATTTCTACGGACGCGGCAAGCGCATCTGGTGTCGCTACCTGTGCCCGGTCAGTGGCGTATTCGGCCTGCTCGCACGCCTGGCGCCGCTGCATTACCGGGTCGACGAAACCCGCTGGCTGGCGAACGCCGGCACGCGCCTGCCAACGCCCAACTGCGCGCCGCTGCTGGATATCCGGCGCATGCAGGGTGCGCGTGACTGTCATGCCTGTGGACGATGCAGCGGCCAGCGCGACGCGGTGCGCCTGAGCCTGCGCTCGCCGAACGCGGAAATCCTGATCGTCGGCGGCAGCGCACCGCAGACCGATTGGGACGTACGCCTGCTCCTGTTCGGCGTGATCGGGCTGGCGATGGGCGCCTTCCAGTGGACGGTCAGCCCCTGGTTCATCGCCATCAAGCAGGCCGCGGCGACCTGGCTGGTGGAGCGCGACCTCTACTGGCCGCTCGAGGCGACCGCGCCCTGGTGGCTGCTGACCCACTACCCCGCGGCCAACGACACCTTTACCTGGCTCGATGGCGCGATGATCCTGCTGTACCTCGGCGCCGGCGCGATGCTGATCGGCGGCGCGCTCTGGCTGTTGCTGCGCCTGGCCGTGCAGGTGCTGGGGCGGGGTGCCAGCCTGTTCCATCACCTCGCCCTGACGCTGATCCCGCTGGGCGGCGCCGGGCTGTTCCTCGGCCTGTCGGCGACGACCGTCAAGCTGCTGCGCTACGAAGGCCTCGCACTCGCCTGGGCACAACCCGCACGGGCCGCGCTGCTGGCCGGCGCGGTCGCCTGGAGCCTGGCACTCGCCTGGCGCGTGATCAGCCGGCACGGCGGCAACGGCCTGCGCCGCCTGCTCGCCTTCGGCTGCCTCGGTGCCTGCGCCGCCGTGATCGCCACCGGCTGGTGGTTGCAGTTCTGGGGTTGGGCCTGAGGATGACAGGCCGCGCGCGGACGGCTATCTTCTGTCGCGCCTGACAAGGCCCCTGGATCAGCAGACAGGGCATAACTGAGCTGGCTTTCCCATCATCAACAGGAGAAGCCGGCCATGCCCGCGACCCGTCTCTGGATCAAGAACCCCCTCGCTCTCTTCACTGCCAACGACCAGCAAGCCCCCGGCGGCCTGGTCGTCGAAGGCGGTGTCATCGCCGAACTGCTCGGCGCCGGCCAGCCACCCGCGCACCCCGTCGATCAGGTCTTCGATGCCCGTGAGCACGTCGTGCTGCCGGGGCTCATCAACACGCACCATCACTTCTACCAGACCCTCACCCGCGCCTGGGCGCCGGTGGTGAACCAGCCGCTGTTCCCATGGCTGAAGACGCTCTATCCGGTCTGGGCGCGCCTGACGCCAGAGAAGCTGGAGGTCGCCAGCCAGGTGGCGCTGGCCGAGCTGCTGCTGTCGGGCTGCACCACCGCGGCCGACCACCACTACCTGTTCCCGCAGGGTCTGGAAGACGCCATCGACGTGCAGGTCGAGGCCGTGCGCCGGCTCGGCATGCGCGCATTGCTGACGCGCGGTTCGATGAGCCTGGGCGAAGCCGACGGCGGCCTGCCGCCGCAGCAGACCGTGCAGGAGGCCGAGATCATCCTCGCCGACAGCGAGCGCCTGATCCGCCGCTACCACGAGCGGGGCGACGGCGCGCAGGTGCAGATCGCCCTGGCACCCTGCTCGCCGTTCTCGGTCACGCCGCAGATCATGCGCGCCAGCGCCGAACTCGCCGAACGCCTCGATGTGCGCCTGCACACCCACCTCGCCGAAACGCTGGATGAGGAAGCCTTCTGCCTCGAGCGCTTCGGCCTGCGCACGGTGGATTACCTCGACAGCGTCGGCTGGCTCGGCCCGCGTACCTGGCTGGCCCACGGCATCCACTTCAACCCCGACGAGATCGCCCGGCTCGGCGCCGCGGGCACCGGCATCTGCCATTGCCCGAGCAGCAACATGCGCCTGGCTTCCGGCATCTGCCCGACCGTGGAGTTGGAAGCCGCCGGCGCGCCGATCGGCCTGGGCGTCGACGGCTCGGCGTCTAACGATGGCTCGAACATGATCCTCGAGGCGAAGCAGGCGCTGTATCTGCAACGGCTGCGCTACGGGGCCGAACGGATCACCCCCGAACGCGCGCTCGGCTGGGCCACCCGTGGCTCGGCGCAATTGCTCGGCCGCAGCGACGTCGGCGAGCTGGCCGTCGGCAAGCAGGCCGACCTGGCCCTGTTCAAGCTCGACGAGCTGCGCTTCTCCGGCAGCCACGACCCGCTCTCCGCCTTGCTGCTCTGCGGCGCCGACCGCGCCGATCGGGTGATGATCGGCGGCCGGTGGCGGGTCATCGACGGGCAGGTCGAAGGGCTGGACGTCCCCGCGCTGGTGGCGGCGCACCGTAGCGCGGCATGCGAACTGATCGCCGGCTGAACGGCCGCCAGCGGCCCGGTGCATTGCTGCGCGAATGCACCCTACGGTCGGCCCCGCAAAGCCGCGGCCACCGTAGGGCGGATTCAGGCGCGCAGCGAACAATCCGCCGTGGCCGTGCGCGGCGCCAGAAAGGTGTGGCTGTCGGTTCCGAGTGGCCCCGGTGCATTGCTTCGCGAATGCACCCTACGGTCGGCCCGACGCAAAGCCGTCACCACCGTAGGGCGGATTCAGGCGCGCAGCGAACACTCCGCCTTGGCCGTGCGCGATCCGCCAGCACGGCTCCGTATTTCAGCGCGAAAGGCCCTGGGCCAGGCGTTGCAGCGCCTCGCGGGCGGTGCCGACGACGACCTCGGCCGGGACCGCCAGCATCAGGTTCAGCGGCAGGTCGAAGGCTTCGAGATGCAGGCCGTCGCAGTCGAAGCCCGGCTGACCACAGAGGTGCCCGTGCTGCCGGCGCAGGCGTTCGGCATAACTGCCCTCGCCATCGAGATACCCGACCACCGGCTTGCCACGCGCCACGGCGTAGCCCACTTCGAAGCTGGTGCCGCTGTCCGGCTCGCCGCCACGGAAAAAATTCAGGTCGGCGATCACCGCGTCAGCCTGCTCGAGCAATTCGAGATTGGCCTGGTAGATCCAGGCCGCCTGCGACCGGGGTTCGGTGATGGGCGCAGGCACCTGTTTGTCCAGCGGATAGAGACCGGTGAAGCCGAATTCGGCGCACAGCGCCTTGAGCCGCTCGCCGTGCTTGAGCGCATCGGGGCGGAACACGCCGGGGCCGGCGAGGTAGATGCGTACGTCCATGAAGTCCGTCCGGGCCGCCGATCGCGGCGTCACAGCCCGATCAGCGACAGCATGATGAAGGTGGCGAACAGCACGAAGTGGGTCATGCCCTCGATCGCGTTGGTTTCGCCGTCGTTCAGGTTGATGGCCGCCACGATCAGCGTGATGAAGACCATCACGGTCTGCACGGGGGTCATGCCCATGCGCAGCGGCTGGTCACTATACAGCGCCAGCGCCTCCATCACCGGCACCGTCAGGATCACGGTCGATAGCGACGCACCCAACGCGATGTTGACCACCGACTGCATCCGGTTGGCCAGCGCGGCACGCAGCGCGGTGAGGATCTCGGGACTCGCGGAGATTGCCGCCACCACCAGGGCGGCCACCATCGGCGGCGCGCCGCTGCCGGCCAGGCCGGCGCCGAGCGTCTTGGACATGACTTCGGCCAGCGCGCCGATCAGCACCACGCCGGCGCAGAGCAGCAGGATCGAACGCTTGCGGCTTTCGCCCCGAGGGGCGGGCTCGGCACCGGCCTTGCGACGCTTTTCCGGGTAGCTGTAGCTGAAGAAATAACTGTGCGCACCGACCTGCATCCGCAGGAACACGCCGTACAGCAGCACCATCGCGCCGATGGTGAAGGCCGAGTACAGCCGCCAATCCTCGCGCGGGACGAACTCGGGCACGACCATCGACACACCCATCGCGGTCAGGATCATCACGCTGTAGGTTCGCGCAGAATCGTCGTTGTAGGCCTGCTCGCCATGCCGCAGCCCGCCCATCAGCGCCGCGAGACCAAGGATGCCGTTGAGGTCGAGCATTACCGCGGCGTAGATGGTGTCGCGTACCAGCGTCGGGGCGGGATGGTGGGTCAGCATGATGCCCAGGATGACCACCTCGACGAGCACCGCCGAGAGCGTGAGGATCATGGTTCCGTAGGGGTCGCCGACCTTCTCGGCCAGCACCTCGGCATGGTGGGCGACGCGCACCGAGGCCAGCACGATCATTCCGATCAGCAGACCGGTGGCGATCAGCGCCACCAGGCGTCCGCCGTGCAGCAGGCTGTCCTCGGTCGCATAGGCGACCAGCGCTGCCACCAGCGCCAGCAGGAGAAACCGCTCTTCTTTCAGGACCGCCCGCATCGCAACCTCCGCCGTTTATGTTCCGACGTCGTTCGAGCCGGCAAAAATCCGCTGTCGACCCTGCGGCCAGATCGACGGTGCCGCCTGCGGCCGGCAGCCCACGAGCGCGCGAAAAACCGGGCCTTGCAGGCGGTGTGAAAGCCCCTGCGCTGGATCAGGCTGCATTCCCGATCGGCGCTCGCTACGTTTTTACAAGGGCCCGCTCGAGAAGCACCCGCGGCTCGTTCGGCTGCGACGACACGACGCTGGATCGCTTCGCTGACTTCTGGGTCAGTTTTTTGTTGACCGAAAAGTCAGATACGGCTAATTTTCGATCCAGGCAGTCCTGCGCCAATAACAAGAACCGGAGGTCCTTCCGTGATCCAGTTTCTACTCAATCGAGAGCTGCGCACCGAGCAGTCGCTCGATCCCAATGTCACGGTGCTCAACTATCTGCGCGAGCACGTCGGCAAAACCGGAACCAAGGAGGGTTGCGCCTCCGGCGACTGCGGTGCCTGCACCGTGGTGGTGGGCGAGTTGACCGGCCCGGCCGGCGCCGAACGCATCCGCTATCGCACCCTGAACTCCTGCCTGACGTTCGTCTCGTCGCTGCACGGCAAGCAGTTGGTCACCGTCGAAGACCTCAAGCACAACGCCCAGCTGCATCAGGTGCAGCAGGCGATGGTCGATTGCCACGGTTCGCAGTGCGGCTTCTGCACGCCGGGCTTCGTGATGAGCCTGTTCGCGCTGCAAAAGAATGCCGAGACGGCAGACAAGGCCCAGGCCCACGAGGCGCTGGCCGGCAACCTGTGCCGCTGCACCGGTTACCGTCCGATCCTCGATGCCGCCGAGCAGTCCTGCTGCCAGAAGCAGCCAGACCAATTCGACGCCACCGAGGCTGAAACCGTCGAGCGCCTCAAGGGCATCGCCCCGCGCGAGACCGCCGAACTGAACAGCGGCGACAAGCGCTGCCTGCTGCCGCTGACCGTGGCCGACCTGGCCGACCTCTACGCCGCCAATCCGCAGGCCCGCCTGCTCGCCGGTGGCACCGACCTGGCGCTGGAAGTCACCCAGTTCCACCGCGAACTGCCGGTGATGATCTACGTCGGCCACGTCGAAGAGATGAAGCAGGTGGTGGTCACGGACGAGGCCATCGAGATCGGCGCCGCCACGCCGCTGACCGACTGCTACGCCGCGCTGGCCGCCGATTACCCGGATTTCGGCGAGCTGCTGCATCGCTTCGCCTCTCTGCAGATCCGCAACCAGGGCACCCTCGGCGGCAACATCGGCAACGCCTCGCCGATCGGCGACTCGCCGCCGCTGCTGATCGCCCTCGGCGCGCAGATCGTGCTGCGCCAGGGCAAGGCCGTGCGGACGCTGGCGCTGGAAGACTATTTCATCGACTACAAGGTCACCGCCCGCCAGGAAGGCGAGTTCATCGAGAAGATCATCGTCCCGCGTCCGCGCGGCAACCAGGCGTTCCGCGCCTACAAGGTGTCCAAGCGACTGGACGACGACATCTCGGCGGTGTGCGCCGCGTTCAACCTGGTGGTGGAAGACGGCACCGTGCAGAGCGCGCGCATCGCCTTTGGCGGCATGGCCGCGATTCCCAAGCGCGCGGCGGCCTGCGAGCAGGCGCTGACCGGTGCGCCCTGGTACCCGGGTGTGATCGAGGAAGCCTGCGAAGCGCTGGCCCAGGACTTCACCCCGCTCACCGATTTCCGCGCCAGCCGCGAATACCGCCTGCTGACCGCCCAGAACCTGCTGCGCAAGTGCTTCCTCGAGCTGCAAGCGCCGGCCTACGAAACGAGGGTCACCGCCTATGTCTAACCATGCCATCGTCAAGACCCAGGAAGAGATCGCCGCCCTGTTCAGGCAGGACCTCGTCACCGGCGTCGGGCGCAGCGTCAAGCACGACAGCGCGCCCAAGCATGTGTCCGGCGAAGCGGTCTACGTCGACGACCGTCTGGAATTCCCCAACCAGCTGCACGTCTATGCGCGCATGAGCGACCGCGCCCACGCGCGCATCCTCAAGATCGACACCACGCCCTGCTACGCCATCCCCGGCGTCGCCATCGCCATCACCAGCCAGGACGTGCCGGGCCAGCTGGACATCGGCGCCGTGGCGCCCGGTGACCCGTTGCTCGCCGACGGCAAGGTCGAGTTCATCGGCCAGCCGGTGATCGCGGTCGCCGCCGACAGCCTGGAAACCGCGCGCAAGGCGGCCATGGCCGCGATCATCGAATACGAAGACCTGGAGCCGGTGCTCGACGTGGTCGATGCCCTGCGCAAGAAGCACTTCGTACTCGACAGCCACACCCACCAGCGCGGCGACGCCGAGGCGGCCCTGGCCGCAGCGCCGCGCCGGCTGACCGGCTCGCTGCATATCGGCGGGCAGGAACACTTCTATCTGGAAACCCAAGTTTCCTCGGTGATGCCCACCGAGGACGGCGGCATGATCGTCTACACCTCGACGCAGAACCCCACCGAGGTGCAGAAGCTGGTCGCCGAGGTGCTCGGCGTGCCGATGAACAAGATCGTCATCGACATGCGCCGCATGGGCGGCGGCTTCGGCGGCAAGGAGACCCAGGCCGCCGGCCCCGCCTGCCTGTGCGCGGTCATCGCCCGCCTGACCGGCCGGCCGACCAAGATGCGCCTGCCGCGCATGGAAGACATGACCATGACCGGCAAGCGCCACCCGTTCTACGTCGAGTACGAGGTTGGCTTCGACGACAGCGGTCGCCTGCAGGGCGTGCGCATGGACCTGGCCGGCAACTGCGGCTATTCGCCGGACCTCTCCGGCTCGATCGTCGACCGCGCGATGTTCCATTCCGACAACGCCTACTACCTCGGCGACGCGCTGATCCACGGCCACCGCTGCAAGACCAACACCGCCTCGAACACCGCCTACCGCGGCTTCGGCGGCCCGCAGGGGATGGTCGCGATCGAAGAGATCATGGACGCCATCGCCCGTCATCTCGGCAAGGACCCGCTCGAGGTGCGCAAGGCCAACTACTACGGCAAGCACGACCGTAACGTCACCCACTACTACCAGACCGTCGAGCACAACATGCTCGAGGAGATGACCGCCGAACTCGAGGCCAGCGCCGAGTACGCCAGGCGCCGTGCCGAGATTCGCGCGTTCAACGAAAAGAGTCCGGTATTGAAGAAGGGCCTCGCGCTGACGCCGGTGAAGTTCGGCATCAGCTTCACGGCGAGCTTCCTCAACCAGGCCGGCGCGCTGGTGCACGTCTACACCGACGGCAGCATCCACCTGAACCACGGCGGCACCGAGATGGGCCAGGGCCTGCACGTGAAGGTCGCGCAGGTGGTGGCCGAGGTGTTCCAGGTCGACATCGATCGCATCCAGATCACCGCGACCAACACCGACAAGGTGCCCAACACCTCGCCGACCGCGGCGAGCAGCGGTGCCGACCTCAACGGCAAGGCGGCGCAGAATGCGGCGCAGACGATCAAGCAGCGGCTGGTCGAGTTCGCCGCGCGGCACTGGAACGTCACCGAGGAAGACGTCGAGTTCAAGAACAGCCAGGTTCGCATCCGTGACCAGTTCGTCAGCTTCGAGACCTTGATCCAGCAGGCCTACTTCGGCCAGGTGTCGCTGTCGTCCACGGGCTTCTACCGCACGCCGAAGATCTACTACGACCGCGACAAGGCACGCGGCCGGCCGTTCTACTACTACGCCTACGGCGCCGCCTGCTCGGAGGTGATCGTCGATACCCTGACCGGCGAGTACAAGATGCTGCGCAGCGACATCCTGCATGACGTCGGCGCCTCGCTGAACCCGGCCATCGACATCGGCCAGGTGGAAGGCGGCTTCGTCCAGGGCATGGGCTGGCTGACCATGGAAGAACTGGTGTGGAACGCCAAGGGCAAGCTGATGACCTCGGGCCCGGCGAGCTACAAGATCCCGGCCGTGGCGGACATGCCGCTGGATCTGCGCGTCAAGCTGGTGGAGAACCGCAAGAACCCCGAAGACACGGTGTTCCATTCCAAGGCCGTCGGCGAGCCGCCGTTCATGCTCGGCATCTCGGTCTGGTGCGCCATCAAGGACGCGGTGGCGAGCCTCGCCGACTACCGGGTGCAGCCAAAAATCGACGCGCCGGCGACGCCGGAACGGGTGCTCTGGGGCGTCGAGCAGATGCGCAAGCTGAAGGTGGCTGCCGCAGCGGTGGAGCGTACGGTGGAAGTCGAGCACTGACGCGTGCCAGCGAGATGCCAAGGCGAAGAGCTTCGCCAGCAAGCTGGCTCCTACAGGTACGGGATCGCCCACAACCGCAGCGCCAACCCGTAGGAGCGAGCTTGCTCGCGAAGCTCTGAAGACGCGCCCCAAAGGGCCGTATCACGGTAATGACCGGACGCGTTAGCGCCTGCACTGGAAAAAATTGCATGCCCACCGGGCATCGGAGAACCGAGATGAACACCTGGATCGATGCCCTCGCCGAGCTGCAGCAACAGGGCGAACCCTGCGTCCTGGTCACCATCGTCGAGGAGCGCGGCTCCACGCCGCGCAACGCCGGCTCGAAGATGGTGGTCAGTCGCACCCGCCTGTACGACACCATCGGCGGCGGCCACCTGGAGTACAAGGTCCAGCAGATCGCCCGCGACATGCTGGAGAACCGCATCCGCGAAACCCGCCTCGAGCGCTTCTCGCTGGGCGCCAGCCTCGGCCAGTGCTGTGGCGGCGCGACGGTGGTGTTGTTCGAGCCGATGGGCCAGCCGCAGGCGCAGATCGCCGTGTTCGGCGCCGGGCACGTCGGGCGCGCGCTGGTGCCGCTGCTCGCCAGCCTGCCGTGCAAGGTCCGCTGGATCGACTCGCGGGAGAGCGAATTCCCCGAGCAGCTCCCGCGCGGCGTGCACAAGGTGGTCAGCGAGGACGTGGTCGATGAGGTCAGCGAGATGCCCGCGGGCAGCTACTTCATCGTGATGACGCACAATCACCAGCTCGATCTCGAGCTGACGGCCGCCATCCTCGAACGCAACGACTTCACCTACTACGGCCTGATCGGTTCGAAGAGCAAGCGCGCCAAGTTCGAACACCGCCTGCGCGATCGCGGCTTCCAGCCCGAGACCGTACAGCGCATGCGCTGCCCGATGGGCATCGCCGAGGTGAAGGGCAAGCTGCCGGTGGAGATCGCCGTGTCCATCGTCGGCGAAGTGATCGCCACCTACAACGCGCATTTCGGTGAAAAGAGCGGAGAGAACGCCCAGGACGGCGAAAAACCGGTGCCGATGCTGGTGCCCGCATCACGGCGATCGCAGGCGGGCTGAACGGCATCCAGACATCGACTCGCGGCGAGTGACCCTGGCGTAGGAGCGAAACTCGCGAATGGATTCGCGCTAACGCTTCGCCAGCAAGCTGGCTCTTACAGCCGAAGCGTTTCCGCACGTCCCGACTTCGTCGCGCAACCCACACATAACGAGCTTCGAGAAATCTTCATGTCCCAAGCCAAAGCCTACCGTGCCGCCCTGCTCCACTGCCTCGCCAACCCGCGCGACGTGGGCATCGAGGCGTCCCATGAATACTTCGAAGACGGCCTGCTGGTCGTCGAGGCTGGCAAGGTCGCGCGTATCGGCGCCGCCAGCGAACTGCTGCCCACCCTGCCGGCCGGCACCGAGGTGATCGAGTACAAGGACGCGCTGATCACCCCCGGCTTCATCGACACCCATATCCATTACCCGCAGACCGGCATGATCGCGTCCTATGGCGAACAGCTTCTGGACTGGCTCAACACCTACACCTTCCCCACCGAGCGCGCCTTCGCCGACAAGGCCCACGCCAGCGAGGTCGCCGAGGTGTTCCTGCGCGAACTGCTGCGCAACGGCACCACCACCGCACTGGTGTTCGGCAGCGTGCACAAGGAATCGGTGGACGCCTTCTTCGAGCAGGCGCACAAGCGCAACCTGCGGATGATCGCCGGCAAGGTGCTGATGGACCGCAACGCGCCGGATTACCTCACCGACACCGCCGAATCCGGCTACGCCGACAGCAAGGCGCTGATCGAGCGCTGGCATGGCAAGGGCCGCCTGCACTACGCCGTCACCCCGCGCTTCGCGCCGACCAGCACGCCGGAGCAACTGGCGCTGGCCGGCAAGCTGTTCAAGGAATACCCGGACCTCTACATGCACACCCACCTGTCCGAGAACCGCAAGGAGATCGAGTGGGTGCGCGAGCTGTTCCCCGAGCGCAAGGGCTATCTGGACGTCTACGACCATCATGACCTGATCGGCGCGCGCTCGGTGTTCGCCCACGGCGTGCACCTGTGCGACGACGAATGCAAACGCCTCGGCGAGACCGGCTCGGCGGTCGCCTTCTGCCCCACGTCCAACCTGTTCCTGGGCAGCGGGCTGTTCGACCTGGAG
Organism: Stutzerimonas urumqiensis; assembly: GCF_003640395.1. Lineage (GTDB taxonomy): Bacteria > Pseudomonadota > Gammaproteobacteria > Pseudomonadales > Pseudomonadaceae > Stutzerimonas > Stutzerimonas urumqiensis. The sequence continues at coordinate 16,660 of NZ_RBZQ01000013.1, read as the reverse complement.
AAGGTCGAAGGCTTCGGCGTGCGCGTCGGCCTGGGCACCGACGTCGGTGCCGGCACCAGCTTCTCCCAACTGCAATCGCTGAACGAGGCCTACAAGGTGATGCAGTTGCAGGGCAAGAAGCTGGACCCGTTCAAATCGCTCTACCTCGCCACCCTCGGCGGCGCCCGCGCGCTCTACCTGGACGACCGGATCGGCAACCTGCAACCGGGCAAGGATGCGGACTTCGTGGTGCTGGACTACAAGGCCACGCCGCTGATCGACTACCGTCTGCGCCAGGCGCGCAGCCTGGAGGAGCGCCTCTTCGCCCTGATGATCCTCGGCGACGACCGCACAGTGAAGGAAACCTACGCCGCCGGCGTTTCGGTACACCGCAAGGCGTAACGCCAAGCCGTAGGGTGGAAAGCGCGCAAAGCGATTTTCCACCGGACGTGCCCCGCTTTCGCAGCCCATACGCGTGGATGGCTTCGGCCATCCACCCTACCGATCATCCCGCTCCGTAGGTCGGGCGCAGGAGCGCAACGAACAACCCGCCGCAAGGGCCGCGGTTTGATGACCTCGGTGATGACCGCGCGATGAAGGAAATCTACCCGGGCGGCGTGTCAATGCCCGCAAGGCGTAACGCCAATTCGTAGGGTGGAAAACTCGCGACGCGATTTTCCACCGGTCGTGCTTCGCTTTGGCGGCGCATTCGCGTGGATGGCTTCGGCCATCCACCCTACGATCACCCCGCTCCGGAGGGCGGGTTCAGGAGCGCAGCGAACAACCCGCCGCACGGTCGCGGTTTGATGACCGCGCGATGAAGGAAATCTACACGGGCGGCGTGTCAATGCCCGCAAGGCGTAACGCCAATTCGTAGGTGGAAAACTCGCGACGCGATTTTCCACCGGTCGTGCTTCGCTTTGGCGGCGCATACGCGTGGATGGCTTCGGCCATCCACCCTACCGATCGCCCCGCCCCGTAGGGCGGGTTCAGGAGCGCAGCGAACAACCCGCCACACGGCCGCGGTCATTGCTGCGCGAATGCGCCCTACGAATTGGCTGGGCGAAGCTTTTTCTTGCCCAGGAGCAGGTGGGAGAACACCGCGTGGAGGTCGTCGGAGGCGGTGTCTTCGTCGAGGTTGAGCTTGCTGTCGATGTGATCCATGTGATGCATCATCAGCTGCACGGCCTTGTCGGCATCGCGCGCTTCGATCGCATCGATCAGCTCGTTGTGCTCATCGTACGAGCAATGCGAGCGGCTGCCGCCCTCGTACTGCGCGATGATCAGCGAGGTCTGCGATACCAGGCTGCGCTGGAAGCTCACCAGCGGCGCATTCTTCGCGGCCTCGGCGAGCTTGAGGTGGAACTCGCCCGAGAGACGGATGCCGGCGCCCCGGTCGCCGCGATCGAAGCAATCGCGCTCATCGGTCACCATCTGACGCAGCTCCGCGAGCTGCTCGGCCGTGGCGTGCTCGACAGCCAGCTCGGTGATGGCCCGCTCGACCAGTCGCCGCGCATAGAAAATCTGCCGCGCCTCGTCGACGCTCGGGCTGGCCACCACCGCACCGCGATTCGGTCGCAGCAGCACCACGCCCTCATGCGCGAGCCGGGACAGCGCACGTCGGATGATCGTACGACTGACGCCAAAGATTTCGCCCAGGGCCTCTTCGCTGAGCTTGGTACCCGGCGCCAGGCGCTGCTCGAGAATGGCATCGAAAATATGCGCGTAGACGATGTCGTCCTGGGTCCCGGTCCGGCTCTTGGCCGTGCGGGTGTGCTTCTTCAGAGGCTGCAACTGTTCGTTCATGGGTTCGTTTCGAAAAGGTCGGCAGTGCGAACTGTACTGCCTACCGGTAGCGGCGGGCAGTCCAGGCGGCGAAAAATAACAGAAAGTCTTAGGACAATTCGTATACAAAACGCGAGACGGCCTAGACGTTCCGCACATTGCCCTAGCGGCCGCTATATCCGCCTATGCTCGCGCCTTCCCCAGATCGAACCCAACCGCCCATGGCTTGGAAAGCCCCGCCTATCCGGCGAACCGGCTCCAGTTGGGTGGCTAACCCTCCGCAAAAGCCTCTTGCATTTCTTGTATACAAACACATAATCGCCAGGAGCCTTCCTGACCTCTCGGTCAATATCGATTTCAGGTCGTGGGCCGCAACGTCACCCCCTACCCTCGAGAGCCTGGCTCTGGGTGACCGACAACAAGAACGATGAGGAACACCTTGTGGACACAACCAAGCAGGAACAACAGGCCCTCGGCCTGCCCACCGCCCGCTCCGGCTGGCTCGATCGTTTCTTCAAGCTTCGCGCCCATGGCACCAGTGTCCGCACCGAGCTGCTCGCGGGCCTGACGACCTTCATCACGATGGCCTACATCATCTTCGTCAACCCGAACATCATGGCCGAGGCCGGCGTGGACCACGGCGCGGCCTTCGTCGCGACCTGCATCGGCGCGGCGCTCGGCTGCTTCCTCATGGGGCTGTACGCCAACTGGCCAGTCGGGCTGGCGCCGGGCATGGGACTCAACGCCTTCTTCACCTACACGGTGGTCGGCGAAATGGGCTACAGCTGGCAGATCGCGCTGGGTGCGGTGTTCATTTCCGGCGTGCTGTTCGTGATCATGAGCCTCTCGCGCATCCGCGAATGGCTGCTGAACAGCATCCCGATGAGCCTGCGCTTCGCGATGGGCGCGGGGGTGGGCCTGTTCCTGGGCTTGATCGGCCTGAAGACCGCCGGCATCGTCGTCGACAGCCCGGCCACGCTGCTGACCCTCGGCTCGTTCGGCGAACCCTCCGCCCTGCTGGCTGGCATCTGCTTCCTGTTGATCGCCGTGCTCAGCCATCGCAACGTCTTCGGCGCCATCCTGATGAGCATGCTGGCGGTCACGGCGATCGGCTGGATGTTCGGTCTGGTCGAATACAACGGCCTGGTCTCCATGCCGCCGAGCCTGGCGCCGACCTGGCTGGCGATGGACATCGCCGGCGCCTTCAATGTGGCGATGGTCAGCGTGATCCTCGCGTTCCTGTTCGTGAACATGTTCGATACGGCCGGCACGCTGATGGGCGTCGCCCACCGCGCCAACCTGGTCGACGAGGACGGCAAGATCCAGGGCCTCTCGCGCGCGCTCAAGGCCGACAGTACCTCCAGCGTGGTCGGCGCTTTCGTCGGCTGCCCGCCGGTGACCAGCTACGTGGAAAGTGCCTCGGGTGTGGCAGCGGGCGGTCGCACCGGCCTCACAGCGATCACGGTCGGCGTGTTGTTTCTCGCGGCGATGTTCTTCGCGCCGCTGGCGGGCATGATTCCCACCTATGCCACCGCCGGCGCGCTGATCTACGTGGCGATGCTGATGATGAGCGGCATGGCGCACATCGACTGGAAGGACCATACCGACACCATCCCGGCGATCGTGACCGTGGTGATGATGCCGCTGACCTTCTCGATCGCGAACGGTATCGCGCTGGGCTTCCTCACCTTCGCCACGCTGAAGATCCTGACCGGCCAGCGTGACAAGGTGTCGATCAGCCTGTACGTGCTCTGCGCGATCTTCATCGCCAAGTTCGCCTTCCTCTGATCCGAGGCGAACCGGGCCCCGTCGCGTCATGCGGCGGGGCCGTTGTATGTTCAGGCCGGTCATTCGCGAAACGCGACGACCGGCCAACCGATAACCCGGCTGCCACGTGCAGCCGATTCATCTGGCACCGAGCCCCTGGAGGCACCCGTCATGAGTCTGGAGACCTGGTTGTTGTATGCAAGCGCAGCGTTGGTGGTGATCCTCATCCCCGGCCCGCTGTCGCTGCTGATGATCAGCAACAGCCTCAATTACGGCCTGCGACGCTCCTGGCCGGCGTTCGTCGGCGGCGTGAGTGCCTCAATCATCCTGCTCAGCGCTTCGGCACTCGGCCTGGGCGCGCTGCTGCTGGCTTCGGAGCGAGTCTTCAGCGTGCTCAAGATCGTCGGCGCGCTCTACCTCTTCTACCTTGCCTGGCAGAGCTGGCAGGACTCGCGCCGGGCCGCCACCCCCGCCTCGATCGCAACCGGCCTGCCGAAGCCGCGCGCGGGTGCGCTGTTCTGGCGAGCGTTCGGCCTGGGCGCGAGCAACCCGAAAGACATCCTGTTCTTCGCCGCCTTCCTCCCCCAGTTCCTGTCGGCCGACCGGCCCTTCGTACCGCAACTGCTGACGATGATCGCCACCTGGGCAGTGCTCGACCTGCTGTGCAAGCTGGCCTATGGGCTGGGCGCGCAGGGGGCGGCGCGGTTCCTGCGTACCGGACGCGGGCATCTGTGGTTCAACCGGACCAGTGCGGCGCTGTTCGGGGGGGCGGGGGCGGCTTCCTTGATGAGTCGCTGATGGACATGCGGCCTGGCCGGGGCCGTTGCGCTTTGCCCGGCACAGCCGCAGCTTGCGCCTTGCACGGCGCGAAATGTTTTTGTAGGAGCCCGCTTGCGGGCGAAGCTTTTGTCTTTTGGCTTCACGATCTGGCGTTTTGGACGCCGCGCTTTCCTTGGCCCGGACGGCAGATTGCGCCTTGCACGGCGCCTCACTTTTCTTTGTCTGGGCAAAGAAAAGTAAGCAAAAGAAAGCCCACCCCTGCATCCGGCCCCGGCTTTGCCGGGGTTCCCTCCCTCCGGTGCCGCTCCAGGGGCACGCCACGAAGGGCCATCCATGGCCCTCGCGGCTCTCGCGGCATCCCTGCCGCTCAACCCCCTCCACGACACCTGCGCTCGGCCTTCTGAAGGGGCGAGTGGTGTGGCCTGATGGTTTTGGTGGGAAGAGCCAGAAAGCGAAGCAGAAAACCAGACAGCAAAGCTGTTGTGATCTTGAGCGGAAGACAACCGTAGGGTGCATTCGCGAAGCAATGCACCGGTTTCGCTTCGGCGGCGTTCTGTTGTGCCTTGCACGGCGCGAAATGTTTTTGTAGGAGCCCGCTTGCGGGCGATGCTTTTGTCTTTTGGCTTTGCGGGTCTGGGGTTTTGGACGTTGCGCTTTCCTCGGCCCGGGACTACAGGTTGCGCCTTGCACGGCGCCTCACTTTTCTTTGTCTGGGCAAAGAAAAGTAAGCAAAAGAAAGCCCACCCCTGCATCCGGCCCCGGCTTTGCCGGGGTTCCCTCCCTCCGGTGCCGCTCCAGGGGCACGCCACGAAGGGCCATCCATGGCCCTCGCGGCTCTCGCGGCATCCCTGCCGCTCGACCCCTTCCACGACACCTGCGCTCGGCCTGCTAATGGGGCGAGGGGTGTGGCCTGATGGTTTTGGTGTGGCAAAGCCAGAAGCGAAGCAGAAAAGCAGAAAGCCGAGCGGTTGTGGTCTCGAACGCGGGACAACCGTAGGGTGCATTCGCGAAGCAATGCACCGGTTTTGCATCGGCGGCGTCCCCGGCGGATTGTTCGCTTCGCTCCTGAATCCGCCCTACGTCTGTAATGCAGCAATCACCCAAACGTCAGCCACCGTAGGGTGGAAAACCGCAACGCGTTTTCCACCGCTTGCACGTCAACGAAGCCTTTACCTGGCTGACCATGTGTACCCAACCGGCGCGTGCTCAGACTTTTGATTCGCTTACACCTCACTCCCAGACCACTCGAACCATCCCCTTTCATCCGGCCGAACGCAGGCGTTGCGCAGGGGGACGCGAAGCAGGACGCCGAGCGAGGCGCGGCGGGACAGGACGTCCCGTCGTGACGCACCCCCGGAGCGGCGCCGGAGTGAGGGCAGTCTGGCTGCGTAGCAGGCAGCCCCGGATGATGGGGTCGCCTTCTCTTTGGTTACTTTCTCTTGGCGAGACAAGAGAAAGTGACGCGCCGTGCAAGGCGCAAGCTGTAGGTCGGGCCGAGGAAAGCGCGGCGTTCGAAGCGCCTGAGCGAAATGCCGAGAGACAAGAACAAAAGCATCGCCCGCAAGCGGGCTCCTACACGCGCCGTGTAAGGCGCAATCTGGAGGTCAAGGCCGAGGAAGGTGCGGCGATCCTGCGCCTGAAAAAGAAGCCAGCCCCTCGCATCAAGCCCTCCCCCGTCTGGGCAAAAAAAACCCGCCACGAGGGCGGGTGCAAAAGACTCGGGGAGAGTCATCACGCTGGTAGAAACTCTAGCTACCCCGATAGGTCGAGTAGCTGTAAGGCGAAATCAGCAGCGGCACGTGGTAGTGCGACTGGTTGGCATCGATGCCGAAGCGCAGCACCACGACATCCAGGAAAGCCGGTTCGGGCAACGCCACGCCACGGGCGCGGTAGTAGTCGCCCGCGCTGAACTGCAGTTGGTATACACCGGAACGGAAGCTGTCGCCTTCGAGCAGCGGGCTGTCGCAACGCCCGTCGTCATTGGTGGTGCGGGTGGCGATGCGCTCCAGGCGGTCACCCTCAACGCGGAACAGTTCGATGGCGATGCCCTGGCCCGGGCAACCGTGAGCGGCATCCAGTACGTGCGTGGTCAGACGTCCCATAGATGTCAGGCACTGGCGTCGAGACGCGCGGGCCAAGCCTCCTGTGTGGTTCATGAGTCGGGCGATGGGGTCGAGCATAGCATGGGCGATTCGACTTTCAATACACTTGCTACGATTTTTGTACACAATTTTTCCATAACTGCACCGACCGAAAATCTGTTCGACCAGACCGGCACCCCTCAGGCTCGGGTCACGCCAGGCATCCCGCACATCATCAAGAGCATCGCCAGAGCCTCAGACACGGCATGCGATTGTGATTTACAAAATGAAAAATCATTTGTATACAATTGGCACACAACGGTTGCGCCAGCGGGGATTCAACTGGCGCCCTAGAAAACGAATACAGGAAGAAAAACAGTGAGCGCTGACTACCCACGCGACCTCCTCGGCTATGCAGCCAATCCGCCCCACCCTCATTGGCCGGGGGATGCCCGCATCGCCCTGTCGTTCGTCCTCAATTACGAGGAAGGCGGCGAGCGCTGCGTTCTGCACGGGGACAAGGAGTCCGAGTCCTTCCTGTCGGAGATGGTCGCTGCGCAGCCGCTGCCCGGCGTACGCCACATGAGCATGGAATCGCTCTACGAATATGGCAGCCGGGCTGGCGTCTGGCGTCTGCTCAAGCTGTTCCGCGAGCAGAACATCCCGCTGACGATCTTCGCCGTGGCGATGGCCGCCCAGCGTCACCCCGAGGTGATCAAGGCGATGGTCGCCGATGGTCACGAGATCTGCAGCCACGGCTATCGCTGGATCGACTACCAGTACATGGACGAGGCGCAGGAGCGCGAGCACCTGCTCGAGGCCATCCGCATCCTCACCGAGCTGACCGGCGAACGCCCGGTGGGCTGGTACACCGGGCGCACCGGCCCGAACACCCGCCGGCTGGTGCGCGAGGAAGGCGGCTTTCTCTACGACTCGGACACCTACGACGACGACCTGCCCTACTGGGACCCGGAAAGCACGCCCGAGAAGCCACACCTGGTGATCCCCTACACGCTGGACACCAACGACATGCGCTTCACCCAGGTGCAGGGCTTCAACACCGGCGACGACTTCTTCAAGTACCTGAAGGACGCTTTCGACGTGCTCTATGCCGAAGGCGAGGCCGGCGCGCCGAAGATGCTGTCGATCGGCATGCACTGCCGCCTGCTCGGCCGGCCGGCGCGGATCGCCTCGCTGATGCGCTTCATCGATTACGTAAAAGGCCATGACAAGGTCTGGTTCGCCCGCCGCGCCGACATCGCCCGCCACTGGCACGCCACCCATCCGCTGAAGGAGAGCGCCCAATGAGCCGCTTCCAGACCCTGACCCCGTCCAGCCTCGACCGCGATCAGTTCGTCGCCGCCTTCGCCGACATCTACGAGCACTCGCCCTGGGTCGCCGAGCAGGCCTACGACCGCGGCGCCGATGCGAGCCTCGACGACATCGAGACGCTGCATGCACGCATGGCCGACATTCTGCTGAGCGCGCCGCGCGAGACCCAGCTGGCGCTGATCAATGCCCACCCCGACCTCGCCGGCAAGGCGGCCGTCCGTGGCGAGCTGACCGCCTCCAGCACCTCGGAGCAGGCCGGCGCCGGCATCCACGAATGCACCGCCGAGGAATTCGCCCGCTTCACCGAACTGAACGATGCCTACAAGGCCAAGTTCGGCTTCATCTTCATCATGGCGGTCAAGGGCAGCAACCGGCACCAGATCCTCGCCGCGTTCGAGGACCGCCTGCACAACACCCCCGAGCAGGAGTTCGAGCGCGCGCTCAAGGAGATCAACAAGATCGCCCTGTTCCGACTGCAGGCGATGTAACGAGCAATACCGCAACACAGGCTACACAGGCAGAAACCGCTTCTTTCAAGGCAGAACTCCATGAAAACCTACGCCGTACCCTTCGAGAAATACGTCAACCTGGCCGACGCCCGCCTGGGCACCAAGGCCATCTCCGTCACCGACGACTGGTTCGCCGACGTCAACCGGCTGTTCCAGCCGACACCGGCCGTATGGAAGGAGGGCGTGTTCGATGACAACGGCAAGTGGATGGATGGCTGGGAGTCGCGCCGCAAGCGCTTCGAAGGGTACGACCATGCGGTGATTCGCCTCGGCGTGCCCGGCTCGATCAAGGGCGTGGACATCGACACCAGCTTCTTTACCGGCAACTTCCCGCCGTCGGCCTCGCTGGAAGCCTGCTTTGTCGCCGAGGGCGATCCGACCGACGCCACCGTCTGGACCGAAGTGCTGGCGGCCGTCGAGCTCAAGGGCAACAGCCACCACTACCACGAGATCGCCAACGACCAGGCCTTCACCCACCTGCGCTTCAACATCTACCCGGATGGCGGCGTGGCGCGCCTGCGCGTGTATGGCATTCCGTTCCGCGACTGGAGCAGCGTCGGCGACAACGAACAGGTCGACCTCGCTGCGGCGTTGAACGGCGGTCGTGCGCTGGCCTGCTCGGACGAGCACTTCGGCCGCATGAGCAACATCCTCAACCCGGGTCGCGGCATCAACATGGGCGACGGCTGGGAAACCGCCCGCCGCCGCACCCCGGGCAATGACTGGGTCATCGTCGCGCTGGGCCATCCGGGCGAGATCGAGCGCATCGTGGTCGACACCCTGCACTTCAAGGGCAACTACCCGGACAGCTGCAACATCCAGGCGGCCTACGTGAAGGGCGGCACCGACAGCCAGATCGAGACCCAGAGCCTGTTCTGGCGCGAGCTGCTGCCGAGCCAGAAGCTGGAGATGCACGCCGAGCACGAGTTCGTCGAGCAGATTGCCAAGCTCGGCCCGATCACCCACGTCCGCGTGAACATCTTCCCGGATGGCGGCATCAGCCGGCTGCGGTTGTTCGGCAAGGTGGCGAAGTAACAGGGGCAACAGCGTATTCGTAGGAGCGGGCTTGTTCGCGAATCAAGCGGTGTCATTCGCGAGCAAGCTCGCTCCTACCAACTGATCTTCAGCTTCGTGCGGTGAGCTTCAACCCACGTGGGCCAAGGGAGCTGTATGGCGTCCAAAGCCACCCGATCACCGCCCCATCAAAAACAAAAGACACCTCGCCGCGTGTGAGGTCATCAACCGGAACAAGCAGAGCAGCCATGCGCACACTGATCATCGAGCCCCTGACCAAGGAAGCCTTCGCCCCCTTCGGCGACGTCATCGAGACCGAAGGCAGCGACTATTTCATGATCAACAACGGCTCGACCCGTCGCTACCACATGCTGGCCAGCGTCGAGACGGCCAAGCCGGAGGATCGGGCAATCATCAGCATCTTCGCCGCCGAAGCGCTGGAGATGCCGCTGACCGTGCGCATGCTCGAACGCCATCCGCTGGGCAGCCAGGCTTTCATTCCGCTGCTCGGCAACCCCTTTCTGGTCGTGGTCGCGCCATCTGGCGATGCACCTGTACCGGGCCTCGTCCGCGCCTTCCGCAGTAATGGCAGGCAGGGCGTCAATTACCACCGCGGCGTCTGGCACCACCCGGTGCTGACGATCGAAAAGCGGGATGAATTCCTGGTGGTCGATCGCAGCGGTTCTGGCAACAACTGCGACGAGCATTTCTTCAGTGAGGAAGAACAAGTCCTCCTCGACCCCCAACCCTAATAAGAAAGCCCGGCTTTCCAAGTGATCGCCGGGAAGAGGTACGCAAAATGGATGCTCATCTGACCGAGTGGCTCAACCTGCTCATCCGCTGGATTCACATGATCGTCGGCATCGCCTGGATCGGTGCGTCCTTCTACTTCGTCTGGCTGGAAAACAACCTCAACCGCAAGAACCCGCGCGACGGGCTATCCGGCGATCTCTGGGCGATTCACGGCGGTGGTATCTACCACCTCGAGAAGTACAAGCTCGCCCCGCCGAAGATGCCGGACGACCTGCACTGGTTCAAATGGGAGGCCTACACCACGTGGCTGTCGGGCGTGGCCCTGCTGACCGTCGTCTATTACCTGAACCCCAGCCTCTACCTGATCGCGCCCGGCAGCGACATGAGCCCTGCCGTCGCGGTGCTTACGGGCCTGGCCTCGCTGATTGTCGGCTGGTTCATCTATGACCTGCTATGCGATTCGCCGCTAGGTAAGCGCCCCGCGCTGCTGGGCCTGGTGCTGCTCGGTCTGGTAGTGCTCGCCGCGTTCGGCTATTCGCAGATCTTCAGCGGTCGTGCGGCCTACATCCATACCGGTGCGCTGATCGGCACCATCATGGTCGGCAACGTGTTCCGCATTATCATGCCGGCGCAGCGTGCGCTGGTTAAGGCGATCGAAGAGAACCGCACCCCCGATCCGGTGCTGCCGGCCAAGGGTCTGCTGCGCTCGCGTCACAACAATTACTTCACCCTGCCGGTGCTGTTCATCATGATCAGCAACCACTTCCCGAGCACCTACGGGAGCGAGTGGAACTGGGCGATCCTGGCGGGCATCTCGGCGTGCGCGGTGCTGGTGCGGCATTACTTCAACACCCGTCACGAGAGCAACCGTTTCGCCTGGGCCTTGCCGGCTGGCGCCGTCGGCATGATCTGCCTGGCCTTCGTCACCTCGCCGAGTCATCAGGCCGGTGTACCGAACGTCGCCGCCATCAGCCCGCGCGAAGCGAGCATCGCCGAACAGGGTGGCTTGCCGAATGCCACCGAGCAGAGCCCGCGTGAAGCCAGCATCGAGGCTCAGCAGGCCGCACACGCCGCGCCGGATGGCTTCGCCAAGGTCGAGCAAGTGATCCACGAGCGTTGCACCGTCTGCCATTCGGCCCAGCCGAGCAGCACCATGTTCAGCGCCGCCCCGGCCGGGGTGATGTTCGATACGCCTGAGCAGATGCAGCAGATGGCCGCCAAGATCCATGCGCAAGCAGTAGCCAGCCAGATCATGCCGCTGGGCAACATCACCAAGATGACCCAGGAAGAACGCGATCTGCTTGGCGACTGGATCGCCAAGGGCGCGCCGATTCCCTGAGCCCGAACGAGGCCGCGTCTTTTATCGACGCGGCCTTTTCCTTTCTCGTACCCGTGAGACCCAACCCGCCACGTATTTCTGATTAACCTGTATTCGCCTGGCCGCTGCCAGGCCCTCGACGTCCAAGAACAATAGCCCGAGGCCTTTGCGATGAATCCAGTCCCCCCGCCGGTCGCGCCCGCGCGCACCGACGAACAGCGTCTCCCCGCGCTGCAACTCCTGCTGGTCGGCCTGCAGCACGTGCTGCTGATGTATGGCGGCGCGGTCGCCGTACCGCTGATCGTCGGCCAAGCCGCTGGCCTGTCACGCGAGGAAATCGCCTTCCTGATCAACGCCGACCTGCTGGTCGCGGGCATCGCGACACTCGTGCAGTCACTCGGCATCGGCCCGGTCGGCATTCGCATGCCGGTGATGATGGGCGCCAGCTTCGCCGCGGTGAGCAGCATGGTGGTGATGGCCGGCATGCCCGGGGTCGGCATGACCGGAATCTTCGGCGCGACCATCGCCGCAGGCGCCTTCGGGCTCGTCATCGCGCCCTTCGTGTCCAAGATCGTGCGCTTCTTCCCGCCGCTGGTGACCGGGACGGTCATCACCTCGATCGGCCTGTCGCTGTTCCCGGTCGCCATCAACTGGGCTGGCGGCGGCAGCACCGCCAGCGAGTTCGGCGGCCTGCCCTATCTCGCCATCGCCGCCGCGGTGCTGGCGACCATCCTGCTGGTCAACCGCTTCCTGCGCGGCTTCTGGGTCAATGTCTCGGTGCTGATCGGCATGGCGCTCGGCTATGTCCTGGCGGGCGCCTGCGGCATGGTCGACCTTGGCGGTCTGGATGCCGCCCCGGCGTTCCAGCTGGTCGAGCCGAATCACTTCGGCACGCCGCAATTCCTGCTTGCGCCCATCCTGTCGATGTGCCTGGTTGTGGTGATCATCTTCGTCGAGTCGGCAGGCATGTTCCTGGCGCTGGGCAAGATCACCGGGACGGAGGTCGATCCCCGCCTGTTGCGCCGCGGCCTGCTGTGCGATGCCGGCGCGACCTTCGTCGCCGGCTTCATGAACACCTTCACCCATTCCTCGTTCGCCCAGAACATCGGCCTGGTACAGATGACCGGGGTACGCAGTCGCTACGTGACGGCGGTGGCCGGGGTCTTCCTGATCAGCCTCAGCCTGCTGCCCAAGGCGGCGTTCCTCGTCGCCTCGATACCGCCGGCGGTGCTCGGCGGCGCCGGCATCGCCATGTTCGGCATGGTCGCGGCGACCGGCATAAAGCTGTTGCAGGAAGCGGACATCGCCGACCGTCGCAACCAGCTGCTGGTCGCGGTCAGTATCGGCATGGGCATGACGCCTGTGGTGCGGCCCGAATTCTTCGCCCAGCTGCCGCACTGGATGGAGCCGATCACTCATTCGGGCATCGCGATGGCGACGCTCAGCGCGGTCACGCTCAACCTGTTGTTCAACGTCCTCGGCGGCCCCGAGCGCGAGCACGCCAGCGGCGCCGCTCACGGGTAACGCCGGGTACAGCCGCGCCTGTTCCGCAACCGAGTGCGGAACAGGCGCGGTGCTTCACCTCCCCTCCCGGTCTTGCCGACGACTCGCCCCTTCCCGCCATGCCTTCGAGGCAACCCTCTGACCGAAATACAGGCCCCACAGGCCACCGTTCGCCGAGCGCAACTGCCCGGCTCGGGCCTGGATGGCTACAATGCGCGCCCGCCCGATTCGTCAGAAAGGAACCCTCATGATCGAAGCCACATGGATTGCCTTCGCCTTCGTGCTCGGCCTCGCGGCACGCCTCATCGGCCTGCCGCCCCTGGTCGGCTATCTCGGCGCCGGCTTCGCGCTGGCCGCCTTCGGTAGCCATGTCGGGCTCGGCCCGCGAGACAGCCACGTGCTCGAGCACATCGCGCATCTGGGCGTGTTGCTGTTGCTGTTCACCGTCGGCCTGAAGCTCAAGCCGAGCAACCTGGTGCGCCGCGAGGTGATCGGCGGCGGGCTGCTGCACTTCGTCATCTCCAGCGTGCTGTTCCTGCCGGCGATCCTGCTCATCACCGACGTCACCGTGCAGCAGGCGCTGATGCTGTCGATCGCGCTGTCCTTCTCCAGCACCGTGCTGGCGGCCAAGGCGCTCGAGAGCAAGCGCGAGCTGCGGGCCTTTCATGGTCGCGTCGCCATCGGCGTACTCATCATCCAGGACCTCGTCGCACTGCTGGTGATGAGCCTGGCCGCGGGCAAGGTACCGTCCGTCTGGGCGCTCGGCGTGTTCGCCCTGCCGCTGCTGCGTCCGCTGCTGTTCCGCCTGCTGGACGCCAGCGGCCATGAGGAACTGATGGTCCTGCTCGGGCTGTTGCTCGCGCTGGTCGTCGGCGGCTACGGCTTCGAGACGCTCGGGCTGAGCTCCGAGCTGGGCGCGCTCGCCTTCGGTGCCATGCTCGCCAAGCATCCCCGGGCGGGCGAGTTGTCCAACGCGCTGTGGAGCATCAAGGAAGTCTTCCTGATCGGCTTCTTCCTCCAGATCGGCATTGGCGGTCTGCCGGATGCCGACGCGCTGCTCTTCGCCGGCGTGATGGTGCTGCTGTTGCCGCTCAAGGGCGCGCTGTTCTTCTTTCTCTTCCTGTTGTTCCGCCTGCGCGCACGCAGCGCCTTTCTCACCGGCGTGAGCCTGACCAACTACAGCGAGTTCGGCCTCATCGTGGCCAGCGTCGTCCTGCCAGAGTGGATCATCCCGCTCGCGATCACGGTGTCGCTGTCGTTCGTCGTGTCCGCGCCGTTCAATCGCATCTCGCACGGGCTGTACGACCGGCTGGCGCGGCGCCTCATCCCCTTCGAGCGGGACATCCGCCATCCGGACGAGCAGCCCGTGTCGCTGGGCGATGCGCAGATACTGATCATGGGCATGGGCCGTACGGGCCGCGCGGCCTATGACCACCTGACCGAAAAGGGCTATCGCGTGGTCAGCATCGACTCCGACCCCGTCGCCATCGAGGCGAGTCACCTCGAAGGTCGCAACGTGCTGTTCGCCGATGGCGAGGACCAGCTGTTCTGGGAGGGCTTGCACATGCCGGGCGTGCAGGCGGTGATCATGTCGATGAACGACGAAGAAGCGAAGATCATCGCCACCCAGCGGCTGCGGGCCAAAGGCTTTACCGGCCTGGTCGTCTCGCATGCCATGTACGCCGACATCGCTCGTCGCATCCAGGAGGCCGGCGCCGACCATACCTACCTCACCATGAGCGAGGCCGGCACCGGCCTGGCCGAACACGTCGCCCGCGACCTGCTCGCCCGCCACTGATTCGCCCTGCGGGACGCACCGTCGCGTCCCGCACCGGTCAGGGCTCGGCCCGCCTCGCGGCAGGCGACCGCTCGCCAAGGCCTATCGCCGTCCAGACCTGCAGCGCACGTCTCGCAGGCATCCCGCCCCACGATAGCTAGCCGCTGACCGAACGCCAGCGGCCGCAGGCGTTTGTCTTCGCGCGCAAAATATTGTGCACAATTACGTTTATTTTTTGTTTATCTAACTGTTCACAGATTGCTATAGTCAGGCCACTGCCCGCCAGGCCAGCGTTGCCCACACCGACTCGCACAAGCGGACAGTTGCGTAAAACCGGAGGCCCCGTCGCGCCCCGGCGCTGCCTTTCAGTACCAACAACAAGAAGAAGGAACACCCATGCAGCTCAAGCACTCCGCTCTCTGTCTCGCCCCGCTCGCCGCGTTGCTCGCCACGCCCGCGCAAGCCGAGGACTGGCTTCACTGGACCGACAACAGCCTGACCTACCTCTACGGGCAGGACTTCACCATCAGCCCTGGGATCCAGCAGACCGTGACCTTCGAGCACGCCAATGGCTGGAAGTACGGCGACACCTTCCTGTTCATGGATTCGATTCACTACAACGGCGAGACCGACGATGACAGCAGCTTCTACGGCGAATTCTCGCCGCGCTTTTCCTTCGGACGCCTGCTTGGCCAGGACCTGAGCTTCGGGCCGGTCAAGGACGTGCTGCTCGCCACCACCTACGAGTTCGGCGAGGGCGATGTCGAGTCCTACCTGATCGGGCCTGGCTTCAGCCTGGCGATCCCCGGCTTCGACTTCTTCAACCTGAATTTCTACCGTCGCGAAGCAGACGGTGATCGCGATGGCGACGGCGTCTGGCAGGTCACGCCGAACTGGGCGATCACCATTCCGGTCGGCAATTCGGACATCCGCATCGATGGCTTCATGGACTGGGTCGTCGACAACGACGAGGGCTACCACAGCAACCTGCACTTCAACCCGCAAATCAAGTACGACCTCGGCAAGGCCTTGAACTGGGGCGAGAAGCAGCTCTATGTCGGCATCGAGTACGACTATTGGAAGGACAAGTACGGCATCGACGACGACAGCTTCCTCGGCGACGAAGTACTGGGAGGCACCGATCAGAACACCGCCAGCCTGCTGGTGAAGGTGCACTTCTAAACGGATTGGCCGGCGCCGGGTAGGCGGCATCGGCTGATGGAAAGGGGATGGCCACACGGCCATCCCCTTTTTTTCAACCGCGCCAAGGATCAGCCCCGCGGCATTCGCTCAGCCCACCGCCTTCCCTCTGGTGGGCTAAAGCCCACCCTACCGTCCTGAATCCGCCCTACGGCTGAAATCCGGTCACGCCCCCTGTAGGAGCCCGCTTGCGGGCGATCCGGCGAGTATCGCCGGCAAGCCCGACTCCACGGCCAATGAAAAAGGCCATGACGGTCGCCCGCCATGGCCCTCTTTACTACCGGTACCGCTCCAACGATCAGCCCGCGTGGTATTCCCGCTCGGCCGCCTCGAAACGCTCGACGATGGTCGTCGACGGGGCCGGGCCCATGCGGCTGACGATCAGGATCGCGAGGCTGGCGAGGATGAAGCCGGGGATGATTTCGTACAGCCCCAGCCCGATGAACTCCTTCCACACCACCACGGTGACGGCGCCGACCAGCATGCCGGCGAGTGCGCCGTAGCGGGTCATGCGCTTCCACAGCAGCGAGAACAGCACCACCGGCCCGAACGCCGCGCCGAAACCGGCCCAGGCGTAGGACACCAGGCCCAGCACTTTGCTCTCCGGGTTGGAGGCGATGCCGATGGCGATCAGCGAAATCAGCAGCACCATCGCACGGCCGACCCACACCAGCTCGGTCTGCGACGCGCCCTTGCGCAGGAAGGCCTTGTAGAAGTCCTGCGTCAGCGCGCTGGAGCTGACCAGCAGCTGGGCACTGAGCGTACTCATCACCGCCGCCAGCACGCCGGACAGGATGATGCCGGCCACCCAGGGGTTGAACAGGATCATGGTCAGTTCGAGGAACACGCGCTCGCCGTTCTC
>NZ_RBZQ01000012.1 GCF_003640395.1 Stutzerimonas urumqiensis | reverse complement strand
TGATCCAGCACCAGGCTGGCTGCTTCGAGTTTGAAATCTGTACTGAATGATCTTCTGGTCATGTAAACAACACCGTATGGCTGGGCGAAGCTTAGCGCCCTATCGGGGTGTCCAGAATCATTGAGCCACAACACACCGGCTTCCGCCGCACGCCTGTAGGAGGCCGCTTGCGGGCGATTCGTGCCGGCACGCATGCGCGCAAGGACACAGGGGCTGAATGACGAGAAGCTCGCCAAGCAGGCAGCAAAGGCTGAGCCGAAATACCCGTGGCCGACATCGTTCGTAAGGCGCGCCCTGGGGGCGGTTTGGCTCAGCGGCGGAATCCATCGCCCGCAAGCGGGCTCCTACAAAAAAGTTACCGTTGCCCACGTGCCCTGGCGCCGCATCGCCGCATGCCGCATCGGCATCCGTCGCACCGCGGCACGCCGCTCGCCTCACGCCTCACGCCTCACGCCTGTAGGAGCCCGCTTGCGGGCGATCCGTGCTACCGCAGCGATGCCGGGTCCACCGGGCGCCAGGTACCTTGGCGGATCACTTGGCGAACAGCTGGCCGATGTCCTTGAACGCCTTGAACTCCAACGCGTTGCCGCACGGGTCGAGCAGGAACATCGTCGCCTGCTCCCCGACCTGGCCCTTGAAGCGCACGTAGGGTTCGATCACGAACCGCGTCTCGCGCGCCTGCAAGCGATCGGCCAATGTCTCCCAGGCCGCCCAGTCGAGTACCACACCGAAATGCGGCACCGGCACGTCGTGCCCATCGACCGGGTTACGGTGGGCGGCCTCCTGGTGCGGCATTTTCGGCGCTTCGTGAATCACGAGCTGGTGGCCGAAGAAATCGAAATCGACCCAGTGGTCGCTGCTGCGTCCCTCGGCGCAGCCGAAGACATCGCCATAGAAATGCCGGGCAGCGGCGAGGTCATGTACGGGAATGGCAAGGTGAAACGGCGATAGAGCCATGCGCGGCTTTTCCTGGCGTGGATGATTCACCGATTCTCAGCAACAAGCCTTTCGATGAAAAGCGCATATCCTTGCAGCCGAGCCTCAAGGATTTCGATCAATGCGCGAACTCAAGACCTTCGTCGCCGTCGCTCGGCATGGCACCTTCGCCGCGGCCGGACAGCATGTCGGCCTGACGCAATCGGCGGTCAGTGCACAGATGCGCGCCCTGGAGCGCCAGCTGGGCGTAGCCCTGTTCGAGCGCAGCGGGCGGTCGGCCGTCCTCAACGCCGCGGGCCGGCATGCGCTGCCGCTGGCCGAGCAGATCCTCGCGCTGTTCTCGCAGATGGCGCGACCCGATGACACTGCCCATTGGCGGGGCGAGCTGCGCATCGGCGCGATCGCCACGGTCCAGACGGGCCTGCTGCCTGACGCATTGCCGCGCTTCCGGCAGCAGGCGCCGCACATCGAGCTCAAGCTGGTGCCGGGCGTGTCGCTGGATCTGCTCAGCCAGCTCGATGCCGGCGAGCTGGACCTGGCGCTCCTGATCAAGCCACCGTTTCCGCTACCCAAGGAACTGCTCGAAGTGCCGCTGGCACGCGAACCCTTCGTGCTGGTGTTGCCGGACCACCTGGCCGGCGACGATCCGATCGCCCTGCTCGCGAGCCAGCCGCTGGTGCGCTACGACAGGCGCTCGTTCGGTGGTCGGCTGGTGGAGCGCTTCCTGCGCCAACAGCGCCTGCAGGTGCGCGAAACGCTGGAGCTGGACGAGCTGGAGGCCATCGTGCGGATGGTCGAGGCCGGCATGGGCGTAGCGCTGATTCCCCGCGCCGGCCTCTGGCTTCAACGCCAACCCCGCGTGCGCATTCTCGAACTCGGGGCGCTGACCTTCTACCGCGAACGAGTCGCCGTGCTGCGTCGCGCCCAACGCCAGCCGGCCCTGGACTGCCTGCTCGAGTGCCTGAGCGAGGTGAGCGACGTCCGGCACCGGTAAGCCAGGGCGCTACTTCCCCGAGAAGGACGGCCCACCCTACAAGGGGCTGCGCCAAACACGTTACCGGCATGCCATGCCGAGCCCTTGTAGGAGCCGGCTTGCCGGCGATCGGCGCCAACGCCAGGGCCATCGCTCGTCTCCGATCCAGGTGCAGGCAAAGCGGCCTCTGGTTCGGCCTCAAGAACGAAAAAAGCCCGCAATGCGGGCTTTTTCAGCGAAGCGACAATCAGAACGCCGGTACCACTGCGCCCTTGTATTTCTCGTCGATGAACTGCTTGACCTCGTCGCTCTGCAGCGCTTTGGCCAGCTTCTGCATGGCGGTGCTGTCCTTGTTGTCCGGGCGGGCCACCAGGATGTTGACGTACGGCGAGTCGTTGCCTTCGATGATCAGCGCATCCTTGGTCGGGTTCAGCCCGGCCTCGAGCGCGTAGTTGGTGTTGATCAGCGCCAGGTCGACCTGGGTCAGTACGCGCGGCAGGGTGGCGGCTTCAAGCTCGCGGATCTGCAGCTTATTCGGGTTTTCGGCGATGTCCTTGACGGTGGCGGTGATGCCCGCGCCGTCCTTCAGCGTGATCAGACCGGCCTTGTCCAGCAGCAGCAGCGCGCGGCCGCCGTTGGTGGCGTCGTTGGGGATGACCACATTGGCGCCTTCGGGCAGCGCATCGAGGGACGTGTGCTTGTCGGAATAGGCGCCAAACGGCTCGATGTGCACGCCGGCGACGCTCACCAGCTCGGTGCCGCGGCCCTTGTTGAACTCATCGAGGTACGGCTGATGCTGGAAGAAGTTGGCATCCAGGCGCTCTTCGGCGACCTGGATGTTGGGCTGCACGTAGTCGGTGAAGACCTTCACGTCCAGCTCGACGCCCTGCTCGGCCAGGGCCGGCTTGATGTGTTCGAGAATCTCGGCGTGCGGCACGGCGGTGGCCGCGACGGTGAGTTCCTCGGCGGCCTGGGCCGAGATAGCCGCGACGGCGGCGAGGGCAGCGATCAGTTTCTTCATGTGAGCTCCTTTCGTTCTGTAGCGCGATGACAGCGCTTAGGCAGTTATTTGCGGGAAAAATGCACCACCAGCTTGTCGCCGACCGATTGCAGCACCTGCACCAGTACCAGCAGCAGGATCACTGTCACGACCATCACGTCGGTCTGGAAGCGCTGGTAGCCATAGCGGATCGCCAGGTCGCCGAGCCCGCCGGCGCCGACCACGCCGGCCATCGCGGTGTAGGACACCAGGGTGATGGCCGTGACCGTCACCGCGGCGATGATGCCGGGGCGCGCTTCGGGCAGCAGCGCGCTGAAGACGATCTGCCGGGTGCTGGCGCCCATCGCCTGGGTCGCCTCGATGATGCCGCGGTCCACCTCGCGCAGCGCGGTTTCCACCAGCCGCGCGAAGAAGGGCGTGGCCCCGACCACCAGCGGCGGAATCGCCCCCGCGACGCCCAGCGAGGTACCGGTGATGGTCACGGTGATGGGGATCATCACGATCAAGAGGATGATGAAGGGCAACGAGCGGAGCACGTTCACCACGAACGACAACAGCGCATACAGCGGGCGGTTCTCGAACAGCTGGCGCGGGCCGGCGAGGAACAGCAGCACGCCCAGCGGCAGGCCCAGCAGGATGGTGAACAGCAGCGAGCCGCCGAGCATCAGCAGGGTGTCGAGGGTGGCGAGCCAGATGTCGTACCAGTCGACGTTGCCCAGCAGGGATTCATACAGGGCTTCCATCAGCGCAACACCTCCACGTGCACGTCGGCGGCATCGAATTCGGCCAGCGCGGCGGCGAGGTCACCACCCACCAGCGCCAGCGTTAGCTGGCCGTAGGGCACGTCCTTGATGCGGTCGATGCGGCCCGCCAGGATGCTGTAATCCACGCCGGTCCGGCGCGCCACCGTACCCAGCAGCGGGGTGTAGGTCGCTTCGCCCTGGAAGGTCAGCCGCAGGATGCGGCCCGGCACATGGGCGAAGTCATCGTGCTGCTCGTTCTCGTCGAGCGCTTCGTCTTCCTGGACGAAGCGCTGGGTGGTCGGGTGCTGCGGATGCAGGAACACCTCGGCGACCGTGCCCTGCTCGACGAGCCGGCCGCCGTCCATCACCGCCACGCGATCGCAGACGCGGCGGATCACGTCCATCTCATGGGTGATGAGCACCACGGTGAGCTTCAGCTCGCGGTTGATCTCGGCGAGCAGCTGCAGCACCTGGGCGGTGGTCTGCGGGTCGAGCGCACTGGTCGCCTCGTCGCACAGCAGGATGTCCGGCTCGGTCGCCAGGGCACGGGCGATACCGACGCGCTGCTTCTGGCCGCCGGACAATTGCGCCGGGTATTTGCGTGCCTGTTCGGCCAGCCCGACGCGCTCGAGCAGCGCGGCGACGCGGCGGTCGATGTCCTCGCGCGAGCGGCCGCCGGCCAGGCGCAGCGGCATGGCGACGTTGTCGGCGACGGTCTTGGACGACAGCAGGTTGAAGTGCTGGAAGATCATGCCGACGCGCTGGCGGAAGCGCCGCAGGCCGTCGGCCTCCAGCGCGGTGACGTCCTCGCCATTGATGACGATGCGACCGCCGGAGGGCTCCTCGAGCCGGTTGATCAGCCGCAGCAGCGTGCTTTTGCCGGCGCCGGAATGGCCGATGAGGCCGAACACCTCGCCGTTCTCGATGGCGAGACGGGTCGGTTGCAGCGCGACGATATCGCGGTTGCCGACGCGGTACGTTTTGTGGACCTGGTCGAATTCGATCACGGGCGAGCCTTGTGGGTCGACGAAGCGGTGCCGGGCGATGGCCCGAGGGGGCGCATTCTACCGATTTGGCCGGCCGCCCGCAGGTATCGGAGGCCAACCGCGCCGAACGCGCGGTCAGGCCGGCCGGCGCGGAAGGATGAAGCTCGCCAGGAACAGCCCCGCCGCCGACACCACGATCGACGGCCCGGCCGGGGTGTCCTCGTACCAGGACATCGCCAGGCCCAGGCAGACCGCCACCACGCCCAGCAGACTGGCGCCGACCGCCATGCCCTCGGGCGTACGCGCATGGCGCTGCGCGGCGGCCGCCGGGATGATCAGCAGCGACGTGATCAGCAGCACGCCGACAATCTTCATCGCCACGGCGATCACCACCGCGATCAGCAGCATCAGGGCCAGGCGGATCGCCGTGACCGGCAAGCCTTCGACCCGCGCCAGCTCCTCATGCACGGTGACCGCCAGCAGCGGCCGCCACAACAGCATCAGCAGCACCAGCACCAGGGCGCTGCCGCCGACGATCCACAGCAGGTCGTGGCTGCCGACCGCCAGCAGGTCGCCGAACAGGTAACCCATCAGGTCGATGCGCACGTCGCGCATGAAACTCAGCGTCACCAGCCCGAGCGACAGCGTGCTGTGCGCCAGAATGCCGAGCAGGGTGTCCGACGCCAGCGGCTGGCGTTGCTGCAAGGTCACCAGCAGCACCGCCAGCAGGACGCAGGCGACCGTCACCGCCAGCGTCGGGCTGACGTCGAGCATCAGGCCCAGGGCGACGCCGAACAGCGCCGCGTGGGACAGCGTATCGCCGAAATAGGCCATGCGCCGCCAGACGACCAGCGAGCCCAGCGGCCCGGCGACCAGCGCCAACGAAAGGCCTGCGATCAGGGCGTTGACGAGAAAATCAGCCATGCCTGTGCCCGCACTTGTCGTCATGCACATGCGGGCGCAGCACGGCGCCATGCAGGTCGTGCGCATGATCGTGATGGTGGTGGTAGATCGCCAGGCTGCGGGCATCCTGGCCGAACAGCTCGCGGAACGCCGGGTCGTTGCTGACCTGCTCCGGGTGGCCCGAGCAGCAGACGTGGCGGTTCAGGCAGACCACCTGGTCGGTGGCGCTCATGACCAGGTGCAGGTCATGGGAGACCATCACCACACCGCAGCCATGCCGGTCGCGCAGCCGGCCGATCATCCGGTAGAGCTCGGCCTGGCCGGTCACATCGACGCCCTGCACCGGTTCGTCAAGCACCAGCAGCTCGGGCTCGCGCAGCAGCGCCCGCGCCAGCAGGACACGTTGCAGCTCGCCGCCGGAGATCGATTGCAGCGGGCTGTCGATCACCTGTTCGGCGCCGACCTCGGTCAGCGCGGCCAGCGCGCGCGACCGATCGACGCCCGGCACCAGGCGCAGGAAGCGCAGCACCGTCAGCGGCAGCGTGGCGTCGACATGCAGCTTCTGCGGCATGTAGCCGATGCGCAGCCTGGGCTTGCGCCACACGCTGCCACGGTCGGGCTTGAGCAGGCCGAGCACGGTGCGCACCAGGGTCGTCTTGCCGGCGCCGTTGGGGCCGATCAGCGTGACGATCTCGCCGGCGCGGACGTCCAGCCGGGCGCCCTCGAGCACCGGCTGACGGGCGAAGCGGACATGGATGTCCTCCAGACGAACCAGCGCCTCGCTCATGCCGCCCTCCGACAGGGCGCACAGAGGCCGACCACCTCGACCGTCTCGCCCTCCACGGCGAACCCGACCTGTGCGGCAGCCTCGCCGATGGCGTTGCGGATGGCAGGCTCCTGCATTTCGATCGCCGTGTGGCAATCGCGGCAGATGAGGAACTGCCCCTGGTGCGGGTGCTCCGGGTGGTTGCAGCCGATGAAGGCGTTGAGCGACGCGATGCGATGCACCAGCCCGTTTTCGAGCAGGAAGTCGAGCGCGCGGTAGACGGTTGGCGGCGCGGCGCGGCGGCCATCCTGCTCGCTGAGGATCGCCAGGATGTCGTAGGCGCCCAGCGGCTTGTGGCTCTGCCACACCAGTTCGAGCACCCGTCGGCGCAGCGCGGTCAGCCGCACGCCCTGTCGCGCGCAGAGCTGATCGGCCTCGGCCAGGGCATGACTGACGCAGTGAGCATGATCGTGAGGGGTGCAGGCCAGCGGAGTATCGGACATGACGGCGGACGCGTTTGGCGAGAGACGTTATTATGTTACCCATTCTGACCTGCCGAGTATGCCCCTGTGCCGCGTCTTCGTCCGCTCCTTGCCTCGCTCATTGCCTCTCTGGGCCTGTCCGCCCTCCCCGCCCACGCCGAGGTCGAGCTGCTGACCAGCATCAAGCCGCTGCAACTGATCGCCGGGGCCGTGCAGGCCGGTATCGACGAACCGGGCCTGCTGCTGCCGGCCGGCGCCTCGCCGCACCATTACAGCCTGCGCCCGTCCGACGTTCGGCAGTTGCGTCAGGCCGACCTGTTCTACTGGATCGGCCCGGACCTGGAGAGCTTCCTGGCCAAGCCGCTGGACGGTCGTGACGGCCCGGCGCTGGCGGTACAGACGCTGCCCGGGCTGACCCTGCGCCACTTCGGCGAACACGAGCACGGCCATGCGGGTGAGTCATCGGAGGAACACGAGGCGCACGAGCACGAGGACCATGCGCATGACGACCATGAAGCCCACGGCGAGCACGACCACGCCCACCGACCCGGCAGCCTCGACGCCCACCTCTGGCTCGATCCGCACAACGCCCGGGTGATCGCCCGGCGCATGGCGACCGACCTGGCCGCGGTCGATCCGGCGAATGCGCAGCGCTACCAGGCCAACCTGAAGGCGTTCGAGCAGCGGCTCGACGCGCTCGACACGCAATTGAAGCAGTCGCTCGCCGCGGTCGAAGCCGTGCCGTTCTTCGTCTTCCACGAAACCTACGACTACTTCGAAGCCGCCTACGGCCTCGAGCACACTGGCGTGTTCGCCCTCGGCGAGGTGCAGCCCGGCGCACGGCAGGTGGCCGACATGCGTGAGCGACTGCGCGAGGCCGGCCCGAGCTGCGTGTTCAGCGAGCCTCCGGTTCGTCCGCGCCTGACCGAAACGCTGACCGAAGGCCTGCCAGCGCGGCTGGCCGAGCTGGATGCGATGGGGCTGGACCTAGCCGCTGATGCGAACGGCTATCCGCGGCTTCTGGAGCGCCTGGCCGCCGGGCTGACCCAGTGCCTTACCGCCGTCGCCGAGCAGGCCGATCAGCCGAAGAACCAGTAGCAGACCAGGATCGCCGCGATCACGCCGGCCAGGTCCGCCAGCAGCGCGCAGCCGACCGCATGGCGCGCGCGCTGGATACCCACCGCACCGAAGTAGACCGCCAGCACGTAGAAGGTCGTTTCGGTGCTGCCCTGCACCGTGGCGGCGACCAGCGCCGGAAAGCTGTCGACGCCCTGGCTCTGCATGGTTTCGATGAGCATCGCGCGCGCCGCGCTGCCCGAGAACGGCTTGACCAGCGCAGTCGGCAACGCGTCCACGAAACGGGTATCCCAGCCGAGCGCCTCGACCAGCCAGCGAATGCCCTCCAGGCCGAAGTCGAGTGCACCCGACGCGCGCAAGGCGCCGACCGCCACCAGCATCGCGACCAGATAGGGCAACAGGCTGCGGGCCACGTCGAAGCCTTCTTTCGCGCCTTCGACGAAGGCTTCGTAGACCGGCACGCGCCGCAACGCACCGATCGCCACGAACGACACGATCAGCCCGAACAGGGTCAGGTTGCCGAGCAGCGACGACAACTGCGCCAGAGCGGTCGCCGAGAGCCCGGCCAGCAGCGCCATGAAGCCACCGAGCAGCAGCGCGCCGGGCACCAGATACGCGAGCACCACCGGGTCCCAGAGCCGCAGCCGCTGGACGATCGCCACGCTCAGCAGGCCCGCCAGCGTCGAGGCGCTGGTGGCCAGCAGAATCGGCAGAAAGACCAGCGTTGGGTTGTCCGCGCCCTGCTGCACGCGGTACATGAAGATCGACACCGGCAACAGGGTCAGCGACGACGCATTGAGCACCAGGAACAGGATCTGCGCATTGCTCGCCGTGTCCGGCAGGGGGTTGAGTTCCTGCAGCGCGCGCATCGCTTTGAGGCCGATCGGCGTCGCGGCGTTGTCCAGGCCGAGGCCGTTGGCGGCGAAGTTGAGTGTGATCAGGCCCAGCGCCGGGTGTCCGCGCGGCACCTCCGGCATCAGCCGGTAGAACAACGGACCCAGCAGGCGGGCCAGCCATTCGACCAGCCCGGCCTTCTCGGCGATGCGCAGGAAGCCGAGCCAGAGCGTGAGCGTGCCGAACAGCAGGATCATCACCTCGACCGACAGCTTGGCCATCGCGAACAGGCTCTCGACCAGCGCGGCGAAGACATCGGGATCGGCGCCGAACAGCCAGCGCGCCAGTGCCGCCACGGCGGCCACGATGAAAAAGCCGAGCCAGAGGCCGTTGAGCATGTCGTTCTCCCGGTGAGCGAAGCCCCGGATGATAGCGGCCCGGACCGGCCATGGTCATTGACCGCGCGCTGGTTCACGCAGCCACGCATTCACGGAAGGCTGCGTCACGGTGCGGTTCGGTTGATAAGGAGAAAGACGGAAGGATTTGAAAATCGCGGACCGGAGCGCGAGATGATCGCTGCTCCAGCCGCGATTTCACCGGACCTGGCCCTCAGACGGGAGTACTCCCTGTACTCCTAGATCGGATCGCGTCGATCGCAACCCGTTCCGGCCCCCTGGTCCACCCCGGCGACGGGGCGGAAATGGGTACGGCTTATGGCCGCATCCCTACTTGCTGGCGCGCGCCGGGCGGCACGTGCCGGGAAGACTGGCGAATCCCTGCCGCTGCGACCGCTCACTCCGGAGCGGCCGTTGCAGTGGCTGCGTCAGACCCGCGGTCCGCGTCCGCGACCGAAGATCAGCGAGGCGACGAACAGGACCAGGAACACGACGAACAGTATCTTGGCGATGCCGGTTGCCGCGCCCGCGATACCACCGAAGCCCAGGACCGCAGCGATGATGGCGATGATCAGGAAGGTAATGGCCCAACTCAACATGGTGTATCTCCTACTCGGTTAGGATCGGTCGTCGGATGGGTGGCCGACACTGGCCCCCCTCCGAGAAATTGCACCTGCATCCATGCCTTCTAGAGAATGCTGTGTCACCGGTCGCTGCATGCGCGAGTCCCACAGGGCCTGACCTGCGTAAGCAAGGTTGGCCGCCAGACTCACCAGCAGGCAGCACACCACGACAAGCATCGACAAACTGGCTAACCACATAGCGTTATTCCCCGCTCAGAACACCCAGCGCTTTCCGCCGACCTGGGTGTAGTTCCCTCTCTGCGAGTCCTGGTACGACGCCTGTCGTGCGAACTCGATCGGTTGAGCGTCGTAGAGGCGAATTCGTTCCGCGACATCGCGTTGCGCCTTGCTCAGCGGCTGGGACATCGGACGATCGGCGCCGAACATCAGCGTGACGGCAGCGACGGTCAACAGCCCCTTGCACGCAAGAGAAAAGCTGGCTTGGCGGATCATCCTCAACTCCTTCTGTACCAAATCGGTCGTTCTTGAGTAGAGAGATTGCAGCCAGCGTGCCAATCACAACGTCAAAATAAACTCTTGAATATCAATAAGTTATGGATAACCATCGCCCCGTCTTCAGCTTAAAGTGCACGATGCCCCATCCGGCGGTCGTGCATTCTGCAAGGCGCGCCTCGGCAGCCTCAGGTACGGCCGACCTGTACGTGCCGAATGCGCTCGTGGCAGGCGCGCAGCCTGGGCAGCTCGATCGCCAGCAAGGCGCGCAGGTCGGGCTCGGCGCCTTCGAGCGCATCCTCGAAGGCGCGGACGATGTGCGCCTCCATGTCCTGAAGCTCCGTAATGTAGGTCGCCTCCTTGTGGCCAAGCCGAGCCTTGGCATCGGCGTACTTCTCGCGCAGGCGACCCTGGAGCGTGCCGTGCTGCGACGGCTGCTCGTGGTTGGCCGCCACCTTGACGCTCAGCGCCTGGATGACGTGCGTCTTGGCTTGCGCCATGTCGCGGAACAGGTGCTGGAGCTCCACGTCGGCCACTTCCTCCATGGCGTGCTGGTAGAAGCGCTGGCCGTCACGGGTGATTTCGATCAGCTCGTTGAGGTGGTTCATGCTCTGGTTCATGGCTCCTCCGGTGCGATTGCCGAGCGGGGCGAACGCCCGCCGTTCAGACTTTGACCGCAATTGCGCCGCGAATAGCCGCGGCGATGCCCATCGCATCGGCTGCTGCGACAAACGCCGCGCCAGTCCGCCCGGCCATGAGGCCCAACTCCGCCGAATTCGCCCGAACCGTGCAACTTGCACGGCAATGCGTACACTAAGCAGGGCGCGCCAACCCCAACGGCGCATCGAAGCAGGCCGCGAGGCCGCGCCGCCGGCGCTTCCTGCCGGCAGGACCGTCCATTCACGGGAGCTTTCATGGAACCTACGCCGGAACTCAGCGGCCGCATCCTTCTGGTGGATGACGAAGCCGCTATTCTCCGAACCTTCCGCTATTGCCTCGAAGACCGCGGCTACACGGTGGTGACCGCCGCCAGCGCCGCGCAGGCCGAAGCCATCCTGCAGCGACAGGTGTTCGACCTGTGCTTCCTCGACCTGCGCCTGGGCGAAGACAGCGGCCTCGACGTGCTGGCACATATGCGGGTAGTGGCGCCCTGGATGCGCGTGGTGATCGTGACCGCGCACTCGGCCATCGACACGGCGGTCGACGCGATGCAGGCCGGCGCAGCGGACTACCTCGTCAAGCCGTGCAGCCCCGAACAACTGCGACTGGCCGCGGCCAAGCAGCTCGAGGTCCGCCAGATGGCGGCACGCCTGGAGGCGCTCGAAGGCGAGGTGCAGAAGCGCAGCGACGCGCTCGGCTCCAACAGCCCGGTCATGATGGGCATCCTGGAAACCGCACGGCAGGTCGCCGACACCGATGCCAACATCCTCATCCTCGGCGAGTCGGGCACCGGCAAGGGCGAGCTCGCCCACGCCATCCACAACTGGAGCCGCCGCGCGAAGAAGGCGTGCGTGACCATCAACTGCCCGTCGCTGTCGGCCGATCTGATGGAAAGCGAGCTGTTCGGCCACAACCGCGGCGCCTTCACCGGCGCCACCGAGAGCACGCTTGGCCGGGTCAACCAGGCCGACGGGGGCACCTTGTTCCTCGACGAAATCGGCGACTTCCCGCTGGCGCTGCAGCCCAAGCTGCTGCGCTTCATCCAGGACAAGGAATACGAACGTGTCGGCGATCCGGTGACCCGCCGCGCCGACGTGCGCATCCTCGCGGCCACCAACCTCAACCTCGAGGACATGGTTCGCGAAGGCCGCTTCCGCGAAGATCTGCTGTACCGGCTGAACGTCATCACCCTGAAGCTGCCGCCGCTGCGTGAACGCCCCGAAGACATCGTCACCCTGGCCGAGCGCTTCCTCGCCCACTTCGTCAAGAACTACGGGCGTCCGGCCCGCGGCCTCAGTGACGAAGCGCTGGCGGCCCTGCGCGCCTACCGCTGGCCGGGCAACGTGCGCGAACTGCGCAACGTCATCGAGCGCGCCAGCATCATCTGTCCCCAGGCGCTGATCGAACTCAGCCACCTGGGACTCGGCGGCCAGGCGGCCAGCAATGCGCCGCGCATCGGCGAGCCGCTGAGCCTAGAAGAACTCGAAAAAGCCCACATCGCCGGCGTGCTGGCCACCAGCGACACGCTGGAACAGGCCGCCCGCACCCTGGGCATCGACGCCTCCACCCTCTACCGCAAACGCAAGCAGTACGGCCTATGAGACTGCAGATGAAGCTCAGGACGCGCCTGTTCCTGGGATTCTCCGCGCTGATGACGGTCGCCCTCCTCGGCCTGCTGCTGGCGCTGGTCAGCGTGGTGCAGATGGCGCGCAGTCAGGAGCACCTGATCCGCGACAGCTTCTCGGTCATCGAGATCAACCAGAAGCTGCGCCAGGCACTGGGCAACCAGATGGTCATCCTGCTGCGCCAGGAACGTGATCGCGGCGCGCTCGACGAGAGCCGCCAGGCCTTCGAGCAGACCCTCGCCCGCGGCATCGCTCAGGCGCCGGACGAGCGCGACCGCGCGGCCTACCGGGAAATCGGCCAGGCCTATGCCGACTTCATCGGGCAGATCGAGACGCCCCAGGGCCTGCGCTGGACCCTGACCGAAGAGAGCGAGCTGAGCCGGTCCTTCAACCAGGTGCGCCTGCTGATGGTGGACATGCAGCAGGGTGCCTACGACCAGATCCGCAATACCGAGATCGAAGGGCGCGAGCGCGCCGTGCTGCTGGCCGGCCTGCTCGGCCTGACGGGCATCGCGGTGCTGCTGATCGGCTTCGTCACCGCCCACGGTTTTGCCCGGCGCTTCGGCGAGCCCATCGAGAAACTGTGCGCCGCGGCCGACCAGATCGGACGTGGCGATTTCAACATCGTCCTGCCCTCTTCGCCGATCGCCGAGTTGTCGATCCTGATCCGCCGCTTCGGGCTCATGGCCCAGGCGGTGCACCAGTTCAAGCAGACCAACGTCGAGGCGCTGGTCAACGGCCAGCAACGGCTCCAGGCGCTGCTCGACAGCATCGACGACGGCTTGCTGATCATCGACCGCGACGGTCGGCTCGAGCACGCCAACCCGGTCGCCCAACGTCAACTCGCCTGGGAAGCCGGGCATATCGGCGCGCCGCTGGGCAAGGCGCTGGGCCATCCGGAGCTCGACGCGGCGGCCGAGCAGGTCCTCAACGACAACGCCCTCGCCGCGCCGCCGCAGGACCTGGAAATCGAAGCCGACGGCGAGCGACGGCTGCTGGCCTGGCGCATGAGCCCGGTCAGCCACCACGACGGTCGGATCAGCGGTGCGGTGATGGTGCTGCACGACGTCACCGACCAGCGCACCTTCGAGCGCGTTCGCAACGAGTTCGTCCTGCGCGCCTCGCACGAACTGCGCACCCCCGTGACCGGCATGCAGATGGCCTTCAGCCTGCTGCGCGAGCGCATCCACTTCGCCCAGAACAGCCGCGAAGCCGATCTGCTGAGTACCGTTCACGAAGAGATGCAGCGCCTGGTCCGGCTGATCAACGACCTGCTCGACTTCTCGCGCTACCAGAGCGGCCAGCAGAAGCTCGAGCTGATGCCCTGCGACATTCCCGAACTGCTCGAAGCGGCACGCCAGCGCTTCCTGCCGCAGGCGCTGGATCATCGCATCGAGCTGGGTCTGGAGCTGCAACCGCCCCTACCGAACCTGCTGCTCGACCGCCCGCAGATCGAGCGCGTGCTCGACAACCTGTTGAGCAACGCCTTGCGGCACACGCCCGATGGCGGCGAGATTCGCCTGCTGGCGCGCCGGCACGGCGAGCGGGTGATCCTCAGCGTCGAAGACAATGGCGAGGGCATCCCCTACAGCCAGCAGGCACGGATTTTCGAGCCCTTCGTGCAGATTGGACGCCGTCGCGGCGGCGCCGGACTGGGCCTGGCCTTATGCAAGGAAATCGCCCAGCTGCATGGTGGTCGCATCGGCGTGCATTCACGTATCGGGCATGGAACGATCTTCTACATCGCGCTGCCGATCTGAGCCGCGCCGAACCGGAAGAAGGAGCCCCCGATGCCGAGCCTGGAGCCGAGCCGCGAGCAACTCGAACGCTACGCGCAGGCGATGCCTGCCGACCAACCCGTGCTGATGCTGAACCTGCTGCGCTTCAACGAGCAGGCCCGCTATCCGGCCGACAGCGGCCAAGGCCCCTGCACTGGCCGGGAGGCCTACGCCCGCTACAGTCGCGTTGCAGGCAGGAAGGTGCAGGGCGTCGGGGGTTCGGTCGAGCTGTTCGCCGACGCGCACGTGGCGCTCATCGCGCCCGCCGGGGAGCAGTGGGACGAAGTGCTGCTGGTCCGCTATCCCTCGCGAGAGGCCTTTCTCGGCATGCTCGCCGATCCCGAGTACCGCGCGGCCACCCTGCACCGCCGCGCCGCACTGGCGGATTCGCGCCTGATCGGCACCACCCGCCGTTGAATACCTTCGCTTAAGCCACCTGTCCGCCGACCCAGGGCCGGCGGACGGCAGGCTGCCGGTCAGGCGCTGCTCGGGTCGGTGACCTGAATCCGGCTCGGAGCGGATGGGTCGGCGGCGGCCCGGGTATTCGCCGGCGCCTCGTCCTCGACGACCGGCACCTCGTTGCCGTCGGCGTCGTACAGCTTGCCATCGACCAGGTGATCGCCGTCATTGAGGGCCGCGATGTCGCGGTAGCACACCGTTCGCTCCGTGCCGGCGACGAACACCGACTGCTGATCGGAGTTACCCGCGGTGAAGTGGTTGAACGCCAGGTTCAGCAGGATGGCCATGACCGCGGCCGAGCTGATGCCGGAGTGGAAGATGGTGGCGAACCAGTCCGGGAAGTCATGGTAGAAAGTGGGCGCGGCGATCGGAATCATGCCGAAGCCGATCGAGGTGGCGACGATCACGAGGTTCATGTTGTTGCGGTAATCGACCTTGGCCAGGGTGCGGATGCCGCTGGCGGCGACCGTGCCGAACAGCACAATGCCCGCGCCGCCGAGCACCGCCGTCGGAACCGCGGCGATGATGCGGCCCATGATCGGCAGCAGCCCCAGCATCACCAGGATCAGCCCGCCCGTGGCCACCACATAGCGGCTCTTGATGCCGGTGACCGCGACCAGTCCGACGTTCTGTGCGAAGGCGCTCTGCGTGAACGAGCCGAAGAGCGGTGCCAGCGCGCTGGACACCATGTCGGCGCGCAGGCCGTTGCCCAGCCGCTTCGAATCGACCTTGGTACCGATGATGTCGCCGACCGCCAGGATGTCGGCGGAGGTCTCGACCAGGGTCACCAGAATCACGATCAGCATCGAGATGATCGCCGCGACCTGGAATGTCGGCATGCCGAAGTGCAGCGGCGTGGGCAGGGCGACCACCGGCCCTTCGGTGACCTGCGAGAAGTCGGCCATGCCGAAGGCCATCGCCATCAGCGTGCCGATGACGATCGCCAGCAGGATCGACAGCCGCGAGATCGCCGCGCTACCGACCTTGCTCAACAGCAACACCGTTACCAGCGTGAGGGCCGCCAGGCCGATGTTGCCCATGCTGCCGAAGTCGGGCGCCTGGCTGTTGCCACCCATCGCCCAGCGCGCGGCCACCGGCATCAGGGTCAGCCCGATAGTGGTGATGACGATGCCCGTCACCAGCGGCGGAAAGAATCGAATGACCTTGGAGAACACCGGCGTGATCAGCAGGCCGATCACCGAGGCGCCGATGATCGCGCCGAGCACCGTCTGCATCCCGCCCTCGCCATCGGTGCTGACGATCGCAACGATGGTGGCCACGCTGGCGAAGGAAACGCCCTGTACCAGCGGCAGCTGGCAGCCGAAGAAAGGCAAGCCGAGGGTTTGCAGCAGGGTCGCCAGGCCGCCCACGAACAGCGAAGCGGCGATCAGCAGGCCGATGTCGGCCGGGGACAGACCGGCGGCCTGGCCGACGATCAGCGGCACGGCAATGATGCCGCCGTACATGGTCAGGACGTGCTGGAAGCCATAGGCGATGTTGGCACCGATGCCAAGGTTCTCGTCTTCCGGCCGCGGTTGGGCGTGGGGTGTCGTCATGGGGCTGCTCACTCTTGTTTTTGTAGTCACTGTGGACAAGCGCGCGATTAATTGCACACGACTTTGTACACAATCGAGTGTAGGCCGGCAGATCGGCGATTGCTAGCACCCTGAGGCGCCAGCGAGACAGACGGATCCGGTTGTTCGATCAGAAAGGGGAAGGGATTGGCCGAGGATGCGAGGCGACTCAATCCATGTCGTCGAGGACGGTGAGGAGCGCGGCGGTCTCGGCATCCGGCTCGCCGTCGAAGCGACTCGGGCGGTATTTCATCTGGAAGGCCGCGAGCACGTTGCGGGTGGCCTCGTCGAGCAGGCCCGTGCGCGGCACCGCGTAGCCCTGCCGCGCCAGCCGCTCCTGGAACCAGCTCACCGGCGGCAGCGCATCGGCGAAGACCTGCTGGTGGAGGGCCACCGCGCGCGCGTCCGGCCAGTGCATCAGCCCCGCCTCGGCCAGGCGCTTCCAGGGAAACAGCGGCCCCGGATCGACCTTGCGCTGCGGCGCGATATCGCTGTGCCCGATGATGGCGCCCGGCTTCAGGCCGTGCCGCGCCATGATGTCCTTGAGCAGCGCCACAAGCGCCTCGATCTGCGCATCGGTGTAGGCGTACCAGCGCCGCCCTTCGGGTCCGTCGATATACCCCGGGTTCACCAGCTCGATGCCGATCGAACTCGCATTGAGCCAGGTGCGGCCCTGCCACTCGCTTTCGCCGGCATGCCAGGCCCGGCGGTCCTCGTCGACCAGCTGATAGACCGTGGCCGGCGCATCGCCGATGAGGTAGTGGGTGCTGACGTCGGTCCCCGTAAGCAGGGCCAGCGAGCGCTCGGTGTCGGCCGAGGTGTAGTGCAGGACGATGTACTGCACGCGGCTGTCGTGCCCGGCCGAGGGATGGCTGCGATCGATGCGCAGGCCGCTGCTGCAACCGACCAGCAGGAGCAGCGCGAAGGCGAGAAGGGGCTTCATGAAGGTTCTCCGAGCGACGGCTTGAACGGTCGGCAACTGCCTGGGCGGCAGCGACGCGATTATACCGAGGCCGCGCGGCGCGCCGATGACAGCGACGTCATTGCTCGACCGTCTGTCGATTCAGCCGCCGCTTTCGATCCGGTTGCGACCCGCACCCTTGGCGCGGTACAGCGCCTTGTCGGCACGTCCGAACACCTGATCCGGCACGTCGCCGTCGCGAAACACCGTGACGCCGGCCGAAAAGGTTACCTGAACCCGCTGGCCCTTGAAGTGAAACGGGCAGTTCTCGATGCCCTTGCGCAAGGTTTCGAGCAGCTGCATGGCACCCGCCAGCTCGGTGTCGGTCAGCAGCATGACGAACTCTTCACCACCGAAGCGCGCGAGGAAGTCCGTCTTGCGGACCCGCTTGCGAAGTTCGTTGGCGACGATCTTCAGTACCCGGTCGCCAGCCAGGTGGCCGAAGCCGTCGTTGATCCGCTTGAAATGGTCGATATCGATCACCGCCAGCGCCAGCTGATGGCCGTAGCGCTGCCAGCGCGCCACTTCCAGCATGAGGCGCTCGTCCCAGGCGGCCCGATTCGGCAGGCCGGTGAGCGTATCGGCCAGGGCTTTCTGCCGCTGCTCTTCGAGGTGGTCACGCAGATCGCTCGCGGCCTGCTCCATCACCATTACCCGCTCGGACAAGGCGCCGAGCCGCTCGCCCAACGCCTGTTCGGTGTCACTGCGCTGCTGGCGGTACGCATCGACGGTACGCAGCAGCCCTTCGAGCCGTCCCTCCACCGTGCGCTTGAGGGCTTGCAGGTCGGATGCCTCCATGACGCTGGTCTGCAGGCCATCGACCTGTTCGCGCAGCTCCGCGTCCAGCGCTTCGGCGGCGGCCTGGTTCTGCGCGTGCCCCTCGCGTGCCACCGCGAGGTGATCCTGCATGGCGCAAAGCCGCTCATTGAGCTGCTGCAGGTAGCGCTCGAACTCACGCTGGCCGAGATCGGCCACGGCCAGCATCAGCATGGCCAGGTCGTCCAGCACCGGTACCAGTTCGTACCAGTTGAGGCCATGTGCGATTCGCTGACGCAACGCCTCGGCGCGCGGCCGGTGATGCTCGGGTAGCGGCAGGTCTTCGAGAAGGCTGCGCAGCGTCGCCTCGACGCGCTCGGCAATGGCGCTGTAGCCGGGCTCCGGCGAGGCCGGCAGGGCGAAGGGATCGGCGGCTTCAGGCTCGGTGGGCACGTCCACCGGCTCGGTTTGGGCTTCGCCTGACGGCGCCGCCGCGGGTGCGGCCGGCGCCTCGGGCGACGCTTCGGACAGGGTCGGCGGCGGTACCACCGAAGCCTCGCTGTCGGGTGTCGGCACTGGGTTTTCCGATGGTGCCGGCGCGAGCGGCACCACCGTCTGGTCGCCCGGCGAATCATCGGCATGAGACGGGTACGCCAGCTCGATCGGACGCTCCGGCAGCGCACTCGCATCCGCCAGGGCTGCGGCTTCTGCCGGGCCCTGCCGCCCGAACAGCCGCTCCAGCAAGCCGCCACGGCCGGGCGTGCCCGCCTGCTCGGCAAGCGCCTTGTGCTGCAGGTCGGCCAGTTCCACCAGCAACGCAGGCACCTCCCGCGCCTGGGCGACGCGCTCGTCGAGCGAGCGGGCAAAGCGCTTCAATCCCTTGCGGACGTCGGCGGGCACCGGCTGCGCTTGCAGTTGCTCGACCAGCCGCCCCAGCGCGGCCGCCAGTTGGACGGCGCGGTCCTGCCGGTTTCGTTCGGAGTCGAGCACGGCGCGCTCGAGCCGCGGAATCAGGCGCTCGAGCCCCTGATCGAGGTCACCGTCACGCAGCAGCTCGCGCATCTCGTTCATGCACTGATCGACCGCACGGTCCGCGCCTTCGACCGCCAGGCTGCTGCGCACCAGGCCCCGGCGCAGCAGGTCCACGCGCGCTTGCCAGCGGGTCTCGAGGCGCTCGTGTTCCTCCAGCGAGGCGAGGTATTTGTCCTTCCAGCGACCGTTATCGTCTGTCATGGGGAGTCATCGCTAGGAGGCGGGCACCATCGGAACGGGCAGCGCCGGGTGGGTCAGGCAATCGGGCAGGCGAATCTCGACCGCGACGGGCAGGTGGTCGGAAATCGGCTGCGGCAACACGCGCACACGCTCCAGCGTCAGGCTGGGGCTGATGAGGATGTGATCCAGGCAACGCTGTGGCTGCCAGCTCGGAAAGGTCGCTTCGATCTGCGGGGCCAACAGGCCCAGATCACGCAGCGGCGAGTGCTCGAGCAGGTCCACGGCATGGGTATTCATGTCGCCCATCAACACGCAGTGGCGGTAGCCCTCGACGAGCTCGCGGATATAGGCCAACTGGCGCGTGCGAACCCGCGTGCCCAGCGCCAGATGCATCATCACCACGATCAGCGCATCGTCGCCTTCGCCGAAGCGCATGACGATTGCCCCGCGGCCGGACGGGCCGGGCAAGGGGTGGTCTTCGAGCGACTGCGGCTCGAGACGACTGAGCAATCCGTTGCTGTGCTGGGCCAGCCGACCCAGGTTGCGGTTGAGCTGCTGATACCAGTACGGGAAGGCGCCAAGCTGGGCGAGGTGTTCGACCTGGTTGACGTAGCCGGAACGCAGGCTGCCGCCATCCGCTTCCTGTAGCGCGACCAGATCGTATTCGCCCAGCAGCGCCCCGATGCGCTGCAGGTTCGCGGCACGCCCGGCATGCGGCAGCACATGCTGCCAGCTGCGGGTCAGGTAGTGATGGTAGCGACCGGTATTGATACCGACCTGGATGTTGAAGCTGAGCAGACGCAGGCGCCCATCGGCAGGCAGCCCGCTGTCGTCGAGGCAGTTGGCGTTGACACGGGCACGTCCCGGAATGGCCGTGCGCGGCGAACTCCAGCGGCGCAGCATGGGAGATTACTCCGCCGCGCGCTCTTTCTCGATCAGGTAGTCGGCCACCTGGAGCGCACGCTCCGGGCCGCCGGCCGAGCCCAGGTCGAAGCGGTACTTGCCATTGACGACAAGCACCGGAACGCCGGTGATCTGGTAGGCCATGCCCTGCTTCTTGGCCTTCTCCACACGGCTTTTCACGCCGAAGGAGTTGTAGGTTTTGAGGAATTCGGCTTCGTCCACGCCCTGGGTGGCGAGGAATTCGGCCATCTGTTCAGGCGTTGCCAGTCGCTTGCGCTGCTGGTGAATGGCATCGAACACGGCGTCATGCACCTTCGCCTCGACACCCATGGCTTCCAGGGTGAGGAACAGCTGGCCGTGCACATTCCACTGGCCACCGAACATCGCCGGAATGCGCTTGAAATCCACGTCGTCAGGCAATTCGGCGACCCAGGCGTTGAGGGCGGGCTCGAACTGATAGCAGTGCGGGCAGCCGTACCAGAACAACTCGACTACTTCGATCTTCTCGGGATCGGCAGTCGGCACCGGGTTGGACAGCTCGACGTATTCCTTGCCCGCCTGGAATTCCTGGGCGTTGGCCGACACGGCAAGCAGGCTGGACGCCACGAGAAAGGCGCTGAGAACGAGTTGACGCATGGAAGTCTGACTCCTGGTCTTTGTGGACGGTACTGGCGTGGCAGCGGCCGTCCTTCATGGGCGGCGAACGCTCACCGGCGAACCGAAACCGCTCCATTGTAAGCAGCGAAAATGAAAAAGGGCGACCGGACAGCGCGTCCGATCGCCCTTTGGTGACCGCTACCCGCTGTCAGTGCAGGCCCTGAATGTAGCTCGACAGCGCTTGAATGTCCTTGTTGCTGAGCTTCGAAGCGATGGTCCGCATGACCATGGTGTCGCCATCGTTGGTGCGCACACCCTCGCGGAAGTCGGTCAGCTGCTTGGCCACGTACGCCGCATGCTGACCGCCAAGACGCGGAAAGCCGGCCGGCTCGTTGCCCACGCCATCGGGCGCATGGCAACCGGTGCAAGCCGGCATGCCAAGCTCGACCTTGCCACCCCGGAAGAGCGCTTCGCCCTGATCGACCAGCGCGGGATCGGCTTGACCGATGCTCATCTCCTGGCTGGCGAAATAGGCCGCCAGGTCGGCGAGGTCCTGATCGCTGTAAGGCGAAAGAATACCCGTCATCTCGGGCACCTTGCGACCGACATCAGCCGGCGCGCCGGGGGCACTGCCGACCTTGATGTCATGGAGTTGCTTGAGCAGATACCGCTCGCCCTGGCCAGCCAGCTTCGGGAAGTTCGGGGCCACACTGTTGCCGTCGGGGCCATGGCAGGCGCCACAGACCGCGGCCTTGGCCTGGCCTGCTGCCGGGTCGCCTGCGGCATGTGCCATACCGGTGATGCCAAGGGTCAACAGCAGACTCACGAGTACTTTGTTCATCAGCTCATCCAACTACGGCTAGGGGTGTTAAAGGAATGCATCGGCTAGCGAGCTGCCTGGCGGCTCGATGCCTGCTTATTGTGCAGAATGACTGCATGCCAGCGACTACGTCACCTGCGCTCGAGGCCTTGTGCGGCAAGGCTTCCAGGCGAACAAAGCGCACACAAAATCTGCGGCATTATATACTGCCGACCCTAAAACGGAAACGAACCGTTGCCGCACCCCCGCGCACCTACCGGAAGGTCCATGTCTACCAAGAACCCCATCGTCGGCCTCTGCCAGCAAGCCACTTTCACCATCAGCGCGGCCAAAGTGGACCAATGCCCTGCCGACGAGGGCCGCGAGGTGGCCTTCGCAGGTCGCTCCAATGCCGGCAAGTCGAGCGCCATCAACACGCTCACCCACGCGAACCTCGCCCGCACCTCGAAAACACCGGGGCGTACCCAGCTGTTGAACTTCTTCCGCCTGGATGACGAGCGTCGACTCGTCGATCTGCCGGGCTATGGATACGCCAAGGTGCCTATCCCGCTGAAGCAGCACTGGCAGCGCCACCTGGAAGCCTACCTGGGAAGCCGCGAGAGCCTTGTCGGGGTCTTCCTGATGATGGACATCCGCCACCCGCTCACCGACTTCGATCGCATGATGCTGGACTGGTCGATTGCCGCCGACATGCCCCTGCATATCCTGCTGACCAAGGCGGACAAACTCGCCTATGGCGCGGCCAAGAACGCCCTGTTGCAGATTCGCCGCACGTTGCAAACCGAATGGGGCGACGGCGTGAGCATCCAGCTTTTTTCCGCGCCCAAGCGGCAAGGCATCGAGGAAGCCCATACCGTTCTGGCTCGCTGGCTGGATCTGGCGATGGACGAGGCCGTCGATCCGTCGGTCTGAACTTGCCGCACGAGCCCTTCTCTGAAGAGAACTCTCACACAGAGGAGTTCGAATCATGAAGAAATCGGCATCCGCCATCTGGCAAGGGTCGCTGAAGGAAGGCAAAGGCACCATCAGCACGCAAAGCGGCGCGCTCGATGGCAATCCCTACGGCTTCAACACGCGCTTCGAAGGCGCGCCCGGGACCAATCCCGAGGAGCTCATCGGCGCGGCGCATGCGGGTTGTTTCTCGATGGCCCTCTCGATGATGCTGGGCCAGGCGGGTCTGACGCCTGAACGCATCGAAACGAAGGCCGAGGTGACGCTGGACAAGCAGGGCGAGGGCTTCGCCATCACGGCGATCGATCTCCAGCTCAAGGCACGTGTGCCCGGCGCGGACGAAGCGCAGTTCCAGACGATCGCCAACCAGGCAAAAGAGGGTTGCCCGGTGTCCAAGGTGCTGAACGCGACCATCACGCTTTCGGCCACGCTCGAGCGCTGATAACGCGCGGAATGAAGCGCCCGGAGGCTCCGGGCGCTTTCTTCGGTCAGCCGACGCGAATGTTGTAGATGTCCTTCTCGTTCAGCTCGGCGTACTCGTAGAGACGCTTGAGATAGGCGCTCTGCTGCTCCCACACCTTCGCCGCGACCGGGTCGGCGGCGGCCGACGCATCGACCACTTCCGACGCGACTTCACGCAGGCGAGTCAGCACTTCGTCCGGCAGGCGCCGCACCTCGACGCCCTGCTTGCGCAGCTCTTCCATCGCCTCCATGTTCTTGGCGTTGTAATCGTCGAGCATGTCGCCATTGACGTAGCGGGCAGCGCCGCGAACGATCGCCTTCAGGTCGTCCGGCAGGCTTTCCCACGCCTTGAGGTTCACATCCAGCTCGAACGTGACGTTCGGCTCCTGCCAGCCTGGGGTGTAGTAGTACTTGGCGGCCTTGTGCAGACCAAGGGCCAGGTCGTTATACGGCCCGATCCATTCGGTGGCGTCGATGGCGCCGGTCTGCAACGCGGTGAAGATTTCGCCGGCCGGCATGTTCACCACGGTGCCACCCATCTTGGTCAGCACTTCCCCGCCCAGGCCCGGGGTCCGCATCTTCAGGCCCTGGAAGTCTTCGACCGAGTTGATCTCCTTGTTGAACCAACCGGCGGTCTGCACGCCCGTCGCGCCGCAGGCCATCGGCAATACGCCGAAGGGCTTGTAGACCTCTTCCCACAGCTGCATGCCGCCGCCGTAGTGCAGCCAGGCATTCATCTCCTGCGCGTTGGGGCCGAAGGGCAGCGCACAGAAGAACTGCGCCGCCGGCACCTTGCCCTTCCAGTAGTACGGCGCACCGTGCCCCATCTCGGCGGTACCGCGCGAGACGGCATCGAAGACTTCCAGCGCGGGAACCAGTTCGCCGGCGGCATAGACCTTGACGGTCAGCCGGCCACCACTCATTTCGTTGACCAGCTGGGCGAAGCGCTCGGCACCGACGCCGACGCCTGGGAAGTTCTTCGGCCAGGAGGTGACCATCTTCCAGTTATAGGTTTGCTGCTCGGCCGCCGCCTGCTTTTCGCCGGAGGCTTCGTTATTTTCCTTGCAGCCCGCCAGTGCAGTAGCCGCCAGACCGACCCCGGCCGCTGCCAGAATGTCACGACGCTTCATGGGATGACTCCTTGTTTGTTGTTGTTTGTTATTCGGTGACACAGCGTACTGTGCACTTCCATTTCATAAGAAACGAAACGGCACTCTAATTCGAAGCGCAACGCCTTGGTCAAGTCTACGAAAGGCGGGTAAGCCTGCTACTGTACGGCAGCGCCGGAGACCGACATTCTGGCGTGCGCGGCCAAAAGTCGCATAAAATCGCCGGCCCTTCCAACACTAAAACGTATAAGAAGGTATAACCCAATGCCATCTAACACTCCCCCCCTGCTCCGGGTGGCGGGCGCGATTCACGCGCTCAATCGCCTCCTGGGGCAAGCCTGTGCCTGGCTCACGCTGTTCCTGGTGGCGGCCACTGCACTGGTGGTCGTTCTTCGCTACGGATTCGGTATCGGTGCGATCGCACTGCAGGAGCTGGTCATGTACGCCCATGCACTCGTTTTCATGGGTGCGGCTGCTTGGACGCTCCAGCGCGAGGGCCATGTGCGTGTCGACATCTTCTACCAGAAGTTCTCCGCGCGGCGCAAAGCGCTGGTCGATGGCCTGGGGCATCTGTTCTTCCTGTTGCCGGTCTGCCTGTTCCTCGCCTGGAACAGCTGGGATTACGTCGCCAGCTCCTGGGCGACCGGAGAGGTGTCAAACGAGGCCGACGGCCTTCAGTTCGTCTATCTGCAGAAGACCATCATCCTCGTGCTGGTCGTATCGCTGATTCTTCAGGCCATCGCCGACCTCATCACGTTCGGCTACAAGCTCGCCGGGCGCCTTCCGGAATCGGAGGTGAGTCATGGCTGAGTTCATGGCCATCCTGCTGTTCGTCAGCATCTGCGTCGCACTGATGTCGGGCTATCCGGTCGCCTTCACCCTGGGTGGCATGGCGCTGGTATTCGCCGGCATCGGTATCGTCACCGGCACTTTCGATCCGAGTTTCCTGCACGCGCTACCCAACCGTCTGTTCGGCATCATGAACAACCAGACGATGCTGGCCGTGCCGCTGTTCGTGTTCATGGGCGTGATGCTGGAAAAGTCCCGCGTCGCCGAAGACCTGCTCGAATCCATGTCCCGCCTGTTCGGCACGCTGCGCGGTGGCCTGGCGATCTCGGTTTGCGTGGTCGGCGCCCTGCTCGCCGCCAGTACCGGCATCGTCGGGGCCACCGTGGTCACCATGGGCTTGCTCGCCTTGCCGACCATGCTGCGTCGCGGCTATGACCCGGCGATCGCCACCGGAACGCTCGCCGCCACCGGCACGCTCGGGCAGATCATTCCGCCGTCGATCATCCTGGTCCTGCTGGGCGACGTGATGTCCAGTGCGTTCCAGCAGGCGCAGCTGAAGATGGGGATCTTCTCGCCGAAGACCGTTTCGGTCGGCGACCTGTTCATCGGCGCCCTGATCCCCGGCCTGGTGCTGGTTGGTCTCTACATCCTGTACCTGATCATCGTGGCGATTTTCCAGCCGAAGAAGCTGCCGGCACTGCCCCAGGAAGAGCTGGGCCCGATCGAATGGGGCAAGCTCATCGCTGCGCTGTTCCCGCCCCTGCTGCTGATCGCGGCGGTGCTCGGCTCGATCCTGACCGGCTACGCCACGCCGACCGAAGCGGCGGCCGTCGGTGCGCTGGGCGCGACCCTGCTCGCCCTGGCCAAGCGCCAGCTCAACTTCGCCCAACTGAAGCAGGTAGCCTTCGGCACGACCGAAATCACCTCGATGGTGTTCCTGATCCTGATCGGCGCCTCGCTGTTCTCGCTGGTGTTCCGTGGCTTTGGCGGGGAAATTCTGATCGAGGACATGCTCAGTGCCCTGCCTGGCGGTGCGCTCGGCGCGCTGATCGTGGTCATGCTGGTGATGTTCCTGCTGGGCTTCATCCTCGACTTCATCGAGATCGTGTTCGTCGTGGTGCCTATCGTCGGACCGATCCTGCTGGCGATGGGCCTGGACCCGGTATGGCTGGGCGTGATGTTCGCGCTGAACCTGCAGACCTCGTTCCTGACGCCGCCCTTCGGTTTCTCGCTCTTCTACCTGCGCGGGGTCACGCCGGCATCGGTACCGACCAGCACCATGTACAAGGGCGTCATTCCGTTCATCGCGATACAGCTATCGATCCTGATCATCGCCTATCTGTGGCCTGGCCTGATCACTTGGCTACCGAGCGTTGTCTACGGACCGTGATCCGATCACCAGCCGCTCTCCACGCCCGTCTCTGACGGGCGTTTTCTTATCGGCGAGCGCCTTTCGCTGCGGCATACAAGCAGGAGAACCACGATGACTTCCACTCCCTCCATCGAACGCGTAAGCCTGGGCGAGCTGACCTGCTGGCAAATCCGGCACCAGGGTGCCGAGCTACTGGTCGCCGAGCAGGGCGCGCAAGTCCTGCGCTACGTACCTGCTGGTCAACGACCTTTGATCTGGCTGAGCGAGCAGGCCGTCTTCGCGCGCGGCCGCTCCGTGCGTGGCGGTGTTCCCGTTTGCTGGCCCTGGTTCGGCGATCTTTCCCGCAATCCCGAAGCCGTGCGCGGTATGCAGACAGCAGCCGAAACGGCGCCTGCGCACGGTCATGTACGGGCACGCGACTGGACGCTGAGCGAAACGCAAAGCCAGGGCATGGCTGGCCTGGTGTTTGTCTACGACACGCGCACCGACCCGCTACCGGGCTGGCCGCATGACGCCGAACTGAAGCTGGAGATCCATCTCGACGATGCGCTGCATCTCCGGCTCACGACCCGCAATCGCAGGGCAACCGAACTGGCTTTCAGTCAGGCACTGCATACCTATTTCGCCGTCAGCGATGTCCGCAAGGTCGCTCTCGAAGGCATGGCGAATCGTGCCTACATCGAAACCCTGGATGACTGGAGTCGTCGGACCCAAACGGACGAGCCGGTGATCGACCGTGAGACGGACCGCATCTACCTCGGTTTGCCGACACAGCTGAGTGTGCTCGATCGGGACTGGAATCGGCGAATCGAACTGATCACCGAAGGGAGTCGCTCCGCCGTTCTCTGGAATCCATGGATAGACAAGGCCAAACGCCTGAGTGATTTCGCCGACGATGCGTGGCAACGAATGCTATGCATCGAGACGGCGAACGTGCTGGACGACTACGTCAGGCTGGCGAGCGATGCATCACATACGCTCGGTGTTTCCCTGGCGAGCAAACCGCTGACCTGACACAGAATGCCGCGTCGCACCGTGACGCGGCGCAAATACGCGCAGGCATAATCACCATCCCCCTGATAATGCCAACTGGAACGCTTCCACAAAGTTCCGTAAATACTCGAAGCAATCTCTGACAGCGTTATAGCGGTCACACTTCCTGCCTTGCTGCTAGCGCTGCGCAAGCCCTAGGATGCGCTCCCACGGAAGTTGCGCAATCTATTGCACAGCACAAAGTGCGCAATAAATTGCACAACTTCCAAAGAAAGAGCCGCCTTTGGCTACTTTCGAAAAAAGTTCATGGACGAACTTATCGAGTCAGGGATGACCTATTCAAACGCGCTTACCAGCCATTATCTGGCATTGGCGAAACAGCCCATTTCGCCCGGCAACTTCGCCGGCGAGGACTGTCGCTTCTCGCCGGAATACGAAGCGCTGGAAAGCGAACTCGGCAAGGCGGCGTCGCTGCACCACGCCGGCACCGTCGACTGGCAGCGAGTGGCCTCTGGGGCGGAAGCGATCATCGCTCAGCAGGCGAAGGATCTACGCGCGGCGGCCTGGCTGACCTGGGGCTTGTACCAACGGGAGTCGTTCGCCGGCCTGCATGCCGGCATCGCGCTGCTGGCCGAGCTCTGCGAACAGCGCTGGAGCGATCTCCACCCCCGTAAACCCCGAACGCGCGCCGCGGCGCTCGGCTGGCTCGTTCCGCGGCTGGACCAGGCCATCGGCGAGCAGGTCCCGGTCGCCGAGCAGCTTGCTCTGTTCACCAGCCTCGCCAATCTGTTGCGCCGCCTCGACCGCTGCCTGACCGAGCACCTTGCGGATGAGTCTCCGCTTCTGCTTCCGCTCTGCCGTCGCCTCGACGAGATGGTCAGCCGCGCCGGCAAGGGTCAGCC
The DNA here is from genome assembly GCF_003640395.1 of Stutzerimonas urumqiensis. Lineage (GTDB taxonomy): Bacteria > Pseudomonadota > Gammaproteobacteria > Pseudomonadales > Pseudomonadaceae > Stutzerimonas > Stutzerimonas urumqiensis. The sequence continues at coordinate 12,751 of NZ_RBZQ01000012.1, read as the reverse complement.
TGACGCCGGTGCCGTCGGCACCGCCATCGCGCAGGTCAAGCAGGTGGCGACGCAGGTACTGACCGGCAACGTCCCTATTGGGACTGAAAAGGACGCGCAAAAAGCGTTGCGCGCCCTACAGGAGCAGTCCAGGCCGCTGGCGACATGGTGGCTCAAGCAGAAGGCGACCGATCTGAAGGCGCTACGGTTGTGCCGGACACTGCTGTGGCTGGGAATCGACAGCCTGCCCGAGCGCAGCGCCGAGCACATAACGGCGCTTCGTGGACTTCCGGCGGACAAGCTGGCCAGCCTGAAGGAACGCTTCGCCCAGGGCGCCTATGCCGATCTGCTGGCAGAGCTGGAGACCAGCCTCGCCCGCGCACCGTTCTGGCTCGATGGGCAACGCCTGGCCTGGGAATGTCTGCAGGCCCTGGATGCGCCGCAGGCGATGCGCGAGGTGGAAATCCAGCTGGCGCTGTTCCTGCAACGCGTGCCGGGGCTCGAGGAGCTGCGCTTCCATGATGGGGCGCCCTTCGCCGATGCCCAAACGCGCGCCTGGATCGCCGGCCAGGTGCTGCCTCACCTCCAGCTCCCGGAAACCCGCCGTGATCCTTCGCCCGCAGCGACCGATCAGGTCCCCGCCTGGGATCGCGCGCTCGACGAGGCCTTGCCGCTGCTGCGCAAGGAGGGCCTGAAAGCCGCCGTGCAGCAGCTCAAGACCGGCCTGGCCGGCGCTCAGGGCGGTCGCGAGCGCTTCCACTGGCAGCTGGCCCTGGCGCGCCTGTGCATGCAGGCGAAGAAGTACGACCTCGCCAAGACCCAGCTCGAATCACTGGACCAGACGCTGACCGCCACCGGCCTCGGCGACTGGGAACCCGATCTCGCCCTCGAAGTGCTGCGCCTGTTGCATCACTGCTGCGAAGTGCTGCCGCAGAACCATGCGGTGCGCGAGAGCAAGGACGAGATCTACCGCAGGCTGTGCCACCTCGATCTCGAGGTGGTGCTCGATTAGGCCCCCGGGCCACCCATTCAAGGAGAACACCCATGGCCAAAGAAGGCTCGGTAGCCCCCAAGGAACGCATCAACGTCACCTTCAAACCCGCCACCGGCGGCGCCCAGGAAGAGATCGAACTGCCACTCAAGCTCATGGTGCTCGGCGATTTCACCCAGCGCGCCGACGATCGCAAGATCGAAGACCGCAAGCCGATCGCCATCGACAAGAACAGCTTCGATGAGGTCCTGGCCAAGCAGGAGCTGAGCCTGACTTTCGCCGTGCCGAATCGCCTGCAGGACGAAGCCACCGACGACGAGCTGCCGGTGCAGCTGAACATCGGCTCGATGAAGGATTTCAACCCCGCCAACCTGGTCGAGCAGGTCCCCGAGCTGAAAAAGCTGATGGAGCTGCGCGACGCGCTGGTCGCCCTCAAGGGGCCGCTGGGCAATGCCCCTGCCTTCCGCAAGGCGATCGAGAGCGTGCTGGCCGATGACGACTCGCGCGAGCGCGTGCTGGGCGAACTGGGCCTGGCCGCAAAACAACACCTGGACGCCTGATTATCTGGACAAGGAACGCCAACACATGAGCACTAGCGCAGCAGCCGTCGAGAGCGGCAACCACCTTGCCGACCTCGGCATTCTCGACCGCATCATCGCCGAAACCAAACTCACCCCCGACGACGAGGCCTACGACATCGCCAAGCGCGGCGTCTCGGCCTTCATCGAGGAACTGCTCAAGCCGCAGAACGAACACGAGCCGGTAAAGAAGGCGCTCGTCGACCGCATGATCGCGGAGATCGACGCCAAGCTCAGCCGGCAGATGGACGAGATTCTTCACCACCCGCAGTTCCAGGCGCTGGAATCGTCCTGGCGCGGGCTGAAGCTGCTGGTCGACCGCACCAACTTCCGCGAGAACATCAAGCTGGAGATCCTCAACGCCTCCAAGCAGGACCTGCTCGATGACTTCGAGGACAGCCCGGAGGTGGTTCAGTCCGGCCTCTACAAGCACATCTACACCGCCGAGTACGGCCAGTTCGGCGGCCAGCCGGTCGGCGCGCTGGTCGCCAACTACTTCTTCGATCCGAGCGCCCCGGACATCAAGACGATGCAGTACGTGGCATCGGTCGCCAGCATGTCCCATGCGCCCTTCATCGCCGCCGCCGGCCCGAAGTTCTTCGGCCTGGAAAGCTTCACCGGCCTGCCGGACCTGAAGGACCTGAAGGATCACTTCGAAGGCCCGCAGTTCGCCAAGTGGCAGAGCTTCCGCGAGCAGGAAGACGCCCGCTACGTCGGCCTGACCGTACCGCGCTTCCTGCTGCGCAACCCCTACGACCCGGAAGACAACCCGGTCAAATCCTTCGTCTACAAGGAAAACGTCGCCGGCAGCCACGAGCATTACCTGTGGGGCAACACCGCCTACACCTTCGCCAGCCGCCTGACCGACAGCTTCGCCAAGTTCCGCTGGTGCCCGAACATCATCGGCCCGCAGAGCGGTGGCGCAGTCGAAGACCTGCCGCTGCATCACTTCGAAAGCATGGGCGAGATCGAGACCAAGATCCCGACCGAGGTACTGGTCTCCGACCGTCGCGAGTACGAGCTGGCCGAGGAAGGCTTCATCGCCCTGACCATGCGCAAGGGCAGCGACAACGCCGCCTTCTTCTCCGCCAATTCGGCGCAGAAGCCGAAGTTCTTCGGTAACAGCGAGGAAGGCAAGAACGCCGAGCTGAACTACAAGCTCGGTACCCAGCTGCCCTACCTGTTCATCGTCAACCGCCTGGCGCACTACCTGAAGGTGCTGCAGCGCGAGCAGATCGGCGCCTGGAAAGAGCGCACCGACCTCGAGCTGGAACTGAACAAGTGGATCCGCCAGTTCGTCGCCGACCAGGAAAACCCCAGCGCCGAAGTGCGCAGCCGCCGGCCGCTGCGCGCCGCGCAGGTCATCGTCAGCGATGTGGACGGCGAGCCGGGCTGGTACCGCGTCAGCCTGAACGTGCGCCCGCACTTCAAGTACATGGGCGCCGACTTCACCCTGTCGCTGGTCGGCAAGCTGGACAAGGAATAAGCGCTTGAACGGATACGGCAGCCTTTTCGAACGCCTCGGCGGCGACGCCGACACGCGTGCCGGCTGGAGTCGCGAGATCGCGGCGATGGCCTCGGTGGCTGCCCATCTGACCAAGATGCTCAGCACCCGGGCGGGCAGCGTGCAGACGCTGCCCGACTACGGGTTGCCCGATTTGAACGACATGCGCCTCTCGCTGCACGACTCGCTGCAGCAGGCGCGTGCCGCCATCGAACGCTTCATCGAAGCGTACGAACCCCGCCTGCGCCAGGTCCGCGTGGTGCCGCTGCCGCACGACCATGACCCACTCACGCTCGCCTTCGCCATCGAGGGCCTGCTGGAGATCGAAGGTTGCAAGCGGCAGGTCAGTTTCTCCGCACGCCTGGATGGCAGCGGCAAAGTCAGCGTCGAGTAGGAAGCGCCATGTCCGGTAAACCTGCCGCCCGCCTGGGCGACCCCACCGCCTGCCCCGTCCCGGGCCACGGCAACAACCCGATCGCCACCGGCTCGCCGGACGTGCTCTTCGACGGCCTGCCCGCTGCGCGCATGGGCGACCCCTCCGCCTGCGGCGGCGACATGGCCGGCGCGGTGATTCCCACCGTGCTGATCAACGGAAAGCCGGCTGCGGTGGTGGGCAGTGTGGGTAGCCATGGCAATGCCGTGGTTGCAGGGTCAGGGACGGTGTTGATTGGGACAGCACACTCCGCCGCTTCATTCGTTTCGCCATCAACACTGTCCTTCCCGGGCGGCTTCGATGCTCAATACCAGCTCACCAATAGCCTTGGGGATCCACTGGCCGATACCCGCTATCTGATCGTTCGTCAGGACGGAAGCGAAGAGGCCGGGCTAACGGATGCGCAGGGGATGACCCATCGCCTGGCACCGCACGGCGCGGCCGAGCCGCTCGAAGTTTTCATCGAATTCTGAGGAGGCTCGAGATGGCCGACCAACACACCCGACAGAAAGACGGTGTCACCTACGTCAAAGCGGGTACGTCCACCTCGACAGAGGTGCAGCAAACCGAACCGGAAGTGCTGTCGTACTGCCGCTGTACTGGCCAGGAACTGACCACCCTTCCCGAGTACGCGAGCGTACCCAGTTATACGGGCGACCTCCCCTCGCCCCTACAGATCATGTGGTATGCCCCCGAGGGTAACGAAGTTCCTAGAACCGAATTCTCGGACTCCGAAATTCGCGGCTGGATCAGAGATGCCGCCAACTACCATCGCATTCCCCAGATCCTGCTTGCGGTGATATTGCAACAGGAGAACGGCCCGGGAGCCAGCAAGGCCCTGCAGTTCGGTGAGCGCTCGCTCACCACCTTTCTCGCCATCGTCGACGAGGTTGCATTCGACATCGTTCCGGACAGGATCGCCGGCAGCTCCAGCGGCTTCGTCAACATGAGCCGCACCACGCTGCGAAAAGCTGCAACCTATACCGAAAACTACTACTGCAAGCGGCCCATGCCGGAGGACGTCCAGTACCGCATCTTCGGTTACAACCAAGACACCCGCATTCCCGGCGACGACTGGAAGGCCGACCTCTACTACGCCGCCGCCCATCTGCGCGAACTGATTGATCGCGTGACCGGCACCCCCTGCCACCAGGGCAGCCTGACAGCGCAGCAACTGAAGGCGGTTATCGGTGCCTACAACGGCTCAGGCCCTCTGGCCGAAAAATACGCCAGCGATGCCATGGATCTTCTTGAACGCGCCAAAATGGGCTCCGCGAGTTTGTATTTCTATGAACGCTAAACGAGCTGCCTGTCTCGCCACAACGGTCGTCCTGCTGGGCGTATTGCTGTTGACCCGCGTGGTCGGCAACGGCCTGATGCTGGTTATTGACCGTGAGAACTTCGTACCCACGGAGGCCTCGATTTTCACTCTCGATCCTTACGTCATCAACGAAGGATCGAGTTCGTATTGGCTTTATGCCGAAGACAACGACAACTACTACCACTTCACCTATGAGCCGGGGCGGGAATACCTGTTGATGAGCAAGGACCAAACCTGCCCAGGTTTTCAGAGGGACGACGTCAGCACTTGGTGCACCCCCCAAGCCAAAAGCATATTGGGGAGCAAGTAATGGGCCGGCAAAAAAGTTACAGCGTGACTGACGTGCGCAGCTTTCTACATCACGAAAGGCCTGGCTCCTAGTACGTAGCCACTCCGATAGCGACCGAACGCAAAGGACTGATCGTGTCTTTCAATCACTACTACCAGAGCGAACTCACCGCCCTGCGCCAGCTCGGCAAGCGGTTTTCCGAGCGCAGCCCGGCGTTGGCGCCCTTTCTCGGGCAGGCGGGGCGCGACCCGGATGTCGAGCGACTGCTGGAAGGCTTCGCCTTTCTCACCGGCCGGCTACGGCAGAAGCTCGACGACGAGCTGCCGGAGCTGACCCATTCGCTGATGCACCTGCTGTGGCCCAACTACATGCGTCCGCTGCCGGCCTTCAGCATGCTGCAGTTCGATCCGCTCAAGCGCAGCGGCAACCCGCTGACCGTGCCGCGGCATACGCCGGTCGAGGCCAAGCCCGTGCGCGGGGTGACCTGCCGCTTTCGCACGGCTTATGCCACCGAGGTGCTGCCGCTGGAGCTGACCGAGCTGAACTACTCGGTCAAGGGCGACGGCGCCCTGCTCAGCCTGCGCCTGGGCATGACCGCCGATGGTCACCTGGGCGAGGTCGGCGTCCGCCGGCTGCGGCTGCACCTGGCCGGCGAGCGCTACGTCAGCCAGATGCTCTACCTCAGCCTGCTGCGTCATCTCGACGGCATACAGCTGATCGCGCTGGACACCCACGGCAAGCCCTTCACCGATGCCCAGGGCCTGCCGCTGCCGCCCCTGGCACTGGATGCCGGCAAGCTCGAACCGGTGGGCTTCGCCGAGGACGAGGCACTGATTCCCTACCCGCTCAACACCTTCCGCGGCTACCGGCACCTGCAGGAATACTTCGCCTTCCAGGAGAAGTTTCTCTTCGTCGATCTTGGCGGCCTCGACGCGCTGCAGCGCATCCCGAAGGAACGCCTGGAACAGGCGCGCGGCTTCGAGCTGCGCTTCGACATCCGCAAGGCCGGGGCCCAGCGTATTCGGCCGACGCGCGACAATGTCCGGCTCTATTGCACGCCGGTGGTCAACCTGTTCGATCACGATGCTACCCCGGTGCGCCTCGACGGCAAGCAGGACCAGTACCTGGTGCGCCCCGCCGAACTGGACAGCAGCCATTGCGGCATCTACTCGATCAACCGGGTCACCGGCTGGAAGCCCGGAGGCAAAGGGTATGAAGAGTACGTGCCGTTCGAATCCTTCGAGCATGACCCGAGCTTCGACGTACCGCTGGCGCGCCCGCACTACAGCGTCCGGCAGCAGCCGTCACTGCTCGGCGATGGCCTGGAAACCTACCTGTCGTTCGGCCTGCGCGACCTGGACGGCCACGAGACGCTGTCCATCGAGCTGACCTGCACCAACCAGAACCTGCCGCGGGAATTGCGCCTGGGCGACATCTGCCTGCCCAGCGAAGACACGCCCGAGTTCCTCACCTTCCGCAACATCAGCCCGGTCACGCCCAGCTACGCGCCGCCGCTGCACCGCGACTTCCTGTGGAAGCTGATCAGCAACATGTCGTTGAACTACCTGTCGCTGGCCAACGTCGAGGCGCTCAAGGTCATCCTCGAGACCTATGACCTGCCGCGCTATTACGACCAGCATGCCGAAAAGGTCAGCAAGCGGCTGCTCGGCGGCCTGAAGGCGATCGCCCACCAGCACGTCGACCGCCTGCACCGCGGCCTGCCGGTGCGCGGCGTGCGCACCGAACTGACCATGGACCCGGACGGTTACCTGGGCGAAGGGGACCTGTTCCTGTTCGCCTCGGTGCTCAACGAATTTTTCGCGCTCTACGCCAGCTTGAACTCGTACCACGAGCTGCGCGTGAGCAGTACACAAGGAGAGGTGTACCAATGGACGCCACGCATGGGGCAACAGCCCCTTCTCTGAACGCAGCAGCCCCTGCTCTGAACGCCCGGCCGGGCAGCGCCGGGGTCGGGCAGGACCTGTCCCCGCTCAGCCACGGCATCCGCGAGTACAGCCTGTTCCAGGGCGTGCTGCTGGCGTTGGACCGCCTGCGCGCGCTGCATCCGGGCCTCGACGAGCAGGCGCTCTACGAGCGCCTGGATTTCCAGGCAAACCCGAGCCTCGGCTTTCCCGGCAGCGACATCGATATCGTCGAATTCTTCGAGGATGGCAGCGGGTGGCGCGCCCGGCTGCGGCTGAACCTGGTGAGCCTGTTCGGTGCCGGCTCGCCGCTGCCTGCCTTCTACGCCGACCAGGCGCTCGGCGACAGCGCCGAAGGCAACCCCACGCGCGAGTTCCTCGACCTGTTCAACGACCGCCTGCAACGCCTGTTGCTGCCGGTTTGGCAGAAGTATCGCTACTACGCCCGGTTCACCACCGGCGCGCGCGATCCGCTGTCCGAACAGCTGTTCGCCCTCATCGGATTGGGCGGCGAACAAATCCGTGCAGCCAGCGAGCTGAACTGGAAGCGCCTGCTGCCTTACCTCGGTCTGCTCAGCCTGCGCGCGCACTCCGCGGCGCTGATCGAATCGGTGCTGCGCTACTACTTCAAGCATGCCGACCTGCGCATCGAGCAATGCCTGGAGCGCCAGGTCGACATTCTCGGCGAGCAGCAGAACCGCCTCGGCCGCGCCAACAGCCAACTCGGTGAAACCCTCGTCCTCGGCGAGCGCGTGCGCGACCGCGGCGGCAAGTTCCGCATCCACATCCGCCAGCTCAGCTGGGACCGCTTCCACGAATTCCTGCCGGTCGGCACGGGTTACCAGCCGCTCTGCGCGCTGGTGCGTTTCACCCTGCGCGACCCGCTGGACTACGACATCCGCCTGGCGCTGCGCCAGGACGACATCCGCGAGCTGCGCATCGGGGAAGGAAACCCCTGCCGCCTCGGCTGGACCAGCTGGCTCGGCACCGAACGGGCCGACGGCATGGTCACCCTCGGCAGCAAGATTCACTAAGGAACCGACATGATCAACCTAGACCTGCAACAACTCGTCCAGGCGCTCGATGCGCCGACCAAGCGCGACCTGGAAGGCGCGGCCGAACGCTGCGTCGTGCGTGGCGGCAGCAAGATTCTCGTCGAGGACTTGCTGCTCGGCTTGCTCGAGCGCACCGATGGCCTGCTGCTGCGCGCCCTGCAAGACGCCGAAGTCAACGCCGGCGAACTGGCCCAGGCATTACAGGCACGCGGCGAGCACAGCGAATCGCGCAACCCGGTGTTTTCCGCCGAACTGGTGCAATGGCTGCAGGATGCCCTGCTGGTCGGCAACCTCGAACTCGGCCAGAGCCGGATCGACCAGGCCGCCCTGCTGCTGGCCCTGCTGCGCAATCCGATGCGCTATGCCGGCAGCCGCTACCAGCCGCTGCTGGCGCGCCTGAATGCCGAACGCCTGCGCGATTTCGCGCTGGCCCAGCAGCCGCAAACTGTGCCCGGGACGCCGGCTACCACGGGCGAATCGAACCTGGCTCGCTTCACCCACAACTTCACCCAGCAGGCGCGCGACGGCAAGCTCGACCCGGTGCTGTGCCGCGACGGTGCGATCCGCCAGCTGATCGACATCCTGGCCCGCCGCCGCAAGAGCAATCCGATCGTGGTCGGCGAGGCGGGCGTCGGCAAGACCGCCATCGTCGAAGGCCTGGCCCTGCGCATCGCCAACGGCGAAGTGCCGGACACCCTGAAGAACGTCGAGCTGCTCTGCCTCGACCTCGGCCTGCTACAGGCCGGTGCCAGCGTGAAGGGCGAATTCGAACGGCGCCTGCAAGGCGTGATCGACGAGGTCAAGGGCGCGGCCAAGCCGACCATCCTGTTCATCGACGAAGCCCACACGCTGATCGGCGCGGGCGGCCAGGCCGGCAGCGGCGATGCGGCCAACCTGCTCAAGCCGGCACTGGCACGCGGCGAGCTGCGCACCATCGCGGCGACCACCTGGAGCGAATACAAGAAGTACTTCGAGAAGGACCCGGCGCTGGCGCGGCGCTTCCAGCCGGTCCAGCTGCACGAACCCAGCGTGGACGAAGCCGTGACCATCCTGCGCGGCCTGGCCCCGGTCTACGAAAAGAGCCACGGCATCTACCTGCGCGACGATGCAGTCGTTGCCGCAGCCGAACTCTCGGCGCGCTACCTCGCCGGACGCCAGTTGCCGGACAAGGCGGTCGACGTACTCGACACCGCCTGCGCCCGCGTGCGCATCAGCCTGGCCGCTGCGCCGGAGGCCTTGGAGCGGCTGCGCGGCGAGATCGCCGAAGGCGAACGCCAGCGCGAAGCGGTGCGCCGCGACCGAGACGCCGGGCTGAAGATCGACGACGACGCACTGGTCCAACTCGAAGCCCGCCTCGCCGAGGCCAGCGCGGAGCGCGATCAGCTGGAGATCCGCTGGAGCACCCAGCGCGAGCGGGCCGAACGCCTGCTCGACCTGCGCAAGCGCTGCGCCGCGGCACGAGAGCTGCCGACCGCGCTGACCGAACCTGAGACCAGCGCCGCGCAACCAGACCTGGCGCAGCTGGAAGCCGAGCTACACGATCTGCAAGACGAACTGACAAGCGCCCATACGGCCGAGCGGCTGGTGAGCTTCGAGGTCTGCCCGCGCCTGGTCGCCGAGGTGATCAGCCACTGGACCGGTGTGCCGCTGTCGCAGCTGGCGCGCGAGCACAACAGCAAGGTGTTGAGCTTTGCCGATGATCTGCGCCAACGTTTGCGCGGCCAGGAACAGGCCGTTGCCGCGCTGGATCGGGCCATGCGTGCCACCGCGGCGGGCCTGAACCGTCCCGACGCGCCGGTGGGCGTGTTCCTACTGGTCGGCCCCAGCGGCGTCGGCAAGACCGAAACCGCCCTCGCCCTGGCCGACCTGCTCTACGGCGGCGAGCGCTTCCTCACCACCATCAACATGTCCGAGTTTCAGGAAAAGCACAGCGTGTCGCGCCTGATCGGGGCGCCGCCCGGCTACGTCGGCTATGGCGAAGGCGGCATGTTGACCGAGGCCGTGCGGCAGAAGCCCTACTCGGTCGTACTGCTCGACGAGGTCGAGAAGGCCGACCCGGACGTGATGAACGTCTTCTACCAAATCTTCGACAAGGGCGTGGCCAATGACGGCGAGGGCCGCGAGATCAACTTCCGCAACACCCTGATCCTGATGACCAGCAACCTCGCCAGCGACGAGATCGCACGCCTTTGCGCCGGCGGGCAACGCCCCGCAGCCGAAGACCTGGAAACGGCCATTCGCCCAACCCTGAGCCGCCATTTCAAACCGGCGCTGCTCGGGCGCATGAAAGTGGTGCCCTACTACCCGGTGATCGGCGAGGTGCTCGCCGAGCTGGTAGGTGTCAAGCTCGCGCGCTTCGGCGAGCGGTTGGCCCGCCGCAATCTTTGCTTCAGCCACTGCGATGCACTGGTCGCGCACCTCGCCGAGCGCTGCACCCACAGCGAGAGCGGCGCACGCCTGATCGACCATCTGATCGACCAGACGTTGCAGCCTCAGGTCGTCGACCGCCTGCTGGACGCCATGGCCCACGGCCAAGCCCTGCAACGGGTGCACGCCACGCTCGACGGTGACGGAGCGGTCGTCTGTGAGTTCGCTTAAGACCCCGCCGGTATTTGCCGAAACGGGCTCGCCGTACGAGACGGGCACCCTTCTGGCCCGTCTTGCCCAACTGGCCGGGACGACCGATCCAGCTGCCTGGCTCGGCGGCCTGGTCGAGGTGGCCGCGCAGTTGGCCGCGAGCCCGCTGGCGCAGCTTTACCTGCTCGACGCCACCCACACGCGGCTGATGCTTTCGGCCGAGTGGTTCGACGGGCGCCGCCAGCACGAGGCAACCAGCCTGCCGAGCGACTACGACGGCGAACAGTTGTTGCAGTACTGCCTGAGCCAGAACCGACTGCTGAGCATCGCCCCGCTCGACGCGAGCCTCCATCCCACCAGCTTTCTGCCCGAAGCGGCACGGCCCTGGCGTAGCCTGCTGTGCCTGCCGTTGCCGGATGCCGAGGGCCATGCGGTCGGGCTGCTGGTGACCGCAAGCCCATCCGGGTGCGACCTGGCGCAGGCTGCCGAGCCGCTGGCCAGCCTCGGCCGGTTCGCGCTCGGCCAGGCGCAGCTACTCAGCCGCCTGCGCGGCGCGGTGCAACCAGCCCGTCCCGACGAGGCCGCCGTCGCCCGCCCCTGCGCCAGCGGCTACGGCCTGATCGGTGACAGTCCCCGCATGCGGGCCGTGTACAGCCTGATCGGCAAGGTGCTGCACAACCCGGTCAGCGTGCTGCTGACCGGCGAGACGGGTACCGGCAAGGAACTGGTCGCCCGCGCCATTCATGATTGCGGTTCGCGACGCAGCCAGGCGTTCGTCGTCCAGAACTGTGCGGCCCTGCCAGAGCATCTGCTGGAAAGCGAGCTGTTCGGCTACCGCAAGGGCGCCTTCACCGGCGCCGATCGCGACCACGAAGGCCTGTTCGACGCGGCCAACGGCGGCACGCTGTTCCTCGACGAGATCGGCGACATGCCGCCGACCCTGCAAGCCAAGCTTCTGCGCGTCTTGCAGGAGGGCGAAGTCAGGCCGCTGGGCAGCACCCGTACGCACAAGGTCGACGTGCGCATCGTCGCCGCCACCCATCAGGACCTGCGCAAACGTGTCGAGGACGGTCGTTTTCGCGAAGACCTCTACTACCGCCTTTCGCTCTTCCCCATCGAGCTGCCGCCCCTGCGCGAGCGCGACCAGGACATCCTGCGCCTGGCCCGGCATTTCGCCGACAACGCCTGCGGCTTCCTGCAACGCGACGCCGTGCGCTGGTCGGACGCGGCGCTGGAACAACTGGCGGGCTATGGCTTCCCGGGAAACGTGCGGGAACTCAAGGGATTGGTCGAACGCGCCGTACTGCTCTGCGACGGCGGCGAGCTGCTACCGGAGCACTTCAGCCTGCGCCCTGTGGACGACGCACTGGACAGCACCCTGAACCTGCGCGAGCGGCTCGAACGCGTCGAGCGCAACCTGCTGGTCGACTGCCTGCGCAAGAACGGCGGCAACCAGAGCCAGGCCGCCCGCGAACTGGGCCTGCCGCGCCGCACCCTGCTCTATCGCATGGAGCGATTGGGGGTCAGCACCGGTGACCTCTAGCACGAGCGATACGCCGGTGCTCTTGCTTCCCGTTGATTTGATCGACGCCGCGGAACTGCCGGCCAGTAAGCGATAGCCTTGCGCCAAGCCTTACGGCCCCATGGAAGATTTCTCGAACAAGGACTGCCAATGTTCAACCCGGCCAACCACCCCCATTTCAGCTTGCAGCTCCCCGGCATCGAGCACGACCTGCAAGTGCTCGAGTTTCGCGGTCGCGAGGCGCTTTCGGCGCCCTTCGCCTTCGACGTCGAGCTGGTCAGCGAACGCCCTGACCTCGAGCTGGAAGCGCTGCTGCATCAGCCGGCCTTTCTCGCCTTCGCCCCGCATGGCGGCGGCATTCACGGGCGGGTGTACCGCGTCGCCCAGGGCGATTCCGGCAAGCGCCTGACCCGCTATCGCCTGAGGCTGGTGCCGCAACTGGCCTACCTCTCTCACCGCACCAACCAGCGCATCTTCCAGCACCTGACCGTGCCGCAAATCGTCGCCCAGGTGCTGGAGGAGCACGGCATCCTCGCCGGCGTCGGCCATCGCTTCGATCTTGGCCCGGTGGTTTATCCCG
>NZ_RBZQ01000011.1 GCF_003640395.1 Stutzerimonas urumqiensis | reverse complement strand
GCGCTACCTGACGAACTACTACAACCATCAGCGACCACACAGTTACAACGGATACAGAACGCCAGCGCAAGCCGAATCGCTGGCCGGATAAACCTAAACCAGTGTCCAGATTTTGTTGACCACTACAGTGCGGTACGCGGCGGTACGGCGGTGCGGCGGTGCGGCGGTGCGGCGATGCGGCGATGCGGCGCCCGGGCGCATGGGCACGTGGGGCGACGGTGGCTTTTCGTAGGAGCCCGCTTGCGGGCGATGGGGTTCGGTGCTGAGCCAAACCGCCCAGCGGGCGATGGGGTTCGCTGCTGGGCAAGCGCCTTCCAGCACTTGCGGTAGGCAGCGAATGCCGTGACTCAGCCCTCGCTGCCTATCAGGGCAGGCAGCTGCTCGGCGAGCTTCTCGTTGTTCAGCGGGGCGCGGATGAAGCCGCGCTGGCGGCCGTCCGGGCCGATGATGACGAGGTTGCCGCTGTGGTCGACGGTGTAGTTTTCCTGCGAGGTGTCGGCCGGAATGAAGGGGATGCCGACCGAGTTGGCGAGCGTCTGGATGGCGTCCAGCTCACCGGTCAGCCCGACAAATTCCGGCCCGAAGAAGCCGAGGTAGCGCTTGAGCTGCTCGGGCGTGTCGCGGTTCGGGTCGACCGACACCAGCACCGGTTGCAGCGCGTCGCGCGCTTGCTCCGGGAGCATGCCGCGCAGTTGGCGCAGCTCGGCCAGGGTCGCCGGGCAGATGTCCGGGCAGAAGGTGTAGCCGAAGAACAGCAGGCGCCAGCGGCCATCGAGTTCGTCCATCGCAACGGGTTGGCCGTCCTGGTCGACCAGCGTGACGTCCGGCACCTCGCGCGGCTGCGGCAGCAGGACGATGCCGGCATCCAGCAGCTCGGCCTGGTTCGGGCCGCGGTCGACCATCAGCACCTTGTACACCGTCAGCCCGATCACCAGCGCCACCAGCGCGGCCAGTATCAGGACGGTCTTCTGAACCTTGCTCATTGCAGCTCGCCTGTCAGAGATCGAACGGCAGATAGTGATCGACCAGCAGCGCGATGAACAGCAGGAACAGATACCAGATGCTGTACTTGAAGGTCTTGATCGCCGCATGTGGGCGGCTGTCGCGGTACAGCGCGAGCGACCAGTAGAGGAAGCGTGCGCCCAGCACCGCCGCGGCAGCGAGGTACAGCAAGCCGCTCATGTGGATGGCGAAGGGCATGAAGCTCACCGCCAGCAGCATCAGTGTGTAGAGGACGATGTGCACCTTGGTGTAATGCTCGCCGTGGGTGACCGGCAGCATGGGGATGTCCGCCTTGGCGTACTCGGCTTTGCGGTGGATGGCCAGCGCCCAGAAGTGCGGCGGCGTCCAGGCGAAGATGATCAGCACCAGCAGCAGCGGCTCGGCGGTGACGTGGCCAGTGACCGCGACCCAGCCGAGCAGCGGCGGTGCGGCGCCGGCGAGCCCGCCGATGACGATGTTCTGCGGCGTCGCGCGTTTGAGAAAGCCGGTGTAGATCACCGCGTAACCGATCAGCGAGGCCAGCGTCAGCCAGGCCGCCAGCGCGTTGGTGAAGGTCAGCATCAGCGCCATGCCGGCGATGCCCAGCACCAGCGCGAAGAGCAGCGCCGACACCGGCGCGACCCGCCCGACCGCCAGCGGCCGCTTGTGGGTGCGCGCCATGATCGCGTCGATGCGGCGGTCCACCACATGGTTGACCGCCGCCGCCGCGCCGGCGCAGAGCGCGATCCCGAGGTTGCCGAACACCAGCACCGTCCAGGGCACGCCGGCGCGGGTGGCGAGAAACATGCCGACCAGTGAGGTGATGAGCATCAGCACCACCACCCGCGGCTTGGTCAGTTCGAGGTAGTCGCGCCAGCCGGCCTGGGCCTGATGTTCGCGCAGCAGCGTGGTCATGGGCGTTACTCCTTGGTCATACCTGGGGTGCGCCCGGCGACACGGCGGTGCCGAGCCCCGTTCGCGCCGGGAGGGACGGTTGCGGCGCCGGCCGCGCGGACGTCGCCGTTCGCAGGCGGTAGTTGATCAGTACCAGGGTCAGCAGAAGCGCCGCGCCGCCCCCGTTGTGGGCCACCGCGACGGCCAGCGGCAGGTGCAGCAGGACGTTCGCCACGCCGAGGCTGAGCTGAATGCCCAGCGCCAGCAGCAGCCAGCGCGCCAGCGCGCCGCGCCCGTCGCGTTGCAGGCGCCAGGCGAGCAGCAGCAGCACGCCGGTAACCGTCAGCGCGCCGAGGCGATGGGTGACATGGATCGCGGTACGCGCCTCGCCGTCGAGCTGGCCGCCGAGGTAGTTGGGGCCGATGTGCTGGGTGAGGTTGAAGCCGCTGGCGAAGTCCATCTCCGGCCACCAGCGGCCGTGGCAGGTCGGCAGATCCAGGCAGGCGACGGCCGCGTAGTTGCTGCTGACCCAGCCGCCGAGCGCGATCTGCCCGATGACGATCAGCAGCGCGAGGCCGGCCAGCATCCGCAGGCGCCTCGGCGCCGGAATGGCGGGGCAGGGCGCATCGGCACGAGCCAGACGCAGCGTCAGCAGGAACAGCAGCGCGAGCGTGGTGAAACCGCCCAGCAGGTGCGCGGTGACGACCTGCGGCCAGAGTTGCAGCGTGACCGTCCACATGCCGAACGCGGCTTGGGCGATGACCACGGCGAGCAACAGCAGCGGCAGCTTCAACGGTTGGCCGGGGGTATGACGCCGGCGCACGGCCTGTACCGCCAATGCGAGGATGACCAGCCCGAGGGTGCCGGCGAAGTAGCGGTGCACCATCTCGTTCCAACCCTTGTGGACTTCCAGCGGCGCATCGGGGAAGCGCAGGGCCGCGAGGTTCTGCTTGTGCTCGCTCATCGGCACGCCGAGAAAGCCGTAGCAGCCCGGCCAGTCCGGACAGCCGAGGCCCGCGTGGGTCAGCCGGGTGTAGGCGCCGAGCAGCACGACCACGACCGCCAGCGCGGTGGCGATCAGCGCGAGGCGGTATCCGGGTCTGGCCATGCGCGTCTCCTTGCAATCGTTGGGAGTTAGGTGCCGATGAGCCGGCGCCGTTCCGCTTTTTTTCTCAGCCGATACGGGAAATCTTCAGCAAATGCTTGAGGTCCTCGAGGACGCCCTTGCCCGGCGTGCCGGCCGGATAGCGCAGCACCGGGTTGCCGTGCGGGTCGACGATCCACAGGTGCGGCGCGTCCGGCGTGCCGCTCTGGCGGTGGCGTTCGGCATCGAGCGGCTGCTGCAACAGCTGCGGGTATTCGCGTTGCAGCGTGCTGGCGTAGTCTCCGTCCACTGGCGCGGCGACGGCCAGCGCATGGACCACGCGATCGGCCTCGCGCCCCAGCCCGATGTTCACCTGCCGGGCGAGGTAGACCAGCCGCTGGCAGGCGTCGGCGCAGGCGTGCGGCGCGGTGACCAGCAGTTGCCAGCGATCGCTCGGCCGGTCCACGCCGAGGGCTTGCAGGCCGGTTTCGCCCGCCACCAGGGTGCCGTGATAGCTGCGCGCCTCGGGCACCCAGAAATCGAAGCGGTACATGAGCGTGGCGAGCACCATCGGGCCGACCACGACGGCGACGAGCAGCAGCAATTGCAGCCGCCCGCGGCGGCGCTCAGGTGGGGCGATGGTCGGGTTCATGGCGGTCATGTGATTTCCCCCTTGCCTGGTGCATCCCGAAGTAGACGAACAGCCCGAGCAGCGCGACGGCCAGCGCGAACCACTGCACGGCGTAGCCGACATGCTGCGCCGGGCTCATCGAGGTCACGGGCCAGTCGACGCGGTAGGCCGCCGGCCCCGGCGCCAGGCGTAGCTCATAGGCCGCGCCGTCGCGCCCGAGCAGTGCCCAGATGTCGGTGGTGTCGACGTAGTTGATCAGCTTCGGCCAGCCGTCGAGCATGCGCCGGGCCAGCACGAACGGCGCCTTGTTCGGCGCGTAGACCCAGGCGGCGAGCTTGAGCGGCTGCTCGGGCGTGTCGAAGCGCGGCGGCACGCGACGATCCGGCCAGGGAATCCAGCCGCGGTTGACCAGCACCCAGCGGCCACTCGGCCGGTCGTGAAAGGGCTGCAGCAGTTCGACGCCGACGCGCCCGTCGCGGGTGCGGCTGTCGAGCAGGAAGCTGTGCGCGGGATCGAAGGTGCCGTACAGGTTCACCCGCGCGTAGGCCGGGTCCTCGAGCGTAGCCAGCGCTGCGGGGTCGATGGCGTCGGCCTGCTGGCGCGCTTCCTGGCGGGCGAGGAGTTCGCGCTTCTGCTCGCCCCGCTCGAGCTGCCAGAACCCCAGCCACAGCAGCAACGGCACCAGCGCGAGCACCAGCAGCGTGGGCAGCATGCCCGGCTTGAAGCCGTTCACGGCCGGCCCCGAGGCGCCCGAACGCGCGGTCTATACTCCATTGGCCCCCCACCTTGCTGCTCGGAGTCGCTCATGCTCAAGGCGACGATTGTGTTGTTGTTAGTGGCCGTGATGGTCAGTCTGTTCAGTGGCCTGGTGTTCCTCGTTCGCGACGACAGCAGCCGGCGCCGTGTGCTGGCCGCGCTGACCGTGCGTGTCTCGCTGACCGCCGTGCTTGTCCTGCTGATCGGCTGGGGCTTCTACAGCGGCGAACTCAAACCCTCCTTCGCCTTCTGACAGGGCACCGCTGCGCGCCGCCTTGCGTGCCCGCGCGGCGCGGTGCGCGGCCTCCATGCGCCGTGTGCTGGTCCGGCGCCTAAAGCACATAGACGAACACGAACAGGCCGATCCAGACCACGTCGACGAAGTGCCAGTACCAGCTCGCCCCCTCGAAGCCGAAATGGTGCTCGGCGTTGAAATGCCCGCGCAGGATGCGCACCAGCATCACCGTCAGCATGATCACGCCCATCGTCACGTGCGCGCCGTGGAACCCGGTGAGCATGAAGAAGGTGGCGCCGTAGATGCCCGAGCCCAGCGTCAGGCCCAGCTCGGTGTAGGCGTGGATGTATTCCTCGGCTTGCAGCACGAGGAAGATCGCACCCAGCACCAGGGTGATCGCCAGGCCGATCTTGGTCTGCTTGCGGTTGTTCTTCTTCAGGCCGTGGTGCGCCCAGGTGAGCGTGAAGCTCGAGGTCACCAGCAGGATGGTGTTGATCAGCGGCAGGCCCCAGGCGCCGATCACGCCCTCGGGCGCCGGATACAGCTTCGGGTCGGGGTTGTTCAGCAGCGGCCAGCTGTATTCGAAGTCCGGCCAGAGCATGGCGCTGACACCCTTGGCGCCGTCGCCGTCGAGCCAGGGGCCGACCCAGAAGCGGATGTAGAACAGCGCACCGAAGAAGGCCGAGAAGAACATCACCTCCGAGAAGATGAACCAGCTCATGCCCCAGCGGAACGAGCGGTCCATCTGCGGGCTGTAGAGCCCGGCGCGGCTTTCCTTCACCACCGCGCCGAACCAGCCGAACATCATGTAGGCGATCAGCAGCGCGCCGATGAAGAAGATCAGCGGCCCGTTGGACTCGGCCCGGTCGGCCTTCAGGTCGTTGAACCAGCTGCCCAGCCCGTAGACGGTGATCAGCAGCGCCAGCGTCGCGATGATGGGCCACTTGCTTTGCGCGGGAACGTAGTACGTCTGGTGCGTTGACATGGGCAACTCCTTAGCCGCCGTTGTGGGCGAGGGCGGGCTGGCGGGACGTGATGTCGAACAGCGTGTAGGCGAGGGTCAGGTGGTGCACGTCGTCGGGCAGGTCGCGGTCGACGATGAAGCGCACCGGCATTTCGATGCGCTCGCCCGGTTGCAGCACCTGCTGGGTGAAGCAGAAACACTCGGTCTTGTGGAAATAGGCGGCGGCCTTGGATGGCGACACGCTGGGGACGGCCTGCGCGGCCATCGGCTTGTCGCTCGGGTTGTAGGCGACGAAGCGGACCTCGGTACTGGCACCGGGGTGCACCTCGATCTGGTCGGCCAGCGGTTCGAAGGTCCAGACCATCCCGGCGGCGTTGGTGGCCAGGAATTGCACGCGCACCTGGCGCGCCTCGTCGACCGTCTGCGTGCCCTCGTAGGCGCCCGCCGTCTTGCCGTTGATGCCGAAGGCCTGGCACATCACGTCGTAGATGGGCACCAGCGCGAAGCCGAAGGCGAACATCGCCGCGACCACCAGCACCAGGCGCAGCACCAGCTTGCGCAGCGGCAACTCGGCGTTCATGGACGGCCGCTCCTCATTCCAGCCCCTAGGGTGGGCTTCAGCCCACCGGCGGAGCGGCGAAGGCATTCCGGTGGGCTGAAGCCCACCCTACGCAACCGCAGGACAGCGGCGAGGCCGTTCGCCGGTATCACGGCGTGAGCTCCCCGCCGGTGCCCTTGCGGTGTTCGTGCACGTCGTTCATGTCCGGCGGCACCTGGAAGGTGTGGTACGGGGCCGGCGACGGCACGCTCCATTCCAGCCCTTCGGCACCGTCCCAGGGCTTGGCCGCAGCCGGCTCGCCGCCACGGATGCACTTGATGACGATGAACAGGAACAGGAGCTGCGTGGCGCCGAACATGAAGGCGCCAATCGACGACACCATGTTGAAGTCGGCGAATTGCAGGTTGTAATCCGGGATGCGCCGCGGCATGCCGGCCAGCCCGACGAAGTGCATCGGGAAGAACGCCAGGTTCATGCCGATGAATGAAAGCCAGAAATGCAGCTTGGCCAAGGTCTCGTCGTACATGTGGCCGGTCCACTTCGGCAGCCAGTAGTAGGCCGAGGCGAAGATGCCGAAGATCGCCCCCGGCACCAGCACGTAATGGAAATGCGCCACCACGAAGTAGGTGTCGTGGTACTGGAAGTCCGCCGGGGCGATCGCCAGCATCAGGCCCGAGAAGCCGCCGATGCTGAACAGGATCACGAAGGCCACGGCGAACAGCATCGGCGCCTCGAAGGTCAGCGACCCGCGCCACATGGTCGAGACCCAGTTGAACACCTTCACCCCGGTGGGCACGGCGATCAGCATGGTCGCGTACATGAAGAACAGTTCGCCCACCAGTGGAATGCCGACCACGAACATGTGGTGCGCCCAGACGATGAACGACAGGAAGGCGATGGCGCCGGTGGCGTAGACCATCGAGGTGTAGCCGAACAGCGGCTTGCGGCTGAACGCCGGGATGATCGAGCTGACGGCGCCGAACGCCGGCAGGATCATGATGTACACCTCGGGGTGGCCGAAGAACCAGAACACGTGCTGGAACAGCACCGGGTCGCCGCCGCCGGCCGCGCTGAAGAAGCTGGTGCCGAAGTGGATGTCCATCAGCATCATGGTCACCACGCCCGCCAGCACCGGCATCACCGCGATCAGCAGGAAGGCGGTGATCAGCCAGGTCCAGACGAACAGCGGCATCTTCATCAGCGTCATGCCCGGCGCGCGCAGGTTGAGCACTGTGGCGACCACGTTGATCGCGCCCATGATCGAGCTGATGCCCATCAGGTGGATGGCGAAGATGAAGAAGGTGACCGATTCCGGCGCGTAGGTGGTCGACAGCGGCGCGTAGAAGGTCCAGCCGAAGTTCGGCCCGCCACCCTCCATGAACAGCGTGCTGACCAGCAGGCCGAAGGCCGCCGGCAGCAGCCAGAAACTGAAGTTGTTCATCCGTGGCAGGGCCATGTCCGGCGCGCCGATCATCAGCGGGATCATCCAGTTGGCCAGCCCGACGAAGGCCGGCATCACCGCGCCGAAGACCATCACAAGCCCGTGCATGGTGGTCATCTGGTTGAAGAATTCCGGCTGCACGATCTGCAAGCCCGGCTGGAACAGCTCGGCGCGGATCACCATGGCGAAGGAGCCGCCGAGCAGGAAGGCGCAGAAGCTGAACCACAGGTACATCGAGCCGATGTCCTTGTGGTTGGTGGTCAGCAGCCAGCGCGAGAGTCCCTTGGCCGGGCCGTGGTGATGGTCATGCCCGGCATGTCCGTGGTCATCGATCACTGCACTCATCGCCGCGTCCTCTTATTGGGTGGCTTCTTCGGCCTGTTTGAAGGTGAGCACGTTCTGCGGCGTAACCATGTCGCCGAGCTTGTTGTTCCAGGCGTTGCGCTCGTAGGTCACGACGGCGGCGATGTCGACTTCCGACAGCTGTGGACCGAAGGCCGGCATCGCCGTGCCGGGCTTGCCATTGACGACGATGGCGATATGCCCCTCGAGCGGCCCGGTCGCCACGGCCGAACCGTCGAGCGCCGGGAACATCGGCGGCAGGCCCTGACCGTTGGCCTGGTGACAGGAGGCGCAGTTGGTCTGGTAGACCTGCTCGCCGCGCGCGACCAGCTCCTCGAGCGTCCACTCCTTGCTGGTCAGCTCGGCGAGCTTGGCGGCCTCGGCCTTGCGCTCGGCCATCCAGGCGGCGTAGTCCTCCGGCGACTTGACCTCGACCACGACCGGCATGAAGCCGTGGTCCTTGCCGCACAGCTCGGTGCACTGGCCGCGGTAGAGGCCGGGTTCCTCGACGCGGGTCCAGGCTTCGTTGATGAAGCCGGGGATGGCGTCCTTCTTCACGCCCAGCGAGGGCACCCACCAGGAGTGGATCACATCCGCCGCTGTGACCAAAAAGCGCACCTTGGCACCGGCCGGGATCACCAGCGGCTTGTCGACTTCGAGCAGGTAATGCTCGTCCTTCGGCGCCTCGTTGTTGATCTGCTCGCGCGGCGTGGTGAGGTTGCTGAAGAACTCGACATCCTCGCCCAGGTACTTGTAGTGCCATTTCCACTGGTAGCCGGTGATCTGGATGTCGACGTCCGACTCCTCGGCGTCGTAGATGTGGATGAGGGTGCGCGTGGCCGGCACCGCCATCGCGATGAGGATCAGCAGCGGGATGACCGTCCAGAGCACCTCGACGCGCGTGTTCTCGTGGAAGTGCGCCGGCTGCTGCCCGGTGGAACGGCGGTGCATGTACATCGACCAGATCATCACGCCGAACACCAGCAAGCCGATGACGACGCAGATCCAGAAGATGGTCATGTGAAGGTCGAATATCGACTGGCTGACGTCCGTCACGCCGGGCGTCATGTTCACTTCCCAGTCGGCGCGCGCCGCCGCGAACGGCAAGCACAATCCGAGGCCCATCCAGACACTTGGATGTCGCGACATTGCGGGTCCCCTTGTGGTTCTTGTTATCCCGCCGACTGGGTCGAGTCGTGCCGCGTGGCGCGGGCGGCCGGCGATGCCGGTCGCGACGGGCCGATTCCCTCGGTCCTGCCGCCGCTCGTCTGGTTCACGATCCGATGATCGAGGCCGGCCGCCCCCCGAAATGCCGGACGCCGGTCTCTACTGCACGCACAGTCGGACTCGATCAGGTACGCCTTACGCACTGGAGTATAGACAGCGTTCGGCACCTGGCAATTTGTCGCAGGCCGCTTCGTCGCCTCGCTGCAAGGTACGCGTTAGAGCGGCCGGGCGTCGCGCTCAGGCGAACCGGTGGTCGGCGGGCGCGGTGTTTCGCTTGGCGCGCCATCAGCGTGGTCGTTCTTGCGCAGGCCGCGGATGTTCATGGCGGCCAGGCACACCTGCAGGGTGATCAGCGCCCAGGCGCCGGCATACCAGCCCCAGATCACCCACAACAGGTTGCTCAAGAGGAAGCACCAGAAGCCGAACATGCGCCGCCCCGGGCGCAACGAGCCGATCAGCCAGGCCGCGACGACGGTCACCACCATCGCCGGCCACTGCAGCAGGTCGATCCAATCCATGTTTGTCTCCGAACCGTTCGAGAAACGGCCCGCTCGAGGCGGGCCGCGTTCGGTTCTGACAACGCCGGCGGGCGATCGCGCCGCTCCGTCGGGCGGACCGGGTTCAGCCTGCGCTGCGCGCGGTGCCGAGCCCGGCTCGTTGCCAGCCGCGACCTTCCAGCCGGCGTTGCAGCGCTCGGGGTGGAATGGTCAGGCTACCGCCGGCCAGCGTCGCCGAGCGGCCCCAGTCTTCGAGCAGCTCGAGGCAGGCATGATCGATGTAGGTCAGGCGATCGAGCGGCACGCGCAGATGGGTATCCGGAGCGATCCGCGCCAGCGTGCGGGCCAGCCGGGGGACCTGCAGGAAGGTCGCCGTGCCGGCCAGCCGCAGCTCCGCTTCACGCTCGCCGTGGAACCGCACGCTGATCTTCAGCCGCGAGGCGCCCCAGGCGAGCTTGACCAGCGTCAGCGCAAAGCCGGTCAGCACACCGGTGAGCAGGTCGGTGGCGACGATCATCAGGGTGGTGATCAGGTAGATCGCCACCGGCATCCGCCCGTAACGGCGCAGCCCGCGCAGGGCCTTCAGGTCGACCAGCTTGCAGCCGGTGAACACCAGCACCCCGGCGAGGCTGGCGATCGGGATGCTTTGCAGCACGCCCGGCAACAGCAGCACGAAGCCCAGCAGCCAGGCGCCATGTGCAACGGCGAGCCGGCCAGCCAGCCGACCACCAGGCCGCCAATGATCCCGGTGATCAGGCCCTTGGCCGGTGGCAGGCCGGAGGCGATGGCGATGCCCATGCACAGCGGCAGGGCGACGAGAAAGACGACCACCGAGGCCAGGGCGTCGCGAGGCAATGAAGCGTTCATGCGAGGTCTCCACGTTTTTCGGGGCGAGCGCGGCCTTCAGCGCGGTTTGCGCCGTCCCGGTATCTACGAGCGGGCGCGGCGACTCAGCGCGCCGCGGTGGCGGTCAGCGTGGGCTGTAGCGCGGCTTGGGCGTGGCCATCGGCAGCGGCGCGTCCTGCGAAATCGGGCGGAAGCCGCCGGTGTCCGCGTCATAGGCGCGGATCTCGCAGGTTTCGATGTCGTAGACCCAGCCGTGGATGAACAGCTGGCCGCTGGCCAGGCGTGCGGCGACGGAGGGGTGGGTGCGCAGGTGATCGAGCTGGGCGACGACGTTTTCTTCGGTCAGCACGCCGAGGGTGTCATGGGCCGCACCGCAGGGGCAGTTCTCGGCGACCACTTTCTTCGCCACTTCCGCGTGGGTCAGCCAGGCCTTGACGGTGGGCATGCGCTCCAGCGTCTCGGGATTCATCACCGCCTTCATCGCGCCGCAGTCGGAATGGCCGCAGATGATGATGTGCTGCACGCCGAGGGCCATCACCGCGAACTCGATGGCGGTGGAGACGCCACCGTTCATCTGGCCGTAGGGCGGCACCACGTTGCCCACGTTGCGGGTGACGAACAGATCGCCCGGCGAACTCTGGGTGATCAGCTCGGGAACGATGCGCGAATCGGCGCAGGTGATGAACATCGCACGCGGGTTCTGCGCATTGGCCAGGCGTTTGAACAGCGCTTCCTGGGTCGGGAAGATGTCCTGACGAAACCGCAGGAAGCCATCGACGATGTGCCGCAGGGCGGTGTCGGCGGATTCCTGGGTGTTTTCGTCAGGACCGGGCAGGGGGCCAGTGTTGGACATCGGTGTTCCTCCATCGAAGTGAGCCAGCCGACGATGCAGGGCCGTCGGCGCAGTTGTGACCCTGTGGTCACGCCGAGTTCAACCTAGTGGGCGGACATTAACCTAAGCTTACAAATGGCTCTAGGACGCGGCTTGGCGCCATCCCATGGCCAGCCCGCCTGGCCACTACAGCAGGGCCATCTGTTGGCCTGGCGGGGCGAAGCGGGAACAGTCCAGCCCGAAATGTTCTTCACGACGGTTGAAGCCCAGTCGTTTGCACGCCAGCTTGAAGCGCTGTGCCAGCAGGTCGGCGAACAACCCCTCGCCGCGCATGCGGCTGCCGAAGGTGCTGTCGTAGGCCTTGCCGCCGCGCGACTGGCGCACCAGGCTCATCACGTGCTCGGCACGCTGCGGGAAATGCTCGGCCAGCCAGCCCTCGAACAGCGGCGCCACTTCATGCGGCAATCGCAACAGCACGTAGCCGGCCGAGCGCGCGCCGGCGTCCCGCCCGGCTTGGAGCAGCGACTCGAGCTCCATGTCGTTGATCATCGGGATCATCGGCGCGCACATCACGCTCACCGGCACGCCGGACTCATGCAGCGTCTTCAGCGTGCGCAGGCGCGCCGAGGGGGAGGCGGCGCGCGGTTCCATGATGCGCTTGAGTTCGTCGTCCAGCGTGGTCAGCGACAGCGAGACGCTGACCAGCCGTTGCTCGGCCAGCGGCACCAGCAGATCGAGATCGCGCAGCACCAGCGAGCTCTTGGTGATGATGTGTACCGGGTGCCGGAAGCGCAGCAGGATGTCCAGCGCCTGGCGGGTGAGGCGCTGCTCGCGCTCGAGCGGCTGGTAGGCATCGGTGTTCACGCCCAGGGCCAGCGGTTGCGGCACATAGCCCGGTTTGGACAGCTCCTGCTCCAGGCGCTCGGCCAGGTTGGTCTTGGCGATCAGCCGCGTCTCGAAATCGATGCCCGGTGACAGGTCCCAATAGGCGTGACTCGGCCGGGCGAAGCAATAGATGCAGCCGTGCTCGCAGCCGCGGTAAGGGTTCACCGAACGGTCGAAGCCGACGTCCGGCGACTGGTTGCGGGTGAGCACCGTCTTGGCCTGTTCGAGGCGAACCTCGGTGGCGCGGGTCGGCGGCACGTCCTGTTCCCAGCCATCGTCATAGGCTTCGCTGCAGGTGGGCGCGAAGCGGTTGTGGGGGTTGGCGGCAGTCCCGCGACCGCGCGGCGTGGGGTTCTGGATGGGCATGGGCAAGGCTCGAATACTGTTCATGCGTACAGTGGTCCGATCGTCTGCGAATGACCAGCGAGCCGGATGGATGGCGGCCAGCCGGGGAATTTTTGCTCCCGATGCAGGACAAAGGGCGTACCGGAAACCAGCCGGGCCACCAGGGAACGGCCGCCGCCGCCCCGCTCGTTCGCCGCTAGGGAACACCTGCGCGAGCGACGCCACCTGCCAAGGGAGTGACAATGCACGCCACCGGATCCTTCCATACCCGCGAGAACAACTTCGACTTCCTCCGCTTCTTCGCCGCCGCACTGGTGCTCTTCGCGCATTGCTACCCGCTGGTCGGGCGCAAGATGGACGAGCCGCTGACGGTGCTCACCGGCTACGAGAAGGGTGGTGGTATCGCGGTGGGTATCTTCTTCGTGATCAGCGGCTACCTGATCACCGCCTCGTACCTGAACAGCCGCTCGCCGGGCAGCTTCCTGCTCAAGCGGGCGCTGCGCATCTTCCCCGCGCTGATCGTCGCGGTGCTGCTGTCGACCTTCGTTCTCGGGCCGCTGGTCACGACCCGGTCGCTGGACGGCTATCTCTCATCGCCCCTGACCTGGGACTATCTGAAGAACATCGCGCTGATCACCACCTACGAGCTGCCCGGCGTGTTCAGCCACAACGTCTACCCGGATGTGGTCAACGGCTCGCTGTGGACGCTGCCGCTGGAAGTGTTGATGTACATGGGCGTGATGGCGCTGGGGCTGGTGGGCTTTCTGCGGCGGGGGCTGATCTTCCTGCCGATCGTGGGGCTGGCGGTCGGGCACTTCTGGGCGCTCGATCGGTTCGGCATCGAATCCTTCTTCATCGAGCACATCTTCAAGCTGGGGCTCCTGTACTACTCGGGTGCGGCGCTTTACCTCTACCGCGACGCCATCCCGTGGCGCGGGTGGATCGCCGCGCTCCTGTTCGCCTCGCTGCTGATGACCTTTCAGACGTTCCTGGGCTCGGTGCTGTACTGCATCGCGCTGCCGTACCTGGTGATCTACCTGGCGTACGCGCCGCTGCCCTGGGTGTCCAGGTTCGGCAAGCACGGGGATTTTTCCTACGGGCTGTACATCTACGCCTTCCCGTTCCAGCAGCTGACGATGTACCTGCTGGGGCCGGATACCGGCATCGCCACGCTGGCGCTGGTGAGCTTCGTGCCGACGCTGATCCTGGCGGTGGCGTCGTGGCACCTGATCGAAGCGCCGGCGATGAAGCTCAAGCGGCTGTTCGCGGCGCCGGCGCAACCCGGGCGGGCGGCGCCAAGCTCCGAAGGCTGAGGCCTGGCGGCGGCGATCAGCCGCCGATCTGGTATTGCGAGGCGAGTTCGCGCAGCGCCGCCTCGGCGTCCAGCACCTTGGCGAGCGCCGCTTCGGCGCGTTCGCGGGGCAGCGACAGGCGATCGAACAGGGCCTGCGGAATCTCTTCCTCCGGGCCCGACCCGATGCCCGCATTGCGCAGCAGGCGCACCGCGAGGCAGACGAGGTTGGCGTAGGCCGCATGTTCGCCGGCGTAGTCCGGGTCCTGCTGGAAGCGCAGGGCGGCGGCCAGCTCCTCCGGCATGCCCCAGTAGCGCATCAGCCAGGCGCCGATCTGTTCGCGGGTGATGCCGAGCAGGTGCTGCTCCACGTGGCTGTGGTCGACGTGCGGGTTGATTTCCAGATGCCGGCAGATCAGCGAGAAGTGCGGCGGAAACACGTGCGCCAGCACCAGGTAGCCGAAGTTGTGCAGCAGGCCGGCGAGGTAGGCGAGGCCGATTTCCGGGCGCTGCTCGCGCGGAATGGCCCGCGCCAGCCCTTCGATCACCGCGGCGGTGTAGATCGCCTGCTGCCAGTAGGGCGTGGCCTGCTGGGGCTTGTCCTTGGGCAGGCTCAGCGTCTTGCCGAGGGCCAGGCCCAGCGCCAGGTTGATCACCAGGTCGAAGCCCAGCACGCGGACGATGGCGTCCTCCACCGAACGGATCTTGCCGGGTGCGGCGTAGTAGGGCGAGGCCGCCCAGCTCACCACCTGTGCGGCCAGCGCCGGGTCGGTCTCGACCACGCCGGTGATGTCCTCGACCGTCGCATCCGGGTTGACCCGCAGCTTGATGATGCGTTGCGCCGATTGCGGCAGCGGTGGAATCTCGATGGTCTCTTCCAGGCGCTGCTGGATGCGCCGCGCGGTGAAGGCCTGCACCGCCTGGGTGATTTCCGCGCGGTCATCGCCCGGGCGGTCCAGGTTCGGGCGGATCTGCGCCAGCGGCTGGGCGAACTGGCCGGCGCTGGCCTTGCTCAGCAGGCTTTTGAAGGCATCGGCGGAGATCTCCACCCAAAGGCCCGGCTGGCCCGACGCCACCAGCAGGCTGCCCTGTTGCAGCAGGTGGTCGTCGTACAGGCAGGGCGCGCTGATCAGCGGCGCCAGCCCCGGTAGAGCGCCATAGCCGTGGCTGTCGAGCATCCGATGCAGCCGCTCGGGCACGACCGCCGACAGGTCCCGGCCGGTCAGCTCGGAGAGCCGTGGCAGGCCCAGCAGCCGGTCCTGGCCGAAGAGCACCAGCAGCGGGCCGATCAGGTCGTCGAGCAGCACCGCCTGCACACGGCGGGCCGCCGGAAACGCATCGGGGGTGGTGTGCAACTGGTAGCTCAGGCCTTGCTTGTCGAGCAGTTGGGCAACGAGGGGCGGCAGCTCGGGGTGTACAGCGCTATCGGTGGCGAGATTCATCGGCGAGGGTCCGGCAGAGACGTGCCGGCAGTATAACCACAGCGCCCGCGGGGGTAGGCAACAACCGGTCGTCCCGTCAGACCTGTCCGTACTGCTGGCCGTGCCGCAGCCAGCGGTGCAGCAGCGGGCTGACGTGGTCCGGCCAGCGCGCCAGCAGCGTCTGCGCCGCGTCGCGCACGGCCGGCAGCAGGTCGGCGTCGCGCATCAGGTCGGCGACCTTGAACTGCAACAGGCCGGTCTGGCGCACGCCGAGCATCTCGCCGGGGCCGCGCAGCTCCAGGTCCTTCTCGGCGATGACGAAGCCGTCGCAGGTTTCGCGCATGATCGCCAGGCGCTCGCGGCCGATTTGCGACAGCGGCGGGTGGTAGAGCAGCACGCAGTGGCTCGCTGCGCTGCCGCGTCCGACGCGCCCGCGCAGCTGGTGCAGCTGGGCCAGGCCGAGGCGCTCGGGGTTCTCGATGATCATCAGGCTGGCGTTGGGCACGTCGACGCCGACCTCGATCACCGTGGTGGCGACCAGCAGTTGCAGCAGGCCCTCCTTGAATTCAGCCATCACCGCCGCCTTCTCGGCCGGCTTCATGCGCCCGTGGATGAGCCCGACGCGCAGCCCGACGAGGGCGGCGGAGAGGTCCTCGTAGGTGCTCTGCGCCGCCTGGCACGTCAGCTCCTCGGACTCCTCGATCAGCGTGCACACCCAGTACGCCTGCCGCCCTTCGGCGCAGGCCGAGCGCACCCGCTCGATCACCTCGAAGCGGCGGCTGTCGGCCACCAGCACGGTATTGACCGGCGTTCGTCCGGGCGGCAGTTCGTCGAGGATGGAAGTGTCGAGGTCGGCGTAGGCGCTCATGGCGAGCGTCCGGGGAATCGGCGTGGCGGTCATGATCAGCTGGTGCGGGCACAGGCGGCCGTCGATGCCTTTCTGCCGCAAGGCAAGGCGCTGCTGGACGCCGAAGCGGTGCTGCTCGTCGATGATCACCAGCGCAAGGCGGGCGAATTTCACCTCGTCCTGGAACAGCGCATGGGTACCGACCACCATCGGGCAACCGCCGGCGATCTTCTCCAGCGCCGTGGCCCGGGCCTTGCCCTTGAGCTTGCCGGCCAGCCAGGCGACCTCGATGCCGAGCGGCTCGAGCCATTTACAGAAGGTCAGGTAGTGCTGTTCGGCGAGGATCTCGGTCGGCGCCATCAGCGCGACCTGATAGCCGGCTTCCAGCGCCTGCAAGGCGGCGAGGGCGGCGACCACCGTCTTGCCGGCGCCGACGTCGCCCTGCACCAGGCGCAGCATGGGCTCGGGTTGCGACAGGTCGTAGGCGATCTCCGCGCCGACCCGCTGCTGCGCGCCGGTCGGCTGGAAACCGAGGTTGATCAGGTACTGCTGCGGCAGGCGCCTGGCGACCGGCAGGCGCGGTGCCTGCTGGCAGCGCACGCTCTCGCGCAGCTTCTGCAGCGAGAGCTGGTGCGTCAGCAGTTCTTCGAAGGCCAGCCGGTGCTGCGCCCAGTGGCGGCCTTCGGCGAGTTCGTCCAGGTCGGCGTCGGCCGGTGGGCGGTGCAGGTAGCGGATGGCGTCGTCCAGTTTGCCGAGCCGGTAGTCGCGGGCCAGCTCGGCCGGTAGCCAGTCCGGCAGGCTGTGCGGGCCGAGCCGCGCCAGCGCCTGGCTGGTGAGCTGGCGCAGGCGCTGTTGAGTCAGCCCTTCGGTGGTCGGGTAGATGGGTGTCAGCGTCTGTTCGACCGGCACGGCCTCGGTGGCGTCCAGCGCGCGGTATTCGGGGTGGTAGATCTCCAGCCCCGAGGCGCCCGGTCGCGCCTCGCCGTAGCAGCGCAACTGGGTGCCGCGCTTGAGGGCGTCCTTCTGCGCCTGGCTGAAGTGGTAGAAGCGCAGGCTCAGCGTGCCGCTGCCGTCCTGCAGCCGTACCAGCAGGCTGCGCCGCCGACCCATGACGACGTCGGCGCCGGCCACCACGCCTTCGATCACCGCGTCCTGCCCCGGTCGCAGGCTGCCGATCGGCACGATGCGGGTGCGGTCCTGGTAGCGCAACGGCAGGTGGAAGAGCACGTCTTGCAGCGTTTCCAGCCCCACCTTGGCGAGTTTCTCGGCCAGGGCGGCGCCCACGCCCTTGAGCGCGGTCACCGGGACGGCGGCCAGCTCGGTCATGCCTGGCGATTCCTGTCGGCGGTCGGCGCGGCGGTCAGTTGGGCTTGCCGACCGAGCACAGGCGGATGGAATCCGACAGCACCTCGATGGCCTTCGGCCTCGGGAAGCTGGCCCGCCAGGCGATGGCGACGGTGCGGTAGGGCGCCGGCGGCGTCAGCGGCCGCACTTCGATCACGCCGGGCGCGTAGTGATGGCTGTCGACCGCCGACAGCGGCAGGATCGACACGCCAAGGCCGGACGCGACCATGTGACGGATGGTTTCCAGTGAGCTGGACTCCACCGTGGTGTGGCTCGATGCTTCGCCGCGGCGGCTGGTGGTCGGGCAGGCCTCGAGCACCTGATCGCGGAAGCAGTGGCCTTCGCCGAGCAGCAGCAGGCTCTTGTCGTTGAGCATCTCGGTGTCGATGGTCTCGCGCTTGGTCCAAGGGTGATCGGCCGGCATCAAGGCGTAGAAGGGCTCGTCGTACAGCGGCTTGGTCAGCACGTCGGCTTCCTGGAACGGCAGCGCGACGATGATCGCGTCCAGCTCGCCGGTGCGCAGCTTGTCGCGCAGTACGTGGGTGAAGTTCTCTTCGATGTAGAGCGGCATGTCCGGCGCCACACGGTGCAGCTGCGGGATCAGGTGCGGAAAGATGTACGGCCCGACGGTATAGATGGCGCCGACCTTCAGCGGTGTGGCCAGCTGGTTCTTGCCGACCTGGGCCAGCTCGCGAATGCTCTGGGCCTGCTCCAGCACCTTCTGCGCCTGGGTGACGATGCCTTCGCCGACCGGCGTCAGGCGCACCGCGCTCTTGCTGCGCTCGAAGATCAGGATGCCAAGCTCGTCCTCGAGCTTCTTGACCCCGACCGAGAGGGTCGGTTGGCTGACGTGGCAGCGCTCGGCCGCGCGGCCGAAGTGCTGTTCCTGGGCGAGGGTGACGATATAGCGCAGTTCGGTCAGGGTCATAGCGTTTATCCATCAGACTGCTGCGAAGCATAGCCCCTGCCGACGCCTGAACCAACCGCGAAGACGATCAGGTTCGGGCTAGACTGCCAGCGCCGAACGAGAGAGGACGTGTCGATGCGAGAAAGCTGTGTGGTGATCGCCGGGTGCGGTGATCTCGGGTGCCGGCTCGGCGAGCGGTTGGCGGCGCAGGGGGCGGTGGTGCACGGGCTGCGCCGCGACGTGTCGCGGTTGCCGAAGTCCATTCGGCCGCTGCCCGGCGACCTGGGTCAGGCGCAGGCCCCGGCGGACTGGCCGCAGCGGGTCGATTTCCTGGTCTATGCCGCGTCCGCCAACCGGCATGACGAGTCCGGCTACCGCGAGGCCTATGTCGAGGGCCTCGAGCATGTGCTCGGCTGGCTCGCGCAGCGTGGTCAGCGGCCACGCCGGCTGCTGTTCGTCTCCAGCACTGGCGTCTACGGCCAGCACGAGGGCGAGTGGGTGGACGAATCGTCGCCGACCGAGCCGCGCGGCTACACCGGCCAGGTGATGCTCGAGGCCGAGCGTCGCGCGCTGGCCAGCGGCCTGCCGGCGACCGTGGTGCGCATGGCCGGGCTGTACCACCCGGATCGGCCCTGGTTGCAGAACCAGGTGCGCGAGGGGTTGCAGGTCGACCGCGATCCGCCGCAATACGCCAACCGCATCCACCGCGACGACGCGGCCAGCCTGCTGGCCTTTCTGCTGCAGGCCGAGATCAGCGGCCAGGCGCTCGACGATTGCTACCTGGGCGTGGATGACGACCCGGCACCGCTGGCGGAGGTGGTCGACTGGCTGCGCGAGCGCCTCGGCGTCACCCACTGGTCCGAGCAGCGGATGACCCGCCGCGCCGGCAGCAAGCGGTGCAGCAACGCGCGCGCGCGGGCGCTGGGCTGGGCGCCGGCGTATCCGAGCTACCGCGACGGCTATGCCGCACTGGGCGAGCCGTTCGCGTGAACGCCAACCGGCTGCTGGCGCGCCCCTGGCTGCCGGGCGTCGAGCTGTTCCATGCCGACTTTTCCGGCCAGCCCTTCGGCCGCCACAGCCATGACGCCTTCGCCATCGGCGCGATCCTGCACGGCGTGGGCGGCTACCAGTGCCGCGGCGCACGGCATGCGCTACCGGCCGGCACGCTGTCGCTGATGAACCCGCAGGAGCCGCACACCGGCCACGCCGAGTCGCCGCGGCTGGTCTATCGCATGCTGTACATCGAAGAGTCGCGCCTGCCCACGCTGCTCGGCCGCAAGCAACTGCCCCGCGGCTTCCGCGAGCTGAACCCCGCGGACGATGGCGCCGTGGCTGCCGGCCTTGCCGGGCTGGCGCGCGAATTCGAACGACACGATCCGCTGAGTCTGGAAAGCCGGCTGCTTGAGCTGCTGGAGCAGGTCTTCGTGCGACATGGCGGGTTGCGGCCGATGGCGGCGGCGCGCCGCGATGGCAGTACCGTGGCGGCGGTGCGTGAGCACCTTGAGGCGCACTATGCCGAGGCGATCAGCCTGCAAACCCTCGGCGAACAGTTCCAGCGTCATCCGCGGCACCTGATCGACGCCTTCCGCCAGGCCTACGGCGTGCCGCCACACACCTGGCTGTTGCAGCGCCGCGTGCGCGAGGCCAAGCGCCGCCTGCTCGATGACGAGCCGCTGACCGACGTCGCCCTTGGCCTGGGCTTCTACGACCAGGCGCATTTCACCACGACCTTCCGCCGCTTCACGGGCGTGACGCCCGGCCAGTTCCGCCTGACCGCCCGGGCCTGAGTTTCTTGCAAGACGGCTGCTCGCCAAGCCCTGCACGCTGGCCTCCCCGTTGAAGGAGGTGGTCATGGTCGGGCTGTTCCTGCTGGTTGCCGGCACCCACGCGGCGGCGCTGCTGTCGCCGGGGCCGGACTTCTTTCTGCTGATCCGCGCTGCGCTGATAGACGGACGCCGTCACGCCGACGGCTGCGCGGCTGGCATCGCGCTGGCCAACCTGCTGTCGATGATCCTCGTGCTGCTGGCGCTGGCCGCCCTGCCGCAAAGCAACGGCTGGCTGTGGCGTGGTTTGCAAATGGTGGGCGGCGCCTACTTCATGTGGCTCGGCTGCCAGGCGCTTCTGGCGCGGCGTTCGCTGGACTTGCCCGATGCCGAACGCGGGCATGGTGGGCGTTGGCTGCGCGGCTTCGGTCAGGGCCTGATCGCCAGCAGCCTCAATCCCAAGCTGCCGTTGTTCTACGCCGGGCTGTTCGGCGTGCTGCGCGAGGCGGACATGCCCGGCTGGGGACTCGGCCTCGCGATGGGCTGGATGACGGCCGTGGTGCTCGGCTGGGACATGGCGCTCGTCCGCCTGCTCGGCCACGCCCGCTGGCGCGGCTGGCTCCGGCGCCGCGTGCGGCTGCTCGACCGGCTCTGCGGCGCGCTCTTGCTGATCCTCGGTGGCTGGCTGCTGGTCACCGGTGTGCTGAGTTGATGTTCCAGCGACCGACGTGTCCGACAGCAGGGTGGATTCAGGCCCGCAGCGAACAATCCACCGGTGTCCTGCGCCGTGCACCGCTCGGTGCATTGCTGCGCGAATGCACCCTACGGGGATGCGTTCGATCGACGAAGGAGGTACAGCCCGTCGGCCCGCCGGCAACTCTCGCGGATGGGCGTTTACTAAAAATCGACACACGCCGCGGCAGGTCAGGCGAGGAGCGATAGCGAGGCGAAGGGAAATCACGGCGGCGTACCGGACACCCGACCAGGAGATTTCCATGAGAGCGCTACGCTGGCACGGCAAGCACGACATCCGCTGCGACAACCACGTCCCCGACCCGACCATCGAAGACGGCCGCGACGCCATCATCAAGGTCAGCTCCTGTGCCATCTGCGGCTCCGACCTGCACCTCTACGACGGTTTCATGCCCGGCATGCAGCACGGCGACATCGTCGGCCACGAATTCATGGGCGAGGTGATGGAGGTCGGCAAGGACAACAAGAAGCTCAAGGTCGGCGACCGCGTGGTGGTGCCGTTCACCATCGTCTGCGGCGAGTGCGACCAGTGCCGGCGTGGCAATTTCTCGGTGTGCGAGCGTACCAACCGCAACAAGGACATCGCCGACAAGGTCTTCGGCCACACCACCGCCGGCCTCTACGGCTACACCCACCTCACCGGCGGCTATGCCGGCGGACAGGCCGAATACGTTCGCGTGCCCTACGCCGACGTCGGCCCGGTGGTGATCCCCGACGGGCTGACCGACGACCAGGTGCTGTTCCTTGGCGACATCCTGCCCACCGGCTGGCAGGCCGCCGCTCAGTGCGACATTCAGCCGACCGACACCGTGGCCATCTGGGGCGCCGGCCCGGTCGGCCAGTTCGCCATCCGCAGCGCCGTGCTGATGGGCGCCGAGCAGGTGATCTGCATCGACAACGTGCCCGAGCGCCTGTCGATGGCGCGTGCCGGCGGGGCGATCACCATCAACTTCGACGAAGAGAGCGTCATCCACCGCTTGCAGGAGCTGACGCGCGGCAAGGGGCCGGAGAAGTGCATCGACGCGGTCGGCATGGAGTCCCATGCGGCGCGCTCGATCGACTCGATGTATGACCGCGCCAAGCAGGCGCTCTTCATGGAGACCGATCGCCCGCACGTGCTGCGCGAGATGATCTACGTCTGTCGTCCGGCCGGCATCCTGTCCATTCCCGGCGTCTACGGCGGCCTGCTGGACAAGATTCCCTTCGGCGCGGCGATGAACAAGGGCCTGACCTTCCGCATGGGCCAGACCCACGTCAACCGCTGGACCGACGACCTGCTCAACCGCATTCAGGACGGGCAGATCGACCCGACCTTCGTCATCACCCACAAGGTCAGCCTCGAAGAAGGACCGGACATGTACAAGGTCTTCCGCGAGAAACACGACGGCTGCATCAAAGTCGTGCTCAAGCCCTGAGGAGAAGCGTCATGCACACCCCCCGATTGGAATACCA
Organism: Stutzerimonas urumqiensis; assembly: GCF_003640395.1. Taxonomy (GTDB): domain Bacteria; phylum Pseudomonadota; class Gammaproteobacteria; order Pseudomonadales; family Pseudomonadaceae; genus Stutzerimonas; species Stutzerimonas urumqiensis. The sequence goes on along the minus strand of NZ_RBZQ01000011.1, from coordinate 79,279 downwards.
GGACTATCGCGTCAACCATGACGCACGCAAGCTGGCCCGTAGCCTGGGCTGGTTCAGCATCGGTCTGGGACTGGCCGAGCTGCTCATGCCCGGCAAGCTGGCACGCGCCGTCGGCATGGAAGACAACGAAGGCCTGATCCGCCTCTACGGCCTGCGCGAGATCGGCACCGGCGTCGGCCTGCTGATGACCGACAACCCCGAGCCCTGGGTCTATGGCCGGGTGGTCGGCGACTCGCTCGACCTCGCCACCCTGGGCGTCGGCATGCAGCGCGGCGACAACCCGGTCGGCGCCGCCATCGCCGCGACCGCGGTGGCGGGCGTCACCGTGCTGGACCTCGCCTGCGCACGCGGCCTGGGCGAAGAACACCACCCCGTCACCCTCTACGACTACAGCGACCGCAGCGGCTTCCCCGAGCCGCCCGAGCGCATGCGCGGCCGCGCCGCCTACGGCAGCATCGACCGGCTGCCCCAGGTGCACGGCGCCGACGCGGCGGACCGGGAGACCGAAACCAGGCATTGAGGCGGGCTGGCCCACCACCGCACGGCACCGCCTCGGTGGCGGCCTTTCGGCGCGGTGAGCCGATCGCCAGCAAGCTGGCTCCTACAGGAAGCACCACGGTGTCGGCTTTTCGTAGGAGCGAGCTTGCTCGCGAAGCGGGCGAGACAGCGGGAACCATAGGGTGCATTCGCGAAGCAATGCACCGGTTTCCCCGTGGCGCGGCCCACGGCGGATTGTTCGCTGCGCGCCTGAATCCGCCCAACGGTTTCGGCCTTTCCCCACGGTGAGCTGATCGCCAGCAAGCTGGCTCCTACAGGAAGCACCGCGGTGTCGGCTTTTCGTAGGAGCGAGCTTGCTCGCGAAGCGGCGGGGGCGGCGGGAACCGTAGGGTGCATTCGCGAAGCAATGCACCGGTTTCCCCGTGGCGCGGCCCCCGGCGGATTGTTCGCTACGCGCCTGAATCCGCCCTACGGTCTCGGCCTTTCGCCACGGTGAGCTGATCGCGAGCAAGCTCGCTCCTACGAGCGTGTGCATGGCCGAAGCCAAGCATTGGCCCACGCCGGGCGGGCACGGCTCACCGAGCGCTCGGCAACGGCTTGCTTTCTGTAGGAGCGAGCTTGCTCGCGAACCCCGGCGCGTCCGAGGGCCGTAGGGTCCGTTCGCCAAGGCATCGGTCCGCGGTGCGGCGTTGCGCTGCCTCGCGTGCCTTTTGTTAAGGTTGGCGGCCCTTTCGCCCATCGGGGCCGGCCGTCTGGCGGCGCGTGCCTGTGGTGTCCATGTCTTCGATCGTCAATGTCGTCCTGCCCATCTTCGCGCTGATCCTGCTGGGTTACCTGTGCCGTCGCATCGATCGGCTCGGGCCGACGGCGGCCTCGGAGATCAACCGCTTCGTTGTCTGGCTGGCGCTGCCGTCGCTGCTGTTCACCGCCACGGCGACGGCGAGCTGGGAACAGATCTGGCACCCCGGCTTCGTGCTGTCGTTCAGTGTCGGCTGCCTCGCGGTGTTCGCGGCGACGCTCGCCTACCGCATGACGCAGGGTCGGTCGCTGGTCGATGCCAGCCTCGACGCCCTGTCCGCCTCCTACGCCAACACCGGCTACATGGGCATTCCGCTGTGCGTGCTGATCTTCGGCGAGGAAGGGCTGGAGCCGGCGCTGGTCGCGAGCCTCCTGGTGGTGTGCGTGCTGTTCGCGCTGTCGATCGCCTGTGTCGAGGCGGGCTTGCACCGCGATCAGCCGCTCGGACAGGCGTTGCGCAAGGCCGGCGGCGCGCTGATTCGCCATCCTCTGGTGGTCTCACCGCTGTTGGGCGTGCTCTGGGCGCTGACCGGCGTGCCGCTGCCGGCGCCACTGGCGCAGCTGCTCGATTGGCTCGGCGCGGCCACCGCGCCGGCAGCGCTGGTCTCGCTCGGGCTGTTCCTCGCGCAGCCGCAGACCGGCCGCAGCGACGGCGTCTGGCCAATCGTGGCGATCAAGCTGCTGGTGCAGCCGCTGGTGACCTGGCTGCTGGCGTTCGTGGTGTTCGACCTGCCGCCGCTGTGGGCGTACTCCGCGCTGCTGCTCTCGGCGCTGCCGACCGGCACCGGCCCCTTCATGCTCGCCGAGTTCTACCGGCGCGAGGCGGCGCTGGTGTCGCGGGTCATCCTCTACTCGACGCTCGTCTCGCTGCTGACGCTTTCGGCCGGCCTTTACCTGCTCGACCTCTAGCGGACGGCCGGGCGAGTAACCTCCAGCACCACCGCGGCGATGCGATCGCACTCGGTATAGGCGCCGTCGAGCAGCTCCTCGCCGAACACGTCCGGGTCCAGCTCGCGGTACTGCCAGGCCAGGCCGCGCCCTTCGAGCCGCTGGGTGATCTCTGTCAGGAAGGGATCGCGGTTGTTCTGCATCGCCACGCCGGTGTAGAGCAGCAGGGTGCCGCCCGGGCTCAGCCGTGGCAGCGCCGCCTCGACGATGCGCAGCGACAGCCCGGCGCCCAGCGGCCCGCCGCCATGCCGGTAGGCGCGCTCGCTCGGGTCAATCAGATAGGGCGGGTTGGCGATGATCAGGTCGAATTCGCCCGGCGCCTGATCCAGCAGGTCGCTGTGGCGCGCCTCCAGCCGTACGCCGGCCAGCTCGGCGTTGAGTCGGGTCAGGCGCAGCGCGGCGGGGTTGATGTCGACCGCCAGCACTTCGGCTTCGGGACATTCGCGGGCGATCAGCACGGCGCCGGCACCCGAGCCGCTGCCGATGTCCACCGCGCGCTGTACGCCAGCGCCGTGACGGGCGAGCCAGTCGCGCAGGGCATTGGCGTAACGGTAGGTATCGGGGCCGAAGAACACCGCGTCCGGCGCATCGGTCGGGAAGGCCGAATGCCAGAACAGCTCGCCGGCCAGGCTCGAGAGCCGCAGCGCGCTCTGCCAGTGATCATTGTTCTTCGGCTCGAGGATGCCGGCCGTGGCCATTAGCGCCATGGTCTGCGCGGGCAGCAGGTCAGCGGCGAAGGGCCGGCTCCAGCCGAATACACCGACCGCGTCCTCCGCCCGACGGTTCTGCGGGCGGCTGTTGACGCGGGAGTGGGTCATCGGGGTCGGGGTGATGAAGCGATAACCCTGCTGGCGCAGGGTCCTGGCGAGTTCCAGCAGCGCGTGATCCTGCGCGTCCGTGTCGGTCATGTCGGCGTCCGTCGGGTTGTTGTCAGTGCAGCAGGCGGGTGTAGATGCGGGTGGCCATCAGGCCGACCGGCGTGTGGTGATGGGCCGGCGACAGCAGCGGCACCAGCCGGCGCATCTTCTCGGCACGTGTCGGCAGGGCCGCCAGCTCGCGCTCGAGCAGGCGAAGTTCCTGGTCGAAGTCGCTATGCGGACGGGGCAGTCGCTGGTTGCCTTCGTCCGGCGTCGAGGTGTCGGCGCGGCTGTCGAGCAACCGCCGGCGCCCGTGAAACGCCGGCTGGCGCTGGGGCAGCGGGGCACCGCGTCGCGCGGCACCGTCCGGCTCGCCGGGCTGCCAGTCGCCGGCGATCCAGTCGTAGATCAGTTGCTGCTCCTGCGCGCTGAACACGCCGAACATCTCGGCCTGCTCGCCCTGGATCAGCTGCCAGAAGCGGCTGTCCTGCGGGTCCTGGTTGCGCTTGATCCAGCCGCGCTGTTCGAGCGTGGCGACGAATTCCGGCAGCCGGCCCGGCTCGGCCAGCCACTGGTTGACGCTGCGGCCGGCGAAGCGGATGTAATCGGAGTGGACGAACTGGCCGACCGCGCGCTTGCGCTCCAGCACCTTGAGCACTTCGTGTCCGGCGTCGAAAGCGTGGATCACCGACAGGGTGCTGGCGCCCAGCTCGTTGAGGCGGTAACCGTCGGCCACGCGCCGCAGGAACGCAGCCTGGTCGCCGACCTGCGGCAGCGCGGCCAGCAGCGCCTGCACGGCCTTCTTCGCATGCCCGGTATCGGCGTTGTCGACCGTGACGTGCAGGGTGAAGTAGTAGGGGTCGATGCCCAGCTCGGTCAGTTCGTAGCTGCTGATCAACAGGTGCAGCGGCAACTGCTCGTAACCGAGGTTGAAGCCGATGATCTCGGGCAGATAACGCTCGGCGTTCAGGCCCAGCGCCAGCTGGATGGCGCCCTGCACGAAGTGCTCGTCGTCCAGCCCGGCCCAGTCTTCGCAGCCCTCGCTGGCCAGCAGCTTGCGGTAGAGCACGACGTGGTTCTTCTCGGGCACGCCTTCGCCGAGCTCTTCCAGGTAGGTCTGGATCAGCTCGCCGAAGCGCGGGTCGTCCCAGCGCTCGACCAGCCCGAAGAGCCAGGCACCGTCGACCAGCTTGGTCGGCGCCACGCCACGCAGAAAGTGCAGCGCGTGGGCCTTGCTGCCGAAGTAGCGGCGCGGTGCGCCCTGGCGACGGGCTTCGAGGTACTGCTGATACTGCTGGCCGACCCGTTCGGTGTGGCGGGTGGCCCAGGGCAGCAGGTCGTTCGGGTCATGCGGCAGGTCGCAGGCGAGGCCCGCGGAGGCTTCCAGCTGGCTGTCGAGGTAGGCGGCAGCGCGAGCGATCGCCGCGGCGTCGGGTTTCGGGGCGAGCAGCGCGAAATACAGATCGCGCGACGGGGACGAGGTCGCGGCAGCGGCGGGGCGAAGCGGCTGCGACAGGGTACTGGCAGAAGTCACGGGCATGATCGACATCGTTGTCAGGGACACAGGTCCGATATCGATTCGGCCCGTGGGACGGCCTATTAGTTCGACCGCCCGTCGGGTCTGCCATCGGTCGAATGGTCGGCAAATGAGCGCAACTTATGGCGATGTGAGGGCTTCCTACCCGTAACGGCGGCTCGCGTCGGTCGCCCTCTCATCCCATTCTGGAAGGAGAACAGCATGCGTAAAGACAAGACCCCGGCCGAGAATCCGGAAGCCGTTCAGGGCCGGACCGAAGAGTCCGCCCGCACCCGTAAGCCGACCAACGGCGAAGTTGCCGGCGGTACGCGAGACGACGCCCCCGGCGGTGCGTACAACGTGCCGGAGAACATGATCGAGGAGGTGGGTGAGGAGAAGGCCGTTCGGGATCGTGCTCGGGACGCCTGATTGGTTTTGCCAGGCGCTGACGGATAGCGCCGGGATCGCCCGCAAGCGGGCACCTTCGGCTCGGACTGCAGGTGCGCCTTGCGCGGCGCGAATGTTTTTGTAGGGGCCCGCTTGCGGGCGATGCTCTTGTCTTTTGGCTTTGCGGGTCTGGGGTTTTGGACGCCGCACTTTCCTCGGCCTGGCCTACAGATTGCGCCCCGCACGGCGTCAAAGCTTGAAAGAACTGTAGGAGCCCGCTTGCGGGCGAAGCTTTTGTCTTTTGGCTTCACGATCTGGGGCTTTTGACGCAGCGCTTTCCTCGGCCCGGGACTTCAGGTTGCGCCTTGCACGGCGCGTCACTTTCTCTTGTCTCGCCAAGAGAAAGTAACCAAAGAGAAGGCGACCCCTGCATCCGGCCCCGGCTTTGCCGGGGTTCCCTCGCTCCGGTGCCGCTCCAGGGGCACGCCACGAAGGGCCATCCATGGCCCTCGCGGCTCTCGCGGCATCCCTGCCGCTCAACCCCCTCCACGACACCTGCGCTCGGCCTGCTGACGGGGCGAATTGGTGTGGCCTGATGGTTTGGGTGTGGCAAAGCAGAAAGCAGAGCAGCGCTGTTGTGATCTCGAGCGAGACAACCGTAGGGTGCATTCGCGAAGCAATGCACCGGTTTTGTTCGGCGGCGTTCTGTTGTGCCTTGCACTGCGCGAAATGTTTTTGTAGGAGCCCGCTTGCGGGCGATGCTCTTGTCTTTTGGCTTTACGATCTGGCGTTTTGGGCGTCGCGCTTTCCTCGGCCCGAACGACAGATTGCGCCCTGCACGGCGCGTCACTTTCTCTTGTCTCGCCAAGAGAAAGTAACCAAAGAGAAGGCGACCCCTGCATCCGGCCCCGGCTTTGCCGGGGTTCCCTCGCTCCGGTGCCGTTCCAAGGGCACGCCACGAAGGGCCATCCATGGCCCTCGCGGCTCTCGCGGCATCCCTGCCGCTCAACCCCTTCCACGACACCTGCGCTCGGCCTGCTGAAGGGGCGAGTGGTGTGGGCTGATGGTTTGGGTGTGGCAAAGCCAGAAAGCGAGGCAGAAAAGCAGAAGCCGAGCTGTTGTGGTCTCGAACGCGAGACAACCGTAGGGTGCATTCGCGAAGCAATGCACCGGTCTCGCATCGGCGGCGTTCTGTTGTGCCTTGCACGGCGCGAAATGTTTTTGTAGGAGCCTGGGGGACGCCTAGTCCTTGCGGGCGATGCTCTTGTCTTTTGGCTTTGCGGGTCTGGGTTTTGGACGCCGCGCTTTCCTCGGCTCGGGACTACAGGTTGCGCCTTGCACGGCGCCTCACTTTTCTTTGTCTGGGCAAAGAAAAGTAAAGCAAAAGAAAGCCCACCCCTGCATCCGGCCCCGGCTTTGCCGGGGTCCCCTCGCTCCGGTGCCGCTCCAGGGGCACGCCACGAAGGGCCATCCATGGCCCTCGCGGCTCTCGCGGCATCCCTGCCGCTCAACCCCTTCCACGACACCTGCGCTCGGCCTGCTGATGGGGCGAATTGGTGTGGCCTGTTGGTTTTGGTGTGGCAAGCCAGAAAAGTAGAAGCCGAGCTGTTGTGGTCTCGAACGCGGGAACATCCGTAGGGTGCATTCGCGAAGCAATGCACCGGTTTCGCATCGGCGGCGTCCCGGCGGATTGTTCGCTTCGCTCCTGAATCCGCCCTACGTCTGTGATGCAGCCATCACTGAACCATCAGCCACCGTAGGGTGGAAAACCGCAAAGCGTTTTCCACCACTTGCACGTCAACGAAACCTTTACCTGGCTGCCCCATGTTGTGCCCAACCGGCACGGGCGCAGGCTTCTGATTTCGCTTGCACCTCACTCCCAGACCACTCTGGACCACCCCCCTTTCATCCGGCCGACCGCAGGCGTTGCGCAGGGGGACGCGAGGCAGGACGCCGAGCGAGGCGCGGCGGGACAGGGATGTCCCGTCGCGACGTGCCCCCGGAGCGGCGCCGGAGTGAGGGCAGTCTGGCTGCGCAGCAGTCAGACCCGAATGACGGGGCGCGTTTTCTTTTGCTTACTTTTCTTTGCCGCGCGGCAAAGAAAAGTGAGGCGCCGTGCGAGGCGCAATCTGGAGGCCGAGCCGAGGAAAGTGCTGCGCCCAAAACTCCAGATCACGAAGCCAAAAAGCAAAAGCTTCGCCCGCAAGCGGGCTCCTACAAGTCTTCCAAACGCTTAGCGCTGTGCAGGGCGCAAGCTGTCGTCCGGGCCTAGAAAAGCGCGGCGTCGAAACGCCCATTCGAGACGCCCGGAAACGGCGTCGCCGGCCAGCGGCGCGTCCCTACGGCATGAACACCACATGCGACGGCCGGCTGATCGGCAGCGTCTGCACCGTCTCCCCGAGCAGCCCCGTCTTGGCATCGCGCTCGATCACCACCACCGTATCGCTGAGCTGGTTAGCCACCAGCATGTGCCGACCGTCGGGCGAGAGGGTGAATTCGCGGGGCTCCTGGCCGTCGGTCGGGCGGCGCTGGATTTCCCGCAGTGCGCCGTCCGGCTCGATGGCGAAGACCAGCAGGCGGTTCACCTCGCCGCGGTCGCTGACGTAGAGAAAGCGCCCGTCGTGTGATGGATGCACCGCCGCCGCCGAGTGCTTGCCGCCGTCGTTTTCGCCGATCAGGTCGACGAGCTGGCGCTGGGTCAGCACGCCGTCGGCATGGTCGAAGCGCGCGAGCTGGGCGGTCAGTTCCAGGGTCAGCCACGCCTGCTTGCCGTCCTCGCTGAACGCCAGGTGGCGCGGTCCGCTGCCGGGCGGGAGTTTCACGGCGGCGGGTTCGGCCGGTATGAGCGGACGCTCGGTGTTGGCCGGGTCGTAGCGGTAGACGAAGACCTTGTCGGCGCCCAGGTCGCTGACGAAGACGAACCGGCCGTCCGGCGAGGGCACTACCGAATGCACGTGCGAAGACTGCTGGCGCTCCGGGTGGACGCCGCTGGCCTGGTGCGTGGCGATCTGCGTCACCGGTTCGAGGGTGCCGTCCGGGTTGACCGGTATCACCGCGAGGCTGCCGCCCGGGTCTTCGGCGACCGCGTAGTTGGCGACGAACAGGTAGCGCCCGTCATGGCTGAGGCTGGCGTGGGTCGGGTGGTCGCTGAGGGTCGATTGCCGGTCGATCGGGGTCAGCGCCTGGCTGTCGGGGTCGATCGAAAAGCTGCTGGCTCGGCCGACCGGGTCGGCGTTGCCCGGTCCGTTCTCGTTCACCGCGAACAGGCGGTTGCGCGTGGCGTCGAGCACGAGCCAGGACGGGTTGTGGGCCTCCACCACCTGCACCGGCCGCGGGTCGATGCGGCCGCTGCCGGCGTCGAATCGATAGCGGTACAGCCCCTCGCTGCCGTCTTGCGTGTAGGTGCCGATCAGCAGGTCATGCATGGGCGCCCCCTGCGTGGCCGTGCCGATGAGCAGGAGCGCGGCGCCGAGGGCGGCGCGCGTCCGGGTGCGTAGGGACATATCGCGGTCCTCCGGTCATTGCGGTTGTTCCGGCAGTGCGTAGGCGAGCACGTAGTCGCCCTGTTCGGTGCCCAGCGAGCCGTGTCCGCCGGCCATGACCAGCACGTACTGGCGGCCATCGGCGCCGGCGTAGGTCATCGGCGTGGTCTGGCCGCCGGCCGGCAGCCGGCCCTTCCACAGCTCTTCGCCGGTCGCCACGTCATAGGCGCGCAGGTACTGGTCCAGCGTGCCGGAGAGGAAGCCCACGCCGCCGGCGGTGAGGATGGTGCCGCCCAGGCTCGGCACGCCCATTTCGATCGGCAGCGGGATGGGCGCGCTGTCGCGGATGGTGCCGTTCTTGCGCTTGTAGATGATCTCGCCGGTGGTCAGGTCGGCCGCGGCGATGTAGCCCCAGGCCGGCGCCTGGCAGGGCAGGCCGAGCGGCGACAACAGGGGTTGCAGGATCACCCCGAACGGCGCGCCCTTGTTCGGCTGCACGCCCTCGATCTCGCTGATGCGCTGGGCATTGCCGACTTTATCGCGCGGGACCAGTTGCGAGGTGAAGGCCATGTAGCTGGGGTTCATGAAGACGATCTGGCGCTGCGGGTCGACCGAGACGCCGCCCCAGTCGAATACGCCGAAGTTGCCGGGGTTGACCAGCGAGCCCTGGACCGAGGGCGGCGTGTAGATGCCGTCGTAGCGCAGGCCCTTGAATTCGATACGGCAGAGCATCTGGTCGAATGGCGTCACGCCCCACATGTCCTGTTCGGTCATCAGCGGCGGTTGCAGATCCAGCTTGGAGAAAGGCTGGGTCGGCGCCGCCCAGTCGCCTTTGGCGGCGCCCTGTGGCACCGGGCGTTCCTCGACCGGGATGATCGGCTCGCCGGTGCGGCGGTCGAGCACGTAGATGCTGCCCTGCTTGGTCGAGGCGATCAGCGCCGGTCGCGGCCCTTGCGCGGTTTCCACGGTGGTCAGGCTCGGCTGGCCGCCGACGTCCATGTCCCAGAGGTCGTGATGGGTGGTCTGGAACACCCAGCGCACCTCGCCGGTGGCGATGTCGAGCGCGGTGATGCCGGCGCTGAAGCGCTCCATCGGCGGCGTCCGGTGGCCGCCCCACTGGTCCGGCGTGGCGTTGCCCATCGGCAGGTAGATCAGGCCGAGGTCCTCGTCGACGCTCATGACCGACCACATGTTCGGCGAGTTGCGCGTGTAGATCTCGCCCGGCGGCAGCGGCTCGGTTTCTTCGGGGTTGCCGCTGTCCCAGTTCCAGACGAGCTCGCCGGTGCGCACGTCGTAGGCGCGGATCACGCCGGAAGGCTCGTCCAGCGACACGTTGTCGGTGACGTGCCCGCCGATGATCACCAGGTCGCGGGCGACCGAGGGCGGCGAGGTGGAGTAATAGCCGCCTGGGTTGAAGTCGCCGATGCCGGTGGCGAGGTTGACCGAGCCGCCGTCGCCGAAGCGCGGGCAGGGCTTGCCAGTGTCGGCGTTGAGGGCGATCAGCCGGGTGTCGGCGGTCGGCAGGAAGATGCGCTTGGTGCAGCGATCGGCCGGCATGTCCGGGCTGGCCGGCGGCACGGCGCCGTAGCTCGCTTCGTCGTGGTAGGCCACGCCCCGGCAGGTCATGTGCGCCCAGCCCTTGAAGCTCTCGGCATTCTGCGTGCTGAGCTTGGGATCGAAGCGCCAGATTTCCTCGCCGGTGTCGGGGTTCAGCGCGATCACCTGGCTGTGCGGCGTGCAGACGTAGAGCATGCCGTTGACCTTCAGCGGGGTGTTCTCGGCGGTTGTCTCCTGCGGGTCGTTCGGGCCGGGAATGTCGCCGGTGCGGAAGGTCCAGGCCAGTTCGAGCTGATCGACGTTTTCCGGGGTGATCTGATTGAGCGGCGAGTAGCGCTGGCCGAAGGCCGTTCGCCCGTAGGACGGCCAGTCGCCGGGCGCGGTGTCCGGCGCCGGGTTCTCGAGCCGGACCATCTCATGGCTCAGTTCGCCGTCGATCTCGCCGCGATCGGGCATGAACAGGCTGACCAGCGCCGCGATACCGGCGACCGCCACGCCCGCGCCGACCAGCTTCGTCCCGACACCCCCGCCCTGGCCGGGCGCGCCCAGCGGCCGGCGGAACCACGGCAGCAACAGCAAAATGCCCACCGCGAACCACAGCGCCAGGCGCGGCACCAGCTGCCACCAGTCCAGCCACACCTCCCATAGCGCCCAGACGCAGCTGCCCAGCAGGAACAGCCCGTACACCAGCAGCGCCGTGCGGCTGGCGACGAACAGCAGCACGCCGGTCGCCGCTACCGCCAGGCCTCCGATCAGGTAGTAGGGCGAGCCGTCGAGCATGACCAGGCGAATGCCGCCGATGAGCATCGCCAGGCCGGCGAGCAACAGCAGCAGGCCGAGCAGCGAGGGCAGCAGGCGGGCGCGTGAAAAGGGGCCGTGGGCCGTCATGGGAGTCTCCGTGTTGTTTCAAGGTATTGCCGACAGAGGGTCGATTCCCTGCGCGCGCGATGGTTCCGCAGGGTTCGGCGGCATGCGACCGGTGAATTTTTTTCGCGGTGCTGTCGATCGGCGCGCCGGCCGGACGACTAGAGGTAAATCGCCAAGGTGTCGGAGCCCCGCATGAACTACCTCTGCCTGATCTACCTGGCCCGCGAGGCGTTCGATCACCCGGTCGTCGCCGAGGCGCTCGACGAGCAGACCGACGCCTGCCTCGATACCTGGCGCCAGCGCGCCGTGCTGCTGGCCGGCGGGCCGCTGCAACCGTCCGAGACGGCCACCACGCTGCGTCTGCGCCACGGGCAGCTGCTGCTCGACGACGACCCCGTCGCGCCCGCCGATGAGCTGGTGCGCTTCTGCCTGATCGAGGCGCGCGACCTCAACGACGCCATTCGCCTGGCCGCCAGCCTGCCATGCGGCCGGCTCGGCGGCATTCGCATTCACCCCGTCGCGCCGAGCCGTACCCGCGACACCCTGACGACCCACCCCGCCAACCCCAACGAGAGGTTCACCTCATGAACACCACCGATCGCGCCACCGACCGAACCGCCGACGCCGCCGAGATCCGCCGTCTGACCGAAGATTGGGCGCGCGGCGCCAACGATCGCCGCCTGGAACCGGTGCTGGCGCAATACGCCGATTCGATCGTCGCCTTCGACTGCATCGGCCCGCTGCGCTTCACCGGCCTGGACAGCTACCGCCAGCATTGGCAGGCCTGCATGGAGATGTGCCAGAACGGCTTCTTCCGCATCGAAGACGTGCAGGTCGAGGTCGAGGGCGATCTCGCGTTCTGCCACTTCCTCGCCGAAGGCGGCGGCACCGACGACAAGGGCGAGACCTGCTCGGGCTGGATGCGCGGCACGCGCTGCTTCCGCCGACTGGACGGCGCGTGGAAAGTGGTCCATGAACACTGCTCCATGCCGTTCGATTCCGAGACCATGAGCGTGCCGGTCGAGCGGAAATCCTGATGACCTGACCGGCTCGTCCCGCAATGGGGCGAGGCACCCGGAGAGCCTTCGATGAAATACCTGTGCCTGATCTACTACCCCGAGTCGGCCGTCGACGCGATGAGCGACGAACAATGGCTGGCGCTGGTCGACCGCTGCCTGAGCTTCGGCGAATCGCTGCGCGGCAGCGGTCACATGCTCGACGGCGCGCCGCTGCAATCCGTACGCAGCGCCCGCACCGTGAGCGTCCGCGACGGCGCCGTGTCGGTGGTCGACGGTCCCTTCGCCGAGACACGCGAGCAACTGGCCGGCTTCTACATGATCGAGGCGGCCGACATGGACGAAGCCACCGCCATCGCCGCCCGCGTCCCGCCAGCCTATCTCGGGCGTGTCGAGGTCCGGCCGGTGCGCGAGTTGCCGAACCGTTGAATCGGCCCGCCGATGGCGCGCTCGATCTCGAGGCGCTGTATCGACGCGAATCGCGCCGGGTGCTGGCCACGCTGATCCGCCTGCTGGGTGATTTCGACCTGGCCGAGGAAGCCCTGCAGGACGCCTTCGCCGCCGCCCTGCGGCAATGGCCCGAGCAGGGCGTGCCGGACAATCCGCGCGCCTGGCTGGTGTCGGCCGGGCGCTTCAAGGCCATTGACGGCTTGCGCCGGCGGGCGCGCTTCGACGCCTCGCTGGGGCTGATCGCCGACCAGCTTGCCACCGATGCCGCGACCGACACGCTGGAGGCCGACGACGTGGAAGATGATCGCCTGCGGCTGATCTTCACCTGCTGCCACCCGGCGCTACCGGCCGATGCGCGCGTGCCGCTGACCCTGCGTGAGGTCTGCGGCCTGACCACCGAGGAGATCGCCCGCGCCTTTCTCGCCTCGCCGACGGCCATCGCCCAGCGCATCGTGCGGGCCAAGCGCAAGATCCGCGACGCGGCGATCCCCTACCAGGTGCCGGCACGCGCCGAGCTGCCGGAACGGCTCGATCAGGTGCTGCGGGTGATCTACCTGGTCTTCAACGAGGGCTACGCCGCCTCCGAAGGCGACAGCCTGGTGCGCGCCGACCTCAGCGCCGAAGCCCTTCGCCTTGGCGGGTTGCTGCTCGACCTGCTGCCGGACCCGGAAGTCGCCGGGCTGCTGGCGCTGATGCTGCTTAGCGAAGCCCGCCGCCCCGCGCGAACCGATGCCGCCGGCGCGCTGGTGCGCCTGTCCGATCAGGACCGCAGCCTGTGGGACCGCCAACTGATCGCGCAGGGCTGCCAACTGGTCGAGCGGGCGCTGCGTTCCCGGCGGTTCGGCCCCTACAGCCTGCAGGCGGCGATCGCCGCGGTGCACGCCGAAGCGGCCAGTGCCGAGACCACCGACTGGGCGCAGATCGTCGGGCTGTACGACCTGCTGCTGCGCCTGGAGCCGACGCCGGTCGTCGCCCTCAACCGCGCCGTGGCCATCGCCATGCTGCGCGGACCCGCGACCGGGCTGGCGCTGGTCGAGGCCCTGCTGGCCGACGGGCAGCTCGCCGACTACCACCTGGCCCACGCCACCCTCGCCGACCTGCATCGCCAGCTCGGCCACACCGAGGCGGCCCGTGTCGCCTACCGCCAGGCCCTCGCCCTTGCTCGGCTCGCGCCGGAGCGGGCGTTTCTCGAAGCGCAGCTGCGCGCGCTACCGGGCGCCTGACCGGGTCGGTCATCCCTTCCGGCGATACCTTCGGTCAGGCCCTGCCGTTTACAGCCTTTTTGACGCTGGCAAAGTGACACCAATCAGGGCTAATCTTGTGCAACAGATTTGTCTTGTACAACTCACGCACAAGTTAGAGGCTCAACAAATGCGCAGTTCGCTCGGGTTGGCCCAACGCCTCGGTTTGGGATTCGGTCTGGTACTTCTGCTGATGGTGGGAGTGGCCCTGGTGGGGGTTCAGCGGGTGGCCGTCATCGATGGCACCCTGGCGCGGGTCAGCGAAGGGGCGGCGCTCAAGCAGCGCTATGCGATCAACTTCCGAGGCAGCGTGCATGACCGCGCCATCTCGATCCGCGATGCCGTGCTGGTGCGCGATGACGCGGCGCTGGCCCGCCATCTGGAGGATATCCGCCGGCTCGCAGATGCCTATCAGGCCTCGGCCCAGCCCATGGATGACCTGTTGGCCGAACCGGGAACCACCGGTGAGGAGCGCCGCCTGATGCAGCAGATCCGCGCCATCGAGAGCGAGGCGCTGGGATTGACGGCGCGGCTGCTCGAGCAGCGCCGCGGTGGCGACCGGGTGGGTGCGCAGGCCGTATTGCTCAGCGATGTATCGCCGGCTTACGCCGAGTGGCTCAAGCGCATCAACGCCTTCATCGATTACCAGGAGGCCGACATTCGCCGCGATCTCGACGCCGTCGGCGAGACGGCCCATGCCTTCGGCTGGCTGATCATCGGCGTGACATTGCTGGCGGTGATCGTCGGCGTGCTCGTCGCCCTGGCGATCGTCCGGCATGTGCGCGCCACCCTCGGTGCCGAACCGACCGACGTGGCCGCCGCGATACGCCGCCTCGCGCAGGGCGAGCTGGGCCACGCCATCGACACGCGCTACCCCAACAGCGTCATGAGCGCACTGAAGGAAACCGGCCAGCGCCTGACCGACACCATCATCCAGGTGCGTACGGCGGCCGGCGACCTGTCCGTTGCCTCCAGCCAGCTCAGCGGCACGTCGGAGAACAACAACCGGCAGATCCGCCTGCAAGCCAGCGAGGCCGAGCAGGTCGCCACGGCCATCACCGAGATGGCGGCGACCGTCACCGAAGTGGCGGGCTACGCGGCGCAGGCCGCCGAAGCGACGCGCACCGCCGACGGCGAGGTCGAGAAGGGCAAGCGCGTGGTGGAGCAGACGGCCGGCGGCATTCAGGAGCTGGCCCGGATTCTCGAAGGCGCGGCGGAGACGGTGCGTACCGTCTCCCAGGACAGCGCCGACATCGAAGGCATCGTCGAGGTCATCAACAGCATTGCCGAACAGACCAACCTGCTGGCCCTGAACGCCGCCATCGAAGCGGCGCGGGCCGGCGAGCACGGCCGCGGCTTCGCGGTGGTGGCCGACGAGGTGCGATCGCTGGCCAACCGCACCCAGGGCTCGACCCGAGAGATCCGCGACATGATCGGCAAGTTGCAGGAGGGCGCTGGCAAGGCGGTCGAGGTGATGCAGACCAGCCGCTCGCTCGCCCAGCGCACCGTCGAGCAGACCCACGAGGCCGAGGCGGCATTGGCGCGCATTCGCCATGAAGTGGGCGCAATCACCGACATGAACGCGCAGATCGCCAGCGCCGCTGAGGAGCAGAGCAAGGTCGCCGAAGATGTGAACCAGAACATCAACCGGATCCACGGCGCCACCGTCGAAACCTCCGCCGGCTCCGACCAGGTCGCCGTCGCCAGCCGCGAACTGGCGGGGCTGGCGCGGCAGCTCAACGAGCGTGTGAGCTTCTTTCGCGTGGCGCACGACCGGTAGCGGCGCCCTGGTGGGTGGTTTTGTGTTTTTGCACGGTGCGGGTCCTTGGACCCGCGGGGCGGGGGCCTGCGATTCCGGCGTCTCGCTCAAGCGTTTGGACGCCAGGTTCTCTTCGGTCCGGCCGACGGTTGCGCCTTGCGCGACGCCGGAATTTTGGGCGTGTAGGAGCCCGCTTGCGGGCGATGCTTTTGTCTTTGGCTTCGCGGTCTGGTGTTTCGGACGCTGCGCTTTCCTTGGCCCGGACGACAGCTTGCGCTTTGCACCACGCCGAAGTTTGGTCGTTTGTAGGAGCCCGCTTGCGGGCGATGCTTTTGCTTTTTGGCTTCGTGATCTGGGGTTATGGACGCCGCGCTTTCCTCGGCCCGGACGACAGATCGCGCCTTGCACGGCGCGTCACTTTCTCTTGTCTCGCCAAGAGAAAGTAACCAAAGAGAAGGCGACCCCATCATCCGGGTCTGCCTGCTGCGCAGCCAGACTGCCCTCACTCCGGCGCCGCTCCGGGGGCGCGTCACGACGGGACGTCCTGTCCCGCCGCGCCTCGCTCGGCGTCCTGCCTCGCGTCCCCCTGCGCAACGCCTGCGTTCGGCCGGATGAAAGGGGGTTGGTTCGAGTGGTCTGAGAGTGAGGTGCAAGCGAAATCAAAAGCCTGCGCCCGTGCCGGTTGGGCACAACATGGGGCAGCCAGGTAAAGGCTTCATCGCCGTGCAAGCGGTGGAAAACGCGTTGCGGTTTTCCACCCTACGGTGGCTGACGTTTGAGTGATTGCCGCATCAGCCTGCATCAGATGTAGGGGCGGATTCAGGAGCGAAGCGAACAATCCGCCAGGGACGCCGCCAATGCGAAACCGGTGCATTGCTTTGCGAATGCACCCTACGTGTACGGTTGTCTCACGTTCGCGACCACAACAGCTTTGCTTTTCTGCTTTTCTGCTTTTCTGCTTTTCTGCTTTTCTGCTTTTCTGCTTTTCTGCTTTTCTGCTTCGCTCTCTGGCTTTTCCCACCCAAACTCTCAGGCCACACCAATTCGCCCCTTCAGCAGGCCGAGCGCAGGTGTCGTGGAGGGGGTTG
Source organism: Stutzerimonas urumqiensis (assembly GCF_003640395.1). Classification (GTDB taxonomy): domain Bacteria; phylum Pseudomonadota; class Gammaproteobacteria; order Pseudomonadales; family Pseudomonadaceae; genus Stutzerimonas; species Stutzerimonas urumqiensis. The sequence goes on along the minus strand of NZ_RBZQ01000011.1, from coordinate 62,815 downwards.
AGCGGCAGGGATGCCGCGAGAGCCGCGAGGGCCATGGATGGCCCTTCGTGGCGTGCCCCTGGAACCGCACCGGAGCGAGGGGACCCCGGCGAAGCCGGGGCCGGATGCAGGGGCAAGCGGTTTTGGTTACTTTTGCCGCGATTGGCAAAAGTGACGCGCCGTGCAAGGCGCAATCGGTAGTTCGGGCCGAGGAAAGCGCGGCGTCCAAAACCCCAGATCGTGAAGCCAAAAAACAAAAGCTTCGCCCGCAAGCGGGCTCCTACGGCGCATCCCAGCATTCCGCGCCGTGCAAGGCGCAATCGGTAGTTCGGGCCGAGGGAAGCGCGGCGTCCAAAACCCCAGATCACGAAGCCAAAAAACAAAAGCTTCGCCCGCAAGCGGGCTCCTACGGCGCATCCCAGCATTCCGCGCCGTGCAAGGCGCAATCGGTAGTTCGGGCCGAGGAAAGCGCGGCGTCCAAAACCCCAGATCACGAAGCCAAAAAACAAAAGCTTCGCCCGCAAGCGGGCTCCTACGGTGCATCCCAGCACTCCGCGCCGTGCAGGGCGCAACCTGAAGGCCGGGCCGAAGAAAGCGCGGCGTCTAACGCCGCCTTTCCATGCCCAGCCCTCGGCTGGCTATCACACCATCCCAGGCCCTTCCTCATCGCCGTCACGCGAGGGGCGCGGGGCGAGCTGGAAATTGTCCGCCTCCTCGAGTGCGCTGGCCGCGACGCGGTCGATCATCTCCAGCGCTGGCGCCAGCAGCACCTGGGCGCGGGCTTCCTGGGTCGGGCGCGGCAGCGCGGCGATGGCGGCGAGCACTTCTTCACCGGGCACGGTTTCGTCTTCGAGCAGGCGCTCGGTGATGTGGTCGAGCGCGGCCTTCATCAGCTTCAGGCGCGCCTGGCACTCGGCCTCCAGCGTGCGCAGCAGCTGGTCGGCGGCCTGGATCGAGGCGCCGGAATCGAACTCGATGTTGGCTTCCCGCACCGCTTGCAGGCTGAGCAGGGCACCGCTCGGGCTCATGCCCAGCGCACCCACCATCGACAGGGCGATCTTGGACGCTTCCTGAAGATCCTGGCCGGCGCCGGACGAGACTTCATGGAAGTACAGCTGCTCGGCGCCACGGCCGGCCAGCAGCATCATGATCCGTGCGCGCAGCTCCGACTCGAGGTGCAGGCGCTTGTCTTCCACCGGCGTGACCAGCGTGACGCCCAGCGCCTGGCCGCGCGGCAGGATGGTGACCTTTTCGACCCGCCCGACGCGCAGGTCGGCGGCGATCAGCGCATGCCCGGCTTCGTGCACGGCGATGCGCTTGCGGTCGGTTTCCGACAGCGGCGTCACGCCCGAGGGTTGCTCGCCGATGCGGCAGGTCTCGATGGCGTCGACGACGTGGCTCATCTCCACCTGCCGCGCCTCGGCACGGGCGGCCAGCAGCGCGGCATGGTTGACGATATAGGCAATGGCGGCCGGCGTAAGGCCGACGGTGTTGCGCGCCAGCTGGGCGAAATCGAGGTCCGTGGCGGCCTTGATCTTGCCCGCATACAGGCGGAACAGCGCTTCCCGATCGCCCAGGCCCGGCAGGCCGACGGCGATGGTGCGGTCGAAGCGGCCCTCGCGCACCAGCGCCGGGTCGAGCGAGTTGGGGAAGTTGGTCGCACCGAGCACCAGCACGCCGCTGGCGGCGTCGAAGCCGTCCATCTCGGCGAGGAACTGGTTGATGATGCGGTTGCTCTCGGCATCGCTGGAGCGCTGCTGTTCGGCGCGCTTGCCGATGCCGTCGATCTCGTCGATGAAGATGATGCAAGGCGCCTGCTTGCGGGCCGAGCGGAACAGCGCCTTGACCTTCTGGATGCCGACGCCGAAGTACATCGAGGAAAAATCGCTGCCGGTGATCTGGATGAACGCCGCGTTCGATTCGGTCGCCAGGGCCTTGGCCAATTGCGTCTTGCCGGTGCCGGGCTCGCCGGTCAGCAGCACGCCCTTGGGCGGACGGGCACCCAAGGCGGCATAGGCGGCCGGGTCGCGCAGGTAGGCGGTCACGTCGCGCAGGGCCAGCTTGGCCTCGGCGGCGCCGATCACGTCATCGAAGCCGATGTCGGTACCGGCACGGGTGGCGCGGTAGGGCTGGTAACGGGCGATCGCGATGCCGATCGCCAGCAGGGCCAGCAATGCGATCGGCGAGTAGGGCAGCAGGCGTTCGTACCACGGCGTCTCGCCGTCGGTGTCGAACAGGCTGATCGGAAAACGCTCGCCGGACAGGCCCGCGTAGCGCGCAAGCAGCAGGTCGGCGACACGGCCGGACTGGTCCGGCACCCAGTAGCGCAGGCCGTCGGCGGTGGTGACGTAGAGCGCATCCTCACCGATCGCGGCGGTGGCGATGGTGCCCCGGGTCAGGTCGTCGAGCAGCACGGAGATGTCGCGACGGTTCTCGCGCCAGGCATCGGTGGACAACGCCAGGTCGTGCAGCATCGCCGCGACCGAGCCTTCGGCCGGCGGCGTCGCCGGGGTGGCGGGCTTGAACTGCCACACCGCCAGGACGACGGCGGCCAGCAGTACGAGTGCGCTGAGCGCAAGGCCGCGACGGCCCCGCAGCAGGGGTGACTTCTTCATCTCACATCCAGGCGGGCGAACCCACGCGAAGACAGATAACCGCCAGAGGGCGGACCACGATGCAGCGGGAAGCTCCCGCGATGCGCCAAGAGGGGCGCCAAGTCGGCCAGGCGCTGACGGGCTTATCGGCAGGCGTTCGAGGTCAGACAGGCCGTTGATCGGGTGGGGAACCCGGAACGCGGCGAGGATACGGCAACCGCTGGGGCTGTCGTGGTCGGGCGACGAATGGCGGGGCAGTAGGCGACGAACGCACCCTGACAGCGACGGATGGCCCCGCTGGTGAGACCATCCGTCGCAGGGCTGGATCAGGCGGCGGCGCCGATCGCCTCGCCGAGGCGATCGATGAGGGTGTCGATCTCGGTGCGGTCGATGATCAGCGCCGGCGACAGCGCCAAGGTGTCGCCGCTCGCCCGGATCAGCGCGCCCTGCTCGAAGCAGTGACGGAACACCTCGTAGCCGCGCTTGCCGACGCCCGCCTCGCTCGGCGAGAGTTGCACGCCGGCGACCAGCCCGACGCTGCGGATGTCGATCACGTTCGGCAGGCCTTGCAGCCGCCAGAGCGCATCCTGCCAGTAGCCTTCCAGCTCGACGGCCTTCTGGAACAGCCCGTCGCGGCGGTAAACATCCTGCGCCGCCAGGGCCGCGGCGCAGGCCACCGGATGGCCGGAGTAGGTGTAGCCGTGGAAGAACTCGATGGCGCTCTCGGGGCCGGTCATGAAGGCCTCGAACAGGGCCTCGTCGACGAACACCGCGCCCATGGGGATCGCACCGTTGGTCAGGCCCTTGGCGCAGGTGATGATGTCCGGCGTCACGCCCCAGCGCTGCGCGGCGAACGCCTCGCCGACGCGGCCGAAGCCGGTGATGACTTCGTCGAAGATCAGCAGGATGCCGTGCTTGCGGGTGATCTCGCGCAGCCGTTGCAGGTAGCCCTGGGGCGGCACCACCACGCCGGCCGAGCCGGACATCGGTTCGACGATGACCGCCGCGATGTTCTCCGCGCCGTGCAGCGTCACCAGCCGCTCCAGCTCGTCGGCCTTCTCGACGCCGTGTTCCGGCAGGCCGCGGGCGAAGGCGTTGCGCGAGAGGTCCAGCGTATGCGGCAGGTGATCGACCCCCGGTAGCAGCGAATTGCCGAAGGCCTTGCGGTTGTTGACCATGCCGCCGACCGAGATGCCGCCGAAGCCCACGCCGTGATAGCCCAGCTCCCGGCCGATCAGGCGGGTGCGGGTGCCCTGGCCAATGGCGCGCTGGTAGGCGAGGGCGATTTTCAGCGCCGTGTCGACCGACTCGGAACCGGAGTTGGTGAAGAACACCCGGTTCAGGTTCCCGGGGGTGATTTCGCTCAGCCGCTCGGCCAGTTCGAAGGGCAGCGGATGGCCCATCTGGAAGGTCGGGGCGAAGTCCATCTTCGCCACCTGCTTGCTGACCGCCTCGGTGATCTCCCGACGCCCGTGGCCCGCGTTGCAGCACCAGAGCCCGGCCGTGCCGTCGAGCACGCGGCGGCCATCGGTGGTGGTGTAGTACATGCCCTCGGCGCTTTCGAGCAGACGCGGCCCGGCCTTGAACTGGCGGTTGGCGGTGAACGGCATCCAGAAATGATCGGGCGAGGCGCGGTGATCCATGACGAAGCTCCGGCGGGGGTGGGTTGGCCTGAGTCTATGTTTAATAAATCGAACATAACAAGGCCGAAAATGGCTCGTCCGTAAAAAATATTGATAGCTTCTGGCCGGCTGGGCTAGGGTGCGCTTTCATCCTTGGACCCCATCCATGAGGACGCCCGCATGACCGCTTCGACCTTCGCCGACTGGCAACAGCGCGCCCGAGAACTGACCATCGAAAGCCGCGCCTTCATCGAAGGCCAGTACGTACCGGCCGCTGCCGGTGCCACCTTCGAGTGCATCAGCCCGATCGACGGTCGCGTGCTGGCGCAGGTCGCCAGCTGCGACCAGGCCGATGCCGACCGTGCCGTGGCCGTCGCGCGCCGAACGTTCGAGGCCGGCGACTGGTCGCGCATGGCGCCAGCCAAGCGCAAGGCGGTGATGATTCGCTTCGCCGAGCTGATCGAGGCCCATCGCGACGAGCTGGCGCTGCTCGAAACCCTCGACATGGGCAAGCCGATCAGCGATGCGCGCGGCGTCGACATCCCGGGCTCGGCCCGTGCCATCCGCTGGAGCGGCGAGGCGATCGACAAGGTCTACGACGAGGTGGCCGCCACGCCGCATGACCAGCTCGGCCTGGTCACGCGCGAGCCGGTCGGCGTGGTGGCGGCCATCGTGCCGTGGAATTTCCCGCTGATGATGGCCTGCTGGAAACTCGGCCCGGCGCTGGCCACCGGCAATTCGGTGGTGCTCAAGCCGTCGGAGAAGTCGCCGCTGACCGCGATCCGCGTGGCGCAGCTGGCGATCGACGCCGGCATTCCGGCTGGCGTGCTCAATGTGCTGCCGGGCTACGGCCACACCGTCGGCAAGGCGCTGGCGCTGCACATGGACGTCGACACCCTGGTCTTCACCGGCTCCACCCGCGTGGCCAAGCAGCTGATGATCTATGCCGGCGAGTCGAACATGAAGCGTGTCTGGCTGGAGGCCGGCGGCAAGAGCCCGAACATCGTCTGCGCCGATGCGCCGGACCTCGAGGCGGCCGCCAAATCCGCCGCCGGCGCCATCGCCTTCAACCAGGGCGAAGTCTGTACCGCCGGCTCGCGGCTGCTGGTCGAGCGCTCGATCAAGGACCGCTTCCTGCCGATGGTGGTCGAGGCGCTCAAGGGCTGGAAGCCCGGCAACCCGCTCGACCCGGCCACCAACGTCGGCGCGCTGGTCGATACCCAGCAGCTGGAAACCGTGCTCGGCTACATCGACGCGGGCCGCAGCGAAGGCGCGCAGGTGCTGGCCGGCGGCGGCCGCACGCTGCAGGAGACCGGGGGTTACTACGTCGAGCCAACGATCTTCGACGGCGTCAGCAATGCCATGAAAATCGCCCGCGAGGAGATCTTCGGCCCGGTGCTGTCGGTGATCGCCTTCGACGACCTCGACGAGGCCATCCGCATTGCCAACGACACCCCGTACGGGCTCGCCGCCGCCGTGTGGACGGCCAACCTGTCCAAGGCCCACCGTGCCGCCCGGGCCCTGCGCGCCGGCAGCGTGTGGGTGAACCAGTACGACGGCGGCGACATGACCGCGCCCTTCGGCGGCTTCAAGCAGTCGGGCAACGGCCGCGACAAGTCGCTGCATGCGTTCGACAAGTACACCGAGCTGAAGGCGACCTGGATTCAGCTCTGAAGGCTGGCAGCGGGCTGCGCCTGCCGAACAGCCGTCGCGTCGCCATCGGCTGAAATGCCCAGCACCTTGGCGCTCCCTTCGGGAGAGCATCGGGTGCCGGCGCGGTCCTGCCCACGAAAATAGCGGTCTTGCGCGGCCATCCCCTGCGCTGGCGCAGGATCGCCTGCCCAATCCGCATGGCCTCATTGCGGCTTTCCCTGCGTGAAAGCGGTGCGCGCGTCATCCGGTATCGGAACAGTCACCGCCGCAACTGACCGGTACAGGTGCTGAAAATCCCACCGCTGCACCGGCACAATTCGCCGCCCCTGTGACTACGTCCGCCACTGTTCCTGGCCGATGCTGATTACCCATCAGCCATGCCCGCCGCCGTGCGGGAAGGAGCCTTGGTCATGGAACAGGTGCTGCCCCGGCTCATTGCCCGGTTTCGGCCGTTCGACCCCTTCGGCCTGCTGTTACACGCGGCGCAACGCCTGGCCGTCTGGCGCCGGAACGCACGCACGCGCCGGCAGCTCGCTGCGCTGGACGAGCGCGCCCTGGCCGACGTGGGCATCAGCCGGGCGGCGCGCGAACAGGAGCTGAGCAAGCCCTTCTGGCGATGACGCAACGGAACGCGAGGGCGCTTCGGGCGGTCTTCAGCGTGACAACCCATTGAGGAGAATCGCCATGCTTCGTCGACTTGCCCCCCTTTGCGCCGTTTCGCTGCTGCTGGCCGGACAGGCCCAGGCCGAAAGCTTCATCGCCACCACCGACATGGTTGTCGGCGGCGCCATCCGCAGCCTTGAAGCCACCACCAACGCCACGGCGCAGGTGGACGACAAGATCGTGCTGGCCGCGCGCGAAGACGCCGCCGCCTTCGTCGCCAGCGAGGGCACCGTGCGTGGTGCTCACCTGGAAGCCGCGCTCACGCATATCCGCAGCCAGTCGCCGGATATCCAGGCGACCGACCTGCAGTTGGCGAGCGCCATCCTCGCGCAGTGAGGGCGGTACCGCGGTAGGCGTGGCGCGGGTCCGTCGTGAGGCCATGAGCCTGGCGATGGACCGGTGTCGGCCGGGAATGCGCTTGCCGCGCTTGTCTTGGCGCGGAGGAGCTTCGAGCGCCACGTTCCTCGGCCCGGCCTACAGATTGCGCCTTGCACGGCGCGTTTGGACGCTGAATTTAGCTGCCTTTTGTAGGAGCCCGCTTGCGGGCGAAGCTTTTGCTTTTTGCTTCGTGATTTGGGGTTATGGACGCCGCACTTTCCTCGGCCCGGCCTACAGCTTGCGTCTTGCACGGCGCCGGAATTTTGGATCGTATGTAGGAGCCCGCTTGCGGGCGATGCTTTTGTCTTTTGGCTTCGCGGTCTGGAGTTTCGGGCGCCGCGCTTTCCTTGGCCCGGCCTACAGGTTGCGCCTTGCACGGCGCGTCACTTTCTCTTGTTTCGCCAAGAGAAAGTAACCAAAGAGAAGGCGACCCCATCATCCGGGTCTTCGCTGTGCGAAGACTTCCCTCACTCCGGCGCCGCTCCGGGGGCACGTCACGACGGGACGTCCCTGTCCCGCCGCGCCTCGCTCGGCGTCCTGCCTCGCGTCCCCCTGCGCAACGCCTGCGTTCGGCCGGATGAAAGGGGGTTGGTTCGAGTGGTCTGGGAGTGAGGTGCAAGGCGAAATTAAAAGCCTGTAGTGGCCTAATTTTGAGCACGCGCCGGTTGGGCACAACATGGGGCGGCCAGGTAAAGGTCTCATCGCCGTGCAAGCGGTGGAAAACGCGTTGCGGTTTTCCACCCTACGGTGGTGGCGGTTCGGTGACAGGCCTAGTCCGTGGGCTTGGAGGACGTAAGGCGGATTCAGGAGCGAAGCGAACAATCCGCCGGGGACGCCGCCGATACGAATCGGTGCATTGCTTCGCGAATGCACCCTACGGTTGTCTCCCATTCGATACCACAACAGCTGCGCTTTCTCTTTTTCTGCTTTGCTTCTTGCTCTTCACACCCAAACCATCAGCCCACACCACTCGCCCCGTCAGCAGGCTGAGCGCAGGTGTCGTGGAAGGGGTTGAGCGGCAGGGACGCCGCGAGAGCCGCGAGGGCCATGGATGGCCCTTCGTGGCGCGCCCCTGGAACGGCACCGGAGCGAGGGAACCCCGGCAAAGCCGGGGCCGGATGCAGGGGCAAGCGGTTTTGGTTATTTTTGCCGCGATTGGCAAAAGTGACGCGCCGTGCAAGGCGCAACCTGTAGGTCGGGCCGAGGAAAGCGCGGCGTTCAAAACGCCTGAGCGAGACGCCGAGAATGAAAGCAAAAGCTTCGCCAGCAAGCTGGCTCCTACGGACCTGCAAGCTTTCGCGCCGTGCAAGGCACAATCGGTAGTTCGGGCCGCGGAAAGCGCGGCGTCCAAAACCCCAGATCGTGAAGCCAAAAGACAAGAGCATCGCCCGCAAGCGGGCTCCTACGGTGCATCCCAGCATTCCGCGCCGTGCAAGGCGCAACCTGTAGGCCGGGCCGAGGAAAGCGTGGCGTTCGAAACACCTGAGCGAGACGCCGAGAATGAAAGCAAAAGCATCGCCAGCAAGCCGGCTCCTACGTACCTGCAAAGCTTTCGCGCCGTGCAGGGCGCAACCTGCCCACCAGGCCCGGTACTGCCTGGTCGGACTAGCCGCCACGTACCGCTTTGGTTAGCCTTTGCCGCCGTTCTCCTCCGCGACAAGGTTGTTCATGCGTTCCCCTGTTTTCCTCCTCGCTCTGCTCTTCGTCGCCGGCCCGGCCGGTGCATTCGGCGTCACCACCGAAGGGGTCGCCGCGACGTCCTTCGTCAGCAGCCAGCTCACCAGCCTGCCATTCGACGATCGCCTCGCCCTCGCCCGGGACGATGCCGCGAGCTTCGTCGCCAGCGGTGGCGAGCTGGCTGGAGCCCGCCTGACCGAAGCCCTGCGCCTGCTGCGTGACACCTATCCCCAGCTTGATGCCAGCGATTTCGAACTGGCGCAGGCGTTGCTCGTCCAATGACCGTTCTGCTACGGAATGCCCCGATGCCTTTGATCAAAGCCCTGCCGCTGTTCGTCCTCCTGTGCGCCGCCGGCGTTCAGGCTCAGACGCTCGAAGCCACCAGCAACATCGTCGTCCGCGCGCTGGATCGCAGCGTCGACTTCACCTCCGACACCACCACCTCGATCCGCGACATGAAGGAAGTCGCCGCCGCCCGCGACGAGGCCGCGGCGTTCGTCGCCAGCGGGGGCGCCCAGCGCCATGCGCGCCTGGAAGCGGCTCTGCGCGAACTCCGCGAGCGCGTCCCGCAGGCGCGTAAAGCCGATGACCTGGCGCTGGCCGAGGCCATTCTCGCCCTGTGAACAGCCTGCGAGCGGCGCTGTTGCTGATCGGCCTGCTGTCGGTCGCCGATGCCGTCGCCGGGTTGCGGCTGGTGCTCGAGCCGCAGGGCCTCGGCCCCGCCGACATCGAGGCGACCCGCCTGCTGCTCGACGAGGCGCACGCCGCGCTGCCGCCCCGCTTCGTCGAGCGGCTCGATCGCTCGGTGCGGGTGCGCTGGTCCGACGATTTGCCGGCCAACGGCTATGGCCGGGCGGGTGGCGATCTGCTCGAACTCAACCGCGACCGGCTTGCTGCGCTGGTCGACGGTTCCGCCGCCTCCACGTCTACCGATCGTCCGCACGGCACGGTGCGCCGCGAACTGCTGGCGACGGTGCTGCATGAGCTGATGCACCTGTATGACCGCGCGCAGCGCTGGGATGACAGCACGCGCGCGCAGCTGGCCCGCTGCGGCTGGCGGGACGCCTCTACCGGACTCGTCGGCTTGCCCGCGGCGTGTCGCGGCCAGACCGACCGGCGCTTCACGCTGAGCGACGACCCGCGCCTGCTGGATCTCGCCGGCTGGCCGCAGCGCGTCGGCACGCGGGGCGAACGGGAAGCCGAGAATCATCAGGTCGCGCGCAGCCCCGATCCCTACGAGCGGCGTAATCCGCGCGAGTTCGTCGCGGTCAATTTCGAATACTTTCTGCTCGACCCGTCCTACCGGTGCCGCCGCCCCTCGCTGGCCCGCTACTTCGCCGAGCATTTCGGCTGGCGGCCGGCGGGCAAGCCCTGCCCGGACGGTTTGCCGATCCTCAATGCCGGCAGCGATTTCGCCCGGATGCCGCTGCTCAGCCTCGATCCGGCGCGGGTCTACGAAGTCGACTACCTGTTCGCCGAAGCCAACGATGCCTGGGCCAGCCGCTGGGGCCATACCATGCTGCGGCTGGTGATCTGCGCGCCCGGCCGCCCGCTCGGGCCGGACTGTCGGCTCGACCTGGCGCACCATCTGGTGCTGTCGTTTCGCGCGTTTGTCGGCGACGTGCAGCTGTCGAGCTGGGACGGGCTGACCGGCCAGTACCCCTCGCGGCTGTTCGTGCTGCCGCTCGATCAGGTGGTCGACGAGTACACCAAGGTCGAACTGCGCAGCCTGGCGTCGGTGCCGCTGCGGCTGACCCGCGAGCAGCTCGAGGCGCTGGTGGTGCGCAGTGCCGAACTGCACTGGAGCTACGACGGCGACTACTTCTTCCTGACCAACAATTGCGCGGTCGAGACGCTCAAGCTGCTGCGCAGCGGCACCGATCACCCGGCGCTGCGCGACCTCGACAGCATCATGCCCAACGGCCTGCTGGCCGTGCTCGGCGCGCGTGGCCTGGCCGACCTCGGCGTGCTCGAGGACCCGCGCGAGGCGCTGCGGCTGGGCTATCGCTTCGAGTCCTACCGGGATCGCTACCAGGCGATGTTCGCTATCGTCCGCGAGCGCCTCGGCGTGCCGCAGGCGTGGGTCGAGGATTGGCTCGATCTGCCGGCGACCGAGCGTGCGTCCTGGTTCGAGAAGGCCGACCTGCGTGCCAGCGCGGCGCTGCTGCTGGTCGAGCAGGCGGCGTTGCGGCAACAGGTGCTGCTGGCGCAGGACGAGCTGAAGCGGCGTTACCTGGATGCGCGGCAAGCCGGCGATGGCTCGCTGCATGAGGCCGACGGCGCCTTGCAGGCGATACTGGCCAACAGCGGCTTCCTGAGTCGTCCGGCGGAGCTGCTGGTGGATTCGGGGTACGGCCTGCCGCAGGCCCGGGAACGCGCGGAGCTGGAGCAGCGCAGCGCGCGCCGGCAGGCCGAACTGGCGCGGTTGAGCGACCAGCTCGACGAGGAAATCCAGAGCCTGCTGAGTCCCGAGCGCCAGGCCGCGCTCGAGGCGGTGCGGCAGAATCTCGCCTGGCTGCGCGACCACCTGCATGCATTGCATCGGGCGTCTGGCGGTCTGCAGCTACCCGGCGCTGCTGCCCGCTGACGGCGGAGCCTTTCGCGCAGACGAAAAAAAACCTCGAACTTCATTGGGGGAGGGGGAAGTTCGAGGTCCAAGTCCGGACCGCTAGGGCGGGGTCCAGAGATCTGCCAACACTTAACACAACAAGGAGCATCGAAAGGCCTTTTGGGCCTCTCGAAATCCTCTGACCGAGGTTGGCTGCGCTTAGTTCAATCCGCCCCGGAAAAAAGCCGAACCTGACCGAAATCGCCCCGCCAGACCGCGCGCCGCGGCCGTTCGGCTCATAACCGCAGGGTGGAAAGCCGCGCAGCGTTTACCACCACTTACACGCCCAGGTGAGACGCTCATGGGCGGGCCAGCACACGCGTGGATGAGGCTTCGCCATCATCCACCCCTACGTCCAGCCATTTGCGCCCTGTCTGTCAGTGCGCTTCGTCCCAGTTCAGCCCGACGCCGGCCTCGACCACCAGCGGTACGTCCAGCTGCGCGGCGCCGCTCATCAGCGGCCGAATGCGATCGCAGACCTGTTCGACCAGGTCCTCGCGCACTTCCAGCACCAGTTCGTCATGCACCTGCAGAATCACCCGAGCGTCGAGCGCCTCGTCCTGCAACCAGCGGTCCACGGCGATCATCGCGCGCTTGATGATGTCCGCCGCGGTGCCCTGCATCGGCGCGTTGATGGCGGTGCGCTCGGCCGCCTTGCGCATGGCGCCGTTCTTCGAGTGGATTTCCGGCAGGTACAGGCGGCGCCCGAACAGGGTCTCGACGAAGCCCTGCTCGGCGGCCTGGGCGCGCGTGCGTTCCATGTAGTCGAGTACGCCGGGGTAGCGGGTGAAGTAACGGTCGATGTAGGCCTGCGCCTCGCCGCGGCCGACGCCGATCTGCTTGGCCAGGCCGAAGGCGCTCATGCCGTAGATCAGGCCGAAGTTGATCGCCTTGGCACTGCGCCGCTGGTCGCCGCTGACCTCCTCGAGGGCGACGCCGAAGACTTCCGCCGCGGTGGCGCGGTGGACGTCCAGGTCGTTCTGGAAGGCGTGCAGCAGGCCGGCGTCCTGCGCCAGGTGCGCCATGATGCGCAGCTCGATCTGCGAGTAGTCCGCCGCCAGCAGGCGGTAACCCTTCGGCGCGACGAAGGCCTGGCGGATGCGCCGGCCCTCGGCAGTGCGGATCGGGATGTTCTGCAGGTTCGGGTCGCTCGACGACAGCCGCCCGGTGGCGGTGACGGCCTGGTGGTAGCTGGTGTGGATGCGCCCGGTGCGCGGGTTGATCTGCTGCGGCAGCTTGTCGGTGTAGGTGCCCTTGAGCTTGCTCAAGGACCGGTGCTGCATGATCACTTTCGGCAGCGGGTAGTCGCGCTCGGCCAGTTCGGCGAGCACGCCCTCGGCGGTGGACGGCTGGCCACCGGAGGTCTTCGACAGCACCGGGCAGCCGAGCTTGTCGTAGAGAATGGCGCAGAGCTGCTTGGGCGAGCCGAGGTTGAATTCCTCGCCGGCGATCTCGAACGCCTGGCGCTCCAGCTCGACCATCTTGTTGCCGAGTTCGACGCTCTGCTGACCGAGCAGCTGGGCGTCGACCAGCGCGCCGTTGCGCTCGATCCGCGCCAGCACCGGCACCAGCGGAATCTCGATGTCCTTCAGCACGCCGGCCAGCGACGGCGTCTGCTCCAGCTTGCCCCACAGCGTCTGGTGCAGGCGCAGCGTGACGTCGGCGTCCTCCGCCGAATACGGCCCGGCCTGCTCGATGGCGATCTGGTCGAAGGTCAGCTGCTTGGCGCCCTTGCCGGCGATGTCCTCGAAGCGGATGGTGCCGCGGCCGAGGTACTTGAGCGCCAGGCTGTCCATGTCGTGGCGGGTGGCGGTGGCGTCGAGCACGTAGGACTCGAGCATGGTGTCGAAGGCCAGGCCACGCAGCTCGACGCCGTAGTGCATCAGCACGTTCATGTCGTACTTGCCGTGCTGGCAGATCTTCACCCGCCCCTCGTCTTCCAGCAGCGGCTTGAGCGCGGCGAGCACGGCATCGCGGTCGAGCTGCTTCGGCACGCCCATGTAGCTGTGGCACAGCGGCACGTAGGCGGCCTTGCCCGGCTCGATGGCGAAGGACACGCCGACCAGCTCGGCGCGCTGGGCGTCGATGCTGGTGGTCTCGGTGTCGAAGGCGAAGCAGTCGGCCTGTTGCAGGGCGGCCAGCCAGCGGTCGAAGTCGGCCTGCTCGAGGATCGTCTCGTACTCGGCCTCGGCCTGGATCGAGCAGCCTTCGGGCTGGACATCGCAGTCTTCGCCGGCCGCCTTGGCCTCGCGCAGCAGCTCGTCGAGCCAGTTCTTGAATTCCAGTTCGCGGTAGAGCGCGATCAGCGCCTCGCGGTGCGGCTCGCCGGGCATCAGGTCGCCGACCTCGACGTCCAGCGCCACGTCGATCTTGATGGTCGCCAGTTCGTAGGACATGAACGCCGCGTCGCGGTGTTCTTCCAGCTTCGCCGCCAAGGATTTCGCGCCGCGGATCGGCAGGTCGCCGACCTTGTCCAGGTTCTCGTAAAGACCCTTCAGGCCACCCTCGATGCCGTTGAGCAGGCCGCAGGCGGTCTTCTCGCCCACGCCGGGCACGCCGGGGATGTTGTCGACCTTGTCGCCCATCAGCGCGAGGAAGTCGATGATCAGCTCCGGGCCGACGCCGAACTTGGCCTTCACGCCTTCGATGTCGTAGACGCTGCCGGTCATGGTGTTGACCAGCGTCACGTGCGGGCAGACCAGCTGGGCCATGTCCTTGTCGCCGGTGGAGATCACCACGTCGCGCTCGAGCGCGGCGCAGCGGCGCGCGAGGGTGCCTATCACGTCGTCCGCCTCGACCCCGTCGACGCACAGCAGCGGCAGGCCGAGCGCGCGGATGCTGGCATGCAGCGGCTCGACCTGGCTGCGCAGGTCGTCCGGCATCGGCGGACGGTGCGACTTGTACTCGGCGAACAGCTCGTCGCGGAAGGTCTTGCCCTTGGCGTCGAAGACCACCGCGAAGGGGCTGTCCGGGTACTGCTTGCGCAGGCTGAGCAGCATGTTCAGCACGCCCTTGACCGCACCGGTCGGCTTGCCGGTGGAGGTGGTCAGCGGCGGCAGGGCATGGAAGGCGCGGTAGAGGTAGGAGGAGCCGTCCACCAGGACGAGGGGCGCTTGAGTCATGGGAGGATCAACCTTTTCGGCGGGCCGGCGGCTAGAATTGCCACGTCACTGACCGGGAAAAGGGGCAAGGTTACCATGCGACACGCGAGATTCTGGATGCTGGCCGGCGTGCTGGCGCTGGCCCCGATGGGTGCCCTGGCGCAGGAATCGGTGGATGCCGAGCCGGACGTCACCATCCGTCAGGAGGGCGATCGCACGGTCGAGGAATACCGCGTCAACGGCTTCCTCTATGCGATCAAGGTCACGCCCAAGCACGGCAAGCCGTACTTCCTGGTGCGCGCCGACGGCGACAGCAACTTCATCCGCAGCGACCGGCCGGACATGCTGATCCCGGCGTGGAAAATCTTCAGCTGGTGAGGTCCGGATGTCCGTCTTCACCCCGCTGACCCGCGACCAGCTCGAGCCGTTCCTGGCGCCCTATCGGCTCGGCCGGCTGCGGGCCTTCGAAGGCATCGCCGCGGGCAGCGAGAACAGCAACTTCTTCGTCAGCCTGGACGGCGGCGAGTACGTGCTGACGCTGGTCGAGCGAGGCCCGCAGGCCGATCTGCCGTTCTTCGTCGAACTGCTCGAAGCGCTGCACCAGGCCGATCTGCCGGTGCCCTACGCGCTGACCACCGAGACGGGCGAGGCCCTGCGCGCGCTGGCCGGCAAGCCTGCGCTGCTGCAGCCGCGGCTGCCGGGCCGGCACGTGCACGACCCGGCGCCGGCGCATTGCACGCAGGTCGGCCAGTGGCTGGCGCGGCTGCACCTGGCCACCGCCGGGCGCGTGCTGGAGCGGCGCAGCGACCGCGGGCTGGACTGGATGCTCGACGCCGGCCCGCGGCTGCTGGCCGTACTTGAAGCCGGGCCGCGTGCGTTGCTGGAAGCGGTGCTCGGCGAGGTCGCGGCCCACAAGCCGGCGATCCTCGCGCTGCCGCGCGCCAACCTGCATGCCGATCTGTTCCGCGACAACGTGCTGTTCGAGGCCGGTCGGCTGACCGGCGTGATCGACTTCTACAATGCCTGCGCCGGGCCGATGCTCTATGACGTGGCCATCGCCGTGAACGACTGGTGCTCGTTGCCCGACGGCGCGCTCGACCCGATCCGCGCCGAGGCACTGCTCGCCGGCTATGCGGCGCTGCGGCCGTTCGTGGCCGAGGAGGCGGCGCATTGGCCGCGGATGCTGCGCATCGCCTGCGTGCGCTTCTGGCTGTCCCGCCTGATCGCCGCGCAGGCCCACGCCGGGCAGGCCGTGCTCATCCATGATCCCGCCGAATTCCAGCAACGGCTGGTCGCGCGCCAGCAGGTGAGCGTTGTGCTGCCGGGCGGGGCGCGTTAGCCGGCGCGGCGGCGCTGCCAGAGGCTGAAGATCGGCTCGGCGAGAAACATCACGAGAAACAGCCGCAGCACCTGAAGCGCCGTCACCAGCGCGACGGACAGTTGCAGGGCCTCGGCCGTGAGGCAGAGTTCAGTGATGCCGCCGGGCATCATCCCGAGCATCAGCGATGTGCCGTCCAGCCGGGCGACCGAGCCGAGCGCCAGCGCGAGCAAGGCGGCCGTCAGCATCGCCAGCAGGGTGAACAGCAGGATGCGCAGCAGGAAGGCCGGCGCGCTGCGGAAGAACGGCCGGTCGAAGTGGCACCCCAGCGAGCAGCCGATCAGCCACTGGCCGAGCTGGCCGGCACCGTCCGGCAGCCCCAGGTGAAGGTCGAATGTCACGCTGGCCACCGCGCAGGCCGTGAGCGGGCCGAGCATCCAGGGGTTCGGCTGGCCGGCCTTCTGCCACAGCATGGCCAGCAGCGCGCCGGTCGGCAGCAGCAGGGCGAGCCAGGCCCAGTCGACCGGCATCGGCGGCGCATCGACCGCCGGCAGGCTCCAGGTGAAGAGGGCCGGCACGATCAAGACCACCAGCAACAGGCGCAGGCTATGCGCCGCCGCGACGCGGGCCGGTTGCGCCTGATGGCGGTTGGCGAGGTTGACCATTTCGCTGGCGCCACCCGGCATGCTGGCGAAGAACGCCGTGGCGCGGTCGGTGCCGGTACGCATGAGGATGACGATGCCGATCAGGCTGAGCAGCAGCGTGCCCAGCGCGCCGGCGAGGATGACGCCGAAATGCGCCAGCACCTGCTGCATCACTTCGCTGGTGAAGTGCAGGCCGATGCCGCTGGCGATGATCCACTGCCCGGCCTTGCGCGCATGGGGCACGTCGGTCACCAGCCAGCCGGCGCAGCGCGCAAGGATGACCGCCAGCAGCGAGCCGATCATCCACGGCAGCGGCCAGCCGGCGAGGGTCGCCAGCCAGCCGCCGAGGGCACCCACCAGCGGCGTGCCCCACCAGGCCGGTAACCTGCCTGCGATCATGGCGCGGGCTGGGTCTCGGCGCCTTTGTCATGCACGCGGCGGCGCGTTGCACGCCACCAGCGCAGGCCCGGCAAGGCCAGCATCAGGATGGCCAGCGCCCAGAGGATCAGCGTGATCGGGCTGCTCCAGAGGATCGCCAGGTCGCCGTTGGAAATCGACAGCGCACGGCGCAGGTTGCTCTCCATCATCTCGCCGAGCACGAAGCCCAGGATCAGCGACGACAGCGGGAAGTCCAGCTTGCGCAGGATGTAACCGAACACGCCGAGGCCGATCATCAGCACCAGGTCGAAGGTGGTGCTGTGCACGGCGTAGACGCCCACCAGGCTGACCACCGTGATCGCCGGGACCAGCACCCAGTTGGGTACGGCCAGCATGCGGGAAAACAGGCCGATCAGCGGGATGTTCATCAACAGCAGGATGACGTTGCCGATGAACAGCGAGGCGATCAGGCCCCAGACCACGTCGGGCTGCTGTTCGAACAGCAGCGGGCCGGGCGTGATGTTGTAGAGCGTCAGCGCGCCGATCATCACCGCGGTGGTGCCGGAGCCGGGCACGCCGAGGGTGAGCATCGGGATCAGCGAGCCGCACGCCGAGGCGTTGTTGGCCGCTTCCGGCGCCGCCACGCCGCGCAGGTCGCCATCGCCGAAGCGGCCGCTGGCACCGGCCATGCGCTTCTCGGTCATGTAGGTAACCGCACTGGCGATGGTCGCGCCGGCGCCCGGCAGCGTGCCGATGACGAAGCCGACCACGCTGCTGCGCAGCATGGTGCCGACGGTCTGGGTGTATTCCTTGAGGTTGAACAGCATGCGGCCGCTGGCCTTGACCGCCTGCTGGCCGGCGTGGGTCTGTTCGAGCATCAGCAGCACTTCGCTGACCGAGAACAGGCCGATCACCACGATCACGAACTGGATGCCGTCCGACAGGCTGACGCTGCCGAAGGTGAAGCGGTAGACGCCGGTGGTCGAGTCGACCCCGACGGTCGCCAGGCCCAGGCCGATCAGGGCCGACATCAGCGTCTTGACCGGCTTGTCGCCGACCATGCCGCCCAGGCAGGCGATGGCAAAGACCATCAGCACGAAGTATTCAGCCGGCCCGAAGGCCACCGCCCACTTGGCCAGCAGCGGGGCGAACGCGACCACGCCGCAGGTGGCGATGATGCTGCCGGTGAAGGAGCTCACCGCCGAGAGCGACAGGGCGATGCCTGCCTTGCCCTGACGCGCCAGCGGGTAGCCGTCCAGGGTGGTCATGATGGCCGCGGCATCGCCCGGCACGTTCAGCAGGATCGCCGAGATGCGCCCGCCGTATTCGCAGCCCAGGTACACGGCCGCGAGCAGGATCAGCGCGGTTTCCGGCGGCAGGCCGAGCGCGAAGGCCAGCGGCAGCAGCAGCGCCACCCCGTTGATCGGGCCGAGGCCGGGCAGCAGGCCGACGATGGTGCCGACGAAGGCGCCGAACAGCGCCACCAGCAGGTTGGTCGGACGCAGGGCGACGTCGAAGCCCTGCATCAGGAAATTCAGGGTTTCCATGTCAATTCTCCAGCAGGCGGAACACGCCCAGCGGCAGGGGTACATCGAGCAGCACATCGAACAAGACGTAGAGCAGCACGCCCATCAGCACGCCGCTGATCACGCTCGGCACGGGCCGGCCATTGAACAGCAGGCCGAGGGTGCAACCGGCCAGCGCGGTGCTGAGCACGAAGCCGAGCGGCTCGAACAGGAAGGCGTAGGCCAGCAGCACGAGGATGCACAGCACGACCTTGCGGGCGATCGCCCAGTCGATCGGTGGGGTCGGCTCGCCCTTGGGCTTGACCAGCAGCCAGAGGGCGCCGGCGGCCATCAGCCCGAGCAGCAGCAGCGGGTAGGCACGCGGCCCGACCGGGTCGTAGGCGAAGGGGGCCTCGAAGCCCCAGGCGAGCACCGCCAGACCGGCACAGGCGAGCAGCCAGATGCCGGCGAAGAGTCTCACGTACATGGTGGTTACCTCGGGAAGTGGCCCGGCCGCCGCACGTGCGGCGGCCGGGTGTGCAGCGGCTTACTTGACCAGGCCGAATTCGGCGGCCAGGTCCTTGTAGTCCTTGACCTGCTTGTTGACGAAGGCGGTCAGCTCGTCGCCGGTCATGTTCAGCGGGAAGAGGTCGCGCTGCTCACGCAGTTCGGCGAACTCGGGGCGCGCCAGCAGCGTGTCGAACCGGGTCTTCCACCAGTTGTACTCTTCGTCGCTGACTTCCGGGCCCATGTAGAAGCCGCGGATCACCGGCCAGCTGATGTCGTAGCCCTGCTCCTTGGCGGTCGGGATACTGTCCAGATCGCCCGGCAGGCGCTCGTCGGACAGCACCGCCAGCACGCGGATCTTGCCGGCTTCGAGCTGCGGCGCGACTTCGCCCAGGCCGCTGGAGGTGACCTGCACGTGGCCGCCGAGCATGGCGGTCAGCGTCTCGCCGCCGCCCTCGAAGGCCACGTAGCGCAGCTTCTTCGGGTCGACGCCGGCTTCGCGGGCGATCAGCGCGGTCTGCATCCAGTCCTGGCCACCGATGGTGGCGCCGGCGCCGAAGACCACCGAGGCGGGGTCCTTCTTCATGGCTGCGATCAGGTCGTCGAGGTCCTTGTAGGGCGAATCGGCGCGCACCGAGATGGCGCCGTAGTCGGTGCCGATGCCGGCCAGCCAGCGCACGGCGTCTTCGTCGTAGCGACCGAACTTGCCCTGCGCCAGGTTCAGCAGCGAACCGCTGGAAAACGCGGTGATGGTGCCGGGTTCGTCCGGACGCTGCGCGACCACGGCGTTGTAGGCCACCGCGCCGACGCCGCCGGGCATGTAGGTCACGCGCATCGGCTCTTCCAGCAGGCCGGCGTTCTTCAGGCCGCTCTGGGCGAGCTTGCAGGTCAGGTCGAAGCCGCCGCCCGGCTTGGCCGGGGCGATGCACTCGGGACGGTTCGGTTCAGCCATCAGCTGGCTGGACAGCAGGAGGCAGGATGACAGCGCGGCCAGGCGGCCAAGGGTGCTTTTCATGGTTTTCTCCGTCGGTTCTTGTTGTGGTTACCAGAGGGGGAGCGCGTAGCTGACGATCACCCGCACTTCATCGGCGTCGCGGGCGAAGTCCGAGCGCAGGGTCGCGTGGCGCAGGCGCACCGCGACGTCCTTGAGCGGACCCTGCTGCACGACGTACTTGAGTTCGACGTCGCGCTCCCATTCCGAGCCGCGCTCGTCGCTACCGATGATGCGTGCGTCTTCGCCGGAGACGTAGCGGGTCAGGAAGGTCAGACCCGGCACGCCGATGGCGGCGAAGTTGTAGTCGTAGCGGGCCTGCCAGGAGCGCTCGTCCGGGTTGGCGAAGTCGTTGATCTGCACGAAGTTGACCAGGTACGGGTTGGTGCCATCGACATAGGCGAACCCGGTGTCGCCGCTCATGTCCTGGTAGCCGAGGCTCAGCTTGTGGCCGTCCAGGGCATAGCCGAGCATGCCGTTGAGGGCGCGGTTGTCGACCTCGCCACCGTTGGACGCGCCGTAATCGTCGCTGATCGACAGGCGCAGGTCCGCGCTCAGCGCGCCGGGGCCGAGCGGGTAGGCGGCCAGCAGGCCGACGAAGTGCTGGCGGTAGATGTCGTCCAGCTCGGCGAAGTGGTAGCGCGCGGTCAGATTTTCGTTCAGGGCGTAGTCGAAGCCGGCGAGGTTCAGGTAGTCGGCCTCGGCGCCGACGAAGCGGCCGTTCTTGTCGTTCAGCGCGAGGCTTTGCGAGTCGGTGGAGTCACGACCCTTGACCTCGTCCATACGGCCGCCGGTGAAGGTCAGCCCGTCGATTTCTTCGGAGACGAGCAGGCCGCCTTCGAACACCTGCGGCAGGATGCGGCCGTCGTTCGGCGCCAGCGTCGGCAGTTCGGGGATCAGCGTGCCGAGCTTGAGGACCGTCTCGGACACCTTCACCTTGGCGGTCAGGCCGAGCTTGCTGTACTCGTCGACGGCCCGCTCGCCGTCGGTCGGCAGCAGGCCGGTGCCGGTGCGGTCGGGGCTGGAATCGAGCTTCAGGCCGAGCATGCCCAGCGCATCGAGACCGAACCCGACGGTGCCTTCGGTGTAGCCGGACTCGATGTTGAGGATGAAGCCCTGCGCCCACTCGTCGCGCTTGGACTGGCCATCGCCTTCGCGGAAATCGCGATTGAGGTAGATGTTGCGTGCTTCGAGCGTCGCCTGGCTGTCTTCGAGGAAGGCGGCCTGCGAAAGCGGCGCGAGCATGACGGTGGCGATCGCCAGGGCGAGCCGGGCAGGGATGCGATGCGGTCTGACGGCAGTCAGCATTGAAACCTCCACTGTTGTTCTTGTTGTCTTGCAGCAAGGCTGCCAAGGGGATGGATCGAGCCATCGGGGCGGATGCTAGGCCGGCAAGCTTTCGTCAGCCTTTCAGGCCCGAACCGGCTGCGGCGTCGCGTCGCGGCAGCGGCTACACTGCGCAGCCGAATCAGGTACGAGGGAACGGCGATGCGGATTCTGCTGGTCGAGGACCACCCCCAACTGGCCGAAAGCGTGGCGCAGGCGCTGCGCGCCGCGGGCTGGACGGTCGACCTGCTGGCCGACGGCGTGGCCGCCGACCTGGCACTGGCGAGCGAGGACTACGCGCTGGCGATCCTCGATGTGGGCCTGCCGCGGCTCGATGGCTTCCAGGTGCTTGGCCGCCTGCGCGAGCGCGGCAAGCGGCTGCCGGTGCTGATGCTCACCGCGCGCACCGACGTGAAGGACCGGGTGCACGGCCTGAACCTCGGCGCCGACGACTACCTCGCCAAGCCGTTCGAACTGTCGGAACTGGAGGCGCGGGTCAAGGCGCTGCTGCGCCGCAGCGTGCTCGGCGGCGAGACCCAGCAGCGCTGCGGGCCGCTGGTCTACGACCTCGGCACGCGCCGCTTCCTGCTCGACGGGCAGCCGCTCAGCCTGACCTCGCGCGAGCAATCGGTGCTGGAGGCGCTGATCGCCCGCCCCGGCCGGGTGATGAGCAAGGACCAGCTCGCCGCCCAGGTGTTCGGCCTGGACGAAGACGCCAGCGCCGAGGCTATCGAGATCTACATCCATCGGCTGCGCAAGAAGCTCGAAGGCAGCCCGGTGCGCATCGTCACCTTCCGCGGGCTTGGCTACCTGCTCGAGGCCCAGGATGGCTGACCGGCGCGGCGGTTCGGTGTGGTGAGGCGCGAAGCGGTCGGCAGCCTGCGCGGGCGGCTGCTGCGGCGGCTCGCCGGGCTGCTCGCGCTACTCATGGTGTTCAGCGGCTGGAGCGCCTACTGGAATGGCCGCGAAGCCGCCGACACGGCCTATGACCGCACGCTGCTGGCCTCGGCGCGGGCCATCGCCGACGGGCTGATCGCCCAGGACGGCGAACTGCGGGCGAACGTGCCCTACGTCGCGCTCGACACCTTCGCCTACGACAGCGCCGGACGCATCTACTACCAGGTGCTCGACCCCGCCGGGACGCTGGTCTCCGGCTACGAGCACCTGCCGGCGCCGCCGCCCGGCACGCCGCGCACCGATGATTACCCGGCGCTGGCGCGCTTCTACGACGGCGAGTACCGCGGCGAGGGCGTGCGCCTGGTGAGCCTGCTGCAGCCGGTGACCGAGCCGCAGCTCAACGGCATCGCCGAGATTCGCGTGGCCGAGACGCTCGGCGCGCGCGAGCGAATGGCGCGCAGCCTGCTGACCGATACGCTCTGGCGGATCGGGCTGCTGGCGCTGGGCGCCCTGCTGCTGGTCTGGCTGGTGGTATCGGCCGCGCTGCGGCCGCTGCATCGGTTGAGCGAGGCGGTCGAGGAGCGCCGGCCGGATGATCTGCGCCCCTTGCCGCTGGTCGACGTGCACCTCGAACTCAAGCCGCTGGTGTCCTCGCTCAATCACTTCACCGAGCGCCTGCGCGCGCAATTCGAGCGCCAGGCGCAGTTCATCGCCGACGCCTCGCATGACCTGCGCACGCCGCTGGCGGCGCTCAAGGCGCGGGTCGAGCTGGGCCTGCGCGAACGGGAGCCGGCGCACTGGCGCGAAACGCTGGAAGACGCCGCGCAGCACACCGAGCGGCTGACCCACCTGGCCAACCAGTTGCTGTCGCTGGCGCGCATCGAGAGCGGCGCCCAGGCCATCGCCGAGGGCGGCGCGGCGCGTCTGGACCTGGCGGCGCTGGCACGCGAGCTGGGCCTGGCGATGGCCGCGCTGGCGCACAAACGGGGGGTCGCGCTGGCGCTGGAAGCCGAGCGACCGGTGTGGGTGCTGGGCGAGCCGACGCTGCTCAACGAGCTGCTGAACAACCTGGTCGACAACGCCCTGGCGCACACGCCGGCCGGCGGCAACGTGGTGATCCGGGTGCTGGAGCCGGGTGTGCTGGAGGTCGAGGATGACGGCCCCGGCATTCCGCCCGACGAGCGCGAAAAGGTCTTCGCCCGCTTCTACCGACGCGATACCCAGAGCAAGGGTGCCGGATTGGGGCTGGCCATCGTCGGGGAAATCTGCCGCGCGCATCGTGCCGAGATCGAACTGGCCGATGGCCGGCACGGCGGCCTGCGGGTGCGGGTGCGGTTCGGGGAACCGCCGGCCTGATCGCTAGAGCGACGACACCGCCGCCGTCGGCAGCGGGTCGCCGGCGTCCGGGTCGTCGATGGCGACCCGGTTGCGGCCGTCGCGCTTGGCGGCATACAGCGCACGGTCCGCGCTCGCCAGCAGGCTTGACGCCTCGAGCGGGCGATTCGGGCGGGACCAGGCGACGCCCACGCTGACGCTCAGGTCGACCGGTTCGCCTTCGTGCAGCGGCAGCAGCTCGGTGACGGCGCGTCGAATGCGCTCGCCGACGCGGTAGCCGCCGGCCGCGTCGCAACCGGGCAGCAGCACGGCGAACTCCTCGCCGCCGTAGCGCGCCGCCAGCTCGCCCTGGCGCTGCGCATGGGATTGCAGCACGGTCGCCAGCGCTTGCAGGCAGAGGTCGCCGAACGGATGGCCGTAATGGTCGTTGAGCTGCTTGAAGTGGTCGACGTCGATCGACAGCAGGGCCACCGGCTGGCCGGATTGGCGCGCCCGCGCCAGTTCGGTGTCCAGCGCGGCATCGAAATGGCGGCGGTTGCACAGTTGCGTCAGGGGGTCGGTGATGCTCAGGCGGGCGAGCTGCGCGTTGGCCTGCTCCAGCCCGCGCTTGGCCTGCTCCAGCGCAAGGGTCCGCTCGCGTACGCGGCTTTCCAGGGCTTCGTTGGCCTGCCGCTGGATGTCCAGCGCCTGCTGTTGCGCCAGCAACCGTTCGCCGCGCTCGATCGCCAACTGGCGGGAGCTGGCCAGCGCGGCGGCCTGTGCTTCCACGCGCTCGCGCCGTTCGCGGTTGATGCGCTCGGCCAGGGCCACCGACAGCAGCACGCATTCGATGAAGATGCCCAGCAACTGGCTGTCGAGCGTGAAACCGTTGAGCGGCAGCAGGCCGTCGAGGGCCAGCAGGTGCATCACGGTGAAGACGATCAGCGACGCCCACGCGAGGGTGAACAGCGCCGCCGAGCGATTGCCGCGTATCCACAGGTACAGCGGCACGAGCAGCCCGGTGAGCGACGTCAGCAGGGCGACTGCCTGCACGCCCAGGTAATGGCCGGCCTTCGGATAGACCACCAGGACGGTCACCAGCAGTCCCCAGTAGGCCAGCGTCAGTGTGTTCAGGTGCTTGGGCCAGCCGCCATGCCGGGCCAGCTCGAGAAAGCGCCGGGCGAACAGGTTCGCCGTCAGGAAGCACAGCGCGGCGGACAGGCCATAGAACCGGCGGCCGGTCTCGTCGCTCGCCTCCCACAGGTACAGCGGCCCGATCCCGGTGAGGCTCAGCGTGTAGCCGACGATGGCGGCGAGATAGGCGACGTAGAGCAGGTAGCTGAGGTCGCGGGTGAAGAGGAACAGGCTGGCGTTGTACAGCAGGATCACCAGCAGGCCGCCGAAGAACAGGTTGATCAGGGCCATCTCCCGCTCGGTTTCGCGCGCCAGCGCCTCGCCGTCGAGAATGTGCAGCGGCAGCACCATGGGCTCGACCGATTCGACCCGCAGGTAGGCGATCGCCGACTGCCCCGGGTCCAGGTGCAGCGGAAAGACCAGGTGCCGGGAGGCCACGGGTCGCTGCTCGACCGGCACGGCGTCACCGGCCCGCATCGGCCGGCTCCAGCGGTTCTCGTCGGGATACCAGATGCGCAGCCGGACCTCGTCGAGCACCGGCCAGCGCACCCGCAGGTACCAGGAACCGCCGACGAACAGGCTGCGCTCGACCGCGAAACGCAGCCAGACCTGCCGCTCGTCGCGGATCGACCGGCTTTCGCCAAGCGGCCGCCAGCGGTCGGCGAAGGCGGGGCTGGCGAGGTCTTCGAGGCTGGCCTCGGGTGCGCCGGTGAGGATTTCGATATGCGTGGGGGTGACCCGGTGGACACCGGTGCCGATCGTGACCGGCGCGGGCGCGGCCAGCAGGACGCCCGCGCCCGGCAGCAGCGAAAGAAGGGACAGCAGCAACAGATGCGACAGCAGACGCATGCGAGCGATTCCGACCTGGCCACGAGGCCCCAGGCAGGCCGTGGGAGTCATACGGTGGTGGCTACGCGCCATCAGAGACAGTTTATCGGCACCCTCCAGGGGAACGGTAGCCCATCGATCGCTTCCCTGCGGTGCCCGACCCCGAATCCGGCGCCAGTCCGTGCCGGTGGTCGGCGCGGCCGGCACCGGCACGAGCGATAGCCGACTCTTATAGGAACGGCACGCCGCCGGCAAGGTCCCAATCGGGTCGTGCATCGGCGCCTCAGCGGTTAGACTTCGGGTCCGGTCGCAGCTCACGAGGTGCGCGGCGGGAACCTAAAACAACCAGAAAGGAGATATCCCATGAAAGGCAAATCCTTGGCATGGGCCCTGTCGGCTGCGCTAGCGGGAACCACCCTGGCCGGCACTGCACAGGCTGAAGAGAAGTTCGTCACCATCGGTACGGGCGGCCAGACGGGGGTTTACTACGTCGCCGGCCAATCGATCTGCCGTTTCCTCAACCGCGCCAGCGAAGAGATCAAGTGCAACGCGCCGGCCAGCGGCGGCGGCGTCGCCAACGTCAACGGTCTGCGCAGCGGCGAGTACAACTTCGGCGTCATGCAGTCGGACCACCAGTTCAAGGCCATGAAGGGCCTGGAGCCGTTCAAGAACGAAGGCGCGATGGACGACCTGCGCGCGGTGTTCTCGCTGCAGGACGAAGTCTTCACCGTGCTGGCACGCAAGGACGCCAACATCGACGAGTTCGATGACCTCAAGGGCAAGCGCGTCAACATCGGCAACCCGGGCTCCGGCCAGCGCGACACGCTCGAGGAAATCATGCGCGTCAAGGGCTGGGACCAGTCGGCCTTCGCGCTCGCCGCCGAACTCAAGCCGGCCGAGCAGGCCAGCGCGCTGTCGGACAACAACATCGACGCCATGACCTACTTCGTCGGTCATCCGAACGGCGCCATCCAGGAAGCGACGACCACCGTCGACGCCGTCCTGGTCCCGGTGACCGGCCCGGACATCGACAAGCTGCTGACCGAGAAGCCCTACTACACCAAGGCCGAGATTCCAGGCGGCCTGTACAAGGGCAACCCAGAGCCGACTCAGTCGATCGGCGGCAAGGCGGTGCTCTCCACCTCGGCCAAAACCGATCCGGAAGTGGTCTACCAGCTGGTCAAGTCGGTGTTCGAGAACATCGAGCGCTTCCAGCGTCTGCACCCGGCGTTCCAGAACCTCAAGCCGGAAGACATGATCAAGGTCGGTCTGACCGCGCCGCTGCACGAAGGCGCCAAGCGCTACTACCAGGAACGCGGCTGGTTGTAAGGCTTTAGCCCACAGGCTCCGCTTCATTTGCCGAAACCCGCGCCACGCAGGCTGCGTGAAAACTACTGCGCTCGGTTAGGACGCGTTAAAAACAAGCTCGGAATGCTCATTTACAGCTCGTAAACTCCGCTTCCTCGCTTGTTTTTGCCTTGCCTAACCTTCGCTCGCGACGTTTTCACGCAGCCTGGACGGCCGCGGGTTTCGTCGTTCTAGTTCCCGATGCAGGCTCGATTCGCATGCAGAACCAAAACCTTTCCACCGAGGACCTGATCGCCCAGGACGTCGGTGCGCGTAACCCCGACGGCCTCATGGCCCAGCTGATCGCGATGCTGGCCCTGGCCTGGTCACTGTTCCAGCTCTGGATCGCCTCGCCGCTGCCGTTCATTTTCGGCACCGGCGTCTTCAACAGCACCGAAGCACGCTCGATTCACCTGGCGTTTGCGCTGATGCTGGCCTTTCTGGTGTACCCGGCGTTCAAGCGTTCACCGCGCAACCGGGTCCCGCTGACGGACATCGTGCTCGGCCTGCTCGCCGCCGCGAGCGCCGCGTACCTTTTCGTCTTCTACGAGCAGCTGGCCGATCGGCCGGGCAGCCTGACAACAAGCGACCTGGTCGCGGCCTGCTTCGGCATTCCGCTGCTGCTCGAAGCCACACGCCGTGCCCTCGGCCCGCCGTTGGCAATCATCGCCATACTTTTTCTGATCTACAGCCTCGCCGGACCCTGGATGCCGGACCTGCTGGCGCACCGCGGGGTCAGCTTCACCGCGCTGGCCAACCATCAGTGGATCACCACCGAGGGTGTGTTCGGCATCGCGCTGGGCGTGTCCACCAGCTTCGTGTTCCTGTTCGTGCTGTTCGGCGCCCTGCTCGAGCGGGCCGGCGCCGGGCATTACTTCATTCAGCTGGCCTTCAGCCTGCTCGGTCATCTGAAGGGCGGCCCGGCCAAGGCGGCGGTGGTGGCCTCCGGCATGACGGGCCTGATCTCCGGCTCGTCGATCGCCAACGTGGTGACCACCGGTACCTTCACCATCCCGATGATGAAGCGCGTCGGCTTCTCCGCAGAGAAGGCCGGGGCTGTGGAAGTGGCCTCGTCGGTCAACGGGCAGATCATGCCGCCGGTGATGGGCGCGGCGGCCTTCCTGATGGTCGAGTATGTCGGCGTGCCCTACGTCGAGATCGTCAAGCATGCCTTCCTGCCGGCGATCATTTCCTACATCGCGCTGTTCTACATCGTCCATCTCGAGGCCCTGAAGCTCGGCATGCAGCCGATCGGCAGCCGGCCGCACAAGACCTGGCTGCGCCGGCTGACCGGCTTCGTGTTCGGCGTGGCGCTGATCAGCGGCCTGTCGCTGGCGGTGTACTACGGCCTCGGCTGGCTCAAGCCGCTGCTCGGTGACAACGCCCTGGCCGGCATCGGCGTGCTGGTGGCGATCGCCTACCTCGCGCTGCTCAAGGTGGCGGCCAGCAACCCGCCGCTGCCGGCCGAAGACCCGGACGCGCCGATCGAAAAGCTGCCGGTCACCCGCGCCGTGCTGCTCTCGGGCCTGCACTTCCTGCTGCCGGTGGTGGTGCTGGTCTGGTGCCTGATGGTCGAGCGGCTGTCACCCGGCCTGTCGGCCTTCTGGGGCTCGGTGATCCTGGTGTTCATCCTGCTGACGCAACGGCCGCTGCTGTCTTGGATGCGGACCGACGGCGCGCACGAGCATGGCACCTTCAAGGACGGCGTGATCGACCTGCGCGAAGGCCTGATCGCCGGCGCGCGCAACATGATCGGTATCGGCATCGCCACCGCGGCGGCCGGCATCATCGTCGGCGCGGTGTCGCAGACGGGCGTCGGGCTGGTGCTCGCCGACCTCGTCGAGCTGCTGTCGATGGGCAACCTGCTGCTGATGCTGATCCTCATCGCCATCTTCAGCCTGATCCTCGGCATGGGCTTGCCGACCACGGCGAACTACATCGTGGTGTCCAGCCTGCTGGCGCCGGTGGTGGTTTCCCTCGGCCAGCAGAACGGCCTGATCGTGCCGCTGATCGCGGTGCACCTGTTCGTCTTCTATTTCGGGATCATGGCCGACGTGACGCCGCCGGTGGGGCTGGCCTCCTTCGCCGCCGCCGCGGTCTCCAAGGGCGATCCGATCAAGACCGGTCTGACGGCCTTCTACTACAGCCTGCGCACGGCGGCGCTGCCGTTCCTGTTCATCTTCAACACCGATCTGCTGCTGATCGACGTCGGCTTCTGGCATGGCGTGCTGATCTTCATCATCGCGACGGTGGCGATGCTGATCTTCGCCGCGGGCACCCAGGGCTACTTCATCGTGCGCAACCGCTGGTACGAGAACGTCCTGCTGCTGCTGGTGGCCTTCACGCTGTTCCGTCCGGGCTTCTGGATGGACATCGTGCATGACCCCTACCGCGAGGTGCCGCCGGCGGAGCTGGCGCAGGCGCTCGATCGGGTCGGCGAGGACAGCCAGCTACGGCTGCGCATCCGTGGCGAGGACCTGGTCGGCGACGTCCGCGAATTCAGCGTGATCGTGCCGATTCCCGAGGGTGCCAATGGCCAGGAGCGCCTGGACAAGCTTGGCCTCGCGCTCTACGAGGATGACGGTCGCGTGCTGATCGACACGGTCGGCTTCGGCAGTCCGGCGGAGCAGGCCGGCCTGATGTTCGATCAGGAAATCCTCGCCGTCCGCGCCCCGACCGACCGCTTCGCCAAGGAGTGGATGTGGATACCGGGGCTGCTGCTGCTCGCCGGCATCGTGCTGCTGCAACGGCGGCGCGCGGGACACGCCGGCACCTGAGCCGGCGGGCCTGGCGGCGCTCCGGTCGCCAGGCCCTTCCTTGCTGCCTCCTGCCGTGACGGTGCCGTCTAGGCGCAGACGTCCTCCGTCCACCGCCTGACCAGGCGCCGCTCATGGCGGCTGCACAGCTGCCGTGTCAGCGGGCTTTCCGGGATCAGCTCGCAGTCGGGGTTTTCCGGCGAGGTCAGCCGAAACCGGCGCAGCACCCCCAGCGGTTGCCGGTCCGAGCCATAGAAGGCGATGACCCGGATCTCCAGCGTATGAAACTGCCAATCGCCGATCGGCTGGTGCCCCGCCAGGCGGATGCCATGCTGCTCGGCCACCCGCCGCAGCAGCGACTGGAAGGTGCCGACATGAGCGAAATCCCCGGTGCGCAGCGGCCCCTGGTGCGTCGCCTGGTACAGGGCGGTGTCCTGCGGCAGGTCGTCGTCGTGGCTCTGGCGAATGTCGGTGGCATCGCCGAACAGGTCGCCGCGCGAGGTCTCCAGGCGCACGATCAGCTGGTTCAGGAACATCGGCTCGGCGCTCATGTTGGAAATCAGGCAGAGCGAGCCGAGCCCCTTGCCGGCGCCGCGGTTGATGATCAGGTTCGGTCGCCGCTGCCGCTTGAAGTTGGCCAGCAGCAGGTGGGCATAGAACACCCAGACGATCAGCGTGCAGGTCGAGATCAGCAGGGCGATGAGCTGATGGTGGCGTTGGAGCCAGTCGAGCATTGAAACCTCTCGTGTCGGTCGGCGGCGCCTGCGCCGCAGGCGGCTGGCATGGATCGGTCATGAAGTGGACTCGCCGGTCGGGCGAGCGTTCGCCGCTATCCGCTCGCACCTCCGGGCGACGGGCGAGTCACCGTCGGCGCGGGTAACGGTGGCATCCTCTTGCTACCCTTGCGCTTCGTCTCGATGCGGTCCCGCCATGCTCAGCCTCTACCACGCCCCCGATCTGGAAACCCTCGGCACCCTGGCCACCCGCCTGCTGGCCCAGCCGCTGCGCGACCCGCTGGCACCGGCCGTGGTGGTGGTGCCGAGCCAGGGTATGGGCCGCTGGCTGGGGCTGGAGCTGGCACGCAGCCAGGGCATCGCCATGCAGCTCGAGACCCAGCTGCCGGCCCGCTTCGTCTGGGAACTGTCGCGCCGGGTGCTCGGGCAGTTGCCGGAGCAATCGGCCTTTACCCCGCAGGTGCTGACCTGGCGTCTCTATGGCTGGCTGGTCGAGCCTGCGAACCTGGAACTGGCCCCCCGGCTGGCGCGTTACCTCGACGGCGGCGACGTGCGCCGACGGCTGTCGCTGGCCAGCCGGATCGCCGACGTGTTCGACCAGTACCTGCTGTACCGCGACGACTGGCTGGCCGCCTGGGAGCGCGGCGAGCTGCTCGACCTCGGCCCTGACGAAGCCTGGCAGGCGCTGCTCTGGCGCGAACTGACACGCGACGGCCACCCGCACCGCGCGCGCCTGCTCGGCGACCTGCTGGCGCGGCTGTGGCGCGACGAGCCGATCGAGGGGCTGCCCGAGCGGCTGCTGGTGTTCGGCATCAGCAGCCTGCCGCCGCATCACCTGCGTGTGCTCGAAGGGCTGGGCCGGCACATCGACGTGGTGATCTTCGCGCTGAACCCCAGCCGGGAAGCCTGGGGCGAGATCCGCGACGTGCGCGAACTGGCGCGCTCGGAAACGGCCTCGGAGGACTGGTACCTGGATGTCGGCAACCCCCTGCTCGCCAGCCTCGGCAAGCAGGGGCGGGACTTCTTCGACAGCCTGTTCGGCCTGATCGGCGATCGCGGGGTAGAGACCGGCCTCTACGCCGACGACGCCGACCTGCCCGACGACAGCCTGCTGCACGGCCTGCAGCACGACATCCAGCGGCTGCGCACCCGCCAGCCGGCGGAGCGTCTGCCGCTCGCGGCCACCGATCGCTCGCTGGAGGTGCACGTCGCGCACTCGCCGCTGCGCGAGGTGGAAATTCTGCATGACCAACTGCTCGCGCGCTTCGCCAGCGACCCCACGCTGACGCCGGATCAGGTGGTGGTCCTGACGCCGGACATCGAGCGCTACGCGCCCTTCATCGAAGCGGTGTTCGCCGCCCGCGAAGGCGTGCCGCGCGTGCCGTACAGCCTGGCGGACCGCAGCGTGCGGGCCGAGGCGCCGCTGATCGAAGCCTTCCTCGATCTGCTCGGCCTGCCGGAAAGCCGCTTCACCGCCGAACAGGTGCTCGGCTGGCTGGAGCAGCCGGCCATCGCCCGGCGGGCCGGGATCGAGGCCGAAGACCTGCCGCTGCTGCGCGACTGGCTGCGCGAGGCCGGTGTGCGCTGGGGCTGGGATGACGACCACCGCCGGCGACTCGGCCTGCCGGCGGAGACGGCCTTCACCTGGCGCCAGGGGCTCGATCGCCTGCTGCTGGGCTTCGCCGCGCCGCCGCAGCTCGCGGGGGACGGTGCGCCGCTGCTGGGCGATCACTGGCCGCTGGATGCGCTCGAAGGCGCGCGCGGGCAGTTGCTCGGCCGGTTGGCGGGGTTCGTCGAGCGCTTGGCCGGCTGGGCCGACCAGCTGGCAAGGCCGCGTTCGCTGGCCGAGTGGGCGGATGACCTGCAACGCCTGATCGACGCGCTGTTCGACGAAAACGAAGCCGCCGACACCCTCCTGCTGCTGGCGCAAAGCGCCGCCGCGCTACGCCAGCAGGGCGAAGCGGCCGGCCTTGTGGCGCCGGTCGAGCTCGAGCTGGTGCGCCAGCAGCTCATGGCCGCGCTGGACCAGGGCGGCGGCGCATCGGGCTTTCTCACCGGCGCGGTGACCTTCGGCACCATGGTGCCGATGCGCAGCCTGCCGTTCCGCCTGGTCTGCCTGCTCGGTCTGGACGACGGCGCCTTTCCACGCCGCAACCCGCCGGCCGGTTTCGACCTGATCGCCCGCCATCCCCGGCGCGGCGATCGGGCGCGGCGGCTCGATGACCGCTATCTGCTGCTGGAAACGCTGCTCTCGGCGCGCGAGGCGCTGTACCTGTCTTACGTCGGCCGCGACCCGCGCGACAACGCCGAGCTGCCGCCCTCGGTGCTGATCAGCGAGCTGCTCGAAGCGATCGACATGACGGCCAGCGTGCCGGACGGCAAGGGCAGGGCGAGTGCCCGCATCGTCGTCGCCCACCCCTTGCAGCCGTTCGCGCCGGGCAACTTCGAGGATGGCGTGCGCGCCGGTTTCGCCGCGCCCTGGTTCCGTGCCGCTCGCCGCCTGGCCGAGCCGGCGGCGCTGGCGCCCCAGCCGTTCGCCGGTCGCCTGGGCGAGCCGGACGAGGCCTGGCTGACGCTGGAGCCGTCGCAACTGGTGCAGTGCTTCCGCCATCCCGCGCGGTTTCTGCTCGAGCAGCGGCTTGGCTTGCGTCTCGCCGACGAAGAACAGGCGCTGGCGGCGGACGAGCCCTTCGAACTGGAGCTGCCCGCCTGGAACGGCCTGAGGCACCTGGCGCTGGAGGCGATGGCCCACGGCTGGTGCGACGAGGACGAGCGCCGCATGGCCTGCGCCGCCGGCTGGCTGCCACCCGGCGAGATGGGCCAGGCGCTGTGGGGCAAGCTGCGCGGACCGGTGCGGGCCTTCGCGCCGCGGCTGTTCGAGCAACGCCCGAACGACACGCCCCAACCCCTGGCCGTCGACCTCGAGCTGGCGGGGGTGCGCATTCATGGCTGGCTCGATGGCGTGACGCCGGCCGGCCTGTTCGGCTGGAAGCTCGGCCGCCTCGGCGAGTGGGACCTGCCGGGCTTCTGGCTGCGCCACCTGCTGCTCAACCTCTGCGCCACGCCGGGCATCGAACGGCGCAGCCTGATGCTCTCGCCGGCCGGCGACTGGACCCTCGGCCCGCTGGCCGATGCGCGCCAGTTGCTCGAACCCTGGCTGCAGGCCTACCGCAGCGCCATCTGCGAGCCGCTGCCCCTGCTGCCGCGCAGCAGCCACGCGTTCGCCCAGGGCTATCGCCGCCCGGCACGCGGAACCGAGCCGCTCGATTGCGCCCGCAAACGGGCCCGCGACGCCTGGCTCGGCGGCGAGTTCAGCCCTGTGCCCGGTGACTGCCAGGACCCCTGGTTCGCCCTGGCCTTCCGCGATCGAGACCCGCTCGACGCGCGCTTCGAGGCCCTGGCCGAGCAGCTCATCGGCCCGGCGCTGGACGCGTTGAGCGCACCGGAGGACGACGCATGACCCTGAACCTCCTCGACTCCCCGTTCGACGGCCGCCGGCTGATCGAGGCCAGTGCCGGGACCGGCAAGACCTGGACGCTCACGGCGCTCTACGCGCGCCTGCTGCTGGAGCGGCAGCTGTCGGTGGGCCAGATCCTGGTAGTCACCTACACCACCGCGGCCACGGCCGAGCTGCGCGAGCGCATCCGCAGTCGGCTGGCCGAGCTGCTGGCGGTGTACGACGGCGTGCCGAGCGATGATGCCTTTCTCAACCAGCTGCACGCGCGTCACCCGGACGAGGCCTCCCGGCGCCGGCTGCTGCTGGCCGTGCATGGCTTCGACGAGGCGGCGATCTTCACCATCCACGGCTTCTGCCAGCGCGCGTTGCAGGATGCCGCGTTCGAGGCGGGCGGCGATTTCGACAGCGAGCTGACCGCCGACGACCGCGAGCTCATCGACGCGCTGCTCGCCGATGCCTGGCGCAGCGAGTTGGCGGAGGCCGATCCGGCCTGGGCGCGATTCCTGGCGCGCAGCCGGATCACCCCGCTGTGGCTGCGACAGCGCCTGCGCGGCCATCTGGGCAAGCCCTACCTGCGGGTCGAGCCGGACGCGGCGCCCGTCCCCGCCGAACTCGAGGCGGTCGAGGCCGCCTGGCAGCGTGCGGCGGCGTTGTGGCAGCAGGCCGGCTCGGCCTGGGTCGCCGAGCTGCTCGCGCATGGCGGTCTGAGCCAAAGCACGCACAAGACCGGCAAGTTCGCCCTCTGGCGCGCCGAACTGGAGGCCTACTTCGCCGATCCGGCGGTCATGTTCGATCTCCCAGAAGGCGCGGCCAAGCTGGGCGTCCGGGCGTTGCACAAGGCCTGCAAGAAAGGCTTCGATGCGCCGGCATGCGAGCTGGCGCAGGCCCTCGATGAACTGGCGGACGAGGTGGCCCAGGCGCTGCCGGCCGGCCAGCAGCGGCTCGTCGCCTTGCAGGTGGCGCTGCTGGCGCGCCTGGACCGCGAACTGCCGGCGCGCAAGGCGGCGCAACGGCTGCTGGCGTTCGACGACTTGCTCAATCGGCTGCATGAAGCGCTGGCCGGGCCCGGCGGCAAGGACCTCGCCGCGTCGCTGCGTGCGCAGTATCCGGTGGCGTTGATCGACGAGTTCCAGGACACCGACCCGATCCAGTACGCCATCTTCGACCGCGTCTATGCGCAGGGTGAAGCAGGCTCGCTGTGTTTCGTCGGCGACCCGAAGCAGGCGATCTACGCCTTCCGCGGCGCCGACCTGGCGACCTACCTCTCGGCCAAGCGCGCCGCCGAGTCACCGTACGAGCTGCCGACCAACTACCGCTCCACGCCGGCGCTGATCGAGGCGTTGAACCGGGTCTTCGATTTTCCGGCGTCCTTCGCCCAGGACGGCTTGCGCTACCGGGCCGTCGAGGCTGCCGACAAGCCACGGCCCGTTCTGCGTCTGGACGAGGAGGCGCAGGCCGTGGCGCCGCTGCACCTGGTATGGCTCGGCGACGAGCCGCTCGGGAAGGGCGAAGCGGCCGAGGCGGCTGCCGTCGACTGCGCACGGCGCATCGCCCGGCAATTGGCGGCGGCCGGCGAGGGGCGCGCGGGCTTCGAGCGTGACGGGCAGCTCACGCCGCTGAAGGGCGGCGACATCGCCGTGCTGGTGGCCAACCACCGGCAGGCCGGCCTGATCGCCGAGCAACTGGCGGCGCGCGGCGTGCCCAGCGTGCGGCGTGGCCGCGACAGCGTCTGGCAGAGCGAGGAGGCGGCCGAGCTCGCCGCGGTGCTGGCGGCCTACGCCGAGCCGGGTCGCGAAGGCCTGTTGCGTTATGCCCTGGCGACACGGTTGCTCGGGCGCACCGCCGCCGATCTCGCGCGCTGCCAGGACGTTCCGCAGCAGTGGGACGCCGAGCGTGAGGCGGCCGAGCGCTATCACCAGCTCTGGCAGCAGCAGGGCTTCATGCGGGTGTTCCGTGCCTGGCTCGACGAGCAGGGCGTGGCCGAGCGGTTGCTGGCGCGCGTTGACGGCGAGCGCCGGCTGACCAACCTGCTGCACCTGGGCGAGCTGCTGCAGGCGCAAAGCCTGCTGCGCCCGGGGCTCGAACCGCTGCTGGCGTGGTTCAACGCGCAGCGGGCCAGCGAAGGGGGCGGCGAGGAGGCATTGCTGCGCCTGGAAAGCGATGCCGAGCGGGTGCAGATCGTCACCATCCACACCAGCAAGGGTCTGGAATACCCGCTGGTGTTCTGCCCCTTTCTGTGGGACGGCCGGCTGCTCGGCAAGCACCGCGACAGCGCCCGCTGCCACGCCGAGGACGGCACGCCGCTGCTGGACCTGGGCAGCGAGCGGCTGGAGGAGCGCCTCGAAGCCGCCCGCCGTGAAACCTTCGCCGAGCAGCTGCGGCTGGCCTACGTGGCGCTGACCCGCGCGCGCGATCGCCTCTGGCTGCACTGGGGACCGGTGAGCCTGCCCAAGGCGAAGAAGGACGGCAGCCTGCCGGACGAGGGGCTGCACACCAGCGCGCTGGCCTGGCTGCTGCATGGTCGCGACCTGCCGGGGGATGACCCGCTGGCCGCGCTGGGCGCGCACCTTGCCAGCCTTGATGGCGCCGCCCTGCGTCAGGAAATCGAACAGCTCGCCGCCGCCAGCGCGGGCACGCTGGCCTGCGTCCCGCCGACCGACACCGAGGCCAGTACCGAGGGCAGCCTGCGCGCCGTCCCGCCTCGCCGCCTGTCGCTGCTCGAGCGCACGCTCCAGAGCGCCTGGCGGATCGGCAGCTTCTCCGGGCTGGCCGCCGGCATGCACATGGAAGCGCCCGACCGCGACACCCTGGCCATCCCCGACGCCTCGGCCGAGCCGGGTGCCGGGTTCTTCGCCTTCCCGCGGGGCGCGCGCGCCGGCACCTGCCTGCACGCCATCCTCGAAGACTGGGCACGCGGCAAGGCGCCGCTGGCCGAGCTGGTCGAACCGGCCTTGCGCGCGCACGGCCTGTCGCCCGAGTGGGCGCCGCTGGCGACCGCGCAGTTGCAGCAGGTGATCGAGATGGATCTCGACGGCAATGGGCTGCGTCTGGCCGACCTGGCCCCGGCGCGGCGCCTGCCCGAGCTCGGTTTCACCTTTCCGGTACGCCAGCTCGACGTGGCGCGCCTGCGCAGCGTGCTGACCGATCCGGCGCACGGCCTGCCCGCGCCGCTGCGCGAGGCGGCGAATCGGCTGGAGTTCGACAGCCTGCGCGGCTTTCTCAAGGGTTTCATCGACCTGACCTTCGAGCACGACGGCCGCTGGTACATTGCCGACTACAAGTCCAACTGGCTGGGCCCGGATGCGAGCTACTACGGCGGCGACCGCCTGCTCCAGGCGCTGGCCGGCGAGCACTATTACCTGCAATACCTCATCTACCTGGTCGCGCTGCGCCGTTTCCTGCGCCAGCGCCTGGCCGATTACGACGACACCTGTCTCGGCGGCGCCTTCTACCTGTTCCTGCGCGGCATGCCCGAGGCCGGCGTCTACGTCGCCCGCCCCGACGATGCGCTGCTCGATGCGCTGGACCAGCTGTTCGAGGAGGGCCACTGATGCGCGTTGCCAGTGCCCGTTTGCCCGCTACCACTCGCGTCCGGCACGCCGTAGGAACCCGCTTGCGGGCGATCGACGCATCCTCGCGGTTGCGCAAGGCGGGTGACCGTCGGTACACGCCAACCGCCGGGCCCGTCCGGCGGACAGAAGCGTGCCCACCCCGCACAAGCGGCATCGCGCTCGTCCCGAGCCCGCCGGCTCAAACACCACCGGCTCAAAAAGGAATACCGACGGGGAGGTCGGCACCATGATCGATCCTGCGCAATGGCCCCTCGGGCCGCTCGAGCGCGCCTTCGTCGCCAGCCTCGAGCGCCTGGAGCCGGCGGTCGAGGCCGAGGTGCTGCTGGCCGCGGCGCTGTGTTGCGAGGCCCTGGGGCGGGGCGACGTCTGCCTGCCGCTGGCGCGCATCGCCGGCACGCGGCCCTGGCCCGAGCTGGCGGTCGTCCTCCCGGCGCTCGACGCGTGGCAGGCGACGCTGCGGGCGTCGCGGGTGGTCGGTGCCCCCGGCGACTACGCCCCGCTGATCCTCGATGGCGGGCGGCTGTACCTGGCGCGCTACCACGCCTATGAGGCCCAGCTCGCCGAGCGGCTGCTGGCCCGTGCCGACGCGCTGCCCGAGGTGGATGACGACCGCCTGGCCGACAGCCTGGCGCGGCTGTTCGCGTTCAACCAGCAGCGCCCGGACTGGCAGCGTCTCGCCGCGGCCCAGGCGGTTCGGCGCAACCTGGCGGTGATCTCGGGCGGCCCTGGAACCGGCAAGACCACCACGGTGGTGCGCCTGCTCGCCGCGCTGATCGAACAGGCCGGCAACGCGTCGCTGGCCATCGGCCTGGCGGCCCCGACCGGCAAGGCCGCGGCCCGTATGGCCGAAGCCATCCGCAACGCCAAGGCCGATCTGCCGGTGAGCGATGCGGTGCGCGCCGCGCTGCCCGACGAAGCCCGCACGCTGCACCGCCTGCTCGGCAGTCGCGGCGACAGCCCGAGGGTGCGCCACGATGCCGCCCATCCGCTGCCGCTCGATGTGCTGGTGGTCGACGAAGCGTCGATGGTCGACCTGGCGCTGATGGCCAAGCTGGTCGCCGCGCTGCCGCCGCGGGCGCGGTTGATCCTGCTCGGCGACAAGGACCAGCTCGCCGCGGTCGAGGCGGGCGCGGTGTTCGCCGAACTCTGCGAGGGGCGCGGTTTCGATGATGCCGAGGCCGCTGAGCTGGAGCGCCTGACAGGGCAGGCGGTGCCCGTCGAGCCGCCGACCTCGCGACTGGGCGACGCGGTGGTGTTGCTCACCCACAGCCACCGCTTCGCCGGCGACAGCGGGATCGGCGAGCTGGCGCGGCGGATCAATGCCGGTGACGCCTCGGGCACGCTGGCGCTGCTGAAAGAGAGCCGTCCCGACCTCTCATGGGCGTCGATGCCGCAGGCCGGCGCCCTGGTCGACCGGCTCGAACAGGGGTATCTCGCCTACCTCGAGGCGGCGCGCGAGGGCGAGCCGGCGCAGGCGTTCGAGGCCTTCAATGGCTTTCGCGCGCTTACCGCGCAGCGCGACGGGCCGTTTGGCCTTCGGGGGCTGAACGAGGCCCTGGAGGCGCGCTTCCGGCGGCGGCTCGGCGTTTCCGCCCGCGATCGCTGGTATGCCGGCCGGGCGGTGATGGTGCGGCAGAACGACTACGCGCTCGGCCTGTTCAACGGCGATATCGGTCTCTGCCTGCCGACCGCGCGGGGCCTGCGCGTGTTCTTCGAAAGCGCCGAGCAGACGGGCGCCGGCCACCGCGCCTTCACCCCGGCGCGACTGCCGAGCCACGACAGTGCCTTCGCCATGACGGTGCACAAGAGCCAGGGCTCGGAGTTCGCCGAGGTGCTGCTGGCGCTGCCCGACCGGCCGAGCCCGCTGCTCACCCGTGCGTTGCTCTACACCGGGATCACCCGCGCCAAGCGCAAGGTCGAACTCTGGGCGCTGCCGGCGCGCCTCGCCGAGGCGGTGACGACCCGTGCCGAGCGCGCGGCCGGCCTGGCCGAGCGGCTGGCGGCCAGCGCTCCGGCATCGACGTCCGCAGCACCGGCATCGAGCGCGGCTGCGTCGCCGACGGCTGCGGATCAGCTCAGTTTGTTCTGAGGCCTCAGACGGATTGTTCGCTTCGTGCCTGACTCCGCCCTACGTCGCTGAGGCGTTGGTGTAACCGCTCGCGTCGACACGGTGGAAAACGCTGCGCGGTTTTCCACCCTACGCCGTCTCGGGCATCGGTAGGGTGGATGACGGCGAAGCCTCATCCACGCAGGCAGGGCACAGTCACGGGCTTGGCGCCTAGAGCGCCGTCATGATCAGCGGCAGGCTGGCGGCGGCCAGGAGGGTCTGCAGGGTGATGATCCCGGCCATCAGGTGGCCGTCGCCGCCTAGCTGGCGGGTCAGGACGTAGGCGGTCGGGGCGGTCGGCAGGGCGAAGAACAGGATCAGCAGCTGGCTCTCCTGCACGGGCAGATGCAGCGCCAACGCGACGGTCCAGGCCAGCAGCGGCATGGCCAACAGGCGCAGCCCGCTGTTCCAGGCCAGGGCCGGGACTTCGCCACCCAGCTCCTGCGGCTTGAGGGCGGCGCCGACGCACAGCAGGCCGAGCGGCAGGCTGGCGGCGGCGAGCAGGCCGAGCAGGCGGTCGCTGCCGCCCGGCAGTTCGAGGCCGGCGAGGTTGTAGAGCACGCCGGCGACGCAGGCGAGGATCAGCGGGTTCTTCACGATCGGCAGCAGCAGCCCGCGCAGGCTGACGCCGTGCTCGGCGGTCAGCGCCCAGACCGACATGACGTTCACCGTGGGCACCATCAGCGCCAGCATCAGCGCCGCCATCGCCAGCCCGTCGGGGCCCATCAGCGTGCCGACCGCGGCGAGGCCCAGGTAGGTGTTGAAGCGCAACAGGCCCTGGGTGATGGCGCCGAAGCGCGCCGCCGGCCAGCCGCGCAGGCGCTTGAACAGCAGCAGCCCGGCCCAGGCCAGACCCAGCGCGAGCAGCACGGCGACGGCCAGGCGTGGCAGCGCCGGATTATCCAGCGGCGCGGTCGCGAGGCTGTTGAACAGCAGCGCCGGGAACAGCAGGAAATAGTTGATGCGTTCGGCGCCCGGCCAGAACTCGGCGCTCGGGAAGTCGCGGCGTCGCAGCAGGTAGCCGCCGATGATGAGCGCGAACAGCGGCCATAGGGCCTGGAGCAGCGTGGACAAGGGTCAGGTCCGTCCGGCGGTCGTGGATCGGAAGGTGGGCGCGGTCAGCCGCGCCGCGGCGTCACCGGCCGGGTGCGGCCATAACCGTCGATCGCGACGAAGACGAACACCGCCTCGGTGACCTTGCGCCATTCGCTGGACACCGGATCGTCGCTCCACACCTCGACCAGCATGCGGATCGAGCTGCGGCCGACCTCCAGCGTCTGGGTATAGAAGGAGAGCTGCGCGCCGACCGCCACCGGCACCATGAACGCCATGCGATCGATCGACACCGTGGCCACGCGGCCGGCGGCGACCCGGCTCGCCATCGCGGTGCCGGCCAGGTCCATCTGCGAGACCAGCCAGCCGCCGTAGATGTCGCCAAAACCGTTGGTTTCGCGCGGCAGCGCCGTGATCTGCAGGGCGAGGTCACCCTGGGGAATGGGGTCTTCCTGTTCGTAATCGTTCATCGTCGACTCGCGGCGCTGTTGTTATGGCGCGAAGCACGTATTCGCGGGCCGGCCGAGTATACCGGCAGGCCCGCGAGCCAGCGAACGGCTGCTGCGTGAATTGTTGGCGACGCCCGGGCGGTCATCCAACTGTCACATTGCGTTCATAGAGTGGTCACGCGGCCTTCCGATACTGGCCACCGTTCCAACATCACTGACACATCTGCTAGGAGCAAGTATGAAACTCAAGCGTTTGATGGCAGCCATGACCGTCGTGGCCGCAGGCGTGGGCGCTTCCAGTGCGATCGCTGCGGTCGACCCGGCGCTGCCGACCTACGAAAAGACCACCGGCGTCTCCGGCAATCTGTCCAGTGTCGGTTCGGACACCCTGGCCAACCTCATGACCCTGTGGGCCGAGGACTTCAAGCGCCACTACCCGAACGTCAACATCCAGATCCAGGCAGCCGGTTCGTCCACCGCGCCGCCGGCGCTGACCGAAGGCACTTCCAGCCTCGGCCCGATGAGCCGTCAGATGAAGGACCAGGAAATCCAGGCCTTCGAAGAGAAGTACGGCTACAAGCCGACCGAAGTACCGGTCGCCATCGACGCCCTGGCCGTCTACGTCCACAAGGACAACCCCATCGAGTCGCTGACCATGGAACAGGTCGACGCCATTTTCTCCAGCACCCGCCTGTGCGGTGGCGACAAGGACATCAAGACCTGGGGTGACCTGGGCCTGACCGGTGACTGGGCCAACCGCCCGATCCAGCTGTTCGGCCGTAACTCGGTATCCGGCACCTACGGCTACTTCAAGGAAGAAGCGCTCTGCAAGGGTGACTTCAAGGCCAACGTGAACGAGCAGCCGGGCTCCGCTTCGGTGGTGCAGTCGGTTTCCAGCTCGCTGAACGGCATCGGTTACTCGGGCATCGGCTACAAGACCTCCAGCGTCAAGGCCGTGCCGCTGTCCAAGGGCAATGGTGAGGCATTCGAAGCGAACGAAGAGAACGCCGTCGCCGGCAAGTTCCCGCTGGCTCGCTTCCTCTATGTCTACGCCAACAAGGCGCCGAACAAGCCGCTGAACCCGCTGGAAGCCGAGTTCCTGAAGATGGTCCTGTCGCAGGAAGGCCAGCAGGTCGTGGTCAAGGATGGCTACATCCCGCTGCCGGCTCGCGTCGCCGAGAAGGCGAGGGCTGAGCTGGGCGTCAAGTAAAACGGGCGGGGTCCGCCCCGGCTGTTTCGAATCCCGCTTGTGCTGCTGGCGCGAGCGGGATTTCTTCGTTACCACGATGTAACGCAACTGTCACATAGCCCCGCTAGGGTGTCGCGCATGAATAACCTGGCCCACACTTCCATGACTTCAGAAGGCACGCAGCGGATCGATTTCAACACCGATGCCCTCAGGCGCAAGCGGCGCATGAGAGCGTTGAAGGATCGCCTGACCGGTTGGTATGTCTCGATCGGCGGCCTTGGCGTCCTGGTCGCGATCACCCTGATCTTTTTCTACCTGTTTTATGAAGTGGCGCCCCTGTTCCAGGGCGCCACCATCGAAGAGCGCGAGCCGCTCCAGGCGCCCTGGCTGCAGGAAGAGGGCGAGCGTCCGCTGATGCTCTCGCTGGAAGAGCAGAACATGGTCGGCATGCGCCTGGACAGCGCGGGCGAGGTGGTGTTCTTCGACACCAAGGATGCGCGCGTCATCAGCGAGTTCCGTCTGCCGATACCGCAAGGCGTACAGATCGTCTCCCACGGGCAGGACGTTCCCGGTAGCCAGCGTACGGTCGTCGGTTTGAGCAACGGCCAGGCGCTGGTGTTCGAGCACAGCTACAAGGTGAGCTTCCCGAACAACGTCAAGACGCTCACGCCGGTGCTTGAGTACCCCTTCGGCGAGACGCCGCTGACGCTCGACCCGCAGGGCCGCCCGCTGGATCACGTCGGCGCGGCCGTCAATGACGAGACGCTGATCCTGGCCGGCTCGACCGGCACCGAGCTGCACGTGCTGCGCCTGGCCAGCGAAGAAAACATGATGACCGGCGAGGTCACGCTCGAAGAGGAGCGGATCCGCCTGCCAGTGGTGTCCGATCCGGTGCAGGCGATCTTCGTCGATCCGCGCCAGCAATGGCTCTACGTCCTCAATGGCCGTGCCGCGGCGAACGTCTTCGACCTGCGCGAGCAGGTGCTCAACGGGCGCTACAAGCTGCTCGACCAGGCCGACAACCGCGTGACCGCCAGCTCCATGCTGCTTGGCGGCGTCTCGCTGCTGATCGGCGACGCCAAGGGCGGTGTCGGCCAGTGGTTCATGGTCAGTGATCCGGACGGGGATGAGCGGCTGCATCAGGTACGTTCGTTCGAACTGGGGCAGGCTCCGATCGTCGAGATCGTGCCGGAAGAGCGGCGCAAGGGATTCCTGGCCCTGGACGAGACCGGCCTGCTCGGCGTCTTCTACACCACCTCGCACCGCCATCTGCTGTCGGTCGACATCGCCGAGAGCCCTGAAGCGCTCGCCATCTCGCCGCGTGCCAATCGCGTGATGGTCGAGGACGGCGCGACCCTGCGCAGCTACGACCTGGACAATCCGCATCCAGAGGTGTCCTGGGACGCGCTGTGGGGCAAGGTCTGGTACGAGAACTACGACGAGCCCAGCTACATCTGGCAGTCGACCTCCGCCAGCGGTGACTTCGAGCCCAAGCTGAGCCTCTCGCCGCTCGCCTTCGGCACGCTCAAGGCGGCGTTTTACGCGATGATTCTCGCCGCGCCGCTGGCGGTCGCCGCGGCACTCTACACAGCCTACTTCATGGCCCCGGCCATGCGCCGCAAGGTCAAGCCGGTGATCGAGCTGATGGAGGCCCTGCCGACCGTCATCCTCGGGTTCTTCGCCGGGCTGTTCCTCGCGCCCTTCCTCGAATTGCACCTGCCCGGCATCTTCACGTTGCTGATCCTGATGCCGCTGGCGATCGTCGGCACCGGCTTCGGCTGGAGCCGGTTGCCCGAATCGATCCGGCTGCGCGTCCCGCCGGGCTGGGAAAGCGCCATCCTGATTCCGGTGGTGGTCTTCGTCGGCTGGTTCTCCTTCGCCATCAGCGGGCACATCGAGGCCTGGCTGTTC
This sequence comes from Stutzerimonas urumqiensis, assembly GCF_003640395.1. GTDB lineage: Bacteria > Pseudomonadota > Gammaproteobacteria > Pseudomonadales > Pseudomonadaceae > Stutzerimonas > Stutzerimonas urumqiensis. The sequence continues at coordinate 19,123 of NZ_RBZQ01000011.1, read as the reverse complement.
GGCGGCAACATGCCGCTGTGGCTGAGTCACGAGATGGGGGTGACCTTCGATCAGCGCAACGCGTTGGTGGTGGGTATCGCGATGGGCTTCGCGGTAATTCCGAACATCTACTCGATCGCCGAAGACGCCGTGTTCAGCGTGCCCAAGAGTCTGACGTTCGGCTCGCTGGCGCTCGGCGCCACGCCGTGGCAGACGCTCACCCGCGTGGTCATCCTGACCGCCAGCCCGGGCATCTTCTCGGCGCTGATGATCGGCATGGGCCGCGCGGTCGGCGAGACCATGATCGTGCTGATGGCCACCGGCAACACGCCGATCATGGAAGCCAACATCTTCGAAGGCATGCGCACCCTGGCCGCCAACGTCGCGGTCGAGATGCCGGAGTCCGAGGTCGGTGGCACGCACTTCCGCGTGTTGTTCCTCGCCGCGCTGGTGCTGCTGATGTTCACCTTCGTCATGAACACCCTGGCCGAGGTGATTCGGCAGCGGCTGCGTACGAAGTACTCGTCGCTCTGAGCCTGAGGATTACGCAATGACTGACAAGCGCAAAACCCGGCAGGGCTGGTTCCAGAGCGGCTCGCCGTGGATATGGATGAATGGCGGGGCCGTTTCGATCGCCGTCGTGATGACCCTCGGCCTGCTGGCGGTGATCGCCGTGCGCGGCCTGGCCCACTTCTGGGCGTCCGACCTGATCGAAGCCCGCTACGTCATCCCCGGCGAGCAGCCGCGGCCGCTGATCGGCGAGGTGGTCGAGAGCGAGGAAGTACCACGGGAACGCCTGGCGGGCGCCGGCCTGCCGGTCGAGAACGAAGGCTCCGAATTCATGGTTCGCAAGCTGATCAAGGTCGGCAACCGCGAGCTGGGTGCGGATTTCGTCTGGGTCGTCGACAACTGGCTCGAGGATGTGAGCAAGCCGAAGGACCTGGTGGCGATCGAGCGGCGCGAGTGGGGCAACTTCTACGGGCGCCTGCTGGCGGTCAAGGAGCAGGGGCAGGTGGTCGCCGAGGGCGGCGCGGCCTGGCCGGCGCTGCAGGAGCGGCTCGAGCGCGCCAAGGACCTTCATGATCAGCTCAACCGCGTCGAGCGGGTCGATATCGGCGCCATCAACTACGGCATGGAGCGGCTGCGTCTGAAGGCGCGCGAGCTCGAGCTGGAAGGCGCGCTGAATGCCGAGGCCCAGGCCGAGCTGGATCGCCAGCGCAGTGAGTTCCAGGAACAGTACCGGGCGCTGGAAGACCAGCTCGCCAAGCTCAACCAGGCCCTGGCGCGCGACAGCATCGTGGTGCAGCCCAGCACCGGTCAGGAGATCGAGCTGAACCTGGCCAAGGTGGTGGACATCCACCGGCCCAACGCGATGTCGACCGGCGAGAAGCTGAGCTTCTACGCGGCGAAGGTCTGGGAGTTCGTCAGCGATGAGCCGCGCGAGGCCAACACCGAGGGCGGCGTGTTCCCGGCCATCTTCGGTACCGTGCTGATGGTCATGATCATGGCGGTGATCGTCACCCCGTTCGGCGTGATCGCCGCGGTGTACCTGCGCGAATACGCCAAGCAGGGTCCGCTGACGCGGCTGATCCGCATCGCGGTGAACAACCTCGCGGGCGTTCCGTCGATCGTCTACGGCGTGTTCGGTCTGGGCTTCTTCGTCTACGTGCTGGGCGGCTCGATCGACGATCTGTTCTACCGCGAGGCCGCCCCGACGCCGGTGTTCGGCACGCCGGGCCTGATGTGGGCGTCGCTGACGCTGGCGATCCTGACGCTGCCGGTGGTGATCGTCTCGACCGAAGAGGGCCTGGCGCGCATCCCGCGGATGATCCGCGAGGGCTCGCTGGCGCTCGGTGCGACCAAGTCCGAAACGCTCTGGCGCGTCGTGATCCCGATGGCCAGCCCGGCGATGATGACCGGCCTGATCCTCGCGGTGGCGCGCGCCGCCGGCGAAGTGGCCCCGCTGATGCTGGTGGGCGTGGTCAAGCTGGCGCCGACCCTGCCGCTCAACGGCAACTACCCCTATCTGCACCTGGACCAGAAGATCATGCACCTGGGCTTCCACATTTACGACGTGGGCTTCCAGAGCCCGAACGTCGAGGCGGCGCGCCCGCTGGTCTACGCGACGGCCTTCCTTCTGGTGCTGGTCATCGCGGTGCTGAACTTCGCGGCGGTGTACATCCGCAACCACCTACGCGAGAAGTACAAGGCGCTTGATCATTAACAGCAGCCGCAAGCCTCGAGCCGCGCGCTTCATGCCGAAGCAACGCTGCCTGACTTGACGCTTTACAGCTTGCAGCGTGCAGCTGCGAACGGAGTGAACCTCATGCAAACCCCCACCCACGGCATCGACATTTCCGCGCTCGGGCGCGACAAGCGCAGCCTTCGGCTGGCGGACGAGACCGTCGCCATCGAGGTTCCGCAACTGAGCCTGTTCTACGGACAGAAGCAGGCGCTGTTCGACATCAGCCTGAACATCCCGAAGCAGCGCGTGACCGCCTTCATCGGCCCGTCCGGTTGCGGCAAGTCGACCTTGCTGCGCTGCTTCAACCGCATGAACGACCTGGTCGACGGCTGCCGCATCGAAGGCGTCATCAACCTCGACGGCACCAACATCTACCGCAAGGGCGAAGATGTCGCCGACCTGCGCCGCCGCGTCGGCATGGTGTTCCAGAAGCCCAACCCGTTCCCCAAGAGCATCTACGAGAACGTCGTCTACGGCCTGCGCATCCAGGGCATCAAGCAGAAGCGCGTGCTCGACGAGACCGTCGAATGGGCGCTCAAGGGCGCGGCGCTGTGGGAAGAAGTGAAGGACCGCCTGCACGAATCCGCGCTGGGCCTTTCCGGCGGCCAGCAGCAGCGCCTGGTGATCGCCCGCACCATCGCCGTGCAGCCCGAAGTGCTGCTGCTCGACGAACCAAGCTCGGCGCTCGACCCGATCTCGTCGCTGAAGGTCGAAGAGCTGATCTACGAACTCAAGGCCAAGTACACCATCGTCATCGTCACCCACAACATGCAGCAGGCCGCGCGCGTTTCGGACTACACGGCGTTCATGTACATGGGCAAGCTGATCGAGTACGGCGATACCGACACGCTCTTCACCAATCCGGCGAAAAAGCAGACCGAGGATTACATCACCGGACGCTATGGTTAAGCGCACGGGGCGCGCCAGCTCGAAGTCAGGACTTAAAGCTGGCGGCAAGGGCAGACATTCGGGCTTCAAGCTTTCGGCTTCAAGCTTCCAGCTTTCGCGGAGCGAACCATGATCAGCAAAGACAGCCATACCCAACACATTTCCCAGCAGTTCAACGCCGAGCTTGAAGAGGTACGCAGCCACCTGCTGGCGATGGGCGGCCTGGTGGAAAAGCAGGTCAACGACGCGGTGATCGCGCTGATCGAGGCCGATTCCGGGCTCGCCGAGCAGGTCCGCGAGGTCGACGACCAGATCAACATGATGGAGCGCAACATCGATGAGGAGTGCGTGCGCATCCTCGCCCGACGTCAGCCGGCGGCCTCCGATCTGCGGCTGATCATCAGCATCTCCAAGTCGGTCATCGACCTGGAGCGCATCGGTGACGAGACCACCAAGATCGCCCGTCGCGCCATCGAGCTGTGCGAGTCCGGCGAATCGCCGCGCGGCTACGTCGAGGTGCGCCACATTGGCGACCAGGTGCGCAAGATGGTGCAGGAAGCGCTGGACGCCTTTGCCCGCTTCGATGCCGATCTGGCCCTCTCGGTGGTGCAATACGACAAGACCGTCGACCGCGAGTACAAGACGGCGCTGCGCGAACTGGTGACCTTCATGATGGAAGATCCCCGTTCGATCTCGCGTGTGCTGAGCGTCATCTGGGTGCTCCGTTCGCTCGAACGCATCGGCGACCACGCGCGCAACATCGCCGCCCTGGTGATTTACCTGGTACGCGGCACCGATGTGCGGCACATGGGCCTGGCGCGCATGCAGGCCGAAGTCAGGGGCGAGTGATCGCATCGCGACGGACGAAGGTACGTCCGTCGGATGGAGGCGAGCGCGACGGCGACTGGCGCTCGCTTGCCATTTAAAAAACTTGACTCACCTCGCTTGCTCCGCACACTGACGGCCTTGCAGCCGGTCGGAGTCTGGAGCCTCGGATGAGCAAAATCAGTGTGCTGGTGGTCGATGACGCGCCCTTCATCCGGGATCTGATGAAGAAGGCGTTGCGAACACTGTTTCCGGGTATCCGGGTCGAAGAGGCGGTCAACGGGCGCAAGGCCCAGCAACTGCTCGGCCGAGATGCCTTCGACCTGATCCTCTGCGATTGGGAAATGCCGGAAATGTCGGGCCTCGAACTCCTGACCTGGTGCCGCGCGGAGGCAGCGACCAAGACCACGCCGTTCATCATGGTCACCAGCCGCGGCGACAAGGAAAACGTCATCCAGGCGATCCAGGCCGGCGTTTCGGACTACATCGGCAAGCCGTTTTCGAACGAGCAGCTGGCGGCGAAGGTGCGCAAGGCCCTGGCCCGCGCCGGCAAGCTCGACGCCCTGCAGGCGGCCGACTCGCGGCCCGCCATGACCGGCATGACCAACGACTCGCTCAACGCGCTGACCGGCGGCAAGGCCGAGGTGGTCCGCCGTGCGCCGGCTGCGCCAGCGCCAGCGGCAGCGGCTTCCGCTGCGCCCGCCACCAAGGCCGCCGCACCCGCCGGCCGTGGCCAGGGCCAGTTGCGGCTGGCCTCCGGCACGCTCGAGTGCGTGATCAAGGCGATCAGCCTCAAGGAGGCGTTGCTGATCATCAAGCGCACCGACACCCTGCCGCAGGTGCTGGAAGCTGCCGTGCTGGACCTCGAACAGGGCGAGGCCGACATCGCTCGGCTCAACGGCTACCTGCACGCCATCGCCGCGCTCGAGCCCAAGCCGGACAGCGAATGGTTGCAGGTGACCTTCCGCTTCGTCGACCGCGACCCGCAGAAGCTCGACTACCTCTCGCGGCTCATCGCCCGAGGCACCGGCCAGCGACACTATGTACCGGGGGCCTGAGGCCGCCGGTCGGTCACGCGAACGAACCAAGCGGACGGCATCACACAACCGCCGGGCGGCGGCTGCGCAGCGGGCCAGGGGCCTGCTATCGTCGGCCTCCTTCTTCACCTGACCAGACGCTTGCCGACATGCTAGGCCGACTTCTGCTGCTCTCGCTCCTCGTAGGCCTGGCCGCGCCCGCCAGCGCCCTGACCATCTACAAGTACACCGATGCCAACGGCGTGGTGACCTACAGCGACCAGGCGGCGCCCGGTGCCCAGGTGTTCCGCTTCCGTGATCGCATGGTCGAGCGGACCGACGCCCAGGTGAAGCTCGAGACGCGCAAGCATGCCGGCGGTGAAACGCTGGTGCTGCGCAACGACCTCTACGCGCCGGTGGACGTCGAACTGGCGCTGGAGAACGTGCAGAACGCCGTGGGCGCGCCGGCCAAGCCGATCCGCTGGGTGCTGCCGCCGCGCAGCCAGATCCGCCTGGCCACCCTCGCGCCGCGCGACGCGACGCAGCCGATCCGCTACAAACCGCGCCTGCGCTATGCGCTGGGCGATCCCCGCTTGCAGCCTTCGCTGTACCGCTACCCGCTGCCGTGGCGCGGCGGCCCGTTCCGCCTGACCCAGGGCGCCAACGGCAAGTACAGCCATTTCACGCCGAAGGGACGCTACGCCCTCGACATCGCCATGCCGGAGGGCACGCCGATCGTCGCGGCCCGTGGCGGTGTGGTGGTGAAGATCGAGAACGACCAGACCGGGCGCGGCGACAACCCGTCCGGCAACTTCGTACGCGTCCTGCACGACGACGGAACGATGGGGGTCTATCTGCACCTGATGCGCGGCTCGGTCGGCGTGCGCGAGGGCCAGCGGGTCGAGACCGGCAGCCTCCTCGCCCGCTCGGGCAACACCGGCAACAGCACCGGCCCGCACCTGCACTTCGTGGTCCAGCGCAACGTCGGCCTGGCGGTGGAGTCGATCCCCTTCGAATTCGCCCAACCGGTCAACAGCCTGCCGAACTTCGCCGTCGGCGGGGATTGAAGCGGGCACGGCCTGTAAGGGTCACCGGTTGGCAGGCAACAGTGGATCGAATGGTTGCCCAACGGTGGATAAGCCTGCGGCGTTATCCACCCTACGAAGCCGAAGCCATCCGACGCGCTGCCCACCATACGGCGGCAGCTTCAGCCGGCGATCAGTGGGTCTTCAACACCTTCGCGAGGACGATCTTCGGCCCTCGCATCTTCTTGACGATGATGCGCAGCCCGTCGGTGAGCAGCACGTCGTCTTCCTCGGGTACGCGCTTGAGGGTTTCGTAGACCAGGCCGGCCAGGGTGTCCGCCTCGATGTGATCGAGGTCGACGTCGAGCAACCGCGCGACCTTGAACAGCGGGGTATCGCCGCGCACCAGCAGCTTGCCCGGCTGGTAGGCCAGGATGCCGCGCTCGGCCTTGCGGTGTTCGTCCTGGATGTCGCCGACCAGCACTTCCAGCACGTCTTCCATCGTCAGGTAGCCGATGACCTTGTGATCGCCTTCCTCGACGAGCACGAAGTGCGAGCCGCCCCGGCGGAACTGTTCCAGCAGCGAGGTCAGCGCCAGGTGCTTGGACACGCGATCCAGCGGGCGCAGCAGCTCGTCGAGGTCGAACGGCTCGTCAGCCGCCAGCGACAGCAGCAAGTCCTTGATATGCAGCAGGCCGGTGTACTCGCCCTTGACCGCGTCATAGACGGGGTAACGGCTGTACTTGTGGCGACGGATCACCTCGAGCACTTCGCTGAGTGGCATGGACTGCTCGAGCTGGACCAGGTCTTCGCGCGAGTTGGCCCAGTCGACGACTTCCAGCTCGCCCATTTCGACGGCCGAAGCCAGCACCCGCATGTCCTGGTCGGACGGGTCCTGGGCGCGGCTGGAATGCAGGATCAGCTTGAGCTCGTCGAGACTGTAGTGGTGCTCGTGGTGCGGCCCCGGCTCGCCCTGGCCGGCGAAGCGCAGGATGGCATTGGCGCTGGCGTTGAGCAGGTAGATCGCCGGGTACATGAGCCAGTAGAACAGGTACAGCGGCGCGGCCGTCCACAGCGACAGCAGTTCCGGCTTGCGGATGGCCCAGGACTTGGGCGCCAGCTCGCCCACCACGATGTGCAGGTAGGAAATGATGAAGAACGCGGTGAAGAAGGCGATCCCGTGGATCACCGCTTCGTTGTCGATGCCGATGAGGGCCAGCAGCGGTTCGAGCAGGTGCGCGAACGCGGGCTCGCCGACCCAGCCCAGCCCCAGCGAGGCGAGGGTGATGCCCAGCTGGCAGGCCGAGAGGTAGGCATCGAGCTGGTTGTGCACGGTTCGCAGGATGTGCCCGCGCCAGCCGTGCTCGGCGGCGATGGCTTCGACCTTGGTCGCGCGCAGCTTGACCATGGCGAATTCGGCGGCGACGAAGAAACCGTTGAGCAGGACGAGGAAGAGGGCAAACAGGATCAGGCCGAGATCGGCGAAGTAACTGGGGGCGACGTAACTAGGGGAGGGGTCCATGGGGGTTCGTAGTGATTTTGGGAAGACCGAGGATGGGGGGCAGGGCAGGCAATTTCAAGTCGCCGACAGCCGCCGCCCGTCGATGGCGGCGCTCAGGGCGCCAGTTGGCTCGATTGGAAATGGCAGATGAAGACGCTGCCCTGGCCGGGTGTGCTGGTGATGTCGAGCCGTCCGCGATGGCGCAGCAGCACATGCTTGACGATGGCCAGCCCCAGCCCGGTGCCGCCGGTGCTGCTGGCGCGGCTGGAGTCGACCCGGTAGAAGCGCTCGGTCAGGCGGGGCAGGTGCTTGCTTTCGATGCCGATGCCGGTGTCCTGCACGCTCAGGTGGCCGCCCTGGTCGTCGGCCCACCAGCGGATGCGGACTTCCCCTCCCGCCGGTGTGTACTTGATCGCGTTGAACACCAGGTTGGAGAAGGCGCTGCGCAGCTCGCTCTCGCTGCCCTTGAGCGGCACGGGCTCGGCGTCGAGGGTGATGCGGTGACCTTGCTCGCCCGATAGCGCCACGGCGTCGGCCCGGATCGCGGCGAGCAGCTGGTCGATGGCGACCGGCTGGTTGTGCGCGGGGTAGCTGGTGGCTTCGAGTTTCGCGAGCAGCAGCAGGTCGCTGAGCAGGTGCTGCATGCGACCGGCCTGCTGGTCCATCTGCTGCAAGGCGCGGCCCCAGCGGGGGCTGAACTGGTCCTGGTTTTCCAGCAGCGTCTCCAGGTAGCCGGCGATCACCGTCAGCGGCGTGCGCAATTCATGCGACACGTTGGCGACGAAGTCCTTGCGCAGTTGCTCGAGCTGGTGAAGGCGGGTGACGTCGCGCACCAGCACCAGGTGCTCGCTGTTGCCGAAGCGGGTGAAGTGGTACTGCAGCTGCAACTGCTGGGTGACCGGCGATGGCAGTTCGAGCGGTTCCTGGTAGCGGCCCGCCTCGAAGTAGTCCTTGAACGCCGGATGGCGCACCACGTTGGAGACCGGGTGGCCGGTGTCGTGCGGGTCCTTCAGGCCGAGCAGCCGCTCGGCGGCCGGGTTCCACCACTCCAGGTTGCCATCGCTGTCGAGCAGCAGGATGGCGTCGCGCAGGGCGGCGGTCGATTCCTGGGCGCGATCGATGATGCCCTGCAAGCGGGTACGGGCGCGCTGCTCCTGGCGCTGCATCTGGTACACGCCGTCGAACACCTCGCCCCACAGGCCGTGGGCATCCGGCGGCGGCTCTTCCGGCCCGCGCTCGCGCAGCCAGCGCTGCAGCTTGGACAGCTGCACGAGCGTCCAGCCGAGGTAGCAGGCCAGGCCCAGCACCAGCGCCCAGGCGTATTCGCCGGTCAAAAGGCCGAGCAGCAGGCAGGCGGCGATCACCATCAGCAGGCCCCGCACGATGGAGCCGCGCCAGTCTTGATTCAATCGAAGCGCTCCCGCGCAGCAGGTGAGGGCCGGTGTTCAGCCCTTGGTGGAAAACCGATAGCCCGTGCCGCGCACGGTCTGGACCAGATTCTCGTAGACATCGCCCAGCGCCTTGCGCAGGCGGCGGATGTGGACGTCGACGGTACGTTCCTCGACATAGACATTGCCGCCCCAGACCTGATCGAGCAACTGGCTGCGCGTGTAGGCGCGCTCCTGATGGGTCATGAAGAACTGCAACAGACGGTATTCGGTGGGGCCCATTTCGGCCGGCTTGCCGTCGATGGTCACGCGATGGCTGATCGGGTCGAGCAGCAGGCCGCCAACCTCGATCGGCACCTCGCTGTCGGCCGGCGCGGCACGGCGCAGCACGGCCTTGAGACGGGCGACCAGCTCGCGCGGCGAGAACGGCTTGGTGATGTAGTCGTCTGCGCCGACTTCGAGGCCCTGGATCTTGTTGTCCTCCTCGCCCTTGGCGGTGAGCATCACGATCGGGGTGTCGGCGGTGAGGGTGTCGCGCTTGAGCCGGCGAGCCAGCTCGATGCCCGAGGTGCCGGGCAGCATCCAGTCCAGCAGGATCAGGTCCGGCTGGCGATCGACGATCAGGGCGTGCGCCTGCTGGGCGTTTTCGGCCTCCAGGCATTCATAGCCGGCCATCTCGAGCGCCACGGCGATCATTTCGCGAATGGCCGCTTCGTCGTCAACGATCAGGATGTTCTTGCCATTCATGGTCAAGCCTCGGGTCGTCTTTTTGTCGTCGGGCATTAGATAACGGAATTGTTGCATCGGTGTGACAACTCCGCCGCAGGCGTTTCGCTTGCCGTGCCTGAATCCCAAAATATGGGAGTGTAACTCGCATATTGAGATAAACGGATCGCCGCACTAAGGTGTGCCGCAGGAGATACCCATGACCCAAGAAAACAACAAAGACGCTCCCCTCGGTGCCCAGGCGCTGTTTCGCGGCCTGGCCGTGATCGATGCCGTGGCCCACGGCGCCGACAGCCTCGCGGCGATCGGCGCCGCCATCGGCTGCACGCGCAGCACCACCCACCGGCTGGTGGCCGCGCTGGCGCAGGCCGACTACCTGCGTCAGGAGCCGTCGGGCTATCGGCTCGGCCCGCGGTTGATCGAACTCGGCTACCTCGCCCGTGCGCAGATGCCGCTGATCAAGCTGGCCCGCCCGCACCTGCAACAGCTCGCCGATGCCACGCAGGACACCGTCCACCTCGGCGTACGCGAAGCCGGCGACGTGCTTTACATCGACAAGCTGCCCAGTAGCCGGGGCCTGGAGATGCGCTCGCGGATCGGCCTGCGCATGCCACTCGCCCTGACCGGCATCGGCAAGGCGCTGATGCTCGACCTGCCGGCCGCCGAATGGCGCGAGCTCTACGACGAGGGTCTGCAGCGTCGCGCCGGCCAGAGCGGGCTGCGCGAGGCGTTCACCCCGTGGGACGAGTACCACGCGCAGATGGCCGAGTACGCCGCCGGCGGCTTCAGCTTCGATCTCGAGGAGAACGAGCTGGGCGTGCGGTGCGTGGCGGCGCCGATTCGCGATGCGGCCGGCGAGATCGTCGCCGCGCTCAGCGTCGCCAGCGCCATCCCCTACATGCCGGAGAGCCGGCTACATGAACTTCGGCCGAGCGTGTTGCGTTGCGCGGCGGCCGTTTCCACGGAACTCGGCTGGAGACCCCGATGAGCCCACCGCGTCTGATCGCCCTCGACTGGGGCACCTCGTCCCTGCGCGCCTACCTGCTCGGCGCCGGCGCCCAGGTGCTGGACTCCCGGACGCGAAACTGGGGCATCCAGCACACCCCGGACCGCGACTTCGCCCGGGCCTACCAGCTGCTGATCGGCGACTGGCTGGAGCGCTGGCCCGAGCTGCCGGCACTGGCGGCGGGCATGATCGGCAGCCGCCAGGGCTGGCTCGAGGTGCCCTATGTGCCCTGTCCGGCGGACGAGCGCAGCCTGGCCGAGGGCCTGCGGGTGATCGACACCGGCCGCGGAGCCCTGCACCTGGTGCCCGGCGTGATGCAGGGCGGCGCGCGGCCCAACGTGCTGCGCGGCGAGGAGACCCAGGTGGTCGGCGCGCTGGCGCTGGACCCGGCGCTGCGGGACGACGCCCTGCTGGTGCTGCCCGGCACCCACAGCAAGTGGGCGTCGATCCGCGAGGGCCGGCTGGTCGGCTTCGACACCTACCTCACCGGCGAGCTGTTCGCCTTGCTGCGCGACCATTCGATCCTCGGGCGACCGGCACTCGAAAGCGGCGCCGAAGCCTCGCCAGCGGCGTTCGCCTGGGGCTTGCGCATGGCCCGCGACGCCGAGCACGGGATCGCCGACCAGTTGTTCAGCGTGCGCAGCCTGGTGCTGTGCGGCCAACTGGCGCCGGCCCATAGCCTCGATTACCTGTCGGGCCTGTTGATCGGCGAGGAGCTGCGCGGCGCGCTGGCCGGATCGGCCGGGTCGCGCGCGCTGGTGCTGCTCGGCGATCCGGCGCTCTGCCAGCGTTACCGCGATGCCCTGGGCCAGTTCGGCCATGCCGGCGTGCGGATTCTCGACAACGCCGGCGTGGCCGGCCTGTGGCGCGTCGCCGAGGCGGCGGGCCTGCTGACCGACGAGGCGCTTCGCCGTGCTTGAGACCTACCTGCGTGACCTGCCGCTGATCGCGATCCTGCGAGGACTCACTCCCGCCGAAGCGGTGCCGATCGGACGTGCCCTGTACGACGCCGGCCTGCGGATGATCGAAGTGCCGCTCAACTCGCCCGAGCCGCTCGACAGCATCCGTCGGCTGGTCGATGCGCTGGGCGAGGGCTGCCTGATCGGCGCCGGCACGGTGCTGAGCGAGGCCCAGGTCGAGGCGGTCGCCGAAGCCGGTGGCCGCCTGATCGTCTCGCCGAACATGAACCCGGCGGTGATCCGCGCCAGCCGTGCCGCCGGGCTGGTCAGCGCGCCCGGGGTGGCGACGCCGAGCGAAGCCTTCGCCGCGCTCGAGGCCGGCGCCGACGTACTCAAGCTGTTCCCCGCCGAGCAGCTCGGGCCGGCCGTGCTCAAGGCCTGGCGCGCCGTGCTGCCGGCAGGCTGTCCGCTCGTGCCCGTCGGCGGCATCACGCCCGAGGGCATGGCCGCCTACCGGCAGGCCGGCGCCAGCGGCTTCGGGCTGGGCTCGGCGCTGTATCGGCCCGGCCAATCCGCCGAGGCGGTCGGCCGCAACGCAAGGGATTTCGCCAACGCCTGGCACGCGCTGGCCCGCTAGTTCCAGCCGGCGCACACCGCGTCCGGCCGGAAGCAGTACCACAACAATAAAAGGAGAACTGTTATGCCCAAGACTCTGAAGAACCGCCTGTCCCGTGGCCTGCGCGCGGGCGTCCGGGCCGCCGCGGTCGTGCTGTCGCTGGCGGCCCTGCCGGCCTTCGCCGCCGAATGGCCGACCCGTCCGGTCACCATCGTCGTCCCGGCCGGTGCCGGCGGCGGCTCCGACGGCACCGCGCGGATCCTGTCGAAATACCTGAAGGAAGAATTCGGCCAGCAGTTCAACGTGCTCAACCTCGGCCAGGGCGGCGGCGTGGTCGGCATCAACCGTATCGTCAATGCCGAGCCCGACGGCTACACCCTCGGCGTGCTCTTCAACTTCGCGCACTACAAGGAGATGGGCCAGGCCGATTTCACGCTCGATGACTTCACTCCCATCGCCCAGTACAACTTCGATCCCGCGGGCTTCCAGGTGCGCGACGACTCGCCGTTCAAGACCGTCAATCAGGCGCTCGATGCGATCAAGGCCGATCCGGCGAAGTACACCATCGCCTGCGCCGGCGGGTGCGGCGGTTCCTGGCCGGTGGCCGTGGCGACCTTGCTCGACCGCTGGGGCGTGGACCTGGCCAAGGTGCGGATGATCCCGGGGCAGGGCGCCGCGGCCGCCATGCAGGACCTGGCCGCCGGTGGCGTCGACTTCGTGCCCAGCTCGCTGCCCGAGGCCGACGCCATGCTCAGGACCGGCACCGTGCGCAGCCTGGCGGTCTTCGGCCCCGAGCGGCAGGAGAACTTCCCGGACGTCCCCTCGCTGAAGGAAGCGACCGGGCTGGAACTCGAACTCGGCTCCTTCCGCGGCCTGGTCGCGCCGGCCGGCCTGCCGGACGACATCCGCGCCAAGCTCGAGGCGGCCATGAAGGCGATTTATGCCAACCCCGAGTGGCAGGCCGACATGAAGGCCCGCGGCTTCAACCCGCAGTGGCGTGACTCCGAGGCGTTCGCCGACTACCTCAAGCAGCACACCGCCGACGTCCAGGCGCTGTTCGCCAAGATGGACCTGTAACCGCCCGCCAGCACGGAGTCGCCGCCATGAAACTGTCCGACCTGACCTGGGGAATCCTCTGCCTGGCGCTCGGCCTCGGCGTGTTCATGATCGCCAATGGCATGGAGAAATCGCCGTACTTCCAGTACGGGGCCGGTTTTTACCCCTCGATCATCGGCACGATGCTGATGCTCGTGGGCCTGGTGCTCGCCAGCAAGGGCATCGCGGCGGCCCGTGCCGGCCGCGACTCGCTGTGGTTCAGCCTGTGCGACTGGTGCCGGTCGCCGGGCCACTGGCTGAACCTGGGCCTGGTGATCGGCGGCCTGCTGGCATTCCTGGCGCTCGTCGAGCCGCTCGGTTTCCTGCCCACCGGCTGGCTGTTGCTCGCCGGGCTCGGTGCGCGCTTCACCGGGCGACCGTTGCTGGCGATGGCCAGCGCCGTGGGCGTGATCGGCTTTCTCTATCTGTTCTTCCAGCAGGTGATGGGCGTGCCGTTGCCGCAGGGCCTGCTGGCCAACCTCGGAGGGCTGTGAGATGGACGTCATCCTCGACGCGCTCAGCCAGGTCTTCACGCTCAAGGTGCTGGGCATCATGGCGGCGAGCGCCCTCTACGGCCTGATGGTGGGCGCCATTCCAGGCCTCACCGCTACCCTGGCCGTGGCGCTGATGGTGCCGATCACTTTCTTCATGGACCCGGTCCCGGCGATCGCCGCGATCGTGACCATGGCGGCCATGGCGATCTTCGCCGGCGACCTGCCCGCGGTCTTGCTGCGCATGCCCGGCACGCCGGCCTCGGCGGCCTACACCGACCAGGCCTACCGCTTCACCCAGGCCGGGCGAGGCGAGTACATCCTCGGCATCAGCGCCTGTACCTCGGCCATCGGCGGCAGCATCGGCGTGCTGGCGCTGATGTTCGGCGCGCCGCTGCTGGCGCGCTTCGCGCTCAACTTCAGCTCGTTCGAATACTTTTGGCTGGCCACGCTCGGGCTCACCGCCGCGATCATGGTCGGCGGCACGCAGGTGAGCCGCAGCGCGGTGTCCCTGCTGCTCGGCCTGCTGGTGGCGAGCGTCGGCATCGACCCGGTGTCGGGCGAGACCCGCTTCACCTTCGGCAGCGACGCGCTGCTCGGCGGCTTCGGCTTCATCCCGGTGATCATCGGCCTGTTCGCGGTGGCTGAAATCCTGCGCTACTGCACCCGCAGCGTCAGTGAACGCGAGCTGCCGCAGGTTCCGCAGCAGCCGCTGTACTGGCGCGCCCTGTGCGATGCGCTGCGGCACAAGCTCGGCATTCTGCGCGGCTCGGTCACCGGCACGCTGATCGGTGCGCTACCGGGCGCCGGCGCCGATATCGCCGCCTACATCGCCTACGCCATGGGGCGCCGTCATCGCGGCGCCACCGCCACCGACGAGGGCGCGGTGGCGCAGATCGCCCCGGCCACCGCGGCGAACAACGCGGCGGTCGGCGGCAGCTTCATTCCGGCCACGGTGTTCGGCATTCCGGGCGATTCGCTGACCGCCATCGTCATCGGCGTGCTGCTGATGAAGGGGCTCAATCCCGGGCCGACGATCTTCACCGACAACGCCAGCATGATCAACGCGGTGTTCCTCGCCTTCCTGCTGGCCAACCTGATGCTGATTCCGTTCGGCTTTCTCTCGGTGCGCCTGTTCAAGCAGGTGCTGCGCATCCCGCAGGGCCTCCTGATGCCGTCGATCCTGCTGTTCGCGATGGTCGGCGCCTACGCCGTGGAGAACAGCCTGTTCGCGGTCGTGACCATCCTGGTCTTCGGCGTGCTCGGCTTCCTGCTCGAGGAGAACGACTTCCCGCTGGCGCCGATGATCCTCGGCATCGTCCTCGGGCCGCTGCTGGAGGAAACCTTCGTCACCTCGATGATGCGTTCGAACGGCAGCTTCCTCGCCTTCTTCGAACGCCCCGTGTCCCTGACGCTGGCGCTGATCACCGCGGCCGTCTGGCTGGCGCCGCCGCTGCTGCGGTTGTGGCGCGAACACCGCACACCCCGTCCCGCCCTCACCGACTAAGGAGCATCCATGTATTTCGACGACCTCAAGGGCAAGCGTGTCCTCATCACCGGCGCCACGCTCGGCATCGGTCTGGCCACGGCCAAGGCGTTCGCCGCGCTCGGCGCGCATGTCGGCATCACCGCGCGCAATCGCCCGGCCAACCTCGATGCGCTGCTGACCGAACTGTCCGCGCACGGCGCCGAAGCGGCGTTCTTCGCCGGTGACCTGAGCCGCAGCCAGGACTGCATCGACACCGTCGCGGCATTCGTCGGGCGCTTCGGCGGCCTCGACGTGCTGGTCAACAACGCCGGCGCGCTGCTCGAGCGGCGCGGTCTCGAGAAGATCGACGACGCCTTCTTCGATGCCATGGTCGACGTGAACATGCGGTCGGCGTTGCTGGTCACCCGCGAGGCGATCCCGCACCTGCGCGCCTCGGCCAAGGCCAGCGGGCAGAGCGCCTCGGTGATCACCACCGGCTCGATCGCCGCCTACAACGGCGGCGGCCCGGGCGCGAGCCTTTACGCCGCCGCCAAGGCCTGGCTGCACAACGTGCAGCGCAACTGGGTGCGCGAGTTCGCCGGCGACAACATCCGCTTCAACGTGGTCGCGCCGGGTACGGTGGATACCGCCTTCCACGCCGACAAGGACGAGGCCGCGCGTGCGCAGGTCAATGCCACCATCCCGCTCGGCCGCTTCGGCACCTCGCAAGAGATGGCACCGGCCTACCTGTTCCTCGCCTCGCACGCCTGCAGCGGCTACATCACCGGCCAGACGTTGGACGTCAACGGCGGCCAGGCGATGCCATGAGGAGCGCGCGATGAACACTCCGGTTGCCGCACCCCCGCTGGCCTACGGGCCGCCGATCGATTTGGAGACCGCAAGCCGCGTCGCCGACGCCGCCCGCGCGCATGCGCAGGCCAACGGCTGGGCGATGGTGATTGCCGTGACCGACGCCGGCGGCCATCTGGTGCTGCTCCAGCGCATGGATCACGCCGCGCATGGCAGCGTCGAGGTGGCTCAGCGCAAGGCCGCCACCGCGGCGGCGTTCAAGCGCACCACCAAGGGGTTCGAGGAAACCCTGGCCAGCGGCGGCGCGACCTTGCGGCTGTTGTCGATGCACAACGCCATCCTCATGGACGGCGGCATCCCGCTGATCGAGAACGGCAGGCTGGTGGGCGCGATCGGCGTCTCCGGCATGCACCCGAGCCAGGATGGCGAGGTCGCCGACGCGGGCGCGCGCATCCTGAACGGCTGAGAGTGCTGCGAGGTGAAAAGTCCGTCCCGGCAGTGCCGCGACGGGCTTTCTTATGCGCGCGTTGCGTAGTCCAGCATGATGCCGAAGAGGATCGCCAACCCAGCCCAATGGTTATGCAGGAACGCTTTGAAGCAGGCCTGCGGCTTGCGCGAGCGGGTGCTCCAGAACTCCCACGCAAAACAGCCGGCGGCGACGACCAGCCCCAGGTGGAACCACTGGCCCAGCTCGAAGCGCACGCCGGCGAGGATCAGGCAGAACAGCGCCAGGCCCTGGAGGGTGGCGATGATGACGCGATCGGCCTCGCCGAACAGGATCGCGGTCGAGCGAATGCCGATCTTCAGATCGTCCTCGCGGTCGGCCATGGCGTAGTAGGTGTCGTAGCCCACGGTCCAGATCAGGTTGGCGATGAACAGCAGCCACGCCTCGGCCGGCAACTGGCCGGTCTCGGCGGTGAAGGCCATCGGCATGCCCCAGGAGAAGGCCGCGCCGAGCACCACCTGCGGGTAGAAGGTGTAGCGCTTCATGAAGGGGTAGAGCGCCGCCACGCCCAGCGCGCCGAACGACAGCCAGACGGTGGCGGCGTTGGTCAGCAGCACCAGCCCGAAGCTCAGCGCGACCAGCACCGCGAAGAGAATCCAGGCCTCCTTCGGCGTGACCCGCCCGGTGGCCAGCGGACGTTCCTTCGTACGCGCGACGTGCCCGTCGAAGTTGCGGTCGGCGAAGTCGTTGATCACGCAGCCGGCCGCGCGCATCAGCACCACGCCGAGGACGAAGATGACCACGTTCTTCACACTCGGCGAGCCCTCGCCGGCGATCCACAACGCCCAGAGCGTGGGCCACAGCAGCAGGTAGGTGCCGATCGGCCGGTCCAGCCGCATCAGCTGGATGAAATCCCAGGCGCGCGGATGCAGGCGGTTGGACGATTGCAGGAGCTTGAGGAACATGGCGGCTCTCCGTTCGCGGCCGGACGTCGACGGCAGGCGTGGGCGATGGCGGGATTATACGGAGCCGCGCCGGCCCGGACAGGGAGCGGTCGTCAGGCCTGACGGCGAACCCGCGCCCAGAAGGGCGGAAGGAACACCTCGGCGACCAGCACCGCCAGCGCACCCTGGCTGAAGCGCGACCGGCGCGCCCACAGGCCGTCTTCGTGTACCGGCTCGGGCAGCCAGGCGGCCGGATACTGGCAGGCTTCGAGCGGACCACGCGCAAAGGCACGGTCACTGAACAGCAACTCGCCGAGCGAGCGGCTGCCCAGGTGCTGAAGATCGAAGCCCGAGGCGATCAGGGCCTCGCGCCCGGCCACGCTGCGGGCGTAGACCCAGGGGCGGTCGTGACCGAGCAGAAAGACTTCGCGGACCCAACCCCGGCTACCAGGTGGCAGCCAGAGCGCTTCGCACTCGTCGCCACGCAACGGCTGCCATCCCTCGGCCAGCGGCTGAACGCTGAAGGCACCCTCGGCGAGATCGGTGAGGCGACGGGTGAGCGAGCCGCGGTCTTCGTACAGCCAGGTGTGCAGCACGGGATCGAGCGGGAGCGGGCGACGGTCGGCGCTGAGCCAGGCGGGAGTTTCGGGCACGGGAGCGGGCATGGTTGGGAAAGGGCGGGAGTCTAGCATAGGGTGTACACGGGTATTTTTGACCCGCACTTTCCGCGTTTCGGACTACAGATTGCCCCTGCACGGCGTGAAAGCTTGAAAGACTGTAGGAGCCCGCTTGCGGGCGATGCTTTTGTATTTTGGCTTCACGATCGGGAGTTTTGGACGCCGCGCTTTCGTCGGCCCGACCTACAGATTGCGCCTTGCACGGCGCCTCACTTTTTTCAGTCGCGAAAAAAGTAAGCAAAAACGCTTGCCCCTGCATCCGGCCCCGGCTTTGCCGGGGTTCCCTCGCTCCGGTGCCGTTCCAGGGGCACGCCACGAAGGGCCATCCATGGCCCTCGCGGCTCTCGCGGCATCCCTGCCGCTCGACCCCTTCCACGGCACCTGCGCTCGGCCTGCTGACGGGGCGAATTTGTGTGGCTTGATGGTTTGGGTGGGAAAAGCCAGAAAGCGAAGCAGAAAAGCAGAAGCCGAGCTGTTGTGGTCTCGAACGCGAGACAACCGTAGGGTGCATTCGCGAAGCAATGCACCGGTCTCGCATCGGCGGCGTTCTGTTGTGCCTTGCACGGCGCGAAATGTTTTTGTAGGAGCCTGGGGGACGCCTAGTCCTTGCGGGCGATGCTCTTGTCTTTTGGCTTTACGATCTGGCGTTTTGGGCGTCGCGCTTTCCTCGGCCCGAACGACAGATTGCGCCCTGCACGGCGCGTCACTTTCTCTTGTCTCGCCAAGAGAAAGTAACCAAAGAGAAGGCGACCCCTGCATCCGGCCCCGGCTTTGCCGGGGTTCCCTCGCTCCGGTGCCGTTCCAAGGGCACGCCACGAAGGGCCATCCATGGCCCTCGCGGCTCTCGCGGCATCCCTGCCGCTCAACCCCTTCCACGACACCTGCGCTCGGCCTGCTGAAGGGGCGAGTGGTGTGGGCTGATGGTTTGGGTGTGGCAAAGCCAGAAAGCGAGGCAGAAAAGCAGAAGCCGAGCTGTTGTGGTCTCGAACGCGAGACAACCGTAGGGTGCATTCGCGAAGCAATGCACCGGTCTCGCATCGGCGGCGTTCTGTTGTGCCTTGCACGGCGCGAAATGTTTT
>NZ_RBZQ01000010.1 GCF_003640395.1 Stutzerimonas urumqiensis | reverse complement strand
ACGCAATGCCGTCGGGCCTACACCCATCGACTTGCAGGCCTCGGGAACCGAGTAACCCTGATCCAGCACCAGGCTGGCTGCTTCGAGTTTGAAATCTGTACTGAATGATCTTCTGGTCATGTAAACAACACCGTATGGCTGGGCGAAGCTTAGCGCCCTATCGGGGTGTCCAGAATCATTGAGCCCCAAACACCTGCGCAACGCCTGCGTTCGGCCGGATGAAAGGGGGTGGTTCGAGTGGCTTGATGGTTGGGTGCCTTTTGCAAAAAAGGCGAGATCGAAAGTCGTACCAGCCGAGCGATGGACACCGGTATATGGTCAGGCAGGTAAAAGCTTCATCGCCGTGCAAGTGGTGGAAAACGCGTTGCGGTTTTCCACCCTACGGTGGCAACAGACGTAGGGCGGATTCAGGAGCGAAGCGAACAATCCGCCGGGGACGCCGCCGCCGATGCGAAACCGGTGCATTGCTTCGCGAATGCACCCTACGGTTGTCTCACGTTCGAGATTACAACAGCTTCGCTTTCTGGCTTTTCCCACCCAAACCATCAGGCCACACCACTGCCCCATCAGCAGGCCGAGCGCAGGTGTCGTGAAAGGGGTCGAGCGGCAGGGATGCCGCGAGAGCCGCGAGGGCCATGGATGGCCCTTCGTGGCGGGCCCCTGGAGCGGCGCCGGAGCGAGGGAACCCTGGCGAAGCCGGGGCCGGATGCAGGGGCAAGCGTTTTTGCTTACTTTTTTCGCGACTGAAAAAAAGTGAGGCGCCGTGCAAGGCGCAATCTGTAGACCGGGCCGAGGAAAGCGTGACGTCCGAAACCCAGACCGCAAAGCCAAAAAACAAGAGCATCGCCCGCAAGCGGGCTCCTACGTACCTGCAAAGCCTTTACGCCGTGCAAGGCGCAATCTGTAGACCGGGCCGAGGAAAGCGCGGCGTCCGAAACGCCAGATCGTGAAGCCAAAAGACAAGAGCATCGCCCGCAAGCGGGCTCCTACGTACCTGCAAAGCTTTCACGCTGTGCAAGGCGCAATCTGTAGACCGGGCCGAGGAAAGCGCGGCGTCCGAAACCCAGACCGCAAAGCCAAAAAACAAGAGCATCGCCCGCAAGCGGGCTCCTACGTACCTGCAAAGCTTTTACGCCGTGCAAGGCGCAACCTGTAGGCCGGGTCGAGGAAAGCGCCGCGTTGAAACGCCCGAACAAGGGCTACCCGAACTCACCCCACCGCATTCGGCGCCACGATTCCGTGCTTCTTCACCCGCCGGTACAGCGTCGACCGCGCGACGCCCAGCTCGGCGGCGACCTCGCTGATGTTCCATTTCGCTCGGCGCAAGGCCTCGTGAAGCCGCTCGCCGTCATGATCGGTAGGCGTGGAAGAGGCGGGAGGCCGCATCTCGAGTTCGGCGGGCAGGCAGTCGTGGTCGATCAGCCCGCCGTCGGCCAGCGCCACGGCATAGCGCAGCGTATTGATAAGCTGCCGCACATTCCCCGGCCAGTGGTAGCCGACCAGTCGCGCCAGCACGCCCTCGGCCAGCCGGCAGTTCGCGTCCTCGGCGTGCAGCAGGCGCTCGATCAGCAGACCGAGGTCCTGCCGTTCACGCAGCGGCGGCAGGCTCAGGCGCATGCCGTTCAGGCGATAGAAGAGGTCCTCCCGGAACTGCCGGTTGGCGATCATCCCGTCGAGGTCCTGGTGGGTGGCGGAAATCACCTGCACGTTCAGCGGTACGGGCGTCTCGGCGCCGAGCGGCAGGAGTTCGCGCTCGGCCAGTACCCGCAGTAGGCGCGTTTGCAGGTGCGCGGGCATGTCGCCGATCTCGTCCAGAAACAGCGTGCCGCCATTGGCCAGTTCCAGCTTGCCTTTCATTCCCTTGCGGTTGGCGCCGGTAAAGCTGCCACCGCGATAGCCGAACAGTTCGCTTTCGATCAGGCTCTCCGGGATCGCGGCGCAATTGAGCGCGACGAAGGCGCCGTGGCGGCGCGCGCTGGCAGCGTGGATGGCCCGTGCGAAGGCTTCCTTGCCGCTTCCGGTTTCGCCGGTCAGCAGGATGGGAATGTCGCGGTCCAGCACCCGGCGCACCCGCTCGACGTTCCTGCGCAGCCCGGGATCGTCGCCGCAGAGCTGCGCCAGGTCCGGGTGGCGGGGCGAGCCGGTGGCGGTGCGGCGGACGGCCGGGCGCGAAACGGGGCGAGGGGCGGCTTCGAGGCCAATGTCGAGCGGGCCTTCGTCATGCGGACCGATGATCCGCACACCGCGCGTGCCGCCGTCGCTGAGTGCGAGCAGTTCGTCGAGATCGGTGGCGAGCAGCCGTTCGATCGGTGCGCCGAGCAGCGCCTGGCCGAGGGATCGGTAGGCGCGGAAGGCGGCGTGATTGGCGCCGATGATGGCACCGGACTCGTCGACGGCGATCAACCGTTCGCTGGCCAGGTCGCTGATGCGGTCGCGCGGCTTGACCGAGAGGCTCACCTGGCCGCGGAAGCGCTGTCGGAACTGGGCGTTCTCGATCATGCGCGCGTAGAGCGTGACCAGTTGCAAGGTGAGGGATTGGGCCGCCTTCGGCCCGCTGGCGCCGAGGGTCGTGGCGTTCAGGCAGCCCATGAGCCGGCCATCGCAGTCGAACAGCGGGGCCACCGAACAGCTCAGCCGGGCGTGGCGCGACAGGAAGTGCTCCTGCCGGTGGATGGTCAGTGCGCTCCCGGCCGCCAACGCCGTGCCGATGCCGTTGGTGCCGGCCACCGATTCATCCCAGCAGGCGCCGATCGCCAGTCCCGAGCCGCTGAATGCCTGATCCGCCGGCGGCAGGCGCACGTCGAGCGCAACCCCCGCGGCATCGCTCAGTACCACGGCGAACCCGGCGTCGGCCACGCGGCGCGCCAGCCCACTGACCCCCTGGCGCGCGATCATCAGGTAATCCTCGTGCTCGGCCTGATGCTGGCGAATCCGGTCGGCCGGCAGGATCTGCGCGGCGACGGGACGATCGGGGTCGAGCCCGTGTTCGGCGATGCTGCGGTACCAGGATTGGAGGATGAGCGGCTCGGGGGTAACGGCGCGGTCGACGAAACGGTCGCCGATCAGGGCGAGCAGTTCGCTGCGCGACGGTTCGGGCGGTGCCAGGGACATGGCGTCTCCAGTGCCGTCGGTGACGGCTGTTGTTGTTCTACCCACGGCGTGGCGATGTCGCCAGTATCGACGCGCGCCCACCGACTTGCCAGGTCGCAGCACCCGACAACCGGACCGGCGGCATGCAACTCGACCGCTTCGCACAGTACCAATGCAGGACGGCCGTCTCGGTGTAACCGATACGAAAGTACTGTTCGGTGCGGCGGCCGCAGGGTGTTTACTGCAACCACCGGAATGCTCCGGCGATAACA
This sequence comes from Stutzerimonas urumqiensis, assembly GCF_003640395.1. Classification (GTDB taxonomy): domain Bacteria; phylum Pseudomonadota; class Gammaproteobacteria; order Pseudomonadales; family Pseudomonadaceae; genus Stutzerimonas; species Stutzerimonas urumqiensis. Next base: position 156,463 of record NZ_RBZQ01000010.1, on the reverse strand, counting down.
AGAGGACTGCGCCATGTGGACCAAACCCGCCTTCACCGACCTGCGTATCGGCTTCGAAGTCACCCTGTACTTCGCGAACCGCTGATCCACCCGGCCCCGGCCCGGCCGGGGCTTCAACCGGGGCCTGTCCATGTTCATCCAGATTCTCGGCTCCGCAGCCGGCGGCGGGTTCCCGCAGTGGAACTGCAATTGCCGCAACTGCCGGGGCGTCCGCGCGGGCACGCTCAAGGCGCAGCCGCGCACCCAGTCTTCGATCGCGCTGTCGGACGACGGCGTGAACTGGATCCTCTGCAATGCCTCGCCTGATATCCGAACCCAGCTGGAAAGCTTTCCGGCGCTGCAACCGGCGCGACACCTGCGCGACACGGCGATCGGCGCCATCGTGCTGATGGACAGCCAGATCGACCACACCACCGGTCTGCTGACCCTGCGCGAAGGCTGTCCGCACGATGTCTGGTGTACCGCCATGGTGCACGAAGACCTCAGCACTGGTTTTCCTCTGTTCCGCATGTTGGAACATTGGAACGGCGGCCTGCGCTGGAACCCGATCGCCCTCGACCACGCTTTCGTGGTGCCGTGCTGTCCGGGCCTGCGCTTCACGCCCGTGCCGTTGCGCAGCGCCGCGCCGCCGTATTCGCCGCATCGTCACGATCCCCATCCGGGCGACAACATCGGCCTGCTGATCGAAGACACCCGCAGCGGCGGCACGCTGTTCTACGCGCCGGGCCTGGGCCAGGTGACGCCGGGGCTGCGCGAGACGATGCTGCGGGCCGATTGCCTGCTGGTCGACGGCACGCTCTGGCGCGACGACGAGATGCGCGTCTGCGAGGTCGGCGACAAGCTCGGCAGCGAGATGGGCCACCTGGCCCAGAGCGGCCCGGACGGCATGCTGGCGCTGCTCGACGGCATGCCCGCGCGGCGCAAGGTGCTCATCCACATCAACAACACCAACCCCATCCTCGACGAGGAATCGCCCGAGCGTGCCGAGCTCGACGCCCGAGGCATCGAGGTCGCCTTCGACGGGATGAGCCTGCGGCTCTAGCGATCACAGACAGCGGCGCCATGCGCTCGCACGAGGACCCGGCATGAACCCAACCGCCATGACGCCCGCCGAATTCGAGGCGGCCCTGCGAGCCAAGGGCGCCTACTACCACATTCACCACCCCTACCACCGCGCCATGTACGAGGGCCGCGCCACGCGCGAGCAGATCCAGGGGTGGGTGGCCAACCGCTTCTATTACCAGGTCAACATCCCGCTCAAGGACGCCGCCATCATGGCCAACTGTCCGGACCGGGATGCGCGCCGCGAGTGGGTACAGCGCATCCTCGACCACGACGGGGCGCCGGGCGAGGAGGGTGGCATCGAGGCGTGGCTGCGGCTGGCCGAGGCAGTCGGGCTGGACCGCGAGCAGGTGCTGTCGCAGGAACTGGTCCTGCCTGGCGTGCGGTTCGCGGTCGATGCCTACGTCAATTTCGCGCGGCGTGCGAGCTGGCAGGAAGCGGCCAGCAGCTCGCTGACCGAGCTGTTCGCGCCGCAGATTCACCAGTCGCGCCTGGACAGCTGGCCGCAGCATTACCCGTGGATCGATCCGGCCGGCTACGACTATTTCCGCAAGCGCCTGACCGAGGCGCGCCGGGATGTCGAACACGGGCTGCGCATCACCCTGGCCCATTACCGCACGGCCGAGTCGCAGGCGCGGATGCTCGACATCCTGCAATTCAAGCTGGATGTGCTCTGGAGCATGCTCGACGCCATGAGCATGGCCTACGCGCTGGACCGACCGCCGTACCACACCGTGACGACCGAACGGGTCTGGCATCGAGGCATTGCGTTATGAACACGGCGTTCGCCGCGCGCCGTCTGGAGGATGAATGCGATGAATGACGACGAGTTGCCGAAGGTTCCGACCTTTCGCCGGGGCTACCGCTTCCAGTTCGAGCCGGCGCAGGGCTGCCATGTGCTGCTCTACCCGGAAGGGATGATCAAGCTCAACGAAAGCGCGGCGTTGATCCTCGAGCAGGTCGATGGCCAGCAAAGCGTCGGTCAACTGACCGACGCACTTGCCGAGCGCTTCCCCGAGGCGCCGGGCCTGCGCCAGGATGTGATGGAATTTCTCGAGGTGGCCCGTGGACGGCACTGGATCGAGCTTCGCTAAGCCGGGCTACGAGCCCGGCCCGCCGTTGTGGCTGCTGGCCGAGCTGACCTATCGCTGCCCGCTGCAATGCCCGTATTGCTCCAATCCGCTGGATTTCGCCAAGCATCACGACGAGCTGAGTACCGCCGAGTGGATCGAGGTGTTCCGCCAGGCACGCGCGCTCGGCGCCGCCCAGCTTGGCTTTTCCGGCGGCGAGCCGCTGGTGCGACAAGACCTTGCCGAGCTGATCGGCGCCGCGCGCGGGCTGGGCTACTACACCAACCTGATCACGTCGGGCATCGGCCTGACCGAGGCGCGGATCGCGAGCTTCGCCGAGGCGGGGCTGGATCACATCCAGATCAGCTTCCAGGCGGCCGACGAAGAAGTGAACAACCTGCTCGCCGGCTCGCGAAAGGCCTTCGCGCAGAAGCTCGCGATGGCGCGGGCGGTCAAGGCGCAGGGCTATCCGATGGTGCTCAACTTCGTCACGCACCGGCACAACATCGATGACATCGATCGCATCATCGCGCTGTGCGTCGAGCTGGAGGCCGATTTCGTCGAACTCGCGACCTGCCAGTTCTATGGCTGGGCCGAGCTGAACCGCGCCGGCCTGCTGCCGACGCGCGCGCAGCTCGAGCGCGCCGAGCGCATCACCCAGCAGTGGCGCGAGCGGCTGGCGGCCCGGAACCACCCGTGCAAGCTGATCTTCGTCACGCCGGATTATTACGAAGAGCGCCCCAAGGCCTGCATGAACGGTTGGGGCAACCTCTTTCTCGACATCACGCCCGATGGCACCGCCCTGCCGTGTCACAGCGCGCGCCAGCTGCCGGTGGCGTTTCCGAATGTGCGCGAGCACAGCATCGAGCACATCTGGCGCCATTCTCTGGGGTTCAACCACTTTCGTGGCGACGACTGGATGCCCGAGCCCTGTCGCAGCTGCGATGAAAAGGAGCGGGACTTCGGCGGCTGCCGCTGCCAGGCCTTCATGCTCACCGGCGATGCCAGCAACGCCGATCCGGTGTGCAGCAAGTCGGCGCACCACGGCGTCATCCTCGCTGCGCGCCAGGAGGCCGAAACCGCCGCGCAGCCGCTCGATCAGCTGCAGTACCGCAACGAGCGGGCGTCGCGACTGATCGCCAAGGCCTGACGGTTCGGCGCGCTTCGGGAGCGATTCGCCTGAGCTCGAATTCATCGGACCTCGATTCGTCTGAGCAAGGACATGACATGAGCACGACAGAAACGCCCTACGGCTTCTGGCCCAGCGACTGGACGGCCAGCCAGGCTGCCGCGGCCGCCAGCGAATTTGCCGACCTGCACTGCGCGGCCTCGGGGGTGTACTGGGTCCTTTACGAGCCGGCCGATGCCCGCAGCAGGCTCTGGCGCTGGCGCGCCGGGCGCGCGCGCTGCCTGACGCCGGATGGCTTTTCGGTGCGCAGCCGGGTGTATGAATACGGCGGAACGGCCTTTTGCACGACCGAAGGCGGCGTGGTGTTCGTCAACGAGGCGGACCAGCAGCTCTACAGCCTCACCGGCTGCGATGACGACAGCTGGTCCGGCGACGGCACGCCGCCGCGCTCGCGGGTCAAGGCGCTGACCGCCGGCACGCGGCGGTACGGGGACCTCCATTACGACGCCAGCACCCATACCGTGCTGGCGCTCGAAGAGGACGACACCCCCGCGGGCACGCAGCATCGGGTGGTCAGCATCGGTCTGCCCGGCGGGGTGCGCCGGGTCGTCCTGGAGGGCGCCGATTTCTACAGTTCGGCGATCACCAGCCCGGACGGCCAGCGCCTGGCCTGGATCGAGTGGGATCGCCCGCAGCAGCCCTGGACCGCGACGCGGCTGTGCGTGGCATCGCGAGAGCCGGACGGCGGATGGCGCACGGCGGAGTGCGTCGCCGGCGCGGAGGGGGGTGAGTCCCTGCAGCAGCCGCGCTTCGGCGCCGATGGCCGGCTCCATGCGCTGAGCGATCGTCTCGGGGCCTGGCAGCCTTGGGCCGAGCAGGGCGAGGGTGGCACCTGGCAGCCGGCTCCGGGGCCCATCGCGCTCGCCGATCACGCCGGTGCGCCGTGGCAATTCGGCGCCAGCACCTTCCAGCCGCTCGAAGACGGCCTGTTGGCGATGCGCTTCGAGGAGGGGTTCGGTCGTCTGTCGAAGATCACAGACGGCCGGGAACAGCGACTGGCCGAGGGCTTCACCCGTTTCCGCCAGCTGTGCCATGACGCCACCTGCTTCTACGCCCTGGCTTCAGGCCCGGACAGCACCTCGGCGGTGATTGCGATCGACCGGGCGAGTGGGGCGGTCAGCGTGCTCGCGGGCGGTGAGCGTCCGCTGCCTCCGTCGCAGGTCTCGCGTCCCGAGCCGTTGCGCTACCGTACATCGGACGGCGAGACCGCCCACGGCTTCTTTTATGCGCCGCTGAATGTGGACCATCGTGGCCCCGAGGGCGAGCGGCCGCCCTTGGTGGTGTTCCTGCACGGGGGGCCGACCTCGGCCTGTCATCCCGTGTTCGATGCGCGTATCCAATTCTGGACGCAGCGTGGCTTCGCCGTCGCCGACCTCAACTACCGCGGCAGCAGCGGCTTCGGCCGTGCCTATCGTGACGCGCTGAGGGAGCGTTGGGGCGTGACCGACGTGGCCGATGCCTGCGCCGTGGTCGCCCATCTGGCCGAGCGCGTCGACCCGGCCCGCGCCTTCGTGCGCGGCGGCAGCGCAGGCGGCTACACGGCGTTGTGCGCGCTGGCTTTCAGCAAGGTATTTCGCGCCGGCGCGAGCCTCTATGGCGTCAGCGATCCGCTGGCGCTGGCGGCGGTGACCCACAAGTTCGAGGCCGACTACCTCGACTGGCTGATCGGCGATCCCGAGCGGGATGCCGAGCGCTACCGCGAGCGGGCGCCGCTGCATCATGCGGACCGGATCGAGGCGCCGGTGATCTTCTTCCAGGGCGGATTGGACGCGGTCGTGGTGCCGGCGCAGACCGAGGCGATGGTGGCTGCACTGCAGGCGCGAGGCGTGCCGGTCGACTACCGGTTTTACCCCGAAGAGCGGCACGGGTTCCGACGGGCGGACAATCTCGCCGATGCGCTGGAGCGCGAGTGGCTGTTCTACCAGCGCTGGCTGTAGCGCTTGCCCCGTCCGTCAAGCGGTGACGAGGCAAGCTCGGTTGCATCGCGTGTGCCCGCATCCACGGACAGGCTCGCGTCGGCCGGCCGGTCCGGTCAGTGCCCCAGCATTTCGTCGATCGCAATGATCTGTTCGGCAACCTGGATGAGCTTCTGCTGACGGCTCATCGCCTGCCGCCGCATGAGGGTGTAGGCCTCTTCTTCGTCGCAGTGCTTCATCTTCATCAGCATGCCTTTGGCGAGCTCGATCCGTTTACGTTCGGCGAGTTGCTGATCGCGTGCCTGTAATTGCGCGCGTAGGGTCTGGTCGCTTTCGAAGCGTGCGATGGCCACGTCGAGGATGGGCTTGAGTCGCTGGGCCTGGATGCCTTCGACGATGTAGGCGCTCACGCCGGCCTTGATCGCCTGACGCATGGTGGCAGGGCTCTGGTCGTCGGTGAACAGTACGATGGGGCGCGGCAGGTCGCGGGTCACCACGACAACCTGTTCCATCATGTCCCGTCCCGGCGAGTCGGTGTCGATCAGCACGACATCGGGCTGCAGCGCCTGAATGCGTTCGGCGAGGTTCACGTCCAGATCCGACTCGCCGATGACGTCGAAACCGGCTTCGGTCAGCGCCGACCGGAGCCGCCCGGTGATTCGTCCCGCGACCCGAGGGGTGTCTTCGATGAGCAGAATGCGCCGCATGGTTCGCTCCTTAGCGGGCCAGACCGTCGTAGCGGCAGGGCATGCCGACGCCACCTTTGCCGACGACGACCAAGGCAAGCGGCGCACCGTTCTGGCGCACATGCCGACGCAGTGCGCTGGTGCTGGTCACGCCAGCCTGATGCGACCACGTGGGCAGCGTGATGCCCTGGCCGTTGCGCGACAGGCCCATCAGCACGGCCATCTCCCGGGGTGGCGAGACAATTTCCAGGGGCGCTCCATGGATCATGCCGTACAGGAATTGGGCCGCATCGCTTCCAGCGTTCCAAGCCAGAGCGTCGGCGGGGGTGGTGGCGGGTGTCTCGTTCATCGGTAGGCTTCCGGCGGTGCGTGTCGAAGAAGCGGGGCCCTCGACGGAACGGGTGTGCCGTAGAGATCAGCAAGGGGTGTGCCACAACGCAGCGGTTGCCCTGCGGCTCGCGCTGCTAAGCTCGTTGGGCATTCATACGGAGCGAGCGCGATGCACGAAGGTTTTTGGATCGACCGGTGGGCAAGCAGCCAGATCGGTTTTCACCAGAAGGACATCAACCCGTACCTGCGCCAGCAGTGGCCGGGCCTGGGCCTGCAGCGAGGCGACCGGGTACTGGTACCGCTCTGCGGCAAGAGCCACGATCTGGCCTGGCTGGTGCGCGAGGGGCTGCGTGTCATGGGCGTCGAGCTGGCACGCAAGGCGGTCGAAGACTTTTTCACCGAGCAGCAGCTGCAACCGAGCGTACGGGAGGTGGGGGGCTTCAGCGTCTATGCGTCGGGTTCGATCGAACTCTGGTGCGGCGACATCTTCGCCCTGACGCGCGAGCAGGTCAGCGATTGCGCTGGGCTGTATGACCGCGCAGCGCTCATCGCCTTGCCGCCGGCCATGCGCGAGCGCTACGTCGCGCATCTGACGGACCTGTTGCCCGGCGGATGCAAGGGCCTGCTGATCACGCTCGACTACGAGCAGGAGAAAATGGATGGCCCGCCGTTCTCGGTCGACGATGGCGAGGTTCAGCGGCTGTTCCAGCCGGGCTGGCGCGCCGAATTGCTGGAGCGCAACGATGTGCTCGGCAAGAACTGGCGCTTCGACAGCTACGGGCTGACCCGCACGGATGAGAATGTCTACCGGCTCGAGAAGCGCGGCTGATCACGGGCTTTGCTTGGCGTAACGACTTTGTTGGCGGTAACGAAAAGGGCGGCCTGAGCCGCCCTTTTTCGTTCGTTCGCGCATCAACCGCGGCGACGCAGCGCCTCGATGCGGTCTTCCAGCGGCGGGTGGCTCATGAAGAAGCGCCCGATGGACGATTTCTTGGCCGGGTTGATGCCGAAGGCGGTCAGGGTGTCCGGCATGCCGCTCGGCACGTTCTGCTCGGCACGCAGGCGTTGCAAGGCGGCGATCATGGCACCGGTACCGGCCAGCCGTGCGCCCGCATCGTCGGCGCGGTATTCGCGGAAGCGCGAGAACCACATGACGATCATCGTGGCCAGGATGCCGAAGATGATTTCCGCGACGAAGGTCGCGATGAAGAAGCCGATGCCGTGGCCTTCCTCGTTCTTGAGCAGGACCCGGTCGACGAAGTGGCCGACGATCCGCGCGAAGAACATCACGAAGGTATTCACGACGCCCTGGATCAGCGCCAGCGTGACCATGTCGCCATTGGCTGCGTGACCGATTTCATGCGCCAGCACGGCGCGTACTTCGTCGGGCGAAAAACGCTCCAGCAGGCCCTGGCTGACGGCGACCAGTGCGTCGTTCTTGTTCCAGCCGGTGGCGAAGGCGTTGGCCTCGTACGCGGGGAAGATGCCGACCTCGGGCATCTTGATGCCGGCTTCGCGCGACAGTTGCTCGACGGTTTGCAGCAGCCACTGCTCGTGGCGGGTGCGCGGCTGGCTGATGATTTCGGTGCGGGTGGCCATCTTGGCCATCCACTTGGACAGGAACAGCGAAATCAGCGAGCCGGCGAAGCCGAACACGGCGCAGAAGATGAGCAGCTGCTGAAGGTCCAGACCGGTCCGGTCGGGCGTGAGGAAGCCTGAGTAGCCGAGCAGGCTCAGGGTGATGCTCGCAATCAACAGGATGGCCAGGTTGGTGGCCAGGAACAGCACGATGCGCATCATGGGTAAAACGGTCTCCAGAGAGAGGCGGATTTGCTATGCGGGCTATATAAGGGACCCCCAGTGCCTATTCAACCGACCAACCATTTCAAGCTGTTTCGCTTGGGCGGAGCGGTCAGCTGCGGCTTGCGCCAGGCCGGAACAGCGCGTCGGCGGCAATTGCGAGCGCCTCGCCGTCGCCGCTGGCCAATGCTTCGCGCAGCCGGTTGGCCACCGAGCTTCTCGCTCGCCGGATGCTGGGCGGCAAGGTGGGATCGACGATCGCATCGGCCGCCGCACCGCTGAGCCGCAGGAACCCCTTCTCGGTCAGCACCGCCTGATCGATCGCGAGGAACTGCAGCGTGCTTTCGTAGCGAAGATAGCCTTCTTCGGCCAGCCAGATCATCGCGGCGAGGCAGCTCTGGTGGCGTTTGCTCGGCAGGCCGAACTCATCCGGTTCCTCCGGCCCGATCAGGTCGTCGACATACAGCGCGACCTTGCGGGGGAACGCCTGGTAAAGGCTCAGCAGCGCCGCGGCGGCGTCCCGGTAGAAGTCACCGATCTGCAGGTCCATGTCCGGTCACTGCCGATAGCTGCGCAGGAAGTTTCCGATGCGCCCGATGGCCTGTTCCAGGTCGTCGACCCGGGGCAGGGTGACGACCCGGAAGTGATCCGGCCACGGCCAGTTGAACGCGGTGCCCTGGACAATCAGCAGGCGTTCGGACAGCAACAGGTCGAGGACGAATTTCTCGTCGTTGTGGATGGGGCAGACCTTCGGGTCGATGCGCGGGAACGCATAGAGCGCACCCATCGGCTTGACGCAGCTGACGCCCGGAATGTCGTTGAGCAGTTCCCAGGCACGGTTGCGTTGTTCCAGCAGCCGGCCATTGGGCAATACCAGGTCGTTGATGCTCTGATAGCCGCCGAGGGCGGTCTGGATCGCATGCTGGCTGGGCACGTTGGCGCACAGGCGCATGTTGGCGAGGATGTCGATGCCTTCGATGTAGCTCTGGGCCTTGTTCTTCGGCCCGGAGATGGCGACCCAGCCGGAACGGAAGCCGGCGACGCGGTAGGACTTCGACAAACCATTGAAGGTCAGGCACAGCACGTCGGGCGCCAGCGCGGCCGTCGAATGGTGTACCGCATCGTCGTACAGGATCTTGTCGTAGATCTCGTCGGAGAACAGCACGAGGTTGTGCTGGCGCGCGATCTCGACCATGCCGGCCAGCACCTCCTTGGAGTACACCGCGCCGGTCGGGTTGTTCGGATTGATGATGACCATCGCCTTGGTGTTCGGCGTGATGCGCGCCTTGATGTCATCGAGGTCCGGCCACCAGTTGGCTTGCTCGTCGCAGAGGTAATGCACGGGCTTGCCGCCGGCCAGGCTGACGGCAGCGGTCCACAGCGGATAGTCGGGTGCCGGGATGAGCACTTCATCGCCATTGTTGAGCAGGGCCTGCATGCTCATCACGATCAGCTCGGAGACGCCGTTGCCCAGGTAGATGTCTTCGATGCCGACGCCTTCGACCTGCTTCTGCTGGTAGTACTGCATCACCGCCTTGCGCGCGCTGAACAGGCCTTTGGAGTCGCTGTAGCCCTGGGCGGTTGGCAGGTTGCGGATGACGTCCTGGAGGATTTCTTCCGGTGCTTCGAAACCGAACGGCGCCGGGTTGCCGATGTTCAGCTTGAGGATGCGATGGCCTTCCTCTTCCAGGCGCTTGGCGTGCTTGAGCACGGGCCCGCGAATGTCGTAGCAGACGTTGGCGAGCTTGTTCGATTTGCTGACCTGCATGATCTTGAGTCCCGAAATGAGCAGCGCCGGGCAGGCGGCTGCGTGCGTTGCCGCGCCTTGGCAGGCTGATGGCCGGCTGCCAGACTTGGCGTCCAAGAGCGGGGCATGATACGTGCGCGGCTTGCGCCGGGGGAAGGTACAGTCCGGCCCTTTTTAAGCGGCACGCTGTGCGTCTGCAGCGGCGTCGACGACCGATTCGTTTCACCCGGAGCACCGATCATGAACGAAGCGCTGCTGCAGATTCCCTGTGTCACCCTGGACGGCCAGACCCGGACCCTCGATAGCTACGCTGCCAAGGCGCTGCTGGTGGTCAACACCGCGAGTCGCTGCGGTTTCACTCCGCAGTACAGGGACCTGGAGACGCTGTGGCAGCGGTACCGGGATCGCGGTCTGGTCGTCCTTGGCTTTCCGTGCAACCAGTTCGGTCATCAGGAGCCGGGCGACTCGGGGGAAATCCAGTCGTTCTGCGAGCTGAACTATGGCGTGAGCTTTCCCTTGTTCGCCAAGGTCGAGGTCAACGGCGCCAACGCCCATCCGTTGTTCGAGCATCTCAAGCACGAGGCGCCAGGGCTGCTCGGTACGCGCGCCATCAAGTGGAATTTCACCAAGTTTCTGGTGGATACGGCGCAGGGGAGGGTGACGCGGTTTTCGCCCAAGCGCACGCCTGAGTCGCTTGGTTCCGTGATAGAGCGGTTGCTCGCCTGAGCGGCCTTGATTTCGTACAGGAGTGTTGATGGATTCCGATATCAAGCAACTGCTGAAGCGGTTGGATGGGTTGGTCGATCGGCTTGAGCCCTGGCTGCCAGCCGCCCGTGAACCGATCGACTGGGGTTCGGTCGTGGCGGCGCGCTGGCAGCGCGAAAGCCGCTCCGGTTATCTGTTGCCATTGCGTGTTGACCTGGACGTGTCGCTCGACGATCTGGTCGGGGTGGACCGTCAGCGCGCCTTGCTGCTGGGCAACACGCGGCAGTTCGTGGCGGGTTTACCGGCCAATCATGCGCTGCTCTGGGGCGCTCGCGGCACCGGCAAGTCATCGCTGGTCAGGGCGCTGCTGGCGGCGCATGCGGGGCAGGGACTGCGGTTGATCGAGATCGAGCGCGATCATCTTGCCGATCTGCCGCGCGTCATCGACGCCCTCCAGGGCTGCGACCAGCGCTTCATCGTCTTCTGCGACGACCTGTCCTTCGAAGCTGGCGAGGGGGATTACCGGGTGCTGAAAAGCGTGCTCGATGGCTCTCTCGAACGCGCGCCGGACAACGTCTTGCTCTATGCGACATCGAACCGCCGACACCTGGTCCCCGAGAAGCAGAGCGACAACGAACACTGGCAGATGGTCGACGGAGAGCTTCATCCCAACGAGGCGGTCGAGGACAAGATCGCGTTGTCGGATCGGTTTGGGCTGTGGGTGTCCTTCTACCCGTTCAGCCAGGATCACTACCTGGACGTGGTTCGCCATTGGCTGCAGCGTCTCGCCGCCGACGCGGGGCTGTCCTGGAGCTGGAGCGAAGGGTTGGAAAAGGAGGCCATCCGCTTCGCCACGTCACGGGGCAATCGTAATGGCCGCTGCGCCTATCAATTCGCGCGGCAATGGGTGGGAAGCCAGCTATTGGGCTGAGCGTCGGGCGCGATGATTGCGCCCGACGGTTTCATTAGGCCTGTGGCGCCTGTGCCCGGAGCTTTTCCACCATCCGCTGTTCGCTCGGCAGGATCTGCCCGACCGATTGGCGCGCCTTCATCCGGGCGAGGTGAGCCGCCAGCCCGGGCCAGCGAGTGGCATCGACCGTCTCTTCGCCGTGTTCCAGGTTGATCAACTGGCAGGCGACGGCGATGTCGGCCATTGAGAGCCGATCTTCCACGAAGTACTCGCGCTCGCCGAGCTGCCGCTCCAGATAATCGAAGTGCGGGGGCAGTTTTTCATTGAGCGCCTTTTGCACGAGCGCTTCGTCGCAGGGCTTGCCCATGCTGGGTTTGAGCAGCCGGTTGGCGAATACGGTGAACGTCGCCAGGGGGGCGATTTCATAGTCCGCGTATTTTTCCAGCCAGCGAACCTGAGCGCGTGCCGCCGGGGTGCTGCCGAGGAGGTCGTTAGTGGGGTGGCGTTCGTTCAGGTATTGGCAGATCACGCTGGAGTCGGCGAGCGTCACCTGGTCGTCGCGCAGCGCCGGAATGCGGCCCAGCGGATTGAGCTCGTAATACCAGTCCGGTGGCGTGAAGGGCATGACGAACTCAAGTTCGTAATCGACCTGCTTTTCCAGCAGGCATAGCCGTACCTTGCGCACGAAAGGGGACAGTGGAGCTCCGAAAACGGTCAGGCTCATGGCGCTTCCTCGTCTGGTTGCCAGTCCGGTTATTCGTAGATGTTCTTCTTTTTCCAGTCTTCGTCATCCAGCGAGCGCAGGCCATCGGTGAGCTCGCTCGGTTCGTCATCCTTCGGCTGACCCTGCTCCAGTACCAACGCGTTGGTATGTTCGAGCTGCGCCTCGAGCTTGGCGAGTTGCGCCTTGAATGCGGTGGGATCGGGCTGCTTGCGGATGTATTGAACGCCGCGCTCGAAGGCCAGGCGCGCCTGCCGGGGTTGGTTCTGCTGCAACGCCTGGCGGCCGACATTGGAAAAGAACTCGATGTGCAGCAGGACCGACATTCGCTGCGCCTCGCGTATCCAGCGCTTGGCTTCGCTGGCATCGAGCAGGCCCTCCTTGGCGCCCCAGGTCATCTGGGCGACGAGGTCCTCGAGCAGGAAGCGTACTTCCTTGGCCTTGGCTTCGGACATGATCGGTTGCGGAGGTACGCGCGCATCGGCGCCATCGCCCTGGGAGAGGCTGGCGCGCAGGCGCTCCATGCGCTGCCCAAGAGTGGCGTTGTGGCGATCCAGAGGCTGGAGTCGCTCGCACAGGTGCAGCTCGAGCCGGGCGAGGGCATGCAGGAGCGGCGTCGTCACCATCTGTCCGGGAATGGAGTCGGCCAGGTTGGCGCAGCGCCGGACGCGGTCGCTCAGGTCGGCCTTCAACCGAGCCTTCTCCAGCTTGTTCCGCTCGACGATGTGATTGATGTAGCCGATGGCAACCAGTAGAAACAGGCCGCCCAGAACGAGGCTGGTGATCAGTATGGGGGACACTCCCTGTACCTCTCTGCTACCGGGATTTCGGCTGAGTGTAGTGACTTGCATGGCAGTCTGATAGCTCCTCCTTTTCAAGGAAGTCACTGATCTCGAAAAAGTTTTGACGAAGGGTTGACGGCCTTGGAGGGCCTCCATAGAATGCGCGCCACTTCCAGCGTGAAGCCGATGGCAGAACGAGGGAAGCCGGAAAGTCTGTTGTAAGTTCCGGGCTGCGTCCCCTTCGTCTAGTGGCCTAGGACACCGCCCTTTCACGGCGGTAACAGGGGTTCGAGTCCCCTAGGGGACGCCATTGCGGGAATAGCTCAGTTGGTAGAGCACGACCTTGCCAAGGTCGGGGTCGCGAGTTCGAGTCTCGTTTCCCGCTCCAAATCAAACGAAAACGCCGCTCTTCGGAGAGGCGTTTTCGTTTGCGTCAAATAAAGGCCCAAAGCCAGGCCCCAGAGCAGGCGCTGCATGAATGCGCGCCTGCCGCTGTCGTCAGTGCCTTACATCCTGGTCCGGCAGGGCCAAGAGTTGTCGCTCCTGATTCCAGTCGAAGGGTTCGTCATTGATCTCGGCCTCGTGGCGCCGCTCTTCCAGCGCCTGGAACAGGGCGATCTCCTCGTCCGGCATGTAGTGCAGGCAGTCTCCGCCAAAGAACCACAGCAGGTCGCGGGGAACGAGGTGCGCGATCTGGGGGTAGCGATGAAAGACCTGGCAGATCAGGTCCTGCCCCAGGTGGCGTTCTTCGGGGACATCCGGCAAACGCATGATGAGGTCGTCGAAGCGCTCCAGGAAAAGCGCATGACTCTCTTCGGATACCTGACCGGACTCGCCCATCGCGATCAGGATGCCGCGCAAATGAGCCAGCAGGGCCAGGTTGTGGTCGACGTACGGGTTGGCCATTGAGCACCTGTATCAGTTGGGGGCGCGATTATGCCGTCTCGCGCCTGGTTTGTGGGGCTCAGCGCACACGGCCGGGGCTGAGCTGGATCTCGTCCTTGGCGAAGTCATCGACATCTATCACCTTGCGCCGTGCCTGACGGGCCGCTCGCAGCAGATCGGCTTCTTCCGGCGTGAGCACGCCGGCCAACGTCGCCGCCTGAACCGGTTCTGCATCAGCGTCGAGGGTCAGTGCGCCACTGCGCAGCGCCTTGTCGAGCTTGCGTTCGGCATGCTGGCTCCGTTCGATGGCCTCGTAGGTCTGGCGCAGCGCTGCAAGGGGCTCGTTGTCGTCCTCTGGTCTGTAGACCCCGGACAGGATCGATTCGAGCGCCGGATCGCCCTCCGGTCGTCCGAGAATCGCCGCCACTTGTGCCTCCAGCGCATCCGAAGGCCCGCTGTGACGACGGCCGAACGGGAATACCACCAGACGCAGCAGCGCGCCGAGGACCCGGTTCGGGAAGTTGGCGAGCAGCTCATCCAGCGCCTGTTCGGCCTTGGCCAGGCAATCTTCCATCGCCCAGCGCAGAAGCGGCCGCTGGTCTTCGGGATGGCCGGCGTCGTGGTACTGCTTCAAGGCTGCCGAGCCGAGGTAAAGGTAGCTGAGTACGTCGCCCAGGCGCGCCGAGAGGCGTTCGCGGCGCTTGAGTTCGCCGCCGAGCAGCATCATCGACAGGTCGGCGAGCATCGCGAAGGCCGCTGCGAGGCGATCGAGTGCACGGAAGTAGGGCTGCGCGGTCGCGTCGCCGGGAGCCCGGCCGAGCAATCCCAGGCTCAGGCTGAGTATCAAGGTGCTGGCCGCGTTGCGTACCGCGAAACCGATGTGTTCGAGCAGCACCTTGTCGAAGCGCGCGATGGCCTGCTCGTGATCCGGCTCGAGCAGGGTCTCCATCTCGCGGAGGACGAAGGGATGGCAGCGAATGGCGCCCTGGCCGAAGATCATCAGGTTGCGCGACAGGATGTTCGCCCCCTCGACCGTGATCGAGATCGGCGCGCTGAGCCAGGAGCGCGCCAGGTAGTTGTTCGGGCCGAGCATGATGCCCTTGCCGCCGTGGATGTCCATCGCATGGGAAATGCACTCGCGGCCGCGTTCGGTGAGGTGATATTTCAGGATGGCCGACAGTACCGATGGCCGCTCGCCGAGATCGACCGCCAGGGCCGTCAGGCTGCGCGCGCCGTCCATCAGCCACGCATTGCCGCCGATGCGGGCGAGCGGGGCCTGTATGCCTTCGAAGCGTTCGAGCGGGACATTGAATTGCTCGCGCACCCGCGCATAGCGTCCGCTCACGTAGCTGCACAGCTTGGCGGCGCTGGTGCCGGTTGCCGGCAGAGAGATCGATCGGCCGACCGAGAGGCAGTTCATCAGCATCATCCAGCCCTTGCCGAGCATCTCGCGACCGCCGATCACGGCATCCAGCGGGACGAAGACGTCCTTGCCCCAGTTGGGGCCGTTCATGAAGGCGGCCCCGAGCGGGAGGTGACGACGCCCGATATCGACTCCGACGGTATCGGTCGGGATGAGCGCCAGGCTGATCCCGAGGTCGGTCTCGTCGCCCAGCAAATGGTCCGGATCGTAGGTCTTGAACGCGACCCCCAGCAGCGTGGCGACCGGCCCGAGCGTGATGTAGCGCTTCTCCCAGTTCAGCCGCAGACCGATGACGTCCTCACCCAGCCACTGGCCTCGGCAGACCACGCCGGTGTCGTTCATCGCGCCGGCGTCGGAGCCCGCATAGGGTCCGGTCAGGGCGAAGCAGGGGATATCCCGACCGTCAGCCAGCCTGGGCAGGTAGTGCTCGCGCTGTCGATCGGTGCCGTAGCGCAGCAGTAATTCGGCTGGTCCGAGGGAGTTGGGCACCATCACGGTGCTGGCGAGATCGTTGCTGCGCGTGGCGAGCTTCATGACCACCTGGGAATGGGCGAACGCCGAGAATCCCTTTCCGCCGTACGCCTTGGGAATGATCAGCGCGAAGAAGCCCTGCGCCTTGATGTAGTCCCAGGCGTGCGCGGGCAAATCCATGCGTTGAGCGATGTCCCACTCGCTGACCATCGCGCACAGGGTCTCGGTAGGGCCGTCCAGGAAGGCCTGTTCCTCCTCCGTGAGGCGCGGGCGGGGATAGTCCAGCAAGCGACGCCAATCGGGTCGTCCGCTGAATAGCTCACCATCCCACCAGACGGTACCGGCATCGATCGCGTCCCGCTCGGTCGCGGAAATGGGTGGCAAGACGGTCTTGAACCACTCGAACATCGGCGCGCTGAAATAGCGGCGGCGCAGGTCGGTTGCCAACAGGAAGACGGCGACGACGGCCCACAGCAACCAGAACAGGACCATCAAACCGGCCGGTACGCTCTCCGAGACACCCATGGCGACCAGGTACAGGGCGACAATCGTCAGCGAGGCGATCGCAGGTACGCCGAGGTGGGCGAGCAGCGCCACGCCGAGCAGCAGAACCACTATCCAGAGCCAAGCCATTGCGACCTCCTTGCGGTTGATGATCGATGGCCGGGCCGTCGTCGCGGCGTGACAGGCAGGCCATCGGAGGCGGGCGGCAGTCGGGACGCCGCGCGTCTACTCAGTGACCCCCGTACCACTGGCGGAGTTCGGGAATGCCGCTGGGGCCGCGGTTGCATTTTGCCGAGACAATCCCCATCTAGCTTTCCTTCTTTGCGGCTACGAGCGTGCATCCGATGAATCCAGCTCTGTCCATTCGGAACCTCACGAAAATCTACGGCAACGGCTTCCAGGCCTTGAAGGGCATCGATCTGGACGTCGCCGAAGGCGATTTCTTCGCCTTGCTGGGGCCGAACGGAGCGGGCAAGTCCACCACCATCGGCATCCTTTCGACTCTGGTGAACAAGAGCGGCGGGACCGTGCAGGTGTTCGGCAACGATCTCGACCGCGACCCGGCGGCGCTCAAGCGCTGCCTTGGGGTCGTGCCGCAGGAGTTCAACTTCAACCAGTTCGAGAAGGCCTTCGACATCCTCGTGACCCAGGCCGGGTATTACGGCATTCCAGCCCGTATCGCGAAGGCGAGGGCGGAGCAGTACCTGAACCAGCTTGGGCTGTGGGACAAGCGCGACGTGCCGTCACGGATGCTGTCAGGTGGCATGAAGCGGCGCTTGATGATCGCCCGGGCGCTGATCCACCAGCCGCGCCTGTTGATTCTCGACGAGCCCACCGCCGGCGTGGACATCGAGCTGCGCCGCTCGATGTGGAGCTTCCTGACCGATCTCAACCGGCAGGGCATCACCATCATCCTGACGACTCACTACCTGGAGGAGGCCGAGCAGTTGTGCCGCAACATCGGCATCATCGACCATGGTCAGATCGTCAAGAACACGAGCATGCGCGAGTTGCTCAAGCAGCTGCATGTCGAGACCTTCCTGCTCGATCTCAAGGAGTCGCAGCTGGTTCCGCCTGAGCTGGGTGCGTATCCGGCAAGGCTGGTCGACCACCACACGCTGGAAGTCCAGGTCGAGAAAAGCCAGGGCGTCACCGAGCTGTTTCGTCTACTCGCCCTCCAGGGCATAGAGGTGCTGAGCCTGCGCAACAAGACCAACCGATTGGAGGAACTGTTCGTCTCGCTGGTAGAGAACAACCTCGCCAAGGAGGCCAAATGAACGCCGAACTACGGGCCAATCTGGTCGCGCTCAACACCATCGTCTATCGGGAAATCCGCCGGTTCATGCGCATCTGGCCGCAGACGCTGCTGCCTCCGGCCATCACGATGGTGCTTTATTTCGTCATCTTCGGCCGGCTGATCGGCCAGCGCATCGGGGAGATGGATGGCTTCACCTATATGGAGTACATCGTGCCGGGGCTGATCATGATGTCGGTGATCACCAACGCATACAGCAACGTGGTGTCCAGCTTCTTCGGCACCAAGTTCCATCGCTCCATCGAGGAGTTGCTGGTCTCGCCCGTCTCGCCGCACGTGATCCTGACCGGCTTCGCGCTGGGTGGGATCGCGCGGGGGCTGGCGGTGGCGATCATCGTGACGCTGCTGTCGATGTTTTTCACCCAGTTGCAGGTCCACCACATCGGCGTGACGGTGATCGTGATGGTGCTGACGGCCACGATCTTCGCCTTCGGCGGCTTCATCAATGCCGTCTACGCGCGCAACTTCGATGACATCTCGATCGTGCCGACCTTCATCCTGACGCCGCTGACCTACCTGGGCGGGGTGTTTTACTCGATCCACCTGTTGCCTGACGTCTGGCAGACGGTTTCGCTCGCCAACCCGATCCTGCATATGGTCAACGCGTTCCGCTATGGAATACTGGGCGTGTCGGACATCAGCATCGGCACGGCCATCGGCTTCATGGCGATCGCCGCCGTACTGCTGTACCTGTTTTGCATCCGGTTGTTGAAGAGCGGCCGCGGCATGCGGCAGTAATTCGTCGTCCAACCGGGTGCACCGGGGCGGAAGGCGATAAACTCGCCGCTTTTTCCGCCCTGACGAGCCCGCATGCACCATCCCGCCGAGCAGTCCCCGCTGGGGAAATCGACCGCCTACACCGCAAGCTACGATCCGTCGTTGCTCTTTCCCATCGCCCGCACCACCAAGTGGGCCGAGCTGGGCCTCACCGCCGAGACGCTTCCTTACCGGGGCGTCGATGTCTGGAACAGCTACGAGCTGTCCTGGCTGTTGCCGTCGGGCAAGCCAGTGGTCGCGGTCGGCAGTTTCTCCATTCCGGCCGACTCGCCGAACATCATCGAGTCGAAGTCGTTCAAGCTTTACCTCAATTCGCTCAATCAGAGCGTGTTCGCCGACGTGCAGGCGCTACAGCTACGCCTGGCTGAAGACCTCTCACAGGTCGCCGGCAAGCCGGTGTCCGTCAGCGTTCGTTCGCTCGCAGAGGTTGAGCGTGAAGGGATAGCGCCCTTGCCGGGCCGCTGCATCGATGAGTTGGACGTGCGGATCGAGGCCTACGACCAGCCGGATGCAGGGCTGCTGCGCTGCCGGCAGGACAGCCGGGTCGAGGCCAGCCTGCACAGCCACCTGCTCCGGTCCAATTGCCCCGTCACGGGCCAGCCGGACTGGGGCAGCCTCGTGGTGGAATACGTCGGGGCGGAGCTGATTCCAGAGAGCCTGCTGACCTACATCGTCAGCTACCGTCAGCACGCTGACTTCCACGAGCAATGCGTCGAACGCATCTTCATGGACTTGCAGCGGCTGCTCGAACCCGAGCGCCTGACCGTTTATGCGCGGTACGTGAGGCGAGGGGGGCTGGACATCAATCCCTATCGAAGCACCGAGGCGCTCGCCTGGCCGAATGCCCGTATCGCCCGGCAGTGAGCGATGCCGTCAAATACCCATGCTGGCGAGCGTTTGCATGATGTTGCGTAGCGTCATCGCCGTGCTGGGATGGCTGACTTCGAAGCGCTCCACCGCAAGGTTGACCCCATCGACGAGCGAGTCGTCCGGTTCGCCTACGCCCTGACGCTCGAGCCGCGATTCGATATCCCGTGTGATGGCCAGCAGCGCGGCGCGCTCCTCTTCGGTCAGCGGGGCATCTTCGCGTAGCTGGCTTCGCAGCAGTTCAAGCTGAGTCTGAAGTTCCCGTGTGGGCATGTTCCGATCCTCCGTCGCTATGTCGGATGGACAGCATGAGCGCGGTAAAGGTCCTATCGTCGGTATAGCAGTCCGTGGCTGACCTGCAATGTGTCGGAGCATCGCGGCATGGCTGCCTGGCCGTGCTGGCTTGGCTTTATACTGGCGGCCTTTCGGTGGCGGTCAGCCATCCACTCAACGCAGGGGTCTGGTATGCAAAGGATGAAGGCAGGTCGGGGCTGGCTGATGGTTGCGGTGCTGGGATGGGGTGCGGTGTCGCTGCCGGTCGCCGCGGCGGAGCAGGACCCTTGGGAAGGCTTCAACCGGGCGGTGTTCCGGTTCAACGATACGCTTGATACCTACACCCTCAAGCCGCTGGCCAAGGGTTACCAGCGCGTCACGCCGGACCCGGTGGAAGACAGCATCGGCAATTTCTTCGGAAACCTTGGCGATGTCGTCGTGCTGGGTAACGACCTGCTGCAAGGCAAGATGCGTGATGCCGGCATCGATGCCAGCCGCATCCTCTTCAACACGACCTTCGGTGTGCTGGGTCTGTTCGACGTGGCGACCCCGATGGGGCTGACGCGCAACGACGAAGATTTCGGACAGACGCTCGGTGCCTGGGGTCTTGGCAGCGGCCCCTACCTGGTGCTGCCGCTGTTCGGCCCGAGCACGGTGCGCGATGCCTTCGGCCGCGTGCCGGACGCTTACCTGCAACCCTATCCTTATATGGGCGATGTCGCTGCGCGCAACACGATGCGCGGCATCGAGACGGTCGATACCCGGGCGGAGCTGCTGTCGGCAGAGCGCATGATCACCGGCGACCGCTATGTCTTCGTACGCAATGCCTACCTGCAGAACCGGGAGTTCCGCGTTCAGGACGGCCAGGTCGAGGATGATTTCTGAGTTCGAAAGGCCCGTCGATCAGACCGTGTGAAACCTGGCGAGCGCAGTGGTCTTCACACGGTCCCGCGATGCCGGCGCTCAGCTCAGCGTGACGAACGCCAGTCCCAGTTGCTGGGAACCATCGGCCAGTGGCGTTACCCGCACCACGTTGGCCTCGGCTTCGAGGCCCTTGAGCGAGGGATGCTCGGACGGGATGAGAATGCGCACGCGGTCACCGACCTGTAGGTGTGACGAAGCCTTGGCCTGCATGCCGGTGCTGGACAAATCCAGGCACGTGGCCTCGATGCGGGTATCGCCTTGCACGATGGTCATGCCGGCTTCCACTTGCATGCGGATGAAGTCGCGTTTTTCACTGTAATCACGGTTTTGCTGGCTCATCGGAGCGCTCGCTTTTTCGGTCGGTTTCGACCTTATAGCGTCGCCGTCTCCAGGCTGTAAAGGCGCGCGGCGTGCGCTGGCGCACGCTTGAAACACCGAACGTATGGGAGTACCGTCTGCGCCTTGAACGAACCTGGGAACGCCTGCGTTGCGGGTAGCTTTTAATCGTCCTGGCGCACTGGCCGGTAGGAACATGCACAACCCAATCGCCACGCTGCTGATCATCGATGATGACGACGAGGTTCGAGCCAGCCTGGCAGCTTATCTGGAGGACAGCGGTTTCAATGTCCTCCAGGCCGCGGGTGGCGCGCAGGGACTCGAATTGTTCGATGCGCATCATCCTGACCTGATCATCTGCGATCTGCGCATGCCGCAGATGGATGGCCTCGAACTGATCCGGCTGGTCACCGAGCGGCAGGCCGACCTGCCGGTCATCGTGGTGTCCGGAGCGGGCGTCATGAGCGATGCCGTCGAGGCGCTGCGGCTCGGCGCCGCCGATTACCTGATCAAGCCGCTCGAAGACCTCGCGGTCCTTGAGCACTCGGTTCATCGTGCCCTCGATCGATCACGTCTTCGATTGGAGAATCGGCGCTACCGGCAACAGCTCGAAGATGCCAACCGCGACCTCCAAGCCAGCCTCAACCTGCTCCAGGAAGACCAGAACGCCGGCCGGCAGGTCCAGATGAACATGCTGCCGGTCACTCCCTGGTCGGCGGATGATTTCCAGTTTTCGCACCAGATCATTCCCTCGCTGTATCTGTCGGGCGACTTCGTCGACTACTTCCGCGTCGATGAACGCAGGGTCGTTTTCTACCTGGCGGATGTGTCGGGTCACGGGGCGTCGTCGGCGTTCGTCACCGTGCTGTTGAAGTTCATGACGACACGCCTGCTGTACGAATCGCGCCGTCAGGGCGCGTTGCCGGAGTTCAAGCCGTCGGAAGTGCTCGGCCACATCAATCGCGGGCTGATCAACTGCAAGCTGGGCAAGCACGTCACCATGCTTGGCGGCGTCATCGATCAGGAACGCAACCTGCTGCATTACGCCATCGGTGGGCATTTGCCGCTACCGGTGCTGTATACAGACGGCAAGGCGCGCTATCTGCAGGGGCGCGGTTTGCCCGTCGGTCTGTTCGTCGAGGCCGAGTATGAGGATTACCAGATGGAGTTGCCGCCATCGTTCAGCCTGACGCTGTTGTCCGATGGCATTCTGGACCTTTTGCCCGGCGACACGCTCAAAGACAAGGAGCGTGTGTTGCCCGAGATGGTCGAAACGGCCGGTGGGTCGCTGAATGGGTTACGCAAAGTGTTTGGGTTGGCCGAGTTGGCGGAAATGCCGGACGATATCGCCTTGCTGGTGTTGAGCAGGAACCTTGCATGAGTACTGGTAAGATCCAGTTCGCCGAACTGGACGGTACCTTTGTCCTGAAATTCGTTGGCGAGATTCGTCTGACGCTGTGTTCCGCGCTCGATGCAACCATCGAGAAGATCTTCTCGGCGCTCAATTTCTCGTCGATCGTCATCGACCTGACCGAATCGCGCAGCATCGACAGCACCACGCTCGGCTTGCTCGCAAAGCTTTCCATCCTGTCCCGGCAGAAGGTCGGCCTTTTGCCCACGGTGGTGACCACCCACCCGGACATCACCCGCCTGCTGTCATCGATGGGGTTCGATCAGGTGTTCAACATCATCGATGAACCCTTGCCCTGTCCGGACTGCCTGTCGGATCTCCCGGTACAGGACCAATCCGAAGAAGTGGTCAAGTCTAAGGTGCTCGAAGCGCACCGCATCCTCATGAGCCTCAACGAATCCAATCGCGAAGCCTTCCACGACCTGGTCAGTGCACTGGAACGCAGCTGACGGCTGCCTGCTCTGTTCTGCTCGCGAAAAAAAGCCCGCCGAATGGGCGGGCTGAAGGTGTCACATCAGGAGCGGAGCAAGTTGCGGTTTACAGAATCGAGATCGGGTAGTTGATGATGATGCGATTCTCGTCCAGGTCGCGGGCGTTGACCTCGGAGCGGAAGCTGGAGTTGCGCCACTTCACGTTGAGGTTCTTCGCCGGGCCGCTCTGGACGGTGTAGGCCAGCTCGGTTTCGCGGCCCCACTCTTCGCCATCGTCGATTGCACCCACCTCGATGTTGTCGCCGCTGATGTAGCGGTTCATCAGCGTCAGGCCCGGTACGCCCATCGCGGCGAAGTTGTAGTCATGGCGCAGCTGCCAGGACCGCTCGCCGGGGTTGTCGTAGCTGTTGTTGAAGCTGTCGTTGGCCAGCGAGCCGCCGCTGGTGCCGTTGACGCGCATCCAGCCGGTGTCGCCACTGACTTTCTGCAGGCCGACGTAGAGGGTGTTGCCGCCGAACTTGAGGCCGAACAGACCGGAGTAGGTCTTGTTGTCCAGCTCGCCGGCCAGCGCGCTGCCCTCGTCTTCGCCCTGGAAGTAGCCGAGGTTGGCGGTCAGGGCCAGGTCTTCGCCGAGCGGCTGCACATGCAGGAACTGGGCGTATTGCTGCTCGTAGACGTCCTTCAGTTCAGCGGTCCACAGGCCAACGGTGGTCTGCTTGTCGTTGAAGGCGTACTCGCCGCCGAGGAAGTTGAAGCGATCGGACTCGCCGCCGGCGTAGCTCATGTCCTCCATGCTCGCATCGTCGCGCGGGCTGTTCTGACGGAACTGGCCGCCGTACAGGGTCAGGCCGCTGATTTCGCGCGAGGTGACCATGCCGCCCTGGAAGGTCTGCGGCAGCGAGCGGCCGTCGTCGGCGCGCAGGATCGGCAGGACGGGCATCATCTCGCCGACTTTCAGTTCGGTCTCGGAGAACTTGGCCTTGGCGGCTACGGCGACGCGGCCGAAATCGTCACGCGGGCCTTCGGCGGTACGCGGCAGCAGGCCGGTGCCGTCGGTGCCGTTGCCGCCGTCGAGCTTGATCGCCAGCATGCCGATGGCATCGACGCCGAAGCCGACCGGGCCGGGCGTGTAGCCGGACTGGACGTTGAGAATGAAGCTCTGGGTCCATTCCTCGGCGCGATTCTGCGGGTTGGCGTCATCGAGCAGGTCGCGGTTGATGTAGAAGTTGCGCAGGTTGAGGCCAACCTTCGCACCATCGACGAAGCCTTCTTGTGCCAGTGCGGTAGCCGGCAGTCCCAGCGAGAGCCCGAGGCTGCCCAGCATGATGGCATTGGCGAGTGGCTTGCGTAGGGTCATTGTTGTTCTACTCCCTTTCGGATCGGCCGCTAGAGACGTCTGCCCTATAACGGCGTCGAGGCAGGTTGTGTTCACCGGCTGCTTGCCAGGTTCCGGTCGGCAACAGCTGATGGGTTTTTGTTATCGGTCGTCATACGACATTGGCGATTATGGGCAACGTCTTCGCTTTGTCAACGCATGCCGATCCCTACCTTCGGCTAAAGAACGCGCGGAGGCAGCTGATTTCGCTAGCTGCCGCAGGCGCCGTGGCTAGTGGTCCAGCTATTGACCAATCGGATAGCGGTTGTTTTCGGTGGCCCACCCTGATGGCAGAAACAGCGATATCTGCTTTTAATCCCAAAATGTGGTCGGACGAATGATGACCTCTGTCGTCGATGCGACAGCCCGGCCTTGCGATCAGCTGGCTTCTTCCGTCCAGGGGGCGAACGGGTCGGGCAGTGCGAGCCAGCCCTCTGCGCCGCGGTGGTACTCGCTGTCCGTCAGCAGACAGGCATCGAGCTCCAAGACCAGCCGATCGAAGTCGACGTTCTGGCCGATGAATACCAGCTCCTGTCGGCAATCGCCGGTCTCGTCGTGCCATTGGGCAAGAATGACCCGCCGGCTTTCTTCGTCCTGCGGCCAGTGCTCTCGCGGTACATGGCGCCACCAGAGACCCGCATAACCATGACGCATCAGTCCGCCAGCCTGCGACCAGCTCCCGACCTGATGCGGGCGGCTGGCCAGCCAGAAGTACCCTTTGGAACGTAGCAGCCGCCCATTACGCCAATCGCGGTTGAGGAAGTCGTGAAAACGTTGTGGGTGAAAAGGCCGCCGTGCCCGGTAGGCGGTAGAGGCGATGCCGTACTCGAGGGTCTCGGGCTGGTGTTCTCCTCGTAGTTCTTTCAACCAGCCCGGTGCCTGCGCGGCCCGCTGGAAATCGAATAGCCCGGTGTCGAGCAACAGATCGAGCGGAACAGCACCCATGTGCATGGCATGAATACGGGCATGCGTATTGAGCCGGCGCAGAATGGCCTCCAGCTCGTTGCGCTCGGCCTGGCTGATGAGATCGATCTTGCTGATCAGCAGCACATCGGCGAATTCGACCTGCTCGATCAGAAGGTCGGTGACCGAGCGCTCGTCGTCCGCCTCGATCGGCTCGGCACGGCTGGCCAGATCCGGCGCTTCGTGAAAGTCGCGCAGGAAGTTCACCCCATCGACTACCGTCACCAGCGTATCGAGTCGCGCCAGGTCCGACAGGCTGTGGCCCAGTTCGTCCCGGAAGGTGAATGTCTCGGCGACCGGCAGCGGCTCGGAAATGCCTGTCGACTCGATGAGCAGGTAGTCGAAGCGGCCCTCCCGCGCGAGTCGGCTGACCGCTTCGAGCAGGTCCTCACGCAGCGTGCAGCAGATGCAGCCGTTGCTCATTTCGATGAGTCGCTCCTCGCCTCGGTTGAGCGTCACGTCGCGCTGCACCTCGCGGGCATCAATGTTGATTTCGCTCATGTCGTTGACGATCACGGCGATTCGGCGGTTTTCCCGGTTGCGCAGCAAGTGGTTGAGCAGGGTGCTCTTGCCGGCGCCGAGAAAGCCGGACAGGACGGTCACGGGCAATCGGTCACTCATGATGGTTCCTCTGGAGATGGCGGCGCTCTTTGCAGTGCCTGGCCTTGCGAACGGTCGTGCGGACATGGCGCTTGCCAGGTTGCGGTTAATTGTCGTTATAACATAACATTTGACCTTCATCGCAACCGTCCGTGGCTTCGGCTGCGCACGTCTACACGGGGCGCTCGAGCGCGCGCCTCTGATCGTCCGCTCGCCGGCATTCGGCTGGCACTGGTGTGGAGACACCCTCATGCAATGCAAACCCCACCCTCTAACGTTCGCCGTTTCGTTGGCGCTGTCGCCGCTGGCCTGGGCCCAGGCACCTGTCGATCCCGTCGAGCTGGAGGAAACCGTCATCAGCGCCAGTGCGCTGGATAACCCGCGACACCGTATGAACACGCCAGCGGAGGTGCTTGAAGGCGATGAGCTGGTACTGCGACGCGAGGCGACCCTTGGCGAGACGCTGGACAGCCTGCCTGGTGTGCGCTCGGCGGGCTTCGGCGCGGGCGTAGGGCAGCCGGTCATCCGCGGGCAGTCCGGCGCGCGGGTCAAGGTCCTGAGCGATGGCGTCGATGTGCTGGATGCCTCGACCATCAGCCCGGATCACGCCATTACCCTCGAGCCCTTGCTGGCCGAGCGCATCGAGGTGCTCAAGGGGCCGGCGACCTTGCTCTACGGCGGCGGCGCGATCGGCGGCGTGGTGAACGTGGTCGACCGCAAGGTGCCGACCTACGTACCGGTCGATGGCTACGACGGTGAACTGGAATTGCGCGGCAATACCGTTGCCGACGAGACGGCCGGGGTGTTCGGCATCACCGCCGGCGCCGGTCAGTTCGCCGTGCGTGCCGAGGGCGTGAAGCGCAACGCGGACGCCTATGAAATCCCCGGTTCGCCGGACGAGCAGGCTGGCTCCTACAACGACACCGACAGCTACAACCTCGGCGCCAGTTTCATCGGCGAGCGTGGCTACCTGGGGCTGGCGTTTGGCGAGCAGAACAATCGCTACGGCCTGCTGGCCCATGAGCACGCCGATTGCCACACGCACGGTCCGGCCGATTGGCATTGCGCCGGCCATGACGAGCATGAGCATGAAGAAGACGAGCATGGCGACGAACACGAGCACGACGAGCACGCCGGCGTGCCCTACATCGACATGCAGCGCAAACGCTGGGACCTGCGCGGCGAGCTGAGCGACCCCTTGCCTGGGTTCGAACGGGCCAGGCTGCGGGTTGGCCACAGCGACTACCAGCATGAGGAAATCGAAGGCGACGAGGTCGGCACCCGCTTCGACAGCCAGGCGACCGACGCCCGACTCGAACTGACCCACGCACCGCTGTTCGGCTGGCGCGGGGTTGTCGGCGGGCAAACGCTGCGCCGCGACTTCGAGGCGCTGGGCGAAGAGGCTTATGTGCCGCCGACGCTGACCCGCAATCATGGCCTGTTCCTGCTCGAGCAATACACCGCCGGCGACTGGCGCCATGAGTTCGGCCTGCGCCACGAATGGCAGGACATCGACGCCAGCGGCGCGCCGGACAGCCGCCACCGTGGCAACTCGATCGCGCTCGGCACCGTCTGGACTTTCGCGCCGTCGTACTCGCTGGGTCTGTCGCTGACCCGTTCGCAGCGCCTGCCGACCGCCGAAGAGCTCTACGCCAACGGCCCGCACGCGGCGACCCGCACCGTCGAGCTGGGCGACCCGGACCTCGACGAGGAAACCGCTCACAACGCCGAGCTCACCGTGCGCAAGTTCGCCGGCCGTACCACATTCACCTTCAGCCTGTTCCGCAACTGGGTCGACGACTACATCCACGCGGCCGATACCGGGCATGACGTGGGTGGCGGCTATCGCGAAATCCAGTACCGCCAGGCCGACGCGGTGCTGACCGGCGCCGAAGCCGAGGTGCGATACCAGGCCACCGAGGCGACGGCCGTGACCCTGTTCGGCGATCACGTACGCGGCGAGCTGCGTGATGGTGGTGACTTGCCGCGCATTCCCGCCGACCGGCTCGGCGTGCGTATGGACCAGCGCCTGACGGCCAGCCTGGATGGCCAGCTCGAGTACTACCGTGTCGATCGCCAGGACGACGTCGCCGCCTATGAAACCGAAACCGCCGGCTACGACATGCTCTCGGCCGGCCTTGCGTATCACGGCCAATGGGGGCGCACCGACTACCAGCTCTACCTCAAGGGCAACAACCTGCTCGATGAGAAGGCCCGCCAGCACACGTCCTTCATCAAGGACGAAGTGCTGTTGCCGGGACGCAACCTCACCCTCGGTGCGCGCCTGACCTTCTGACGGCGCGGCTAGCCCGGCTCGGTGTGCATATCGATCCGCCACCAGCCGGGCAGCAACCGACGGACCCGCGGCTGCGCGAAGCGATCGTCGATCAGGTGCACCACGCCCCGGTCATCCGGCGTGCGGATCACCCGCCCGGCGGCCTGCACGACCTTCTGCAATCCGGGATAGAGATAGGCGTAGTCGTAGCCGGCGCCGAACAGCGACTCCAGCCGATCGCGCAATTGCTCGTTCACCGGATTGACCTGCGGCAGCCCCAGCGTCGCGACGAAGGCGCCGATCAACCGGTCGCCCGGCAGGTCGATGCCCTCGGCGAAGGCGCCGCCCAGCACCGCGAACCCGATGCCTTGCCCGGCGGCCTGGAAGCGCGCGAGAAAGGCCTCGCGCGCGGCTTCGTCCATCGAGCGGGTCTGTGTCCAGTGCGGCAGGTGCGGATGGCGCTCGGCCAGCCGCATCTGGACCTGCAGCAAGTAGTCGAAGCTGCTGAAGAAGGCCAAATAGTTGCCCGGCCGGCGCTGGTATTGCCCGGCGATCAGGTCGACGATCGGTTCGATCGAACGCTCGCGGTCGGCGTAGCGGGTCGATACATGACGCGCCACGCGGACGTCGAGCTGCTCGGCCTGGAACGGCGAACGCACCTCCAGCCAATGGCCGCGGTCCAGCCCCAGCGTGTCGGCATAAAAACCCCGTGGGCTGAGCGTGGCGGAAAACAGCACAGCCGACCGCGCGACGGCGAAGCGCGGCGCCAGGAAGGGACCTGGCACCACGTTGCGCAGGCACAGCCGCGAGGTGGGCCGGCGCCCGGTGCGCGCGGGTTGCAGCGTGCAGTCGATCAGCGAATGGGTATCGAAGGTCTCGGCGATGCGGCAGAACTGCATCGCATCGAAATAGGCGGTACGCCAGTCGGAATCGAGCCCTTCCGGCTGTTCGGCGAGGTGATCGTTGATCGCCCCGACCAGCTGCTGCAAGGCGCCGATCAGCCGATTCGGCAAGTCGGGCAGTACGCGGTAGGCGACGGCCTGCTCGCGATGCACCTCGGCCCAGGCCCGCAGCAGCCGCTCCAGCGGCTTTTTCAAGACCGCCGGCGCTTCCTGCTTCAGCGCCTGGAAGCGGCGCTGATCGAGCGCTGCGCTGTACATGCCGCGGCCGCGCTCGAGCAGGTTGTGCGCCTCGTCCACCAGCAGACAGACACGCCAGCCATTGGCCTGGGTGAGCCCGTGGAGCAGGGCGGTCGTATCGAAGTAATAGCTGTAGTCGCCCACCACCACATCGGCCCAGCGCGCCAGCTCCTGCGTGAGAAAGTACGGGCACACCGCGTGTGCGAGCGCCAGTTCCCGCACGCTGGCGCGATCCAGCCGTTGGCGAGCGACCGCCGCGGCGCGCGCGGCCGGCAGGCGATCGTAGAAGCCGGCGGCCAGCGGACAGGAGTCGCCGTGGCACGCCTTGTCCGGGTGCTCGCAGCTTTTTTCGCGGGCGATCAGCTCGAGCGTGCGCAGCGGCGTGGCGCCGGCGTTACGCAGGCGCTCCAGCGCCTCGAGCGCCAGGCCCCGGCCGGGCGTCTTCGCGGCGAGGAAGAACACTTTGTCCAGTTGCTGGCCCGGCATCGCCTTGAGCTGCGGGAACAGGGTCGCCAGCGTCTTGCCGATGCCGGTCGGCGCCTGCGCGAGCAGTTGCGTGCCGGTACAGGCGGCCTTGTAGACGGCTTCGGCCAGCTCGCGCTGACCCATGCGGAAGTCGGCGAAGGGAAAGGCCAACGTGCGCAGGGCCGCATCGCGGTGGCCGACATGCGTCAGCTCCTGCTCGGCCCAGGCGAGAAAACGCTCGCAGTGCGCCTGGAAGAATCGCTGCAGCTCGTCCGCCCGCTGCGTTTCGAGCAGCACGGTTTCCTTCTGGCTGACGATGTCGAAATACACCAGCGCCAGCTCGATCTGCGAAAGCCCGCGGGTCTTGCACAGCAGCCAGCCATAGATGCGTGCCTGCGCCCAGTGCAGCGACCGATGATTGGCCGGCTGGCGGGCGAGATCGCCCCGGTAGGTCTTGATTTCTTCGAGCCGGTTGGCCGCGGCGTCGTAGCCATCGGCGCGCCCGCGTACGCGCAGCACGCCGTACTCGCCTTCGAGCGTCACTTCGCGCTCATACGCCGGCCCGCGGCGCGCGGTGACCGTGGCGTGGCCGGCGATACCTTCCTGGGCCGTCGGCGAGGGGACGAAGCGCAGGTCGAGGTCGCCGCACTTGGCGGTGAACTCGCACAGCTCGCGCACGGCGATGCGATAGCTCACGCCGCGTCGCTTTCCCAACGCACATGGCAGACCGCGACCGGAATGCCGTGTTGCGCCGCGTAGGCCAGCCAGCGCTTCTGGTTGTCTTGCAGACGATCGCCGGGGCCCTTGACCTCGATCAGCCGGTAGCGCCCTTCGGCCGGGAAGAACTGGATCAGGTCCGGCAAGCCGGAGCGGTTGGTCGGCACGTCGGCCAGGATGCGGCGGAAAAACGCCTTGAGGTGGGCCGCCGGCAGGCAGGCCAGCGCCCGCTCGAGCAATGCCTCGTCGAGCAGGCCCCAGCTCACGAACGCTGACTGGATGCCGAACTTGGCGGCGTAGGTGCGGCGAATGCAGTCCTGGTAGGCGCCGGTGTCGAGCAGATCGAGGCAGGGATCGAGCCAGGCGGACCGGCGCGCAGCGAAATCCGGGCTGGCGAGGTCGGCGGGCGCGGCGTGAAACGGATGGAAGAAGGCGCCCGGCAACGGCGCGAAGATCGCCTCCCAGCAGAGCAGCCCGAGCAGCGAGTTGATCAGCGCGTTTTCGACGTAATGAACGGGTGCCCCGGGGCGATCGAGCTGTGCGCGAACCGCATGTTCCACTGAAACCCCTGTATAGGGCAGCACCAAGTCCATGCGGATGTCGTCCGCGCGGGCCTGGCGCGCCGCGGCCCGGCCGCCCAGCGTGCGCTGCAGGCGCGGCATCATCCGGCTCAGTTGTTGCGCCTCGGTCTCGCTCTCCGGGGCCTGAGCCGCCTGCCGGGCGAGCGTCAGGGCGGCCTCGGGTTGCTCGAGCCGTTCCAGCACGCGCACTGCCCGGCTGCGTGCGCCAGGGTAGGCGTTGCCCGCATGAACGCGCAGTGCCTCGGGCAGGGCGCCTTCTCGCTCGAGTTGCTGGCCCAGACGCAGCAGCAGCTTGCCGCGCCGTGTCTCGAGCCAGGGGTTGTCGAACGCATTGTCAGGAATATCGGCCAACACCGACGCGGTGGCCTCGCCGGCTTCGAAACGCTCGCGGCACCGCTGCAGATGCAGGTAGTCATCGAGCTCCCGCCGGCTGTCGAAGGCGCGGGAGGCGGGCGAGAACGGCACCTGCTCATAGCGGAAGATGCCGAGGTCGGCCAGCACGAACTCGGTCCAGTCCTGCCGCAGGTTGCCGAAGAACATCAACCGCAGCCGCTCGCACAGCTCGCCGATCCGCACCCGCAGCACGCGCTCGTCGAGCGCCTGGCACCACTGCTCGAAGGCACGCGGCTCGTTGTGCGCGTCGCTCAGCCGGGCATACAGCTCGGCCTTGCGCAGATGTTGCAAGGCGAGGGCGCCGAGGCTCTGCGCCAGTTCATGCTTGCGCAGCAGGCCGAACAGCTCCTCCAGCGTCAGCAATGGCGCGGGGTCGACCCAGCCTTGCTCGATCAGCGGCTCGCTGGCCCGCAGCGGGCAGCCGATTTCGGCGTAGCGCAGCTTGCCGGTACGAAACAGCTCGCCCTTGCGCATGACCATGCGCACCAGCAGCGCGCGGGATGGCTCGGGCAGGGTAGCGAAGCGATCGAGGAAGGCCTGTTCGGATTCGACCAGCAGGTCGCCGTGATGCTCGGCCACCCAGCCGAGCACGCGCTGGAAGTTGTCCAGGTAATAGAAGGGGTTTTCCAGGGCTTGGCGCATCGAACGTCCGGTTCGTCAGGTCGGCAGGCGCCGATTTAGAACTGGCTATTTATCCAGCAATGACGGTTGCCGGCAACCGCCATTGATCGGTGCGGCGGACCTCTCAGGCGGTCGTGCGGGCATGCTCGCGCAGCCGCTCGATCGCCGCCTCGAGGTCGTCCAGGGCGCCGGCGGCATCCGGCGAACTCTGCTTGAGCAGGGTTTCGCTACGCTGGCAGGCCGCGCGCAGTTGCGGCACGCCGCAGTAGCGAGTCGCGCCGTGCAGGCGATGGACGCGTTCGAGCAGCGCCGAGACGTCCCCCGTGGCGCGCGCGTCGCGGATAATGCGCAGGTCGTCGCCGAGCGAGCCGAGCAGCATGCTCAGCATGTCCGCCGCGAGATCGGCCTTGCCGGCGGCCAGACGCAGGCCCTCTTCGGCATCCAGCACGCTAAGGACAGGCTCGGGCGAGGGAGGTGCCGGGCGGTAGGGCGCCTGACCGCGCAATGCCAGGCCCGTCCACTTGAGCACGACTTGCGACAGCTGGCGGTCGCTGATCGGTTTGGTGAGGTAGTCGTCGAGGCCGCTTTGCAGCAGGGCGCGCTTCTCGTTGGCCAGTGCATGGGCGGTCAGGGCCACGACCGGCGTGGGCGGCGTGCCGGTTTCGCTTTCCCAGCGGCGGATCGCGACCGTGGTTTCCCGGCCATCCATGATCGGCATCTGGATGTCCATGAAGATCAGGTCGAAGCTCGCCTGCTGCACGGCCTCGATCGCCGCATGGCCGTTATCCACGGCGGTCACCTCGGCACCGAGGTCGCCCAGCAGCGTCTTGACCAGCAGCAGGTTCGCCGGGTTGTCGTCGACGCACAGCACGCGCGGCGCACGGGTGCTTGGCGGCGGCAGGCTCTCCTGGAGCGGGCGCTGCGGCATCACCAGGTCGGTCAGTGCACGCTCCAGCTTGCGGGTGCAGGCCGGTTTGGACTGGATATGCGCATGCGCATCGGGGAAGGCCTCGTGATAGGCCGGCAGCTCGGTGGTCGGGCACAGCATCAGGGACTTGCTGCCGAGTTGCTCGAAGGCCCGGATTCGCTCGCCGAGCTGAGGGGGCGCGATGTCCTCGCAGGTGATGCCGAGGACCGCGACGGTAAACGGCTTGCCGTTCTGGCGAGCCTGCTCGACCTCGGCGTGCAGGTGGTCGAGCTGGTCGAACGTGACGACCTCCAGGCCGCAGTCCTCGAGCTGGTGCAGCAACGCCTGGCGCGCCAGCGGGTGGGCTTCGAACAGCGCCGCGCGATGGCCGGCCAGCGCCAGTCGCGGCATGTCCTCGATGTCTTCCCGTGCTTTGGGCAGGTTGAGGCTGATCCAGAAATCGGAGCCTTCGTCGGGAATGCTGTCGACGCCGATCTCGCCGCCCATCTGCTCGATCAGCCGTTTGGAAATCACCAGCCCCAGCCCGGTACCGCCGGGTTGGCGAGACAGGGAGTTGTCCGCCTGGCTGAAGGCCTGGAACAGCGCGCGAAGGTCCATGTCGGTGAGGCCGATGCCGGTGTCCTGCACGCTGATGCGTAGCTGCGCGCGGTCGGGGTGATCGTCCTCGACCATCGCGCGGACCACGATCGAACCTTCGTGCGTGAACTTGATGGCGTTGCTGATCAGGTTGGTCAGCACCTGCTTCAGGCGCAGTGGATCGCCGACCAGCGACAGCGGGGTATCGCGGTAGATCAGGCTCACCAGCTCGAGCGACTTGTCATGCGCCGCCGGCGCCAGGATGGTGAGCGTGTCTTCGATCAGGTCGCGCAGGTTGAAGGGGATGTGGTCGAGCACCAGTTTGCCGGCCTCGATCTTCGAGAAGTCGAGAATCTCGTTGATGATCGACAGCAGGCTGTCGGCGGATTTCTCGATGGTCGACAGGTAATCCTGCTGACGCGGCGTCAGGTCGCTCTTCTGGAGCAGGTGGGTGAAGCCGAGGATGCCGTTGAGCGGCGTGCGGATCTCATGGCTCATGTTGGCCAGGAACTCCGACTTGATGCGGCTGGCCTCCAGCGCCTCCTTGCGGGCGAGGTCCAGCTCGATGTTCTGGATCTCGATGGTTTCCAGGTTCTGGCGGACGTCTTCGGTGGCCTGGTCGATGCTTTGCTGCAACTCCTCGCGGGCGCTGAGCAGGGCTTCGGCCATGCGATTGATGCCGGCGCCGAGTTCGTCCATCTCGTGGCTGCCGAGCGGCGGCAGGCGGGTTTCCAGATGGCCGTCCTTGAGCTGGGCGACCGCCAGCTTGATGCGCTGGAGCGGCCGGCTGATCGCGCCGCTCATGCGCAGCGCGAGGATGGCCGTGACGATCAGGCTCGCGCCGATCAACAGGAGGCTGGCCAGCAGATTGCGGTAGCCGCGTACCAGCGTGGCCTGGTGCGACAGCTCCAGCTCCAGCCAGCCGAGCAGGCGGATATCGTTGGTGCGGCTGTCCTCGGCGAGGTTCAGGTGCCTGCCCAGGACCGGCATGAGGATGCGCGTGCTCTGCTCGCCGTTGACCAGCGTCAGGCCTTCCGGATCGCTCGGTGGCGGCGGGGTGAGCATGGTCGGGCCGGCGTGGGCGAGGCGGTTGCGGCGCGGGTCCAGCACGGTGACCGCACGCACGTCGGGCTGATCGAGCACCTGTACCAGGATGCGTTGCAGGCGATTGTCATAACCCTGGGCGATTGCCGGGGCGGTCAGGGGGGCGAGTTGCTCGGCGACCACGCGGCCGTGCTCGTTCAATTGCAGGCGCATGTCCTGCAGCCGCATCCAGGTGAAATAGCCGCCCAGCACGATCGCCAGCACGATGCACGGCAGCAGCGTGAGCGCGAGCACACGGCCTTTGATTCCCAGGTCTCTGAGCACGATGGGGTTCCTTCGCTGGAGAGCGCGCTAGTGTAGCGACTCGGCTGGCGGGAATCTGCCCGTGCGCGGCGGCGCGGCTTCGAATGCCTTCGTGCGTGACCGCCAGGTCGGTCGGGGCTGCCGTCCGGCGCGATGGCTGCGGCCTCGCATCGAATGCCGCTATCATGTGCGCCTTTTTTCTGCCGTGGAACGCCCGCCATGACCACCGCATACCCCACCATCGCCGACTGCGTCGGCCACACGCCGCTGGTTCGCC
Organism: Stutzerimonas urumqiensis; assembly: GCF_003640395.1. Classification (GTDB taxonomy): domain Bacteria; phylum Pseudomonadota; class Gammaproteobacteria; order Pseudomonadales; family Pseudomonadaceae; genus Stutzerimonas; species Stutzerimonas urumqiensis. The sequence continues at coordinate 121,671 of NZ_RBZQ01000010.1, read as the reverse complement.
TGCAACGACTTCCCGGCCAGACGAGCAACACCCTGCTGTTGAAACTGGAAGGCAACAACCCGGCGGGCTCGGTGAAGGACCGCCCGGCCCTGTCGATGATCGCCCGCGCCGAAGCGCGCGGGGACATCGCACCCGGCGACACGCTGATCGAAGCGACCTCCGGCAACACCGGCATCGCCCTGGCGATGGCGGCGGCGATCAAGGGCTACCGCATGGTGCTGATCATGCCGGACAACTCCAGCGCCGAACGCAAGGCGGCGATGACCGCCTACGGCGCCGAGCTGATCCTGGTGAGCCAGGAAGAGGGCATGGAAGGTGCGCGCGATCTGGCCGTGAAGATGCAGGCCGAAGGGCGCGGCAAGGTGCTGGACCAGTTCGGCAACGGCGACAACCCCGAGGCGCACTACGCCAGCACCGGCCCGGAAATCTGGCAGCAGACCCACGGCACCATTACCCATTTCGTCAGCTCGATGGGCACCACCGGCACCATCATGGGCGTCTCGCGCTACCTCAAGGAGCGCAATCCCGGTATCCAGATCGTCGGCCTGCAACCGATGGAGGGCGCGGCGATCCCCGGTATCCGGCGCTGGCCTGAGGCGTACCTGCCGAAGATCTACCAGCGCGATCGCGTCGATCGCATCGTCGACATGTCGCAGGCCGAGGCGGAGGAGGTGATGCGTCGGCTGGCGCGCGAGGAAGGCATCTTCTGCGGCGTGTCGTCGGGCGGCGCGGTGGCGGCGGCGCTACGGCTGTCTCGCGAGGTGGAGAACGCGGTGATCGTCGCGATCATTTGCGACCGCGGCGACCGTTACCTCTCCACCGGTGTGTACGACGAACCGAAGTGACGTGACCGGCGGCCCGTCCGCCATTCCCAAGCGGTATCAGCAGGTTATTCCAGATGGCCAGACGCAGCCCGAGCCTGCGCTTCCAGCCCGCCGGCGGCGGGCGCAAACCCGGCGTGCCGACGGGCAAGAAACAGACCCTGACGATCGAGCGCCTCGCCCACGACGGGCGGGGCATCGCCTTTCACGACGGCCGCACCTGGTTCGTCGAGGGCGTGCTGCCGGGCGAGCAGGCCGAGGTTCGCGTGCTGGGCGCGCGTAGCCAGGTGGTCGATGCCCGCCTGGAACGACTCATCGAGGCGAGCCCGGCGCGTCAGCCAGAGCGATGCCGACACGCCCGCGATTGCGGCGGCTGCACGCTCCAGCATGCGACGCATGCCGATCAGCTAGCCCTCAAACAGCGCACGCTGGCCGACCAGCTCCAGCGCTTCGCCGAACTGGTGCCCGAGCGTTGGGCAGAACCCCTGACCGGGCCGGCGTTCGGCTACCGCCGCCGCGCGCGCCTGGCGGTTCGCTGGGATGACGCCGCGGGCCGGCTGGAGGTGGGCTTTCGTGCCGCGGCCAGCCAGCGCATCGTCGCGCTTACCGAATGCCCCGTTCTGGTACAGCCCTTGCAATCCCTGGCGTTGGCGTTACCCGACGCCTTGAGGGCATTGGCCAACCCCCGCGCGATCGGCCATGTGGAGTTGTTCAGTGGAACGGCGCAGGCCCTTCTGATCAGGCACGTCACGCCGCTGCCGCCGGAAGACATCCAGCGCCTGCGGGCCTTTTGCGACGCCCATCAGGCGCAGCTCTGGCTACAGGGCGCTGGCGCACCGGAGCCCGCCGGGCCGGCGCAGCCACTCGGCTATCGGCTGGAGCGCTGGGACCTGACGCTCGCGTGGCGGCCGGGCGATTTCGTCCAGGTCAACGCGGTGGTGAACGAGGCGATGATCGATCAGGCGCTCGATTGGCTTGCGCCGCAGCCGGGCGAGCGGGTGCTCGATCTGTTTTGCGGACTCGGCAATTTTGCGCTGCCGCTGGCGCGTCAGGGTGCCGAGGTCATCGGTGTCGAGGGTGTGCGGGACATGGTGGAGCGGGCAGCAGGCAACGCCGAGCGTAACGGGCTGGACCATGCGCACTTTTACCAGGCCGACCTGTCGAAGCCGCTGGCCGATGCGCCCTGGGCGCGCGGCGGTTTCGACGCCGTGCTGCTCGATCCGCCGCGTGACGGGGCGTTCGAGCTGGTGCAGCAGATGAGCCGGCTCGGTGCGCGTCGCGTGGTCTATGTTTCCTGCAATCCGGCGACGCTGGCGCGCGATGCCGCCGCGCTTGGACGACAGGGGTTCAGGCTGCGGCAGGCTGGCGTGCTCGACATGTTTCCGCAGACGGCGCATGTCGAGGCGATGGCCTATTTCGAACGAATGGCGTGAGCGCGCCGATGACGTGACAGGCGCTTGCCTGGACGACCGACCGGCACGCAGAGGCCGGCGTTACGCACTCGCTGCGAAGAAGGGAAGGTAAAGATGGTTCAGGTTAGAGCAGTCCAGCCAGTCAACACCGACGGCAGCATCAATCTGGAGGGGTGGCTCGATCATGTGCTGGGCATGGACCCGGCGCTCGATCGTGACGCCCTGCGCGATGCCTGCGAGTTCGCCCGCGATGCCGAGCAGCAGGCCAACGCGGCCAAGAACCTGTGGGGCGAGGGCACCAGCAGCTACCGAACCGGCCTCGAGATCGCGGAGATTCTCGCCGACCTCAAGCTCGATCAGGATTCGCTGGTCGCCGCCGTGCTCTATCGGGGCGTGCGCGAGGACAAGATCGCCCTGGCCGAGGTGCACCAGCGCTTCGGCCCGGTGGTCGCCAAGCTGATCGAAGGCGTGCTGCGCATGGCGGCCATCAGCGACAGCCTCAACCCGCGCGACTCGCTGGTGCTCGGCTCGCAGGCGCAGGTCGAGAACCTGCGCAAGATGCTGGTGGCGATGGTCGACGACGTTCGGGTCGCGCTGCTCAAGCTCGCCGAGCGCACCTGCGCCATCCGCGCCGTGAAGAATGCCGGGGACGAGAAGCGCCACCGGGTCGCCCGCGAAGTGTTCGACATCTATGCGCCGCTGGCGCACCGCCTCGGCATCGGCCACATCAAGTGGGAACTCGAGGACCTGTCGTTCCGCTACCTCGAGCCGATGCAATACAAGCAGATCGCGCAGCTGCTGCACGAGCGGCGGCTCGACCGCGAGCAGTACATCGCCAACGTCGTCCAGCAGCTGAAGGACGAGCTGGCGGCGACCGGCGTCCAGGCCGATATCGACGGTCGCGCCAAACACATCTATTCCATCTGGCGGAAGATGCAGCGCAAGGGTCTGCAGTTCAGCCAGATCTACGATGTCCGCGCCGTGCGCGTACTGGTGCCCGAAATGCGCGATTGCTACACCGCGCTCGGTATCGTCCATACGCTCTGGCGGCACATTCCCAAGGAGTTCGACGACTACATCGCCAACCCGAAGGAAAACGGCTACCGCTCGCTGCACACCGCGGTCATCGGGCCCGAGGGCAAGGTGCTGGAGGTGCAGATCCGCACCCACGCCATGCACGAGGAAGCCGAGCTGGGTGTCTGCGCGCACTGGCGCTACAAGGGCACCGACGTCAAGGCGACGTCCAGCCACTACGAAGAGAAGATCTCCTGGCTGAGACAGGTCCTGGAGTGGCACGAAGAGCTCGGGGATATCGGCGGGCTGGCCGATCAGTTGCGCGTCGACATCGAGCCGGACCGTGTCTACGTCTTCACCCCTGACGGCCATGCCATCGACCTGCCCAAGGGATCGACGCCGCTGGACTTCGCCTACCGCGTCCACACCGAGATCGGCCACAACTGCCGTGGCGCTAAGATCAACGGCCGCATCGTGCCGCTGACCTACAGCCTGCAGACGGGCGAGCAGGTCGAGATCATCACCAGCAAGCAGGGCTCGCCGAGCCGCGACTGGCTGAACCCGAACCTCGGCTACATCACCACCTCGCGCGCGCGCGCGAAGATCGTCCACTGGTTCAAATTGCAGGCGCGCGATCAGAACGTCGCGGCTGGCAAGGCGCTGCTGGAGCGGGAGCTGGGCCGGCTCGATCTGCCGCCAGTCGATTACGACCGCCTCGCCGAGAAGGCCAACCACAAGCTCGCCGAGGACATGTTCGCCGCGCTCGGAGCCGGCGACCTGCGGCTTGCGCACCTGGTGCACCTCGCTCAGCAGCTGGTCGAACCCGAACGCGATCACGACCAGCTTGAACTGATTCCGCGCAAATCCAGCCCCAGCCGGCCTGGCAAGCGCGGCGACATCCAGATCCAGGGCGTCGGCAACCTGCTGACTACGATGGCCGGCTGCTGCCAGCCGCTGCCGGGCGATCCGATCGTCGGCTATATCACCCAAGGGCGCGGCGTCAGCATTCACCGGCAGGATTGCGCCTCGGTGCTGCAACTGACGTCGCGCGAGCCGGAGCGGATCATCCAGGTCAACTGGGGCCCGATCCCCGAGAAGACCTACCCGGTCGATATCGTCATCAAGGCCTACGACCGTTCCGGGCTGCTGCGCGACGTCTCGCAGGTGCTGGTCAACGAGCGGATCAACGTGCTCTCGGTCAACACCCGGTCGAACAAGGAAGACAGCACGGCAAAAATGTCGCTGACCATCGAGATCCCTGGGTTGGACGCGCTCGGACGCCTGCTCAGCCGCATTTCGCAGCTGCCGAACATCATCGAGGCGCGGCGGCACAGAGCCAGTTGACGCAGCGGCGGGCTGGAAGCTGGAGCGCTTCGGTGTCAGGCTCTCCAGCTTCCAGCTTCCAGCTTCCAGCCTCAGGACCCGCCATGTACCAACTTCCCGATCTTCTGCACCTGATGGCCCGGCTGCGCGATCCGCAGTTCGGTTGCCCGTGGGATCTGCAGCAGGATTACGCGAGCATCGTCCCGCATACGCTGGAAGAGGCGTACGAAGTGGCGGATGCCATCGAGCAAGGCGATTTCGATCATCTGCCGGGCGAGCTGGGCGATCTGTTGTTCCAGGTCGTCTATTACAGCCAGCTGGGCAAGGAGGACGGCCGCTTCGAGTTCGCCACGGTGGTCGATGCCATCACCCGCAAGCTCGTTCGGCGCCATCCCCATGTGTTTCCCGATGGCGATCTCTACGGCGCGGTCGATCTGCCGCGTCTGACCGAGGCCCAGATCAAGCAGCGCTGGGAGGCGATCAAGGCCGAGGAGCGAGCCGAGAAAGCCGCCGCACCCGAACAGCTGTCGCTACTGGACGACGTGCCTGCGGCGCTGCCGGCGCTCAGCCGGGCGACCAAGCTGCAAAAGCGGGCGGCCACCGTCGGCTTCGATTGGCCCGATGCCCTGCCGGTGGTCGACAAGGTGCGTGAGGAACTCGACGAAGTGCTCGAGGCGATGAGCGAGGCCGACGCGCCGGCCATCGCCGAGGAGGTCGGCGATCTGCTGTTCGTGGTCGTCAACCTGGCGCGCCACCTTAAGGTCGATCCCGAGCATGCGCTGCGCCAGGCGAACCGCAAGTTCGAGCGACGCTTCCGGTTCATCGAGCAGGCCCTGCGCGACAGCGGGCGCGGCATTGCCGACAGCGACCTCGACACCCTCGAAGCCCTCTGGGTCGAGGCGAAAAAATCCGAACGACCGCTTTCTTGCGATTGACGGCCCTTGGCGACTCCGTGGGGTGGATGTCGCTTTTCACATCCACCACAATCACGCACGGGTCGATGAAGCGATCGCCCTGGGTCCCACCTCACATCACGACGAGACGAGCCGAACCATGAGTCTTTCCCTCCGTGACCAGCTCCTCAAGGCTGGGTTGGTCAACGAGAAGCAGGCCAAGCAGGCCACCAAGCAGAAGCAGAAACAGCAGCGTCTGGAGAACAAGGGCCAGGCCGAGAAGGACGACTCCCAGCGTCAGGCCGCACTCGCCGCCCAGGCCGAGAAGCTGGAGCGTGACCGTGAGCTCAATCGCCAGCAGCAGGAAAAGGCCGAACAGAAGGCGCGGACCGCGCAGATCAAGCAGCTCATCGAAAGCAGCCGGCTGCCCAAGCTGACGACCGAGGACTACTACAACTTCGTCGACGACAAGAAGGTCAAGCGCCTGTCGGTCAACGCGATGATGCGCGACAAGCTCTCGCGCGGCTCGCTGGGCATCGTTCGTCACGCCGGTGGCTATGAGGTCATCCCGCGCGAGGCGGCGGTGAAGATCCAGGAGCGCGATCCGCGTCGGGTCGTGTTGCTGAACACCCAGACCGAAGAACCGGATGCCGACGATCCGTACGCAGCCTACAAGGTGCCGGACGATCTGATGTGGTGATACGGCGTTGCCCGACTGGCGGTCGCCTGCTCTTGTCCTTATGAATCAAGCGGTTGCAAGCTGTTTGTGAAGTGAAGGACGAGGCGGCGGTTGGCGGCGGGCACGCCGTGTGAGACCCTCCGCGGCTTGCGGTGCGGCAGCCGCGATTTCAACGGGGCTTTTCGAAATGCAAACATGGTCTGCGCACGGCGACTGACGCTGCTGCTTTTCTGCCTGCTGGTGTCCCTTACCGGCGAGGCGGCGGCACGCATGGCGGTCGGCCCGGTGGAGGCCTTCCAGCAAGCGCGGGAGGTTCGCGACCTGGCCGATATCCGGCGCGTCGGCGAGCTCCGCGTGCTGATCAACCAGAGCCGCAACAGCTCCGGCGAAGTGAAGGATCAGGCCATTGGCGTCGAGTACGCGCGCCTGCGTGCCTTCGAGCAATACCTCAACCGCGACCCTGGCAAGCCACAGATCCGGCTCCGCCTGATTCCCAAGCCCAAGGACCAGTTGCTCGGTGCGCTACGGCGCGGCGAGGGCGACCTCGTTGCGCCCGGCGAGCGCATGCCCCGTGGCGGCAAGCAGGATGTGGTCGGCGGACGGCCGGTGGTCGATGACGTGCGCCTGCTGCTGGTCGGTCGCAAGGGCGGGCCAGCCTACCGTTCGCTCGATCAGCTGTCGGGCCGCAGCATTGCGTTGTCGGCCGGCAGCGCTGCGGGGCCGGTGCTGAGCCGTATCAACCGGGACCTGCTGGCGCGCAACAAGGCGCCGGTGGTGATCGAATGGGTGGACCCCACGCTTGCGGTAGAAGATGTGCTCGAGATGGTGCAGGCCGGCATTTTCCCGGCCACGGTCGTCGAGGAAACCATCGCCAGACGCTGGGCCAAGGTGATGCCGAAGCTGCGGATCGATCCCCGGATCGCCTTCGGTGAGCCCGATGACATGAACTGGTACACCGCGCGCAAAGCGCCGATGCTGCGCGCCGGCATCGACCGCTTCCTGAAGGATTACCGCGCACCGGCCAACCGCGACGACGCGTTCGTGCGGGTTTACAGGCGGCTGTACAAGGTCCAGGCGCCGCTCGATCGAACCGGCCGGCAGCGGCTGGACAAGGTCAGCGCGACCTTGCAGCGGCATGCCAGCGCGCATGACCTGGACTGGCTGAACCTCGCGGCGCTGGCCTTCAAGGAGTCGACGCTCAATCCCTCCGCCCGCGGTGCCTCGGGCGCCGTCGGTCTGATGCAGGTGACGCCGGCGACCGCGCGCAGCATGGGTGTCAGCAACGTAACGAAGCTGGAGAACAACGTCGAAGCCAGTGCCCGGTATCTCGCCAGCATCCGCCGGAAGTTCTTTTCCAGTCCGAAATTGAACGAGCGCGAGCGCATGGCATTCGTCCTGGCGGCCTACAACATGGGACCGCAACGGGTACAGACCCTGCGGGCCGAGGCACGGCGACGCGGCTTGAACCCGGACCAGTGGTTCTTCCAGGTCGAGCGGGTCGCGATGGAGCAGGTCGGCATGGGCGTGGTGAGCTACGTCAACAGCGTGAACAAGTACTACCAGGCCTACGCGCGTGAGCGGGTCCTGCTCGAAGCCGGCCGCCGCAGCGCGTCCAACTGAGTTCAGCCCTCGTCATCCCGCTGCGCCAGCTGAACGCTGCCCGCCAGCCGTAGCCGCTCCTGCGGACTGAAGCGTTCGGCCATCATTCGCTCGATCGCGACCTGCCGCTCGCTCGCGGCCAGTCCCGAAGTGCGCTCGAGCCGGGCCTTGTCGGCCAGGAAGCGCGAGACGCGTCCCTGCCATCCCTGCCGTTGCGCATCCAGCGCTTCCAGCCGGGCCGTTGCCTGGGCTCCAACCAGTTGCTGACGCATCGCCCTGAGCGCCTGCGGCGTGGCGCCTTCGGCACGCAGACGGGCGGTGCGACTGCGCAATTCCTGTTGCAACTGCGGAACGAGGCTGGACTGAACGTCATCCGGCACACCGGCGCGCAGGCGGTCGATCGCCTCGCCCTTGGCCTGCGCGGACAGCGTCGTATCGTGCACGATCGCGAGCCGCTGAAGCGCATAGCCATCGCGCGCTTCCTCGAAGCCGAAGAACGCCTCATGCGCCGCCACGCTGAAGATCGAGGCGCGCAGCGCACGCACCTGCCCGTGACGCTGGCGCAGGGCGGCGAGATCGGCGACACGCGGCTGCGCGCGATCCACGTCCAGGAGGGCGCGCTTGTACGTGAGGTAGTCGTCCAGCAACGCCAGCGCCTGCGCGCGTGCCGGCGCTTCGAGCTGGCCAGTGATGTAACGGCGCAGGCGGTCGACGCTGGCCTGCAACGATTCTTCGCCAAGGGCGCTGAGGAAGTAATCGAACAGCTGCCGAACCTCGAGGCAGACGATGAGCTGGCCGTTGGCGTCGACAGGCAGGGCGCCGTCGAGCGTCGTTCCGCGGAAGGACGGCGGCAGCCCGGCGACCTTGGCCGGTGCCTGCACGGTGCGCTCGGGCGCGGCAGGGCGGGGCCGGGTGGCCTCTGTGCGCTCGGTTCGCGCCGTTGGTGGTGGCGTCGTCTCGGCAAGCGTCGGGTCGGTCGGTTGGAACAGCCAGATGCCGACGATGAAGGCGAAGACGAACGCGCAAAGCAGCAGGAGTTTTTTCACATGACCTCCGAAGCCAGGGCGTTGCCGCCCTGGCGGGCTCGCTTACAGACCTGCGTTCTTCAGGCGGTTGGCGTGCTGGCGGTAGACGGTCACCGGATCGGTCTCGAACAGGCTGGTCAGGCCGAAGGTCTGGTTGACCTCGTCCAGATGATTCATGCGGTAGTTGTCGCGGATCACCATACCCAGGTGCGAGCTGCAGCGGCCGACCAATCCATCGTTGGCCTCGTCGAATGCCAGCGCGCCGGCGCCGGTGAGGGCGTCGCTGATATCCAGGGGGTTGGTCATCGGGCTCGTGCCGCTCCATGAGTAGTACCGCACGCCATTGACCTTGTAGGCGCCCTCGCCACAGGCGCTGGTCGGGAGACCTTGCGGGAAGCGCGCATTGAACCGCGCGGCGCCTTCGCTGTTGAGCGATTCCAGCGAGCCCAGCGAATTCTGGGGCGTGCTGCTACGGCTGCCGGAGAGGAAGTTGATGAGCGAACCCATCGCATTGACCAGCCCGGCGACGATCGCTTCCTCGGCCGAGCCCTCGGGAATGCGGCGGATCAGGTCGGCCACATCGGAACCCTTGTGTGGCGCACCGACGCTGGTCACCGAAGCCACGAGATCCGGCCGCACGGCGGCGACGTAGCGGACGGTCGGGCCGCCGTGGCTGTGGCCGATGAGGTTGACCTTGGGTTTGCCGGAGATCGCGACGATTTCCTCGACCTGCGCGAGCAATTCCTCGCCGCGTACTTCGGAGGTGTTGAGCTGGCTGACTTCGGTGACGTAGACCTGCGCGCCGCCCCGGCGCAGGGCTTGCGGAATGCCATACCAGTAGTCGATGCCGAGCATGCTGTCGAAACCGAGCATGCCGTGGCCGAGCACGATCGGATAGCGGGTCTCGGTGTAGCCGGTGGCGGCCTGCGCCGTACCGGTGGCGAGGGCAAGGCTGCACAGGGACAGAGCGAGCAGTTTCTTGTTCTTCTTCATGGACGCTTCCTTCAGTCGAGGACGGTTAGGGAGGCAATCCCTTGCCGACTCCTCGCGCCATCGCCGGCGCGTACAGCTTCGAGCTGCCTGTCAGAAAGCGTGCCAATAGGCGATGCCGGTCGTTGGGGCGCTCTGGAACGACTCATCGAGCCGCCGGGACGAACCGGGCCAACACCCTGCCGCGGGTTACCTGTTACCGAGGGGTACGGTCGCAGCGTTTCGGAAAGTGATAGTCGGCACGTTGGCGCTTGTATCGCTGCCCAATCGTGGAAGATGCCTGCCAGATGGTGACTGAATGGTCACTAACTGAAGGTCTGGTCCCGGTATTCGATCGCCACGATGTACCAGGCCCTGGTGCCAGTGGGCGTCTGCACCAGCACCTCGGCATCGAGGGGCTTGCCGACCAGTGCGCGGGCCAGCGGCGAATCGATGCTGATCAGCCCCTGTTTCAGATCGAGCTCGTCAGGACCGACGATCCGGTAGCGGGTCTGTTCGCCGGCTTCGTCCTCCAGCGTGATCCAGGCGCCGAAGTACACCTTGCCCGGATCGCTTGGGTGCTCGCGAACGACCTTGAGCTTTTCCAGCCGCTTGGTGAGGAAACGAACTCGGCTGTCGATCTCGCGCAGCATCTTCTTGCCGTAGATGTATTCGGCGTTTTCCGATCGATCGCCAAGTGCGGCGGCCTCGCTCACCGCCTGCGTCACTTGCGGACGGCGAACGTGCCAGAGCTCGTGCAACTCGGCGCGCAGGCGGGCCTCGCCTTCAGGCGTGATCAGCGGTGTGCCGGCGGTACGGGGCGGGCGATAGCGGCTCATGGCGATCCTCAGGGTGACGAAGCGCGGAGTCTATCGCCTCAGCTCTCGCGAAGGACACCCAGCGGCGTCGCGTTCAGGGCGCGGCGGGTACCGATGACGCCGGCTCCGCCGACCAGCAGCGCACCCAACAGCGGCAGCAGCAACAGCCAGGGATGCGGATGCCATTCGAGGTCGAAGGCGAAGCGGTACAGCAACGCGCTCACCGCCTCGCAGCCTATCGCCGCCAGCAGGCCACTCGATGCGCCGAGCAGACCGAACTCGGTGCGCCGCGCACGGACCAGCAGATCGCGCCGGGCACCGAGCGCGCGGAGCAGGGCGCCTTGCCGGATGCGCTCGTCCAGCGTGGCCTGCAGGCCGGCGAACAGCACCGCAAGCCCGGCGGCGAGCACGAACAGCAGCACGCATTCAACCGCCAGCGAGACCTGCGCAATGATGCCGCGTAGCTGGGCGAGCAGCGCCTCGACCTGAAGCAAGGTGATGGAGGGAAAGGCGCGTGCCAGGTCGACCAGCGCCTGCTCGCTGCCCGCGGGCGCATGGAAGCTGGTCATGTAGGTGGCCGGGATGTCCTGCAAGGTGCCCGGCTCGAAGATCATGTAGAAGTTGGGCTGGAAGCTGTCCCAGTCGACTTCCCGCAGGTTGGTGACACGGGCGTCTCGCTCGAGCCCGCCGACCGAGAAGGTGAGTCGGTCACCCAGTTGCAGGTTCAGGCTTTCAGCGAGCTCGCTTTCGACCGACACGCCGGGCGCGGTGCTTTCGGCATCCTCGTCCCACCAATGACCTGCGACGACCCGGTTGCCGTCGGGCAGCCCGGCTGCCCAGGTCAGGCTGAGGTCGCGCCGTGTCGCGCGGTCGCCACGCGTGTCCTTGCTGACCAGCTCGCGCACCGGTTCGCCGTTGATGGCGGTCAGCCGGCCCGGCACGACCGGGTAGAGCGGTGCGGCGAAGTCCGAAAGGGCCGATACCCGCGCGCCGAAGGCCTCGACATCGGCTGGCAGCACGTTGAGGACGAAATGGTTGGGTGCGTTGTCCGGCAATTGATCTTGCCAGGTGTCCAGCAGCTCACCGCGAAGCAGCGCGACCAGCGCCATCGCGAGCAGGATCAAGCCAAACGCCAGCGATTGCCCGGCTGCGGCAAGCGGATGGCGCAGCAACTGGCCAAGACCCAGCCGCCAGGGGAGGGGCGCGCCGGCCAGCAACCGCCGCAGGCCCTTGAGCGCCAGCATCAGCGCGCCACCCAGCAGCACGACGGCGACCAGGCCTCCGGCAAGCAGGGCCAGGGTGATCTTGAGGTCCAGGCTCAGCCGCCACATGATCAGCGCCAGCGCGAGCAGCGCAGCGCCGTAGATCACCCAGCTGCTGGGCGGCACCGGCAGCAGATCGCGGCGCAGCACCCGCAACGGCGGAACCCGGCCGAGCGCTGCCAGCGGCGGCAGCGCGAAGCCGGCGAGCGCGACGAGACCGGTGGCGATTCCGGCCAGCGCCGGCCATAGGGAGCCGGAGGGAATGGTCTGGACAATCAGCCCGTCGAGCACGCCGAACAGGCCGAGCTGGGTCAGCCAGCCGAGGCCGGCCCCGACCAGGCTGGCGCACAGGCCGAGCACGCCGAGTTGCAACATGTACAGGACCATCACGTCACGGCGCGTCAGGCCGAGGCAGCGGAGCAGGGCGCTGGCGTCCAGGCGTCGATTGGCGAAGCGATTGGCCGACAGCGCGACGGCCATGCCCGCCAGCAGGATCGCCGCGAGGCTGGCGAGATTGAGATAGCGCTCGGCGCGTCCCAGCGCGTTACCGATCTGGCGATTGCCGTCCTCCGCCGTTTCGAGGCGCTGATGGGCCTCGAGCGAGGGTTCCACCTGGCTCCGGTATGCCTGGAGCGCCGACGGCGATCCCCGCCACAGGTCGCGATAGCGGACCCGGCTGCCGGGTTGGATGACCCCGGTGTCCGGCAGGTCGTCGAGGTTCATCAGCACGCGGGGAGTCAGGCTATAGAAGTCGCCGACCCGGTCGGGCTCGTACGTCAGCACGCGGGTCAGGCGTAGCGGCTTGCGGCCGACTTCGATGTGGTCGCCAATCGACAGTCCCAGCACGGTGAACAACCGCGCCTCCGCCCAGGCTTCGCCCGGCGCAGGCCCGCCGCCGGCTGTCTCCGGCCCGAAGGGTTCGGCCGCGCTGCGCAACTCGCCGCGCAGCGGGTACGCCGCATCCGCTGCCTTGACGCTCGACAGCTGGAGCGTCTCGTCGGTCGCGACCACGCTGGAAAACTCGACAGTCCGGGCATGATCCAGACCCGCCGCCAGCCCGGCGTCGATCTGCGCCGGTACGGTCGGCGCGCTGCCGCGCAATACCAGGTCCGCGCCAAGGAATTCGGTCGCGCGCAACTGCATCGCGTCGTTCAGGCGACCGCTGAAATAGCCAATGGCCGTGCTCGCCGCGACGGCGATGACCAGCGCGGCGAACAGGACATGCAGCTCACCGGCACGCGTATCGCGCCACAGTTGCCGAAGTGCGAGCAGGACGAGGCGGGCCAGGGGCAGCTTCGTCATTGGACGGCCTCAGCCTCGACGACCCGGCCCGCCTCCAGACGCAACTGCCGCTCGCAGCGCCGCGCCAGGCGCTCGTCGTGCGTGACCAGGACCAGCGTAGTGCCGCGTTCACGGTTGAGCTCGAACAACAGATCGGTGATGTGGGCGCCGGTCTGGCTGTCCAGGTTGCCGGTGGGTTCGTCGGCGAACAGGACGTCCGGGTCGGCGGCAAAGGCGCGCGCCAGGGCTACTCGCTGCTGTTCCCCGCCCGACAGTTGGCGCGGGTAGTGATGCAGGCGCGCACTGAGCCCGACGCGCTCGAGCAGGGCGCTGGCCCGCTGGCGCGCGTCCGTCGCGCCTTCCAGTTCGAGCGGCAGCATGACGTTTTCCAGCGCGTCGAGACTGTCGAGCAACTGGAAGGACTGAAAGACGAACCCGACGTGCTCGGCCCGGAGTTGGGCGCGTTGGTCTTCGTTCAGCCCGGTGAGCGAGTGACCGGCCAGCGACACCTCGCCGCTGCTGGGCAGGTCGAGCCCGGCCAGCAGACCGAGCAGCGTGGACTTGCCCGAACCGGAGGTGCCGACGATGGCGAGGCTGTCGCCTTTGTCGAGCGTCAGGGTCAGGTCGCTGAGTATCTGGAGCGCGCCTTCCGCGCTGGGGACCACTTTGTTAAGGTTCCGGGCACTGAGAATGGCGGTCATGAGGTTTCCGATGCGAACGTGGTTGAATGGCCTGATCCTGGCTTCGATGATGTGGGCGCAGGGGGCGGCGGCCGAAACGGTGCTGGTGGTCGGGGATAGTATCAGCGCGGCTTTCGGCCTGGAAATCGAGCAGGGCTGGGTGTCGTTGCTGGAAAAACGCCTCGCGCGCCAGAACGAATCGCATGACGTCATCAATGCCTCGATCAGTGGCGACACCACGGCTGGCGGGCTTTCCAGGCTTCCGCGGCTGCTTGCCGAGCATGACCCGGACGTGGTCGTCCTGGAGCTCGGCGGCAACGATGGCCTGCGAGGCCAGCCTCCGCTGCAAATGAAACAGAATCTTGCGGCGATGATCGAGCGATCGAGGGAGTCGGGTGCCGAGGTGGTATTGCTCGGCATGCGCATGCCGCCCAACCTGGGCGCGCGTTATACCGAGGCGTATGCCGAGGCCTTCGATTCGCTGGCCGAAGAGGCCGATGTCGCCTATGTGCCGTTCTTCCTCGAAGGCGTCGGTGGGGTGCCGGGTCTGATGCAGCACGACGGCGTGCACCCGACGGCCCAGGCCCAGGAGCGGCTGCTCGATAACGCCTGGGAGGCGCTCGAGCCCTTGCTTTGAGCGCCCGCTGCGGCTAATTTCGCGCGCCCCCGGGAGGAGCGACGGATGCCTCGCACTGGTTCGAGTTACCACTGTTATCAGCTCATCGAGCCTGACGAGCAATTCGATCTGTTCGCATGCCGCGAAAATCGCCTCCACCTGGTTGCGCGTCAACTGGAGCTGAGCGGCTTCGGTGACCGTACGCTGTGCGGCAGTCTGCTGCCGGCCAGCCCTCGCTGGCGCGATCTGGATCGATCACTGATGCGCGATCGGCGCGTCTGTCCGTCCTGTCGCGGCTTGCTGTCGGAGGCTCGAAAGGGGCTGCTGATACCGCCGAGCGCCTGGTAGCTCCCGGCCACTTACCGACGCGGTGTACAATCGCGGCTCCTACTTTCCGCTGCAAAGGATGTTCGAATGTTGTCCCGTGCGTCTGTGGTCGCTCGTTGTGTTTCCCTGTCTGCCTTGTTGGCATCGGGATCGGCGTTGGCGCTCGAATTGCCGTTGCCGCCGGAAGGTGAGGATATCGTCGGCCAGGTTCAGGTGGTTACGGCCAAGTACGAGGACACCTTCGCGGATCTGGGCGAAGCCAACGATCTTGGCTACCTGGAAATGGTCGCGGCCAATCCTGGCGTCGATCCGTGGCTGCCGGGCGAAGGAACCGAGATCATCCTCCCGACCCGCTTCATTCTGCCGCCGGGCCCGCGCGAAGGCATCGTCATCAACCTCGCCGAATATCGCCTCTATTACTTTCCTGAGGGCCAGAGCGTCGTTCATACCTTTCCGCTAGGCATCGGTCGCGAGGGCTGGGGATCGCCCATCGGGCAGACGCGTGTCACGGCCAAGACGCCGAACCCGGCCTGGTATCCGCCGCAATCCATTCGCGAGGAGCATGCCGCTGAAGGTGATCCGCTCCCGCGGGTCGTACCGCCGGGGCCGGACAACCCGCTCGGACCTTACAAGATGGGCCTGGCGCTTCCCGGTTATCTCATTCATGGCTCGAACAAGAATTTCGGTATCGGCACGCGCGTCAGCCACGGCTGTTTCCGCATGCTCAACCACAACATCCTGGCGCTGGCCGACATGGTGCCGGTCGGTACCAAGGTGCGGATCATCGACGAGCCGTACAAATTCGGCGTGAGCGGCGGCAGGGTCTACCTCGAAGCGCATGCGCCGCTGGAGTCGGACCAGGAGCTGTCGCTGATGGACAAGCACGCAACGGTGATCAACACCTTGCTCAAGCGCGACGAAGACCCGACTACGCTGCATCTGGACTGGGAAATGATCCGGGACATCATCGCAGCCGAGGATGGCTTGCCGGTGCAGATCGCTGAACCTCAGCCCGCGCTGGCTACTTCCTCGATCCACTGAGCCCCGATTCGCGGGCAAAAAAAAGCCGACCTGTTGGTCGGCTTTTTCATATCCAGCGCTTACTTGCGGCTAGCGCGTTCCAGCATGCGCAGGGCGCGCTCGTTGGCTTCGTCAGCGGTCTGCTGAGCCTTCTGAGCGGCAGCCATCGCCTCGTCCGCTTTGCGGTAGGCTTCGTCGGCACGGGCCTGGGCACGGGCAGCGGCGTCTTCGGTGGCCGTCAGACGGGCTTCGCTTTCTTTGGTCATGCTGTTGCTGCAACCGGTAGCCAGTACTGCGGCCAGAGCCAGAGCAGAGAATTTCAGAACGTTGTTCATCGTGTTCCCCTTAAAGTTGGAAAATCCATTAGCAACCTCCCCACTCGTGGAAGTTGGCGGCGCACATACTACCGATTAGCGGTAGTAAGTAAACTGAGCCGACCGTTGGTCGGCGCTTTTTTTTTAAAGCCAGTTCGACGTCGCCAAATCCGCGCCGGTGGATGAATGTCATCCATTGGAAGCGCTGGTCGTTCGAGCGTGCGTTACCACCCTCTAAGCGCAGCAGGTGCCGCTACTGCTAAGTCAGCGCCTGTACGGAAAAATTCCCTCCGGCAGCGTTTGAATCATCGGTCGCCGGCCGTGTGGCCCAGGTTTGTTCTAATTCGCGCGGAACGCTAGGATGCCCGGGTGCGCGGAAGCGAGTTTTGCCGACGGCCATAAACTAAAACAATATGCTGGGTTTACCCGCTAAGGAGTTGCCATGAGCGAGGCGTTGACCATCCGCCATGACCTTGAGGGCCATCAGTTCGAAACAACCGTCGATGGTCATCGTGCTTATCTCGCCTATATGGATCTCGGCAAGCGCACTCTGGACATCTATCGCACGTTCGTCCCGAACGAGCTGAGGGGACGGGGCATCGCTGCAGCCTTGGCGCAGCAGGCGCTGGATTATGCCGAGCGGGAGGGCTATACGGTCATCCCGTCCTGTTCGTACGTCGAACGTTATTTGCAGCGCAACGGGCAGGATGAAAGCGGGATAGACGGATGAATGAAACGCCGGCAGATGCCGGCGTTTCCCTTCTCGCTCGAGTCAGCTGCGCTGCCGCTTCGGCAGTACGTCCTTGAGCTTCTCATGCATGCCGAGTAGCGCCTTCTCGGTGGTGTCCCAATCGATGCAGGCATCGGTCACCGAAACGCCGTACTGAAGGTCGCAAAGATCCTTCGGGATTGGCTGGTTGCCCCAACCCAGGTGACTTTCGACCATCAGGCCGATGATCGAGTCATTGCCTTCCAGGATCTGGTTGGCCACGTTGTCCATGACCAGCGGCTGCAGGGCTGGGTCCTTGTTGGAGTTGGCGTGGCTGCAGTCAACCATGATGTTGGGCCGAATGCCCGCCTTCTGTAGCTGCTGCTCGCAAAGCGTCACGCTGACTGAATCGTAGTTGGGCTTGCCGTTGCCACCGCGCAGCACGACGTGGCCGTACTGGTTCCCCTTGGTGGTGACGATGGAAACGCCGCCGGCCTGGTTGATCCCCAGGAAACGGTGCGGGCTGGACACCGATTGCAGCGCGTTGATGGCCACCGTCAGACTGCCATCGGTACCGTTCTTGAAGCCAACGGCGGACGACAAGCCCGACGCCATTTCGCGGTGCGTCTGCGACTCGGTGGTACGGGCCCCGATGGCGGACCAACTGATCAGGTCCTGCAGGTATTGCGGCGAGATCGGATCGAGCGCTTCGGTCGCGGTGGGCAGGCCCATTTCGGCGAGGTCGCGCAGCAACTGGCGGCCGATGTGCAGGCCGTCCTGGATCTTGAACGAGTCGTCCATGTAGGGATCGTTGATCAGCCCTTTCCAGCCCACGGTGGTGCGGGGCTTTTCGAAGTAGACGCGCATGATGATGTAGAGCGAATCCTGCACTTTGCTGGCCAGCGTACGCAGCCGTTCGGCGTATTCATGCGCGGCTTTCAGATCATGGATAGAGCAGGGCCCAACGACGACGAACAGGCGATGGTCCTTGCCGTCGAGAATGTCCCGAACCACCTGGCGGCCATGCGCCACCGTCTTGAGCGCGGCGTCGGTCAGGGGAATTTCTCGCTTGAGTTGCTCCGGAGTGATCAGTGTCTCGTTGGAGGCAACGTTAAGGTCATCGATCGGTAAGTCAGCCATCTTGTTACTCGTCAGTCGCGATATGCGCGGCGCAGCCGCAGGCAAATCTTCAGCGCAAAGGGGAGCGGCACATTAGCGCGTATCGGCTGGGCTCGACAATGCCGTGGCGCTGCGATAGTGCACGTGCTGCGCCGTCGGCCGGCTTCCCTGCTAAGGTGCCGCTTCCGCCGCGGCGGCAGGTTCGTTCGAATCACACGGAGAACAACAAATGGCTGAACGAGGTAAGCGGATTGGCATCGTTGGCGCTGGCGCAATCGGTGGCTTCTACGGGACGCTGCTGGCACGTGCCGGGCACGATGTGCACTTTCTACTGCGCAGCGAGTACGAGACGGTAAGGCAGCAGGGGCTGACGGTGCACAGTGCGGTACATGGCGCCCTGCACCTCGATGGCGTTCAGGCCTACCGGCATGCCGAGCAGATGCCGGCATGCGACTGGTTGCTGCTCGGCGCCAAGACGACCAGCAACGCGGAGCTGGCTCCCTTGCTCGGCCAGATCGCGGCGCCGGGTGCCAGGATCGTCTCGTTGCAAAACGGCTTGGGCGTAGAAGATGCGCTACGTCCGCTGCTGCCAGCCGGCCTGCATCTGCTGGGCGGGCTCTGCTATGTCTGCGCCTATCGCTCGGCACCCGGCGTGGTCGAGCATCAGGCGCTTGGGGCTGTCAGCCTGGCTTATCACTCCGGCCCGGCCGCTGTGGGCGAGGCGTCGGCAATTGTCGATGATGCGGTGCAGCTGTTCGGCTCGTCCGGGGTGAACGCCAGCGGACTTCCCGACCTGGAGCAGGCCCGGTGGCAGAAGCTCGTCTGGAACGCACCCTACAACGGCGTGTCGGTGCTGCTCGACGCCGGAACGAAGGGGCTGATGAGCCATCCGCAAAGCCGTCTGTTGGTAAAGACGCTCATGGAGGAGACGATCCGTGCCGCGGCGGCGTGCGGTCATGCCTTGCCAGCCGGCCTGGCCGATCGGATGCTCGCCGGCACCGACGCCATGCCTGATTACTTCCCCAGCATGTACCACGACTTCAAGCACCGACGCCCGCTGGAGCTCGAGGCCATTTACGAGGTTCCGCTGTCGCGGGCTGTGGCGGCGGGATGCGACATGCCCCGCACTGAAATGCTGCTGCAGGCGCTGAAGTTCATCGCTCGCTGAATCGGTCGTGCGTTGACGGCGCGGAGCTGCCCGGCGACGCGTTCGCCGGCGGACTGCTAAGCTGCATCTCAGGTCGGCAGTGCCGGGAGGCCGCGTGATTCGATCGATTCTCTACGCTACGGACCTGAGTCTGTATTCGTCCTACGTTCTTCAGCATGCCTTGTCGCTTAGCCGGGCGTTCGGCGCGGACCTTTATGTCGTCCACGCGGTGGCGCCGTTGGGGTTGTTCGCCGAATCGGTCCTGCAGACCTACCTGGATGTCGATACCTTGGCGTCGTTGCGTCAGGGCGGCCTCGAAGCGGTGATGGCGAGCCTGGAGCAACGCATCCATGCCGGTTTCGAGGAAGAGATCGGCGAAGGGCTGGACGATACCGAGCTGATCCGCGAAGTCCGGGTACTGCAGGGTGATGCGCCGCAGGTGATCCTGGCCGAGGCTGAGCGCCTGGGCGTCGATCTTCTGGTCGTCGGCAGTCACAGCCACGGGACCGCACTCGACACGCCCTTGGGACGGACCGCGGCGCGACTCGTCCAGCTGGCCGAGGTGCCGGTCTACCTGGTGCCCATGCTGCCGCACCGAGGCGTTTGAATCGTGCGCACGGAGCGGCAAAGCGTGTCGGAAGGACCTAGAATCCATCCCCAATATCCATGTGGTTATAGGCAGATCGCCGCAACCGTCGCCTCGGGGGCACCATGAAGCTTCAGCAACTGCGCTACATCTGGGAAGTGGCGCATCACGATCTGAACGTGTCGGCTACCGCTCAAAGCCTGTTCACCTCTCAGCCGGGTATCAGCAAGCAGATTCGTCTGCTCGAGGATGAACTCGGGGTCGAGGTGTTCGCGCGCAGCGGCAAGCACCTGACCCGCATCACGCCCGCCGGTGAGCGCATCATCACCACCGCCGGGGAAATCCTGCGCAAGTGCGAGAGCATCAAGCAGATCGCGCAGGAGTTTTCGGATGAGAAGAAGGGCACGCTGACGATCGCGACCACCCACACGCAGGCGCGCTATGCGCTGCCCAGCGTCATCGGTGCCTTCATCAAGCAGTACCCCGACGTCGCGCTGCACA
This sequence comes from Stutzerimonas urumqiensis, assembly GCF_003640395.1. GTDB lineage: Bacteria > Pseudomonadota > Gammaproteobacteria > Pseudomonadales > Pseudomonadaceae > Stutzerimonas > Stutzerimonas urumqiensis. Next base: position 101,556 of record NZ_RBZQ01000010.1, on the reverse strand, counting down.
TGCACCAGGGCACGCCCATGCAGATCGCCGAGATGGCGGCCGATGGTACCGTCGACTTCGCGATCGCGACCGAGGCCCTGGATCTGTTCGGCGACCTGGTGATGATGCCGTGCTATCGCTGGAACCGTTGCGTGATCGTGCCCAAGGGGCATCCGCTTGCGAGCGTAGGCAAGCTGACACTGGAGGCGCTGGCCGAGCACCCGCTGGTGACCTACGTCTTCGGCTTCACGGGGCGCTCCAAGCTCGACGAGGCCTTCAGTCGGCGCGGCCTGATGCCCCGGGTGGTCTTCACCGCGGCGGATGCCGACGTGATCAAGACCTACGTGCGCCTGGGGCTGGGCGTCGGGATCGTCGCTCGAATGGCGGTGGATGATTCGGTCGACTCGGATCTGGTCGTGCTCGATGCCAGCGAGCTGTTCGAAGCCAGCGTGACCAAGATCGGCTTCCGTCGCGGAACCTTCCTGCGCGGCTTCATGTACGACTTCGTACAAAAGTTTGCACCGCACCTCACGCGGCAGGCCATCGAAAACGCGATGCAATGCCACAACCGGACAGAGGTCGACGCGTTGTTCGATGGGCTCGAACTGCCGACCTACTGAGCAGGCGCGGCGCGGGCGATCAGGCTTTGACGATCAGATTGCCGGCGTGGAGCCCGCACTCCTTGTGCGTCGCTTCTTCCCACCACCAGCGACCCTCGCGCTCGTGCTGGTTCGGTAGTACCGGGCGCGTGCAGGGCTCGCAGCCGATGCTGACGAAGCCGCGCTCGTGCAGGCTGTTGTAGGGCACCTCCAGCATGCGGATGTACCCCCAGACTTCTTCGCTGGTCATTTGCGCGAGCGGGTTGAACTTGTACAGCGGCCGGTCGGGCGCGGAGAAGGTGGTGTCCTGCTCGAGCACCGCGACCTGGCTGCGCGTACCGGGGCTCTGGTCCCGCCGCTGGCCGGTCGCCCAGGCCTTGACGGTCGACAGCTTGCGCCGCAGCGGCTCGATCTTCCGGATACCGCAGCATTCCCCGTGGCCGTCGCGGTAGAAGCTGAACAGACCCTTTTCGCGAACCATTGGCTCGAGCCGTGCGGGATCGGGCGCCAGGATGTCGATGGGAATGCCGTAGTGCTCGCGGACCTGTTCGATGAAGCGATAGGTCTCGCCGTGAAGCCGGCCGGTATCGAGGGTGAATACCTTGACCCCCTTGTTCAGCTTCCACGCCATGTCGACGAGCACCACGTCCTCGGCGCCGCTGAAGGAAATCCAGAGGTCGTCGCCGAACAGATCGAAGGCGAGCTTGAGAATGTCCTGCGGGGACTTGTCGGCGTACCTTTCCGCCAGGGCCGTTACATCGGTGAGATCGGTCATCAGGCTTGTTCCTATGCGTGGCGCTCGAGCGCTCTGTGGCGGCGGATGGTAGCAAAGCAACACTTATGCCCCTAAATATCCTTTCTGCCGAGTAGTGTGGCGGTTTGGGTATAAGCGTTTCGTTGCCTGGCCAGTCACAGGTCGCTAGAGTGCCGGGCTCTCTTTATCCATCCCTCAGGAGTGTGCCGTGGAAATTGCTTGCCTGGATCTCGAAGGCGTATTGGTGCCGGAAATCTGGATCGCGTTCGCCGAAGAAACCGGCATCGAGTTGCTGCGAGCCACCACGCGGGACATCCCTGATTACGATGTACTGATGAAGCAGCGCCTGCGCATTCTCGACGAGCATGGCTTGAAGCTCGCGGACATTCAGGCGGTGATCGGCAAGCTCAAGCCGCTGGACGGCGCCGTGGAATTCGTCGATTGGCTGCGTGAGCGTTTCCAGGTCGTGATCCTGTCCGACACCTTCTACGAATTCTCCCAGCCGTTGATGCGGCAGCTGGGGTTTCCGACGCTGCTGTGCCATCGGCTGATCACCAATGAGAGCGGTCAGGTCGTGGATTACCAGCTTCGCCAGAAGGATCCGAAGCGGCAATCGGTGATCGCGCTGAAGAGTCTGTACTACCGCGTCATCGCCGCCGGCGATTCGTACAACGACACCACCATGCTGTCCGAGGCGCACGCCGGCATCCTGTTCCACGCGCCGGAAAACGTCATTCGCGAGTTCCCGCAATTCCCCGCCGTGCATACCTTCGAGGCGCTCAAGCAGGAATTCCTCAAGGCGTCCAATCGCCCGTTGAGCCTGTAAGCCGGGGCGCCGCTAGACCGTATCCTGTTGCAGGGTCTCCAGCAGGACACTCACCTTGGTCACCGACTCCACGTACTCGTCCTGCGAGACGGAGTCGGCGACGATGCCTCCGCCACCCCAGCACAGCGCTCGGCCGTCCTCGAGCAGTAGCGAGCGGATCGCGATCGAGCTGTCCAGGTAACCCCGCACGTCCAGGTAAAGCAGCGAGCCGCAATAGATGGCGCGTCGATGCGGCTCGAGTTCTTCGATGATCTGCATGGCGCGGATTTTCGGTGCGCCGGTGATGGAGCCGCCCGGAAAGCTGCCGGCGACCAGGTCCAGCGCATCGCGGTCGGGTGCCAGCGTACCGGTCACGGCGCTGACCAGGTGGTGCACGTTCGGGTAGGTCTCGATGCTGAAAAGCTCCGGCACCCGCACGCTGCCCGGCGCACAGCTGCGGCCCAGGTCGTTGCGCAGCAGATCCACGATCATCAGGTTCTCGGCGCGGTCCTTCTCGCTGCGCCTGAGGGCCTCGATCTGCTCGGTGTCTTCGGCGGGCGAGGCGCCGCGTCGTCGGGTGCCCTTGATCGGCCGTGTCTCGACCTGCCGCTCGCGCACACTCAGAAAACGCTCCGGAGACAGGCTGAGTATTGCTCCGTTGCCTGTCGCCAGATAGCCAGCGAAGGGCGTGGGGCAGGCCGCGCGGAGCCGGCGATAGGCCTGCCACGGACTCCCCTCGTAGTGCGCCACGAAACGTTGCGCGTAGTTGACTTGATAGCAGTCGCCGGCCTGGATGTAGGCCTGGATGCGCTCGAAGGCCGCGTGATAGTCGGCGGGCGCGAGGTCGGCGGTGAAGCGGGCGGTCAGACGGAAGGGCGCGGCAGGTCGGTCGGCAGGCGCTTCGAAGCGATCGAGCAATGCCCGGACGCGCGCCGCGCTCATCGAGGGATGGCAGACGAGCTGGCTGCGGCCGAGCTGGTGATCGCTGACGATTGCCCAGTCATACAGGCCCAGGCGTGCCTGGGGCAGGGCGGTGTCGTCTTGCGCACGTACCGGCATAGGCTCCAGCGAGCGGCCGAAGTCGTAGCTCAGCATGCCGATCAGGCCGCCGGTGAATGGCAGTTCGACACCGGCTGGCGGGTATGCCGGGGCGAGGCGGGACAGCGCTCCGCGCAGGCGGTCGAAGAAGGCCGAACCGGTTTCGCCCCGGTCGGGCTCGAGGATCAGCAGCGGCTCGGCCGACAGGATGTCGAAACGCCCGCGCGTCGCACCGGGGCGTCCGGAATCGAGCAGGACGGCGCCGGGAGCGTCGTGAACGCAACCGAACCAGTACCCGGGGTCGGGCTGGTAGGGAAGGGGGAAAAGTCGGCAGGTTGGCATCGGGATGGGCTGGAGGCTCGACCTTGGCTAGCGTCGAGCCCGTCGTCAATCGTGGGCCGGTACGTGGCCGAAGAGCTCCTGAGAGAACTTCACACGTTCCTCGGGTGTTTCCTGGATGCCCTTGGCCTTCAGCTCCGCGAGGCGTGCCTCGACCTGGTGCGTCCTGAGCGTCAGGCCGGTGTCATTGGCGATCTGGATGTTGAGACCAGGGCGGGCGTTCAGCTCGAGGATCAGCGGGCCCTTGTCCTGATCGAGCACCATGTCCACCCCGATATAGCCAAGACCGCAGAGCTCGTAGCAACCGGCCGCCAGTTTCATGAAGCCGTCCCAGTTGGGCAGCTGCACGCCATCCACCGCGTTGGTCGTATCCGGGTGCTTCGTGATCTTGTTGTTCAGCCAGGTGCCGCGCAGGGTGATGCCGGTGGCCAGGTCGACCCCGACGCCGATGGCGCCCTGGTGCAGGTTGGCCTTGCCGTTGGACTGGCGGGTCGGCAGGCGCAACATGGCCATGACCGGGTAGCCCATCAGCACGATGATGCGGATGTCCGGCACGCCTTCGTAGCTGATGCTCTTGAAGATGGGGTCGGGTGTGACGCGGTATTCGATCAACGCCCGATCGCGCAGGCCGCCGAGCGAGTACAGGCCGGTGAGGATGTTCGAGAGCTGATGCTCGATTTCGTCATGGCTGATGATTCGGCCCGATACCGTCTTGTAGCGCCCCTCGAAACGGTCCGCGATGACCAGGATGCCGTCACCGCCGGCACCCTGTGCCGGCTTGATGACGAAGTCATTGTGGTCCTTGATGATGTCGTGGAGCTTGCTGATTTCCTGCTCGGTTTCGATGATGCCGTACATCTCCGGCACATGGATGCCCGCTTCGATCGCGCGTTCCTTGGTGATGATCTTGTCATCGACGATCGGATACAGGCTGCGCTTGTTGTACTTGAGCACGTAATCGGCATTGCGGCGGTTGATGCCCATGATGCCGCGGGCGCTGAGCGCCTTCCACGTCTTGATCAGGCCGAACATGGGCTCAGTCCTTCAGAAAGGCTTTGAATCGGAACAGCTCCGTCAACCGGTAGCCGCGGTAACGACCCATCGCCAGCATGAAGCCCACCAGCACCAGAAGCACCGCCGGGAAGGTGAAGACGAAGTAGACCAGTTCCGGAATGCTCATGAGCGCATGGGCGAGCGATGCGGCGATGATGGTGCCGACGCCGACCTTGAAGGCATGGTTGCCGCCGCGCTCTTCCCAGGTGATGGACAGCCGCTCGATGGTCATCGTCAGGATCACCATCGGGAACAGCGCCACCGATAGTCCGCGCTCCAGTCCGAGCTTGTGGCTGAAGAGGCTGATGACAGCGATCAGCACCACCACGAATGTCAGCACCACCGACAGGCGCGGCAGCATCTGCAGCTTCAGATGTTCGAGATAAGACCGTAGCGACAGGCCGAGCGCGGTGATCAGCGTGAACAGAATGATGCCGAAGCCCAGTTGCGTCTCCCGGAACGCCAGCGCGATCAACACCGGCGTGAAGGTGCCGAGCGTCTGGATGCCGATCAGGTTGCGCAGCACCAGGATCACCAGCACGCCGATCGGGATGACGATCATGATCTGGTAGGTCTGCTGGGTAGACAGCGGCAGCCCGTACAGCGAGTACTCCAGGAAGCTGGCTTCGGTGTTTTCGTCCGTCAGCTTGGCCAGGCGGATGGCGTTCATCTCGCTGTTGCTGAGCGTGAAGGTCACTTCGGGGCTCTTGCCGCCCTCGAGCGTCAGCAGCGGCTCGTCCCCGATCCACCAGACCAGGCGGTCTTCGGGCAAGCCTTGCTCGCCGGTTTCCGGGTTGAAATAGAGCCAGCGCTCGCCATTGAAGCTGCGCAGCCACAGCTCGGGGGTCTGGGCTTCGTCGGACAATTGGATGGTGTGTACGCGCTGCATCGGAACATGGGCGATCGACAGGATGATCTCGATGACCCGAGCCTTGTTCTCGGTGGACGCATCGCCGCCGAGCAGCAGCTTGACGTTGTCGTCGTTGGGGTTGTTGACCCGCTTGATCGCTTCGCTGATGAAGGTCTCCACGTCCGCCGAGTGCTGGCGGATGGGCGAGAGCAGCGCTTCGGCCGCGATCTTCTCGGGGCCTTCGAGCGGGATGCTGTCCCGGAATATCGGGCCTTCGGCCTTGGTCTGTTCGCCGCTGTAGCGCTTGGTCAGCACCAGTCGGTAGTAGAGCGTCTCGCGGCCTTCCGCGCGGCGAGCCGACCAGGTCACCCGGCGGTTGCCGTCAACGCGGTTGATGCTCACGCCGTAGTTGTTGGAGATGAAACTCTCGTTGAGGCTGACGAATTCCTGATTCAGCGGCGGCACGAACATCTGGACCTTGACCGGCTCGCGCGGACTGGCGACGAATTCGATCTTGGCGTCGATGTTCCACAGGTCGTCCGTCTCGTCGGCCGTCACCGGGATGCCCAGGACGAATATCTGATACGCCGTCAGTCCGACGCCCAGGGTGACGAGCAGGACGATCAGGATCTTCAGGTGCAAGGTCAGTGCGCGCATAGCAATTACTCGTCAGCGTCTGAGGCGGTTAGGCAGCCGGGTTTGCCGGCGGCGTAGGTGAGGCTGGGATCGACCAGTGCGCCGAACTGGGTCAGTGCGTCTGAACCGATAAGAAGTGGGTATTGGAATGCACTGCGGTCGGTGAGGTTCACTTCGATGCTTCGGCGGGTACCGCCCAGGCACATGTCGACTTCGATAACCGGGCGGGCCGTGTAGGTCTTTTCCTGCTCCGGGTCGTAGTCGCCGGCGCGCCGCTTGATCTTGCTGAGACGGGCGACCGGTCGCTCGATCGCCTGCTGGTGGGTTTTGTCGATGGCCAGATCGAAGCGCACCCATTGCTTGCCGTTGCGCGTGAACCGCTCGATATCACGGGCGCTGAGCGAGGCCGTTTGTGCGCCGGTGTCCAGCTTGGCGGGCAACTCGAGCCCGAATTCGGGAATGGCCACGCGTTCGGTCAGGCCATAAACGGTCTTGTCGTCGGAGAAACCCAGGCTGGGGAGCAGGAGCAGGCAGAGCGAAAGGAAAAAAGAGGCAGCTCTCATAAGTCCATTGGCTGGTCGTTTGGTCGTGCACGACAGAAAGCCGGCGCATGGCCGGAAGCTGAAAGGCGCGGTGATTCTAGCAGGCGACCGTGGAGCCTGCGACAGGGCGATGCGGCGCTTGGCAACATTTATGAAACGCCATGCGTGAGGCAGCGCCTCCCGTAATTGTCGACAGTATTGACCTTGCGTTTGCTTTGACCTAGCTTGCACGGCAACTACGTACGGCATGTGTCGACAATATGGCTAATGCAAGCAACCTCGCCGACCTTGGGTTCACCGAGGCGGGAACCTTGTCCGAGCATGTGTTCCGCCGCATCCAGAATGCGATCGTGCAAGGCGACATCCCACCGGGCAGCAAGATTTCCGAGCCGGAGCTGGCGCGCACCTACGGCATAAGCCGCGGGCCGCTGCGCGAGGCGATCCATCGGCTGGAGGGCCAGAAGCTGCTGGTGCGCATTCCTCATGTAGGCGCACGGGTGGTGTCGCTCGATCAGCGCGAACTCATCGAGCTGTATGAAATTCGCGAGTCGCTCGAAGGCATGGCTTGCCGGCTGGCGGCCGCCAGGATGAGCCGTACCGAGATCGATGAACTTCGGCAGGTGCTGGAAACCCACGAGAAGGACGAGGCGTTCCAGGCCGGACTGGGCTATTACCAGCAGGAGGGCGATTTCGACTTCCACTACCGGATCATCCAGGGCAGTGGCAACGCGACCCTGACCCGCATGCTCTGCGGCGAGCTCTATCAGTTGGTGCGGATGTACCGCATCCAGTTTTCCGCCACGCCGCACCGGCCGCATCAGGCGTTCGCGGAGCATCACCGGATTCTCGACGCGATCGCCGAGGGCGATGGCGAATTGGCGGAACTGCTGATGCGGCGTCACATCGCCGGTTCCAAACGCAACATCGAGCGGCATTTTCAGCAGGCCGCCGAATCCACCCATGCAGACAAGAGGTGATCCATGAGCCTTCCCACGGCCGGCCAGCGTTTTCGCGATGCGGTTGCCAGCGAGCATCCGCTGCAAGTCGTCGGCGCGATCAACGCCAATCATGCCCTGCTGGCCAAGCGCGCCGGCTTCAAGGCGATCTATCTTTCCGGCGGCGGGGTAGCGGCAGGCTCGCTCGGTCTGCCGGACCTCGGGATCTCCGGTCTCGATGATGTGCTGACGGATGTGCGCCGGATCACCGATGTCTGCGACCTGCCGCTTCTAGTGGACGTCGACACCGGTTTCGGCTCGTCGGCATTCAACGTGGCTCGCACCGTCAAGGCGATGATCAAGTTCGGTGCCGGCGCGCTGCACATCGAGGATCAAGTGGGCGCCAAGCGCTGCGGCCATCGTCCCAACAAGGAGATCGTCAGCCAGCAGGAAATGGTCGACCGCATCAAGGCAGCGGTCGATGCACGCACCGACGACAGCTTCGTCATCATGGCCCGCACCGACGCGTTGGCGGTGGAAGGCCTCGACGCGGCGCTCGACCGCGCAGCGGCCTGTGTCGAGGCGGGCGCGGACATGATTTTCCCCGAGGCGATCACCGAGCTGGCGATGTACAAGACCTTCGCCGAGCGGGTGAAGGTGCCGGTGCTGGCCAATATCACCGAGTTCGGCTCGACGCCGCTGTACACCACACAGGAGTTGGCAGGGGCCGATGTCTCGCTGGTGCTGTACCCCCTGTCCGCCTTCCGCGCCATGAACAAGGCCGCCGAGAATGTCTACCAGGCGATCCGTCGTGACGGCACGCAGAAGAACGTGGTGGACACCATGCAGACGCGCATGGAGCTGTACGAGCGCATCGACTACCACGCGTACGAGCAGCACCTCGATGCGCTGTTCGCGCAGAAGAAGCACTGAGGGCTGGCCATCCGGCCCCGGTCGTCCATACGAAATCCATCCCATAACAAGGTCAAGAAAGGAGAGAGCGATGGCTGAAGCGAAAGCACTGGGCGGCGCCGGCCTGCGCGGCCAGGTCGCCGGGCAGACGGCGCTGTGTACCGTCGGCAAGGAGGGCGCCGGCCTGACCTACCGCGGCTACGACGTTCGCGAACTGGCGGAGCGTTGCGAGTTCGAGGAGGTCGCTCACCTGCTGGTTCACGGCGAGTTGCCGAACGCGGCGCAGCTGGCGGCGTACAAGCAGAAACTGCGCGGCCTGCGCGATCTCCCGACCGCACTGAAAGAGGTGCTCGAGCGCATCCCGGCCAATGCCCATCCGATGGACGTGATGCGCACCGGTGCCTCGGTGCTCGGCACGCTGGAGCCGGAAACCGACTTCAGCCAGCAGCGCGACCGTACCGACCGGCTGCTCGCGGCCTTCCCGGCGATCATGACCTACTGGCACCGCTTCGTGCAGGACGGCACGCGCATCGATTGCGACACCGACGAAGACACGCTCGGCGGGCATTTCCTTGCGCTGCTGCATGGCAAGAAGCCCAGCGATCTGCACGTCAAGGTCATGAACGTCTCGCTCATCCTGTATGCCGAGCACGAATTCAACGCCTCTACCTTCACGGCGCGGGTCTGCGCCTCGACGCTCTCGGATCTCTATTCCTGCGTGACGGCCGCCATCGGCTCGCTGCGCGGCCCGCTGCACGGGGGCGCCAACGAAGCGGCGATGGAGATGATCGAGCGCTATGGCTCGGCTGACGAGGCCGTCCAGGGAACGCTGGGCATGCTCGAGCGCAAGGACAAGATCATGGGCTTCGGCCATGCCATCTATAAGGAGTCCGACCCGCGCAACGAGGTGATCAAGGAGTGGTCGCGCAATCTGGCGGACGAGGTGGGCGACTCTGTGCTCTTCCCGGTCTCCGAAGCGATCGACCAGACCATGTGGGCGCAGAAGAAGCTGTTCCCTAACGCCGACTTCTACCACGCATCGGCCTACCACTTCATGGGCATTCCGACCCGGCTGTTCACCCCGATCTTCGTCTGCTCGCGTGTGACCGGCTGGTGTGCCCACGTGTTCGAGCAGCGAGCCAACAACCGCATCATCCGTCCGAGTGCCGACTACACCGGCCCCGAGCAGCGCGCCGTTCCGCCACTGGACAAGCGCTGACAACCGATCCGGGGCGACAACTCGCCCCGATCCGATACGAGACCGTAGCCTGAACGAGTCCACCATGAACACTGCCTTCCGCAAGCCCCTGCCGGGAACGGCGCTGGATTACTTCGATGCCCGTGCGGCGGTCGAGCAGATCCAGCCCGGTGCCTATGAACAGTTCCCGTACACCTCGCGTGTGCTGGCCGAGAACCTGGTGCGACGTTGTGATCCGGACGCACTGACCGATTCGCTCCGACAGTTGATCGAGCGACGCCGCGACCTGGATTTCCCGTGGTATCCAGCCCGTGTGGTCTGCCACGACATTCTTGGCCAGACCGCGCTGGTCGACCTGGCCGGTCTGCGCGACGCCATCGCCGACGGGGGCGGGGACCCGGCGAAGGTCAATCCCGTAGTGCCGGTGCAGCTGATCGTCGACCACTCGCTGGCGGTGGAGTGTGGCGGGTTCGATCCGCAGGCGTTCGAGAAGAACCGGGCGATCGAGGACCGGCGCAACGAAGACCGCTTCCACTTCATCGAGTGGACCAAGCGGGCGTTCGAGAATGTCGATGTCATTCCGCCGGGCAACGGGATCATGCATCAGATCAATCTGGAGAAGATGTCGCCGGTGATCCAGGCGCGTGACGGCGTGGCGTTTCCCGATACCTGCGTGGGCACCGACAGCCACACGCCGCACGTCGACTCGCTCGGCGTGATTGCCATCGGCGTGGGTGGCCTGGAGGCGGAGAACGTCATGCTCGGCCGGGCGTCGTGGATGCGTCTGCCCGACATCGTCGGTGTCGAGCTGAACGGCCGGCTGCAACCCGGCATCACCGCCACCGACATGGTGCTCGCGCTGACCGAATTCCTGCGCAAGGAGCGCGTGGTGGGCGCCTACCTGGAGTTCCATGGCGAAGGCGCCTCGGCGCTGACCCTGGGCGATCGGGCGACCGTTTCGAACATGGCGCCCGAGTACGGCGCCACGGCAGCGATGTTCTTCATCGACGAGCAGACCATCGAGTACCTGCGCCTGACTGGCCGGGACGAGGAGCAGGTGCGACTGGTCGAAACCTATGCGCGGCACACCGGTTTGTGGGCCGACAGCCTGGGTGCGGCGCGCTACGAGCGCACCCTTCGTTTCGATCTGTCTTCCGTCGTGCGCAACATGGCGGGCCCTTCGAACCCGCATGCCCGGGTCGCGACCACCGAACTGGCCGCCCGCGGGATCGCCGGGCAATGGACCGAGGTGCCAGGCGCGATGCCCGACGGCGCCGTGATCATCGCGGCCATCACGAGCTGCACCAACACCAGCAACCCGCGCAACGTGATCGCGGCGGGCCTGCTGGCGCGCAACGCGAACCGGCTGGGCCTGAGCCGTAAGCCGTGGGTCAAGTCCTCGCTCGCGCCCGGTTCGAAGGCCGTGAAGCTTTACCTCGAAGAAGCGGGGCTGGAACAAGAACTGGAGCAGCTGGGCTTCGGCATCGTTGCCTTCGCCTGCACCACCTGCAACGGAATGTCCGGCGCGCTCGACCCGGCAATCCAGCAGGAAATCGTCGAACGCGATCTGTATGCCACGGCCGTGCTGTCAGGCAATCGCAATTTCGATGGGCGTATCCATCCGTACGCCAAGCAGGCCTTCCTTGCTTCGCCGCCCTTGGTGGTCGCCTATGCGATCGCCGGCACCATCCGGTTCGACATCGAGAAGGATGTGCTCGGCATCGTCGATGGGCGTGAAATCCGTCTGAAGGACATCTGGCCGAGCGATGAGGAGATCGAGTCGGTGGTCAAGGCATCGGTCAAGCCGGACCATTTCCGCCAGGTCTATATCCCGATGTTCGACATCACCCGCGAGGCGGCCAGCCAGGTCAGTCCGCTGTACGACTGGCGACCGATGAGTACCTACATCCGCCGTCCGCCTTACTGGGAAGGCGCGCTGGCCGGCGAGCGCTCGCTCAGGGGCATGCGGCCGCTGGCGCTGCTCGGTGACAACATCACCACCGATCACCTGTCGCCGTCGAATGCGATTCTGGCCGACAGCGCGGCCGGCGAATACCTGGCGAAGATGGGCCTGCCGGAGGAGGACTTCAATTCCTACGCCACTCACCGTGGCGACCACCTCACGGCGCAGCGCGCGACGTTCGCCAATCCGAAGCTGATCAACGAGATGGCGGTGATCGACGGCAAGGTCAAGCAGGGCTCGCTCGCCCGTATCGAGCCGGACGGCACGGTGACGCGCATGTGGGAAGCGATCGAGACCTACCTCGAGCGCAAGCAGCCGCTGATCATCATCGCCGGTGCCGATTACGGTCAGGGCAGTTCGCGCGACTGGGCCGCCAAGGGCGTGCGACTGGCCGGGGTCGAGGCGATCGTGGCTGAAGGCTTCGAGCGCATACACCGGACCAACTTGATCGGCATGGGCGTGCTGCCGCTGGAATTCCAGCCCGGCACGACCCGCAAGACGCTTGGGCTGGACGGCACCGAGACCTATGACGTGCTCGGCGCCCGGCGACCGGGTGCCACGCTGACGCTGGTCGTGAATCGTCGTGACGGGGAGCGCCTGGAGGTGCCGGTGCTCTGCCGGCTGGACAGCGACGAGGAAGTCTCGATATACGAGGCGGGCGGCGTGCTGCAACGCTTTGCGCAGGATTTCCTCGAATCCACGCTGCCCACCGCTCAGGCCCGTCACTAACTCGTAGGCGCTCGCTCGCGAACCATCACCGAGGCCGCGGTGGCACGGTTCGCGAGCAAGCCCGCATCGACATCTGCTCAGGATTCGCCATGGCTCACGTATCCCAGATCCGTATTCCCGCCACCTACATGCGAGGCGGCACCAGCAAGGGCGTTTTCTTTCGCCTCGACGACCTGCCAGAGGTTGCGCGCGTCCCCGGGGTCGCACGGGACGCCTTGCTGCTTCGCGTGATCGGCAGCCCCGATCCGTACGGCAAGCAGATCGACGGCATGGGGGGCGCGACCTCGAGCACCAGCAAAACGGTCATCATCAGCCGCAGCAGCCGGCCCGGACACGACGTCGACTACCTGTTCGGACAGGTCGCGATCGACTCGGCATTCGTCGACTGGAGCGGCAACTGCGGCAACCTGTCGGCGGCGGTGGGCTCGTTCGCCATCCACGCCGGCTTCATCGAGCCCGAGCGCATCCCGGCGAACGGCCACTGCACGGTTCGCATCTGGCAGGCGAACATCGGCAAGACCATCGTCGCCCACGTGCCGATCACCGACGGCCAGGTGCAGGAAACCGGCGACTTCGAGCTCGATGGCGTCACCTTCCCGGCGGCCGAGGTGCAGATAGAGTTCATCGACCCGGCCGACGAGGGTGAGGGCGGGGGCGGCGCCATGTTCCCGACCGGCAACCTCATCGACACCCTGACGATTCCCGAGCTGGGTCCGGTGCAGGCAACGCTGATCAATGCCGGCATCCCGACCATCTTCGTCAATGCTGCGGACATCGGTTACCGCGGCACCGAGCTGCAGGACGACATCAACGGCGACGTCGCGGCGCTTGCGCTCTTCGAAAGCATCCGTGCCCAGGGCGCGCTTCGGATGGGGCTGATTGCCGAGCTATCGGAAGCCGCCAAGCGCCAGCACACACCCAAGGTGGCCTTCGTCGCGCCCCCAGTCGATTACCGGTCTTCCAGTGGTAAGGACGTCCGCGCCAGCGACACCGATCTGCTCGTGCGCGCCATGTCGATGGGCAAGCTTCATCACGCCATGATGGGCACGACGGCGGTTGCGATCGCGACGGCCGCGGCCATTCCCGGTACGGTCGTCAACCTGGCCGCGGGGGGCGGTGTGCGTGATTCGGTGCGCTTCGGCCATCCGTCCGGGACCTTGCGCGTCGGCGCCGAGGCACGGCAGGCGCAGGGCCAATGGGTCGTCGCCAAGGCCGTGATGAGCCGCAGTGCGCGCATCCTGATGGAAGGGTGGGTTCGTATTCCGGGCGACGCGTTCTGAAAGCGCGGCCGGCGGCGGTCTTTCGGTTCGCTTACTCATAGCGCCGGCGATAGGGCCAGCACGCACAGGCTTGCTACGTCGGCTCGATCAAGCGGTGCGGCGTGCTCGTCGCGCCTCGCTTCTCATGGGGCGGGACGGACCATTCGCCCGAAAACCGCCCTGCAACCGCACTAACCGCCGATCCTGCTGTCTAGCGAACGGGCCGATTCATTTGAGCCGGCGCTCGACGCCTTTCTCCACGAGGATCTTTGCGGAAATTTCCTCGACCGAGAAATGGGTGGAGTTGATGAAGTTGATGTTTTCGCGACGGAAGAGGCTTTCCACTTCGCGTACTTCGAACTCGCACTGGGCGAAGCTGGCATAACGGCTGTTGGGCTTGCGCTCGTGGCGGATGGCGGTGAGGCGGTCGGGATCGATCGTCAGGCCGAAGAGTTTCTCGCGGTGATTCTTGAGCGCGGCGGGTAATTGCAGACGCTCCATGTCCTCTTCGGTGAGCGGATAGTTGGCCGCTCGAATGCCGAATTGCATGGCCATGTAGAGGCAGGTCGGTGTCTTACCGCAGCGCGACACACCGATGAGAATCAGATCGGCCTTGTCGTAGTAGTGCGTGCGAGCGCCATCGTCGTTATCGAGTGCGAAGTTGACCGCCTCGATTCGCTCCATGTAATTGCTGTTGTGACCGATGGAATGGGATTTACCGACGGAATAAGAGGAATGGGACATCAGTTCATGTTCCAGTGGAGCAAGGAATGAAGAAAAGATGTCGATCATGAAGCCATTGGATTCGGCGAGTATGTCGCGTATTTCCTGGTTCACCAGCGTGTCGAATATGATCGGGCGCGCACCGTCGCGGACCGCCGCTTCGTTGATTTGCTGCACCATCGCACGCGCTTTGTCCGCCGTATCGATATACGGGCGCGTGACCTTCTTGAAACTGATGTTCTCGAATTGCGCAAGCAGACTCTGGCCCAGGGTTTCTGCCGTGATACCGGTACCGTCTGAAATAAAGAAAGCGGTTCTTTTCATCGCACCTATGGGCCTTAAGTCAAGAACGGTTCTCGGCTATAGTACGCCGCGCTTCGCCGAGCCCGAATGGCAGGCATTGTCACTTATTTCGATAGGCCGGGCCACAACCGCACGGATGGGATCCGTCCGAGTTTTCCAACATAGAAGTGGAGAATCACCTTGGTAGAGTACGTAGTTTCCCTCGATAAGCTCGGCGTCCACGATGTGGAGCGAGTGGGGGGCAAGAACGCATCCCTCGGCGAAATGATCAGCAACCTGGCGGGCGCTGGCGTTTCGGTTCCCGGCGGTTTCGCCACTACGGCCCAGGCCTATCGCGACTTTCTCGACCAGAGCGGTTTGAACGATCGGATTCATGCGCTGCTCGACGCGCTCGATGTCGATGACGTCAACGCGCTCGCCAAGGCCGGCGCCCAGATCCGTCAGTGGGTGATGGAAGCCGAATTCCCGGCGCAGCTCGACCAGGACATCCGCTCCGCCTTCGCCGAGATGTCCGGTGGCAATGACAACATGGCGGTGGCCGTGCGCTCTTCGGCGACGGCCGAAGACCTCCCGGATGCCTCGTTCGCCGGTCAGCAGGAAACCTTCCTGAACATTCGCGGCGTCGACAACGTCATCCGCGCCGCGAAGGAAGTGTTCGCCTCGCTGTTCAACGACCGCGCGATCGCCTATCGCGTGCATCAGGGGTTCGATCACAAGCTCGTCGCACTGTCGGCGGGCGTACAGCGCATGGTTCGTTCCGAAATCGGAACCGCGGGCGTCATGTTCACCCTGGACACCGAATCGGGCTTCCGCGACGTGGTGTTCATCACCGGCGCCTATGGCCTGGGCGAGACGGTCGTTCAGGGCGCGGTCAACCCGGATGAATTCTACGTTCACAAGCCCACGCTCGAAGCGGGTCGCCCGGCGATCCTGCGCCGCAACCTGGGCAGCAAGGCCATCAAGATGATCTACGGCGACGAGGCCAAGGCCGGCAAGTCGGTCAAGACCGTCGAAGTGGACAAGGCCGACCGTGCCCGCTTCGCGCTCAGCGACGACGAGGTCACCGAGCTGGCCAAGCAGGCGCTGATCATCGAGAAGCACTACGGTCGTCCGATGGACATCGAGTGGGCGAAGGACGGCGACGACGGCAAGCTGTACATCGTGCAGGCGCGCCCCGAAACGGTTAAGAGCCGCGCAAGCGCGACCGTCATGGAGCGTTACCTGCTCAAGGAGAAGGGCAAGGTCCTGGTGGAAGGTCGCGCGATCGGCCAGCGTATCGGTGCCGGTCCGGTCAAGGTCATCCATGACGTGTCGGAAATGGACAAGGTGCAGCCGGGCGACGTGCTGGTCTCCGACATGACCGACCCGGACTGGGAGCCGGTGATGAAGCGCGCCAGTGCCATCGTCACCAATCGCGGCGGCCGTACCTGCCATGCCGCGATCATCGCCCGCGAGCTGGGCATCCCGGCCGTCGTCGGCTGCGGCAACGCGACCGAGCTGCTGCAGGATGGTCAGCGGGTTACGGTCTCGTGCGCCGAGGGCGACACCGGCTTGATCTTCGAGGGCGAGCTGGGCTTCGATATTCGTCAGAATTCGATCGATGCCATGCCGGCACTGGCATTCAAGATCATGATGAACGTCGGCAATCCGGACCGTGCGTTCGATTTCGCCCAGCTGCCGAACGAAGGGGTCGGTCTGGCACGGCTCGAATTCATCATCAACCGCATGATCGGCGTGCATCCCAAGGCGCTGTTGAACTTCGATTCGTTGCCGGCCGACGTCAAGGCCAGCGTCGAGAAGCGGATCGCGGGTTACGCCGATCCGGTGAGCTTCTACGTCGACAAGCTGGTCGAGGGCGTCAGTACGCTCGCGGCGGCGTTCTGGCCCAAGAAGGTCATCGTGCGGCTGTCCGACTTCAAGTCGAACGAATACGCCAATCTGATCGGCGGCAAGCTCTACGAGCCCGAGGAAGAGAACCCGATGCTGGGCTTCCGCGGTGCGTCCCGTTATATCAGCGACAACTTCCGCGATTGCTTCGAACTCGAATGCCGGGCCATGAAGAAGGTCCGCGACGTGATGGGGCTGACGAACGTCGAGCTGATGGTGCCGTTCGTGAGAACGCTGGGCGAGGCTTCGCAAGTCGTCGACCTGCTCGGGCATTACGGCCTCAAGCGCGGCGAGAACGGCTTGCGCGTCATCATGATGTGCGAGCTGCCATCCAACGCGCTGCTGGCTGATGAGTTCCTCGAGTATTTCGACGGTTTCTCGATCGGTTCCAACGACATGACTCAGCTGACGCTGGGTCTGGATCGCGACTCTGGCATCATCGCGCACCTGTTCGACGAGCGGAATCCGGCGGTCAAGAAGCTGCTGTCCAACGCCATCCAGGCGTGCAACAAGGCCGGCAAGTACATCGGCATCTGCGGTCAGGGCCCGTCCGATCATCCGGATCTGGCGAAATGGCTGATGGAGCAGGGCATCGAAAGCGTGTCGCTGAACCCGGATTCGGTGCTCGATACGTGGTTCTTCCTCGCCGAAGCCGAAATCTAAGGCGAGCAGAAGGGGCGGCGACGCCCCTTCTTGTTTCTTGCCGCTTTCTTCGCGGCGCTTGGGCGATCGGTCCAGCGAAGCGCATCGCCGGCTTGCGGGACGGCGCCCGAAGCGTTTCAAATGCGGCCTCAGCAACAAGTTGAACTGCGCGGGCGCTCAAGCGGTGACGTCATCCGAACAAGGAGTCATGCATGCAATACGTAACCCCCGATCTTTGCGACGCCTACGGCGACATCGTGCGCGTAGTCGAGCCCATGTTCACCAACTTCGGTGGGCGGGACTCCTTTGGCGGTCAGATCGTCACCGTGAAGTGTCACGAGGACAATTCGGTCGTCAAGGAGCAGGTCGAGCTCGACGGTGAAGGCAAGGTGCTGGTCGTCGATGGCGGCGGTTCGCTGCGGTGCGCGCTGCTCGGTGACATGCTGGCTGAGAAGGCGTCCCGCAACGGCTGGGAAGGCATCGTCGTCTATGGCTGCATCCGCGATGTCGACGTCGTGGCTCAGATCGACCTTGGCGTTCAGGCGCTGGCCTCGCATCCGCTCAAGTCGCTCAAGCGCGGCGTTGGCGAGCTGAACGTCGACGTGACGTTTTGCGGCGTGACCTTCCGCCCTGGTGAATACCTCTATGCCGATAACAACGGCATCATCGTTTCGCCCAAGGCGCTCGACGCGCAGGGCTGATCCATTTCCGAACGACCAGCCCGGCCAGCGCCGGGCTTTTTATTGGCAGTGTTTTCGACCATGGCGAAACCCGACAGCGGTCTTTTGCATGCCCTCGTGCTGGATGGGCACGGCGGAGCCAGGCCCATCGACTACCAGGACTTGGATCGTCTGGTGCTAGGCGACACGGAAAGCCTTTGGCTGCATTGGGATCGCAGCTCGGAGCTCGCGCGCACCTGGCTCGAAACCAACAGCGGGCTATCCGATTTCGCCTGCGACCTGTTGCTCGAGGAGAACACGCGGCCGCGCCTGGTGATGCTTCCGGATGATGCCGTGCTGTTGTTCATGCGAGGGCTGAATCTCAACCCGGACGCCGTGCCGGAAGACATGGTCAGCCTGCGCATTCATGCGAGCGAGCGGAGGGTCATCTCGCTGCGCCTGCGGCCGCTGCGGGCCACCGAGGAGGTGCTGCGCCATCTGTCGCAAGGACGAGGGCCTCGCACGGCGTCGGACGTGCTGCTCTACCTGGCTGACTCGCTGACCGAGCGCATCGACGAATTGGTGGTGCAGCTCGGTGAGCAGATCGACCGGGAGGAGGATCGTCTCGAGGCCGACCCGCGGTACAAGCCAGGCCAGGATGGCATGTTCTCGCTTCGGCGAACCGCGGCCAGCCTCAGGCGCTTTCTGCTTCCCCAGCGCGAGCTGTATAGCCAGATGACGCGCAACCGCCTGCCGTGGTCAACGGCCGAAGACACGGATTACTGGAACGAGCTGAGCAATCGCCTGGTGCGCTTCATCGAGGAACTCGATCTGGTGAGAGAGCGGGTCAACCTGGTGCTGGAAGCGGAGCAGCGTCGGCGCAGTGACCGGATGACGCGCACCATGTACCTGCTCGGAATCACCACCGGCTTCTTCCTGCCCATGACGTTTGTGACGGGCTTGCTGGGCATGAACGTCGGTGGAATTCCCGGCGCGGACAACCCCTACGGTTTCATCGCCGCCTGCCTGGTCGTCGGAGGTATCGCCGTCCTTCAGTGGTGGGTCTTCCGGTTGCTGCGCTGGCTCTGATGTGACCTGAAGCCGCTCGCGGCCGTCTAGCACGGACATAACGTTTCTTGGTTTTCTCGTTCAGGCTGCCATGCACGATCCTTTCGAAGAGTCCCTGCGCGATCTGCTCAAAGCGTCGCCTCCGCGTAACGATGACGCCTGCCTTGATCGCGTCCTGAAAACCGCTAACCGGCAGGTCGGTGTCGGCGATCTTTTCGGCTTGATGGGGCTGTGGGGGCAGGTTGTCGTTACCGCCTTTGCGGCGGGTTCCAATCATCGCGCGCCCGTTTCGCGGCGCACTCAACGCTCGACCAACAAGGCTGGCTGAATCATGCAATTCGATCCCTGGACACAAAGCCTGATCACCGCGATGAGCTCGATGTGGGCATCGGTCGCAGCCTTCATTCCAAGGCTTCTCGGTGCGTTGCTGGTCGTGCTGATTGGATTCGCCGTGGCGAAGCTGCTCGATACGTTGCTTTCCAAGGTGCTGGCCAAACTAGGCCTGGATCGGCTGATGGCAGGGACCGGGCTGACGAAGCTGCTCGGGCGCGCCGGCATCCGCGCACCCGTTTCGACCCTGATCGGCAAGATCATCTATTGGTTCGTCCTGCTCGTCTTTCTGGTATCGGCTGCCGAGTCCCTCGGGCTCGAGCGCGTGTCGGCGACGCTCGATGTGCTCGCGCTCTATGTTCCAAAGGTGCTTGGCGCGGCGCTGATCCTGCTTGGCGGCATCCTCCTGGCCCAGCTGGTCAGCGGTCTGGTTCGCGGGGCTGCAGAAAGCGTGGGCCTGGAATACGCCGGGGGGCTGGCACGGATCGCTCAGGGGCTGGTCGTGGTGATCAGCATCTCCGTCGCGGTCGGACAGCTCGAGGTCAAAACCGAGCTGCTCAACTATGTGATCGCCATCACGCTCATTTCCGTTGGGCTCGCCGCCGCGCTGGCGCTTGGCCTGGGCAGTCGGGATCTGGTTGGGCAGATACTGGCGGGCATCTACGTGCGTGAGCTGTATGGCGTCGGCCAGCGCGTACGGGTTGGCGATCTGGAGGGCTTGGTCGAGGAAATCGGCACGGTTAAAACCCTCCTGTTGCTAGATACGGGCGAACTCGTCTCGATCGCCAACAAAACGTTGCTGGAACAGCAGGTGGGCAGCCGTTAATCCACTCTGGTAATGTATGCCGCCTTTTCGGACAGACGGCGCGTCCGCGCACGGATTACCGGCCCACGCCTTGACTACGCCCCATCAGCACGCCTTGCAGTACGATCCCCGCGAGCTTTCTGACGAAGAGCTGGTGTTGCGTGCGCATGTGGAACTCTTTCATATAACGCGGGCCTATGAAGAACTGATGCGGCGATACCAGCGCACGTTATTCAATGTGTGTGCTCGGTATCTCGGTAATGACCGCGATGCGGACGATGTCTGTCAGGAAGTTATGTTGAAGGTCTTGTATGGACTGAAGACTTTCGAAGGGAAGTCGAAGTTTAAAACATGGCTTTACAGCATCACTTATAACGAGTGCATCACGCAGTATCGGAAAGAGCGGCGCAAGCGCCGTCTTCTCGACGCCTTGAGTCTCGACCCGCTGGAAGAGGCGTCCGACGAACGTGCACCGAAGATCGAGGAGAAAGGAGGGCTGGATCGTTGGCTCGTCCATGTCAACCCGATCGACCGCGAGATTCTGGTGCTTCGATTCGTCGCAGAGCTAGAGTTCCAGGAAATCGCCGATATTATGCACATGGGGCTAAGTGCCACTAAAATGCGTTACAAGCGTGCGCTGGACAAACTTAAAGAAAAATTTTCCGGGCAAGTCGAAACTTAGTCGCCGCTAATAACTCATATGCAGCGAACGACTAGGTCCACACACCGGCTTCCTTAGATTGTTCTGATACTAACCACCAGATGGGGATTTACGGATGGAACTGAAAAACACCTTGGGCGTCGTGATCGGCTCAGTGATTGCCGCTTCTTCGTTCTCCGCTTTTGCCCAAGGCCAGGGCGCGGTTGAAATCGAGGCATTCGGCAAGCAGTACTACACCGACAGCTCGCGCAATATCGAAGATGAGGGCGAGTTGTATGGCGCCGGGGTGAGCTACTTCCTGACTGACGACGTCTCCCTTGGCTTGTCCTACGGCGAATACCATGACCTGACCAGCGATGAAGCAGGCGCCGGCGGCCACAAAGACATCAAGGGCAACCTCACCAGCCTCGATGCCGTTTACCACTTCGGCCAGCCTGGCGTCGGTCTTCGTCCTTATGTTTCCGCCGGGGTTGCTCACCAGAGCATTGGCCAGGCTGCACGTAGCGGTCGAGATCACAGCACCTTCGCCAACGTCGGCACGGGCGTTAAGTACTACGTCACCGAGAATCTGTTCGCCAAGGCGAGCGTCGACGGCATGTACAACATCGATGCCAACGAAGCCGAGTGGATGGCGGGCGTTGGGGTGGGCTTCAATTTCGGCGGTGGTGCGCAGCAGGTGGCGGCCGTCGAGCCTACGCCCGAGCCCGTTCTTGAGCCCGCTCCGGCACCGGTTGCCGAGCCTGAAGTCGCCGCTCCCGAGGTTGTCCGGGTCGAGCTGGATGTGAAGTTCGATTTCGACAAGGCGCGTGTGCGTGAAGAAAGCTATGCCGAGATCAAGAACCTCGCTGACTTCATGCAGCAGTATCCGCAAACCACCACAGTGGTAGCCGGTCACACCGACTCGGTCGGAACCGACCAGTACAACCAGCGTCTGTCCGAGCGCCGCGCTGATGCCGTCCGTGACGTGCTGGTCGAGCAGTACGGCCTGGAAAATGATCGTGTCAGCACCGTTGGTTACGGTGAGTCTCGCCCGGTGGCCGATAACTCCACCGACGCAGGTCGCCAGATCAACCGTCGCGTCGAAGCGGAAGTCGAAGCGCAAGTTCGCTAAGGCTTGCGGTAACGAAAAACCCGGTCGCGAGGCCGGGTTTTTTTATTGCGCTTGTGTCTGCTCGGAAAGCGGGCCAATAAAAAGCCCCGCCATACGGCAGGGCCTTTTATCACACGCTCCGATCAGGCCTGTACGACCGGGATCTTCGCTTTTTCAGCTGCCTCGCGGAACTCGGCAATCTGATCGAACGACAGGTAGCGGTAAACGTCGGCCGCCATGCTGTCGATATCGGCCGCGTACTGCATGTATTCCTCGACCGTTGGCAGACGACCCAGGATCGATGCAACCGAGGCGAGCTCGGCTGAGGCCAAGTAGACGTTGGCGCCATCGCCCAGACGGTTCGGGAAGTTGCGGGTCGAGGTCGACACCACGGTCGAGTTCGATGCAACGCGTGCCTGGTTACCCATGCACAGCGAGCATCCGGGCATTTCCATCCGCGCACCGGCCTTGCCGTAGATGCCGTAATAGCCTTCTTCGGTCAGCTGGTGAGCGTCCATCTTGGTTGGCGGAGCCAGCCACAGGCGGGTAGGAATGCCACCCTTGACCTTGTCCAGAAGCTTGCCGGCGGCACGGAAGTGACCGATGTTGGTCATGCACGAACCGATGAACACTTCGTCGATCTTGTCGCCAGCGACCTGGGACAGCAGACGGGCGTCGTCAGGGTCGTTCGGCGCGCAGAGCACCGGCTCGGTCACTTCGGCCAGGTCGATCTCGATGACTTCGGTGTACTCCGCATCGGCGTCAGCGGTGAGCAGTTCCGGATCGGCAAGCCAGGCTTCCATCGCCTGAGCGCGACGCTCCAGGGTGCGAGCGTCACCGTAGCCTTCGCCGATCATCCAGCGAAGCAGGGTGATGTTCGACTGCAGGTACTCGGCGATCGACTCCTTCGACAGCTTGATCGTGCAACCTGCCGCAGAACGTTCGGCCGATGCGTCCGACAGCTCGAAGGCTTGTTCGACGGTAAGTGTCTCGAGGCCTTCGATTTCGAGAATGCGGCCGGAGAAGATGTTCTTCTTGCCTTTCTTCTCGACGGTAAGGAGGCCTTTCTGGATGGCGTAGTAGGGGATGGCATGCACGAGATCGCGCAGCGTAATTCCCGGCTGCATCTTGCCCTTGAAGCGAACCAGTACCGATTCCGGCATGTCCAGCGGCATGACGCCAGTGGCGGCGGCGAATGCCACCAGGCCCGAACCGGCCGGGAACGAAATGCCGATCGGGAAGCGGGTGTGCGAGTCGCCACCGGTACCGACGGTGTCCGGCAGCAGCATGCGATTCAGCCAGCTATGGATGATGCCGTCGCCCGGGCGCAGGGATACGCCGCCGCGGGTCATGATGAAGTCGGGCAGCGTGTGGTGAGTCTTGACGTCGATGGGCTTGGGATACGCTGCGGTGTGGCAGAACGATTGCATGACCAGATCGGCGGAGAAGCCCAGGCATGCGAGGTCTTTCAGTTCGTCGCGAGTCATCGGGCCGGTGGTGTCCTGGGAACCGACCGTCGTCATCTTCGGCTCGCAATAGGTCCCCGGACGCACACCCTTGCCTTCTGGCAGACCGCAGGCGCGGCCAACCATCTTCTGCGCCAAGGTATAGCCTTTGCCGCTGTCGGCAGGGGCTTCGGGCTTCTTGAACAGATCGGACGGACCCATGCCCAGCTCGGCGCGAGCCTTCTCGGTCAGGCCGCGGCCCACGATCAGCGGGATGCGACCACCGGCACGGACTTCGTCCAGCAGCACGTCGGTTTTCAGCTCGAACGTGGACACCACGTCATCGGTGCCGTGCTTGCACACTTTGCCGGCGTAGGGATAGACGTCGATCACGTCGCCCATGTTCAAGTCCGATACGTCGAACTCGATCGGCAGTGCACCGGCGTCTTCCATGGTGTTGTAGAAGATCGGTGCGATCTTGCTGCCGAAGCAGAAGCCGCCCGCGCGCTTGTTCGGCACGTAAGGGATGTCGTCACCGAAGAACCAGAGCACCGAATTGGTAGCTGACTTGCGCGAGGAACCGGTGCCAACGACGTCACCGACGTAAGCGACCGGGAAGCCCTTGGCTTTCACTTCTTCGATCTGCTTCAACGGGCCGATGGAGCCCGGTTGGACTGGCTCGATGCCGTCGCGTGCCATTTTCAGCATGGCCAGCGCGTGCAGCGGGATATCAGGGCGCGACCAGGCGTCCGGGGCGGGCGACAGGTCGTCGGTATTGGTCTCGCCGGGAACCTTGAATACGGTAAGGCTGAGTTTTTCCGGTACGGCAGGACGGGCCTTGAACCACTCGCCCTCTGCCCAGGACTGCATCACGCCTTTGGCGGCCGCATTGCCAGCCTTGGCCTTCTCGGCGACGTCATGGAACGCATCGAACATGAGCAGCGTGTGCTTGAGCTGCTCGGCTGCGACACTTGCCAGTTCGGCGTCGTCGAGCAGTTCGACCATCGTGGCGATGTTGTAGCCACCCTGCATGGTGCCGAGCAGCTCGACCGCGCGCTTCTTGTCGATCAGCGGGGAGGTCGCCTCGCCCTTGGCGACTGCGGAGAGGAAACCGGCCTTGACGTAGGCGGCTTCGTCCACGCCCGGCGGAACGCGGTTGGAGATCAGGTCGACGAGGAATGCTTCTTCGCCGGCGGGAGGATTCTTGAGCAGTTCGACCAGCGCTGCGGTCTGCTCTGCATTGAGCGGCTGAGGCACGACGCCTTGGGCGGCACGCTCTTCTACGTGTTTGCGGTAGGCTTCAAGCACAGTTTTTCCCTCATCATTGGTCCCAAACTACGGGACGCGCATCCGGAAGCTGTTTTCAAAGTTTTACGCCGGAGGGAAGGGTAGGACGCAGGCTTGCCTTTGTGTCCTACCGGGCCGGTCAACTGTGCTCGTGACGCTTTGAAAACAGCTTCTTGGGACATTGGCGCCAAAAACGGCGGGCCGATTCTACTGGAAAGCCCCTTCGAAGTTAAGCGGCCGCCATGACTTCGCGGTTCGAGAAAGCCAAGGCACTTGCGTTGCGAACCCCGCGATAATCGCGGCTTCCGGCCTGCGGAAAGGACAGCTGGCGTTGCCGTGGTGACCTCGCTAGGACAAAAGTCTAAGATGCCGCGCTTGAAATGAGCTGTTGCCGCGACGATGACTACCGCCCCTCTCAAGACGCCCTGTGTTGGCCTGTGTTCGACCGTCTACGGCGACGTGGTTTGCCGCGGCTGCAAGCGCTTTCATCATGAGGTGATCAATTGGAATCTCTATTCCAACGATGAAAAGCGGGCGGTCTTGCGGCGGCTGGGCGCGCTTCTGGCGCAGGTGATGGAAAGCAAGGTCGATGTGTTCGACGCCGGCTTGCTGCGTGCGCAACTGGACGCACGGCAAATCCGGTATTCGCCTGAGCAATCGCCTTATTGCTGGGCATACGGGTTGCTTGCCAAGGGCGCTCGCCTGATTCGTTGCATCGAAGCCTATGGCGTCGCGCTGTTGCCCGAGTTCAGAGAGCGAACGCTCGTCGAATTGAGGGACATCGTCGATCGCGAGTTCTTTCTTCTTTCCGAAGCGCACTATGAGCGTTACATCGCCCCGCGCTTTCTCGTCGACGGCATGGAAATAAGGGTGTGAAGACATACAGCGCACCGGTCTTGGAGCGATCAGTGACTATCGATGACTTTCTCGCATGCCCTACGCCGCCGGCCTGGGTGGAAGCGGCTCTGGCGAATCAAGAGGTGTTGCTCCTGGATCACGCGAACTGCGAGAAAAAAGCGGCAGGCACTGCCTTCCAGCTGATGTTCCGCTACATCGACAAGCCAAGTCTGCAGAACAAGATGTCGCGCCTTGCACGCGAGGAGTTGCGGCATTTCGAGCAGGTGCTTGGCTACATTCGCAAGCGCGGCGTGGTGCTGCGCAATATCGGTTCGTCACGCTATGCGGCGGGACTGCGCGAGCTGGTGCGTAATCAGGAACCGCACCGACTGTCCGATACGCTGGTCGTTGGCGCGTTCATCGAGGCTCGTTCCTGCGAGCGATTCGCCGCGCTCGCGCCGAGGCTCGATGCAGAACTATCGAAGTTCTACACCGGTCTTTTGAAATCGGAAGCACGCCATTTCGCTGACTATCTGGCCTTGGCGTATGAATTCGCCGATGAGTCGGATGTCGACGCGGCGATCGTGCGCATCAGGGCGAGAGAGCAAGAGTTGATCGAGTCGGCGGATGACGCCTTCTATTTTCATAGCGGCGTGCCGGCGACGGGTTCGGTCAAGTCGAACGGATAAAGAGACAGGCCGTTGGGTGTCAGCCGCACGGCCCAGCCCTGGGTGTCCCAGTCGCCTAGGACGACTCGTTGTGCTGGCTGGCCGGCTATCTCGAAATCGTGAATGGCGGGCCGATGGGTGTGCCCGTGGATCATCAGCCTCACACCATGCTGCAGGCAGGTGCGTTCCACCTCGGCGGGGGTCACGTCCACGATGTCGCTGGCTTTCATGCGCACGGCGGACTGGCTTTTAGCACGCAGCTTCGCCGCCAGTCGCTTGCGTGTCGCCAGAGGTAGATGGCGCAGAACGAAGAGGCTGAGCGGATTTCGCAGCAACGTGCGCATGCGTTGATAGTGCTCATCGAGCGTGCAGAGGCTATCGCCATGCAACAGCAATACGGGTTGGCCGTTCCACTCGATGAGGCTGGGATCGCGCAATAGGGTGCATCCGGCTGCCTTGCAGAACTGCTGGCCTAGCAGGAAGTCACGGTTGCCGTGCATGACGAATATGCGAGTGCCACGCTCACTCGTTCGCTTCAAGGCCTCAGCCACCGAACGCTGGAAAGCGGACATGCCGTCGTCGCCGATCCAGACTTCGAAGAAGTCCCCGAGTATGTAAAGTGCCTCGGCGCCGCGACAGGTTTCTGAAAGAAAAGATAGAAACGCCCGGGTGATATCCGGGCGCTCTTCTTGCAAATGAAGATCCGATACGAGCAGGACGGTCATCGTTATTCGACGACTTCGGCCTTTTCGATGATCACGTCGTCGACGGGTACATCCTGATGGCCGGACTTCATGGTCGTCGAAATAGCCTTGATCTTGTTGACCACGTCCATGCCCTCGACTACCTCGCCAAATACGGCATAACCCCAACCCTGAACGGTGGGTGCAGTGTGATCGAGGAAGGTATTGTCCGCGACGTTGATGAAAAACTGCGCGGAAGCCGAGTGGGGCTCCATGGTGCGGGCCATCGCGACGGTGCCCGTCTTGTTCGATAAGCCGTTATTGGCCTCGTTCTTGATTGGCGAACGGGTGGGTTTCTGCTTCATGCCGGGCTCGAAACCCCCGCCCTGAATCATGAAGTTGCCAATCACGCGATGAAATATGGTGTTGTCGTAATGACCGGCACTTACATATTCCTTGAAGTTCGCCGCCGTCGCCGGCGCCTTGTCTTCGAACAGTTTCAGCGTAATGACGCCGTGGTTGGTGTGCAGTTTGATCATGGTGTGTTCCGTAACGGTGGGTAGCTGGCATATGACATCGCTATTGGCTTTACCAGCAATGTCAGACGCTTCGTACCGCCGGCCGCTGATCGCGGGCGAAGGCCCTGTCAGGGGGTTGACGGGTCCGTTATGATAAGCCCTTTGATTTGGCCGGCCTACCCTGCGCCGCATATTGGCAGACCGTAAGGACATCATGAGCAAGCCTGAGAATTCCGCCGCCTCCAACTTCCTGCGTTCAATCGTTCAAGCCGATCTGGAGTCGGGCAAGCACACGCAGATCGTGACGCGTTTTCCGCCGGAGCCCAATGGCTATTTGCACATCGGCCATGCGAAATCGATTTGCCTCAATTTCGGTCTCGCTGAAGAGTTTGGTGGGCAGTGCAATCTTCGTTTCGATGACACCAATCCGGCAAAGGAAGATCAGGAATACATCGATGCGATCAAGGCGGATGTAACGTGGCTTGGCTTCTCCTGGGCAGGCGAGGAGCGCTATGCATCGAATTACTTCGAGCAATTGCACGCCTGGGCGGTGATGCTGATAGAGGCCGGCAAGGCATACGTCGATGACCTGTCTCCGGAGCAAGCGCGCGAATACCGCGGAACACTGACCGAGCCGGGGCGAAACAGTCCGTTTCGTGACCGGAGCGTCGACGAAAACCTCGACCTGTTCGCTCGCATGAAGGCAGGGGAATTCCCGGACGGCGCGCGCGCGCTCAGGGCCAAGATCGATATGGCATCGCCCAACATGAACCTGCGCGATCCGATCCTCTATCGCATTCGCCATGCGCATCATCATCAGACGGGGGATGCCTGGTGCATCTATCCCAGCTATGACTTCACTCACGGTCAGTCGGACGCGCTGGAAGGCATCACGCATTCGATCTGCACGCTGGAGTTCGAAGATCACCGCCCTTTATACGAATGGTTCCTGGACAACTTGCCGGTGCCGGCCAAGCCCCGTCAGTACGAGTTCGCCCGCCTCAACCTGAACTACACCATCACCAGCAAGCGCAAGCTGAAACAACTGGTCGACGAGAAGCACGTCAGCGGCTGGGACGATCCCCGCATGTCGACCCTCTCGGGCTACCGTCGGCGCGGCTATACGCCATCGTCGATCCGAACGTTTTGCGACATGATCGGCGTCAATCGCGCCGGCGGTGTGGTCGATATCGGGATGCTCGAATTCGCCATACGAGAAGATCTGGACGCTAACGCAGCCCGGGCCATGTGCGTGCTCAAGCCGCTCAAGGTGATCATCACCAACTACCCCGAAGGCAAGCAGGAGAACCTCGAACTGCCACGCCATCCCAAGCAGGACATGGGCGTGCGCGTGCTGCCGTTCGCCCGCGAAATCTACATCGATGCGAGCGACTTCGAGGAAGTCCCGCCGGCTGGCTATAAGCGTCTGGTTCCAGGTGGGGAAGTCCGGCTTCGCGGCAGCTACGTCATTCGTGCGGACGAGGCGATCAAGGACGCCGATGGCAAGGTCATCGAGTTGCGGTGCAGCTATGACGAAAACACCCTCGGGAAGAATCCCGAAGGGCGCAAGGTCAAGGGTGTGATTCACTGGGTGCCGGCTGCCGACAGCGTCGAGTGCGAAGTGCGTCTCTACGACCGGTTGTTCCGCTCGCCGAATCCGGAAAAGTCGGAGGAGGGCGGGAGCTTTCTCGACAACATCAACCCCGAGTCGCTCGTGACCCTGACCGGCTGCCGCGCAGAGCCTTCGCTCGCCCAGGCACAAGCGGAGGACCGTTTCCAGTTCGAGCGGGAGGGATATTTCTGCGTGGACCGCAAGGACAGTCGGCCCGGTGCGCTCGTGTTCAATCGGACCGTCACGCTCCGTGATTCGTGGGGCGGTCAGTGATGAGCCTGTCGATCTACAACACCCTGACCAAGGCCAAAGAGCCATTGCGGCCATTGGTCGGCAACCATGTCCGCATGTATGTCTGCGGCATGACGGTTTATGACTTTTGCCATATCGGCCATGCGCGCGTCATGGTTGCGTTCGATGTGATCGCCCGCTGGCTCCGGCACCGTGGTTATCAACTGACGTACATCCGCAACATCACGGACATCGACGACAAGATCATCCGACGCGCCAACGAGAATGGCGAGCCGTTCGAATCGCTAGTGACCCGAATGATCGCGGCCATGCATGAAGACGAAACCCGGCTCAGTGTGCTGCGTCCTGATCAGGAGCCTCGAGCGACCGATCACATTGCCGGCATGCACCAGATGATCCAGACCCTGATCGACAAAGGGTTCGCCTATGCGCCGGGCAATGGCGATGTCTATTACCGGGTTGGCAAGTTCGCTGGCTATGGAAAGCTGTCGCGCAAGCGGATCGAGGACCTGAAGATCGGTGCCAGGATCGAGGTTGGCGAGAGCAAGGAGGATCCACTGGACTTCGTGCTCTGGAAGAGTGCCAAACCCGGCGAGCCGAGTTGGGATTCGCCTTGGGGCAAGGGGCGGCCTGGCTGGCATATCGAATGCTCGGTCATGTCGACCTGCTGCCTCGGCGATACCTTCGATATTCATGGCGGGGGGCCGGACCTGGTGTTCCCCCATCACGAGAACGAGATCGCGCAGAGCGAAGCGGCTACTGGAAAGCTCTACGCGAAGACGTGGATGCATGCAGGCGCGGTTCGCGTCGATGGCGAGAAGATGTCCAAGTCGCTGGGCAATTTCTTCACTATCCGCGAAGTGCTCGATAAGTATTCCCCTGAGGTGGTGCGTTACCTGCTGGTGGCCAGCCATTACCGCAGCCCCATCAACTATTCCGAGGACAGTCTCAGGGAAGCCAAGTCGGCGCTTGAACGTTTTTATCGCACCCTGAACGGCCTGCCTGATTCGATCCCGTCCGGTGATCATGAATTCAGCGATCGTTTCGCCGCTGCGATGGACGATGACTTCAATACGCCGGAAGCCTGCGCAGTGCTGTTCGACATGGCGCGCGAGGTTAATCGCCTGCGTAGCGTCGATATCGATGCCGCGGCCGGGCTCGCTGCTCGGCTCAAGGAACTCGCCTGTGTGCTCGGGTTGCTGCAACTTGAGCCGCAAGCGTTTCTGCGTGCAGGCGCTGATGACCGAGTCGACGCACAGCAGGTCAATGAATTGATCGCAAGGCGGTTGCAGGCCAGGGCTGAGAAGAACTGGGCGGAGTCCGATCGGATACGAGACCA
This sequence comes from Stutzerimonas urumqiensis, assembly GCF_003640395.1. Taxonomy (GTDB): domain Bacteria; phylum Pseudomonadota; class Gammaproteobacteria; order Pseudomonadales; family Pseudomonadaceae; genus Stutzerimonas; species Stutzerimonas urumqiensis. The sequence continues at coordinate 71,156 of NZ_RBZQ01000010.1, read as the reverse complement.
GTTGGCCGAGATGGGGGTCGTGCTCGAGGACAACAAGTCCGGTACCAGCTGGCGGCTCGCGGACAGCTGACGCTGGGCTGGCAATGAACTAACTATGGGACTTCCCGTCTATCGAATGTCGGACGTGGTTAGCCCCTGGTTGGCATGCACGACGCGACAAGACAGTAGATCGATTAAGAGAAGGAGCCTTTCAATGATCCGTTCAAGGTGGACACGTCTGCTCAGCACTGTCCTCGCAGCGCTGCATTTGCTGTTGGTCGCCCACGTTCCGCATGTTCAAGCCGCGATGCTTTCCAATCAGGAAGTGCTGTCTTCGCATTATCAGGCGATGGACAAGCAGCAATTGCATGCGTTGCTGGATGACGAGGAAGTGGCGGCCAAGCTGCTGTCCATGGGCGTCGAGCGGGAACAGGTTGCCGAGCGAATCAACAACCTCACGCCAAGCGAGCTGGCCCAATTCAATCAGCAGCTCGAGCAGGCACCTGCCGGCGCGGGCGTGGTGGGGATCATCGTTCTGTTCCTGGTGATTTTCATCATTACCGACATGTTGTGTGCGACCAATATCTTCAACTTTGTGAACTGCATTAATCGTTGAAGGCACTCTGGCTGACCCTTTTTTGCCTATTGATGACGGGTTGTGCGGGCAGGGCACCCATCCTGCCGCACAATTCGCATTTGCCAGAGCGGGTCGAGCTAGCCGATACCCCGTTTTTTCCCCAACGTGAATATCAGTGCGGTCCCGCGGCGCTGGCGACCCTGCTGACTCATCGAGGCATAGCTATCGACCCCGAGGCCCTTCGGCAGAGCGTTTATCTGCCGGGGCGAGAGGGCAGCCTTCAGGTAGAGCTGGTCGCGGCTGCGCGAGCCGAGGGGCTTCTGGTCTATACTCTCGAGCCCACTCTCGATGCCCTGTTCGAGGAGCTGGCGAGCGGCAATCCGGTTCTTGTGCTGCAGGATCTCGGGCTAGGCATCTGGCCTCAGTGGCACTTCGCGGTCGTCATCGGTTATGACCTCGATCGGCAGGTTCTGCTGCTGCGCTCAGGAACAACGGAGCGCCTGGAGATGGGCTTTCGGCATTTTTTCGCAACCTGGGAGCCTGGTGAGCGCTGGGCCGTCGTCGTTGTCCCGCCCGACCAACTGCCGGCCACGGCAATTGAAAGGAAATGGCTGCTTGCCGCTAGCGATCTTGAGCAGGTCGGACAGACTTCTAGCGCAAACAGGGCCTACCGGGTTGCGACCGAACGTTGGCCCGGAGCCATGACTTTTTTCGCGCATGGCAACAGTGAATATCTCGTAGGGAATGACGGCAGGGCTGCGGCATCCTTCATCGCCAGTCTGCGGGCCGATCAAGACTTTCATCCGGCCTGGTTCAATCTGGCGAATGTCTTGGCCGAGGTTGGCTGTCGATCGGCATCGGAAAAAGCCCTGCATTGCGCGCGTACATTGGCGCCGCAGGAGTCCCGCTATCAAGATGCGTTGAAGCACGATGTGCCGGAGTCGGGCAGGGAGCCAATCTGCGATGTTTCGCTTCCTGCCTGCCCCGTGGTCAGAACCCCAACCGATCCCTGAGGCTGTAATAGGCGGCTCCCAGGGCGCTGAGGGGGCCTCGCAGGGAACGTCCGCCTGGGAATGGGTAGTGCGGCAAGCTGGCGAAGGCGTCAAAACGTTCGGCCTGTCCACTCAGTGCTTCGGCGAGGGCTTTTCCGGCGACGTGCGTGAAGGTCACACCGTGGCCGCTACAGCCTTGCGAATAGTAGATGTTGCTTCCGATCCGCCCCATTTGCGGTAAGCGCGAGAGCGTCAGGAGGAAGTTGCCAGTCCAGGCGTAGTCGATACGCACAGAGGCGAGCTGCGGAAAGGTCTTGAGCATCTTTGGGCGAATGATCGCGGCGATATCGCTTGGGTCCCGGGCCCCATAGACGACTCCCCCGCCATAGATGAGGCGCTTGTCGGCCGACAGGCGAAAGTAGTCCAGCAGGTAATTGCAATCTTCGACGCAATAATCCTGCGGCAACAGGTGCGAGGCGACGTCCGTGGTGAGCGGTTCGGTCGCGATGACCTGCGTACCGCACGGCATCGACTTGGCTGCAAGTTCGGGTACCAGATTGCCAAGGTACGCGTTGCCCGCTATCACGACGTAGTCGGCGGTCACGCTTCCTTGTGGAGTGCGGACGATGGGCCTAGTTTCCCGTTCGATGGCGGTAGCCGGGCTGTACTCGTAAATGGAGCCACCCAAAGACTCGATGGCTTGCGCCTCACCTAACGCCAGGTTGAGCGGATGAATGTGCCCGCCGCTGTGATCGAGCATGCCGCCGATATAGCGGTCGCAGGCGACCGCACGCCTGATGGCGTTACGGTCCAGCAGTTCGAGCGCATCGTGGCCATAGCGCCGCCATAGCGTCTGCTGGCTCTCCAGGTGGCGCATTTGTTTCGGCGTAAAAGCAGCGAACACGCCGCCGCTCTTCAGATCGCAAGCTATGGCGTAACGGGTGACAAAATCGCGAATGATCCGCCCGCCTTCGAACGCCATGTTACCGATCAGCGCCGCCTCATTGGTGGGAACCGTTTTTTCAACGACGTCCAGGTCACGGCTGTAACTGTTCACGATCTGACCACCATTTCGGCCGGATGCCCCGAAGCCTACTTTCACGGCTTCGAGGACAGCGACCTTGAAGCCTTTCTCGGCCAGGAAGAGTGCGGTTGAAAGCCCGGTGTAACCGGCCCCGACGATACAGACATCCGCTTCGATCGCTTCCTGCAGGCTTGGCCGGGGAGATGCCGGGATGGCGGTAGCCGCGTAATAGGAGGCTGGGTAGGAGGTGTTCTTCATGTTGAATGCCTTGTTCGTTATATAGAACGACATGGCATCCTACCCGGTAACCAGTCTCGGTGAAATTCCCAGCTGAGCCAAAGCCGCAGCAATTTCAGCTAGTTAGCAGAAATAAAATCTTGACGCGCCTGTTTAGCGCTGTAGAATGCGCGTCCATCGAAGGCACATAGCTCAGTTGGTTAGAGCACCACCTTGACATGGTGGGGGTCGTTGGTTCGAATCCAATTGTGCCTACCAAATACCGCTTGGGCGGACTGCAAAGGGCGATCTTGGATCGCCCTTTGTTGTTTCATGGCTGGCGAAAACCCAGGCATGGTCGCTTCGAGAGCTAGGTTTCCAGTGATTGCGAGCCGTTGAGGTAGTTCTTGGTGCCAGCCATTGTGAGGCGGGCTTACTTCCTTACGGGTCGCTAACTGGCTCATCCCAACCCATGTGGCCTTTGGTAGGGGTCACCACTAGGACAGGAGGCAGCCATGCCCACCATTACTCTTCCTGACGGCAGTCAGCGCGCGTTCGATAAGTCGGTTTCCGTTCTGGAGGTCGCCCAATCGATCGGTGCCGGCCTCGCCAAGGCCACCTTGGCCGGTAAGGTCAACGGTAAGCTGGTCGACGCTTGCGACCTGATCGAACAGGACGCCACGCTGCAAATCATCACCCCGAAGGACGAAGAGGGTCTGGAGATCATCCGGCACTCCTGTGCGCATCTGGTCGGGCATGCGGTCAAGCAGTTGTTTCCGTCGGCTAAGATGGTCATCGGTCCGGTGATCGATGAGGGCTTCTATTACGATATCGCCTTCGAGCGCCCCTTCACGCCGGATGACATGGCGGCGATCGAACAGCGGATGCGCGAACTGATCGACAAGGATTACGACGTCATCAAGCGAATGACGCCTCGTGCCGAGGTGGTGGACGTGTTCGCCTCGAGGGGTGAGGACTACAAGCTGCGCCTGATCGACGACATGCCTGACGAGCAGGCGATGGGGCTGTACTACCACGAAGAATACGTCGACATGTGTCGTGGGCCGCACGTCCCCAACACGCGTTTCCTCAAGGCGTTCAAGCTAACCAAGCTCTCGGGCGCCTACTGGCGCGGCGACTCCAAGAACGAGCAGCTCCAGCGCATTTACGGCACGGCGTGGGCTGATAAAAAGCAGCTGGCGGCTTACGTTCAACGTATCGAAGAAGCCGAAAAGCGGGACCATCGCAAGCTCGGGAAGCGCCTGGATCTTTTCCATACGCAGGAAGAAGCGCCAGGAATGGTGTTCTGGCACCCGAACGGGTGGACGATTTATCAGGTGCTTGAGCAGTACATGCGCGGCATCCAGCGAGACCACGGTTATCTGGAAATACGTACACCGCAGGTTGTTGATCGCTCCCTTTGGGAGAAGTCCGGGCACTGGGCGAACTATGCCGAGAACATGTTCACGACCGAATCCGAAAGCCGCGATTATGCAATCAAACCCATGAATTGCCCCTGCCATGTGCAGGTGTTCAACCAGGGGCTGAAGAGCTATCGCGAGCTGCCGTTGCGGCTCGCCGAGTTTGGTGCCTGTCATCGGAACGAGCCGTCAGGCGCGCTGCATGGGATCATGCGGGTGCGCGCATTCACTCAGGACGATGCGCACATTTTCTGTACTGAAGAGCAGATGCAGGCCGAGTCCGCGTCGTTTATCAAGCTCACGCAAGCGGTCTATGCGGATTTTGGTTTCCACGACATTCAGCTCAAGCTTTCGACTCGCCCGGCCAAGCGTGTTGGGTCGGATGAGTTGTGGGATCGGGCCGAGGCGGCGCTTGCTGCAGCGCTCGAAAGCGCAGGGCTTCCGTATGATCTGCAGCCGGGTGAAGGTGCGTTCTACGGTCCCAAGATTGAATTCTCCCTGAAGGATTGCCTCGGTCGTGTCTGGCAATGTGGTACGTTGCAGCTGGATTTCAACTTGCCGGTGCGTCTTGGCGCTGAGTATGTCGGCGAGGATAACGGCCGCAAGCATCCGGTCATGCTGCACCGAGCCATTCTCGGATCGTTCGAACGGTTCATCGGTATCCTGATCGAGCATTACGAAGGCGCGTTTCCGGCGTGGCTGGCGCCTGTGCAGGCGGCGATTCTGAACATCACCGATAAACAGGCCGGGTTTGCTGGTGAGGTGGAGAAAACGCTCAATCAAAGCGGATTTCGTGCCAAGGCTGACTTGAGAAACGAAAAGATCGGTTTTAAAATCCGCGAGCATACCTTGCTCAAGATTCCCTATCTCTTGGTTATCGGAGACAGGGAGGTTGAGACACGTTCCGTCGCAGTGCGCACCCGTGAGGGCGTCGATCTCGGCAGCATGCCGCTTGATCGCTTTCAGGATTTGCTGATGCAGGCGGTTGCCCGGCGTGGTCGCCAAGAGTTGGAGTAATCATTATTAAGCGTGAAATGAGACAAGATAAACGAGCTCAACCCAGAGCCCCGATCAACGAGAACATCTCGGCACGCGAGGTTCGTTTAATTGGTGCGGATGGCGAGCAAATCGGCATCGTCTCGATTGATGAAGCGCTTCGTGTAGCAGAAGAAGCCAAGCTGGATCTGGTGGAAATTTCCGCCGATGCCGTGCCTCCCGTATGTCGAATCATGGACTATGGCAAGCATCTCTTCGAAAAGAAGAAGCAGGTGGCTGCGGCTAAGAAGAACCAGAAGCAGGTTCAAGTCAAAGAAATCAAGTTTCGCCCAGGGACGGAAGAGGGGGATTATCAGGTCAAGCTTCGTAACCTGGTACGTTTCCTTAGCGATGGGGACAGGGCCAAGGTATCCTTGCGGTTCCGCGGTCGTGAGATGGCACATCAGGAGTTGGGAATGGAGCTGTTGAAGCGGGTCGAGAACGATCTCGCTGAATATGGTTCCGTTGAACAGCATCCCAAGATGGAAGGACGCCAGCTGATCATGGTCATCGCTCCCAAGAAGAAAAAGTAACCTACAGGGCACTGGCAGGCCTTGCGGTTATTTGTAATCACTCTACTGGAGTACCGAACATGCCAAAGATGAAGACCAAAAGTGGCGCTGCGAAGCGCTTCAAGAAGACTGCTGGTGGCCTCAAGCACAAGCATGCCTTCAAGAGCCACATCCTGACCAAGATGTCGACCAAGCGTAAGCGTCAGCTACGCGGCACCTCAATGCTGCATCCGTCTGACGTTGCTCGTGCCGAGCGTTCCCTGCGCCTGCGTTGATACCTTAGAGAGGACTGAAAAATGGCTCGTGTTAAGCGTGGCGTAATCGCCCGTGCTCGTCACAAGAAAATCCTGAAGCTTGCAAAAGGCTACTACGGTGCGCGCTCGCGCGTATTCCGCGTCGCCAAGCAGGCGGTTATCAAGGCAGGCCAATATGCCTACCGTGACCGTCGTCAGCGCAAGCGTCAGTTCCGCGCACTGTGGATTGCTCGTATCAATGCTGGTGCTCGTCAGAACGGCCTGTCCTACAGCCGTCTGATTGCTGGCTTGAAGAAATCGGCAATCGAGATCGATCGCAAGGTGCTGGCTGACCTGGCAGTAAACGAGAAGTCGGCGTTTGCTGCGATTGTCGAGAAAGCAAAAGCATCCTTGGCTTGAGTCCTTGCGACAATCACGAATCGTCTGATTCGGTGTGATGTTTTCGATAGGGGAAGAGCCTGTGCTCTTCCCCTATTTCGTATTGGAAATGGGTTTTTGACAAAACGCCGCAACAGAAGGGCCCTTGGGTCAATGCGTCGTTCTGCAAGAACCTCCGGAGGTTGCAATGGAAAATTTGGATGCGCTGACCGCGAAGGCTATAGAAGGTGCGCAGGCGAGCGAGGACATCGGCTCTCTCGAGCTGATTCGAGTTCAGTACCTCGGAAAAAAAGGGGAACTGACGCAGCTGATGCAAATGCTTGGCAAGCTCCCAGCCGAAGAGCGGCCGAACGCAGGCGCGCTTATTAATGAAGCGAAGGCCCGTGTCCAAGACGTACTTAATGCACGCCGTACAGCATTGGAAAAAGCAGCGCTGGATGCTCGGCTGGCGTCCGAGACGATAGATGTCACGCTACCGGGGCGCGGCCAGGTCTCCGGCGGATTACATCCGATCACGCGAACGATGGAGCGCATCGAGCGATTCTTCAGCCATATTGGCTACAGCGTCGCGCAAGGCCCTGAAGTCGAGGATGACTACCATAACTTCGAGGCGCTCAATATTCCGGGTCACCACCCTGCCCGGGCGATGCATGACACGTTTTACTTCAATGCCAACATGCTTTTGCGAACCCACACCTCGCCGGTTCAGGTGCGGACGATGGAAAGCAGCGAACCGCCGATTCGTATCGTCTGTCCGGGCCGAGTGTATCGGTGTGATTCGGATATCACTCATTCGCCCATGTTTCATCAGGTCGAAGGCCTGTTGGTAGACGAGGGGATCAGCTTCGCTGATCTCAAAGGCACGATCGAAGAGTTCCTTCGGGTGTTTTTCGAGAAGCCGCTTGGCGTGCGGTTTCGTCCATCCTTCTTTCCTTTCACCGAGCCTTCGGCAGAGGTGGACATGCAGTGCGTGATGTGCGCCGGGAAGGGGTGCCGAGTGTGCAAGCAGACCGGCTGGCTCGAAGTCATGGGATGCGGAATGGTTCATCCGAACGTGCTGAGCATGTCTGGCATTGATGCGGAACGATATCAAGGCTTTGCATTCGGCATGGGCGTCGAGCGGCTTGCAATGCTCCGCTACGGTGTGAATGACCTGCGTTTGTTCTTCGACAACGACTTGAGATTTTTGGCCCAGTTCCGCTAGTACCGGCCACATAGAGTTTTCAGGAGCACAAATGAAATTCAGTGAACAGTGGCTGCGCGCTTGGGTTAAACCGCCGGTGGGACGCGAGGAGCTCGTTGCCCGCCTTTCTATGGTTGGCCTCGAGGTTGATTCGGTATCTCCCGTAGCTGGCGCTTTCTCCGGCGTGGTCGTTGGCGAAGTCATCGAAACCGAGCAACATCCGGCAGCGGACAAGCTTCGGGTTTGCAGGGTCAGCGATGGTCAGGATACGCATCAGGTGGTCTGCGGCGCGCCTAATGTCCGGCCGGGTTTAAAAATTCCTTTCGCAAAGATCGGCGCGCAATTGCCCGATGATTTCACGATCAAGAAGGCAAAGCTTCGGGGTGTCGAATCCAACGGCATGCTGTGCTCGGAAGCCGAGTTGCGCATCGGAGACGACGACGGCGGGCTGATGGAGCTGACGCCCAGTGCGCCAGTGGGCATGGACCTCCGGTCGTTTCTCGATCTTGACGATGCTGTTATCGAGATCGGTCTGACGCCTAATCGTGGGGACTGCCTTTCCATAGCTGGGCTCGCTCGCGAGGTGGGTGCTGTCTACGGGGTACCGGTTTCCGCCGAGCTCATCGAACCGGTTCAGCCTTCGTGCCAAGACGCGTTACCTATCGAAGTGGCCGCCCCGAAGGTTTGTCCACGTTATCTCGGTCGGGTCATTCGCAACGTCAATTTGTCTCGGCCTGCACCGCAATGGCTGATCGAGCGGCTGCGGCGCTCGGACATCCGTAGCATCGATGCGGTAGTCGATATCACCAACTACGTAATGCTCGAGCTGGGACAGCCGATGCATGCATTCGACGTTGCCGAAATCAAGGGGGGCGTCAGCGTGCGCATGGCAGAGGAAGGTGAAAAGCTGACCCTGCTGGACGGACGTGAAGTTAGCCTAGGTTCCGACACCCTGGTCATTGCTGATCACGAGCGTCCGCTAGCTATCGCGGGAGTCATGGGCGGAGAGCACAGCGGAGTGTCGAGCACGACCCGGGACATATTTTTGGAAAGCGCTTTTTTCGATCCTGTGGCACTTGCCGGAAAAGCGCGCGCCTATGGCCTGCATACCGATTCGTCCCATCGTTTCGAGCGGGGCGTCGATTTCGATCTTCCGCGCAAGGCAATGGAAAGGGCAACGATCTTGTTGCTTGAGATTGTAGGCGGTGAGCCTGGCCCTGTTGTAGAAGTCAGCAGCCCTGATGATCTTCCGCAGCGCGCGCCGATTACGCTACGAGCCGAGCGAATTACCCAGATGCTGGGCCTTGCACTCGACGAACAGCAAATCGAGCGGTCATTGACTGCGTTGGGGCTTGAGGTTGAGCGACTGACGTCAGCTCAGGCTTGGAAGGTCATCGCGCCCAGTCATCGCTTCGATTTGGCGATCGAGGTCGATCTCATCGAGGAATTGGGACGCCTGTATGGCTACGATCGATTGCCGGTTCGTTATCCGCAGGCCCGTCTCGCTCCGAAGGCTCGGCCGGAAACTTCGGTGGAACTATCCGATCTGCGGCGCCTCCTGATCGCACGTGGCTATCAAGAGGCAATCACCTATAGCTTCATTGATCCTGAATTGATGCGGCTGTTCGCGCCTGCTGAGGAGCCCCTACTGCTGGCGAATCCGATTTCATCGGATATGGCGGCAATGCGGGTTTCGCTATGGCCGGGGCTCGTTAAGGCGCTGCAATACAATCTCAACCGGCAGCAGTCACGTGTACGTCTTTTCGAAGCTGGAATGCGCTTCGTAGGTCAGTTGGACCAACTGAAACAGGAGAATGTCATCGCCGGGCTGGCTTGCGGCAGCCGCTTGCCGGAAGGCTGGGCCAATGGACAGGAGAACATCGACTTCTTCGATATGAAGGCTGATACCGAGGCGTTGCTTGGCGCTACCGGCGATACCAGCGCGTTTCGCTTCTGCGCAGGTGAGCATCCGGCCTTGCATCCGGGGCAAACGGCGCGCATCGAGCGCAATGGTGTCTTGATTGGTTACGTTGGCGCGCTGCACCCGGAACTCGCGCGTACGCTGGGCATCGAGCAGCCGGTCTATCTATTTGAGTTGCTTATGGCAGGCCTCTCTGAGGGTTGCCTACCGGCGTTCACTGAGCTGTCGCGCTTCCCTGAAGTACGTCGGGATTTGGCTATCTTGGTCCCGCGAGCGGTTGCTGCCGATGACTTGGTGCAGAACATTCGAACCGTGGCCGGAGAATGGCTCTCGGATCTCAAGCTTTTTGATGTTTACCAAGGAAAAGGTATTGATCCGCTTAGCAAAAGTGTGGCAGTCGGCTTGACCTGGCAACACCCATCACGCACTCTAACCGACGAAGAAGTGAGTAGCGCAATGCAGCGAATTCTCACGTCCCTGGAAGAAGCGTTCAACGCCACGTTAAGGAAATAGCCTATGGCGGCTCTGACGAAAGCTGAAATGGCGGAACGTCTATATGAAGAGCTAGGCCTGAACAAGCGAGAGGCCAAGGAGCTGGTCGAACTATTTTTCGAAGAAATCCGGCAGGCGCTGGAGCATAACGAGCAGGTGAAGCTGTCAGGATTCGGCAACTTCGATTTGCGCGACAAGCGTCAGCGCCCCGGGCGTAATCCCAAGACAGGGGAGGAAATCCCCATAACTGCACGACGGGTCGTTACATTCCGACCGGGCCAAAAACTTAAAGCAAGGGTTGAGGCCTATGCTGGAACCAAGCCATAACAACGAATTGCCTGCTATTCCGGGCAAGCGTTACTTCACCATTGGCGAAGTTAGCGAGCTCTGTGCAGTCAAGCCGCATGTTCTGCGTTATTGGGAACAGGAGTTCCCGCAGCTTAATCCGGTAAAGCGCCGCGGTAACCGACGCTATTACCAACATCAAGACGTACTGATGATTCGCCAGATCCGATCGCTTCTGTATGACCAAGGCTTCACGATCGGTGGTGCACGCCAGAGACTGGTTGGCGACGAGAAGCACGATGACGCTTCGGAATACCGCCAACTGGTACGCCAAATGATCCTGGAGCTTGAGCAGCTATTGGATGTGCTACGCGCCTGAATCCAAAATGTTTTACTTATCAGCAAATTAAGGTATATTGCCGTCCGCCGCTGAAAGGTGGCAATGTCGGGGCGTAGCGCAGCCTGGTAGCGCACTTGCATGGGGTGCAAGGGGTCGAGTGTTCGAATCACTCCGTCCCGACCAAAAAACCTCAAGAAATCCAGTCACTTAGCGGTGGCTGGATTTTTTTATTTCTGGCCCCTGCAAAATTCCTGCAAAATTTCAGCAAAACCCCTCTAGTTATGGTGTCGGGCGTGCGTTGAGTTCTGTCTGGACTGGAAGCGCCACTTGTACCGTTTGGGCAAAGGGAAACAGCATGGATCGCCTGTTTGCAAACCTGTCGCCAGAGGAGCTCTATGAGCACCTTCAATCTCTGGACGATGGTGAGAAAACTATCAGGGTTGTTGGAAACACTGCATTACTCCCTTCTCTCGGCGCTGTATACAAATTGCTTCATACCTCTCGCGAGGCGGTATGGGATGCCACGCGGGCAGAGCGACCATATTTGCCCGTCGCAAAGACGATGTCTAAGGCCTGGTGCAGCCCGGGTACGTGCCTTGGACGCAGTGCTTTTGTTCGAATAATGCGGGCAGCACAGAGCGCGGGATTATCTGGTGTGCTCTCTGGATTTCTCGATCTGGATTACCTCTGGCCGCCCGGCAATGAATGGGCTGGACTGCTTGCCAGTGATTTTTTCTCTCAGGATGTCTCGAAGAAATTTTGGATCGCCTTCGTCAAGGAGGCGATGCACCTCAATGCAATTGATCTTCATCCAGATCTTGGCCGGTTGAGGCGGTGGAAGGTTTACGCGCATTCGTCGACAGTGAATCGTTTTGGCTGTCCAGCAATGCGGGAGGCTCTAATTGCGCGCTTAGCTGTGCTCTCCTCTGATAAGGAGGCTGAGCTCGACCCTATGCTCAACCGTGCGCACGTCGTCGACACTCTTGCAGTCCTAATGCGCCTTCTAGCGTGGTGTGTTGCAGATTTAACGATGGGGTTATGGGAACAGGTTGAACGGGACGGGATGGCTCATGATATTCCGCTCCAGGAGCTGATACCTGCATTTGATGATATCGCTCAGGAGTGGAGCAGTCCTATGCAATCTGCGCTTGATCGTCTAGCCAAAATGGCTGGTTGGCAGCAGAAGCAGAAAGCAACCAGATTTCTGGGGCAGCTTTGGGGGCGCGAGGGTGGGGTGGATAGTGTCGAATCCCGCATGAGGCTGCTGCGCTACTGGGTACAGCTGAAAAAGGGTCGCCCTGATTTCAAGACATTTTTGGGGCTTTCGAGGGTGATCGCGGCTGAAAAGCTTCGCTCTGCGGACGTTGATAAGGACGCCATGGAGCACTTTGCCTGGTATCAGGCTGTCATTTTGCGAGTTGCTGAGACCCTAACGCTTGTACGGTTAGACCTCAGCAAAAAAGGTTATACGACTGCGGAGCTCTCTGAACTGATGTCGATTTATGAACATGAGTTTTGTACTGCGCGTGACTTGCTTGGCAAGCCCATACAATCAGCTGATTGAGTAGCTGGACGTTTTAGGCAAACACTTTCCCACCCCAATTTCACTCTACCTGAACTAGCATTTGTATCGAATTTTTACCCGTATCATCATGGCAGTGCATGGCTGGAACTCCCGAAGCAGCCAGTCTCGATAGGCCTCAATCGGCAGCCTTGCAAGTTATAGATCAAGGGTTCGTCTGACGCAGCCATTCCCGACTCTCAGCGCAACTTTCGGATAATAGATAGAAGTCGACAGCTACAATCCCAGCTGTTGCTAGAATGGCACATCACCGTCGTATAAGAGTTCAGGTGGCGATTCGTTCCATGGACGGGGCGGAGCCGCAGGGAGTGGTGCTGGTGGCGGCGCTTCAGATCTTCTAGTTGCCCAGCCGCTGAAATCAGCATCACCCGAATGTGGCGTGGGGCACGCTTCAGCAGCACGAACCAGTGTTGGCATAGCAATGCTTCCGCCGAAAACAACCGCCGTCTGCCTTGGTAAGCCCGCAATACGGCGAATTTCTCGCCGATCAGCCCATTCGCTGGCCGACTGAATCGCCGCCAAGTCTTTTTCAGATGTCAGCCTGAAGGAGACCCAGTTGTTGCACTGCGAAAGAACCGTGGGAGATATCTCTGACGGCCTCTGCGTACTCAACCAAAGCGCAAGGCCAAACTTCCGGCCTTCTTTTGCGAGCCGTTCATACGCAAGTGAATTTTCACCTGCGTTCTCGCCAGATCCAATAGGGCGCAGGTAATGGTGGGCCTCCTCCAGAACGAGCAGGGTAGGGATCTTGTTCTCCTGCCCTCTCCGAAAAAGCTCGTAGGCGTAAAGCTCCAAAAGTGACCCGAGGATGAACGGGGTGAGATCGTGCGATAAATGCCGCAGGTTTAGGATGTGTACCCGCCATGGCACATCCTGACCGCCAAACACCTCCTCCACCAGGTTAGTAGATTCATGCGCCCAGTTGAGCGGAGTCCCAGTTCCTGCCCCACCGTCTACATCCACGACAGAGCGGAACATGGGATCCTCAGCGAAACGATTGATCCTGGTGATCAGTGGCGAAATGTTTGAATAGCTGAATGCATTTCTCTCTACCCCATTCCTCGGAGAGGGTTGTATCCCGTGACTTTCAGCTACGAGTGACGCGAGAGCAGCCATATGAGGCCAAACTGTAGCTGCGTCAGCCTGGCCATTGCGGAGCTGCTGAATTCGCCTATCAGCTTCAGCTGCACCTCCCTGACGGCAATCGTCGAACAGGAAGGGCACTGTGTCATTCACCAAACCAGCCCCCTTCTGTTGGGGAAACCAGCGGACTTGGTGTAAGTGCTCCAGTGCGAATGTTAGCGCTGGTCGCTGTGTTTTTTCGCTAGGAATTAAAAGTCTATTGAGGCCGTGCCGCCCCAGTGCGTAGTAAGGAATCTTAAAGCGGCTCGGCCCCCCTCCAATGGTCGTGCATTTCACGGCACCGTCTGGAAGCTCTGGAACGTTGAGCGCAGCTTCGTACTCACCATTGATATCGAAGACAACAATCCGCGCACGGGGCAGTTTCACTATCTGCTGGAGCACCGCTGCTGTGAAGCAGCTCTTACCCTGGCCCGAACTGCCCAGCACCGCGACATGTCTTGAGATCAAATTTTTGAGCCCCACATTCAAGCTGCCGCCCCCACGTAAGTCATCACCCAACTTAAGTGGAATGTCTTCCTCATCGTCAGAGCACAGGATAGCGGCCAGTTCCTCCGTGCTCAGAGGGAAGGCTTCAGCTCCAAGCGGAGGGGTTGCGAGTGAGTCACTGGTAAAGCGCGGTTTACCTTCTACTCTCGACAGCCGTCCAACGACAGCACCTGAAATGTTACGCAGCGGCTCAGTTTGATGAGTGCTAGAACCTATCCCCAGTCGATGCGCCTCGCGAGGCTCGTCGAAGCTGAGGGAGACAACCTTCATTATCAGAGCCCGGCTTCCGGCATCCAGTACCAACAGGCTACCCACCTCCGTCACTGACGATACGCCCTGGGCATGCGATGCTAACTGACCTCGGTGCATATCAAGCAAATTGAGGGTAATATCTGATCCTTCAATTCTGACCACATAACCGACGGGAAGGCGCCCTTTCATGGCCCAATCCTCGGTGCTGCTGCCTCGTTTTTAAGGTCACGCGGTTCCCGCAAAGCCTTCTCAAATTTGCGCATGTCCTCGTCATATATGAGAGGGTCAGGCAGATGACGCGCGAGCGAATCAATGTAAGCGTGAGCGGAACCACCACCCACCACAGTGATACGTGGGTTCTTCAATGAAAGTAATTTTCGCAATGCCGGCGGCAGGCTCTCATCAGCCGAATCGCCGTTAAACCCGGAGGAGTAGACGACCAACTGGAGCGTGGGGTTGAGCAAAGCCGACCTAATCAGCCGATTGATATGCTCATCCCCAAATCCGTAGCCACATAAGATCAAGCAGCTCTGCGGTTTGGACATGAACTCTGCAAACCGGCGGAAAAGCTCTCCTAGAACGTAGCCGATGGTATCCATGTACTTCGCTGCCCTCGGCATCACCATCAGGCCCAAATCTTCGCCGTCCCGCTCATCCATGAATGCTTCAATGCGTTGATGGGCAAGCGGCGCAGACACCTCAAATACCTGGCCGCTCTCTTGCTTCCAAGTCAATGACCCGTGCAGTTTTACGAGATAGATGTTATAGACGCCGAATCTAGCTTCGCCCCTAGCTTGGGTATTTCGGAAGCCAAGGTCGAAGCTCTGCGGGGAAAATCGCCGGGTGTGGATGCCTAGGAAGCCGTTAGAGACCTGTAGATCAATGGATTCCGCTGCCCACTCGATGGCTAGGTCATAATTTGTGGTGAACACCCAAGGGGATGACTGGCCCGGTTGGCGAGCCGAAACCAGCTTCTGAAGAATTGTCCGCTGGCTCGCAAGACCATCGTCGTCCGACTCAACGCCGCTGGGGGAGAGCCACCATTGCTGCTGGAGTAAGGCAGCGCTGACAACGGCTCTAAAAAGTGCCCCTTTGACCTTTTTCAGGTCGCTGAGGTTTTCCTTCAGCTCCCGCTCGCCTGGCGCATAGTCAATCGGATCATCGCCGAACATGCCCATTTGCCGAGTCCAGTCGGACAGGGCGATTTCGAGGCTATCGATTAGAATCTCGAAGTTAGGTGTAACGGGATTTGGAAGCGTGGTGGCATCCTCTCGGATGAAGCCATGCTCCACCATCCAGGCAGCGTCTACTGGACACTCCGTAACAAACTTAGTCCAAAGCGCGATCATCGTAAGGCCGCCAGCAGCTACTGATGCGCCTGCGCCTAAAAGGAGGCCGATGTTTTCTAGTCTCAGGAGAGAAGCGAGATGTGCCTCAAGCTCCGTTTCATCTGCTAAAGCAGTACCGCCGCGAATTGCTGCAAAAGGCATCCTGTCCCCCGAAGAGCGCTGATCCAGTCCATGGGCGCGCGATGCAGCTCAAGACGTGGACGTCCTCAGGCAGGCTACTGAATTGCTATCACACTGTCCACGCCGCTATAAATATACAAATTATGCCAGGCCACTATCAATGTCCGCCTGTGGCTGGCTGGCTGGGGGGGGGCGGGTGCAAATGAGGGTAATTTCGACGTTGGAAGGAGCTGCAACCGGCAGTCCCACCAGCAATCTGGCCGAGGAATCGTTAGATTTGCAGAACGGTGGAATCGTGAAATCGAAGGTTATCCTGCTTGTCCTAGCTATCGCTGAGAAGCTCGACCTGCCGTCTTAGAACCTCAATCTCATTAAGCAATGCTTGTTCGACGCAGCTCTGCTCAATCACTTCACCAGTATCCAGGTTAAGCCAGCGGGCGTCAGCAATTCTTATTTCTTTGATCTGACGATCATTTCCTCTTCTATCCTCCCCACGCATCTGAACGGCTTTGCGAAGTTCGTACTTACTTTCCGGGCTTCCATGATTGATCAATACCGTCGCGGCTTTGTTACAGCCAAAACCATCGGTACGAAACAGGAAATCCAGTAGCATCTGTTGATCGGCATGGGCGGAGTAGTACGGTGACATATCAATCACCTCTGCCAGATGAGATGCAAGGCTATCCATGGGCACAGGAGATGCTGTAGCGCGCTGCATCAGTTCAGCACCTTTACTGCCGACAGACTGGTAGCCAGTGAGGATCACAGTATTACGGGGATCGTTACCCCAGCGCTCTAGATAGCTAACCACCGGCCCGTTGTCGCACATGCCGGCGCTAGCGATCACGATATCAGCGTCAAAGTTGGAGGGTTGCTTGGGCTTTGTCATGCTCAGGTAGCTTCCATCGTCTGCTTTGAAACGGCCATGTTCTACCAGCTGCTGCAACATGGTTTGAATCTCATCGGCATGCATGGCCAGTGATTCACATAGTTCAGCATTCAGATATTTGAACTTGCCATTAGGGGACTTGCTGCAAAGATGTTTTGCATACACCTGAGTAACCGCATGGCCTAGTGGCGCATGAACATTAGCCGTGATCGGTCGATCATTACCGCAATCCCCGAGCGCTTGCCTGCTAGCGGGTAGGCTAACTTTCATCCAGTGCAGAACGTCCGTCAGTAATTCTTGAGCGCGGTGCAGGGAGAAGGTCGGTATCAGAACCTTGCCGCCCTTAACGAACAGGGTGTGGGCGATAACTTCTGCCAGGCGTGCCAAACGCAGTTGGGAATCCTGATGCTCATGCGCTCGCACTCGGCCGCCGTAAGTGGACTCAACAACGATGTAATCCGTATCGGCAAACGGATGTTGGCCGCTCTTCATCAGGGGCAGGTAGGCGTTCTCATCCGTCTGACAACCCACGTCACCGCTGAAGCAGATGGTGCGATTACTATCATTCGTCTTCCAGCCAATGCTGATCAAGCAGGCGCCCAAGATGTGGCTGCTGCGCAGGTAGGCCATCCAAATACCTTCGGCCAATCGGATGCTGCGGCCCCACTTGAAACCGAGATCATCATCCAGAACGCTCCAGCGAATCTGCTTCACCTCGTGCTCAGTAAACATGCCGCTTACCCGTGCTGCGTCCAGCAACATCAGTTCTGTGAGTTCGCGGGTCGCACGGGTGGCATATACCAAGCCAGTAAAACCCTCACGTACCAGTCGGGGCAGCAGGCCACAGTGATCGATGTGGGCATGAGTGAGTAGCACATATTTGAGTCGCGCAGCCTGGAAGGGAAACGCTTGGCTATTGGCGCATTCCTCGCGCTCCGTACCCTGATGCATGCCGCAGTCCACCAGAAACTGAGTGTCAGAGTCGGTGTGATGCAGCCAGGTGCACGAGCCGCTGACGCCCTCGATTGCGCCTACGAATTTGATTTTCAACATGACCTTTCCCTTTCCTGGGCGACAGCAGGCGCTGCTCTTGGGCAATCAGCCGAGCTGTCAGTAGTAAGTTTTTTTCGGGTGTTATGAAACGCGCTAGGTCTAGTCGATTATCGACTCCATAACGGCTGCCAGCGGGACGCCTCGAGGCGTCTCATTGATCCTCGTCGGAACGGTCTTCCCAGTCTTCCGGGCGCTCGTCATAGCCACGCGACTGCCAGTACGCATCGTTGTTTTCATTCAGTTGGTTTGCATGGTTGTCGCGGTCGCTTTTATCGCTCATTGTGATTTTCCTCTAGGAGTCAGCCTGTCTAAGGCCTGCGGTGAAGACGGGCTCAGTATTTGTTCGCTGCTGGTGGCTGCGATAGGGAACTGACGAGGAAATTTTTCTGCTGAGGCGATAAAGGCTTACCACTGCGAGGATCAGATGTATCACCGACCGATTTATGATGAAGTCATGAGCCGGGCATCTCGCTTGGCCAGTGACTGCCATCCAATGGTGGCGGAGCGTCACGTTGATACGCTGGCTCGTTACGCCCGGGTGACCTCTGCGTGCGATGCCCTTGAGTCTTTTCTCGGCGCTCGCCCCCGAATGGATGACGACGTGTTCGCTCTGCTATCGCAACGTCGAGCACAGATCGCCGATTTGATCGCGGGGGCTAACCTTGACGCCTACGAGCAGGAGCTGCCTTCTGGCTTGTACTTAGCAATACCGTTTTTCCCGCGGTGCTCGGACAAGCAACCGGTATGGCTGGTGAATCGAACAGCGAAGCCCATCACCTATATCAGTCGATAAGTGTATGCGTATGCGAGCACAGATGATGCTGTGGATGAGTATCAGGCAGCGGGCTCTGCGTTCAAGGATGGGATTGCAGTTTCTGCCGTGATTGCGCCGGGCGATAGATTGCAGATCGATGAGTACTCAATGAGCTTCGACGGTGACTTCGTCAACAATCGCCGGATTGTTCTCAACATTGATGGCGAGCGCCGCGAATGGTTTGCCAGTATCTCGAAGCTTGGCGGCTACCTCTGGGATGAGGAGCTCCATGGGTTTCATGCGCTGAAAGACGTCACCGACGACTAACCGAGCTGGAGCGAGAGCTGGCGCCGAAGGAAAGCCGAAGTTGTGCTGCTCAACATGTATCTTGGCAGTGACAGCTAAGTAGAAGCGGCATGCGGCTTAGTCGTCTGTGAACTCGCTAATGTCGAGATCGGGAGAAACTTCAACCCATTCGGCGAACTCGTGGCCCTTGAGGTAGTTCAAGGTCATATCAGGGCTGGCATGGCCGGCAATCTTCTGTGCATCTTTGCCCGCCATTTGGTACATCTTCAATGACGTACCGCGAATTTCATGCAAACCCGGCATCTCTTTTGCGCCGTATTGTGGGTAGCACCGTGCGGCATCCCGGGCTTTTTTGAATTCGGTGCTCAGATAGTGTCCAGTGATCTGAGTGGGATGCTCTTTGTTGGCATATTCGCGCTTGCGATCTGGTTTTCTATGGATCAGAAAAGGTGAGTCCACATCATCCCGACACTGATCGATCACTTTCTGAAACGCTGGAGTGATCTCCAGCTTTAACCAGGCAGAGTCGGTTTGATCGCCTGTTTTCTGCTGGATAAGGTACATGTAGCCATCTTTGATTCCATCGAAACGGAGATTCAGTAGGTCGCAGCGGCGTTGCGAAATGACCAGTGCCAGGTCGATGGCGTTCTTAAGCCACTGCGGGGCATGCTCGCGGATTGCCTTGATGCCTTCCTTTGTATGGCGTTTACGTTGCTTGTCCTCGCTCCTTTTCATGGTTTTGGCAGCTACGTTGGTCTCTAAGAGGCCTCGTGCAACTGCATGGTTAAAGAGATCGATGAGAGTGGCGCGTGTCTGGTTGCTAGCGCGCGGCGAGAACGCGTCCAGAAAATCACTGATTTGCTTCAGCGTGATCATGTTTAGGGGTTTATCACCTAGAGCATTACCAATCTGACGATGTCGGATTTTATAGAGATCGAGCGTCGCTGTTTTGAGCTTTTTCTCTGGTAGAACCTTCTCACGATAGTCATCAATGAACTGTCGTAGTGTGAGGGTGTGCTCCGCCATCACTGCCTCGATCAAATCTCTGCTGACCATCAGCTTAGCATTGAGAATTTGTGCGCTTTTGATGGCTTTCTGGCGATCATGCCCAAATTTGTGCCATTTGTTTTTAATTGTATCCTTATAGCGATAGCTCTTTGTGTCCTTGCTGTAGTACAAATTCAAGGGGAGGTCACGATTTGCTTTTTTACGGGGACGAGACATCAATACCTACCCGCAAGTACTTGCTCGACAAACATGTCAGCGGTTTGCAATTGGTACTGGTTCCAGTCGACGTACCAATTACCCACTACCTGTTTGCCCGGCAGCTTGCAGTTGAGTAAATGGTTGCGGATAGATTGGCGACTTAAGGGTGTACCATTCTCTCCCCATACCCGCTTCTGAAATTCTTTAATGCTGATGAGCTCTTGATGAGTGCTCATGGTCTTTCTCCTGGACAACCTCTTCGTCATCGAGTTGAAGGCTTACCCATCGCTCGATCTCTTTGCTGCACCACCCTACTGAGCCGCCACCTATTCGCCGGCTCAGAGGGAATCGTCCTTGGCTCATCCACAAGTAAACGGTGCTACGTGCTATCCCGCACACGTGGATCACCTCTTTGATTCGCATTATTCGGCGCATTAGCTATAAAACCTTATTTGAACAATGTACGTTATATCGTAAAAGCGATAATTTGAGGCGAAAAATCAAAACCTCTGAAGTCGACTAGCGATGACCCCTACTACGCGCATGCTCGCATCCAAAGGAAGCAGCTCTTCCTCGCCGGCGTTTATCGCGAAAAACAGGAACTGCCCACTTGGTGTGTCCATGACGCGGCCTAGCAGAATGGCGTCATCAGAGCGTACGACCACAACGTCTCGCCCAGTCAAAACTGGAGCGTCGGGCTCAATCAGCAGAAAATCATCTTCGCGCAAATTTGGAATGTGGAAGTTTCGTGTAGCCCGGAGCAGAAAGGCGCGCGAGCTGTGCGGGAAGGGCCACTGAAAACGGCGCTGTTGTTCCAAATGTTGTTTGTAAGCCGTATCGGGATCAAGTAGAGAGCGAGCTGTCCAGGCCAGAAGCTTTAGGCCAATCGAAGTCTCTGTATTTTTAGGAACGGTGCTGGATTCCCAATATGCCGCGCTCTGCTCACCGGGAACGGCGCTCTTGAGCATCCGCTGCACGCTCTGATCGGCCGCCGACGGTATCTGATGCAAATTGCCGCGAAGCAGCCCCATGATCTGTTCGTGATTTTGGCCACTGTCGAGCCATTCGGCAGGCACGTCCAACGCTTTCGCGAGGCTCACAAGGCTGCGCGAGCCTTTGTTTCGCCCTGCTTCTAGGGACGCCAGGCTCGACTGCGCAATGCCGGCACGATCAGCTAGTTCTTGCTGAGTCAGACTGCGGTACTTTCGCGCGCAAGCGACTCGCTTGCCGACGCTATCGAGACTGAAATCCATGGCGGGTTCCTTGTTGACGTGCGACGGATCGTAAGGAGCTCTGGCCTGTTTGTCAACGCTAATACGATAATTTATTAGCGCAAAAACGATTTTATGGGTCTTGCGATCTGGGTATGAAGGCTCCGTGTGAGCCGCGCGGTCATCGACTAGGTGGGTGGCGGATCCGGTGTCGAAAGATGCATCCGTCCTGACCACGGCGAGCGGGCGTGCTTGATGAATGCCAGCACTTGATCTTGAAAGCACAATAACGCGTTCGATGGCGAGGCCGGAGGGGTAGCGGCGAGCCGGCGGCGGATGCGCAACAAAGTGATTGAGTCGCCTCGCACGGTTTCTTCAGACCAACCCGAGCTCCTCAGCCCTCCGTGAGCACTGCAAAAGCTGAATCAGAGAAGCGCTACGACCGAAGGCGGTAGCAAGACTCCTCAAGGTTCCCCATCAGTCACTGGATAGAGGTGCCTTTGAACTGCTTCCGCTAGATCATCAAGGGCGTCCCTGAGTCGCATGTCCTCACGAGGATCGCCGCTTTGAGGTTGGAACGTACACGCATGTCTCAGCAATGCTTCGGCGTAGTTGGTACTCAAATCGAAGGTAATCATCTCAGCTCCTGGTTCTCGTTGCGCTTTGATAGCTTGGGTAGCACGTGATCCCGCGCTCAGTTTCTACGCTTAGCCTTTGTCAAGGTTGGTCAGGGGCGATGACTGTCCAACCAGCAATACACCAGGCTCGCAGTTTAGATTGTAGTTTTTCTATCTGTCACGCTTCCTCTGGCATCTTGTCAATAAAGGTTAATTATAAATAACCGCTCTTCGGCTAATTGTGTCTTTGCCATAAAAAGTGCTTGACGTCTAACTGTCTCGCTCCGATTATTCACGCACTTTGAATTGGTCGGAGACGACAAATGGCGAGTCGGCTGGTTGGTCTGATGGCTTTAAGGTTAGAAGCTGCCAAGCTTAGTCGGTCTATAGGGCTAGGCCATAAGTCTCCTATTGAGATAAACAGTAAGGAAGGCTTCGTTTCCGGTTGCATTCTTAGCCAAGACCAACTCCTTGAGCTGATCGCCCAACAATGGGGATTCGACAGTTATGACCATTTTCTTATAAATCAGGAAAATCTGGCGGCGTACATTGACCTCAATCTTAAAGCGGGGATATGGCATACTTTCCGCTCTGTTCAACCTTCTATACAAGCGTACTTGCGCTGCATTGAGGCGATTGAAGAAGCCTTAAACACTGGAATTCCCCTTGCGGTAGCCGCACAACTTAAAAGTGCCGACTTCGATGGTTTTGAGTTCAGTGACGCACTCGCGTGGCGGTTTGGTGCGCGGCTGCTCAGGGCTAACATTAGCTTCGCTGGCTTGAGAGCCCATGGCGCGCTGGTCTCGGGCCTGTGGGCCAGCTCTGTGAGCAGCTTCGTTAGCGCTGACTTTCGCGAGGCCAAGTTCTATTCGTCCGACGATACAGGGGTGGTCGCGCCTGGGATTCGGCTTGGCCAGATCGACTTCGGGGGCGCTAATCTTGAGCGAACAGATCTTCGGTGCTCCTATTTTTCGCACTGCTCATTTCTAGGTGCCTCCATGACCGGAGCTGATCTTAGGTACTGCCATCTCACGTCATCATATTTTGACAGCGAAGCTAAGCCGTTGATTGATGACATTAAGCGGGGCCGCTTTAACGAGCAGTGGATCTTTAGCCCTGACCAACCTGATCGGCTTGTCGCCTGTCCGGCCTAGGTACTAATAGTGGTTTAGGGTTAATAACTATAAACCGCCTACTCGATCTTCAAGCTATATATAGATAACAGTCAGAACTGACATTCATTGGGACACAGATTATTCATCCTTGGGACAGGTTCACCGGGGCAGAGAAGTTTCGCCAAAATTCTGCCCCGTTAGATGTTGATGGTTCAGTGAGGGAAGAAGATATGGACGATTTAAAGAAAGTATCTCATTTGCTATACGCCCCGGGTGAGGTAATGCCTGGCATCGAGATGTCGTTGGCAGAGGCGTGCGCTCGCGGTTCAGCGGCTGCGTTGTTTGATGAGATGCCGTTCTGTGTTGTGCGTGACTGGATCTGGATCGATCTCATCGTGCCTGACTCGATTCGAGAAACGCTACAGGCGTCCGGGCAACAGCCCGCGATGGTGTATGCCGGCCGCGTGTTGTACGACAGTGCCCATCGTTTCGATGAGGGTGACTGGGTACGAACATCGCAACTGGTTGAGTTTGTTGACGGGTGCATTTTCAGAACGCGCAATACCCGTTATGTGCTTGCTGGCCCGGGGGTTCGCAAAAGCGCTGAGCTCACAACGGTGTTGAGGATTTTCTGATGCTCAGTCCGATATTGGGGAGCATGGACGTACCAGACAACCGGCACCCTGATGTGCCATGCGACATCTGTGGTACCTCCACGCGGGTGCCTGGGTACGGTGAGCAGTTCGGTGTGCTGCAAGCGCACTGGGGATATGGCGCACGCCATGACGGGGAGCGTTACCGCGTCCGAATGTGTGAGACCTGCTTCTTCATGACCTTGGCGTACCTGCGGCAGGAGCGGCGCATACACCATTTATTCGACGACACACAGCAGCATGACGACTGTGAGTTTGGGCGTATTGCTCGCGACGACTACTGGTTGGACAGCTAGCCGTTAGTGGCCCCAGATGCTTTCCACGCACAAGCGAGTCCTGTCATGCGTATTCATCTCCCGTCAGATTTGCATCTTGAAGGGAGCGCCCTTTACTGGCCGGTTTCACGCACGCCGATGTGGTCATCCTGGCGGGCGAAACCCTCGTGGTTATCCAGGTGAAGAAACTGGATTCAATCCTGGCCTGGAGCTGACGATATGAAGATGCCAAACCCAACCAAGGACGAGCCTATAGCAGCCAAGCTGCGACGTGCCCTGAATACGTCCTTCGGTCGCCCGGTGACAGCTTATCTGAGCGACTGTTATTTCCTTGCTGGATGCGGCCTCGGCATCACTTACGGCCATGCTCGAAAGGATATGCATGGGCGATTCGCGGACGGTCATAGGATTCGAACCTCGCAAGTAGTCGAGGCGCACCGCTACGGAGAGTTTTGGCTGCTGCACACGTATAGCGGTAGTTTGTATGTCGTGGTGACATTTCGAGAGGAGGGCGGTCTTGAGTCGCTTTATACGATGCTGACGATTCTTCTGAACGGCATTCATTCAGCTCCCCCGTCCCTTCACTGATGCTGATGTAGGGCCATCAGCGCCGGTCGGTTTCATCCAAGCTCATGTCTTATTTTTTGGTGGGAAGATGCAGTCGCTCATCTCGTTTGAGGTCGGTAGTCCAACGCTTTTATCCCGGTGGGAGGCGAACAAAATATTCGCTGCTGACGTGCGCGCGTACGATCAGCAAAGGTTGGTCAGGAGGGCGAGGGTTTTGTTCCTGGTTGCCGAGGGTGTGGCGTCGGTGTTGGGGAGCCACTTGGAGAATGTACGCAACGCCAAGCTCCCTGCGTCGCAAAAAGGCTTTGTCGAGTGGCTGCGAGAGGAGAATGATCGTTACAACGCAGGCCATGGGATCACAGCCTTCATGTACGAGGGGCATCAGTACAGGTATTTGAGCTACGTAACTTCTGCATTCATCGCGAAGCTGGATCCGGCACTCAAGATGGGCGTCAGTTACCTCGACAATGACACCGGCCAACAGGTTTGTGTCGCTTTGGATCCGCTTCCAGTAACACCATAGCGCTCAAGCTGCCGGAAGCGGCTGCCTCGCACGGCTACTCATGCCACGTGAGCGCGCCGGGCCTCTACTTCCGCATTGGGCTGGGTGCGGTGTTTGTCCCACTTGTCGCTTAAGGCCTTGTCGAGTGCCATCACAGCAGAGGAGGCGGCATCCATCTCGCTCGGCATCCATTTTCCGTAATGATTCCTGAGCATTTGATCGTCAGTATGGCCCAGCTGCCTGATTATCCATTGGGGCTCTGCAAAGTGAGAAAGCGCCCGGCTCGCGAACGTATGCCGGCTTTGATTGAATCCTCGGTATCTGACGCCAGCTTTTGCAGTGTGTTTTTTGAACCATCGATCCAGCGCAGACGGGCTCCAGGGCATATCTGTTCGTGGATTGCGAAAGAGCAGGCGCACCTGTTCCTTGCCGATGGTGAGGTTGTCCAGGTGAGTGACTTCTACTTCCTCAATCGGTGCATGTTGCGCATCAGTTAGAATCTGACGAAGCAGATCGACTGCCGGATCCAGAATGTCGATTTCTCGGGCTCTCGACAAAACCTTCGGTGCTTTGTGTTCGCCTTGCACGAACGCTCGGCGGACTGAGATTTTCCTGCGCGGTAGGTCGATGTCCTCGACTGCTAATGCGATTAGTTCCGAGCGCGACAGTCCGAGCCAGCAGTTACACACCACCATCCGGGCTGATGCCATGTTTTGCGGATCGGCCCAAAGGAGCTTCTGCATCTCGTCGAGATCAAACGGATCAGCAATGCTTTTGGCCTCTATGCGATGGTTGGTGATGCCATCAGCCCGGTTGGAGAGGGTGATGTCGTTCCTCCTGGCATCCTCCCAAACTCCTCGAACGACGGTCAGAACGTCGTTTGCTGATTTTGGCGATAAGCCAGCGGGGTTCGCTCTACTTCGTACCAGCTGGTTCCTGAACTGCTGTAGCTCCTGAGTCGTAACGTCCGCCAGGCGCCGATCTCCGAATCTCTGAAGGACATGCCTTGCGCGGCTTCGGTAATTGATAGCCGTACTTTTCGATTTGCCTGACGATTGCGTCATCAACCAAGCCTCGACCCCTTCGGCTACGGTCATATAACGGATGTTTTCATGAGCGTGCTCGGTGGAAACTGCCTGCTCCTGCCCAACCTCCATCGCAAGCAGCTGCTTGGCCGTGATGGAGTCAGGAAAGCGTCTTGAATAGTCGAAACGTCCTTCTGCAATCGCATCGACCACCTGCTGGCGTAAGCGCGCTGCCATCGCGATGCTCAGCTCATCAAACTGACCGCGCTCGACGACCTCACGACACCGTTTTCCGCGATACATGAAATTGATCCTTAGCGACCTTCCATGGCGTTCGACGCCCGGTGGAAGCGGTGAGGGGGTAATCGTTTGGGTGGTTTGCAGGGCGGAAACGCTCATGGGATCAATGCTCCGTTCATGTGATGTGCAAAGCGCGGTTCCTCCGTGCTGTGCTGGTGGTTCGAGTCAGAGTGATTAATATCGTTAAAACGATACCATGCGAAACGCGTGTTGACAATGATCGCCAATGTGATAATTTGAGCGTGATGGCTCTGACGCCTTAACGGATTGGTACGCCCTGCTGGATAGACAGTGGAGGTCGTGAAATGGAAGCAATTGGGAAGTTAAGTGCGATAGGTATGTATACCCATCGCTATTTATGTTCGCTAATCGCTATAGGCACGGCCTTCGACAATTCCTATTCAGATAATGAGGTTGACCATGTGTGTTCATGTTTCCGCTGTAGATGAAGCAATCGCCGCGAATGACGTCCAAGAGAGCGGTTATGACGTGCTGATTGAGAAAATTAAAAAATGTGCACTTGAGTATATCGCTAGACGTGTTCGGCGAACCCACCCACAGGGGTACTTCGACTCAGCCAAGCGGTTCACGTTGTCTAATCGTCACGACTGTTGTACCGGAATACGCACTCCCTCTAGGTCGTTTCCGTTTTCAGAGATGACACATGGCAGAAGCTTGCCCCATATAGCTCACGAGTTTGGTCTAGAAAAACATATTTCTATAATTCGCAGAGCTACAAATCGCTTGGAGAAGGATGGCATGAGTGCAGCTGATGACTTCCTTAGATCCAAACCCGTCAAAAGAAAACTGATAGAGGGCGAGCTGTGTAACTAAGGATTAAATAGGTTAATGCCTGGTGCTTCTGCGCCAGGCTTTATCGTTCCAGCTCAGTATCCGTAGATCCTTTTCTAAGCGCTTGGCTAACAGTGATATTCTTAATGGCTTCGAGAAACACAAAAGACTTCTCGTTATCAGTGAGTTCCTTTTTCCTCATTACCTCAATAACCTTGCAGACGACATCGTTTATCTTTGTCTGCTGATGAGTCAGTGCAAGGACTCCCTGAGCCGGCCAATGCGGCGCAATCATGAAAAACAAAGCGAACAAATGACGTTCGTTGATGGGTACTGACCTTTTTGGTAGCAGAGTTTTTATATGCTGCCACGCATTGACTTGGTCTTCGCTGAGTTTTTTGTTTCCCTCATATGTGTCCATTGCTTCATAGGCGAATCGATAAATCTTTCCAGAAACGATTTCGACATTCTTTCGAACGGCAGCGCTAGCATATGCATGCTGAGCGGTGGTATTGCCAACTATCGCATCAAGACGGTAATTAATTATTTGTGCGGCTAGTGAGCTAGGGCGAAGGATGCTTGCGGCTGTTTGTTTGGCATCAGCCTGATGAATAAAGTCATCCAAAAATCTTTCCGGAATGCACTTTAAGAAACTGACTGGGGCATAGCTCAGTGCTGGATCTTTATCGGGCATGAAAACAATGCGCGCATGCCAAGCCTGAATTAAGGCCTCCTTGCTTTCCTGGCTTAGGTTAAACAGGCTGGTGATGCTTTCTACCTCATGAAGAGGTTCGTTCTTGTCGTAATGAAAGTGGCACGTTGTTCCGTTTATCAGATAATGATAGCGCATTTTTTATCCTTATTATTTTTATAATGTATATATGGTGAGCTATACGTTTCTACTTTGTCAATCGGTTAGAGGCTTGCCGTATATTGAAAGTTACTTATATTCAGTTTTGGGTTTATATCAGTCATTTGATATGGATAAGCCCAGGCGGCTCTGTGCAGAGCGCTGCTCTGCTAATGGGGGAAGCTCCCATATTAGTTGGCCTTCAGCTGCACAGAGGCCTTAGTATCGGATCGAGATGACCGTGCTGCGTATCTAGCCTAGGAGGCATGCACTGAGAGCAGCCTGCAACTTCAGTTGTGCCGTAAGCCGCGTCCGAAATTGTGCCTGGAGATCATTTTGTCCTCGGGCGCGATGTCTTTTATTGGGGCTGGCGTGAAGCTGAGTTTCACCGTGTGCAGCGAATACCTAAGAAGATGCTCTGCGCTTAAAGTCGATTGGGAGCGGGTGGCAGTGGCAGCTGGACGCGAAGATTTGTCTTTTTAAGCCAGTCGGAACCGAAAATAAACACGAATTGAAGTGCAGCGTCGTTTTGGCTAGATACATTCGTAACATCCTGATTTTAAAAGGAAAGTAACGCCCTTATGAGTATTGACTATTTGCCAATAGCGACCGTTCGTCGGAACGTCAAAGCGGAGGGGGTTGAAAAAAAATTTCCGCGACGGATCTTTATATTTGAGGACAAAAAAAAGCTGGTGATTTACTGGCAGTGGTTTGCTTCAGGTAAACGAAGATCTATCGGCTTCGGTCATTGCCATCTATCGAAAAGCTAAAGAGCTTGTGTCGCCTGCAACGCCGCCTCCTAGGGATCGTCTTTTTTGCAGCCGAACGGCTGCGGCTTAAGATTTGAACTCAAAAGCTGATAATGAATTTTAAAAAAACCTTGAAGCTTGTGCGGGTTTGTGTTCCACAAACCCGCACAAGCTTCAACCATCGCTCGCATTGAGGCGTCAGTTCGCTACTGCAATTCTTTCTAAACGCGTCATGTCAATAGTTATGAATTGGCATGAGACTAAGTGTGGGGCACCATTATTACGCGCCTGATTTCTGATGGATTCGGAAATTAATTCATCCAAACCTCTAGGGTGCGGCCTTTCTCAAATAAAGCAAAAGCACGCTAATTATCCAGCTTAGGAAGCGATGAATTGCGCTTTCAGCGCTGGCCTGAAGAGGTTTCGTGCTTTCGCGGGCGTCTGCCGACAAGCAAGACGCTGCCGCGACAAAAGAGCCCTGGGCTGCAAGCGTTCACAAAGGTTACCTGTATGTGCATACACGGTGGATGTGTAGTGCGCCTTTACATAACATTCTGGCCGCAATGCGGGTTTGTAAGCAGATTTCTGCCCCCCGGCGTGTGATAGACACTATGATTTGCGCTTTTGCGCAGCATGATGAGTTCACAGCGATGATCAAGGACGCACAAACCATTGCCGAGCTGCGAGTGCTCGTCGGTTACCTCGGTGAGCAGCAGCCAGCCTGGTGGCCGAGCCAGTTCTTTAGCCCTACCGCCGCAGCTTTCCTTGGGCCAGTTTTCGCCCGTTCAACCTCTCTCGCCCAGTACCAGGGCGTGACTGCTGCTGCTGCCCGTAAGCATGAGGAGCACATCGGTGAGGGGCGAACATTCCATTTGTTCAGGCTCCCGGAAATTTTCGAGCAGTCAGCTGCTGGGGTTTTCTCAGATGAAGCCTTCGAGTCTAGAGTCCGTTCATTGGTCGCTAGTCGCGATCAAGCAGTAGCTCGCCTTGGAGAGCTTACAGGCGACTCTGGTAACGCCACTGAAGGGCCGGTGGTTGTCGGTGATTTGACTGATGAGCTGAGCGATGCGCTGAAGTCATGCGCCGCGCTGTATCTAGATGCTTTTAACAAAGATATCCAGTGCTTCCCATTCTTGCGGGAGGCGCAGTGAGCGCAGTGCGTTATTACACCACCCAGCTCCAAGCAGGGTTGGGGCTTATTGAAGAAACGCGCTTGCTGCTGGGGCTCTATGAGCCTGGTATGAGCACGAGCGAGTTGTCGGACAAGGCACTAGCTTCCGGTCTTTTCCCTCTGGTTTCGGCGCGTCGACTGCACAATATTGTCAGCGAGTGTTTTGCGCCGCGCTTTATGCGAACGCCGGGTACTGCTGGCGCGCTTAAGACACTGGCAGCCAGTCTGGCGCGTCAAGAATTCAGCCAGCTCCTGTTCCTGCACACCGCGCGCGCCAACCTGATTCTGGACGACTTCGTCCGTAAGCAATACTGGCAGCACTACAGCGCCGGTCGAGACAGCCTGACCTTGGACGAAGCGCGAGAGTTCGTGCTGACAGGTGTGCGCGAGGGTAAGACTCAGAAGTCTTGGTCTGACACCACCATCAAGCGGATCTCCTCCTATCTGATGGGCTGCTGCGCTGACTACCAATTGCTATCGGCCAATACTCGGGGGCCTCGTCGGATTCTGCCATTTCGCATCCTGCCCAAAGTGGCTGCCTATCTAGCCTACGATCTCAAGTTTCAGGGGTTGGGTGACAACCAGATTGTTGGCCACAGCGATTGGCAATTGTTTGGCCTTGAGCGTGAAGACGTGCGTGAAGAATTCAAGCGCCTCTCGCTGCAAGGCTTTCTGATCATGCAGTCCGCTGCCGACGTTACTCATATCAGCTGGACGCACAAGCACATGGACGAGGTGATCGATGTCCTCACTCAAGGCTGACTTTAATGAGCTGATCGAGCGCATCCGCCAGGGGCGCGAGTTCGGTCACGCCAGTTTCGAGCCGATTTTCTATCTGGTGTTTCACCCGGAGCAGATCCTGGAAGTGAAGCGCCAGCAGCCGGCTTGGGAGGCGCGTCTGCGCAACGAGGGCTGGGATGTACACACCTTTTCCATCGCAGAGGAAATTGCTGACATTCTCGGCAAAGCGCCGCTGCGCAAGATCTGGCTGGCAGCAGACCAGCGTGCCCCACAGGCCTGGGAAAAGACCAATGCCTCCCTGGCCAACGCAATAGCAAACGGCGCGCTTCAGGATCGCCTGGAAGCCAGGCTAACCACTCTCGAAGGTAAGCCCAAGGCCATCTTGTTGGTCTCCGATTTAGAAGCCCTGCATCCCTTCATGCGCATCGGTGTGATTGAGGGGAAGCTGCAAGGCAAATTCCACGTGCCCACCGTGTTTTTCTATCCGGGTGTGCGCACTGGTAAAACCCGTCTGAAGTTCCTCGGTTTTTATCCCGAGGACGGTAACTACCGCTCGGTACATGTCGGCGGCTAAGGAATAGAGGCAAGTATGGAAATCAAACAGCTTTTCGATCCCAGCAAAGACATCTACCGCAGCATCGAAAAGGTCATCACCTATGGCGTCTCTCAGGAGGCACGTCTCAAGGCCGAGATCGCCGAGTATGTGGTGACTGACAGCATCGATGAGCAATTCAACAAGCTGCTGCTCAAGATGCAGGCTGCCATGGATGCTGGCGGTGAGAACGAGGTGGGGGTATGGGTTTCTGGCTTCTACGGCTCGGGTAAGAGCTCGCTGACCAAATACCTTGGTCTGGCTTTCGATGACAGCATCAAGATCGATGGCGTCCCGTTCATTCAGCACCTGCAAGACCGCCTGAAGAAGACCACCACTCGCCAGCTGCTTAGTACTGTCGCCAAGCGCTTCCCGGCGGCTGTCCTGATGCTTGACCTGGCCAGTGAGCAGGTGGCTGGGGCCACCATGGAAGAGGTCTCCACTGTCCTCTATTACAAGGTGCTGCAATGGGCTGGCTACTCACGCAACCTCAAGGTCGCGTCGTTGGAGCGCAGACTGAAGAAAGAGGGGCGTTATCAGGAGTTCCTCGACCTGTTCAAGGACATGGCCGGGGGCGAGGAGTGGCACAACTACCGCAATGACGAGTTGGTCGTGGACAGCCTGGTTCCAGCCCTGGCTCACCAGCTTTACCCGAACCTGTTCAAGACTGAGAACTCGTTCAGCACCGAAGCCAGCGAGGTCATTCGCTTCGAGAATGACCGTGTCCAAGAGATGCTGGAAATTGCTCGCGAAGCATCGGGCAAGGATTACATCGTCTTCATCATCGACGAAGTGGGTCAGTACGTCGGCTCGCGTCCCAACCTCATTCTCAACCTTGATGGCTTGGCCAAGAATCTCAAGGCATTGGGCGACGGCAAGGTCTGGATCATCGGTACTGCGCAGCAGACCCTGACTGAAGACGATCCGCGCGCTTCACTTAACTCGCCGCAGCTGTTCAAGCTCAAAGACCGTTTCCCGATCCAGATCGATCTGGAAGCTAACGACATCAAAGAGATTTGCTACACGCGTCTTCTGGGTAAGTCTCCACAAGGTGCTGCCGAGTTAGGGGCGCTGTTCGATCAGCATGGTCAGGCACTGCGTCATCACACCAAGCTAGAGGATGCTCGTGCATACGGTACGGATTTCGACAAGGCCACTTTCACCAACCTCTATCCCTTCCTACCTGCGCACTTCGACATCCTGCTTCACCTCTTGGGCGCACTGGCTCGCTCTACGGGTGGTATCGGCCTGCGCTCAGCAATTAAAGTAATCCAGGATGTGCTTGTCGAGCCAGGCGAGGGCAAGACTCCGATTGCCGATCAGCCAGTGGGCTGGCTCGCTACCACCGTGACCCTCTACGACGCTCTGGAAAAAGATATTCAGCGCGCTTTCGCCACCATCCACAAGGCAGTCGATAGCGTCTGCAAGATCCGTTTCAGCCACTCGCCAATCCACCAGAACATCGCCAAGACCGTTGGTGTTCTGCAAATTCTCGGTAACCTGCCGATCACTCGGCAAAACGTCAGTAGCCTGATGCATGACAGCATCGCCTCACCTAGCCAGGCGGAAGCGATCAAGCAGGCAGTTGAGGAGCTGATTACCGATTCCATCGTACCGTTTGGCGAGCAGGATGGTTTCCTGCGTTTCTTCAGCGAGAAGCTGAACGATATCGAGCAAGAGCGCAGTCAGATTCCGCTGCGAGCCGTTGAGCTCAAGCGCCTTGCCAACAATGCCCTGACGGCTGCTTACAATCCGCTGCCGAGCACTCAGCTACATGGCTCACTGGCCGTGCAAACCGGCCTTAAGGCGCAGACCCAAGGCGGTATGCCGGTGGCGTTGGCTGGTGATCGCAACACCATCCAGACCATCGTCGAGCTGGTTGATCCCAAGGACTACGACACCACCCGCACCCGCCTGGTTGATGAGTCGCGACACAAGCAGGCGCAGTACCAGATTTTCCTGGTTGGCCGTACCACTCCGGAAATTGATGATCTGACTGCGGAGATATATCGCTGTAAAGAGATCGCCAACAAATACCGCACCGATCCCGACCAGGAGATCAAGGAGTACTGCAACGGCCAGTCGGATCGTGCCAACCGTCTGACTGCCGAATTGGAGCGCCTGATCAAACGCAGTTTGCTGCAAGGCTCATTCATCTTCCGCGGTCAAATCAACGCGGTGGAAAATTTGGGCAGTGAGCTTGTAGATGCTGCACGCAAGCATTTGGGCGAAGTTGCTGAGCAGGTTTTCGACCGTTACGGCGAAGCTCCTGTGCGGGCGGCCACTGAGCTTGCTGAGAAATTTCTGCGAGCTGGCAGCCTTACCGCTATTTCAACGCCAATCGATCCGCTCGGCTTGGTGCAGGTCAACGCCGGCAAGGCGAGTATCCGCACCGACCATAAGGCGCTGGTCAGCATTCGAGATCATATCGACCGCCTGGGTGTCGTTGAGGGCAAGAGCCTGAGCGACAGATTTGCCGATGCGCCGTTCGGCTGGTCGCAGGACACGCTGCGCTACCTGCTTGCTGCTTTGCTGCTGGCGGGGGAAGTCAAACTGAAAGTGGGTGGGCGCGAAGTCACCGTGAATGGCCAGCAGGCTATTGACGCTTTGAAGACCAACAACACCTTCAAGAGCGTCGGTGTCTCCCTGCGCGAGGACAAGCCTTCCATGGAGATGCTCGCTCTGGCCTCAACCAGGCTGACCGAGCTTTGTGGTGACTTGGTCGTGCCCCTTGAGGATGCCATCAGTAAGGCGACCACCAAGTTGTTCCCCAACCTGCAACAGCGCTATGCGCCCCTGGCAGAAAAGCTCAAAAGCCTAGGTCTGCCAGGTGTAGATCGGCTGGGCAGCTTGAGTCGCGATATCGCTGATGTGTTGCTCACGGATGCCTCTGATGCGCCCCAACGGCTGGGTAAGCAGGACTCGGCACTTTACGAAAACCTGAGATGGGCTGCCGAGGTACGCAATAGTCTTGAGCAGGGGCTTGAGCAGACCCTGCGTGACTTGCTCCAGCATCGCAGCGCCATCGAAGGGCTGCCGCAAACTGATATTCCTGCACAGTTGAAGGATGAACTGGCCGAGCCCTTTGCTCAGCTAGAGCAGCGTTTGCAACAGCTGGACTTCCACTGCCACTCAGCCGACTTCAACACCCGCCTGACCCACCTACGTGCCCAAGTAAGTACAGCCGCTACCTCCATGCAGTCGGCGCAGGCCGAGCGTCTGAAAGAGGCGGAAGTCGATTTGCAGCGCGTACCTGAGTGGGTCGAGTTGACCCTGCAAGAGCAGCAGGAACTGCTTGGCAAGCTGGAGGGATTGATTCTCCAGGTGCAGCCGAATATCGCTGGCCTGCAAGCACTGGTCAATCGCGACTACGAGATTCACAACCAGGTGCAACAGCTCAAGCAGCGTATCGAGCGCTTGGGGCGCGAGCGCCTGCAAGAGCGGATAAAGTCCGAGCAGCAGGAAAAGGAGCAGGAGGGTGCTCCAGAAGCCAAGACCATTACTCGCAGCTTCAAGGCCCGTGCCCGCATCACCTCGCTGTCCGACTTGGACGCCATGATCCAGGCGCTGCAAAAGCTCAAGAGCGAACTGAAGTTTGCCCACGCCTTTGAGCTGGATGTGCAGGTGGAGGAGTAAACGTGGCCTTTGATCAAAGCACGCGCAATCGGCTGCAAAAACTGGTCAGCGATTGCCGCAAACTGCTCAGCGAAGAGTTCAGCATCCAATTGCAGCAAACCTATGGCATCGATCCCCATAGTGGTGAGGTAGCTGGCCTAGACCGGTTGACTCACCTGAGTGACCGGGATCGGCAGACCGCCCAGCTGCTGCGCGACACCCTCGCGCACTACTTGGCCGTGGATGCGGATGACAATGCTCATCGCATCGCTTCCATCGACCGCATTATTCGCGAACAAGCCTTTACCGTTCTTAACCGCTTGGCCGCCTTGCTGATGATGGAGGCGCGTGGCCTGCTTGCTGCGGCGGTGGTTAGTCAGGGACAGCAGTCCCAGGCCTTTGAGTTGTACAAAATGGTCTCGGGCAGTTCGTTGGGTGAAACCGGTGAGGCTTACCGCACCTTCCTCTTCAGCCTGTTCGATGAGTTCGCTATCGACCTGCCGGCATTGTTCGACCGCTATGCCGCTCAGGGACGTTTGTTCCCTCGCGAGCCTGCGTTGCTTGAAGTGTTGGGCGCGCTGAACCACCACGAGATTCAGCCGCTGTGGGCTGAAGACGAAACCATTGGCTGGATCTACCAGTACTTCAACTCCCTCGAAGAGCGGAAAGAAATGCGCAGAGCTAGCCAGGCTCCGCGCAACAGCCGGGAACTTGCGGTACGCAACCAGTTCTTCACCCCGCGCTATGTGGTGGAGTTCCTAGTCGACAACACCCTGGGACGCCTGTGGTTCAACGTCACTGGTGGGCAAACCGAGCTGCGCGAACGTTGCCGGTACCTTCTGGTCAAGCCGGACGAACAGCCGCAGGGAAGCGTCCGCCTGCGCGACCCGCGTACCCTCAAGTTGCTCGATCCGGCATGCGGATCGATGCACTTCGGCCTGTACGCTTTCGACCTATTCTTGCAGCTCTACCAGGAAGCCTGGGACTGGGAGCAGACCCATGGCGCCGGCTCCCTGGATGTATCCACTCAACTGAATGCCGACTTGCTTCCCCTCTGCCAGACCTATCTCGACCGCGAAGCCTACCAGCGCGATGTGCCGAGACTTATCGTCGAGCACAACATCTATGGGGTGGACATCGACCCTCGTGCCGCGCAGATCGCTTCCTTGGCGCTCTGGCTGAGGGCACAACGTGCCTGGCACGATACTGGGGTCAAAGCTCAACAACGCCCGGAGGTCGGGCGTGGCCATGTGGTGGCTGCGGTGGCTCCGCCCGCAGAGCGCGGGCTGCGTCAACAGTTCGTTGCTAACCTCGACAAGCGTGATGCCGAGCTGTTTGAAAAGACCCTGCAATTGCTAAAGGGACTGCCCGAACTCGGCGTACTGCTGCAAGTGGAGCGCGAACTGCCCAGCCTGATCCGCCAGGTCTATGCCGGCAACGGTACTGGCCTGTTTGCCGCAGAGGAACAGGAAGGCTGGGAGCAGGCAGAAGCCCGTTTGCGCATGGCGCTGGTTGAATTTGCCCAGACTGCGAAATCGACCTACCAGGGGCGGCTGTTCGCGCAGGATGCCCTTGAGGGGCTGCGCCTGATCGATCTGTGCCGCGAAGTCTTTGATGTGGTGGTGATGAACCCGCCGTTCGGTGCGCTCGCAGCGAATACCAAGAATCAACTCACCAAAGCCTACCCGCGCAGCAAGAACGATCTGCTGGCCATCATGGTCGAGCGAGGGTTGGATTTGCTGCGCCCTGGTGGTCGCATTGGAGCCATTACGTCGCGCACCTGTTTTTTCCTCTCTAGTTTTCAACAGTGGCGGGAGGAGGTGGTGCTGAGCATCGCCCGCCCTGAAGTGATGGCTGATTTGGGCTTTGGCGTGATGGACGATGCTGCTGTTGAGGCGGCAGCTTATGTGTTGGAGAAACAGGCATGACCACCTTCTTGCGTCTGCTGGCGGATAAAGACAAAGCCAATAACTTGCTGGCTAGTTGCACTGCCCTGCGGGCAGGGGATGCAGATACGCGGGTATTTCAATTGGCACCGGAATCCTTTCGGAATGTACCGGGGGCTCCGTTTGCATATTGGGTGAGTGACGCGGTGCGAGAGTCCTTTTTGGCATTCCCGAGTTTCGAGTCCGAGCTGCGTAAGGCAAGACAAGGTGGGGTCAACGGTGATGACTTTCGCTGGTTGCGCCTCTGGTACGAAGCGCCTGTCGAGTCAGTCTCCGATTGCGAGGTAGTACCAATCGGTAAGGGGGGGAGTTACTCAACTTTCTATTCAGATTTGCATCTTGTTGCTCGCTGGGACTTCGTGCGGAACACCTTCTTTTCATTCAACGGATTGCCCCACCGTCCTTCGCTTCAGCCAGCATCCTTTCCGTTCTTCTTTCGCCCTTGCCTCACTTGGCCGCGGCGTACCAACGGCTTGAGCTTTCGTCTCATGCCTCAGGGCTGCATCTTTGCCGACAAAGGCCCCGCCGCCTTTGTCGACGCCGACGCCCCGGATACTTTGCTTGCGCTGTGCGCCTTGGTCAACAGCAAAGCCTTTGGCCTACTGGTGTCGGTGCAATTGGCACGTGTGGAGTTGGCACAATCCTTTGAAGTTGGGTTGATCCAGCAGACCCCAATCCCCGACATAAGCGACGACCAGCAAGCCACGCTTGCTGCCTTGGCTCTCCGCGCTTGGTCGCATAAGCGCACGCTCAACACTATCGAAGAAACCTCGCATGCTTTCGTGCTGCCTGCCGCTCTGCGCGCCCGCCTGGGCGATTACGCCCCGTCTGCTATCGCAGCGGAACTTTCGCGCATCCAGGCAGAGATCGATGATATCGCCTTCGATCTCTACGGCTTTTCCGAGTCTGATCGTGCTGCTGCATTGGGCGGTGCTGGCACCAAAGTTGACGTCGATGAACCCCGCGAAGACGACGAGGGCGATGAAGGCGACGAAGACGACCAAGAAGATATTATTGATGATGCTCAGAGCAGCGACGGTTTGCTGTCTTGGGCGGTCGGTGTCGCTTTTGGTCGCTTTGACTGGCGTCTGGCCACTGCTGAGCGCACGTTACCGCCTGAGCCAGAACCCTTCGATCCGCTGCCGGTGAAAAGTCCCGGCATGATGCCGGATGCAGCCACGCCTTTCCATAAGCATGCGGGCATCCTAGTCGATGACCAGGGCCACCCTTACGACTTGGCCCGTTTGGTCGAGCAGGTGCTGGAAAGTGTCGATGCGCCTGTGGCTGAGGACGTGCGGCGTTGGCTGCGTAAGGATTTCTTTGCCTTCCACCTAAAGAGATACTCCAAGAGCCGCCGCAAGGCGCCGATCTACTGGCCGCTGGCGACCGCATCCGGCAGCTACACGCTGTGGTTCTACTACCCTAGCCTGAGCGACCAGACGCTGTTCAGCGCCGTCAACGACTTCGTTGATCCCAAGCTGAAGGATGTGCGCAAGGAGCTGCAAGATTTGCGCGACAAGGGTGCTGGCCGCAGCCAGCAGGACGAGAAACGTCTGGAGGCGCTGGTCAGCTTGGAGCATGAACTGGCCGACCTGCGCGACAGCCTGCTGGAAATCACTCCTAACTACCGCCCCAACCACGACGACGGCGTTCAAATCACCGCCGCCCCGCTGTGGAAGCTATTCCGCCACAAAGCCTGGCAGAAGGTGCTGAAAGACACTTGGGCGAAGCTGGAAAAAGGCGACTACGACTGGGCGCACCTGGCGATGAATTACTGGCCTGATCGTGTGCGCGACAAGTGTGTCACCGACAAGTCGTTGGCCATCGCCCACAGCCTGGAACACCTCTATATCGAGCCCGAAGTAGCGCCAAAGAAGGCGCGTGGTCGTGCCACAAAACAGGATGTTTGAATGACTACCCAAGGATTTGGCGCTCAGCTTCTGGATTTGCCGGCGATTTTTTCAGGAAATTCCTTCACTGTTCCAGACTATCAGCGCGGGTACGCCTGGGAGAAGAAACAGGTAGACGAGCTTCTTAAGGATGTTGAGCATCTGATGAGTGACGGTGCGGCCCTGCGCCATTACACCGGCACGCTTGTCCTTGGCCGCCCGCTAGGGGGAGTTGAGGGCGAGTTTCATGTGGTGGATGGTCAGCAGAGGCTGACAACACTAGTCATCTTTCTCCGTCAGCTTTACGAACGCTTGCCTGATGACCAGAAAACCTCATTTGCGGAGCTGTATCTGCAACGTGGTGGTCTAGGTAATGAACGCTCGGTACTGCGCTTGAACTCGGACACTCGGACGTTTTTCGAGCGAGTAGTTCTGGTTGATGGCAATACTGAGCATTGCCCTATCTGCTTAGAGGCCCAGCAGCGGCTATTGGATGCTCGAAACCAAATAAGCAGCTGGCTGGACGAGCAGCTCAATGCAGGCGTGGCGTTGCAGGCAATCAAGCAAACGCTAGAGCATAGACTTGGCTTCCTTGTTTACGCCCCGAAAGAAGATGCCGAAACCGGAATCATGTTCGAGGTGATTAACAATCGAGGCAAGCCGCTCAGCGAGCTGGAGAAGGTCAAGAACTACTTAATTTACTGCTGTGTGAAACTCTCGGCAAACACACTTCGGGAGTCGATAGACCAAGACTGGTCAGAAATACTCAAAGCTCTCAACGTTGCCAAGAAAACCTCTTCAGGGGATGAAGGGGCGTTCCTGCGCTACTGCCTGGTTGTGCATTTCAAGCTCAATAAGACGGATAGCCAATATGGTTATGAAGAACTGAAGAAGCGAATTAGCCTTGATAAGCTGCTCGCTGAACCTGAGTCGAAGCCCCAAGCTATTAAGCGTATAGCTGGTTTCGTAGTATTTATGAAAACAGCTGCACTTTGGTACCAGCGTCTCTATGGGCCAGTACATCATGGTCTTGAGCAAGGGATCATCGACGTGCTCGACCAGATTCGTGCTCAAGGCCGTCATGCCTCAATTATGCCGCTTTTTCTGGCATTGGTGATCAAGCTCGGTGGTAAGGGAGAGCGATTACAGAAGCTGCTGCGCCTGCTTGAGATTTTGAATTTCAGGGTCTACATGGCGCGAAATATGACAGCGCGAAATGATACTGGTCAGGGGGATTTGTACTGGTATGCCGCTCGTTACTATCACGGTGGACTGGTAAGTGAAGTTTCACCGGAGTACAGAAAGATGGGGCGCGAAGTCGTCGAGAGTGATGAGGATGCGCTGGAGTTCTTCCTGGTGAATTTTGTTCATGCTTATGCGGCTGAAGGGCGTTTCAAAGCATCGTTCACCTTGGATGCAGAAAGTCCAGATGATTTTTATAAGTGGGGCGGATTGCGCTACTTTTTGATGAATTATGAAGCCAAGCTTCAGCCAAAGAAAACAATTCAGATCGATAAAATTCTGCTTTCAGTCAACGGAAAGAAGACTGCTGATTATTTTTCTGTGGAACATATCTGGGCAACCAAAAATAGAGTTGGCGACGGCGAGAATAATCGTAAGCAAGACTGGTATCAGCGTCGCCGGCTTGGCAATTTTGTGTTGCTTGAACTTCGGTTGAATATTCAGGGTTGTAACGATGACCTGGAGGACAAGCTGGTTAAGTATTTGGCTAAAGGTGGAGATGAGCCGCCGACTGATCTACAGCAAGTCCGTAAAATGGGTAGTGATGCTGCTGCTGTTATGAGCTCGATGGAGGGGCGTCAAAGACGAATCAATTTCTATCATGATCTCTATGATGAGCTGAATAACCGTCAAGAGCAGCGTTATATTGATTTTGCTGAGTCAAGATGGTCGCTCAAGGGCTTCTTGGGGAATAAGAAGATCCTTAAAGAGTCGGCAGAAATGGTCGCAGAGGAAGCCTAATGAGTATCCAGACGTTCATTCAACAGGAAATCTTTGCTCCGCGACTCGCTAAACGTGGTGTATTGGTCATTTACGACCCAGAGCGGCGCTATCGGGAAGCCTGCCTTGCGATGGCCGATGAGCGTTGCGAGGTAGTTGACGCTTCCGAGAGCAGCATTCTGAGTCGTGAGCAGGCGATCATGACGTTGCTTTCCCTGGGCAAGGGGCTGGTCGACAAGTTGCTGGTATATGTTCCTGCTGCGCAGCCGCTGACTGAGGAGGCCAAGCAGGCTGATCCTTTTGCAGCTGTTGGCGCGTGTGGTGAGGTTTTCCCAGGTGGCGACAGCGATAGCTTCTTTAGCCTCTGCCTTAAAGCCAAGCCGGATCAGACCATGGCCATCCGACAAATTTTTGAGTCAGATCCCAACCCGAGCTTTGCTGTGATAGATGCCGTCGGTGGCGGCCTTGGTTGGCCGAACCTGCGTGCCCTTCTCAAGGTAGAGTCGAGTCGCGACATCCTCTTTGCGCTGCTGGCGCCAAGCACCCAGCAAGAGGCTGCCCTAAAGGGGAGTGATGCTTGGGTGAGCGAAGCGCGTGACCTGCTGAAGAACTCAATTGGGTTGTCTCTCAAGACGAAGGGTAAGACCTGGTCTTCTATTGCCACTGAGTTGTGGCGCTTCGTTTTGTTCAGCGAGTTTGTCTTTGATTTACCTGACCAATTGCCGGCTGCGTTGGTCGACATTCCGCGTGCAGACACCATTGCCAGGGCCGTAATTGAGGGGCTCTGTGACGACCTGCGCAATGATCGCCGCACCCAGGGCCTGTATATCGATAGAGCTGAGGAAATTGAGGAAGAGCTGGGGCTTATCGGACACTGTGCTCAGCTAGCTGACTTGGGACAGCGGGATACTTTCCCCTTCGAGGAGCGCACCTTCCTTAATCGTGCCATCTCCGCAATCTTGGCTGACGACACCGACCAAGTGCGCAGGATTCTTGAGCAGCACCAACGTTCTGTATGGACGGGGAAGGGCGAGAGTCGTGGGCAATGGGATTTACTTCGTTCAGCACTTGATTTGATCCAGAGTTGTGATGACTTGGATCGTCAACTGGGGGATCACACTCGTAGCCTGGAAGCCCTGCTGGAGTTTTACGTGAGCTCACTGCGCGAGGTGGATCGCCTGCATCGTGAGTTCGAGCAGGCCGTCAGCGACTTCGAGTGGCAGGACACTGATGGTGTGATGACCTCGGTGAAGCAGCAAGCTCGCAAGCAGTACGGCAAATTGGCCGAGAAGGTTCAGCTGGTCTTCACTCGTCATTTGCAAAATAGCGGATGGCCGCTTCCGGGCTATCTAGCCAACGCAGATATTTTCGACCGTTTGGTTGCCCCTAGGCTGCAACAGAATGGCCGCAAGATTGCCTACCTGATGATTGATGCCCTTCGCTATGAGCTGGGCGTCGCCTTGGAGCGCCAGCTTGCCGAAGATGGCATTGTCGAGCTGAAAACAGCTCTGGCTCAGCTGCCCAGTGTGACGCCGGTCGGTATGGCCAGCCTATTGCCCGGAGCTGGGCAGCAGCTGTTCTTGCGCAATGCCGATCAGAGCATTGTGCCGATGCTGGGCGATCAGGTGGTCAACACTGTGGCGCAACGCATGGATGTGATCAGGAAGCGCTACGGTCAGCGGTTCGCCGAAGGCAGGCTTGAAGACTTTGTTCGGGATCGGGCGGATTTTGATGCGGACATCGATTTGTTGGTGTTGCGCGCTGTGGAGATCGATAGCCACTTCGAGAACCACCCTGATACCGCTCCCGCTGAAATCACTAATGCGTTACGGCGTATTCGTGTGGCGATCCATAAGCTTACCCAGCGTGGTTTCCATGAAGTCGTGATCGCAACTGACCACGGTTTTTTCATGAACAATCATGCTGGTGCCGGTGATGTGAGTTCAAAGCCATCTGGGGATTGGTTAATTGTTCATGACCGGTGCGCACTGGGAGACGGCAGTGCCGATTCCAATCACCTGATTGTCAGCGCTGAAAAGTTGGGAATACGGGGCGACTTCGCCAAGTTCGCGGGGCCGCAGACCTTAGCGGCCTATCGCAATGGCCTGCTGTACTACCACGGTGGCGCATCGCTGCAAGAGTGCGTGGTGCCGGTCATTACCATGCAGCTGAAAGCCCAGGAGCAGCC
This sequence comes from Stutzerimonas urumqiensis, assembly GCF_003640395.1. Taxonomy (GTDB): domain Bacteria; phylum Pseudomonadota; class Gammaproteobacteria; order Pseudomonadales; family Pseudomonadaceae; genus Stutzerimonas; species Stutzerimonas urumqiensis. The sequence continues at coordinate 28,647 of NZ_RBZQ01000010.1, read as the reverse complement.
CAGTCTGAATAAGGCTGCCATCAACATCTCCTACAAGAACGGTGCAACGCGCATTACTACGCGTGTGCCGGTGATCGATGTGGTCGTTGATGCTGCCGATATCTTCTCTACGGAGAGTGACTTCGAGATTCTGCTAGAAGCCCAGAACAGCAAGGGCGAGGTGGTCGGTGAGGCCAAGGCTGGTGGCGCTGTGAACCCTGCAACGGGTACGCTGACCCTTCAGGCAGGTCAGAAGGTGCAGGTCACTCTGAAAATGCAGATGGAGTTCGAGGGCAAATTCAAGGTGAAGGCTCTGAACCCGAAGACTAATGCCATATACAGCCAAATTGAGCTGGAAACGGACTACGCGGTGTAAATCATGGATACCCTGGATCAGAAGCTCACATCGACCTTCGACGGCAAGGTGGTTCGCAAGGATCTGCTGCACCGAATCAAGAAAGGCACCAACGTCCCGACGTTCGTGTTGGAGTTTCTCCTGGCCCGCTTCTGTGCCAGTGACGATGACTCGGAGATTCAGGCTGGTCTGGAGGCAGTGCTCGACACCCTGAACGATAACTACGTTCGACCCAATGAGGCAAACTCAGCTCAGTCGAAGGTTGCCACCAAGGGCAAGCATCGCTTCATCGACAAGGTGCACGTCAACTATGTCGAAAAAGATCGCCGTCACTGGGCAGCCTTGGAGAACTTCGACTCGCGCAAAGTCGCGATCAGCGAAAAGTACTACCGCGACCATGATCGTCTGTTACAGGGCGGTTTGTGGGCAGAGGTGACTCTAGCCTTTAACGAAATCGAAGATGATGACTACGCCTTCTATATCGAGGATCTGCGCCCCATCCAGATGAGCCGCTTCGACTTCGCACGTTACTGCGAAGGTCGCGAGCAGTTCACTCGGGACGAGTGGCTAGATGTCGTTCTGCGCTCTGTTGGATTGGAGCCCAGCAAGCTGTCACCTCGGGTGAAGCTGCACTTTATTGCTCGTTTGGCTCCTCTCATCGAGCCCAACTACAACTTCATCGAGCTGGGGCCGCGTGGTACCGGTAAGTCCTATTTCTTCAGCGAATTCTCGCCGTACTCGACGTTGATCAGCGGTGGCCAAGCAACCAAGGCGACGCTGTTCTACAACAATCAGCGCCATAAGATCGGGCTGGTTGGTTACTGGGACACAGTGGCTTTTGACGAGGTAGGCGGGATCAAGGTCAAGGATCAGGACACCATCCAGATCATGAAGGACTTTATGGCCAACGGACGTTTCTCTCGTGGTGTTGAGGTGATTGCCGATGCTTCCATGGCCTTCGTGGGTAACCTCGATCTCTCGGTTGAGCAGGTGGTTAACTCTGAAGTCCATGATCTGTTCCAGCCGCTGCCCAAGGAGTTCGACCTGGCTGTGCAGGATCGCTTTGCTTGCTACCTGCCTGGCTGGGAGATGCCGAAGAACAGCAGCGAGTTCCTGACCAGTAACTATGGGTTTATCACGGATTACCTAGCTGAGGCCTTTCACTATCAGTTGAAGCAGACCAACCGATACGAGGAGGTCAGCAAACGCATCAAGCTGGGGAGGGCGGTTGAGGGGCGAGACGAGAAGGGCATCAAGAAGACCGTCTGTGCCTTCTTGAAGATCCTTCACCCGAATGGAGCTCCGTCTGATCAGGAGTTCGCTGAGTACGTGGCCTACGCGGTAGAGGGACGGCGTCGGGTCAAGGAGCAGATGAATAAGCGCAAGACCGATGATGAGTACGCGCGGATCAACCTGTCCTACATTGATGCTTCAGGCAACGATGTGGTGGTCTATTGCCCTGAATCACGTAACGCACCTGCAACCCAGGAGCCGACTCGTAAGAGCATTCATGCAGGCTCGGGTGACGAGGCGCCAACGGCGTTAGCTCCGTCCGATCAGCCGGTCGTCTCAGCTGTGAGGGTTGAGCAGCCTGGTCTAGTGGAGCCCAGTGGTCGCGGTGCTGAGCTGCAAGAGCAGCATTACACCATCCATTACGGTGACACAGGCTACAGCTACGAGTCTATTGCGCTCCCTTATTTACAGGGAGCGAAGATTGTGGAAATTGAAGACCCTTATATTCGGGCCAATCACCAGATCCATAATTTTGTTCGCTTCTGCGAGGCGGTGATCAAGTCGCCCACGGTCAGGGCAATCAAGCTGACGACCAGCTATGACCAGGATACCGATCTCAAGGATGTTGCTGAGCGTCTAGAGGAGCTTAAGCAGAGCCTACTGGAGATGGATATTGCGTTGGAGATCAAGATCAACGAGAACCTGCATGATCGAGAGATCCGGCTCGATAACGGCTGGGTGATCAAGATCGGTCGTGGTCTCGACTTCTTCCAGAAGCCCGATAGCTGGTTCGGCATTGGTGCGAATGACCTGACCCTAAGGCGTTGCTTGGAGACTAAGGTCGATATCTTCAAAGCGAAAGCGTGATAGTAGCGGGTTTGAGAACCTGACCAAATGCATGCTAGTTGCCCGGTGTGAAAGACATCCCGCCTGCCTATGAGCGATTTAAAAAGTTCCAGACCTTACCCGGCGAGCTATTGACGAACTGCCAGACAAGTGAAAGGGGAGTTCAAGGTACTTTAGGCTGGCTAACTATTGATTCATAAGATTTTTCAATCAAGGATGACAAGCTCGGAGGAGCAATGGGCAAGGTGCATTTCACAAGGCCAGCAGTCATCCCAATTACTGAGATGCGCCTCAGCTATGGGTTTTCAGGGGACTGCTTTCCCCTTACTTTTGAGCTTTCCGAGCAGCTTAAGCCACTCATAGCTTCGCATCTGCCTCGACGTAGAAAGTGGCATTTCAATGACCGGGTACTGCTTTGGCTTAGCCCTGAGTTGGAGCCAGACCTGATAGCGTTTTATCAAGGTGGTGGTGATATCTTTCTGATGAGGTATGACGAGGCTTGGGCTCAAAAGCTCGATAGAGAGCTACTTCGTGAGCTGGCAAAGCGTTTGGAAGTACTCAGTCCCGGTATCCTGGCCATGATTACCGGGCAGTAGAGACCGAGTTGGGTCTTTGCTGTCTGACACATCGATGCTATCTCCGTTGCCCCCTAAGCCCTGCGATCACCACGCAACTCAGCCGCTCCCCGTTATCCTTCCGCGCCATGGCTCGTATGCCTGTCAGTTTCTCGCCTGGAATCTCCGTCACAAGGTTGTTCGGGGTGTCGAAGAGACCATCATAATCAGCGACATTTTGAACCCCGGCCAATTCTTGGATGGATAGCGAGTGGATCGGGTCGTAGCCGTTTTCGTAGCTCTCCACGAGCACCGCCATGTCGTCGGGAAATTGCTGTAGCCACTGAATCAATTGGGCGACTGTCATCTATTCTTTCCTGTCCCGGGGGCTGGAGCCGTGGATATGACGCTCTATTGTTTCGGCTAGTTGCCTAGCGTCTAAAAGTGCATGGTGCGGAGCGTCGTCGAGCTCTTCGGCATCGCTCTGGATCGCAGCTGGAAAAGTCCCAGCCTCAATACCTTCAGGGAGGCCTGGTGGCCCTGCCAGCCATAGGAGCAACGGCCAGTCCCAGGCCATGGCATCGCTGATGATTTCAGCTGAGCCAACCAAGCGGAGAAACGAGAGTAAGTTCAGCCTGGCTTGTTCTGTGCTTCTACCATGTTGAGGCAAATCGAGCTGGGGTAAAACGATGGACTGGGTGAAGTCTGAGCACTCGTCTTCCGTCCAATTATCTGCAAGCTCGACATAGAACTCCTGACCGTCCGAAGAAACCAGCGCAAGGCTGATCAGCCGGTAGGTAAAGCGGTTCAGTTGGGTGAACTCAGTATCCAGGTACAGACGCATCATGCGCGCTCCTCTGGCTGCCCGGCTGAAGGTTGTGTCGCAATATGCAACCTTGGGTCTCACGAGATCGGAGCATTGTTTGTGCATGAGCTTCACCGAGTGATTCGGGTTTCTCAGGAATAAACCTACTCTTGAGAATAGTTTTCCCTGCCAACTTGATGGTGCTCAAACGTTCCCGCAGGCGTTGCAGCAGGAGGTCGAGCTTTGCACGTGAGCGGGTTTGAAGTCGGTAGGCTGGCTGGCTCCTAATCTGCTTTGCTACCGCATCATGGGCAGCAGGCCGAAGGATTTCCAGTGCCTCAGTGTATGAAAAAAGAACTCCTGATTTCTCCAGCAGCTCCTTTGTTGTTGGCTGCTGTGCTCTGATAGCGGTGTCATCTGTGCGGAAGGGCGTTTGGAGCATCCGCCGCTTCGTTCCAGGATCAGCATCGAGCGCTGTCATTTTCGCTTTGAAGCGACTCGCCCGCTTCGCGAAAGCGGATTCGCACTCCGGGGACAGGTAAAACGGGCAGGCGGTCTTGGCGCGTGTGAAGGCGACGTAGGCAGAACGGCGGTCGGTTGTTTCACTGCCTAGGTAGAACGCATGCTCGACGGTAAGCCCTTGGGATTTGTGAACGGTCATGGCGTAAGCGTGATCGAGCTTGTCGTAGTCGCTGAGATGCCAGCAGATTTCGGTGCCTGAACGATCCAGACGGGCATACACGAGCGTTTCAACCCGTGCTTCATCAGTACCCGATTCGTGAAACGCGATATGGGTGACCGTCGCTCGGTCTCCATTGAACACTGGCGTCTGACCAAGCTTCGCGTTTTTGCGCAGCATGATCCGGTCGCCTGGGCAGAGCGCAAGCTGTCGGGAATATCCTCTGTCATTGCTCACCTGGATAACCTTTTCGACAGATTCGTCCAGCTCGCCATGTGCCATGCGTATTTCCCGTACACGCTGATTGAGCTGGTTTACATGGCTGTTGCGATCAGCCAGCAGGAGGATTTCGCTCCAGTCAGTGCCAGCCTTGTGTACCTGAGCGGCATCGTTGAGCATTCGTTCAAGGGAGGATGGATGCTCGGGGCTGGTTCCGCGAAGCAATCCGCGTTGTTGCATCATTGCAGGGGCATCCTGTGTATCGGAAAACCAGGCCTGGCTGATATCTCTATCCTCAGCGCTGCGCTGGCGGGCTATTTGCTCAAGCCGCGCTGCGCCGAGGTGCTGTGTGAGCATATGCAGTGTGGATGCCGAGCCAACAGCTTCGAGCTGTTTAGAGTCTCCTACTAACACAATCTTGGCTCCCGCAGCCTCGATATGGCTGAGGAGTTTATGCAGCGTGCGGGTATCCACCATGCCGGCTTCATCCAGCACGATCACGTCCCGATTGGTCAAGGTGAATGGTTTTCTGGCGTTATCGCTCTCCAGGCGCATGAGCAGCGCATGGATGGTTTGGGAGTCTATACCGGCGCTTTTTTGCAGCTCGGCCGCAGCTGCCCCTGATGGAGCCAACCCGAGTACGCGATGCCCGGCAGCGCTATAGGCAATTTCGAACGCGGCCAGTGATGCGGACTTTCCAGTGCCAGCAGCACCCTGGATGATTGCGATTTGGCGTCCATCGGTGGTATGCAGCATGGCCTGAACCTGCTCATCTCGAAGGGAGAATCCTTTCTCCTGTTCGCATTGCCGCAATGCTTGCTGAATTTGAACGTCGGACAGGGTGAAGCGCTGCCTATGTCTTGAAGCTTTGCGAGCAAAGCGCAGCAGATCGACTTCGAGCTGCCTGAAGATTTCAGTAGTGAAATATGACTCCTCACCAGGGCTGTCTGGCAGGCGCACAATGCCCAGTTGCTGGGAGACGGCGGACTCAATCTCGGAGAGTGATCCAATACCGCCATGCAGGATGCTCAGCATGGCGACAGCGCGGTCGAGATCGTGATGTCTGAAGACAGAGTTGTTCTTGAATACCAGGGCTTCGGCGGCGAGCAGGGTATTTGGCGTGAGATCTCCAGGCTCGGGTGACAGGTCAGCCAGGCAGGATTTCCATTCCTCTCGCAACGTTTCCCCTCCAACCCCGGCTTTGGTTTGGCGAGTTCTTTTCGCGGCTGCTCGTGCCGCGTCAGCGCCTGATGCCCCCATGGCCTTCAGGGCATTCTGAATTTCTTGGCGGCGTGTGGAAAAACGCATGATTATGCTGTGATCAATACCGGCGACGACCAGGCCGCTGCGTTCAGGAGCGCACTCAAGATGATTGGCGACTCCTGGGAGATCGCGTTGCAGGATGCTGGCAAGGCTGGCATCAAACAGAGCGGCAATCTCCACTTGGCGGCGGTATAGCTCGCGGGCATCCAACGTTCTCCATTGGCCGTCGCTGCCGAGAACCAGATTCGGAAACTCCGCATGCACGTGAAGGTGCGGCTCCTGGTTGCGATTCGTGAAATGAAGATAAGTCGCTGCCACGACTTCGCCCGGATGAGTCTCGCTGCCTTGTGCGCCAGTGCGGTAAGCGAAGATGCCACGGCTTTCGAGGTGCAAGATGGTTCGACCGGTGGCTTCCATCATTGCACGCTCAAATTTCATTTGCTGATCGCGGGGAAGTGTGGCGTACAACAGTGATAGCGACTTTTCGACGTTAAAAGATGTAGAAAATCCGGCTAGGGCTCGGTTCTCATTACTTAGCTGAGTTCGCCTTGTCTTGCTGCAAAATGATTTCCCCGTCCTTGGATTGATGCCAGACATAAGGGCTTTATAGTCCCCGTTCTTTGGTCTGGCACCAAGTTTCAGTTCGCTTGATCCGTTGCCAACAAAAGCAGCCAGTAGGGTATCGCCATCGAGCTTGAAGTAATAGTCTTCAGCACCTGACGATTTATGAGATATCTCCTCTCCAGTTTCATGGTATTCGGCACGCGCTTGGATGTCTTCTGTGTTGAATTTATCGATTGTAAAAATGCTCATATTTGATCCTCAAGATCGAGGATCGACATCAGGCCGGCCTTTACGCCATCGCCCGCGGCATCAGTGACCCTGGCGCTCAACAGGGAAATTGAGCGAGCTATTTCATCCTGAATAACCTTGGCTGTAGCGCGATCTAGCTGGATTACTTTCGTTGTCTTTAAAGAGAATCGGCGATTAATAATGGCTACAAGGTCGTCAACCTCAATCGACGTTATTATTTTTTCAAGAACACGGCTTTGAGCGATGCCAAGGGATGTGGCTAGATTAACCAATGCTATTTGGTTCGCATGACTCTCTATGTTCTGGCTGTAGATTTTTCTCATGACATGCCTCATTGAATGTGCCTACTACATTATTAGTAGAGGCACATGAGCATGAGCTTGTGCAATAGTTAATTTGTGGATTTGAGTTTGACGCTGGTGCAACCTTCGGAGAAGGTGCAGCAGTGTTAAATGAATTCCTCTTCTGTTCATGTCTTTTTTCTTAATTTGTATTGTGGTCTCTCGCTGCCGAGTTTTTTCGTCTCTTGTCTTGTCTTGTCTTGTCTTGTCTTGTTTGTTCGGCTGCCGCCGATGCTTTTCAAATATTTATCATTTTATAACTGAAATTAACTCGGCCGGTAGATTCCATTGCCCGCGGATTGCTGTAATGATTAATAAAGGTAAGGGGGAGTTATGGTTAAAGGGCAAGCAAGAATATCGCTTCATGGGCAGAGGGACGTTCTAATTAAATTGCTTAAGGAGTATGTGACTCTAAGTGATATGGCTTTGGTTCTGAGAGGGGCTGGCGTACAGGTATCCATTTCAAGTCTGTATAGATACATGCTTAGCGATTTATCCGAAGAGTATAAGGAATATCTTTGGCATACAGGGCGTGGGCTATTGAAGAGCAGGCAGGGCCAGATTCAGAGCCGAGGACAGGGAGCCTCAAGGCTAAAGGCGACGGTGAGCAGGGAGTCAGCTGATGCCAGAATATTTAACCAAAAAGATTTCAATAAATTTATGTTTGATAATAGGTGATGCTTTATGAAAATTATTGTAGCTGGCATAGGTGGTAATGTAGGGAAGTCAACATTGGCTGCGCATCTGCTTGTGCCTCGTATGAATAACGCCAAACTCCTAATTGTTGAGTCAATCAATCAAGACACCAAAGATCTGGTTGATGATTTTGAGACGGTACGTGGTGAGAAGTTTAGGCAAATATATTTAGAGTTGGTGGTGAATGATGACCTGGTTGTAGATGTAGGTGCGTCAAACGCTGAGGATTTTTTTTCAGGGCTAACGTCGTTGAATCAGGGATATGATGAGGTTGACTTTTTTCTTATACCTACCGTGCCTGGCTCGAAGGAGCAGGATGAGTCGATTTTAACTGCGCGTATGCTTGCAGCGATGGGAGTTGATAAAAGTAAGATTCAGATTGTATTTAATCGAGTGCGTCGGAGTGTTGAGGAAGAGTTCCCTGTCGTTTTGAATGCTGCTAAGGAGTTTGATTGTTTTATTGCTAATCCGGATTGTATGGTTTTTGAGAATGATATCTATGCGGATTTGGCTGGCTTAAAAATGCCATTGAATGAGGCATGTGTTTTAGCTGAGAATAGTTTGCATAAACTAAAGGCTGATTTGAGAAAGGTGGCGAAATTCTCCGAGCAATATTTTCGCTATGCAAGGCTGCTTAATGTTGCTAAGAAGGCGGTAAATACATCGGGTCAGTTAGATGACGCTTTTAGCGCCTTGTTTGGCGAGGCCGAAGATGCAGTCAGGTAACTCTAGGCCTCTCACGAAACATGAAAATCTTTTAAGGCTTCTGTTTGAGCACGCAGATGAGATAATTGATAAGTTGGAGTTCTTGAATGAATCGGCTCGGAAGCTGGATCGCGTTGAGCTCCTGATAAATGGATTTGATGGAGCGCCAGGGCTCATTGAAGTAGTGGAGTCTTTGACTTATGAGGTAAATCGAGTCGAGCGCAGGGCTGGTAGGCCATCAAATTCAGATGTGCAAAATATTATTATTCGATTGGCCAGGGTTGAGTCTATTTTAGATAAATTAATTGATTATGAACCGACCAGGCTGAGAAAGCAGCAAGATAATTCGATAGTATTGCGAAAGCTCACTGCATTTATTTGGCTGGTTTCTCTTCTAGGATTATTGAATCTATCCCTCTTGGTATGGTGGAACATCGCTAGCTAAAGCTGATGATATTTTTATGATCGATGGATCAGGGTATCGCACCTTGCGATGCTATGGCGGGCGCGTTACCATGCATCTATCGCAAGGTGCGATAGAGGGGCTATGCACGTCATTACACAGAAGCGTATCTGGGAGGCTCAGGCCAAATGGCCTCGCTCGGCGACTGCGCTTGAGGCTTGGTATCGTCTGGTGAAGGCAAGTGCGCCGCGAGATTTCGCTGAGATGAAGAGGCTCTTTCCGGCGACTGACAAGGTAGGGCCTCAGCATGTATTCGACATCGGCGGCAACAAGCTGCGGCTGATTGCCATCGTTCATTACAGGGCACAGAAGGTGTTTATTCAGCATGTGCTGGATCATGCTGAATACGACAAAGGCAAGTGGAGGGAGTAATCATGTCCGCATTGATCAAGCAGGCTTGTGAGCACTGGCGTTACGTTGCACCGCTACTCACCAAGCCGACGAGCGAAGATGACTATGATGCTCTGGTTGAGGCGTTGGATGAGCTGCTGGCCGTGGTCGGCGATGATGAAGATCATCCGCTGGGCAGCCTGGCTTCTCAGCTGGGTGACATGATCGAAGCTTACGATGAGCTTCATAGGCCACTACCCAAAGTGGGCGGAGTGGAGGTACTTCGTTACCTCATGCAGGAGCATGGCCTGAGCCAAGGCGACTTGCCTGAGGTCGGTACTCAGTCAGTTATTTCTGAGGTTTTGGCAGGTAAACGCCAGCTAAATGTACGGCACATTCGTGCGCTCTCGGTTCGTTTTGGCGTCCCAGCGGATGTGTTTTTCTGAGAACGTTAGGCGTTCGCTAGGTTAGGCGCTATGAGGTGGTTGAGAAATTTTTCTAGGTGCTCATATAAAGAGGCTGCATAGCCTGACGCTGATACGTTGTTCAATTATCGAAGCATGGAGTGCTGATGTCAGACAACCATTTGACCCTCGCCAAACGATTCTGGGTCGATGACATGCCGGGTTCTTCTGTATCTGGTTCGCGCCTGTCTAACCTTTTGGAGACCTTAGCCCGGGGTAATTCTTTGAGTGTCCTAGGGCAGCGTTTCCTGACTGAAAACGGGCTCAAGACCCTGGCGCAATTCGTTACCGGCGAGATTTCTGAATCACAGTTTCTCCAGCTTGCTCCAGTCGAACAGGTGTCCAGGGTTGCCGCGGCTTTAGTGCGACAGAAGGCAGCTGAACAACAGAAGCAGATTGAACAGGAAGCTGCTGAGGCTCGCCACGCTGCCATGATGGCTCGCCTTCATGCTGAAAGGCTCCAGCGCGAAAGCGATCCTAAATTTATTGCTCGCCAAAAGAATCGCGAGCTACGAGAAAATTATGGTGTTGACGGCTTCGTCGACGAGGTCGACTTCAAGCAAGTGATGACGATTTTGCGCAAGCTGGATAGCGCAAGGCGGCTTTCCGAGGAAGAAGCTGTTTGGCTGAAAAGCGAGGGCAGGGGATACGCTTCTGAGAAAATCCTGCGTGTCCATAATCGTCTTGAAGCCGACTACTACCTGGGTGAGTTTCGCAAGACGGGCGATGTCTGGCAGTTAGTGAATGCCAGTGGTCACCTGCGCAAATGCGATGCCTCACGCGAAGCGCATGACCTCTTGGTAAAGATCCAGGATGGTGCTCTCAAGCAAACCAAGCTGAAGTCGGCAGTTCGCACTACGCATGGTGGGGTGCTGCGAGATCTAGGTCGCCACAACGAAGCACTTCAGTTGGCGGACGAAGCTCATCGACTTTTGCCGAATAGCTTTCGCCCGTGCACCCTTCTCGGGGCATTGAATCTTGAGATGGGCAACATTGCTCTGGGTCACGAATGGTATACAAAGGCCGAGGAGCGGGGTGCGAAACCAGGCAGCATCGAGTCTGAGATTCGCTCACTCCTGGGGCGTATGCCTCCGGAGAAACGAGGGGCTGTGATTGGGCAACTGCTGGGTATTGATCCCATCCAATACGCTTGGCTGCGCAATAAATCCGCCTTAAATAGGCGCCATCGCTGAGAGTTTGGAGGGGCCATGGGCATGTCTAAACTCCCCGTTATGAGCTGCAAAACCCCTCTGGGAGCCGCGGTTTTGCGTTGTCAAAGCCGCAGATTTTTGTCAATTTACGCCAATCAAATTCAATCGGTTTTCATTGAAAACCCTTATAAATCAATGTGTTGTGTTGTTTAATTGGCTTTTGGAAGCTTGCATGGGGTGCAAGGGGTAGAGTGTTCGAATCACTCCGTCCCGACCAAAAACCTAACGGGATCAGTAGCTTACGGCTCTGGTCCCGTTTTCGTTTATGGTCTTGCGCAAAACTGGCGCAAAATGCGCGCAAAACTATCCGGCGATTTCTGCGATATCGAGGTCAGGGACTGCGTCTGACCAGACCACTTCGGCATGGTCGCGCTGGTAGTTTTTGGTCATATCCTCACTGGCGTGGCCAGCTATCTTCTGACCGTCCTTGCCTGCCTTCTTGTAAAGGTGCAGCGAGAGGGCGCATATCTCATGAACGCTGGCTGTTCCTCTTCCTTCCAGTCGGCGTAGCAGCCTGCCGCCTCCCGCGCTTCCTTGAATGCCCGCGTCAGATACCGCTCTTCAACCTTCGTCCAATGCTCTTTCTGCTCGGCTTGTTTCTGTCGCTTGCGCTCCGGCCTGCGGTGAATAAGGAACGGGGAGGGCATGTTGTCCCGGCATCGGCTCAATATCATCTGAAGCTGTAGCGTGACCGCGAACCGTATCCATGCCGCATCGCTGGCCTTGGCCGTCTTCTGCTGCACGACATACAGGTAGCCGTCGCGCGTGTCGTCGAATCGCATCGCCACGATCGGCGCTAATGGATCGGTGCTACCGAAGCGGCTGGTATGAAGTTAATCCGGCATCGCGTGCCCGAAGTCGACACCGACCGCCGTCGACGCTCGAGCCTGCCGTTAACGGCGCGGTGTGACGATTGGAAAGTCGGGTTCGAAGGTATCGAGCAAACCTAAGAGTTCGATCAGCTTGCTAGCATCGCCATCGATCTTGATGACACCAGTCTTGATGGCTTCTGGAAACGACGTCTTGCGCACAAGGATGTCATCGAGCACGGCGCGGGTGAGGGTGATCGTTGCGTCCGGGCGTTCGTCCTGCCGGTCAGGCAGCCAAGTCAAGGCGCTGTTCTGCAGATTGACCCGGAAGCGTTCGCCACTGTCGGTGAATACCCAGTTCATGACGCTACGCTTGCCCTCGGCCTTGGGACCGTTCAGCCGAACACCCAGCAGATCGAAGAACATGCCGGTATCGAGCGCCTGCAACAGGTCGGTGTGCATCGCCGGCTTGGTGGTCTGCCGAGATAGGGGTTCGCGAAGCTCCTGGGCGCCTGACAGGTAGGCGTCCCGCCAGGGGCCTGATTCGGCCTGGTAACCGAGTTGCTCGAGTGCGCTGGCCGCCAGGTCTCGGGCCGCCTGGTTGGTGGGGTCCGCAAAAACGGCCTGGCTCATGACCGAGGCTACCCAGCGATAGTGCCCGGCTTCGTAATCCGTCCGGGCACGAGCGAGCACGGCCTCCTGTCCACCCATGTATTCGATGGTCTTGCGCGCGTTGTCGACGGGCGTAGGCGGGTTGAGATTGGCTGGATTCGCGTCGTACCAGCCAAGGTACTTCTGATACACCCCGCGCGCGTTGTGACGCAGCGTTCCGTAGTAGTCGCGCGCATGCCAGCGGCTGGCCAGCGTCGAGGGTAGCGACAGGGTTTCAGCGATCTCGCCGGGACGGTAACCGTGGTTCATCAGGCGCACGCTCTGGTCGTGCACGAACTTGTAGAGATCGCGCTGTTCAGCGAGAAAGGCTTGGATGTGCGCCGTCTCCCAGACCGGCCAATGATGCTGGGCGATCACCACGTCGCTCGACTCGCCATACCGGGCCAACACCTGATCTATGTAGCGTGACCAGCGATTGGCATCGCGAACTTCCGCGCCGCGCAGTGTGTAGATGTTGTGCAGGTGCTGAGACGTGATCTCGGCGGTGTTGAGTACGCGCTGGGCGGGGAAGTACATCATCATCTCTGCCGGGGCCTCGCTATGCGGCGCCAACTGGAAGTCGATGTCCACCCCGTCGATCTGCTGGACACCGCCCTGGCGTACCAGGTCGGTGGGCGGAATGAGGGTCAGCGGTCCTCGTGCGAGCCCTTTGCCGAGGCCGGTGTCGACATGCCCGAGCGGGCCGGCTGTCAGCTCCGTGCCGTACATGTACTTGGCGCGTCGGGTCATGGCGGCGCCTGCGATCACGTTTTCGCTGACGGCATGTTCCATGAAGCCGTCAGGGGCATAGATGCGCACCCGACCCGAGTCCACGTCTGCCTGCGTGGTGACGCCCTTGACGCCGCCAAAATGGTCGACATGCGTGTGGGTATAGATGACCGCGGCAACCGGGCGATCCGGTCGATGTTGCCGGTAGAGACGCAGGGCCGCACTCGCCGTGGCTGGCGTAAGCAGCGGATCGATGATGATCAACCCCGTTTCGCCCTCGACGATCGTCATGTTCGCCAGGTCCATTCCGCGGACCTGATAGATCCCTTCGGCGACCTGGAACAGCCCATGGATCGCGTTCAGGCGGGCCTGCCGCCACAGACTGGGATTCACGCTTGCGGGGGCCTGCTCCGAATCGAGAAAGGCATACCGCGTGTTGCTCCAAGCGATCTGTCCTTGCTCGTCCTTCACCATTGCGTCCGGCAGCGCAGCGATGAAGCCGCGGCGTGCGTTTTCGAAAGCCTGCCGATCGCTGAAGTCCAGTTGCTGGAGCACCGCGGCGTTCGCTTCGCGTGTCGCCATGGTGGGTGGGTTGGGTTCGGCTGTTGCCGCAACGGCTAACGAAAGGGCGGTTACTGCGGTGAGGGTGCGCAACGACATTGTCGACTCCGGGCCGTGAATTCTTGTTTAAGCCTGTCCCTGGAATTTGCCTCAGACGGAGGCAATACTTCCAATGCAATCGACTCGGACTTTCAATGCATCAAGCGCATGAGTGACTTACGCCAGCTACGACATTTCATCGCTTTGATCGATCACGGCCATTTCGCCCGTGCGGCTGAAGCCCTGCACCTCAGTCAGCCTGCTCTGACCCGCAGCCTGCAGGCGCTGGAGGCCTCGCTCGGCTGCACCCTCGTGAACCGTCACAGCCGTGGCATCACACTCACCGAGCCGGGCCGGCTGGTCGAATCGCATGCCCGCCGCCTGCTGGCGGGCAGCCGGGCGATGATCGAGGCGGTGCAGCAATACGACAATCTCGAAGCCGGTCAGCTACGTTTGGGCGCCGGTCCCTTCCCAGCGGCACGCCTGGTGCCTGATGCGCTGGCGGACCTGCTCGCGGCGCATCCCCGGCTGGCGGTATCGGTAACGGTCGGGGACTGGTGGGGCCTGCGCGAAGCCCTGCTCGACGAGCGTATCGAGATGTTCGTCGCCGACGTGCGCGAGCTTCAGACCGACACCGTGCTCGACATCATCGAGCTGCCGGTCTATCCCGGCGTGCTCTTCTGCCGCCCGGGGCACCCCTTGCTTGCACAGGCTCGAATCGGTTTTTCCGATTTGGCGCGCTTCCCGCTGGCCGGCACGCAGTTGCCGGCGCCCGTTGCGAGGGCCGTCCTGAAAGACACGGGGCGAGAGATGCTCAGTGTCCAGTGCGAGAACTTCCTGCTGCTGATGAGGCTGACCGAGCAGGGCGATGCCGTGTGCATGGCTCCGCGTGATGTGGTTCAGGAGGCCTTGGATGACGGCAGCGTGGTCGAGCTGGGTCCGTTGACCGATAGGCTCGTTCACCATTCGGCCTACGGCCTCGTCAGCCGCCGGGGCCACTGCCTGTCACCCGCTGGCGAAGCCTTCAAGGCTCGCCTGACCCGCGCGCAAAGGCCCATCGTTTAGCGTCAGGCCAGGCCAGGCCAGGCCAGCCGGGGCGGGCGCACGGCTTATCGCAGAGTGTTATGGCTCGCATCCTTTTGTTGTATTGGCGAGCGAAAAAGGCGCGCACGTAGCATCGAGGCTCAAGTCTGACCAGCAGAGAAGAACAATTGAACCTCGGGAAGATTTCGAGCCGCAGCGCTCTTTACTGGCCTCGTCACGAGGCCGTCGTGGATGCCTACCGTCGCCTCACCTTTGCCGACCTCGAGCACCGGGCCAACCGCCTGGCGTCCGGGCTGCAGTCGCTGGGCCTCGGTGCCGGCGCGCATGTTGCGTTGATCGCGCCCAATCGGGCCGAGCTGGTGGAGGCTGAAGTCGCCTTCTACAAGGCGGCGATGGTCAAGGTGCCGATCAACGCCCGCCTGTCGGTCGAGGAGATCCTCCGCGTGCTGGCCGATTCGTGCAGCCAGGCGGTGATCTGCGACCCGCGCCTAGGCGACGCGATCGTGGCGCAACGGGCCAGGCTGCCCCTGCTCGAGTGGGTCATTTCGCTCGGCGAGGGGGGCGACATCGGCTACGAGCGGGTGCTCGCTGCCGGCAACGACGAGCCGGTGATCAGCGAGCCGGACGACGACCAACTCGCCGTGCTGCACTACACCTCCGGCAGCTCGGGTGTGCTCAAGGCCGCGATGCTCACCTTCGGCAACCGCAAGGCGCTGATCCGCAAGAGCATCGCCAGCCCCACGCGCCGGGCCGGGCCGGGCGACGTCATGGCCCACGTCGGGCCGATCACCCATGCCAGCGGGATGCAGATCATGCCGTTGCTGGCCGCCGGAGCCTGCAACCTGCTTGTCGAGCGCTACGACGACATGGCCCTGCTCGACACCATCCAGCGCGAGCGGGTGACGCGGCTGTTCCTGGTGCCGGCGATGATCAACCGGCTGGTCAACGTGCCCGAGGTCGAGCGATACGACCTGAGCAGCCTGCGATTGGTCATGTACGGCGCCGCGCCCATGGCCCCGGCGTTGGTCGAGCGCGCCATCGCGGTGTTCGGGCCGATTCTGGCCCAAGGCTACGGGGCCGGCGAAACCTGTTCGCTGGTGACCATCCTCACGGAGCAGGATCACCTCGCCGGCGACGGGCAGCCCGCGCGCCTGGCCTCGTGCGGACGCAACTATTTCGAAACCGACCTGCGCGTGGTGAACGAGCAGTTCGAGGATGTGCGCCCCGGCGAGATCGGCGAGATCGTGGTCAAGGGGCCGGACATCATGAAGGGCTACTGGCAGGCGCCGGAGCTGACCGCCGAGGTGATGCGCGACGGCTACTACCTCACCGGCGACCTCGCCACCGTGGACGAGCACGGCTACGTGTTCATCGTCGACCGCAAAAAGGAAATGATCATTTCCGGCGGCTTCAACGTGTACCCCAGCGAGGTGGAGCAGGTGCTCTACCGCCTGCCCGAGGTGTTCGAGGCGGCGGTGGTCGGCGTGCCCGACGAGCAATGGGGCGAGGCGGTGCGCGCGGTGGTGGTGCTCAAACCCGGCGCCACGCTGAGCGAAGCCGAGGTGATCGAGCATTGCGGCCGCGAGCTGGCCGGCTTCAAGAAGCCCCGCGGGGTCGACTTCGTCAGCGAATTGCCGAAGAACCCCAACGGCAAGGTCGTGCGCCGGCTGGTTCGCGAACCCTACTGGCAACACAGCGAACGGCGCATCTGAGCAGGAGACCGACATGATCGAACCCAGTGAAAAGGCCCAGGCGCTCATCGCCGACCTCCAGGCGTTCATCGCGCAGGAGATCAAACCCATCGAGGCCCGCGAACAGCTGGACTGGGGCCGCCCGCACCCACGCGCCTTGCTTGCCGACATCTGGCGGCGCGCCTGCGAGCGCGGCTTCTATAACGCCATGCTGCCCGAAGCGCTTGGCGGGCGCGGGCTCAGCGTGGTCGACCTCTGCGCGCTGAAGGAAGCGGCACTGTTGACCGGCTCGCCGCTGGCCCCGCACGTGCTCGGCGAACTCAGTGGCCCGCCGCGCATCGGCCATCTGTTCAAAGTCGCCAGCGACGACCAGGCCGAACGCTTCCTGCGTCCGGTGTGCCAGGCCGAGCGCGCGGTGTGCTTCGCCGTTACCGAGGCCGAGGCCGGCTCGGATGTCAGCGCCCTGCAAACCAGCGCCCGGCGCGAGGAGGATGGCTACGTGTTCAACGGCACCAAGCGCTACATCTCCGGCGCGCCCTACGCCGATATCGCGGTGCTGATCGCGCGCGTCGAAGGCAGCCACGGCAGCGACGGGATCACCGCCTTCTTCGTCGACCTGCACGGCGAAGGCGTCAGCGTGGAAACCGACTACCAGGTGATGTCCGGCCCCGGCAGCCACGGCGACATCGTGCTGCGCGACGCGCGCGTGCCGGTGGCCAATCGCATCGGCGAGGAAGGGCAGGGCTTCAAGCTGGCGATGGGGCGCATCACCCTCAACCGGCTGCTGCACTGCGCCACCATGCTCGGCATGGCCGGGCTGGCGCTGAACCTGTCGCTCGACCACGCCCGCACGCGCATGCAGTTCGGCAAGCCGATCGCCATGTTCCAGGCGGTCAACCACATGCTCGCGGACATGGCGACCGAGCTGTACGCGGCGCGCAGCATGATGTTCGCCACCGCCGCGCTGAACGATGAAGGCGGTGACATCAAGGTGCAGGCCTCGATGTGCAAGCTGTTCTGCTCGGAGACCGCGTTCCGCATCGCCGATCGCGCCGTGCAGGTGCATGGCGGCGCCGGGCTGATCCCGGGGCATCCGGTGGAATGGCTGTTCCGTGCGACCCGAATGATGCGAATCCTCACCGGCACCAGCGAAATCCAGCGCAACACCATCGCCAAAGGGCTGCTGATGCCCGCTCGGTAGCCGCGCCCATACCCGCCCGAGGGCGGCCAAAAACAAGAATCAGAGAGCGCCATGAACAATCTCGAAAACAGCTATCGGCCGCGCGCCGCCTGGACCATCGCCGGCCTGCTGGCGGTGATGATGCTGGTCAACTTCCTCGACAAGGTGGTCATCGGGCTGGTGGCCGTGCCGATGATGAAGGACCTCGAGCTGACGCCGACCGAGTTCGGCCTGATCGGCGGCAGCCTGCACTGGCTGTTCGCGATCTCGGCGGTGGCCGGCGGCTTTCTCGCCAACCGCAAGCCGACCCGCACGCTGCTGCTCGGCATTGGGCTGTTCTGGGCGTTGGTGCAGTTGCCGATGCTGTTCGTCTCGTCGCTGTGGGCGATCGTCGCCTGTCGCGTGCTGCTCGGCATCGGCGAAGGCCCGGCCTCGCCGGTCGCCACGCACGCGCTGTACAAGTGGTTCCCCGACGATCGCCGCAGCTTGCCGGTGGCGCTCCTGCATTCGGGCAGCGCGATGGGCCTGTTGGTGGCCGGCATCATGATTCCCTGGGTCAGCCTGCACTATGGCTGGCGAGCCAATTTCGCCGTGCTGGCCGTGGTCGGCCTCGTCTGGTGTCTGCTCTGGCTCAAGTTCGGTCGCGAAGGCGGGCTGGATCGGCTGGTCGGCAAGGCACCGGCCGGCCCGGGCTCGGCGCCGATGCCCTACCGGCGGCTACTGCGTGACGGCACGGTGCTGGGCAATTACCTCTGCCACTTCGCCGCCAACTGGTCGCTGGCACTGACCCTGACCTGGGTGCCGGCGTATCTGGAGACAGGCCTGGGCATCGATTCGCTGAACACCGGACGGCTGTTCGGCTTGTTCGTGCTGGTCACCACGCCGCTCAGCCTGTTCATGGCCTGGTGGTCGCAGCGGCTGCTGCGCCGGGGCGTGCCGTCGAGTCTGTCGCGCGGCGTATTCGTCTCGGTATGCCTAATCGCCAGCGGGCTGCTGTCGATGGCGCTGATCCTGCCGGACCTGAGCGTGCCGCTGCGCATCGCCTGCTGGGTGGTGGAGGCGACGCTCAAGCCCGGCAAGCGCCACATCTATTCCAAGCGCCGCTATTTCATCGACGAAGACACCTGGGCCATCGTCGAGGCGGACCATTACGACAGCCGCGGCGAGCTCTGGCGGGTCGGCGAGAGCCACGGTTATTTCCATCCTGGCGTGCAGGCCCAGCTGACGGCGATGGAGGTGTTCTACGACCTGCAGAGCGGCCGCTACATCGCCTCGGGGATGACCAACGAGCAATCGGAACCGTATGACTTCGATTACCAGGCGACCGCTTCGGATTACTCGCCGGGCGCCTTGCGCAGTGCCGGGTTGCGATGAGCGACGAGACGCGACGCGGGCGGCATCCGCGCCCGGCTCCGGTTCGACTGTTGCTGGGCGGGGGCGAGGAGCCAGACCCTCGCTTCACACTGGCCAACGAACGGACATACCTGGCCTGGACTCGCACCGCGCTGGCGCTACTCGGCGGCGCCATCGCGCTCGAGAGTTTCGCGGTCGGTGTCTTTTCGGCAGCGCAGCGAACCCTCCTGGTGATCGGCCTGTTGCTTCTCAGTGCGGTGCTGAGCATCGGCGCGTGCTGGCGATGGCTCAGCATCGAGCGGGCACTCAGGCAGAGCGCTCCTTTGCCGGTGCCGCTGCTCGTGCCGGTGCTATCGGTCGGGACGATAGCCGGCGCGGCGCTCACCCTGCGCTGGTTGTTGCCCTAGCCATCGTGCGAAAAGCGCAAGCGGATAAAGGGCTCCAGGCCGAACGAACCTGGCTTGCCTGGCGCAGGACCCAAGTGTCGTTGGCCTTGATAGCCTGCCTGGCGCTTCGCTGGTACGAGCGTCTGCCACTGCATGCGTGCGTGCTGGCGGGCCTCTCGCTGGTCGCTGTCGGCGCCATCGCGGGCAGCGGTAGCAAGCGCTACGCCGGTTACCTGCGAGTCCTGGCGCGGCGGGGATGTCACCCTGGCGTGGCGGCCGGGCTCATGCTGGCCGTGTTATCCGCCAGCCTGGCGGTGGTGGCCTTGCATGGCGTCATCGTGGGGTTGGGCTAGCGGATGTGACGGAGGGTTTCGTTCGCGATGCCGACGCGGTGGCGGAACGTCGGAGGGGCCGATCCTCTGATGAGGCACGGCGTTCCGTTCTACGTTCGGATGGCTAGAGCCAAAGCCGCACCGCTGCGCCAGCGAGCAGGGCGAACGCCAGGCAGGCAAGCATGAGCTTCAACCGTACGCTGCCGGTCGAGGCGGCAGGGGCTGGCGCCGCCGGAGCGACATGGAGCGGGTTGGGGCTCGCAGGACGCGGCGGGACGGGCTTCGCGGGCGTGGCCGCTGGTGTGGGCAGTTCGGCAGCGCGCATGAACACCGTCGCATCCTCGTCGATGGCTTCCGGCACGCTGACCTTCGGGCCGATGACGAGGAGGGTGATGCCACCCAGGTGGACCTTGTCACCGGGCTGCAGGACGGCGCTGGCGACCTTCTGGTTGTTGACGCGCAGGCCATTGGCCGACGCCAGATCCTTCACTTCGAGGATGTCGCCCTTGAGGTAGAACTCGGCGTGCCGGCGCGACAGCTGCGGGTCGCTGAAGCAGAGTTCGCACTTGACCGAGCGCCCGAACGTCATCGAACCGGTGACGTGATACTTGTGGCCCTGGTTTTCGCCATGCAGCACTTCGAGCAGCCAGCGTGGCGCCGTGCGGACTTTTGCGCCGACCTTGGCCGGATCGACGATCTGCAACTCGAGCGTGCCCAGGCGCAACCGGTCGCCCGAGCGGATCTGGTAACGCTCGCCGACCTTCTCGTCATTGATATAGCTGCCAGCCGCCGAGCCCAGGTCGGTCAGGTAATGGAAGCCGTTCTCCTTGTACAACTTCGCATGGAACGCCTCGATGCCTGGCGCATCGAGCACCAGGTCGTTGCGGCTGTCGCGGCCGAGCGTGACCTGTTCGTCGGCAAGCCAGACCGGGGCCTGGCGATTGTCCACGAAGTGAATTCTTAGCATGTCTGCCTCTACCTGACGCTGAAGGGGTGACGGTGGTCGCGTGGGGGTGTCCGCTCATTGCTTGAACACGCGGTTCCACAGGCGCTTGATGGGGTTGGCCGGTGGCTCCGCCGATTCGCTACGAGATGCGTGCACGGCAGGGGTTCGCGCGGTCACCCGGGTGGCCCTGGCATCGGCGACGCGACGCGGGTGGTCGTCTCGCAGGGCCAGGAGGGTGGGATCGTCCGGGCTGGCCTCCAGGCCGCGATGGATGTATTCCAGTGCCATGCCGTACTCGCGTTGGCGAAAGGCCCCTTCGCTCAGCTCGACATAGCGCGCCGCGATGCGGGCGAGTCCGTCGAGCGCTGCCTCATGCTGCGGCATCCAGGCCAGCACCTGGCGGTAATAGTGGATGGCGTTGTCTTCGGCCGGCTCGTAGAGGTGATCTTCGGCAAGCCGCTGTTCGGCCAGGGCCAGGTACCCGGCGATGCGGGCCTGAAGAACACGCGACAAACCGTCCGCTGCCTGAGCGTTGTCGGCATTCAGGTGCAGCACTTGGCGAAAGTAATGGTCGGCATTATCGAGGGGCGGCGAGACGAGCATGCCCTCGGCCAGTCGCTGTTCTGCGAGGGTCAGCAGCGCACCGATGCGCTCGTGGCGATGCCACTGGTAGCCACCGACACCGAGCAGCGCCACAAGCGAGAGCGTGGCCATCGCCGTGAGCCAGAGTCTCGGCCGGCGAGGCCGAGCCGGTCGTTCGGGCGTCGGAGGGAGCGCAATGGCCGGCGCGACGAGTGTCAGGTCCATGTCCAGTTCGCTCAGCGCATCGATCGCCTGCAGCAGGTCCCGGCAACTGGCGAAGCGTTCGACCGGATCCTTGGCCAGCATGCGCTCGAGCAAGGGCTGGTAGATGCAGAGCGCGGGAGGCAATTGAGGCGCGGGCATCTGCAGGTGATTGATGACGGTCTGGGGATAGCTGGCGGCGCGGTATGGATTGGCGCCGGTGAGCATCTCGGCCAGGATCACGCCGAGGCTGTAGATATCGCTGCGCGCGTCGAGCGCTTCGCATTTGGCCTGCTCGGGACTGCTATAGGCCGGGCTGCCGACCGCGATGCCGAACTGGGTGAGTTCGTTGTCCAGCTCGAGGGCCTTGGCGACGCCAAAGTCGGTGAGCACGACGCTGCCGTCGTCGCGGAACAGGATGTTGCCGGGCTTCACGTCGCGGTGGACAAGCCCGTTGTCGTGCACCACGGCCAGCCCGCCGGCCAACTGGCGAACGATGTCCAGCGCTCGAGCGGGGGCCAGGACCGTGCCGCGGTACTGAGCCAGGTCACCGCCACCGACGTATTCCATCGCCAGGTAATGACGGCCTCCGTCGAGCTGGCCGATGTCATGGATGGTGATGATGGCGGGGTGGCGCAGGGAGGCGACGATGTGGCCCTCCTGGATGAAGCGTTCGGCAAAGGCGGCATCCTCGGTGTCCAGCAGAATCTTGAGCGCGACTTCGCGATCGAGGGAGAGCTGGGTGGCCAGGTAGACCTCGGCCATTCCGCCCTTGCCCAAGCGCTTGTGCAGGCGATAGCCGGGTATTTGCAGCATTCGGTCAGTCATGCAAGCGCTCGACTTCTACGGCTTGAGGGGTTTCAGCAGTTTGTCCAGCAATCGGCGGCCGGGGGACGGCGCCTCTGCCGGTGGCGTCGTGCGGGCGATCACGATGCACGACACGTTGTCTCGGCCGCCCTGGGCATTGGCGTGTTCGATCAGCTGCTCGACCAGGCACTCGAGGGTGTCGGTGGTTCGGCACAGCGCATGGATCTGCGCATCGCTCAGTTCGCGGGTAAGGCCATCGCTGCACAGCAACAGCAGTTCGCCGGCCTGCAGGGTGCCGTCGAGGATGCCCGCTTCCAGTGCTTCGTCTCGCCCGAGGCATTTCAGAATGACGTTTTGCAGGCGGTGACAATGGGCGGTGGCAGGGTCCAGCTCCCCGGCATCGATCATCGCCTGAACCCAGCTATGGTCGCGGGTCAGCGGTGTGATGTCGCTCGTGGTGATCCGGTAGGCCCGGCTATCGCCGGCCCAGGCGAGCTGGAAGTCGGCGCCCTGGAAATGCACCGCAACCAAGGTGGTGCCCATGTCGTGCTGGGTGGTGGCGGCCAGCACGGCATCGTTTGCCTTTCCTACGGCCTGCTCGAGCGTTTCGCCGCGCCCGATCGCCTGCTCCAGCGCGGTCAGCGCCAGGGTGCTGGCAATTTCGCCGCATTGGTGGCCGCCCATGCCGTCGGCAATGGCCCAAAGGCCCAGTGCACTAGAGCAGAGCAGGGCATCTTCGTTGTGCTCGCGTACTCGCCCCGGCGACGTGAGTCCGGCGGCGTGCAGCGAATCGGTCGTGACGAGGGTGAGCATTGCGAAGGGTCGATCCTTGTCCTGCGAAACATGGCGCTCGTGAACTGCCGGGCATGATGCGGTGAGGTCGTGACTGTGTCATCGGCGGCGGAGCGGCGAGGCGGCAAAGTGATAACCAGTCGGCGCTCTTCGAAACGAGCGTTTGGCGAAGAACCTGTGCGGCAACGGCAATCAGGGAGCGCGTCTCGGTCTGGAGCGCGTTCACTGGAAATCGCGGCTGCGCACGTCCAGGCCGGTCAGCAGGGGCGTGAGGTCGCTCAGGCGGCCGGCGATGACATGCCGCACGCCGCTGGCCACTTCCAGATTGCCGTCGACGCGCAGCAGGCGGGCGTTCAGCAGCACGCGACGTTGGCGCTCGGCCAGGTCATGCCAGACGATGACGTTGATCATGCCGAACTCGTCTTCCAGGGTGACGAAGATCACGCCGCTGGCGGTCTGTGGCCGCTGCCGCCCGATCACCACGCCGGCCACGCTGACGAGTCGACCCTGTGCAAGCTCGGTGAGCTCGCGCGAGCTGCGACAGCGGCGGGCGCGCAATTCCTGGCGCAGCAGGGCGAGCGGATGTGGGCCGAGGGTGGTACCGAGGCTCGCGTAGTCGGCCAGCAGGTCTTCGCCGACACTGGGTGGCGGAAGCGATGCGGACGGTTCGGGCGTTACCACGTTGGCGAACAGCGGAAGCTGCGGCTCGATGCCGGCTATCGTCCAGCGTGCCTGGTGGCGATGACCGGTCAGGCTGTGCAGAGCCCCGCCATCGGCCAGGCTTGCTCGGGCGCGCTTGTCGAGTGCGGCGCGCTTGCAGAGGTCCTCGACGTCCATGAACGGACCCCCCTGTCGAGCCTCCGTCATTCGGTGTGCATCGGCCTGGCGGAAGCCGCGGATCAGGCGCAGTCCGAGCCGAATGGCCGGCTGTTCGCCCTCGCTCGCTTCCAGCGTGCAATCCCAATCGCTGCGACAGGCATCGACCGGGCGGATCTCCAGGCTGTGGCGGCGTGCGTCCTGAAGGATCTGGTCAGGGTTATAGAAGCCCATCGGCCAGCTGTTGATCAGCGCGCAGGCGTAGGCGGCCGGTTCGTGGCATTTCAACCAGCTGCTGGCATAGGTGAGCAGGGCGAAGCTGGCCGCGTGGGACTCGGGAAAGCCATAGCTGCCGAAACCCTTGATCTGCTCGAAGATGCGCGTGATGAACGCCTGCTCGTAGCCCTTGGCGAGCATGCGCTCGGTCAGTCTTTTCCGATGGGGCTCCAGCCCGCCATGACGCTTCCAGGCGGCCATCGCCCGGCGAAGTTCATCGGCCTCGCCGGGCGTGTAGTCGGCCGCGATGATCGCCAGTTGCATCACTTGCTCCTGGAAGAGCGGTACGCCAAGCGTGCGCTCGAAAACAGGCTGGAGCTCGTCGGAGGGATACACCACCCGCTCCTCTCCATTACGTCGCCGCAGATAGGGATGGACCATGTCGCCCTGATTGGGCCCCGGGCGCACGATGGCGACCTGAATGACCAGGTCATAGAAGGTTTTTGGGCGCAGCCGCGGAAGCATCGCCATCTGTGCACGTGATTCGATCTGGAAGACGCCGACCGTGTCGGCGCGGCTGATCATTTCGTAGGTCGCCCGGTCCTCTTTGGGAAGACTGGCGAGTGTCCAGGTGATGCCCCGGTAGCGCTCGATCAGCGCGAAGCAGCGCCGAAGTGCGCTCAGCATGCCGAGGGAGAGGATGTCGACCTTGAGCAGGCCGACCCGGTCGAGATCGTCCTTGTCCCATTGAATGACCGTGCGCTCGGGCATGCTGGCATTCTCGACCGGCACCAGAGTTTCGAGCGCATGTTCGGAAATGACGAAACCACCGGGATGTTGCGAAAGATGCCGCGGAAAGCCGATCAATTCGCCAGCCAGCACCAATATCCGATGCAGCCAGGGGCTGGCGGGATCGAAACCGGCTTCGCGTAGCCGCTCTTCATCGGGGATTCGATCGCTCCAGCGTCCGCAACAACCGGCCAGCGTATCGATCAGCTCGGGTGTCAATCCGAGGACCTTGGCGATATCACGGATGGCGCCACTGGCGTGGTAGGTGCTGGCGACGGCCGTCAGGGCTGCACGCTGCCGGCCGTAGCGGCTAAAGATGTATTGGATCACTTCTTCCCGCCGGTCATGCTCGAAGTCGACATCGATGTCGGGCGGCTCGTTGCGCTCGCGGGAGATGAATCGTTCGAACAGTAAATTGGCCTGCGTGGGGTCGATCTCGGTGATGCCCAGCGCGTAGCAGACCGCCGAGTTGGCGGCCGATCCACGGCCCTGGCAGAGAATGCCTCGCTCTCGGGCGAACCGGACGATGTCATGGACGGTTAGGAAATAGCTTTCGTATTCCAGCTCGGAAATCAACCGCACCTCATGGTCCAGCTGCTTTCGGATAGAGGCGCTCACGCCGTCGGGCCAGCGCCACTGCATGCCCTCTTCGACCAGCACGCGCAACCAGGAGGCGGCATCGTGCTCGGCCGGAACCAGCTCGTGGGGGTACTGATACTGGAGCTGCGCGAAATCGAAGTGACAGCGGGCGGCGATTCTCAGTGTCTCGGCCAGCAGCGGCTCGGGATAAAGGCCGGCCAGATCGTCGCGGGTACGCAGATGACGTTCGCCATTGGGATATAGATGGGCGCCGCTGGCCATGACGGTCGAATGATGACGAATCGCCGTCATGCAATCCTGCAGCGCGCGGCGTCCGCGAGCGTGCATGTGCACGTCGCCACAGGCCACGGCGGCAATGCCCATGCGCGAGGCGAGGGCCTGCAATGCCTGTAGTCGAGCCTGGTCGCCGGCTCCGCGATGCAATTCGACGCCCAGCCACAGGCGTTCCGGGAAGCGGGCCTGCAGCCAATGGCCATCGGCATCTTCATCGGCCCGCTTGGGTAGCCAGATGGCCAGCAGGCCCTCCAACGATTCGTCCAGATCCTCATGCAGCAATCGATATTGGCCTTTGGCGGCACGACGACGTGCGCGGGTGATCAGCCGGCAGAGCGCTTGGTAACCGAGCAGGTTCTCCACCAGCGCAACGAACTTGGGCCCGCCTTCGATCCGAAATTCGCTGCCCACGATCAGTGAAATACCGGTTTGCTGAGACGCGTGCCAAGCCCGCACGATACCGGCCAGCGTGCATTCATCGGTGATCGCCAGTGCGTGATAGCCAAGACGCGCGGCGCGCTCGAACAGCTCCTCGGCGCTGGAGGCCCCGCGCTGAAAGCTGAAGTTGGACAGGCAATGAAGCTCGGCATAGGCGGGCGTCATGAGAACCAGCCATGCAGGTACAGGCGGCCATCGCCGCGAAGGTCACGATAGGCCCAGCCCACCTGGCCCTTGCGGGTTTCGATCTGGTAATAGTCGCGCCGGATATCGTCGCCATCCCACCAACCCGATTCGATGCGCTCGGGTCCGGAAAGGATCCGTACCGAAGATTCATTGAGCGGGATTGGCTTAGGCAGTAACCAGGCAGGACGGGGGCCTGTCTCCGGCAACGCTGCGATCTGCTCGTCATGCCCAGTTTGTCCGATCGGCTGAAACAGCCCGCTGCACTCGGGCCGATGATCAGCCAGCGCGGCGACGCTCTGCACGGCATCGTCTCCCAACCGTGCACGCAAGCGTTCGCATAGTTGATCCCGGGAGAGCGATTGCTGAGGGCGTTTATCGAACAGCCCGCGGGCAGTCGGGGTGAAGGCGGGCAGGTCTCGGGCAACGAGCCGCAAGGCCAAAACCGGCGAAGGAAGTTGCAAGTGCTCAAGGCGCCCTCGCGTCACTTCGAGCAGCATGTCTGGGTCGCGCTCAGCATTGAGCAGGCCCACGGGGACCCGGGTTTCGCTCCGATCACGATGCTCGAGGATGAGGTCGAACTGTTGCACGCCGCTATCACGAGCCGTCAGGTAGATCGCAAGGTCGCCAATCAGGCGATGCAACGGGAACAACAGGGCTTGGTGAGAGGTAACTTCGAAATTCAACTCGACTCGCGCATCGAACAGGTCGGGCGGGGAGTAGAAATCCAGGGCGAGTGCGCGATGACCCAGCAGGGTATCGAGTTGCACCAGCACTTCGGCAGGGAATCTTCTGGCCAGACTGTCGCGAGACATGGAAAGCAGGTGCTTGAGATTTTTGATCCCCATGCGGATGAGGCCTGTTGTGGCGTCTGGCGACAGTCCGCAATGGGCGACGGGCAGCGCTTCGAGCGCCGCGCGCAAGGAAGTGTCTTCGGTGACGGCCAAGCGCTCATGACTGTTCGCCAATGCGCGTGCAGCAGCCGGATTGGAGGCAGCAGTTATGCGGTGCCGAAAGCCCAGCGTATCCAGCTCCTGCCGAAGTCGCGCTTCGAAGCGCGGCCAGGGGCCGAACAAATCGAGACTGGCGCCTACTTCCATCAACAAGCAGCGCGGATAACGCAAGCTGACTTGTGAGCTGAAGCCGTACGCCCAGGCGGCAAGGAGCTGCAGCGAGCGGTCTATCTCGGTCAGGTCGTATTCCGCTGTGGCGAAATCATTGGTCAGTGCCAACGCGGCACGCAGTGTCTGCCCTGGCTTCAGGCCAAGCGCGCGTGCGGCTGGGTTCACAACCTTGAGTGTGCGCCGTTGCGAAGTGCCAGTCAGCAGCGCTAGGGGCGTGTCGGCATCGCTGCGAGTGCGTAGCACGCCATCCAGCGCCAGTTGCGGTAGCAGAATGCAAGCCCAGAGCATATGGCTTCGCATCTCATGACCACGCGGAGGCTGGAAGCGGCCTCGTCTTATGGAGAGCGCCCCGACATTTGAGAATGCGCAACTGGAGCGGATTGGTTTCTATGACCAGCCGCAGGGCCGCTGGCGAAGGGTTCACTGCTTCGTGAATGGAGCGATACGCGAAAGCGAAAGCGCACCCGGCCTCTGCTGCCGCCTGCAGCCGGCGAAGTGCTCGATCGTTCGCTTGTTGCGGCCAGCATATGACGGCGCCAAAGCTGCCTGAACGCAGACATTGCTCGGCAGCCCATGCGGCTTCGGGCTCGTTTGCCTGAACGAGCAATAGTCGACGTGAATCGATACCCGCCCTGATCCAGATTGGAGGGTAGATACGATATGGAGGCGCTATCAGCGCCACGTGCTCACCGCGGGCTGTCAAATCTGCCAGCGCCGGCCACATCAACCGCAACTCGCCGACCCCGCACGTATCGATGAGCACTTCGTTCAACGCAGAGGAAGTCCAGCCACCGGCGGGTAAACTTTGATCCAGCATGGTATGACCCGTGGGCAGGATGCCTCTTGGGAGGCTTCCCTCGCTTTCCCAATCATCAATCGGAGGAGTACCGATAAATACAGGCAGCATGGCAACTCAGATAACTGTATGCATATACAGTATATTGGGCTTGAGGGTTAGTGAGGGTCAAGTAGCCTGGCAGGCTGTCAGATGAAATACGGCTGCTAAAAACTGTTGACAGTAAAATCCATGGCTGTATGATTCGCGGCCTCGCAGTCAGGGAGGTTGTACTGGCTGCGGGGCAAGCGGTTGAGTAGAAAAGAGATTTTCGAAAAAGTGCTTGACGCGAAGAAGGGCTGCTGTAGAATGCG
>NZ_RBZQ01000001.1 GCF_003640395.1 Stutzerimonas urumqiensis | reverse complement strand
TGCTGCGCTACCTGACGAACTACTACAACCATCAGCGACCACACAGTTACAACGGATACAGAACGCCAGCGCAAGCCGAATCGCTGGCCGGATAAACCTAAACCAGTGTCCAGATTTTGTTGACCACTACAAGGGGGACGCGAGGCAGGACGCCGAGCGAGGCACGGCGGGACAGGGATGTCCCGTCGTGACGTGCCCCCGGAGCGGCGCCGGAGTGAGGGCAGTCTTCGCGCAGCGAAGACCCGGATGACGGGGCGCGCTTTCTTTTGCTTACTTTTCTTTGCCGCGCGGCAAAGAAAAGTGAGGCGCCGTGAAAGGCGCAACCTGTAGGCCTGGCCGAAGAAAGTGCGGCGTCCGAAACTCCAGATCGTGAAGCCAAAAAGCAAAAGCATCGCCCGCAAGCGGGCTCCTACAAAAGGCAGCCAAATTCAGCGTCCAAACACCGTGCAAGGCGCAATCTGTCGGTCGGGCCGCGAAAGCGCGACGTCCGCATCAGACACGCGTAGCAGCGTTCCGACACAAGCGTAACCCGCTCTGCCCGCCGCCCTCTCCAACCCACGGAGAGGGCAGCGAACCGAGCCGCCCGGCCTGGCGATGCCGCTCCAGGCCTTCCCGTTCTGCTGGCGGAATGCTTTTAGCTCTGCACATACACCGCATGGGTATGGGTGTACTCGTACAACCCATGCTTGCCATCCGCACCGCCGATGCCGGATTTGCGCACCCCGGCGTGGAAGCCCTGCATCGCCTCGAAGTTTTCTCGGTTGATGTAGGTCTCGCCGAAATCCAGCCCGGCAGCGGCCTTCATGGCGGTGGAGAGGTCGCGGGTGTAGATCGAAGACGTCAGGCCGTATTCACAGTCGTTGGCCAGGACGATGGCTTCGTCCAGGTCGTCGATGATCTGCACCGGCAGCACCGGGCCGAAGACTTCCTTGCGCATGATCTCCATGTCGTGCGAGCAGTTGGCGAGCAGCGTCGGCTGGTAGTGGAAGCCCTTGCCCAGATCCGCCACCGCGCCGCCGGTGACGAGCTGCGCACCCTGGCTTTGCGCGGTGCGGACCATCTGTTCGACCTTACGCAGCCCGGCTTCGTTGATCAGCGGGCCCATTTCCACGTCGGCCTGGGCGACGGGGTCGCCATAGCGCGTTTCGGCCATAGCGCCGGCGATGCGCTCGATGAACCGGTCGGCCACGCTGCGCTGCACGTAGACGCGCTCGGCACAGTTGCAGACCTGCCCGGTGTTGATGATGCGCGACGCGCGGATCGCCGTGACGGCGAGGTCCAGGTCGGCATCGTTCATCACGATGGCCGGTGCCTTGCCGCCCAGCTCCAGGTTGAGCTTGGTGACGTTCTGCGCCGCGGCGGCCATGATCCGCTGGCCGGTGCCGACGCTGCCGGTGAAGCTGATCATGTCGATCCTGTCGCTGCCGGTCAGCGCGCTGCCGACGCCCGCGCCGCTGCCGCAGACCACGTTGAACACGCCCTTGGGCAGGTCGGTCTCGGCCACCAGCCTGGCGAATTCGAAGCAGTTGTTCGGCGTCTCCTCGCTGGGCTTGATGACGATGGTGTTGCCGGTCACCAGCGCCGGCGCCATCTTCCGGGCGATCAGGAAGAACGGGAAGTTCCACGGCAGGATGCCCGCCACTACGCCCAGCGGCTTGCGAAACAGGAAGATGTTTTCGCCCGGGCGGTCGCTTGTGATGATCTCGCCCTCGATGCGCCGCGCCCATTCGGCCATGTAGTCGAGGTAGTCGGCGGTGAAGTTGACTTCGACCAGCGCCAGGCTCTGGATCTTGCCGCCTTCCTCGGTGATGACGCGCGCCAGCCGCTCGGCGTGCTGGCGAATCTTCGCGGCGATCGCCCGCAGGTAGCCGGCGCGTTCGATGGCCGGCTTTTGCGCCCAGCCCTTCTGCGCGGCGCGGGCGGCGGCGATGGCGCGTTCGGCGGTCGCCGCGTCGGATTCCGGCACGCGGGAAAGCACCGCTCCAGTGGCCGGGTTGCGTACCTCGATGAGGTTGTCGCAGGCGACGAAGCTGCCGTCGATGTAGTTCTGGTAAGTGGTTACGTCAGTCATGTGGCGCTCCTGGATACGGTCAGTGGCTGGCGGTTTTCTGGGTGAGCACGGGCAGATCCGTCGGCCCGTTCTCCAGACGGTCGTGGGCACGCTTGATCAGGTACTGATGGATCTGCTTCATCTGATCCATCGTGAACGCCTCGGCGAAGGACGGCATGCCATCAGGGATGCGCGCGCCGTGGAGGATGCCGAGGAACTGCTCGTGCGTTTGCGGCGAGAGCATGCGCAGGTCCGGCAGCACGCCGCCGCTGACCGCGTGGATGCCGTGGCACTGCGAGCAGTAGCCGTCGTAGAGCTTGGCGCCGGCTTCCACCGTGGCGGCATCGGCGGTCAGCGGTGGCGGTTGCGGGGCGTCCGGGCGCGGTGCCGGCTCCTGCAGTTCGGCGGTGCCGCCGAGCTTGTAGGTCAGCACCTGGGCATAGGGTTGCACCCCGGCGCGCAGCGACAGGGCACCGGCGAAGGTGGCGAAGGCGCCGCCCCAGCCGGCCATGAAGGTCACGTACTGCTCGCCGTCGACGCTGTAGGTGATGGGCGCGGCCATCACGCCGCTGGCGGCCGGTTGCTCCCAGAGCTTCTTGCCGGTGTCGGCGGCATAGGCGATCACGCGGCCGTCGGCGCTGCCCTCGAACACCAGATTGCCGGCAGTGGTCAGGGTGCCGCCGTTGAAGATGGTGACGTAGGGGACTTCCCAGGCTTGCTCCTGCTTCACCGGGTCCCAGGCGATCAGCTTGCCGGACCAGGTGTCGGCGTACTTGGCCAGGCCTTCCGGGTCCTCGGGCATCATCCCGGTCTTCAGGCCCAGCTGGTACATGCTCTTGAATTTGTTGCGGGCGGGCGCATCCGGCACGTGCTCGTACCAGGCGGACATGATGTGCGCCGGGATGTAGACCAGCCCGGTGTTCGGGTTGTAGGACATGGGGTGCCAGTCGTGTGCGCCCCAGAAGCCGGGCTGGACCAGCTTGGCCTTCTTCTCGCCCTTCCAGTAGGCCGCCGCTTCGTCGTCGACGATGGGCCGACCGGTCTTCATATCGACGCCCTTGGCCCAGTTGATCGGCACGATGTTCTCGGCCGAGAGCAGCTCGCCGGTGGCGCGATCGATGACATAGAAGAAGCCGTTCTTCGGCGCCTGCATCAGCACCTTGCGCGGTTTGCCCTCGATCTCCAGGTCGGCGAGGATCATGTGCTGGGTGGCGGTGTAGTCCCAGGCGTCGCCCGGCGTGGTCTGGTAATGCCAGACGTACTCGCCGGTGTCAGCGTTGACCGCGACGATGGAGGACAGGAACAGGTTGTCGCCCTTGCCCTCGCTGCGCCAGACCGGGTCCCACAGCGAGCCGTTGCCGACGCCGATGTAGAGCAGGTTCAGCTCGGGGTCGTAGGCGAAGGAATCCCAGGCGGTGCCGCCGCCACCCTGCTCGACGAACGCGCGGCCGTGCCAGGTTTTCTTGGCGATCTCCATGCCCTTGCCTTCGGCGGGCTTGTCCGGGTCGCCGGGCACGGTGAAGAAGCGCCAGGCCTGCTCGCCGGTCTCGGCGTCGTAGGCGGTGACGTAGCCGCGCACGCCGAATTCGGCGCCGCCGTTGCCGATCACCACCTTGCCGTTGACCACGCGTGGCGCGCCGGTGATCGAGTAGCTGCGCGCCTTGTCGTAGCGCGTATCGACCGACCAGACGCGCTCGCCGGTCTTGGCGTCGATGGCTTCCAGGCGGCCATCGAGCACGCCGACGTAGACCTTGCCCTTCCATACCGCGACGCCACGGTTGATCGCATCGCAGCAGGCCTCGCCCGCGCGGGCGCGGTCGGACTTGGGGTCGTACGTCCAGATTTCCTTGCCGGTGCGCGCGTCGAGCGCATAGACGATGGAGAACGGGCCGGTGGTGTACATCACGCCGTCGACCACGATCGGCGTGGCTTCGACGCCGCGGTCGATGTCGAGCTTGTAGCTCCAGGCCAGGCCGAGATCGTCGACGTTGTCGTCGGTGATCTTGTTCAACGGGCTGTAGCGCTGTTCGCCATAGTCGCGACCGTGGCTCATCCAGTTGCCGGGTTCGGCGTCGGCATTGGCGATGCGCTGGCCGTCGACTTCGGCGGGCATGTCGGCGGCGATAGCCGGCAGGTTCACGCAAGCCCCGAGCAAAGCGGGCAGCAGCAGGCGCGGTAAACGGCGGGGAAGCAGAGGCGCAGGCGTTTCGGTAGGCATGGGGATTCTCCCTGTTCTTATTCGGTGGCCGGGCTAGCCGGTACGAACAGGGAGAGCAACGCCTGTGCCAGCGTCGAGCGAACCGCGCAAAGCCGCGTCACGCCTGGGTTTCAGGCGCGGCAAAGCGGTTCTGGCGAGCGAAGTGTCGCGGGGCGGTGTTGCAGCGCACCGCTACAGGTGTAGCGCTGTCGCGGTGCGCTGCAACAGCCTCAGGGCTTGGTCGGCGTGAGCAGCAGCCGGCGGGTTCCGTAGACGGCGTCGAGGTTTTCCGGCTTGAACGGGAAGCTCATGTACTGCCCCTTCAGCCAGGCGTCGATGCCGTCGGCGTAATGCGGGCTCGCCGGATTGCCGGACTGGCCGGAGCTGTTGAGCGCCAGCATCGGCTCCTCGCGACCGAAGTCGACGATCAGCCGCATGGCGGGAATCAGCCAGGTGTCGAAATCCATGCCCCAGTGGTAAGCCGACACATTCAGCGTGCTGTGGTCGCCGCCAGCCGCGTACGGGCCGCGATCCAGGTAGCCGCCGAGCGCCTGGATGCCGGCACGCTGCCCGGCGCTCATGTACGGGGCGAGCTGGGTGGTGCCGCTCGTCCAGCGGTAATGGTGCAGCTTGCCCCATTGCCACCCGGCAGGATCGGCCCCAAGGCGGGCCTCGAGTTCGCTCATGCTGGCCGCGAGCGTACGCGCGAGGATCGCCGGTTTGTCTTCCTTCGCCGGGGTACGGAGGTCATCCCAGAACGGGCTGTCGTCGCGGCCAAGCAAGTGGTCGGCCTGGGCGGAGTACGAGTTGTCGGCGGTCTGCACCAGCCCGCGCCAGGCCGGCGAGTCGACCGGCCCCAACTCGTCGAGGAAGATTTCCCGCGCGCTCTGCTGGAGGAACATCCCGTACAGCGCGGCATCGGCCGAGGTCGCAGCCAAATGCCCATCGAACGCCATGAGCCGATCCAGCGCCCGCTGGGCACGGGCACGCTCGGCCGTCGGTAGCGCGGCGATGGCGGCGGCGAGCGGTTGCGCCATTCCCGGTCCTTCGAACATGGTCTTCAGCTTGGCGGCGAAGGGGGTGGTCTGGTCGTACTGCATCGCGATGACACTGCGCGTGTCGTGCCCGCCGCGCGCGGCCAGCTCGCCCAGGCGCTCATAGCGCTCGGGGTAGAACCATGAGCTGGACAGCTGCATCCCGTAGCCGCGCGGGACCGTGCGGTGATTGGCGGTGCCGAGCCAGCCCTGGGCCGGGTCCTGGTCGTAGGGATGCAGCATCGGGTCGGCGAAGCCATCCCAGTCGTAGCGCGCGTCCCAGCCGGGCGACGGCACCAGGCCGAGCCCTTCCTTACGGTTGGGGTAGCGGCCGGTGACCTGCCAGCCGATGCCGTTGGCGTCCGCGAAGAGGATGTTGAGGCCCACCGCGCGGATGTCACGAGTCGCCTCGAACGCCTCATCCACCGACTGCGCCTGCGACAGACGGAAGAAGGCATCCAGCGATTGGTCCGTCTCGAACTGGGCGGTCCTGAGGGCGAGCCCGTAGCCACTGCCGACCTGCAAGGGTTGCAACGGATACTTGCGTTCGCCGAGAACGGTATTGAGCAACGGCCCGTTGCGCGTCTCGTAGAGCGTTTCGCGAATGGGTCGCTCGCCTTTGACGAAGAAGGTCTCCTGTCGCTCCCGCGCCGGCAGCCACTTGCCATCGGCCAGGTACATCAGCCGATTGCCTTCGCGGCGAACCCGCTCGAGAAACAGGTCCTGATTGTCGCCCATGACCATCGTCATGCCCCAACCGAGCTTGCCGTTGAACCCGGCCACCACCGCCGGCACGCCAGCGATCGACACGCCTGCCGCCTGGAAGCGCGGCGCACGGAGGTGCACGTAGTTCCAGTAGGACGGCATCGACAGCGGCAGGTGCGTGTCGTTGGCCAGCAGGGGTTTCCCGCTGCGGGTACGGCTGCCGGCGAATGCCCAGTTGTTCGAGGCCGCCACGCCGAGCAGGCCCAGCGAGGCGACCTGCCCCGCCGTGTCGTGCAGCGCGGCGAGCCCGGGCATGCGGCCGTCGAGCTTCAAGCCATCGAGCTTGGCCGCCTCGTCAAACGGCAACGCCTCGTCCGGGTAGATGGGCAGCAGCCAGCCGAGCTTGTCGGCGCCGACCTTCTGGGCCATCGCCAGGGAGGCGATCTCTTCCTGCAGGTTGACGGCGAGCCCGAAATTCAACAGGGCGAAGATCAGCACCGAGTCTTCGGGCGTCCAGTATTCGGGACGGTAACCAGCCTCGGCGAGGTCCATCGGCAAAGCATCACGGTGGCGGAACAGGTAGGCGTTCACCCCACGGGCATAGACCTCGAAGATTTCCTTGGTCCGCGGCGATGCGTTGCGGTAAAGGACCTCCGCACTGCGCCGCAGATCGACCGCGCGCATGAAGCGATCGATCTCCAGCACCCCCGGACCGACCATTTCGGCAAGTCGCCCCTCGGCCATCAGCCGCATGCTCACCATCTGGCTCAGCCGATCGGTGGCATGCACCCAGCCCAGCGCAAAGATGGCGTCGTGCAGGCTGGTGGTCTCGATCAGCGGCATGCCGAGCGTGTTGCGCCGCACGCTCACGCTGCTGGCCAGGCCGGTGACCGGCTGGATGCCGTGCTCGGGCGGCAGGCTGTCACGGTAGCGACTGTCGAGGAACGCCTGACAGCCCGTCAGGCCGAGCATGGCGCCGAGCGCCAGCGCTAGCAGTGGAGAAGGCACACGCAATGACATCGACGGTTCCTCGGCGGGATCGAGCGATTGAAGGGTGAAGCGTAGTCGGTAGGGTTCAGGCGGCCCGTGACGCGGGTGGCAGCGCCTCGTCCAGCAGCCAGCGGGCGGAACGCCGCGCCTGCGCCTTGTGTTGCAATTCCAGCGCGCTGAAGCGGGCCTCGTGACGACGCCGCTCGGTGCGATCGAGCGCCTTCCAGGCGGCATGCGTCGGTACGCTTTCGGTGGCTTCGTAGAGCTGCTGGAAGACCTGGCAATGCGGGTCCTGGCTGAGCCCGGTGTCGTAGTTGTCGATCAGCACCTTGATGCGGATCGCGCCTTCGATCAGCGGCAGCTGCTCGTCGAGCAGGCTGCTGGCGAGGATGCGCAGATCCTCGGCCAGCGCCGCCTGACGCTCCGCCCTCGCCTCGACCCGTTCGCGCTCGTTGCGCCAGACCCGGCGCCACAGGTACAGCGCATAGCCGCCGAGCAGGACGACCGCCCCCAGGGCCAGCACGAGCGAAACGAGGACGAACGTACTCATGGGCCGATCAAGCGCCGTGGCACTTCTTGAACTTCTTCTGGCTGCCGCAAGGACAGGGATCGTTACGGCCGACGTCCTTCAGCGGGTTGCGCACCGGCTCGTGGTGATGATTGCAGTGCGGGCCGTGCACATGGCCGTGGTTATGGTCATGGTCATGATCGTGGTCGCAATCGGGGCCGTGGACGTGGGGTTGCTGGTTCATGGGTGGTTACTACTCCGGGATGAAATCGCCGGGAATTATCTCGCCCTCGGTGGCGATATGCACGTCCCGGCCGACCATCAGGCCGGTCTTCAGCTCGCCCTGCAGGCTGTAGCGAATGGGACGGTCCGGCTTCTCCAGCAGGCGCACGACGTATTTCATGTGCCGCCAGAGGTTGGTATCGACCGGCACCTCGAGGCGTTCGGTGCCGTGGGCCGGCACGGTCAGCCAGAGGCGCGTCTCCCCGGACGCCAGCTCGATGTCGTTCAGGCGCACACGGTAATCGAGGCCACGGACCGGCAGGCTGTGTTCGTTCGGGTTGCGAATGCGGAAGTGCAGCACGAACTCCTGCTTGAGCAGCCGTGCCTTGATCAGTTCGACGTGTGTCAGTTGGACCTGCGGATTCTTGAAGTCACCAGAGAACCAGGTCGAGCAGCCAGCCAGGCTGGTCAGCAGACCCAGGAACAACACTGTTTTGGCTATTGTTATCGTGCGCACCCGAGAAGACATCCGGTACTCCTAAAGACGGCCCAGTGTAGCAAGCGGCCAGCGTGCCGCAACGGGGTGTCATGGCTAAAACCACTCGGTCATACTGCGCACCCAGCATGACGATCCGATGAGCATCCGTTCCCTTGCAGGAGTTCCGTCGATGAGCCGCTACGAAATCGCCTTTTCCGGGGACCTGATGCCCGGCGCGCAGCCCGAGCAGGTCCGGGCGAACCTTGCGCGTCTGTTCCAGGCCGACGCCCAGCGCATTGCGTTGCTCTTCTCGGGACGTCGGATCGTGATCAAGCAGAACCTCGATGAAGCCGCCGCCGAAAAGTACCGCGTGACGCTGGAGCGTGCGGGCGCGCGCGTCGAGGTGTGCGACATGGACGCCATCGAAGAAATCGAGCTGGCGCCGCCGCCCGCCGAGCCAGTCGCCCCGGCGACGTCGGTCGCTGCCGTCGGGCGACTGCGTGTCGCGCCGCGCGACGAATACATGGCCGCCTTCATCGACGTGGACGCACCGGACTTCGGCATCGCTCCGGTCGGTGCCGATCTGCAGGACGCGCGCCCCGCTCCGCACGCGCCAGCACTCGACCTGACCCACCTCAGCGTCGCCCCGGTGGGCAGCGACCTCGGCCCGCAAAAACAGGCAGACGCCGCACCCGCGCCAGACACCTCCCACCTGCGCCTGGCGGACTGACCGTCCGGCGAACTCCCTGCCTGGGGCGGGTTCCAAAATCACAAGCCCACACGCCTGTGCCTCATGGACCTCGTCATCGCCCGCCCCGAAGGCCTCTACTGCCCGCCTGGCGACTTCTACATCGATCCGTGGAAGCCCGTCGACCGTGCCGTCATCACCCATGCCCACGGCGACCACGCCCGCTGGGGCATGAACCACTACCTCGCCGCGGCCGACAGCGAAGGCATCCTGCGTACCCGCATCGCACAGGACATGCCGC
Source organism: Stutzerimonas urumqiensis (assembly GCF_003640395.1). Classification (GTDB taxonomy): domain Bacteria; phylum Pseudomonadota; class Gammaproteobacteria; order Pseudomonadales; family Pseudomonadaceae; genus Stutzerimonas; species Stutzerimonas urumqiensis. The sequence goes on along the minus strand of NZ_RBZQ01000001.1, from coordinate 684,770 downwards.
TGCAAACCCTCACCTACGGCGAGACGCTGGAGCACAACGGCGTGCGCCTGAGCTTTCACCCGGCCGGACACGTGCTCGGTTCGGCGCAGTTGCGCATCGAGCACCAGGGCGAGGTCTGGGTCGCGTCGGGCGATTACAAGGTCGAGCCGGACGCCACCTGCACGCCTTTCGAGCCGGTGCATTGTCACACCTTCATCACCGAATCGACCTTCGGCCTGCCGATCTACCGCTGGCCGGCCCAGCGCCAGGTCTTTACCGAGATCAACGACTGGTGGCGCGCCAACGCCGCCGCCGGCCGCACCAGCGTGCTGTTCTGCTATGCCTTCGGCAAGGCGCAACGGATTCTCCACGGGCTCGACGCCGCGATCGGCCCGATCCTCGTCCACGGCGCGGTCGAGCCGCTCAACCGCGTCTACCGCGAGGCCGGCATCGCGCTACCGGAAACGCTCTACGCCGGCGACATCAAGAAAGGCGATCCGCGCCTGAAGCAGGCGATCGTCCTAGCGCCGCCCTCGGCCGGTGGCAGCACCTGGGTACGCCGCTTCGGTGACTTTTCCGACGGCTTCGCCAGCGGCTGGATGATGCTGCGCGGCACCCGCCGCCGGCGTGGCGTCGACCGCGGCTTCGTGCTGTCCGATCACGCCGATTGGCCCGGTCTGCTCTGGGCCATCGAACAGACCGGCGCCGAGCGGGTGATGGTGACGCACGGCTCGGTTGCGGTGCTGGTGCGCTACCTGCGTGAACGGGGACTGGATGCCCAGGCGTTCGAGACCGAGTACGGCGAGGAGGACGACACCCCCGCCCAGGAGGCTGGATGAACGCGCCGTCCCTCGCCACCGCCCCGGCACTCGGGAGGCCCGCATGAAGGCTTTCGCCGAGCTCTATGCCCGCCTCGATGCGACCACCTCGAGCAACGCCAAGCTCGCGGCCATGCGCGACTATTTCCGCGATACGCCGGCCGAAGACGCCGCCTGGGCGGTGTACTTCCTGGCCGGCGGCCGGCCGCGCCAGCTGGTGCCGGCGCGCCTGCTGCGCGAGACCGCGGTGCGCGCCTCGGGCCTGCCGGACTGGCTGTTCGAAGAGAGCTACCAGGCGGTCGGCGACCTGGCCGAAACCATCTCGCTGCTGCTGCCCGAGGCGGAACATCAGGACCAGGACGGCCTCGCCGTCTGGATGGAAGACAAGCTGCTGCCCCTGCGCGGCCTGCCACCCGAGGAACTGGCCGAGCGCCTGCCGCGGCTCTGGGCGCAACTGGATCGGCGCAGCCAGATGGTGTGCATCAAGCTGATCACCGGCGCCTTCCGGGTCGGTGTGTCCAAGTTGCTGGTGACCCGTGCGCTCGCAGCACTGGCCGAGATCGACCCCAAGCGAGTTGCCCAGCGGCTGGTCGGCTACACCGACCTGTCGCACCGGCCAAGCGCCGACGGCTATCGGGCGCTGATCGCCGAGGAGTCGGCCGACGAACATGCGCAGCGCGGCGGCCAGCCCTACCCCTTCTTCCTTGCCCATGCGCTGCAAGCGCCGGTCGAGGAGTTCAATACGCTCCTCGGCCCGCCCGAGAACTGGCTGGTGGAATGGAAGTGGGACGGCATTCGCGCCCAGCTGGTCAAGCGCGACGGGCAGATCTGGGTCTGGTCGCGCGGCGAGGAACTGGTCAGCGAACGCTTTCCCGAACTCTGCGAATTGGCCGGCTGTTTACCCGACGGCACGGTGATCGATGGCGAGATCGTGGTCTGGCGGTTCGACGAGTCACCCGCGCAAGGCGAGGCGTTCGAGCAGTCCGGCGAAGCCGCGCCGCAGCGCAGTGGCGTGCAGCCGTTCGCCCTGCTACAGCAGCGCATCGGCCGCAAGAACCTCACGGCCAAGGTCCTGGAACAGGCGCCGGTCGCCGTGCTCGCCTATGACCTGCTCGAGTGGCAAGGCGAGGACTGGCGCCAGCAGCCGCTTCATGCGCGCCGGGCACGGCTGGAACAGGTGGTGCACGACTGCCCCAATCCGCGGCTGATGGTTTCACCCACGATCGAGGGGCTGGACTGGGCCTCGCTCGCGCGGGAGCGCGAAGCGTCTCGCGCACGTGGCGTGGAAGGCATGATGATCAAGGCCCGCGAGGCCCAGTACGGCGTCGGGCGCACCAAGGACGTGGGCGTCTGGTGGAAGTGGAAGATTGATCCGTACTCAATCGACGCCGTGCTCATCTATGCCCAGCGTGGGCATGGCCGCCGGGCGAGCCTGTACACCGACTTCACCTTCGCCGTCTGGGACGGCGAGCCGGGTGAGCCGAACCGCAGCCTGGTGCCCTTCGCCAAGGCCTATTCGGGGCTCACCGACGAAGAAATGCGCCGGGTCGACGCCATCGTCCGCCGCACCACAGTCGAGAAATTCGGCCCCGTGCGCAGCGTGACGCCAACGCTGGTGTTCGAGCTCGGCTTCGAAGGCATCGCCGCCAGTAGCCGCCATAAAAGCGGCATCGCCGTGCGCTTCCCGCGCATGCTGCGCTGGCGACACGACAAACCGATCGAAGAAGCCGACACGCTGGCCACGTTGCAGGACCTATTGGGATGACGCCATCCCGCCAGCCCGTGACAAAGCGAGGCCCCATAGGCGGCGCTGCGTGCTGTTGTCTGTGCATCGTATCCCCAGCCCCGATTTCTCCTGCTCCTGTAGGAGCCAGCTTGCTGGCGAAAAACCCACCCCCGCCGGAAGCCCTTCGCCAGCAAGCTGGCTCCTACAAAAGCGGCGTCAACCCGCGGACCAACAGCGGTGCCAGTCCGCGGACCAACAGCGGCGTCAGCCTACCGACCAGCAGCGGTGCCAGCCCGTCGGCCAAAAGCGTCATGAGCCCGTCGACCAAACGAGTTGTCAGCCCGTCGTTCAAGAGCGTCGTCGGTCCGCCCGCCGGCGGACGCGGAGCGCCAAGCGGCCGGCGGGTGCGGTGTCAGGTCGCCAACCCTCTTCCCTGGATTCGAAGCCACGATGAACCCGCCGAGCCGAACCGCTAGACAAACGCCCGAGCCGGCCGGGCTCGGAGAGCGCTGGTTCGCCGACAAGGCGTGGCAGCCCTTTCCCTTTCAGCGCGAGGTCTGGCAGGCGATTGCGACCGGTGAGTCCGGCCTGTTGCACGCCACCACCGGCGCCGGCAAGACGTACGCCGTCTGGCTCGGCGCGCTGGCCCGCTTCGCCGACGGTGGCACGGCCAGCAAGCCGGCGCCGCTCACGGTGTTGTGGATCACGCCGATGCGGGCGCTCGCCGCGGACACGGCGCGCGCGTTGCAAGCGCCGCTGGACGAACTCGGCATCCACTGGAGCCTCGGCCTGCGAACCGGCGACACCGACAGCGCCGAGCGCGCGCGCCAGAGCCGCCGGCTGCCGAGCGTGCTGGTCACGACGCCAGAGAGCCTGACCCTGCTGCTGACCCGTGCCGATGCGCGCGAAGCCTTCGCCGGGCTGCGCATGCTGGTGGTCGATGAATGGCACGAGCTGCTCGGCAACAAGCGCGGCGCCCAGCTGCAACTGGCCCTGGCCCGCCTGCGTCGCTGGCACCCGGGGCTGGTCGCCTGGGGCCTGTCGGCAACGCTCGGCAATCAGCCGCACGCGCTCGAGGTACTGGTCTATCCGGGCCACGGCCGGCTGGTGCAGGGCAAGGTGCCGAAGGATCTGCGCATCGACACGCTGCTGCCCGCGGCGATCGATCGGTTTCCGTGGGCCGGGCATCTCGGGCTGAAAATGCTGCCGCAGGTTGTCGCCGAGATCGATTCGGCGGCGACGTCGCTGGTGTTCACCAACACGCGATCCCAGTCGGAGCTGTGGTACCAGGCCATCCTGGAGGCGCGGCCGGATTGGGCCGGGCTCATTGCGCTGCACCACGGATCGCTGGCGCGCGAGGTGCGCGACTGGGTCGAACTTGGGCTAAAGAAGGGCCAGCTCAAGGCCGTGGTCTGCACGTCCAGCCTCGATCTCGGCGTGGACTTCCTGCCGGTCGAGCGCGTGCTGCAGGTCGGCTCGCCCAAGGGTGTCGCACGCCTGATGCAGCGCGCCGGTCGCTCCGGCCACGCGCCCGGCCGCCCGTCGCGGGTGACGCTGGTACCGACGCACAGCCTCGAACTGGTCGAAGCGGCCGCCGCACAGCGTGCCGTTGCCGAGCAACGCATCGAGGCGCGCAGCGCGCCGGACAAACCGCTCGATGTCCTTGTCCAGCATCTGGTCAGCATGGCGCTCGGTGGCGGCTTCAAGCCTGATGACCTGCTCGAGGAGGTTCGCCAGTGCTGGTCTTACCGGGATCTGCATGACGATGAATGGGCCTGGGCGCTGGCGTTCGTCCGTCATGGCGGCCATTCGCTGACCGCCTACCCCGACTACCAGCGCGTCGAGCCGGACGAACAAGGCCTGTGGCGCGTACCCAGCCGGCGCATCGCGCAGCGCCACCGGATGAGCATCGGCACCATCGTCAGCGATGCCGCGCTGCATGTGCGGTACTGGACCAAGGGCGGCGCCGGCGGCTCGCTCGGCTCGGTCGAGGAAGGCTTCATCGCACGGCTGCGACCGGGCGACTGCTTCCTGTTCGCCGGTCGCCTGCTGGAGCTGGTGCGCGTCGAGAACATGACCACCTACGTGCGACGGGCAACCGGCCGCAAGGCCGCCGTGCCACGCTGGAACGGCGGCCGCATGCCGCTGTCCAGCGAGCTGGCCGATGCCGTGGTCGAGCAACTGGGCGAGGCGTCGCGCGGGCATTTCGACACGCCGGAAATGCAGCTCGCGCGCCCGCTGCTGGAGGTGCAGATGCGCTGGTCGGCGCTGCCCACCGAGACCACCTTGCTGGCCGAGACGCACAAGTCGCGGGAAGGCTGGCACCTGTTCCTCTATCCCTTCGCCGGCCGTCATGTGCACCTCGGGCTCGCCAGCCTGCTGGCCTGGCGCATGGCCAGGCGCGCACCGGTCACCTTCTCGATCGCGGTGAACGACTATGGCCTAGAACTGCTGAGCGCCACCGAGGTGGACTGGTCAGCGGCGCTCGGTCCGACGCTGTTCAGCCCCGACGACCTGCTGCACGACGTGCTCGGCAGTCTGAACGCGGGCGAGCTGGCGCGGCGCCGCTTTCGCGAGATCGCGCGGATCGCCGGGCTGGTATTTTCGGGCTATCCCGGTGCGCAAAAGAGCGCCCGCCAGTTGCAGGCGTCGAGTGGGCTGTTCTTCGACGTGTTCCGCCAGTACGACCCGGACAACCTGCTGCTCACCCAGGCGCAGGAGGAAGTCCTGCGTCAGGAGCTCGACGTCGATCGCCTCGCGCGAACCCTGCAGCGCTTGCAGGCGCGCCGGCTCGATCTGCAAGCGGTCGCGCGACCGACGCCATTGGCCTTCCCCCTGTTGGTCGAACGCTTCCGCGAAAGCCTGAGCTCCGAAAAACTCGCCGACCGGATCGCACGCATGCTGCGCGATCTGGAAAAGGCCGCCGGCCCCGGTGGCGCGCCGTCGGACGCGCCGGTGCTGGTCGAGCAAGAACCGGCCAAGCGACCGCGAACGCCGAGGGCTCGCAAGGACGGCCGCCCGCGCGTGAAGAAAAAGGCCAGCGAGGGCTGACGGCGCACGGCCTCGCGCGTCGCCGAGCCGGAGCGGCTGTTCGCGGCTCAGGCTCGGCGTTCGCCTGGATCAGACGGCGTCGTCGCCCGACGCCGGCAACTCGCCGATCAGCTCGCCCAGCTCCCGCGCGGCCTCGCGCAGCAGCGGTTCGAAGCGACAGAGTTCATCCAGGCTCTTGCGCACCGTGGGCGCGTGGGTGAACAGGCAGGCGAACAGGCGGCCGTCCTGGTCCTTCACCGGCACCGAGCAGGCGACCATGCCATCGACGAACTCCTCGTCGTCGATGCCCAGCTCCGTCTCGCGGATGCGTGCCAGCGAGCGCTCCAGCGCCTCGGGCTCGGTGAGGGTCCGGCGGGAGAGTTTCTGCATCGGCAGGTTGGCGAGAATCTGCTCGCGGCGCGCCTTGGGGAAGCTGCTCAGGTACAGCTTGCCGCTGGCGGTGCACCAGATCGGCACATGGGCGCCGACCGGCAGGTGGATCTGCAACGGCCAGCTGCTCTGCACGCGGTCGTAATAGACCATGTCCAGCCCATCGGGAATGGCGATGCCGCAGGTTTCGTCGATCTCGGCCGCCAACCGGCGCAGGATGGCCTGGCGTACCGCCTTGTGGCGGCCGGTGTAGAGCACGCCCATCGCCATGCGGTGCAGCCGCTCGCCGGGCACCAGCCCTCCGCGCATGTTGACCTGCAGGTAGCCGTCGGCCTGCAACTGTTGCAGCAGGCGGTGCAGACTCGGCTTGGGAATGTCGAGCAGGAACGCCAGCTCGGCCGCGGATGGCGACCGCTCGGCGGAAGCCACTGCCTCGACGATCTCCAGCACCCGCGAGATCGACGACCCCTTGCTGCGCCGCACCGCTTTCTCCGTCATCTGGCTGCCCTTGCATGAATGGAGCGCCATTGTGGCCCAGACCTGCCCGACCTGCATCGGCGGGACCGTACCGACGCGTGGTTGGGGTCGACGCGCCTGGCGGCTATCCTGAAGGGCATCGCCGGATCGGAACCCAACCATGTCGCCTCTTCCTCGCCTCGCCCCCGCCGCCCTGCTCGCCCTGCTGACGGCCTGCAGCTCCAACCCGCCGTCCAGCGTTGCGTTGAGCGACGACAGTCGCTGTCCGCTCGATCTGACGATCGGCCAGACGCTGATCGTCAGCCTGCCGAGCAACCCGGCCAGCGGCTTCCGCTGGGTCGTGCTCGACGCGGCGCCCGAGGTCCTGGTGCCGCTCGGCCCGGAGGTATTCACCACGCCGGATGAGGAGGCGCTGATCGCCGGTGACGGCATCTCGACCTGGCGCTTCGACGCCACCCAGCTCGGCGAGGCGCACCTGCACCTTGCCTACCAGCGCCCGTGGGAGGCGGAACCCACGCCGACCGACGCCTTCGATTGCCGCATCAGGGTGCAGTGACGCGGGCTTGGCTGACCGGAAGGGTTCGCTACAATGCGCGCCTTTCCAGCCGCAGCCCGCCGCCGTGACCGATCCAGACCGCCTTTTTGCCGCGCCGCTCGCGCAGGTGCCCGACTTCGTCTTCAACGAGGACGTCGTCCGGGTCTTCCCGGACATGATCAAGCGCTCCGTGCCGGGCTACCCGACGATCGTCGAGAACATCGGCGTGCTCGCCGCCCGCTTCGCGCAGCCCAACACCTGCCTGTACGACCTGGGCGCCTCGCTCGGCGCCGTCACCCAGGCGCTGCGTCGCCACGTAAAGACCGATGGCTGCCGGGTGATCGCGGCCGACAACTCGACGGCAATGGTCGAGCGCTGCCGTGAATACCTGCATGCGCAGGACGCGATGTTCCAGGAGCTGCTGCCGGTCGAGGTGGTCGAGGCCGATATTCTCGCCCTGCCCCTGCAACCGGCCTCGGTGGTGGCGCTCAATTTCACGCTGCAATTCGTCCCGCCGCAGGAGCGGCCGACGCTGCTGGCGCGGATTCGCCAGTCGCTGTGCCCCGGCGGCGCGTTGATCCTGTCCGAGAAGCTGCGCTTCGATGACGACGACGAACAGGCCCTGCTGACCGACCTGCACATCGCGTTCAAGCGCGCCAATGGCTACTCGGAGCTGGAAATTGCGCAGAAGCGCAGCGCCATCGAGAACGTGATGAAGCCCGACAGCCTGGAAACGCACCGCCAGCGCCTGCTCGACGCCGGCTTCAGCCGCGTGGTGCCCTGGTTCCAGTGCCTGAATTTCGCCTCGCTGATCGCCCTGCCATGAATCTCGACCTCACCGCCCTGGCGTGGAAAGCCGCCGGTACGCCGCTGGCCGCCTGGGCCAACGGCCTGCAAGCCCAGTTCGAGGCCAAGTTCGCCATCGGTCACGGCGACCTGCCGCGTTGGCAGCGGGCCGTCGCCGCGCTGCCGGACCTTGCCCCCGCTGACTATGACATTCGCAACGCCGTGCGCCTGCTCGGCGACGCCGATCCGGCCGCCACGCGCGAGGCGCTGATGGGGCTGAGCCCGTGGCGCAAGGGACCGTTCGAGGTGTTCGGCGTGCATGTCGACACCGAATGGCGGTCGGACTGGAAGTGGACGCGCGTGGCGCCGCACCTCGATCTCGGTGGCAAGCGGGTCCTCGATGTCGGTTGCGGCAACGGCTATTACATGTGGCGCATGCTCGGTGCCGGCGCCGACAGCGTCATCGGGGTCGATCCGAACTGGCTGTTCTTCTGCCAGTTCCATGCGATCAAGCGCTACCTGCCGCAACTGCCCGCCTGGCACCTGCCGTTCGCCCTCGAAGAGCTGCCGCCGCGACTCGAAGGCTTCGACACGGTGTTTTCGATGGGCGTGCTCTACCACCGCCGATCTCCGGTCGATCATCTGCTGGACCTCAAGGACTGCCTCGTCCGCGGCGGCGAGCTGGTGCTCGAGACGCTGGTGGTCGAGGGCGACGAGCACACCGCGCTGGTCCCGGAAGATCGCTACGCCCAGATGCGCAACGTCTGGTTCCTGCCCTCGGTCGAGGCGCTGGCCCTGTGGCTGCGGCGTGCCGGCTTCACCGACGTGCGCTGCGTCGATGTCTCGGTGACCGGTATCGATGAGCAGCGCAGCACCGACTGGATGCGCTACCAGTCGCTGCCGGATTTCCTCGATCCGAACGATCACACCCGAACGATCGAAGGCCTGCCGGCGCCGCGTCGCGCCGTGATGCTTGCCCGCAAACCCTGACCCGCCCCGCCGCCTCAGCGTGGCTTGCCACTGCTGCGCCGCATCTGGGCAACGGCCTGCCGTAGCGGACGCTCGGCGAGCGCGCGTAACCGGGAACGGTCGAGGTCACGCACGGCCAGCTCGCAATCCTCCAATTGCAGCAGGCGACGATAGAGCCGGCGCTGGCGCCAGGCCCTGAGCCAGTCGATCAGGTAGTACTGCAAATCGAGCGGCCACATGGCCGGCATGTACACGTCGGGAAACCGTGGCTCGTGCTGTTCTCTCGCGCTTTCGTTTCGCTCGCTCATCGTGTGCCTCCGCTCGTCTGGGCGGGAGCAGCGTCCCGCGACAAGCTCACGATGAGCGGCCATCAGTCCTTCAGACAAACGACTAAGATCGAACCCTCCGTTCAGCAAAACTGAAGGATCGCCCCATGAAGCCATCCACCCCGCCCACCAGCCCGGTCCCCGCTTCACCCCCGCTGCTTGAGAGCGATGTGCTGCGCACCTTCGTGGTCATCGCCGAGACCGGCAGCTTCACGCGCGCGGCCGAGCGCATCTTTCGCACCACGTCCGCCGTCAGCATGCAGATCAAGCGGCTCGAAGAGACCCTCGGCCAGCCGCTGTTCCTGCGCCAGGCGCGCGCCGTCAGCCTGACGCCCGCCGGCGAAACCCTGCTCGGTTACGCGCGGCGGCTGCTCAAGCTGAACCAGGAGGCCGTCGGCCACTTCATCGCGCCGCGGCTGTCCGGCCGGGTGCGCTTCGGCACGCCGGGCGACATCGGCGCGCAGATCCTGCCGGAGTTGCTGGCGGCCTTCGCCCGTAGCCATCCGGCCATCGAGGTGGATGTCCAGGTCGGACCGAGCCTGGAGATGCTGCACCGGATCGATACCGGCGAACTGGACCTTTGCCTGATCAGCGTCGGCAGCGCCGGGGAAGACGACCCGCGCGGCGAAACCATCCACAGCGAACCGCTGGTGTGGGCCGGGCGCAGCGGCGGGCTGGCGGTCGAGCGAAATCCGCTGCCGCTGGCATTGGCGAGCCAGACCTGTTGCTGGCGACGCCAGGCCCTCGACGCGCTCGATCGCGCCGGGCTGACGTACCGCATCGCCTATTCCAGCGAGCAGTACGCCGGTCAGGAGGCAGCGATGGTGGCCGACCTCGCCATCGCGCCCTTCCCGCTGAGCCTGGTCCGGCCACCGCTGGCCCGGCTCGATCATGGCTTGCCATCGCTCGGCTACCACCAGGTCAAGCTGGTGCGCGGCGAGGGTCGCAGCGAGCCGGCCGAAGCGCTGGCCGAGCAGGTCATCGCGGCCTTCGAGCGCTGGCGCCGGGACAGGGGAATGAGTCACGACGGTTACCCGCCGGCACGGATTCAGGCGCCGGAATCCGCCGCCTGGCGATAGGGCAACGCCTGGCGCGCCTGCTCGGCGTAGGCCAGCACGCCACGGCGTTCGTGCGCGAGGAATTCGGCCACTGCCTGACGCAGGCCCGGATGCGCCAGGTAATGCCAGGAGCGGGTGATCTCCGGCTCGAAGCCGCGGATCAGCTTGTGCTCGCCCTGCGCGCCCGCATCGAACGCCTCCAGCCCTTCGCCAATGGCGTACTCGAGGCCCTGGTAGAAGCAGGTCTCGAAGTGCAACCGGTCGAACTCGGCCAGGCAGCCCCAGTAGCGGCCGTATAGCGTCCCGCCGCCGACCAGGCTGAAAGCCATCGCCACCGGTCGCCCGTGCTGACATGCGATCACCACGCGGATCGCCTCGGGCATGCGTTCGGCCAGCAGGCTGAAGAAGCCGCGCGCGAGATAGGGCGACTGCCCGCGCACGGCATAGGTCGTGGCGTAGCAGGCGTGGACGAAGTCCCAGCCGGCTTCGTCCAGTTCGTCCCCGCGATGCCAACGGAAGTCGATGCCCTGCCCCGCCACCTGCTCACGCTCCTTGCGCATCTGCTTGCGCTTGCGCGAGGTGAGCGCGTCGAGAAAATCCTGGAAGTCGCGATAACCCCGGTTGCGCCAATGAAACTGGCAGCCGATCCGCTCCAGCCAGCCGTCACGCCCAGCCATCAGGGCATCCGCCGCCGGGTCGGTGAAATTGAGGTGCAGGCCGGATTCGCCCCGCTCGTCCAGCCCTGCCGTCACCGCCTCCAGCAGATCGCCGATCGCGGTGCGGTCGCCGAGCAGCCGTGGCCCGGTGACCGGCGTGAAGGGCACGCCGCCGAGCAGTTTGGGGTAGTAATCGATGCCGGCACGCGCGCAGGCGTCGGCCCAGGCCCAGTCGAATACGTACTCACCATAGGAGTGCTGCTTGCGGTAGAGCGGCAAGGCCGCACGTTCGCGCCCCTGATCGTCGGTCAGCAGGCGATGGGCCGGCTGCCAGCCGGTACCCGGCCCGACGCTGCCGCTGTCTTCGAGGGCGCAGAGAAAGGCATGGCGCAGGAACGGCTGCGGATCGTCGACCAGCGCGTCCCAGCGATGGGCGTCAAGGTCGGCGAGACGGGAGAGGGTCAGGATCGGCATGCGCGCCAGTGTGGCCCGTGCGATGGACGAAAAAAAGCCCCGCAAGGCGGGGCTTAAGGAGCATCAGATGGAGCGAAACCTTAGAACACGTACTGAGCGCGGAAGACCATGCCGTCGCCGTCGTCGTCGCCGGCAGCGTTTTCCTGGTTGTCGACCGCAGTCTTGACGTACACGCCGCTGAGCTTGACCGCCTCGTTGACGTACCAGTTCAGGCCCAGGTTGTGCACCTTGCCCTCGACGTCGTTGGTGGCGACGATGCCGACGGTGTCATCTTCAGCTTCGATGTGGTCGTAGCGGTAGAAGACTTCCCACGCGCCGATCTGCTTGTTCTGCGGCTTGATCGAATCGAAGCGGCCCAGCTTGTAGGTGCGTGCTTCACCGGTGAGGGTGTAGGCGACCTGGCCGTAGTAACCGGTGGCTTCGATGTCTTCGTAGGCAGCGTCATCGGCCTGCAGGTCACGCTTGATGTACTCGCCCTGTACCGACAGCGGGCCCATCGCCCAGGCAGCTTCCACGCCGAAGGCCTTGTCTTCGCCGTAGGAACCGGCCGGCAGGCCGCTGTCGCCGGCGAGCAGCAGGCGGTTGCCTTCATCACCCGCATCGTTACCGCCCGCGGTGCTCACGCCACGCATGCCCAGACGGCTGCGGATACGGGTGTCGACGGCGGTGTCGTCCAGATCACGCTGGGCGAAGTTCAGACCCAGGTGCAGCACGTTGCCCGACTCATGCATCGGAGCGAACACACCGCGCAGGTTGAACTGCTTGACGCTGTTGCCGTCCTCGTCGTTCTGGTCCTTGGCATGCAGGCCAGCCGATGCGTAGAGGGAGTCACCGGCAGTGCCGTTGACCTGGATGCCGAGGCCATTCTGGTGGCCGTTGGCCCAGTCGATCAGGTCATAGGCCGCGTTACGCTCCTGGGCGGTCACCCACTTGGAGCTGGTGGCCTTCTCCAGACCGAAGTCAGGGTCGAAGCGGCCCATCTTGATGTTGATCGGATCGAAGCCGGTATAGGTGATGGAGGCTTCGTCCCAGTAGCCGTCTTCGGAGCTGCCGGCGTTGTGGGCGAAGTCGTAGCTGAACTTGTATTCCCAGTCGCTGTACGCAACGCCCGAGATTTCCAGGAAGGCGCGACGGAAGTAGGCGGCATCAGCAGCGTCGCCGCTGTCGGTGTAGAAGCCGTCGAAGGTGCTGTAGTCAGCCTGCAGACGGCCGCCGATCTTGAATGCGAACTCCTTGTCCGCCGTTGCCACTTCCAGACCACCCTTGGTCTTGATAACGATGTCAGCGCCGTCGGTGGTGACGGTGCCGGCGAAAGCCTGGGCCGATACGGCCAGTGCCAGGGCGCTGGCGGCGAAACCGGCGAAGTGCTTACGAATCATCGAAAATTCCCCTTAATGTCAAAGCGTTGGTCAACACACGAGATGGGCTCTGGGTGTTGGGGGGAATCTTGGCGGCGGGTTATTTCAGGCGAGTTGCCATCACGTAAAGCTTTTGTGACAACGGAACTTCATCTGCTCACGCCGAAAGCCGCGAGCTAGAGCGGTAGGCACCGAACCGCGAAACGGCCTTGTCGGTCGAGCGGAGCGCCAACAAAAAAGCCCGGAGAGGTGTCCGGGCTTCTTCATCGCACTCGCGATCAGCGCTTGCGCAGGATCACGCTGCCGATGGAGTAACCGGCGCCGAACGAGCTCAGCACGCCGAGGCTGCCCGCCGGCAGGTCGTCCTGATGCTTGTGGAAGGCAATCACCGAGCCGGCCGAGCTGGTGTTGGCGTAGGTGTCGAGGATCACCGGGGCTTCATCCGGCGTGGCTTCGCGACCGAGCAGCTTGCGAGCGATCAGCAGGTTCATGTTCAGGTTGGCCTGGTGCAGCCAGAAGCGTTTTACCTCCGCCACCTCGAGGTCGTTCTCGGCCAGGTGTTCGCCGATCAGCTCGGCGACCATCGGACAGACGTCGCGGAACACTTTGCGGCCTTCCTGCACGAACAGCTTGTCCGGTTTGGTCATCTGCTCTTCGGCAGCGCGGTTGAGGAAACCGAAGTTGTTGCGGATGTTGTTGGAGAACTCGGTCAGCAGCTTGGTGCCGACCACCTGCCACTGGTGTGCCGAGGTGGCCTGATCGGCGCGCTCGACAATCACCGCGGTGCAGGCATCGCCGAAGATGAAGTGGCTGTCGCGGTCGCGGAAATTCAGGTGTCCCGAGCAGATTTCCGGGTTGACCATCAGGATCGCCCGCGCCTGGCCGAGCTGTACGGCGTTGACCGCGTTCTGGATGCCGAAGGTGGCTGACGAACAGGCCACGTTCATGTCGAAGCCAAAGCCCTTGATGCCGAGCGCGGCCTGCACTTCGATCGCCACCGCCGGGTAGGCCCGCTGCAGGTTCGAGCAGGCCACGATCACGCCGTCGATGTCCGCCGGCGTGCGACCGGCGCGGGCCAGCGCCTCGTTGGCGGCCTTGATCGACATCTCGCACAGGATGCCCCACTCGTCATTGCTGCGTTCCGGGATGCGCGGAACCATGCGCTCGGGATCAAGAATGCCGTCCTTGTCGATCACGTAGCGGCTCTTGATGCCCGACGCCTTCTCGATGAACGCCACGCTGGATTCGGCCAGCGGCTGGACATCGCCCGCCTCGATCGCGGCGGCGTGCTGTTCGTTGAAGCGATGCACGTAGGTATTGAAGGAGGCCACCAGCTCTTCGTTGGAGATGCTGTTGGGCGGAGTGAAAAGGCCGGTGCCGCTAATGACGACGTCGTACACAGTCGTTCCTCTTTTAAGTCGGGGCTGATCTCTGGGCGGGGCTCGCCACGGGCACAATCGCCGAAAGCCCGCCGTGCGCCCGTTTGCCGGCTATTGTGCACGAAAAACCGCGATCGCCCCCAGCCCCGCGGCGTTATCGGGCCGATAGCCATCGTCGCTTTTCGCCGATGCCCGCCTCGCCGCGCAGGCGCCCGGATCGGCTATGCTGCGCGCCCCGCACAGGACACTCGCCCATGAAAGACTCGCTCAGCGCCTTCATTCGCCTGCTGAGTTCCGGCTGCCTGCAGGAGCCGGAAATCGAACGCATCGCCGACGAGGCCGCCCAGGCCTATGCCGACCCGGATGCCTTCCTCGCTGCCAACCCGGACATCAACTACGACGACAGCTTCCCCATCCCGCTCGGCGAGTGGGTGGTGATCGGCAGCCTGCCGGACACCGTGCTGTTCCAGGCGGACGACTACCAGACGCTGTTCGAGCAGGTCGTCGCCTCGTTCGGACCGGACGTGCCCTTCGTGCTCAAGGCCAAGCAACTCGCTCGCACCGAACCGCTGAAGGCGCTCAACCGCATCCAGGTCCAGCTCTCGAGTCTGTACCCGGAAAAAGGTGGCTACGTGCTGGTCGACCTCAGCGAGCCGCTGGACGATGAACTCCAGGCGGTGCTGGTCTATCGCTGCGACCTGGAGGCGATGCTGGCGTTGGCCGTCGAGGTCGGTATCTATGCGGCGCCCAGCTACGAAAGCCTGCGCGCCGCGCTGGAGGAATGACGTCGGCGCAGGGGCTCGAGCAAGGCGTTGAGCCCGTTGTGGTCGATTTCATGCATCAGCGCCAGCAGGCGCCCGAGTTCCCCCTTGGGGAAGCCTTCGCGGGCGAACCAGCCGAGGTAATGGCCCGGCAGATCGGCCAGCAGTCGGCCCTTGTACTTGCCGTATGGCATCGCCAGGGTGACCAGGCGTTCGAGGTCTTGCGGGTTCATGGGACAGCTCCCGGACGGCGAGCGGCGCATGGTGCCATAGCCATGCGCCGACGCCGATACCGGTCAGCGCGCGCTCACGGCCTGCCCGAGGAACGCCAAATACCGAACGCTTCGCCAACTGCCCGACGGTCATTGGCATGGGCATGGCATGCTCCCTGTCTTCGGTCCGCGGAAAACCGGACCTGACGTAACCTGAGAATCAAGCGCGGCGAACGGCGCGCCTCGTGCAGCCACGCGGGTCACCGGCCGATAAACATCGGACGACCGACAACGCCGCCGGACATTCGCGGTCATACAGCCATCCCCACCACAGGAGGCATCCCTTGACCATCGAGCATCTGCACATCAGCGGCATATCCACGCCGGTTTCGCGCATCGGCCTGGGCACCTGGGCGATTGGCGGCCGTCTCTGGGGCGGCAGCGACGATTCGAGCTCCGAAGCGACCATTCGCTCGGCGATCGATCGGGGCATCAACCTCATCGACACGGCGCCGGTATACGGCTACGGCCACTCCGAAGAGATCATCGGAAAGGCGCTAGCCGGCATCCGGGATCAGGTCGTCATCGCCACCAAGGTCGGGCTGGAATGGCCCGAACAGCGCCCGCGCCGCAATGCCAGCCGCGCGCGCATCCGCGAGGAAATCGAAGCATCGCTGCGTCGCCTGCGCACCGATCGGATCGATCTCTACCAGGTCCACTGGCCCGACCCGCTCACCCCCATCGAAGAAACCGCCCGCGAACTCGAGGCGCTGCGCCGGGAAGGTAAGATTCTCGCGATCGGCGTTAGCAACCATTCGTGCGAGCAGATGGATGCGTTCCGTGCCGTCGCGCCGCTGGCGGCAGTCCAGCCGCCGTACAACCTGTTCGAGCGGGCGATCGACGCCGACGTGCTGCCCTACGCCCGCGAGCACGGCCTGACCGTCCTGGCCTATGGCGCCTTGTGCCGCGGGCTGCTGTCCGGGCGGATGAGCGCCGAGCGAGCGTTCCAGGGAGACGACCTGCGCCAGAAGGACCCGAAGTTCCAGCAACCGCGCTTCGGCCAGTACCTCTCGGCCGTCGACGCCCTGACAGCGCTGGCGCGCGATCGGCACGGCAAATCGATGCTGGCCCTGGCGATCCGCTGGGTACTGGATCGCGGCCCGACCATCGCCCTCTGGGGTGCGCGCAAGCCGGAGCAGCTCGAAGGGATCGACGACGCCTTCGGCTGGCGGCTCAGCGAGCAGGATCTCGCCGACATCGACCGGCTGCTGGTCGAGCATGTCACCGACCCGATCGGTCCGGAATTCATGGCGCCGCCGGCGCGCACGACCTGAAGCCAAGCGAAGCGCCGGCTATGGCGTCGATAGAAAGAAAACGCACCGCCACCCGCCCGTGGCGGTCGTAGATTGAGTGCCTGATTTCGATGCTGCCGACAGGAGCCGCCATGACCACTCAGACCCAACGCCCGCCGATGACACCGCAGGAAGAACTGGAATTGCAGGAATTCGCCACCCAGGTATTCGACCTCGCCCGGCACGGCAACGACGACATGCTCGCCGCCCTGCTCGGCCAGGGCCTGCCACCGAACCTGCGCAACCAGAAGGGCGACACCCTGCTCATGCTCGCCAGCTACCACGGCCACCTCGACACCTGTCGCATGCTGCTCGAACGCGGCGCCGACCCGAACATCGCCAACGACGCCGGGCAGACGCCCCTCGCCGGCACCGGCTTCAAAGGCAATACGGCGATGGCCGCCCTGCTGCTCGAGCACGGGGCGGATGTCGACGCCAGCGGGCCGGATGGCAAGACGGCCCTGATGATGGCGGCCATGTTCGACCGCACCGAGATCGTCGAGCTGTTGCTGCGCCACGGCGCCGACCCGGCCCGTGCCGACGCCAATGGCGTCACCCCGTTGACGGCGGCCCAAACCATGGGCGCCCAGCACACGCCCGGCCAGTTGGCGGCTGCACTTGGCGCATGACCCCGACGGGCCATTGGCCCGTCATGTTTCGCCCGTACCCTTTCGGCGAATCCGGCTGCGTCGGGGGTCGGGTCGTCCCGCTCTTGCGCCGCAGCCGGTCGCCGCATCCATGGCGAAACGGTTGTCAGCCACCGACGCGGCTATCGCCCGCATGGGCTCGCCGGGCAGGCGCCTCGGCGCTGGCATCCCGATTCGAACCATGAATAATCGTCCGCCCTTTTACGCCCCAAGATCGAGGCAGCCTTACCGATGACTTCACCTCTCGCCCAGCGCCTCTCTCCCCGCGCCATCGTCCTGATCGAACTGGCCCTGGCGATGGGCGGCTTCGCCATCGGCACTGGCGAGTTCGCGATCATGGGGCTGATGCCGAACGTGGCCAGTGGATTGGGCATCAGTGAGCCACAGGTCGGGCATGTGATCAGCAGCTATGCGCTGGGCGTGGTGGTCGGCGCGCCGGTGCTGGCGATCCTCGGTGCTCGGCTGTTCCGGCGCCACCTGTTGCTGTGGCTGATGGGCTTTTTCGCCCTCGGCAACTTCGCCAGCGCGCTGGCGCCGGGCTATGGCTCGCTGATGCTGTTCCGCTTCATCGCCGGCCTGCCGCATGGCGCCTACTTCGGCGTGGCGATGCTGGTGGCCGCCTCGATGGTCGCGCCCGATCAGCGGGCCAAGGCCGTGGCGCGTGTACTCGCCGGGTTGACGGTGGCCATGCTGATCGGCAACCCCTTGGCGACCTGGCTTGGACAGTGGCTGAGCTGGCGCTGGGCGTTCGCGCTGGTCGGCGCCATCGCGCTGCTGACCGTGGCATTGGTCGCGCTGTTCCTGCCGCTCGACCGCAGCGAGCCACGCCAGGCGCCGATGGATGAAATCCGCGCGTTCAATCGGCCGCAGGTCTGGCTGTCATTGCTGATCGGCTCGATCGGTTTCGCCGGCATGTTCTGCGTCTTCGCCTACCTGGCGCCAACCCTGCTGGAGGTGACGAAGGTCGCGCCGCACTACATTCCCTTCGCCCTCGCAGCGTTCGGCCTGGGCGGCATCGTCGGCAACCTGGCCGGCGGCTGGCTGTTCGATCGGCTGCAATTCCGTGCGGTGGCCTGGCTGCTGATGTGGAGCACGCTGGTGCTGCTGGTGTTTCCGCTGGCGGCCGGGTCGATCTGGACGGTGATTCCGTCGGTGTTCGCCGTCGGCACCATGGTGTCCCTGTCGCCAGCCCTGCAAACCCGGCTGATGGACGTTGCCACGGGCGCACAGACCCTGGCGGCGGCTTCCAACCATGCGGCCTTCAACATCGCCAACGCACTCGGCCCCTGGCTGGGCGGGCTGGCGATCAGCGCCGGCCTGGGCTGGACCTCGACCGGCTACATCGGCGCCGCGACCGCCGTCTGCGGGCTGCTGGTGTTCGCCTGGTCATGGCGCCTGGAACGCCGTGCCGCACCGCAGCGCGCGGCAACGGCGGCCTGACTTCAGAGCGCGTTCGGACAGGGACGCCCGCTACGCAGGCAGGCGAGGTTATCCAGCGTCGTCTCGCTGATCTCGCGCAGCGCCTCCACCGTGAAGAAGCCCTGGTGACCGGTCACCAGCACATTAGGGAAGGTCATCAGCCGCTGGAAGACATCGTCATCGATGATTTCGCCGGAACGATCGCGGAAGAACAGCTCGGCCTCCTGCTCGTAGACATCGATCGCCAGAGCGCCCAGCTGGCGCGTCTTCAGCGCCTCGATCACGGCGCCGGTATCGATCAGTGCGCCGCGCGACGTATTGACCAGCATGGCGCCGGTTTTCATCAGGCCCAGGCTGCGCGCATCGATGAGGTGACGGGTCTGTTCGGTGAGCGGGCAATGCAGCGACACGATGTCGGCTGTCGCCAGCAATTCATCCAGCGCCACCTCGCGTCCCAGCTCGACGAAACCGGGCGGCACAACGGGATCGTGACCGAGCACCTGGCAGCCGAAGCCGCGCAGGATTCTCGCCGTAGCGAGGCCTATTCTGCCGAGCCCGATGACACCGGCCGTCTTGCCATGCAGGGTACTGCCCAGCAGCCCTTCGAGTCGGAAGTTGCCCTCTCGCACCCGGTTGAAGGCCCGGTGCGTCTTGCGGTTGAGCGTCAGGATCAGCGCCAGCGTGTGCTCGGCTACCGCCTCGGGTGAGTACGCCGGCACGCGGGCAATGGCGATGCCGAGCCGGCGGGCCGCGTCCGGATCGACATTATTGAAGCCGGCGCACCGCAGCAGCACGGCGCGCACACCCGACTTCACCAGCGCCTGCAGGACGGTCTCGTCGACCACATCGTTGACGAACACGCAGACCGCCTCGTAACCCTCGGCGAGCGCAGCGGTGCGGGCGTCAAGGGCCGCTTCCTGGTAATCGATCAGGAAGCGCTCGGCAGGTGGTCGCGCGGCGTTGGCTTCGTCGAGGAACCGCCGGTCATACGGCTGAGTGCTGAAGACGATTGTCCGCATACCCACCTCCAAGCCCGGCGATCAGTGGCTACCGAGCGTGCGTCCGGCCAGCTCGATGCCGGTGCCATCGTTGTTCATGTTGATGGGCAGGCGCACGTCCACCAGCACCCGCCCCTCCCGGTTGGCGAAGTTGACGCTTCCGCCGAAGCTCTCGCTCAGCGCCTTGACGATCGGCAGGCCCAGCCCCCAGCCCTTGGTGTCGCTGCGGGTCGAGATGAAGTACGGGGTGGCCAGGTTCTCCAGCACCTCCTCCGGTAGCTGGCCAACGTTGCTGACCTGGATGCCCACGGTGTCGCCGTCGACCCACTGGCGGATGTCGATCGGCTCGCCTGGGGCGCCGTGCTTGGCGGCATTGATGACCAGGTTGTCGAAGATGCGCAGGAAGCTCTGCTTGTCCCAGAACACCTGGCGATCGGCGGGCTCGGCTTCCAGCCGCAGCGGGTTGCCGACCTGATAACGCAGGTTGTCCAGCGCCTGGTCCAGCAGCGCGCGCAGCGAAAGCGACTCGCCACGCAGCTTGAGGCCACCACCGAGGCTCATGTGCGAGATGTCCAGCACATTGCTGATCATCTGCTCGATGCGCTGCAAATTCCCTTCGAGCACCTTGATCAGGTCATCGGTACGCCGGCTGGGATTGCGCCGCATGAGGTTGGCCACCATCGTCGCCGACGACAGCGGCGAGCGCAGGTCATGGTTCAGCGAACGCATGAAGCGCTCGAGCATGATCTTTTCCGTGCGCAAGGTTTCGCTGCGCGCGATGGCGACGTTGCGCTGCTGCTCGATGCGCTCCATGCGGTTGTTGGCCTTGAGCAGCAGCGAAATGGTCGCCAGCACTTCGTCCGGGTTGATCGGGTGCGTCAGGTAAGCCTGGGCGCCCTGGTTCAGGCCGGTGGCCTTGTCCTTTCCCGAGACGAAGGTCGCCGAGATGTTGATGACCGCCGGCATGCGCTCGCCGGCCAGCTTGTCGCGCATCGCCTGCACCAGCTCGAAACCGCTCATGTCGGGCAGGTTGATGTCGACGATCACCAGGTCGACCGTCTCGTCGATCAACGCCAGCCCGTCGGCGCCGCAGCCGGCTTCGAGCACGTCGTAGCGCGATTCGCCCGCGATGATCTTCCTCAGCACGTACCGGTTGGCATCCATGTCGTCGATGATGACGATGCGCCGCTTAGCCTTCATGCGCATGACTCCATACGAGGCGCTCGATGGCCTCTATCAACGCCTCGCTGTAATCGGGGCGGGACTTATCAAGGATGGCGTGGCACATCGGCGCCAGCCGCTCACGGTCGCTTTCGCCAAGCGCCTTGGCCGTATTGACGATCACCCGCTGGTGCATCGCCCAGTCCATGCTTTCGAGCAGGTCTTCGCCGCTGATGTCCGGCAGGTCGAGGTCGAGCAGGATGACGTCCGGGCGCACCGCATGCAGCTTGTCGATGCTGGCGCGCGCAGTGTCCGCCTCGATCAGCACCACGTCGAACGGCTGAAGCGCCCGGCCGACGAGATAGCGATCGGCCGCGTTGTCGTCGATGACCAGCACGGTGGTGCCCTTCAGGCCGGCGCGGGCTGACGGCACTTCCTGATGCTCGAACGCGCACGGCAACCGGACGAAGAACCGGCTGCCCTTGCCGAGCGTGCTGCTGAGCGACAGGTCGCCCTTGAGCAGGCCGGCCAGTCGCTTGGCCAGCGGCAAGCCGAGGCCGGTGCCCTCGATATGCGTCAGGCCCGGCGAACGAATGCGGCAGAACTCTTCGAACACCTGTGCCTGATGTTCCTCGGCAATGCCGATGCCGGTGTCCTCGACGAGAAACTCGACGCAGTGCTCGTCGGTCTGGAACACCCGCACGTTCACCTCACCCTGGGGCGTGTACTTGATCGCATTGCTGATCAGGTTGCGGAGAATCTGGAACAGCCGGTTGCGGTCCGTGTTCATCGGCAGGTCACGGTCCGGCAGGTGAACCTGGCAGTCGACCTTCGGGTAGCGGGTCGAGAGCGCCGAGCCGAACTGGCGCAGCTGCAACATGAAGTCGACCAGTCCGAACGCGCCGGGCACCACGTCCATGCGCCCTGACTGCGCTTCGGCCAGGTCGAGCAGTTCGTTGACCAGCTGCGACAACTCGCTCACCGCATCGCTGATGAACCCGACCTGCTTGCGCTGCTCGGGATTGAGCGTGCCGTCCGCCCCGCTCTGGAGCAGCTTGGACATGTTCTCGATGATGTTGATGGGCGTGCGGAACTCGTGCGTCATGTTGGAGAAGAACCGGCTCTTGGACTCGCTCGCCTCCTGCAGGTCCTGCGCGGTCTTCTCGAGCTCCGAATAGAGCGCCACCACGCCTTTGTTGGTGCTGGCCAGCTCCAGGTTGGTCGCCTCCAGCTCCTGCTGCTTGGCCACCAGCTCGGCGTTGGTGAGCATCAGCTCCTCGCCCTGCACCTGGATTTCGCGGAACGGATCGACTGTGCCCTCGTGAGCCAGCGCATCCTGGAAGGCGCGCACGCTGGCGTCGCTCGGGGCTGGACGCGGCGGATGCACTCGCTTGGCGGCACTGATACGCGTACCCGCCGGGCCGGTGTCGATCTCGAAGCTGTCCATTAGCCGATGCGCGCCGCGCAAGCCGACACCCATGCCGGTCGCCGAGACGTAGCTGCCGTCGAGAATGGCGTCGATCTGCGCGATGCCCGGCCCCTTGTCGCGGGCCTCGAAGCCCATCGCCACCAACTGGCCGCGCTCGTCCAGCTCGAGCTGGAACTGAAAGCTGCCGGTTCCGGCGTACTGGTAGATGTTGCGCGCCAGTTCGGACACCGAGGTCGCCACCCGAATCTGTTCCAGGCGACTCATGCCCAGCCACTCGGCGATGCGTTTGGCGCACTGCCGGCAGGCGACGACATCGACTTCCTCGCGGATCGTCACCGAGGTTAGCGGACGTCGACTATTCACCCTTCACCACCACGACCGTCGCGTCGTCGTTCAGCCGCCGGAAATCGCGATGCACCTGGGCGGCGATGATCGCCGGGCTGCGACGAAACAGACCTGGATAGCCGTTCAGGTCCCACTTGGTGCCGATGCCGTCGGAGCTCATCACCAGCACCGTGGCCGGGTCCCACGGGTAGGTGAATGTCTGCACCCGGCCGATCTTGTAGCCCACCGTGCCATTGGCCGACACCATGCTGCGCGAGCGCTCGGCGAGCAGCACGCCGGCGATGTTGCCGATGCCGCAGAACTCGACCTGCCCCCGCGCCGGCTGGATCTCGGCGAAGGCGACGGCGCCGCCGCGCGTGTCGGCCAAGGCACGGTGCAGGCGCTCCATCAGCGTCGGCAAGGGGATCGAGCTGTCGTGATCGAGAAACAGGCTGCGCGCACGCTGGCTCGCCTCATGCGCGGCATGCCCGTGGCCGAGGCCGTCGCACACCATGATGCGGTTGCCGAGCACCGCCCAGGCATCGCCGCACAGCGTTTCACCGGGATACGGCGTCGAGACGGCGCCCACCTTCAGGCCCGCCGCGCTTGGC
Source organism: Stutzerimonas urumqiensis (assembly GCF_003640395.1). Lineage (GTDB taxonomy): Bacteria > Pseudomonadota > Gammaproteobacteria > Pseudomonadales > Pseudomonadaceae > Stutzerimonas > Stutzerimonas urumqiensis. The sequence goes on along the minus strand of NZ_RBZQ01000001.1, from coordinate 661,895 downwards.
GGCTCGATGTCGAAATGCGCATGGACCAGCGTGCCCTGGCCCGGCTGCGAGTAGATATCGAAGGCATCGGACATGCGCCGGATGGCACCGAGCCCCGCGCCCATGGTGCCGGCGGTCGAATAGCTGTCGCTCAGGCACTGCGCGATGTTGGCCATTCCCGGCCCCTTGTCGACGGCGACCAGGTCGAGACCGTGCCGGTCCAGCGACAGCAGCACGCTGCCGCCACCGGCATGGAGCACCAGATTGCGCGCCAGCTCCTGGGTGACGACCGTGATACGCCCGAGCCACTGCTCGTCGGCCCGTACCCGCTCGGCCAGGCGGACCGCGGCCCGGCGCGCCGCATCGACATGCGCCGGGTCGCTCACCTCGATCATTTGCTGATGCTGATCGGGCATCAGCGCCACTTCCATAACTCCACGGTCGTCCCCTCGCCCGGTGCGCTGCGGATGGAAAAGTCATCGACCAGCCGCCGCGCACCGCTCAGGCCCAGCCCCAGGCCGTTGCCTGAGGTGTAGCCATCGACCATCGCCTTGTCGAGGTCCTCGATGCCGGCGCCGTGATCGATGATCACCAGGTGAACCGCCGATCGCCCGTCACGTTGAGTCCCGGTCAACCGCGCTTCGCCGCCACCGCCATAGATCAGCGCGTTACGCGCGATCTCGCTGGCGGCCGTGACGATCTTGGTCTGCGAGACCAGGCCCAGGCGCGCCTGTTCGGCGACCTTGCGGACCTGTTGCCGGATGACGACGATGTCAGTCTCCTGCTTCAGCGGAAAGGTCTGGGTCGTCCCCACGCTCGCACTCCAGGCTCAGGTCTTCATCGACGTTGCGTTCCAGCCAGCGCATGCCTTTTTCGACATTCAGTGCGGTGGCGATGCCTTCCAGGGAAAGACCCAGCTCTACCAGGGTGATGGCCACGGCCGGCTGCATGCCGACCACGATGACCTTGGCGTCGAGAATCTGCGACACGTTGGCGATGTGCGCGAGCATCCGGCCAATGAAGGAGTCGACGATCTCCAGCGAGGAAATGTCGATCAGCACGCCCTTGGCCCGGTGCTTGACGATCTGCTGCGTGAGGTCCTCCTGCAGGTCCAGCGCGAGCTGGTCGTGCATGTCCACCTGAATGCTCAGCAGCAGGTAGCGCCCCATCTTCAGAATGGGAATCCGATCAACCATCGCAGGCTCCTCAACGCGGCTTGTTGGCTACCAGACGCACATCCTGCTCCCTGAGAGCAAGGCGGAAGGCGTCGGCCAGCGACGACTTGGTGACCACGTCGCCGAGCTCCACCCCGAGGTGCACGATGGTCGCGGCGATCTGCGGGCGGATGCCACTGATGATGCACTTGGCGCCCATCAGCTTGGCCGCCGTGACGGTCTTGAGCAGGTGCTGGGCGACCATGGTGTCGACGGTCGGCACGCCGGTGATGTCGATGATGGCGATGTCCGACTCGGTCTCGACGATCTTCTGCAGCAACGCCTCCATGACGATCTGCGTGCGATTGCTGTCCAGCGAACCGATCAACGGAATCGCCAGGATGCCCTGCCACAGCTCCACGACCGGCGTGGACAACTCCAGCATGCTCTCCTGCTGCTCGCGGATGACCGTCTCGCGGGTGCTGACGAAGGATTCGAAGCTATAGAGGCCGAGCTTGTCGATCAGGCGGCTGATTTCGCCGATGCAGACGAGCGGCTGGTCGGTGTGGCGCTGGGCGTAGCTGAACAGCACTTCCTTGAGCGAGAACACGAAGGTCGCCGTTTCCGACGGGGAAAAGCCCTGCCGGCTCTGGGTCTGCGACAGACGCTGGAGCAGCGCTTTGACCGGCTTCCAATACTCGGCGTCGAGGTCGGCCGTGCCTTGCGAAGCCGCGGTGATGAAGACGCGCAGCAGGTCGCGAGAATTGGCCTGTACGGTCTGCTCGTCGATCAGATCGGCACGGATGCCCGCCTGGCGCTGGGCGGCGACCCAGTCCTGCAGAATCGCAGCCTCGTGCTTTTGCAGCAGGTCGGTAAGAACGGATGAAGACATGAACCACTCCTTAGTGCGGGGCCGCGTCCGGCGGCGGGCGTCGGTCTCGATCGGCAGACGATGAAGGCGACCGGCGAGGGGAATTTCTTCAGAAATATCAATGAGCCAGCATGACCGGCGGGTGAGCCTAAGGCCAGAGGATGGACTTGCACCGTAGCGGAGGTTCCTGAATGACCTGTTTGAGACCTGCATCACACAAACCGGTTCAATTGACCGTTTGATCAAAAGGGTTAAACCGGGCCTGACCGACGGAACGTTCTCGGCCGATCAGGGTCGACCGCTCTCTGCGGTACGGCGACCGGCACCCGGTTGTGCAAGCCAGACCGTCTAGCACGGTGCTTGCCCGCCCTGCCGCGTCATTCGAACTCCGCACAAGGAACGAGCCGCGCATGGCCGATCTGCATGCCGTCGCTGTCAGCCCCCTCGCCCATGACGGGCAACGCCCCGCCACCCGCCTGCCTTCGCTGGACCGCCTGCTGCGCAGCGCATCTTGCGAACCGCTGGCTCGCCGCTTCGGTCGCAGTGCCGTGCTCGACGAGCTGCGCAACCTGCTCGATGAGCTGCGCGAACCCGTGCGGCAGGGCCAGCTCGAGGCGGTCGAGGTCACCGACGCCGCGCTGGCCGGTCGCGCCGGCGAGCGGCTGGCCAGCCGGCATCGCAGCCGGGTCCGGCGCGTCTTCAACCTCACCGGCACGGTGCTGCACACCAACCTTGGCCGTGCTCTGCTGCCGGACGAAGCGATCGAGGCGATGACGCTCGCCGCGCGGTATCCGCTGAACCTGGAATTCGACCTCGCCACCGGCAAGCGCGGCGACCGCGACGCGCTGATCGCCGAGCTCGTGCGCGAGCTGACCGGCGCCGAAGCGGTCACGGTGGTGAACAATAACGCCGCGGCGGTGCTGCTGGCGCTCAACAGCCTGGGCGCGCGCAAGGAAGGGGTCATTTCGCGGGGCGAGCTGATCGAGATCGGCGGCGCCTTCCGCATCCCCGACATCATGGCGCGCGCCGGGGTGAAGCTGGTCGAGGTCGGCACCACCAACCGCACCCACGCCAAGGATTACCGCGCCGTCATCGGCCCGCGCACCGGCCTGCTGATGCGCGTGCACACGAGCAACTACAGCGTGCAGGGCTTCACCGCCAGCGTGTCCACCGCCGAGCTTGCCGGCATCGCCCGCGAGCATGGCCTGCCGCTGCTCGAAGACCTCGGCAGCGGCACCCTGGTCGACCTGACGCGCTGGGGCCTGCCGGCCGAGCCGACCGTGCAGCAGGCGCTGCGCGACGGCGCCGACCTCGTCACCTTCAGCGGCGACAAGCTGCTCGGCGGCCCGCAGTGCGGGATCATCGTCGGCAAGCGCGAGCTGATCGAACGCATCAAGAAGAACCCGCTCAAGCGCGCGCTGCGCGTCGACAAGCTGACCCTCGCCGCGCTCGAAGCGGTGCTCGGCCTGTATCGCGACCCGGACCGGCTGGCCGAGCGACTCACCACCCTGCGCCTGCTCAGCCGCCCGCAGGATGACATCCGCGAGCAGGCCGAACGCCTCGCGCCTCGACTCGCGGCCCGGCTTGGCGAGGGCTGGGACGTGGCGGCGAGCGATGTGCTGGGCATGATCGGCAGCGGCGCCCAACCGGTCGCACGGCTGCCCAGCGCCGGCCTCCGCCTGCGCCCGCGGCAACCCAAGCGCCTGCGCGGGCGGGCGTTGCGCCATCTCGAAGAGGCGCTGCGGGCGTTGCCCATCCCGGTCATCGGCCGGATCGATGACGACGCCCTCTGGCTGGACCTGCGCCAGCTCGATGACGAAACGGGCTTTGCCGAACAGCTCGCGCAGCTGGCGGTGCAGGCGCCGTGATCGTCGGCACCGCTGGCCATATCGATCACGGCAAGACCGCCTTGCTCCGGGCGCTGACCGGGGTCGAGGGCGATCATCGCCGCGAAGAACGCGAGCGCGGCATCACCATCGACCTCGGCTATCGCTACGCCGACCTGGGCGATGGCGCGCCGACCGGCTTCATCGACGTGCCGGGCCACGAACGCTTCGTGCATAACATGCTCGCCGGTGCCTCGGGCATCGACCTGCTGCTGCTGGTGATCGCCGCCGACGACGGCGTGATGCCGCAGACCCGCGAGCACCTGGCCATCGCCGAGCTGCTCGGCATCGGCCGGGCGATGGTCGCGCTGACCAAGATCGACCGCGTCGCACCGGCGCGGCTGGACGAGGTGCGCCTACAGATAGGCGCCCTGCTCGCGCCCGGCCCCTTTGCCGGCGCCCCGATCTTCCCGCTGTCGAGCGTGACCGGCGAAGGCGTGGCCGATGTGCGCGGGGCGCTGGCCCAGGCGGCCGGCGAACGCACCCGGCGCGGCACGAACGGCCTCTTCCGCCTGCCGATCGACCGCGCCTTCAGCGTGGCAGGCGCAGGCGTGGTGGTGACCGGCACCGCCTTTGCCGGTGCGGTCGCCAGCGGCGATGAGCTGATGCTCAGCCCCTCGGGCCGGCGCGTGCGGGTGCGCGGCCTGCATGCGCAGAACCGCACGGCGGACGCAGCCCACGCGGGCCAGCGAGTCGCCCTCAACATCGCTGGCGACCGGCTTACGGTCGAGTCCATCCGCCGTGGCGAATGGCTCGTCCATCCCGGTTTGCACGGCCCGGCGACGCGGCTCGACATCGAACTGCGCCTGCTGCCCTCAGAAGTTCACGCCCTGACCCACTGGACGCCGGTGCACCTGCACCTCGGCGCGCAGGACGTGACGGGTCGCGTGGCGCTGCTCGATGGCGACCGGGTTCGACCGGGCGAGGTGGCACTGGCCCAGCTCGTCCTCAACGGTCCGACCCATGCCGTGCATGGCGATGCGCTCGTCCTGCGGGACCAGTCGGCCCAACGCACGCTGGGCGGCGGCCGCGTGCTCGACCCCTTCGCGCCGACCCGCCACCGGCGCACGCCCGCGCGCATCGAGCAGTTGCGGGCGCTGCGCGGCCAGACACTGGAGGCGGCGCTGCCGACCCTGCTCGCGCACGCGGACAACGGCATCGCGCCGTGGACGCTCGAACGCCAATTCAACCACCCGCGCGCGCACTGGCGATTGCCGGCCGGTGTGCTGGAACTGACGACACGCCAAGGCCCGTGGCTGTTCGCGCCCGAGGTGTGGAATGGCCTGCGCAGCCGCCTGCTCGCCGCCCTCGAGCGCTTCCATGCCGACCAACCTGACGAGCTCGGCCCCGATCGCGATCGCCTGCGCCGCATCGCCCTGCCCCAGCTCGAACGCCCGGTCTTCATCGCACTGCTGGAAAGCCTGCTGGCCGACGAAGCGATCCAGGCCAGCGGCCCCTGGCTGCACCTGCCGGGCCATCGCGTGCTGCTCACCACGGCGGAGGAATCGCTCAAGGCCCGGCTCTGGCCACTGCTCGTCGCGGGCGGTTACGACCCGCCGTGGGTGCGCGATCTGGCCCGCGCGCTCGATCGCGACGAGGCCGAGGTCCGTCACCTGCTGCGCAAACTGGCGCGGCTGGGCGAGCTGCAGCAGGTGGTCCGCGACCTTTTCTACCCCGAGGCCACGGTCCGCGCGCTGGCCCGTCGGCTGCTCGCGCTCGAAGAAGAAGTGGGAACGGTCCAGGCGGCGGATTTTCGCGACGCCATCGGCCTCGGGCGCAAACGCAGCATCCAGTTGCTCGAGCACTTCGACTGCATCGGCCTGACCCGCCGCCTCGGCAACGCCCGCAAGGTCCGCCGCGACAGCGCCCTGGTCGCTGCGCTGGCTGTCGATGCCGCTTCGACGCCGCCAGGCTCGTAGGGTGCGTACGCCTCGCCGTCTTCGCTTTCGTAGGAGCGAGCTTGCTCGCGAACCGGCGCGACCGTTGCCCCGTAGGGTGCATTCGCGAAGCAATGCACCGGTCGTTCCGCAGTGCTGGCCTTAGGCGGATTGTTCGCTCCGCTCCTGAATCCGCCCTATGGCTCGGCAGTCTTGGCGTTTCCCGCCCCGATGATTCATCGCGAGCAAGCTCGCTCCTACAGACAGCCTCGCCGTCTTGGCCTTCGTAGGAGCGAGCTCGCTCGCGAACTCGGAGGTGCATTCGTGAAGCAATGCACCGGTCGTTCCGCGGTGGCTGGCCTTAGGCGGATTGTTCGCTGCGCTCCGGAATCCGCCCTACATCTGTAGCGCCCTGCAAGTTGGTGCGGAGCCGCCGGGATCGCCCGCAAGCGGGCTCCTACGAAGGGATGTCGAGGCCAACAGGTCCGAAGAGGCTGATGCGGCAATTTGTCGGACACGATTTCGCCAAGCCGCGGTCGAACGTTTCGCTTGTTAACAAACAGGCCCACTCTTTCGCTTGTTTCGAACAGGCCTCTCTGAGGAAGGCAATCGCACCCGGTGGTGCGGCCGGGCTTCAAACCCGGTTGGGGACGGCAGCCGTTCCCGGGTGAGTTCGACTCTCACTGCCTTCCGCCACCTTCGCTTCGCGCGATATACACACCGTCCATCAGGGCTTCGGCGAGTATGCCGCGAGCGGTCTAGGCTGGGGAAAAAGGGTCACCAATCGACCACCGGCATGAACCCTCAAGCCAGGCGGCAGTCGACCCCTTCGTGATAGCCGAAAAATAAAGTTACAAGGAGATACCCATGTCAGTGCGCGTATCCCGGCGCAGTTTCCTCAAGCTGGGCGCGGCCGGACTTGGTGCTTCGAGCATGGCCATGATGGGGTTCGCCCCGGAACAGGCCCTCGCCTCGATCCGCCATTTCAAGCTCACCGGCTCGACCATGACCCGCAACATCTGCACCTACTGTTCGGTGGGCTGCGGGATGCTGCTCTACACGCGCGGCGATGGCGCGATCAATGTCATCGACCAAGTCTACCACGTCGAGGGTGACCCGGATCATCCGGTTAGCCGCGGCTCGCTGTGCCCGCGGGGCGCCGGCGTGCTGGACTTCATCAACAGCGAGACGCGCGTCAAGTACCCCGAGGTGCGCGAGCCGTTCACCAATGAGTGGAAGCGCATCAGCTGGGACGAGGCCTTAGATCGCATCGCCCGTCACATGAAGGACGACCGCGACCGCAATTTCGAGACGCACGACGACAAGGGCCAGCTGGTGAACCGCTGGCTGACGACCTCGATGGTCGCCGCCTCGGCCTGCACCAACGAGACGGCCTACCTGACACAGAAGATCGCCCGCGCGCTGGGCATGCTGGTGGTGGACAACCAGGCACGCGTCTGACACGGACCGACGGTGGCAGGTCTTGCCCCTTCATTCGGTCGCGGTGCCATGACCAATCACTGGGTCGACATCCGCAACGCCAACGTCATCCTCTCGATGGGTGGCAATTCCGCCGAGGCGCATCCGGTGGGCTTCCGCTGGGTCATGCACGCCAAGGAGCGCAACAACGCGATCCTGATTTCGGTGGATCCGCGCTACAACCGCACCACAGCAGTGGCGGACGTTCATGCCTGGCTGCGTACCGGCACGGACATCGTCTGGCTGGGCGGGCTGATCAACTACCTGATCGAAACCGGTCGATTCCATCATGAGTACGTGCGCGCCTATACCGACGCCTCGCACCTGGTGGAAGAAGGCTTCGGCTTTGACGATGGCCTGTTCGTCGGCTATGACCCCGAAACGCGCACATACGACAAGACCAACTGGAACTACCAGAAGGATGAGCAGGGCTTCGTCGTCACCGATCCGACGCTGGAACATCCCCGCTGCGTCTTCCAGCTCATGCGCCAGCACTACAGCCGCTACACGGTGGACATGGTCGAACAGGTGTGCGGCATGCCGCGCAAGAAGGTCTTGCAGATATGGGATCTGATCGCGCAGACCTCTGCGCCCGACAAGACCATGACCATCCTTTATGCGCTGGGCTGGACGCAGCACACCATCGGCTCGCAGATCATTCGTACCGGCGCGATGGTGCAGCTGCTGCTGGGCAACATGGGCATGCCGGGCGGCGGAGTGAATGCACTGCGCGGCCACTCCAACATCCAGGGCCTGACCGATATCGGCCTGCTGTCCAACCTGCTGACCGGCTACATGGGACTGCCCGCGGCGGAGCTGCAGCGCTACGAGGACTACATGAAGGTCCGCACCAAGCAGCCCCTGCTGCCGGGCGAAGTGTCCTACTGGAAACACTACGACCGTTTCTTCATCAGCCTGATGAAGGACTGGTACGGCGACCTCGCCACCGCCGAGAACGACTGGCTCTACGACTGGCTGCCCAAGCTGTCGCAACCGCTCTACGACGTGCTCTATGCCATCAACCAGGCCGCCAAGGGCGAGATGACCGGCACCATCTGCCAGGGCTTCAACATCCTGGCGTCGTTCCCGCACAAGGATAAGGTCCTGGAGGGTCTGTCGAAGCTCAAGTACTTCGTCATCATGGATCCGCTGGAGGTGGAGACCGGCGAGTTCTGGAAGAACTACGGCGAATACAACCCGGTCGATCCGGCCACCATCGGCACCGAGGTGTTCCGGCTGCCGACCACCTGCTTCGCCGAGGACGACGGCTCGATCACCAACAGCTCGCGCTGGCTGCAATGGCACGTCAAGGCCGCGCCCGGTCCGGGTGAATCGCAGACCGACATGGCGATTCTCGCGGGGCTGATGATGCGGCTGAAGAAGCTGTATCAGGACGAAGGCGGCGCCTTCCCGGACCCGATCCTCAACCTGACCTGGAACTACACCAACCCCTGGCACCCGGAGTCCGAGGCACTGGCGAAGGAAGCCAACGGGCGCGCGCTGCGGGACATCACCGACGAGACCGGCAAGGTCATCAAGCGCGCCGGTGAGCTGCTCGATGATTTCTCCCAGCTGCGTGCCGATGGCAGTACCGCCTGCGGTTGCTGGATCTACACGGGCTCCTTCACCGAGGCCGGCAACATGATGGCGCGGCGCGACAACGCCGACCCGTACGGCGTCGGCACCACGCTCGGCTGGGCCTGGGCATGGCCGGCGAACCGTCGGCTGATGTACAACCGCGCCTCCGCGCGGCCGGACGGCACGCCCTGGGCCTCCAACAAGGCCTATATCTGGTGGAACGGCGAGCGCTGGATCGGTGCCGACGTACCGGACTACCCGATCTTCACGCCGCCGTCGGCCGGGGTCGGCCCCTTCATCGTCACGCAGACCGGCACCGGGCACTTCTTCGCCAGCGAACAGCTGAACGATGGCCCGTTCCCCGAGCACTACGAGCCGATGGAATCGCCGATCGACCGCAACCCGCTGCACCCGGACAACCCGCTGGCATTCCATAACCCGATCGTGCGGGTGTTCCCATCGGACCGCGACCATTTCGGCACCAATGACGAGTTCCCGTACGCGGCGACGACCTACCGCCTCACCGAGCATTTCCACTTCTGGACGACGCACGCGCTGCTCAACGCCATCGTCCAGCCGGAGAAGTTCATCGAGATCGGCGAGGTGCTGGCCGCCGAGCTCGGCATCGCCCAGGGCGAGCGGGTGCGGGTGACGTCCAAGCGCGGCCTGATCGAAGCGGTGGCGGTGGTGACCAAGCGGATGGTGCCGCTGCAGGTGGACGGCCGTACGGTCCATCAGATCGGCATCCCGCTGCACTACGGCTTCAAGGGCGTGGCCCGTCCGGCGCACCTGACCAACTCGCTGACCCCCTTCGTGGGCGACGGCAATACGCAGACACCGGAATTCAAGTCGTTCCTGGTGAATGTCGAGAAGCTCTAGGAGAAGGCCATGCGAGGCGACCAGATCAACCTGCAGAACATCGTCGCGCGCTCCGCGTCGATCACCCCCTCCCCCCAGGTCCGCCAGGGCGGCGTCGAACAGGTCACCAAGCTGATCGACGTGTCCGTGTGCATCGGCTGCAAGGCCTGCCAGGTGGCGTGCATGGAGTGGAACAACACGCGCGACGAGGTGGGCCACTGCCACGGCGTGTACGACAACCCCATCGACCTCACCGCCGAGTCGTTCGAAGTCATGCGCTTCTCGGAATACGAGAACGAGGAAGGCGACCTGGAGTGGCTGATCCGCAAGGACAACTGCATGCACTGCGCCGAACCGGGCTGCCTCAAGGCGTGCCCGGCCCCCGGCGCGATCGTGCAGTACGCCAACGGCATCGTCGATTTCAACTCCGAGCACTGCATCGGCTGCGGCTATTGCCGTGCCGGCTGCCCGTTCGACATCCCGCGCTACAGCGAGCGGGACAACAAGGCCTACAAGTGCACGCTGTGCTCCGACCGCGTCTACCACGGGCTGGAGCCGGCGTGCGTCAAGACCTGCCCGACCTCGGCGATCATGTTCGGCACCCGCGAGGACATGCTCGACTACGGCGCCCACCGGGTCGAACACCTCAAGGGACGCGGCTACGAGAACGCCGGCATCTACAACCCCGCCGGGGTCGGCGGCACCCATGTGGTCTACGTGCTGCAGCATGCCGACAAGCCCGAGATCTACAGCGGCCTGGCGAAGGACCCGCAGATCAGCCCGGCGGTCGAGGCCTGGAAGGGCATCACCAAACCGATCATGTCGGCGGTGCTCGGCGCCTCGGTGCTGGCCGGCTTCTTCCACTACGTCACCAAGGGCCCGAAGGAAGAGCCCGAGGACGACCCCGATCCCGAAAACGCCGGGCGCGCGCGGGAGATCGACCGGCACGATGGGGAGGACCGGCCATGAGCCATTCGAACGTCAAGAGCGGCATCTTGCGGTACGGCTGGTGGACGCGGCTCAACCACTGGATCGTCGCGATCAGCTTCACCCTGCTCACGCTCAGCGGGCTGGCGCTGTTCTATCCGGGCTTCTACAGCTTCACCGGCCTGTTCGGCGGGCCGGAGGAAACGCGCATCCTGCACCCGTACATCGGGGTCTTCATGACCCTGCTGTTCGTCATCCAGGCGGTGCGTTTCTTCCGCGACAACCTGATCCGCCGGCATGACGTCCAGTGGCTCAAGCAGATCCGCGATGTCCTAAGCAACCGCGACGACCGACTGCCGCCGGTGGGCAAGAACAACGCCGGCCAGAAACTCGTGTATTGGATCTTCCTGGCGACCGTGCCGGTGCTGCTGGTCAGCGGCGTGATCATCTGGCGCCCCTGGTTCGCCGAAGACGTGCCGCTGTGGCTGCACCGCAACGCGGCGATGGTGCATGCCTATGCCGCGTTCATCGCCATCGTCACGCTGATCATCCACATCTACTCGGCCATCTGGGTCAAGGGCTCGATCCGCGCCATGACCCAGGGGCGCGTCAGCCCCGCCTGGGCACGGCACCACCACAAGCTCTGGTACGAGGACATCATGCGCGGACGGGCACGGGGCGACGACCACGCCTCGACGCCCTCGGCGCGTGAATCGACAAGGAACCCGCGATGAAAGGCGTCAATCACAGCTTTGGCAGCGCACCGAGCGGCATCATGGAGCCGCCCGAGGTGCTGCTGCCCCAACCCGACATCTTCGCCCGGCGCGCGCTGCGCATGCGTGAGCTGGCCGAACAGGTGCCGCCGCTGGCGGATTTCCTGTCGTTCATGGCCCGCATGGTGCAGGCGCAACAGCAGGTGCTGGATGGTCGCGAGCCCGCCTGGCGGCCGACGCCCGGCGCCTTCGACGTCGCGCTGGAACACGGCATGCCGCCGCTGTCGGCGGCTTCGCTGCGACGGGAACTGGACTGGCGCGCCGACCTCGCCGCCCTGCTCGATGCACTGGAGCTGCACGTCGCTGAGCGCCAAAGCCCCCTGCTGGAGGCACTGCGTGCGAAAACCGACGACCAACTGGAAGAGCTCGCCGAGCTGATTCTGGAGATCAAACCTGGCACCGATGCCGATCGCGGCCTGCTGCCTTTCGTCGCCGCGGCGATGCAGGTTGCCTGGGCGCGCCTGGCGCTCGCATTGCCCCGCACGCCCGAGCGACCCACCGGCGCTGCGCGCAGCCTCTGCCCCTGTTGCGGCTCGCGGCCGGTGGCCAGCGTGATTCACATCGAGAAGGACCGCCAGGGCGTGCGCTACCTGCATTGCAGCCTCTGCGAGACCGAATGGCACCTGGAGCGCGTGACCTGCACCACCTGCCACAAGGGCGGCCAGCTGCACTACTTCGGCCTCGACGAAGCCGACGGCAAGCTCGCCCTGCCGGCACAGGCGGAGGCCTGCGGCCACTGCAACAGCTATCTGAAGATCGTACCGCGCGAGTTCAACGCCAGTGCCGAACCGCTGGCTGACGACCTCGCCAGCCTGGTGCTGGACCTGATGCTCGACGAACAAGGCACCTACGCCCGCAACGGCTACAACCCGCTGCTGATCGCCGGCTGAAACGCACCGGCACCCGTCGAGGGTGCCGGCCCGGTCACAGGATCTCGACGCCCTCGCACTTGTAGTCGCCGATGAAGGTGTCCTCCTGCAACACCTCGCCCTCGAGGTTGAAGCAGAACAGGTAGCTCTCGGTGCGTTCGCCGATCTCGACGCTCTTCAACCCAATGCATTCGTCCGGGTGGCCCGGCACCAGCTTGAACGAGGAAATGCCACGCTCGGGCACGCACTCGCCGATCGGCAGGGTGCGGACCAGGCTGAAATCCTCGTTGGCGATCACCAGCCGATGGTTGCCGCGCTCGCGTTCGTCGATCGCCAGGTCGAAGGGTTCGCTCGACACCTTGCGCGGAAAGAACAGCCACTCGCGCCGGTACGGATGCCATTCCGCCGCCTCGTGGATGACGTAGCCCCGCTCGCCGACGCCCAGCGCCTCGCGCATGAGCTGGTAGCGCTCGTGCCAGTCGACGCTTGCGAGCCCGTAGTTGCGGTCGAGGATCTTGACCCACTCCTCCGGCGCCGTCTTGCCGTGGCTGCCGACGATCAGCCGGTCGCCCCAGAGCGTCGCCCACTCGCTCTTGAAGCCCTTGAAGCGCTCGTCGCCGCTGCCGGTCATGAGGATCTGGCGCGGCACCAGCTGGTTCTCGTTGCGAATCTCGCAGACGAGGCCCGTGCGGTCGTCGAAGGTCACCAGCCGCTTGCCGAACATCACCAGCTCCGAGAATTCCGCACCCCGCCCGCCCTCGGCGATCAGGCTGACGAGCCGATGCTCGCCGCCCCGCTCCGGCGGGATTTCCTCGAGCCGGTAACGGACGCGCCCGGTGGCGTCCACCTCGCGATGCAGCAGGTCATAGCGCAGCGTCGATTGCCAGGCGATCTGGCCATCCTCGAGTTCGACCTGGGCGGCGTGATCTTCGTCGGTGATGATCGCCAGGGTGTAGGTGTCGGTGGTTTCGTCGTACCGCTCGAGTCGCTGGATATCGGCGTTCAGGCTCATGGATGGCTTCCTGTCGTGGGTGGATGGCCGGGATGGGCCGCGCGGGATGCGGCTTCGCGTCGCAGGCGGCCCTTGCCCGACGCTCGCGACTGTGCCTTGCCTGCAATCGGCGCCATACTTTGCCGCATGCGCGAGTGCCTATGCCGCCTCGCCGCCCGATTAGGCTTGATGATGAGGTGGTCAGTGGACCAAACGATGGCTTTCAACCGCGCCCTGGTGGAGAAGTACGACCAGCCGGGACCGCGCTACACGTCCTATCCGACCGCGCCGCAATTCCATAGTGCGTTCGCCATCGATGACTACCACGCCGCGGCACGCGCCAGTAACGAGGCGCGCGACCCCAAGCCCTTGTCGGTGTACATCCACATCCCGTTCTGCAAGAGCCTCTGCTACTACTGCGCGTGCAACAAGATCATCACGCAGAAGACGCACCGCGCCGTCGAATACCTCGATTACCTCAAGCGCGAGATCGCGATGCAGGGCGCGCTGTTCGATAAATCGCGCAAGCTGACCCAGCTGCATTTCGGCGGCGGGACGCCGACCTACCTGACCAGCGAGCAGCTCGGCGAGGTCATGGAGGCGCTGCGGCAAGCCTTCAACATGGACGATAGCGACGCGCACGAGTTCTCCATCGAAGTCGACCCGCGCACCATCGACCCGGAGCGGATCCAGGTGCTGCGCGAACAGGGCTTCAACCGGCTGAGCTTCGGCATCCAGGATTTCGACGAAGACGTGCAGCGCGCCGTGAACCGGTTGCAGAGCGAGGAGCAGGTCCGGGCGCTGGTCAGTGCCGCGCGCGCCGCGCAGTTCAAGTCGGTCAGCGTCGACCTGATCTACGGCCTGCCGCTGCAAACCGTCGCCAGCTTCGACAGGACGCTGGACAAGATCATCGCCCTGCGGCCCGACCGCATCGCCGCCTACAGCTATGCGCACCTGCCCGAGCGCGTGCGGGCCCAGCGCCTGATCCGCCGCGAGGACATGCCGCCACCGGAGCGCAAGCTGGAGCTGCTGGAGCTGACCATCCAGCGCCTGACGCAGGCCGGCTACGTCTACATCGGCATGGATCACTTCGCCCTGCCCGACGATGAGCTGGTTCTCGCCCGCAACAACGGCACGCTGCAACGCAACTTCCAGGGCTACTCGACGCACGCCGATTGCGACCTGATCGGCCTTGGGGTGTCCTCGATCGGCAAGGTCGGGGACAGCTACAGCCAGAGCGTGAAGGAGCTGTCGCAATACTACGGCCGGCTGGACGAAGGCATGCTGCCGGTCCAGCGCGGCTACCGCCTGAACGACGACGACCGGCTGCGCCGCGAGGTGATCCTCGACCTGATGTGCCTGGGCCGCATCGACTTCCGCGATATCGAGCGGCGACACGGCATCGTGTTCCGCGACTATTTCGCCGGCGCGCTCGCGAAGCTCGACGAACCGGTCAAGGACGGTCTGGTGACGATCGAGGACGATGCGCTGGTGCTGCTGCCGCAAGGCCAGCTGATGATGCGCAACATCGCCATGGCCTTCGACGCCTACCTCGACGGCGAGCAACAGACGCGCTTCTCGCGCACCGTCTGATCCAGCCCCCCGGCGGCGGGCCACGCCTGCCGCCGACAGCCGATAAAACGGCGGGCGCCGTTTCGTGGTCCACCCTTGCACACCGGACAAGGAGACGACCCATGAAGATGTACGCCCGCTTCGCCGCCATGATCGCCACCTCGACGCTGGTCATGTTTGGCCTGATGTACCTCAGCGCCTACAGCCTCGATCACGTGCTGTTCAGCCAGACCCGCGCCTACATGGCCCTGTACATGGGCGCAGCCATGTTGATCGTGATGCTTGCTTTCATGCTGCACATGTACCGCAACACGCGCCTGAACATCGCGCTGTTCACAGGCGCGGGCCTGTTGTTCGTCGCCTCCCTGTGGCTGGTGCGCAGCCAGGCCACCGTCGAGGATGTGGCCTGGATGAAGGCGATGATTCCGCATCACTCCATCGCCATCCTGACGAGCGAGCGCGCCGACCTTTCCGATCCGCGCGTACGCGAACTGGCGGAGCAGATCATTACCAGCCAGCGCGAGGAGATCGCGAGGATGAAAGCGCTCATCGCCGAACTCGAACAGCGCTGAGCCGCCCTGCCACACTCTCCGCCGCCCCGGCCACCGCGGCTAGTGCCTTGTCATCCCGGCGCGGCTATGATCGCCCGACACTACGCCACCGCGGCCACCCCGTACGGCGTCACGGACGATCTGGAGAACACTGTGGCACGCACCCTGCCCTTCCGTACGGTCCGTATGCGCGGACGCCTGCTGGCGATCGCCTTGGCGGGCATCCTGCCGCTGGCCGTGGTCGCCGGTCTCGGGCTGGTCCAGATCGTGCGCGAGCAGGCCGAGCGCGCCGAGCAGAGCAGCCTCGAAGTCACGCGGATGGCCGCGACGGCCATCGAGGTGGAGCTGCGCCGCTCCATCAGCCTGCTCGAAGCCCTGGCGCAATCGCCCACGCTTGAACACAACGATCTCTCGGCCTTCGCCGATCTGGTCCGCCGCGTCATGCCGCTCACGCCGGGCTGGCATGCGGTACTGCTGGCCGAGCCGGATGGTCGCGTGGTGGATCGGATCTCGCCGCACGTCATCACCGGACCGGTCAATATCGCGGAACGGGACAGCTTCGCGCGGCTGGTCGCGACGGGGGTGCCGGTGATCGGCCAACTGGCGCGTGGCCCGCGCGGCAACTGGGGCGTTCCGCTGCGTGTCCCGGTGCGCGTGGATGGCCGGCTCCGCTATGTGCTGACCGCGTTGATCGCTCCCGAATCGATCCGCGATGTGGTGACCCAGCGCCATTTGCCCGCGGGCTGGGTCACGACCGTGCTCGACACGACCGGCAGGCGCATCGCACGGACCGAGCAGCATGTCGAAACGCTGGGCGCGCCGGCTTCGCCCACCCTTGCCGAATTGCTGGAGATGCCGCGCGCCGAGGGCACCGGCACGTCCTACACCATCGAAGGCAACCCGGTGCACACGGCTTTCGTGCGCATGGCGGAGACCGGTTGGGTGGTCGCGACCGGCATCCCCACCACCGAAGTACGGCAAAGCGCGATGCAGGCATTCAGCCTGTACGGCAGCGGGCTGGCGCTGTCGCTGCTGCTGGCGTTGGCCGCCGCGGTCGTCGCGGCACGACGCATCAACCGCCCCATGCGCCAACTCACCCGCGCCGCCCATGCGATGGGCCGCGGCCAGGTGCCGCAAATCCCGCGCAGCGACATTCGCGAGATCCAGGACGTCAGCCAGGCGCTGGTCGATGCCGCTCGTGCGCGACATACCAGCGAAGCCGAGCGCGACGTGGCGCTGGTGAACCTCGAGCACGCCGAGCAAGCGTTGCGTGAGCGGGTCAATGACCTCGAGTTGCTTCATTCGCTCAACCAGCGACTGCTGGAGCTGCCCACGCTCGGCGAACAGATGCAGGCCATTCTCGATGTGCTCTGCGCGTTCCACGGAGCAGACCACGGACTCGTCTCGCTCAGCGATGGCCGCGAGCCGCTGCGCATCTTCGCCTCGCGCGGCTTCTCCGAAGCCACACTGACGCGCCTGGGCGAGGCGTCGCCTGGCGAAGGGGACTGCGGGCGCTCGGTGAGCCAGAGCAACCGAGTCGTGATCACCGATACCGAGACGGACCCACGCTTCGCTGACTGTCGCTGGCTGTCGCGCGAAGAGCGCTTCCGTGCCGTCCACAGCACGCCCTTGCTCAGCTCCGCGGGCGGCGTGATGGGCGTCCTGACCGTGCAACTGGCCGAGAGCCGCGAGCCGAGCCCACGCGAGATTCACATGGCCGATGTGTGCGCCGGAATCGCCGCCGTGTTCGTCGAGCGTGCCCGCGCCAGGCAGCAGGCCGGTGAATCGGAGCAACGCCTGCGCGTGGCGCTGGACTCTTCGACCATGCCGTTCTGCATCATCGCCCCGGTGCGCAGCCACGACGGGTCGATCCACGATTTCCGCCTCGATTTCGTCAACCAGGTCGGCGCCAAGGCGCTGGGCAGGCCGGTGTACGAACTGATCGGCACACCGGTGAGCAGCTTCGCCCAGACCTGGAGAGACGGCGACGTGTTCGACATGTGCCGCCGCGTGGTCGGCGAACAGCACAGCCAGGAAATCGAATGGCAGGCGCTGTCGATGGGCTGCGAGTGCTGGTTCCATGTCACGGCCAACCCGTTCGCTCAGGGTGTCGCGCTGTGGTTCACCAACATTTCCCAGCGCAAGGAGCAGGAGCGCCAGCTCAAGGAGGCGGACCGGCGCAAGGACGAGTTTCTCGCCACCCTCGCCCATGAACTGCGTAACCCGCTCGCCCCGATTCGCCAGGCCGCCGCACTGGTCGGCTCGCCAAGCGCCACGGACAGCCAGAAGCGCCATAGCCAGGAGGTGATCGAACGGCAGGTCCGGCACATGGCGCTGCTGCTCGAGGACCTGCTGGACATCTCGCGGATCACGCTCGGCAAGATCGTGCTGCGGCGTGAGCCCGTGAAGCTGGCGACCGCCATCGAGGGCGCGGTCCAGACGGTGCGCGCGCAACTCGAGGCCAAGCGGCAACGCATCGTCCTGCCCGCCGAGACGGACCTGTGGGTCGATGCCGACCCGCTTCGGGTGGAGCAGATGCTCACCAACCTGCTGGCCAATGCGATCAAGTACACCGGGCAGGATGGTGAGATTCGGCTTCAGGTGAGCGGCGATGACCGCGACGCTCAAATCACCGTCATCGACAACGGCATCGGCATCGCAGCTGAAAATCTCGATGCGGTGTTTCAGATGTTCGCGCAGATTTCCACCGCCACCAGCCAGCCGTCCAGCGGGCTCGGCATCGGCCTGGCGCTTGCCCGCGGGCTGGCGCGGCTGCACGGCGGGGAGATCGAGGTCAGCAGCCCCGGCCTCGGGCAGGGTTCGTGCTTCACGCTCCGCCTGCCGCGAACGGCCAGACCGCAGGACGCGGCTCCGGTCGATGCGGCTGGCACCTTTACCGGGGGCATTCGGCGGGTGCTGGTCGCCGACGACAATCCGGACATTGCCGAGACCCTCGCCGAGCTGCTGCGCATCGAGCAGCACGAGGTCTGCATCGCGCTGGACGGCCATCAGGCACTCGCCGAATACGAGCGCTTCCGGCCGGACGTGGCATTGCTCGACATCGGCATGCCCGGCCTGCGCGGTGACGAGGTCGCGCGCGCAATCCGGGCACTCCCAGGCGGCGGGCGCGTGACGCTGGTCGCCTTCACCGGCTGGGGCCAGAGCGTCGACAAGGAGCGCGCGCTGGCGGCGGGCTTCGACCGGCACCTGACCAAGCCGGCGAACATCGAAGAGATCTTCGCCATCGTCTCGGCGTCCGAGCGGTACGACGCGCCGACCTGACCGGTCACGCCGCCACGCCGGACGTCACTCACCGACAGGAGAATGAAATGACCGCATTCAATCATCCGATCGCACGCAAGTGGCCGGCCGCCCATCCCGAACGGCTGCAGCTCTATTCGCTGCCGACGCCCAACGGGGTCAAGGTCTCGATCATGCTCGAGGAAATCGGCCTGCCCTACGAAGTGCACCGGGTCGATTTCGCCACCGACGATCAACTGTCGCCCGAGTTTCTCTCGCTCAACCCGAACAACAAGATTCCCGCCATCATCGATCCCGACGGTCCGGGCGGCGAACCGCTGCCTCTGTTCGAATCTGGCGCCATTCTGATCTACCTCGCCGACAAGACCGGCCAGTTGCTGTCATCCGAGCCGGCCCGCCGCTACGAGACGTTGCAATGGCTGATGTGGCAGATGGGCGGCGTCGGACCGATGTTCGGACAGGTCGGTTTCTTTAACAAATTTGCCGGCAAGGATTACGAAGACAAGCGGCCGCGTGACCGTTACGTGGCCGAAGCACGGCGTCTGCTGGGGGTGCTGGACAAGCGCCTGGAGGGTCGCGCGTGGATCATGGGCGACGACTATGGCATCGCCGATATCGCGGTGTTTCCCTGGGTGCGCAATCTGGTCGGCTTCTACGATGCGGGCGAGCTGGTCGGATTCGAGACGTTCCGTAACGTGGAGCGTGCCTTGAACGCCTTCCTCGCACGGCCGGCCGTCACGCGCGGTCTGGAGATTCCGCCGCGCAACTGACGGCTGCTCCGGCCGGGACGCGCAGGCGTCCTAGCCGAGCGCCGTGTCGAGGAACATCATCACGGCGAACCCGCCCATCAGCCCGAGGGTCGCGGAAGTCTGATGGCCGTGGCGGTGCGTCTCGGGGATGATTTCGTGCGAGACGACGAAGATCATCGCGCCGGCGGCCAGGCCCATGCTCACCGGGTAAGCCAGCGCATAGCCGGTGGACATGCCGGCGCCAACCAGCGCGCCGAGCGGCTCCATCACGCCGGAGGCCGCCGCGACCATTGCCGAGGCAAGTGCCGAGAGCCCGGTCGTCCGCAAGGCGAGCGCCACGGCCAGCCCTTCCGGGATGTCCTGAATGGAAATGGCCGTGGCCAGCGGCACACCGACCGTCATGTCGCCGCCCGCGAAGCCGACGCCGATCGCCATGCCTTCGGGCAGGTTGTGCAGAGTGACGGCAAAAACGAACAGCCAGACGCGATTGATGCGGTCGGAGTCCGGCCCGCAGGGGCCGATCGACTCGTGTTCGTGCGGCGTGAAGCGATCCAGCCCGAGCATGAGCAACACCCCGAGCGCCAGGCCGAGCACGACGGTCCCGGCGCCCATCAGGTTGTTGCCTGTCAGCGACTGGGCCGCATCGAGCCCGGGCAGCAGCAGCGAGAAGGCACTCGCCGCCAGCATCATCCCGGCCGCGAACCCCAGCATGGTGTCCTGGGTGCGCGTGGAAATCTGCCGCAGCGCCACGGCCAGAAAGGCGCCGACCGAGGTCGCGGCGAAGCCGGCGAAGCCGCCGTAAAGCGCATAACGCAGCCCGTCGCGCTCCCCTTCCAGCGCATTCGCGCCACTGGCGACCAGCAGCCAGAGCACCGCAAGCAGCGCCACGCCCAGGCCAAGCGCGGTGCCTGGCGATGCCTGCGCCTGGGCGATCCAGGCCGAGCGGAGACTGGCGTACTGTTGCTGTGTCGTCGAATTCATATGTCGCTTCACCGTCATTCGAATTGCTTTATGGTGCGCACGCCAGGGCCGGTTGCCCGGAGCGTCACTGTCGCAAGGGTCCACCACCGCGAGGGGTGCCGGCTCGTTGTTTTTCTCAATGGCGCCAATTATCACGGGGCAGTCCCGTTTCGCCGTACCGGC
The DNA here is from genome assembly GCF_003640395.1 of Stutzerimonas urumqiensis. GTDB lineage: Bacteria > Pseudomonadota > Gammaproteobacteria > Pseudomonadales > Pseudomonadaceae > Stutzerimonas > Stutzerimonas urumqiensis. The sequence continues at coordinate 641,377 of NZ_RBZQ01000001.1, read as the reverse complement.
ACGGCACTTTTTCATGGAATCCGGGCCTTACTGGCCTCGAAGGACGCTTCTCTATCTCATGCATACGCTCAAACAACTCCGCAGCGGCGCCCTCGCAGGCATCCGCCGGCTCGACTTGTCGGCCGAACTCACGCAGCTACCGGATGAAATTTTCGACCTCGCCGACAGCCTGGAAGTGCTGAATCTTTCGGGGAATCGGTTGAGCGAGTTGCCGGACGGTCTCGCTCGCCTGAAAAAGCTCAGGGTGCTGTTCTGCTCGGACAACGCCTTCACCGCCGTCCCCGAGGTACTCGGCGAGTGCGAGGCGCTGGAGATGGTCGGCTTCAAGGCCAATCGCATCCGCGACCTGCCGGACAATGCCCTGCCGCCGGCGCTGCGCTGGCTGATCCTCACGGACAACGCGCTGCCCTCGCTGCCCCGCGGGCTGGGTGCCCGTCCCCGCCTGCGCAAGCTGATGCTCTCGGGCAACCGGCTGGTCGGATTGCCCGAGAGCCTCGCCGAATGCGCCGAACTGGAGCTGCTGCGTATCGCCGCCAATCAACTCGACTCACTGCCGCCGTGGCTGTTGCAGCTGCCTCGACTGGCCTGGCTGGCCTTCGCGGGAAATCCGTTCAGCGATGCCTGGGAGCACGCCAGCGCCACCGCGCGACCGCTCGGACGGATTCCTGCCGAGTCGGTTCGTCTCGGCGAGCGCCTCGGCGAAGGCGCCTCCGGTGTCATATACGCCGCCGATTGGCTGGATGGCGATTCGGAAACGCCAGTCGCACTGAAGCGCTTCAAGGGCAGCATGACCAGCGATGGCCTGCCGCGCTGCGAAATCGCCGCCAGCCTGACGGCGGGTCGCCATGCCCATCTGGTCTCGACGATCGGCGCGCTGGAAACCCACGGCGATGAGCGACCGGCACTGCTGATGGAGCGCCTCGCCCCCTCGTTCCGTGCGCTTGCCGGTCCGCCATCGTTGGAAAGCTGCACGCGGGATGTGTATCCACACGGCCAGCGCTACCCGGCCGGCACGGTGCTCCGCATCGCGCGCGGCGTCAGCGCGGCCGCCGGACATCTGCATGGCAAGGGGGTGCTGCATGGCGATCTGTATGCGCACAACCTGCTGGTCGAAGATCGCGGGCACTGCTTGCTGAGCGACTTCGGTGCCGCCTCGTTCTTCGATGCCGCCAGCGAAGACGGCATGCGCTTGCAGCGCATCGAGGCGCGGGCGTTCGGCATTTTGCTGGGCGAGCTCATCGATCGCCTGGACGAGACGGTGGATACGGCACTGCCCCAGGCGCTTCGTGCCCTTCAACATGAATGCGAGACGCCGCAGGTGCTCGACCGTCCCGATTTCCGTACCCTGTGCGCCCGCCTGGATCGGCTCGCCGCCGACGTGGCCCCCGCAGTATGAGGCAACCCATGCAACAGACGGACGTGCGAGACGACGCCTTCGTCGAAGGACTCAAGGCGCGCTTGCCCACGCACCTTCGCGATTCATTCACCACCGAGCAGCTCGATGCGCTGCGCGTCGCGTTCGGAGCGCGCAAATGGGGCTCCCACGCCATCGATTGGCGCGGCACGATCAGCCTGTGGCAGTGGCGCTATTACTTCGTTCTGCTGCTAGGCCGAAATCGACGTGAACGCACACGCCGCCAGCAGGATTTGACACTGCTCGCCAAGGCCATCGGCGCGACGGCATTCCTGGCCTTTTCACTGATGGTGGGATTGCTGGCGCTCTATCTGCTCAAGTCGGCGCTCGGGATCAATATCTTCCCGAACTTCTCCTTCGGCATCTGGGACTGGTTTCGTCGGTAATGAGCGCCGCGCCTCAGGGCGTCGGCATGGCGACCAGCGCGGCGTGGTGCGGGCCGAGGTGGCGCTCCAGCAGCGTCTGCCAGGTCCCGTCGCGCTGCATGGCCTCGAAGGCCTGGTGCATGCGCCGGCTCAGGACGTCGGCTTCTTCGAAGCGCGGGCTGGCCGCGATGTAGCTATCGACATGGCCCAGCGGTGGCCCCGCGAGCAGCGCCGGCGCCGCAAAGCCCAGCTGCTTCCAGAGGTAGTCACCCCGGCCGGCCACCTCGTACCAGGCCAGGACGCGATGGCTATGCAGCATTCGCGCGGCGAGCGCGGGATCGGTGACCTCGACCACCATCTGATCGCCCTGCCGGACCGATGCGAGTTGCCGTGCGCGTGGCGTTCCAGCCATGACGGCGACCGGTCCGGCGGCGAGCGCTTGCTCGAGGCTATCCAGGGGTCTGGTCAGACCATGCAGGACATAAGGCAGGCGTACGACCGGCAACAGCCACGCGAATTGCCGCTCTCGCTCCTCGGTGCGACCCAGGTTGAGCAGGACGCCGCGCGCATCCTGCGCCACCAGTTGTTGGACCCGCAGCCAGGGCACCGAGCGGAACTGGCAATCGAGCTGCAGGCGATCGCAGAGCGCGACCATCAGCTCGCCGAACAGGCCCTTGGGTTTCTCATGGAAATCGGCATAGGGCATCTGCCCCTCGCCCACGTACACATGAAGTGACTCGGCACGCCCCGTCCCACTGAAAAAGCCCATCAGGAACGCGACCGTGAGCAGGCGTTTGCGGGTAAGCATCTGCAGCCTCCATGCAAGCAGTTCCGGTGCGACGACTCAGCTATCGAACGCGGACCGGGGCGAGGCGCCAGGCGACACCTCATCGTCAAAACGCGACCATCGCCTGGCTGCGCTTAATGCGCAACGTTCAGAAATTTCAGGCGCGCCCAAGGGGGAAGAACGACCCGGCGCTCCACACACCCAGCCACTGCTGTCCGTCCTGCGGATATGGAACCGCCAGTTCCACCAGCTGATAGAACACACTGCGCGATACCAGCGCCTCGAGGTTCGCCCGGATGTGAACGTACGGTCTTGGCTCCTCGCTCTGCACGTCTGTCTCGACACGCAGCGGGTGCTCGGCGCTGATGATCACCTCATCCTCGACGTTCGTCATGCAGCGCAGCCGTTGCGATTCGCCGCTGCCTTCGACCGTCACTTGTGTCACGACGAAGGGAGCGTCGTCCACGGTGATGCCGACTTTTTCGACAGGAGTGACCAGAAAGAAGCGATCGTCATCACGGCGAAGAACGGTCGAAAACAGCCTGACCATCGCGGGGCGACCGATCGGCGTGCCCTGGTAGAACCAGGTGCCGTCTCGCGCGATGCGCATGTCGATATCGCCGCAAAAAGGTGGATTCCACAGATGGACCGGGGGCAGGCCCTTCTTGGCAGCGCCGGAAATCTGTCCAAGCAGGTCGCCAGTGCGCTCGGATTCGCTCATAGATCCTCCTCTATCGCGACACACCCAGCAGGTTACGGGCATATTCGCGTAACGGGTCGCCCAGCAGCTCTTCGGGCTTGGTGTCGTAAAGCGTCAGCAAGCCGCCGCGTGCACGGATGGTGGCGGTGTCGACCATGTAGCGGGTTCCGGTCTCGATCAACATCAACTGCACGACGCCGCTATCGACACCGAGGCGATCCAGCGCACGTTCGTCATCCCACTCTTCGACCGTGCCGATGCGATCGTCCACCGCGGCAAAACGCGTATACAGCACATAATGGGCACCGAGCGCCGCCCCGCGGTTCAATGCTTCGTCCAGCCCCAGCGGCTGCTCGGCCCGTCGGACCAGCGGAAAATACTCGACAAATCCCTCGAATGCTTCCTCGGCAATGATGTTCGGCCGCGGATAGCCGTAGCCAGGCGGCGCGAAATGGCCCTGGGCGATGAAAATGAAGGAGTCCGGCTGCAAGCGCCAGGGACTCATGCGGCTCGTTTGGCTGTGATCGAGGATGCCGGCATCGCCGAGGTGATAGCCGGCACCGCGCGCCATGTCGCTCAGGTTCATGCAGCCGGCAAGCGACAGCATCAGCAACAACCCCAGGAAACGCATGCTTGTTCTCCCATGCCGAGTCGGAATTCCGGCGATCTGGGCGCGATGCAGCTTTCAGGCCATTCGCAACGGTAGTGCCGGGAATTCAGCTGTCCCGCTTGCGCTTGTTGCCCATGCGTACGCCAATGTCCATCAGGAACTGGAAGAACCCTTCCTGATCTTCGAGCACGCTGCTCCAGAACGGCGAGTGGTAGAGCGCGACCGCACCATGTACCAGGGCCCAGGCGGCGCAATAGTGAAAGTACGGGGGTACGTCCTCGAGCTTGCCTTCGGCGATGCGGCCTTCGATGAGCTGCGTCAGCCGCTCGAAGTTCGAGGCGCGGATCTTGTGCAGCTGCTCGACCATGTCCGGCACCTGACGACCCTTGACGACCTTTTCCTCGAGCCGGTCGAACAATCGATACCGCTGCGGGTCACGCATGCGGAACTCGAAATACTTGCGCGACAGCGCTTCCTTGTCCCGGTCGACATCCGGCGAGTGAAACAGCGCGTTGAGATCGCGCTCATAGTCGAGCATCAGCCGCAGATAGATCTCGGCCTTGGATTTGAAGTGCTTGTAGATAGTGCCTTTGCCGATGCCCACGGTGTCGGCGATCATCTCGACCGTCACGCTGTCTTCTCCCTGATCCAGGAAGAGTTGCAAGGCGGTGTCGAGTATCTCCTGCTCGCGTCGGCGAAACTCGCGGACTTTCCGAGGTTCGTTCTGCATAAGTGATTGCGTAATGCCCTGATCGAAGCGGGATATTATGCCTAAGCAGCCTCAAAATGCACGGAAACATAGCCATGACTACCTTTGCTGCCGAGTTTCCCCAAGCGCCGGGCCTGCGCTATCTGAACCATGCCGCAGTCGCGCCCTGGCCGCAGCGAGCGGCGACCGCCGTGACTGAGTTCGCGCGACAGAACGCGACCATCGGCGCCCGAGACTACCCCCAGTGGCTCGACATCGAGCGACGCCTTCGCCAACGCCTGCGCACCCTGCTGAACGCGCCATCCACCGCCGACATCGCACTGGTGAAGAACACCTCCGAAGCCTTGTCGTTCGTCGCATTCGGACTCGATTGGAAGCCTGGCGACAAGGTGGTCATCAGCGATGAAGAATTCCCTTCCAATCGGGTCGTCTGGCAGGCGCTGGCGCCGCTTGGGGTCGAGGTCGTCCAGGTGAGCCTCAAGGGCGAGTGCCCCGAAGCCGATCTGCTGGCCGCCTGCGACGCCTCGACGCGCCTGATGGCGATCAGCGCCGTTCAATACGCCAGCGGGCTTCGGCTCGATCTCGCCGAGCTGGGACGGGGCTGCGAGCGGCGCGGCGTCCTTCTTTGCGTCGACGCCATCCAACAGCTCGGCGCGCTGGCCTTTGACGTCCAGGCGATCGGTTGCGCCTTCGCCATGGCCGATGGCCACAAATGGCTGCTGGGTCCCGAGGGGCTCGGCGTGTTCTATTGCCGGCGCGACTTGCGTGAGCAGCTGACCCTGCATGAGTACGGCTGGCACATGCTGGAACACGCCGGCGATTACGATCGCACCGATTGGGAACCGGCCCGGAGCGCGCGTCGCTTCGAGTGCGGCAGTCCGAACATGCTGGGCGCAGTCGCGCTCGAGTCGAGCCTGTCACTGCTCGAAGAGGTGGGTATGCCAGCAGTCGAAAGCGCCCTCGGTCAACGAACGCAGGCCCTGGCCAGCGGGTTGGCACGTCTTTCCGGTTGCCAGCTGTTGAGCCCGACCGACGAACGCCGCCGCTCGGGAATCGTCTGCGCACGATTCGGGAGCGGCGACCAGCGCCCGCTGTTCGAGCAATTGACGCGCGCACAAGTGGTCTGCGCGTTACGTGGCGGTGGCATCCGGTTCTCGCCGCATTTCTATACCGACGCCCGGGTGATCGAGGAGACGATCGACGAAATCGCTCGCCTCACCCGCGGCTGAGTCATCAATGTGCCAGCGATAATTCCAAATCCGTTTAACCAGCGACCGCATTTCCCGGGCAGCCGAGGATAAAGGCGCTAATACTGTCAGTACCGACCGGTCACCCCGAGCCTGGTCGGTGGGGGCGCGAGGATCGCAAACCCGTACTCCTAATGGTCTTGGCCCGGCAACCACAATGCCGGGCTCTTTTTATCCGCGCGGCGGTCGACCGTTGGGGTAGAACAACCGGAAGAAGTTGTCGGTCGTGTCCTGGGCAAACCGGTCGAAGTCCACGCCTCGCAGATCGGCGATGAACTCGGCCACCTCGCGAACGTACTGCGGCAGATTCGGCTTGCCCCGGTAGGGAATCGGGGCCAGGTAAGGGGCATCCGTCTCGACCAGCAAGCGATCGGCCGGAATCTGCCGAGCGACCTCGCGCAGCGCCTCGGCATTGCGAAACGTGACGATCCCGGAAAGGGATATGTAGAAGCCGAGATCGAGCGCAGCCTTGGCCATCGCCCAATCTTCGGTGAAGCAGTGCAAGACACCTGCACGAGGCAACGCAGCTTCGCGCAATAGCCGGAGCGTGTCCTCCCTCGCCTCTCGCGTGTGGACCACGACCGGCTTTTCCGTCTCGCGGGCCGCCTCCAGATGCAACCGGAACGAGGCTTGCTGACGTTCCGCTGCCTGCGGCTCGTAGTGGTAGTCCAGACCGGTCTCGCCGATCGCTACGACCTGCGGATGCGCAACCTCCTGAATCAACCACTCGAGATCCGTGCCCTCGTCAGGCTTCAGGTCGAGCGGATGGATGCCCACCGAACAACCCACGTCCGGGTAGCGCCCGGCAAGCGCCTTCACGGTTGCCGCGTTTTCGGCACTGACACCGATACACAGAAAGTGCCCGACGCCACGCGCACGTGCGGCATCGAGCGCCGCGTCGAGGGAGCCGCCGTAGAGGCTCAGGTCGAGCCGATCGAGATGACAGTGGGAGTCTACCAACATGAGGAAAGGCCCTTCGGACGGGTGCGGGCCAGCGCGTGCGACCTGGCGTCACATCGTGTGCGTGGGACGGTCGGACTTCAGCGCACCGGCGAGATAGGTTTCGATCTTGTTGCGGGCGATGGTGTCGTCATCGTGAAACTGGACGCCTACCCCTGCCGCCCGGTTGCCTTGTGCGCCCTTTGGCGTGATCCAGACGACCTTGCCGGCTACCGGAATCTTCTCCGGCTCATCCATGAGGTTGAGCAGCATGAACACCTCGTCGCCAAGCTTGTAGGTCTTGTTCGTCGGAATGAACAGGCCGCCGTTGCGAATGAACGGCATGTAGGCGGCGTAGAGAACCGACTTGTCCTTGATGGTCAGGGACAAAATGCCGTTGCGTGGGCCCAGGTGCGGTGGGAGGTTCATGTGTCTTGTCCAGCGTTCGGAGCCAGGATTCTAGCCCGGACCTAGCAGGCTTGCCCATCGGACCAGCAGCGCTTCGAGAAGCAAGCCACGGTTGAGGTTGGCTTTGTTCAGAACCTTCTGTCGATGCGCCAGTATCCAATCCTGCAGGTCGAGTACCCGGGCCTGCGGCGCCTTTTGCGCCAGGTACTCGATCACCTTGGCCATGTCTGCCGGCTCGGTCGAGGATTCGTTCCCCGCCAGTTGTTGCCGCAGAATGCGATGTATCCAGTCGGCAAACCAATCGAACAGCAACAGCAACGGATAGGCATTCCAGCTCTCGGCTGCCTGGCTGGGCGACAGCTGCTGCTTGAGCAATTGCTTCAGCGAGTCGACCACCTTGGCTCGCATCGCGAGTACCCCTTCGGTATGCAGGCGCAAGGCAACGATCGGCGAGCCGGCGGCGATCTCGAGAAGATCGCCTGCCAGGGCTCGATCCTCCGGCGAAAGCCGCGCCTCCAACCACTGACGGGCCTGTTCGGGTGTCGGCAAGGGGCAGGCCTGCTGGATGCAGCGGCTCCGAATGGTTGGCAGCAACTGGCTCGGCCTGTGGGAAACCAGGAGGAAAACCGTATTGCCGGAAGGCTCCTCGAGGCTTTTCAGCAACGCATTCGATGCATTAATGTTCATCGCCTCGGCAGGTTCGAGCAAAACCACCTTGCGTCCCGACAGCTGCGCCGTCTGCGTCACGAAGCCGACCAGGTCACGGACCTGATCGACACGTATCGCCTTGTCCGCTTCCTCGGGCTGCAACAGAAAGCGATCCGGATGGGTGCCGGCGGCCAGCAGCAGGCAGGCCTTGCACTGACCGCAGGCATCGCTGCCCGCGGGACGCTGGCACAGCAGAAACGCCATCAACCGTTCGGCCAGCGCCCGCTTGCCGATGCCGGATGGGCCCGAAAAAAGATAGGCGTGCGCGAAGGCATCCTGCCCGGCCAGGCGCTGCCACACGCCGGCGTGCCAGGGATAGTCAAGCATGGCGCCGCTCGATGAGCGCTGGAAGCAGCGCCTCCAGAGTCTGCTGCACCGCGTCCAGCGATTGCGCCGCATCGATGACGTGATAGCGCGAAGGTTCCCGGCTGGCACGCTGCAGGTAGGTCGTGCGCACGGCATCAAAGAATCTGGCGTCCTCCTGCTCGAAACGGTCCAGCCTGCCACGGGCGCGGGCACGCTCCAGCCCGATCTCGATCGGCAGATCGAAAACCAGCGTCAGATCAGGACGAAGCTCGGCCTGCACGAACGCCTCCAGCTCGGCGATTCGTGACATGGCCAGCCCGCGGCCGCCGCCCTGGTACGCATAGGTGGCGTCGGTAAACCGGTCGCACAATACGATCGCGTTGTCGGCGAGCGCGGGCCTTATCACCCGATCCAGATGCTGGGCGCGGGCCGCGAACATCAGCAGCAACTCCGTATCGCTGCACATCGGCTCGTCGGTCGGCTCCAGCAATACCTCCCTGATACGTTCGGCAAGCGGTGTGCCGCCTGGCTCGCGCGTCAGTACGACCCGCTGGCCCAGCGCCTGGAGACGGGTGGCGAGGAAATCCCGGTTGGTACTCTTTCCGGCCCCTTCAGGCCCTTCAAGCGTGATGAAAAGACCAGCCATGACTAGGGTTTGCCTGCGTTGGACTGCGAGGGCGGCGGGCTTGAACGGTAGTCCGCCCGTCGATTCAACTGAAACTGGCGCACGGCGCGGTTGTGCTCGCGCAAGGTCGCGCTGAACACATGGCTACCATCGCCGCGCGCGACGAAATAAAGCGACTCGCCATCGGCCGGGTGCAAAGCGGCGTGAATGGCAGCCCGCCCCACCAGCGCAATCGGTGTCGGCGGCAAACCCGGTTTGACGTAGGTGTTGTAGGGGGTGGGCTGCCTGAGCTGCGCACGGTTGAGGGTGCCGTCATAGCTGGAACCAAGCCCGTAGATCACCGTGGGGTCGGTCTGCAGCAGCATCCCCTTCTCGAGTCGCCGGACGAAAACCCCCGCGATCATCGAACGCTCATGCGGAACGCCCGTCTCCTTTTCGATGATCGAGGCCATGACCAGCGCCTGGTAGGCGTCGTCATAAGGCAAGCCTTCGGCACGCCGTGCCCATTCCTCCGCAAGGACCGACTCGAGTCGCTCGAACGCGCGACGAAGAATATCGAAGTCGGCAGTGCCCCGCGTGAAGCTGTAGGTATCCGGATAGAAGCGGCCTTCGGGATGCAGCGACGGATGGCCCAGACGCTCCATTATCTGTTCCGAAGTCAGACCCTTGAGGGTGTGCTCGAGCTTCGGCTCGGCTTCAAGGGCCGCGAGAAGTTGCTTGAATGTCCAACCCTCGATGATGGTCAGGTTGTAACGCACCACATCGCCACGTTGCCATGCCCCGAGCAGCTCACGCACGGTCGTGCCAGGCACCAGCTGGTACTCGCCGCTATGCAGCGTCGCGTCCTGCAGCTTCAGCCGCCAATAGACCCTCAGCCAGAACGCATCGTCGATGATGCCGTCCGCTTCGAGACGCTGGAACAAGCCGCTGGGCGTATCGCCAGGCTGGACGAGCAGCAGCTGCGGCTCCTGAACAGCGAGCGCTTGCTCCAGGGCGGCGTGTTGCTTCCAGGCAACGAACGCGACTGCACAAACGCTCGCCAGCACGATGACCATCAGCCCACGGAATAAACGACGAATCACGAAGCGCTCGTCTCATCAGCCAGAACGGCCTGCAGTTTACGAGTCACCGGGCCTACCGGCCAGTCATGGCCCGCCCATTCCCGAACCGGCCAGATACCGTACAGGCTGTTGCACAGGAAGATTTCATCCGAACGAATGAAGTCATCGATCGTCACGTCGGCCTCGACAACCGATAGGCCCATGGATGGTGCCAGCGAAAGGATCTCGGCGCGCATGATGCCCGCCACGCCGCAGCGAACGAGCGAAGCGGTGATCAACTGATCCTTTCGAATCATCACGAGGTTGCTGAAAACGCCCTCGATGACTCGCCCACTCGTATCTCGCATCAGCCCTTCCGCGAAGGCCTCGCTGGACCACTCCGCACGGGCGAGCACCTGCTCGAGGCGATTCAGATGTTTGAGCCCTGCGAGCAGGGGCTGCTCGGCCAGCCGGGTCTGGCACGGATACAGACGGATGCCATCGCTCGCGTGGCTTGCAGGGTAATCCGGTGCCGGCGCTTGCACGAGCACCCGAGTGGCACGAGCCATCGGCGACGGACGATAGCCCCGCTGCCCAACCCCTCGGGTCACGATGAGCTTGACCACACCATTCTGGCCAGCCGAGAAACGCTCGATCTCGTCGCGTACCTCGTCGAGATCGACGGCAAGGCCCAGCCGCTCGCAGCCCGCACTCAACCGGGCCAGATGACGTGACAGCCGGACAGCAATTCCACCCTTGACCCTGATGGTCTCGAACAGGCCATCGCCATAGGCCAGCCCGCGATCCAGCGGAGAGACCGAGTCGCCCGGCGAACCGTTCACCCAAATCATTGGGCGTAGCGACGGAATACCAGCGAGCCGTTGGTGCCACCAAAGCCAAAGGAATTGGACAGCGCCACATCGATCGGCACGGACCGTGCATGATGCGCCACGAAATCCAGATCGCAGCCCTCGCCCGGCTCATCCAGGTTGATCGTCGGCGGCGCCACCTGATCACGAAGCGCAAGCACCGTGAAGATGGCCTCCACCGCGCCCGCCGCACCCAGCAGGTGCCCGGTCATCGACTTGGTCGAACTCACCGCGAGACGATAGGCATGCTCACCGAAGACCTGCTTGATCGCAGCCGCTTCGGCCCTGTCGCCGGCAGGCGTCGATGTGCCGTGCGCATTGATGTACTGGACCTCGCTGGCGCCGATGGCCGCGTCCCTGAGCGCATTGCGCATGCACCGTGCCGCACCCGCCCCATCTTCCGGTGGCGAGGTCATGTGGAAGGCATCGCCGCTCATGCCGAATCCGATGAGCTCGGCATAGATCGTCGCGCCGCGAGCACGAGCGTGCTCGAGCTCTTCCAGGACGAGCGCACCGGCTCCGTCGGACAGGACGAAGCCATCGCGATCCTTGTCCCAGGGACGGCTGGCTGCGACGGGATCGTCATTGCGCGTGGAAAGCGCCCGAGCGGCCGCGAAGCCACCGATGCCCAGGCCGCTCGCGGCCATTTCCGCACCGCCGGCGATCATGACGTCGGCCTCGCCGTACGCAATGTTGCGCGCAGCCATCCCGATGCAATGGGTAGCTGTCGTACAGGCCGTGGCGATCGAATAGTTCGGCCCCTGCAGGCCGAGATGGATCGACAGGAACCCGGACACCATGTTGATGATCGAGCCAGGTACGAAGAAGGGCGAAATGCGCCTCGGGCCCTGCTCGATGAGCGATTTGCAGTTGTTTTCGATATTGGTGAGCCCGCCAATACCGGAACCGATGGCGACGCCGAATCGGTCGCGATTCTCATCGGTCGCCTCGAGACCCGAGTCGCGCCAGGCCTGGAAGCTCGCTGCAAGGCCATACTGGATGAACAAATCCAGCTTGCGCGCCTCCTTCGCCGGCAAGTACTGCTCGACTTCGAAGCCCTTGATCGAACCTCCGAAGCGCGTCGAATACGCCGAAAGGTCCATGTGCTCGATCAGCCCTATACCGCTACGGCCGGCCAGAATGCCTTGCCAGCTGCTCGGCACATCGTTGCCCAGTGGCGATACCATGCCCAGCCCGGTGACTACGACGCGTCTACGCGACACTGCGATTCTCCTTACACGTATCTCTAGGCACCATCGCGGCGCGATGGCGTGAAGCGATTCAAGGCGCGACGGCTACCACTCCGATGTACAAACAAAAGCCGCACTGCCCTAAACAAGGCAGTGCGGCTTTCCAGTTCGAAGCAAGTAGCTACGTGCGACGCGTCACTGAGCGTGAGCGTTGATGTAGTCGATCGCTTCCTGAACGGTGGTGATCTTCTCAGCCTGCTCGTCCGGAATCTCGGTCTCGAACTCTTCTTCCAGGGCCATCACCAGCTCGACAGTGTCAAGGGAGTCGGCACCCAAGTCTTCGACGAAGGAAGCGCTGTTGGTTACTTCCTCTTCCTTGACGCCAAGTTGCTCGGCAACGATTTTCTTGACGCGTTCTTCGATGGTGCTCATACCTTGTTTTCACTCCTATGGAAAAGTCCAGGCAGCTAACCTGCGCGGTAGTTTATAGAAAGGGTTTTCAGCATTTCAAGCCAAAAGCGGGGCAGCATGCCGCCAGCTTCGACCATATGTCCATAAAGGAAGCAGCACTTAGTCGTCCAGCCGACACATCGGATGACCAAATGGTCACCCTTTTCGTCAGCTCATGTACATCCCGCCGTTCACCGGCACGGTCGCACCGGTCACATAGGCAGCGCCCTCGGACGCGAGAAAACCCACGACCTTGGCAATTTCTTCGGCCTGTCCAAGCCGCCCCAGCGGAATCTGCCCCAGCAAGGCGTCACGCTGCGCCTCGGGAAGCTCACGGGTCATGTCTGTATCGATGAAGCCCGGCGCAACCGAGTTGACGGTGATGCCGCGCGATCCGACTTCCCGCGCCAGGGCGCGCCCGAAACCTTCCAGCCCGGCTTTGGCCGCTGCGTAGTTGACCTGGCCGGCGTTACCCATCGCACCAACGACCGAGCCGATGTTGATGATCCGTCCCCAGCGAGCCTTGGTCATCCCACGCAAGACACCTTTGGTCAGCCGATACAGGCTTGTGAGGTTGGTATTGATGACGTCATGCCATTCGTCGTCTTTCATCCGCAACATCAGGTTGTCACGGGTGATCCCGGCGTTATTGACCAGGATGGCGATCGGACCATGCGCCTGCTGGATGCGTTCGAGCACCGCATCGACCGACTCGTCGCTGCCGACGTCGAGCACCTCGCCCTGACCTTGCAGACCTGCCTCGCGCAGTACGGCGCCAATCCGCTCCGCGCCCGCCTCGGATGTCGCCGTACCGATGACGATCGCTCCCTGACGCCCCAGCTCCAACGCAATCGCCTGACCAATGCCACGGCTCGCCCCGGTAACCAGCGCTACCTTACCTTGCAGATTCATCGTGCTTCTCCTATCAAGCCAGAGCGGCACGTGCTGCCGCAAAAGAATCGGTCGTATCGAGATTGTGGGTCGCCACACCCTTGACGCATCGCTTGTTCAAGCCAGACAGCACCTTGCCCGGCCCGCATTCAACGAGATCGGTGGCACCTTGCCGAGCGAGGTACTCCATCGATTCCACCCAGCGCACCGGGTTATAGAGCTGTGCAAGCAGATCGCGCTTGAGCGTTTCAAGCTCCGGCGCCACGGCCGCGCTGACGTTCTGGACGACCGGAATCGACGGCATCCGCCAATCGATCTCCGTCACCGCATCGGCGAAGCGCTCCGCGGCCGGACGCATCAATTCGCAATGCGAGGGCACGCTCACAGGCAGCGGCATGGCCCGCTTGGCACCCCGCGCCTTGCAGACCTCGATCGCCCGCGCCACGGCTCCGGCCGAGCCGGCAATGACCACCTGCCCCGGTGCATTGAAGTTGACCGCACTCACCACATCGCCATCGGCCGCTTCAGCACAGGCACCAATGACGTCCGCATCGTCGAGTCCAAGGATCGCAGCCATAGCACCCTCGCCCTCCGGCACGGCCTGCTGCATGAGCTGGCCACGGCATTCCACCAACCGCACCGCTTGCACCAGCGTCAATGCTTCCGCCGCAACGAGTGCAGAATATTCGCCAAGGCTATGGCCCGCGACGTAAGCGGGACGCGCGCCTCCCTCCGACAGCCACAGGCGCCAGAGGGCCACCGACGATGTCAGTATCGCGGGCTGCGTCTTGTCGGTCCGATTCAGTTGTTCTTCAGGCCCCTGCTGTACCAACGCCCAGAGATCGTACCCGAGCGCGTCAGAAGCCTCGCCGAAGGTATCGACGACCAAGCGCTGTTGCGCTGCGATTTCACCAAGCATCCCGACGGACTGGGAACCTTGGCCGGGAAAGACGAATGCAGTTGTCATGGGCATCTCTTGCTTTCTGATAAGGATTTTCAAGGTAGGCCGTAACGACCAAATCCCGCGCTATCGCTTTTGGATGATCGGCAGTGCCGTACGGTCACACCCTTCAACATAGGCGCTCGAGTCGAGCGCGCAATCTGCCGGGAAGGTTGCGCCTGGTCTCTGCCAGCGCATGTCGTATCGCCGCCTGGAAGCCAGCCTCGCCGGCCGCACCATGACTCTTGACCACGATGCCCTGCAGACCAAGGAAACTGGCACCGTTGTAGGTCGAAGGAGCCAACTCAGCCTGTAACTGCCGCAGGAAGGGTCGCGCAACGATACCGGCAAGCCGCGAGAGCGGCGATCGCCGAAAATTCGCCTCGAGCCGGGAGGAAATCAGCCCGGCAAGGCCTTCGCTGGACTTGAGCAGGATATTGCCGACGAAGCCATCGCACACGACGACGTCCGCTTCGCCGCGATAGAGCCCATCCCCTTCGATGAATCCCGTGAAATGAATATCGCGGGCCTGCCGCAAGAGATCGGCCGCAAGCTTGACTTGCTGGTTGCCCTTTACCTCTTCCGCACCGACGTTGAGCAACGCCACCCTGGGACGCTCATTACCAAGGGCCTGCATTACGGTCGACCCCATCACCGCGAACTGGCGGAGATGTTCGACATCGCAGTCGACGTTCGCCCCGATGTCCAACAAGAGGCAACTACCCGCCTGCGTCGGAACGAGCGTGCACATGGCCGGACGATCGATACCAGGCAACGTCTTGAGAATGTACTTGGAGAGCGCCATGAGCGCCCCGGTATTACCAGCACTCACCGCGGCGTCGGCCTTTCCATCGCGCACCAGCTCGAGCATGAGCCGCATGGAGGAATTCGGCTTGCCGCGAAGCGCCTGAGCGGGGCGTTCGTCCATGGTGATGAACTCGTCCGCCTGAACGACGCTCACGCGAGAACGATCCACGCCTGGAAACGCAGAAACCAAGGGATTCAATACAGCGGGCTGACCCACCAGGATCAGGTGAAGCGAGGGGGTGTCAGCAAGGCATGACAAGCTTGCTGGAACAATGCAGTGGGGACCGTGATCCCCACCCATTGCATCGATCGCAATGACCGAGGCGGACAAGGATTTACTCGTCAGCGCCCTTGTCGATCACTTTACGACCACGGTAGAAACCATCCGGCGACACGTGGTGACGCAGATGAACTTCACCGGTGCTTTTCTCGATGGACAGGGCATTGCCCTTGAGCGCGTCATGCGAGCGACGCATGTCGCGCGCGGAACGGGATTTTTTGTTCTGCTGAACAGCCATTTTGGATCAACTCCTAAACGTTTGGGTCACGCTTCAACTGAGCCAGCACGCTGAACGGGTTGGACCGCTTCACCTCGTTCTCCGTCGATTCGGCCACATCTTCATCTGGCGCCATCGGCGGCTGGCATACTTCGGGGTCGTGGAGTGGAACAATAGGCAGCGCCAGCAGCAATTCGTCTTCGACGAGCGCCAGCAGATCCAGCGGATCCTCCCCCACCTCCAGCACGTCATACCCTTTGGGCAGATGCTGGGTATTCGCGCCTTCATTCACGACCGCATAGACGCATTCGCTATGGATCGGCAGAACAACCGGCTCCAGACAACGCTGGCAAATCATCTTGACGTCTACATCGAGCCGACTGCGTATAACAACCGTTCTCTGCTCGTCCCGCTCGAACGAAAGATTCGTGCGCACCGCACCCTGATCATCCTCAAGGGAGTCACTGAGCCTTTCCAATCTTTCAAGCGGCAACTCACCCTCAAGGGTGACGGATCGCTCGGCCAACTGGCGTGGCTCAACGTGCGATGGTATAGGTCCTTTCAACATAAGCGCGGCATTCTATTTACGACCTCTACAGGTGTCAAAGGAATTCAGTCCAGCTGCACAATAAGCGTCATCACCTCGGCAACCATCAGGCTCGCTCATGCTTCCGCTTCTACTTGCATCCAGCTCTCCCTACCGTCGCCAACTCCTGGCTCGCCTGGGCCTGGCCTTCACCCACGCGTCGCCCAGTATCGACGAGACACGCCTCCCTCACGAGCCAGCGACCGACCTGGTCCGCCGTCTCGCCATGCAAAAGGCACAAGCACTATCCTGCGGTTACCAGGGGCTGATCATAGGCTCGGACCAGGTCGCCGTTCTCGGCAATGAGGTACTTGGCAAGCCCCACACCTTCGACAACGGATTCCAGCAACTTCGGGCCGCCAGCGGCAGACGAGTCGACTTCCTCACAGGAATTGCGCTGCTCAATACCGCCAGCGGGCGCCTGCAGGTCGATCACGCCCAATTCGCCGTGCATTTTCGCGACCTGAGCGACAACCAGATCGAGCGTTATCTACGCCGTGACACCCCCTACGACTGCGCCGGCAGCTTCAAGGCGGAAGGACTCGGCATCAGCCTGTTCAGCAAAACCGAAGGCGAAGACGTAACCAGCCTGATCGGATTGCCGCTCATTCGCCTGGTGGACATGCTCGCAAACGAAGGCGTCGAAGTTCCCTGAGGGTTTACTTGAGCGTTGGCCCCGACAAGCCCATCCACATGGCGAGACGATCAGCCACGCTCGCCCCGAGCTCCTTGCTCAAGCGCTCGAGCGGCGAACCCTTGATAGTGAAATCGACCGTTTCGGGCGCTCCGATGATGCGCCGGGCGACTTCCCCGGTGCTCGCCAGACCATCGACCAACCCCAACTCGAGCGCCTGCTCGCCTGACCAGACAAGGCCCGAGAACAGTTCCGGATGTTGTTCGAATTGCAGGCGCTCGCCACGACCCTGCTTTACCGCCTCGATGAATTGGCGATGAGTCGTCTCCAGGACGTTCTGCCAGAACTGGGTTTCCTCCGGCTTCTGAGGTTGAAAAGGATCCAGGAAAGCCTTGTGCTCGCCCGAGGTGTAGACCCTGCGCTCGACCCCCAGCTTATCCATCGCCTCGACGAATCCGAACGTGGCTGCCGTTACACCGATCGAACCGACGAGGCTCGATTTGTTGGCGTAAATCTCGTCGGCAGCACTAGCGATGTAATAGGCGCCCGAGGCACCAAGATCGGTCACGACCGCATACACCTTGATGTCCGGGTATTCACCGCGCAGGCGACGGATTTCGTCATATATATAGCCTGATTGAACGGGACTGCCGCCGGGACTGTTGATCCGCAACACGATGCCGCGCGTCCCTTCGTCCTCGAACGCCTCACGCAACGCACCGATGATATTGTCCGCACTCGCGGCTTCTTCATCGGCGATCACACCGCGCACATCGATGACCGCGGTATGACGGGTCTCCACGGCACTGTCGCCAAGCTCGAACGCTGGAAAAAGAACAGCCAGCACAACGAGCAGATACGTGAAGGTGAGGAACTTGAAGAAAATACCCCACCGCCGAGCACGACGCTGCTCTTGAATGCCGGCCTGCAAGGTGCGCTCCAGCAACTTCCAACTCTTCTGATCGTCGTTACCCGACGAGGACGACGGCGCCTTCCACTCATCCGACATATTCATCGACTCCACACGATTCAAACGCTGCCAACCAGGCAGCGAACTCATCAAAACATTCAACCGTCAGCAGCGGATCGGCCGTCTGCAAACACGCCATTGATTGCGCACCGTAGGCAACTGCGACGGCGTCCATGCCGGCACGAGCCGCCATCTGCAGATCGAACAACGAATCACCGATCATCAGGGCGCGCTCAGGGCACACATCGCAATAGGCAAGTATCTCGCGCAACATCAGCGGGTCGGGCTTGCTCGCCGTCTCGTCCGCGCAGCGCGTGATGTCGAAATAACCATCCCACCCGTGATCCCGCAGCGCCCGATCAAGACCTCGCCGGCTCTTTCCGGTCGCCACCGCCAAGCGATAGCCAGCCGCGCGCAGTCGTTGCAATGAATGCGCGACACCTGGAAATAACGGCGACGGCTGCCCCTCGTATCCCAGGTAACAATCGCTGTATCGACGACGAAAATCGTCAGCCACGCCTGTCCCGGCGACTTCCGGATAAAGCACAGCGATCGCGTCAGGCAAGCCAAGCCCGATGATGCCCTTGATCTGCGAATCGTCACGTTGCGGCAGTCCGCAACCTCGCGCCGCTTCGCGCATGCAGACGACGATCCGCTCGATCGAATCGACCAGCGTGCCGTCCCAGTCAAAGATCAGGAGGTCGTATTTAAGCACCCAGGCGCCCTAGGGTGAGTTCCCACATCTCATCGACCGGCGCCTCGAGCTCGAGCAGCCCACCATCCGGCAACGGCACCCGCAACGCATAGGCATGCAGGAACAGGCGTTTACCGCCCAGCTCGCGAATTTCCCGACTGAACGCCTCATCGCCGTACTTCGCGTCGCCAGCGATGCCATGCCCCGCATGTCGGGCATGCACCCGAATTTGATGGGTCCGACCCGTGACAGGCTTGGCCTCGATGAGCGTGGCGAAATCGCCAAATCGCCGCAGGACACGGAACAGCGTGAGCGCCTCCTTCCCCTCCTCGTCGACCTCGACCATACGCTCGCCTGATCGGAGCGTGTTCTTCTGCAGCGGCGCACTCACCTGCTTGCGTCCGGCATCCCAGCGACCGCGAACGAGCGCCAGATAGCGCTTATCCACGCCATCACTGCGGAGCGCTTCATGAAGATGGCGTAGCATGCTGCGCTTCTTCGCAACCATGAGCAGCCCGGACGTATCACGATCCAGCCGATGCACCAGCTCGAGTTCCTTGACGTCCGGGCGCAGCTGCCGAAGCGCCTCGATGACCCCGAAACTCAAGCCGCTACCGCCATGCACTGCGATGCCGGCAGGCTTGTTGAGAACGATCAGCCCCTTGTCCTCATGGACGATGGCGGCCTCGAGTCGCTCGAGCAGCGACGCCGACAGCGGTGCTGGCTCATCGCGCTCAGCCAGACGCAAAGGCGGAACGCGAACGACATCGCCGGCCTGCAGTTTGTATTCAGGCTTGATCCGCCCCTTGTTGACCCTGACTTCGCCCTTGCGCAGGATGCGATAGATCAACGTCTTGGGCACACCCTTGAGCTGGGCGCGAAGAAAATTGTCGATGCGCTGGCCCGCAAGCTCAGGCGAGACCTCCAGCAACTGAACGCCGGACGTCTGGGAGGGGGTCGTAATCATCGGCGCATCATAGCAACTTCATGCAATTGAAGCACTTAGTCATTGCTGCTATAGTCGCGAACGCCGCCAAAAGCGGTCAGCCCAGGAAGGTTTGCCATATAACCGTTCCGGCTCGCAATTTGTTCAAGGATGCTGAGGCCATCCAACGATATTTCCGCCATGGCGAAAATCGGAACAAGCCTCGAAAGACACGTTGCGTGCCCCCAACTGGGGAATCGCGCCCAATGCAACCGCTCTGGATTCTGCGAGCGGCACCCGATTATCAAAGTATGCGTGTTGGGTGGAGATGCACGGTTAACGATTGGCGTAGCACAGCTTCAAGACGCTCCATGCCGTCCGCAATCCTTGACCGATTCCTCCTCCCGAACCATTGCTTCCTGTTAACACAGCAAGCAGGAGACGTCGTCGCGATACCGGCAAAAGCCTCGTATCGCTGGACACTGGGATGACTGACAACCATTCCTGACGCACCTGACACCGACCGAGAGAGTCGTGTGTGCCGAACGCCGTTTCCGGCAGCCCGGAAACCGACGGTACTACATGAAAAGAATGCTAATAAACGCAACTCAGCCTGAAGAGTTGCGCGTCGCACTGGTGGATGGCCAGCGACTGTTCGACCTGGACATCGAGTCCGGCGCCCGTGAGCAGAAGAAAGCCAACATCTACAAGGGCCGCATCACCCGAATCGAACCCAGCCTCGAAGCGGCTTTCATCGATTTCGGAGCCGAACGCCACGGCTTTCTTCCTCTCAAGGAAATCTCTCGCGAATACTTCAAGAAAGCCCCTGAGGGCCGAGTCAACATCAAGGATGTCCTGTCCGAAGGGCAGGAAGTCATTGTCCAGGTCGAAAAAGAAGAGCGCGGCAACAAAGGCGCCGCACTGACCACCTTCATCAGCCTTGCAGGCCGATACCTGGTCCTGATGCCTAACAACCCGCGTGCGGGCGGCATCTCCCGTCGTATCGAAGGCGAAGAGCGCAACGAACTGCGCGAGGCCCTCAACGGACTGAACATCCCAACCGACATGGGACTCATCGTCCGGACCGCCGGCCTCGGTCGTTCGAGCGAAGAACTGCAGTGGGACCTGGACTACCTGCTGCAGCTCTGGTCGGCCATCAAGGAAGCCTCGCAGGACCGGTCGGCCCCCTTCCTGATCTATCAGGAATCCAACGTCATCATTCGCGCCATCCGCGACTATCTGCGCCAGGACATCGGCGAGGTCCTGATCGATAGCGTCGAAGCCCAGGAAGAAGCACTGAGCTTCATTCGCCAGGTCATGCCGCAGTATGCGAGCAAGGTGAAGCTCTACGAAGACAGCGTCCCGCTGTTCAATCGGTTCCAGATCGAAAGCCAGATCGAAACGGCCTTCCAGCGCGAGGTCAAGCTTCCCTCGGGTGGCTCGATCGTCATCGACCCCACCGAAGCACTGGTTTCGATCGACATCAACTCGGCCCGCGCCACCAAAGGCGGGGACATCGAAGAGACTGCCCTCCAGACCAACCTCGAAGCGGCCGAGGAAATCGCTCGCCAGCTGCGCCTGCGCGACATCGGCGGCCTGATCGTCATCGACTTCATCGACATGACCCCGGCGAAGAATCAGCGCGCCGTCGAAGACCGCATGCGCGAAGCGCTGGAAGCCGACCGCGCGCGCGTGCAGATCGGCCGCATCTCGCGCTTCGGTCTTCTGGAAATGTCTCGACAGCGCCTGCGTCCCTCGCTGGGTGAAACCAGTGGCATCGTATGCCCGCGCTGCAACGGCCAAGGCATCATCCGGGACGTCGAGTCTCTGTCGCTGGCCATCCTTCGCCTGATCGAAGAAGAGGCTCTCAAGGACCGTACCGCGGAAGTGCGTGCACGCGTGCCTTTCCAGGTCGCCGCCTTCCTGCTCAATGAGAAGCGCAACGCGATCACCAAGATCGAACTGCGCACCCGTGCGCGCATCTTCATCCTGCCTGACGATCATCTCGAGACGCCTCACTTCGAAGTCGTGCGTCTGCGTGACGACAGCCCCGAGTTGGTTTCGGGCCAGGCAAGCTACGAAATGGCGCCAGCCGAGGTCGAAGAGGCTCAGCCGGTAAGCGCAACGCGCACGCTGGTTCGCCAGGAGGCCGCGGTCAAGACCGCGCCGCAGCGCACCGCACCGGCCCAGGTGCCCGAAGCGCCACAAGCGCCTGTCTCGACCCCCGAGCCCAGCCTGTTCAAGGGACTGGTCAAGTCACTGGTCAGCCTGTTTGCCGGCAAGGAAGAAGCCAAGCCAGCCGAAGCGCAGACCAAGCCGGAGCGCAGCCGCCAGCCCCGCAATGACGAGCGTCGCAACGGCCGCCAGCAGAACCGCCGGCGCGATGGCCGCGCGCGAGACGAAGAACGCAAGCCGCGCGAAGAGCGTCCCGCACGGGAAGAGCGTCCGCGTCCGCCACGCGAAGCGCGTGAAGAGCGCAAGCCACGTGAACAGGTCGAAACGGCGGATGCCGGCAACACGTCCACGCGCCGTGAGCGGCCGCAGCGGGAGGAGCGTCCTGCTCGCGAGGAGCGCGCGCCGCGTGAAGAGCGCAAGCGCGAACTGCGGCCTGCTCTCGAAGATAACGAAGCCGTCAACGCCGAGGAGCCACGGGTAGAGCGTGAGCGCCCGCCCCGTGCGCCCCGCGAAGAACGCAAGTCGCGTGACGAGCAACCGGTCGTCGTTGACGAGGAAGCGACCGGCCAGGAGGCTCAGGATGACAGCGAAGACGACAACGAGCTTGAGCGTCCGCGTCGTCGCTCGCGCGGTCAGCGTCGCCGCAGCAACCGTCGTGATCGCCAGCGCGATGCCAACGGTAACGAGATCGAAACCGCCGAGGTCGATGAAAGCAACGCACCGGTGAAGTCGGAAGACGTGGCCATAGCCGCCACGGCTGCCGCGCTCGCTGCCAATACCGCAGATACCGAGCCAGCACCGGTCGGCGCCTCGATCGACAGCGATGTAACCGAGCAACCGGCTACGCCTATCCTCGAGCCTGTCGAAGCTGAGCGTGAACAGCCTGCCATGGAGGTCCCCGCTGCCGAGACGAGCATTGAGGTCGTTTCTGCTTCCGAGCCCGCCGCTGCCGCACCAGCCGAGGTCGTGAACGAGCCTGCCGCGAGCGAGCCAACCATCGCCCCCGAGCAGCCGGCACCCAGCCAGCCGGCCCGCCCCGCCGGTCGCGCGCCGAACGATCCTCGTGAAGTTCGTCGCCGTCAGCGTGAAGCCGAGCGCCTGGCGCGCGAAGGCAAGGTGGCCAGTGAAGCGCCCGCCGTCACGGAATCCGTTATCGCCGAACCGGCCCAACCGGTCGAACAGATCGCAGAAGCGCAGCCGCTGGCCAGCAACGAAATCGTGGCAGGCGGTGCCCAGCAGGCATCTGCCGCTGAATCGGAGCCGGTGAAGGCAGAGACGGTCGAACCGACTCCGGCCAACGAACTGCCGGCGCCCAAAAGCGACAGCGACGCCAGCGAGCCGGTCGCCGCTGAGCCGGAGCCGGAGCAAGCCCCGCTTCAGGAGCAGTCAGTCGCAGACGCACCGGAGGAGCAAGGCCGCGAGAAAGTGGACGAGCCGCCGCGCAAGCCGCAGCTCTAAGAGCTGTTGTGTAAACGAGAGAGGGGATGCCATGGCATCCCCTCTCTCGTTACGGCGCCCCGCACATTCGGCGGCGGGCGGAGTCTTCTGATAGAATCCGGCCCTTTCGTTGAAGCCCGTGCCGAGAGAAACGCATGACGGTCACCATCAAGACCCCTGAAGACATCGAAAAAATGCGCATCGCCGGCCGACTGGCTGCCGAGGTGCTGGAAATGATCGGTGAACACGTCAAGCCCGGCGTAACCACCGATACGCTCGACCGTCTTTGCCATGACTACATCGTCAACGTGCAGGACGCCATTCCGGCGCCGCTCAACTACAAGGGCTTTCCCAAGTCCATCTGCACATCGGTCAACCATGTCGTCTGCCATGGCATTCCGGCAGACAAGCCGCTCAAGAGCGGTGACATCCTGAACATCGATATCACCGTCATCAAGGACGGCTATCACGGCGACACCAGCATGATGTTCCTCGTCGGCGATGTGCCCGAGTGGGCCGCGAAGCTGTGCCGCGTGACGCAGGAGTGCCTGTACAAGGGCATCGAACTGGTCCGTCCAGGCACGCGGCTCGGCGACATCGGCGAGGTCATTCAGAAGCACGCCGAGAAGAACGGCTATTCGGTGGTTCGCGAATACTGTGGCCATGGCATCGGCAAGGTCTTCCATGAAGAGCCGCAAGTGCTCCACTACGGGCGGGCCGGCACGGGCCTCGAGCTCAAGGAAGGCATGACGTTCACCATCGAGCCGATGATCAATCAGGGACGTGCCGAGACCCGTCTGCTCGGCGACGGCTGGACCGCGATCACCAAGGACCGCAAGCTTTCCGCCCAATGGGAGCACACGGTGCTGGTCACGGCCGAAGGCTACGAGATCTTTACCTTGCGCAGCGATGAGAGCATCGCGCGCACCTCGCCTTAAGCGACCCTCGGCTCGCGTTCAGGAGGCACCATGCCGCAGGTGGATCCCGAACTGTTCGATCCCGGCCAGTTCCAGGCTGACCTGGCGCTCAAGGCCAGCCCTATCCAGGCCTTCAAGAAGGCAATCAGGCAAGCCGGCGAAGTGCTCGATCAGCGCTTCGTTTCCGGGCGGGACGTCCGCCGCCTCATCGAAGACAGGGCCTGGTTCGTCGACCAGATCCTTCGAGCCGCGTGGGGGCGTTTCGCCTGGAGCGATGACCAGTCGATCGCACTCGTCGCCGTCGGCGGCTACGGCCGCGGCGAGCTGCATCCCCATTCGGACATCGACCTGCTGATCCTGCTCGAGCACAGCGACCTGACGCCCTTTCGCGCGTCGATCGAAGGCTTCCTCACCCTGCTCTGGGATATCGGCCTTGAAGTCGGACAGAGCGTACGCACCATCGCGGAATGCGGCGACGAGGCGCGAGCGGACCTGACCATCATCACCAACCTGATGGAAAGCCGCACCATCGCCGGGCCCGAACGCCTCCGCCAGCAGATGACCGGCGTGATCAGTTCGACCAACATGTGGCCCAGCAAGGACTTCTTCCTCGCCAAGCGCAAGGAGCAGCTGGCCCGGCACGCCAAGTACAACGACACCGAATACAACCTCGAACCCAACGTGAAGGGATCGCCGGGCGGCTTGCGGGACATCCAGACCATCCTCTGGGTGGCGCGTCGCGAATTCGGCACGCTCAACCTGCGCGCAATGGTCAATGGCGGCTTTCTGACTGAAAGCGAGAACGCCCTTCTCGCCTCGGCCCAGGAGTTTCTCTGGCGGGTACGCTACGGCCTGCACATGCTTGCCGGAAGAGCCGAAGACCGCCTGCTGTTCGATCACCAGCGCTCGCTCGCCAAGCTGCTCGGCTATCAGGACAGCGGCGGCAAGCTCGGCATCGAGCGGTTCATGCAGAAGTACTACCGGATCGTCATGAGCGTGGCCGAGCTCAGCGACCTGATCGTCCAGCACTTCGAGGAAGTGATTCTGCGCAAGGGCAGCCAGGGCCCTGCGACGCCGATCAACAGCCGCTTCCAGCTGCGCGATGGCTATATCGAAGTCACCCACGCCAACGTGTTCAAACGCACGCCGTTCGCGATCATGGAGGTCTTCGTGCTGATGGCCCAGCACCCTGAAATCCAGGGCGTGCGGGCCGACACGATTCGCCTGCTGCGCGACCAGCGCCACCTGATCGACGACGACTTCCGCAGCGATATCCGCAACACCAGCCTGTTCATCGAGCTGTTCCGCTCGCGGCAAGGCATACACCGCAATCTGCGGCGGATGAACCGGTACGGGATTCTGGGCCGTTATCTGCCCGAGTTCGGCCATATCGTCGGCCAGATGCAGCACGATCTTTTTCACATCTACACGGTCGACGCGCATACGCTGAACCTGATCAAACACCTGCGCAAACTCAGGCGTCCGGAGCTGGCGGAGAAGTACCCCCTGGCCAGCAAGCTCATGGATCGCCTTCCCAAGCCCGAACTGATCTACCTCGCCGGCCTGTATCACGACATCGGCAAGGGCCGGGGCGGCGATCACTCGGAACTGGGGGCGGTCGATGCCGAACATTTCTGCGTGCGCCACCAACTGCCCGCCTGGGACACCCGCCTCGTCGTCTGGCTGGTCGCCAATCACCTGGTGATGTCGACGACCGCCCAGCGCAAGGACCTCTCCGATCCACAGGTGATCAACGACTTTGCGCAGCAGGTCGGTGACGAAACGCACCTGGACTACCTGTACGTACTGACCGTCGCGGACATCAACGCGACCAACCCGACCCTGTGGAATTCGTGGCGGGCCAGCCTGCTGCGCCAGCTCTACACCGAAACCAAGCGCGCCCTCAAACGCGGCCTGGAGAACCCGCTCGACCGCGAGGAACAGATTCGCCGCACCCAGCAAGCCGCACTCGACCAGCTGGTGCGCAGCGGCACCGACCCGGACGATGCCGAGCAGCTCTGGGCTCAGCTCGGTGATGATTATTTCCTGCGGCATACCGCAAGCGATGTGGCATGGCACACCGAAGCGATCATCGAGCACCCGGACAACGGCGGCCCCCTGGTGCTGGTCAAGGAAACCACCCACCGGGAGTTCGAAGGCGGGACGCAGATATTCATCTATGCGCCCGACCAGCACGACTTCTTCGCGGTGACCGTGGCGGCGATGGATCAGCTGAACCTCAGCATCCACGATGCCCGCATCATCACCTCGACCAGCCAGTTCACACTGGATACCTACGTCGTACTCGATGCGGACGGTTCGCCGATCGGCGACAACCCGCAGCGCATACGGGAAATCAAGGAAGGCCTGATCGATGCACTGCGCAACCCGGACGAATACCCCGCGATCATCCAGCGCCGGGTGCCGCGCCAGCTGAAACATTTCGCCTTTGCACCGCAGGTCACCATCCTCAATGACACCCAGCGACCGCAGACCATCATCGAAGTCATCGCGCCCGACCGGCCCGGCCTTCTGGCGCGCATCGGACAGTTGTTCCAGGACTTCGACCTCTCGGTGCAAAAGGCCAAGATCGCCACGCTCGGCGAGCGCGTCGAAGACGTCTTCTTCGTAACGAGCGAAGACAACCAGCCGCTCTCGGACCCGGAGCTGTGCCGCCGCCTGCAACAAGCCCTCATCAAACAACTGGCTCAGGGCAACGAGCAGACGCCGTCCCCTGACCGCATCCTCATTTGAGCCTCTGGCCTTATCGACCTGCGTGCCGACGACAATGAACCAAGCCCTCGAGCTGCTCCAGCCATACCCTTTCGAAAAATTGCGCGCCCTGCTGAACGGCGTGACGCCAGCGGCCAAGGATCCGATCGCCCTGTCGATTGGCGAGCCGAAGCATGCGTCACCGGCGTTCGTCGCCGAAGCACTGGCGAACAACCTGCACCAGCTTGCGACCTATCCGACCACCTTGGGACTGCCGGCACTGCGCCAGGCGATCGCCCGCTGGTGCGAGCGGCGATTCGCCGTGCCCGCCGGCAGCGTCGACGCCGATACCCAGGTCATTCCGGTGAACGGTACGCGCGAGGCGCTGTTTTCCTTCACCCAGGCGGTCGTCGATCGCTCGGCCGATTCGCTTGTCGTGAGCCCCAATCCCTTCTACCAAATCTATGAGGGCGCGGCCTTGTTGGCCGGCGCGACACCGCACTACCTGCCCTGCCTCGCGGAAAACGGCTTCAATCCGGATTTCGAGGCGGTGCCGGACGAGGTCTGGCGGCGTTGCAGCGTGCTGTTCCTGTGCTCGCCGGGCAACCCGACCGGCGCCCTGGTACCGCTGCCGACGCTGAAACGCCTGATCGCACTGGCCGATAAACATGACTTCGTCATCGCCGCCGATGAGTGCTACAGCGAACTGTATTTCGACGAAGGCAATCCGCCGCCCGGCCTGCTGACAGCCTGCGCTCAGCTCGGACGGCTGGATTTCAAGCGCTGCGTTGTTTTCCACAGCCTGTCGAAGCGCTCCAACCTTCCCGGCCTTCGCTCCGGCTTCGTCGCCGGAGACGCAGACATTCTCAAGGGCTTTCTGCACTACCGGACGTACCACGGCTGCGCGATGCCGGTGCAGACCCAATTGGCGAGCATCGCCGCCTGGGAAGACGAGCGGCACGTGGAAACCAACAGGTCGTTGTACCGGGAAAAGTTCGATGCCGTGCTGGACATCCTCGGCGATGTGCTCGATGTGCAGCGACCCGATGGCGGCTTCTACCTCTGGCCGAAGACGCCGGTCGACGACACGCTCTTCACCCGTGAGCTGTTCGCGACACAGCACGTGACCGTTGTGCCAGGCTCCTACCTGTCCCGCGCCGTCGACGGACATAACCCGGGGGCAAATCGGGTTCGCATGGCGCTGGTCGCCCCCCTGGCGCAGTGCGTCGAGGCGGCGCAGCGCATACGAACCTTCGTCCAGTCGCGCGGGTAACCTTCGTTCAGGCCACGCCTGGCGGGATCATGTCCTTGCCGTAGTCGCGCAGCTTCTCGAGATTTTCGGGCTTCATGTGCTCGGGAATGTCGGGCTGCGCGTCGGCCTCATCGGGCTTGTCGATTGGGGCGCAGGGCTCCTGCGGAGTCATTCGGCGTTCGGTTCCCATATCAGATCCCCTTCTTCGGTGACTTCGGTAACCTTGGTCAGCGCCGCTTCGGCCGCGACGTCCGCCTCCGAGGCAAGGTCATATCGATTGCCGTTGGCGACCTGATGAACCGTGGCCGACTCATCGGTATCTCGCCGCTTCACTGCGATGACCGCGGCGAAGGCATCACCGTCCGGCACCGCGGATGAGATCGCCTCGAAGTGCTCGAAATGCTTGCGAGCCATGGTGTCCTCCTCGATTGGGTGTCTCTCTGTGGACAGCGCATGCCGCGCAAACGATCGGCCCGCCCGACGGGCCGCGCCTGCCGCTCGGTGATTTCCATGCGTCTCCTCGCGGTAGAAAGCCCGGCGACCCTCGACTCCAGGCTGCGGCATGCCTGTCGTCGCCACCCACCCATGGCATAATCGCCCGCTGACCCGAAGCGGAGACCTACCATGCCCGAGCGACCTCCTCGCCTGGCGCTGTTCGGCATCAAGGCGTGCGACACGATGAAGAAGGCGCGCACCTGGCTGGACGATCATGGCATCGCCTATGACTTTCATGACTACAAGAGCGCCGGCATCGACCGCGCCCATCTGCAGGCCTGGTGCGATGAGCACGGCTGGCAGACGATCCTCAACCGTGCCGGCACGACCTTTCGCAAACTGGCGGACGAACAGAAAGCCGACCTGAACCAGGCCCGTGCCATCGACCTCATGCTGGCCCAGCCCTCGATGATCAAGCGCCCCGTGCTCGAGCTCGGCGGTCGCACGCTGGTCGGGTTCAAGCCCGAGGTCTACGAGCGAGAGCTCACCGAAGCGCGCTGAAGCGCAGCACCGATACCCGAACAAGGAACATGAACATGCCTACTTCCCTCTTCAGCCTCGCCTTTGGCGTCGGCACCCAGAATCGCCAGGGCAACTGGCTGGAAGTCTTCTACGCGCAGCCCCTGCTCAACCCGGCCGGCGAGATCATCGCCGCCATCTCGCCGCTGCTGGGCTATCAGGGCGGCAACCAGGCGATCGCCATCAGCACCGCGCAGGCGGCCACCCTGTCCGACGCCCTGAAGCCGCTCGATCCCAGCCAATGCGCGTTGCTTACCCGCCTGGCCGAAAGCCAGCGTCCGCTGGTCGTCACCCTGCTGGAAACCGACGCAGCGCCGGCCTCCACGCCGGAGGCCTATCTCAAGCTGCACCTGCTGTCGCATCGGCTGGTCAAGCCGCATGGCGTCAACCTGTCGGGCATCTTCCCATTGCTGCCGAACGTCGCCTGGACCAACCAGGGTGCGGTCGATCTGGCCGAACTGGCCGAGCGGCAACTCGAGGCACGCCTCAAGGGCGAGCTGCTGGAAGTCTTCTCGGTCGACAAGTTCCCGAAGATGACCGATTACGTCGTGCCGGCCGGCGTCCGCATCGCCGATGCCGCGCGCGTCCGACTCGGCGCCTACATCGGTGAAGGCACCACCGTGATGCACGAGGGCTTCGTCAACTTCAACGCCGGTACCGAAGGCCCCGGAATGATCGAGGGCCGCGTCTCGGCTGGCGTCTTCGTCGGCAAGGGCTCCGACCTGGGCGGCGGCTGTTCTACGATGGGCACCCTGTCGGGCGGGGGCAACATCGTCATTTCGGTTGGCGAGGGCTGTCTGATCGGCGCCAACGCCGGCATCGGCATCCCGCTGGGCGATCGCAGCACCGTCGAAGCCGGCCTCTACATCACCGCAGGCACCAAGGTGAACCTGCTCGACGAGCAGAACCGGCTGGTGAAGGTGGTGAAGGCGCGCGAGGTGGCCGGCCAGGCGGACCTGCTGTTCCGCCGCAATTCGCTGACGGGCGCGGTCGAATGCAAGACGCACAAATCGGCAATCGAACTGAACGAAGCGCTTCACGCGCACAACTGAGTGCTCCCGCCGGTGCGACGGTCGCTGACAGCGACCTTCCTCCGGCGGCAAACCGCGAGACCGCACATGCTCTCGTCTCCCTGGCGCTCCGACTTTCCCGCGCTAGCCGTCATGGAAGCGCAGGGCGAGGTCTACCTCGACAGTGCCGCGACCGCTCAGAAACCGCAGGCGCTTATCAGCGCGCTGACCGGCTACTACACCAGCGGCGCGGCGAACGTGCACCGCGCCCAGCACGCCAGCGCCGAGCGCGCCACGCGCGCTTTCGAAGGCACCCGGACGAAGCTCGCCAGCTGGCTGAACGCCGCAGAACCGACCGAAATCATCTTCACCCGCGGCGCTACCGAGGCGCTCAACCTGCTGGCCTACGGCATGGAAGCGCATATCGACGCGGGTGACGAGATCGCCATCACCGCGCTCGAACACCACGCCAACCTCCTCCCCTGGCAGCAGCTGGCACAGCGTCGTAATGCGCACCTGGTGGTGCTTCCGCTCGACAAGGCGGGGCACATCGACCTGGAGGCAGCCACGCAGCTCATCGGTCCCCGTACCCGTGTGCTCGCTGCCAGCCAGCTTTCCAATGTCCTCGGAACGCAGCAGCCGCTGCACCGATTGCTGCCACTCGCCAAGGCCCAGGGCGCGTTGACCGTCGTCGACGGCGCGCAGGGCATCGTCCACCAACGGACCGACGTGCGCTCGCTGGGCTGTGACTTCTATGTACTGTCTAGCCACAAGCTCTACGGGCCGGAAGGCGTCGGCGTGCTGTACGGGCGGCGCGAGGCGCTAGCCCGCTTGCGCCACTGGCAGTTCGGCGGCGAGATGGTGCAGCTCGCGGAGTTCCAGCACGCACAATTCCGCCCCGCGCCCCTCGGGTTCGAGGCCGGCACGCCGCCCATTGCAGGCGTCATCGGCCTCGGCGCGGTGCTCGATTACCTCGGCGGGCTGGATCAGGCCGCACTCGCCGCGCATGAACACCGGCTGCACCGCATGCTGGTCGATGGACTCGCCATGCGCGATGGCATTCGCCTGCTCGGACGGCCGGACTGCGCCCTGGCGAGCTTCACGGTCGAGGGTGTCCACCCTGCCGACCTGTCGCATCTGCTCACCGAGCAAGGCGTCGCCGTCCGCAGCGGCACTCATTGCGCGATGCCGCTGATGGGACGCCTCGGTGTCAGCGGTGCGATTCGCGCATCGCTCGCCTTCTACAACGATGGCGCCGACCTCGAGGTGTTTTTCTGCGCACTCGATCGCGCCCTGGAGTTGCTGCGATGAATGAACCCACTCTGCCGCCGGCCGCACGGGAGGCGATCGATGCCTTCACTGGCGCCGCCGGCTGGGAACAGCGCGCGCGGCTATTGATGCAATGGGGCGAGCGGCTGGAGCCGCTGGCAGACAGCGAGCGCAGCGACGAAAACCGGGTGCGCGGCTGCGAAAGCCAGGTCTGGCTGATCGCCAGCGAGCATGACAGCCGCTGGCACTTTCGCGCCGACAGCGAGGCGCGCTTGTTGCGCGGTTTGCTCGCGGTCCTGCTGGCGCGGGTCGACGGCCTCGACGCACAGGCCTTGCGAACGGTGGATGTGGCCGAGTGGTTCAACCGACTCGGACTCGGTCGTCAGCTTTCGCCGTCCCGGGCCAACGGCATCAATGCCGTCCTGAGCCGCATGCAGGCGCTGGCTGCACGCTGAGTCACCCTCGCTCCGACGGCCGACGCGCACCGGCCACGAGCTTGTCCACCGCGCGCGCAGCCGCCACCAGCCCGAACGTGGCGGTGACCATCATCACGGCGCCGAACCCGCCGGCGCAGTCCAGCTTGACGCCTTCGCCGACGAAGCTTTTCTGCTGGCAAACGCCGCCATCGGGCTTCGGATAGCGCAGCTGCTCGGTGGAAAACACGCACGGCACGCTGTAATGCCGGCCCGCGGTGCGGGAAAAGTTGTAGTCCCGGCGCAGCAGCGAGCGCACCTTGGCCGCCAGCGGATCGTTGAACGTCTTGTTGAGGTCGGCGACCTGGATCTGCGTCGGATCGACCTGCCCGCCAGCGCCGCCGGTGGCGATGATCTGGATCTTGCGCCGCTTGCACCAGGCGATCAGCGCGGCCTTGGCGGGCACGCTGTCGATGCAGTCGATGACGCAATCCAGCGTCGGCGTGATGTACGCCTCCATCGTGTCGCGGGTCACGAAGTCGGCGGTGGCATGCACGCGGCACGCCGGGTTGATCGCCCGGATACGTTCGGCCATCACTTCGACCTTCGGACGACCGACCGTACCGTCGAGCGCGTGGGCCTGACGGTTGACGTTGGTGGTGCAGACATCGTCGAGATCGAACAGCGACAGCTCACCCACGCCACTGCGCGCCAACGCCTCGGCCGCCCAGGAGCCGACCCCGCCAATGCCGACGACCGCGACATGCGCAGCGGCCAACCGCTCGGCGCCCTGCGTGCCGTACAGGCGGGCAATTCCGCCAAACCGTTGATCGTCGAACCCCATGCTGCCTCCTCCGTTTCGATCGGCGAGTATAAGCGAGCGCCCGCCGGCCGAGCGCATCGACCGATGGCACCACGACAATCTGCTCGCCCGTCTCGGCCTGCTAGAATGGCCGCCTTTTCCAGCCGTGGAGCGCGCATGATCACCCTGTCCCCTACCCTCGAACTGGCCTGTGCGCTGATCGAGCGACCCTCCGTGACGCCGCTGGACGAAGGCTGCCAGGGGCTGATGATCGAGCGACTGTCCGCGTGCGGCTTCGACATCGAGCCGATGCGAATCGCCGAGGTGGACAACTTCTGGGCGATGCGTGGCTCGAGCGGCCCGGTACTCTGCTTCGCCGGCCATACCGACGTGGTGCCGACCGGCCCGCAGGATGCCTGGGCGCAGCCACCGTTCGCGGCC
Organism: Stutzerimonas urumqiensis; assembly: GCF_003640395.1. Lineage (GTDB taxonomy): Bacteria > Pseudomonadota > Gammaproteobacteria > Pseudomonadales > Pseudomonadaceae > Stutzerimonas > Stutzerimonas urumqiensis. The sequence continues at coordinate 608,624 of NZ_RBZQ01000001.1, read as the reverse complement.
CGCATCGACGAGCACGGCATGCTGCTCGGGCGCGGCGCGGCCGACATGAAAGGCAGCCTGGCGGCGATGGTGATCGCGGTCGAGCGTTTCGTCACCGATCACCCGGACCATCGCGGGCAGATCGCCTTCCTGATCACGAGCGACGAAGAAGGCCCGGCCGAACATGGCACCAAGGCGGTGGTCGAGCGCTTGCGTGAACGCGGTCAACGTCTGGATTGGTGCATCGTCGGCGAGCCTTCCAGCACGGCTCGACTGGGCGACGTGGTCAAGAATGGCCGCCGCGGCTCGCTCGGCGCGACCCTGACGGTGATGGGGCAGCAGGGGCATGTGGCCTATCCACACCTGGCCCGCAATCCGATCCACCTTGCCGCCCCGGCGCTGGCCAGCCTGGCCGCCGAGCACTGGGACGATGGCAATGCCTTCTTCCCACCGACCAGCTTCCAGATTTCCAACCTCAATAGCGGCACGGGCGCCACCAACGTCATTCCGGGCACTCTCGTCGCGCAGTTCAACTTCCGCTTCTCCACCGAGTCGACCGTCGAATCGCTGCAGGAACGCACCGAGCGCATCCTCCAGGCACATGGGCTCGAGTATCGGATCGAGTGGGCGCTTTCGGGCCTCCCCTTCCTGACCGAACCGGGCGAGCTGCTCGATGCGGTGTCACGCAGCATCCACCAGGTGACAGGCCACGACACCACGCCCTCGACCAGCGGCGGCACCTCCGATGGCCGCTTCATCGCGACGCTCGGCACGCAGGTCGTGGAACTCGGGCCCGTCAACGCGACGATCCACCAGGTCGATGAGCGCGTGCTCGCCTCCGATCTCGATCTGCTGACCGAGGTCTACTACCAGACGCTCGTACGTCTGCTGGCATGCTGATCTGCCCGATCTGCCAGTTGCCGCTCGACGCGGCCGACCAGGGCCTCGCCTGTGCGAACCGGCACCGCTTCGACCGGGCCCGGCAGGGCTATTTCAACCTGCTGCCCGTGCAGCACAAGAAAAGTCGCGACCCCGGAGACAACCAGGCGATGGTCGAGGCACGCCGACGCTTCCTCGAAGCCGGGCATTACGCACCGCTTGCCGACCGCCTGGCTGAGCTGAGCAGCCTGCGCACACCCGGACGCTGGCTCGACGTCGGTTGCGGCGAGGGTTATTACACCGATCGGATCGCCACCGCCCGACCGGGCAGCGAAGGCTATGCCCTGGACATCTCCCGCGAGGCGATCAAGCGCGCCTGTCGCCGCACCGCTCATGTCACCTGGCTGGTGGCGAGCATGGCGCGCATTCCCCTCGCCGAGGCGAGCATGGCCCAGTTGATCAGCGTGTTCAGCCCATTCGACTGGTCCGAGGCGCTTCGTCTGCTGCCCTCCGGCGGCGGCGTTCTGCGGCTGGGCCCCACGCGCAACCATCTGCTCGAGCTTCGCCAGCGGCTGTACGATGAAGTCCGCGATTACGATGACACCAAGCACCTGACGCTCATTCCGAACGGCATGCGCCTGGGCCATAGCGAAACGCTGGAATTCGAACTGAATCTCGAAGACCCGCAAGACCGCGCCGACCTGCTGGCCATGACACCACATGGCTGGCGCGCCAACGCCGAACGACGCAAGGCCGTCATCGACAGCCCGCTGAAGGTTCGCGCCGCGGTACGCTTCGACTGGATCGAACGACATTAACCAAGGCTGCTCCAGGGGAGCCACCATGCGCCAACCTGATATCGAGATCTACCTGAAGGAAGCGGACCGGGACGCCGTCGGGCATTGGCTGGAGACTGTCTTCGGCGCGACGACGCCCTGGCGAACCCAGGGCAAGACATTCAAGTGCGAAGCCGGAGATATCGCCGTCAGCTGGTTCGAGAACGCGGTCGGAAAATGGCACTGCCTGCTGCTCGAGAGCGACGCGACACCCTGGGCCGACGATCTGCAATGCGCGCACGCAGCACACCGCGCGCTGGGCGTGCAGGTACGCTGCGCACCAGGTGGCTGGGACGAAACACAGGGCGAGGAAGATGCCGATCGCTGGATAAGCGTCGACGAGCATGGCGAGAAGGAAATTCTTTGGCGTACAGGCTGATTTGCTATGCCGAGGTGCCAAGCATTAAAAAGCCCGTCTTAGCAGGCAGTGTGAAACGCAGCATGATCGAGCGCAGTAGTTTTCACACAGCCTGTTCGACGGGCTTGTTAGTTTCAGGCGCCTGCTACATCTTCGGCTTGCAGGCCTTTCTGGCCCTGAATCACCGAAAACTCGACCTTCTGGCCTTCGACCAGTGAGCGATGACCCTCGCCGCGGATGGCACGATAGTGAACGAACACATCAGCACCACTATCGCGCTGAATGAACCCATAGCCTTTGGCATCGTTGAACCATTTGACGGTTCCGATCTCGCGATCAGCCATTACCACATCTCCAACTCGCTTTTTGTTAGCCCTCTGACGAGGATCGTCGACGGGCGCAGCAAAAACGTTCTTCTTGTTATTCGGCAAGCCGAGTGATCAGAAGTGACTTTGAAAAAAGCCGCGTTTCAGAGCGACCGCTCCCGGAGTATAAATGAACGCTTTTTCGTTTAAAGCACTTTTTTATTCGGGCTGGACGCCTAGTGCCGCAAGGCTTGCAGGCACTTTCACATCATTGCAGGTGGACCAATCGCACAGCGGGGCGAGGCAGGCAAGGCCGTGGTGGCGACAGACCTCTGCACGCTGTGCACGCGACGAAAAACCAGCCGGTGACTGCGTTCGGCACTTTTGCCGCACCCAGGTGTATCGGGCACACTAGCCGCCCCGCATGATCGCGCCTGCACGAAGTCTCATGAGCCGTTCACCCGTTCGCCGCCTGTTGTTCAGCATCCTTCGTCGCGTGCTGTATCTCTGGGTTCGCTCCGAATCGATCAACCAGTCGGCCTTCTCGGTAAATCTCGATCGCAGCCAGCCGGTCGTCTACGTCATGCAGAAGCCGTCGCTGAGCGAACTGGCCGTGCTCGATGCCGAGTGCAGCAAGGCCGGCTTGCCCCGCCCCGTCGTGCCCGTGCAGGTTGGCGATGACCTCGAACCGGCCGCCTTCTTCTTTCTCTCGCCAGCGGCCAGCTGGAATGCGCGACCGACCCGGCTGACGCCCGCCCCGGCGCTCGTCAGGTTGCTGCAGGCACTGGAGCGCGACCCGGCGCAGGATGTCCAGATCGTCCCGGTCAGTGTGTTCTGGGGCCAGTCGCCCGCCCGCGAGACCAGCCCGTGGAAGCTTCTGTTCGCCGATAGCTGGGCCGTGACCGGCCGGCTGCGTCGGGTGATCAGCATCCTCATTCTGGGCCGCAAGACGCGCGTACAGTTCTCCAGCCCGATCCATCTGCGCGAGCTGATGGCGATGGACAAGGGGCCGGCGCGTACGCTGCGCATGATCCACCGCATCCTGCGCGTGCACTTCCGCAACCAGAAGACCGCCGTCATCGGCCCGGACGTTTCGCATCGGCGAAACCTGGTCAAGGGCCTCGTCCATGCGGCGCCGGTTCGCAAAGCCATCCAGGACGCCGCCGAACGCGAGGGCATTTCGGTGCAGCGCGCCGAGGCGCAGGCCCTGCGCTATGGCAACGAGATCGCCTCGGACTACACCTATACCGCGGTCCGCTTTCTCGAAGTGGTGCTTTCCTGGTTCTGGAACAAGATCTACGACGGCATCCGCGTCAACCACCTGCCCCGTATCCAGGAAGCGGTGCACGGCCACGAGGTGATCTACGTGCCGTGCCACCGCAGCCATATCGATTACCTGCTGCTGTCCTACCTGCTGTTCCGCAGCGGCCTGACGCCGCCCCATATCGCCGCCGGCATCAACCTGAACATGCCGATCGTCGGCGGCCTGCTTCGTCGCGGCGGCGCCTTCTTCATGCGCCGTTCGTTCAAGGGCAATCCGCTCTATACGGCCGTCTTCAACGAGTACCTGCACACCCTGTTCAGCCGCCGCTTTCCGGTCGAGTACTTCGTCGAAGGCGGTCGTTCGCGCACCGGCCGCATGCTGCAACCCAAGACGGGCATGCTCGCGATCACGGTGCGCAGCTTTCTACGCTCCTCGCGCCAGCCGATCCTCTTCGTGCCGGTGTACATCGGCTACGAACGGGTGCTCGAAGGGCGCACCTACCTCGGGGAGCTGCGCGGCACGGCGAAGAAAAAGGAGTCGATCTTCGACATCTTCAAGGTGATCGGCGCACTCAAGCAGCGCTTCGGCCAGGTCTGGGTCAACTTCGGCGAGCCGCTGCCGTTGGCCAGCTTTCTCGACCAGGAGCAACCCGGCTGGCGTCAGCAGAGTCTCGGTCCTGACTACCGCCCCGCCTGGCTGACCGACACCACCAACCGGCTGGCTCAGCGCGTGGCGCAGCGTCTGAACGACGCTACCGCCGTCAACCCGGTGAACCTGGTGGCGCTCGCCCTGCTCTCGACCAGTCGCCTGGCGCTGGATGAACGGGCATTGGCGCGCATTCTCGACCTTTACCTCGCGCTGCTGCGCAGCGTGCCTTACTCGCCGCACACCACGCTGCCCGACGGCAACGGGGTCGAGCTCATCGCCTACGTCAAGGAGCTCGAACTGGTCGCCGAGCAGAAGGATGCCCTGGGCAACATCTGCTACCTCGACGAGCAGAACGCGGTGCTGATGACCTACTACCGCAACAACGTGCTGCATATCCTCGCGTTGCCCGGCCTCTTGGCGAGTTTCTTCCAGAGCAGCGCGCGGATGAGCCGCGAGCAGATCCTGCGCTACACCAGGGCGCTGTATCCGTACCTGCGTGCCGAGCTGTTCATTCGCTGGGACATCGACGAACTCGACGGCGTCGTCGATCGCTGGCTCGAGGCGTTCGTCGAGCACGGGCTGCTCAAGCGTGATGGCGAGGTCTACGTGCGGCCGGCGCCCAGTTCGCGGCAATTCGTGCTGCTGACACTGCTTTCGCGCGCCATCGTCCAGACGCTGCAGCGGTTCTACATGGCGATCGCCCTGTTGCTCAATGCCGGCCAGCACAGCCTGACCGCCGAGGCGCTCGAAGACTTGTGCACGGTCATGGCCCAGCGCCTGTCGATCCTGCACGGGTTGAACGCGCCGGAATTCTTCGACAAGAGCCTGTTCCGTCACTTCATCGCGACGCTGCTCGAACAGGGTGTACTTCGACGCGACGACACCGGCCGCCTGAGCCATCACCCGCTGTTGGGCGAGCTGGCTGAAGGCGCCGCCAAGCGGGTGCTGCCAGCCGAAATCCGCCTGTCGATCCGCCAGGTTGCGCTCGATCGGCACGCCGACACGGAGCCGGCGACCGAGCGCCCGGCTAGCGAGGAATAACCTCGCGTCGGAAAAAAGCGATCGCATGGCTCGAATCGAGAAAACTAATTAGCAGAAGTGTGACGAGTGCCGTATACAGCACGGCAATTGGCGTCCCGCCAATATTCCCATTCTCCCGCCACGTGGTTCCTCACCGGGTTTCCGGCAGAGCGTAGTGCGCGGGTTTTAGAGGATCGTCGCCTTGGCTCGCTACGTGCTTCCGCTCGCTACCGCCCTGCTCTCCTACACCGGCATGGCTTCCGCCCTCGGCCTTGGCGAGATGACGCTGGCCTCCGCTCTGAATCAGCCGCTGGACGCGCGCATCGAACTGCATGACGCCAGCGGCCTGTCGGTGGAGGACATCAAGGTATCCCTGGCGACGAACGCCGCGTTCCAGAGCGCGGGCATCGAGCGCTTCGCCCATCTTTCCGATCTCCGCTTCCTGCCGGAGATGCGCGACGGCCAGCTCAGCGTGCGAGTGACGTCCAGCGCGCCCATTCGCGAGCCCTACCTCGACTTCATCGTCGACCTCGCGCGCCCCAACGGCGTGCTGCGACGCGAGTACACCCTGTTGCTCGATCCGCTGCCGAGCCAGCCGATCGTTCCGGCAGTTGCAGCGCTTCCCGCAGTCGAAGCGATGACGACCGTTGCCACGGACGTGCCCGAACCGGTGGCTGCCCCGGCCGCTCTCGCGGGGCAGCGCTACCGTGTTCGCGCGGGTGACAGCCTGTGGCTGATCGCGAGCCGCCTCGCCGACGGCGACCAGAGCGGCCGCACGCTCATGCGCGACATCATGGCCCTGAACCCCGAGGCATTCGCCGGCGGCGACGCATCCCGCCTGCAACTCGGTGCCGAGCTGCTGTTGCCCGACGCGATCGATGCCAGCCGCCTTGCCAATCCGGCTGCGGTCGACGCGCAAGAGACCGTCACGGCTGACGCCTCGACCCGCCTGCCGGCAATCGACACACCTGCGACCGACATGGAGGCGATTGCCGACGCGACCACCGCCTCCCCGGCGGCGCCCGAGCCCACCGTCGACCCGCTGGTGGACGAGATCGCCGCCCTTGAAGCGCGGGTGACCGACATGCAGCTGGCCCTGGAACGCCGCAGCGGCGAGCTGGCCGAGCTCGAAGCGCAGCTGTCCAGCCGAGCCGTCGAAACGGCGCCGGCAGCGCAGCCGGCGGTAGCCAAGGTCGCGCCGCCCGCACCGTCAGGCGTCGTCGCCGCTAGCGACCAGACCAGCCATCTCTGGCTGATCGGCGCGGCCCTAGCATTCATCACCGCAGGCGCTGCGCTGTGGACCAGCTATCGCCCGCGGCGTCAGCGCGACCCGATCGACGACCTGATCGTGCCGTCCGCACACCCGCACGAGGCCGCCGTCCGCGACTCGCGGATGGCGCCGCTCACGCCGTCACGCATCGCCAATAGCCGCAGCCGCGCGCGGCGCCAGAGCGCGCCCCTGGCGCTAAACGCGCTGGAAGCGGCGAGCATGCTGATCAGCGCCGCCCGCTATGCCGAAGCCAAGCGCATTCTCGAATCGGCGCTGGTGGCCGAGCCCGAGCGCATGACGCTACGCCTGCTGTTGCTGGAAATGCTGGGCCAGCTCGGTGATACCGAGGCCTTTGCGCTGGAACTGGTGCGGCTGATCGACCAGGGCGCCAGCATCCGCCAACTCGATGAGATTCGCTCGCGTCATGCCAGCCGTATCGGTGGCCTGGCTGCCGAGCAGGACCTCGAGCGGGCCGTGCGGATGAGCAAGTCCGCCGCCGATGCCGCCTTCACGAGCAACCTGCATGAGCTGCCGGAAGTCGTCGAAATGCACGACGATCACTCGGCGCTCGCGGCGTTTGGCCCGAATGCCGATGCCAAGGGCCGCACCAGCGCCGCCTGATCCGTGTCACGCCGCGTCGCTCGATGCGGCTCAGGCCTTGCGGACGAACTGCGACTTCAGCTTCATCGCGCCGATGCCATCGATCTTGCAGTCGATGTCATGGTCCCCTTCGACCAGACGGATGTTCCGGACCTTGGTGCCGACCTTGACCACCAGGGACGAACCCTTGACCTTGAGGTCCTTGATCACCGTGACGGTGTCACCGTCGGCCAGCAGGTTGCCGACCGCATCACGTACGCCCGCCTCGCCTGCGGCGCTTGGCGCAGCCTCATCACCCACCCGCCATTCGTGACCGCACGCCGGACAGGCCAGCACGCCGGCCGCTTCGTAGGTGTAGGACGAACCGCATTCGGGGCAGTCAGGCAAGGCGGACATGGGGAACTCCGGGCATGAAAACGGGCCCGGAGTGTAACGGGGCCCGTTCGTTTGTCCATCACGGCTGATCGACGCGCTCTTCGACCCGGACGCGGAACCAGGCGGCATACAGTGCGGGGAGGAACAACAACGTCAGCGCGGTCGCCACGATCAGCCCGCCCATGATCGAAACCGCCATCGGACCGAAGAAGATGCTGCGCGACAGCGGAATCATCGCCAGTACCGAGGCCAGTGCCGTGAGCACGATCGGGCGGAAACGCCGCACGGTCGCATCGACGATGGCATTGAAACGATCGTGCCCCGCGCCGATGTCCTGCTCGATCTGATCCACCAGGATCACCGAGTTGCGCATGATCATGCCCGACAGCGCGATGGTGCCCAGCATGGCGACGAAGCCGAACGGCTGGCGCAGGATCAGCAGGAACAGCGTCACGCCGATCAGCCCCAGCGGCGCGGTGATGAACACCATCAGCGTCCTCGAGAAGCTGCGCAGCTGGATCATCAGCAGCGTCAGCACCACGACCACGAACAGCGGAATGCCGGCATTGACCGAGGCCTGGCCGCGCGCCGAATCCTCGACGGTGCCTCCGGCTTCCAGCAGGTAGCCGCTGGGCAATTGCGCGCGGATCGGCTCGAGCGTCGGCTGGATCTGCGCCACCAGGGACGCCGGCAGCTGCTCGCCATAGATGTCGGCGCGCACCGTGACGGTCGGCAACCGGTTGCGGTGCCAAATGACGCCTTCCTCGAAACCGTACTCGAGCGTCGCGATCTGCGACAACGGCACGCTGCGACCACCCTCCGCCGGGACCGCCAGGTTGGGTAGCGCCGCGAGGTCGAGTCGCTCCGATTCCGGGCCGCGTAGCAGCACCTCGATCAGTTCGTCATCCTCGCGGTACTGGCTCACCGTGACACCGGTGAAGCTGCGCTGCAGGAAGCTCGACAGCTCGGCGCTGCTGATGCCCAGCGCCCGCGCCCGATCCTGGTCGACATCCAGCCAGACGACCTTGCTCGGCTCCTGCCAGTCCAGGTGGACGTTGGCGACGTAGGGGTTCTCGCGCACCTTGTCGGCGACCTGGCGCGCCAGCCCGCGCACCACGTCGATGTGCTCGCCGGTCACTCGGAACTGGATCGGATAGCCGACGGGAGGACCGTTCTCCAGGCGCGTCACCCGGCCCCGCACTTCGGGGAATTCGTCGCGTAGCGTCTCGATCAGCCAGCTTCGCAGCGCTTCGCGATCCTCGATGCTCTCGGCGAGCACCACGAACTGCGCGAAGCTGGTCGCCGGCAATTGCTGGTCGAGCGGCAGGTAGAAGCGTGGCGAGCCCGAGCCGATGTAGGCCACGTAGTTATCGATGCCCTCGCGCCCCTTGAGCAACGCTTCAAGGCGCAGCGTCGTGTCTTCGGTCGCCTTCAGCGAGGCGCCCTCGGCAAGCTTCAGGTCGACCATCAGCTCCAGCCGTCCCGAGGCGGGAAAGAACTGCTGCGGCACGAAGCGGAACAACAGGATCGAGCCGACGAAGGCGGCGATCGTCAGCAGGATGACGGTCTTGCGTCGCGTCACGCACCAGCTGATCAGGCTCCGCACCCGACGGTAAAAGGCCGTGTCATAGGGATCGTGCGTTTCCTTGCCGCGCGCGGCATGCCGTTTGGCCAGGTCGGGCAACAGCCGCTCACCGAGAAGCGGCACGAAGACCACCGCAGCGATCCACGAGGCCAGCAGCGCGAGGGTGACCACCTGGAAGATCGACCGCGTGTACTCGCCGGTGCTCGACTGCGCCGTGGCGATCGGCAGAAAGCCGGCCGCGGTGATGAGCGTTCCGGTCAGCATCGGGAACGCCGTGCTGGTCCAGGCGTAGCTCGCCGCCTTCAACCGATCGAAGCCCTGTTCCATTTTGATCGCCATCATCTCCACCGCGATGATCGCGTCGTCGACAAGCAGTCCCAGCGCCAGCACGAGGGCGCCGAGCGAAATCTTGTGCAGGCCGATATCGAGGTAGTTCATGGCCGTGAAGGTCATGGCCAGCACCAGCGGTATCGACAGCGCCACCACCAGCCCGGTCCGCACGCCCAGCGAGAAGAAACTGACCAGCAGCACGATGATCAGCGCCTCGACCAGGACTCGCACGAACTCGCCGACGCTGGTTTTCACCGCGGCCGGCTGGTCGGACACCTTGGCCAGCGACATGCCGGCCGGCAATTCCGCCTGCAAGCGGGCGAACTCGGCTTCCAGCGCCGAGCCGAGCGCGAGGATGTCGCCGCCTTCCTTCATCGACACCGCGATGCCGATCGCCGGCTCGCCCATGAAGCGCATCCTCGGCGCCGGCGGGTCGGCGAAGCCGCGGTAGACACGCGCCACATCGCCAAGACGGAAGGTCGCCTCGCCCGCCCGGATCGGGAAGTCGCGGATTTCATCGACCGACTCGAACTCGCCGGTGACCCGTAGCTGCACACGGTCGGTCGGCGTTTCCACGAACCCGGACGGTGCCAGCGCGTTCTGCGCCACCAGGGCCTGGCGCACCGCCTCGAGCGGAATGCCGAGCGTCGCGAGCTTCACATTGGAGAGTTCGATCCAGATCTTTTCGTCCTGCAGGCCGACCAGTTCGACCTTGCCGACGTTATCGACCCGTTGCAGCTGGAGCTGGATGCGGTCGGCATAATCCTTGAGCACCGCGTAATCGAAGCCATCGCCCGTCAACGCGTAGATATTGCCGAACGTCGTCCCGAACTCGTCATTGAAGAACGGTCCCCGCACTTCCGCCGGCAACGTATGGCGGATGTCGCCGACCTTCTTGCGAATCTGGTACCACAGCTCGGGAATCTCCTCCGAGTGCATCGCGTCGTCCGCCATGAAGGTGACGGTCGACTCGCCCGGCCGCGAAAACGACACGATGCGCTCGTACTGCCCGGTTTCCATCAGCGTCTGTTCGATGCGCTCGGTGACCTGGCGCGACACCTCTTCCGCCGAGGCGCCCGGCCACTGGGTCGTGATGACCATCGCCTTGAAGGTGAATGGCGGATCTTCGCTCTGGCCGAGCTGGGTGTAGGAGCGCGCGCCGACCAGCGCCAGCAGGAGCATGGCGTACAGCACGATCTGTCGATTGCGCAGCGCCCAGGCGGAAAGGTTGAAGTTCATGGGCGATCGCCCTCGGCCGCGGTCAGTACGGGCCGGTTGTCCCGGTCGACCGCCCGGACCTGCTGCCCTTCGTGGAGCGTGTGCACACCGGCCAGCACCACCCAGTCATCGGCGGCGAGCCCCTCGAACACCGGCACGCGCTTGGCGCCATAGGCCCCGACTCGCACGCTGGCACGCTCGAGCACGCCCTCTGGCGAGACGCGCCAGACGAATGCCCGCTCGGCCTCCGCGGTCAACGCCGACAGCGGGACGGAAAGCGTGGCAGTGCGCTCGTCGCGCGGCGCCAAGACCTGCGCACTCTGCCCGAGCTCTGCGCCAACGGAGGTGTCATCGAACGCCACCCGCGCCGCGTAGGTTCGCGTGACCGGATCGGCCGCCGGCGATATCTCCCGGACATGCCCCTTGAAGCGCTCGCCGGGCCGCGACCAGAGCGTGAGCTCGACCGGCTGGCCGATGCGGTAGTCGCCCAGGTGCTGCTCCGGCAGATCGATGGCTACCTCACGCTCCCCGTCGACCGCCAGGACCATCACGGTTTGCCCCGCGCCCACCACCTGGCCCGCCTCGACCGAGCGCTCGACGATGACGCCATCGCTCGGCGCGCGCAGTTCGGTGTACTCCACCTGGTTGCGCGCGGTGTTCAGGTCGGCCTGTGCCTGCTCGACGCGGGCGCTGGCCGAACGGAACTGGTTGTCGGCATTGTCGAACTGCGAGCGGCTTACCAGCTGGCGATCGAGGAGCGTGCGGTAGCGCTCCCGCTCCGCCTTGGCAACACGCAGGTTGGCCTGTGCGGCGGCCAGCTGGGCACGGGCCGATTCGAGCTGGAAGCGAACGTCGGCGGCGTCCAGGCGCGCCAGCACCTGCCCTTCGCTCACGTGCTCGCCGGCCTCGACCAGCCGCTCGACGACCTTGCCGCCGATGCGAAACGCCAGCGCCGGCTCATGCCGCGCGCGGACCTCGCCGGGAAAGGTCGCCCAGGCTTCACCCGCAGGCTGTGGATGTCCAACCATCACGGGACGAGGCGGCGGCTCGGCAACCTCCGAAGGCTCGCAACCGGCCAGCAGTAACGCTCCTCCAATCACACCGACAACGGGTAACAGGCGACGAACCATGACGGCCTTCCTCATGCGCAAAGATGGTTTGGAATATTTATACCGGCCGGTATAGTAAAAAGCCGTCTTCCAGCAGTCCAGTACCGTCATCGATATGTCAGAAACCGCTCAGCCCGCAGGCCCCGGCCGCCCAAAGGATCCCGCCAAGCGGGAAGCCATCCTCGCCGCCGCCAAGACATTGTTTCTCGGCAATGGCTATGAGGGCAGCAGCATGGAGGCGATCGCGGCCGAAGCCGGGGTTTCCAAGCTCACGCTGTACAGCCATTTCAAGGACAAGGAAGCGCTGTTCTGCGCAGCGGTCCAGGCGACCTGCGAGCAGCGATTGCCGTCGAGCCTGTTTCATCCGGCCCCTGAGCTGCCGATCGAACAGGCGCTCGGCGCATTGGCCACGGCCTTCTGGTCGCTGGTCAGCAGCCCGGAATCGATCGGCCTGCATCGCCTGATGATCACGGTCGCGCCGCAGAATCCGGACATGTCCAGGCTGTTCTACGAAGCGGGCCCGCAGCGCGTACTGCAAGACACGCGGCAGTTCCTGCAGGTCGCGACCTCAAGGGGTCAGTTGCAGGTGACCGATGCGCTGAAGGCCGCCGAGCACTTCTGCTCGCTGGTCAAGGGGCTCAACCACTTCCACCAGCTGATCGGCCACTCCGGCCCGCTGGACGAAGCGCAGCTGCGCGAGCACATCGCCGACGTGGTGGCGCTGTTCATTCGCGCCTATCGGCCCTGAGGCATCAGTTTGCGCTTGGGATAGATGTCGTAGCGGCTCGATTTGCCCTCCAGGCTGTAGCCTGGCGTCGGGCCGTCGATCACCGGCGCCTTTCGCGGCCGCTTGACCACCACCCGATGCGTCGCCAACGCGAGCGCTGCCGCCAGTAGCTCCGGCGCGTCATCGTCATCCCCCACGAACGGCCGGAACAGCCGCATTTCCTTCTTCACCAGCGCGCTCTTGTCGCGGTGCGGAAACATCGGATCGAGGTAGACGATTTCCGGCGGTGCCGACGTCCAGTTGCGCATGGTGTCGATGGCATCGCCGAGATGAAGCGTCATCAGGGCCGTGATCGGGGCCACAGCCGGTTCCAGCGACGCGCGCCGAAGGCCGTCCTCGAGCAGCGCGCCAACGATCGGATTACGCTCGATCAGGGTGACGGAGCAACCCAGCGTCGCCAGCACGAACGCATCGCGACCGAGCCCGGCCGTCGCATCCATCACAATCGGCCGGATGCCTGGCTGCACACCCACGGCCTTGGCGATCATCTGCCCCGCACCACCGCCGAACTGTCGACGATGCGCCACGGCGCCACCGATGAAATCGGCCTGGATCGGGCCTGGGGCCTCTTCACCAAGATCCAGCAATCGAAGCCCCTGCGGACCGACCTGCAAGGCGAACGCTGGCTTTTCACCCACGCGCGGCAAACCCAGCCGGGTCGACCAGGCCTGGGCCTCGGTTTCGAATTCGGGGGCAAGGGACTCGACGATGGTAAGCATGCGACCGGCCAAGCGGAAAACGGGCGGGCATTGTGCCAGAGCGGCCCGCTACCGGCAGGTCTGGAAACCTCCCATGTCGACATGGAAGTGATCATGGTGCGCCGCGTTGTACTCGGGGCCGAGGGTCACGTTGAAGGCCTTGCACGCCGCCTGGTGGACCAGCCGCAGAAAGCGGGCCTTGTCACCCTCACCTTCCCAGTCCCGTGCCACCGTGATGCGCGTGCCGTCCGCCAGCCGAAAGCCGGCCAGGTCCAGCGCATTGGCGCTGGCGTGCTGGCTGCGGCGGTTGCTGCGAGCGATGTTGCGGCACGCGAAGCTGCCGAAATGATCGACCCGTGTCACCGGCTGGCCGAAGACCTCCTGCGCAGCCGGTTGCAGACCATGCCGCTCGAACAGCGCATAGGCCGCGACCACGGGACAGGTCGCCAGGAATGGGCTGCTGAAATCGACCTCCGCATTTGCGACGCGAACCGTATTGCGCAGCGGACAACTCGGCTCCGGCGTGCTGTCCGGCATGAGGCGGTAGTTGAGTTCGGAGGTTTCCAGCGCCTGTTCGCACAGCGCGCGGTCATCCTGCAACGCGCGCAGCTTGAAGGGCGTGAGCAGGTTCGGCGGCTGACGCACATCGAGCGGCGCCCAGGGGTTCCAGCGATCGGGTATGTCGACGATGCCACGCCAGACGGCGTAGGCGAACCCGCCAGCGAGCAGTAGGCAGAGAAGGAGGAATCGACCGAACGTCATGCCAGTGAGGCAACGGAAACACGACGAGGTTGCCTGGCTGCAGGCCAGCGAATGTTACCGGGCATGACCTGTGCGCGGATGCGACGCCTTGCGCGCCGGCATCAGGCGTAGAGATCGAGCCCCAGCACCTCGGTGGAATCGAAGCTGGCCACGAGGCTGGCGGTGGTCGTGTAGCTGGCGAGCGCCTGGGCGGCACGGCTGGTCAGGGGACGGTCGGTCGCGGTCTGCTGCACGTAACGGGCCGGGAAGAACTCGCCACCTGCCTCGCTGGCGGCGGCGGTGGGTTCGATCTGCCGCGCCTGCGGCTCACGCTCGAGACCCTGGCTGGTCGAGGGCGTCGCCGTATCCGGCTGGCGCTGCGACTCGACGATGCGCTGGCTTTCGCGATACGGCGTAACGGCGCTGCCGGGGCGAACCGGACGCTCGAGGGGATAGCTGTTGGAAAGGCTGTCGATGCGCATCATGCAACCCACTGGTCAACCGGCGACACAATAGTGTGACGCCAATGCCTTGGCAACGTTCGGCGCGGGACATCGGCCGAACGGCTCAGACGGCCCGCTTGGGCGTTGCCACGTTGTCGCGCAGGTAGATCGGCTGGGCCTCATCCGCCGGGACCGCCTCGCCGCGCGCCCAGGCGTGCCGGCCGAGTTCGAGGATGTCGAGCGCATGGGGCAGCAGGCTGGCATCGGTGCCCCGGACCGCGACCGGAATCCGCTCGGCATAGCCCCAGCCGGTACCGGCGCCGAACCAGTCGCCCGCCACGTCCGGCGGCAGCGCGGCGTACTCCGGCGGCAGCACCGCCTCGGTGCCGTGCAGGCGCATTTCATCGCCATCACGAACGAAGCACCCCCAGTAGACCTCATCCATCCGCGCGTCGATGGCCGCGGCAACCTGCTCGGCGCCCCGCTCCCGCCAGGCCCGCTGAGCGAGGGCCGCCAGGTTGGAAATCGGCAGCACCGGGCGCTCCAGCGCGAAGGCCAGCCCTTGCACCACGCCGACGGCGATGCGCACACCGGTGAACGCCCCCGGCCCGCGACCGAACGCGATGCCATCCAGGGCGGCAGTCGTCACGCCCGCCTCGCTCAGGAGGGCCTGAACCATCGGCAGCAGGCGCTTGGCATGCAGGCGTGGAATGACCTCATAGTGGCTGGTGACCTGGCCGTCATGCAGCAGCGCGACGGAGCAGGCTTCGGTGGCGGTATCCAGGGCCAGAAGCGTGGGCATGATGGAGTCCGATCGATGAGGGGCGGCGATTGTAGCCCAGCCGGCAGGCCCGCGGACCTTGAGGGGCAACCCGTCGCCTGCAGAAAGCAGAACGGCCCGCAAGCGGGCCGTCAGGCATGCAGCGTGGCCAATCGGCTCAGCTGAGTGCGGCGAGTACCTTGGCGGTGATCTGGTCGACCGAGCCAACCCCTTCGACGCAGCTGTACTTCGGCGTGCCTTCGCTGGCGGCGAGGTTCTGGTAGAAGGCCACCAGCGGCTTGGTCTGCGAGTGGTAGATGGACAGGCGATGGCGAATGGTCGCTTCCTTGTCGTCTTCACGCTGGACCAGGTCTTCGCCGGTGGCGTCGTCCTTGCCAGGAACCTTCGGCGGGTTGTGCTCGGTGTGGTAGACGCGCCCGGATGCCGGGTGCACGCGACGGCCGGACAACCGGCTGACGATTTCCTCGTCGTCGACCGCGATCTCGAGCACGTGATCCAGCTTGACCCCGGCCTGCTTGAGCGCCTCGGCCTGAGGAATGGTGCGCGGAAACCCATCGAACAGGAAGCCGTTGGCGCAGTCGGCCTGCGTCAGGCGTTCCTGGATCAGGGCAATGATGATGTCGTCGGAAACCAGCCCGCCGCTCTCCATCACGCTCTTGACCTGCAGGCCCAGCGGACTGCCAGCCTTGACCGCCGCACGCAACATGTCGCCGGTGGAAATCTGCGGAATCCCGAATTTCTCGGTAATGAAGCGGGCTTGGGTACCTTTCCCGGCACCGGGCGCTCCCAGCAGAATCACACGCATCGATACGCTCCTTCAGTTTGGAAAGAAATCCTGCCGAATGGCCAAAACTTTGCGGCGCATCTCGGTAATTGTTATGTAGCCGACTGTTCGGCAAAAGGCTGATCACCATACACAGCGCCCCGAATGCCGACAAGCCATCCAAAGTAGCCCCTCGCCCGCTACCAAAGGGGGGTTCGAACGACGGTCTGGACGCCTCGCCGAGACAGATTTCCAGACGCTGAGTGACCGATCGGCAGGACCGTTTTCGCGGCTCAGCCGGTATTGCGCAACCCCGCCGCGATACCCGCCACGCTGACGAGAAGTGCCTGTTCCAGAGGGCTGTCTGCCTGGCTGTCGGCCTGGCGCGCACGGGCCAGCAGCTCCATCTGCAACAGGTGCAGCGGATCGAGATAGGCGTCGCGCAATCCGAACGATTCCAGCGTCTGCGGATTGTTCGCCAACAGCCGTGGCTGGCCGGTCAGCTGAAGCACCACCTCGACCGTCTGCGACAATCGGTCGCGCAGCTGCGCACCCAGCGGTTGCAGGCTCGGCTCGACCAATGCCTGGTCGTAGCGTTCAGCGATGCCATTGTCAGCCTTGATCAGGACCATCTCGAGCATGTCGATGCGCGTCGCAAAGAACGGCCAGCCGGCGCGCATGCGTGCCAGCAGCTCGCCGTGACCGGCCTCGAGCGCACGGGCCAGGGCCTCGCCCCAGCCCAGCCAGGCCGGCAGCATGAGGCGGGTCTGCGTCCAGGCGAAGATCCAGGGAATCGCCCGCAAGCTCTCGATGCCTCCCTCGCGACGGCGGGCGGGCCGGCTGCCGAGCGGCAGGCGACCGAGCTCTCGCTCCGGCGTGGCCTGGCGGAAGTAGTCGACGAACTGCGGATGGCCGCGCACCACGGCGCGGTAGGCCTCGACGCCATCGGCTGCCAACCGGTCCATGAGCGCGCGCCACTCGGGCTCCGGCATGGGCGGCGGCAACAGGGTGGCCTCGAGCACGGCCGCGAGATAAAGGTTGAGGTTCTGCTCGGCGACATCGGGCAGACCGAATTTGAAGCGGATCATCTCGCCCTGCTCGGTGGTGCGAAAACGTCCACCGACCGATCCCGGCGGCTGCGACAGGATGGCCGCATGCGCCGGACCGCCGCCCCGCCCGACCGTGCCGCCACGACCGTGAAAGAGCAACAGGTCGACATCGCGGGCGCGGCACACCTCGACCAACCGTTCCTGCGCACGGTACTGCGCCCAGGCGGCGGCGGTGGTGCCGGCATCTTTCGCCGAGTCGGAATAGCCGATCATCACCTCCTGCGTTCCGCCCAGCCGCTCGCGGTACGCGGGCAGATCGAGCAACCGTTCGATGACCGGCCCGGCGCGATCGAGGTCATCGAGCGTCTCGAACAGCGGCACCACGCGCATCGGCCGGCGCAGGCCCGCCTCCTTGAGCAGCAACAGGACCGCCAACACGTCCGATACTCCGTGCGCCATCGATATGACGTAGGAGCCGAGCGACTCGGCAGGCGCCTGGGCGATGACGCGGCAGGTCGCCAGCACCTCAGCCGTCTCGGCGGCGGCCTGATAGTCGCCCGGCAGGAGCGGCCGAGGGCTGGCCAGCTCGGCCTGGAGAAAGGACAGCCGGCGCTCTTCGTCCCACGCCTGGTAGTCGCCCAGCCCCAGATAGCCGGTGATCTCCGCCAGGGCGCTCGCATGACGATCGCTGTCCTGGCGGATATCCAGCCTCACGAGGCTGGTCCCGAAGCAGGCCACACGGCGCAGGCAATCCAGCAGGGCGCCGTCGGCGATCGTGCCCATGCCGCAGGCGTGCAACGACCGGTAGCACAGCGCCAAGGGCTCGCGCAGCGCAGCCCGGTCGAGCACGGCGTTTTCAGGCGGCGCGACATCTTCCTCCAGCGCTGACTGCGCCCAATCGCGCGTCTCGCGCAGGCGAGTCCGCAGCTGCTTGAGCACTGCCCGATAGGGTTCGCCCTCGTTGCCGGCATGCTCGATCAGCTCGGGCGTGGCGCGGTGCATGGACAGCGCCGCGATCAGCGCTTCCAGCTCGCGCAGGTAAAGGTCCGCCGCCATCCAGCGCGCCAGCAGCAGGACACGCCGTGTGACCTGCGCCGTCACATTCGGGTTGCCGTCGCGGTCGCCGCCCATCCACGAAGCGAAGCGGATTGGCGCCGCCTCCAGCGGCAACCGCTGACCGGCCTGTTGCCGCAGGCTGTCGTCGACGCGCCGCAGCAGGTTCGGCAGCGCCTGCCAGAGGGAATTCTCGATCACGGCGAAACCCCACTTCGCCTCGTCGACCGGGGTCGGGCGCTGACGACGGATTTCCTCGGTATGCCAGGCCTCGGCGATCAGGCGGTGCAGGGACTGTTCCGTTCGTTCTCGCTCACGCGGCGTGAGATCGTCGTGATCGCGCGCCGCCAGCTGGGCGGCGATGGCGTCGTACTTCTGGATCAGGGTCCGCCGTGCAACCTCCGTCGGATGCGCCGTCAGCACCAGCTCGATGTCCAGCCCCGCGACCTGCTCGCCGAGCGCGGCGCCGTCGTGCCCGGCCTCGATCAGCCGTTGCAGCAGATCGTCGAAGGCGATGTCCTCGAACGGCTCCCCATCCTCGGCACGGCGCCGTCGCACCCGGTGTTGCTGCTCGGCAATGTTGGCCAGGTTCAGAAACTGATTGAACGCGCGTGCCATCGGCAGCAGCTCGTCCGGTGCGAGCCCATCTAGCGTGCGCTGCAACTCGTCGGCCGCCGGGTTCGAGCCGCGCCGCGCCGCCTTGGCGCTCTTGCGGATGTGCTCGACCTTGTCGAGAAAGGCATCGCCCTGTGCCTGCCGGATGGTCTGGCCCAGCAATTCCCCGAGCAAATGCACGTTCTCTCGCAGGTGCGCATCGATCTTGGTCATATCGCTCCGTTCTCCTGTCGACCGGACAGCGAGGGTCGATCGCCGTCCGTTTAACAAGCCTAGCCGTCTAACGCGGCATGTTGCCCGTTCCCTCAGACGCCGAACGCACGGAACGATTCAGCGACACGACCCTCACAACCATATGCCTTGACGCCAATAGACCGGCCTTGTTGTACCGGTTTTCGTCGGCTTTGCCTCTCGCGGAAGAGGAACGTCCACAACGCTTTCTACCGGAGACCGAGAATGATCAAGACACTGACAACCGAGCGCTCTTTGTCCGCCGCCCCCAAACTGGCCGCCCTCGCATTCGGCGGTCTGCTGCTGGCAGGCTGCGCGGGCAATCCACCGAATGAGCAGTTCGCCGTGACCGAATCGGCCGTGCGCGGCGCGGTCAGCGCAGGCGCCACGGAGTATGCGCCTGTGGAAATGCGTGCAGCGCAGGAAAAGTGGCGCGAAGCCGAGCTGGCGATGCAGAAGGAAGACTACGAAAAAGCGCGCCGCCTGGCCGAGCAAGCCGAATGGGACGCGCGCGTCGCCGAGCGCAAGGCCCAGGCCGAGAAGGCCCAGGCAGCCGTGGAGCAAGCTCGCGAAACCATCGAAGAGTTGCGCCAGGAAAGCCTGCGCAGCGTGCAATAAGCCGATCCAGCCCATTTCATACGAGGACCCTTCGACATGCGAACACTCGTCAAGCTTCCAACCCTCCTCGCGCTGAGCATCGGACTGGCCGCATGCGCGTCGCAACCGACCGATCAGCTGCAGCAGGCCCGCACTGAGTTCAGCGAACTGCAGAGCAATCCGAAGGCCCAGCAACTGGCCGCGCTGGAGCTGCAAGACGCTTCCAAGATGCTCGACAAGGCCAACGAGGCCTTCCTCGAAGACGCCAGCGAAGAAAAGGTCAACCAGCTCGCTTACCTGACGTTGCGCCGGATCGATCTGGCCGAGGAAACCATCGACCTGCGCCTGGCCGAGCAGAACCTGGAAAAAACCGCAGCCATGCGGGCCGAGGCCAAGCTGTCGGCGCGCAATATCCAGCTTCAGCAACAACAGGCCGAGATCGCCAAGCTGCGCGAGCAACTGCAAACCAAGCAGACCGAACGCGGCACCCTGGTGACCTTCGGCGACGTGCTGTTCGCGCTCGATCGCGCGGAGCTCAAGCCGAGCGGCATGCACGCGGTGCAGACACTGGCCGACTTCCTGAAGGAAAATCCCGAGCGTCACGTGATCGTCGAGGGCTACACCGACAGCACGGGTTCGGAGGCCTACAACCAGCGGCTGTCCGAGCGCCGCGCCGATGCGGTCACCACGGCGCTGGTTCGCATGGGCGTCGACCCGCGGCGGATCGTCTCGCGCGGCTACGGCGAGCAGTACCCGGTAGCCAGCAACGACACGCCGACCAACCGCGCGCTGAACCGCCGCGTCGAAGTCACCATTTCCAACGACGACAATCCGGTCGCACCGCGATCATCGATGTAAGCGGTAAAGAAAAAGGGGCGCCAAGCAGACTGCTTGGCGCCCCTTTTTTTGTCCGCTCTCCGTACGTATCAGCCCGCCGTCAGCGCAGCCCGATACAGGTCGGCCATGTCGGCCGAAAACGCCACCAGCACGACGCGCTCGAGAGGCGAACCAGCGGCTTCGGCATGACGCAGCTGGCTCGCCGCGACCCGTGCCGCCTGCGCCGGCGGGTAACCGTAGATGCCGCAACTGATCGCCGGGAACGCGAGGCTGCGCAGACCGTTCTCTTCGGCCAGCGCCAGGCTGTTGCGATAACAGGCCGCCAGCAGGTCGGGCTCACCTTGGTCGCCGCCGCGCCAGACCGGCCCGACGGTGTGGATGACATGGGGTGCCGGCAACCGGAAGCCGGGCGTCAGCCTGGCCTCGCCCGTCGGGCACCCTCCAAGGCGACGGCAGTAGGCGAGCAACTCGGGACCGGCCGCCCGATGGATCGCGCCGTCGACGCCGCCGCCACCGAGCAGCGACTCGTTGGCGGCGTTGACGATGGCATCGACCCTCAGTTGGGTGATGTCGCCCTGCCAGACCTCGATGTTCATGGCGTTTGGCCCTGTTCTTCGGCAATGCAGCGCACGGCGCGCTTGCGATCGTCGACCAGCACACCGGTCAGCCCCTTCTGCTCGGTATCGAACAGCACCAGCACGCCATCGATGCATTGCGCCACTTGCGTGGCGGGCTTCAGCGAGACCTTGTAGTCCTCGCCAGGGACGGTCTTGAGCATGGTGTAGTCGTTGAGCAGCAGCGCGTCCTGCGGCTTGGCGAAATGAACGTAGCCGTAGTACGAAAGCACCGCGACCGTGCCGAGGATGCTGGCCACAGCGGTGATGATCAGAGGAATCGGGTTGCGTTCGGTCATGGGATCTCTCGGTTCGGGGAGCCTGCCAGTTGGCCGGCTGTTCGCTCAGCGGCCGCCAGCGCGGGTTTCGCCGCGGGCCTGATAGGTCGCTTCGTAGACGCGTTCGGCGAGTCGGGAAAACGGCAGACTCTGAATCCACACGCTCCCGGTGCCCTTGAGCGTCGCCAGCAGCAGCCCTTCGCCACCGAACAGCATGCTGCGCAGGCCGCCCGCCAGCTGGATGTCGTAATCGATGCCCTGGGTGAAGGCGACCAGGCAGCCGGTGTCCAGCCGCAACGTTTCGTTGTTCAGCTCCTTGCGGATCACCGTGCCGCCGGCGTGGACGAAGGCCAGGCCATCACCCTCCAGGCGCTGCAATACGAAGCCCTCGCCGCCGAAGAACCCCGCTCCGATGCGCTTGCTCAAGGCAACGCCCACGCGCGTACCGTAGGCCGCACAGAGGAAGCTGTCCTTCTGGCAGGTCAGCGTGCCGCCAACCTGGGCCAGATCGATCGGCACCACCATGCCGGGGTACGGCGCGGCGAAGGCCACCCTCGCCCGCCCCGAACCCTCGTTGGTGAAATGGGTCAGGAACAGCGACTCGCCGGTGAGCATCCGCTTGCCCACGCCCCACAGCTTGCCGAGCATGCCGCTGGACGAGCCATCGCCCATGCGCGCCTCGAAGCGTACGCCTTCGGTCATGTAATTCATGGCGCCGGCCTCGGCGATCACCGTCTCGCCGGGGTCGAGCATGATCTCGACGCTTTGCGCGCCGCCACCGAGGATGTCGTAGTCGAGCTGATGACTGGGCATGGAAAGCTCCTTCGCTGTCGCAGCGCGTCGCGTTCCGGGCGCGCTCAGATGATGTTGGCGTAATCCGCTTCGATGCGGTCGAGACTCAAGTGATTGAGGAAGTTCGAAAAGCACATCCAGGCCGATAGCGCGTTGAGGTCCTGGAACTGCGGCGGCAGGTATTTGGGCGGCACCACCATGCCTTCGTCGACCAACTGACGGAGCGCGCGCATGTCTTCCAGGGTGGTCTTGCCGCAGAACAGCAACGGGATCTGCTCCAGCTTGCCCTTGCGCACCGCGAGCTGGATGTAGTTGTAGATCATGATGAAGCCCTTCAGATACGACAGGTCCTTCGTGAAGGGCAAGCCGGCGGGTGTCGAGCCGCGAAATACCCGGCTGGCGTTGCTGTAGCACTCGTCGTCGCCGTAGCCCTGCTCGCGGAAGAAGGCAAAGACATCCAGAAAATCGGCGCCCTCTTCGGCCATGTGGATGGCCCGCGTGCGGTTGGTCAGCTTGCGAAGGCGCGTCGGGTAGGATGCGAACGCGATGACTTCCATCAGGATCGCCAGGCCTTCCTGGGTCACGGTGGACGACGGCGGCCCCTTGGCCAGGAAGGTGCAGATCGGCTGGTTCTGGCCGTTCAACGTCGTGCCGACATGCACCAGCCCTTCGTGCACTTCCAGCGCGCGCACGTCGCGCTCGTTGAACAGCGCGTCGCTGCGGATCTTGATGTAGTCGGCGCCGGCCGCCGCATCGGCGAGAATCCCGTCGGACTCGAAAACCCGGATGACGCCCTCGCCTTCACCGAACACCTGGTCCAGCCTTCGTTGCAGCAGCTCCACCGCCTGCTTGGCATTGAGCTGCTTGGGCTCGTCCTTCAGATCGCCGCGATCGGCAATGTTGTTCAGGTAGTCCGACAGCATCAGGCCGAGGTCGGCCAGGGTCGGATCGCCGGCGTGGAAGGCGTCCGAGGCGGCGCCGTAGAGCTCCTGGGAGATCAGGCCGAAGTCCGCGGTTCCACGGGCCTCGAGCATGCGGATGACCATGCGGTATTCCTTGCACATGCGCCGCATGATCTGCCCGACCGGGTTGAACTGGCCAAGCTGCCGCGTGATGTCACGCTCGATGTCCTGGAATTCCTGCTTCTTGGCTGCCGAATCGAACGACAGCGGCCGGCTCTCGTAATAGCCGCGATCGACCGGCGGCAGCGTCTTGCAGCCGGCTTCGAAGAAGCCACGGCGAACCGTGTCGTCCCACTTGACCGCATCCAGCACCCGCACCGGCGTCTGTGCCTCGACGATGCGGTCGGACAATGCACGCACCGTGCTCTGGTATTCGTCCAGGTTGTTGCGGGTGTTCATCGCGTTACCTCCCCCAGTCAGCCCCGGCCTTCAGGCCCGGGGCGCGTCCGCCAACGGGCTCAACGGACTGTCTCAGGCCTGCGGACGCATGTGAGGGAACAGAATCACATCGCGGATGGATGGCGAGTCGGTCAGCAGCATCACCAGGCGATCGATGCCGATGCCCTCACCCGCGGTCGGCGGCATGCCGTATTCGAGCGCGCGGACGAAATCGGCATCGAAGTGCATGGCCTCGTCATCGCCGGCGTCCTTGTCCTTGACCTGCTGCATGAAGCGCTCGGCCTGGTCTTCGGCGTCGTTGAGCTCGGAATAGGCGTTGGCGATCTCGCGACCACCGATGAACAGCTCGAAGCGGTCGGTCACGCTCGGGTCGTCATCGCTGCGGCGCGCCAGGGGCGACACCTCGAACGGATAACGGGTAATGAAGGTCGGCTGCTCGAGCCGGTGCTCGACGAGCTCTTCGAAGATCATCGTCTGCAGCTTGCCCAGCCCTTGGAAGCCTTTCACATCCGCTCCGGCCTTCTTGGCGATGGCGCGCGCGCGGTCGATGTCCTTCAGGTCATCGGCGCTGATGTCGGGGTTGTACTGGAGGATCGAATCGAACACCGAAAGCCGCGCGAAGGGCTCGCCGAAGTGGAAGACCTTGCCCTGATAGGGCACGTCGGTGGTGCCGAGTACCGCCATGGCCAGCTCGCGGAACAGCTCCTCGGTCAGGTCCATGTTGTCTTCGTAGTCGGCGTAGGCCTGGTAGAACTCGAGCATGGTGAACTCGGGGTTGTGCCGGGTCGAGACGCCTTCGTTGCGGAAATTGCGGTTGATCTCGAACACCCGCTCGAAGCCACCGACCACCAGGCGCTTGAGGTACAGCTCGGGCGCAATGCGCAGGAACATCGGCAGGTCGAGCGCGTTGTGGTGCGTCTCGAACGGCTTGGCCGCCGCGCCGCCGGGGATGGTCTGCAGCATGGGCGTCTCGACTTCCAGGAAGTCGCGCTCGGCGAGGAAGCGACGGATGTGCCCGATCACCTGGGAGCGCACGCGGAAGGTGTGACGGGTTTCCTCGTTGACGATCAGGTCGACGTAGCGCTGGCGATAGCGCTGTTCGGTGTCGGTCAGGCCGTGGTGCTTGTCCGGCAGCGGACGCAGCGACTTGGTCAGCAGGCGCACGCCGGTCATGTGCACGTAGAGGTCGCCCTTGCCGGAGCGGGCCAGGGTGCCCTCGGCGGCGATGATGTCGCCCAGGTCCCAGTGCTTGATCGCCTCCAGCGTCTCGGCCGGCAGGCCCTTGCGGTCGACATACACCTGGATGCGGCCGGTCATGTCCTGAAGGACCATGAAGGCGCCGCGGTTGAGCATGATGCGTCCGGCCACCTTGACCGGAATCGCCGCCGCCTCCAGCTCGTCCTTGCCCTTGTCCGCGTACCGCTTCTGCAGGTCATCTGCATAGCTGTCGCGGCGGAAATCGTTCGGGAAGGCGCCGCCCTTGCTGCGCTCTGCGGCAAGCTTTTCCTTGCGCAGCGCGATCAGTTGGTTTTCCTCTTCCTGCAGGGCGTGCTGGTTCAGCGGTTGTTCGCTCATGGTTTCAAATGCCTGGCGCGTAAAAGAATGAATCGAAATGGGATGAATGGAGCATGGGAGCGATTGGACTCGTAGGGTGGGCTTCAGCCCACCAGGGCCTGCGCCTTCTCGGTGGGCTGAAGCCCACCCTACGGGCTCCGACAGTTCAAAGCCCCTGTTTGAGGCTCGCCTCGAGATACTCGTCGATATCGCCATCGAGCACCTTGTCGCAGTCGCTGCGTTCGACCCCGGTACGCAGATCCTTGATGCGCGACTGGTCGAGCACATAGGAACGGATCTGGTGACCCCAGCCGATATCCGACTTGCTGTCTTCGAGGGCCTGCGAAGCGGCGTTACGCTTCTGCATTTCCTGCTCGTACAACTTGGCCCGCAGCATTTTCATGGCGGTGTCCTTGTTGGCGTGCTGGGAGCGCTCGTTCTGGCAGCTGACCACGGTATTGGTCGGCACGTGGGTAATCCGCACCGCCGAATCGGTCGTGTTGACGTGCTGGCCACCGGCACCCGAGGACCGGTAGGTGTCGATCCGCAGGTCGGCCGGGTTGATCTCGATCTCGATGTTGTCGTCGATCTCCGGCGAGACGAACACCGCGGTGAACGAGGTATGCCGACGGTTGCCGGAGTCGAACGGGCTCTTGCGGACCAGCCGGTGCACGCCGATTTCCGTTCGCAGCCAGCCGAAGGCGTATTCGCCCTTGATGTGCAAGGTGGCGCCCTTGATGCCGGCGACCTCGCCTTCGGACAGCTCCATGATGGTGGCGTCGAAGCCGCGCTGATCCGCCCAGCGCAGGTACATGCGGAGCAGCATGTTGGCCCAGTCCTGGGCCTCGGTGCCGCCGGAGCCGGCCTGGATGTCCAGGTAGCAGTTATTGGCGTCCATCTCGCCGCTGAACATGCGGCGGAACTCGAGTTTCTCGAGGATGCCGCGCAACCGGTCGACCTCGGCAGCCACGTCAGCGACGGCGCTTTTGTCGTTTTCCTCGACGGCCATGTCCAACAGATCGCGCGAATCGCTCAGGCCACCGCTCAGGTCATCGAGCGTATCGACGATCTGCGCCAGCTGCGCGCGCTCGCGGCCCAGGTTCTGGGCGTATTCGGGTTTGTTCCAGACGTTCGGATCTTCGAGTTCGCGCTCGACCTCGGTCAGGCGGTCACGCTTCTGATCGTAGTCAAAGATACCCCCGAATGGTCTGGGTGCGGTCGGACAGGTCCTTGATGCTGTTGAGGATAGGGTTGATTTCCATGGCTTCAGCACTCTCGGTCTGGCGGTTCGAAAAGCCGGCGAGTATAGCGCAGGCGTCCGGGCCTGACAGCCCGCCGGCTGGGGTTGCGTCGCCGATCAGGCGCTGCGGGCCTGATCCTCGAGTTGGCGCTTGAGGGCCGGATCGAGTCTGAGCTGGCGGGCCAGTTCGTCGAGATAGGCACGCTCCATGTACTGATCCTCGTCGGTCGCCATGAGGCTGACGAGGTACATTTCGGCCGCCATTTCGGGGGATTTCGCGGCGGCCGCGACGTCGGCCGGGTCGAGCGGTTTGTTCAACTCAGCCTGCAACCACCGGCGCAGCTCGGGTTCGTCCGTCAGACCTGCCATCTGCGCCTCGATCTGCTGCCGCTCCTGATCGTCGACATGCCCGTCTGCCTTGGCCGCGGCCACCAGCGCCTTGAGTACGGCCTGGCTGTGCGTCTCCTGGTCGGCGGGCGATACCCGATCCACTGTCTGCGGCGCTCCCTGAGGTGCGCTGGCCTGCTGCGCCTGCCAGGCGCTATAGGCCTTGTAGGCGAGCATCCCGAGCGTCGCGAGCCCACCATACTTGGCGGCCTTGCCGCCGAGGCGGCTGGTCTTGCGGCCGCCCAGCAGCATGCCCATCGCGGACGCCGCGAGCGCATTGCCGCCCTTGCCGGACAGCAGACTGGACAGGGAACCGCCCGACAGGCCGCCGCCATGCGATCCCGGACGCGCTTGTTGTTGCAGGACCGATTGGCCGGATTTGAGCAACTGATCGAGCAGGCCACGGGTCTTCATGGTGTCTCCTTTAAGGGGAATGAGGGAACGTGAAATCAGTCCGGCAGCCAGGGCACCTTGCGGATCGGCGTGTCGCGCGATGCGGCGCGCACGTACTGCGCCGGCCACGGAACCGACTTGTCTCTCAGGTACTCGGCAGCATGCAGCGGCCAGTAGGGATCGCGCAGCAGCTCTCGGGCCAGCAGGATGAGATCCGCCTGCCCGGTGCGGAGCACGTGTTCGGCCTGCACCGCCTCGGTGATCATGCCGACGGTGCCGGTCGCGACGTCCGCGCCCCGGCGGACCTGCTCGGCGAAGCCTGTCTGATAGCCCGGGCCGACGGGAATCTCGGCGTTGGCAGCGGTCCCGCCCGATGAAACATCGATGAGGTCGACGCCGACGGCCTTCAATCGCCGCGCCAGCTCCACCGTATCTTCGGGGTTCCAGCCATCCTGTACCCAATCAGTCGCCGAAAGCCGCACGAACAGCGGCAACTCGTCAGGCCAGACGGCACGGACCGCCTCGGTAACGCGCAGCAGCAGGCGGATGCGGTTGTCGAACGAGCCGCCATAGGCGTCCTGGCGCTGGTTGGAGAGCGGCGACAGGAACTGATGAAGCAGATAGCCATGTGCCGCATGGATTTCAGCGACCTTGAAACCGGCCGCGAGAGACCGCTCGGCCGCCACCACGAACGCCTCGATGACCGCCTCGATGCCCGGCTCGTCGAGCGCGGTGGGCACCGCATGTTCAGGATCGAAGGCAATCGCCGACGGGCCGACCGGCGTCCAACCGCCCGCGGCGACCGGCACCGAGCCATGCTTGCCCAGCCACGGCTGCCAGGTGCTGGCCTTGCGTCCGGCATGGGCGAGCTGGATGCCGGCGAAGGCACCCTGGGCCTCGATGAAGCGCGTGATCCGCCGCAACGGTTCGACATGCTCGTCCGACCAGATGCCGAGGTCCTCCGGCGAAATGCGGCCCTCCGGCGTGACGGCGGTGGCTTCGATGATGACGAGCCCGGCACCGCCTACGGCGCGGCTGCCAAGGTGAACGAGGTGCCAATCGTTCGCCATGCCGCCGCGGGCCGAGTACTGGCACATCGGCGATACGGCGATCCGATTCGGCAACTGAAGCTGACGCAACGTCAGCGGTGTGAACAACTGGTTCATAAGCGCCTCATCGCCGGGTCGATGCTGTATGGACCCTCCGAGACGCTGTCCGTTTCCGGCTCGACCGCCAGGATCTCTTCCGATCCGACGCGCTCGGCGAGAAGAGACGCAGCCGGCCCCGCCGCGTAGCTGCCCGCTACGCCGCCTCGACTTCCACCGGCACGCCGTTGAGCACCGCGTTACCGGACACTCGATCGAGTTGCTGTTCGTCGGTCAGGTCATTGGCGCTGGCGCCGGGCTGAAGGCTCGCGATCGAAAGGCGCACACCCGGCTGCCGATGGCCCCAGCCATGCGGGAGGCTGACGACACCCGGCATCATGTCGTCGCTCGCCGCGACCTCCACCTCGATCAGACCGACCCGCGAGCGCACCCGGACGCGCTGTCCGTCGGTCAATCCGCGGCGCGCCAGGTCGTCCGGGTGCATCAGCAACTGATGACGCGGCTTGCCTTTCACCAACCGGTGATAGTTGTGCATCCAGGAATTGTTGCTGCGCACATGGCGGCGCCCGATCAGCAGGAGTTCGCCGTCACGCGGCAGCGGCTGGCTGGCGAAGCGGGCCAGGTCGGCAACGAGCACCGCAGGCGCGGCATTCACCCGGCCATCGGCGGTCTTCAGCCGCGCCGCCAGGTTGGGACGCAACGGGCCGAGATCCAGTCCGTGCGGGTGCTCGCGCAGGCGATCGACGCTGAGCCCGAGCGCCGAGCCATCGCCATGAGGACCGGCGCGCAAGCCGAGATCGATCAGCTGGCGCGGCGCTACCGTCGGCTTGAGCGGCACGCCCGTTCGTGCGGCGTAGGCCCTGGCCAGGCCGACGAATATCTCCCAGTCATGCCGGGCACCTTCCTGCGGCACCAGCACCGGCTCGTTGAAGCGCGTGACGTTACGCACGGCGAGCAAGTTGAAGGTGGCGTCGTAATGATCGTGCTCCAGCGGCGCGGTTGGCGGGAGAATCAGATCGGCATGACGGGTCGTTTCGTTGAGGTAGAAGTCGATGCTGAGCATGAAATCCAGGCCCGAGAGCGCCGCCGACAGGCGCGACCCGTTCGGCGTCGACAGCACCGGATTACCCGCTACCGTGACCAGCGCCCTCACCTGCCCCTCGCCTGGCGTGAGCATTTCTTCGGCCAGCGCCGCGACCGGCAGCTCGCCGCCGTATTCTGGCAACCCGGAGACGCGGCTCTGCCAGCGGTCGTAATGCCCGGGCGAGGTCGTCGCGACCAGGTCCACCGCCGGCTCCGTGCAGAGCGCGCCGCCGGGTCGATCCAGGTTGCCGGTGACCAGGTTGATGAGCTGGACCAGCCACTGGCAGAGCGTTCCAAAGGCCTGGGTGGATACGCCCAGCCGGCCGTAGCAAACGGCGTGCTCGGCCGCAGCGAACTCACGCGCGAGGCGCCGGATGGCCGGTGCCGGCACGCCGCACCGCACGCTCATCGCCTCCGCCGTGAAGGCGGCAATTGCGGTACGCACCTCATCGAGGCCGGCCACGGAAAGGTGCGAGGGGCGGACGAGCCCTTCCTCGAAGAGTGTGTTGAGCAGCCCGAGCAACAGGGCCGCATCCTGCCCCGGACGGATGAAGAAATGCTCGTCCGCGATCGCCGCCGTCTCCGTGCGCCGCGGGTCGACCACCACCAGACGCCCGCCGCGCGCTTGCAGCGCCTTCAGCCTGCGCTCGACGTCCGGCACGGTCATGATGCTGCCGTTGGAGGCCAGCGGGTTGCCGCCGAGTACCAGCATGAAGTGGGTCTGATCGATGTCCGGTACCGGCAGCAGCATCCCGTGCCCGTACATCAGGTGCGAAACCAGGTGATGCGGGAGCTGATCGACCGAGGTCGCCGAGTAGCGGTTGCGCGTCTTCAGCAACCCGAGGAAGTAGTTGCTGTGGGTCATCAGCCCGTAGTTATGAACACTGGGATTGCCCTGGTAGACCGCCACGGCGTTCGCACCGTGACGCTCGCGCACCGAGGCCAGACGCTCTGCAACCTCGGCGAACGCCTCGTCCCAACCCACCGGCTGCCAGGTCTCGCCTACCCGGCGCAGGGGCTGGCGGATGCGATCGGGGTCGTTCTGGATGTCTTGCAGCGCGACGGCCTTGGGGCAGATATGGCCACGGCTGAACGGGTCGTCAGGGTCGCCCTTGATCGAAACGATTCGCTCGCCCTCGGTCACGATACTCAGGCCGCATATCGCTTCGCACAGGTGACAGGCACGGTGATGCAGGGTGGTCTCGCTCATGGCGGCGCTCCCGGTTCTTGTTATGACCGGAGCAATCTAGGCCGTGAGATGAGGGGCCGCAATCGGCCGACCCTCGGTAAATGGCGACCATTCAGATGATGGATCGGAAGGGTCGCTCAGCGCGGCGCGAGATGGCTCACGAGCAGCTGGACGCTTTCGCGACCGCGGTATTCGTTGACGTCCAGCTTGTAGGCAAGCTCGACCCAGCGCACGTTGGGATTGGGCCAGGCGTCCCGATCGATGTTGAAGGCGATCCCATCGAGCGTCAGCGTGCCGCACTCGGTTTTCACCGTCAGCTTCAGGTGCCGCTCGCCAACGAGCCGCTGCTGAACCAGTTGAAACGCACCGTGAAAGAGCGGCTCGGGGAACTGCTGGCCCCACGGCCCGGCCTGGCGAAGGGTGCGGGCAAGCTCGAGGTGAAACTCCTCAGGGCCAAGCTGGCCGTCGGTCAGCAGCTGACCCGAGAGATCGCCCTCCCCGAGCTGGCGGCGCGCTTCGGCATCGAACGCAGCGGCGAAGGCACCGAGATTCTTCTGTTCCAGGGAGAGACCGGCCGCCATCGCATGGCCGCCGAACTTGCTGATCAGGCCCGGATGGCGCGCTGCAACCGCATCGATCGCATCGCGAATATGGAAGCCGGGAATCGAGCGGGCCGACCCCTTGAGCAGCCCGTCGCCGGCATCGGCAAAGGCGATGGTCGGGCGGTGGTAGCGCTCCTTCAGCCTCGAGGCGAGGATACCGATCACGCCCTGATGCCATTCCGGGTCGAACAGGCAGAGCCCGAACGGCAGGTCGTCGACCGCCAGCTCCTTCAGTTGCGCCAGCGCCTCGCGCTGCATCGATTGTTCGATGGCCTTGCGATCCTGATTGAGCTGGTCGAGCTGTACCGCCATGTCCCGAGCGCTCGCCTCATCCTCGCAGAGCAGGCACTCGATGCCGAGCGACATATCGTCCAGACGGCCGGCGGCGTTGAGACGCGGCCCGAGAATGAAACCAAGGTCGGTCGCGGTGATGCGAGCCGGATCGCGCCCGGCCACTTCGAGAATCGCCTTCAGCCCCGGCCGGGCGCGGCCCGCCCTGATCCTGGCCAGCCCCTGGTGAACGAGAATGCGGTTATTGGCATCCAGCGGGACGACATCGGCGACGCTGCCCAAGGCGACCAGATCCAGCAGGTCACCAAGATTCGGCTCGGCGATGCCGCGTCGTGCGAACCATCCCTGAGCCCGCAGCCGCGCTCGCAAGGCCAGCAAGACGTAGAAGATGACCCCGACCCCGGCAATGCACTTGCTCGGAAAGGCGCACTCGGGCTGATTCGGATTGACGATGGCGTCGGCGGGCGGCAGCTGCGGCCCCGGCAGATGATGGTCGGTGACCAACACCGTCAGCCCCGCCTCTTTCGCCGCACGGACGCCGTCCACGCTGGATATCCCGTTGTCGACGGTGATCAGAAGATCGGGCCGACGCTCGCAGGCGACCGCAACGATCTCGGGTGTCAGCCCATAGCCGAAGGTGAATCGGTTGGGCACCAGGTAGTCGACGTGCTCGGCACCGAGCTGGCGCAATCCGAGGACGCCGACCGTGCTGGCCGTCGCGCCGTCGGCATCGAAATCACCTACCAGCAGGATGCGCTGGCGGGTTTCCAGCGCCTGCACCAGCAGCTCGACCGCCCGATCGATGCCCTTCAACTGATCGTACGGAATCAGCCTGGCAAGGCCTTTGTCGAGCTCGGATGAGACACGCACACCACGCGCCGCATAGACGCGGGTCAGCAGCGGCGGCAGGTCGCCGAGGTCGGGCAGCGTTTCCGGTAACGGACGAGGCGCTATGCGCATTCGATTACCTGAGCGTGGGGCGCCGCATCAGCGTTCGCCCTTGAGCCATTGAAGTGGAATCTCGTGCTGGCCGCGCTCGTCAGTGACGAACAGGCTTCCGTCGCTGATCATCACCGACCACTGGACGCTGCGCGGCAGCCCGTCGGAAAGCGCGCTGAGCGCGTCCTGATCCAGCGCGGCGACGGACAGGTTCTTCACCGCCCGAACGGAGTCGAGCACCTTGCTCTGCCACACGCGCGTATTGCCATAGGCCAGCAGGCTGACCCGCTCCGCCCGGCGCGAACACCAGACCAAGCGATCCGCGTCCGGCTGGCCGACCTCGATCCAATGCAGCACACGACCGTCCAGGCTTCTGATCCAGAGCGCGGGCTCGTCGACGTCCGAAAGTCCTCGGCCGAACGCCAGTTGTTCGTCACTCCACAACGCATGGGCAATCAGCCGCGCCGCCAGCCGCTCTTCGGTTTCGGACGGATGCCGGGCAACGGTGAAGCGCGTGTTTTCATAAACGCCGCGGTCAAGATCGGTAAGGTTCAACTCGACCTTGTAGGGCGTGGCTTGTAGCGCCATACGGGGATAGACCTGCAAAAGAGGGCCGGCAGTCTAGCAGAACGAACACGACCATCTCACCGAAACCCGACCACATGGAAAACCGGCGACAACGCAGCGCCCGACGAAGCATCTTTGACACTCATTCTCATTCTAATTAGTATCAGCGCATCACACACATTCGGGTGGTAGTAGATGTACGTCTGTCTTTGCCAGGGTGTTACCGATGGCCAGATTCGCGAAGCCATCTATGAAGGTTGCTGCAGCTACCGAGAAGTCCGGGATACGCTCGGCGTAGCGACTCAGTGCGGCAAGTGCGCCTGCACGGCCAAGCAGATCGTCCGGGAAACGCTGAGCGACCTGCACAACGCGCAAACGGCGATTCCGCAACACCCGGGTTTTACCCACGCCTAAGCGAAGCTTCGCAACGAAACTTCGCCAGTGCTATCAAGGCTTTACTGCCCAAGTGCGGAACCGAAACATTCTTATTCGGTTTTAAAGCCAGCCTTTTCAATGACTTAGGTTTGACAGACGCAGAGCCGGTGGCCAGACTTTTCGGCAACGTCCGCGGCTTCAAGGCATACCGACATGAAAGGCGACAAGCTGGTCATACAGCACCTCAACAAGATTCTTGGCAATGAGCTGGTAGCGATCAACCAGTACTTCCTGCATGCACGCATGTATGAAGACTGGGGCCTCGGCCGGCTGGGCAAGCATGAATACGAAGAATCCATCGATGAGATGAAGCACGCCGACAAGCTCATCAAGCGCATCCTGTTCCTCGAAGGCCTGCCCAACCTTCAGGAACTCGGCAAACTCATGATCGGCGAGAACACGCGCGAGATGCTGGAATGCGACCTGCGACTCGAGCAAAAGGGTATTCCGGACCTCAAGGCGGCGATCGCCTATTGCGAGAGCGTGGGTGACTACGGCAGCCGCGAATTGCTCGAGGACATTCTCGAATCCGAGGAAGAACACATCGACTGGCTGGAAACCCAGCTAGGCCTGATCGGCAAGGTAGGCCTCGAGAACTACCTGCAATCGCAGATGGATGAATAAGCCATCGAAAAATAAAAAGCCCCGGAAACGGGGCTTTTTTGGTTCAGGCGTTCGCCTTTTCGACGGCGCTCTTGATCATGGGTTGCAACTCACCCTTCTCATAAAGCTCCAGCATGATGTCGCTACCGCCGACCAGCTCGCCATCCACCCACAATTGCGGGAAGGTCGGCCAGTTTGCATATTTCGGCAGGTTCGCGCGGATTTCGGGGTTTTGCAGGATATCGACGTAGGCGAACTTCTCGCCGCAGCCCATGACGACCTGCGCGGCGCGGGCGGAAAATCCGCATTGCGGGGCGTTCGGCGAGCCCTTCATATAAAGCAGCACCGGATTCTTGCTGATCTGCTCTTTGATAGTTTCGATGATTTCCATGGGGCACCTCGGCTATTCACGACCGGGGCGATTGTAGCGGAACTCACACGCGAAACCGAGCGATGCCCGGTCGCTTAACCGAGCGGAATGCTCGGTTTTAGCCCCGGCACGGGCAGAAATCGCATCCCCCGGGTGCCCAGCCCGGTTGCATTGCGCCTGTTCGCGATTTGTCGATAAGATCGCGCCTTTCCCGTTTTCACGGCCCACCGCTCCCAGGCAGTGAGCGCCGTCGGCTTTCCGCCCGGGAACCGCAGAAATGAAGGTAGTCGACGTGAGCGCAAGGCATTTTCTTTCTCTACTGGATGGCACGCCCGATGAGCTGAAAGCTCTGATTCGTCGCGGCATCGAGCTGAAAGACCTGCGCAAGCGAGGCGTGCTCTTCGAGCCGCTGAAAAACCGCGTGCTCGGCATGATTTTCGAGAAAGCCTCGACCCGTACGCGCCTGTCCTTCGAAGCGGGCATGATCCAGCTCGGCGGACAAGCGATCTTCCTGTCCCCGCGCGACACCCAGCTCGGACGTGGCGAACCGGTGGCCGACTCCGCCATCGTGATGTCCAGCATGCTCGATGCGGTGATGATCCGCACCTTCGCGCACGACACGCTGGTCGAGTTCGCTCGTCATTCGAAAGTACCTGTGATCAACGGCCTGTCCGACGATCTGCACCCGTGCCAGTTGCTAGCCGACATGCAGACCTTCCATGAGAGCCGCGGCGACATCGCCGGCAAGAAGGTTGCCTGGGTCGGAGACGGCAACAACATGTGCAACACCTACATAGAAGCCGCCATGCAGTTCGATTTCGAGCTGTCGATTGCCTGCCCCGAGGGCTACGAGCCCGAGGCTCGCTTCCTCGCGCAGGCGCGCGACCGTGTGCGGCTCGTGCGCGATCCTCGTGAAGCCGTGGCCGGCGCCCACCTCGTCTGCACCGATGTCTGGGCATCGATGGGGCAGGAAGGCGAGGCCGAGGCGCGGCTGGAGCGGTTCCGTCCGTATCAAGTCGACTGCTCACTACTCGACCTGGCGTCGCCCGAGGTGCTGTTCATGCATTGCCTGCCGGCTCACCGTGGCGAAGAGGTCAGCTGCGATCTGCTGGATGACCCGCGCTCCATCGCCTGGGAGCAGGCCGAAAACCGCCTCCATGTGCAGAAGGCCCTGCTGGAATTGCTCATCGAACCGGCCTATCACCACGCATGACCCACGAAACGGTCCTCACCCTGCGCGACGTCGCTTGTGGCTACGGCGCTCAGCGCGTCGTGGCGAACCTCAACCTGCGCCTCAATCGTGGCGATATCGGCTGCCTGCTCGGCCCCTCCGGCTGCGGCAAGACGACCACGCTTCGAGCCATCGCCGGCTTCGAGCCCGTGCATCAGGGAAGCATCGAACTGGCGGGCACGGTGCTGTCTCGGGAAGGGTTCACCCTTGCGCCCGAAAAGCGCCGCGTAGGCATGGTGTTCCAGGATTACGCCTTGTTTCCGCACCTCACCGTTGCCGAGAACGTCGGCTTCGGCATTCGACGACACCCGGAACGCGACGCCAAGGTCCGCGAATTGCTGGACCTGGTGCACCTGGGCTCGCTGGCAAGCCGTTACCCACACGAACTCTCCGGCGGTCAACAGCAGCGCGTCGCGCTGGCGCGGGCGCTGGCACCCGAGCCGCAACTCCTGTTGTTGGACGAGCCCTTCTCCAACCTCGATGGCGAACTGCGTCGACGGCTGAGCCATGAGGTGCGCGACATCCTCAAGGCACGCGGCACCAGCGCCATCCTGGTCACCCACGACCAGGAGGAAGCCTTTGCCGTCAGTGATCACGTCGGCGTGTTCAAGGATGGTCGCCTCGAGCAGTGGGACACGCCCTACAACCTCTACCATGAGCCGCTGACACCCTTTGTCGCCAGCTTCATCGGCCAGGGTTATTTCATACGCGGCGAGCTCTGCGCGCCCGAGACCGTCCGTACCGAACTCGGTCCGATCAGCGGTAACCGCGCCTATAGCTGGCCGACCGGTAGTTCGGTCGACGTCCTGCTGCGTCCCGACGACATCGTCTACGCGCCCGACAGCGCACTGAAGGCGCGGATCATCGGCAAGACCTTCCTCGGCGCAGCGACGCTCTACCGCCTTTGCCTGGCAACCGGAACCGAGCTGGAGGCGATCTTCCCGAGCCACACCGACTGCGTGCCCGGCGAGGAAGTCGGCATCCGCGTCGCGGCCGATCACCTGGTGTGCTTCCACAGCCAGGGCAGCATCGCCGCACACGAGGCCGTCCCGCAAAGCGGCGTGCGTCGTTACAGCGCCGGCTGAGCCGGCGCACTCAACGGCGGCGGCGGAAGAACTCCGTCAGCACCTGTCCGCACTCTTCGGCGAGCAACCCGCCTTCCACCAGAACACGGTGATTGAGAAAGCCCTGCTCGAAGAATCGCCCGCGGCTGATCGCCATCCCGGCCCGAGGCTCGGCCGCCCCAAACACGACACGCTGCACCCGCGCGTGGACGATCAACCCGGCGCACATGCTGCACGGTTCCAGCGTCACGTAGAGCGTACTGCCGGGTAGACGGTAGTTCTCGACGGCCGCGCAGGCTCGCCGAATGGCGACCATTTCCGCATGAGCGCTGGCATCGCGCGTCATGATCGGACAGTTGAAGCCAATCCCGACGACCTGCCCCTCGGCGACCAGCACGGCCCCCACAGGCACCTCGCCCTGCTCTGCACCCAGGCGCGCCTGCTCCAAGGCAAGTCGCATGAAATGCTCGTCGCGCGATCGGTCGATGATCAGGGGCTTTTTCATCCGATTCCTTCGCCTGCCGCGGGCTGGCGTACCTGCGGAAAGGCTCGATTCAGACCACTTCGATGGCGGCCATCAGGCCGGTCTCCATGTGATCGATGACATGGCAATGGAACATCCACACGCCTGGATTATCCGCCACGAGCGCCACCTTGGCCGTCTCGTTCTTGCCGAGCAGATAGGTGTCGGTGAAATAGGGCTCGATCTTTCGCCGGTTCGAAGCCAGCACCTTGAAGCTCATGCCGTGCAGGTGAATCGGATGCTGGTACTGCGCCATGTTGCGCAGCTCGAATAGGTAACTCTGGCCCAGCTTGAGGCGGGCGATCGGCCGATCGGCGCAGGTTTTGTCATTGATGTCCCAGGCCTGCCCATTGATTTGCCAGAAGGTGAATCCGCCTGTCTTCACCGGACTGGACAGCGCGCCGGCCCACTCGAAATTGAACGACAGCGTCTCGGCCGTCTGCAGGTCAGGTTCGGAGAGCGGATTCGGCGGCAACGGCGCGGGCCAGTCGCCGGCAGGTTGCGACGTTGCCAGGCCGCGAAGCGTCGCCAGCCGCAGCGGGCCGTTACGCAGGGATATCTCCCGCCCGTCGTCCGGCGCGCGAAGTGCCAGGTCTATCCGCATCCCCGGACCGAGCCAGTACTCCTTGCCCAGCGGACGGGGCGCGATGGGGTTGCCATCCAGGGCATAAAGCCGGGCGTCGCCCTCGGACAGGTTCAGTCGGTAGGTGACCGTGTTGTCCAGATTCAGGATCCGCAGGCGCACCACATGGCCGGCCGGCAGCTCCAACACCGGCAGACGCTCGCCGTTGATGGTCGTCAGGCGGCCGCGCGTACCCTCCCGGGCAGCCTGCCGCGGCACGCTGAAATCGGTGAAGGCGCCCTGCTCATCCACGTGCCAGGTCTTCAGGCCAAGCGTCCGTTCATGTTCGAAGCCGGTCGGTTGCGCCTCTTCGACAATCAGCGGCCCCACCAGCCCACGCCCCAGTTGCTCGGCACTGCTGGTATGCGGGTGGTACCAGAAGGTCCCGGCATCCTGCGTGAGGAAACGGTAGTCGAAGTATTCGCCCGGCAGGACGGGCAACTGCGAGACGTAGGGCACCCCGTCCATCTCCAGCGGCAGGCGGATGCCGTGCCAGTGAATGGTGGTCGGCTCGGGCAGGTGATTGATGAAGCGCACCCGCAGCCAATCGCCCTGGCGCGAGCGCAACTCCAGTCCGGGCGCTTGTCCGCCATAGGTCCAGGCGGGCGTCTGGTGGCCCGGCACCAGCTCAAGATCCGCCGGGGCGGCGATCAGCTCGTAGTCATGCGTGTCGGCGAACAGCGGCCGACCGAGCCAATAACGCACCCCGGCCGTCGCACCTAGGCCAACCACGCCCAGACCGGCCAGGCCGGCGAGTACTTGTCTACGGGTAATGGACATTCGGGTCTCCTGAAACTGCAAGGCGGCCCATCAGGCTCTGGTGAACACCTGCTCTGGCGGCAGGCTGACGAGCGATACGAGCACACAAGCTCGTATCGCTCGGCGGTCGATCATCATTCCCACTCGATCGTCGCCGGCGGCTTGCTCGACACGTCGTAGGTCACGCGTGAAATGCCGTCGATTTCGTTGATGATGCGGTTGGAGACCTTTTCCAGCAGCTCGTAAGGCAGGTGTGCCCAGCGTGCCGTCATGAAATCGATGGTTTCCACCGCGCGCAGCGCGACGACCCAGGCGTAGCGGCGGCCATCGCCAACCACGCCGACCGACTTGACCGGCTGGAAGACGACGAACGCCTGGCTGACCTTGTGGTACCAGTCGGCCTTGCGCAGTTCGCTGATGAAGATGTCGTCGGCACGGCGCAGCAGGTCGGCGTATTCCTTCTTCACTTCGCCGAGGATGCGCACACCGAGCCCCGGTCCCGGGAAGGGATGGCGGTAGACCATGTCGTATGGCAGGCCGAGTTCGAGGCCGATCTTGCGCACTTCGTCCTTGAACAGCTCGCGCAACGGCTCGACCAGCTTGAGGTTCATCTCCTCGGGCAGGCCGCCGACATTGTGGTGCGACTTGATCACGTGCGCCTTGCCGCTCTTGGCGCCGGCCGATTCGATGACGTCCGGGTAGATCGTGCCCTGGGCGAGGTACTGGATGTTGTTCAGCTTGCTGGCCTCGGCATCGAACACGTCGATGAAGGTGCGGCCGATGATCTTGCGCTTCTTCTCCGGGTCCGCCTCGCCTTCGAGGTTGTTCAGGAACTGCGCCTCGGCATCGGCGCGAATCACCTTCACGCCCATGTTCTCGGCGAACATCGCCATCACCTGGTCGCCTTCGTGCAGGCGCAGCAGGCCGTTGTCGACGAACACGCAGGTCAGCTGGTCGCCGATCGCCTTGTGCAGCAGCGCGGCGACCACCGAGGAGTCGACCCCGCCGGACAACCCGAGCAGCACGTTGGCATTGCCCACCTGCGCGCGAACCTGGGCGACCAGGTCCTCGACGATGTTCGACGGCGTCCACAGCGCTTCGCAGCCACAGATCTCGAGCAGGAAGCGCGACAGGATGCGCCCGCCCTGCTTGGTATGGGTCACTTCCGGGTGGAACTGTACGCCGTAGTAGGCGCGCGCCTCGTCGCCCATCGCCGCGATCGCGCAGCTCGGCGTGCTGGCGATGATGTGGAAGCCTTCCGGCAGCGCGCTGACCTTGTCGCCGTGGCTCATCCAGACGTCGAGACCGAACACGCCATCGTCGTCCATATGGTCTTCGATGCCGTCGAACAGCTTCGATTTACCCACCAGATCGACGCGCGCATAGCCGAACTCACGAACATCCGATCCGGCCACCTTGCCCCCCATCTGCTCGGCCATGGTCTGCATGCCGTAGCAGATGCCGAACAGCGGCACGCCAAGATCGAAAACCACCTGCGGCGCGCGCGGGCTGCCCGCCTGGTGCACCGACTCCGGCCCGCCGGCCAGGATGATGCCGCGCGGCGCGAATTCGCGAATCGCCTCTTCGTCCATGTCGAACGGATGCAGCTCGCAGTAGACGCCCAGCTCCCGCACGCGGCGGGCGATGAGCTGGGTGTACTGCGAACCGAAGTCGAGAATCAGGATGCGGTGGGCATGGATGTCGGGGTGAGACATGGGGCTTTCCTTCGAAAAAAGCTTGAAGCTGAAAGCCAGAAGCTGGAAGCAGAGGCCCGAAGTCGCGACTTCAAGCTTCTAGCTTCCAGCTTCCAGCGCCTGTCGATCGAGTTGGATCAGCCGACCCGGTAGTTCGGCGCTTCCTTGGTGATCTGCACGTCATGCACGTGGGACTCGGCCATGCCGGCGCCGGTGATGCGCACGAATTGCGGCCGGGTGCGCATCTCGTCGATGGTCGCGCTGCCGGTGTAGCCCATCGAGGCGCGCAGGCCGCCCATCAGCTGATGGATGATCGCCGACAGCGAGCCCTTGTACGGCACACGGCCCTCGATGCCCTCGGGCACCAGCTTCTCCGCACCGGCGGACGAATCCTGGAAATAGCGATCCGAGGAGCCCTGGGCCTGGGACATGGCGCCCAGCGAGCCCATTCCTCGGTAAGCCTTGTAGGAGCGGCCCTGGAACAGTTCGATCTCGCCCGGCGCTTCTTCGGTACCGGCGAACATCGATCCCATCATCACGGCGTTGGCGCCCGCGACGATGGCCTTGGACAGGTCGCCGGAGAAGCGGATGCCGCCATCGGCGATCATCGGCACGCCCGTACCTTCCAGCGCGGCGGAAACGTTTGCGATCGCGGAAATCTGCGGCACGCCGACACCGGCGACGATGCGGGTCGTGCAGATCGAACCCGGGCCGATGCCGACCTTCACGGCGTCGGCGCCTGCCTTGACCAGGTCCAGCGCCGCTTCGGCGGTAGCGATGTTGCCGCCGATCACCTGGACGTCCGGGAAGTTCTCCTTCACCCAGCGCACCCGCTCGATCACGCCGCGGGAATGACCATGCGCGGTGTCGACCACGATCACGTCGACGCCAGCCGCCGCCAGGGCCTCGACGCGCTCACTGGTGTCGGCGCCGGTGCCGACCGCCGCCCCGACGCGCAGGCGTCCCTGGCCATCCTTCGAGGCCAGCGGGTAGGTCTTGGCTTTTTCGATGTCGCGGAAGGTCACCAGCCCGCGAAGGTGGAAGTTCTTGTCCACGACGATCATCTTCTCGATCCGATGCTCGTACAGCTTGGCCTTGATCTCTTCGAGCCCGGTGCCCTCGAGCACGGTGATCAGCTTGTCCCGCGGGGTCATGATCGCCGCCACGGAATCGCCGGCATTCGGCGTGAAGCGCAGGTCGCGGCCGGTCACGATGCCGACCACCTCGCCATTGGCCACCACCGGGAAGCCCGAAAAGCCCAGCTCGTTGGCCTTGCGCAGCAGTTCGCTGATCTTGGTATCCGGGGAAATGGTCACCGGGTCGTGCACGATCGCCGTTTCGTGGCGCTTGACCTTGCGCACCTCGGCCGCCTGCTGCTCGACGCCCATGTTCTTGTGGATGATGCCGATGCCGCCTTCCTGCGCCATCGCAATGGCCAGGCGCGCTTCGGTGACGGTGTCCATCGCGGCCGAGACC
Organism: Stutzerimonas urumqiensis; assembly: GCF_003640395.1. Lineage (GTDB taxonomy): Bacteria > Pseudomonadota > Gammaproteobacteria > Pseudomonadales > Pseudomonadaceae > Stutzerimonas > Stutzerimonas urumqiensis. The sequence continues at coordinate 567,080 of NZ_RBZQ01000001.1, read as the reverse complement.
AGCGGAATGTTGAGCTCGATACCGCGGGTCAGGCGGGTCTTGAGGCTCACGTCCTTGGGCAGGACTTCGGAATAACCCGGTATTAGGAGGACGTCGTCGAAGGTCAGGGCTTCTTGGCTGATGCGCAGCATGGCGGGGCTCCCAGGCGGGAAAAAGGAAGCGCGGCATTATACCGGCCGGAGGATGACGGCTCAATGCAGCCACTCGCGGATAACGGCCGATTCGGCGGCGGTACCGCGGCGGGCGTCATCTGCCTGTAAGCGACGGTCGGTAGCCTGACGCCACCAGCCCTTCCCTTCGCCGAACAGAGGCTCGTATGACCGCTCCCCGCTTCGCCCGCCGCCCCATCGCTCTCGGACTGCTGCTTGCACTCTCGACCACGCCGTGGGGCGTTTCCCTCGCCGCACCATCGGTCGAGCGCTACTTCGAACGCATCGCGACCTTTCCGGTGTACCGCAACCTGCCCGCCCAGGAAGACCCGAGTCGGCAGACCGCGGCCGAAATCACCGCGGCCAGCGAGGACGGCACAACCCTTCTCTATACCGACAGCCCGTCCGAGCGACTCGGCTTGGTCGATATCACGCACCCCGAGGCGCCTCGCCCGCTCGGTTTCGTCGCGCTCGAAGGCGAACCGACCTCGGTCGCCGTGCACCGGCATTACGCGCTGGTCGCGATCAATCGCTCGACGAGCCACAGCCAGCCGGACGGCGTGCTGGCCGTGTTCGATATCCGCGATCCGTCGTCACCGCAGCGCATCGCCGACCTGCCCCTCGGCGGCCAGCCCGATTCGGTCGCCGTCGCACCGAGCGGCCGGTTCGCCGCGGTGGCGATCGAAAACGAGCGGGACGAAGACCTGAACGACGGCCTGATCCCGCAATTGCCCGGCGGCTACCTCGTCGTGATCGACCTCAAGGGCGCTCCGAGCACCTGGAAAACGCGCCAGGTTTCGCTGGACGGGCTGTCCGAGATCGCGCCGAACGATCCCGAGCCCGAGTACGTCAGCATCAATGACCTGGACATCGCCGCGGTCACCCTGCAGGAAAACAATCACATCGCCCTGGTCGACCTGCGCCGCGGCCGGCTCATCAACGACTTCAGCGCCGGTGCCGTCTCGCTCAACGGCGTCGACACCGAGGAGGACGATCGCATCCAGCCGCTGCAAGTGCTGTCGGACCGGCGTCGCGAGCCCGATGCCATCGCCTGGGCCGGCCCGCTGCTGGCGACCGCCAACGAAGGCGACTACGAGGATGCCGACGGCATCGAAGGCGGCAGTCGCAGCTTCAGTCTGTTCGATCCGCTGGGCGGCCTGCGCTACGAGGCCGGTTCGTCGCTCGAGCAGGCCTTCATCCGGGCCGGCCACTACCCGGAGAGCCGCTCCGAGAACAAGGGCATCGAACCGGAGGGCGTCGCCAGCGCACGTTACGGTCGCCAGCACTATCTGTTCGTCGGCAGCGAGCGCGGCAACGCCGTGGCCGTCTACGACCTCGCGCGCCCCTGGGCACCCCGCCTGCATCAGCTGTTGCCCGCCGGCGTCGGGCCGGAGGGCTTGCTGCCCATCCCCGGCCGCAACCTGTTCGTGGCCAGCAGCGAAGAAGACTCGGCAGACGACGGCTATCGCTCCACGCTGTCGATCTACCGGCTGAGCGCCGAGCGGGCGCCGTATCCGGAGATCCGCTCGCGCGAGGACCAACTGATCCCGTGGGGCGCGCTGAGCGGTCTCACGGCCGACGCACTCGCCGCCGGTCAGCTCTATGCCGTGCCGGATAGCTACTACCGCGCCTCGCGCATCTATCGCATCGACAGCCAGTCGACGCCTGCGGTGATCGAGGGCGAAATCGAACTGCGCAAGAACGGCGCGACCCTCGACTACGATCTCGAGGGCATCGCCCAACGCAGCGACGGCAGCTTCTGGCTCGCCTCGGAAGGCAACGGCAAGGATCGGCCCAACCTGCTGGTGCATACCGGTCGCGACGGCACGGTGCTGGCGGAATACCCGTTGCCGGACGCCGTCGCCGCGCAACAGACCAGCAATGGCTTCGAAGGGGTCGCCGTCGCGCCCGACGAGTCGCAGGAACGGGCTTATGTCGCCTTCCAGCGCGAATGGAAGAACGACCCGGACGGCTTGGCCCGCATCGGCGTGTTCGACGCGCGCACCGGCGACTGGGCGTTCTTCCATTACCCGCTCGAGGCGGCGCCGGACGGCGGCTGGGTCGGCCTGTCGGAGTTGACGGCGCTGGGCAATGGCGAATTCCTGGTACTCGAGCGAGACAACCGTCAGGGTCCGCAGGCGCAGGTCAAGCGGCTTTACCGCATCGACCTGGGCGGCCTGCAGCCCGCCACGGAGGGCCACGCCTTTCCGGTCGTGACCAAGCGCCTGGAGCGCGACCTGCTGCCGGCGCTCAAGAACACGGGCGGCTGGGTCGTCGATAAAGTCGAAGGCGCCGCGGTCGACCGGAGCGGCCAGCTCTACGTGGTGACCGATAACGACGGCGTCGAGGATGCCAGCGGGGAAACCCGCTTCCTGCGCCTGGGCACGGTCAACCGCTGACGCGAGAGGCGGGTGTGCCGGTTTCGGCCACCCGCCCGGCCCGGCTATGATGCCGGCATGCTTACCGACCCCTTCCAGCGCCTCAATCTCGATCGCGAAGTCCTGACCGTCTCGCAGCTCAACGGGCGCGCCCGCATGCTGCTGGAAGACGTGTTCGCTCAGGTGTGGGTCGAGGGCGAGCTGTCCAACCTCGCTCGACCGGCCTCCGGCCACGTCTATTTCACGCTGAAGGACGGCAACGCCCAGGTGCGTTGCGCCCTGTTTCGCCAGAACGCGCAGCGGGTGCGCCAGGCGCTGCGCGATGGCCTCGCCGTACGCGTGCGCGGCAAGGTCTCGCTGTTCGAAGGGCGCGGCGACTATCAATTGATCCTCGACAACGTCGAACCCGCCGGAGACGGCGCCTTGCGGCTGGCCTTCGAGGCCCTCAAGGAAAAGCTCGCCGCCGAAGGCCTGTTCGCCACCGAGCGCAAGCGTGCCCTGCCCGCCCATCCGCGCCGGATCGGCATCATCAGCTCGCCGACCGGCGCGGTGATTCGCGACATCATCAGCGTGTTCCGCCGGCGCGCGCCGCATGTCGAGCTGTCGCTGATCCCCACCGCCGTGCAGGGCCGCGAGGCGACCAGGCAGATCGTTCGGGCGCTCGCGCTTGCCGACGCACAAGGCTTCGATGCGCTCATCCTGGCGCGCGGCGGCGGCTCGCTCGAAGACCTGTGGTGCTTCAACGAGGAAGCGGTGGCGCGCGCCGTCGCCGGGTGCCGCACGCCGCTCGTCAGTGCCGTCGGCCATGAGACGGACGTTTCCATCGCCGATTTCGTCGCCGATGTCCGTGCGCCCACGCCGAGTGCTGCCGCCGAACTGCTGGCGCCCCATGCCGGCGATCTCGAGCAGCGACTGGAAATGCTGCGCCGGCGCCTGCTGCACTGCACCCGGGAACGGCTGCGGCGCGATGGCCTGAGGCTGGATGGCCTGGCGCGTCGCCTGCGCCATCCCGGTGAGCGCTTGCAGCAACAGGCGCAGCGCATCGATGACCTCGAGCAACGGCTGCTACGCGCCCTGGACCGCCATCTCTGCGCGGGTCACGAACGGCTCGCTCGTCTCGAAACCCGCCTCGCCGCGCAGCATCCGGGCCGCAGCCTGAACCTGCTGCGCCAGCGCCTCGCCACGCTCGATGCCCGCCTGCCACGCGCCATGCAAGCCAACCTGCGACAACAACGCCAGCGCCTGCAAAGCCTCGGCCAGACCTTGAACATCGTCAGCCCGCTGGCGACGCTGGGCCGCGGCTACAGCATCCTGCTCGACGAGCGCGGCCACGCGATCCGCCGCGCCGAGCAAACCCAGCCCGGCCAACGCCTGGAAGCGCGGCTGGGCGACGGGCGCCTGCATGTCCGGGTCGAAGACAACCACACCGACCCGATCACCCTCCCGCTGCTCTGAGCAGCCCGGCCTGGATGCTTGCGATGCTCCGTTCCCTTGTCCTGCTGCTCGTCACGCTCGTCATCGCCGCCCCGCTCCACGCCGAGGGCTTCATCACCCGTCTGTTGCACAAGCCGGTGCCCGGCGGCGTGGCCGTGCTGGAGCTCGGCGAAGGGGCGAACGCGCCGCGGGTGACCTACAACGACCGCCCGGTGCTGGTCGTTCGCGAGGACGGCAAGCGCTGGATCGCGATCATCGGCATACCGCTCGACGTCACGCCCGGCAGCGAGCTGGCACAGGTCGACGGCGAGCCGCGCAGTTTCGAGGTCGGCCCGCGCGAGTACCGCGCCCAGCACATCACGCTGAAGAATCAGCGCCAGGTCGATCCCAACCCCGATGACCTCGAGCGCATCGAGCGGGAACTGGCGAAACAGACCGAGGCGTATCGCAATTTTCGACCGGACCAGCCCAGCAACCTGCTGTTCGACAAGCCGGTCGAGGGGCCTTTGTCGTCGCCCTTTGGCCTGCGCCGCTTCTTCAACGGCGAGCCACGCAACCCGCACTCCGGGCTCGATTTCGCCGTCCCGGCCGGCACGCCGGTGAAAGCGCCGGCGGATGGGCGGATCACGCTCGTCGACAACCTGTTCTTCAACGGCAAGACGGTGTTCGTCGATCATGGCCAGGGGCTGGTCAGCATGTTCTGCCACCTGTCCAGCATCGCCGTCGCCGAAGGTGACGCCGTGCAGCGTGGCGAGGTGATCGGCAAGGTCGGCTCGACCGGCCGTGCGACCGGCCCACACCTGCACTGGAACGTCAGCCTGAACGACGCCCGCGTCGACCCGTCCATTTTCATTGGCGAATACCGTCCCTGATCGCGAGGCACCATGCGCATCCGAGCCGAACAGTCCAGCCTGCTGATCGTCGATTTGCAGACACGCCTGCTGCCCGTTATCGAGGACGGGCAGTCGGTCATCGAACACAGCCATTGGCTGCAACGGATCGCCCGGCACCTGGATGTCCCGGTGCTGCTCACCGAGCAATACAGCAAGGGGCTGGGTGTGACCGTGCCGGCCCTGCGCGACGGAGTCGACGAGCAGGCGATCCTGGAAAAGCTGGACTTCTCCGCGGCAGGCGACGATGCGTTGTTCGAGCGGCCAGGCGGCGAGCGTGCGCAGTTCATCGTCTGCGGCTGCGAAGCGCACGTCTGCGTGTTGCAGACCGTCCTCGACCTGCTCGGGCGAGGCCGCCAGGTGTTCGTCGTCGAGGAAGGTGTCGGCTCGCGCCGCCCCGCCGACAAGGCCTTGGCGCTGGCCCGCATGCGGCAGGCGGGTGCGGTGATCGTGTCGCGCGAGATGGTCGCCTTCGAATGGCTGGAGCGGGCCGGCACCGAACGGTTCCGGACCATCAGCCGCGAATTCATTCGCTGAACGGGCGAGCCGCAGCGGCTCGCCCTCCCTTGCCTTCAAAAACTCAGGTCGACCCGCGCCCAATAGGTACGGCCCGGCTCGTTGATCCGCCGGGTCACGTCCAGCCCGTAATCGGCGAACCCGGCGCTGCCGGCCAGGTTGAGGTGCTCGCTGTAGGTCTTGTCCAGCAGGTTGTCGACGCCGGCACTGAGCTTGACCGTCTGGCTCGCACGGTAGGCGCCGTTGAGCGACAGCACGCCGAACCCGGCACTTTCATCGAAATCCTTGCCGACCACGGTGCCCTGGCCTTCGGCGATCCGCCCTTGCTCGGCCACCAGACGCCAGAGACCGGTGACGCTCCAGTCGTCCCGCGTGTAACCGAGTCCGAGCCGCCCTTCCAGCGGCGGAATCTGTGGCAATGCCCGGCCCTGGCTCCGGTTTTCACCCCAGGCGTAGGCCAGGCTGGCATCGCCCTTCCAATGACGGGTGAAGCGATAGCTGGCGCCCATCTCGGCACCGGCGATGGTTGCGTCGATGTTGCTCACCTCGGCACGCACGCTGTTGGCCATCGCGCCGGGCACATAGGTGAACAGGATGTAATCCTCGACCACGCCGGCATAGGCCGACACCCAGGCATCCAGCAGTCCGCGGCGGTATTGCAGACCGACGTCGAGCTGCGTGGTCTTTTCCGGGCGCACCGAGTCGAACGGCTGCTCAGTGCCGACCGGCCCCGGGTTGGAGACGAACAGCTCCCAGTAGTCAGGGAAGCGCTCGACATGCCCGACACCCAGGTACCAGCTCGCCGGCAGATCCTCCAGCCGCTCTTCGACGCGCAGGAAGCCGCTGTGCAGCAGCTCACGGCGAGTCTGCCCATGGGTGGGGTTGGCCCAGTCCTGGCTGACCGGCATGCCCATCATGTTTTTCAGCGTCGGATGCTGGCTGCGGAAGAAATCGCGCTCGTCGGTCGCCTCGGCCAGGTCCAGCCGCAGCCCGCCGATGAGCGAGCGATGGGTGTCGAGCGTCCACTCCAGCTCGCCGAACAGCCCATAGCTGTGCAGTACCGCATCGGGCACCCAGGGCAGCGCGTCGCTGCCGGCGGCGGGCGTCATCTGGTTGACGGCGAGCGCCGGGTTCATGGCCTTGCGGTGCTCGCTGCGCTGGGCGTCCACCCCGCCCTTGAGTTCGATGTCGGACCATTGCCAGGTGCCGATCAACCGCCCGCCGAGGGTGCGTCGATCGACTCGCGACAGCACCGGTACCGGCATCATCGCGCTGGGGACGAAGTCGCGCAGACTGTAGTTGTCCATGATGTGGTCGGCGTAGTTGTAGTACAGCTGCCCTTCCAGCCCCTGAAAGGTGTCGCCCAGGCCGGTCTTTTCGAAGCGCAGCCCCAGGCTCTCCCGAGTGAACTGGGCACCATCCATTCCGCGACCGGCGTAGCGCGCCTCGCCATCGCCCCGGCCGGCGGTGAGCTCGATCAGCGTGTCGGCATCGGGCATCCAGCCAAGCGCGATGTCCGTGTTCCATTTGTCGAAACGTGACGGCACCGTGTCGCCATTGCCGTCTTGGTAATCGTCCGCTTGCGAGCTGTTGGCCATCAGGCGCGCATAGGCCTGCTCGTTCCCGGCGGCGGCGTCGATGATCCGGTCGAGCCGCCCGTTGGAACCGGTCAGCAGGCTCGCATCGAGGCGCCAGTCGGGCTCGGCGAACTGCTCCGGCTCGCGTTCGAACAGCACCGTCGCGGCGGATGCGCCCGGCCCCCAGAGCACGCTTTGCGGTCCTTTGATGACGACCAACCGATCGAAATTTTCAGGACTGATGTAGGACGCCGGCGAATCCATGCGGTTGGGGCAGGCGCCGAGCATTTCGCTGCCGTTGCTGAGGAGCTTGAGGCGCGAGCCGAAGAGGCCGCGAAAGACGGGATCGCCGTTCACGCCGCCATTGCGCACGGCCGAGAAGCCGGGAATGGTCTTCAGGTAATCGGCGCCATCGCTGGCCGGCACCGGCTGACGGGGCAAGCCGGGGTCCGTCACCACCTTGAGCGGGGAGTCGGGCGCGACGCCTGTCACCACCAGCGGGGAAAGGACCACCGGCGCAGGCAAATGGTGGGACGGATGCGACGCCTCGTCGGCCAGTACCGGACCGATGACGAGCAAGCCGATGAAGGCGAGATGGGCGAACGACCAGCGGCAGCGGCTGGCATGGGGCATAAAAGGGGCAACAAAAAGGCGAGTCGGCGTGATGCCGCAAGCGAAATGGCTGTGCATGGGTAGTTTCCACGAAGATGACGATCGCCGCGGCGAAGGCGGCCCTGGTTATCAACCGTGGAATGCAGGGGGTGCGCGCGGCTGCCGGACTATGTACAGGCGCAGGCGCGGCAACGGCTCGACCGGCAGCCAATGGGCAAATGCGGGCCGGTAATGCGGCACCGTGAGATCGAGCGAGAGGCTCAGCGGCGGGTTGTGCGTCAGCAACTCGCAGTAGCCGCAGAGCGCCAGGGCCTCCAGCCAAGCGGGCTGGCCGCCGACGGATGCCGAGGCAGGATGGTGCGCGATCGAAACGCTGGCCCGCTCGCCCGTCGCGATCGGGTGGTGGTGATGTTCGCCCGTCACCGACGAAGGCCGAGCGGACGGGAATTGGAACGCAGAGATCAGCGGCCCGGCATGAATCATCAGCATGGCGAACAGGCCAAGCCAGATGCTCAGAGCGGAACGATGCCTGCGGGTCACCGGCGATCCTTCTACGAAGACGTCCAATAAGGTGGGCGCATGATGGCATGCACGGTGGCAAACGCGACGCGACACGTGGTCGCCATGCGGGCTGAGCATTCAACGCTAAAGCAAAGCTCGATTCCGCAATTTTCTGCTGATAACCAGCAAACAGCGCAACGAACCTCCAAATTTATCCACAGTGTTGCAAGCAACCCGAGGCTCGCCCTACCTTTACCCCATTGCACGGCTTGCTCCACCGCGATTCATGCGGCAAGCAGCCTAAGCGCCAGCCCAGGACATCGCCATGACCATGCTCAAAGACCCCTCGATCAAATACCGTGCCTTCGCTCCCATCGCTATCCCGGATCGCACCTGGCCATCGAAGGCCATCACCCAGGCACCGATCTGGCTGAGTTCGGACCTGCGCGATGGCAACCAGTCGTTGATCGAGCCGATGGATGCCGAGAAGAAGATGCGCTTCTTCAAGACCCTGGTGCAGGTCGGCCTCAAGGAGATCGAAGTCGGCTTCCCCTCGGCTTCGCAAACCGACTTCGATTTCGTGCGCGAGCTGATCGAAGGCGGCCATATTCCCGAGGACGTCACCATCCAGGTGCTCACGCAGGCCCGCGAGGATCTCATCGAACGCACCTTCGAATCGCTCAGGGGCGCACGTCAGGCGATCGTTCACTACTACAACGCCACCGCGCCGAGCTTCCGCAAGATCGTGTTCAACCAGGACAAGGCCGGCGTGAAGCAGATCGCGGTCGAAGCCGGCCGCGTCATCAAGCGCCTGGCCGACGCCCGCCCCGAAACGAGCTGGCGGTTCGAATACTCGCCGGAAGTGTTCAGCTCCACCGAGACCGACTTCGCCGTCGAAGTCTGCAACGCGGTGATCGAGGTCTTCCAGCCGACGCCAGCGCAAAAGCTGATTCTCAACCTGCCGGCGACCATCGAGGCCGCGACGCCGAACATCTACGCCGACCAGATCGAATGGTTCGGCCGCCACATCCACAAGCGCGATTCGGTGCTGATCAGCCTGCATACCCACAACGACCGCGGCACTGGCGTCGCCGCCACGGAACTGGGCCTGATGGCTGGCGCCGACCGGGTCGAAGGCTGCCTGTTCGGCAATGGCGAGCGGACCGGCAACGTCGACCTGGTGACCGTCGCGCTCAACCTCTACACCCAGGGCATCGATCCGCAGCTGGACTTCTCCGACATCGATGCCGTGCGCAAGGTGGTCGAGGAATGCAACCAGTTGCCGGTGCACCCGCGCCATCCCTATGTCGGCGACCTCGTACACACCGCCTTCTCCGGTTCGCACCAGGATGCGATTCGCAAGGGATTCGCCCAGCAGCAGGCCGATGCGCTCTGGGAAGTGCCGTACCTGCCAATCGACCCGGCGGACATCGGCCGCAGTTATGAGGCCGTCATCCGCGTCAACAGCCAGTCCGGCAAGGGCGGCATTACCTACCTGCTGGAGCAGGAATACGGCATCAGCCTGCCGCGCCGCATGCAGATCGAATTCAGCCAGGTCGTGCAGCGGGAGACCGATCGCCTCGGGCTGGAGATGACCGCCCAGCAGATCTACGGCTTGCTGGAAAGCGAGTACCTGCACGCCACCGCACCCTACGGCCTGAAGAGCCACCGGTTGCAGGAAGAGAACGGGACCTCGGCGGTCGAAGTGGACGTGCTCGTCGACGGCGAGCCCCAGCATTGGCGCGGCATCGGCAAAGGTCCGCTGGAAGCGCTGGTCGCCGGCTTGCCGCTGAAAGTCGAAATCATGGATTACCACGAGCATTCGATCGGCTCGGGTACCCAGGCGCGGGCTGCGGCTTATCTCGAAATTCGCCTGGAGGGCGAGCGGCCGCTGCACGGCATCGGAATCGACGAAAACATCACCACCGCCAGCATCCGTGCCCTGTTCAGCGCACTGAACCGCGCGGTACGCGAAGCGCAGGCGAAAGCCGCCTGAACCCTCGGCGGGGCCTTGCGCGGCCTCGCCACGTGTCGACGCGCGCCGACAGGAACGCGCTAGGCGTCGGCAGGATCGTGCAACCGGTCCTGCCGAATCTGCTCCTATGATCGACGGTCTTTCCCAGTGACCATCAAGGAGCCGCCATGAGCAACGCCATCGGTTACGCCGCCCACGACCCGAGTTCGCCACTCGTCCCCTACGCATTCTCGCGCCGCGATGTCGGCCCGCACGACGTGCAGATCCAGATCCTCTATTGCGGCGTCTGCCATTCGGACCTGCACACCGCCCGCAACGAGTGGAACAACACGCTCTACCCGTCCGTTCCGGGCCACGAGATCGTCGGTCGCGTCAGCGCGGTGGGATCGGCCGTCAGCGCGTTCAAGGTTGGCGATGTCGCCGGTGTCGGCTGTCTGGTCGACAGCTGCCGCCACTGCGCCTCCTGCGGCGAAGGCCTCGAGCAATACTGCGAGAACGGCTTCATCGGGACCTACAACGGCTCGGCCTTCGGTGGCAGCGAGAACACCCTCGGCGGTTATTCGGACCATATCGTCGTCAACGAGCAATACGTCCTGCGGGTCAGCCACACGGAGAACCTGGCAGCCGTCGCGCCGCTGCTGTGTGCCGGCATCACGACCTACTCGCCGCTGCGGCAGTGGAACGTCGGCCCCGGCCAGAAGGTCGGCGTGGTCGGCCTCGGCGGGCTGGGCCACATGGCCGTGAAGATCGCCGCGGCGATGGGCGCCCATGTCGTGCTGTTCACCACCTCGCCGGACAAGACCGAAGATGCCCTGCGCCTCGGCGCCGCCGAGGTCGTGGTGTCGAAAGACAAGGCGCAGATGGCGGCACACGCCAACAGCCTGGACTTCATCCTGAACACCGTTGCGGCGCCGCACAGCCTCGACCCCTTCATCGCGCTGCTCAAGCGCGACGGCACCATGACGCTGGTCGGCGCCCCCGCCTCGCCGCATCCCTCGCCCAGTGTGTTCGGCCTGATCTTCAAGCGGCGCCGCATTGCCGGCTCGCTGATCGGCGGCATTCAGGAGACGCAGGACATGCTGGATTTCTGTGCCCAGCACGGGATCGTCGCGGATATCGAGATGATCGACATCCGGGATATCAACCAGGCCTACGAGCGGATGCTGCGCAGTGACGTGAAGTACCGCTTCGTGATCGACATGGCGTCGCTGAAGGCCGACGCCTGACGATTGGCGCGCTAGAGCAGATTGAAGGCGTCTGCGTCGCGATAGGCCGGGAAGCGTTCGCGGTAGTCCGCGAGCGCGTGCGCCGACAAGGTCGCGCGGTGCACGCCATCGCCCGCGCCGGCCTGTAGCAGGCATTCGCCTTCGGCATCGAGCACCTGGCTGTCGCCGGCATAGGCGTGCCCGTTGCCGTCCGTACCCACCCGGTTGACGGCCGCCACGTAGCACAGGTTTTCGATGGCGCGCGCCGGGAGCAGACGATTCCAGTGCTGGCGACGCGCCGCCGGCCAGTTCGCGGTGTAGAGCAGCAGATCGGTGTTGTGCGGGTCGCGACTCCAGACCGGGAAGCGCAAGTCGTAGCAAACCAGCGGCCGCACGCGCCAGCCCTTGACCTCGAACAGTGCCTGCCGATCGCCGGCACTGAAGTGCTTGTGCTCGCCCGCCATGCGGAACAGATGGCGCTTGTCGTAGTGAGCCAGGCTACCGTCCGGCCGCGCCCACAACAGGCGATTGAAACAGCGCCCATCGGCCGCCCGGACGATGATGCTTCCGGTCACTACCGCTTCGAGCCGTGCCGCCTGCTTGAGCAGCCAGCCGGTGGTCGGTCCCCCCGCATCCTCGGCCAGCTCGTTCGACTCCATGCTGAAGCCGGTGCTGAACATTTCCGGCAGAACGATCAGATCCGCACCGGTGGCGTGATCCAGCAGCCCGGCGAAGTGCTCACGGTTGGCCTCGGCGTCATGCCAGGCCAGGGTCGTCTGGATCAGCGCAATCTCGAGATTCGGCTTGCTCATGCCACGCTCTCCTTCAAATCGCACACAGCCTGCGAGCCGCTTCGCGCAAGGTGTCCTCGCGCTTGGCGAAACAGAAGCGAACCAGCCTGGCCTCGGCCGGAGGGGATTGGTAGAACACTGAAATCGGGATCGAAGCCACCCCATGTTCCAGCGTCAGCCAGCGGGCCATGGCGACGTCATCCAGGTCGGGACGTATCGCCGAGTAATCCGCGAGCTGAAAGTAGGTGCCGGCGGCCGGTCGGAACGAAAAGCGTGAGCCCTCCAGCAACGAGCAGAACAGATCGCGCTTGGCCTGATAGAAACCGGGCAGCTCGTCCAGGTGCTCGGGATGCGCGGCCATGAACTCGGCCAGGCCGCCTTGCAAGGGCGTGACCGCGGTGAAACTCACGTACTGGTGAATCTTGCGCAACTCGGCGGTGAGCGCAGGCGGCGCCACGACATAACCGGTTTTCCAGCCGGTGACGTGGTAGGTCTTGCCGAACGAGCTGATCACGAAGGCCCGCTCGTACAGCTCCGCGTGGCGAAGCACGCTGGCATGCTCGGCGCCCTCGTACACCAGGTGCTCGTAGACTTCGTCGCTGAGGATGTACAGGTCTCGCCCGCGCACCAGATCGGCGAGGCGATCCAGGTCTGCCGTGCTCAACAGGGCGCCGCTGGGGTTGTGCGGCGTGTTCAGCACGATCAGCCGCGTACGCGGATTGATCGCATCGGCCAGGCGCTGCCAGTCGATGGAGAAATCAGGAAGCGTCAGCGCCTGGTGGATGCAGCTGGCACCGGCCAGACGGATCGAAGGCTCGTAGCTGTCGTAACACGGGTCGAAGACGATCGCTTCGTCACCCGGCCGCAGCACCGCCTGGATGGCGCAGAAGATCGCCTGCGTGGCTCCGGGCGTGATGGTGATTTCCTGGTCCGCGCTCACCGAGCGACCATAGAAGCGCGCCACCTTCACCGCGACCTGCTCGCGCAGCGCCGGCAGCCCGGTCATCGGCGCGTACTGATTGCCGCCTGCCATCAGGTGCCGGCAAACCGCCTCGCGCAGGGCCTCTGGCCCATCGAAATCGGGGAACCCCTGCGACAGGTTCAGCGCACCGGCCTGGGCAGCCAATTGCGACATGGTGGTGAAAATCGTGGTACCGACGGTGGGTAGCTTGCTCTCGAGCATCTCGGTCGCCATCTGCAAAGTGATCGAAGATTGAATGCCTACCGACGGGCATCACCCGCCTTAGCGTTTGTCCTTGCGCTTCTTCTCCGCTTTCTTGTGGTGGCTCATCAGGCGTCGCTTCTTGTTGACCTGCCGCTCGGTGAGCTTGTTCTTCTTGCCTTCGTACGGGTTCTCGCCACCCTTGTATTCGATGCGGATCGGCGTGCCGACCAGCTTCAACACCCGGCGGAAGGTGTTTTCCAGGTAGCGCGTATAGGACTTGGGCACCGCATCGACCTGGTTGCCGTGGATCACGATCAGCGGCGGGTTGGCACCGCCCAGGTGGGCGTAGCGCAGCTTGATCCGGCGACCGTTGACCATCGGCGGCTGGTGATCCTGGACGGCGTCCTCGAGGATCTGCGTCAGGCGGCTGGTCGGCCAACGGGTCACGGCCGAGCGGAAAGCATCCTGGACCGACTTGTACAGATGGCCGACGCCGGTACCGTGCAACGCGGAAATGAAATGGATGTCGGCGAAATCCACGAAGAACAGCCGCCGCTGCAGCTCGGTCTTCACGTAGTCACGCTCGGACGCCTCCATGCCGTCCCACTTGTTCAGCGCGATGACCAGCGCGCGGCCGGTTTCGAGGACGAAGCCGAGCAGATTGAGGTCATGCTCGACCACGCCTTCGCGCGCATCCATGACGAACACGACGACGTTGGCGTCCTGGATCGCCTGCAGCGTCTTGACCACCGAGAACTTCTCGACCGCTTCGAATATCTTTCCCCGGCGACGCACACCGGCGGTATCGATGAGGGTGTACTTCTCCTCGTCACGCTCGAACGGAATGTAGATGCTGTCGCGCGTAGTGCCGGCCTGGTCGAAGACGATCACGCGCTCTTCACCCAGCATGCGGTTCACCAGGGTCGACTTGCCCACGTTCGGCCGACCGATGATGGCGATCTTGATGCCGTCACGCTCGCTAGGCCCCGGAATACGACTGGGCGCCCCGCCTTGCTCCGTCGCCTCTGCACCTTCGTGCACCTCCCCGTCGAGCACCTCGTCCTGCGGAACCGTCTCGGCGTCCTTCGGGAATATACCGAGCGCCTCCTGAAGCATCGGATTGATACCACGCCCGTGGGCCGCCGCGATGGGCAAGGCATCTCCGAGTCCGAGGGGGCTGAACTCCGCGCGGGCAAGCTCGGGATCGACCGTATCGACCTTGTTGACGACCAGGAAGCAGCGCTTGTTGCGCCGCCGCAGATGCTCGGCGATGGACTGATCGGCCGCGGTCATGCCCGCCCGTGCATCCACCATGAACAGCACGGCATCGGCTTCCTCGATCGCCTGCAACGACTGCTGGGCCATCTTCGCATCGATGCCCACTTCGTCGCCGGAGATACCGCCCGTGTCGATGACGATATAGGTGCGCCCTTGCCACTTGGCCTCACCGTACTGGCGATCGCGCGTGAGGCCGGCATATTCGGCCACGATGGCGTCACGGCTTTTGGTCAGGCGGTTGAACAGGGTCGACTTGCCCACGTTGGGGCGGCCGACCAGGGCAATTACGGGAACCATACGGCTCTCCACATCAGGCAATCGAAAAGAAGACGGCCGCTGTGATCAGCGGCCGGTAGCAACTGCAACAGGCTCCGGGCGCACGGCCCCGAGCCGAGCGTCAGCGAAGGGTGTAGGCGACGAGCGAACCGTCATTGGCATAGACGTAGAGCCAGTCACCTTCCACCACCGCCCGGGCACGTATGCCCGAACTGTCGACGCGCGTCCGACCGACGAAACGGCCATCCACCTGGCTGAGCAGATGCAGGTAACCTTCCTTGTCGCCCACGACCACATAGCTGGAGAAAACCTCCGGGCCGGAGAGCTGGCGCCGCGCCAGCTGATCGTTGGACCACAGCACGGTGTTCGAGCGCTCGTCGATACCCTGTACGGTGCCGTCGGCCAGGCTCAGATACACGCTGCCGTAACCAAGCGCCGTGCCCGACGCGCTGGATGCGTCCCGCTGCCACAGAATGCGACCGGATTCTAGGTCGAGAACCGCGGCGCGCCCCTGGAAGGTGACGACGTACAGCTTGCCACCCGATTGCAGCAAGGTCCCGTCGATATCGACGATGCGCTCGAGTTCGGATCGGCCCTGCGGGATGGCGATGCGCTGCTCCCAGACCGGCAGGCCGCGGCGGGTATCGAGTGCGATCACCTTGCCCGTCGAGAGCCCGGCGATGGCCAGCTGGTTGGTCAGCAGCGGCGCACCGGTACCGCGCAGGGTCAGAACCGCGGGAGAGCTTTCATAGCTCCAGCGCCGCTCGCCGCTATCGGCCTCGAGCGCTACCAGCGTGTCGTCCTGGGTCTGCACCAGCACGATGTCGCCGTTGATGGCCGGTGCGGACAGCACCTCGCTGCCCACCGAGGCCCGCCACTTTTTCGTGCCATCGGCGACGTCCAGCGCGATGACGTCCCCATTCATGGTGCCGACCAGCACCAGGCCGTAGCCGGCGCCGACACCGCCGGACACCGGTTCATCCAGTTCGACTTTCCAGTTGACCTTGCCGCTCTCGCGGTCGATCGAGACGACGAGCCCTTCCACGTCGGTGACGTACAGCTGGTCGCCATACACCACTGGCATCAGGCGGTTGTAGGTTTCCCCCTGTCCTTCACCGATCGATCGGCTCCACTGCTCATCGAGCTGAACTTCGTGCTCGAACTCAACCAGCTCGCTTGGCTCCGGTTCCTTGCTGCTATTGCTGCTGCAGCCGGCGGCGATCGCAGCCAGGGACAACAGTGCCGCTACTTTCCAGCCCTTCACGTTATGCCTCTCCCCGAGCCAGATCGTCGAGTTTCAATTGCAAGCCGCCCACCGCCGCTTCTTCGGACAGGGCTGCCTTGGCCTTGACATAGGCCGCATGCGCGTCGTCGAGACGACCGAGCTGAACCAGCAGATCGCCCCTAAGTTCCTCGCGGCTGGCCTGGTACGCCGTTGGCGCCTGCCCATCGAGCAGTTTCAGGCCTTCCTCGGTCTTGCCTTGCGCCGCCAGCACCGCGGCCAGGCGCTGCCTGGCCAGCTCTTCGATGGTCGGGCCGGCGGGCTCCTTGACCAGTGCGTCGAGCGTGGAGGCCGCTTCGTCGAGATCGCCCGATTCGACCGCCACCTTGGCCAGGAACAGCGCGCCGAACTGCGCATAGTGCGTCCCGCCGTGCTGCTCCTTCAGGGTGTTACCCAGGCGGGCTATTTCCGCTAGGTCGAGATCGGTTCCGCTCAGTACCTTGGTGAGCAGTTCCTGATAGAGCATGGACGCCTCATGTGCCTGCTGCTGCTGATGGTTGCGCCAAGCCTGCCAGCCGAGCACGAGCACCAGCGCCAGCACCACGCCCATCAGCAGCGGCTTGCCGTTGCGCTGCCACCAATCCTTGATCTGGGCCAGTTGTTCGTCTTCGGTCATGTTCATTCGTGTCTTCCTTCGTTCTTGTCGTCGACCGAGGCCACCCAGGGGGCGAGGTAATCCCCGAGGGCATCCCATGCGATCGATTGCTGCTCGCCGTCGTCCCGCAGCGGTTTGCAACCTACCACGCGCGCGCCCAGTTCGTCGTCGCCCAGAATCAGCGCGAATCGGGCACCGCTCTTGTCCGCTTTCTTGAACTGGCTCTTGAAGCTGCCGCCCCCGGCATTGACCAACAGGCGCAAGCCAGGTAACGCATCGCGCAGACGCTCCGCCAGGCCGGCTGCGGCCAGTTCGGCAGCGTCGCCAAAGGCACAGATGAACGCATGTGGCGAGGCTTCGAGCGTGGCCGGCACCTGCTGGAGCGTTTCCAGCAGCAGGACAAGGCGCTCGATACCCATGGCGAAACCGACGCCGGGCGTGGGCTTGCCGCCAAACTGGCTGACCAGCCCGTCATAACGCCCACCGGCACAGACCGTGCCCTGGGCACCGAGGCGATCGGTCACCCACTCGAACACCGTACGCCCGTAGTAATCCAGACCACGAACCAGCTTGGGGTTGACCACATAGGCGATGCCCATCGCATCGAGCCGCGCGCGCAAGCCATCGAAATGGGCACGCGATTCATCGTCCAGGTAGTCCTGCAGGAGCGGTGCCTGCGCCAGCACGGCCTGTGTCGTGGCCACCTTGCTGTCGAGGATTCGCAGCGGGTTGGTCGTCAGGCGCCGCTGGCTGTCTTCATCCAGTTGGTCGACGTGCCGTTCGAGATAAGCGACCAGCGCCGCCCGATAATTGGCGCGCGCCTCTGGGGAGCCGAGGCTGTTGAGCTCCAGGCGCACCGACTCGCCGAAACCGAGCTGCCGCCATAGCCGAGCGGTCAGCCCGATGAGTTCGGCATCGATGTCCGGCCCGGGCAGGTTGAACACCTCGACGCCGATCTGGTGGAACTGGCGATACCGCCCCTTCTGAGGCTTCTCATAGCGAAACATCGGACCGGCGTACCAGAGCTTCTGCACCTGCCCACCGCCGGCAAGGCCATGCTCGAGCACCGCACGCACGCAACCAGCCGTACCTTCGGGACGCAAGGTAAGCGACTCGTCGTTGCGGTCGCGGAAGGTGTACATCTCCTTGTCGACTACATCGGTGCCTTCGCCAATACCGCGCGCGAACAGCTCGGTGAATTCGAGAATCGGCAGCCGGATCTCCTGATAACCGTAGCTGCTCAGCAATTGCGCAAAGGTATTTTCCAGGTAACGCCAGATCGGCGTTTGCCCCGGGAGGATGTCGTTCATGCCCCGGATGGCTTGCAGCGTCTTGCTCAAGAGGAATCCTTAACTCAGCTACGGACGATGAGTGCCGCGTCCGCCTCGGCCTTTTCGGCTGCCTTGCGACGAATCAGCTGTTCCAGTTCGCTGACGAGGTTTTCGTTGGTCAGCTTCTGCGCCGGCTTGCCGTCGATGAAAACCAGATTGTTCGGCGTACCGCCCGTAAGGCCGATATGCGCCTCCTTGGCCTCTCCCGGTCCGTTGACCACGCAACCGATGACCGCAACATCCAGCGGCACCAGAAGATCATCGAGCCGGGTCTCCAGCTCGTTCATCGTTTTGACGACATCGAAGTTCTGCCGGGAACAGCTTGGGCAGGCGATGAAATTGATGCCGCGCGAACGCAGGCGCAGCGATTTGAGAATGTCGAAGCCGACCTTGATTTCCTCGACCGGATCGGCCGCGAGCGAAATGCGGATGGTGTCGCCGATGCCGTCGGCCAGCAGCATGCCCAGCCCTACCGCGGATTTGACCGTGCCCGACCGCAGGCCGCCGGCCTCGGTAATACCCAGGTGCAGCGGTTGCTCGATCTCGCGCGCCAGGAGCCGATAGGCCTCCACCGCCATGAACACATCAGAGGCCTTGACGCTGACCTTGAAGTCCTTGAAATCGAGGCGATCCAGGTGCTCGACATGCCGCAGCGCCGACTCGACCAGCGCCTGCGGCGTCGGCTCGCCGTATTTCTTCTGCAGGTCCTTCTCGAGCGAACCCGCGTTGACGCCAATGCGGATTGGAATCCCGCGCGCCCTCGCGGCCTCGACCACCGCGCGAACCCGGTCCTCGCGACCGATGTTGCCCGGGTTGATGCGAAGGCAATCGACACCCAGTTCGGCCACGCGCAATGCGATCTGGTAATCGAAGTGGATGTCAGCGACCAGCGGCACCTCGACCTGCCGCTTGATGCGACCGAACGCCTCGGCCGCCTCCATCGATGGAACCGAGACCCGCACGATGTCCGCTCCGGCCGCTTCCAGCCGACGTATCTGGCCGACGGTCGCGTCCACGTCACAGGTTTCGGTATTGGTCATGCTCTGCACCGCGATGGGCGCATCGCCACCAACCGGCACCTTGCCGACCCAGATCTTCCGGGAGTGGCGTCGTTTTATCGGAGATTCGGAATGCATGGTCACTGTCCGAGCTTGAGGCTGGCGGTTTCGCCACGGATGTAGGGGGCCAGGTCGACGGCTTCGCCGTTGTAAGCCAACTCGACTCCGCGCGCATAGCCGAGCCGAATGCTCAGGGGCGGCTCACCGGTCACGATGCGCTCGGCACCGGCCTTGACGAGCTGACTCAGCAGTACGTCGCCCTGGGCGTCGACGATTCGTACCCAGCAATCGGCGGTGAAGTTCAGGGCAAGACGCGCTTCGCCCTCGGCCAGCTCCGCCTCGGGTTCCGGCTCGTCAACGGTCGGAGCAGTATTCGCTGTTGCATCCGCCTCATCCTGGGCTTCAACCGGTCGGTCGGTCACTGGCGTTTGTTCGGATTCGACCGCTGCCTCACCGGCAGCCTCCTCCGGCTCGTTCGTGGCCGGATCGACCGCCGGCGCTGGTGCCGAGGCTTCTTCGCTCGGTGCCGGCGGTGCGGTTGCAACGGGCCCTTCGGGCAGAGCAGAGTCAGTGCTGGCGGGCATATCGAGCGCATGGATCTGCGTCGTGCCGTCCGCACCGTCCACTTCGATATGCTCGATGGCCACGGGATCGTCCGTCACCCGGCTCGGCTGTTCCTGCCACCACAGGAACCCGGCCCCGGCCAGCAATACCAGCAGGGCGAAGCTGAAGAAACGCAGCACGCTGTGCGACAGCCGCGTCGGCTCTTCGATCCGCCCGAGACTGTGCACGTCGCTGCCGGTGGCATCGGTACCGGTATAGCGATCGAATTCGTTGACCAGGCGGTTCTGATCCAATCCAAGCAATTTGGCATAGGCCCGGACATAGCCACGCGCAAAGGTATGGCCGGGCATTTTGGAGAAATCACCGGCTTCGATCTGGATCAGCGAACGTTCCGGCAGGTTCAGCTGGAGCGAAACCGCCGATAGCGACCAGCCTTTTTCCTCCCGGGCCATGCGCAGCGTATCGCCGGGGTTGACCGTGTCCGACGCAGTTGCAGTTTCAGGTAACGATGGCTTCATCGTTGCTCCGACAGATAGGTTCGATATTCAGCCGAGGAAGGGTATAGGCGCTGTAGCCGCAGCCCCAGGCTCGCGGCGTCGCTCGGCTTTTGGAAGATGTCTGCGAGGCGAATGCCGAGCAACAGGCTTCTGGCATTCTCTTCCCCCAACCGCACGAAGCGGTCGTAATACTCCTTGGCCGGCACGTAGTCCTTGCTCTCGTAAGCCAGGGACGCAAGTTCCAGCAATGCACCCTGCTGCCTGGCGTTGAGGCGCACGGCACGGGCGAAATACTTGCGCGCCTGCTCCTTGCGTCCGAGCTTCAGCGCCGTGAGCCCCATGTTTTCGAATACGTGGGAACGCTCGTCGTAGAGCGTATCCTTTGAGGCCTGCTCGAACCGGGCGAGCGCTTCTTCGTAGCGCCCCTGTTCGAACAGGAAGCTTCCGTAATTGTTCAGAATGCGTGCGTCATCGCTGCGTTGGAGCGCTTCACGATAGTGCTTGTCGGCCAGCTCCGCTTCCATTTGCGTCTGGAAGACGAGTGCCAATGCCGCATGGGCATTGGCATTCGATGGATCCAGCTCGAGCGCCTTGCTCAATGGAGCCTTGGCCCGTTCCGGATCGCCTTGCTTCAGGTAGCCCAGGCCAAGCTGAACGTAGGCTCTACGCGCCTCCTCGCGACCGGACTCGGTACTGAGCGGATCGACCTGACCGCTGGAAACGCAGCCGGACAAGGACACCAAAACGGAAAGAGCAAGCGCAGCGCGCAACGACATGAAGACTCCTATCATCAGGACTGGCTGGCGGCTGGCGCACCATCTGCCGGTAGTTGCCGAACGGCAATGTACCGTTCGCTTCTGCGGGTCCGGTCGGCCACCTGTCCGACCAGCTGTCCACAGGCGGCATCGATATCGTCACCGCGAGTCGTACGAACCGTAACGTTGTGTCCGGCCTTGTGCAGCATGTCCTGAAAACGTCGGATGGCATTGTTGCTTGGACGTTCATAACCCGAATGAGGAAACGGGTTGAACGGAATCAGGTTGATCTTGCAGGGAATCTTCGCCAGCAGTTCGATCATCTGCTCGGCATGCTCCGGCTGATCGTTCACGCCTTTGAGCAGCGTGTATTCGATCGTCAGCACACGCTTCTCACCCAAGCCGCTGATGTAGCGCTGGCAAGCTTCCAGCAGCATGGCCAAGGGGTACTTGCGGTTGATCGGAACCAGCTCATTGCGCAGTGCATCATTGGGCGCATGCAGGGAAAGGGCCAGCGATACGTCGATTACCTTGCCCAGCTCTTCGATCATCGGCACGACGCCAGACGTCGACAGCGTGACCTTGCGCTTCGAAATACCGTAGCCCAGGTCGTCCATCATGATATGCATGGCCGAGACGACGTTGTCGAAGTTCAGCAGCGGCTCGCCCATGCCCATCATCACGACGTTGGTGATGGCACGGTCGATCTTCGCCGGGACGGTGCCGAACGACCGATTGGCAATCCACACCTGCCCGATGACCTCGGCGGCCGTGAGGTTGCTGTTGAAACCTTGCTTGCCGGTCGAGCAGAAGCTGCAGTCGAGCGCGCAGCCGGCCTGCGATGACACGCAGAGCGTGCCGCGCCCCGCCTGGGGAATGTAGACGGTCTCGACACAGCTGCCGGATGCGACGCGTACCACCCATTTGCGGGTGCCATCGGCGGAGATGTCCTCGCTGACAACTTCCGGACCGCGAACTTCGGCATTCGCCTTCAGCTTTTCGCGCAGCGCCTTGCCGATGTTGGACATGGCATCGAAATCATCGATGCCGAAATGGTGAATCCACTTCATGACCTGCCCGGCACGGAAGCGCTTCTCTCCGATCTGCTCGAAGAAACTCTCCATCTGCGGCTGGGTAAGCCCCAGCAGATTCACCTTACCGGTCGATGCATTCATGGATTCACCTTCGCTGATCAGCGAATGCGCGCGCACACTTCGGTGGCGGCGAAGAAGTAGGCGATCTCGCGTGCAGCTGACGCTTCGGAATCGGAACCGTGCACGGCGTTCTCGTCGATGGAAACCGCGAAATCGGCGCGAATCGTGCCAGCGTCGGCCTTCTTCGGATCGGTTGCGCCCATCAGCTGGCGGTTCTTGGCAATCGCATCCTCACCTTCCAGAACCTGCACGACCACCGGGCCCGAGGTCATGAAAGCAACCAGATCCTTGTAGAACGGACGCTCCTTGTGCTCGGCGTAAAAGCCACCGGCTTCCCGCTCGGACAGCTGAACCATCTTGGCGGCAACGACCCGCAGGCCCGCCTTTTCGAAGCGGGTGATGATTTCGCCGACGACATTCTTGGCAACGGCATCGGGCTTGATGATGGACAGGGTACGTTCGACAGCCATGTAGCGACTCCAAAAGTTGGGATTTGGCAAAAATTAAACCCGCGAATTATACGCGGGTCCTGGCGGTTGCATAAACTCCGATCGGGCAAAAGCCCCAAGACATCAGTCCATCTCTTCGATCCAGGCGGCCTGGATGGCCTCGAGTACCTTCTCGCCGCCGCGGGACGGATCGTCGGCGAACTCCGGCAACGCGATGATC
Organism: Stutzerimonas urumqiensis; assembly: GCF_003640395.1. GTDB lineage: Bacteria > Pseudomonadota > Gammaproteobacteria > Pseudomonadales > Pseudomonadaceae > Stutzerimonas > Stutzerimonas urumqiensis. The sequence goes on along the minus strand of NZ_RBZQ01000001.1, from coordinate 544,428 downwards.
CACCGATGCAACTCGACGAAATTCACATACCGCGGATCGACAGTCGAATGAGTGTCGGCGAGCGCCACCGCTATGTCCTGGACGTCGCCCCATTTGAGCCCTTGCATCAGTGCCCTTCCGAAACCTGGTTGATGGTATAGCGCGGTATTTCGATCACGAGGTCCGAATCGCTTACGACCGCCTGGCACGATAGACGTGACGTCGGCTCCAGCCCCCAGGCCTTGTCCAGCATGTCGTCTTCCAGCTCGTCCGAGGACTCGAGCGACTCGAAGCCTTCCCGAATCACGACGTGGCAGGTCGTGCAGGCGCAAGACTTTTCGCAGGCATGCTCGATATCGATGCCATGACGGAGCGCAGCATCGAGTACCGTCTCCCCCTCGTTGGCTTCCAGCACAGCGCCTTCCGGGCAGTGCTCGGCATGCGGGAGAAAAATAAGTTGCGGCATGTTCAATCCTCGATGTCGTTGACCCGCCGCCCGGACAAGGCGGCACTGACGGTCGCGTTCATGCGTCGCGCGGCGAACGCATCGGTAATCTGGGTGACCGTCTTGGCCTGCTGCTCGATCGCGATCGCATCCGAGCTATCGAGCAGCCCCCGCAGGCGATCGAGCTGATCTTCGATGGCTTCGCGCTCCTCCTGATCGAGGAGCCTATCCCCATCGGCAGCCAGCGCCGATTCGACCGCCTCGATCAGACGGCGAGCATCCACTTGCTGTTCACGCAAGGCTCGGGCGGACTTGTCCACGTCGGCGCTGCGGAAGGAATCCTCGAGCATGCGGGCAATCTCCGCGTCGGACAGCCCATAGGATGGCTTGACCTGAACGCTGGCCTGGACACCCGACGCGACTTCCCGAGCCGACACCTGCAACAGTCCATCGGCGTCGACCTGAAAGGTCACCCGAACCTTGGCCGCGCCGGCCACCATCGGCGGGATACCTCGCAGCTCGAAGCGCGCCAAGGATCGGCAATCGGCAACCAGCTCTCGTTCGCCCTGCAGGACATGGATCATGATCGCCGTCTGGCCATCTTTATAGGTGGTGAATTCCTGGGCGCGCGCGACCGGAATGGTGGTATTGCGGGGAATGACCTTTTCCATCAGACCACCCATCGTCTCCAATCCGAGCGAGAGCGGGATGACGTCGAGCAGCAGCAGCTCCTCGCCGTCGCGGTTATTACCCGCAAGCGTCTCGGCCTGAATCGCCGCACCGATGGCAACCACTTTATCCGGATCGATGTCAGTCAGCGGCTCGCGCCCGAACAACGAAGCCACTTGCTCGCGTACATGCGGGACGCGCGTCGAGCCCCCCACCATGACGACCGCCGAAATCTCTTGCGCGTCCACCTCGGCGTCACGCATCGCACGCCGGCAGGCTTTGAGACTGCGCGCGACGAACGGACCGATCAGCTCGTTGAGAACCTGTCGCGTCAGGCACCCTTGCCAGTCCCCGAAGCGAATCACGACCTCGGCATCACGACTCAACCGCTCCTTGGCGGCACAGGCTTGCTGCATCAACGTGCGCCACTGACCGGCGTCGAGCTGCTCACCAAGGCCTGCCTGGGCGGCTATCCAGCCGGCTACAGCGTGGTCGAAGTCATCCCCGCCAAGCGCGGTGTCACCACCCGTGGCCAGCACCTCGAAGACTCCCTTGGAGAGGCGCAGGATCGAAATATCGAACGTGCCACCGCCCAAGTCATAGATCGCCACGATTCCCTCGGCGCCGCGATCCAGCCCATAGGCGACGGCGGCGGCGGTGGGTTCGTTGAGCAACCGGAGAACGTTCAGCCCGGCGATCTGGGCCGCATCTTTGGTGGCCTGTCGCTGAGCATCGTCGAAGTAGGCCGGCACGGTGATGACCGCACCGACGAGCTCTCCGCCAAGCGTGGCCTCGGCCCGCTCGCGCAAGGTTCTAAGGATATCGGCGGAGACTTCGACCGGGCTCTTGGGGCCTTGAGCCGTCTCGATGAAGGGCATACCGGAATCGCCCGCGCTGAACCGATACGGAAGCTGCCCAGCCATGCGGGTAATGTCGCCCATGCCCCGGCCCATCAGCCGCTTCACCGACGTCATGGTATTAAACGGGTCTGCCGAAGCGGCGTCTTTGGCCGACGCGCCCACTTCCGTGCGCTCGGCGAGATAGCGGACCACCGAGGGTAGAATGACCGCCCCGGAGTCATCCGCCAGCGCTTCCGCCACGCCGCTTCGTACGGCCGCGACCAATGAGTTGGTTGTTCCGAGGTCGATGCCCACAGCCAATCTGCGCTGATGCGGTTTCGGGCTCTGTCCGGGCTCGGCTATCTGAAGTAATGCCATGTGAATACGCGTCAGCCGTTAGGTTAGTCGTCGAGGCGCTCTTCGAGCTGCCGCACCTGGGCCGCAAGCTTGTCGAGAAACTGCATGCGTCGAACCAGGCGCTCGGTATCAGGGCGCCTGGTCGTGTCGGCCCACGCCGATGAGAAGGCGTCGTGCAACTCGTTCTGGGCCTGGGTCAAGCGGGCCTTGAACGAGGCGATGCCGTCCATGTCCGCGCCATCCTGCAGTGCTTCGAGCTCCTCGCGCCATTGCAGCTGCTGAAACAGGAACTCGGTGTCCTGCACAGTCGCCTCGAGCGGCAACTCCGTACCATCGAGGCTCAGCAGGTAGCGTGCTCGACTGGTTGGATTGCGCAGCGTCTGGTACGCCTCGTTCAGGTCCGCGGAGCGCTCGACGGCCTCACGCTGGCGCTGGTCGCTTTCAGCCGCGAAGCGGTCAGGATGGGTCTCGCGCGCAAGCTCGCGATACTTCGTCGCCAACTGGTCACGGTCGAGCTCAAAGCTCGGCTGTAAATCGAACAGCGCGAAATAGCAGGGTTTACCCACGAGCGGCCTCAAATATTAAAGCTTTCGCCGCAACCGCACTCGCCGCGAACGTTCGGATTGTTGAACTTGAAACCTTCGTTCAGCCCTTCCCGTACGAAGTCGAGTTCAGTGCCATCGAGGTACACCAAGCTCTTCGGGTCGATGATGACCTTGACGCCATGGCTTTCGAAAACCATGTCCTCGCTAGCCGCCTCATCGACGAACTCGAGCACGTACGCCAGACCGGAACAGCCGGTCGTGCGCACACCGAGCCGAATGCCCTCACCCTTGCCGCGACCATCCAGCGAACGTCGGACATGCTGGGCCGCCGCGGGCGTCATGCTGATTGCCATGGTTCCTCCTCAGAGCAGGCCTTTCTTGGCGCGATAGTCGCGCACCGCCGCCTTGATGGCATCCTCGGCCAACACCGAGCAATGGATCTTCACCGGGGGCAGCGCCAGCTCTTCGGCGAGCTGGGTGTTCTTGATCGTCTCGGCTTCTTCGAGCGTCTTGCCCTTCATCCATTCGGTCGCCAGTGAGCTCGAGGCGATCGCCGAGCCGCAGCCGTAGGTCTTGAACTTGGCGTCTTCGATGATGCCCTGCTCGTTGACCTTGATCTGCAAGCGCATGACGTCGCCACACGCGGGCGCACCCACCATGCCGGTGCCGATGTCGGGGGCCTGCGCGTCGAACTTGCCGACGTTGCGCGGGTTTTCGTAGTGGTCAATGACCTTGTCGCTGTAAGCCATGATGCAATCCTCTTGAAACGGGCAGAAGTCGTGGCGACCGAACGGTCAGTGGGCCTGCCACTCGACCTTGGAAATATCGACGCCGTCCTTGTACATATCCCAGAGCGGCGACAGCTCACGCAGCTTGGTCACCGCCTCGCTGATCTTGCTCGCGGCATAATCGACTTCTTCCTCGGTCGTGAAGCGACCGAACGTGAAGCGGATGGAGCTGTGCGCGAGCTCGTCGTTTCGCCCAAGGGCCCGCAGGACATAGGACGGCTCGAGCGATGCCGACGTGCACGCCGAGCCGGACGAGACGGCGAGGTCCTTCAGCGCCATGATCAGCGACTCGCCCTCGACGTAGTTGAAGCTCAGGTTGAGGTTGTGCGGCACGCGCTGCGTCATGCTGCCATTGACGTAGAGCTCTTCCAGGTGCTCGACCTGCTTGTAGAAACGATCCCGCAGACGCTTGATACGCTCGTTCTCGCTCGCCATTTCCTGCTTGGCGAGATGGAACGCCTCACCCATGCCGACCAACTGATGAGTCGCCAGCGTGCCTGAGCGCATGCCGCGCTCGTGTCCACCGCCGTGCATCTGTGCCTCGAGCCTTACACGCGGCTTGCGACGTACATAGAGCGCTCCCACGCCCTTGGGTCCGTAAGCCTTGTGCGCAGAGAAGGACATCAGGTCGACCTTCATGCGTTCGAGGTCGATCTCGGTCTTGCCAGCCGATTGCGCGGCATCGACATGGAACAGGATCCCGCGGGCCCGGGTGATTTCACCGATGCCCGCAATATCATTGATGGTACCGATCTCGTTGTTCACATGCATGACCGACACGAGGATCGTGTCGTCACGCAATGCCGCCTCGACCATTGCCGGTGTGATGAGGCCGTCTTCGCCCGGCTCCAGGTAAGTCACCTCGAAGCCCTCGCGTTCGAGCTGGCGAGCGGTATCGAGAACCGCCTTGTGCTCGATCTTCGTGGTCACGATGTGCTTGCCCTTCGAGGCATAGAAATGCGCGACGCCTTTGAGGGCCAGGTTGTCGGACTCGGTAGCCCCCGAGGTCCAGACGATCTCTCGCGGATCGGCATTGACCAGATCGGCCACCTGATGCCGGGCATTCTCGACGGCTTCCTCGGCACGCCAGCCAAACAGGTGCGAGCGCGAGGCGGCATTACCGAAGTTGCCCTCCATGGTCAGGCATTCGATCATCTTCTGCGCCACGCGCGGGTCAACGGGCGTAGTCGCGGAGTAATCCAGGTAAATCGGCAATTGCATGGTTGTCTCCTTTATCAGGCGGCGTCCTGCTCACTCGATGGCGGACGCTTCGATTTTTTCAAGCGGGCGAACGGAAGCCCCTTTGGCGCGCCGTAGATCCTGGCGGAGGGCAACCTCCTGGACCTCCCGCCGCATGACCAGATCAGCGAGGCTGATGCTGCTCAAGAAGTCATGGATCTGCTCGCTCAGGTCGCACCATAAGTGGTGCGTGAGGCAGGTATCACCGGAATGACAGTCGCCCAACCCCTGGCACCGCGTCGCATCGACAGACTCGTTGACCGCATCGATCACTTGCGCGACCTGAATGCCTTTCATGTCACGCGAAAGCTGATAACCGCCGCCGGGCCCCCTTACGCTTGTTACAAGGCTGCCTCTGCGCAGCTTGGCGAAGAGTTGCTCGAGATAAGAGAGCGATATGCCCTGCCGCTCGGAGATATCCGCCAGCGACACCGGACCGTGCTGAGCATGCAGCGCAAGATCCAGCATTGCAGTGACGGCGTAACGGCCCTTGGTGGTAAGTCGCATCGGTTCGCACCAAAGCTGCTTTTAGATGGCGCGATTATGCTATTCCCGAGTAAATAGATCAACTATAAGCCCGATTAAAACAGTCAGGCTTTACTCACCCACCCGCGTCTGATCGACCGCCTCAGGACGAGCACTCGACGACTCACCTTTAACCTCGGCGAAATCCTCCTCACGCAGCGAAGGCAGCTCGTTGGCGCAGTAATCACTGCCGAGCGCCTTGAGCGCCGCGCACATCCCTTCGAGCCGCTCCTCGACCGCCTGGACATGATCCAGGAGCTGCCCTATCGCCCGCGCCACCGGGTCGGGCATGTCATGGCTGACGCCGTACGCATCGAACCCGATCTTTTCCGCGATGGCTTTTCTTCGGGCTTCCTGCTCATCATCGCTCTTGACGATTATTCGCCCCGGGATGCCGACTGCTGTGGCCTCGGCCGGTACCGCCTTGGTAACGACCGCATTGGAGCCGATCTTGGCGCCCGCCCCCACGGTGAACGGCCCCAGCACCTTGGCGCCTGCGCCCACAACGACGCCATCCTCCAAAGTCGGGTGGCGCTTACCCTTATTCCAACTGGTCCCGCCCAAGGTGACACCTTGGTAAAGCGTCACGTCGTCACCGATCTCGGCTGTTTCGCCGATGACGATTCCGAGGCCATGATCGATGAAAAAGCGTCGCCCGATCCTGGCGCCAGGGTGGATTTCGATACCCGTCAACCAGCGCCCCAGATTCGACAGCATCCTGGCCAGCCATTTGAGATCTCGCGACCAGAGCCAGTGAGCGATCCGGTGCAGCCAGATCGCATGAAGCCCGGGGTAGCAGGTCAAAACCTCGAACGCGTTCCGTGCTGCGGGATCACGGTGAAATACGCTCTGAATGTCTTCACGTATACGCGCGAGCATCTATGACTTCCCCTGCTTGTCCGAAGGACGCCCGACCGCCTTCTGGGTCTCGGTCAGGATGCCTCTGAGTATGTTCATTTCCAGCTTGCTCGGCGCCGCACGCCCATACAGGCGCCGAAGCCTTGCCATCAAGTGCCTCGGCTTTTCCGGGTTGAGAAACCCGATGTCGGTCAGGGTGTGCTCGAGGTGCTCGTAAAACCGCTCCAGCTCGTCCGCGGTTGCCAGCTGGGCATTGAGCATCGCCGTGGTCTCCAACTTTTCCCGCTTGGTCGGCTGCCCTTGGGCAGCGAGCCACGCCATGCGCACTTCGTAGACCAGCACCTGGACGGCCGCCGCCAGGTTGAGCGAGCCAAAGCTGGGATCCGACGGAATATGCACATGGAAATGGCAGCGCTGAAGTTCCTCATTAGTCAGCCCTGCATATTCGCGACCGAAGACGAGTGCGACTTCGCCACCCGCTTCGGCCTGCTGCAGCGTATGCGCAGCGCATTCGCGCGGATCAAGCAACGGCCAGGGAATTCGCCGGTCCCGCGCACTCGTACCCAACACCAGCGCACACCCGGCGATCGCCTCCTCGAGTGAATCGACGACGCGCGCCTGGTCGAGCAGGTCCTGCGCGCCGGACGCCCTGGCCACCGCCTCGGAGCTTGGAAAATCCTCTGGTTGCACCAACACCAACTGCCCGAGCCCCATGTTCTTCATGGCTCGAGCGGCGCCACCGATATTTCCCGGATGACTGGTGTTGACGAGGACCACCCGAATCTTGTCTAGCAAATCTGACGCCCACCGCGAAAAAATGGTTAGCAAGCTTACCCAACCCTTTTCGCACATGCCATCGCCGAGCGGTCGAGAGCATATGTGCTGCGGTTCAATCCTGTTAGAATTTCGCGCTTTCGTATCGACCAGGTATTTGCGTAATGCAGCCTATGCTGAATATCGCGCTGCGCGCTGCCCGTAGCGCAGGCGAGCTGATCATCCGTTCAACCGAGCGCCTTGACGCCATCGCCGTCAATGAGAAGGAAGCCAAGGACTACGTTTCCGAAGTGGATCGTGCGGCGGAGCAGACCATTATCAATGTCTTGCGCAAGGCCTATCCCAACCATGGAATCCTGGGAGAAGAAGGCGGCAGCCTTGCCGGTAGCGGTGAAGGCGCAGACTACGTATGGATCATCGATCCGCTCGATGGGACCACCAACTTTCTACGAGGCGTCCCCCATTACGCAGTGAGCATCGCCTGCAAATACAAGGGAAGGCTTGAGCACGCCGTGGTCGTCGACCCGATTCGTCAGGAAGAATTCACTGCCAGCCGAGGCCGCGGTGCGGCACTCAACGGACGCCGCATGCGCGTCAGCGCCCGTAAAAGCCTCGAGGGCGCCCTGCTCGGCACCGGCTTCCCGTTCCGCGATGGGCAACTGAACAATCTCGATAATTACCTGAACATGTTCCGTAGCCTCGTCGGACAGACCGCCGGCATTCGCCGCGCTGGCGCCGCGAGCCTGGATCTGGCTTACGTCGCGGCTGGCCGCTACGACGCATTCTGGGAATTCGGCCTTTCCGAGTGGGACATGGCGGCCGGAGCCTTGTTGATCCAGGAAGCCGGCGGATTGATCAGCGACTTCACCGGAGGCCACGAATTCCTCGAAAAAGGCCAGATCGTTGCCGGCAACACGAAATGCTTCAAAGCCGTACTCACTGCGATCCAGCCACACCTTGGACCGTCATTCAAAGCGTGACGGCAAGTCAACAAAAAACCCGCCGGTTGGCGGGTTTTTTGTTGTCGCGAGTTTTCCTCAGGGACGCTCATCCACCTCTTCAGTGACCGGTGGAATGAGGTCTTCACGGGTCAGCTTCAGCCAAATCAGGATCGGGCTGGCGATATAAACGGATGAATAGGTGCCGGCCAGCACACCCACGAACAGCGCTAACGAAAAGCCCCAGAGGTTTTCCCCGCCGAATACCATCAGCGCAAGGATCGCCAGTAGCGTCGAGATAGAGGTGGCCAGGGTCCGCAGCAGCGTCTGAGTCGTCGATATATTGATGTTCTCAATCAGATCGGCCTTGCGCAGCATGCGGAAGTTTTCGCGAATTCGGTCGAAGATCACGATCGTATCGTTCAACGAATAGCCAATGATGGCCAGGACGGCCGCCAGCACCGTGAGATCGAACGTCAGCTGGAAAAACGAAAAGACGCCCAGTGCGATGATCACGTCGTGGAACAGCGAGATCACAGCGCCAAACCCGAACTTCCACTGGAAGCGAAACGCCACGTAGACCAGGATGCCACCCAAAGCAAGAAGCATGCCCAATCCACCCTGGTCGCGCAGCTCCTCACCGACCGCAGGGCCGACGAATTCGACACGTTTGACCGTCGCGGCATTGCCGGCGTCTTCGGAATCCAGCGCCTCGGCTATACGAACCCCTAGCTGGGGATCGTCGCTCGGCATACGGACGAGCACGTCGGTCGTCGCGCCAAAGCTCTGAACGACCGCCTCCGGATAACCCTGCTCTGCCAGCCGTTCCCGCACTTCCTCGAGCTCGACGGGCGACTCGTAGCTAAGCTCGATCAGCGTACCGCCCGTGAAATCCAGGCCAAAGTTCAAGCCCTTGATGGCGAGGCTGCCAAGCGACAGGACCGTCAGGATAACCGTGCACGCAAACGCGATATTCCGGATACCCATGAAGTTGATGACTCGTTTCATGTCGTTACCTCAAATCCACAGCTTCTTGAGGTCGCGTCCGCCGAACAGCAGATTGACCATCGCGCGAGTCACGAATATCGCGGTGAACATCGACGTGAGAATCCCCACCGACAGGGTTACGGCGAAGCCTTTGATCGGCCCGGTCCCCATCGCGAACAGAATCCCCCCCACCAGCAATGTCGTCAGGTTGCCGTCCAGAATGGCGGAGAAGGCACGATCGAAGCCTTCATGGATTGATCGCTGGATGGAAAGACCATTGCTGATTTCCTCCCGTATACGCGAAAAGATCAGCACGTTGGCATCGACCGCCATACCCATGGTCAAGACAATGCCAGCGATACCTGGCAAGGTCAGCGTGGCACCCAGCGCCGACATGAGCGCGACGAGCATGATCAGGTTCAGCGACAGCGCCACAGTCGCCAGCACGCCGAAGAACTTGTAGATCGCGATCATGAAGATCGACACGAACAGGAAGCCCCACAGCGCCGCCTCGACACCGAGCTGGATATTCTCGGCCCCCAGGCTTGGCCCGATCGTGCGCTCTTCGGCGAAGTACATCGGCGCCGCCAATCCACCGGCACGCAGAAGCAGCGCCAATTCGGAAGACTCGCCTTGGCCATCGAGGCCGGTGATCCGGAACTGGCTGCCCAGCGGCGACTGAATGGTCGCCAGGCTGATGATCTTCTTCTCTTCCTCGAAGGTCTGGACCGGCACTTCCTTTTCGACCCCGTCGACCACCTGCCGAACATAGCGAGTCGTCGGGCGCTGCTCGATGAAGATCACTGCCATGCTACGCCCGACATTGTCACGGGTCGCACGGTTCATCAGGTCGCCGCCGTGACCATCCAGGCGGATGTTGACCTGCGGACGGCCATTCTCGTCATAACTCGCCTGGGCATCGGTGACCTGATCACCGGTGATGATCAGATTGCGCTCGAGCGGAACCGGCGGCCGGCCGGGCTCGCGGAATTCGAACAACTCCGTCGTGGCACGCGACGCGCCTGGCTCGGCGGCCAGACGAAACTCGAGGTTGGCAGTCTTGCCGAGGATGCGCTTGGCTTCGGCGGTGTCCTGCACGCCCGGAAGCTCCACGACGATGCGATTTGCCCCTTGGCGCTGCACCAACGGCTCGGCAACACCAAGTTCGTTCACCCGATTACGAACCGTGGTGAGGTTCTGCTTGATCGAATACTCGCGAATCTCCGCCAGCTTCGCTTCCGTCAGCTGTAGCTGGAGGACTTGCAGCCCATTGCGCTCTTGGGTCGTCAGCTGGAAATCGCTGAAATTCTCTCGAACGAGCGCTGCAGCCTCCTCCAACGCCTGCTCGCTATTGAAGCCCAGCTGGATGCCTGTTTCCTGCTTCGGAAGGGACCGATAGCGAACACGTTCCTTGCGCAGCAGGCTCTTTATTTCGCCTTCATAGACATTCAGCCGAGTCTCCACGGCCTTTTGCATATCGACTTCAAGCAGGAAATGAACGCCACCGGAAAGATCGAGACCGAGCTTCATCGGGGTCGCACCGATGCTGCGTAGCCATTCAGGGGTCGTAGGCGCCAGGTTGAGCGCGACGACGTACTCATCGCCCAGCGTCCGACGGACGATATCCTTGGCCGGCAACTGATCACCTGCACGCTCCAAACGAAGCAAGCCCCCTCTGCCCTGCTCCTGGAGCGAAACGGCCTTGACCGCGATCCCGGCCTCTTCGAGCGCCGTGCGCGCTTTTTCCAGCGCAGCCTGCTCGACATCGAACGCCGTGCTGGTGCCGGTGATCTGGATCGCGGGATCGTCCGGATACAGGTTCGGCACCGAATAAACGAAGGAGATCGCAAGTACCGCCAGGATCAGCAGGTACTTCCAAACGGGAAATCTATTGAGCATCAGATGGCCCACTTAAGACGCGGGGCGCCTTGCGCGCCCCGTCTGGTTTGATGAGTTGGCTCAAATCGCTTTCAAGGTGCCCTTCGGGAGCGTGGCGGCGATAGCGACTTTCTGAATCTTCAACTCGACGGTGTCGGACACTTCGATGACCACGAAATCATCGGCAACCTTGACTACCTTGCCGGCGATACCGCCTGAGGTCACCACTTCATCACCCTTCTGCAGCCCGCCTATGAGGTTCTTATGTTCCTTGGCGCGCTTTGCCTGGGGACGCCAGATCATCAGATAGAAAATGACCAGAAAACCGATCAGAAAAACCCATTCGAAACCGGTTCCGGCCGGTCCGGCCGCCGGTGCAGCCTCTTGCGCATAGGCAGCGGGAATCAAAAAGCTCATGCAACACTCCTGTCAGCAGATCAGATTTATTAGGTCAACGGCGGCGTCGGCAGACCCAGCCGTCTATAGAAGGAATCGACGAAGGCCGCCAATTTACCCTGTTGAATAGCCTCGCGCAAACCAGCCATCAGACGCTGATAATGTCGCAAGTTATGTATCGTATTGAGCATGCTTCCGAGCATTTCGCCGCATTTATCCAGATGATGCAGATAAGCGCGTGAAAAGTTCCTGCAGGTGTAGCAATCGCATGCTGGATCCAGGGGAGATTCGTCGCGCTTGTGCGATGCATTGCGTATCTTCACGACGCCGGTCTCGGTGAATAGATGACCGTTACGCCCGTTACGGGTAGGCATGACGCAGTCGAACATGTCGACACCTCGCCGCACGCCCTCGACCAAGTCCTCGGGCTTGCCTACCCCCATCAGATAGCGCGGCTTGTCGGCCGGCATCCGGGACGGGAGGAAATCCAGCACGCGGAGCATTTCCGACTTCGGCTCGCCGACCGACAGCCCGCCGATGGCGAGTCCGTCGAAACCGATCTCGCACAAACCCTCGAGCGAGCGCATACGCAGCGATTCATGCATCCCCCCTTGAACGATACCGAATAGCGCCGCACTGCTTTCGTCATGCGCGACCTTCGAGCGAAGTGCCCATCGCAGGGACAGCTCCATCGAGCGTCGGGCGACGTCCTCGTCGGCAGGATAGGGCGTGCATTCATCGAAGATCATCACGATATCGGAGCCCAGGTCACGCTGGACCTGCATGGACTCCTCCGGCCCCATGAACACCTTGGCCCCGTCCACTGGCGATGCGAAGTACACGCCCTCTTCCTTGATCTTGCGCATGGCGCCGAGACTGAATACCTGGAAGCCACCGGAGTCCGTGAGGATTGGCCCTTTCCATTGCATGAAGTCATGCAGATCGCCATGTTGCCGGATAACCTCGGTGCCGGGCCTTAGCCACAAATGGAAGGTGTTGCCGAGGATGATTTGCGCGCCGATGGCCTCGATGTCGCGCGGCAGCATCCCCTTTACCGTGCCGTACGTGCCCACCGGCATGAAGGCCGGCGTATCGACGACTCCACGCGGAAAGGTCAGGCGTCCGCGCCGAGCCCGGCCCTCGGAGGCGATGACTTCGAACGACATGCGGCAACTGCGACTCATGAAGAAACCTCTGGCCCGCATGCAGCGGGATTACGCGTAATGAACATGGCGTCGCCATAGCTGAAAAAGCGGTACTGCTGTTCGACAGCCGCGCGATATGCCCGCATGGTTTCGCAATGGCCGGCAAAGGCCGACACCAGCATCAGCAAGGTCGATTCGGGCAGATGAAAATTCGTGACCAAGGCATCCACGACATGAAAAGGCCGGCCCGGGTAGATGAAGATGTCGGTATCCCCACTGAATGCCCGAAGCGTGCCGCTGCTGGCGGCGGTCTCGAGCGAACGGACGCTGGTCGTACCCACCGCGATCACCCGCCCACCCCGCGCCCTGCAAGCGGCAACCGCATCCACGACATCCTGGCCCACCTCGAGCCATTCGCTGTGCATGTGGTGATCCTCGATGCGATCGACGCGCACCGGCTGGAACGTGCCCGCACCGACATGCAGGGTCACGAAAGCGGTCGCCACCCCTTGCTGACGAAGCTGTTCAAGCAGCTTCTCGTCGAAATGCAAGCCAGCAGTCGGAGCGGCCACGGCACCTGCGCGCTGTGCATAGACGGTCTGGTACCGCTCGCGATCGGATGATTCATCCGGCCTATCAATATAAGGAGGCAGGGGCATGTGCCCGGCACGTTCCAGCAAAGGCAGCACCGGCTCACTGAACTCGAGTTCGAAGAGGGCGCCTTGTCGGGCGATCATTCGCGCCTCGCATCCCTCCTCGAAAAGAAGCCGGCTACCCACTTTGGGAGATTTGCTGCTACGAACGTGAGCCAGAACGCGCCGCTCATCCAGCAGGCGCTCGACCAGCATCTCAATTCGCCCCCCGCTCTCCTTGTGGCCATGCAATCGAGCAGGGATGACGCGGGTATCGTTGAAAACCATGAGATCGCCCGGCCGAAGGAAGCTCGGCAAGTCAGCGAACTGACGGTGCGCCAGCTCACCGCTCGGGCCATCCAGAACCAACAGGCGGCTCGCGCTTCGCTCCGCCAACGGATGGCGAGCGATAAGCGAATCGGGAAGGTCGAACCAGAAATCGGAAACTTGCATCGATCATAGGCTGTAGCGGCGGGTCGACGAGCTTAGCCTAAAGATGTCATTTCGGCCACGTCAGTGCATTGACCACAACCAAGCGCATCCCTATACTTCGCGCCCACCGTGCCTCGGTGGCGGAATCGGTAGACGCGGCGGATTCAAAATCCGTTTCTGGCGACAGAGTGAGAGTTCGAGTCTCTCCCGAGGCACCACTTCAGCCTTCTATTCATGAAGGCTCCCCAGCAGGATCAGCTGGCGCATCATTCTGGTCCACTCCTGCAATGGCTCGTACGAGAAAGCGTCTCTCACCTTCTCTCGATCGAAGAAGGGTTGGCAAATCTCCAAGAGTTAGCGTAGAGTGTGCCTCACTGTTTGCATGGGTCGCTGTTGAATCGTGACCTGGTGCAGTAGATCCTACGATCCGCTACATCCCGCTCGACTTCTCTTACTCTCTGCAACAGTTCTCAGCAATCCTCGTACCGGGGAGGCTGTCATCAACTTTAGTTCCAAGGAAATAAGATATGTCGAATCGTCAGAACGGCACCGTCAAGTGGTTTAACGACGAGAAAGGTTTTGGTTTCATCACTCCTGAGAGCGGTCCGGATCTGTTCGTGCACTTCCGCGCGATCGAAGGCAACGGCTTCAAGAGCCTGAAAGAAGGCCAGAAAGTCAGCTTCGTCGCTGTGCAAGGTCAAAAGGGCATGCAGGCTGACCAGGTACAAATCCTGGGCTAAGCATTACTGCTACCTGCGCTCTGAAAGCCCCTGATGGCAACATCAGGGGCTTTTTATTGCCTGCGTTTCGGTAGAATTGCGCCTCCTTTGCTACGAGCAGGCTTCAATGCCGACGCACTTTCTACAGCCTCAGGGCCAGTTCCCGGTTGCAGGCCTGGCCAAGCGCCTGGCCGCATTCTTCTACGACCTTCTGCTATCCATTGCCCTGATGATGGTCGTCACGTTGGTCTACCAGCAGGTCGCACTTCGATTGATCTATGGAAGCGAGGGTCTGCAGGCGCTTGCCGAGAGTGGTGGCCTGGATATCGACCCTTTGCTGTCGACCATCCTGTTCATCAGCCTTTTCGCCTTCTTCGCGAAATTCTGGACCCACAACGGCCAAACGCTGGGCATGCAAGTGTGGGGAATCCGCGTGCAAAACAAAGACGGCAGCGCAATCGATCTCTGGCAGGCGCTGCTCAGGTTCCTCATCGCGATACCTTCCTGGCTTTGCGTCGGCATCGGCGTTCTGTGGATGCTCAAGGACAAGCAACGGCGGACCTGGTCGGACATCTACTCCGAGAGCCAGGTCGTGCAGCTGCCCAAGGGCGCCCATCGCAAGTAGCCATGTAGCGATCTAACCGGCACGCCGCAGCAGCAGAACACCTAGGAGCGCACAAAGCGCCGCCGGCAAAGCGACCGCCAGCAACGGTGAGAAGCCATAGACCTGACTGGCTGGGCCCAGCAGATCCTGCGCGATACGGAAGACGAACCCGACGACCACACCCGTAAAAATACGCTGCCCCAACGTTACTGAACGCAGCGGGCCGAAGACGAACGAGATCGCCAGCAGCACGAGCGAGACAGTGACCAGCGGCTGAAGCACCTTCGTCCAGAAGGCCAGACGGTAACGGTTGTTATTGAGCCCCTGCTCATCGAGGTAGCCGATATAGCGCCAGAGCCCGGTGAAGGACAGGGCCTCGGGCTCCTGAGCGACCGTGCCCAGCAACTGCGGGGTCAGCTCGACATCCCAAGGCTGACGGTCTGCTCGCTCAACATCGGTGTGATCACTGAGAAACGCTGTGGTTTGGACATCGAGCAATTGCCAAGTGCCATTTTCGTAGATCGCGCGCCTTGCGAAGCTCGCCGAATCCAGCTGGCGATCGTCGCCGAATCGGTAGCGCGTGACGCCGAGGAGCATGCCGCCGGGCTGGACCGAGTTGATGTGAATGAACTCATCGCCCTGCCGGTGCCAGACGCCATGCTTGCTGCTTTGCGCCTCGCCGCCGCCCTGCGCCAAGGAGCGCCTGGCCTGCGCGACGTCTTCCGACCGTGGCGCGACGTACTCACCGATCACCAGGCCAATCAGCAGCAGCACCAGCAATGGCTTCATGACCGCCCAAACGATGCGCCCCAGCGATACGCCAGCGGCCCGAATGATCGTCAGTTCGCTGTTGCTGGCAAGCGCACCGAGGCCGATCAGGCAACCGATCAGCGCGCTCATGGGCAACACTTCATAGAGACGACGGGGGCTGGTGAGCAGAACGAACGTCAGCGCATCGAGCGCTCCGTAGCCCCCCTCGACATCACCCAACTCATCGATGAAGGCAAACAACAGTGCCAACCCGACGATGATGCCGAGAACACTGACGATGGAAATGAAAACGGAACGGCCGATGTACCAGTCCAGCTTACGCATGGGCGGACCCTCCGGTCGTAGCACGACGGCGCCACCAACGCAGCGACAGCGGCTCCCATGCCATCAGCAGCAGGCCAATTGCGAGGAACACCGCGTGCACCCACCACATGCCGAGTGCGCCCGGAATATCGCCCTTGTCCACGGCACTGCGCGTTGCGATCAGAAGTGCGAGGTAGGTCATATACAACAGGATGGCCGGCAATAATTTGAGGAAGCGCCCCTGGCGGGGATTGACCTTGGCGAGCGGTACCGCAAGCACCGTGACGACGAATACCAGCAACGGCAACGACAAGCGCCACTGAAGTTCCGATTGCAGTCGGGAGTTGTCGCTCCCCCAAAGCTGGGCGGTCGGGATGGCCTCCCGCTCGCTGACTTCCAGGCTCACTTCGGGCTTGGGCAAGAGGATGCCGTAGGTATCGAACCGAATCTCCCGGTAATCCGCCTGCCCCGGATTGCCGTCGTACCGATATCCATCTTCCAGAATCAGATAGCGGCTGCCATCGGGACGGATTTCCTGGCGGCCGGTTTCGGCAACAAGTACCGAAACACCCTTGGCAGCCTTGCCCGCCACCGTGGTCTCGGAGATGAACACGCCGCCCAGCTCGGTACGATCCTCGGACAGCTCCTGCGCATAGGTGACGCGCGTGCCGTCGCGCAGGGTCTGGAAGCGGCCGGGCGCCAGGGTATCGAGTTCCGTGAGCGAATCCTGCTCGTTGAGGATGCGCGCGACGGCCGAAACGCCCTGCGGCGCAAGCCCTAGGCTCAACCACCCGACGATCAGCGCCACCAGCGCGGCGGGTGCCAGCGTATAGACCAGTAGCCGGCGCTGGCTCATGCCGGTCGCCGACAGCACGGTCATCTCGCTATCGAGGTACAAACGGCCGTATGCCAGGAGAATGCCGAGAAAGAGCCCCAGCGGCAGGATCAGCTGCAGAAAGCCTGGCAGACGAAACCCCATGATGAGGAACAGGACACCCGGATCGAGCACGCCCTGCGCGGCCTGAGCCAGGTACTTGATGAAACGGCCGCTCATGATGATGACCAGCAGTACGGCGCTCACGGCGCTCAGCGTGATCAGCAATTCACGGGATAGATAGCGGAAGACGATCAAACCGGAACTCCAGGGTTGTCAGGCTCTGGCGGCAGCGCTCAAACTAGCCGCCAAGCAGCCGGCCCGCGTCGCCACGGGTCGTCGATACCCAGCCACAGGCCGGGATGGCGCGGTGCATCGATAGCAGGTGCAACGGGAAGGCCCGGCGGTATGAACCTTCTTCGCACGCTGTCGCATCGGATGCAGTACCGCCTGTTCGACGACCCCGGCGAAGACGAGCCACCGGAAAAAGTGGCCGGCATTATCCTGCAAACCCGACTCTTTGTCTTGGGGACTCCTGCCAATGGAATTCGTTGTCAAAAGTGCCAAACCCGCCACGCTGAAAACCGCCACCCTGATCGCAACCGTCTTCGAAGAGGGCCGACTCGGCGCTGCGGCGCAGGCGATCGACCTGGCAACCGGCGGCGCCATCGCTCAGGCATTCAAGCGTGGCGACCTGACCGGCAAGCCAGGCCAGGTGCTCGTTCTGCACAACCCGGCCAACCTGAAGGCCGAGCGCCTGCTGCTGGTGGGACTTGGCAAGGATGAGGAGATCGAGCCCCGCCAGTGGCGCAAGGTCGCTTCAGCCATCGGTGGCGCGCTGCGCAATCTCGGCGGCAGCGATGCGACCGTTGCCCTCCAGGACGTCCAGGTCAAGGGACGCGACCTTTACGCCACCACGCGGATGCTCGTCGAAACCCTGGCTGACGGCCATTACGTCTTCGATCGCTTCAAGAGCAAGAAAGCCGACCCCAGGGCGCTGAAGAAGATCACTCTGGTCTGCGACAAGGCACAGAGCGGCGACGCCGAGCGCGCGGCCATCCAGGGCGCAGCGATCGCCTCCGGCATGGCACTGACCCGCGATCTGGGCAACATGCCGCCCAATGTCTGCCAGCCGACCTACATGGCCGAGCAGGCTCGTCAGCTCGCCAAGGGCTACAAGGGCCTGAAAGTCGAGGTACTCGACGAGAACAAGCTGCGCGAGCTCGGCGCCGGCGCCTTCCTGGCGGTCGCACAGGGTAGCGACCAGCCACCGCGCATGGTCGTGCTGCAATACAACGGCGGCCCGAAGGGCGCCAAGCCGCATGTCCTGGTCGGCAAGGGCATCACCTTCGACACCGGCGGCATCAGCATCAAGCCGGCAGCAAACATGGATGAAATGAAGTACGACATGTGCGGCGCGGCGAGCGTGCTCGGCACCTTCCGCGCCGTGCTCGACATGCAGCTGCCGATCAACCTGGTCGGCCTGCTGGCCTGCGCGGAGAACATGCCGAGCGGCCATGCGACACGGCCTGGCGACATCGTCACGACCATGAGCGGGCAGACCGTCGAGATCCTCAATACCGATGCCGAAGGCCGGCTCGTGCTATGCGACACGCTGACCTATGCCGAGCGCTTCAAACCCGAGTCGGTGATCGACATCGCGACGCTGACCGGCGCCTGCATCGTCGCGCTTGGCAGCAACACCTCTGGCCTGATGGGCAACGACCAGGCGCTTGCTGATGCCCTGCTCGATGCTGGCACGCGCGCGGACGATCGTGCCTGGCAGTTGCCGCTGTTCGAGGAATACCAGGAACAGCTCGACAGCCCCTTCGCCGACATCGCCAACATCGGCGGGCCGAAGGCCGGCACCATCACCGCCGCCTGCTTCCTGTCACGCTTCACCAAGAGCTATCGCTGGGCGCACCTGGACATCGCCGGCACGGCCTGGATCAGCGGCGGCAAGGAGAAAGGCGCGACCGGCCGCCCGGTCCCGCTGCTCACCCAGTACCTGCTCGATCAGGTTCGCTGACCTTTCTCTGGCGGGGCTTGTCCCCGCATTGCCTCGCCAATCGGTCATCCATGCCACGCATCGAGTTTTACGTCCTACCCTCCTCCACTGACGAAGGCCGGCTGCGGGCGGCCTGCCAACTGGCTGCCAAGGCCTGGCGCCAGGGGCTTGGCGTCTTCCTGCGCGGCGAGCACGACGACCAGTGCGCCGAGCTCGACGAGCTGCTCTGGCGCTTCAAGGCCGAAAGCTTCGTTCCGCACGCTCGCCTGACCGATGACGACACCGCGCCCGTGCTGATCGGCAGCGACACACCGCCAGCTGGATTCGGCAGCGGCCTGCTGATCAACCTCAACACCCGTCTGCCGATGGACATCGACCGCTACAGCCGCGTCATCGAGATCGTCAACCAGTCCCCCGCCCTGCTCGCAGCCTGCCGGGAGAACTTCCGCCAGTACCGCCAACGCGGCTATGATCCGCAACGGGTCGAATTGTGAAGCCGGTCACGTAATGTCCTCGAATACGCCAAACCGCCCAGACCAGTGGCTGGATGATCTCGAAGCCATCCGGTCGCTCCTCGGCAGCGAAACGACCGCGGAGCCGATCGATCCGGATGCCATTCCCGTGCTGGAAGACATCGTCGAACCCGGCCGTCCCCTTCAACCGCCGTCGCAGCCGCCGTCGCAGTTGCCGTCGCAATCGCTCGCGGATGCCGTATCGCCGCGCAGCCGCACCGACCGCCAGCTCGACAGCGAAATCCGTGCCGCCGCCGAATTGATCCTGCAGGACGTCATCGACGATTTCGTGCCGCAGATCGAGGCGGAACTGAAACGTCGCCTGCAACGCCTGCTCAAACAGTCGCGCCCCGACCTGTTCTGAGTCAGTTGGCGTGCCCACGCCAGCCTTCGCCCCTCGCGCCTATCCTCGCTATACTCGCCGGCTTTCCGTCAAGCCGTTCTAAGGGTCCCGCCGCATGGACAAGACCTATCAGCCGCATGCCATCGAGGCTTCCTGGTACCAGACCTGGGAATCCAACAACTACTTCGCGCCTCAAGGGTCGGGCGAGCCCTACACCATCATGATCCCGCCGCCGAACGTGACCGGCAGCCTGCACATGGGGCACGGCTTCAACAACGCGATCATGGATGCCTTGATCCGCTTTCGCCGCATGCAGGGCCGCAACACCCTCTGGCAGCCCGGCACCGACCACGCCGGCATCGCCACCCAGATGGTGGTCGAGCGCCAGCTTTCCGCACAGGGCATCAGCCGGCATGACGTCGGACGCGAGCGGTTCCTGGAGAAGGTCTGGGAATGGAAGCACGAGTCCGGCGGCAACATCACCCGGCAGATCCGCCGCCTGGGCAGCTCCGTGGACTGGAGCCGCGAGCGCTTCACGATGGACGAAGGGCTGTCCAACGCCGTCAAGGAAGCCTTCGTTCGCCTGCATGAGGACGGCCTGATCTACCGCGGCAAGCGCCTGGTCAACTGGGACACCAAGCTGCACACCGCCATTTCCGACCTGGAAGTGGAGAACCACGACGAGAAGGGCCACCTCTGGCACCTGCGTTACCCGCTGGCCGACGACGCCCGCACGGCCGATGGCCTGACCTACCTGGTGGTCGCCACCACCCGACCGGAAACCATGCTCGGCGACGCCGCGGTCGCGGTGCACCCGGAGGACGAGCGCTACAAGGCGCTGATCGGTCGTCACATCATGCTGCCGCTGGTGAACCGCCTGATCCCCATCGTCGCCGACGAGTACGTCGACCGCGAATTCGGTACCGGCTGCGTCAAGATCACCCCGGCGCACGACTTCAACGATTACGAAGTCGGCAAGCGGCACAACCTGCCGCTGATCAACATCTTCGACCAGAACGCCGCGATCCTTGGCCGCGCCCAGGTGTTCAACCTCGACGGCTCGGTGAACGACAAGGTCGATCCGACACTCCCCGACGGCTACGCGCACATGGATCGCTTCGACGCGCGCAAGGCGATCGTGGCCGAGTTCGAGGCCATGAGCCTGCTGGAAAAGATCGACGACCACGCCCTCAAGGTCCCGCGCGGCGACCGCTCCGGCACCATCATCGAGCCCTGGCTGACGGACCAGTGGTACGTCTCCACCAAGCCGTTGGCGGAAAAGGCCATCGCCGCGGTCGAAAGCGGCGAGATCGAATTCGTCCCCAAGCAGTACGAAAACATGTACTTCAGCTGGATGCGCGACATCCAGGACTGGTGCATCAGCCGCCAGCTGTGGTGGGGCCACCGCATTCCGGCCTGGTACGACGAGGCCGGCAACGTCTATGTCGGCCGCGATGAGACCGAGGTGCGCACCAAGTACAACCTGTGCAACGACGTCGAGCTGCGCCAGGATGAAGACGTGCTGGATACCTGGTTCAGCTCCGGCCTCTGGACATTCTCCACGCTGGGCTGGCCGGAACAGACCGACTACCTCAAGACGTTCCACCCCACCGACGTCCTGGTCACCGGGTTCGACATCATCTTCTTCTGGGTCGCGCGGATGATCATGCTGTCGACCCATCTGACCGGACAGATTCCGTTCAAGACCGTCTACGTCCACGGCCTGGTACGCGATGGCCAGGGCCAGAAGATGTCCAAGTCCAAGGGCAACGTGCTCGACCCGCTGGACATCGTCGACGGCATCGACCTCGAGACCCTGCTGGCCAAGCGCACCAGCGGCATGATGCAACCCAAGCTGGCCGAGAAGATCGCCAAGCAGACCCGCGCCGAGTTCCCCGAAGGCATCGCCAGCTACGGCACCGACGCACTGCGCTTCACCTTCTGTTCGCTGGCCTCCACCGGGCGTGACATCAAGTTCGATATGGGCCGTGTCGAGGGCTTCCGCAACTTCTGCAACAAGATCTGGAACGCCGCCAACTTCGTCTTCGAAAACACCGAGGGCAAGGACACCGGCGTGAATGGCGAGCCGGTCGAGCTGTCATCGGTCGATCGCTGGATCATCTCCGCCCTGCAGCGCACCGAAATGGAAGTGACCCGCCAGCTCGACGCCTTCCGCTTCGACCTGGCGGCCCAGGCGCTCTACGAGTTCATCTGGGACGAGTACTGCGCCTGGTACCTCGAGCTGGTCAAGCCGGTGCTCTGGGACGAGACCGCCAGCATCGAGCGCCAGCGCGGCACCCGCCGGACGCTGGTCCGCGTGCTGGAAACAGCCCTGCGCCTCGCGCACCCCTTCATGCCGTTCATCACCGAAGAGATCTGGCAGCGCGTCGCGCCGCTGGCGGGCAAGCAAGGCCCGACCCTGATGCTGCAGCCCTGGCCGGTGGCCGATGAATCGCGCATCGACAGCGCCGCGGAAGACGACATCGAGTGGGTCAAGGCGCTGATGCTCGGCATTCGCCAGATCCGCGGCGAGATGAACATCTCCATGGCCCGGCGCATCGACGTGGTGCTCCGTCATGCGTCCGATACCGATCGCCGACGCCTGGCGGAAAACCAGCCGCTGCTGATGAAGCTCGCCAAGCTCGAGAGCGTTCGCCTGCTCGATGCCGGCGAAGAGGCACCGCTGGCCGCCGTTGCCCTGGTGCATGACATGGAGGTGCTGGTGCCGATGGCGGGCCTGATCGACAAGGACGCCGAGCTGGCGCGGCTCGATAAGGAAATCGCGCGGCTCGAGGGCGAGGTCAAGCGGGTCGGCGGCAAGCTGGCCAATGCCGGCTTCGTCGACAAGGCCCCGCCGGAGGTCATCGAGAAGGAACGCACCAAGCTCGCCGAAGCCGAGCAGGCGGTCGCCAAGCTGCAAGAACAGCGGGGGCGCATCGCCACCCTGTGAAGCGGAAGGCCGACCAGCGAGTCGGCCTTCTTTTTGCCATCGGCAGCCCACAGCCGTCAGTGCGATGGAGATCAGATGAACAGCCCACACGTCCCAAGCAAAACGCGGACAAGCTTCTACCGGCGGCTGTATGTCGCCTGGCTGATCGACAGCGGCACCGCCACCAGCGTTCCGGCGCTCATGACCGCGACCGGCATGCCGCGCCGGACCGCGCAGGACACCCTCGCCGCGCTGGCCGAACTGGACATCGTCTGCGTCTTCGAGCAGGACGCCGAAGACCAGCACAACGCCGGTGCCTACCGAATCCTCGACTGGGGCGCGATCGACCGGAGCTGGGTCGAGCGCCACCTGGACCCGATCAAGAACACGCTCGGCTATCCCTGACCGCCCGCCTGGAATCGCTGACGAGCACGTCCACTCGACGCCTACGCCAAGGTGCAATGCCATGTCCAAGCCCCTGTCCCTCGTACCCGTCCTGCTCGCTGGCGGCACCCTGCTGCTGGTGGTTCATGGCCTTGGTCGTTTCGTCTACACGCCGCTGTTGCCGGGGCTGGTCGAGGATGGCGTGATCACCGTGGCCCAGGGCGCCAACATCGCCACCTGGAACTACCTCGGCTACCTGCTCGGCGCGCTGCTGGCGCTGCGCTGGCACCGGGTCGAACAGATCCATCGCTCGCTCCCCTGGGCGCTTGGCGCCCATGTCCTCACCACCTTCATGCAGACCCAGGCCGAGCAGGCGGATGTCCTGGCCGGCCTGCGGCTGGCCAACGGCATCGCCAACGGCCTGGTGTTCGTCCAGGCGCCCGCGCTGGTGCTGGAATGGCTGGCATGCCAGGGCCAGGTAGCGCGCAGCGGCCTGGTGTATCTCGGCGTCTGCCTCGGGCTGCTGATGTCGAGCCTGCTGGTCAGCCTCACCGATGACTGGCTGACCGGTGCCGCGCTCTGGTGGCCGGCGGCGATACTCTCGGTTCCCCTCGCCATTTGGGGCTGGCAGCGGCTCGCGCGGCTCGAGATCGCCCCCGTGCAGACGGCCGGAACCGGCCCGGTGCATCGCCAGCGACTGTTCGATCGGAACAGCACACCGCTGTTTCTCGCCTATGCGGGGGCCGGGCTCGGCTACATCCTGCCGATGACCTTCCTGCCCATGCTGGCCAGCCTGCAGAGCCAGGGCGGCGGCTGGCTGGTCGACGCGAGTTGGCTGATCGTCGCCCTCGCCGCCCTGCCCTCCCCCTGGCTGTGGAACCGCCTGGGCGCGCGGATCGGTGACGACCAGGCGCTCAAACTCAGTTACGCGGTGCAGCTGGCTGGCGTGCTCGCGGTGCTCACGCTACCGCCCATGCTTGGTCTTCCGGCGTGCGGGGTGCTGGTGGGTTCGGCCTTTCTCGGCACCGTGCTGCTGACCCAGCGCCTGGCGCGAACGCTGCATCCGCACCAGGGGCCGCGTCTGTCGGCCGCCCTCATCGCGCTTTACGGGTTGACCCAGCTCGCCGGCCCCTGGTTGACCAGCCTCTGGATGTCGGCAGGCGGCAGCCTGCAGGATGCCTTCTGGTTTGGCGCCGGTGCGCTCGCCTGGGGCCTGGCCTGGATGCTGGCGGTGCCGCGGCACGGATGAGCGAGCGGCGCGGCGGCGCGCCGCTGTGGGACAATGCCGGCCCCTTCTTCGCCCTCTCAGCTTCCATGCCAGCCCGATCGAAACCACCGCTCGACGCCACCCAGCCGCCGGCCCTGCATCCGCGCAACCGCCATCAGGGCCGTTATGACTTCGCCGAACTGATCGCAAGCCATCCGCCGCTCGGCCGGTTCGTCATCACCAACCCGTACGGCAAGCCCAGCATCGACTTCGCCGACCCCGAAGCCGTCAAGGTCTTCAACCGGGCGCTGCTCAAGCATCACTACCGCATCGAGCACTGGGACATACCGGCCGGCTACCTCTGCCCGCCCATTCCCGGGCGCGCCGACTACCTGCATGGCGCCGCCGACCTGCTGGCCGGCCCTGACGACGAAGTTCCACGCGGCAACAAGGTGCGCGTGCTGGACATCGGCACGGGGGCCAACTGCATCTATCCATTGCTCGGCCAGCGTGAATACGGCTGGCGCTTCGTCGGCAGCGACATCGATGGCACCGCCCTCGCCTGCGCTCGCACGCTGATCGAGGCCAACCGGCTGACCGATCACATCGAACTACGTCGCCAAGCGCAGCCTCGGCATATCTTTCATGGCCTGATTCGCCCCGACGACCGCTTCGATCTGACGCTCTGCAACCCGCCGTTTCACGCCTCGGCCGAGGAAGCGACCCGTGGCAGCCAGCGCAAGTGGCGCAACCTCGGACGGCTCGATCCGAAGCGCAAGCTGCCGGTCCTGAATTTCGGCGGGCAGGCGGCTGAGCTCTGGTGCGAAGGTGGCGAGGCAGGCTTCATCGCCCGTCTGGCCCAGGAAAGCGCCGAGTTCGCCGAACAGGTGGTCTGGTTCAGCACCCTGGTATCCAAGGGCGCCAACGTCGAAGGGCTGGTGGCACGGCTCAAGCGAATGGGCGTCCGGCAGATCAGGACGATCGACATGGCGCAGGGGCAGAAGCGCAGCCGTTTCGTCGCCTGGTCCTACCGCGGCGACGCGAAGGCCTGATGCGCCCAGGCGCATAGCCGGTGACGCAAGCGCTCAGGCGACGGCCGAGTCCGTGCCCGATTCCCATACACGGTGATCCTTCAGGGCCAGCGTACGGATGTACCGGGGCTCGCCGTTGATCTCCTCCAGCTCCGTCATTCCGGCCAGTTCGCCGACCACTCGATAGCGCTTGCCGGCCTGCTTGTCACGGAGCGGATACAGCTGAGCGATCTGTTGGGCGAGTTCGGTAAGGGTGGACATGTCGGTAACTCCAAAACTGCGTGCGGCAGCTTTTTACAGAGGATTGGTTACGGTTCTGCGACAGGAACCGACGACACTTCCGTTCCCTGACTGGACCGCTTCGCTAGCTTGGAGCCAGCCAAGACCCGAATGATTCCCCAGCAAGCAACCTGGCGCCTGCTCCGGTGGATGACCGGCTGGTCGCTTCGGCATGAATCACGACGCTGCGCCATGGCGTGCCCTGCTTTAGACTGGCGCCCTTTTCGATCTGCCGCCCAGCCATCAAAGGGTCCCGAATGCCTATTCGCCACTGCATCGTTCATCTCATCGAGAAAAAGCCCGACGGCACGCCCGCCGTGCTCCATGCACGGGACACCGAACTCGCCGAATCGCAGGCCATCGAGAACCTGCTGGCCGACCTCAACGAAAGCTACAACGCCAAGCAGGGCAAGGCCTGGGGCTACTTTCACGACGAATCCGGGGCCTTTCCCTTCAGTGGCTGGCTGACGCAATACCTTGACGAGGCGCAGGACTTCACCGCGTTCAGCCGGCAGGCGGTCGAGCACCTGCAGAAGCTGATGGAAGAGTCGAATCTCTCGACCGGCGGCCACGTGCTCTTCGCCCATTACCAGCAGGGCATGACCGAGTACCTCGCCATCGCACTGCTGCACCACAGCGAAGGCGTCGCGGTGACCGACTCGCTGGACGTCACGCCAGCCAAGCACCTGGACCTCGGCCAGTTGCACCTGGCCGCGCGCATCAACCTGTCCGAATGGCGCAACAACAAGCAGTCGCGCCAGTACATCTCGTTCATCAAGGGCAAGAACGGCAAGAAGGTCTCGGATTACTTCCGCGACTTCATCGGCTGCCAGGAGGGCGTCGACGCGCCCGGCGAGACGCGCACCCTGCTCAAGGCCTTCAGCGATTTCGTCGAAAGCGAAGACCTCAGCGAAGACGAAACCCGCACCAAGACCAGCGCCCTCGTCGATTACGCCAGCAGCCAGGCGCGCCTGGGCGAAGCCATCACGCTCGAAGAGTTGTCCGGGCTGATCGACGAGGACCGCCCCAAGGCTTTCTACGACCACATCCGCAACAAGGACTACGGCCTCTCGCCGGAAATCCCGCCGGACAAGCGCACGCTGAATCAGTTTCGCCGCTTCACCGGCCGGGCCGAGGGCCTGTCGATCAGCTTCGAAGCGCACCTGCTGGGCTCGCGCATCGAATACGACGAAGCGCAGGACACGCTGATCATTCGTCAGCTCCCGACGCAGCTCAAGGATCAGCTCAAGCGCAACAAGGACTGATCCGCAACGAGCGGAGGCCAGCACATCTGGCCTCCAAACGTCGTCTTGAGCCGGATCGCACCGGAGCGGTCCGCTGAGATGGCTGTCGCGCCTCAGCGCGACTCGATGCGGAAACCGAAGCGCGGGAAATGCACGTGCACGAGGCCGGCACGCGGGTCTTCGCGACGCAGCACGAGCGTTTCGGCATCGGCATGCACCAACTCACCCTCCACCGGCTCGACCCCATAGTCAGCCGCCGCGATCGCAACCGGTTGGCCAAGCCGGAAACCGTTCGGGTCTTCGAACCCCGCCTCCGGTAGCGCCGCCGGCTCGGCTGCACGGGCGATTTCAACCGCTTGTGCCCCGTCGAGCTCGGTGAACGAGCCGTGGCCGACCGCCAGCACCTTGTCGAGCCAAGCCTTGATGCGCGGGTAGCCGTCGACCAGCGGCGAGGTGACTTCCGTGGCGCGCAGGAACCACAGGCAATGCGCGACCGCGAAATCGGCGATGCAGGGCACCGCGCCGAGCAGGAATTCGTCGTCTTCGCGGGCCAGCTGACGCTCCAGCCGCGCCATCAGGGTCGGCCATTGGTGCTTGGCCAGCTCGGTCGGAATGCGCGAGACCGACCCACCGCTGAACAGGGCCGCACGGTCCTTGCTGAAGGCCTGAACGAACTCCGGTGGCGCCTTGGCGAAACGTACCGCCAGCGACTCGGGCTGGAACATGAGCGCCACGGCATGCAGAAACAGCACCGAGTCGGCCCATTGCGCCAAGGTCGCCGCGGCGAATTCGCGGCCTTCCGGGAACAGCGCCGGCATCGCCTTCTCGGCTTCCAGGCGGCGGCCGATCAGCGCGGTATCGCAGTAAATGTCCGCCCCGACCTGGAGCACCGGCGTGCGTCGGTAGCCGCCGGTCAAGGCCGTCAGGTCCGGCTTGGGCATGACCGGGGGAATGGTCACCGACCGCCAGGACAGCTGCTTGAAACCAAGCATGAGCCGCGCTTTTTCGGCAAAGGGAGAGGTTGGGTAGTGGTGCAGGATCAGCTCGTGCATGTCGGGCTCCGCCAGGGACAAGGAATGGGCAGCGTAGCCCTGCCCCTGCTGACCGGCCAGCCATTCGCGCGATTGATGCGTCATTCACGCCGGCAGCTGGGTCGCGGCCAAGGCCTCCTTGCTGGCCTTGGACAGGCGCTTGATCGCGTATTCCCGGCGCAGCGCTTCACGGCGATCGGCGCAGGATTCGACATAGGCCACCGCCAATGCCGGGCTGGACCGAAAGAAACGCGCGCCACGCCCGGTGCGATGCGCGGCGAAACGGCGTTCGACGTCATCGGTGATCCCGCAGTAGAGCGCACCGTTGGCGGCGCGGATCAGGTAGACGTACCAGGGCTTGGAGGGGGCGGTCACAGGGTCACTCGACGGTCAGGCCGGCAAAGCCTAGCGGCGTTGCGACCGTCGTTCCAGACCGGCTCGCCTAACAGAGCGGGGTCGAGCTGTCGAGATATGGTGGCGGTTCGCCTTTGCGTATACTGCCGCGCATGTTTGCCCACACACCGTTGCGTTTGCGCTATGCCGCCTGGCTTCTGGCGACCGCACTCTTCCTGATGCTCGGCAGCTGCGCGGAACCGCCCAGCCAGCTCGAGCGAATTCAGGAGGAAGGCGTACTGCGCGTGATCACCCGCAACAGCCCCTCCACCTATTTCCAGGACCGCAACGGTCCGGCCGGTTTCGAATACGAGCTGGCCAAGCGCTTCGCCGACCACCTGGGCGTGAAGCTGAAGATCGAGACGGCCGACTCCATCGAGCAGGCCTTCGATCGTCTCGGTCGGCCGGGCGGTCCGCATCTCGCCGCGGCGGGCCTCGTTGCCAGCGACGCGCGTGGCCAGCGCGTTCGCTTCACCGTGCCCTACCTCGACGTGGCGACCCAGGTCGTCTACCGCAAGGGCCAACGCCGCCCCACCCGCCCGGAGGATCTGGTCGGCAAACGCATCATGGTGCTCGAGGGCAGCCACCACGTCGCCGAACTCGAAGCACTGCAAGCCGAACTGCCGGGCTTGAATTTCCAGCGCTCCGATGCGGTCGAGGTCGTCGATCTGCTGCGCATGGTCGACGAAGGCCAGATCGATGCGACGCTGGTGCAATCCAACGAACTGGCGATGAACCAGCTCTACTTCACCAATATCCGCACGGCGTTCGATCTCGAAGGGAGCAACAGCGTCGCCTGGGCCTTGCCGCAGGGCGAGGACGACAGCCTGCTCCAGGCGGCCAACGCCTTCCTCGCCAAGGCGCAGGAAAACGGCACCCTGCAGCGGCTGCGCGAGCGCTACTACGGCCATGTGGACTTCCTCGGCTATGTGGGCGCCTATGCGTTCGCCCGCCATCTCCAGGAGCGCCTGCCGCGCTACGAGCGCACCTTCCGCGAGACGGCGAAGAAATACGGCATCGACTGGCGCCTGCTCGCCGCGATCGGTTATCAGGAGTCGCACTGGCAACCCGAGGCGACGTCCAAGACCGGCGTGCGCGGCCTGATGATGCTGACGCAGCGCACCGCCAAGGCGATGGGCGTCACCAACCGGCTGGACCCGAAGCAGAGCATCCAGGGCGGCGGCAAGTATTTCGTGAAGGTGCATGAGGCCCTGCCGGACAGCATCGAGGAGCCGGATCGCACCTGGTTCGCGCTGGCCGCGTACAACGTCGGCGCCGGCCATCTGGAAGACGCACGCCGCCTGGCCAAGGCCGAGGGGCTGAACCCGAACAAGTGGCTCGACGTGAAGCAGATGCTGCCGCGGCTGTCGCAAAAGCAGTGGTACAGCAAGACCCGCTATGGCTACGCCCGTGGCGGCGAGCCGGTGCATTTCGTGGCGAACATCCGTCGCTACTACGACATCCTCACCTGGGTGACCCAGCCGCAGATGGAAGGCACCCGCCTGGCCCGCAGCGACCTGCACCTGCCGGGCATCACCGAAGCGGATCTGGACGACAACCTGCCGCCGCTCTGACCCAGAGGCCGGGCGCCCTGCTCAGCGACCGATCGGCGCGAAGATTCCACTCGTGTGCGTCGCCAACACGGCCGGCGCCAACTCCACCTCCAGACCACGCCGACCGGCGCTGACGTACATCGACGGCAGCGCCTGGGCCGACGCGTCGATGAAGGTCCGCAGGCGCTTCTTCTGCCCCAATGGGCTGATCCCGCCGACCAGGTAGCCGGTCGCCCGCTGCGCCACCGCCGGATCGGCCATCTCGGCCTTCTTCGCGCCAGCCGCCTGCGCCAGGGCTTTCAGGTCGAGGCTGCCGGTGACCGGCACGATGGCGACCAGCAGTTCGTTCTTCTCGGTGCACGCCAGCAACGTCTTGAATACCTGCGCCGGGTCGAGTCCGAGCTTGTCCGCCGCCTCCAGACCATACGAAGCAGACTTGGGATCGTGCTCGTAACTATGGATACGGAACTCGGCCTTGGCTTTTCTCAGAAGATCGATGGCAGGGGTCATGGTCGGATCAGGTCGGTCAGGTCGTTCGGGCTGCCTACCTTAGCAGCGGCCCGGCAGCGCCAGAAGGGGCCTGGCGCTGCCCTCGCCCGCCGTCAGGCGGCGACCTGTCGGCCTCGTCGCAGATGGCGCGCCGCCGCCACCATGTTGGCCAGCGCCGCTTCGGTTTCCGGCCAGCCACGGGTCTTCAGGCCACAATCGGGGTTGACCCAGAGCCGCTCGGCGGGGATGCGGACGGCGGCCTTTTCGAGCAGCAGGATCATCTCCTCCGGCGTCGGGATGCGCGGCGAGTGGATGTCGTAGACCCCCGGCCCGATGTCGTTCGGGTAATCGAACGCGCGGAAGGCCTCGAGCAGCTCCATGCGCGAGCGGGACGTCTCGATGGTGATCACATCGGCGTCCATCGCGGCGATGGCGTCGATCACTTCATTGAACTCGCTGTAGCACATGTGGGTGTGAATCTGGGTCGCGTCGTCGACCCCCGAGCTGCACAGACGGAAGGCCTCGACCGCCCATTTCAGGTAGCCGGCCCAGCCGGAGCGGCGCAGTGGCAGGCCCTCGCGGAAGGCGGCTTCGTCGATCTGGATGATGCCGGTCCCCGCCGCTTCCAGGTCGCTCACTTCATCGCGGATGGCCAGCGCCAGCTGCCAGGCCTGGGTCGCGCGGTCGACATCCTCGCGGGCGAACGACCACATCAGCATGGTCACCGGTCCGGTCAGCATGCCTTTCATGGGCTTGTCGGTCTGCTGCTGGGCGTAGCGGATCCAGTCCACGGTCATCGGCCCGGGGCGGCTGATGTCGCCGACGATCACCGCCGGCTTCACGCAGCGTGAGCCGTAGCTCTGGACCCAGCCATTGCGCGTGAAGGCGTAGCCGTCGAGCTGTTCGGCGAAGTACTCGACCATGTCGTTGCGCTCCGCCTCGCCGTGCACCAGGACATCGAGTCCCAGCTGCTCCTGGATCCGAACGGCGTGGCGAATCTCGGCCTGCATCGCTTCGGTGTAGTCGGCGGCCGACAGCTTGCCCTGGCGAAAGGCCTGCCGCGCGAGTCGGATGGCGGGCGTCTGCGGGAACGAGCCTATGGTCGTGGTCGGATAGGCCGGCAAGGCGAGACGCGCCCGCTGGGCCTCGATCCGCTCGGCGAACGGCGTCGCGCGGCGCAGCTGGTCATCGCCCACTGCGGCCAGGCGCTCGCGCACGGCCGGCTTGTGGATGCGCGGGGACGCCGCCCGGCTCGCCTGTACCGCACGGCTGACGGCCAGGCCCGCGATCACGGCCGGCGCATCCGGCTCGGTCGCCGCGCGGGCCAGCAGCGCGACTTCCTCGCACTTCTGCACGGCGAAGGCCAGCCAAGTGCGCGTCTCGGCATCGAGCTCGGTTTCCGCGGCGAGGTCGACCGGGCAGTGCAGCAGCGAGCAGGAGGGCGCGATCCATAGCCGATCGCCCAGTCGGGCCGCGGCTTCGCGCACGACCGCCAGGGCCTTTTCCAGATCGCAGCGCCATACGTTGCGGCCGTTGACCAGCCCCAGCGACAGCACCTTGTAGGCCGGGATGCGGTCAAGGATGGTCGGGAACTGATCCGGCGCCCGCACCAGATCGATATGCAGCCCATCGACCGGCAGGTTGGCGGCCAGCCCGAGGTTGTCTTCCAGCCCGCCGAAGTAGGTCGCGACCAGCTTTTTCAGCGGTGCCCGGTGCAGCAGGTTGTAAGCCCGCTCGAAGGCGTTCTTCCAGTCCTGCGGCAGGTCCAGGGCCAGGATGGGCTCGTCGATCTGCACCCACTCGGCGCCGAGCGCCGCCAGACGGTCGAGCACTTCGCCGTAGACCGGCAGCAGGCGGTCGAGCAGTTCCAGCTTGTCGAAGCCCTCGCCCTGCGCCTTGCCGAGCCAGAGGTAGGTCAGCGGGCCGATCAGCACCGGCTTGGCCGAGTAGCCCAGCTCGCGCGCTTCGGCCAACTCATCGAACAGCTGTGTCCAGCCCAGGGCGAAGGTCTGGTCACGTTCGAATTCGGGGACGAGGTAGTGATAGTTGGTGTCGAACCATTTCGTCAGCTCGCTCGCCACCTGCGCCTCGCCATGACGCGCACCGCAGCAGGTCGACACGCCGCGCGCCATGGCGAACAGCGTCGTCAGGGTCGGCGCGTCGCCGTGGGTGCGGAAGCGCTCAGGCACGACGCCAAACATCAGCGAATGGGTCAGCACCTGGTCGTACCAGGCGAAGTCGCCTACCGGCAGCAGGTCGAGCCCGGCGTCATGCTGGAGGCGCCAGTGAGCGGCGCGCAGCCGGCGCCCCACGTCCAGCAGCTCGGTCTCGCCGAGCTCGCCTTTCCAGTGCGCTTCGAGCGCGGTCTTCAGTTCACGTTGCGCCCCGATGCGGGGGAATCCGAGTGAGTGGGCAATGGCCATGAATGTCTCCAGCAGGTTGTGGCGAGCATTCTGGCCATCGCCCGTGATTCAGAAAAACTCATTTTGCTCGCGACAAACATTAGAAGAACTCATGGAACGCGACTGCCCCCTCCTCGGCTTTCTCTGACGGCTGGATGAAGCGAACTGGACGGCCATCGCTCGACAGCCCCGCGCGGCTGCGCGAAACTGCGCCGCGCATGAGCTTCGCTCATGTACCAACCACGAAACGCCGGGACGCCACCGCCGAGGGAATCAGGCCCATGCTGGAAATCCGCCACCTCAAGACGCTTCATGCCCTGCGCGAAACCGACAGCCTGGTCGAGGCCGCCGAACGCCTGCACCTGACGCAATCGGCGCTGTCGCACCAGTTCAAGGAGCTGGAAGAGCGGCTCGGCTTGCAGCTCTTCGTGCGCAAGACCAAACCGGTGCGCTTCACCAGCGCGGGTCTGCGCCTGCTGCAGTTGGCCGATGCCGTGGTGCCGCAATTGCGCAGCGCCGAACGGGACCTCGCGCGACTGGCCGGCGGCACGGCCGGGCGCCTGCACATGGCGATCGAATGCCACAGCTGCTTCCAGTGGCTGATGCCGACCATCGACCAGTTCCGCGATGCCTGGCCGGAGGTCGAGCTGGACCTGGCCTCTGGCTTTTCTTTCGCGCCGTTGCCTGCGCTGGCCCGCGGCGACCTGGATCTGGTGGTGACCTCCGATCCGGTCGACCTGGCGGGCATCACCTACGTGCCCCTGTTCACCTACGAAGCTTTGCTGGCCGTGGCGAACCAGCACCCGCTGGCCAGCCGTCCCTTCGTCCGGCCCGAGGACCTGGCCAGCGAGACGCTGATCACCTACCCGATCGAACGGGATCGACTGGACATCTTCAATCAGTTCCTGGAGCCGGCCGATGTCGAGCCGGCGCAGGTCCGGACGTCCGAACTGACCGTGATGATGATGCAGCTGGTCGCCTCCGGTCGGGGCGTTTGCTCGCTGCCTAACTGGGCCCTGCATGAATACAGCGCGCGCGGCTACGTAACGGCACGCCGACTTGGCGAGAAGGGACTGTACGCGACGCTGCATGCGGCCATTCGCACCGACATGCTCGACTCGCCATTCATGCGCGACTTCCTGCTCACCGCCAAGGACACCTCCTTCGCCACGCTCGAAGGCGTCAGCGCGGCCCGCACGCGCTAGTCGCGCCGGGCCACCAGGCGAGCCAGGCACCAGCCGGCCACCCCCACAGCGACCGCCCCCACGGCAAGACGGATCGCCGGCTCGTTCGAGACCGGTTGCCAGCCGCCGTCGATGCGCCGTTGACCGCCGGGCGGATGAAATAGATTGCCGGACGAGGCCGGCGTGCGCTCGGCGCGCCCCAGCGCCATGCCTGCCAGCAGGCCGTTGAGCCGATCGAATCCCGGCGTCAGGAAGTAGGTCAGCCGCAGCAGCGTCGCGACCGCACCGACCGAGGTGGTATGCCGCGGATGCCGCGCGAGGCTGACCATCGCCTCGGCCACGCGGCGCGGATCGTAGACCGGCGGCGGCGGTTGCAGCGACCGCCCGGCGTAATTGCCGGCATCGCGAAAGCCGGGCGTGTCCATCACCGCCGGGTAGACATCGCACACATGGATGCCCGACCATTGCCCCAGCTCGCCGCGCAAGGCAGCGGAGAAACCGCGCAGTCCGAACTTGCTCGCCGAATAGGCCACGGCGTAAGGCTGCGCCACCCAGCTGCCGACCGACAGCGTGTTGATCAGAACGCCCGCGTGCTGCTGCTTGAAATACGGCAGCACGGCATGAGCGCCACGCAAATAACCGAGCAGGTTCGTCTGGACCACCTGCTCGTGCGCATCGAGCGGGGTTTCGTCGAAGGCGCCGATGGCCCCGACGCCGGCGTTGTTGATCCAGACGTCGATCCGCCCGCCACCGAACTCGACGGCCTTCGCGGCCAGCTGCTCCAGCGCCTCGCCATGCGTCACATCGGTGGGCACCGCGAGCGCCGCCGCGCCCAGCCGACCGCAGGCCTCGACCACATCGTCGAGGGCCGCGCCGTCTCGCGCAGCCAGGACCAGCCGGGCACCGCGGCCCGCGAAAGCCTCCGCGGCCGCGCGGCCGATACCACTGGATGCACCGGTGATGACGACGAGCGCGCCGTCGAGTTTGCGTTCGGTCATGAGAATCTCCTGGGTGAGTGCGCTACCTGAGCACCTGACCACGCCGTCCCCCGCCGATTCCCGCGCTCCGCCGAGCGGGCTTGGCGATCGCGCTGGGGATTGGCTCCCTCGCCCCGTACACTCGAGCTTTGCGGACGGAGCCGAGCATGCGCACCCTGTACCAGTTTTCGATCTCCCACTATTGCGAAAAGACCCGCTGGCAGCTGGATCACAAGGGCCTGGCCTATCGGGTCGAACACCTGTTCCCCGGCCTTCATCGCCTCAAGACGCGGCGCATGGCCGGCACCACCAGCCTGCCGATCCTGCGTGACGGCGCGCAGGTGGTTGCCGACTCCACCGACATCGCCCTCTACCTCGAAGCCACCTATCCGCAGGCGCCGCTGTTGCCCTCAGCCGGCCCGCTGCGCGAAGAAATCCTGGCCCTGGAGGATCGCCACGATCGGCTCGGCGTGCATGTGCGGCGCTGGCTCTACGGACAGATCGAAGACTGGGCGTCGGTGACCGATGCGATGTTGCGCGTGCATCGGCCCTTGTTCGGCCTGCGCGATCGCGCCAAGCCGATGCTGGTCAAGGGCCTGCGAACGCTGTACGGGGTGACGCCCGAGCGGGTCGCAAAATCCGAGGTGGAGCTGCTCGATGGGTTGGATGCGCTGGAAAAGCGCATCCACAACGATCCCTCACGCTACCTGGTTGGCGATCACCTGAGCCTGGCCGACATCAGCGCAGCCGCCCTATACGCACCGCTGCTATCGCCGCCCGACACGCCCTGGGCCAACATCGGCGGCTTCAGCGCACCGGCACGCGAGGTGCTCGACCGCATCCGCGAGCGCCCGGCCGGGCAGTGGATCCTGGAACGCTACCGTCACGATCGACCCCACGCGACGGAACAAGACGAGGCCCGCGCATGAAGCTCTCCAATATTCCGTTCGGCGTCACAGACTGGGCGACCATCGAGCCCTCCCGCCACGAGGGCGAGCGAGGCCACGCGCTATGGCGGACCTGTCATTTCGGCGATATCCGCGTGCGGATGGTCGAGTACAGCGCCGGCTACCTGGCCGACCACTGGTGCCTCAAAGGGCACATCCTGCTGTGCCTGGACGGCGAGCTTCACACCGAGCTGGCCGATGGAGGCCGGGTCACCTTGCAGCCCGGCATGAGCTACCAGGTCGCGGATGACACGCTTGGGCATCGCTCCTCGACCGACACCGGCGCCCGGCTGTTCGTGATCGACTGAACCCGGCGCCGGTTTCCTGGCGCAGATGGCGCTGCCTGTCGTTTTTTAGTCACACCAGTGAACTACCCTGCCGGACGAAAGTCTAGTGCAAGCCCCACGGACCCGGGGGGTTTGCGGTATTCGTCCACGCAGGGATTTGCCAATGAACGATGTCGCCTCCGCCTTACCCGCCATCACGCACCAGGTGATGTTGCTGTCGCGCAGCGAATTGCTCGACAGCGCCTTGCGCCATCATCTGGGTGACCAACCCGCCTACCGTATGCACCGCAGCGGCCACTTGCGTGGCAACGTCGGCGAGGTCGACCTTGCGCTGGTCGACGCGGGCAGTTACGGACAGGACGAGTGCCTCGACCTGATTCGCCAGCTTGGGGACGTTCCGGTCGGCTTGATCAATGCCTCCGACGACAAGGCGCGCCGGTTGCTCGAGCTGCGGCCGTCCATCCGCGGTGTCTTCCGGCCGGCGACGTCGCGCGCGACCTTCGTACGCGGCGTGCGGACCTTGATCGCCGGCGGCGACTGGCTGCCACGTCCGCTGATGGAGAAGCTCATCCATCGCTATCGCCAGCTGACCCGCACCAGCCAGGCCATCGAAGCGCTGACCCTGCGCGAGCGGCAGATCATGCAACTCGCCGGCAAGGGCCTGTCCAACGCCGCCATCGCCGCCGAGTTGCACCTGAGCACCCACACCGTCAAAAGCCACGTGCACAACGCGCTGCACAAGCTCGGCGCCTCCAACCGTGCCCAGGGCGCGGCCATCGTGCTCGGGGCCGGAGCGTCGGCATGACCCGCACGCCCTTCGCCCTGGCGATGCTGCTCCTGGCCGGATCGGCCAGCGCCGACGAGGCGGAGATCGACGGGCTGATCCTCAACGGCACCATCACCCAGGCCGGCCAGGCCTTCTATCGCACCTTCTGCGAGCAGCTCAACGCCCGTGGGCCGATCGATTTCAACCTCGCAGTCAAGGAGCGGCCCTCCGCCCGCTGGGGCGTGCTGGTCTGGGTCGAATACGACGACCGACCGCTGTTTCGCCGCTTTCTCCAACCCAGCGTCTCGGACATGCAGCCGATCGCCGAAGCCGCCGCCGAGACGGTGGTCGCGCAGATCGAACAACAAAAGCTCCAGGCGCTTTTCCAAGACAACCTCGACCTCGCCAAGGATGAGTTATGAGAACAACTACAACCCTGCTGGCGCTCCTCGTGAGCACCAGCGCCACGGCGACCGAACTGGTGTACACGCCGGTCAATCCGTCCTTCGGCGGCAGCCCGCTCAACGGCGCCTGGCTGCTCGGCAGCGCCCAGGCGCAGAACGATTTCAAGGACCCGGACGCGCTGGACCGCTCCTCGCTGACCGGCACCTCGGCGCTCGATCGTTTCACCAGCCAGCTCGAATCGCGCCTGCTGTCCGAGCTGTTGACCGATCCGAACACCGGCACGCTGACCACCGACGATTTCATCGTGAACATCATCAACGACTCGGGGCACCTCACCGTGCAGATCACCGACCGCCTCACCGGCGAGGTTTCGGAAATCATCGTCAACGGTCTGGACGTTCAATAAGGACACGCACATGAAACGGATCTTCCTGGCCGCCGCGCTTCTGGCTGGCCTGCAGGGCTGTGCCATCAAGGCACCGATGCCGGCCGACGAGCAGCAGCCCACCCTCACGCCACGCACCTCGACCTATGTCGATCTGCTGCAACTGCCCGAGCCCAGAGGCCGGCTGGTGGCGGCGGTCTACGGCTTTCGCGATCAGACCGGGCAGTACAAGCCCAACCCCGCCAGCTCCTTCTCCACCGCCGTGACCCAGGGCGCGGCGAGCATGCTGGTCGATGCCATGCAGGCCAGCGGCTGGTTCATCGTGCTCGAGCGCGAGGGCCTGCAGAACGTGCTGACCGAGCGCAAGATCATCCGCGCTTCGCAGGCCAAGCCGGACGTGGCGCCGAACATCGCCAGCGACCTGCCCTCGCTGATGGCCGCCAACCTGATCATGGAAGGCGCCATCGTCGCCTACGACACCAACATCCGCAGCGGCGGGCTCGGGGCGCGCTACCTCGGCATCGGCGCATCGCAGGAGTACCGCGTCGACCAGGTCACCGTGAACCTGCGCGCGGTCGATGTGCGCAGCGGCCAGGTGCTGGCCAACGTGATGACCAGCAAGACCATCTACTCCAACGGCATCAGCGCCAACGTCTACAAGTTCATCGAGTTCAAGGAACTGCTCGAAGCCGAGGCCGGCTACACCACCAACGAGCCCGCCCAGCTTTGCGTGCTCGCCGCCATCGAATCGGCCGTCGGCCACCTCATCGCCCAGGGCATCGAGCGCCGTCTCTGGCAACCGGCCGAGGGCATCGCCCTGGAGCAGACCTCGCTGGGCAAGTTCCTGACTGCCGAGCCGCTGCCCCCACCGACCGCTGACGAGGACGCCACGTGAATCCGACTTTCAATCGTTCGATGGATTTTTCGAGGGCGGGCATTGGGCAGGATGGGCCACATCGATTCACCGGGACACGATCAATGAATGCCACGGACCGGACCCTTCCCGCCCTGCTGCTGGCCAGCCTGCTGGCGCTCGCCCCGGCAGCCTTCGCCGGCGGTACCCCCGACCTCGCTCCGGGCGAGCTCGACCTCGGCAGCAGTGCCCCTCACCTGGCCGACGGCCTGACGGCATCGGGTCAGAGCAGCCTCGCCGTGATCGGGCAGCAAGGCGACGGCCTGCTCGCCGGCGTCGTCCAGAGCGGCTCCGCCAACGAGGCGTACATCCTGCAGAGCGGCTACGCCAACCAGGCCAGCATCGACCAGAACGGCATCAACAACCTGGCGAGCATCGTCCAGCAGGGCGCCTACAACGAGGCGACGATCACCCAGACCGGCTCCGACAACGTCGCGCTGATCGAACAGTTCGGCTCTGGCCTCGACAGCAGCGTGACCCAGCACGGCCAGGGCATGGCGGTGCTGGTTCGCCAATATCGCTGACAGATGTGAACGGCAGTAAACCTGAAACCCATCCAGTGGAGACGCTTCATGTTCAAGTGCAAACCGCTCGCCGCAGCCATTCTCAGTGTGTTGGCCACCCAGGCCTTCGCTGACAACACCTCGACCCAGGACCAGCTCGGCGTATCGAACATCGCCACCGTCGTGCAGACCGGCGGGGACCTCAACGAAGTCACGCAGAACCAGGCCGGCAACACCAACAACGCACGTGCCGACCAGCTGGACGACTCCACCGGCAGCACCATCAGCCAGACCCAGCTGGCCAACTTCAACACCGCCACGGCCTACCAGAGCTTCGCCGAAGCCAGCAGCGTGACCCAATACCAGAGCGGCGCGAACAACGACGCCAACGCGCGCCAGGTCAGCACGTACCAGTCCACCAGCGAGCAGAACCAGACCGGCACCGAGAACGTCTCCGACGTCCAGCAGTCGCTCTCCAACGGCGATGCCGCCTACAGCGACCAGAACGGCAACGGCAACTACAGCTCCACCATGCAGGTCTGGAGCGACACCAGCGTCGCTCGTCACGTGCAGAACGGCGACAACAACGACTCGGTGATCAGCCAGGGCTTCAGCAGCGCCAACACCGCCGGCGTCGACCAGAACGGCAACGACAACAGCGCCGAGGTCTACCAGGAATACGCCGGGTTCTCGTCCGCCCAGATCAACCAGACCGGCGACCGTAACGTCGGCTCCATCGACCAGCACGACGGTAACTACATGACCGCCACCGTCACGGCCGAGGGCAACGACAACGAAGGCTACGTCGAGCAGATGGGCAGCGACCACTATGCGTCGGTGTACCAGGTGGGCGACGACAACATCGCCGACGTCTTCCAGATGGGCGAAGGCCACATCGGTGAAGTCGAGCAGGACGGCACCTTCAACTACGCCAGCCTCGACCAGGACGGCACCGAGCATGCCGCCACCGTCGTCCAGTACGGCAGCGACAACGAAGCCTATGTCGCCCAGGTCGGCACCGCCAACGAGCTGACCTACCTGCAGGACGGCACAGCCAACCTGCTGACCGCCTACCAGAACGGCAGCGACAACGTCATCGAGGGCACCTCGGTCGGCGACCAGCAGATGGTCGACATCGTCCAGGAAGGCAACCTCAACGTCGCCCTGGTCGATCAGCTGTCCGGCACCGGCAACGAGGTGGTCATCGGCCAAGTGGGCGATTCCAACCTGGCCGACGTGACCCAGGCCGGCATGTCCAACGAGGCGGTCGTGTCGCAGATGGGCATGGGCGACACCGCCGTCATCATGCAGAGCGGCACCGCCAACCTGGCAACCGTCACGCAGAACTAAGCGTCACCGGGTGCCGGCGCTCGCCGGCACCTTCTTCACGCCCAATGCGCACACCTGTCCCTCGTGCGCTCCCTCGTTTGCGCCTGTTCCCGAACAGAGCCGCTCGGCCCTTTCGCTCCACCGCGTGCCCGGAACTGCCAGCTATCGCATAGGCGCCGGCTCCGTACGCCATCGTCCGTTTGGCAAGGCGTGACGAAACACCTGAACAAAGAACTCACCTCTGCGCGCCGAAATCACGGCCTGATCGGCCAAAGCAGCCGCCGTTCGTGCCACGGCGTCGCAGGTAACAAAATGTGAACTAGCCTGCAAAACACTTTTTGAACGCTTCCTTCACCCGCAAAGGGACCTTGCGCCATGAATGACGTCGCGTCAGCTCTACCGTTTGCCAGCACCCGGCTGGTGCTGCTGTCGAGGAGTGAAATCCTCGGCAAGGCCGTCCGCCAGCACCTGCAATCGATTCCCCACTGCTCGGTCGTCCTGCAGGGCAGCTGCCATGCGATGACCGACGCGGTCGATCTGGTGCTGCTCGATGCCGGCAGCTATGCCCTCGATGAATGCCTCGGGCACCTGCGCAGCCTGCACCACCAAACGGTCGCGCTGATCAACGCCGCACCCGAGCGCGCCTGGCGGCTGGTGGAGGCTCGCCCGTCGATCAAGGGAGTGTTCTACCCCTCGACTGCGCCGCACAACTTCACCAAGGGCCTGAAGGAAGTCCTCGCCGGAGGCGACTGGCTGCCGCGCTCATTGATGGAGAAACTGGTGCGTCGCTACCGGCAACTCAGCCAGAGCCACGGCGCGCTCGGGCAGCTCTCCGCACGCGAACTGGAGATCATGCAACTCGCCGGCAAGGGCCTGTCCAACGCCGCCATCGCCGCCGAGCTGCACCTGAGCACCCACACCGTCAAAAGCCACGTGCACAACGCCCTGCACAAGCTCGGCGCCTCCAACCGTGCCCAGGGCGCGGCCATCGTGCTCGGGGCCGGTGTGCCGGCCACCGGAGCGCCGGCATGACCCGCACGCCCCTCGCCCTGGCGATGCTGCTTCTGGCCGGTTCGGCCAACGCCGACGAGGCGGAGATCGACGGGCTGATCACAAACGGCACCATCACCCAGGCCGGCCAGGCCTTCTATCGCACCTTCTGCGAGCAGCTCAACGCCCGTGGCCCGATCGATTTCAACCTCGCGGTCAAGGAGCGGCCTTCCGCTCGCTGGGGCGTGCTGGTGTGGGTCGAGTACGAGGACCGACCGCTGTTTCGCCGCTTTCTCCAACCCAGCGTCTCGGACATGCAGCCGATCGCCGAAGCCGCCGCCGAGACGGTGGTCGCGCAGATCGAACAACAAAAGCTCCAGGCGCTTTTCCAAGACAACCTCGACCTCGCCAAGGATGAGTTATGAGAACAACTACAACCCTGCTGGCGCTCCTCGTGAGCACCAGCGCCACGGCGACCGAACTGGTGTACACGCCGGTCAATCCGTCCTTCGGCGGCAGCCCGCTCAACGGCGCCTGGCTGCTCGGCAGCGCCCAGGCGCAGAACGATTTCAAGGACCCGGACGCGCTGGACCGCTCCTCGCTGACCGGCACCTCGGCGCTCGATCGTTTCACCAGCCAGCTCGAATCGCGCCTGCTGTCCGAGCTGTTGACCGATCCGAACACCGGCACGCTGACCACCGACGATTTCATCGTGAACATCATCAACGACTCGGGGCACCTCACCGTGCAGATCACCGACCGCCTCACCGGCGAGGTTTCGGAAATCATCGTCAACGGTCTGGACGTTCAATAAGGACACGCACATGAAACGGATCTTCCTGGCCGCCGCGCTTCTGGCTGGCCTGCAGGGCTGTGCCATCAAGGCACCGATGCCGGCCGACGAGCAGCAGCCCACCCTCACGCCACGCACCTCGACCTATGTCGATCTGCTGCAACTGCCCGAGCCCAGAGGCCGGCTGGTGGCGGCGGTCTACGGCTTTCGCGATCAGACCGGGCAGTACAAGCCCAACCCCGCCAGCTCCTTCTCCACCGCCGTGACCCAGGGCGCGGCGAGCATGCTGGTCGATGCCATGCAGGCCAGCGGCTGGTTCATCGTGCTCGAGCGCGAGGGCCTGCAGAACGTGCTGACCGAGCGCAAGATCATCCGCGCTTCGCAGGCCAAGCCGGACGTGGCGCCGAACATCGCCAGCGACCTGCCCTCGCTGATGGCCGCCAACCTGATCATGGAAGGCGCCATCGTCGCCTACGACACCAACATCCGCAGCGGCGGGCTCGGGGCGCGCTACCTCGGCATCGGCGCATCGCAGGAGTACCGCGTCGACCAGGTCACCGTGAACCTGCGCGCGGTCGATGTGCGCAGCGGCCAGGTGCTGGCCAACGTGATGACCAGCAAGACCATCTACTCCAACGGCATCAGCGCCAACGTCTACAAGTTCATCGAGTTCAAGGAGTTGCTCGAGGCCGAGGCCGGCTACACCACCAACGAACCCGCCCAGCTTTGCGTGCTCGCCGCCATCGAGTCGGCCGTCGGCCACCTCATCGCCCAGGGCATCGAGCGCCGCCTCTGGCAACCGGCCGAAGGCATCGCGCTGGAGCAGACCTCGCTGGGCAAGTTTCTGACTGCCGAGCCGCTGCACTGAGGCACTGCAAAACGGCCTGGCGAAAAATCGCGAATAGTCGCTCCGTTTCAATCCTTCGATGGATTTGCGGCCAACCGACCTTGGGCACGATGCCAGCATGGATCGAGCGTAAGGACGCGCAACGCGCCCGACCCGCCGGGCGCCTCCCCTCGCCTGGCGGGCGAGCCCTCTCCTCGCTCATCCACAGTCACCGGTGTACCGCACCGGCCCGACTGCTGGCGCCCCGGCAGCGTAACGAGTCGTGCGACCGAGACCGGCCAGAGCATGACGGTGCGATTGACTGCACCGGTAAGGAAGAAACGCAAACGACTGCATGAACCATCCACGGAGAGTGACCATGTTCACGTTCAAACCCCTCGCTGCCGCCATCCTGACCCTCCTGTCGGCCCAAGCCTTCGCCGACAACGACACCTCGATCCAGACCCAGACCGGTGACCAGAACGTCGCCACCGTCACCCAGTCCAACGGCCTATACAACACCGGCTACAACCTGGCCGAACAGGACCAGGCCGGCTTCGGCGGCACCGTCGAGATCTACCAGGAAACCGACTCCTACGCCGAAGCCACCCAGACCCAGACCGACTCCTCGAGCGACAGCACCCTGTATGCCAAGCAGTTCGCCACGGCCGGCAGCAGCTTCTCGCAGCAGGAGCAGACCGCAGGCTCGGGCAATTACGGCGAAGTCAGCCAGCAACACTCCACCAGCGTGTCGGCCAGCCAGTACCAGAGCGGTTCGAACAACTACGCGCTCATCGACCAGTACGGCGAAGACGGCAGCAGCGCCTCGATCGCGCAATACGGCGACAACAACGCCGCCACGGTCGCGCAAACCTCCCCGAGCGGCATCAACGCCAGCAACGACGTAGGCGTCGCGCAGCTCGGTTATGACAACCAGGCCGAAGTCACCCAGTACGAGTCGACCAACTCGAACGTCCAGCTCATCCAGGGCGGCGAGCTCAACACGGCGACCATTTCCCAACAGGGCGACGGCAACACCACCCTGTTCGGCCAGGGCGTCAGCGGCAACGAACTGACCGCCAGCCAGGAAGGCGACGGCAACCTGATCATCGGCGGCTCGATCGGCGTCGATAACCTCGCCGAGCTGTCCCAGTTGGGCGATGGCCATACTGCGCTGGTCGGCCAGTTGGGCATGGACAACGAGATCGCGCTCGACCAGCAAGGCGCCAATCAGTACGCCGAAGTCACACAGCTGGGCTACGACAACCTCGCGACCGTCACCCAGAACGACATGATGGCCAACCAGGCTTCGATCATGCAGGACGGCACCGGCAACCTCGCAACCGTCACCCAGGGCTACTAAGCCCTTGCGGGCCGTCGGCCTCCGCCGGCGGCCCGTCCCCTCCGATCTTCGTCGTGCCCACCCCCATCGCCAGCAAGCTGGCTCTTACAGGTCGGTGAACGCCCGTACCGGGTGGCAAAGCTCTTCGTGAATGGTGAACCTGGCTATCGCCCCTCCCGATCGCCAGCATGGCTCCTACAGGCTGGAACACCCGCACCGGTGACGGGCGGTAGGATGCATCCGCGAAGCAATGCACCGGTTTCGCCGTGGCGCAACGCCCGGCGGATTGTTCGCTGCGCTCCGGAATCCGCCCT
Source organism: Stutzerimonas urumqiensis (assembly GCF_003640395.1). Taxonomy (GTDB): domain Bacteria; phylum Pseudomonadota; class Gammaproteobacteria; order Pseudomonadales; family Pseudomonadaceae; genus Stutzerimonas; species Stutzerimonas urumqiensis. The sequence goes on along the minus strand of NZ_RBZQ01000001.1, from coordinate 499,965 downwards.
ACGGCCTCGGCGTTTCGCCGTGTTCTTCGTAAGAGCGAGCTTGCTCGCGATGATCCTGCGGCCAAGCCCGACACAATGGCCACGGCCACCGACCGCTAGATGTGTAAAGCCAGCACGTTATCGGGGCGGTAGGGATGCATTCGCAAAGCAATGCGCCGTGGCGCAACGCCCGGCGGATTGTTCGCTGCGCTCCGGAATCCGCCCTACGGCGTCGGCGTTTCGCCGTGTTCTTCGTAGGAGCGAGCTTGCTCGCGATCCTGCGGCCAAGCCCGACGCGATGACCACGGCCACCGACGGCTAGACCATGTGCAAGGGTTGCTTGCGGGCAGGTGGCGCGAAGGCCGTGTCGATGATCGCCAGCTCTTCTTCGCTCAGCGACAGCTCCGCCGCCGCGGCGTTGGCTCGCAGGTGCTCGTGTTCGACCGCCTTGGGAATGGCGATGACGCCCGGCTGGCGCAGCTCCCATGCCAGGGCTACCTGCGCCGGCGAGGCTCCCAGGCGCCGCGCCACGTCCAGCAGGGCCGGATGCCGAAGCAGGCGACCGCCCTCACCCACCGGACAGTACGCCATCACCGGCATGGCCCGCGCCTGACACCAGGGCAGCAGATCGAACTCGATGCCGCGCTCGGACGGGTTGTACAGCACCTGGTTGGTCGCGCAATCGTCAACCCGAGGCAGTGCCTCCATATCATCGACGTCGAAGTTCGACACGCCCCAGCGCAGGATCTTACCCTGCGCCTTCAGCCGCTCGAACGCCTCGACCGTCTCCTCGAGCGGATATTGCCCGCGCCAGTGCAACAGGTAGAGGTCGAGACGGTCGGTGCCCAGTCGGCGCAGGCTGCGCTCGCACGCCGCCGCCACCCCGTTGCGGCTGGCGTTGTGCGGGTAGACCTTGCTGACCAGGAAGACACGCTCGCGCCGCCCCGGCAGCGCCTTGCCGACGACCGTTTCGGCGCCACCTTCGGCGTACATCTCGGCGGTGTCGATCAGGGTCATGCCCAGCTCGATACCGAGTTGTAGCGCCGCCACTTCGCGAGCCGTTTCGGAGGGCCGTTCGCCCATGTGCCAGGTGCCCTGCCCGATGGCAGGCACCTCGGTGCCGTCGGTCAAGCGCAGGGTACGCATCAGACGTCCTCCGCGGCGGTCGTGTCCCAGGGGTCGTAGGTGCCGAACGTCCACAGGTGCCCTTCGAGGTCGCGACAGCTGAAACCACGGCCGCCGTAATCCTCGTTCTTCAGCTCGATGACGATATCGGCACCGGCGGCTTTCGCCTGGGTGTAGAGCGCATCGGCGCTGTTCACCACCACGTAGGTGCTCTGTGTCGAGCGCCCGCCGACATCGCCCGGCTGGACCATCTGCCGGCCGTAGTCCGAATCCCGAACCGGCCCGAGCATCAGCATGCCGCTACCGAAGACGAGCTGTGCATGAACGACGCCCTGCTGCGGGTCACGCACGACCTGCTGCGCCTCGAAGCCGAACGCGCGCGCCAGCCACTCGATGGCCACCTCCGGGTCGCGGTACAGCAGGCAGGGAATCAGGTTGGCGCGGGTGTGCTTGCTCAGCGTGGTCATGGCGGGTCCTCGTTGGCCGTTCGCGTCTACCGTGGGACAGGCCGAACGGCGGAATGATCGCTCGCGCGGTCAGAGTCGCTCGCTCAACCCCAGCCGGATGCCCATCGCGATGAGCAGCGAGCCCAGGGTTCGGTCGAGCCACTGCGCGATGCGCGGGTTGCCCTTGAGGGCCTGCCGGGTCCGGGCCGCCAGCAGCACCAGCACGCACTCGACGATGATCGCGACCAGCACCACCAACGCGCCGAGGATCATCAGTTGAAGCGGTACCGCGCCGTGATCAGGCCGCACGAACTGCGGCAGGAAGGCCATGAAGAAAATCGCCGCCTTGGGATTGAGCAGATCGACCAGCACACCTTGCCGATACGCCTGCCAGGCGCTGACCGGCTCGCGTGCGGGCTCCACATCCAGCGCCGAATGGCCACCCGCGGAGCGAAGCGCCTGAATGCCGAGATACAGCAGGTAGGCCGCCCCCACGTACTTGACCACCGTGAAGGCCAGCGCCGAGGTTGCGAGGATCGCGGAAATGCCCAGCGCCGCCGCCAACACATGCACCAGCGCACCGCTGCATACTCCCAGCGAGGCGATGACACCGATCCGCCGCCCGCCCGAGAGCGTGCGGGTCAGGACATAAAAGATATCGGGACCTGGTGACAGGTTGAGCGCCAGCGCCGCCGAGAAGAACACGACCCAAAACGCCGAATCCGCCATGACAGCCTCCCTATCCAGCAGCCGAAGAAATGACCAGGCGGATAACTGTAGTGCAGCCCAGGGTTGTTTGCCCGCTCGAAACCGAAGGGGTCCACAGTGCAGGCGGCTGCCCGACGTAGGGCGGATTCAGGAGCGCAGCGAACAATCCGCCAGGGGCATGCAACGCTTCGATGGGCTCGAGGCCTTGCAAGAAGCCCGGACCCACGGCGAAAACACCGGTGCATGGCTTCGCGAACGCACCCTGCGGGCGGAGGTCGGTGGCCTTGAAAAGCTTCGCCAGCAAGCTGGCTCCTACAAAAAAGCCTCGTGGCTCGGCGCATCGTCTGAAGCGCGCTCCGTCGCCTGCAAGAGCCAGCTTGCTGGCGATCGGTTGGTAGCCACCGACAGTCCGACCCTTGTGAAGCGCTCATAAATGTAATCGGGAGGGTGGGGCTTCAGCCCACCATTTCCAGCCGGGGCGACGAAACCCGGTGGGCTGAAGCCCACCCTACGCGTCACCATGGCAGGCAGCGGAGCGGAGCGGGAATGAACAAGGCGCCATAAAGATCCCGCCACGACCGCGATCACCGCCCTGAACCCAGCCCCTACGCCGGCTCTGACGATGACCGCGGTCGCGGCGGGAAACCCGGTGCTAGCCGTAGATCGCCGGCTCGCGGTAATGACGGGGGCAGGCCGCGCCGTCGGCGCGGAACAGGTGGCACTTGTTGGCCAGAAGCCCGGCCCGGTAGGTCTCGCCCTCGGCGACGCGGCGGTTGCCGTCGCTGCTGAGCGTGATCATGTCCGGCACGCCCTCGATGGTGAGGTAAAGCAGGTTGTGGTCGCCCAGGCGTTCGGCCACGGCGATCTCGCCGTGGAAGGTGAAGTCGGCCTCGTCGGGGTCGACGAAGTGCTCGGGGCGAACACCCAGCGTCAGCGTGTCGCCGGCATTGACCAGCGTGCCGTCGACCGGCACTTCCAGCTGCGAGCCGCTCGGCAGCTCGATGACCACCGACTCGGCGCTCGCGCGCACGGCGCGGACCGAGAGGAAGTTCATCTGCGGCGAGCCGATGAACCCCGCGACGAACTGGTTGGCCGGATAGTGATACAGGTGCAGCGGTTGCCCGACCTGCGCGATCTCGCCGGCATTGAGCACGACGATCTTGTCGGCCAGGGTCATGGCCTCCACCTGATCGTGGGTGACGTAGATCATCGTCGACTTGAGCCGCTGGTGCAGGCGGGAAATCTCGATGCGCATCTGCACCCGCAGGAAGGCATCGAGGTTCGACAGCGGCTCGTCGAACAGGAAGACCTTGGGCTCGCGCACCATGGTGCGGCCGATCGCCACGCGCTGGCGTTGCCCGCCGGAGAGGTCCTTGGGCTTGCGCTCGAGCAGCTTGTCGAGCTGCAGGATCGCCGCCGCGTCGTCGACACGCCGCTTGATCTCGCGCTTGTCGACGCCGGCGAGCTTCAGGCCGAAGCCCATGTTCTCGGCCACGCTCATGTGCGGATAGAGCGCATAGGACTGGAACACCATGCCCACCGACCGCTCCTTCGGCGGGCAGTCGTTGACCCGCTGGCCGTCGATCAGCAGGTCGCCGGAGGTGATGTCTTCGAGCCCGGCGATCAGCCGCAACAGGGTCGACTTGCCGCAGCCGGAGGGGCCGACGAAGACGACGAACTCGCCGTCTTCGATATCCAGGTCGATGTGCCGCGTGATCGGCGTGCCGTCATAACTCTTGCAGATGTCGCGCAGGGTGACGCTGGCCATTGTTGTTCTCCCCGAGGCGTTGCCACGCGCCTCGATGTTCCTTGACTGGCGGGCACGGCCCGCATGACTCGATGCCTCGGACCGGCAGGCCGGGGCAAGCCAGGATAGGCCGCCTGGCCTGCCGGTTCCACCGCAGGCGCTGGCGTTAAGACCCGCTGGCCTGGCCGACGATCCGTGCGTAGCCGAAGCCGTGCGCCGGCAGGCGAACGCCCTCGGCGCTGATCTCGGCCAGGCTGCCCGGCACGCCGGTCAGCGGCTCGACCGCGACCGGCAGGCTGTAGCGGCGCTCGGCGCTGCTCATGTTGAACATGCACAGCCAGGCCTGATCGCCGAGCCGGCGCTCGAACACCAGCAGCGCTTCGTCGTCGTAGAGCATGCGGATGTCGCCTTCGATCAGCAGCGGCTGGCGGCCGCGCCAGTCGATGAAGCGGCGGTAGGTGTTGAGCATCGAATCCGGGTCGACTTCCTGCGCGGCGACCGACAGCGACCGGTGCGAGTCGTCCACCGGCAACCACGGCTGGCTACCGGTGAAGCCGGCGTGGGTGGCCTCGCTGACCCAGGGCATCGGCGTGCGGCACCCGTCGCGCCCCTTGAATTCGGGCCAGAAGTTGATGCCGTACGGATCGACCAGGTCCTCGTAGCGCAGCTCGGCCTCGGTCAGCCCCAGCTCCTCGCCCTGATACAGGCAGACGCTGCCGCGCAACGACAGCAGCAGCGCCATCAGCATGCGACCGCGCGCCGGATCGGGCCGGCCATCGAGCGCCCAGCGGCTCATCACGCGCACCACGTCGTGGTTGCCCATCGACCAGCACGACCAGCCATCGGCCAGTTCCCGCTCGATGCTTTCGACCGTATGACGGATGTAGGCCGGGCTGCACTGCTCGGTCAGCAGGTCGAAGGAGTACGCCATGTGCAGCGTGTCGCCGCCGGAGGTGTAGGCGGCCATCGTCTTGAGCGAATCGTCGCAGCCGATCTCTGCGACCGTCGCGCTGCCCGGATAGCGCTCCAGCAGCGCCCGCAGGCGACGCAGGAAGCCGATGTTCTCCGGCTGCGTCTTGTCGTAGACGTGGCACTGATAGGCGTAGGGATTGTCGACGCGCACGCCGATGCTGCCTTCGCGCACCTGCATGTTCGGCGGGTTGTCGCGCAGCTGCTTGTCGTGGAAGTAGAAATTCGCCGCGTCGAGGCGGAAGCCGTCCACGCCCCGCTGGAGCCAGAACTCCATGTCATCCAGCACCTGCTGCTGCACCGCTTCGCAATGGAAGTTCAGGTCGGGCTGGCTGGAAAGGAAGTTGTGCAGGTAGTACTGCTTGCGGCGGCTGTCCCAGGTCCAGGCGGACCCGCCGAACACTGACAGCCAGTTGTTCGGCACGGTGCCGTCCGGCTTGGCATCGGCCCACACGTACCAGTCGGCCTTGGGGTTGTCGCGGCTCGAGCGGCTTTCCTTGAACCAGGCGTGCTGGTCGGAGGAATGGTTGAGCACCTGGTCGATCAGGATCTTCAGGCCCCGCTCGTGGGCCGCGGCGATCAGGCGGTCGAAGTCGTCCAGCGTGCCGAACAGCGGATCGACATCGCGGTAATCGGCCACGTCGTAGCCGAAATCCTTCATCGGCGAGGTGAAGAACGGCGACAGCCAGATCGCGTCGACCTTGAGGCTGGCGATGTAGTCCAGCTTGTGCAGCACGCCCGCCAGATCACCGACGCCATCGCCATTGCTGTCGAAGAAGCTGCGGGGGTAGACCTGATAGATCACGCCGCCACGCCACCAGTTTTGAAGATGCTCGGTCATACCGCGAACCCTTGAAGTGAGGGGAAAACACGGCGCCACTCTAGGGAGCGCCCCGGGCCGAAACATCCTCCGCCCCCTTCTTTGTCGAGGCGTACGGGGCAGGCGTAGTGCGGGGGCGCAGGGGGACGTAGGCGCGACGAGCTGCCGCACCCGGCGCTGGCTTGCCGGCATGGACGGTCGAAACAGCGCCCCGAATGGCAGAACGTTGGCCGGCGATGAGGCTTCTACTGAACAGGCCATCTGCGCGCAGAACATCGCGCCAAGTGGGTGAGCTGCCTGGGGCGACCGCCAGCCGGTCGCGCTTCTTGTCGCACAGCAACAGAGGAATGACCCATGAGCACGTTCAAGAACACCTTCATCACCGCCCTCGCCTCGTTCGTCGCCGCGCCGGCGCTGGCCGCCGACGCCAAGCAGGAGAACCAACAGGCACAGCAGGAACCCAAGCCCTACAGCCAACCCGACGGCAACTGGGTCGGCATCAGCGGCACCGTCGAGTCGGCCGGGACCGAGTCCTTCGTGCTGGATTACGGCGACGGCTCCATCGTCGTGGAAATGGACGACTGGGACTGGTACCCCGAAGGCAGCAAGCTGCTGTCCGGTGACCAGGTCACGGTCTTCGGCAACATCGACGACAGCCTATTCGAGCTGACCAAGATCGAAGCCGGCGCCGTCTACGTCGAAAGCCTGAACAGCTACTTCTTCGCCAGCCCGGCCGACGAAGAGGAGCCCTGGCACAGCACGCTGGTCTACCTGCCCACCGCACAATCACTCGTGCAGGGCACCGTCGCGTCGATCGATGGCCGCGACCTGAAGCTCGACACCGGTGACGGCACCCTCACCGTCGACACCGAGACGCTGAGCTACAACCCGCTCGACGACGAGGGCTACCAGCAGATCGAAGTCGGCGACCGCATCAGCGCGGTCGGCGCGATGGACCCGGACTTCTTCGGCGGCCGCGAATTCAAGGCCCAAGCGATCACCACCCTGTCCGAAGACACGAACGAACAGGCCGGCTGAGCGCCTTTCACGTAGTCCCCACTCGGCCAGCGTGGCCGACGCCCGGGCAGGTCCCGGGCTTCTTTTTGCCCGCGTCTGCGAGGCGGATTTCCGCCCGCGCCCCATCGCCTCGCCAACCCCATCTGGCGTATCCCCGCCAGCCTTCGGTGCCAAGACCGCCCGATCAGCCGCCCGGCAGCCCGCGCCCTGCGGGGCCTGCGCGCCGTTTCGCCCCGGCATGGCATGTCGCTTGCTCTTCCACCGCCTGCTAACAGGTGTGCAGCCGCGTCCAACGCGCCGGCTGCATGTGTCACAGGCCAACCCGCGTTCGCGGGCCAGGAGAACAATTAGATGATGCCCTCCGCACAGACGCTCGAACTCTCGACCGTTGCCAAGCCACCCTTCTATCGGACGCTGTATTTCCAGGTGCTGCTGGCGATCGCCATCGGCGTGCTGATCGGCCACTTCTACCCGGACGTCGGCGCCTCGCTCAAACCGCTCGGCGATGCCTTCGTCAAGCTGATCAAGATGGCCATCGCGCCCATCATCTTCTGCACCGTGGTCACCGGCATCGCCGGCATGCAGAGCATGAAGGCCGTGGGCAAGACCGGCGGCTACGCGCTGCTGTACTTCGAGATCGTCTCGTCGATCGCGCTGATCATCGGCCTGGTGATCGTCAACCTGGTGCAGCCCGGCGCCGGCATGCACGTCGACCCGGCGAGCCTCGATGCCAGCAGCATCGCCGCCTACGCCTCGGCCGGCGAGAAGCAGAGCACCATCGAGTTCCTGATGAACATCATCCCGGCCACGGTGGTCGGGGCCTTCGCGCAGGGCGAAATCCTCCAGGTGCTGTTCTTCTCCGTGCTGTTCGGCTACGCCCTGCACCGCCTGGGCGAGCGCGGCCGGCCGATGTTCCAGTTCATCGAGCAGACCTCGCACATCTTCTTCAACATCATCAACGTGATCATGAAGGTCGCCCCGATCGGCGCCTTCGGTGCGATGGCCTTCACCATTGGCAAGTACGGTGTCGGTTCGCTGGTGCAGCTCGGCCAGCTGATGCTGTGCTTCTACGTCACCTGCGTGCTGTTCGTGCTGGTCGTGCTGGGCGGCATCGCGCGGGCGCACGGCTTCAGCGTCGTCAAGTTCATCCGCTACATCCGCGAGGAACTGCTGATCGTGCTCGGCACCTCTTCTTCGGAGTCGGCCCTGCCGCGCATGCTGACGAAGATGGAGAAGCTCGGCGCGCAGAAGTCGGTGGTCGGCCTGGTGATTCCGACCGGCTACTCGTTCAACCTCGACGGCACCTCGATCTACCTGACGATGGCCGCCGTCTTCATCGCCCAGGCCACCGACACGCCCATGACGCTGATGCAGCAGATCACCCTGCTGCTGGTGCTGCTGGTCACCTCCAAGGGCGCTGCGGGCGTGACCGGCAGTGGCTTCATCGTCCTGGCGGCCACCCTGTCGGCGGTCGGCGAGCTGCCGGTCGCCGGGCTTGCGCTGATCCTCGGCATCGACCGCTTCATGTCCGAAGCCCGTGCGCTGACCAACCTCATCGGCAACGGCGTGGCGTCCATCGTCGTCGCCAAGTGGTGCGACCAGCTCGATGAAAGCGTGCTGCACGAGGAGCTGAACAAGGGGCCGGAAGCGACTGAACTGGCCGAGGCGCGGGAAACCGCCTGACGCCGGCTCCGATCGAATGAAAAAGGCCGCCCATCGAGGGCGGCCTTTTCGTTCGGGCTACCGTGTCGCTAACGGTCAGACATCGAAGATGCCGCCATCACCGATGTCGTCCTCGAACAGCTCGTACTCTTCGTCGTTCCAGTCGCCACTGTTGTCGACGTCATAGCTCTCGTACAACCCCTGGCTGTACTCGTCGTCCGAAACCATGCCATCGCCGTCCTCGTCCCAGGACGTCATCAGGTTTTCATCATCGAAGCCGGCGTCCCACTCGCTGTAGTCAAGAACCCCGGAAGAATCCGCGTCCCAATCGTGGAACAGATCGTCATCGGCGAAGGCCGGTGCGGCGATGGCCACGGTCGAAGCCAGTGCGATACCACCCAGTACGGTTTGCAGTTTGGTTTTCATGTGCTTCTCCTCTGTACGTTGATCGGTTTTACGTCACCACCAGAGGATGGCGCTGACATAGGTCTAGAAGTCAGGCGGCCGCCAAGGGTTTCGCAGGATGGACCAATGGTCGCTCAGGCGGGATGAGCGGCACCCGGAAACAAAACGTAAACCATTGATTCAAAAAAGGAATAACCGAAGGGTCGATTTTCCTGAACGTTTCGGGCGCCCAGGGCTTCTACCGAGTAAGGCACCTGCCGAACAGGCTCCGATACAGGGCAGTTGCCGTTCACGGGCGTCGAACCCCGGTTCGCCGTCGATCGCAACCACCATCGAGAGGACGACCCCATGACACCAATGAAGAAGACCCTGCTGGCCCTGGCCACCACCGCCCCGCTGATCGCCCAACCCGCGCTGGCGGCGGACACCACGCCCAACCCCTACAGCCTGCACGACAGCACCTGGGTCGGCATCGGCGGCACCGTCGAATCCGCCGGCCCGGAATCCTTCGTGCTCGATTACGGCGATGGCCATGTGATCGTCGAGATGGACGACTGGGACTGGTACGCCGAGGGTCGCAAGCTGCTGCAAGGCGACCAGGTGACCGTCTACGGCGATGTCGACGACGATCTCTACGAGCTGACCTCCATCGAAGCCAACGCCGTTTACGTCAAAGGCCTGAACAGCTTCTTCTTCGCCAGCGCCGCTGACGAAGAAACGCCTTGGCGCACCGCGACCTTCCTGCCGACCTCGCAGGCGACCCTGCAGGGCACGGTGCAGGACATCAAGGACCGCGAGATCATCCTCGACACCGGCGATGGCACGCTCACCATCAATACCCTGACGCTGGGCTACAACCCCTTCGATGCCGACGGCTACCAGCGCATCGAGGTCGGCGACACCATCCGCGTGACCGGCCAGATGGATCGCGCCTTCTTCGGCAACCGCGAATTCAATGCCGAACTGATGACCTCGCTCACGCCGCAGGACGACGAGGCCGCCAGCTGATCGGGCGCCAGCGTCGTCAAACGAAAAGACCGCCTCGCAGGCGGTCTTTTCGTTCCATCGGCCCGCTCAGGTGCGGTACAGGCCGTTGGCCTGCAACGAGTCCCGCTCGAAGGTGCGGTACTCGTCGTCCTTCCAGTCGCCGCTCTCGTCGGCGTCGTACGCGCGGTAGATGTTCTCGCCAAACTCCTTGTCGGAGATGAAGTTGTCGCCGTTGTCGTCCCACTTCTTCACCAGGCTCTCTTCATCGAAGCCGGCATCCCATTCCTGGTAGCTCAGTCCGCCCGACTTGTCGGTGTCCCAGGCGTCGAAGTCACTCGCCATCGCCGGGGCTGCAAAGGCACCGGCAAGGACCAACGAGCACACTGCGGTTTGCCATGTCGCTTTCATCTGCTTTCTCCTCTGTCTGTCGAAAGGTTCGTCACCACCAGAGGATTGGCGCTGACAAAGGTCTCGACAGCAGGCGCCGGCAAATAGCTGAGACCAGAAGACGCATGGCACACCGATCGGACGGACGCGCTAACGCACCCGCGCCGGATTGCCCAGCGCCGTGGCGCCGGCCGGCACGTCGCGCGTGACCACCGCCCCGGCGCCGATCACGGCGTTGTCGCCGATGGTGACGCCCGGCAGGATGATCGCCCCGCCGCCGATCCAGACATGCTCGCCAATGACCACCGGCCGGCCGAACTCGACCCCGGTCCGCCGCGTTTCGGCGTCGCGCGGATGGTCGGCCGTGTAGATCTGCACCGCCGGGCCGATCTGGGTGCCGGCACCGATGCGCACCTCGACCACGTCGAGAATCACGCAGTTGAAGTTGAGGAACACCCCGTCGCCGAGGTGGATGTTGTAGCCGTAGTCGCAATGGAACGGCGGCCGGATCACCGCGTCCGCACCGACCGAGCCGAGCCGCTCGGCCAGCAGCGCCCGTCGTTCCCCGGCTGGCAGCGCCAGCGCGGCGTTGTAGCGGGTCATCCACTGCTTGGCCGCCAGCTGGTCGGCCTGAATTTCGGGATCGCCGGCGTGGTAGAGCTCGCCGGCCAGCATCTTCTGCTTCTCGGTCTGGGTCATGAGTGGTCTCCGTCGAAGGGAAACCAGCCTGCCACAACGCACCGCCCGTGCGCGTCCTCCCCCGACCCGCGCCGGGGGAGGACCGCCGATCAGGCGCTCATCCGCGCCGTCACGTGCCTAAGCTGACCCGACAACTCATGCAGGTGCGTGCTGGTCTGGATCGCACTCACCGCACCCTCGGCACCGGTTTGCAGCAGGTCAATTTTCTGGTGGGTCTCGGCGTTCAAGGCGGCCCGCACTGGGCAGGCTGCGTACCTTGCAGGCCACACCGGTTCTTGGTCGACAACGCATGCTTGAGCGCCCCGGATGATCAGGCCTTGGCTGCGGCCAGCTCGGCAACCAGCGTGGCCACCAGCTGTGCGGCGGGCATCTCGCGCGCCAGCGGGGCACCCTGCCCGGCCCATTCGACGGCGAAATCGCTGCACCCGGCCGCCGAGGCCGCGGCGACCAGTGCCTTGGTCGCATCGTAGGCGATCGGGTAATCGGGCAGCGGTGCGTCCAGCGCGCCGACCTCGTCGAACAGGCGATTGGGCATGCCGCGCGCCGGCCGGCCCGACACCACCGTCGCCACCTGGGTACGGCTGGCCCGCTCCCCCTTGAGCGCGGCGCGGTAATGCGCGCTCGCCGACGACTCGGGGCAGAGGATGAACGCGGTGCCCATCTGCACCCCGGCCGCGCCGAGCGCCCGGGCGGCCGCGATGCCCTGCCCGTCCATGATGCCGCCAGCGGCGATGACCGGCAGGCGACTGCGCTCGGCCAGCAGCCGAACCAGCGCCAGCGTGCCGAGCGCCCGGTCGCCCCGCTCGGGCTCGAACACGCCGCGGTGTCCGCCTGCCTCGATCCCCTGCGCCACCAGCGCATCGACGCCCGCCGCCTCGGCCAGCGCGGCTTCCGCGGGCGTCGTCACGCAGGCGAGCAGCACGCAGCCGGCGCCCTTCAGCGCGTCGACCCATGCCTTGGGCGGCAACCCGAAGTGAAGGCTCACCACCTTCGGCCGCAGGTCGAGCAGCGTGTCCAGCATCGCCGGGTCGTCGTTGAAGCTGCGATAGATCTCGCGCAACGCCGCGGGCGGCTCGGCCCCGAATTCGGCGAACAAGGGCGCCAACGCCCGCAACCAGGCGGCCTCTCGCGCCGGATCGGCGATGGCCGGTCGATGGCAGAACAGGTTGACGTTGAACGGCCGCGCCGTCAGCGCCCGGGTGGCCTCGATCATCTGCCGGGCCTGTTCCGGCGTCGACGCGCCGATACCGATGGACCCCAGCGCGCCGGCATTCGAAACGGCGGCCGCCAGCGCCGGGGTGGAAACGCCCACCATCGGCGCCTGGATGATCGGGTGCTCGATGCCGAGCAAAGGGGTGATGGGCTGTCGCATGGGTCGGTCCTCGTCATCGCCTGGAGCTGCCATGCTAACGCCTGGCGTGGCGCTCGCTCGCGCGCGTTGCCAACGATTGCACCCGGACGAACGCCCGCTTGCGTGCGCCGGGTCGCATCGGCCCATCGCGGGGGAGCCGATGGCCGAGCGTTGCCGGTATCGTCCGGCTCCGCGGCGCCAGCGCAGGATGCCTGTTCGTCCGAACGACCGATCCAAGCCGGCTGCCGATGGTCCATCCCAGTAATCCACCCGATTCAAGGAACCGCCCATGGCCGGTAGCAGCCTGCTCACGCTGATCGACGACATCGCCTCCCTGCTCGACGACATTTCCCTGATGACCAAGGTCGCGGCCAAGAAAACCGCCGGCGTGCTGGGCGACGACCTGGCGCTGAACGCCCAGCAGGTCACCGGCGTGCGCGCCGACCGCGAGCTGCCGGTGGTCTGGGCGGTGTGCAAGGGCTCGATGATCAACAAGGCGATCCTGGTGCCCGCGGCGCTCGCGATCAGCGCCATCATCCCCTGGGCCGTGACGCCGCTGCTCATGCTCGGCGGCGCCTTCCTCTGCTACGAGGGCGTGGAAAAGCTCATGCACAAGTTCGCCCATCACGACGAAGAAGAGGCCGAGCACGCCCAGCACAAGCAGCGCGTCGCCGACCCGGCGGTGGACCTCGTCGCGCTGGAGCGCGGCAAGATCAAAGGCGCCGTGCGCACCGACTTCATCCTCTCGGCGGAAATCATCGCCATCACCCTGGGCAGCGTTGCCGGTGCCCCCTTCGGCCAGCAGGTCGCGGTGCTGTGCCTGATCGCCCTGGCCATGACGGTCGGCGTGTACGGACTGGTCGCCGGGATCGTCAAGCTCGACGACGCCGGCCTCTACCTCAGCCGCAAGACCGGCGCGGTCGCGGCCATCGGCAACGGCATCCTGCGCCTCGCCCCGTGGCTGATGAAGAGCCTGTCGGTGATCGGCACGGCGGCGATGTTCCTCGTCGGCGGCGGCATCCTCACCCACGGCATCGCCTGGTTGCATCACCTGATCGAAGACTCCACCGAAGCGGTGAGCGCCCTGCCCGGCGTCGGGCTGTTCGCGGCAGTCGTCCCGATGCTGCTGAACGCCATCACCGGAATCATCGCCGGCGCGATCATCGTGGCGGTGGTGATGGGGGTGAGGAAGGTGCTGCCCAAGGGGAAGGGGAAAGCGGCGCATTGAGCGGTGCTGGGGGTATCTCGCTCAAGCTTCGAGCGCCACGCTTTTTTTTGCATGGCCTGCCCGCTTGCATCCGGTCATGGATGCCGAATCTGAGGCGTCTTTGTAGGAGCCAGGGGGACGCCTAGTCTTTGCTGGCGAAGCTTTTGGTTTTACGGCACCTCGACTGGGCATTTGAACGCCGCGCTTTCCGCGCCCGGCCTTCAGGTTGCACCCCGCACGGCGCGAAATGTTTTTGTAGGAGCCCGCTTGCGGGCGATGCTCTTGTCTTTTGGCTTCACGATCGGAAGTTTCGGACGCCGCACTTTCCTCGGCCCGGACGATAGATTGCGCCCTGCACGGCGCTAAGCGTTGAAGAACTTGTAGGAGCCCGATTGCGGGCGATGCTTTTGCTTCTGTTTCTTGGCGTCTCGCTGAGGTTTTTTGGCCGCAGCGCTTTCCTCGGCCCGAACTACAGATTGCGCCTTGCACGGCGCGTCACTTTCTCTTGTCTCGCCAAGAGAAAGTAACCAAAGAGAAGGCGACCCCTGCATCCGGCCCCGGCTTCGCCGGGGTCCCCTCGCGCCGGTGCCGCTCCAGGGCACGCCACGAAGGGCCATCCATGGCCCTCGCGGCTCTCGCGGCATCCCTGCCGCTCAACCCCTTCCACGACACCTGCGCTCGGCCTGCTGACGGGGCGAGTGGTGTGGCTTGATGGTTCTGGTTGGGAAAAGCCAGAAAGCGAAGCAGAAAAGCAGAAAAGCAGAGACCGAGCTGTTGTGGTCTCGAGCGGGAGACAACCGTAGGGTGCATTCGCGAAGCAATGCACCGGTTTCGCATCGGGGGCGTTCTGTTGTGCCTTGCACGGCACGAAATGTTTTTGTAGGAGCCCGCTTGCGGGCGATGCTCTTGTCTTTTGGCTTTGCGGGTCTGGGTTTTGGACGCCGCACTTTCCTCGGCCCGGACGACAGGTTGCGCCCTGCACGGCGCGTCACTTTTGCCAATCGCGGCAAAAGTAACCAAAACCGCTTGCCCCTGCATCCGGCCCCGGCTTTGCCGGGGTCCCCTCGCTCCGGCGCCGTTCCAGGGGCACGCCACGAAGGGCCATCCCTGGCCCTCGCGGCTCTCGCGGCATCCCTGCCGCTCGACCCCCTCCACGACACCTGCGCTCGGCCTGCTGAAGGGGCGAGTGGTGTGGCCTGATGGTTTGGGTGTGGAAAAGCAGAAAGCAAAGCTGTTGTGGTCTCGAACAGGAGTAACCGTAGGGTGCATTCGCGAAGCAATGCACCGGTTTCACATCGGCGATGTCCCCGGCGGATTGTTCGCTTCGCTCCTGAATCCGCCCTACGTCAAACCCTTGCCACCGCTCTGCACCCAACCATCAAGCCACTCTGACCACCCCCCTTTTATCCGGCCGAACGCAGGCGTTGCGCAGGGGGACGCGAGGCAGGACGCCGAGCGAGGCGCGGCGGGACAGGGACGTCCCGTCGTGACGCGCCCCCCGGAGCGGCGCCGGAGTGAGGGCAGTCTTCGCGCAGCGAAGACCCGGATGATGGGGTCGCCTTCTCTTTGGTTACTTTCTCTTGGCGAGACAAGAGAAAGTGACGCGCCGTGCAAGGCGCAACCTGTAGGCCGGGCCGAGGAAAGTGCGGCGTCCGAAGCGCACAGTCGAGATGCCAGAAAGAACAAAAGCTTCGCCCGCAAGCGGGCTCCTACGGAATTTTCGTAGCATGTCGCGCCGTGCAGAGCGCAATCTGTCGGTCGGGTCGAGGAAAATGCCGTGTCCGAGACCGCAAAGCCAAAAAGCCAAAAAGCAAAAGCTTCGCCCACAAGCGGGCTCCTACAGAATTTTCGTAGCATGTCAGGGCGCAACCGGCAGGGCGGGCCGAGGACGCAGCGGCCAAGCCGCCTGATCGAGCCGCCAGCGCAAAAACCCCTTCACCCCAACACCCTCGGTGGTAGCATCCGCGCCCCATGCGTATCCATGACTTCAACCAGCGACTCACCCAGCTCGGCGCCAACCCTCGGCACCTGGGCCGCATCCGGCGTGCCTGGTTGAAAGGCTCACCGCTCGATGAAGGCCGCAAGGCCCAGCAGGCCGAGACCTTCCTGCCGCGTCGCGTGCGCGAGGGTTTGCCCGAGGTGCAGCGTGAGCTCGACGCGCTGGCGCAGGTGCACGCGCACCACCCCGCCGCCGACGGCTCGGCGCGCCTGCTGGTGAAGCTGAATGACGGCCAGATGATCGAGAGCGTGCTGCTGCCGCGCGACGGGTTGTGCGTCTCGACGCAGGTCGGCTGCGCCGTGGGCTGCGTGTTCTGCATGACCGGTCGCAGTGGCCTGCTGCGTCAGGTCAGCAGTGGCGAGATCATCGCCCAGGTGGCCCTGGCGCGGCGTATGAGGCCGGTGAAGAAGGTGGTGTTCATGGGCATGGGCGAACCGGCCCATAACCTCGACAACGTGCTCGAAGCGATCGAGCTGCTCGGCACCGACGGCGGCATCGGGCACAAGAACCTGGTGTTCTCCACCGTTGGCGACATGCGGGTGTTCGAGCGCTTGCCGACGCAGCGGGTCAAGCCGGCGCTGGCGCTGTCGCTGCACACCACCGATGCGGCACTGCGCGAAAAACTGCTGCCCAAGGCGCCGCGCATCGCGCCGGCCCGGCTGGTCGAGCTGGGCGAAGACTACGCCCGTCGCGTCGGCCATCCGATCCAATACCAGTGGACGCTGCTCGAAGGCATCAACGACAACCAGGATGAGCTCGACGGCCTGCTGCGCCTGCTCAGCGGCAAGTACGCGGTGCTCAACCTGATCCCGTACAACAGCCTGGACGGTGACGATTACCGGCGCCCGACCGGCGAGCGCATCGTCCACATGGTTCGCTACCTGCACAGCCGCGGCATCCTGACCAAGGTCCGCAACTCGGCCGGGCAGGATATCGAGGGCGGTTGCGGCCAGCTTCGCGCCCGCGCGCAGGCCGAGCAGATCATCGACACCCGCGCCCTGCGGCGTTAGCCGCCGGGCCGGTCAGTCACCGCCCCCCGGCTGGATGTCGAAGCCGATGTTGCTGTCGACGATCACCTGCATGGGCGTCGCCTCGCCCGCCTTCACGGTCACCAGCTCCTCGCGGTTCAACCGGCCCATGCCGCATAACGTCTCATCCGCCTCGTCCGTCGCGATGCCGACGATGTGTTGTCCGGGCGGCAACTGGAAGCGAACCCGCTCGCCCACGTGAATGCGCGCGCCGAGCTGGCGGTCGACCCGCACCTCGACGAAACAGCCGCCGCCCAGGATCGCGAAGTGCCGCGTCACCACCACCTCGCCGCCGCCGGTCACCGGCGCCTGGAAGGCCATGATCCGCTCGGGCGGCACGGGGGTGATTTCGTCCGGGTCCGGCGCCCAGGAGGAGCAACCGGCAAGCAGGAGCACAGGCAGCAACACCGCGAATCGCATGGCACATTCCCTTGGTCGAGCCCCGTGAAGCGGAGCGGTAAGGCTAGGACAAGCCACCGCCGGCGAAGGTGCCTGAATCCACTGCATTGGCACGGCCGCAGCGCAGCCATCGCCGACAGCATTGCCGGAATGCCTACCCGGCAGGTCGAGGAAAACGCCCTCGCCCGGCCGATCACCGCCGTTCGTTGGACCGATAGCTGCGCTCCTCCTCGACCGAACCATCGCGGGTGTACACCGTGACTTCGCCGCCCGAGCGGTCGAGGTAATCGGGCAGTTGCTCGAACATCTCGGCCTTGGTCACGGTGTGCAGCACGGTCTCCTGCGACTCGCGTTCGACCATGATCCAGCCTAGGTCGACGGGGGTAACGTCATAGCGGTTCATCGTTGACTCCGAATAAGTAGTGCGGTGCGGCAACGCCAGTACAGCGATAGAACCCATCTCGCCTGCACCGTTCGCGCCGGGAGCCGGATGGGCAGCACGTCCGTCGGACTGGCCGCGCTGGGCCTGTCCGACCCCGGCGTCGCAGCGAACGCTTGGCCGTAAAATCACTCCCTTGCCTTGAGGGCTGCGCTGCGACGCAGCGTCACCGATACCGACACGAGGTCCCCCATGACGCGTCCTTTGGCCACCTGGCAGACCCCCGTTGGCCGCATGAAGCTGGTCGCCGGCCTGCTTCTGCTGCTCGCCGCGCTGCTCTACGCGCTCGCCACCGCGATGCAGGCGCGCCACCCGGCGTGGGGCTACCTGGCCTCCTTCGCCGAGGCAGCGATGGTCGGGGCGATCGCCGACTGGTTCGCGGTGACTGCGCTGTTCCGCCGCCCGCTCGGGTTGCCGATTCCGCACACGGCGATCATCCCGCGCAGCAAGGCGCGGATCGGCCGCACCCTGTCGGCGTTCATCACCACGCATTTCCTCGCCACGCCGCTGGTGCTGGCCAAGTTGCGCGAGCTGGACCTCGCCAGCCGTATCGCCGACTGGCTGCGTCATCCCGACAACGCCGAGGCCGTCGGTCGCCAGTTCGTCGCGATGGCGCGCTTCGGCGTGCGCGCGCTGCATGACGAGCCGGTGCAGGCGTTCATCCAGCGCAAGGCGCTCGACCGGTTGCGGCGCGTGGACCTGGCGCCCTACCTCGGCGAAGTGCTCGACCTGCTGACACGCGAAGGCCGGCACCAGGCCATGCTCGACGAGGCGCTGATCCGGCTTGACGCGCTGCTACAGGACGACGACACCCGTGCAC
Organism: Stutzerimonas urumqiensis; assembly: GCF_003640395.1. Taxonomy (GTDB): domain Bacteria; phylum Pseudomonadota; class Gammaproteobacteria; order Pseudomonadales; family Pseudomonadaceae; genus Stutzerimonas; species Stutzerimonas urumqiensis. Next base: position 481,771 of record NZ_RBZQ01000001.1, on the reverse strand, counting down.
TGGTCGCCCAGGCCATCAGCGAGGAAGTGCGCACCCTGCGCTACCTGGGGTTGAGCCGCGCGGTGGGCGGCTGGTCGGCCAACAAGTTCGTCGATGGCCTCTCGGCGCTGATCACCGAGATCGTCGAGGACCCGCAGCACCGCCTGCGGGAGCGCTTCGACGAGCACGTGGCCCATTACATCGACCGGCTCAAGCACGACCCGGTCTCGCGGCTGGACGTCGAGCGCGTGCTGGCCCGCGTGCTGGAACATCCGGCCACCGGCGACTACCTGCACAGTCTCTGGCGCGAGCTGATCGATTGGCTGCAGACCGACCTGGACGATCCCGACTCGCGCATCGCCCGCCGGCTGGTCACGCTGACCCGCGGGCTCGGCGAGGCGCTGGCGGCCGATGACGGCATGCGGCGCTGGATCGACGATCAGCTCATGGCCGCCGCGCCGAGCCTCGTTGAGCGCTACCGCGGGCAGATCGGGCGCTACATCGCCCAACGCGTCGAGAACTGGGAGAGCGCCGAACTGGTCGCGCAGATGGAACAGAGCGTCGGCAAGGACCTGCAATACATCCGCATCAACGGCACGCTGGTGGGTGGGCTGGTCGGCCTGCTGCTGCATGCCTTGACGCAACTGGCGGCGGGCTGACTCAACCGCCACTGCGCAGCAGGCCGGCCGACATGCGCAGGTCGCGCTGCAAGGTCGCGGGCTTGCCGTCGAGGTACCAGACGCGGCTCGCCAGCGCCTCGGCATCGCCCGGATCGTGCGTCACGCAGATCATCGCCATCCGCGGTTGGGCCGCCAGCACCTCGGCGATCAACCGCCGCATCTGCCGCGCGCGCTCCCCGTCGAGCGAGGCGAAGGGCTCGTCGAGCAGCAGCAGCTCCGGCTCAACCGCCAGGCAGCGGGCCAGCGCGGCACGACGCGCCATGCCGAGCGACAGCTGGTCAGGCAAGGCGTCGCCGGCGTCGCACAGGCCGACCTGTTCGAGCAGGCAGTCGATGCGCGACGCCTCGGCACCGACCATCGCGAGGTTCTGCCGCACGCTGCGCCAGGGCAGCAGCCGGTGTTCCTGGAACAGATAGCCGATTCGCAGCGCGGGCCGGCGGCGGATCGCAGCGCCCGGTACGCGCGGATCCAGCCCGGCGATGGCGTTGAGCAGGGTCGTCTTGCCGACGCCGGACGGGCCGAGCAGGCAGAGCCGTTCGCCGGGCGACACCTGCGCGACGATACGGCCCAGCAGCGGGTGTGCGCCCTCGCCCGTCAGCGCCAGCTCAAGCATGCGCGACACCCGCCGTACGCCAGGCGCCGGCACGCCGTTCGAGCGGCTGGAGGATCGCCAGCTCGATCAGCTGGACCACGGCGATGAACGCCAGGCTGTACGCCAGGATGCCGGCGACGTCGAACACCTGGAACGCCAGGTGGAGCTGGAAACCGATACCATCCGAGCGGCCCAGCAACTCGACCACCAGCACGATCTTCCAGATCAGCGACAGCCCGCCCCGTGTCGCCGCCATCAGGTACGGGAAGAGCTGTGGCAGCCAGAGGTCGAGCAGCCACTGGCGACGATCGAAGCGGTAGACGCGCGCCATCTGCTCCAGCTTCGGATCGAGGCTGCGCGCGCCTTCGCGCAGCGTCACCGCGACGCTGGGCACCTTGTTGATGACCACCGCCATCACCGCCGCGACCTCGATCAGGCCAAACCAGACGTACAGCAGGATGATGGTCACCAGCGCCGGCAGGTTGAGAAACAGCACCAGCAGGGGATCGAGCACCGCATTGACGAGCCGTGACCGGCCCATCCAGACGCCCAGCAACGTGCCCAGCGCCATCGCCAGCGCGAAGCTCACCAGCACCCGGCGCAGAGTGATGCCGAGGTGATGCAGCAATTCGCCGCTCTGCAGGGCGCTCCACAGCCGGTCCCCGACCGTCAGTGGCGTCGGCAGCACGCTGGCGTCGAGCACCGAGGACAGCGCCGTCCACACCATCAACGCGGCGGGCAGCGCGATCCAATGGCTCCAGCGCGGCGGCTTCACGGCTGCTCCCGGACAAAGGCCTCGGCCGGGAGCAGCCGGCTCGGGTCGGCGCCGGTCAGCCGCAGGAAGCGCTGGAGATTGGCGATGCGCGCGGCATCCAGCGGGGCCGGCGTGCCTGCCAAGTAGCCGGCGCGCAATGCGTCGAACAGGGCCTCGCTGTCGGTGCGCATCAACGGGCGCAGTGCCGCCCAGGCGGCGGGGTCGGTCGCCAGTTCGTGCTTGGCGGTGCGTACCGCCCGGGCGAAACGCGCCAGCAGATTGGCGTTGCGCACAGCCCAGTCGCGAGGAAAGAGATAACCGAGGACCGGTACGTCGCCCTCGAGCCCGAGCTCACCGAGCAGCGATTCGACCCGCAGGGCCGAGCGCACCCCGCCGGCGGCCTGCATCCGCGCGGCGAACTGCCAGAAGGTCAGCACCGCATCGAGCTGGCCGCGTCGCAGCGCCTGCTCGAGCAGGGGCGGCGCGGCGAACTGCACCTCGGCGGCGTCCGTCAGGTCCAGGCCCTGGGCGCGCGCAGCCTGCTGCAACAGCAACCAGCCTTGCCCATCAGGCCCGCCCGCGACGCCGATACGCTTGCCGCGCAGATCGGCTAGCCCCTGGATGTCGCTTGCCAGCGGCACCAGCAGATCGCCGATCTGCGAGGAAAACGGCAGGTACGCGTAGGTCGAACCGGCCTCATGGCGCGCCTGGGCCCACAGCAGATCGCCCACCGCCCCGTCGACGCTGCCGCTGGCAAGCGCCAGCCGCGACGCCGGCAGGTCGGCGAGCAACCGCACCCGCAGCTCGAAGCCGTTGGCCCGGTCGAGGCCGCGCCGTTGCAGATGTTCGAGTTCCCAATGCACGGTGCCGTACTGCAACGCGCCAAGGTGCAGCACCGCTGGCGTTGCCACGTCGGCGACGGCGATCGTCGCGCCTGCCAGTGCCGTGACCGCCGCCGCCACGGTCAGCGCCCGCCGTGCCTGTCGGAACCACCCGTCAAAACCGAGAATTCGCTTCATGCCGGCAGGTTAAAAGCCGGCGCGAGTGTCCCGAATAGTACTTTGGTGCCTGCCGGCTGATGCGATGGTCGCAGTCGGCAAGCAGCGGACCTTCAGCCGCCCTGCTGGAGCCGCTTGACCAGTCGCGCCTGCAAGGCTTCCAGCTCCGCCGGATCGGCCTTGCCCGCCGCATGGATGTCGAGCCCCTCGCCGGCGAAGCGCGGGATGACGTGGAAATGAATGTGGAACACCGTCTGCCCCGCCGGAGCGCCGTTGAACTGCGCCACCTGCACCCCGTCAGGCTTGAGTTCCTCGACCAGCGCACGCATCACGCGCTGCACGGTGACCATCATCTTGCACAGCGCCTCGGTATCGACATCGAGCATGTTGCGCGCGGCCGAGCGCTTGGGAATCACCAGCGCATGGCCGTAGGACTGCGGAAAAAGGTCGAGGAAGGCGAGCGTGTCGTCGTCTTCGTACAGCGTGTAGCACGGGGCCTCGCCACGAATGATCTTGGCGAAGATGTTCTGCGGGTCGTAGGCGTCGGTCAGGCTCATGGAGGGTCTCCTGCGGGGTGATCGACGAACCTTACCGGTTTTCGCCGCCGCGGTCGTGCCGGGCATGACGCTCGCCCCGCGACGCTTGAGCCGGCACCCTCGCACCGCTACCCTCGCCGCCTCCTCACCGCGCAGGCTGCTCGCCATGACCGCTACCGACCTCGACATCGAAGACCTCACCCCCGGCACCGGCAAGGCGTGCGTGAAGGGCGCCCTGATCACCACCCACTACACCGGCTGGCTGGAAGACGGCACCGAGTTCGACTCGTCCTGGTCGCGCGGCAAGCCGTTCCAGTGCGTGATCGGCACGGGCCGGGTGATCAAGGGCTGGGACCTCGGCCTGATGGGCATGCAGGTAGGCGGCAAACGCCGGCTTCGCGTTCCGGCGCACCTGGCTTATGGCGAACGGCAGGTGGGTGCGCATATCACGCCGCACTCGAACCTCCTCTTCGAGATCGAGCTGCTCGAGGTGCTGACCCGCGACGACTGAGCGCCCATGCTCGCCATCGCGCCGGCAGCGCAGTGGCCGCTCGTGCTGCGCTTCGGCCCGGCACTGGCGCTGCTGCCGGTCGGCCTCCTGCTCGGCCGGGTCGACGCGACGGGGCTTCTCGCCGGGCTGATGTTCATCGGCTGGGTGACGAGTCATCACCGCCTGCCGCCCGGCATCGGGCTGGCGGGCATGCTGCTGGGTAGCGTGCTGCTGGCGGCACACCAGTTGCCGGGGTTCACGCCGTTGCCGCTGGCATCGCCACAGGAGCTGGGCGGCTCGCGACCCTGGACGCTGCAGCTCTCGTTCGACAAGGCGCTCGTCGCCGCGACGCTGCTGGGCTGGTGGCTTGGACACGCACATCCGAGGCGTTGCCGTCCGATCGCCGCCGCGGCGGTGGCGTTTGCCGCGCCGATGATCGTGCCGCTGCTGGCACTCGTCACCGATGTCCTGGGCTGGTCGCCGAAGTGGCCGGAACACTTGCTGCGCTGGCTGGCGATCAACCTGCTGGTCACCAGCCTGGCCGAGGAGCTGCTGTTCCGCGCCTTGCTGCAACGCTGGCTCATCGAGCGGCTCGGCGTCGCGGCCGGCGTCTTGCTCACTGCCCTGCTGTTCGGCGCGGCGCACCTGCCGTTCAGCGCCGCCTTCGCCGCCATCGCCGCGCTGGCCGGCCTCGCCTACGGGCTGGCCTTCCATCTCTCCGGCAACCGCCTGACCGTAGCCGTGGCACTGCATACCGCGGTGAACGCGGTGCACCTCCTGCTGCTGACCTACCCGTTGCCCTGAAGCGCAGCGATGCGTTGCCGAGTTCGGCCGCTCCCCAACGAAAAAAGAGGCCCGCCTGTCGAGCCGCTGTCTTGTTGTTCGACTACAACTGAACCGGCCATGACGATCGCTCCGGCGCGGGCACGGCCGCTGGGTAGCCCGACCATTTCAACAACTGAGGACACCTCCATGAAACTCTCGACCTACCTCACCTTCGACGGCAACGCGCGCGAGGCCTTCACCTTCTATCAGCAGGTACTGGGCGGCGAGCTGGCCGTGATGTCGTTCGGCGAATCCCCCGTTGCCGGCGACATGCCGGCCGAGCATCACGGCCGGACCATGCACGCCTGCCTGACGTTCGATGGCCAGTCGCTGATGGCCTCGGACTCGATGCCCGAGGGTGCCTGCGGCGCCGAGCGGTACGAGGGCATCAAGGGCTGCTCGATCGCGTTGCACCCGGCCAGCGTTGCCGAGGGCGAGCGCCTGTTCGTCGCCCTCGCCGAAGGGGGCCAGGTGATCATGCCGATGGAAAAGACCTTCTGGGCCGAGCGCTTCGGCATGCTGACCGACCGCTTCGGCGTGTCCTGGATGGTCAACTGCGAGCAGGCATGAACCCGAGCGCTGGCGATCCCCGGTGGAAATCGCCAGCCAGCGGGACCTGGCGGCAACACTGCGCGGCCCGTACGCGCCGCGTTTCGGTCACTTGCCGCCCGCCAGCTCGATGAAGCTGCCAGTGACGTATGACGCCTCGTCAGACAGCAGCCAGACGATCGCTTGCGCCACCTCCTCCGCCGTACCGCCGCGCTGCATCGGGATGCTGCCCTGCACGCGCTGGATGCGGTCGGGTTCGCCGCCGCTGGCGTGGATGTCGGTGTGGATGAACGCCGGCCGCACCGCATTGACGCGGACGCCCTCGGCGGCGACCTCCTTCGACAGACCGAGCGTCAGGCTGTCGATCGCGCCCTTGGTGGCTGCGTAATCGATGTATTCGCCGGGTGAGCCGAGCCGCGACGCCGCCGACGACACATTGACAATGGCGCCGCCCGCGCCGCCGTGACGGCTGGACATCCGCCGCACCGCCTCGCGTGCGCACAGCAGCGCGCCGAACACGTTGGTCGCCAACAGCCGTTGCAGGCGGTCGGCAGGCATCTCGTCGAGCCGCATCTGACGTTCGAGCACGCCGGCGTTGTTCACCAGCCCGCTGAGCGGGCCGAAGACGCGATCGACGAACCCGAACAGCGCCAGCACCTCGTCTTCACGCGAGACGTCGGCACCGAACGCCTCGGCGCGCCCGCCGTCGGCACGAATGGCCTCGACCAGCGCCTGCGCCGCCGCTTCATCGTGGCGATAGTTGATGCACACCTGATAGCCGCGCTGTGCGGCGAGGCGAGCCGTTGCCGCGCCAATGCCGCGACTGGCGCCGGTCACCAGCACCGTGGGATGTCCTGTGATCATGGCCTGTCCTTATCGTCTGCCGGAACGGGAACGACTATAGCCAAGCACCGGCGATCAACGTATCGCGAGCACCTCGAAGACCTGCACGCGGCCCTCGACCCGCAGCTCCACTTCATCGCCGATGCACCGGCCCGGCAACAGCTGGCCCAGCGGGGAGCGCGGCGAAATGACCAGCACGTCGGCGTCGTCCCAGCGAATCTTCATTCCGGCGCCATCGGGACCGAGGAATACCCAGCGCTCGCCGTCCTCCTGGGCCAGCTGGACGAGCATGCCGACACGCACCCTGCCCTGCGGCGCCAGTTCTGCCGGCAACTGCCGGAACGCCGCCAAGGCCAGTTCGATCTCGTGCACGCGCCGTCGCTGGCCATCGGCGAGGTAGGCGGCCTCCAGCCCACGGGTGTCGTACTTGTTCTCGGCCTTGCTCTCGCTGTGTGTCGCCGCCTCGTGCGCCGCGGCCAGCGCGGTGCGCGCGACCTGCAGATCGCTTTCGAGCCGCTCGACGATCAGGCGGCGGACCTGCGCGTTACTCATCCCGGCCGATGCCGTTACGCCCGCGGCGAGCCGTGATGAACAGCACGATTGCCGGGATCAGAAACCCGGGCGCCATGTAGAGAAAGGTATCCAACCCGGTCGCCAGCCCGATGACCGCAAAGCTGAAACCGCAGCAGAAGAAGACGATCACAACCGTCAGGTGAGGGCTAAACAGGCGCATCGCTGGCTGCCTCGGAGTGGCGAAAGCCCAAGGGTAGACAATCGCCACCCGCCAGACCATCACGGCATCCGAGGGGCTGCCTGCACCGGACGCCGGGCAACCACAGGATCGGCACGGCATACTGCTCACCCAACGCCATCGGCAGTGGAGACTTCCTTGGACCTGCTCTTTCTCGGCACCTCCTCCGGCACCCCGACCAAGGCGCGCAACGTCAGCGGCGTCGCACTGCTCGAAGACAGCGGCAAGGGCTGGTACCTGATCGATTGCGGCGAGGCGACCCAGCACCAGCTGCTGCACACACCGCTGACCCTGCACGGCCTGCGCGCGATCTTCATCACCCATGTTCATGGCGACCACTGCTACGGGCTGCCCGGCCTGCTCGCCAGCGCCGGCATGGCGCGGCGATCGGAACCGCTCGACATCATCGCCCCCGCCGCCATCGAAGACTGGCTGCGCGGCACCCTGCGCATGAGCCACAGCTGGCTACCCTACGAGCTGCGTTTTCACCCCATCGAAACCTTCGACGGCTGGCGCAATTCGCAGGTGCGCGTCGACGCCACCGCCCTGTCCCATCGCGTGCCGAGCTGGGGCTACGGCTTCACCGAAGCCCGCCCCGACCCACGCCTCGACACCGAAAAGCTCGACCGCGACGGCATCCCGCGCGGTCCGCTCTGGGGGCAGCTGGTACGCGGCCATGACGTCGCATTAGATGGCCGCATCCTGCAGGCCGACGACTACCTCATCACCGCCCGAGCGCCGCGCCGCATCGTCATCGCCGGCGACAACGACCGTCCCGAGCTGCTGCGCGAGGCCTGCCAGGGCGCGCATGTGCTGGTGCACGAGGCGACCTACACCCAGCCCATCGCCGACGCCGGCAAATCGGACTTCGGCCACAGCACGGCCGCGCAGGTCGCCACCTTCGCCCAGTCGATCGAATTGCCCAACCTCGTCCTCACCCACTTCAGCGCCCGCTACCAGAACGACCCGAGCCGGGGCCTGTCGATGGCGGATATCCGGGCCGAGGCCGCCAGCTGCTACGGGGGAACGCTACTGCTGGCAGAAGATTTCCTGCGGGTGCGATTGGAAAAGGACGGCACCCTTTCGCTGTCAGGACCTGATGCAGTGCACGCGAGTCCATAGCCGCACGGGCGCAGCGAGCCGCTGAGACCGGCCCCTCCCTCGCTCGACCGCCACGCGACATGCGGCCCGCACGAAGGCGACCCAAGCACCTCGAATGAAGAGCCACCCATTGGCTAACCGGAGGTGAACCATGAGCATCGATCCGCTCGACCGACCCCACGACCAACAACCCGTACCCGGCCAGGAACAGAACCCGAGCCATACGGCCGATCCCGAGTTCGTCACCGACAACCCGGACATACCCGGCACAGCACGCACTGCCACCGACCGCCCGGCAACCGGGCGAGATGTCCGCCAACCGGGCAATGCCTCAGAAGACGACATCAACGAGCCAGGGCTGGGCAATCCGCTGCCTTGAGCGCCTGCGATACGAAAGAGCCCGGACTTGCGCCGGGGCTAGTTCCGGCAGGCATCCATTCGTGTTTCAACGCATGCCCTACCCCTCCGATCGACCTTCGCCCTCCCGGTCCCGCTCGTATCGCTTTGCGAGCGGAAAGGCCGGCAGCCAGGCTTCGCGGCGAATCGTCCAGCACTCGTAGGTCGGGGTCAGCTGATCGGGGGCGTCCAGGGCGCCCAGGTGTACTTCGATTTCATCGGCGCTGCGCGCGAACACGGGCGAGCCGCAACGAGGGCAGAAGCATCGCCCGGCGTACTCGCGGGTTTCGCCCTCGATGGTCACGGCCGCCTGGGGAAACATCGCAGCCGCGAAAAAGAGCGCGCCGTGATGCTTGCGGCAATCGAGGCAGTGGCAAAGGCCGACCCGGTACGGGCGTCCCGTGGCGAGGATGCGGACGTTGCCGCAAAGGCAACCGCCGGTGAATCGCTCCATGGTGCGTCTCCTCTGACGTGTCTGGAAAAGCGGCGGCGCTCGCGTCAGCCAGCTCGGTGAACCGACGCCTTTTGGCGACGGCTACCAGCCTGTGCGAGCGCCATGCCTGCATAGCGTAGCCCCGCCAAGGGCACATACCGGTTCACGAGGACTCGCCGCATGGAAACTGAGCGAATGCCATTTCAGTCGCCTGTTCAAACGGGCGACCGGTCTGTCGCCCTCCCGCTACTTCATCCGCTTGCGCATGGCCCGGGCGCGGCAGTTGCTGCTGGCGACCGATCGCAGCGTCATCGACATCGCGTTGGAGGTGGGCTATTCGAGCGCCAGCCACTTCTCCCAGGTCTTCCGGCGCGAAGTGGGCGTGGCGCCCAGCGCCTATCGAAGTCCCGGCCCGGATGTCCTTGATCGTTCCGCCGCAACGGCGCTAGCTCAGGAGGCGCTGCGCACGTCAGACGCGCCGCATCCGCGGATGGACGAAGAACCACACCGCCAGCGGCGTCGCCACGGCCACGACGCACAGACCCAGCGCGGTGATGGCCGTCGGCAGGCCGAAGTGGTCGGCGATCCAGCCGGCAACCAGCAGCGGCACGATGCTGCCGACGTAGCCGCAGACGAGGTAGGTCGAAATCAGCCCGGAGCGCTGCGCCGGGCTGGTGATGTGGTTGACCATGCTGATGCCGGCCAGCAGGCAGAGCCCATGTGCCGTCGCTGCCGTGCCGACGCCGATCGCGAACAGCATGCTCGAACCGACCTTGAAGTTGGCGACCAGCAGCGCGTTGCTCACGACCACCGACAACAGGCCCAGCAGGCCGCACCAGCGAATCGATAGCTTCGCGCAGAGCAATTGCACCGTAGCCGAGGCCAGCAGGATGACGCCGATCGCGGTGCCGCTCACGACCGGGCCGTGCCAGGGCAGCATCTTGTCGAGGAACAGCGGCGACATGGAGGCGTAGAGCCCGAACACGCCGAACGCGAAGAACGGGCAGGCGCAGGTGAGCATGAAAGCGACCGAGTCGCGGCGTTCGGTCCAGGTCAGGCGCGGCATCAGGTCGGGCCAGCCCAGTGGCGTTCGCGCGGCCTCGGCATGCGCTCCAAGGTCGATGCGCGTCAGTGCATAGATCGCGACGAGGCCGAGCACGAGCGTCGGGATGTAGGTGACGACCAGCGGGTTCGGTAACCATTGGCCGATCACGCCGCCCGTGATCGGGCCGAGGCCGAAGCCGAAGGCGAGCAGGAAGCTGGTGATGGTCGAGATCCGTTGCGAGGCGCCATCACGCGACAGCTGCACCAGGCCGACCGACGCGCTGGTCACGATCAGGCTGGACGAAAGGCCCACCGCGAACCGGCCGATGTTCAAGCTCGTCAGATCCCAGGCCAACAGGGTCACCAGCGTGCCGACCCAGCCCAGGATCAGCCCGAGCATCATCACCGCGCGAAACCCCAGACGATCCGCCAGCCTGCCCATGAACAGCAGCCCACAGAGCGCGCCCAACATGTAGACGACATAGATCAGCGAAATGTCGCTGGTGCGCAGCTCCCACACGTCCTTGTAGAGCGGATAGAGCGGCGAGATGAGCGCCGTGCCCATGACGCCCACGCACATGGCGAAGCACACCCAGGGAAACGCTGACCACTTCTCTCTCATCGTGAAACGCCTGCGGGAAATTAGTCGGTCGATGCCGGCGGCATCGTTCGGTTCGGCGGGTCGCTCGCAACGGGCCTAAGCGATCATCGGCCGGACGGCAGATGACGCCGCACCGCATCGAGCCACTCGGGATCGAGGCGCGTCTGCTGGGGAGCGATCCCCTGCGCGTCCATCAAGGCCTGATGGGCGTCGATTTCGCGCACCAGGGCGCTATCGGCCGGGTTGCCGTCGAGCTGGTGCATCTGCATCACGCCCAGATGATAGAAGCGCAGCAGCTTCAGCGCGTCGGCATCCCGCGCCGCGACGCCGGCCTTGACCCCGTGCATGACGTTGGTGACGCGCATCAGGTTGCGCTTGAGCTGCCAGCCGTACACCGCCGGCGCCATCCAGGGCGTCGACCAGAGCTTGAGCCTGACCACCACCGCCGTCGCGGCAAGCCCGGCGAGCACGCCGATCAGGTTCCAGCGGAAGTTGTCGCCCCCCGGCTCGCCGAATAGCCGGACGGCGAGCGTGGAGAGCAGCATCGCCAGCACGAGAAAGACGGCAATGAGCACGAAAGCAATGCGACGGGTGTCCCGGCGGTAGCGTTCCGGGTCAAGGGGGCGAAGTTCGAACATGAGGTTCTCACCAGAAGGGCTGGGCGCCGCGAACGGTCGCGCGACCGAGGCATTGTCACCGAACGGGCGCCCACACGCTCGGTTTTGCTGACCCGCCTGCGGCGCTGCCGAGATCGGCCGCTGGGTGACGCTCAATGCAGGCACGACCCATGGCTTCCGTAACGACTCGAACCGCGCCATGACCAGCAGGCCGCCAGGCTCGCCTGGCGGCGAACCATCGACGGGCTCAACCGCTGAGCTGAATCGGGGCCGCGAAGGCTCGCTCATCCGAGCATCGTCAAGCGGTCGCGCCGACCCTGGCGATCAGGCGGATGCCGCGAATGCCGTGCTCCCGTTCGATCGCCAGGCACCCGCTGGCTACCTCGGAGGCCACGCGCGCGAAGGCGTACGACAGGCTGTCGATGAGCGTCTGGCTCTGCTCGAAGAACGCCATCGGCTGGCCCGGCTCGCCTTGCAGATGCGGGCAGCGCAGCCGCAGGTATCCGCCGAGGGTCTCGCCATCGAGCAAGGGCTGTGCGATGCGATCGGCTTTCTTCAGCAGACGCAGGGCAAGGTCCTGATAGCGCACCAGGGCATCGTGGCTCAGGCGATCCGCCTTCTCGCCACCCTCGTGACGGTACTCGGCGACGAAGCGACCGGCGAGCTCCTGGGCTTCACGCAGGCGCAGGAAGTCGCGCCCGAGTCCGCTCATCTGCATCAGCGCGGTCGCGGCGGCACGGGTGGCGTCGTCGGCCTTCGCCAAGGCAAGTTCGAGCCGGCGACGGTACAGCGAAGCCACCGGCACGAGCTGCTGCTGCGCCGGCGTGCGGCCCTCGTCGATACGGTGATACAGCGGCTGGTGCGTCGCCGGATCGAGCGGCTCATGGTCGCTCAGCCAGCTGTTCACGCCGCATTGGTGCCAGGACAGGCAGTAGGCCAGGGCGGCACGCTGTCGTTGCTCCTGTTCGGCGCTTTCCCAGGCGCGGGCGATTTCAGGCGACTGCTGGCGCAACAGGTCGATGGTCGCTTGCCAGTCCAGCGACCCGTGCGCCTCCCGCACCGGCAGGTGCAACGGCAGCCACGGTTCGGCGCGCCATTGCCGGCCGGACCATTCCTGAAGCTGATCGAGCGCCTGCTCGCGTTGCTGGCTGGCCTGCAACAGGCTGTGACTGTCCTGCAGCTGCGCGCCCTGATGATCGAGCCCGAGATCACCGTAGTAGGCGAGCGTCACCCGCTGGCAGTGGTCCGCGAAGCGTTCGAACAGCGCCGCCGCCGGGCGCCGGTCGTGCAGATGACCGGGCGCTGCCAGCGCCTCGCTGTAGCGAATGCGATCGAGGTCCGCCGGGTGGGTGTCCCAGTAGCGCGTGGCCTGGCGTTCCAGGCTCTCCTCGATGGCTTTGAGGGTCGCGCCGTCCAGCCGGGACGCCATCAGCGCCGTCGCTTCCGGCATGTCGCGCAGCAGCCGGCGCTCGCGCCAGAGGCGGCCGTTGTGCCGATCCACTTCGCGCCACGCCTCAGAGAGCGTTCGCAGCTGCAACGCAGTCTGGCGGAAGGTCCCGCTGCCGCTGACGAGCGCCTCGTAGCGATCGGCATCGAATTCCATCTGCCGTGACAGCGAACGGGACAACCGGAAGCTGAGCCGGAAACAGCCGCCCATGATCCAGCGCGACAGCGCGATGCCCGCCCGGGCGAGCGACAAGGCCAGCGGCAGCGGGAACCAGAGCTCGCGCTCCAGCCAGTCGTCCAGCCGATCGTCCCACGCGTCGCGAGCGTAGCTGCGCGCCTCCAGCCAGGCGTTGACGTGGTTGATGAGAAAGCTGCAACGCAAGCCGAAGCGCTGGGCGAAATGACCGAACTCGTGGGCCAGCACGCCGACGAACTGCTGCACCGTCAGCCCGGCGACCAGCGGCAGGCCGATCGTGAGCACCTTGCGACCGGTGAAGAAGCCACGCCAGCCGCCTTCGAAATGCACGCTGGCATTGACCTGGCCGGACAGCTCCACCGCGACCGGCGGCTGCAACCCGATCGCCTGCGAAAGATGCTCGAGAACCGCACGAAGGCGCGGCTCACGCGCAAGGTCCAACGTCATCGGCCGCTCGGGCGGCCTGCGCCCGAGGAACAAGGGGCGCGCCATGAACAACAGCAGCACACCGCCGCTGATCGCGGGAATGCCGTAGGCACACAGCTTCAGCCAGACGTTCCGAACCTCGTCGAGGTAGAGATGCAGGTGCGTGAGATACCAACCCAGCGCACCGGCCAGGGCAAGTACAAGGCCCGCATAGAGCGCGGGTATCAATGCGCAGCAGAGCGTGACGAGGAACAGGTGCAGCACGTACGACAGGCTCGGACGCGAGCGCTTCAGGCCGGTCCCGGCCAGCGTGCGCAGCGACTCGAGCGGGTCGATTGGCGGCGCGATTTCGATTGCCTCGACACGGGTTTCCAGCCCGACCGCTTCAAACCGTAGCCGCAGGCGCTCGGCACCCTGCCGATCGAGGCCCTGCTTGATCACTCGCATGGCCGGCGGCAGCAGTGCCGCCGCCTGTTCGGGCGGAAGCCGCAATTGCTCGATCAGCCGCTGTTGAATATCCGCGCGAGCGACGCCCGTCACCGCCTTGCCTGTCAGCACCAGACGAAATTTCATTGCCTTCCCTGCCCCCGAGTCCAGCCGCGGAGGTTAGCAAGCGGCCTGAATGGCCGGCAGACGAGGCCGTGACGAAGCGAGAACCACATCACAGCGAGGCGCTACCGGCGAAACGCAAGGGCGGCTCGCCGGACTATCGCCTCTTCGCCCAGCGACGCCGCACTACGGACCCTCCGCCCAAAGAAGATAAACAGCCGCATTTAATATTTTTTCTCATTTACAGCCAATTCGCGTTTGACTAGGCTTCTCGCCGCCTCGCCAGCGCACGAGCCGGCACACATGCCGTCCGCACGGATCGGGGCCGCTAACACGATGGCTTGCAGCCGCACGGTACTACCGGCACGTCACCTTGGCGTTGCCTCGCACGCAGGGATCCCGCAATGAAACAGTCAGTCCTCCATCCGCTCGCCTTGTCGGTATGGCTCGGCATCAGCGCCGTCGCACAGGCGACGCCGGTCAGCCTCGACCTGCCCGCCCAGCCGCTGGCCAGCTCACTGCAACAGCTGGAGGCGCAAAGTGGTTTGCGTATCCAGTTCCAGGCCGAGGGCGTGGCTAACCACCAGGCACCTGCCATCAAGGGCGACATGGAGCCAACCGAGGCCTTGCAGACCTTGCTGGCAGGCACCGGGCTCGACTTCGAGCTTCGCGACGGCACCGCCACGGTGAGCCAGGCGGCATCGTCCTCGGCGACCGATGAGCGCGTGAACCTCGGCACGATGGATGTCATCTCGACCGGCCTGACCGGCGTAGCGCGAACGGAAGGCACCGGCTCCTACACCACGGGCGTGGTCAACTCATCGACCAAGCTGCCCATGTCGCTGCGTGAAACACCGCAATCGGTGAGCGTGATCACCAGTCAGCGCATCGAGGACCAAGGTCTCGGCAATCTGAACGAAATCGTGCAGAACACGACAGGCCTGACGATCCAGCAATCCGGGCCGGAGCGCCAGCGCTACTATGCGCGGGGCTTCCAGGTTGACAACATCATGTACGACGGCCTGCCGATCAGCCTGTCGCGCTATTCGCAGGACGTCATCACCGCGCCAGATAGCGCCATGCTCGATCGCGTCGAAGTGGTACGAGGGTCCACCGGCCTGATGCAGGGCTCCGGCAATCCCTCTGCCGCCATCAACCTGATTCGCAAGCGGCCGACCTACGAGCCCTATGTGAGCATCGGCGCCAGTGCCGGCAGCTGGGACCGCTACCGCACCGAAGTGGATGCCTCCAATGCGCTGAACGAAGCCGGCACTCTGCGCGGCCGCATCGTCACGGCGTATGAAGATAACGGCACTTACCGCGACTACGGCAGTACCGAGCATGGCTTTGCCTATGGCATCGTCGAAGCCGATCTCACCGATCGCACGCTGTTCACCATCGGCGCGTCCTACCAGAACGACAACAAGGATGCCGATTGGGGCGGTACACCCACCGCATTCGACGGCTCGGACCTTGGTCTGTCCCGTTCCGCCTACCTCGGCAACGACTGGGCGTACTGGAACACCAATACACGCCACCTGTTCGCCGAACTGGAGCACCGCTTCGACAACGACTGGAGGCTGCGCCTCGCCGGCAACAAAATGTGGGGCCGGATCAACATGCTCGGCTCGTACTTCTTCTACGACCGAGCCGGCTCGCTCAACCAGGGCGCCGGTGAGTACACCTACACCGACAACTACAACAGCTACGACGGCAACCTCTCCGGCCCGTTCCAGCTGTTCGGCCGCACCCATGAGCTGGTGGTCGGTGCCAGCATGCGCAATGAAATCTTCGATGGCCATGGCGGCTGGGGCACCACGGCAACCAACATCGATCCGTACGAATGGGACAGCGGAGCGGTTCCCGAACCCAGCTACGACATGAACCTGTGGAACCTCAAGTTCCAGAGCGAGGAAAAAGGCGTCTATGCCGCGACTCGCCTGAGCATCACCGATCCGCTCAAGGTCATCCTCGGCGGCCGGCTCGACTGGTACGACTACGACGATGCCAACGAAGCCAACAGCTACAAGGTCACCCGCAACGTGACGCGCTACGCCGGCGTCATCTACGACTTGAACGACACCTACTCGGTCTACGCCAGCTACACCGACATCTTCAAGCCGCAAAACAGCCCCGACGCCAGTGGCGGCATCATCGCGCCGATGACGGGAACCAACTACGAGATCGGTCTGAAAGCGGCCTACTTCGACGGCAGGCTCAACGCTTCGGCAGCACTGTTCCGCATGCTTCAGGAAAACCGCGCCAAGCTGCTCGATAGCTCGTTCTGCCCGAACCCAAGCGTCGCCTGCTACGAGGCCGCCGGCGAAGTGGAAAGCAAGGGTATCGACCTCGAAGTGGCCGGCTTGCTGGCCGAAGGTTGGGAAGGCAGCGTCGGTTACACCTACGTCGAAGCGAAGTACCGCAAGGACAGCACCGCCTCTAACGAAGGCAAGCTGTTCGATCCCGACCAGCCCCGTCATCTGCTCAAGGTATCGACCGTCTACCACCTGCCGGGCGAGCTGCAACAGTGGCGCGTGGGCGGCACGATCAATGCGCAGAACAGCACCTTCAATGAAACCGCCACCTACCGCATCGAACAGGACGCCTACGCCGTCGTCGGTCTGATGCTCGGCTATCGCGTCAATGAACACGTCGATACCCGCGTCAACCTCAATAACGTGTTCGACGAGGAGTACTACTCAAGCCTCAACAGCAATACCAGCATCGGCTACGGCGATCCGCGCAACCTGATGTTCAGCGTCAACTGGACCCTGTAAGCGACCGAGGGGTGCCGTGCGAGGCGCGGTACCTCTTACTCCTGATCGGACCACCACAACCCACCCGCCCTTCGAACAAGGAACGAAACATGCTCAAGCCTTTCGCCTATGCGCTGCTCCTCGGTACCTTCGCACTGCCGGCTACCGCCCACGAACTCTGGCTCGAGCGGGACGGAACAGGCCCCGTCAAGCTCTATCTCGGCGAGCCTGATCAGGGTGTGCTGGAGCGCGGCGAAACCATCGCCGCCCTCGCCCCGACCACCACGCTGTTCGTCGCTACGCCCGCGGACGCGGCCACGCTCACCGTCAAGGACGATCACCTGGAAGCCAGCGTCGAAGGAACCGGCGACGTTCGCGCCACCAACGACCAGGTCTGGAAGCCCTGGGAAAACGACCAGGGCGAAGTCACCGCCGCCTTGATGCACGCCCGTTACGGCCGGACCGAAACCAAGCCGGGCATGGACTTCGAACTGGTCCCGGTGGAAGCAGGTGCCGATCGCTTCACCCTGATGTTCAAGGGCGAACCGCTCGCCGAAAACGACGTCATGCTGATCACGCCGGACAACAAGGCCAAGGAGCTGAAGACCGACGCCAGCGGTCAGGTCACGGTGCCGGTCGAGGGCGCGGGGCGCTACATCGTCGCCAGCGGCCACGAAGTACCGGCCAATGGACAGAAGGTCGCCGGCCAAGCCGTGGACAAGCTCTACTACGGCACCACCACTAGCTTCATCGCCGAGTAACCGACCGCCTAACGGCCGCCCCTCGCGCCATGCGGCGCGAAGGGTGCCGGCCAACCGCCTTCACCGGCGCCCGATCACGCCACCTGCGTGCACGAACGCCTCGCTTCTCCTGCAAGCACAACGATTGCTGTAGCCAGCTTGCTGGCGAAACTCTTGCTTTTGTTACTCGGCATCTCGCTGAGGTATTTGGACGCCGCGCTTTCCCGCCTGCCCTACAGGTTGCGTCCTACACGGTGCTAAGCGTTGGAAGATTTTGTAGGAGCCCGCTTGCGGGCGATGCTTTTGTCTTTTGGCTTCACGTTCGGGAGTTTCGGACGCTGCACTTTCCTCGGCCCGAACTACCGATTGCGCCTTGCACGGCGCTAAGCGTTGAAGAACTTGTAGGAGCCCGCTTGCGGGCGATGCTTTTGCTTCTGTTTCTTGGCGTCTCGCTGAGGTTTTTTGGCCGCAGCGCTTTCCTCGGCCCGAACTACAGATTGCGCCTTGCACGGCGCCTCACTTTTCTTTGTCTGGGCAAAGAAAAGTAAGCAAAAGAAAGCCCACCCCTGCATCCGGCCCCGGCTTCGCCGGGGTCCCCTCACTCCGGTGCCGCTCCAGGGGCCCGCCACGAAGGGCCATCCCTGGCCCTCGCGGCTCTCGCGGCATCCCTGCCGCTCAACCCCCTCCACGACACCTGCGCTCGGCCTGCTGATGGGGCGAGGGTGTGGCCTGATGGTTTGGGTGTGGAAAGCGAGAGAAGCAAAGCAGAGCAGAGCTGTTGTGGTCTCGAAAGCGAGACAACCGTAGGGTGCATTCGCGAATGCAATGCACCGGTTTCACATCGGCAATGTCCCCGGCGGATTGTTCGCTTCGCTCCTGAATCCGCCCTACGTCTTCGAAGCCCACGGACTAGGCCATCACCGACCGCCAGCCACCGTAGGGTGGAAAACCGCAAAGCGTTTTCCACCGCTTGCACCCAACCATCAAGCCACTCGGACCAACCCCCTTTCATCCGGCCGAACGCAGGCGTTGCGCAGGGGGACGAGAGGCAGGACGCCGAGCGAGGCGCGGCGGGACAGGGACGTCCCGTCGTGACGCGCCCCCCAGAGCGGCGCCGGAGTGAGGGAAGTCTTCGCACAGCGAAGACCCGGATGACGGGGTCGCCTTCTCTTTGGTTACTTTCTCTTGGCGAGACAAGAGAAAGTGACGCGCCGTGCAAGGCGCAATCGGTAGTCCGAGCCGAGGAAAGTGCGGCGTTCAGAAACAAGAGCTTCGCCAGCAAGCTGGCTCCTACGCAAAGCGCTGGTCATCTCCACCGAAACACAACGACCTGCATAGCGGACTGCCCTGCGATGGCGGGCCGTCTCCCTCTTCACAATTCACCTTACGCCGAGGGGGTCGCGCTTACGTGTACTCGTGCAAGCACAACGGTTCCTGTAAGAGCCGGCTTGCCGGCGATGGCGGGTTGGATGACCGAGCCATCAGAGCGGCCTGTTCGCCAGCAAGCTGGCTCCTACGCAAAGCGTTGGTTACCCACCGAACCACACCGGCCGCCGGCGTTCAGCCCTCGATCTCGTTCCATTGCTTGTTCAAGCGCTTATCGGACACGGGCATCTTCGTGCCCAGTTGCTGCGCCCAGAGCGAGACGCGGTATTCCTCAAGCATCCAGCGGTAGAGCATGAGATTGGGGTCGCGCTTGCCTTCCTGCTGGTGCTTGTTCAGGCGCGCCTGGTATCGCTCCCACAGGCCTGCAATTTCGCCAGTCCAGACGCGGTCGCGCTGCAGCTGGGCGCCGACCTTGTCGAGGCGCTGCTCGATGGCCTTGAGGTAGCGCGGGTACTCCTTCAGCCACTCGGGCGGAGTGTCGCGCACAAAGCCGGGATAGATCAGGTTAGCCAGTTGCGCCTTGATGTCGTTCAGCGCCACGGCTTGGGCGAGGTCGATCTTGCCCTTGAAGCGCTTCTGCAAAGTCTGACGCAGCTTGAGGATGTCGAGCACGCGGCGCGCCAGGCGCTCGGCGTGCTCGGTCCAGCCGCCGCGTTTCTGCTCGGCCAGCGAGGCCAGCGCGGCGCCGTCGCGCGGTAGCGGCGTCACGCCGTCGAGGATGGCTTCGTCGAGGCTGGCCAGCAGGATGTCCTCGACCAGCGCATCGGGCTTGCCCATGTCGCGGTAGAGCAGGCTCAGATCGGTCAAGCCTGGCAACTTGTTACGCAGGAACTTGGCCTGTTCGTTCAGCTGTTGCAGCAGCAGGCGCTGAAGCGCGCGGCGGTGCTGCCAGTCGGCCTCGGCCTGGGTCGGGAAGCGTCCTTCCTTCACCGCCCCACCCTCTTCCACCAGCGCTGGGTAGACCGTCATGGCCAGCCCCGCGACCTTCTGCTGGGTCTTTTCCGGGACCGCCTCGAAGGCGCGCGCCTCGACCGGTTTGTCGGCCTGCTGCTGCTTCTGCGGGACGGCCAGGGCGGCCTGGCTGGCCTCGGCGAAGCGCGCGGTGAGCGCGGCGAGGTCGCGTCCCTCGCCCAGGTACTTGCCGCTGGCGTCGACCACCTCGATGTTCATCCGCAGATGACGCTCCAGCCCGGCAACCGCCTCCGGCCAGGCCTCGTCGGGGATGCGCGCCCCGGTCATGCGCTGCAGCTCGCGCCCTAGCACCTCGAACAGCGAGCCCTGGCCGAAGGTGATCTTGGAAAGCGCGGCGGCAACGAAGTCCGGTACCGGCACGAAGTTCTTGCGGATCGCCTTCGGCAACCCGCGCACCAGCGCCACCGCCTTGGCTTCGATGAGCCCTGGCACCAGCCAGTCCAACCGTTCCGCCGGCAGTTGCGGCAACAGCGGCGCCGGCACGCGCAGGGTCACGCCATCACGCTCGCTGCCGGGCTCGAAGTCATAGCTGAGCGGCAGCTGGAGTTCGCCGAGCTGCAGCGTGTCCGGATACTGCGCAGCGGTGACCTCACGCGCCTCGCGGGCGAGCACGTCCTCCTCGCGCATGATCAGCAGCTGCGGGTCCTTGGCGCCCTCGCGCTTGTACCAGCTGTCGAAGGTCGCGGTCTGGTAGATGTCCGCCGGGATGCGCGCGTCGTAGAAGGCGAAGAGCGTTTCTTCGTCGGCGAGGATGTCGCGCCGGCGGGCTTTGGCTTCCAGCTCGTCGAGGCGCTCGAGCAACTGGCGGTTGGCGCTGAGCGCGCGGGCGCGGCTGTTGATGTCGCCGCGCACCAGTCCCTCGCGAATCAGCAACTCGCGCGATAGCACCGGCTCGATCGGCCCGTAATGCACCGCGCGGCGGCCGACGATGATCATGCCGTACAGGGTGACCTGCTCGAAGGCGACGACCTGCCCGCGCTTCTTCTCCCAGTGCGCTTCGAAGTGGTTTGTCTTGATCAGGTGCCGGGCCAGCGGCTCGATCCAGTCCGACTCGATCTTGGCGACCATGCGCGCGAACAGCTTGGTGGTTTCCACCAGCTCGGCGGCCATTACCCAGTTCGGCTTCTTGCGGCCGATGACGCTGGACGGATGAATCCAGAAGCGCCGCTGACGCGCGCCAAGGTAGTCGCCGTCCTCGGTCTTGCTGCCGATCTGGCTGAGCAGGCCGGCGAGAATGGCCTTGTGCACGGCGGCGTAGTTCTTCGCGCGCACTGCTGCCTCGGTCGCCTCGGCCTGTTGGGCGAGCTTGGCGTTGACGCGCTTGTCGGTGGTGAGCGCGGGTTGGGAGTCAGCCTCGGCCTGACGCGTGGACAAGGCTTCGCCGTTGTCCACCCTACGGTTTCGGCGCGCGTCCGCCTTTTCGTAGGGTGGATGGCCGGAGCCATCCACCGACTTGTTCGCGCCCAGCTTCAGCTCGCGCACGATCAACGTCAGCTGCCGATGCGCGTCGCGCCATTCGCGCAGGCGCAGGTAGTTGAGGAAGTGCTTGCGGCACCAGGTCCGCAGCGCGTTGGAGCCCAGCGCCTGGCGCTGTTCTTCGAAACCGCGCCAGAGGTTGATCAGCGCGGCGAAGTCCGAGTCCGGGTCCTTCCACTGGGCATGCGCCTGGTCGGCCTGGGTCTGGCGATCGACCGGGCGTTCGCGTACGTCCTGCACCGAGAGCGCGCTGGCGACGATCAACACCTCGTCCAGACTGCCCAAGTTGGCCGCCTCGAGCAGCATCCGCCCCAGCCGCGGATCGATCGGCAGGCGCGCCAGCTGGCGGCCGAGTGGCGTCAGCTGGTTCTCGCGATTGACCGCCGACAGCTCCTGCAACAGGTTGAAGCCGTCGCTGATGGCCTTGCCGTCCGGCGGCTCGATGAAGGGGAAGTCCTCGATCTGGCCGAGGCGCAGGTGCAGCATCTGCAGGATCACCGCGGCCAGGTTGGTGCGCAGGATTTCCGGGTCGGTGAATTCCGGTCGGCCGAGGAAGTCCTCCTCGCTGTACAGCCGGATGCAGATACCCGGCTCGACCCGCCCGCAACGGCCCTTGCGCTGGTTGGCGCTGGCCTGGGCGATGGCCTCGATCGGCAGTCGCTGGACCTTGGCGCGGTAGCTGTAGCGGCTGATGCGCGCGGTGCCGGAATCGATCACGTAGCGGATACCCGGCACGGTCAGCGAGGTTTCGGCCACGTTGGTGGCGAGCACGATCTTGCGCCCCGGCATCGGCCGGAAGATCTTCTGCTGCTCGGCCGGGGTCAGGCGCGCGTACAGCGGCAGCACCTCGGTGTGGCGCAGGTTGGCCTTGCGCAGCACCTCGGCGGCATCGCGAATCTCGCGCTCGCCGGGCAGGAAGACCAGCACGTCGCCGGGCCGCTTGCCCACCTCTTTCTCATGCGCTTCGATCTCGCCCAGCGCGGCAAGGATGCCCTGGTCGACGGTGAGGTCGTCCTCGACGCGGTTGCCGTCTTCGTCGGTTTCGGCGGCCAGCGGCCGGTACCAGAGGTCTACCGGATAGGTGCGGCCCGACACCTCGACGATGGGCGCATCATCGAAGTGCTGGCTGAAGCGCTCCAGGTCGATGGTCGCCGAGGTGATGATCACCTTCAGGTCCGGCCGGCGTGGCAGCAGCGTCTTCAGGTAGCCGAGCAGGAAGTCGATGTTGAGGCTGCGCTCGTGCGCCTCGTCGACGATGATCGTGTCGTACTTTTCCAGGAAGCGGTCGTGCTGCGTCTCGGCCAGCAAGATGCCGTCGGTCATCAGCTTGACCAGCGTGCCTTCGGCGCTGTGGTCTTCGAAGCGCACCTGATAGCCGACCAGCTCGCCCAGCGGCGTGCCGATTTCCTCGGCCACCCGCGTCGCCACGCTGCGCGCCGCCAGCCGGCGCGGCTGGGTGTGGCCGATCAACCCGTGCACACCGCGACCGATTTCCAGGCAGATCTTCGGCAGCTGGGTGGTCTTGCCCGAGCCGGTTTCGCCGGCCAGCACCAGCACCTGATGCTGCTCCAGCGCGGCCTTGATCTCGTCGCGCTTGGCGGCGATCGGCAAGGCATCGTCGTAACGCATGACAGGTACGCTCCGGCGCCGGGCCTCGACCTTGGCGCAGGACGCCTGGAAGCGTTCCAGCCACTGGGCGAATTTCGCCTCGTCGGGCTTTTTCTGCAGTTCGTGCAGCTGTCGGCGCAGGCGGTGGCGATCGGCGTTGAGCGCCTGATCGAGGTTGTTCAGCAACGTGGAGAAAGCGGGTGTCGAATCGGTCATCAGGCGGCTTGGAGGCTTGGCGACAAAGGCCGGGATTGTCGCAGATTTGCCCGGCCCGCCGCAGGCCGAATCGACCCTGGGTCGCTGCGCCGAACTCGGAATGCAACCTTATCGGAGACCTTCATGAAGCAATCGAACCCCTGGCACTCCCCCCTTGCACTGCTGATCGGGACGGGGACGCTGCTGGGGCTGACCAACAACCTGGTCAAGATCGCCACGACGGGTGGCTGGCAGCCGGTGACCTTCCTGCTATGGAGCCTGCTCGGCGCGGGTGTGCTGCTGGTCGGTCTGGCGATGGCGAGCCAGGCGCGGCCACCCCTCGGTCGAGCCCATCTGCGTTATTACCTGGTGTCGGGGCTGATCAGCATCAGTCTGCCGAACGCGGTGATGTTCAGCGCGATTCCCCATGTCGGCGCCGGTTATGCCTCGCTGTGCCTGGCCTTTCCGCCGCTGCTCACCTATGGGCTGGCGGTGCTGCTGAAGCTGGAACGGCTGCGCGGCCTGCGGCTGCTCGGCGTGGTGCTCGGGTTGATCGGCAGCCTGCTGCTGGCGATCGGCAAGGCGAGCGCCGGCGATGCACCGCTCGGCTGGGTGCTGGCGGTGCTGGTGGTTCCGGTGTTCCTGGCGCTGGGCAACATCTACCGCACCCTGCGCTGGCCGGCAGGCGCCACGCCGCTCGCGCTGGCGCCGGGCATGCTGTTGGCCGGCGCGCTACTGCTGGTGCCGAGCCTGGCCATGCAGGGCTTGGCGAATACCGATACGGCGGGCACGCCCCGGCAACCTGAGCTGTGGCCGGTGCTGGCGCAGATGCTCCTGTTCGCCTGTACCTACGCGATGTTTTTCCGCCTGCAAAAGATCGCCGGCCCGGTGTACCTGAGCCAGATCGGTTCGGTGGGTGCGATGGCCGGGGCGGCGGTGGCCATCCTGCTGCTCGGCGAAAGCGGCAGCCTGTCGATGCTGCTGGCGGCCGTCTGTGTGGTCATCGGTGTGGTGCTGATGTCGCGCCCGGATCGAAGCCCAGCGGCGCAGGAGGCGACCTGATGGTCGGCGGGCAGCAGGCAGCGGCGTCGAGGGCCGCTGCCTGGCCTGGTGCTTAGCGGATCAGGTCACCCCAACGCGAGCGCTCCTGCGGAACCGACAGCATGCGAAGGCTCTGCTGGCTCTGTTGCTCGGCCTCGGCGATCTCGTCGTCGATCATTTGGGTCGAAAGCGACAGCCAGCTGGTCGCGAACGCCAACGCATCGGCATGCAACTCCAACGCTTCGGTGGACAGGTTGGTCAGGTCATCGCAGGCCTGGTGGTAGCAGGGATCGTATGGCTGGCCGGCCGCGCCGCCATACAGCTGGGCCTGTTCGACCGTCTTGATCCCTTCGGCGCCGGTGAACAGGCCGCCGAACGGAATGCCGACCTCGAAGAACTGCGCGTAATCGGAGCGGAAGTCGATCTCGGTGCCTTCCGACGCCTCACCCCGCACATCGAAGTAGGCACGCAGCAGCCGCTCGATCGCGCCGGACCCGGGCGGCCCTTGCAGGCCGAAGTCGGAGCCGTCGCCGTCATAGATGAAGTTGGCGTAGTTCGGCGAACCGATCATGTCGGCGTTGAGGTACGCCTTGATCCGTCCCTGCTCCTGCTCGGACAGGCTGTTGACGTAGTAGGTCGAACCCACCAGCCCCGACTCCTCGGCGCCCCACCAGGCGAAACGCACCTTGTTGAACGGCCGCGCCTTGCGCATCAGCAGCGCCATCTCCAGCACCGCAGCGCTGCCGGAGGCGTTGTCGTTGATGCCCGGACCCTCGAACACCGAATCCAGGTGCGCGCCGACCATCACCACGTTGTCCGGGTCACCGCGCCGGGTTTCGGCGAGCACGTTGTAGGTCTCGGTCTGTTCGCGGATCACGTCGACCGTCATGGCCAGTTGCAGGCCCTCGGTCTGCGACCAGGCCACGCCGTTCTCGTAGGTCGCGAACAGCACCGGGATGCCGCCCTCGTAGGTCGAGCCGAGGGTGGCGACCATCAGCCCGGTACGGTCCTCGGTGTCGCCCTGGTTGAAGATGATGGCGCCCACCGCCCCTGCCGCCGCGGCGTTCTCGGCCTTCTGCTCGAAGGTGCATGCGCCCCGCTGCATCAGTGCGATCGAGCCGGCCGGGAAGCCGGCGAAGTCTTCCGCCTCGCAGCCGCTGGTAGAGGTGTTGCCGAGCCCGAGTTGCAGGTCGACCGCCACCACCGGCGCGGTGACGCTGCCCGGATCGGTCTGCTCGGGGTAGGAGAAGTCCTCTTCCCAGACGTACTGCTCGGCCTGCGGCGCGACGGCCGCGAGCGTGCCCGGACCTTTGGGATAGAACGCCAGGAACGGGAACGGCTGGATCGTCACCTGGTAACCGGCCTGTTCCAGCTGGGTGCGCACGTAGTCGACCGAGGACTGATAGCCCGGCGTCCCGGATGCGCGGTTGCCGTCGTTCAGCGAGGCGATGTCCTGCAGCGCCTCCAGGTGATTCATCACGTTGCTGACTTCCATGCAGCGCGGCAAGCCGAGCGGCGAACTGACCAGCAACGGCGACCGGCAGAGCGCCGGGTTCGGCATGCCGGGGGTCCAGAACTCGTTGAACTGAGCGGGATCGCTTTGCGGTGCGGCGAGCGCGGCCGTGGACACGGCCAGAGCGAGCGACGCGACTACCCGTACTGCATTGTTTTTCTTGTGCATGGGTAACTCATCCTTGCGGAAAGTTGATGGGTAGGCCGCTGCCTCACGACATCAATCTCAGCGAACCGCAGGGCGCGGCCATAGGCTGCTAGACCGGTTCCATGCAGCCGCGTTCGCGCGGTTCCGTTCGTTGCCGCGCCGTTGGTCGGCAAGCGCCGCAAAGCCTGTGCAACGATGCGAAACGGCACTGCCGCACCCCTCCCTCTGGCCAACCGCGTGCATAAACGCACCGCGGCGAGCGGCGTGTGTCTTGGCGAGGTCAACCGTTCCCAACTAACCACCTGGCGTTACGCTCGAAGCCGTGCGAGAAAACAAAAAGCCCCGCGAATGCGGGGCTTCTTTTCTTCAGCGCGAGATCACTTCTTGCCGAGCTTCTTCAGCTCTTCGTCGCGCAGTTCGCGACGCAGAATCTTGCCGACGTTGGTGGTCGGCAGGCTGTCGCGGAACTCCATGTATCTGGGTCGCTTGTAGCCCGTGACGTTGTCGTGCATGTGCTGCATGACCTGCTCCTTGGTCAGGCTCTCGCCGGGCTTGGTGACCACGAACAGCTTGATCGCTTCGCCGGATTTCTCGTCCGGCACGCCGATCGCCGCGCATTGCTGCACGCCAGGGAGCGTGGCGAGCACGTCTTCCAGCTCGTTGGGGTACACGTTGAAGCCCGAGACCAGGATCATGTCCTTCTTGCGGTCGACGATCCGCATGTAGCCGTCTTCCTGGATGATGCCGATGTCGCCGGTCTTCAACCAACCCTCGGCGCTGAGGATCTCGGCGGTCGCCTCGGGGCGCTGCCAATACCCCTTCATCACCTGCGGGCCCTTGACGCACAGCTCGCCGACCGAGCCCATCGGCAGGTCGTTGCCCTCGTCGTCGATGACCTTGCACTGCGTCGACGGCAGCGGGATGCCGATGGTGCCGATCTTGATGTGGTTGACCGGGTTCACCGACACCACCGGGCTGGTCTCGGTCATGCCGAAGCCTTCGGCGATGTCGCAGCCCGTCAGCGCCTTCCAGCGTTCGGCCGTCGCCAGTTGCAGCGCCATGCCGCCGGAGACGGTGAGCTTGAGCGAGGAGAAGTCCAGCTTGCGGAACGCCTCGTTGTTGCACAGGGCGACGAACAGGGTGTTGAGACCGACGAAGCCGGTGAAGCGGTACTTCGCCAGGTCCTTGGTGAAGGCCGCCAGGTCGCGCGGGTTGGTAATCAGCACGTTGTGCGCGCCGATCAGCATCATCGCCATGCAGTGAAAGGTGAAGGCATAGATGTGATACAGCGGCAGCGGCGCGACCATCACCTCGGCGCCTTCGGCCAGCTCGCTGCCCATCAGGGCGCGGTTCTGCAGCATGTTGGCGACGATGTTGCGGTGCGTGAGCATCGCCCCCTTGGCCACGCCGGTGGTGCCGCCGGTGTACTGCAGCACGGCGAGGTCTTCACCCTGCGGGCTGGCCTCGGTCACCGCCTTGCCGTGCCCCATCGACATGGCCTGGTTGAACTTGACGGCCTGCGGCAGGCGGTAGGCCGGCACCATCTTCTTCACATGCTTGACGACGCTATTGACCAGCAGGCGCTTGAGGCCCGGCAGCATGTCGCCGACTTCGGTGACGACCACGTGCCGGATGCCCGTCTTGGGCAGGACCTGCTCGGCGAGGTGCGCCATGTTGGCCAGGCAGACCAGTGCCGTGGCGCCCGAATCGTTGAACTGGTGCTCCATTTCCCGCGCGGTGTACAGCGGGTTGGTGTTGACCACGATCAGCCCGGCGCGCAGGGCACCGAACACGACGACCGGGTATTGCAGGACGTTCGGCATCTGCACGGCGATGCGGTCGCCGGGCTTGAGGTCGGTGTGGTGCTGGAGGTAGGCGGCGAAGTCGCCCGAGAGCCGGTACAGCTCGCCGTACGTGAGGGTCTTGCCGAGATTGCTGAAGGCCGGCTTGCTGGCGAAGCGCTCGCAGGACTGCTTCAGCACGGCTTGGATGTTCTGGTACTGCTCGGGATCGATCTCGCTGGGTATCCCGACTGGATATTTATCCTTCCAGAAGTTATCGGTCATAACGCCCCACTCCTACGCGTCAGCTGCATGTTCGCGCGCGATTGCAGCTGTTTTGTTGTGTTTTGTTAACTTTTGTACCGTTATCCCGGCCAAAAATCGGGGCCGAGCGTAGCAGTTTTGCCGCAGGCGGAACAGAGCCGAAAGCGGGGCCGGCTGACAAAAATATGACCGATCAAGGCGCTTCGGTCACCGTCGACCAGGCGACGCCGCCAGCGATCGCAACGGCTCTGGCACGCACCTGACGGGCGAAGCGGGAATGAAAACGCCGCGCAAATCGCGCGGCGTGGATTGGGACTGCCCCGCGCCGGACGAGCCGATGCAGGCGTCGGGTCAGTGGGCGGTCGTCAGGCCATGTCGCGCAGCTCGCGCCGCAGGATCTTGCCGACCGGCGTCATCGGCAGGGCGTCCTTGAACACGTAGTGCTTGGGAATCTTGTAGCCGGTGAAATTCTCGCGGCAGTAGGCCTGCAACTCCTCGAGGGTCAGGCTCGGATCGCTACGGACCACGAACAGCTTGACCACCTCGCCGGAGCGTTCGTCCGGCACGCCGACCGCCGCGCAGCTGGCGACCTTCGGATGGGCCATGACCACGTCCTCGATCTCGTTCGGGTAGACATTGAAGCCCGAGACGATGATCAGGTCCTTCTTGCGGTCGACGATCCGCACGAAGCCGTCCTCGTCGATGATCGCGACGTCACCGGTCTTGAGCCAGCCCTCGGCGTCGAGTACCTCGGCGGTGGCGTCGGGGCGGTTCCAGTAGCCCTTCATCACCTGCGGGCCCTTGACGCACAGCTCGCCCCGCTCGCCGAGCGGCAGTTCGTTGCCTTCATCGTCGATCACCTTGAGCGCAGTGCCCGGCACGGGCAGGCCGACGGTACCCAGCCGGGCCTTTTCGCCGTGCGGGTTGGCGCTCACCACCGGCGAGGTTTCGGTCAGGCCGTACCCCTCGGTCACGGTGACGCCGGTCAGGCTCTTCCAGCGATCGGCCACCGACGACACCAGCGCCGTGCCGCCGGAATTGGTGCCCTTGAGCGCGGAGAAGTCGATCTTCTTGAACTCCGGGTGCGACATCAGCGCGACGAACAGGGTGTTCAGCCCGAGGAAGCCGGTGAACCGCCACTTCTGCAGTTCCTTGACGAAGCCGTTGATGTCGCGCGGGTTGGTGATCAGCACGTTGTGGTTGCCGGTGACCATCATGCACATGCAATTCACGGTGAACGCATAGATGTGGTACAGCGGCAGCGGCGCGATCATCACCTCCTGGCCTTCCTTGATGATCGGGTGACCGTCGTCGCCGAGCTGCTGCATGTTCGCGTGCACCTGGCGCATGTTGGCGACCAGATTCCCGTGCGTCAGCATCGCGCCCTTGGCCACGCCCGTGGTGCCGCCGGTGTATTGCAGCACCGCGATATCGTCGAGGGTCGACTGCACGGGCTTGAGGCTGTGACGCGCGCCGTCGCGCAGCGCGGCCTTGAAGGCGACCGCCTGCGGCAGGCTGTAGGCCGGCACCAGCTTCTTCACATGCTTGACCGCGGCATCCACCAGCAGGCCCTTGAGCGCCGGCAGCATGTCGCCGATCTTCGCCTCGATCAGGTATTCGATATCCGTATCGGGCAGCACCTGCTGCACCGCGTTGCCGAAGGTATTGAGGTAGACCAGCGCACGCGCGCCCGAATCCTTGAACTGGTGGCGCATCTCCCGCGTGGTGTACAGCGGGTTGGTGTTGACCACCACCAGCCCCGCACGCAGCGCGCCGAACACGGCAATCGGGTACTGCAGCAGGTTGGGCATCTGCACGGCGATGCGGTCGCCGGGCTTGAGATCGGTGTGGTTCTGCAGGTAGCTGGCGAACGCCGCGGAGTGGCGCTCAAGGTCGGCATAGGTCAGCGTGACGCCCATGTTGCTGAAGGCCGGTCGGTCGGCGTGGTGCTTGCACGATCGCTCGAATACCTCGACGACCGAGCGGAAGCCGCCCATGTCGATCTCGCTGGGCACACCCGCCGGGCGCTTGTCCTTCCAGAATTCAGGTTGCATTTGTTATTGGCCTCTTTACCTGAGAACGTCTGGCCCGCATCGGGCGCACTGCTTGGAAAGTAGCAGCAAGCGGGCCGAGGGCAAACAGCCTGGCGGCGTCATCACTCGGCTGAATTTCGCTCATCCCGCCTTGCTGCTGAATGGCCGGCCTGGCAGGCATCGCTTGGGCACCGGCGACCGGGCGCCTAGAATGCCTGCCGACGCGAATGCCCCTCCCTTCATGTACGAGAGACCTTCATGAACGACGTGACCAACACACCCTACGAGGCCCTCGAAGTCGGCCAGAAGGCGACCTTCAGCAAGACCGTCCAGGAAGCGGACGTGCAGCTCTTCGCCGCCGTCTCCGGCGACCGCAACCCGGTCCACCTGGACGCCGACTTCGCCGCCGGTACCCTGTTCAAGGAACGCATCGCACACGGCATGTACAGCGGCGCGCTGATCAGCGCCGCCATCGCCTGCGAGCTGCCCGGCCCCGGCACCATCTACCTCGGCCAGCAGCTCTCGTTCAGCCGCCCGGTCAAGCTCGGCGACACCCTGCGCGTCGAACTCGAGATTCTCGAGAAGCAGCCGAAGAACCGCGTGCGCATCGCCACGCGGGTGTTCAACCAGCACGACGAGCAGGTCGTCGACGGCGAAGCGCAGGTGCTCGCCCCCCGCAAGCAGGAAACCTTCCAGCTCGCCGAGCTGCCGCCGATCAGCATCGGCTAAGGCTGGCCGCCTGGTCAGGGTGCATCCAGCACCTTCACGCTGGCGGTCATGCCGGCGGTCAGGCGCAGCGATTCCGGCCGCTCCAGCAGGCGAATCCGCACCGGGATACGCTGCGCCAGCCGCACCCAGTCGAACGCCGGATCGACGCTGGCGAGCAATCGATCGCCAGCGCCGACGGTTGGATCGGCAATCGCCAGGCTGATGCCCTCCACCTCCCCGCGCAGCGGCTCGCCGGTACTCATCGGCCACACCTGCACCGGATCGCCGAGCTGGATGGCGGGCAGCTTGGTTTCCTCGAAATACGCCTGCACATAGAACGAATCGTCCACCACCAGCGCCATTACCGGGTCGCCGGCACTCACGTGGTTGCCCTGCACCAGCCGCAGGTTGGTCACCTGCCCGGCCTGCGGTGCGACCACCTGCGTGCGGGCCAGATCGAGCTCGGCGGCACGCACGGCCGCTTCGGCCTGGCGCAGCTGCGCACGGGAAATGGCAGCGGCGATCTGCGCGTTTTCCCGCTGTTCGGCGCTGATGGATTGGCCGAGCCTGGCGCGCCGCTCGGCCTCGTGCTCATGCAGGCGCAGCTCCTGCGCCCGCACCTGCGCCACCGCACGGGCCTGGTCCAGCGCCGCCTGGTAGCGCTCGGGGTCGATCACCATCAGCACCTCGCCCTTGGCGACATGCTGGTTGTCGCGCACGCGCAGGTCGACCACCGCGCCCGACACATCGGCGGCCAGCGTCACCACATCGGCCTGAAAGCGCGCATCGCGCGTCCAGGGGGCGATCAGGTAATGCTGCCAGAGCCGATGACCGGCCAGCGCCGCCAGGGCGACGACGGTCAGGGTCACAACGACACGCAGCGGCGTTTTCATGCACGGCCTCCTCTCATGATTGGCTCATCAGGGCAACAACCACGCCCATCAGCACGATGAACAGCGCCAGGTCGAACAGCGCCTCGTGCCAGATCCAGCGACCGAGCGGCGTATGCCTCAGCAGGGTCCGCACGGCGAGCGTCGCCAGCAGCGCGAAACCCGCGGCGACCAGATAGGGGCTGACGAGCACGCCCCCGAACGACCACTCATGCCACATCGACGGCCTCCTGCGCGGCGCACCATTGGTTCCAGCTTCGTTGAAGTTGCCGCATGGCGCCTTCGCCGAGCCGGCGGGGCGGCCCATCGGCGGCCGACTCGAGCGCCGCGCCGAGCGCACGGATCGCGGGCTGCAAGGCTTCGCCCCGACCGGCCGCGGGGCCGCGCAGCAACGAATCCCTGAGCAGCGCCAATCCCTCGGTCTGTCGCTGCCGATCCGCCGGGTGGGCGGCCGCCAGGCACAGGCGCAGGTGCAGCAGCTCGTCACCGATGTCGAGGCCGAGCAGCCCGTCGTCCCAACGCTGGCGCTGCTCGGCGGGCAGCTGCGGGAAGTGGCGAGCCAGCTGGATCAGCCGCTCGGTCATGCGCCCGGCGAACCAGGCATCGGCACCGGCCAGGTGGCGCTCGGTCAGCGCAGCGAGGTCGCGCAGCGTCGCCTGTCTCAGACGGCGACCGTGCCAACCCGGGCTGCGCAAATCGAACAGGCGGAACGCCATGACCGCCGTCCCCACGCCCAGCAGCATGCCGAGCGATTCGTTGAAGAAGTTGGCCACGTTCGGCGCGATACCCGTGGTCGGCAGGGTCAGCACGATGAAATGCAGGCTGAACGAGGTCGCCGTGCCCATCAATGCCGGGCGCGCCATGCACAGGGCGCCGAGCCACAGCGGCACGCCGAGGGCCAGGGCCAGCATGGCGAAGCCGCTCCACTGCGGCAGCAGAAGTTGCCCACAGACGAAGGACGCCGGAATCGCCAGGAGGATGCCGCGCAAGAAGCCGAAGCCGATCTGCACGGCATTCTCACGGCTGGCGAACAGGCCGCACACGACCGCCGCCAGGATGATCGCGCCCACCGCGGCGCCCCAACCGGTCGCGAGCCAGAACGCCGACAGCACCAGCAACGCCACGGCCGCGCGCGTACCGTACAAGGCCGCCAGGCGCAGGTCGCGGTGAGCCGAAAAGCCCCCTTCGTCGATGGCCACCGCCGCGCCTTGCTCGACCGCGGCCAGGGCCTGGCGGGCACGGGCGAGACAGTCGAGCAGCAACACCAGCCGCCCCCGCAGGTACAACGCGCCGGCACTGCTGCCTGCCGGCTGTGCCAGCTCCAGAAGCTCGCGGCGCAGCTGGGCAGGGTCGGCCGAATCAGGCGCCTGCAACAGCGCGTCCACTCGCCGGAGCCAGGGCATCAGCCAGGCGGCGTCCGCGGCTTCGAGATCCCGGCGCTGGCGTCCGACCGCGCGCGCCGTTCGGATCAGGCTCAGCAAGGCGCGGCTCAGGGCACGAATGGCGCGCGCCCGACGACGGCCCTCCCCGCCTTCGAACCAGGCATGCTCACGCTGGGCCTCGATCGCCAGAATCTGCCCCAGCAAGGGCAACAGGCCGGACTCACCGGCCGTGTCGTCGGCGATCTCGGCGGCGGCCATGCGCAGGGTCGCCTGCCAGGTGGATCGGGCCTGCCCCAGCAACCGCTCGCTGACATGCTGCGGCCACACCACCGCGCTGACCGTCGTTGCGCAGACGATGCCGAGTAGGATTTCCGAACACCGCGCGACCGCATGATCGAACACCCGCGTCGGTTCGCCGATCGCCGGCAGGGTGATGAGCACCGCGGTGTAGCCAGCCAGCACGAAGGCGTACGACCAGGCGCTGCGCAGGAGCGTCGAACTGGCCGTGCACAGCCCGATCCACAAGGCGAGCCAACCCAGGAACAGCCACGGCGCCTGAGCGGCCACCGCCACCATCAGCACCGCCATCGCCGCGCCGGCCAAGGTGCCGACGATCCGCGCCAAGGCCTTCTGCACCACCATGCCCGCCATCGGCTGGGCAACGATGAAGGCCGTCATCAGCGCCCATTGCGGCTGGTCGAGGCCCAGCCGCATCGCCACCCAAAGCGCCAGCAGACCGCCGAACAGGGTTTTCGTGGCGAAACGCAGCGCCAGCGGGGAAGGCAGCAACAGAGCGTGAAGGAGTTCGCGCAAGGTCGGGCTCTTGACGGAAGGTTTCAGACAGAGACAACGCCAGCAGGCGCGAATGCTCCCCTGGCGCGGCTCGAACGACGGGCAACTCTAGAGAACCACCGCTCCCCGGAAAAACCGGCCATGCGGTGATAGACCATTACCTGTCAGGTGATAATCGCGCCCAACAGACAAGACGGAGCATTTCCCGTGGACCTGATGCACGCCATCCGTACCTTCGTCCGCGTGGCCGACGCCGGCAGCTTCACCGCCGCGGCGCAGGCCAGCGACCAGTCGACCGCCCACGTCTCGCGGCTGGTGGCCGATCTCGAACGTCATCTCCAGGCACGCCTGCTGCAACGCACCACGCGGCGGGTCAGCCTGACCGAAGCCGGTGCCCGCTACCTCGAGCACTGCCGGCGCATCCTGGCCGACCTCGATGCGGCCAACGCCGAAGCCGGGGGCGCGCACCTGACGCCGCGCGGCCGGCTGCGCGTGCACTCGATCATCGGCTTCGGCACGCAGTTCCTGGCACCGCTGGCGGCGCGCTATCGGGATCGCTGGCCCGAGGTGACGCTCGACCTGATGCTGTCCCAGCGCAACCCCGACCCGCTCGAGGAAGGCCACGACGTGGTGATCTCGCTGTCCCGCCAGCTTTCGGATTCGGACCTGGTGGCCCAGCACATCGCCGACATCCATTCGGTGGTTTGCGCATCGCCCGCCTACCTGCGCCAGCACGGCATTCCACGCACGCCCGATGAACTGGTCGAGCACCGCTGCCTGCGCCTGGTAGACCCGGCCTTCCCGGAGGGCTGGGTCTTTCTCGAAGACGGCCTGGAGCGCCCCGTGCGCCCACCGGTCGCCTTCCAGGTCAACGTCGCCGAAGCGATCGCCCAGGCCGCCGAGGCCGGCATGGGCATCTGCCTGCTGCCTGACTACGTCGCCGCCAACCTCCTGATGCAGGGCCGCCTGGTTCGCCTGCTGCCCGAGCACCGCCTGCACCCGAAGGGCCTGTATGCGGTCTACCCGTCACGGCGCTACCTGGATGCAAAGGTCAAGACCTGGATCGCCTTCCTGAAGGAGGAAGTCCCCAAGGCCTTCGACGGGGTGGCCGCCATCATCGAAGACCGGCGCTACTGGGCGGATGCGACGCGCCTGTAGGTCGAGCGATTGTTACGGATTAGACAAAAGATCGTTTGCCGTAGATTGGTTTTTCTATGGCCCCAGCTTCCCTAGCCTGCGTGCATCCCAACCCCATCGGAGATGCACCATGAAACCTTTCGCCCTCTTGGCCGCCCTGGCTCTGCTTTCCACCGGCGCGCTGGCTGCCGACGAAGAGACCTATCACTACGGCCAGACACTGGACATCGCCAAAGTCATCTCGATGACCAACCCAACCGGCTGCCAGGTCGGCGAAGCGGTGATGGTCTATGAGGACTCCCACGGCCAGGTCCATCGCCTGGTGTACGAGCGAATCGGCGACGATTGCAGAAACTGACACGCCATCGGAGCGGGCCGCGGCAATAACCGACGGCCCGCTGCCATCTACCGCTAATCGAATCGCCCTCGCTACAACCGTACGACGACGCAGCCCCTGCGCACGTACCGACCTACATGCACACCGGATGCAGTCATCCGCGTCCGAAGAAGGTCTGCCCTGAACCCGCATCTTCATCTTCGGAGCGTATGCATGAGCAAGGTCTACACCATCGCCGTACTCGTTGGCAGCCTGCGCAAGGCGTCGATCAACCGCAAGCTGGCCCTCGCCCTCTCGGACCTCGCACCCGAGTCGCTGAAGCTGGACATCGTCGAGATCGGCGACCTGCCGCTCTACAACGAAGACATCGACGGCCCCTCGGCGCCCGCACCCTATGTACGCTTTCGCGAACAGCTCAACGCTGCCGATGCGGTGCTCTTCGTCAGCCCTGAGTACAACCGCTCGATCCCGGCGCCATTGAAGAATGCCATCGATGTCGGTTCCCGCCCGTATGGACAGAGCGCCTTCAGCGGCAAGCCCGGTGCGGTACTGACCGCCTCGCCCGGCGCCATGGGTGGTTTCGGCGCCAACCATCACATCCGCCAGTGCATGGTCTTCCTCGATGTGCCGCTGATGCAGCAGCCCGAGGCCTACCTGGGTGGCGCCGCCAGCTTCTTCGACGAACAGGGCCAGCTCAGCGACGGCATCCGCCCTTTCCTCCAGAAATTCATCGATGCCTACGCAGGCTGGGTGGAGCGCCACGCGGGCGGTCGCTGATTACGAAATGAAAAAGGCGCCGGGGTTAGCGGCGCCTTCGTATCGAGCGATCTTGCGATCAGGCGACCTTGAACCGCCCCACCAGTTGCTGCTGTTGCTCGGCCAGACGGGCCAGTTCCAGGCTGGTGGTCGCCGTCTGCTCGGCGCCGGCGCTGACCTGGATG
This sequence comes from Stutzerimonas urumqiensis, assembly GCF_003640395.1. Taxonomy (GTDB): domain Bacteria; phylum Pseudomonadota; class Gammaproteobacteria; order Pseudomonadales; family Pseudomonadaceae; genus Stutzerimonas; species Stutzerimonas urumqiensis. The sequence continues at coordinate 445,866 of NZ_RBZQ01000001.1, read as the reverse complement.
GCGACGTCGTTGATCTCGGTGACGTTGCGGTTGATGTCTTCGGCGACCGAGCTCTGCTCTTCGGCGGCCGAGGCGATCTGGATGTTGCGGTCGCTGATACCGGCCACGCCATCGGCGATCTCGGCCAGCAGTTCCCCGGCGCGCTCGACGTTGCTCGCACCCGCCTGGACGGTCGCCAGGGTCTCCTGCATCGAACGCGCGGCGCGGTCGGAGCCGGCTTGCAGGTTGGCAATCATCTGCTGGATGTCGCCGGTCGATTCCTGGGTCTTCTGCGCCAGGACGCGCACCTCCGAGGCGACGACGGCGAACCCGCGGCCGTGGTCTCCAGCCCTTGCCGCTTCGATCGCCGCATTGAGCGCCAGCAGGTTGGTCTGCTCGGCGATGCCGCGGATGACGTCGAGCACCGACGAGATCGAATCGCTCTCCTGCTTGAGGTGGCCGATGATCTCGGCGGTCTGGTCGGCCTGCGTCGAGAGTTCGCGAATCACCGTGATGGTGCTGTCGATCTCGTTCTTGCCCTGCGCCGTGCTGCGATTGACCCGCTGCGAAAGCTCCGCCGCATCGTTGGTACTCTTGGCGACCTCGCGCACGGTCGCACTCATCTGATTGATCGCAGTCACCACCAGCTCGGTGCCCTGGCGCTGGCGCTCGACGCTCTCGCTGGTTTGCACAGTTACCGCCGAGCACTCTTCCGCCGCGGTGGCCAGTTGACCGGTCGCATTGCCGATCTCCTGCACGACCTGGGTGAGTTCGTCGGCCATGTGGTTCAGGTTGTTGGCGATGACGCCGAACTCGTCCTGGCCCTGATAGGCCGCACGGGCCGTGAGATCCCGCGAGGAAAGCGCCACAAGCGCCTCGTTCACCGCAGCGACCGACCGGTTGATGTTGCGGATGATGACGTACGACAGCAACGTCACGGCCAGCAGCGCACCCAGCACCAGCGCGAGAGTCGTCCACAGCTGCACGCTGGCCCTGGCCCGCGCCGTCGCGGCCATGTCGCCCACGCTTTTGCCGAGCGCTTCCTCGACCTGGCCCAGCAGATCGATGCGGGTGGTCGCGGTTTCGAACCAGGCCTCAGGGTTCACGCCCAGCGGCGCGCCCAGCGGCACGTCGAAGGCCAGCCGCTGCAAGCGCGCCACTTCCAGGGAACTGGGTTGTTGCAGCTTCTCGTCGAACTGGCGAACGAAGTCCGCGGGCGCGGCACGCCGGAAGTTTTCCAGGTAAGCGGAGAACTCGCCGAGGTTGCCACTGAAACTGGCCAGCAGGCCCGCATCGAAATGGTCCTGGTCGAACACCACGCCAAGCGTCGCGCGCTCGCGACCGGCGCGCTCCTTCATCTCGATGAACTGGTTCAGCGACCCCAGCGCCTCGGACAGTTGGATCACGTCGACGCTGTTCTTCAGCGCATAGGTGAAGCCGATCAGGGACTTGATGGTGGCGGTGAAGCGTGCACCTGATTCGCGCCCGTCGATGCCCAGCGCATCGATCTGGCCGCGAGTGCCTTGCAAGGCGTTCAGCGCGGCCACCGCCTCGCCCTGACCGCCAGCGGCCGACAGCGACGCCCGCACGGCTTCGATCGCCTCGTCGGTGTCGCGCCGCATGACCGGCAGACGATTCTTCATGACCTTGCCCTGGCTGCCCAAGTAGACGCCGCTGGCGCCACGTTCGCGTTGCAGCGTATCGATCAGCCGGCTGACCTTCTGCGCCGTGGCGCTCGCCTGGACGGTCGCCTCCATGTCACGCAGCGTCTGATAGCGGTCGGCGATGAACAGCCCGGCCAGCCAGAGGAAACCCACGAGGGGCAGCAGCAGAATCATCAACAACTTGAACCGCAGAGAAATGTTCCTGAGCACGTCTTTTTTTGCAACCTCGTTTGCCTGACCCTGGCTATCCCGATGCCAGGGCCGAATTCGCATCTGCACTGCTCCGACGTTCGCCGGGCAGGTTCGGAAATACGGCAGGGCCGCTCTGTGGCAGGCCTTGCGCGATGGGTATCGTCTGGGCCTGCAATTTATTGACGGCATTTTTTTGCCTGCGGCAACTTGGCTGATCTGCGTCAACGAACGCGGCGTAATCCAGGCCGTACGTCGACCGGCGCCGCACCCGGCCGCCAGCGCTCCTCGGGTGCGGCAGCGTCCTCAGACCTTGAACTGATCCATCAGACCCTGCTGATGGTTGGCCAGGGCATTGAGCGCCTGGCTGACGCGGGCCGATTCGTCGGCCTGTTCGGTCAGGGTCCCGGTCACCTCTCGAACGCCGGCCACGTTGCGGTTGATCTCTTCGGCGACCGCGCTCTGCTGTTCGGCGGCACTGGCGATCTGCAAGGTCATGGAGGTGATGACCGAGACCGCGTCGCCGATCCGATCGAGCGCCGTCGCGGCCGACGCGACGTGCGCCACGTTGTCCTGCGCTTGCAGATGGCCGTCACGCATCGATTCGACGACATCACGGGTGCCCTGCTGCAAGCGCTCGATTACATGGCGAATCTCTTCCACCGATTCCTGGGTGCGCCGCGCGAGGTTGCGCACCTCGTCGGCTACGACCGCGAAACCCCGCCCGGCCTCGCCGGCACGCGCCGCCTCGATCGCGGCGTTGAGGGCGAGCAGATTGGTCTGCTCGGCGATGGCACGGATGGTTTCGAGCACCGAGCCGATCTGCTCGCTGCTGGTCGCCAGGCCTTCGACCTCCTGCATGGCCGAACTCATGTCGCGCGCCAGCCGCTCGATCCGCCGGGTGGTCTGGTCCACCACGGCGAGCCCGTCGTGGGTGGCCTGGTCCGCAGTGCTGGCAGCCTCGGCCGCCTCCGCGGCATTGCGGGCGACGTCCTGCGCGGTGGCGCTCATTTCGGTCGAAGCAGTCGCGACCTGATCCACTTCGCTCAACTGCGCCTGCATGCCCTGGCTGGTGCGCCTGGCGATGTTGGCGGACCGATCGGCAGTGGTGCGGGCATCCTGCACCGAGCGTTTCACATCCGCGACGATAGGTTGCAGCTTGTCGAGGAAGCGGTTGAAGGCGCCTGCGAGCTGGCCCAGCTCGTCCCGGCGCGGGTAGTCGAGCCTGCGGGTCAGATCCCCTTCCCCGCTGGCGATATTCTCCAGCATGCCTGCGACGGCCAGGATCGGGCGGGTGACCCGCCGCGCCATGAGACTCATCAGCCCCAGCCCTGCCACGACTGCGGCCAGTCCAAGCAGGACGGACAACAGGCTGTCGCGGGTGCGCTGGTCATCCAGCGTCTGCTCCAGCGCCTCGGCACGCGCCAGCACCACCTCGGTCGGCGCCTGAATCGCGATGCCCCACGGCTGCGCGCCGGGAATCGGCACGATGGGCTCGAACACGCCGAAGGTCTCACCCTGCGAGGCGGGGAGCGCCCGGCCGGAGGCGAGGCCCTGCTTGAACAGGGCGGCCTGATCGGGATAGGCGCGCTCGACCGGTTCGCCAAGCGTGGCCGCGTCCCGGCTGTTGGCGGCCATGAGTCCCGCCGGGCTGACGATGGCGACGTCTGCCTGTCCGTCGTACAGCTGACGGCTGGCACCCTCGGCGAAGCTCTGCAGCGTGGCGAGGCTGATGTCGATCCCGATCACGCCGATCACCCGGCCCTGCTCGCGCAGCGGCAACGCGATGCTGGTCATCAGGACCGGCGCGTCATTAACCGTATCGACGTATGGCTCCAGCAGGCAGGCGGCATCAGCCTCGAGCGGGCAGGTGTACCAGGCGTTGTAGGCCGCCCCGCTCGGCCCTGGCGTGGTGTCGTGCATCTCCTCTTCGGTCATGACCTCGAGCAGGAAGTCGCCCGGCTCAGCCTGCGACCAGTACAGCGCAAAGCGGCCCTGCTCGTTGCTGCCGAGCTCGCCCCGGTCGATGTGCAGCGCATCCTGACCATCCAGCCGGTCGGGTTCGAAGGCCATGTAGATGCCCAGCAATTCGGGCCGCGCCTTCAGCGCATCGCCCAATACGGCGGTCAGCGTCTGGCGCAGCGCCTCGCTGGCGAGCACGCCCTGGGCCTGTTGTACACGCAGCAAGGCGGCCTGACGGGCCAGCCCGCTGGCGAAGGTATGGATTTCGAGGAACTGGGTGCGAATCTGCTGCGCCTCGGCCTCGGCGCGCGCTTGCAGGCGCAAGCGCGCGGCATCCTCGAGCATGCTGACGCTGGTGCGCTTGACGACCTCGCCACTGCGCTTGGACTGGTACAGGGACGCGCAGACCAGCACGGTCACGATGAGAAGCAGGCTCAGGCCGGCCAGGGCGGTGAGCTTGAACCTGATGGAAGATCGATTGAGCATGGGAGTCGCCGGCAAGACAGATGAGCCGGCTTATCGTCCGCTGCATGATGCGCTGAAGGGCCAGGCACGGCTCGAGCCTGCCCATCCGTCGGCTCAACCGTCGGGCTCAACCTGCAAGGCGCGCCGCAACCCCGCATTGCCAAGCGCGAATGCCAGTCCATCCTCCGCCAGGCCGAGCGCGGCGTTGCTGATCGCGCCGGTGCGATAACGCTTGCGCAGGCGAATCATGACCACCGAGGAAACGCAGGCGGCCGTCGCGCCGAGCAGTGCCGGCAGCATCATCGGCTGTCGACGGGCACCGGCGAGCGCCGCTGCGCACAGGCCACCCGATACCGCGCGAACCGCCATGGACGGCGCGATGGTGCGATCCGGGGCGAAGGGCAGCTTGTCGCCCAGCAACTCACCGGCCGCCAGCGGCGCCAGCAGATGGCGCGTGCGGGGCGCGGCCAGCGTGCGCGCGGGCTCGCCGATGGCGTCCAGATCGTTTCGATCGGCCAGCGCGTGGCTGACCATCGCCGGCGCCAGCGTGCTGCGCATGCCGGTGACCAGCCCGATCGCCAGGGCGCCCCATAAAACACCGCTCGATGTCGTCATGATCGTTCTCCACGCCGGTGCAGCTTTCATCGCTCGGCCGACCTCTTCGCCGCCTCGCCCTCGATGCCGGGCCGTTCTGGCCGCACACCGAGCTAACCCGCGGTGGGCTGAAGCCCGCCCTACCGTTACGACAGGCCAGCGGCGCGGGCCGTTCCTCCACCCGAGCACCGGCTATCCGTCTCGGGCGCCGCTGCGGTCAGGCGAGGCTGCACGCTCAATCCTCGACCAGGTCCTGCATGAACCGGCAGAGCGCCAGGCCGGGATCGTCGATTTCCGAGGACAGCATGCGAATGCCCCATTGGCTGAGGATTTCTTCCTGCACCGGGTTGGGCTTGTGGGAAAAGACGTAGGAGATCGGCCGCACACCCAGTCGCTCATGACGGCTCCAGATCTTCGACAGCTTGTGAAACAGCAGGCGAATGTTGGTATCGGACAGGCTGTATCCGATGAAGAGCACCGCCTTGCTCAGGGTGTCGGCCCGCAGCTTGATATCCAGCGGCGTCTCGAATTGCAGGCGTTCGTAGTAGCTGGTTTCGTCGAGGACGATGGTCGAGTCGTCATCGAAGTCGCCGTGAAACTTGATGATCTGCCGCACGCCGTCGCGCGCCTTGGCCAGATCGCTGGCATTGGCGATCTTCACGTAGTCGACGTCGTAGGCGTCGTGCGCGTATTCCAGCCAGCGGTCGTAATTGGTGGTGTAGATCGAGGCGAAACGGCCGTGAACGATCATGCGGTGAATGGCCGACTCGCGAATGTCGATGTTCCGGTGCCACTCGCGGTCCATCCAGCTGCGCAGCCCGCCGATGTTGCCCTTCTTGATGCGGTAGTACTCGGCCAGCGAGAGGAAATTGCCGTAGGTGCCGAACACCTCGGGGTCGTAGTCCAGCTGCAGCGCGATCTGGTCGACCAGCCGGCGCCAGGGCGGCAGGCCGATGTTGGCCGATACGCCCGAGCCGACGAAGAGGATCAGTTGGTCGCTGCGGTAGGCCTCGCGAAGCCGCTCCATCAGTTGGCCCTCAGGAAGCTGGCGAAGGCCTCCAGCGCGCGGCGGCGCATGGACAGCTCGTTCTTCTGCTCGCCAAGATCGGCCAGGGTGCGGTCGTAGCCTTCGGGCACGAACACGCTGTCCCACTGGGACGACCGGTCGGCCGCCGGTTCGGTCACGATCCGCCCGTCCAGCCGACCTTCGAAAAAGTGCCGCTTGCGACCGTCGCAGTAGCCGATCACGCTGCGTGCGGTGGCGCGCGGGTCCTCGAATTGACCGATCAGCGCGGCGAAGCGCTCGGCCTGCAGCATGTCCCACAAGCGCTGCGTCAGCCCGCCGGGGAATCCATTCAGGCTCGGGATCTCCAGTCCGCTGTATTCGACGAACACCGGCTTGCCCAGCAGGCGGAACGCCGCCAGCAGGTTGATGTCGGCGAGCTGCTCGATGTCATCGCTATGCAGCTCTTCGTGTTCGAGCGGATACGCGCGCACGTCCAGCCCGAGCGTCGCGGCGATATCGCAGACCTCCCGGGTCTTTCGTTCGTTGCTGCAAGCGAACCTGATCTTCACGGCTGCATCCGTCGTGGTCCCTCTGATAGGACGCTCTTGCCCGGATGGGGTTCGGGCTGCCGGTCGGCTGGCGGACGAGGCTCATCGCGCGCTCATTTATGTCGCTGAGCGCCTGCACAATGGCGTTTTCGTGTCAGGACGCTGGGCTGGCGTCGACCCTGAGTCTCCAGGCTCGCCGTGCGAAGCCGCTTGAGCGCCGAAAAAGGAGCAAAAAAAGGGCGACCGAAGTCGCCCGAATTGCCTTGCGTGCTCTGTGCATTGGCGAACTAGCGCTTCTTGTGCGCGTCCTGCCAAACGAAATATCCAAACCCGCCGAGAAAGGCCACCATCAGGCCGACCGTTACCACCCCTGCGAGCACCACGTTATCGACGAACATGACCCTGTCTCCTGCGCCACTTGCGCGTTTCGATGGGTGAACGTTAACCGCGGGCCGCGCGACAAAAATTGACGAACGTCAATAGCCGCAACGAGGCGATGAATAACGAGCCTTTCCAGCTGATCTGGATCAACGAAATCGGGCTTCGGCGGCGACGATGGCGGTACCCGCAAGGGGGCGGCCACCGTGACCCAGCCGCTGGATGACCGAGTCGAACCGCCGGCTAGGAAGCGGTCTTCACAGCGGTGGGATCGGCATGGCTCGTTCGAGCCTCATCGGGTGAGAGCGACAGGCGTCGCGTTGCGGGCGCGCGGTGGCGGTCTCAGCGCTTCTTCTTCGGCTTGCGCTTCTTGCCCGGCTTGAGTGGCAGCGCCTGTTCGAACGCCTGGCGCAGGTCGGCCAGGCGCCGGTCGTTCAGGTCGTGAATGCGCTTGCTGCGTTCAGCGGCGAAATCGATCAGCTTGTCGTCGCTCATGAAGTCGGCTCGGGATTGATCAGGCGGAAAGTGAGGTTCAGGCGCGGCGCAAGCACCTTGCGGCTGCGGGCGATCTGGTGCTGCCAATGATGCTGCGTCGCGCCCGCCATGACCAGCAGCGAGCCGTGCGCCAGTACAAGCGAATGACCGATGGGCTGCGTGCCGCGCCGGCGCAGATCGAAGCGGCGGCTCGCCCCGAGGCTCAGGGCGGCGATCACCGGCGCAGGTCCGAGCTCGGGCTCATCGTCACTGTGCCAGCCCATCGCGTCCTGCCCATCGCGATAGTGATTCAGCAACACGCCATTGAATGGCACGCCGGTGGTGGCCTGAACGCGAGCGCGAATCTCGGCGAGCAACGGCGTCCAGGGCAGCGGCGGGTGATAGAGCCCCGAATACCGGTAACCGACCTGCGGATCGCCGTACCAGGCCACCTGGCGCGGCACCGGGTGTTCGCGGCCAAAGACCTTGACGCGCGGCTGCTCCCACGGCGTCTGCGCCAGCAGGGTCGCCAGCCAGCGGTCGGCCAGGGCGGGCTCGACCCACTCAGGCCAGTAGTAAAGGTCGGCATCGGGCAGCATCGGCACGTCCTTATCGGCCTCCATGCTCATTCGATCGCCAACGACCGCGGCAGAGTGCCGACGCGGGCCACCGGATTCACGCCTCGGTGTCTATCCACAGACCCTGCCGGGGCAACTCGGCGAGTGCCTCGCGGTCTTCTGCCTCGGTAGCACCGGTTGCCAGTTGCTCGGGCGTATAGCCGCGACGGCGACGACGGCGTTGTTCCTCGCGCAGGCGATCGGCCGATTCCTCGGGGCGGCGCTGGTCGAACCCGACCGAGCTGTCGCTCGCAGCGGGCTGGACCGGCGCGACGGCCGGCTGATGGCTGATACGGGCGACATCCTGCGTTGCAGGCGGGATGGCACCGGTCGGAAGGGTGGGCAGCATGGCGTTCTCCTGTCGCCGCACGGCATGGACACTGGGCGAGTGTAACGGGACGACTCCCGGCGATCCGTTATCCGGTCGGCATCCGCCATCGCCGTGACGGTGTCCTTCCGTTACCATAGCCGGCTTTTTTCACAGCGGGAGGCAGCATGGCGCAGCAGTATCTACCGGGGCAACGCTGGATCAGCGATAGCGAAGCAGAACTCGGCCTCGGCACCGTCCTTACCCAGGATGGACGCATGCTCACCGTGCTCTACCCCGCCACCGGCGAAACCCGCCAATACGCCACGCGCAGCGCACCGCTGACCCGCGTGCGCTTCGTGCCCGGCGACGAGATCACCCACTTCGAAGGCTGGAAGATGACCGTGCGGGAGGTCGAGGACGTCGACGGCCTGCTGGTCTACCACGGCCTGACGGCGCAGAACGAAGCCCGCACCCTGCCGGAAACCCAGCTGTCGAATTTCATCCAGTTCCGCCTGGCGAGCGACCGTCTGTTCGCCGGACAGATCGATCCGCTGAACTGGTTCGCCCTGCGCTACCACACGCTCGAACACCAGAGCCGCCAGCTGCAGTCATCGCTCTGGGGTCTGGGCGGTGCCCGGGCGCAGCCCATCGCGCACCAGTTGCACATCGCCAGGGAAGTCGCCGACCGCATCGCCCCGCGGGTATTGCTCGCCGATGAAGTGGGCCTGGGCAAGACCATCGAGGCCGGCCTGGTGATCCACCGCCAGCTGCTGTCGGGCCGCGCCAGCCGCGTGCTGATCCTGGTCCCGGAGACCCTGCAACATCAGTGGCTCGTCGAAATGCGCCGCCGCTTCAACCTGCAGGTGACCCTGTTCGATGCCGAGCGCTTTGCCGAGAGCGATGCCACCAACCCCTTCGAGGATGCGCAGCTCGCACTCGTCGCGCTCGACTGGCTGAAGAACGACGAGCGCGCACAGGATGCCGCCTTCGCCGCCGGCTGGGATCTGCTCGTGGTCGACGAGGCGCACCATCTGGTCTGGCACCCGGAAGGCGCCAGCCCGCAGTACCAGCTGGTCGAGCAACTGGCCGAAGTCATCCCCGGCGTGCTGCTGCTCACCGCGACCCCCGAGCAGCTTGGGCAGGAAAGCCACTTCGCGCGCCTGCGCCTGCTCGACCCGAACCGCTTCCACGACCTCGAGGCCTTCCGCGCCGAAAGCCTGAACTACCGCCCGGTCGCCGAAGCGGTGCAGGAGCTGCTGGACGAAGGCCGTCTGTCCGAAGGCGCCCACCAGACCATCCAGCAGATGCTCGGCAGCGAAGGCGAAGCCCTGCTGACGGCCGTGACCGACGGCGACGTCGAGGCCAGCGCCCGCCTCGTCCGCGAGCTGCTCGATCGCCACGGCACGGGCCGCCTGCTGTTCCGCAACACCCGCGCCGCAGTGCGGGGCTTCCCCGAGCGCGAGCTGCACGCCTACCCGCTGCCCTGCCCCGTCCAGTACATGGAGCTGCCGCTGGGCGAACATGCCGAGCTGTACCCGGAAGTCAGCTACCAGACCCTGCCGGAGGTCACCGACGACGAGCGCTGGTGGCGCTTCGATCCGCGCGTCGAGTGGCTGATCGACCAGCTCAAGATGCTGAAGAAGTTCAAGGTGCTGGTGATCTGTGCGCACGCCGAGACGGCGCTGGATCTGGAAGACGCGCTGCGCGTGCGCTCGGGCATCCCGGCGACCGTGTTCCATGAAGGCATGAGCATCGTCGAGCGCGATCGCGCCGCCGCGTACTTCGCCGACGAAGAGTTCGGTGCGCAGGTGCTGATCTGCTCGGAGATCGGGAGCGAGGGCCGCAACTTCCAGTTCGCGCACCATCTGGTGCTGTTCGACCTGCCCGCGCACCCGGACCTCTTGGAGCAACGCATCGGCCGCCTCGACCGTATCGGTCAGAAGCATGTCATTCAGCTGCACGTTCCCTACCTGGAGCCGAGCCCGCAGGCGCGCCTGTTCCATTGGTATCACGAGGCGCTCAACGCCTTCCTGGCGACCTGCCCGACCGGTAACGCCCTGCAGCATCAGTTCGGCCCACGCTTGCTGGAATTGCTGGACGAGGGCGAGGACGACGCCTTCCAGGCGCTGCTCGTCGACGCGCGCGCCGAGCGCGAGCGGCTCGAAAGCGAGCTGCACAGCGGTCGCGATCGCCTGCTGGAGCTCAACTCCGGCGGTGGCGAACAGGGTCAGCAGCTGGTCGAGGACATCCTCGAGCAGGACGACCAGTACCGCCTGCCCATCTACATGGAAGAGCTGTTCGACGCCTTCGGCATCGACAGCGAGGACCACTCGGAGAATGCGCTGATCCTGCGTCCCAGCGAGAAGATGCTCGACGCGAGCTTCCCGCTGGGCGACGACGAAGCGGTCACCGTCACCTACGACCGCGAGCAGGCGCTGGTCCGCGAGGACATGCAGTTCCTCACCTGGGAACACCCGATGGTGCTGGGCGGCATGGACCTGGTGCTGTCCGGCTCGATGGGCAATACCGCGGTCGGACTGATCAAGAACAAGGCGCTCAAGCCGGGCACGGTGCTGCTCGAACTGCTCTACGTCAGCGAAGTGGTGGCCCCGCGCGCCTTGCAGCTGCACCGCGTGCTGCCGCCCATGGCGCTGCGCTGCCTGCTCGACGGAAATGGCAACGACCTGGCCGCCAAGGTGGCCTTCGACACGCTCAACGACCAGCTCGAAAGCGTGCCGCGCTCGAGCGCCAACAAGTTCGTCCAGGCGCAGCGCGACGTACTGGCCACGCAGATCGCTGCGGCCGAAGCCAAGGTCACGCCCCGCCACGCCGAGCGCGTCGCCGAGGCGCAACGCCGCTGGCAAGCCAACCTCGACGAAGAAATCGCCCGCCTGACCGCCCTGCAAGCCGTCAACCCCAGCGTTCGCGACACCGAGATCGAGGCGCTACGCACACAGCGCGAGGAAGGCATGGCGATGCTGGACAAGGCCGCGCTGCGGCTCGAAGCGATTCGAGTGCTGGTCGCCGGCTGAGGCCAGCATTTCCAGGCATTTCGGCGCATCGCTACGCACCCCGCCCCACGACCTGTAGGGCGGGCTCAGGAGCGCAGCGAACAATCCGCCGCCGTCCTCGGGCCAGGCGAAGGCGCCAAGCGTCACCCGTAGCGCTTCTTCGCTTCGATCGCCAGGCCGCTGCCGATGCTGCCGAAGCGGTTGCCCTCCACCTGCCGTGCCTGCGCGAACCGTTGTGCCACTTGCTGGCGAAGCGCAGGAATGGCGCTCGAGCCACCGGTGAAGAACAGGGTGTCCACCTGGTCCGGCAAGACGCCGGCGCGCGTGAGCAGCTCGGCGATGCTCGCATCGATACGCGCCAGCAACGGCGCGAGCGTCTGCTCGAAGGTCGCTCGCGTGAGCAGCACCTCGAGCGCGGGCTCGATGCGTTGCAGGTCGATGCGGTGCGCCTGCGCCTCGGTCAGCGCGATCTTGCCGTCCTCGACCTGCATCGCCAGCCAGTGGCCGGCACGCTGGTCGATCAGCCGGAACAGGCGATCGATGCCGGTCGGATCGACGATGTCGTAGCGCATGCTCTGCAACGAGCGCTGCGACGCCGCCGAGTACACCGCATTGATCGTGTGCCAGGTGGCGAGATTCAGATGGGACGCGGTCGGCATGGGCGCATCGCTCTTCATCCGGCTGCCATAGCCGAACAGCGGCATCACGCCGTGAAGGCTCAATTGCTTGTCGAAATCGGTGCCGCCGACGTGCACGCCCCCGGTGGCCAGCACGTCGTCCCGGCGGTCGTCGAGCCGACGGCGTTCGGGGGACAGCCTCACCAGCGAAAAATCCGAGGTACCGCCACCGATGTCGACGATCAGCACGCGCTCCTCGCGCTCGATGCGCGACTCATAGTCGAACGCCGCCGCGATCGGCTCGAATTGAAACGACACCTCGCGAAAGCCCAGCTTGCGAGCGACGGCGGCCAGGGTGTCGGCGGCTTCGCGATCGGCTTTTTCGTCGTCATCGACGAAAAACACCGGACGGCCGAGCACCACCTCCTCGAAGGCTTGACCGGCCGCCGCCTCGGCGCGCTGCTTCAGCGTCCCGAGGAACAGGCCGAGGATGTCCTTGAACGGCACCGCGCTGCCCAGCACGGTGGTTTCGCTCTTGAGCAGCTTCGAGCCGAGCAGACTCTTGAGCGAGCGCATCAACCGGCCCTCGTAGCCCTCCAGGTACTCGGCAAGCGCCTGTCTGCCAAAGACCGGGCGGCGCTCTTCATGGTTGAAGAACACCACCGACGGCAGGGTCGGCTGGCCCTGTTCGAGGGCGATCAGCGGATCGGTGTCGGGGCGCCACCAGCCAACGGTGGAATTGGAGGTGCCGAAGTCGATGCCGCAGGCGCGGGCGGGGGTGTCGTGAAACATGCGCGACGATCCGGTCGTAAAAACGGCCGCGCAGTGTACGCGAGCGCCGCGCCCGACAGGGCCCGTCATGACCGACGACATGGGTTCGCGAGGCGAGACCCGCACCTATCGCTGGCCCACCCTACAGCGGGAACCCGCAACCGCTCGATACGCGATTGGCGGTTGCCCCGGCGAAGGAAGAGACAACCTCTGGGCTGCGATGGAACGCGTAGGGTGCATTCGCGCAGCAATGCACCGGAAGTTTCGCAGCGGCGTGGCCTTGGCGGATTGTTCGCTGCGCGCCTGATCCGCCTACATCGCCAGGCTGGCTGTGTAGGGTGCATTCGCGCAGCAATGCACCGGAGGTTTCGCAGTGGCGTGTGACCTTGGCGGATTGTTCGCTGCGCGCCTGATCCGCCCTACATCGCTAGAACCCGTTACACCGGCCCGGCCCTATCTCAGGCCGGTACCGCCGCTGCCATGCCGGCCTTCATCGTTCGGGCGTCGTGACCGAAGCTGCGGGCGGCCTGGAGCAGGAAGCCCATCGTCAGCAGCAGCGACGCCGGAATCAGGTACATGGCGTCATGCAGACCGACGGCCTTGTGGGCCTCGCTCAGGGCGCTCGCCCCTTCCGCCAGCATGGCCGCCTCGGCGAAATGGTCGGACAGCAGCCCCACCACCACCGGGCCGAGTCCACCACCGAGCAGGTAGAGCCCGGCGAAGAACAACGCCATCGCCGTGGCCCGCAGGCGCGGCTCGATCACATCCTGGATCGCCGTATAGACGCAGGTGTAGAAGTTGTAGGAAAACAGCCAACCCACCGCAAACACGGCGATGAACACGGCCACCTCGATCCGCCCGGCCAGCAGCGCGTAGCCGGTGCACAGTGTGGCGATCAGCATGCTGACGGCGGCGAACAGCAGCCGGCCGCGCTCGAAGCGCTCATGGATGCGATCGGCCAGCCAGCCGCCGAGCGTCAGACCGACCAACCCGGTCAGCCCGACGATGATGCCCGTGGCGACCGATGCCTCGGTCAGCGGCACCGCGAAGTAGCGCATCAGCATCGGGACCATGAAGGCGTTGCAGGCGTAGGTCGCGAAGTTGAACGTCAGGCCCGCCAGGGTCAGCCACCAGAAGGTGCGAATCGCCAGCACCCGGCGCAGCGGCTTGTCGATCGGCACCTGCGAAATTTTCACCGACTCGGCCGCGCCGCGCTGCGGCTCGCGAATGAAGAACATGAACAGGGCCAGCACGATGCCGGGAACCGCCGCGATGAAGAACGGCGCGCGCCAGCTGTCGAACGCCTGCACCATCGCGCCGACGGTGAAGAACGCCAGCAGCAGGCCCAGCGGCAGGCCAAGCATGAAGATGCCCATCGCGCGGGCGCGCTTGTGCGCGGGAAAGAGGTCGCCGATCAGCGAGTTGGCCGCTGGCGCGTAACTCGCCTCGCCGACACCGATACCCATGCGAATGAGCAGGAAGCTCCAGAAATTCCAGGCGAAGCCATTGACGGCGGTCAGGCCGCTCCAGGCCATCAGGCCCCAACCCATGATCGTGCGTCGCGCGCCGGTGTCGGCCATCCGCCCCAGCGGAACGCCGGCGATGGCGTAGACGATGGTGAAGGCGGTGCCGATGAGGCCGAGCTGGAAATCGCTGAGATTCCAGGCCAGGCGGATCGGCTCGTTGATGATCGCCGGAATGGTGCGATCGAAGAAGTTGAACAGGTTGGCCAGAAACAACAGGAAGAGCACGCGCCAGGCGTTGCTGGCTTGGGTCGAGGGTTGCATGCGATCGGTCTCTTGTTCTTGTCGGTCGCCAGACACCCAGCGTCTGGCGCCACGCACTCTAGGGGCGTTCGCCTGCGGGTGTCTGCCACCATTCGCCGGCCTTATGCCCGGCGATGCGACCGGCCGGTCCGAGCCGCGCTAGAGCGGTTCGCGCACGGCGAGGAATTCGCCCTTGCCGACAGGAACCAGACTGGTGGTGAAGGCGTCGTCCGCTTCGACCGCGGCGATGAAAGGCGCCATCTCGGTGGCATGCGACACGGCGTTGTCCACCACCAGCAGGCCGCCAGGCCGTATCAACGCGCGGACCCGTGGCCACCAGGCGAGATACTGGCTGCGCTCGGAATCGAGAAACAGCAGATCCACCGAGGCATCCGGTAACCGGGCGAGCACGGCCGCCGCCTCGTCATGCATCAGCTCGATGCGCCCGGCCAACCCCGAGCGTTCGAAGGTACGGCGCGCCTGTTCGACCTTGTGCGCGGCACGCTCCACCGTGACGACACGGCCACCGGTGGCAATCGTGGCTTCGGCCTGCCAGAGCGTCGAATACCCGTTGGAGGTACCGACCTCGACGATGCCGGCGGCCCGCGTGGCGCGCACCAGCAGCGCGAGGAACTGACCGGTGTCTCGGGTGATGTTGAGCAGGCGCGCACTACGCTCGGTGGCCGACGCGTCGTGCTCACGGCCGAAGCGCTCCAGCTCGGCCTTGAGCCTGTCCAGCCCGGCGGGCATGGTCATGGGCGCGCCTTCCAGGCGTCGAGCCAGGCCAGGCTCGCGGCGGTGCCCTGCGGGCCGGGATGGTATTCGGCGCCCAGCCAGCCGGCATAACCGACCGCATCGAGCGCCGTGAAGGCGGCCTCGAAATCCGTCTCGCCGCTGCCCGGCTCGCCCCGCTCGGGGCAATCGGCGAACTGCACGTGACCGATGCGCCCACCGAGCTGCCGCACGCAGGCACCGATCTCCAGGCCCTGGCGAGCCATGTGGTACAGGTCCAGCTGGGCGAGGCAGTTGGGATGATCGACGCGACGCAGCAGCTCGTCCAGCTGCTCGGCGGTGTTGACCAGGTAGCCGGGCATGTCGAACGGGTTGATGGCCTCGCACAACACGGGGATGCCCAGCACCGCGAAGGCCTCGGCCGCCTTGCGCAACCGCTCGACCAGCACATCCAGCGCCTCGGCGCGCGTCACGCCGTCAGCCAGACGACCGGCCAGCACGTTGACGTGCGCCGGACGCGTCATCGCGGCGTAGGCCAAGGCGTCGTCCAGTGCGGCGTCGAATTCCGCCTGGCGCCCCGGAACGCCCGCCAGGCCGGCCCCACCCGACATGAAGTCGCCGGCCGGCAGGTTGATCAGTACCAGCGGCAAACCGGCACGCTCGAGCGCCTCCTTGAGCCGAACGGCGGCCAGCTCGTACGGGAACTGGATTTCCACGCCATCGAATCCGGCCAGGCGCGCAGCCAGCACACGGTCGATGAGCGGTTGTTCGGTGAACAGCAAGGACAGGTTGGCGGAAATCTTCATCAGCGGCGCTCCCGGAACAGTTCGACGAGGGTGGCGGGGTCACGTTCGAGATGGCCATGACTGCCATGCAGGCGCATCAGCTGCGCGGCCAGACCGGTCATCGGCGTGGCGCCGCCCTGCTCGCGCGCGAGGCCGGTCGCGGTATCCAGGTCCTTGAGCAAGGTGCGCACGTGCCACTTCACCGGTTCGAACTCACTGGCCGCCATCTGCGGCGCGAGGATCTGGAGCGGCTTGGAATCGGCGAAGCCACCGGCGAGCGCCGTGGCCAGCAGCCGCGTATCGACGCCGGCGCGTTCGGCCAGCGCAACCACCTCGGCGATCACCAGCGCGTTGCAGGCGACGATCATCTGGTTGCAGGCCTTGGTCACCTGGCCGGCGCCCACCTCGCCCATGTGCGTCAGGCGCTGGCCGAGATGCATCAGGATCGGGCGCACCCGCTCGATGTCCTCGGCGCGACCGCCCGCCATGATCGCCAGGCTGCCCGCCTCGGCGCCTGCCGTACCGCCGGAGACCGGCGCGTCGACCCAGCGCATGCCGCGTGCCGCCAGAGCCGCGGCCATCTCGCGCGTGGCAGAGGGTTCCAGGCTGGAGTGATCGACCAGCAGCTGCCCCTCTCGCGCACCCTCGACGATGCCGTTCGGCCCGAACACGACCGCTCTCACCACGGCGGTATCGGCCAGGCAGAGCAACACGATGTCCGCCGCGTCGCAGAGCGCGGCCGGGGTGTCAGCGACCTGCGCACCCAGCGCCACCAGCGGCGCGCACTTGTCGGGCGAGCGGTTCCATACCGTCACGCGATAGCCCGCCGCCAGCAGGCGCCTACACATCGGCAGGCCCATCAGGCCGATGCCGGCAAAGGCAAGAGAGGGCAACTCAGACACGGGCAATCTCCTGTAAGGGCGCAGTGGCGAGTGTAGCCCGCCGCGCCCGCCAGGCAACGCAACGGGCCGGTCCGCTTGCCGGTCGTGCGGCGGCGCCACATAATTCGCGCGCTTTTTCCGCTATTGAACCGGAGAACCCAATGCTGAAAGCCCTTCTGGCAGCCGTTGCCGGCCTTGCCCTGCCGTTCTGTTTTTCCTCCGCCCATGCCCAGGACGTATTGCGCGTCTCGGCCATTCCTGACGAAGCCCCCACCGAGCTGCTGCGCAAGTTCGAACCGCTGGGCGCCTATCTCGAAGACCGGCTCGGTATGCCGGTGAAATTCACCCCCGTATCCGACTACGCCGCCGTGGTCGAAGCCCTGGCCGCCGACAGGGTCGACCTGGCTTGGCTCGGCGGCTTCACCTTCGTCCAGGCGCGCGAAAAGACCGGCGATGCGATCCCGCTCGTGCAGCGCGAGCAGGACCAGCGGTTCACCAGCACCTTCATCACGGCCGACCCTGCGGTCGAATCGATCGCGGACCTGAAGGGCAAGACCTTTGCCTTCGGCTCGGTTTCGTCCACCTCCGGCAGCCTGATGCCGCGCTACTTCATGCTCAAGGACGGCATCGTGCCGGAGCAGTTCTTCGATCGGGTTGCCTATTCCGGCGCGCATGACGCCACCGCCGCCTGGGTCCAGGCCGGCAAGGCCGATGCCGGCGTGCTGAACGCCTCGGTGTGGAACAAGCTGGTCGAGGCCGGCAAGGTCGACACGACCAAGGTGCGCGTCTTCGCCACCACCCCGCCCTACTACGACTACAACTGGACGGTGCGCGGCGACCTGGAGCCAGCCCTGGTCGACAAGATCAGGGCGGCCTTCCTGGCGCTCGATCCGGCCAACCCTGAACACAAGGCGATCCTCGATCTGCAGGCCGCGACCCGCTTCGTCGAGACGCGACCGGAAAACTACGAGGGCATCAAGGAAGCCGCGCTGGCGGCGGGCCTGCTGAAGTGACGGTACGCCTGGCTGGCGTGGACTACGTCCATGCCAACGGGCAGGCCGCGCTGACCGGGCTGACGCTGTCGCTGGATGCCGGCGAGTGCGTGGCGGTCATCGGCCCGTCCGGCGCCGGCAAGACCACCCTGCTCCGCCTGCTGGCCACCGCCCTGCGGCCCGGCAGCGGCTCGCTGGAAGTGCTCGGCATGTCCCCGTGGACCCTCGGCGGCGCTGCGCGGCAGCGCCTGCGCGCACTTATCGGACTGATCCACCAGGCGCCGCCCCTGCCGGCCCGGCAGCGCGTGGTCACCGCCGTGCTGGCCGGTCGGCTCGGCCAATGGTCCTTGCCCCGCAGCCTGCTCAGCCTTGTGTATCCGCTCGACGCCGCCGGGGCCGAGCAGGCGCTCGCCCGGCTGGACATCGCCGACAAGCTCTATCAGCGCTGCGAGCAGCTCTCCGGCGGCCAGTTGCAGCGGGTCGGCATCGCGCGCGTGCTGTACCAGCGGCCGGAGCTGATCCTGGCCGACGAGCCGGTGTCGGCGATGGATCCGGTGCTGGCCAGCCACACGCTCGGCATCCTGGCTCAGGAGGCGCGACAGCAAGGCGCGACGCTGCTGGCGAGCCTGCACGCGGTGGACCTCGCGCTTGCTCATTTCGACCGGGTCATCGGCATCCGGGACGGCCGGATCCTGTTCGACGCCCCAGCGTCACGGGTCGATGAACAGGCGCTGACGGCGCTCTACGCAAACCGGCAGCTCGCCGAGCCACTGCAACCCATGGCGCCGATGGCCCAGGCACTGACCCTGCCGCGATGCTGAATGCCCGCCACGCCACCGACCCCGCCGCATTGCCGCGCCTGATGCTGACGATCGCCGCTGTGGCGTTGCTCTGGCCAGGACTGATGCTCAGCGAGCTGAACCCGCTGGTGCTGTTCGACGAGGACAACCGCCGCACCATGGGCGGCTTTCTCGCCGGGTTCTGGCCGCTGGCGCACGACCCGGAATTTCTCCGCCTGCTCGGCCGCGCCACGCTGGAGACGCTGGCCATCGCGACCGCCGGCATGGCGCTTGCCCTGCTGATCGCGTTGCCGGCCTCGCTCCTGGCCAGCCGGGCGTTGTCGCGTTCGGCCGCCAGCCGCGAGGGTCGATCGGCCTGGTGGAGCCAGGCGCTGCGCTGGCCGGCGCGCACCGTGCTGATCGTCCTGCGCAGCGTGCCGGAGATCGTCTGGGCGCTGCTGTTCGTCCGCGCGGTCGGGCTCGGCCCCACCGCGGGCGTGCTGGCGATCGCCATTGCCTACAGCGGCATGCTCGGCAAGGTCTACGCGGAGATCTACGAGTCGGTCGATCCCTTGCCGGCACGGGCCCTGCTCGGCGCCGGCAGCGGCCGGCTCGCGGCGTTCCTGTACGGCATCCTGCCGCAGGCCGCGGCCGAGATGCTGTCCTACGGCGTCTATCGCTGGGAGTGTGGCATCCGGGCATCGGTGGTGATGGGGTTCGTCGGTGCCGGCGGGCTCGGCCAGCAAATGGACCTGTCGATGCGCATGTTCGCTGGCGCCGAAGTGGCGAGCATGCTGGTCACCTTCCTCGTGCTGGTACTCCTGGCGGACCTGATCAGCCGCGCGCTGCGCTGGGGATTGGCATGAGGACACTGGTGCGGTACCTGATCCCGCTGTCGCTGCTGATGGCCACCGCCCTGTCGTTCGCCTTTCTCGACATGCAAGCCACGGCGCTGTTCAGCCCGGACGGCCTGTCGCAGATGGGGGACTATGCCCGCGGCTTCCTCCGGCCTGATCTCTCGGCCGGCCACCTGCGCTCGGTCGCCTGGGCTGCGCTCGAAACCCTGGCCATGTCGGCGCTCGGTACCTTGCTGGCCGCCGTCATGGGGCTTGCGCTGGCGCTCCCGGCCGCCGGTCGCTTCGGCGTTGCGGCACGCGCGCTGGCGCGGCTGATCCTCAACGCCTTGCGGGCGGTACCCGAGCTGGTCTGGGCGGCGCTGATGGTCCTGGCGGCCGGTCTCGGCCCGAATGCCGGCACCCTCGCCCTGGCGCTGCACACCGCCGGCGTGCTCGGGCGGTTGTTCGCCGAAGCGCTGGAGAACGCGCCGCGCCCGCCGGGCGAGGCGCTGCGCCTGGCCGGTAGCGGGCGGATCGCGGTGTTCTGCTATGGCGTACTGCCGGGGCTGTGGCCGCAGCTCCTTGCGTACACGCTCTATCGCTGGGAGAACAACATCCGCATGGCCAGCGTGCTCGGCTTCGTAGGGGCCGGCGGGCTCGGGCAGATGCTCTACATGAGCCTGAGCCTGTTCCAGGAAGCCCAGGCCTCGACCGTGATGCTCGTCATGCTGCTGATGGTGCTGGCGGTGGATGCCCTCAGCGGCTGGGCCCGCCAGCGCTGGGTACGGCGCTAGCCGCGCCGTTTCAGTGCGTCGGCGCTGCGGTGCGCTCCTGGACGAGCACCCAGGGCGCAACAACCACAGCCCACAACGACGGGCGACGATCATGCCAATCCTGCGCCTGATCCGCCTCGAGTCGGCCGAGCGAACCGGCTTTCATCCATGCCGCGACCGCGGCGCCCTCGTCGCTCGCCACGGCCAGCGCGACGTCCACCAGATCCAGTTCCCCACCTACGCGCAACAGCACGCCGCGAGCGAAGAACGGCTGCAGCTCGGGCCAGTCAATGGCCGCCGTCTCGCCCAAGAGCTTGGCATAAAGCGTGCTTCGATCTTCCTGCATGATCCTGTCCGAACAGTCGAAAACGGGCATCTTATAGCGCCGCGACGGGCCTTCAAGCGCAACCGCGGCCGGCTGTGCAACGGTCGGTAACCGACTTACACTGTACCGGTACAGTTGGCCGGCTACTCTATAGGCTGTCACGCAAGCCTCGGCCTGCAGGATCTAACAATAACGATGCATTCTGGAGCACTTATGAAGACCCCCCAGCGTCTTTCCAAGCTTTTCCTGGCCATTGCCCTGACGGGAGCCGCAAGCTACAGCCTGGCCGCCGACACCATCCGTATCGGTCTGGCCGGTCCGGTCACCGGCCCGGTCGCCCAGTACGGTGAAATGCAGTTCATCGGCGCCAAGATGGCGATTGAGCAGATCAACAAGGCCGGCGGCGTCGACGGCCAGCAGCTGGAAGGCGTCGTCTACGATGACGCGTGCGATCCCAAGCAGGCCGTGGCGGTGGCCAACAAGATCGTCAACGATGGCGTGAAGTTCGTGGTCGGGCACCTGTGCTCCAGCTCGACCCAGCCGGCTTCGGACATCTACGAAGACGAAGGCATCCTGATGATCACGCCGGCCTCGACCAGCCCGGACATCACCTCCCGCGGTTACGAGCTGATCTTCCGCACCATCGGCCTGGACAGCATGCAGGGCCCGACTGCGGGCAACTACATCGCCGACGTGATCAAGCCGAAGAATGTCGCGGTCATCCACGACAAGCAGCAGTACGGCGAAGGCATCGCCACGGCGGTGAAGGAAACGCTCGAGAAGAAAGGCGTGAAGGTCGGCCTGTTCGAAGGCATCAATGCCGGCGACAAGGACTTCTCCTCGCTGATCGCCCGCCTCAAGCAGGAAGGCGTGGACTTCGTCTATTACGGCGGCTACCACCCGGAACTGGGCCTGCTTCTGCGCCAGTCCAAGGAACGCGGGCTCGACGTGCGCTTCATGGGTCCCGAGGGCGTCGGCAACTCCGAGATTTCGGCGATTGCAGGTCCCGCCTCCGAGGGCATGCTCGTGACGCTGCCGCGCTCGTTCGACCAGGATCCGAAGAACCAGAAGCTGGTCGAGGCCTTCAAGGCCAAGGATCAGGACCCGAGCGGTCCGTTCGTATTCCCCGCCTATGCAGCCGTGCAAGTCATCGCCGAAGGCATCGAGAAGGCCGGCAGCACCGACCCGATCGAAGTCGCCGAAGCGCTGCGCAGCAACACCTTCGACACGCCTACCGGCAACCTGGCCTTCGACGAGAAAGGCGACCTGAAGGACTTCAGCTTCGTCGTCTACGAATGGCATCAGGACGGCACCAAGACCGAAGCCAAGACCAACTGATCTAAACCATCGCGCACAGAGCCCACTGCCTGCAGTGGGCTCTCTTTGTTTAAGCCGCTGAAACGGGTGAGGCCCTCCCAACCAAGGGCCATCCCTGCTCTTGCTCGGCGTCGGGCCACCGCCCGCACGCCAGGGACATCGAGGTTCGCCCTTATCCGGGCGGCCGTTCCGTCGGTCTAGGGGTCGTCGGCAAGCAGGGACATCAGGAGATCGAAATGCCTGAGTTTCATCACTACCTACAACAATTGATAAACGGCCTGACCGTCGGCAGCACCTACGCGCTGATCGCGATCGGCTACACCATGGTCTACGGCATCATCGGGATGATCAACTTCGCCCACGGCGAGGTGTACATGATCGGTTCCTACGTTGCCTTCATCGCAATCGTCGGCCTGTCGATGATGGGACTCGATGCGTTGCCGATCCTGATGATCGGTGCGTTCGTCGCCAGCATCATCGTCACCAGCGCCTATGGCTACAGCATCGAGCGCGTCGCCTACCGGCCACTGCGCGGCAGCAACCGCCTGATCCCGCTGATTTCGGCGATCGGCATGTCGATCTTCCTGCAGAACCTGATCCTTCTGGCCCAGGACTCGAAGGACAAGGCGATCCCCAACCTGATGCCCGGAAATTTCATCTTCGGCGAAAGCGCGATGGATGGGGTGGTGGTCTCCTACATGCAGGTGCTGATCTTCATCGTCACCTTCCTCTCGATGCTCGGGCTCACGCTGTTCATCTCGCGCTCGCGCCACGGCCGGGCCTGCCGCGCCTGCGCTGAAGACATCCGCATGGCCAACCTGCTTGGCATCAACACCAACAACATCATCGCGCTGACCTTCGTGGTCGGCGCTGCCCTCGCCGCCGTTGCCGGCGTGCTGATCGGCATGCAGTACGGCGTCATCAACCCGCACATCGGCTTCCTGGCCGGGATCAAGGCGTTCACCGCCGCAGTCCTCGGCGGCATCGGCAGCATTCCGGGCGCGATGCTCGGCGGGCTGGTGCTTGGCGTGGCCGAAGCCTTCGGTGCCGACATCTTCGGCGCCGCCTACAAGGACGTGGTCGCGTTCAGCCTGCTGGTGCTGGTGCTGCTGTTCCGCCCGACCGGCATTCTCGGCCGCCCGGAGGTTGAAAAGGTATGACGCATCGAATCAGACCCGCGTTCTTCAGCGCCCTGCTGGTGATCGCCCTGTCCGTCCCGGTGTTCGGCCTGAAGCTCACCACCGAGGGCATCGCCCTGATCGTCGAGGGCGCGACCGCCAGCACCTACTGGATCATCGCCGCCTGTGCGGTCGGCATGTTCTTCTGGACCCTGTTCCACGAGCGGCTCGCCGCCGGCTGGGCAGCCAGCCCCAACCTGCCGCGAATCCTGGCCGGTGCGGGCAGCTTCCTGACGCTGCCATCGACCCAGCGCTGGATCATCTGCACGCTGATCGTGGTCGCCCTGGTCTGGCCGTTCTTCGGCTCGCGCGGCGCGGTCGACATCGCCACGCTGATCCTGATCTACGTGATGCTCGGCCTCGGACTGAACATCGTGGTCGGCCTGGCCGGCCTGCTCGACCTGGGCTACGTCGGCTTCTACGCGGTCGGCGCCTATACCTACGCCCTGCTGTCGGAGTATTTCGGCTTCGGGTTCTGGTCGGCCCTGCCGATCGCAGGCGCGATGGCGGCCCTGTTCGGCTTCCTGCTCGGTTTCCCGGTGCTGCGCCTGCGGGGCGACTACCTGGCGATCGTCACGCTCGGGTTCGGCGAGATCATCCGCATCCTGCTGCGCAACATGACCGACATCACCGGCGGGCCCAACGGCATCAGCGGTATCGAAAAGCCCACCCTGTTCGGCCTCAGCTTCGATCGGCGAGCCGAGGAAGGGATGCAGACCTTCCACCAGTTCTTCGGGCTGGAATACGAGTCGATCCACAAGGTGATCTTTCTCTACCTGATCGCCGTGCTGCTGGTGCTGCTGACGCTGTTCGTGATCAACCGCCTGCTGCGCATGCCGATCGGCCGCGCCTGGGAAGCGCTGCGCGAAGACGAGATCGCCTGCCGTGCCCTGGGGATGAACCCGACCATCATCAAACTCTCGGCCTTCACCCTCGGCGCCACCTTCGCCGGTTTCGCCGGCAGCTTCTTCGCCGCACGCCAGGGGCTGGTCTCGCCGGAATCCTTCACCTTCATCGAGTCGGCGATCATCCTCGCCATCGTCGTACTTGGCGGCATGGGTTCGCAGCTTGGGGTCATCCTGGCCGCGACAGTCATGATCCTGCTGCCCGAGCTGATGCGAGAGTTCAGCGAATACCGGATGCTGATGTTCGGTGCGCTGATGGTCGTGATGATGATCTGGCGCCCGCAGGGCCTCCTGCCCATGCAGCGCCCGCACCTGGAGTTGAAGCCATGAGCCGCCCCCTTCTCGATGTGAGCGGCCTGACCATGCGCTTCGGCGGGCTGCTGGCGGTCAACGGCGTTGCGCTGCAAGTCCATGATCGGCAGGTCGTCTCGATGATCGGCCCGAATGGCGCCGGCAAGACCACGGTCTTCAACTGCCTGACCGGCTTCTACCGCCCCACCGAGGGCAAGATCCTGCTCGATGGCGAATCGATCGAGGGCCTTCCCGGCCATCAGATCACGCGCAAGGGCGTGGTGCGCACCTTCCAGAACGTCCGTCTGTTCAAGGACATGACGGCGATAGAAAACCTTCTGGTCGCGCAGCACCGGCACCTCAACACGGGCTTTCTCGCCGGGCTGTTCAAGACGCCGGCGTTCCGCAAGAGCGAACGTGAAGCCATGCAATATGCCGCGCACTGGCTGGAGCAGGTCGATCTGGTCGACTGTGCCAACCGACCGGCAGGCACGCTCGCCTACGGACAACAGCGGCGTCTGGAAATCGCCCGCTGCATGATGACGCGCCCGCGCATCCTCATGCTCGACGAACCCGCCGCCGGACTGAACCCGCGTGAAACGGAAGACCTGAAGGCTCTGATCGCCCTGCTGCGCGATCAGCATGGCGTGACCGTGCTGCTCATCGAGCACGACATGAAACTGGTCATGAGCATTTCCGACCACATCGTCGTGATCAACCAGGGCTGCCCGCTGGCCGACGGCACGCCGGAGGAAATACGCGCCAATCCGGACGTGATCAAAGCCTACCTGGGGGAAGCCTGATGCTTTATTTCACCAACGTTTCCACCTGCTACGGCAAGATCCAGGCGCTGCACGAGGTCAACGTCGAGGTCCGCAAGGGCGAAATCGTCACCCTCATCGGCGCCAACGGCGCGGGCAAGTCGACCCTACTGATGACCCTGTGCGGCTCGCCGCAGGCGGCCAGCGGCAGCATTCGCTATGAAGGCGAAGAACTGGTGGGCCTGCAGACGCCGCAGATCATGCGCAAGAGCATCGCCGTCGTGCCGGAAGGGCGGCGCGTGTTCGCGCGCCTGACGGTCGAAGAGAACCTGGCGATGGGCGGCTTCTTCACCGCCAAGCAGGACTTCCAGGAACAAATGGACCGCGTGCTGACGCTCTTTCCGCGCCTGAAGGAACGGCTCGAACAGCGCGCCGGCACCATGTCCGGCGGCGAACAGCAGATGCTCGCCATCGGCCGCGCGCTGATGAGCAAGCCCAAGCTGCTGCTTCTCGACGAGCCGTCGCTGGGGCTGGCGCCGATCATCATTCAGCAGATCTTCGAGATCATCGAGCAGCTGCGCGAGGATGGCGTCACCATCTTCCTGGTCGAGCAGAACGCCAACCAGGCGCTCAAGCTGGCCGACCGGGGGTACGTGCTGGAGAACGGCCACATCGTCATGCAGGGAACGGGCGAGGAGCTGCTGGCCGACCCGAAGGTTCGCGACGCCTATCTTGGCGGGTAATTCGTGAAGGCAAGAAAAAGCCGGGCAATCGCCCGGCTTTTTCTTGTTCGCTTGCCGTTACGCATGGGGGGCGTCGAGCCGCCCCGATCCGAGATCGGCGTGGTGGTGGGCTGAGACCCACCCTACTCGGCTGAGGCTCAGGCCTTGGGCAGCGTCACGCCGCGTTGGCCCTGGTACTTGCCGCCGCGGTCGCGGTAAGAGACTTCGCAGGCTTCGTCGGATTCGAGGAACAGCATCTGCGCCACACCCTCGTTGGCGTAGATCTTCGCGGGCAGCGTGGTGGTGTTGGAAAACTCCAGCGTCACGTGGCCTTCCCACTCGGGCTCGAGCGGCGTGACGTTGACGATGATGCCGCAGCGCGCGTAGGTGCTCTTGCCCAGGCAGATGGTCAGCACGTTGCGCGGAATGCGGAAGTACTCGACGGTGCGGGCCAGCGCGAAAGAGTTTGGCGGGATGATGCAGACATCGCTCTTGATGTCGACGAAGCTCTTCTCATCGAAGTTCTTCGGATCGACCGTCGCCGAATTGATGTTGGTGAACACCTTGAATTCATCGGCACAGCGCACGTCGTAGCCGTAGCTGGACACGCCATACGAAATCAGGCGCTCGGCGCCTTCGGTACGCACCTGCCGCTCGACGAACGGCTCGATCATGCCGTGTTCCTCGGCCATGCGGCGAATCCATTTGTCCGATTTGATGCTCATGGCAGCGTCCTGTAGGCGGCAACGGGCGCACATAGTAACGGGCGACGGTTGCGAGTTGAAGCGGCGCTCGGCGCCGCCGTTCGAGGCGATCGAATCAACGCCGGGACTTGCCGCCGAACAGCGAGCCCATCAGCCCGCGAACAAGCTGCCGGCCGAGTTGGTTGGCTGCCTGGCGAGCCGAGGCCTTGAGCGTTTTGGCGGCGAAATCGAGCAGCACATCGCTGACGCCGTTCCCGCCGGCCTTCGGCGTCGCGGGCGCTTGCGGGTCGAGCTTCTCGCTGGCGTGACGACTCAGCATCTCGTAGGCCGATTCGCGATCGATCGCCGTGTCGTAACGCCCGCGCAGCGGTGACTGGGCAACCCGTTGTGCGCGCTCCGCCTCGGTCAGCGGCCCGATGCGTGACTGCGGGGGCGCAATGGCGACGCGCTGCACCGGCGAAGGCGTGCCCTTGTCTTCCAGCGTACCGACCAGCGCTTCGCCAATGCCCAGCGTGGTGAGCACTTCCAGCGTGTCGAACGCCGGGTTGGGGCGGAAGCCGTCGGCCACGGCCTTCAGTGCCTTCTGCTCGCGGACGGTGAAGGCGCGCAGGCCATGCTGGATACGCAGGGCCAGCTGCGCCAGGACGTCGTCGGGAAGATCGGTCGGCGACTGGGTGATGAAGAACACCCCGACGCCTTTGGAGCGGATGAGCCGCACGACCTGCTCGAGCCGCTGCTGCAGGGCCTTCGGCGTGCCATCGAACAACAGGTGCGCCTCGTCGAAGAACAGCGCCAGCACCGGCCTGTCAGCGTCGCCGCGCTCGGGCAACTGCTCGAACAGCTCGGACAAGAGCCACAGCAGGAAGGTGGCGTAAACCTTCGGCGCCTCATGGACCAGCCGGCTGGCGTCCATCAGGTGGACGACCCCACGCCCGTCCGGCGTCGGCCGTAGAAGGTCTTCGAGCTGGAGCGACGGCTCGCCGAACAGCCGCTCGGCGCCCTGCTGCTCAAGCGCGGCCAGACGCCGGAGCAAGGCCTGGGCCGATTGGGTGGTGAACAGCGCGCTGTCGTCGCCCAGCAGCTCGCGATGCTCGGCAAGGTGCGACAGCAGGGCCTTGAGGTCCTTCAGGTCGAGCAGCAGCAAGCCGTCGCGATCGGCGACCTTGAATACCGCGTAGAGCGCCGCCTGCTGGCTTTCGGTGAGTTGGAGCAGGTTGCCGAGCAGCAATGGTCCCATTTCGCTCAGGGTGGTGCGCAAGGGATGCCCGCTAACGCCGTCGACGTCCCAGAGCACGACCGGGCAAGCTTCGGGTCGGTAGTTCAGCCAGGGCATGCTGGCGATGCGCTCGGCGATCTTGCCGGTTGGCTGCCCCGACGCTCCGAGCCCACACAGATCGCCTTTGATATCGGGCGCGAAGACCGCGACGCCCGCCTGGCTGAACTGTTCCACCAGGCGCTGGAGCGTCACCGTCTTGCCGGTGCCGGTCGCGCCGGCGATCAGACCGTGGCGGTTGCCCAGGCGCAGCGGGTGACCGAATGGCTGGCCGGCGGGGTCGGCGCCGAGCAGCAGGTTGGGGCTGTCCATGCGTGCACTCCGAAGATCAATCGTCGCTGATGACAATGTTGGGCATGGCCGAGGCGCCCATGCCGCCCTGCGAAATCCTGGCGCCGACCTTGCGGGCCATGTCCTGGTAGATCATGGCGATCTGCGACTCCGGATCGGCGACGACCGTGGGCTTACCCGCATCGGCCTGCGAGCGGATCGCCATCGACAGCGGCAGCGAAGCCAGCAGTTCGACGTGGTAATCGGCCGCAAGGCGACTGCCGCCCCCTTCGCCGAACAGGTGCTCGACGTGTCCGCAATTCGAGCAGATGTGCACGGCCATGTTCTCGACGACACCGAGCACCGGAATGTTGACCTTGTTGAACATCTCCACGCCGCGCTTGGCGTCGAGCAGCGCCAGGTCCTGCGGGGTGGTGACGATGACCGCGCCGGCGACCGGCACCTTCTGCGCCAGGGTCAGATGGATGTCGCCGGTGCCAGGCGGCATGTCCACGACCAGGTAGTCCAGGTCGTTCCAGATCGACTGCGTGATCAGCTGGAGCAGCGCGCCGGACACCATCGGCCCGCGCCAGACCATCGGCGTCTTGTCATCGGTCAGGAAGGCCATCGACATCACCTGGACGCCGTACCCTTCCAGCGGAACGAAGGCGCTCTGGTTGCGAATCTGCGGCCGGCTGCCTTCGGGAATGCCGAACATGATGCCCTGGCTCGGGCCGTAGATGTCGGCATCGAGCATGCCGACCCGCGCGCCCTCGCGAGCCAGCGCCAGCGCCAGGTTGGCGGCGGTGGTCGATTTGCCGACACCGCCCTTGCCCGATGCCACGACGATCACGTTCTTCACGTTGGCCAGCGCGGGCAGCTGCTCCTGGGCCTTGTGCGGCTTGATCAGGCAATCGACCTGCACGTCGGCGCGGCTGACGCCGTCGAGGTTCTCGATCGCCATCGCCAGCATCTGGGCCCAGCCGCTGCGGAACAGGCCGGCGGCGTAGCCGAGCTCGAGCTGGACGCTGACCCGGTCCCCGTTGATGTCGATCGACCGTACGCACCCGGCGCTGACCGGGTCCTGGTCGAGGTGGGGGTCGGTGTATTGACGCAGCGCGGCTTCGACCGCTTCGCGGGTGATAGGCATGGATTGACTCCCTGAAAAGGACGGGCGAGATGCGGGGCATGGTAACCGACCGGAGGCCGTCCGGAAGGTTCGGCGGCGCATTGGCCGCAGGCCCCGCGCGGATGAAAAAAGCGCCTGTGCCCTATATAGTTGCCGACCTTTCCCAGCAATCGTGACCGCAGATTCCCATGTCCGAAGCCCGCCAGATCCTCGTCACCAGTGCCCTGCCCTACGCCAACGGTTCGATCCACCTTGGCCACATGCTCGAGTACATCCAGACGGACATGTGGGTGCGCTTTCAGAAGCTGCGCGGCAACCAGTGCATCTACGTCTGCGCCGACGATGCGCACGGCTCGGCGATCATGCTGCGCGCCGAGAAACAGGGCATTTCCCCCGAGCAACTGATCGCCGAGGTGCAGGCCGAGCACAGCGCCGACTTCGCCGACTTCCTGGTCGACTTCGACAACTTCCACTCGACCCATTGCGAAGAGAATCGCCAGCTCTCCGAAGCGATCTACCTCAAGCTGCGCGACGCTGGGCATATCGCCACCCGCTCGGTGACCCAGTACTTCGACCCCGAGAAGGGCATGTTCCTCGCCGACCGCTTCATCAAGGGCACCTGCCCCAAGTGCGGCGCCGAGGACCAGTACGGCGACAACTGCGAGAAATGCGGCGCGACCTACGAGCCCACCGAACTCAAGGACCCGAAGTCGGCGATCTCCGGCGCTACGCCGGTGCTGCGCGACTCCAAGCACTTCTTCTTCAAGCTGCCGGACTTCCAGGCCATGCTGGCGCAGTGGACGCGCAGCGGCACGCTGCAGGAGGCGGTCGCCAACAAGCTCGCCGAATGGCTCGACGCCGGCCTGCAGGAGTGGGACATCTCGCGCGACGCGCCCTACTTCGGCTTCGAGATTCCCGACGAGCCCGGCAAGTACTTCTATGTCTGGCTGGATGCGCCGATCGGCTACATGGCCAGCTTCAAGAACCTCTGCGCACGTCGGCCGGAGCTCGATTTCGACGCCTTCTGGAAGAAAGACTCAGGCACCGAGCTGTACCACTTCATCGGCAAGGACATCGTCAATTTCCACGCCCTGTTCTGGCCGGCGATGCTTGAGGGTGCCGGCTACCGCAAGCCGACCGCGATCAATGTGCACGGCTACCTGACGGTCAACGGGCAGAAGATGTCCAAGTCGCGCGGCACCTTCATCAAGGCGCGCACCTACCTCGAGCACCTGAATCCCGAGTACCTGCGCTATTACTACGCGAGCAAGCTCGGCCGCGGGGTTGACGACCTCGACCTGAACCTCGAGGACTTCGTGCAGAAGGTCAATTCCGACCTGGTCGGCAAGGTAGTCAATATCGCCAGCCGCTGCGCCGGGTTCATTCACAAGGGCAACGACGGCCTGCTGATCGACGCCAACCCGGAGCCGGAACTCTGGGCTGCGTTCCAGAGCGCGGCACCGAGCATCGCCGAAGCCTATGAGGCGCGCGATTTCTCCCGTGCCATGCGCGAGATCATGGCGCTGGCCGACCGCGCCAATGCCTGGATCGCCGACAAGGCGCCCTGGGCCCTGAACAAGCAGGAAGGCAAGCAGGATGAGGTGCAGGCCATCTGCGCGCTGGGCGTCAACCTGTTCCGTCAGTTGGTGATCATGCTCAAGCCGGTGCTGCCGAACCTGGCCAGCGCGGCCGAAGCCTTCCTCAACGTCGCGCCGCTGACCTGGAGCGACCTGGCGACTCCGCTGGCCAACCACAAGCTGAACGCCTTCACCCCGCTGATGACCCGTATCGAACCCGCGAAGATCGACGCCATGATCGAAGCCTCCAAGGAAGACCTCGCCGCCACCGAAGCCTCGACGGGCAACGGCGAGCTGAAGAAAGACCCGCTGGCACCCGAAATCGACTTCGGCGCCTTCGCCGCCGTCGACCTGCGCATCGCGCTGATCGAGAAGTGCGAGTTCGTCGAGGGCGCCGACAAGCTGCTGCGCCTGTCCCTCGACATCGGCGACGAAAAGCGCAACGTGTTCTCCGGCATCAAGAGCGCCTACCCCGACCCGAGCAAGCTGGAAGGCCGCCTGACCCTGTACGTCGCCAACCTCGCCGCCCGCAAGATGAAGTTCGGCGTATCCGAAGGCATGGTGCTGGCCGCAGGCCCAGGCGGCGAAGAGATCTACCTGCTCAGCCCGGACAGCGGCGCCAAGCCGGGACAGCGCGTCAAGTAACACGCTACAAGCAGCGCCAGGAGCTGACGAGCCGGCCTCGTCGCCCTGGCCTTGCAATCGCTCGTCTAATGACCGTCTCGCGGCTACTGCCGGGCCTGAAAGACGGCATCGTCAGCGGCGATCTTGCCCATTGGCCTCTTCCTTGGCGGTGTCGCGATGGGGGTCGGCCTGATCACGCGGCCTGCATGGTCTATCGAGGCCGCACGCGATAAGCCGGCGCCGCGGCGGTTGTGGCGTCGCGCAGGGGCCCGGATAATACGCGCCCTTGTTTTCCGCCAGGCCGCTCAGCTCGCGCATGACCGATTTTCTCTTCGCCCTGATCGGCGCTGCCCTGGTCAGCAACCTGGTCCTTGGCCTACCGCTCGCCGCCGATGGCCTGCGCAAGGCCAGGACACGAATGTTCGGCCCGGCCGGCGCCGCGATCATCCTGCTGGCCGCGCCGCTGGGCTGGCTGGCCGATCAGCTGCTGCGCACGTTCTCGTTGGCGCACCTTTACCTGTTTGTCTTCCTGCCCCTGCTGGCGGCGCTGGGCTGGGCGGTCCAGGCGCTGGCGGTCCGGCTGCGCCCGTCGTCGGCACAGCCGGACTTATGGCCGCTGCTGATCGGCATCGGCCTGGGCGCCATGCTGTTGGCCCGTTCGCTGGAGCAGCTGTCCGCGGTGCTGGCGCTCGGTATCGGCGGCGGGCTGGGTTTCTGGCTGGTGATGCAACTGTTCTCCGACTTGCTGACGCGCCTCGAGCGCTGTGACGTGCCGGCCCGTCTGCGCGGCGTGCCGATGATGCTTTTCGCCGCCGGCCTGATGAGCCTGGCCTTCATGGGCTTCAGTGGATTGGGGGTGGCATGGGCCCGGTGACCATCGCGGCAATCGATGCCCTGCTGCCGCAAACCCAGTGCGGCAAGTGCGGCCATCCCGGCTGCCGGCCCTATGCCGAAGGCATGGCCGCGGGCGAGGCGATCAATAAATGTCCACCCGGCGGACAGCTGACGGTCCAGGCACTCGCGCGACTGCTGCAACGTCCCATGCAGCCGCTGGAACAAACGGAAGTGCCACCGCAGATCGCCTTCATCCGCGAGGCTGAATGCATCGGTTGCACCAAGTGCATTCAGGCCTGTCCGGTCGATGCCATCGTCGGCGCCGCCAAGCTCATGCATACCGTGATCCGGGACGAATGCACCGGCTGCGAGCTGTGTGTCGCGCCGTGTCCGGTCGATTGCATCGACATCCGACCGCTGAACCCCAGCGAGGCGTCCGCACAGCGCGAGCGTGCCGATCAGTTCCGCCGTCGGTACGAGGCGAGGCAGGCCCGGTTGGCCCGCGATGAAGCGCGTCGCAATGCCGAGCGCACCCGTCGCCGACCGAGCATCGCGGCGGTGGCGCCGGTCGTTGGCGAGGACGACACGCACAAACGCCTGAAGATCGAGGCGGCCATGGCCAAGGTCGTGCTGGGCAAGGCCGAAAAGCAGTACGCACAGCATCAGACTGCCGAGCTCCGGCAGCAGGTCGAGACCCTGCGCCTCGCCGCCGAGCAGGCACAGCGTGCCCTCGATGCCGTCGCACAGGCCCAGGTGCGCCTGCCCACCGCGGCGGATGAGGCGGCCGCGCTGAAGCAGGCGAAGATTCAGTTGGCCATGCGCCGTGCCGAACTGGCCAAGGCGGAACGCACAGGGGCCGACGCGCTGCGCCTGGATGCGCTGCGTAGTGCCGTCGCCGAGGCCGAACAGCATCTGACCGGCGGCACGGGACGCGTCGAGAGCGCAGCAGCGCCGGGCGGCAGCGCCACGCTGCGGGCGCTGAAGAGCGAATTGGCCTATGCCCGTGCCGCGCTCAAGCAATTGGAGCGTCGGCAACCACACGACGAGGCGGCGCTGGCAGCGGCGCGCCTGCGTCTGACTGAAGCGCAAAGACAGCTGGACGATCAGTCGGCGCCATGACCCACCCGACCGTCGCCCACGCCCCACATGATCCGCGGACGGCAATGCGCCGGGTACTGGTTGCGCTCGCACCGGGCGTTCTCGTTCTGATCGGGTGGTACGGCTGGGGCCCGCTCATCCAACTGGGCCTGGCGATCGTCACCTTCTGCGGTTGCGACGCGCTCGCCCGGCGTCTTCGCAAGCAGCGGATGCCTGCGGATCGCAGCCTGGGCGGCCGGCCGTTGCTGGGCGACGGCAGCGGGCTGGTCAGCGCCCTGCTGCTCGGCGTCGCCCTGCCCGGCTATGGACCTTGGTGGGTTGTCGTGACCGCGGCGGCGTTCGCCAGCCTGGCGGGCAAAGCGCCGTTCGGTCCTGCCCGCAATCCGTTCAATCCGGCCATGCTCGGATATGCCTTCGCCTTGATGGCTTTCCCGGCGCAGATGGCGCAATGGCCAGCGCCCGGCGCTTCGCCTGACCTGCTCGACAGCCTGCAGCAGGTCTTTCGCATCGGCGATGGCCTGCCGGATGGCTGGAGCCAGGCGACGTTGCTCGACATCCTCAAGCACAACCAGCGACTGACCATCGAGGAACTGTTCGAGCGCGTTCCGGCCTTTGGCGCGTTCGGCGCGCGCGGGCTGGAGTGGGTGAACCTGGCCTTCCTGGCCGGCGGCCTGCTGCTCCTGCGGCAGAAGGTGATTGGCTGGCAGGGGCCTCTCGGCATGCTCGGCGCGCTCTTCGTCGCGAGCCTGCTGTGCTGGAATGGGTCCGGCTCGGATTCGAACGGTTCGCCGCTGGTTCATCTGTCGAGCGGCGGCACCCTGCTCGCGGCATTCTTCATCGTCACCGAACCGGTCACCGGTGCGTCGACCCCGCGGGGACGGCTGCTGTTCGGCATCGGCGTCGGCCTGCTGACCTATGCGATCCGAACCTGGGGCAGCTACCCGGATAGCATTGCCTTCGCCGTGCTGCTGATGAACCTGTGCGTCACGCGGCTCGACCACCTGGGGCGAGCCCGATGATGCGCGGCGGAGCGGTCGTGGCGCTCGTCGCCTTGCTTGGCGCGGCCACGGTGGCGGCGCTTTATCAGGTCTCGAAGCCCATGATCGAGCAGCGCCGCGACCTTGCCACCGAGCGGCGGCTGCTCGACCTCCTTCCGCCATCGCTCTATGACAATCGCCCCCTGCAAGCGCCCGTTGTGCTCCCGGCCGATGCGCGACTGGGCACCTCCGGCACGGAGCGGGCCTACCTGGCCAGGCGCGACGGCCAGCCCAGCGCCGTGTTGCTGCCCGTGCATGCGAAGGGCTACGAAGGACCGATCCACCTGCTGGTCGCCATCGCACCCGACGGTCGGCTGCTGGCCAGCAAGGCGCTTGCCCAGCAGGAAACGCCCGGCCTGGCGGCGCTCGACGAATCAGGCCCCAAGCATTGGATGCGCCAGCTCGCCGGTCAGCGGATCGAGGACGGCCCGGCGGCATGGACGCTGCGCACGGACGGCGGCGAGATCGATGCGATCGCCGGCGCGACCATCACCTCCCGAACGGTGCTGCAAGCCATCGAAGGCGCGTTAACGTTCTTCGACGCCGAGCGGGCCACGCTGCTGGAGGCACGACCATGACGTCGCGCGTCCATCTGCTGGCGCTCGCGCCGCTGCTGGCCTGTACCGACCTGCTGATAACGGCGCTGGCCATCGGCGGCGCCGGCCTGTTCGTCATCGGCGGGTGCGGTGCCCTGCTCCAGCCACTGCGCCGCTTCCTGGCCGCCCGCACCCTGACGCTCGCCGCGCTGTTCATCGCCGGCACGCTCGCCAGTTGCGCCGAGATAGCGCTGCAGGCCCTCAGCCACGAGCTGTACCGGATAACCTCGCCCTTCGTGCCGCTATTATTGCTGCCCTGCCTGGCGTTGGCAGCGGATGGCTCGCACGGCATCCGGACAGGACTCAGGGCCGGGGCGCTGTTCCTGCTCCTGGCCACCCTGCTGGGCGCCGTGCGCGAGATGCTCGGCCACGGCAGCCTGTTCGCCCACGCGCAGTGGGTGCTTGGCGGGTCGTTCGACGGCTGGACAGGCTTCGACGGCTTGCCCTTGCTGACAGAGACCGCGGGCGCCCTGATGGTGCTGGGCCTGCTGCTCGCCGCGCTTCGACACCGTTCCCGAGACGATTCCCCATGAACGCCGCCAAACGCCTGGAAATCTTCCGCCGCCTGCACGAAGACAACCCCAACCCACAGACCGAGCTGGCGTACAGCTCACCGTTCGAATTGCTGATCGCAGTGATTCTCTCGGCACAAGCCACCGATGTCGGGGTCAACAAGGCCACGGCCCGGCTGTATCCGGTTGCCAATACGCCGGAGGCCATCTACGCACTCGGTGTCGACGGCCTGTCGGAGTACATCAAGACGATCGGTCTCTACAACAGCAAGGCGAAGAACGTCATCGAAACCTGCCGCCTCCTCATCGAGCAGCACGGCAGTCAGGTCCCGCAGACGCGCGAAGCGCTCGAGGCGTTGCCGGGCGTCGGCCGCAAGACCGCCAACGTGGTGCTGAACACGGCCTTTCGCCAGCCGACCATGGCGGTCGACACGCACATCTTTCGCGTCGCCAACCGCACCAACATCGCACCGGGCAAGAACGTGCTGGAGGTCGAGCGCAAGCTGGTGAAGTTCGTTCCCAAGGACTACCTGCTCGATGCCCATCACTGGCTCATCCTTCACGGGCGCTATGTCTGCCAGGCGCGCAGACCGCGCTGCGGCAGTTGCCGAATCGAGGATCTGTGCGAGTACAAGCACAAGACTTCCGATGATTGAGCGATCGCTGAATTGCGGTCCCGATGATTGAAAAAATCTTTTTTACGGCCCTCGGCTTTGCCGCTATAAGGTGCGCCATCAGTGCCCTGCGTAGCTGGAGTAAC
Organism: Stutzerimonas urumqiensis; assembly: GCF_003640395.1. Taxonomy (GTDB): domain Bacteria; phylum Pseudomonadota; class Gammaproteobacteria; order Pseudomonadales; family Pseudomonadaceae; genus Stutzerimonas; species Stutzerimonas urumqiensis. The sequence goes on along the minus strand of NZ_RBZQ01000001.1, from coordinate 409,824 downwards.
CCCGAGTGGCCGAGAAAGAAGAGATTGAAATCGAAGACGATTTCGTAGCGGACGAAGACGACGGCGCGGCACCCGAGGCGCCGGTGGAAGTCGCCAAGACCAACCTCACCAAGCGCCGGATCATCGACAACCTGCTCGAAGAGCGGCGCTTGCAGAAGCAGCTCAACGACTACGATTTCGACCTCTGATGAAAAAGCCCCTTGGTAGGGGCTTTTTCGTTTCTAGTCGGCCCGTTTCGGCGACAGCAGCTCGACCTTGTAACCGTCCGGATCTTCGATGAACGCCAGGATGCTGGTGCCATGCTTCATGGGGCCGGGCTCACGCGTGATCTTGCCGCCGCGCGAACGAATGTCCTCGCAGGCCTTGTAGACGTCCTCGACCTCCAGGGCGATGTGGCCATAGCCGGTGCCCAGCTCATAGCTGTCCACGCCCCAGTTGTGGGTCAGTTCCAGGACGCTGTTGTGCGCCTCGTCGCCGTAGCCGACGAAGGCCAGCGTGAACTTGCCCTCCGGGTAATCCTTGCGGCGCAGCAGGGCCATGCCCAGCACCTCGGTATAGAAGGCGATGGAGCGGTCCATATCGCCTACGCGCAGCATGGTATGCAGCAGTCGCATCGTTCTCTCCTCATGAACTGAATGACAAACCCCGGCTTTTGACCGGGGCTTGGTGGCGTTCGCTTCGGGCTTTGCGCTTAAAAAAGCTTGCGACCCTTGTTCGCGGCGATGCGCATGCGCAGCGCGTTTAGCTTGATGAAGCCGCCCGCATCGGCCTGGTCGTAGGCGCCGCCGTCTTCCTCGAAGGTCGCGATGTTCAGGTCGAACAGCGAATCGTCCGACTTGCGGCCGACCACGATGACGTTGCCCTTGTAGAGCTTCAGGCGAACCACACCGTTCACATTCTGCTGGGACGCATCGATCATCTGCTGCAGCATCAGGCGCTCGGGGCTCCACCAGTAGCCGGTGTAGATTAGGCTGGCGTACCTGGGCATCAGCTCGTCCTTCAGGTGCGCCACTTCACGGTCGAGGGTGATGGATTCGATCGCACGGTGGGCCTTGAGCATGATGGTGCCGCCGGGCGTCTCGTAGCAGCCGCGGGACTTCATGCCGACGTAGCGGTTCTCGACGATGTCGAGGCGACCGATGCCATTCTCGCCGCCGATGCGGTTCAGCTCGGCCAGCACCTGGGCAGGGCTCAGCGCCTTGCCGTCGATGGCGACGATGTCACCGGCGCGGTAGGTCAGCTCGATGTAGGTGGGGGTGTCAGGCGCGGCTTCCGGCGACTTGGTCCAGCGCCACATGTCTTCTTCGTGCTCGGTCCAGGTGTCTTCCAGCACGCCGCCTTCATAGGAAATGTGCAGCAGGTTGGCGTCCATGGAGTAGGGCGATTTCTTCTTGCCGTGGCGCTCGATCGGGATGGCGTGCTTCTCGGCGTAGTCCATCAGCTTCTCGCGAGACAGCAGGTCCCACTCGCGCCAGGGGGCGATGACCTTCACGCCCGGCTTGAGGGCGTACGCGCCCAGCTCGAAGCGCACCTGGTCGTTGCCCTTGCCGGTAGCCCCGTGGGAGATGGCATCGGCCCCTGTCTCGTTGGCGATCTCGATCAGGCGCTTGGCGATCAGCGGCCGGGCGATGGAGGTGCCGAGCAGGTATTCGCCTTCGTAGACAGTGTTGGCGCGAAACATGGGGTAGACAAAGTCACGGACAAACTCTTCGCGCAGGTCGTCAATGTAGATTTCCTTGACACCCATCGCCTGGGCCTTCGCACGGGCCGGTTCCACTTCTTCGCCCTGTCCGAGGTCGGCGGTGAAAGTGACCACCTCGCAGTTATAGGTGTCCTGTAACCACTTGAGAATCACCGAGGTATCCAGGCCACCGGAATAAGCCAGGACCACCTTCTTGACATCGGCCATTACCATCACTCCACGGGGGTTGCGAAAACCGCGATTCTACTGGTCGCGGCGCGGCTTTCACAGGGGCGCGGGAGCCAGCGACCGGCACGGCAGGTGGCTGCACGGCCTCGCATGGGTGCGCGTCAGGACGCGTCGCTGACGGTGGCGCTCGCCTGGGCGGCCTCGGCCTGCGGTGGTGCCCTATCCAGGCGCAACGTCACGCGCCGGTTCGTCGCCCGGTTGGCCTTGCTGGAATTGGGTACCAGCGGGTACCGCTCGCCATGGAAGCGCAGCGTGATCTGCTCGGGTGCGATACCGCGACTGACCAAGTAGGCCTGCACCGCCAGGGCGCGGTTGCGCGAGAGTTCCCGGTTGGTCAGGCGATTGCCACTGTTGTCCGAGTGACCATCGAGCTGGAAGCGATTGATCGACGGATCGGCCTTGACGTAGTCGAGGATGATGTCGAGCTTGGCGCGAGCCAGGTCATCCAGTTCGATCGCTTCGCTCGGGAAGCCGATCTGGCTCTGGCGGATCTGGTCGTAGTTGACGGGCAGCAGCTTGGCGGTGCACGCCAGGTAATCATCGTAAGCCTTGCCGAAACGGGCCGGCGACAACCGTACTTCGAGCGGATCGCCGCCCTGCCGGGTGCGATGGCGCACCAACGGACCGCGCCCCTCCAGCAGGCCGGTCAGCAGCCGTCCGGCCTGCAATTGGGTACTGTTGAACGGCGTTTCGCCCGCCCCGACGGCAACCTGCCCGAGACTCCAGTCGCCTCGACTGGGCTGCCAGGGCGCAGCGGCAGCCAGCAGCCTCGCCGACCCGTTGTCGAACCAGCGCTCGGAAGACTTCAGGCGAAAGGTCGCCTGCTCGCCGGCCCGCCGAACGAACTCACCGACACCGAAACCGGCGATCGCCTGGCTCAGCCGGCACTCGAACTGGTCGCCCTCGACCCGCCACTCCACCTGCTCCAGCCGTGTCTGGAAGGTGATGGCGGAGGCCTGGCCGGCGGTCAGCAGGCCGAGAAAGAGGCAATAGCGCAGGCGCACGGACGTGCTCCGGTTCGGTTCAGTTGTCTTGGGTATCGGTGCGGCGCGCGGAAACTTAAGCGCGCCTGGGGCCCGTTCCGGATCGGACGGCCATGCGGCGTGCCGTCGCTCCGGGTTTTCCGGTAGCATTCGCGCACGTTTTAGCGCCTGGTGCCCCATGACCGAACGACTGACCCTGTTGCGCCCCGATGACTGGCATATCCACCTGCGCGACGGCGCGACGCTTCAACACACCGTCGCCGACGCCGCCCGCCAGTTCGCCCGGGTGATCGTCATGCCGAACCTCGTTCCCCCGGTGCGCAACGCCGAGGAAGCCTCGGCCTACCGCGATCGGATTCTGGCCGCCTGCCCCGCCGGTACGCCGTTCGAGCCGCTGATGGTGCTCTACCTGACCGACAACACCCAACCGGACGATATTCGCACCGCGGCCCGATCCGGCTTCGTGCATGCCGTGAAGCTCTATCCGGCCGGCGCGACGACCAACTCCGGTTCGGGAGTGACGCGCATCGACAACGTCTTCCCTGTCCTCGAGACCATGGCCGAAGTCGGCATGCCGCTGCTTGTCCACGGCGAGGTGACCCGGCCGGAGATCGATGTCTTCGATCGGGAGCAGCATTTCATCGATGAACACCTGAGTCGTATCGTCGAACGCTTCCCCACGCTGAAGGTGGTCTTCGAACACATCACCACCCGCGATGCGGTGCAGTTCGTGCTGGGTGCGGGGCCGAACGTCGGCGCGACCATCACTGCCCATCATCTGCTGTTCAACCGCAACCACATGCTGGTTGGCGGCATTCGTCCGCACTTCTATTGCCTACCAATCCTGAAGCGCAACGTTCACCAGGAGGCGCTCCTGGACGCGGCCACCAGCGGCAACTCCAAGTTCTTCCTGGGCACCGACTCGGCCCCGCACGCCCAGCACGCCAAGGAAAGCGCCTGCGGCTGCGCCGGCTGCTACACCGCCTTCGCCGCACTCGAGCTCTATGCGGAAGCCTTCGAAACGCGTAACGCGCTGGACCGGCTCGAAGCTTTCGCCAGCCACTTCGGCCCGGACTTCTATGGCTTGCCGCGCAATACCGGCACCGTGACGCTGGTTCGCGAGGACTGGACGGTACCTGCGCAACTTCCGTTCGGCGCCCACGCGCTCGTGCCGCTGCGGGCCGGCGAGACGCTGCGGTGGCGGCTGGAGGCATCGGCATGAGCGAAGAGCTGTATGACGACGAACTGGACGGTGCGCTACCCGGCGATACGCGCCATCCGATGGCACGGCGCTTTCGCGGCTACCTGCCGGTGGTCGTGGATGTCGAGTGTGGCGGCTTCAACTGCGCGACCGATGCGCTGCTCGAAATCGCAGCCGTCACCATCGCGATGGACGAGCAAGGCCTTCTCTATCCCGAGGAGCCTCAGTTCTTCCGCATCGAACCCTTCGCCGGCGCCAACATCGAAGCGGCCGCGCTCGAATTCACCGGCATCAAGCTCGATCACCCCTTGCGCATGGCGGTCGCCGAATCGCATGCGCTAGGCGAAATCTTCCGCAACGTGCGCAAGGCGGTGAAGTCCAGCGGCTGCAAGCGCGCGATCCTGGTCGGGCACAACAGCAGCTTCGACCTGGGCTTCCTCAACGCTGCCATTGCACGCTGCCAGCTCAAGCGCAACCCATTCCACCCCTTCTCCAGCTTCGATACGGCCACGCTGGCCGGCCTTGCCTATGGCCAGACCGTCCTGGCCAAGGCCTGCCAGGCCGCCGGGATCGAGTTCGACGGACGCGAAGCGCATTCGGCGCGCTATGACACCGAAAAGACCGCCGAGCTGTTCTGCGGCATCGTCAATCGGTGGCGGGAGATGGGCGGCTGGGACGAATTCGACGCCTGATCCCTTCCCAGGCAAGCGTGTTCGGCGCCTCTTCCCTTCGTCGAGGCACGCTTGCTCGAACCGGGACTTGTCTCCAAACGAAAAAGGCCAGTCGCATGACTGGCCTTTTTCATGTGACCGCCGCTTAGAGCGGCTTGCCGCGGTTGCCGTGCTGGCCGACGAAGGCCTGCACCGCTTTGAGCTCGTTCGGCAATACCGTGCAACGCTCGCTGCGCTCGAACAGATCGGACAGATGCGCCGGCAATGCCAGCGCCTGGCCGATTCCAGCCTTCTTCACCGCATCCGGGAATTTCACCGGGTGTGCCGTGCCAAGCGTCACCATCGGGGTGCTCAGGCTGCGGCGGCATTGGCGGGCAGCCTGTACGCCGATGGCGGTATGCGGATCGAGCACCTCGCCGGTTTTCTCGAATACCTGGGCGATGGTCGCGCAGGTCTGCTCGTCGTCCACGGCCAACGAATCGAAGAGCTTGCGCGCCTCGGTCCAGCGATCCTCGTCCACCGACAGCGTGCCGCTGGCGCGGAAGCCATCCAGCAGATCAGCCACGGCCTTGCCGTTGCGCCCATGCAGGTCGAACAGCAGCCGCTCGAAGTTGGATGACACCATGATGTCCATCGACGGCGACAGCGACGGGTGCAGCGTGTCCTTGTCGTAGCGGTTGCCGGACATGAAGCGATGCAGGATGTCGTTGCGGTTGGTCGCGACGATCAGCTGGCTCACCGGCAATCCCATGTTGCGCGCCAGGTAGCCGGCGAAGATGTCGCCGAAATTGCCGGTCGGCACCGAGAATGCGATCGAGCGGGCCGGGGCGCCCAGCTGTAGCCCGGCATGGAAGTAGTAGACGATCTGGGCCATGATCCGCGCCCAGTTGATCGAATTGACCGCCACCAGGCGCGTGCCTTTGAGGAAGCCCTGATCGGCAAAGCTCGCCTTCACCATTTCCTGACAATCGTCGAAATTGCCTTCGATGGCGATGTTATGGATGTTGTCGCCGAGAATGGTGGTCATCTGGCGACGCTGCACCTCGGACACCCGGTTGTGCGGGTGCATGATGAAGATGTCGACGTTCTCGCACGCCTTGCAGCCTTCGATCGCGGCCGAACCGGTGTCGCCGGAGGTGGCCCCCATGATGACGACCCGCTCGCCGCGCTTGGCCAGCACGTAGTCGAGCAACCGGCCGAGTAGTTGCAGCGCGAAGTCCTTGAACGCGAGCGTCGGGCCGTGGAACAGCTCCAGCACCCATTCGTTGGCATCGAGCTGGCGCAGCGGTGCGATGGCGGCGTGGGCGAAGACGCCGTAGGTCTCCTCGAGAATCTTCTTGAAGTCGGCGTCCGGAATGCTGCCCGCCACGAACGGGCGCATCACCCGGAAGGCCAGCTCGTGGTAGGGAAGGCCCGCCCACGAGGCGATCTCTTCCACCGTGAAGCGCGGCAGGTTCTCCGGCACATAGAGGCCGCCGTCGCTGGCCAGACCGGCGAGCAGGACGTCTTCGAAATTCAGGGCCGGTGCCTGGCCGCGGGTGCTGATATAACGCATGTGTTCAAACCTTCGGTTCGAGCCTGAAGCCTGAAGCCTTCCGACCTCCGGCCTCCGGCTCCGGTTAATTCAGTTGTTCCACGCGGATACGGACGACGTTGCCGACCACATCGTCCAGCGCTTCGAGCGCGGCGATGGCGTCGTCGATACGCTGCTCGACCACTCGGTGGGTGACGAGGATCATCGGGACCAGCCCGTCCTGCTCCTCGGCTTCCTTCTGCATGATCGATTCAATATTGATGCCGCGCTCCGACAGGATGCTGGCCACCTGCGCGAGCACGCCCGGATGGTCCTTGGCCTGGATACGCAGGTAGTAGGCGCTCTGGCACGCGGCGATCGGCAGGATCGGCAGGTCGGACAACGCATCGGGCTGGAATGCCAGGTGCGGCACGCGGTTGTTCGGGTCGGTGGTCAATGCCCTCACCACGTCGACCAGATCGGCGACGACGGCCGATGCGGTGGGCTCCATCCCGGCGCCCGCGCCATAGAACAGGGTCGAGCCCACTGCGTCGCCGTTGACCATGACCGCGTTCATCACGCCGTTGACATTGGCGATCAGCCTGTCCGCCGGAATCAACGTCGGATGCACGCGCAGCTCGATCCCGGCGGCAGTCTTGCGCGCCACGCCGAGATGCTTGATGCGATAGCCGAGCGCTTCGGCGTAGTTCACATCGGCGGTGGTCAGGCGCGTGATGCCTTCGGTATAGGACTTGTCGAACTGCAGCGGCACGCCGAAGGCGATGGACGCGAGAATGGTGAGCTTGTGAGCGGCGTCGATGCCCTCGACATCGAACGTCGGGTCCGCCTCGGCATAGCCGAGGGCCTGCGCTTCGGCCAGCACGTCGGGAAAGGTACGCCCCTTCTCACGCATCTCGCTGAGAATGAAGTTGCCGGTACCGTTGATGATGCCGGCGAGCCAGTTGATGTCGTTGGCGGCGAGCCCTTCGCGAATCGCCTTGATGACCGGAATGCCGCCAGCCACCGAAGCCTCGAACGCGACGATGACGCCCCGTTCCTGGGCTCGGGCGAAGATTTCGTTCCCGTGCACCGCGATCAGCGCCTTGTTGGCGGTGACCACGTGCTTGCCGTTGTCGATGGCTCGGAGTACCAGCTCGCGGGCCAGCGTGTAGCCCCCGATGAGTTCGACGACGATATCGATGTCGGGGTTGTTGACGATCTCGAACACATCGGCCGTGATCGGGGTGGAGCCGGTGTCGCACTTGGGATTGGCGCGGCGAGCGGCGATCTGTGCGACGTCGATGCCACGACCGGCGCGGCGAGCGATCTCTTCGGCGTTGCGCTTGAGAACATTGAAGGTACCGCCGCCGACGGTTCCCAATCCGCAGATCCCCACTTTCACCGGTTTCACGCTCGCAGCCCCTCCATCACGCGAAGCGCCCGGCAAGCCGGGCGCAGAAAAGAGCCGCACATTACGAAGCGACCCGTTCCAAGTCAATGAGCCATGCGCTCTGCCTCGAGCCGGCCCAGACCGGCCGCTCGACGCCGAGCCATCTTTCAGTTGGCTTTGGCGGCCGCGGCGGCTTCGAGCGCGATCTGCGCCAGCTGCGGTGCCGGCTGATAGCCCGGGACGACCTGCCCGTTCTCCAGCACGATGGCGGGCGTGCCCTGGACACCGATCATCTGGCCAAGCTGATACTGCTGGCTGACCGGGTTGTCGCAGCTGGCGGCGGGAATCTCCTTGCGCGCCTTGGCCTGATTCATCGCGGCTTGCCGGTCCTCCGCGCACCACACGCTGACCAGCGTCTGGTAGCCATGCGAACCGACCCCCTGCCGCGGGAAGGCGACATAACGGACATCCACGCCCTGGCGATTGAGCTCGGCCACTTCGCTGTGCAGTTTCTGGCAGTAGCCGCAATCGGTGTCGGTGAAGACGGTGATCTTCGCCTTCGAGTCCTTGGCCGGGAAGACCACCATCTCCGACTCGGGAATCTCATCGATCAGCTTGGCAACCGAGCGGCTTTCGGCCTGCTCGGTGAGGTTGACCGCCTGACCGTCCCTGACCTGGAACAGATAACCCTGCAGCAGGAACTGACCGTCGGCGCTGGCATACAACTGGCGCCCACCCTTGAGCTGGATCTGGTACAGGCCCGGCATGGCGCTCTCGGCGATGGTCTCGATCGGCAGGTCCGGCTGCAACGCGCGAAGAGTCTGGCGAATATCGCTGTCCGGATCGGCAGCCTGGGCGATGGCACTCGACAGACCGAATGCGGCCGCCAGGAAGAACGGAAACGTGCGCATGGATACTCCTCTCGGGCGCCGCGGAAATGCGCGCAGCCTACCACAGGGCTCGAGCGGGCGATGCGCAGCTTGCCGGCAGCCGATCGGCGTTGCGATCAGCCTCTCGGATGGTGCTCGGCGTGCAGGGCCTGAAGCCTGGCCTTGGCCACATGGGTATAGATCTGGGTGGTCGACAGGTCGCTGTGACCGAGGAGCATCTGCACGGTGCGCAAGTCCGCGCCGTGGTTGAGCAAGTGGGTCGCGAAGGCATGACGCAGGGTATGAGGCGACAGCGTCGAGCTGATGCCCGCGACCGCCGCATGCTGCTTGATGCGATGCCAGAACGTCTGGCGCGTCATCTGTTCGCCCCGCAGCGACGGAAACACCACGTCAGCCGGCCGACCGCCAAGCAGGCTGCCCCGCGCTTCGCGGTAATACCGCTCCAGCCAAAACGCCGCTTCCTGGCCGAGCGGCACCAGCCGCTCCTTGTTGCCCTTGCCGACCGTGCGCACCAGCCCCTGCCGCAGGCTGATCTGCTCCAGCGTCAAGCCGACCAGCTCACTGACCCGCAGGCCGGTCGCGTAGAGCACTTCGAGCATGGTGCGGTCACGCAAACCCAGCGGCGTGTCGACATCGGGGGCGGCCAGCAGGGCTTCGATCTGGGCTTCGGACGGCGCCTTGGGCAATGGCGCCCCGATACGGGGAAGGTCGACTTGCAGGGTGGGATCGCTCGCCCTCACCTGCTCGCGCACGAGAAAGCGATAGAACCCCCGCAGGCTGGAAAGCAGCCGGGCGGTCGAGCGGGCGGTGTAGGCCTGATCGAAACGCCACGCCAGGTGATCGAGGATGGCGTCCCGACCAGCGGCCTCGAGCGACAGGTTCCGCAAGGCCAACCAGTCCGCGAACAGGCTGAGGTCGGTGCGATAGGCGGACCGGGTATTGTCCGACAGGCCCTTTTCAAGCCAGAGATGGTCGAGGAAACGTTCGATCAGCGGGTCACTGCGGACGGGCATACGGAGAGCTTCGGTGCGCGGGGTGTCTGAGTCTTTCACAGGCCCGCGACCGGGGCCAGCCGCTGCGAGCGATCCATGAACGAACACGAGATTCTGCTATCCCTCGGGCTGATCGGATTGGCGGCGATCGCCAGCCAATGGCTGGCCTGGCGCATGCGCCTGCCGGCGATCCTCTTTCTGCTGCTGGTCGGCATCACCATCGGCCCCGGCCTCGGCTGGCTGGACCCAACGGCGCTGTTCGGCCAGTTGCTGTTCCCGCTGGTATCGCTTTCGGTCGCGGTCATCCTTTTCGAAGGCAGCCTGACCCTGCGTTTCCATGAATTGCGCGGCATCGAAAGTGTGGTGCGTCGCCTGGTGACATTCGGCACGCTCACGACCTGGGCACTCATCACCGTCTGCACACACTGGCTGCTGGACTTTCCGTGGGACCTCGCATTGCTGTTCGGCAGCCTGACGCTGGTGACCGGACCAACCGTGATCGGGCCGCTGCTACGCGTGGTCCGGCCGCGCGCAGCGATCGGCAACACGCTGCGCTGGGAAGGCATCATCATCGATCCGATGGGTGCGCTCGCGGCGGTCGTGGTCTTCAGCTTCATCGTCACACGCGACATCGACGCCGCCTGGACGGAGGGCCTTCTCACCTTCGGCAAGGTCATTCTCACCGGCAGTTTTCTGGGCATCCTTGGCGGCTGGACGATGGGCCAGCTGCTCAAGCGGCGCTGGCTGCCCGAATATCTGCACAGCCTGGCGACTCTGGCGGTCGTGCTGGGCGTCTTCATCGGGGCGAACCTCCTGGCTCCGGAGTCGGGACTGCTCGCGGTGACGCTGATGGGCATCTGGCTGGCCAACACCCGCGATATCGACGTCGAGCACATCGCCCACTTCAAGGAAGACCTGAGCATGCTGCTGGTGTCGGGCCTGTTCATCATCCTGGCAGCGCGGCTGGATCTGAGCGAGCTCATCGCCCTCGGACCGGCCGTGCTGATACTGCTCGCCATCATCCAGTTCGTCGTTCGACCGCTTGCGGTACTGATCGCGACGATCGGGACGTCCATGCCTTGGCGAGAGCGGGCCCTGCTTGCCTGGATCGCCCCGCGCGGCATCGTCGCGGCCGCGGTTTCAGCGGTCTTTTCGATTCGCCTGAGCGAAGCCGGGCATGAGCTGGCGACGCTGCTGGTGCCGCTTACGTTCGCCGTCATCATTGGCACCGTGGTGTTTCAAAGCGCGACCGCGAAGCCCATCGCCCGGCTGCTGAAGGTCGTCGAGCCGCCGCCCAAGGGCTTTCTGATACTGGGCGCCAACCGCATCGCCCGAGAGATCGGCAAAGCACTCCAGGGGTTCGATGTCCAGGTCCTGCTGGCCGACTCCAGCTGGTCGAACATCAAGGCCGCACGCATGGAAGGCCTGGCGACCTACTACGGCAACCCCACCTCCCGGCATGCCGACATTCATCTCGACCGGGCCGGGATCGGCAACCTGCTGGCCATTTCGCCGATCGATGAGCTCAACAGCCTTACCTCGATGCGCTTCGCCGAAGAATTCGGCAAAAGCGGGCTTTATACGATCGCCAGCGGACTGGAGGGCGGTTCCGGCGAGAAACACCAATCCAGCCAGGAGCGGCGCGGCCGCACCCTCGGCCAACCGGCACTGACCTACTCCCAACTGGAAAACGATCTGGCGCGCGGTGCGGCCATCAATTGCACCACCCTCACGGAAACCTTCGACTGGGACAGCTACCGCCGCCGTCACGGTAACGCCGCCACCGTCCTGTTCGCGCAGGACGACGACAAGCGAATCCATGTGATCACGGCCGACGAAGAGATTCAGCCCGCCGCCGGCTGGCGGCTCATTGCGCTGATCCAGCCAGAGGCCGCCGATACCTAGGCGAAGTCCGGCAACACCGGGATGGGACGCTGGGCGTCATCGACCGCGACGAAGTTGAACGCACCGGTGATCGCCCGTTCGCGGCCGTCGGCATGCATGCTCTCGACGAAGACCTCGACATCCACCTTGAGGCTGGTCCGACCGACCTTCACCACGCGGCCGATCAGCTCGACGATCGAGCCGGCAGGAATGGGGTGGTTGAAATCGATGCGCTCGCTCGACACCGTCACCAGCGGCAGCCGGCAGAAGCGCGTCGCGGTGATGAAGGACACCTCGTCCATCCAGGCCAGCGCAGTGCCACCGAAAAGGGTGTTGTGGTGATTGGTCGTCGGCGGAAACACAGCCTTGGTCACGCGGGTTTCGGCCCGAATACTGCGGGCCTGGATCTCTTGCTCTCTCGGGGTCATACCACGGCGCTCTTGGTGTGATCGCCCGCAATGCCGCGAATCGTTGTGGTTGTTATCACGCTGGCCAGCAGGCCTGGTCTTGGTGTTTTCATGTTCTGCGGACACAAAAAAGCAGCCCGTAGGCTGCTTTCTGTCACGCAGGAGGCGCCGTCCTCAGGACAGCTTCTCCTTGATGCGTGCGGCCTTGCCGGACAGATCACGGAGGTAGTACAGCTTGGCCTTGCGCACGTCGCCGCGACGCTTGACGCTGACGCTGTCGACCAGCGGGCTGTAGGTCTGGAACGTACGCTCCACGCCGACGCCGTTGGAAATCTTGCGAACGGTAAAGGCGCTGTTCAGGCCGCGGTTACGCTTGCCGATCACGACGCCTTCGAACGCCTGGAGACGCTGGCGGTCGCCTTCCTTCACCTTGACCTGAACGATCACGGTGTCGCCCGGGGCGAACGGAGGAATCTCTTTGCTCATCTGCTCGGCTTCGAGCTGCTGGATGATTTTATTGGTCATGCTGTGCTCCTAAGGCAGCCACTCGGCGGCCATCGATACGTTAACTATCGTTCCGCTGACGGATGTATTCCGCCAACAGCTTTTGTTCTTCTCCAGAAAGCGAGCGGCTATCCAGAAGATCAGCGCGACGTTCCCAGGTCCGTCCAAGGGACTGCTGAAGCCGCCAACGCCGGATGTGTTCATGGTTGCCGCTGAGCAGCACCTCAGGAACACGTTGCTCCGCATACACCTCCGGGCGGGTGTAGTGCGGACAGTCGAGCAGACCGTCCGAAAACGAATCTTCCTCGGCCGAATCAGCATGACCCAGCGCGCCGGGAAGCAAGCGGGTCACCGCATCGATCAGCACCATGGCTGGCAGCTCACCGCCAGACAGCACGTAGTCGCCAATCGACCATTCTTCGTCGACATGCGCCTCGATGAAGCGCTCGTCGATACCTTCGTAGCGGCCAGCGATGAGGATCAGCGCCTCAGCCCCAGCCAGTTCCCGCACGGCGGCCTGTTTCAATGGCCGCCCCTGCGGAGACAAGTAGATCACCTTCGCCTCGTCGCCGGCCGCCCGCTTCGCCTGGCCGAGCGCCGCTTCCAGCGGAGCGATCTTCATCACCATGCCCGGACCACCGCCAAAAGGGCGATCGTCCACGGTCTGGTGACGGTCCTCGGTAAAGGTGCGCGGGTTCCAGCAGGTCAGCTTCAGCAGGCCTTGCCGGACAGCCCGACTGGTGATGCCGCAGTCACTGATGGCCGCGAACATCTCCGGAAACAACGTAATGACCTCGACACGCAGCGCCATGAATCAGAAATCCGCATCCCAGTCGACGCGCATTTCGCCCTGTTCGAGGTCGATACCAAGCACACACTGGTCCGTGTAGGGAAGCAGGCGCTCTCGTTCATCGAGGCTGCCTTCGCATGGCTTCACCACCAGGACGTCATTGGCTCCGGTCTCGAACAGATGATCGACCTGACCAAGCAGCTGGTCGTTCTGATCGATGACGCGCAAGCCTTGAAGCTGATGCCAATAGAACTCGCCTTCATCGAGGTCCGGTAGTTCGGAGCGCGGCACGCAGATTTCGAAATCCGAATAGGTGCGCGCGACTTCCCGATCATCCAACCCCTTGATCTTGGCTACCAGGACATTGCCCTGCAGCCTTCCACCGGCCAACTCCACACGTTTCATCTCGTCACCTCGCCGTAGCGTCCAGTGACGATAATCGAGCAGGTTGTCGATGGGATCGGTGAAGGAATACACCTTCACTTCCCCACGAATCCCATGAACCGAAACGATCTTGCCGAGGACCAGCAGGTCTTCGGCCGGCTCCGGCCCGGTATTCATGAGATCAGGCGGCAGCCTTGCCGGCTTCCTTCAGCAGCTGAGCGACGCGCTCAGACGGCTGGGCACCCTGGCTCAGCCAGTAGCTGGCACGCTCATGGTCAACGGAGAGGCGAACTTCGGCACCTGTGGCGACCGGATTGAAGAAGCCGATGCGCTCGACGAAGCGACCATCGCGCGCGTTGCGGCTGTTGGTCACGGTCAGGTGGTAGAAAGGGCGCTTCTTGGAGCCGCCACGGGCGAGACGGATGGTTACCATGTGAACATCGTTCCTGTAGTCGGTGCAGCAAAAACTGGGATGCAGGGGCAAGGCCCCGAAAGGCCGCGTATTTTAAGAGCAAATACGTGGATTGCAAATGGTTTCGAGCCCAGCGTCGCGGGCCAGCGGGCAACGGCGGCACGGATGCCGCCGCAGACCATCAGAACTTCGGCATGCCGCCACCCGGGAACATGCCTCCCATGCCCCGCATCATCTTGGCCATGCCGCCTTTGGCGGTGACCTTTTTCATCATCTTCTGCATCTGCTTGTGCTGCTTGATGAGGCGCCCGATGTCCTGCACCTGCGTGCCGGAGCCCAGCGCGATACGCCGTTTGCGCGAGCCACTGATCATTTCAGGATCGCGCCGCTCGGCCGGCGTCATGGAGTTGATGATGGCCTCCATCTGCTTGAACTGCTTTTCCGCCGCACCCTGGACGCCACCCATCTGCGACAGGTTCACGCCCCCCATCATCGGCAGCTTGTCCATCAGTCCGCCCAGGCCGCCCATGTTCTTCATCTGTTGCAGCTGATCGCGGAAATCCTCGAGATCGAAGCCCTTGCCCTTCTTGAGCTTCTTCGTCAGCTTTTCGGCTTTCTCCCGGTCGAGGGTCTGCTCGGCCTGTTCGATCAGGCTGAGCACGTCGCCCATGCCGAGAATGCGCGAGGCGATCCGGTCCGGGTGGAAGGGTTCGAGCGCATCGCTCTTTTCGCCCATGCCGAGAAACTTGATCGGCTTACCCGTGACGTGCCTTACCGACAGTGCCGCGCCGCCGCGCGCGTCGCCATCGACCTTGGTCAGCACCACGCCGGTCAGCGGCAACGCGTCGCCGAACGCCCTGGCCGTGTTGGCGGCGTCCTGGCCGGTCATCGCATCGACCACGAAGAGCGTCTCGGCGGGCTTGATCGCCGCATGCACGGCCTGGATCTCGGCCATCATCTCGCCATCGATGGCCAGACGGCCGGCGGTATCGACCAGTACCACGTCGATGAACTTGAGCTTGGCTTCGCGTATGGCGGCCTGGGCGATGTCGACGGGCTTCTGGCTGGTATCGGACGGGAAGAAAGTGACGCCGACCTCATTGGCCAGTGTCTCGAGCTGCTTGATCGCCGCGGGGCGATAGACATCCGCCGACACCACCAGCACCGACTTCTTCTTGCGCTCCTTGAGGTGCCGCGCCAGCTTGCCGACCGTCGTGGTCTTGCCCGCACCTTGCAGACCCGCCATGAGCACCACGGCGGGCGGCGCAACGTTCAGCACCAGTTCCTCGTTGGCCGCCCCCATCAATTCTTCGAGTTCGGCGCGAACGATCTTCACGAACGCCTGGCCTGGCGTCAGGCTCTTTGAAACCTCCGTACCCACGGCCCGGTCGCGAACGCGGTTGACGAACTCCTTGACCACGGGCAGCGCCACGTCGGCTTCGAGCAAGGCCATGCGCACTTCACGCAGGGTGTCCTTGATGTTGTCCTCGGTCAGCCTGGCCTTGCCGGTGACATGCCGCAGGGTTTGGGAAAGACGGTCGGTAAGGTTTTCGAACATGAGCATTCCACGCCGATGGGGTGAGCCGGCGATTATAGAAGCTGCCCGCGAACACCCGGTACCCCGTCGGTCATGCTTTTGTGCCATCCGGCAGTACGGGTCGCCGCTTTTTCCGGCCACGTCTTTGTGCCACACTCTGGCACTTTCCAGCGCCGTTCCCAGGACTTATGCATCCTTTGCTGCCAAGCCTCGCCGCTGCCTGTCTTTACGCCGGTGCAACCGGCTATCAAGGCCTGCACCTGGCGCAGCGCACCGTCCCCGACAAGCGTCTGCTGCAACTGCTCGGCGTCATCGCGCTTGTCGCACACGCCATCAGCCTGTGCCTCCAGCTCCTGGCTCCGAACGGCCTGGTCATGGACTTCTTCACCGCGTCCAGCCTCATCGCCGCCGCGGTGATTTTCCTGCTGCTGCTGGCAGTCAACCGGATGCCCGTGGAAAACCTCCTTCTGCTGCTGTTTCCGCTGGGCTGCGTGACGGTGCTGTTCGGGCAATTCGCCCCTACCGGAACGCCGCAGGTGATCGATGAAGCGCCTGGCATCCTGAGTCACATCCTGTTGTCGATACTCGCCTACGGCCTGCTGACCATCGCCGTTTTCCAGTCGTTCCTTCTTCTATTGCAGGATCACTACCTCAAGCACAAACACCCTTCGGGCGTGATCCGCAACTTCCCTCCGTTGCAGACGATGGAAAGCCTGCTGTTCGGCTTCCTCTGGGCCGGTTGGCTGCTGCTTTCCGCTTCGCTGGTCTCGGGCTGGCTGTTCCTCGACGACCTCTTCGCCCAGCACCTGGTACACAAGACGCTGCTCTCGGTGCTGGCCTGGGTCGTTTTCGGCGTGCTGCTCTGGGGCCGCCATCGTCTCGGCTGGCGCGGGCACAAGGCGATCCGCCTCACGCTGGCGGGCTTCTGCCTGCTCATGCTCGCCTACTTCGGTAGCAAGCTGGTCCGTGAATTCATCCTTCATATCTGATGGACGACCTGCACCCCGGTTTCCTGCTCGCACTGCTGATCGTGCTGTTGCTGTGCTCCGCGTTTTTTTCCAGCGCAGAGACCGGCATGCTCAGCCTCAACCGCTATCGGCTGCGCCACCAGACCCGAGAAGGCCATCGTGCCGCCCGACGGGCCAGTGAATTGCTGGCCCACCCGGATCGACTGCTCGGAACGATTCTGGTCGGCAACAATTTCGTCAACATCCTTGCCTCGTCGATCGCGACGGTGCTGGCCATGCAGCTCTGGGGCGAGGCGGGCATCGCGGTTGCCACCGTCGGACTGACGCTCGTACTGCTGATCTTCGGTGAGATCACGCCGAAGACGCTCGCCGCGTTGCGTCCGGAAATGATCGCCTATCCGTTCAGCCTTCCGCTCACGCTGCTGCAGAAGGTGCTCCACCCGCTGGTGTCTTCGCTGGGCTGGATCAGCAACGGCCTGATCCGGCTCCTGGGCATCGACCCGGCCAGCAAGGGCAGCGACAGCCTGTCCACCGAAGAACTGCGCAGCGTGGTTCGCGAATCCGGCGCTTCATTGCCCACCAATCGGCAGAGCATGCTGCTCAGCATCCTCGACCTGGAACGCGTCACGGTCGACGACATCATGATTCCGCGCAACGAGGTCGCCGGCATCGATCTGAACGATGACCTCGATACGATCATCGCCCAGCTGCGCACCACGCCGCACACGCGTCTGCCAGTCTTCCGCGATGACATCAACCAGATCGAGGGCATCATCCACATGCGCCAGATCGCCCGCCTGCTGAGCCATGACCAGCTCTCCCGCGAGGCGCTGCTCGCCGCGTGCAACGAGCCCTATTTCGTGCCGGAGAACACGCCCCTCTCCACGCAGCTGCTTAATTTCCAGAAGCAGAAGCGGCGCATCGGCATCGTGGTGGACGAGTACGGTGACGTCCTGGGCATCGTCACGCTGGAAGACATCCTTCAGGAAATCGTCGGCGAGTTCAGCAATCAGGACGCCTTGCGCAGCCCGGACATCCACCCGCAGGAAGACGGGACCCATGTCATCGATGGCGCGGCCTACATCCGCGAGGTCAACCGTGCGCTCGGCTGGCAGCTTCCCTGCGATGGGCCCAAGACGCTCAACGGCCTGATCACCGAAGCACTGGAAAGCATCCCGGACAGCGGCGTCTGCCTACAGACCGGCGCCTACCGGCTGGAAATCCTGCAAGCCGCCGAGAACCGCGTACGCAGCGTACGGGTATGGGAAGCGAACGACGCGCCGCGCGACGACGAACAACCCTAGACCGCCCGCTCCGCCTGACCGAGCCGGCCTACAGCAGGCTGCCCATCGCACGGGCGCGCGCCTCGCATGCTGCCAACACCTGGCGTCGCTCGGCATTGTCCATCCGCCCCCAGCGACTGATCTCCGCCGCCGTGCGCTGGCAACCGATGCAGATGTCCTGCTCATCGAGCGCGCAGACGCTCACGCAGGGCGACCGCACCGGCCGCTCGCCGGGCTGAGCCGCCTCGCTCATGCCCCCTGCTCCTGAAGATCGCGCCGGTAGCGCTGGGCGTTGTGAACATAGTGCGCCGCGCTCGCTTCGAGCATCTTGCGCTGCTCGGGGGTCAGCTCCCGCACCACCTTGCCGGGCGAGCCCATCACCAGCGAGCCATCGGGAATTTCCTTCCCTTCCGGGATTAGCGCATTGGCGCCGATGATGCAGTAACGACCGATCTTCGCGCCGTTGAGCACCACCGCATTGATCCCGATGAGGCTGTAGTCGCCTACCGTGCAGCCGTGCAGCATGGCGTGATGGCCCACCGTCACACCGGTGCCCAGCGTCAGCGGGTGCCCCATGTCGGTATGCATCACCGCGGCGTCCTGCACGTTGCTGTTCGGCCCGATGTGGATCAGTTCGTTGTCGCCACGCAGCACCGCCCCGAACCAGACGCTCGCGCCGGCATCCAGGCGCACCTTGCCGACGAGCGTTGCGTTGGGTGCGGCCCAGCTTTGCGGATCGGCGTCCACGGCGCTATCGCCCAGGCGGTAATTCATCGTGTGGTCCTCGTGGTCAGATCGATGAAGGAAGCGGGAGCACGGTGCAGATCGATGTTGGCGTCGAATACCACATTGACCAGCTCGACGATCATCATCGCGGTCAGGCCCCAGATGCGGTATTCGCCGTACTGGTAGGCCGGCACATACCAGCTACGGCCGCTGTCATCGAGGCGATGGGTGACCTCGCGCGGGTCCGTCCGGAAATAGTCCAGCGGGACGGAAAAGACCGACGCGATTTCCGCATCGTTGGGCCGGTATTCGACGAAGTCGGGCACCACGCCGACATAAGGCGTGACATGGATGCCATAGCGGGACACCAGGCTGCTCATCGGTCCGACGACTTCCACGATACCCGGCGCCAGGCCGACCTCCTCCTGCGCCTCGCGCAGCGCGGTGTACACGAGGTCGGGATCGTCCGGGTCACGCCGGCCGCCGGGGAACGCCACCTCGCCGCCGTGGGTGGACAGGCCGCTCGCGCGCAGGGTCAGTACCAGTTCCGGCTGCTCGGCCCGGGTGATGGGCATCAGGACGGCCGCCTCGGGCAGGCGCCGCTCCGGTGTCAGGATCCGCGGCTGGTGATCGCGCACTCTCTGAAGAATGTCATCCAGCATGGGGCTACTCATCGACGTTTGCCGGGCATCATGGCATGAAAGCCGCCAACCGCCCAAGGTCCCGGCCGCCTTGCCGTGCGTGGCATCCGCAGCCAAGATTGGCGGATGCGCGAGGGGGCTGGTCGATGAAATTCTGCAATCAATGCGGCGGTGAAGTGGAACAACGCATGCCCGCAGGCGACAACCGGATGCGGTATGTCTGCTCGGCCTGCGAGGTCGTCCATTATCAGAACCCGCGCATCGTCGCCGGCTGCCTGCCGGTGTGGGGCGATCAGGTCTTGCTCTGCCGCCGTGCCATCGAGCCGCGACGGGGTTTCTGGACCCTGCCGGCCGGCTTCATGGAGAACGGCGAAACCATGCAGCAGGCCGCTCAGCGGGAAACGCTGGAGGAAGCCTGCGCGCGGGTACGAAACGCAAGCCTGTACATGCTGTTCGACCTGCCGCACATCGACCAGGTGTACCTGTTCTTCCGTGCCGAACTGGCCGATCTGGACTTCGCGCCCGGCTGCGAAAGCCTGGAAGTGCGACTGTTCGACGAAGCCGACATCCCTTGGTCAGAGCTCGCTTTCCCGACCATCGGCCGTACCCTAGAATGCTTTTTCGCCGACCGGGTACAGCAGACCTTCCCGGTGCGCAACGAAGGCGTGCCGCCGTTGCGGGCCCTGCGCCAACAGGTCTGATGCAGTCGCTTTTTCCGGGAAGTGCTTTTCGATGCGCTGGTTGCTCGTACTCGTCTGTCTCTGCTTCACCCTGTTCGCCCACGCCAACACCGCATCCCCGTCGACGGAGCGTCGGATCGACAAGGTTCTGGTGATCAAATCCGAGCGCAAGCTCCATCTCGTCAGCCATGGCGAAACGCTGCGCAGCTACCGCATCTCGCTCGGCAAGCAGCCCGACGGACCGAAGCAGCGGGAAGGCGACCGGCGCACGCCCGAAGGCTTCTACTGGATCGACTGGCGCAAGATCAGCGACAAGTACAACCTGGCCATGCATATCTCCTACCCCAACGCCCGCGACCTGGCGCGTGCGCACGCCCAGGGCGTACCGCCGGGCGGGATGATCATGTTGCACGGCACGCCGATCGACGAGGAATACCCTGAGTGGTACTTTCACACGCTCGACTGGACCGAAGGCTGCATCGCGCTGAAGAACGACGACATGCGCGAGGTCTGGTCGCTGGTCAAGGACGGCACGCTGATCGAAATCCGTCCCTGACAGGCGACGGAGCGAGCGCCCGGGGCGCCCGCTCCGGCCATCCTCTTACCAGTTCAGCACCGCACCCACCGCGAAGGTATCGGTGTCTTCGCCCAGCCCGGTGCCCGCCGCCGCGTCGATCTCCAGCTGGTTGTACTCGGCGACCAGCTTGAGGTTGTCGTTGATGGTGCGGAAGTACGCGATGCCGCGGGTTTCGAAATCCGCCTCGGTGCCCAGGCCGTTGCCATCGTCCTGGGTCTCGCCATAGGAGAGCGCCACGCGGTTCTTGCCGAAGCTGTAGGACGTTTGCAGCAGGTAGCCATCGCTGTCCACCTCGCGCAGCGTCGCCTCCCCCGCATTGTTCGTATAGAAGGGGTTCATCCCCTCGGCCTGGAAGCCAGAGGCCGTGACCGACCAACCGCCGAGCTTGGCCTGCACGCCATAGCCCAACCCCTTGGAGGTCACCGAGTCGACGCTCGAGTCGGTGTTATCGGACGTCTGGTGCGCCGCGTTGACCCAGGAGTAGATCTGCGCGCCGGCCAGGTCGAACTGATAGGTGATTTCCGTCTCCAGGCGCGGGCTGTCCTGGTAGGCCTTGCCGTTGGCGTCGACTTGATTGGAATCGTAGGGATCCATGATTCCCGCCGCCACGCGCAGCCCGCTCATCACGGGCGTGCGATAGGTGATCTGCGCCGTCGGGAAGGGGTACGGGTAGCCCGTCCCGATGTTGCCGAATGACACCCCGCCGAAATCCACCAGCCCGAGCGTGTCACTGACCTGCCCGTAGCCGGAAAGCAGCTCGTCGAGAAAGATGTTGGAGCGCGAGAACAGGCCGAAATCCTTGCCGACCAGCACCTCGCCCCAATCGCCGGCGACGGTGCCGTAGAACTGGCGAACATCGATCGCCGTGTCGGTGCCGTTCTGCTCGCTGTCGTTGATCGTCACCCAGAACGACGAGCGCGCGCCCAGCTTGAGATCGCCCATCTGCTTGCCGAAGTTGAAGCCGATCCAGTTCGGCAGGAAGCCCATCTTCACCCGCGACTGGCGCCGGTCGAACAGCTCGCCCTCGCGATCGACATCGCTGCTGACGTAGAAGGCGTTGATGTAGCCGTCCGTCGAGAAGGTGGTCTGGTCCTTGTCGTACAGAACGATCTCGGCCATCGCCGGCTGTGCCAGGCTCATGGCGACGGCGCTGGCGAGCGCAAGGGGCAACGCAGGAAGGGCTTTGTTCTTGTTGTACATGGCGATCTCCGCTGAGTGGACGACGGACGTCGTGGCACCGCGATTATCGAAACGCCCCTCTGCCCCCCATACGCTGCCTTCGGCCCGATTGCCTGCTGCTTTGCGCCGTTCCGGTCTCTGCGCTGAAGGCACTAGTCCAAGGCTCGCCAGAAGACGCGACGCTTAAGTCGTACGCCCAAAGCATGCGAGCCGTCCGAGCGGCGAAGGGCTGCACGGTCGAGCGAAGGGATGATGGCTGTCAGCGGGATTCAGGCGCAGTGGCTCGGCGCCTGGTTGCAGAGCACGACGCGCGGCGTCGAGGGGTGCGCCAGCCGCTGCGCCTGCTCGAGCAGCAGTGTGGCATCGACCTCGCCGAGCGCCTGTTGCACCGCCTGCGGATACCCGGTCGACAAGCCCGCGAGGAAGGCCTGGCGATGGGCCGATGCCCGACTCGTCGCGCTGTCCAGTGCCGCACGGACGTCCGCCGCGAGCTCGCCGGGCGCAGGCATGGCGCGGCGCAGCAGCGCGTACCGATCGCCGAGAAAGGCCTCGATGTGCGTCAGCACCTCGTCCGCGCTGGCCGTGGGCGATTGCACGCCGAACAGCAGCCCGGCATGCCCACCCACCAGGCGAAAGCCGCAGAACACGGCGTAACCCAGTTGCAGCTCGCTGCGCAGGCGGCGGTAGAACGGCGACTCATAGTGCCGGGCCAGCAGCCGCCAGCTGGCTTCGATCAGCGGAGTGGGCGCCGGGAGCGGATAGAACAGCAGCAACGCCGCATCGCCCGTTGCCGGGCCGAACCGGTGCCAGCCCGCCGGCGTGGCGCCGTCGAACGACTGACCCACCGGCGTCGGCGTGCCCAGCCCGGTCATTGCCTCGGCCAGCATCCCGGCCGTTCCGGCATCCAGCCCAAGCGCCAGTGCGTCCCAGCGCGCCCGCTCCCAGAGACGCCCCGCCGGGACTGGCCGCGCTTGCGCTTGCTCGGTCGGCAGATCGAGGGCCGTCGGCAAGTATTCGAGCAGCTGCCGGATTGCCAGCCCGCCGGGCCCCGACTCGGCAGCGGGTTCGTCTTCGGCCGCCTCCAACGACACGAACAGCGGCGCCAGATCGAGCAGGATCGCCGGAATCGGCTCGGCGCAGCCGCTCAGCGTCAATCGCCACTCGGTCGGCAGGGTGTCCAGCCGCAGCGCGACCCCCGCCTGCTGCGCCGCCCAGGCGTGCCGAGCCACCAACCGGCGAGCCCGCCCGGCTACCCTTGCATCGGGCAGGCCGCCGAAACGCCAGCGCAACAGGAGCATCGGCTCCCCCGCCTCGTCCGGCAGCGCGCGAAGCGCCGGGGACGGCGGCGCGTCCGGCATCGGCCTGCGCGGCCGATCGCACAGCCAGGGGTTGGCGGCCGGCAGGCGCCATTGCCAGCGGCGAAGCGGTGTCGTCTGGAGTGGCTCGCACGTCATCGCCAGCGGAAAGCCCGCCCGAGGCATCGGCGGCCGAGGGTGCGCATCACAGATCAGCAATGCGGGTGTCTGTCGGTTCATCCGATCGAGCACCGCGACGAGGCAATCGTGCAGGGCGCGTGGCGCATCCAGCGCCATCCAGGCGTGGGGTTCCACCTCATGCCGCAGGCGGGCAAGCGGCGAAAGGCCGATCAGGCGACGTCCCATGACACGGCGCTGCTCGTCGAGCCAACCGTCCAGCGCCGGTGCGTGCACGACGAACAGCAGCCAGCTTCGCACCGCCTCGGCCACTTCACCGCGCGCCGCCAGACCGGCCGCCGTCAAGGTCAGCTCGATCGCCACCACCGCCTGATCGGCATGGAAGTAGGCAACGCGCAGGCTCACCCTTTCGCACCACCCTTGGGTCACCAGTACCTGATGCAGGCTATGCGCCGCCTGCGAAGCCAGCAGTTCACCCAGTACGCCGAGGGCGGCCGAACTACCGTCCGGCAGCCTGTCGAGCGCGAAGACTTGCAGCAGCTGGGGCGCGCCGTCCGGCAGCTGTAGCCCGAACTGCCGACCGTCCAGCGCAGGCAAGGCCGGCGGTCGTTGCCTGATCGCTCCGTCGCCGAACAGCCCCTGCGCGCGCTCGAGCCACGGATCGCCCGGGCGAGGCGGCTCCGGCGCGGCGACCCAGAGCTCCAGCTGGCCCGAGCGGTAATGACACTGATGAAACGCCCGCAGCCCGTCCTGGAAGGCCGGCGACTCCACCGACAAGGTGCCACGGTGGCCGGCGTGAAAGCCGCCGAACGGGTGATCGCCGGCCAGCAGCGCCCCCAGCGCCGCCTCGATCAGGGTATCGGCATCCTGCGCACGCGCCAGGAACTCGGCATGCACCACCTCGCGCTCGCGGTGCTGCGCCTCGATGTCCAGCAGCGGTTGGGCCAGCATGTCGCACAGGCGTGCCAGGGCGCCGGGCAACGCCTCGCTCGGCACTTCGAAGAAGTAGTCGGTGTGGCGTGCACGCGTCGTCGCGTTGAGCTGGCCGCCGCAGCGCTGGACGAAAGGCATCAGCCCCTCGTCAGGGCCGAACCCTTCGCTGCCGAGAAACAGGAGGTGTTCGAGAAAGTGCGCCAGCCCCGGATACGCGACCGGCGCATCGTGCAAGCCAGCGTGCACGCGCACCAGCGCCGCCGCCCGGTTGCCCGGCGGCAGCGCGACGAACCGGAGGCACACGCCGGGCGAAAGGATCAGCGGCTGTGGGCGAGACACGCTGGAGAAATGGCTCATCGAGGGCACCTGTCGAGACCGGCCCGAGCTTCGCCCGTCGATGCGCTCGATGCAATCCTCCCTGGGTAGCAGCCGCTCAGCCCGCCTGCGCCAGCCGACGCTCGCGGGCCCGCACCGGCGCCCGATGCTTGCGCCACCAGATCGCGACGCCGGTAACGGACAGCACCGCGACGACCAGGCCGAGCGCCGCGATCAGCACCCGCCCCGGCAGGCCGAGGATGCGGCCGCCATGAATCGGCGCCTGCAAGCGGAAGAAGCGTTCGCCCCAACTGCCCTGCCCCGGAATTTCCTGGCCGAGCAACTGACTGCCATCGGTGCCGTGGAAGAACACCCAGGCGTTGCCCTGCGGGTCGTCATGCGCCCCGAAGCCGGCCCCGTAGAAGTTGTATTCGAAGCTGTAGTACAGCTCGGTGATCGGCGCGACGAGGCCCAGCTCGCGGCCATGCCCGAGCGCATGCTGGTAGGCCTCGCGGTAGCCGTACGCCGTGCGACCCAGCTCATCGGCCGGCATCGCCCCGCGTGCGGCATAAACGCTCGCAGGCGCCGGCGAAAACAGCGACACCACGGGCTTGAAGACCTGCTCGGGCAGGTTCATCGCCACGCTGCTGACGGCCACCGGCAGCAGCAACAACCACAGCCACAGGCCGCTGGCGCGATGCACATCCAGCGTCGTGCGATGCAGGTTGCCGGTCTTGATCCGCCAGGCCGGCGCCCACTTGCGCAGCAAGGGTCGCCCGCGCGGCAGGGTCAGCAGCAGCGAGACGAAGCAGTCGAGCACCCACAGCATCGCGACGATGCCCATCAGCCAGATCCCCCAACTGCCCGGTAGCGCCAGGTTGTAGTGGAATTCCAGCAGGAAGGGGACGAGGTTTTCGGACGAGAAACAGCACTCGCCCCAGTGCCGGCTACCCAGCTCCGCCCCGGTGACCGGGTCCAGGTAGCGCACGACCGGGCGCTCGGCGAACGGCTCGCCAGTGGCCGGGTCGGTGCGCGGCACCAATGCTAGCAATGCCGAATGCTGCGGCTCGTCCGGCATCTCCATGTACCAGACCTGCATGCGTGGGTAACGCTGTTCGAGCCCTTCGGCCAGCGCGCCGGGATCGAGCGGCTCGCCGACGCCAGGGGCGTGGTAGAACGCGGGATTGAGCCACTCATCCAGCTCGTGATGGAACGCCAGCACCGTGCCGGTCACACCAGCCAGGAACAGGAACAGGGCGATCGCCAGCCCGACGTAACGGTGAAGCAGCAGCAACGCAACGCGCATCGGAAAACCTCTCCGCAAGAACGACGAAAGGCCGCCCGCTCTTGCGAACGGGCGGCCCGGTGGATGGCCGAGGATTAGAAGTCGTAGCTGACGGTGGCCATCAGGTTCCGCTCCGCGCCGTAGTAGCACTGGTTCAGGCTGTTGCAGGCGGCTACGTATTTCTCGTCGGTCAGGTTGTTGACGTTCAGGCGTACCCCGACACCGTCCAGGCCGACGCGCGTGAGGTCGTAGCCGAGCATGGCGTCGTACAGCGTGAACGAGGGCAGGCGCAGGGTGTTTTCGGCGTCGGCCCAGCTCTCGCCGAAGTAACGCGCGCCGCCGCCGATCTGCAAGCCGGCCAGCGGGCCCTGGTCAAGCGTGTAATCGACCCACAGCGAGGCCATGTGCTCGGCGACCACGTTCGGCGTGTTGCCACGGTTGTTGATGCCGGCGGTGCCGATGTAATCCTTGCTGTATTCGACGTCCAGGTAGGTGTAGCTGGCCAGCACGTCGACCCGCTCCAGCGGGCTGAAGCGCGCTTCGAACTCGACACCCTTGGAGGTGATCTCGCCCACCGAGCGGAAGAAATACTCGCTGGCATCCTTGCTCGACAGGTTGGACTGCTTCAGGTCGAAGACCGACAGCGTGTAGAGATCGTCGGTGCCGGGCGGCTGGTACTTGATGCCCACTTCGACCTGCTCGCCCTCGGTGGGATCGAGCAGGGAGATGTCGTACACCCCCGGCGCAACTAGGTTATAGGCGCTGGTGGTATTGGGGTTGAACGACTCGGAATAGCTGGCGTAGGGCGACAGGCCGTTGTCGAAGGCGTAGAGCACGCCGACACGACCGGTGAACTGCTCCTGCTTGGCGCTATCGCTCTGGTCGCCGTAGGACGCATCGTTGACGTGATCGAAGGACACGTCGACCCAGTCCTGCCGCACGCCCAGCGAGAAGCGCCAGTTGTCCAGGCTGATCAGGTCTTGCGCATACAGGCCGGTCTGCTCCAGGTAACGGGTTTCGTCGTACTGGTAGTAATAGACCGGCGTGCTGGCCACGACAGTGCCGGTGTAAGGGTTGACGGTCGGCAGGTTGTACCCCGCGTCATAGCCAACCTTCGCCTTGCGGCGCTGATAATCGAGACCGGTAACCAGCGTGTGGCTCAAGGCGCCGGTGTAGAAATCGAACTGCAGCTGGTTGTCGATCGTCCAGGCGTGCAGGTTTTCGGTGGCGCCGGTGTAGAAGCGCGCCAGCTGATCGGTGCCCGCGACGTAGCCGTTCTGATAGACCTGCCCCGACTCGACCTGCGAATCGACGTAGCGGAAGTTCTGCCGCGCCGACACCAGGTCGTTGAAGCGATGCTCGAGCTGGTAGCCGACCATCTGCTGCTCGCGTTCGAACTTCTCGGCATCGGTATCGCCTTCGAAGAAGTCGCGCGAGATGCGCTGCCCGTTGCGCGAGGTGACTGTGCCGGAGGATGGCAGGCCGCCGTGGTAACCGCTTTCCGGGTCGCGCTGGAGCATGGCCAGCAGCGTCAGGCGGGTGTCATCGGTGAGGTTGATGGCCAGCGATGGCATCAGCGCGTAACGCTGCTCCTCGATGCCATCGACCTGATTTTCGGCGTCCTTGGCAACGCCGACCACGCGATACGCGATGCGCTCTTCGTCATCCAGCGGACCGGTGAAATCGAACGCGGCTTCCTTGTAGGCATGGCTGCCGACCGACAGCTGCACCTGACGGCGGGCGTCGAACTCCGGCTTCTTGGTCGTCATGGCGACCAGACCGCCCGGCAGGCTGCGACCGTACAGGACCGAGGACGGCCCCTTGAGAATGTCGATGCGCTCGATGAAGTAGGGATCGACCTGCAGGCTGCTGTAGGTGCCGCTGTCGCCCATCATCTTCAATCCGTCGAGGAACAGGTTGTCGACCGAGCCGTCGTTGATGCCGCGCATGGCGACGTAGTCATAGCGGGTGGTCGCGCCGTAGGGGCTGCTCATCAGGCCGGGCGTGTAGCGCAGTGCCTGCGCAACGGTTCGCGCGCCCTGGTCTTCCATCTGCTGGCGGGTCACGACCGAAACGGTCTGCGGGGTTTCCAGCAGCGGCATGCTGGTCTTGGTCGCCACGCTGCTGTGGGTCGCGTTGTAGCCTTCCATCTCGCCGAGTGCGTTACCCAGGGCGAAGCCCTGCACCACCATTGGCTTGAGTTCGACGGCATCGGCCTGCTGCGGTGCGCGCTCGAGTGAATAGCCGCTGCTAGCGTTGCCGACGGCGCGCAGACCGCTGCCCTGCAGCAGCCGCGAGAAGCCCTCGTCGACCGTGTAACGACCATCCAGCGCCGGAGCCTGCAAGCCATCGGTGAGCGTGGCGTCGGCCGAGAACAGCACGCCGGCCTCGCCTGCAAAGCGGCTCAGGCTGCTGGACAGCGAACCGGCCGGGATGCGGTAGTCACGCACGGCCTGCTCGCTCGATGCCGGCTCGGCAGCCGAGGCCAGGGTGGGGACGACGGTCATGGCCAGCGGCAGGGCCAGGCTGGCGGCGCGGATGGCCAGGGCCAGTCGCGGATGGGCGGCGGAGCGAGTAGCGGTCGGTCGGACGAGCATGAGGGTTTCCTGTTCCAGTGCGCACAAACGGAGTGCTGTGACCCCTAAAGCCGCGCGAGCCTGGATGAAAGGGAACCTCGGATGGGAATTTTTTTCGTTTGCGGGCGATTCAGCTTAACGGCTCGAGGGTGACCCACCAGGGCAGGCGCCGCTGGACACGGATCGGCAGCGTATCGGCCAGGGCATCGAGCACGCGCTCGGTGTCGCCGAGCGGATAGGCACCGACCACCCGCAGCCCGGCGATCGAAGGGTCGCAGGCCAGGTAACCGTGGCGATAACGACCCAGTTGCTGCACGAACGTACCGAGCGTGAGGTTATCGGCCAGCAACACGCCGTCTGCCCAGGCTCGCTCCGCCGGTCGTGCCGCCTGCGGCGGCTGCGTGCGGCGTGCATCGAAGCGCACCGCCTGTCCCGCCTCGAACCGCTGCGCCGTACCCTCGGCCGGCCGAAGCGACACCGCGCCATCGAAGATGCTGAGCCGGCTGTCGCCCTGCGCCTGATGCAGACCGAAACGCGCCCCGCGCGCCAGGACCAGGCCATCGCGCCCGTCGATCGACAGCCGCGTGCCCTCGCCCAGTTGCGCAAGCACCTCTCCACGGTGCAGGCGAATGCGCGCACCGCCGGCGTCCTGCTCCAGGTCGATGGCCGTGTCGGTGTTCAGCCACAAGCGGCCGCCGCCCGCCAGGTCGAGCCGCCCAACCTCCCCCACCGCCGTGCGTTCGTCCGCCATCCAGCCGCGCCAGGCGCCGCCACTCAGGGTTACGGCACCACCAACGCCCAGCGCCACGCATAACCCCTTCATCGCCTGCCGGCGCGTGGTCGGTCGTGTCTGCAACAGCCGCGCCGCGTCGCGACCGGCACCGTCGCTGCCGAGCCGGCGGAAATGCCCGCAAATCTGCTCGACCTGCGTCCAGGCCTGTGCGTGGGCCGGGCTGGCCTCGAGCCAGGCGCGCCAGGCGAGCCGGTCGCCCGGATCGTTGGTGTCGGCGAGCACCGAGAACCAGCGCGCCGCCTCCTGCAGGACGCGGGGATCGGCGCTCACCGATCCTCCGCCTGTAACAGCAGACATTGGTACATCGCCTGGGCCATGTACTTTTTCACCATCCGTTCGGACACGCCCAGGCGCTCGGCGATGGCAAGGTAGGTCAAGCCCTCGAGCTGCGACAGTAGAAAGGCCTGGCGCGCCCGCGCGGACAGGCCAGCGAGCATCCGGTCGATTCGCAGCAGGGTTTCGATCGCCAGCGCCTGGCGATCGGGCGAGGCCGCTTCGGGCTCGGGCTGGGATGCCAACGCGTGCAGGTAGGCGTCCTCGATCTGCCGACGGCGCCAGTGGTCGACCAGCAGGCCACGGGCGATGGTATGCAGGTAGGCGCGCGGCTCGCGCACCAGGCGAATGTCGAGGTCACGTGCGAGGACGCGCACGAAGGTGTCGTGCGCCAGGTCGGCCGCCCGATCGCGGCAACCGAGCTGGCGCCGCAACCAGCCGTGCAGCCAGCCATGATGCTCCAGATACACCGCCTGCAGGTCATGCTGCCGGATGCTGCCATCGGTCGCCATCCGCGTCCTCCCGTTTCGCAGCCGCGGATGTTAATGCTTCTCAACAACCTGCGCCATGCCGGCTTGCATCGCGCCGAACCGCGCGGACGGCCCACGCGGCGACCGCCCCCACAGGCGCGGGATGTCGACGGCACGGCACCACCGGCCGGCGCGCCGCGCATCGGCGGCGGATGAACCCTCCCGGACGGCCAGCCTCTATCCAGTAGAGCGGCCGCACGTCGCGGCAGGCATGGCGGAGGTATCGATGAACGTGACTCGCGGTGTGGTCTGGTTGGCACGCAGTGGTTATGCGGCACGGGGTGTGGTGTACGTCATCGTCGCCTTTTTCGCCGTCCTGGCGGCGACCGGGTCGGGCGACACGGTCGACACCCGCGGCGCGATCCAGCGCATCCTCGGCCAGCCGTTCGGCGAGACGTTGCTCTGGCTGGTCGTCATCGGCCTGTTCGCCCACGTGGCATGGCGGCTGACCCAGGCGATCGGCGACACCGATCGACATGGCACGGACGGCAAGGGCCTGCTGATCCGTGCCGGCCTGATCGGCAGCGGCGTGTTCAACGGCCTGCTGGCGCTGTTCGCACTGAGCATGCTGGTGTCGGGTTTCGGCAGCGGCGGCTCGGGCGGGGGCAGCGATCTGCTGTCGCGCTTTCTGGGCATGCAGAACTCCAAGTGGCTCATCTATGCGATGGCGCTGATCCCGCTGGGCGTCGGCATCGCGCACCTGATCAAGGCCTGGCGCGTCGACTACGAGCGCTACTTTCTCTGCGGCGAAGACAAGATGAATCTGGTGCGACCGATCTCGCGCTTCGGCCTGGCGGCGCGTGGGGTGGTGTTTCTGATCATCGCGGGCTTGCTGTTCGTCGGCGGTGCGCGTTACCAGCCGACCAATCCGCCCGGTCTGAAGGACGCGCTGGAAGCCCTCCAGTCGCTGCCATCCGGCGGGCTTCTGCTGCTGGTGATCGGCCTGGGCCTGCTGGCCTTCGCGGCCTACAGCTTCGCCGAGGCGCTGTGGCGACGCATCAACATCGCCGAGGTGGTCGCCAATACGCCGGGCATAGGCCACGGCAGCCTGGGTCGGCGTTAGTCGCAAGCGTGGCGTTGAAAATGAAAAACCCCGCCGAGGCGGGGTTTTTCATTTCAGGACAACCGGCGTTCGCTTACTGCTCGGTGGCAGGTTCGGCTTCGGCCTCGGCCGGGGCTGCGGGTTCGGCCGCTTCCGGCTGCGCTTCCTGCTCGCCTTCCTGGTCCTTGATGTCCAGCAGTTCCAGGTCGAAGACCAGTACGGAGTTGGCCGGAATCAGCGGGCTTGGGCTCTGCTCGCCATAGGCCAGCTCGCTCGGGATGTACAGCTTGGCCTTCTCGCCCTCGTGCATCAGTTGCAGCGCTTCGACCCAACCCGGGATCACGCCGCTGACCGGCAGATCGATCGGCGTGCCGCGCTTGATCGAGCTGTCGAACACGGTGCCGTCGGCCAGGCGACCTTCGTAATGCACGGTCACGACGTCGTCCGGACCCGGCTGCGGGCCTTCGGTCTTCTCGATGATTTCGTACTGCAGGCCCGAGTCGGTGGTCACCACCCCTTCGCGCTTGGCGTTTTCTTCGAGGAACTTCTTGCCCGCTTCGAGGGCTGCCTTGTTCTGCTCGGCCAGGCGCTCTTCGGCGCGGGCCTGAAGCGCGGTGAAGGCTTCCATCAGCTGTTCGTCGGTGAGCTTCGGTTCCTTGTCGCCGATGGCATCCTCGATACCCAGCGCCACGGCGTTCGGGTCCAGGTCATCCATGCCTTCCTGGGACAGGCTCTTGCCCATGTTCAGGCCGATGCCGTAGGACGCTTTCTGCGCCGGGGTCTCGAGCTTGACGCTTTCGCTGGTCTGCGAGTCGCAGCCAGTCAGCACCAGGCCGACAAGGGCCATCGCAGAGGCCAAACGGTGATGTCTCATGCTGTTTCCTTTTCTAGCGCCCGACAGGGGCGGACATTGACGATGCCGGAGCTTAGCAGGGCTCCCGAAATACTGGCTACCGCCGCACCCCCGGGTTTACACGGTCCTTACAGGCCGCGATGGCGGCATCCTGATGCGGGGCGCCCCGAGCGGTTTCGCCCAGTCTCACTTCGAACGTCTCGGCTGATAAAGTTCCGACCCGTCATCCGAACAACGAGGCCGGCCGTCACTGCCGCAGGAGCCACCATGAACCCACGCGATGTCGTCATTCTCGGTGCCGCGCGCACCGCCATCGGCTCCTTCGGGGGCTCGCTCAAGGATATCCCCCTCACCCGCCTTGCCACCGCCGCCTGCCAGGGCGCGCTCCAGCGCGCCGGCATCGAGCCGAACGAAGTCGGCCACGTGGTGATGGGCAACGTCATTCCCACCGAACCGGCCGACGCCTACCTCAGTCGCGTGGCGGCGGTCGACGCCGGTATCCCGATCGAAACGCCCGCCTTCAACGTCAACCGCCTCTGCGGCTCGGGATTGCAGGCGATCGTCTCGGCGGCCCAGGCGATCCTGCTCGGCGATACCGAGGTGGCGATCGGCGGCGGCGCCGAGAGCATGAGCCGTGGACCGTACATGCTGCCCGGCCTGCGCTGGGGTGGCCGGCTGGGCGACAGCCAGGCCATCGACTACCTGCAAGGCGTGCTGCACGACCCCTGGGGCCGCTTCCATATGGGCATCACGGCGGAGAACGTCGCCAAGCGCTACGCCATCGGCCGCGAGCAGCAGGACGCGCTCGCCGCGCAAAGCCAGCGCCGGGCGGCCCACGCCATCGAGCAGGGCTACTTCCGCGAGCAGATCGTGCCGGTCGAGATCCACACACGGAAAGGGACCACCCACTTCGAGATCGACGAACACGTGCGCGGCGAGGTGACGGCCGAACAGCTCGCCGGCATGAAGCCGGTGTTCCAGAAGGACAACGGCACGGTCACCGCCGGCAACGCCTCCGGCCTGAACGACGGCGCCGCGGCACTGGTGCTGGCCTCGGCCGAGCGCGCCGACGCACTGGGGCTCAAGCCGCTGGCCCGGCTGGTCGGCTATGCCCACGCCGGCGTCGAGCCGGCCTACATGGGCATCGGCCCGGTCCCCGCGGTGCGCCAGGTGCTGGCACGCACCGGCTTGTCGCTCGAGCAGATGGACGTGATCGAAGCCAACGAAGCCTTCGCCGCGCAAGCCTGCGCCGTGATCCAGGAACTCGGCATGGACCCGCAGAAGGTCAACCCCAACGGCTCGGGCATCTCCCTCGGCCACCCGGTCGGCGCCACCGGCGCGATCATCGCCACCAAGGCGCTCTACGAACTGCAACGCACGGGCGGCCGCTATGCGCTGGTGACCATGTGCATCGGCGGCGGCCAGGGCATCGCCGCCGTTTTCGAGCGTTTGTAACCACTCAACGGGCGCTCAGAGCCTGTTCACGATCTTGCGAGCCAGAGCCAAACGGTGGTGAACGTGGCGGAGGACGCGGAGTTTACAGGCGGTAAATGAGCATTCAGACGATGCTTTCGCCACCGTTTGGCCGACGCGCAGCTGATCGTGAACAGGCTCTCAGGGCTCGCCCATCATCGTGGCCCTGGCCTGCTCGGCGGTCGCCTTGAGGTAGTCCCAGGTCGTGCGCATGCGCGCCAGGTCCTTGAATTCGATCGGCATCAGCATCCAGAAGGTGCGGGTGAAGCGCACCTCGTCCGGCAACAGCACCTGCAGGCGGGCGTCCCGGTCCGCCGCGAACGCCGGCAGGATCGCGATCCCCGCGCCGGCCGCCACCGCTTCCTGCTGCGCCAGTACGCTGGTGCTTCGCAGCCCCACCGCCTGCGGATCGGCCAGCCCGTCGAGGAACAGCAGCTCCTTGGAGAACAGCAAGTCATCGACGTAGCTGACGAAGCGATGCGCGGCGAGGTCCTCCTGCCGCCTGATCGGCGCATGCCGCGCCAGGTACTCGCGCGAGGCGTACAGCCGCAGCACGTAGTCGGTCAGCCGCGTGATGATGAACGGGCCGCGCTCCGGCCGCTCCAGCGTGATGACGATATCGGCTTCATGACGCGACAGCCGCACCGCGCGCGGTAGCGCCAGCAGGTCGATGCTCAGGTGCGGATAGCGCTCGCCGAGCGCCGCCAGCTGCCCGGCGAGCATCAGCGCGCCGTAACCCTCGGTGGCGCCGATGCGCACCTGCCCGGAGAGCTTGTCGCCCGGATTCGGTAGCGCGTGTTCGATGGCCGCGCTGGCGCTTTCCATCGCTTCCACCCTCGGCAGCAGGCCGCGCCCGGCTTCGGTGAGCGCATAGCCGCCCGGCTCGCGCAGAAAGAGCTGCAATCCCATGCTCTTTTCCAGCGCCTGCAACCGCCGCGAGACGGTGGTGTGATCGACGCCCAGACGCCGGGCGGCCGTGGTCAGGCGCCCGGCGCGGGCGACCTCGAGGAAGAAGCGCAGGTTGTCCCAGTCCATGCTGTCTTGTGATCCGGTCGTGCAAATCTGCAGAACGCCTCTGCAGATCGGCGGGTTGGTATGAGTAAAAACGCACTGCTAGGCTCAGGTTAGCCCTCGCTGGCCGCTCGACAACAACGAATTTCGGAGAGCCCCATGTCCACGCCCATCCCTACCGTAAAGCTGCTGATCGGCGGCGAGTTCGTCGAATCCACCACCACCGAATGGCGCGACATCGTCAACCCGGCGACCCAGGAGGTGCTGGCGCGGGTGCCCTTCGCCACCGCGCAGGAAATCGACGCCGCCGTCGCCAGCGCCAAGGACGCGTTCAAGACCTGGCGCAAGACGCCGATCGGCGCGCGCTCGCGCATCTTCCTCAAGTACCAGCAGCTGATCCGCGAAAACATGAAGGAGCTGGCCGCCATCCTCACCGCCGAGCAGGGCAAGACCCTGGCCGACGCCGAGGGCGACGTGTTCCGCGGGCTGGAAGTGGTCGAGCACGCGGCCGGCATCGGCAACCTGCAGCTCGGCGAGCTGGCCAACAACGTCGCCGGCGGCGTCGACACCTACACCCTGCTGCAACCGCTGGGCGTCTGTGCCGGCATCACGCCGTTCAATTTCCCGGCGATGATCCCGCTGTGGATGTTTCCGATGGCCATCGCCACCGGCAATACCTTCGTCCTCAAGCCCTCCGAACAGGACCCGATGGTGACCATGCGCCTGTGCGAACTGGCGCTGGAGGCCGGCATCCCGCCGGGCGTGCTGAACGTGGTGCACGGCGGCGCCGATGCGGTGAATGCCATCTGCGATCACCGCGACATCAAGGCGGTGTCCTTCGTCGGCTCGACGAAGGTCGGCACGCACGTCTATCGCCGCGCCAGTGAAGCCGGCAAGCGCGTGCAGTGCATGATGGGCGCGAAGAACCACGCCATCGTGCTGCCCGACGCGCACAAGGAGCAGACGCTCAACGCCATCGCCGGCGCCGCCTTCGGTGCGGCGGGGCAGCGCTGCATGGCGCTGTCGGTGGTGATCCTCGTGGGCGAAGCGCAGCAGTGGATTCCCGATCTGGCGGCCAAGGCGAAATCGCTCAAGGTCAGCGCCGGCACCGAGGCGGGCGCGGACCTCGGCCCGCTCGTGTCGTGCGCGGCGCTCGACCGCGTCAGCGGCCTGATCGCCCGCGGCGAGCAGGAAGGCGCCACGCTGGAACTCGACGGCCGCAACCCGCAGATCGCCGGCTACGAGAAAGGCAACTTCGTCGGCCCGACCCTGTTCTCCGGCGTCACCCCGCAGATGGACATCTACCAGGAAGAAATCTTCGGCCCGGTGCTGTGCGTGATGCAGGCGGCCACGCTCGACGAGGCGATCGCGCTGATCAACGACAACCCCAACGGCAACGGCACCGCCATCTTCACCCGCTCCGGCGCGGCGGCGCGGCACTTCGAGGAGGAGATCGACGTCGGCCAGGTGGGCATCAACGTGCCGATCCCGGTGCCGGTGCCGATGTTCTCCTTCACCGGCTCGCGCGGCTCCAAGCTCGGCGACCTCGGCCCGTACGGCAAGCAGGTGGTGCAGTTCTACACCCAGACCAAGACGGTCACCGCCCGCTGGTTCGATGAAAACGAAGTGGGCGGCGCCGTGAACACCACCATCAACCTCAAGTGACGGAGCGGCCCTGATGGACTACCAGACCCTGCTCCTCGAGCGTCGCGAGCGTGTCGCGCTGATCACGCTCAACCGACCGCAGGCGCTCAATGCGCTGAACGCCGAGTTGATCAGCGAGCTCAACGCCGCCCTCGGCGAACTGGAGGCCGACCCCGGCATCGGCTGCGTGGTGCTGACCGGCTCGCCGAAGGCCTTCGCCGCCGGCGCCGACATCAAGGAGATGGCCGCCCTCGCCTACCCGCAGGTCTATCTTGACGACTTCTTCGCCGAGGCCGACCGCATCGCCACCCGGCGCAAGCCGCTGATCGCCGCCGTGGCCGGCTACGCGCTCGGCGGCGGCTGCGAGCTGGCGCTGATGTGCGACTTCATCATCGCCGCCGACAACGCGCGCTTCGGCCAGCCGGAGGTCAACCTCGGCGTGCTGCCCGGCATCGGCGGCACCCAGCGGCTGACGCGAGCCATCGGCAAGGCCAAGGCGATGGACCTGTGCCTGACCGGCCGGCAGATGGATGCCGAGGAAGCCGAGCGATCCGGGCTGGTGTCGCGCATCGTGCCGGTGGACAAGCTGATCGACGAAGCGCTCGAGGCCGCCCGGCAGATCGCCGAGAAATCGCTGCCGGCGACCATGATGATCAAGGAGAGCGTCAACCGCGCCTTCGAGACCACGCTGGCCGAAGGCATCCGCTTCGAGCGGCGGGTGTTCCATGCCGTATTCGCCACCGCGGATCAGAAGGAAGGCATGAGCGCCTTCGCCGAAAAGCGCAAACCGGACTTCAGGCATCGTTGAACAGACCGTCCGGTGCAGCGCTCCGCGAACGCACCCTACGGCGCCCACACAGCCCGTAGGGCGGGTTCAGGAGCGAAGCGAACAACCCGCCGTCGAACCGGCGTATAGGCTGGCAGCCCATCGCCCCGGCGATCGCGCCAGACCCGACAACAAGAACAAGAGGAACACCTCATGCACATCGGATTCATCGGCCTCGGCAACATGGGTGCGCCCATGGCCCGCAACCTGCTCAAGGCCGGCCACCGGCTGAGCGTATTCGACCTTTCGGAAGCGGCCGTCGGCAGCCTGGTCGAAGCCGGCGCGACGGCCCACTCGCCCGCCGAGATCGCCACCGGCGACGCCGAACTCATCATCACCATGCTGCCCGCCGCCGCGCACGTGAAAGCCGTCTACCTCGGCGACGACGGCCTGCTCGCCCGCGTGCGCCCCGGCGTGCGGCTGATCGACTGCTCGACCATCGACCCGCACAGCGCCCGCGAGGTGGCAGAGGCCGCCCGCGCCCACGGCAACCCGATGCTCGATGCGCCTGTCTCCGGCGGCACCGGCGGCGCGGCGGCCGGCACCCTGACCTTCATGGTCGGCGGCGCGACCGAAGACTTCGCCTTCGCCCAGCCGATCCTCGCCGCGATGGGCAAGAACATCGTGCACTGCGGCGCGGCCGGCAACGGCCAGGTCGCCAAGGTGGCGAACAACATGCTGCTCGGCATCTCGATGATCGGCGTGGCCGAAGCCATGAGCCTCGGTGTCGCCCTCGGGATGGACGCGAAGACCCTCGCCGGCGTGATCAACACCTCCAGCGGCCGCTGCTGGAGCTCGGACACCTACAACCCCTTCCCCGGCGTGATCGAAACGGCGCCGGCTGCGCGCGGCTACTCCGGCGGCTTCGGCAGCGACCTGATGCTCAAGGACCTGGGCCTGGCCACCGAAGCGGCCAGGCAGATCCGCCAGCCGGTGATCCTCGGCGCCCTCGCCCAGCAGCTCTACCAGGCCTTCAGCGCGCAGGGGCACGGCGGGTTGGACTTCTCCGCGATCATCAACCAGTACCGCAAAGGCGACGACCTATGACCGACACCCCAGCGACCGAACGCCCCGTCCTGTCGGCGGTGCGCAACCGCATCGGCCACCTGACGCTCAATCGCCCCGCCGGCCTCAACGCGCTGACGCTGGACATGATCCGCCAGTTGCACGGCCAGCTCGCCGAGTGGGCCGAGGACCCGGCCATTCACGCCGTGGTGCTGCGCGCGAACGGCGAGAAAGCCTTCTGCGCCGGCGGCGACATTCGCTTCCTGTACGACAGCTTCAAGGCCGGCGATACCGCGCACGAGACCTTCTTCGAGGAGGAGTACGCGCTCGATCACTACATCCACACCTATCCGAAGCCGGTGCTGGCGCTAATGGACGGCTTCGTCCTCGGCGGCGGCATGGGACTGGTCCAGGGCGCGACGCTGCGGGTGATCACCGAGCGGGCGCGCATGGGCATGCCGGAAGTCGGCATCGGCTATTTCCCGGACGTCGGCGGCAGCTACTTCCTCTCACGGCTGCCGGGCGAACTCGGCACCTACCTGGGTGTGACCGGCGTCCACATCGATGCGGCCGATGCGCTCTATGCCGGCCTCGCTGATCACTGCATCACCCATGATCAGCTGACCGAACTGGA
Organism: Stutzerimonas urumqiensis; assembly: GCF_003640395.1. Taxonomy (GTDB): domain Bacteria; phylum Pseudomonadota; class Gammaproteobacteria; order Pseudomonadales; family Pseudomonadaceae; genus Stutzerimonas; species Stutzerimonas urumqiensis. The sequence goes on along the minus strand of NZ_RBZQ01000001.1, from coordinate 371,656 downwards.
CCGCTGCCTGGACGGCATGAGCTGGTCGGTGCACCCCGAGGAAGCCTTGCGTACGCTGGTCTCCTCGCTCGCCGTCGGCCGACCGGCCACCGCCGAGCTGGAAGCCCTGCGCCCGGCCATCGACGCGCACTTCGCGCATGCCGACGTACAGGCCATCCGCGCCGCGCTGGCCGAGGAGCAGCGCCCCGCCTACCGCGACTGGGCGCAAGCGACGCTCAAGGTGATGGACGGCCGCTCGCCGCTGGCCATGTGCGTCACCCGCGAGCTGCTCCATCGCGGCCGCCTGCTCGACCTGCCGGCCTGCTTCGCCCTCGAACTGCACTTGGATCGCCAGTGGTTCGCCCAGGGCGACATCATGGAAGGCGTGCGCGCGCTCATCGTCCACAAGGACAAGAACCCGCACTGGAACCCGCCGAGCCTGGACGCCGTCGACGCCGACCGGGTGGCGGCCTTCTTCGCCGGCTTCAAGCCCGCTGCCGCCAGGTCGCGCCGTCTGGTGACCGCCTGAAGGCGCCCGAATTCACGAGGAGAATGGTGCGATGCACGACATCGAACTGACCGAAGACCAACGCATGATCCGCGACATGGCGCGCGACTTCGCCCGCGAGCAGATCGCCCCGCGCGCCCGCGCCTGGGAAGAAGCCGGCTGGATCGACGACGCCCTGGTCGCGCAGATGGGCGACCTCGGCCTGCTGGGCATGGTCGTGCCCGAGGAATGGGGCGGCAGCTACCTGGACTACGTCGCCTACGCCCTGGCCGTCGAAGAAATTTCCGCCGGCGATGGTGCGGCGGGCGCGCTGATGAGCATCCATAACTCGGTCGGCTGCGGGCCGATCCTCAAATACGGCAGCCAGGCGCAGAAGGACGAGTGGCTCGCGGAAATGGCCAGCGGACACGCCATCGGCTGCTTCGCCCTGACCGAACCGCAGGCCGGCTCCGAGGCGCACAACCTGCGCACCCGCGCCGAACTGAAGGACGGCCACTGGGTACTCAACGGCGCCAAGCAGTTCTGCAGCAACGCCAAGCGCGCGAAACTGGCGATCGTCTTCGCCGTGACCGACCCGGATCTCGGCAAGAAGGGCCTTTCCGCCTTTCTCGTGCCGACCGACACGCCCGGCTTCGCGGTCGAGCGCACCGAAAGCAAGATGGGCCTGCGTGCCTCCGACACCTGCGCCGTGACCTTCAGCGACTGCCGCATCCCCGAAGCCAACCTGCTCGGCGAACGCGGCAAGGGCCTGGCGATCGCCCTGTCCAACCTAGAAGGCGGCCGCATCGGCATTGCCGCCCAGGCCCTCGGCATCGCCCGCGCCGCGTTCGAGGCCGCGCTCGGCTACGCCCGCGTGCGCGTGCAGTTCGGCAAGCCCATCGCCGAGCACCAAAGCATCGCCAACATGCTCGCCGACATGCACACCCGCCTGAACGCCACCCGCCTGCTCATCCTACATGCCGCCCGCCTGCGCAGCGCCGGCCTGCCCTGCCTCTCCGAAGCCTCGCAAGCCAAGCTGTTCGCCTCGGAGATGGCCGAAAAGGTCTGCTCGCAGGCCATCCAGATCCACGGCGGCTACGGCTACCTCGAGGACTACCCCGTCGAGAAGTACTACCGCGACGCCCGCATCACGCAAATCTATGAAGGCTCGAGCGAAATCCAGCGCTTGCTCATCGCGCGCGAGCTGGTGAACTACGCGCTGTAAGTACCCGCCCCTCTCCCCGCGGGAGAGGGGCGGAGCGCGCGGAGCCTGCCCGGCCTATCGCTCTGCCGCCCATCCCTGCCGCCCATCCCTGCCGCCCATCCCTGCCGCCCGCCCTGCCGCCCTGCCGACCTGCCGACCTGCCGACCTGCCGCCCGTAGGATGCATTCGCGACCCAATGCATCACCACACCGAACACCAACCCCCGGCGGATCGTCCGCTTCGCGCCTGGATCCGCCCTACATCCGCCAGCCCGCCTCCACCGCCTGCACACCCATGCCCCACCTCGCCGAACACCAACCCCCGGCGGATCGTCCGCTTCGCGCCTGGATCCGCCCTACAGCCGCCAGCCCGCCTCCACCGCCTGCATACCCATGCCCCACCCGCTTTTTGTAGGAGCCAGCTTGCTGGCGAAAAGGCACTGCACGATCACCAAGATAAAAAACCGCAAAGCGTTTCCACCAACCACGCCCCGTGCACCCACATCGTCCGGCAGCCCATCGTTCTGCCGGCCAATTCCTCCACCCGTAGAGCGCATCTGCAAAAGCAATGCACCCCCAAACCAAACACCACCCCACGGCAGATCCTCTGCATCGCGCCTAAATCCGCCCTACCAACGACAAAGCATCGAACCGGGCCGTGAACTGTTTCGCCGCAACGGGTTCGATGGTGGATGACTCCATGACCAAGCGAGCACGCCAATGGAAAAGACCGACCTCGCCGAGCGCTATCGCGGCTACATCGTCTGCCTCAACGCGCAGAATTGGCCAACCCTCGGCCGCTTCGTCGACGACGCCGTGCACTACAACGGCGAGCGCGTCGGCCTGGCTGGCTACCGCGCCATGCTCGAAGGCGACTTCGCCGCCATCCCGGACCTGCACTTCGAGGTCCAGCAACTGATCGTCGACCCGCCCCACGTCGCCGCACGGCTGTGGTTCGACTGCACCCCGGTCGGATTGCTGTTCGGCCTGCCGGTTAACGGCCGGCGCGTCAGCTTCAGCGAAAACGTGTTCTACACATTCAGCGAGGGGCACATTCGAACCGTCTGGTCCGTCATCGACAAAGCCGCGGTTGCCGCCCAACTCGGCATGTGATGGGGAAACGACAAAGCCGGCGACCTCTCGATCGCCGGCTTTGCGTTCGGTCTGCCCGACTCGACTACGGCGTGCGCGTCACCCGCCACACGATGTTCGCCAGGTCGTCCGCCACGATCAAGGCGCCTTCCGGATCGACCGTCACGCCCACCGGCCGGCCCATCGTCTTGCCGTCGGTTTGAAAACCGGTCACGAAATCGACCGGCTCGCCTGACGGGCGGCCATTGCTGAACGGCACGAACACCACCTTGTAGCCAGCCGGTCGCTCGCGGTTCCAGCTGCCGTGCATGCCGACGAAAGCGCCCTCGGCAAACTGCGGCCCCATGACCGGCGAAGAAAAGTCCAGGCCCAGCGCCGCGACGTGGGCGCCCAGCGCGTAGTCCGGCTTGATCGCGGCGGCCACCAGGTCCGGGTTCTGCGGCCGCACCCGCTCATCCACATTCTGCCCCCAGTAGCTGTACGGCCAGCCGTAGAAGGCGCCCTCGCGCACCGAGGTCAGGTAGTCCGGCACCAGGTGCGGGCCGAGTTCGTCCCGCTCGTTCACCACGGCCCAGAGCTGGTCGGAGCCCGGCTGCATGTCCAGCGCGGTCGGGTTGCGCAGACCCGTGGCGTAGGGCTTGTGCGCGCCGGTCTCGGCATCGATCTGCCAGATCATGGCGCGGTCGACTTCCGCCTCCATCCCGCGTTCGGTGATGTTGCTGTTCGAGCCGATGCCGACGTAGAGGAAGCGCCCATCCGGGCTAACCGTCATCGCCTTGGTCCAGTGGTGGTTGATCGCGGACGGAAGGTCCGTGACCTTCACCGGCGGGCCGCTCGCCTCGGTCTGGCCGTCCTGGTAGTCGAAGCGCACCAGCGAATCCTGGTTGGCCACGTACAGGTTGCCGTCGTGATAAGCGAGGCCATACGGCGCGTTGAGGTTGTCGGCGAACACCGTCTGCAGTTCGTAGGTGCCGTCGCCATCGGCATCACGCAGCAGCGTCAGGCGGTTGCCGCTCTTCACCGACGTCGTGCCCTGCGCCTTGATGTAGCCGGCGATCACGTCCTTGGGCTTGAGCTTCGGCGCATTACCGCCCCGCCCCTCCGCCACCAGGATGTCGCCGTTGGGCAGCACCAGCGTCTGCCGCGGGATCTGCAGGTCCTTCGCAATAGCCGTGATGCTGAAGCCCTCCGGGACCGTCGGCGTGCGGTCGCCCCAGCTCGCCGGATCGGCGATGTTCATGCTGGGCAACAGCCCGCGCTGCGGCTCGGGCAGCTTCGGATCGGGCCCGACCAGCAGCACGGTGGCGTCCTGCTCGCCACCGCAGGCGGCCAGCAATAGGGCCATCGTCAGGGTGCTCAGTGCTTTGCAATGCCTCATGCCACACCTCCCGCGCGCCGCTTCGCCAGTCCGACGCCGGTCGCCACGCAAGCCAGCAGCGTGACGATGACCGACAGCACCAACCCCAACGGCATGACCGCCCAGGCATCCTTCGCATGCTCCAGCGCATTGATGAAGCCCAGCACCCAGGTCGCGATCAGCAGCAACAGGTAAGCCAGCGGCCGTCCGCCTTTGTTCGCGGCGCGAAACAGCCCGACCAGCGCGAACAGAACCGCCAGCCCACCGAACAGCAGGCCCCCGGCGATCAGCCAGGACGCAAAGATGGTCCACTGAATCTCGAAGGTGCGGTAATAGACGACATCGCTCAGCAAGGCACCGAGAAACAACGGCACGGTGCCGGCCAGCAACGTGGCATGCAGCGCACCGGGTCGGCTTCGGTAGGTGGCTCGGGGACGGTAGGTGGTTGCGGTCACGGACGACTCCTCATCGCTCGGCGACCTGGCCTGCTACTGCTGCGAATGCAACGGCCCGCCAGGCTCGCGGTGGAATGTGCTTAAGAGAGGATCGTGAGGGTGGGGGTTAGTTCAGTGGGGTTGGCTGAGCGAATTGGTGACGGATACATTCAGATTTCGATGACAGTTAACGATTAAGCTAACGGGCGGGCTTTAGCCCGCCCCAGCGAACGAAGTGAGCGATTGAGCGCATTGTTAGAGCTCGAGCCAAGTAATAGGCCACCCTTCTTTGGTGGCGGATTCGGCAAGCCAATGGATTAACTGAAAAGGTATGCCTTCCTTGTAGGTGTTGAAAACAACCTTACCCGCTTCGTCGTAGAAAAATACCTCGGCTAGTATTTCAATAACCGCATCGGTCTTCTCTGAAAGCTCAAGGTATACACCATTCCTTTGTACGTCGCTTCCAAAGATAACTTCATATCTTCTGCCCTCAAACACTCTGCAACTGCTCATTTGATGTGCTCTAACGTTTAGGTTAAGGGGCCGCGGTACGCGGTCCCAGAGAGCGAAGCGAACGATTTGAACCGTTTGTTGGGCGTTCACCGCAAACTTGCAGAATGCATGATTAAACTAAACAAGATTTTTAGACCGCTTAAGTGAAAAGATAACCTCTACAAACGATGCGCTGGCAAAATATGTAGCGAACATCCAAGGAAACTGCTGGAAGCTGTAAATGTAAGCAACCAGAGCTCCAATAAACATATAGATAAATTGCTTTATGTACCAATTTCTTGCGCGCGACACAAGAACGCCATAAAGCGCCCATGCCAGAATGAAGCGCAAAACTACAACTGTAATGACCACGACTAAAGCCAGGTAAAACTCTTGAAGCAGTGACTTGGTCGCCAGATGAAGAGCGATGATTAATGCGAGATCAAAAAAGCTTGGATAGATTAGTAGTCTTCTCATTTTTTAGATGCTCGCTTTTCCGTATGCGATGAATGATGGCGCCCAACGTTTGGTTAAGGGGCGGGCTTTAGCCCGTCCCAGTGAGCGAAGCGAACGATTTGAACCAGTTGTTAGGCTTCGACACGGATTGAGTATGGATTTTCTGTATTTCGATTATGGTCACGAGTTAAGCCATGGAACAAAGGAAAGTGTTTTCGTGGCTAACCACAGTGCGTGCAAAACAATCACAGCTTTAGCAATGTATGCCCAGTATTTTCTTTCTGTGTTTTTTGAACATTTCCAAACTGAAATCCAACAAAATATTGAGTAGACAAAAATTGGCAGTACAACTGTGATGTAGGTGGCCGTTCTTGTATTAAAGCCTGTGATGTCACGAATATTTATAATTATGCATGTAAACCAGCTCGAATTCACACCTACTATCTGCGCTGTGTAGAAAATGAGAAAGCCTAGAATATAGACAAGCCAAAATGCCTTCCAGAGTGGCTTGTTCCCGCTAAGGTAGCCGCCACCCAGAGCGCCTATGTACAAGCTTGAGGTTGGCGTGCGATATGGATGGTTCATTCAGTAACGCCTAATGATTAAGCTAAGGGGCCGGCTTCGCCGGCCCCAGCAAACGAAGTGAGCGCTTTGAGCGCATTGTTATATTCCAAAGTAACTGGTTTTTGTGTGTTTGTTGATTTTATTGCTCTTTACTTTTGTCGATTTTTTTGAATGCAAGCCACCAGAGTATAGTTCCTATTGCTAAGCCGATAAGTGCAGGGTACGGCAGCCGTTCCCCATAGTATGGCTCCGAATATGAGTATTACTTTTCCCCACCAAGGCGTTTCATTCTCTGTTGCTTTTTTAAGACTCAGAAATGCCGGTATACCGAAGCCGACGGCAAGAAAAGCCATGAATGGAAAGATCAAGGCTATTGCTAGGACTGTAATGATTTCATCCATCGGGCTGGCTCGCAGATAATTCAAGTGGCATATAACGTTTGGTTAAGGGGCGGGCTTTAGCCCGTCCTAGGGAGCGTAGCGAGCGGCTTGAACCGTTTGTTAGGTAGCGATACAAACTAAAAAACCGACCAATCGTACTGCCAACGAAATACAAACCGACTATGGTTGGAATGGCAAAAACTAAGTACGAGGCAACCCACCCGAGTGATGCCAAAAATTCCCCTAGCCCTAGAGCTTGAAACGGACCGATTTGAAAGGCGATAGGAAGCTGTAAAAGCACAAAGCGTCCTTTCGCATCGCCCTGGATGACGAGTGAAGCAATAATGCAACCGACAGTAGTTACGGCATAGGCTAGGGATAGCGCTGCCCCTGCTTTGCTGAAGCGTGTGCTCATACGAACCTAACGATTAAGCTAACTGGCAGGCAAAAGCGAAGCTTTTGACTGTCCAGCGAACAAAGTGAGTGGCAGTTGAGCGCATGGTTAGCTGCTGTCCCGGGATAAGGATCGTGCTCTGTGCACAAGTGATGCTGCACAGACAAGAGAGATTGCGCTTAGCCAGAAATAATATCCTGAATTCAAATTGGATATATAGAAGTAATAACCATTTTCCCCCACCTCAACAATTGGGTGGCTTAGAGGGAGTAAAGCAAACATCAGCGCTGCAAATGAAGCGAGCAAGGCTAGATAACTTCTTTTCTTGACAGAGACCAGCGAGAAAAAGTAACCGACATTGGCAAGCCAAGAAATGTTTCCAACAAAAATTGATGCCCAACCCAATAAAAGGACCTCAAACCCCTGATAACTCTTGCTTGGTTCATGCATCCAACTTTCGATCAAGTACTTGACATTGGTTTCAAATGCCGGAAGAACCAAGGATATTGCAAAGACTACCACGGATGCGGAAATCAAAAGCGTTATGGCGAATTTCGGCATGTTTTTCTCGTGCAGTTAACGCGGAATTAACCAGCGTGGGCCGCGCAGCGGCACACGTCTGGTTGAATGACATGTTAGCCACCCAGCAGCCACTGATTAAGCAGGCGTCCTGGAGCCAACGCACCAAGCCCTGCACCAATCACACCGAAAAAAGCACCCACGGCGAATGCTTTGTGGCTCTTTATATTGCCTACCCGAGCAGAATAGATTGAGCTGGCAACGCAGAACAATACCCAGATGGAAAGCAAATGGATGGGACTAAAACCCCAGAGTACGTCCATGAAGCCCGTGAGCCAAAACGATGAAATGGCCACAACAACCATAGAAACCATCCATGACCAGCCAACAACTTTGTGTAGCCTGGTTCCTTTACGAGTGAGAAGCTGACTAGTGCCGGCAACAATGGCCCAAAGTGCAGCGAACAAGTGAATGGATATGGCCATTCCTGAATCCTATTTCTTCTGGCTAACGTTAGGTTAAGGGGCGGGCTTTAGCCCGTCCCAGTGAGCGAAGCGAACGATTTGAATCACTAGTTAGGTTTCTTGGTACGGTACGCCATAACGAACATTTCTAGCTCGCCCTTCAAATTCGTGCGAATATGTTTGTAAAGTACACCATTCAATGCGCGACAAACAATTAATGGCGGCGCTTCTAATGCTCGCCCATTCATTATGGCTAAACATAAATTGATCATCGCAGTGGAATGCATCACTGCTTAAATTGTCGCAGCTTTCAAATATTGAGAGTAACTCGTTTTTTATATCGGCTGGAATGTCATTTCCGTAATCGTCAGCAAAATCTTTAATCCTTAATATTTTTTCGCTCCACACTTCGCATGCGGGGCAATATGGTATCGATTCGCTCTGCTGTTTTGCTTCGAGTGCAAGAAACTCTAGCCCATAGCAGAGTTGTAAGAATGAAAGTAGCTTTTCATACTCATCATCTGCATACCAGTTCCATACCCTGGCTGAGAAGCTGGTTTCCATGTGATACCTAACGTTTGGTTAAGGGGCGGGCTTTAGCCCGTCCCAGTGAGCGAAGCGAACGATTTGAACTACTAGTTAGAGGCTGCGCCTTCGGTTGGGCTGCTAATAAACTGCGCCGCATGTGAAATTGAACTTGCAAAATATGCGCAAACAATACTCATGTACATGCTAAGTAGCTCTTTTGGCTCGCTAGGCACTTTGCTTTTATCTTCTGTGCATTTTTCGAGAAATTGCCTGAACGGCAACAAGTCTTGCTCGGTCAGCGTTGTATTAATGTTATGGCTAAATTTATTTCTTAAGGTGTTCAGGTGCTTAATGGTGGGAGGTAAGTTGTATGGCTCTTTAAAGGGAAGCTTTGATATGAGCGTTATTTTTTGCCCAAACGTAAGCTTGGCACCCTCCCATTGAAAAGGTGCTCGGGTATAAGTAGCTATGAAGTGCTCTAGGTAATGCTCAATAATTAGGTGGCAGCTCAGTAAGAAGCCTAAAAGATCGTAATCAATTTCCTCTAAACGCTGCCATGTAACCTTTCCATCAGAGAATCCACCAACAAGAGGCGGCATCCATTGCTTATCCATGTTTGCCTCTAACGTTTGGTTAAGGGGCGGGCTTTAGCCCGTCCCAGTGAGCGAAGCGAACGATTTGAACCAGTTGTTATGCGCTTCCTTTACCATAAGCAAGTACTGAATCAAGCAGTCCTTTGGCAAGGTTACGCACGCCAGACAATGAATATGAACCGCCAATTTGCTCGAACGAATATCTCCCATGTGCAAAGTACTTTGAGCATTCCTTTAGCAATGGAATTAGCTGCGTCCCTGTTGAAGCAAGAAAATTTGTCTCAACTGCTTTTTGGGTTTCTGGTTTTAACTTTATAAAAATCGTATGGAGATCGTGTCCACGCACGGCTGACTCTGTGTTTACTGCCTTCAGGAGCCCTTCGGGCGTAGCTTCGGAAAATTTCACTAAGCCCTCTGATGCCTTAAGGCTTAACTCACAGCTAAAGGCATAATTTACAACCAGTGGATACACATAGCGATCAAGGTCGACCGTTTCATCAGTCCAAATGTGCTCTGCAGCATTAAAAAATTGTTCAGCCGCCATCCATATATGGCCATTTGGTCTGGTTCTCATGCTGCCTACTTCCGGTGCATAACGCCAGCGCACAACGGCGCCCTTGTAATGGAGGCGCAGCCGCAATGAAAAGGGCGTCCGGCGGCCGCAGGCCGCGAATTGATGCGCCTTGTTATATTTCATTGGCTTCGCAGTACGCTGCAATCTCCAGGATCAAGGCTTCCGATTTCTGATTTTTCGCAACAAAAATCAAGCCAGACCAGACGTCCCACTCTATCCCAATGCGATTAGAGCCCTTGATAAAGGTTTGGAAGGCTTCATCCGGCCCATTAATAGTGAACCCAAATGGAAACAAGCCGAATGCTTTGGCAACTTTCTTCTTCGCCGGCTTGTACTGTTTGTACCAAAAACCATCAATCTCGTATGTGAGCTGGCCAGAGAAATTTCTGAGCAAAACTCCTTTTTCGTACCTTTTGATGATTTTGGACTTATCTTCAGTCTTCATGGGAAAGAAATATAACAGTGATTAGACCGCGTTCCGCGGTAATGATTAATGGTGACTTCGGTATAACCCGCAGTCGTGTTCCGGCTCAAGCCTAGCGAAATCAACATGTTAGCGTTGAAGCGCGGGTTGTTCGCGTATTCGCTTGACTTCCTCATTTCGCCCACTTATTACTACTGGATATCCATACAGCCAAGGAGTGAGCATGGACCGCTCGCCTACCACGCCGCGCTTGCAAGAGAGGTTTCGCGCGGTGATGCGTGCCCATCACTACAGCATCCGAACCGAGAAGAGTTACTGGTACTGGATTCGCTATTTCATCCGCTTTCACGGGATGCGTCATCCGCAAGAGCTCGGGTGTGCGGAGGTGAACGCATTTTTGAGCTGGCTCGCCACGGAGCGAAATGTTGCAGCGGCGACACAGAATCTGGCGCTCAATGCGATCGTATTCCTCTACGCGAAGGTGCTGGAGACGCCGTTGGGCGACATTGGCGCAACGATTCGGGCCAAGCGGCCGCCCCGGTTGCCCACGGTGCTCACCCATGCCGAAGCCACCGAAATCATTCAGCTACTTCCCTCGCCTTATGACCTGATGGCCTCACTGATGTATGGGGCTGGATTGCGTGTCGTGGAGACGGCTCGGCTACGAATTAAAGATATAGATTTCGACCGACAGGTGATTACGGTGCGGGACGGTAAAGGCGGCAAGGACAGAACGACGCTCTTGCCCGCCACGCTCATTACCGAGCTGATGGACCGTCGGCTCAGGATGTTCAAGGCCTGGCAAGCCTGCGAGCCCTTTTATAAGTCGCCCGTCAGCCTCCCATTCGCGCTCAGGCGGAAATATCCACGCGCGCCATTTTCCTTTGAATGGCAATGGTGGTTTCCATCATCAACCCTATGCACTGACGAAGACGGCACCGTGGTTCGGCACCACCTGCATGTCAGCTCGATACAAAAAGCCGTAAGGCAAGCCTCACGCCGAGCGGCCATCGGCAAACAGGCGGGCTGCCATACCTTTCGCCATACCTTCGCCACGGAATTGCTTCGCCGGGGTAGCGACATCCGCACGGTGCAGACGCTGTTGGGCCACACGGACGTGCGCACCACGCAGATCTATACACATGTCCTGGGCCAGGGGTTCGCGGGTGTGAGAAGTCCGCTGGGCTGATACAGCGCAGCGTTCAGCTGTTCCGTTTTTGTCATGGGCCGCCATCGTTTCCATTCGTCTCCGCTCAAAAAGCCTTGAGCAACCGCCCCAGCCGCTCCATCGCCTTCTCGCTGCGTGCCTCCCACGGGCTGCCGTGGTTGAGGCGGGCGCAGTGGCGGAAGCGTTGGGTGGCGGAGAAAATCGGGCCGGGGGCGAGGCTGATGCCTTCCGCGAGGGCCTGTTGCAGCAGGCGCAGGGCGTCGACGCGTTCGGGGAACTCGAACCACAGGAAGTAGCCGCCGCTCGGGCGGGTGACGCGTGTTTCGGCCGGGAAGTGGCGCGCCGCGGCGGCGAGCATGGCAGCCTGTTGCAGTTCCAGGGCGTGGCGCAGTTTGCGCAGGTGGCGGTCGTAGCCGCCGTGTTGCAGGTAGTCGGCGATGGCGGCCTGCGCCGGCACCGAGGGGGAGATGGTGGTCATGAGCTTGAGCCGGGCGATGCGTTCGGCGTAGCGCCCGCCGGCCACCCAGCCGACGCGATAGCCCGGCGCGAGGCTCTTGGAGAAGGAGCCGCAGTGCATCACCAGCCCTTCCCGGTCATGGTGCTTGACCGGCTGCGGGCGCGTCGGGCTGTAGTGCAGTTCGGCGTAGACGTCGTCTTCGATCAGCGGCACGTCGTGCCGGTGCAGCAGCCGGTAGAGCGCGGCCTTCTTGTCGTCGTCCATGCTCGCGCCGAGCGGGTTCTGCAAGCCGCTCATGAACCAGCAGGCCTTGATCGGCAGGTGCGCGAGGCTGTCCGCCAGCACTTGCAGGTCGATGCCCTCGCGCGGGTGCACCGGTATCTCCACGGCCCTGAGCTTGAGGCGCTCGAGCACCTGCAGCGTGGCGTAGAAGGCCGGCGCCTCGATGGCGACCAGGTCGCCCGGCTCGGTGACCACTTGCAGGCAGAGGTTCAGCGCTTCCATCGCGCCGTTGGTGATGACCAGTTCGTCCGGGGCCAGGCTGGTGCCGCTGGTGCCGTAGCGCAGCGCGATCTGCCGGCGCAGATCGGGGTTGCCGGCCGTCATCTGGGCGATCACCTGTTCGGGCGGCAGATCGCGCACGGCCTGCGCCATCGAGCGGGCCAGCCGTTGCAGCGGGAACAGCGATGGGCTGGGGAAGGCCGAGCCGAATGGCACGGTGTCGGGATCGCGCAGGGAGTCGAGCACGGAGAACACCAGCTCGCTGACGCCGACCTCGGTGGTTTGCGCGGTGCGGGCGCTCATGTCCGGCTCGTGCAGCGCGCGCCCGGCGTGCTCGCGCACGTAGTAGCCGGAGCGGGCACGGGCCTGGATCAGCCCGCGCGCCTCCAGCAAGTAATAGGCCTGGAACACGGTCGAGGGGCTGACCCCGAAGGTGCGGCTGGCATGGCGTACCGAGGGCACCTTCTCGCCCGGGTTCAGCACACCGGTGCGGATGAGTTCGGCAATGTCGTCGGCGAGTTTCTCGTAGCGCTTCATCCGGTCTGCAGTCGGCGGCTCGGGTGTCGGGCAGTCTACTTCGCTGCGCATGCCCATTCACCCCGCGCCGGTTGCAGACCGCCGCCCTGCCTGGCTCATCGGTTGAGCGGGGCGACGAAGGTGCTCGGCGTGCTCGCGCGGCTTGCGGGTTCGACCACATCGCTGACGGTGAAGCGCAGCTCGCGCTGGGATACCCGCGTGCCGTCCTCTACCAGCGCGACGCTGAGCGGCACGTCGGCGATCTCGCCGGGCGCCAGCTTCACATGGCTCGGGCCGTGCAGCTCGAACGGGCCATCGGCGAGCGCGAGCCGGTATTCGCGCGGCTGCTGAGTCTTGTTGATGACCTTGAGGCTGTACATGTTTTCGATCTGGCCGGCGCTGTTCTCGCGGTACAGCGTGCGGTCGCGGGTGACATCGAGCGAGACCAGCGGGCGCGCCTGCAATGCCCAGACGAAACCGCCGATCATCAGCGCCAGCATGGCCGCGTAGCCGACCAGCTGCGGACGCAGCAGGCGGGTACGGCCGCCTTCGAGCGCGCGCTCGGAGGTGTAGCGCACAAGGCCGCGGGCGTACCCCATCTTGTCCATCACGCTGTCGCAGGCGTCGATGCAGGCGCCGCAGCCGATGCAGTCGAGCTGCAAGCCGTCGCGGATGTCGATGCCGGTCGGACACACCTGCACGCACATGGTGCAGTCGATGCAGTCGCCGAGGCCCTGCGCGGTCGGGTCGCTGTCCTTGCGCCGCGGGCCGCGTGCCTCGCCGCGCTTGGCGTCGTAGGAAACGATCAGGGTGTCGGCGTCGAACATCACGCTCTGAAAGCGCGAGTACGGGCACATGTGCAGGCACACCTGCTCGCGCAGCCAGCCGGCATTGATATAGGTGGCCGCGGCGAAGAAGAACACCCAGAACGCCGCTTGCAGACCGATCTCCAGCGTGAAGAGGTCGGCCGTCAGCGCGCGGATCGGCGTGAAGTAGCCGACGAAGGTCAGCGCCGTGACCAGGCTCATCGCCAGCCAGAGCAGGTGCTTGGCGCTGCGGCGCAGCAGCTTGCCGGCCGACCAGGGCGCGGCATCGAGCTTGATGCGTTGCAGGCGATCGCCCTCGGTGACCTTTTCGGCCCACATGAACGCCCACGTCCAGGTGCTCTGCGGGCAGGCGTAGCCGCACCAGACGCGCCCGGCCAGCACGGTGACGAAGAACAGCCCGAACGCGGCGATGATCAGGATCGCCGAGAGCAGGATGAAATCCTGCGGCCAGAAGGTGGCGCCGAACACGTGGAACTGGCGCTTGCCCAGATCCCAGAGCACCGCCTGCCGGCCGTTCCAGTCGAGCCAGGCGGTGCCGAAGAACAGCACGAACAGCGCGCCGGCACCGAGCAGCCGCAGCGTGCGGAACAGACCGGTGAAGGCGCGCGTGTGGATCGGCCCGCCGCGCTGCGCGGGTGTCAGGCGGATGGGCTTGCTGGCATCGACGGTTTCGATGATGCGGACGGGAATCTGGTCGGTCATGCGTCGCCTCGCGGGCCGTTTTCGAACGACGCGCATGATCGGCCGTCCGGGTCTCGCGATACAGACTCAGGTCCCGCGCGAAAATACGGATCAGATGACGTGCAGGCCTTGTCTGGCGCGGGCTGCGTGCGACGGCTTGCCGCAGACGATGCGCCGCTATCGGCCGCTTGATTGACGTGACTGGCCCAGTCCAGGGCGACCGTCGGCTGCGATCGGTGACATCGGCACGCAGCCTGATCCAGCCGGCCGTCTACGCCCCGCTGCTTTCCATCTGGGTGGTTATCCACCGTTCGAACGCCTGCATCGCCGCGCTCGGCGGCTTGCCCTTCTGTGCCACCAGCCAGTAGCTGCCGGTGTCCACGTCCAGGTCGAAGGGCCGCACCAGCCGACCGTCGCGCAGTTCCTGCGTGAACATGGCGGCCGGTGCCAGCGCCAGCCCGGCGCCTTGCATGGCGGCTTCGACCATCAACCGGGACGAATCGAACACCGGACCGCGCACCGGCCTCGGCGGGATGCCGGCAGCGGCGAACCATGCAGGCCAGTCGTCGGCGCGGTAGGAGCGCAGCAGGGTTTCGTTGGCCAAGTCGTCGGGGCGGTCGAGTCGCGTCGCGGTGGCCGGTGCGCAAAGCACGCTCAGCGGCGCGTCCATCAGGCGGGTCGCGACCAGTCCGGGCCAGGTGCCGTGACCGAAGCGAATGGCGAGATCGAGGCCTTCGGCGGCCAGGTCGACGAGGTTGTTATGGGTGAGCAGGCGCAGTTCGACGAACCGATGCTCGCGCTGGAAGGCCGGCATCCGAGGCATCAGCCAGCCCACCGCAAAGGTGCCTACCACGCCGAGCGTGAGCACCTCGTGGAAGCCGCCGCCCTCGAAGCGGCGCAACACCGCCTCGATGCGATCGAAGGCATCGGTCAGCACCGGGCGCAGCGCCAGTCCTTCGTCGGTCAGGCCGAGGCCGCGCGGCAAACGCTTGAACAGCGTCACGCCGAGCCGCTCTTCGAGCGACCGAACCTGCTGGCTGATGGCGGCCTGGGTGACGCTCAACTCCTGCGCGGCGCGGGTGAAGCTCAGGTGCCGCGCCGCGGACTCGAAGGCACGCAGCGCCTTCAGCGGCAAGTGGGGTCGCATAGGGCTTCCATTAGATTTTCTATGGGCTGGCGCAACATAACATCGTTTGCCCGCGGCGCTGCGCTGACGGAAAGTCGGCACCTCACAACAACACAGGGAGAACAGGCGATGCTCACGCGCCGCAGATTCACCGGTACGGTTCTGATGACATCCCTAGCCGGGCTTATGGGTGTTCGCATGGCGGCGGCCGATCCGCATGGTCGTGCGCTTGCCTTCGAACAACGTCTGGCGCGCATCGAGGCGGACATCGGTGGCCGCCTCGGCGTGGCGATGCTCGACACCGCCAGCGGCCTGCAAGCCGGCCGGCGGCAGGACGAGCGCTTCCCGCTGTGCAGCACCTTCAAGTTCCTCGCCGCGGCGGCGCTCCTGGCCCGTCAGGATCGCGGCGAAGATCACCTGTCCGAGCGCGTGGTGTTCAGCGCCGCCGACTTGGTCGAATACTCACCGGTCACCGAGGGGCGCGTGGGTGGCACGGGCATGACGCTGGCGGACATCTGCGAAGCCGCTGTCACACGGAGCGACAACACCGCCGGCAACCTGATGCTCGCGCGGCTCGGCGGGCCGGCCGGGCTGACCGCCTTTGTGCGCAGCCTTGGTGATCGGCAGACACGGCTCGATCGCTATGAGACGGCCTTGAACGAGGCACGGCCGGGCGATCCACGGGACACTACGACACCCGCGGCGATGCTCGCCGACATGCGCGAACTGCTGCTCGGCACCGCCCTGTCCCCAGCGTCGCGCGAGCAGCTCACGGCCTGGCTGGTCGCCAACGAGACCGGAGACGCTCGCTTGCGCGCCGGTCTGCCCACGGCCTGGCGGATCGGCGACAAGACCGGCTCGGGCGAGCGCGGCACGGCGAACGACATTGCGATCCTCTGGCCAACGGCGCGCGAACCGGTCCTGGTAACGGTCTACCTCACCGGCAGCGAAACCGACATGAACCGCCGCAACGCGGCCGTCGCCGAGGTGGGTGCGGCGTTGGCCGAGGCGATTGCGGCATCCTGAATACTGCGGCCGGTAGACCGGCAAGAAGCGCGTTGCGCCGGGAGGCGTTCTGGCAGAATCGTTGGCGAAAGCCGCTCACTCGCTGGCAATCAGCCCGACTGACCGCCGAGCAGGTCGTGCGCATCGAGCAGGCGGTAGGCGATCTCCGGCTGCTTTTGCAGTCCGCGGCGGATGGCGGCCGGGATGGATTGCCGGGTCTTGCGACACAGCCCAGGTAGTTCGTCGATCTCGATCAGGATGCCGCGCATGCTGCGCACTTCGGTATGGCCAGGCGCAATGCGCAGGCGAATGCCGAGCTGGTCGTACATGCGGGCTTGCAGGCGTTCGAGGTCTTGCAGATCGGTCACTGCTTCCAGCCGATCGAGCAGGCGACGTTCCTCCTGTCGGGTCAGACGCAGGATTCGCACGTCCGCGCCGGGCGTTTCGAGCAAACGCTGGCGGTCGCAATCGCAGACACCGGACGGACAGGGTTGGCGTATGGGTGAGGCAGTCATGGCTGGGAATCATAGCCGGCGATAGATAGCCGCGCCTGCCGAGGCGATGAAGCGGATCGTTTGAAATGGATACGAAACGGCATCGTCTCCCCATCGGATGCCGTCTCGGATAGCGTTCGTCGAGGCGTGCACCGCCGGCGTCACCGGCGTCCCTTTGTGCACGGTCCTGCTTCGACGACCGCGGTCGAGGTCAGGCCTTGCAGACCACCATCCGCAGGCGATCTTCCTGCCGGCGGGCCAGTACATCGATCATCAGGATCACCAACAGCGGTATCACGCCAACTTTCAACGCGACATCCCACATACCGATCATGCCAACGAACAACATGACGGCGGCGATCATCAGACCCATGCAGTGAGCACAGAAGCGGCCAAGTTCAAGCGCAAAGATATAGGCAGTTTTTTCGTTCATCTTGGGCTCCACCTTCTTGTTGTAATAAATAAGTGCTTAATGTCAGCGTAGCCGCCCGCTCCACACTGGCAACCTGAAACCGATGGCCGGCATGTCTATTCCGGCGCTTGTAGCGAATCAGTCAGGGTCACGCAGCCAAGTTTTTCAAAGTGTTTCGTTTACCAGGTTTTCTGCGGAATTGTTGATCGCCTGCAACTGTCCCAAGAAAGATAGCCGCGCCAGCCTCTGTTGTAGTTTTGTTACAGGGCGGCAAATCCGAGCCGGTTTTTTACAACGCAAAAGTTGCTTAAGCCGAACCCAGGAAACTTGTAAGCCATCTGCTATCACGCCTCCTCCGCAACGTGCAATCGCTCGCAAATACTGGATGGATGAACAGTTTTCTGTTGCCACGCCCGGTCGCCTGGCGCCAGACTGGCGCTCCATCCGTTTGTAGCGCACCCCCGCATGCGTCTGTTTCTCTGCGAAAAGCCCTCTCAGGCGAAAGACATCGCCCAGGTCCTTGGCGCGCGGCGCCGAGGGGACGGTTGCTGGACGGGTGGCGGGCTGGCAGTGACCTGGTGCATCGGCCATCTGTTGGAAACGGCGCCACCGGATGCCTACGACGCGAAGTTCAAGCGATGGGTACTCGCGGATCTCCCCATCATCCCGCCCCGATGGCAGATGCGGGTCAAGCCCAAGACCGCAAGCCAATACAAAGCCGTGAAGCGGCTGCTCGCCGAAGCCAGCGAGCTCGTCATCGCCACCGACGCCGATCGCGAAGGCGAGATGATCGCCCGCGAGCTGGTCGAACATTGCCGTTACCGGGGTCCGATCAGCCGGCTCTGGCTCAGCGCACTGGATGATGCCTCGATCCGCAAGGCGCTCGCGGCGCTGAGACCCGGCGAGCAGACCTTCAACCTGTACCAGGCGGCACTGGGCCGCTCGCGGGCCGACTGGCTGATCGGCATGAACATGAGCCGCCTGTTCACCTTGCTCGGCCGACAAGCCGGATACCAGGGCGTGTTGCCGGTGGGACGGGTGCAGACACCGACCCTGCGGCTGGTCGTCGACCGCGACCGCAGCATCGCCGGGTTCGTGCCGGTGCCGCATTGGGCGATCGAGGTGACGTTGCTGGCCGATGGTGTGCCGTTCACGGCGAACTGGCAGACGCCGAAGACGCAGGCCGACGAGCATGGCCGCTGTCTTGACCGAAACCTGGCACAGGCAGCGGCCGATGACCTATCACGGGCCGGCGAGGCCCTCGTCGTCTCGCTGAAGACCGAGCGCATGCGAGAGGCCGCCCCCCTGCCCTTCGATCTCGGAACATTGCAGGAGCTGTGCTCGAAGAAGCTCGGACTCGGGGCGCAGGAAACACTCGATATCGCGCAAGCGCTGTACGAGACGCACAAGCTGATCACCTACCCGCGCAGCGACTGCGGCTATCTGCCCGTCAGCCAGCATGGGGATGCGGCTGGCATCCTGGCCGGGCTGCTAGCGGCCGATCCGACGCTCGATGGCCTGCAACCCCATCTGGACGCTCGACGCCGCTCCCGCGCCTGGAACGATGCCAAGGTGAGTGCGCACCACGGCATCATCCCGACCGCCGCGACCCAGGGCTTTGCACGGCTCAGCGGCAAGCATCGCGCCGTTTATTCACTGGTGCGGGCCCGCTACCTCGCCCAGTTCCTGCCTGCCCACGAGTACGACCGGACCCAGGCCGACTTCACCTGCGCCGGGCATGCGCTGCGCGCGGTGGGCAAGCAGATCATCGAGCCCGGCTGGAAGCGCGCCTTGCCCGAGGCGCTGTCATCGTCAGCGACACGGGACGCACCGCAGCCCCTGCCTCCGTTGCGTACGGATGATCGCTGCGGCGTGCAAGACGTCCTGTTGAAGGATCTGCTCACCCAGCCGCCCAAGCCCTACACCGAAGGAGACCTCATCAAGGCGATGAAGAACGTCGCCAGGCTGGTCGAAGACCCGAAACTCAAACAGAAGCTCAAGGAAACCACCGGCATCGGCACCGAGGCCACCCGCGCCGGGATCATCCAGGGCCTGCTCGATCGCGGCTACCTGGTTCGCCAGGGCAAGGCGCTGGCGGCGACCGCAGCGGCGTTCAGCCTGATCGATGCCGTCCCGCGCGCAGTTGCCGACCCCGGCACGACCGCCATCTGGGAGCAGGCGCTGGATATGGTGCAGAGCGGCGAGATGTCGCTGGATGAGTTCGTCACCAAGCAATCCGCCTGGATGACCAGGCTCGTCGAGCGTTGCATGCAGGTTCGACTGTCCTTTTCGGGGCCGCCGCCGGCTCAGCCGCCGCGCCCGGCGCGATCGTTCAAGGCGCGCCCGGGCCGTGCGTCAGGCGCCTCATCGAAGACGACCAACCGCCCCAAGCGTCGCCAGCCCGCTACGCATTGATCCTCGGGAACGGCGAGGCGGCGGAACCGCAGCGGCCCGGAACACGCGGTCGCTCGGCCGGTCAGGCGAGGTCCACGTCTTTATCCGGACGCCGTGTGCGCACTTCACTTCCCTCTCTCGGCCTTGGCGGGCACCGCTGGGCAACATGTCCCACGCGGTGAACGAGGCGATGCTGCAGGCACGTGCTGATCGATGAAGGGTTGCTGCGTGACGATGGGCCGCTACCGGGCTGATCGATAAGCCTGGAGCGTAACCTCAGCGAGCGCTGGCTTTCGGCAGGCGAAAAAAAACGGCCATCAGGCCGTTTTTTTGGTGCTTCCAGGTGTTCAGTGGGCCTGGAAGCGAATATGGCGCAGCGGACGGGACTCGAACCCGCGACCCCCGGCGTGACAGGCCGGTATTCTAACCGACTGAACTACCGCTGCGCGTAACCACGAGATGGTGGGTGATGACGGGATCGAACCGCCGACCCTCTGCTTGTAAGGCAGATGCTCTCCCAGCTGAGCTAATCACCCTTCACTCTCGAAGTGGGGCGCATTCTAGAGAGGCTTCCGCACCTTGGCAAGCCCTCCTCCCAAAAAATTTTCGAAGTCTTCCAACGACTTAGAAATGGGGCACCGGCCCCCTGATTTGCGCAGGCCAGGGTTGGCCTGACCTCTACGGAGGGGAATAATGCGCGCTTTGCTTTCCGGAGTGCCCGAACGCCATGTGGTTTCGCAACCTGCTCGTCTATCGCCTCACGCAAGATGTTCCCTTCGATGCCGAAACGCTGGAAGCGGCGCTCGCGGCCAAGCAGGCGCGTCCCTGCAACAGTCAGGAGGTGAGCACCTATGGCTTCGTTGCGCCCTTCGGCAAGGGCGCCGATGCGCCGCTGGTCCATGTCAGCCAGGACTTCCTGCTGCTCGCCACCCGCAAGGAGGAGCGCATCCTGCCTGGCAGCGTGGTCAAGGACGCGCTGAAGGAGAAGATCGACGAGATCGAGGCCGAGCAGATGCGCAAGGTCTACAAGAAGGAGCGCGAGCAGCTGAAGGACGACATCGTGCAGGCGTTCCTGCCCCGCGCCTTCATCCGTAAATCCACGACCTTCGCTGCCATCGCGCCCTCGCAAGGGCTCATTCTGGTCGACTCCTCCAGCCACAAGCGCGCCGAGGATCTGCTGTCGACGCTGCGCGAAGCCATCGGCTCGCTGCCGGTGCGCCCGCTGACCGTCAAGGTCGCGCCGACCGCAACCCTGACCGAGTGGCTGAAAACGCAGCAGGCCGCCCCCGACTTCACCGTGCTGGACGAATGCGAGCTGCGCGATACCCATGAAGACGGCGGCGTGGTTCGTTGCAAACGCCAGGATTTGTCCAGCGACGAGATCCAGAATCACCTGGGCGCAGGCAAGCAGGTCACCCAGCTGTCGCTGGCCTGGCAGGACAAACTCAGCTTCATGCTGGACGACAAACTGGTGATCAAGCGCCTACGCTTCGAAGATCTCCTGCAAGACCAGGCCGAGCAGGATGGCGGAGATGATGCGCTCAGTCAGCAGGATGCGAGCTTCACGCTGATGATGCTGACCTTCACCGACTTCCTCCCCGCGCTGTTCGAAGCGCTCGGCGGGGAAGAAGTCCCGCAGGGCATCTGACGACCCCTCGTGGCCGGCACCCGCCGGCCACTTACTGCCCAGGACGCCACCATGCGCATGCTCGCCGCCATCAGCCGCTTCGTCGGCAATACCTTCGCCCTCTGGGTTCTGCTGTTCGCCATCCTGGCGTTTTACTTCCCCGCCTTCTTCGCGCCCGCCGCCAAGTGGATCGTGCCGCTGCTCGGGCTGGTCATGTTCGGCATGGGCCTTACGCTCAAGACCGAGGATTTTCGCGAAGTGGCGCGACGACCCGGACGGGTCGCGCTCGGCGTGGTCGCACAGTTCGTCATCATGCCCGGCGTAGCCTGGGTGCTGTGCAAGCTGCTCGGACTCCCCGACGAGATCGCCGTTGGCGTGATCCTCGTCGGCTGCTGCCCGGGCGGCACGGCGTCCAACGTGATGACCTGGTTCGCTCGTGGCGACGTCGCGCTGTCGGTGGCGATCACCTCTGTCACCACCCTGCTCGCACCGCTGGTCACCCCCGCCTTGATCTGGCTGCTGGCCTCGGCCTGGCTACCGGTCCAGTTCGGTGCGCTGTTCTGGTCCATCGTCCAGATCGTCCTGTTGCCGATCGCGCTCGGACTGATCGCCCAGCGGTTGCTGGGCAACCGTACCCAGGCGGCAATCCAGGTGCTGCCGCTGGTATCGGTGATCAGCATCGTGATCATCGTCGCCGCCGTGGTCGCGGTCAGTCAGGCGCGAATCGCCGAGTCAGGGCTGTTGATCATGGCAGTGGTGGTCCTGCATAACGGTCTGGGGCTGGCACTCGGTTACATTGCCGCCCGCCTGTTCGGTCTACCGCTGGCGCAGCGCAAGACGCTGTCCATCGAAGTCGGCATGCAGAACTCCGGTCTCGGCGCCGCCCTCGCCAGCGCGCATTTCTCGCCGCTGGCCGCCGTCCCGAGCGCGCTGTTCAGCGTCTGGCACAACCTGTCCGGTCCACTGCTCGCCACTGTCTTCCGACGCATGGACGACAAGGGCCCTAGCGACGGTCCCCACGCAGGGTAGCCACCATCGCTTGAAGCTGCTGCCGGCCTGTTTCCGGCGGCAGCGGCGATGCCGCCACCAGCGTGACCCGCGACCAGAAGCGGCGCAGAAACCCCTTCTGCGGATCGCGACTGAAAAAGCTGCCCCATAGCCCCTGCAACGCCATCGGCACGATCGGTACCGGGTGTTCCCGCACGATTCGCTCGATGCCGGCCTTGAACTCGTTGAGCTCGCCATCGCCGGTCAGGCGGCCTTCCGGAAAGATGCACACCAGCTCTCCGGCCGCCAGGTAGGCGCCAATGCGCTCGAATGCCCGCTCGAACACCTCGGCATCCTCGTTACGCCCGGCGATGGGCACCGCACCGGCCGTGCGGAAGATGAAGTTGAGCACTGGCAGACGGTAGATCTTGTAGTACATGACGAAACGGACCGGCCGCCGGACAGCGCCGCCGATCAGCAGCGCATCGACGTAAGAGACGTGGTTGCAGACCAGCACCGCCGGCCCCTCCTCCGGAATCGCCTCGAGGCCAACATGCCGCACGCGGTACATCGAATGCCCGAGCAGCCAGATGAGGAAGCGCATGGTGAATTCCGGAACGATCCTGAACAGATAGGTGTTGACCGCCACGTTCAACAGCGCCGCCAGCAGGAACAGATGCTCGATGGCCAGATCGGCGACCGAGAGCACGAGAATCGCCACCACCGCCGAGCCGACCATGAACAGCGCATTGAGAATGTTGTTCGCGGCAATGACGCGAGAGCGCTCCTGCTCCGGCGTGCGCGACTGGATGAGCGCATACAGCGGCACAATGTAGAAGCCGCCGAACAGCCCAAGCCCCAGCACATCCAGCAACACGGGCCATGCCTCGCCCATGCGCAGCAGCCCGAGCCAGTCGAGCGTCTCGGCCGGTGGCTGAACGGACGAGGCGTGCCACCACAGCAGCAGGCCGAACAGGGTCAGGCCCAGGGAGCCGAAGGGCACCAGGCCGATCTCGACCTTGCCGCCTGACAGCCGCTCGCACAGCACCGACCCCAGCGCGATGCCGACCGAGAACACGGTGAGGATCAGCGTCACGACACTTTCATCGCCGTTCAGGTTGAGCTTGGCGAATTCGGGAATCTGAGTGAGGTAGGTGGCGCCGAGGAACCAGAACCAGGAATTGCCGACCAGCGAGCGGGACACCGACAGGCGCTGCGAAAAGCCAAGCCGCAGGATTTGCCATGACTGACGCAGGATGTTCCAGTCCAGCGCCAGTGTCGGCAGCGCCGCAGCCGCTATCGGAATACGGCGACTCGCCAGGTAGCCGGTTACCGCCAAGACAACCACCGCGAGGCCGATGCTGATCGCGTAGTCGCTGCGCGCCATGAGCAGCCCGGCCAGGATGGTTCCACCGAGAATCGCAAGGAAGGTGCCGGTCTCGACCAGCGCATTGCCGCCCACCAGTTCCGACTCGGCGAGGTGCTGTGGCAACAGGGAATATTTCACCGGCCCGAACAAAGCCGATTGCGTTCCCATCGCGAACAGCACGATCAAAAGCAGCGGCAGGTTGCCGAGCCATAGCCCGATCGCGCCGGCCAGCATGATGACGATTTCCGCCGCCTTGATCAGCCGAATGAGTCGGTCCTTGGCGAATTTCTCGCCAATCTGCCCTCCCAACGCGGAAAAGAGAAAGAACGGCAGGATGAACAACAGCGCGCAGAAGTTCACCAGCAGGCTCTTGTCCGCCTGGGTGCCGAGCTTGTAGAGGATCGCCAGAACCAGCGCCTGCTTGAACAGGTTGTCGTTGAATGCGCCCAGCAGCTGGGTCAGGAAGAAGGGCAGGAAGCGCCGGGTGCGCAGGAGCGCGAATTGCGAGCGTGGAGTCATGTCGTCCATCCTTGGAACAGGTCGATGAGGCCGTTAGATCGGTAGCTGGCCGAAGGCCCAGCGCAGGAGGAAAAAGGCCACCAGTCCGCCAGCAATGGTGGCGAGCAAATGGCGGGTGAGCGCGGCGATGACGATCGCCAACACGCCGGCCAGCAGGTAGGCGTTGTCCCAGCGCAGCGCCCATTCGCCGGTCGGCATGAGCATGCCCGGCACGACGATGGCGGTGAGCACGGCCACGGGAACGTAATGGAGGCCCTGCTCCACCAGGTGCGGGAAACGCAGACGGGGCCAGGCGAAGAAGCTGTAGCGCGTCAGGAAGGTGATCACCAGCATTCCGAGGATCAGCAGCCACGTATCCATCAGGCGAGGGCTCCTTTTTCAGCGCTCGCCCGGCGCTCCAGCCACACACCGACCACGATGCCGCCGATCGCCGCGGCGATGAGACCGAGCTTGTAGGGCCAGCTCCAGGTCGCCAGCGCCACCAGGGCCGCGACCGCCGCCGATGCAACCTGCGGTCGCGTCCGCATCATCGGCACGGCGATGCCGATGAAGGTAGCGATCATGGCGAAATCCAGGCCCCAGCTCGCGAGATCCGGCACCGCGCGCCCGAAGGCGATACCGACCGCCGTCGACGCCTGCCAGTTGAGGTACATGGCCAGCCCGGCACCCAGGAAGAACCAGTGCTTGTAGCGCGAGTCATCCTCGCGGGCGTACCGGTGCTGGATCACCGCATAGGCCTCGTCCGTCAACCAGAACGCCAAGGGCATGCGCCAGTGCGCCGGCAGGTGGCGCACGAACGGCTGCATCGATGCGCTGTACAGCGCGTGGCGCAGGTTCACCACGAAGGTAGTCAGCAACACGACCAGCGCGCCGACGCCGCCGGCGAGCAAGGTGATGGCGATGAACTGCGCGGAGCCGGCGAAGACCAGCGCCGACATGCCCATCGTTTGCCAGGGCGACAGGCCGGCGCCGGATGCGAGCGTGCCGAAGATGATGCCGAATGGAACCGCCCCGACCACCAGCGGCAGGATATCGCGGGCTCCGTTTAGGAATTCGTGCGAGCGGGACATGGGATCTCCTTTGAGCGCAGCAGCTTACTCGACCGCAGGCGCCACGGGGAGTCGAGCAGCCCTCACTGACAGAAGCGTCCCTCCAGAAGTGCCTTGGCCGCCGGCCATTCGCGGTCAGTCAGGCTATACAGCACGGTATCGTCGAGCCGGCCGTCGGCCAGCC
This sequence comes from Stutzerimonas urumqiensis, assembly GCF_003640395.1. Classification (GTDB taxonomy): domain Bacteria; phylum Pseudomonadota; class Gammaproteobacteria; order Pseudomonadales; family Pseudomonadaceae; genus Stutzerimonas; species Stutzerimonas urumqiensis. The sequence goes on along the minus strand of NZ_RBZQ01000001.1, from coordinate 346,400 downwards.
GCCGATGATTGCGCAGGACACCTTCCCGCTGGGCGCCCAGTTTCTCGATCGCACGCTGCGAGCGCAGGTTGCCCAAGGCGGTCTTGAGCTGGATGCGCACGAATTGCCATTCCTCGAAGGCCTGACGCAGCATCAGGTACTTCATCGAATCGTTGAGCCCGGTCCCGTGCTGCGCCTTGTCGAGCCAGGTCCAGCCGATCTCGGCCGCCGGCAACGTCGGCAGAAAATCGCCATAGCGGGTCGTGCCGACCACGCGATCCAGCAATCGCACGGTGAAGACCACCGCCCGCGCCTCACGCTGCTCGGCCAATGCCTGGCGATACCAGTCAGGCCGCAGCGGTCCGTTCAGGTACGCCAGCTCCGCTCGATTCTGCATGGCCAGGTCGACCAGCTCCGGTATGTCGGCGTCGATCATCGGGTCGAGCCGTAACCCGCCTCGCTGCAACATCACGGGCGTGGGCGTGAACATGTCGTGTGTCCTCCTCGGGGCTATCGGTGCCTGCCTGGCAGCCGACAGCCTGTGTGATCCTCGGGCTGCGCCGAAGTGCCTTGGGTCCGGCATATTCTGTCCGCGCCTGCGACCAGAAACCCCATGCGACGATCGTCGCAGCCAGCACGCCGCACGCCAATCAAACATGCTAAATAGCCGGCACGCGGCTACCGATCCGGCTGACGGACGATGGCGGCCCTCTTCACAGCTTGCGGCGACAGGGCTTGCCCGCGCCGAACCTCGACATTCTCGGAGTATGCATGTCCCTGTCCAGCGGGCTCATCGCCCTGGTGGCCCTTGCCTACATGGCCGTTCTGTTCGCCATCGCGTTCTACGGTGACCGGCGCAAGGGGCCGATGTCGCCGCGCGTGCGCGCCTGGGTCTACAGCCTGTCGCTGGCCGTGTATTGCACGAGCTGGACGTTCTTCGGCTCGGTCGGCCAGGCCGCCGAGCAGCTCTGGGCGTTTCTGCCGATCTACCTGGGTCCGGTTCTGCTGCTGCTGTTCGGCCCGCAGATCATCCAGAAGATGCTGCTGATCAGCAAACAGGAAAATATCACCTCGATCGCCGACTTCATCGCCGCGCGTTACGGCAAGTCGCAACTGCTGGCGATCGTCGTGACGCTGATCTGCCTCGTCGGGGTGCTGCCCTACATCGCTTTGCAACTCAAGGGCATCGTGCTCGGCGTCAACCTGCTCAGCGGTGGCAGCGCCGAAAGCGTCGGCACGCGCGCGCTGGACACCGCGCTCATCGTGTCGATCGCCCTGGCGCTGTTCACCGTGCTGTTCGGTACGCGCAACCTGGATGTGACCGAGCACCACCGCGGCATGGTGCTGGCCATTGCCTTCGAGTCCATCGTCAAGCTGCTCGCCTTCCTCGCGGTGGGCGCCTTCGTCACCTACGGCCTGTACGACGGCCCCGGCGAGCTGCTGGCGCAGGCACACGAGGCGCCCCGCCTGGCGCGCTATTGGGAGGAGACGGTCAACTGGCCGTCGATGCTGGTGCAGACGATGGTGGCGATGATGGCTTTCATCTGCCTGCCGCGGCAGTTCCACGTCGCCGTCGTGGAAAACACCGACCCGCGGGACTTTCGCCTGGCCCGCTGGGTGTTTTCCCTCTACCTGGTGCTCGCGGCGCTGTTCGTGGTGCCGATCGCGCTGGCCGGCCAGATCCGGTTGCCGGCCGGTATCGTTCCGGATTCCTTCGTCATCAGCCTGCCGCTGGCCGAAGCGCATCCGGGGCTCGCCCTGCTCGCTTTCATCGGCGGCGCCTCCGCGGCCACCGGCATGGTGATCGTCGCCAGCGTCGCGCTATCGACGATGGTCTCCAACGACATCCTGCTGCCCTGGCTTCTGCGTCGGCAAAAAACCGAGCGGCCGTTCGAGGAGTTTCGCCACTGGATGCTGTCGGTTCGGCGGCTCAGCATCCTCGTGATGCTGATGCTCGCGTACGTCAGCTACAGGCTGCTCGGCTCCACCGCCAGTCTCGCAACGATCGGGCAGATCGCCTTCGCGGCCGTGACGCAGCTCGCACCGGCCATGTTCGGCGCGCTTTACTGGAAGCCGGCGAATCGGCGCGGCGTTTTCGCCGGGCTCACGGCGGGCGCTCTGATCTGGTTCTACACGCTGATCCTGCCGCTGGTTGCGGTGGGTCTGGACTGGCCACTGGCGCTCTTCCCGGGCTTGTCGTGGCTACGCGCGCAGGCAGCGCAGCTGGGCGTTTCGCCGCTTACGCTGGGCGTCGTGCTGTCGCTGGCGGGTAATTTCCTGCTGTTCTTCTGGGGCTCGATCATCACCCGCACGCGGGTCTCGGAGCATTGGCAGGCAAGCCGATTCATCGGCCAGGAGATCCCACCGCAGGCCGGCAGCCGTCGCCTGCTGGCCATGCAGGTACAGGACCTGCTCGCCCTCGCCTCGCGCTTCGTTGGCGCCGAACGTGCGCACGACAGCTTCAAACGCTTCGCCAGGCGCCAGGGCCAGTCCTTCACGCCCAAGGAGCCGGCCGATACCAAGTGGATCGCGCACACCGAGCGCCTGCTCGCCGGGGTGCTCGGCGCTTCCTCGACCCGCGCCGTGGTCAAGGCCGCACTCGAAGGTCGCCAGATGGAGGTCGAGGATGTCGTGCGCATCGTCGGCGAGGCATCCGAGGTGCTGGAATTCAATCGCGCACTGTTGCAGGGCGCGATCGAGAACATCACCCAGGGCATCAGCGTGGCGGACAAGTCGCTACGCCTGGTGGCCTGGAACCATCGCTACCTCGAGCTGTTCGATTACCCGGAGGGGCTGATCAGCGTGGGCCGCCCTATCGCCGACATCATCCGCTACAACGCCAGTCGCGGCCTTCTCGGCCCCGGCGACATCGAGGAGCATGTCGCCAAGCGGCTCTACTGGATGGAACTCGGCACCCCGCACACCTCGGAGCGGCTGTTTCCCAACGGCCGGGTCGTCGAACTCATCGGCAATCCGATGCCGGGCGGCGGTTTCGTCATGAGCTTCACCGACATCACCGCCTTCCGCAGCGCCGAGCAGGCGCTCAAAGAGGCCAACGAAGGGCTCGAGCAGCGGGTCAACGAGCGCACGCGCGAACTCTCGGCGCTGAACCAGGCGCTCATCGAAGCCAAGAGCACCGCCGAGCTGGCCAACCAGTCGAAGACGCGCTTCCTCGCTGCGGTCAGCCATGACCTCATGCAGCCACTGAATGCGGCGAGGCTTTTCTCCGCCGCCCTCTCGCACCAGGAAAACAGCCTCAACGACGACACCCGCACGCTGGTCCGCCACCTCGACAGCTCACTGCGCTCCGCCGAAGACCTGATCGCCGACCTGCTCGATATCTCACGCCTGGAAAGCGGCCGCATCACACCCGAGCGCAACGCATTCGCGCTGGCTGCGCTGTTCGATACGCTTGGCGCCGAATTTGCGGTTCTGGCGCAGGAACAGGGGGTCGATTTCCGCGTGCGGGGCAGCCGCTTGCGAATCGAGAGCGACATCAAGCTGCTTCGACGAATCCTGCAGAACTTCCTGACCAATGCTTTCCGCTACGCCAAAGGGCGTGTCGTACTGGGCGCGCGTCGCGAGGGCAACGCCCTGCGACTCGAGGTATGGGATCGGGGACCGGGCATTCCGGAGGACAAGCGCAACGAAATTTTCGAGGAGTTCAAGCGCCTCGACAGCCATCAGACCCGCGCCGAAAAAGGCCTGGGATTGGGACTGGCGATCGCCGACGGCCTGTGCCGCGTGCTGGGTCATCGCATCACGGTCCGCTCGTGGGTCGGCAAAGGCAGCGTATTCGCCGTCACCGTTCCGCTCGCCCGCCCCGTCAGCACGCCAAAGGTGGCGATCGCCACGCCGCACGAACCCCACGCGAAGCCACTGGGCGGGATCCAGGTGCTCTGCATCGATAACGAGGACAGCATCCTGACCGGCATGCATAGCCTGCTTTCACGGTGGGGATGCCAGGTATGGACTGCACGCAATCGTCTCGAATGCGAACACCTGCTGGCCGAAGACGTACAGCCACAGTTGGCCTTGGTGGATTACCACCTGGATGAGGGCGATACCGGTGCGCAACTGATGGCCTGGCTGAGAACGCGGCTAGGAAGCCCCTTGCCGGGCGTGGTCATCAGCGCCGATGGCAGGGCCGATCTGGTGGCGGAGATTCACGCCGCAGGGCTGGATTTCCTGGCCAAGCCGGTCAAGCCGGCTGCATTACGCGCCATCATCAGCAGGCACGTTACGCTGCGCTGAATGGATCAGCCGCGGCTGATCGGGTGACGCTTGAGCAGACGTCTCGCCTCGGGCAAGCCCTGGGCGGCGGCCTGCTCCAGCCAGTGGCGCGCCTGCGTCGGCTCGGCATGTCGAGGCTGGATGTAGAGTCGGCCGAGTTCCAGCTGCGCCTGCGGATCCCCGGCCCGTGCCGCCTGACGCAACAGCTCCAGACCGATCCGCCGGTCGCGAGCGCTTTCGCATGCCGAACACAGCAGGTGCCCAAGGCGGCTCTGCGCCTCGATGTCTCCTTCGCGCGCAGGCTGTTTCAAGAGGCTACCGGCGATGCGCTTGACGCTATCCGTACGCGCCAACCGCTGATTGTCCAGCAGCCAGCCTGCGACGCGAACCGGCAGCGCCGAGGACGAGGATGGGGAAAAACGGTTTCTCATGCGACTCGGGTGAAAAGCCTTGAAGGCTGCGCACTGTACTCCGATTTTTCTGGAGATAAAGACTTGTCGAAACGCCTAATTTGCGATCCACCCTTCACCCGCAAGCTATCCACAAATCCTGTGGATAACTCTGTTGAAAAGCTGGCGAAAACGTCGTGAAGGCCTGAACCCACGGCGCCCGGACTCAAACTGGCGGTTTTTTCGCCAGAAAAATAAATCTTTTAAAATCAATTGGTTAGGTTGATTAATAACCAAACGAAAAGAGCGCGACATGTTGTCATAAGCGCTTGACAGGGTCAGGGCAGAAATGTGTACAAGTCTTCGGCCGCTTCACGGCCAACTGTTGTGGAACGCCTTGCGCGCAAGGTTCGCACGATAGCCCACCGGGAGCGAAGCACACGGACCGAAGGGAGCCTTGTGGGGTGCCGCTCGGTGCCTGTTCGCTGGCAATGCGCCATCGCGCCACGGAACGAGCCGGCCACAAAGACGAAGCCCCCGGAACTCATCGTTCCGAGGGCTTCGTTAGGTATGGCGGAGAGATAGGGATTCGAACCCTAGGTACCCGCGAAGGTACAACGGATTTCGAATCCGTCCCGTTCGGCCACTCCGGCATCTCTCCAGCGGCGCGAATCATAAGCACGATTCGCCTCTTTGTCGACCCCATTTCTCTGCCAAATCAGCAAGATGGGGTCTTTGCGATCAGCGAGTCAGGCGGATCAGCGCTTCCTCATACTTTTCCGCGGTCTTTCGAGCGACGTCGGCCGGCACCCGGGGCGCCGGGGGCTGCTTGTTCCAGCCGGTGGATTCCAGCCAGTCACGAATGAACTGCTTGTCGAAACTTGGCGGGCTCATGCCTTCCTCGTACCCATCGGCCGGCCAGAAGCGGCTCGAATCGGGTGTAAGCGCTTCGTCCATCAGGACCAGCGTGCCCGACTCATCCAGCCCGAACTCGAACTTGGTGTCGGCGATGATGATGCCGCGCGTCGCTGCGTATTCGGCCGCTGCGCGGTACAGGGCAAGCGCCGTATCACGCACCTTGCCGGCCAGATCGGCTCCGATCAACGCCTCGCATCGAGCAAAGGAAATGTTCTCGTCGTGGTCGCCGACCGCCGCCTTCGTCGAAGGCGTGAAGATGGGCTCCGGCAGTTTGGACGCTTCCTTCAAGCCTGCCGGCAGAGGGATCGCACACACCGTTCCGGCACGCTGGTATTCCTTCCAGCCCGAGCCTGCGATGTAGCCCCGCACGATGGCTTCGACAGCGATGGGCTTCAGCCGCTTCGCTACCACTGCCCGACCGTTCACCTGCTCCAGGGCATGCGACGGAACCACGTCCTCGACCCGGTCGCCGGTGAGGTGGTTGGGCACGAGCGAGCTCAGCTTGTCGAACCAGAAATTCGAGATGGCCGTCAGAATCTTGCCTTTGCCTGGAATCGGATCGTCCAGAATGACATCGAACGCAGAGAGGCGATCACTCGCGACCATGAGCATCCGCCGGTCGTCGATCTCGTAAAGATCACGGACTTTGCCGGAATAGATTTTTTTCAGGCCGATATCGATGTTAGCGATCATGTGGATTCGTCTCGGAAGAAACAGGCGCACCCGCGTGCGCCTGGTCGATTGCGCCGGATCAGCCCAGGTTGGCCTGGATCAGCGATAGCACGCGACGTGCCGTTTCTTCGGGCGCAACAGTGTCGATGCTCTTGTCCAGCGAAACATGGACGGCACCCCCTACAGTCGTCAGGCGCAGCTGATAGCGCTCGGCACGCGCTTCGATTTCTTCCTCGTCCGGCTCGCTGCCGAACAAGCGCCCGAAGAACCCCGGCTTCTCGTCCGGACGCTCGGCGCCCTCAGCCAAGTTGACGTAGTAAATGCCCTGGCTCCGGTTGAGATCGTCAACACGGACATCGGCAGCCTCGAGCGCACGCCCCACAGCGGACCAGGCCCGCTCGAAGTCGGTCGACAACTGCAACACCGGGTTGCCATTGCCATCCTCCTCGAGGACGACACGGGCCGGCGCATCGTATTCGCGCTCGGCCAGGAGGGATACCGACGCACCCTGCGTTGCACCACCACTGGCCAGCGAGGCCAGCAAGTCATCGAGCAAGGCGGCATCGAACGCCTCGTTGACCGACTCATCAGCCCATGCGGCCTCGGCCTGGCTGTCGGCTGCGCGGGAAGCGCTCAACACGAAGATCTCACTGGTCCCACGCTGTACGCCGGGCTCGACCCGCACTCGTACGCGCGTATCGCTGGATGGTTCGGTCAACCGGCGAGCCAGCGCCGCTGGCAGCGCTTCGCCCGATTGCCATTCAGTGACCAGCTCGCCGGTTTGCGGACGCTCCTCATCGATGACGAACCCGGACTGCACCAGGTATTCGCGAACGCTGGACCAAGCCTGCGCGGGCGGACGCAGCGCCACCAACCAGCGTCGATCGCCTTCGCGTTGCAAGCTGAAGTCGCTTGCCTGGAGGGCGACCTGAAGCTTCGGCGGGCGCGGCACCTCGTAATCATCCTGGTGACTGGGCGCCGGGATCTGCTCGGGAATCGGAAGCAAGGGGTCGAGCGAACGGGTGTTGGTATTGGGCGGCGTCTCGATCGGTGCGGTCTGACGCGCAGTCAGGTAATCATTGCCGCGGTCACGAAAGTAGCCCTCCTCGCCCCAAAGCCAGCCACAACCGCCAAGACTGGCAGCGGCCACGAAGACCGGGAGAAGACACAAGCGGCGATCCATCATTGCAGAACTCCAGACTGACGCATGGCCTGACGCAGCGGTTCATGGCAGCGCGGGCTCAGCCAGGTCAGGGGTAGACGAATGCCGCCGGGCATCAGGCCCATTTCGTGCAGCGCCCACTTCACCGGGATCGGGTTGGCCTCGATGAACAGGGTTTGATGAAGCGGCATCAAGGTCTGATGAATCGCTCGGGCCTTCTCCGCCTCGCCAGCCATCGCAGCCGCGCACAGCTCGCTCATGCCGCGCGGCGCCACGTTGGCCGTTACCGAGATGTTGCCCTTGCCGCCCATGAGCATCAGCTCCACCGCGGTCGCGTCATCGCCGGAATAGACGAGGAAGTCGTCAGGCACCCGGTCCAACACCTCGCGAGCGCGCTGCAGATCACCGGTCGCTTCCTTGATCCCGATGATGTTGCGTACGGCTGCCAGACGCTCCACGGTCTCCGGCAGCATGTCGCAGGCCGTTCGCCCCGGGACGTTGTAGAGGATCTGCGGAATATCGACCGCCTCGGCGATGAAACGGAAGTGCTGGTACAGCCCCTCCTGCGTCGGCTTGTTGTAATAGGGCGTGACCAGCAGACAGGCATCCGCACCGGCCTGCTTGGCGTGGGTCGTCAGCTCGACGGCCTCGGTGGTGGAATTAGCGCCGGTGCCTGCGATGACCGGAATGCGGCCATCAACCTGGCGAACCACACGACGGATGACTTCTATATGCTCTTCGACCGTCAGCGTCGCCGATTCACCGGTGGTGCCGACTGCGACGATCGCGTTGGTGCCTTCCTGCAGGTGGAAGTCGACGAGCTTGCTCAGGCTGTCCCAATCGAGACCGCCTTGCGTATCCATGGGCGTGACAAGCGCCACCATACTGCCCGCAATCATGCATCCACCCTCGCCGGAAAACAGAGGGCGTAATGCTACAAGGCTCGCCTGGGTTTTGCGATAGTCGTACCCGTTTCCCGGCGCCCCGCAGACAGGGGTCGATTCCATCAGGCAGCAGATTTGGCTACCCTTAGCCGTTTTCCGCTCCGGCTTCCGGGCGGTCCGTTATCAGGAAGGCTGCATGTCCACCGCACCCGTTCGCGAACAATTCCTCGTCATCAGTGCCTTGGGGCCGAACCCCATGGAAATGACCAACGTGCTCTCGCGCACCAGTCATGAGAATCGCTGCGCACTGGTCAGCTCGCGCCTGACCCGTCACGGGGAATTCAGCGCCCTGGTGCTTCAGGTTTCAGGAAGCTGGGATGCCCTCGCCCGCATGGAGTCGGCATTGCCAGGCCTGGCGAAGAAGCATGGATTCACGACCGATGTGGTTCGTAGCGCCGCGCTCGAAGTACGCCCGCAGGCCCTGCCTTACGTCGCCTACGTCAGCGCGGCCTATCGACCGGACATCCTCAGCGAACTGTGTCAGTTCTTCAGCGATCATCGGGTCGAACTCGAGAGCATTACCTGCGATACCTACCTGGCTCCGCAAACCGGCGGCACCATGCTGAATGCCTCGCTGACGGTCACGCTACCACCGGGCACCCAGATCAGCTGGTTGCGCGACCAGTTCTTGGACTTTGCCGATGCGCTGAACCTGGATGCACTCATCGAGCCCTGGCGGCCGCAAACGAACTGAGGCAGGCATGACCGTCACCATCGACCACCCCATCCCCGATTTCACGGCGGACGCAACCCGCTCCCGAACCGTCATGCCCGGCGAACTGCGTGGACGCCAGTTCGTGCTGTTCTTCTACCCGAAGGACAACACACCGGGCTGCACGACGGAGAGCCAGGGCTTCCGCGATCGGTACGCGGCCTTCCTGGCGGCGAACACCGAGGTTTTCGGCGTTTCGCGCGACAGCCTTCGGTCCCATGAAAACTTCCGCAGCAAACAGGCACTTCCTTTTGATCTGATCTCCGATCCGGACGAAACGCTGTGTGCCTTGTTCGATGTCATCAAGCTCAAGAAGCTGTACGGCAAGGAGTATCTGGGCATCGACCGCAGCACCTTTCTCATCGACGCCAACGGCATACTTCGGCAGGCATGGCGCTCGGTGAAAGTGCCCGGCCACGTCGAAGCCGTTCTCGAAGCGGCACAGACGCTCAACACCCCGACCTGATCGCTCCGCCTACTGGCTCGCCTTGCGCAGCCAGTAGCGAAACACCCCTTCTTCCAGTCGCTCATCCAGCAGCTCATGGCCGGCAAGGCGAGCAAAGCTTCGAAAATCCCGTTGGGAGCCGGGATCGGTCGCAAGAATCTTCAGGACCGCACCTGGCGCCAGCCGGTTCAGCTCGAGCTTGGCCTTGAGCAACGGCATCGGGCAGTTCAGCCCCCTGGCATCCACTTCGGCATCGTGGGCAATGTTCGACTCAGGCATGGTGCCCCCCAAAAACCATCAGGATACCGGGCAAGCTCAAGCACTGGCCAGCCAACTGACCGCAAGGCTACAGTAGCGGGCCAACTGCTTTCCGGACACGCCTGGATGAAAACGCTGCTGCGCCCGACTCTGCTGACCCTCGCCTGCGCCCTTGGCACTCCGGTGCTGGCGGCGAGCGACTTGCCCGCATTGGGTGACGCGAGCTCCAGCATCGTCTCACCGGAACAGGAATACCGTCTCGGCCGCGCCTGGCTGAGCCTGCTGCGAAGCCAGGTCGAGCAGCTTTCGGACCCCCTGCTCAAAAGCTATCTGGAAAGCAGCGTCTATCGCCTCGCGGAGAGCAGCCAGCTGGAGGATCGGCGCCTTGAGTTCGTGCTTCTGGACAGTCCGCAACTCAACGCATTCGCCGCCCCCGGCGGGATCATTGGCGTCAACGGAGGGCTTTTCCTCAACGCGCAAACCGAAGCGGAATACGCCTCGGTGCTGGCCCATGAATTGGCGCACCTGTCGCAACGCCATTTCGCGCGTGGGCTCGAGGCACAGCAACGCATGCAGCTTCCACTGATGGCCGCCCTGCTCGCCGGCGTCGTGGCTGCCGCCGCCGGTGCCGGAGACGCGGGAATCGCCGCGATCGCCTCGACCCAGGCCGCCGCCATCCAGGCTCAGCGCAGTTTTTCTCGCCAGAACGAACAGGAAGCCGATCGCATCGGCCTACTCAACCTGGAACGGGCCGGCTATGACCCGCGGGCGATGCCCAGCATGTTCGAGCGGCTCGCACGCCAGTATCGCTACGATCAGAAGCCGCCCGAGTTCCTGATGACGCACCCGGTCACCGAGTCCCGTATCGCCGATACGCGTAACCGGGCCGAGCAGTATGACGGCGGCGGTACCACGGACAGCCTCCGCTATCAGCAGATGCGCGCGCGGGTTCAATTGCATTTCGAGCTCAGCCCCGGCATGGCGGCGAAGCGCTTCCGCGCCGAACTCGACGAAAACCCCGACGCACTCGCTGCCCGTTACGGGCTGGCATTGGCGCAGATGAAAAACGGCCAGCTCGAGGAAGCCCGGACCGAGCTGGAAAGGCTGCTGGCGCAGGCCCCGGATGATCTGGTCTACAACCTTGCGATGGCCGAGCTGGAGGTCATGGAGGGGCGACTTGCCGCGGCGCGCAAACGCGTCGATCGCCTGCTCAGCCTCCTGCCAACCAGCTACCCCGTACGGCAGCTGAACATCGAGCTGCTGCTCAAGGAAGACAAGACGGCCGAGGCCGAACGGGCGTTGGAACAACTGGTCGCCGATCGCCCGAAAGATCCCGACGTCTGGTATCAGGTTGCCGAAGTCAGGGGGCTTACAGGAAACATCGTTGGCTTACATGAAGCACGAGCCGAGTATTTCGCCCTCATCGGCGACTACGACCAAGCCATACAGCAGCTGGATTTCGCCAAGCGCCGTTCCGATAACTTCCAGACTGCCGCGCGCATCGATGCCCGGCAGCGGGAACTCATGGAAGAGAGACGAATGATCGAGCAGATGCTCGGTTGAGCAACGGTCGCCTCAGGCGTTCCCGGCCGCTCTCAAACGAGCGGCCTGGGTAAAGTCCAGCATCCGCTTGAGCGGCTTGACCGCTCGCGGAATGAGTGCCGGATCGACCAGGATCTCGTTGCTCCCCTCACGCAGGCAGGCAAGGGTTCGCTCCAGCGTGTTCATCGCCATCCAGGGGCAATGCGCGCAGCTGCGGCAGGCGGCGCCGTTGCCCGCCGTCGGCGCCTCCACGAACACCTTGTCGGGGCACAGCTGCTGCATTTTGTAGAAGATGCCGCGATCGGTCGCGACGATGAACGTGTTGTTAGGCAAGGTTTGGGCAGCTTTGATCAGCTGACTGGTCGAGCCTACCGCATCGGCCAGCTCGATGACCGAAGACGGCGATTCCGGATGCACCAGCACGGCAGCGTCCGGATAGAGCGCTTTCATGTCCTCGAGCTGCTTGGCCTTGAACTCCTCGTGGACGATACAAGCCCCATCCCAGAGCAGCATGTCTGCGCCGGTCTTGGCCTGGATATAGCGGCCAAGGTGCTGGTCCGGCCCCCAGAGAATGGTCTCGCCGTTGTCCATCAGATTTTCGACGATTTCCAGCGCGCAGCTGGAGGTGACCACCCAGTCAGCACGGGCTTTTACCGCTGCCGACGTATTGGCGTAGACCACTACCGTGCGCTCGGGATGCTGATCGCAAAATGCCGAGAATGGGCCGACCGGACAACCCAGATCCAAGGAGCAGGTCGCCTCGAGCGTGGGCATCAGAATCCGCTTCTCGGGGTTGAGAATCTTGGCCGTCTCGCCCATGAAGCGAACGCCGGCCACCACAACGGTACCGGCCTTGTGCTCGTTACCGAAGCGCGCCATTTCCAGCGAATCGGAAACGCAGCCACCCGTCTCTTCGGCCAAGGCCTGGATCACCGGGTCGGTATAAAAATGTGCAACGAGCACCGCGTTTTGCCGCTCGAGTTCTTCGGCAATCGCCTGACGCAGGCCGGCCTCCTGCTCTGCGCTCAGCTCGACCGGCTGGCGGGCAGCAAGATGAGCCTGGACAAGGATACGTTCGGGAATCTGCGTCATCGGAAGGACCTGCTTGCTTACCGGCTGGATCGTCCGGTGCCTCGATGTTTACCAAGGGACGCCGACTATACCGCAGCATCCCCGCCCCTTGGTATGCCAGGCATGCGACACGAGCCCTGCGCACTTTCCGCGCCCAATAAAACAAAACCGGGCGATCTTGCGATCGTCCGGTCTCGTCAATGCATTCATGGTGGGTCGTGTAGGATTCGAACCTACGACCAATTGGTTAAAAGCCAACTGCTCTACCGACTGAGCTAACGACCCAACGCGTTGCGCATAATACTGATTTTATTGGCTAAATCAACCGCCTCAGCCAAAAAATTCAAGCGTAACGAGTCGGGTCGGCCAAGCCAGCCGCCACGAATCCTGCCGCACGCAGCCTGCAGCTGTCACAGCGAGCACAGGCGCGACCATCCTCGTCAGCCTGGTAACACGAGACTGTCAGTCCGTAGTCGACGCCAAGACGCGTGCCGGTCAGGACGATGTCTGCCTTGCTCATGTGCTGCAGGGGTGCCTGGATGCGGAAGCCATCTCCCTCGACGCCAGCCTTCGTGGCGAGGTTAGCCATCCGCTCGAACGCCTCGATGAAAGCCGGTCGGCAATCGGGGTAACCGGAATAGTCGACCGCGTTGACTCCAATGAAAATGTCACGCGCCCCGAGCACTTCCGCCCATCCGAGTGCGAGCGACAGGAATACCGTATTTCGCGCGGGAACATAGGTGACTGGGATGCCCTCCCCGCCTACCTCCGGCACATCGATCGCCGTGTCGGTCAGCGCAGAACCACCGATTCCGTTCAAGTCGAGCCCAATTACCTTGTGCTCGACGACATCCAACTGCTGGGCGACACGAGCGGCTGCCGCCAGCTCCGAACGATGCCGTTGCCCATAATCGAAGCTCATGGTGTAACAGGCGTAACCCTCGGCTCTGGCCATCGCAATGACAGTGGCCGAATCCAGGCCGCCCGAGAGCAGAATGACCGCTTTTTTAGTGCTCATGACGTCTCCTCATCCACCTATCAACGACCGCGGGCATCGTTCCAGAGAATCTTGTGAAGCTGCAGCTGGAAGCGCACCGGCAACCGATCCTGGATGATCCAGTCGGCCAGCTCCTCGGGAGCAAGCTGGCCATAGCTGGGCGAAAACAGGACGTCACCGACGCGCGCGTCAAGTCGGTACTCGATGAGTTTGCTTACTGCCCAGTCATAATCAATCCTGGAACAGAGGACGAACTTGATTTGATCGTGCCGCGTCAGGCAGCCGATATTCGCGTAAAGGTTTCGAGCGACCTCGCCGGAATCGGGCGTCTTGAGGTCGACAACCCGACTGACACGCTGGTCGACAGGCGATACATCAAGCGCACCACTGGTTTCGAGGGACACCTCGTAGCCTTCGTCACAGAGTCGAGACAGCAGCTGCATGCAGTTTGGCTGAGCGAGCGGCTCACCGCCGGTTACGCACACGTGCCGGCCACCGAGGCGCGCGACGTCCGCAATAATGGCGTCGATCGACCACAGCTCACCGCCATTGAAAGCGTAGGCAGTGTCGCAATACTGGCAACGCAGCGGACAGCCGGTCAGGCGAATGAAAACGGTAGGCAAGCCGCTGGAACGCGACTCACCCTGCAACGAAAAAAATATTTCGGTAATACGCAGGTTGTTTTGCATAAAAGGCCACGGGCGTGACAGCGAGACAGGCCGTCCGCCTCCGTTGCTTGAAGGGGCGCGCATTCTAACGAAAAAACCCGCCAAAAGGCGGGTCTATGAAAGCGGGGGAACCCTACCGATTCAACTGCCGCTGAGCCAGTTGCGCCGCGGAACTATTCGGATAGCGGGACACGACTTCGCGCAGTATCGTCTGGGATTTTTCCTGGTTGCCGAGACGCTGCTCGACGTCCGCCAGTTTGTACAACGAATCGGGGACCTTGTTGTGATCCGGGTAGGCTTGGCTCACGCGAGCGAAAGCCTGGCCCGCGGCCTGAAGATCACCCTTGGCGAGGTTCACCTCACCGAGCCAATACTGGGCATTACCGGCGTACTGGCTGTCGGGATAGCGGCGCAGAAAGGCGGCGAACGCCTGGCTGGCCTTATCGAAATCCTTTGCCTTGATCAGATCGAAGGCGGCATCGTAATAAAGCTTTTCCTTGGCCGGATCAGCCTCCGCTGCTGGGCCATTCTGGCGGGCAGGCGTAGGGCTCTGGCTGGCATCTATAGCGCCGGATTCGGGCGCCTGTGCCCTGGAGGAATCGAAGGATGCGCCTGATGACAAGCGCCGATCCAGGTCCTGATAGCGCTCCAGGCTTTGCTGCTGAAGCGTCTCGATCTGGTTCTTCTGAACCTCGACCATTCCCCTCAGCTCGGTAATTTCATCCTGCATCTGCTGCAGTTGCGTGAACAACATCGCCTCCGCAGAGGATGGGGCAGCCGCCCCACCCCCTGCGTATGCGCCGCCGTTGCCTTGAGTCGCAGGAGGAGGCGCGACCGGAGTCGCGTAGCCACCTACGGAGTTACTCTCGATGACCGGCGCCTGAGCCAGCGCGAGGGCCGGCAGGCAGAGCGTCAGCGCAACACAGGCACGGCGGAACTGAGTCATGACTTACTTACGCAGCTCGACGCGACGGTTCTGGGCCCACGCCTGATCGTCGTTACCCATGGCAACCGGACGTTCTTCGCCGTAGGAGACCAGTTCCAGCTGGGCCGGGGAAACGCCCTGCAGGACGAGGTAGCGCTGGACAGCCTTGGCACGACGCTCACCGAGCGCCATGTTGTATTCGCGGGTACCGCGCTCGTCGGCGTGGCCTTCCAGAACGACGCGAGCGCCATTGGCCTTCAGGTCCTTGGCATGGACGTCGAGGGCGCGCATGGCTTCGGGCTTCAGATCGGAGCTGTCGTACTCGAAGTAGAAAGTAGTGATAGCACGCAGAGCGGCTTCTTCGCTTGCGCTGCCATCCAGCGCACCCGTGTTCGCACCGTAGCCAGCATTCGGATCGACAGCAGCGCCCGAGCCTTCACCGGCGTTGTCGCCACCCTTGGACGAACAACCAACAGCAACAGCCATGGCCAGTGCCAGCGCGGTGAACTTACCGAATTTCAGCATTTCCATCATGTAACTCCTAATAACCCCAGGTGTGTTTTGGTTTGGTTGGGTAACGCCGCATCAGTTCAGGTAAGGGGACCAGGATGGCTCTCGGACTTCGCCTTGAGCGGTAGGAAGTGGGAGCCTCACTCGGCCATTGGTGGACACGAGCATCAAGACTCCCCGGCCCTGCTGGCGGGTGGCGTAGATTATCATGGTGCCATTGGGCGCAACAGTGGGCGACTCATCCAGACTGGTCTCGGAAAGTATTCTCAGACTGCCGCGCTCCAAATCCTGCGCAGCGACGCGGAAGACGGTATAGCCCTCTTGCCGATGAACCATCACAAGCGTCTTTTCATCGGCAGAAAGTTTGGGGTTGGCGTTGTAGTTGCCGATAAAAGTTACTCGCTCAACGGCGCCACTGGCGATATTCAACTTATAGATCTGTGGTTTGCCGGCGCGGTCCGACGTGAAATAGATCGTCTGGCCGTCTTTACCCCAGTAAGGTTCGGTGTCGATACCAAAGTGATTGGTTACACGCTTCATCTGACGAGACGCCAAATCCATCACGTAGATTTCCGGATTGCCGTCCTTCGAAAGGACGAAAGCCAGACGGTTGCCATCCGGCGACCAGGCTGGAGCGCCGTTCAACCCTTCGAAGTTGGTGACCTGTTCCCGGCGCCCCGTGTTCACGTATTGAACGAAAATACGCGGCCGGCGCTGCTCGAACGAAACATAGGCGATGCGCTCACCATCAGGTGAATAGGAGGGCGACAGGATGGGCTCGCGCGATTGCAGCAGGGTGACCGCACGCGCACCGTCGTAATCCGAACGCTGCAAGGTATAGCGCGTGTTGTTGGCGCCCAGACGCTCGGCCGTGACATAGAGCAGTCGAGTCGAGAACGCACCGCGAATGCCGGTGAGCGCCTCGAACGCCTGATCGGCCGCGTAATGCGCCATGTCCCGCAGCTGGTCGGGCGTGCCGCCCACCGTCCCGCTCATCACTTGCTGCTCGGTCGCGACGTTGAAGACGGCGAACTGAGCTTGCAGGCGACCACCGCTGGGCTGAATGCTGCCCACCATCAGATACTGCGCGCCCAGTGCTTTCCAGTCGCGGTAAATGATCTCGCTCGCTCGCGTCGGCAGGCTGATCATGTTCTGCCTTGGTATCGGCTCGAAGAAACCCGAGTTACGCAGATCGTTGCCGATGATTTCGGCCATGTTCTCGGGTAACACGGTTCCGCCTTGCCAGCCGAAAGGCACCACGGCGATCGGTACCGCCCGGTCATTACCGCCCGAAATGATCAACGGGTCCGCCGCCTGGACCGTGCTTGCGCCCAGCGCCAGAACCAGCAGTACGAAACGAATCACAATGTTCACAAGCTCAAATCCTCTGGTTTGAAGATGACGCGCCGTTGCCGGTAGAGGCGGTCGAACGTAGCCCGGTCCAACTGCTGCATCTCGGCGATACGCCCCACGCTACGAACCGCAGCGACCGCCGAATTATCGAAGGGCTTGTCGCCGTTGGAGCGGGTGACCGTCGCGTTGGTAATAGTGCCGTCGGGCAGCATCTCGATGAGCACCTCGACGGTCATGCCATTGCGCGCGGAGGGGGGGCGACGCCATTGCTCGCTGACCAAGCGCACGATGAGGTCGTCTAGATTGCCCGCCACCTGATCGCCAACTTCGTCGGCCATCGCCTGCTGATACCCGGTGTCCTCGGAGAGCAACTCGGCAAGTGCCTGGGCTTTTTTCTCCTCCAACGCCTTGCGGCGGGCCTCTTCGGCCGCCTTCTTCTTTTTCGCCTCTTCGGCGGCTTTCTTCTTGGCGGCCTCGGCAGCGGCGGCCTTCTTCGCCTCTTCCGCGGCTTTCTTCTTTTTCGCTTCCTCAGCGGCCTTCTTCTTGGCGTCCTCTGCAGCCTTCTTCTTCGCTGCTTCCTCGGCCTGCTTCTTGGCTATGGCCGCCTTCTTCTGTTCTTCAGCCTTCTTCGCCTGTTCGGCCTTCTTGGCAGCGGCCGCCTGCTCCGCCTTTCGAGCCTCAGCAACCTTCTTTTGTTCCGCCGCCTTGCGCTCGGCCTCGCGCGCTTCGGCAACACGTCGCTCTTCTGCCTTCTTTTGCTCCAGCTGTTCCGTTTCGTGCGTCGGGGCAGATGTCTTCTTCTGCTCGCCTGCGATCTTCTGGTTGGTCTGGGTCGTCGCCTGGCTTTGCGACTTGAGCTGGTAAAGGGTCGCCTGAACCACTGGCCGAGCCGGGGGCAGCTCCGGTGTCATGGCGAAACTGACGAACAGCATGCCGAAGATGAGCACATGCAGGCCCACCGCCAACACGGTCGGCCAGAACAATCGCTGTGAGGCCGGACGCTCTTCGTGCTGCATCATGGCGCCTCGGTAATCAACCCGACATTGCCGACGTCGGCCTGCTGCAGACCGCCCATGACCGCCATGACGGCGCCGTAGTCCACCGTCTTGTCCCCTCGCACGAACACCTGGATCTGCTTACCCTGCGACCGGTTCTGCGAAACGATCGCCCTCGCCGCCTGCACCAGTTCCTCGAGCGAAACGGCCGTTTCCTGCTGCGTCTCGGTATCGACTTCGGTTCCGACATTCCAGTAGTAGGTCTTATCGGCCTTGATGGAAATCGTCAGTATCTGGGCATCGTTGTCCTGCGGAAGGACGTCGCTGCTGACCTGGGGCAGGTCGACCTTGACCCCCTGATTGAGCATGGGAGCCGTCACCATGAAGATCACCAGCAATACCAGCATCACGTCGATGTAGGGCACGACGTTCATTTCGGCGACCGGTTTGCGTCTGTTGCGGATTCTGGCCATGGGCCAACGCCTCAATCGTCGGAAGTGTGGACTTTACGGTGGAGGATCGCCTGGAATTCGTCGGCGAAGGTGTAATAGCGGCCGATGAGCAACTCACCGCGGGCCGAAAAGCGGTTATACGCAATGACCGCCGGAATGGCGGCGAAAAGCCCGATGGCGGTCGCGATCAAGGCCTCGGCAATGCCTGGCGCAACGGTTGCCAAGGTGGCCTGCTGCACCTGAGCCAAGCCCCTGAACGAATTCATGATGCCCCAGACCGTCCCGAAAAGACCGATATACGGGCTGGTCGAGCCGACCGTGGCCAAGAACGGCAAATGGGTTTCGAGCTTTTCCTCTTCGCGAGAAATGGCGACCCTCATGGCGCGATTGACGCCATCCATGACGGCGTCAGGGTCTACGCCTGGTTGCTGCCGAAGCCGCGAGAATTCCTTGAAGCCGGCCCGAAAGATTTGCTCCACGCCCGAGTCAGGATCGGGATTGCTGCCGGCTTGGCGATAGAGCTTCGACAGATCGATACCCGACCAGAAGCGCTCCTCGAACGCATCGAGCGCACGCTTGGCAGCCCGCAGCATGTTGCCGCGCTGAAAAATGAGAATCCACGAAGCGACCGACGCGGCTACCAGCAACAACATCACCAGTTGAACGACGAAGCTGGCGTTGCTGACCAGGCTCCACATGGACATGTGATCGACGTTGGCTTCCACGCTTACTCTCCTGCAGGGGGTAGACCCGAGACTGCGAAAGCCGCTCGCAGCGACACCGGGATGGCTCGGGGTTTGAGACTGTCTGTACGTACGCACGCAACGGTGAAACGGCCCTCGCAAAGCACGGCGTCGTCACGCATACGGCGTACCTGCTGGCTGAAGCGCAGGCTGGCACGGTTCAGCTCGGTGACCTGTGCCGTTACCGCGAGTTCGTCATCCAGCCGCGCCGGCGCCAGGTACCGCGCCTCGCTCGAATGCACGACGAATAGCAGGTCCTCACCGGCCAATTGCGATTGGGCAAAACCCAGGTGCCGCAAATATTCGGTGCGAGCCCGTTCCATGAACTTGAGGTAATTGACGTAGTAGACGATGCCGCCGGCATCGGTGTCCTCGTAATAGACACGACAATGATGCTCGAACGGCTCAGCTTGGGTTTGCGCGCGCATACTCTAGTGCTCGGCCGGGTACTTGCCAATCGGCGGGAAGAACAATATTTGCCTCACTGCGGCGCTTGATCGAACAGGTCGGCGCTCGGCCCAACCAGCCGCCCGGGCAGGTTCAGACCGAAATGCAGGTAGGCATGACGCGTCACCACCCGGCCGCGCGGCGTGCGCATCATGAAACCCTGCTGGATGAGGTAGGGCTCCAGGACATCCTCGATGGTATGACGCTCTTCGCTGATGGCCGCCGCCAGGCTGTCGACGCCCACCGGGCCGCCATCGAACTTCTCGATCAACGTCAGCAGCAAGCGACGGTCCTGGTGATCGAAGCCGCGCTCATCGACATCCAGCATATTCAGGGCCTGGTCGGCGATTTCGCGCGTTATTTCTCCGGTTCCCCGCACTTCGGCGAAATCCCGGACGCGCCGCAAGAGACGGTTGGCGATACGCGGCGTACCGCGGGCTCGACGCGCGATCTCGTAGGCGCCATGCGATTCGATCGGCAACCCGAGAATGCCCGCAGAGCGGCTGACGATGGTCGCAAGGTCGTCGATCGAATAGAACTCCAGGCGCTGAACGATACCGAAGCGGTCGCGCAGCGGATTGGTCAGCATACCGGCGCGGGTCGTGGCACCGATGAGCGTGAACGGTGGCAGATCGAGCTTGATCGAACGGGCGGCGGGTCCCTCGCCGATCATGATGTCCAGCTGGAAGTCTTCCATTGCCGGATAGAGCACTTCCTCCACCACCGGCGAGAGCCGATGAATCTCATCGACGAAGAGCACATCGCCCGCTTCGAGATTGGTGAGCAGCGCAGCCAGGTCGCCAGGGCGCTCGAGGACGGGCCCCGAGGTGCTCTTTATGGACACGCCCATCTCGGTCGCCACGATGTTGGCCAGCGTGGTCTTGCCGAGCCCCGGCGGCCCGAAGATCAAGGTATGGTCCAACGCCTCGCCGCGGCCTTTGGCAGCACGGATGAACAGGTCCATCTGCTCGCGCACGGCGGGCTGGCCGATGTAGTCCGCAAGCCTGAGCGGACGAATGGCGCGGTCAAGCTGCTCTTCACGTTCCCGCGGCCCGGCCGTGATGAGACGATCGGCTTCGATCACTTAGACCATTCCCTTGAGCGAGCGACGAATCAGCTCTTCGCTGCTCAAGCCTTCTTCCTGGACGGCGGACACGGCGCGACTGGCCTCCTGTGGCTTGAAACCCAACGCGATGAGCGCGCTGACGGCATCGTTTTCGGCGCTAGAGACTGCCACACCGGGGCGAGGTTCCACTACCAGCGTAGCGATGGACGGCATCGTCTCCCACGCCTTGAAACGGTCCTTGAGCTCCACGAGCAGGCGTTCGGCGGTCTTCTTGCCGACCCCGGGTATCTTCACCAGCACCTTGGTGTCCTGCGCTTGGACGCAGCGGACCAGCTCATCGACCTCCAGGCCCGACATCAACGCGAGCGCCAGCTTGGGCCCGACGCCGTTGAGTCGGATCAGCTCACGAAACAGCTCCCGCTCGCGCTTTTCGAAAAAGCCGTAGAGCAGATGAGCATCCTCGCGTACCACCAGATGAGTATGGAGCGTCACCGGTTCGCCGACGCTTGGCAGGCGGTACAGCGTGGTCATGGGGACCTCGACCTCGTAACCGACGCCTTGAAGATCGATAACCAGATGGGGCGGCTGCTTCTCCGCCAGAATGCCGCGCAAGCGTCCTATCACGAAAGTGTGCTCTCTAATCTCGAAACAGGGGCGGCCGGACACCGGCCAGGAACTTGATAGCTCGCCGGGCCGGCAGCTCCGGGCGACTCGAACGAAGGTACATCAAAGACGCAAACGCCCACTGCGACGTCGGGCACCCAACAGCCCATGAGGCACCAGGCTTTGCTGATGATGGGCATGACACAGCGCGATCGCGAGGGCATCGGACGCATCGATCTGCGGCTTCTGGATCAGCTTGAGCAGATGCATGACCATCATCTGGACCTGCTGCTTGTCTGCCGCCCCGGTACCAGCTATCGCCTGCTTCACCTGCGATGCGGTGTACTCGTACACCTCGAGCCCCTGCTCGGCCGCCGCAACGATCGCAGCGCCCCGTGCCTGGCCGAGCTTGAGCGCCGAGTCGGGATTGCGGGCCATGAAGACCTGCTCGATGCCCATGGTGACCGGCCCATGCAAGCGGATGACTTCACAGACGCCACGGTAGACCGCCTGCAAACGATCACGCAGTTCACCGCTACCGGTTCGGATGCACCCGGAGGCCACGTATTCGCACCCTCGGCCCGTATCGCGGACGACGCCGTAACCCGTGATGCGCGAGCCGGGATCGATGCCCAATACCAGCGTCACGACTTCAACCTCCGATGCGCCTGGCCGCATGATTCACAAGCGGCGCCAGCCCGATAACCGCCCGTATTCAGAGCTGCTCCATCACATCGTCGGGAATGTCGGCGTTGGAATAGACGTTCTGGACATCGTCGAGGTCTTCGAGCATGTCGATCAGCTTCAGCACCTTCTGCGCGGTCTCGAGATCCAACGTCGCCGTCATCGACGGGATCATCGCGATCTCGGACGCTTCCGGCTTGAAACCCGCCTCGTTCAACGCTTCGTTCACCGCGATGTAGTCGGCGAACGAGGTGAAGACGTCGATCGAGCCATCATCGTTCGTGACGATGTCATCGGCGCCGGCTTCAAGCGCCGCATCCATCAACGCCTCTTCGTTGACACCCGGTGCGAAGCTCAGCTGACCCTTGCGCTCGAACAGGTAGGCGACCGAACCATCGGTACCCAGGTTGCCGCCGCACTTGCTGAACACATGGCGCACTTCTGCCGCCGTGCGGTTACGGTTGTCGGTCATCGCCTCGACATAGACGGCCACGCCGCTGGGCGCGTAGCCCTCGTAGCTGAGCTCCTCCATGTTGTCCGCATCGCTCGAACCGGCACCCCGCGCGATCGCCCGATCGATGGTGTCGCGCGTCATGTTGGCGGTCAGGGCCTTGTCGACGGCAAGACGCAGACGAGGATTGTCCGCCGGGATGCCGCCGCCATGCTTGGCGGCGACCGTCAGCTCACGAATCAGCTTGGTGAAAATCTTGCCTTTCTTGGCATCCTGCCGCTCTTTGCGGTGCTTGATGTTGGCCCATTTGGAATGACCGGCCATAACTCACTCCGTCTCTTCTGCTGATGAAGTCGGCCTTCGTGCGGATGACGACGATGCGCCATGACGAAGGCTCGTGCCTGACTGATTGGTTATTCCGCCTTGGGCTGTTCGCGCAGGCGAATATGCAGCTCCCTCAGCGCCTTGGCGTCGACCGCGCCCGGCGCTTGCGTCATGACGTCGGCGGCGCTTTGCGTTTTCGGGAAGGCGATGACCTCGCGGATCGATTGCGCGCCGGTCATCAGCATCACCAGCCGATCAAGACCGAACGCCAGGCCGCCATGCGGCGGTGCGCCATACTTGAGCGCATCGAGCAGGAAGCCGAACTTCTCCGTCTGCTCTTCTTCGCTGATGCCGAGCACACGGAAGACGGCCTGCTGCATCGCCTTGTCATGGATACGGATGGAGCCGCCCCCGAGCTCGGTGCCGTTGAGCACCATGTCGTAGGCGCGCGAGAGTGCGGCGGCCGGGTTGGCCTCCAGCTCCTGCGGCGAGCACTTGGGCGAGGTGAACGGGTGGTGCAGCGCGCTCAGCGAGCCGTCGTCGTTCTCCTCGAACATCGGGAAGTCCACGACCCACAGGGGCGCCCACTCGCACGTCAGCAGTTTCAGATCGTGGCCGAGCCGGATGCGCAGCGCGCCCAGCGCCTCGGATACGATCTTGGCCTTGTCGGCGCCGAAGAAGACGATATCGCCGTCCTGAGCCCCGACGCGATCGAGGATGATCTCCAGGTTCGCCGGCGGAATGAACTTCACGATCGGCGACTGCAATCCGTCCACGCCCTTGGCACGCTCGTTCACCTTGATGTAGGCGAGCCCCTTGGCGCCATAGATGCCGACGAACTTGGTGTAGTCGTCGATCTGGCTGCGCGGCATGCTCGCCGCACCCGGCACGCGCAGGGCCGCCACGCGCCCCTTCGGGTCCTTGGCCGGGCCGCTGAACACCTTGAATTCCACTTCCTGCAACTGGTCGGCGACGTCCACCAGCTCCAGCGGGATGCGCAGGTCCGGCTTGTCCGAACCATAGCGACGCATGGCTTCCTCGAACGGCATGTGCGGGAATTCACCAAACTCCAGATCCAGCACTTCCTTGAACAGTTGCCTGACCATCTTCTCGGTGATCGCGATGATGTCGCTCTCGTCGAGGAAGCTGGTTTCGATGTCGATCTGGGTGAATTCCGGCTGGCGGTCCGCCCGTAGATCCTCGTCGCGGAAGCACTTGGCGATCTGGTAGTAGCGGTCGAAGCCGGCCACCATCAGCAACTGCTTGAACAGCTGCGGAGATTGCGGCAGTGCGAAGAAGCTGCCGGGATGGGTGCGGCTCGGCACCAGATAGTCACGGGCGCCTTCGGGCGTGGCGCGGGTCAGGATGGGCGTTTCCACGTCCAGGAAGCCGTTTTCATCGAGGTAGCGCCGAATGCTCGATGTAATGCGCGAACGCAGCTTCAGCTTGGCCGCCATTTCCGGCCGTCTCAGGTCGATGAAACGATAACGGAGCCGGGTTTCCTCGCCGACATCGGAATATTCATCGAGCGGGAACGGGGGCGTTTCGGCCTGGTTCAGCACCTCAAGCTCATAGCCAAGCACCTCGATGGCGCCGGAAGCCATGTTCGGATTGACCGCACCCGCCGGACGCAGCCGAACCTTGCCGGTCACCTTGACCACATATTCGCTGCGTACCCGATCGGCCTTGGCGAAGGTGTCGGCACGATCCGGGTCGAACACCACCTGGGCCAGGCCCTCACGGTCGCGGATATCCAGAAAGATGACTCCGCCGTGGTCACGGCGACGATGGACCCAACCGCAAAGAGTGATCTCCTGGCCATCCAGGCTTTCGTTCAACTGGCCGCAATAGTGGCTGCGCATCATGATGGTGGTCGCTTCCCGTTTCGAATTCTCGCGGCACGCGGGCCGCCTGGAACAAGCGCGGGAGTATAGCCGCTTCGCCCTGGCAAATCAGCCAGCGCGCATCGATCGGCCTTCCGCCCGGTAGACATGGAACTCTGCCCGCCGGATGGCTTCCCAGAAGCGATACGTCAGCGACGTCATGACCATCCACTTCACGCCGCATTTCTGGCATAACAGTGGATGGATTCCAAACGAGGAGAATGGCATGGACATCAACATCGGCATCGAGGAACAGGACCGCAAAGCCATTGCGGAGGGCCTTTCGCGGCTACTGGCGGACACCTACACCCTCTACCTGAAAACGCACAATTTTCACTGGAACGTAACGGGCCCCATGTTCAACACGCTGCACGCCATGTTCGAGCAGCAGTACACCGAACTGGCATTGGCCGTCGATCAGATTGCCGAGCGAATTCGCGCCTTGGGCCAATACGCACCCGGAACCTACGCCGAATACTCCCGCCTTTCCTCCATCAAGGAGGCGGACGGCGTGCCCGCTGCTGAGGACATGATCAAGCAACTCGTCCAGGGCCAGGAGGCCGTGGTCAGAACGGCGCGCAGCATCTTCCCGCTGCTCGACAAGGTCAGCGACGAACCGACGGCCGACCTGCTGACCCAGCGCATGCAGGTACACGAGAAGACCGCCTGGATGCTACGCAGCCTGCTGGCGGCCTGAGCCGGAGCAAGCAGGCCGCGTAAAACCCCGCTCGGTTACGCCGCATTTGGAAAGCAGGCCGGATGGAAGCTCAGCTGGAACGCTCATCTACCACTCGTAAACGCGAGTGCAAGCCCAGCCCGCCTCCCCGCCTGTTTTTCGAAGACGCACGGTCCTGGCCTAACTTTCGCTCGCGACCGCTCGCGACGTTTCACACGGCCTGCAAGGGTGCGGCTACATCTCTCTGTTGTCGCACCCTCTCATTTGAGGCAGTCGGTTCATTGCTGTTAAATACGCGCCCGCTGACAAATGCGGTCGATGATCGACCCGCACCTCAGCGGAGCGTTTTCATTACCGAGTGTTCTCAACAATGTTGAAAGTTGCACACCTGTCCATTGGCCTTGTGGCCTTGCTCATCGCTGCCGTCAGCAGCCTGACCGCCCCACATCTCGTCGCGCTGCCTTTCGAATCGGCCAGCCTTGCCCTGATGGGCCTGCTGAATCTGCAGTTCACCCAGACCCTCCCGTCCAATCGCACGAAACCAGCCACCAGCCACCTGATCGCATCGCTGTCGTTGATCGCAGCCGCCGTGCTTCAGTCTGTGGCGCTGCTGGCATTCGATGACGTATCCAGCCTGATCGCCTGCTATGCCGCGCTGCTTCTGGCCGCCGCGGCCGTCGCACTGTCCATCTTCATGCCCAAGCCAGCTGCCGTTGCAGCGGCACCTCGCACACGTCGCAAGCCCGCCGCAGCCACCACGACACACGCGCGCGAGACCGGCACGGTCAAGTGGTTCAATACCTCGAAGGGCTTCGGCTTCATTTCTCGCGACTCGGGCGACGACGTGTTCGTCCACTTCCGAGCGATTCGCGGCGAGGGCCATCGAGTATTGAACGAAGGCCAACGCGTGGAGTTTTCCGTCACTGCGCGCGAGAAGGGCTTGCAGGCCGAAGACGTCATCGAGATCGATTGATCAATAGTGCGGCGGGGGCGCTTGTTCGTCCGCTGCCGCGATCTGTCCGGACAGGTCCTCCTGCCGCTTGGCCAGCATGAGCAACTGGCGCTCCAGCCGCTCGATGACCTGCTGCTGAGCGACGATGACATCGTTCAACGCCTGAAGCGTGTCCTCCTGAAAGGCGAGCCGGATTTCCAGCGCCTCGAAGCGTGCGTCGTCGCTCATGTCCATGCCACGCACGATCCCAGCACCACCCTGAGGCGTTCCTTGATCGCCTCGACCTGAGCCTGGTCATAGGGCACAGCCGGCGGCCGTCCCCAGACCGGATC
Organism: Stutzerimonas urumqiensis; assembly: GCF_003640395.1. Lineage (GTDB taxonomy): Bacteria > Pseudomonadota > Gammaproteobacteria > Pseudomonadales > Pseudomonadaceae > Stutzerimonas > Stutzerimonas urumqiensis. The sequence goes on along the minus strand of NZ_RBZQ01000001.1, from coordinate 320,014 downwards.
GGGCCATACGGCATCCTCCCGGCGTCGCGCGACCACATGAACGTGCAACTGACTCACCACGTTGCCCAGCGTTGCGACATTCATCTTGTGCGCCCCAAAAGCGTCCTTGACGCCCTCGGACAGCTGCACGGTTTCGTTCCAGAGCGCCTCGCGATCGGGCGCATCCAACTGGAACACTTCGCTGATTTCCTCACGGCGCGGCACCAAAATGAACCACGGATAGCGCGCATCGTTCATCAACAGCAGGCGGGACAGAGGCAGATCGCCCATTGCATGGGTATCCCCGGCAAGGCGGGCATCGAGCTCGAACATGGCGTCAACTCACGAATCAGAACGCCGCAAGGATAACCCAGCGCTCTCGCGATATCAGCGCCAGCGGCTACCCTTGGATGATGCGTACCTCGCAACCTCTGGCCGTGCATGAAACTTGCTTGGGACCTGCGACCCCGCTTGGAACCGGGAAGCCGATGATGCCGAGCGGATTTCGCTGACAGAACGGACAAATCTGGTGGAAAGCCCTGGAAAAAAGCGGTTTATTGTTGACGCCGGGCCCTGGGGTGGCGTGTAAAATCCCGCCCGAGAATAAAAAACGCGTTCTTTCAGCGAAAGCTCGCAACTATTTCAAAACCGATGGAGCAACCTCGATGCAAGTGATGAAGTGGAGTGTCATCGCCCTGGCCGTAGCGGCCGGCACAACTCAGATGGCCGTCGCAAGCCAGCAGTCCGAGTCCAATGGATTCGTCGACGACAGCAAGCTGAACATCCTTACCCGCAGCCTTTACATGAACCGCGATTTCCGCGGCGATGCAGGCCAAAGCTATCGCGAAGCTTGGGGCCTGGGTTTTATTGGTACCTATGAATCTGGTTTTACCCAGGGCACTGTTGGGGTCGGCGTTGACGCCATTGGATTGCTTGGCGTGAAGCTAGACAGTGGCCGCGGGCGAGCCGGCAATGGCTTGTTCCCTAGGGACAGCGAGGGCCGACCTCAGGATGATTACTCCGAAGCCGGCGCAGCGATCAAGTTCCGGGTTTCCAACAGCGTTTTGAAAGTGGGCGACCAGTTCGTCGCATTGCCTGTGTTCAGCACCGATGACAGCCGTCTGCTTCCGGAAACTGCGGAAGGCGGTTTGATCACTAGTTCCGAAATCGAGAATCTTGAGCTAAACGTCGGTTACTTCACCGGTCTGAATGCCCAAGCTGAAACAAACCACGACAGCGTTGGCCTCGATAGCCTGGCACTGATCGGCGGTACCTATGGCATCTCCGACAACCTGTCGACCTCGCTGTACTACTCCGACGTCGAAGACGCATTCCAGAAGTACTACGGCAATCTGAACTACGCGGTACCACTGGCAGAGTCGCAGTCCCTCGCATTCGACTTCAACATCTATCAGAGCGAGTACGAGCAGGAGTTCACCAACACCGGCAGCGAAGAAGACAACACCATCTGGAGCTTGTCCGGCGCGTACTCCTTCGATGCGCACACCGTGACGCTGGCGTACCAGCAGTCTCACGGCGGCTTCGATGGCCTCGGCTACTACTACGGCGTAGATGGTGGCGGCACCGTTTGGCTGGCCAACTCCGTTCAGTATTCGGACTTCAACGGTGAAGACGAAAAGTCCTGGCAGGTCCGTTACGACCTGAACATGGCCAGTTACGGCGTGCCGGGTCTTAGCTTCATGACTCGCTACCTGACTGGCTACGACATTTCCACGCCGACCGGTGAAGGCGAAGAGCGCGAGTGGGACGTCGAAGCCAAGTACGTGGTTCAGGAAGGCCCTGCCAAGGACCTCTCCCTGCGCCTGCGTCATGCCAAGTACTGGTCTGACTCTGACTACGAGCCGATCAACGGCAACGACCTGACCGACGTCCGCCTGATCGTTCAGTACCCACTGAGCATCATGTAATACGGTTCGGCGATTCAAAGAAGCCCGGCCAAGTGCCGGGCTTCTTTTTTCACGCGACAGCCCGGCCGTCCCGTGCCTGTACGTCCTATTGGCTGCGCCGTACAATGCCCGACCTCCCCGCCAGCAAGCACGACATAACGGCCGACCATGCGCACCAGTCAGTACCTGCTCTCGACGCTGAAAGAAACCCCCTCCGATGCAGTAGTCATCAGCCACCAACTGCTCCTGCGGGCCGGCATGATCCGCAAGCTCGCCTCGGGGCTGTATACCTGGTTGCCGATGGGCCTGCGGGTGCTGCGCAAGGCCGAAGCCATCGTGCGTGACGAGATGAATGCAGCCGGCGCACTCGAAGTGCTGATGCCGGCGATCCAGCCTGCCGAGCTATGGCAGGAGTCCGGCCGCTGGGTGCAGTACGGTCCTGAACTGTTGCGCCTGAAGGACCGGCACGATCGCGAATTTTGCGTAGGGCCGACTCACGAGGAAGTCATCACCGATCTCTGCCGCAACGAGTTGAACAGCTACAAGCAGTTGCCGATCAACTTCTACCAGATCCAGACCAAGTTCCGGGACGAGATTCGCCCCCGGTTCGGCCTGATGCGCGGTCGCGAATTCATCATGAAGGATGCCTACTCCTTCCACCTGGACCAGGCATCGCTGCAGGAAACCTATGACCGGATGCACCAGGCCTACTGCAACATCTTCACGCGCCTGGGCCTCGATTTTCGTCCCGTACAGGCGGACACCGGATCAATAGGCGGCACCGGCTCCCATGAATTTCACGTGCTGGCCGACTCCGGCGAAGACAATATCGCATTCAGCGATAGCTCCGACTACGCCGCCAATATCGAGAAGGCCGAAGCGATCCCGCGGGAAACCGAACGAGCGCCCGCGCGCGAAGCGCTCCGCCAGACCGCCACGCCAGATGCGAAAACCATCGCCGAGCTGGTCGAACGTTATGGCGTTCCCATCGAGCGCACCGTCAAGACGCTGGTCGTGCACGGCGCCGAAGAAGGCACCCTCGTTGCCCTGCTTGTCCGCGGCGACCACGAACTGAACGAAATCAAGGCGGCCAACCTGGAGCAGGTGGCCAGCCCGCTGAGCTTCGCATCGGAAGCCGAGATCCGCGCCGCCATCGGCGCCGGGCCTGGATCGCTGGGCCCACTCAATCTGCCGATCCCCTGCATCGTCGATCGCTCGGTCGCGCTGATGAGCGACTTCAGCGCCGGCGCCAACGTCGACGGGCAGCACTATTTCGGGCTCAACTGGGAGCGCGACCTTCCCCTGCCGGCCGTCGCCGACCTGCGCAACGTAGTCGCAGGCGATCCGAGCCCGGATGGCCAGGGCACGCTGCACATCAAGCGCGGCATCGAGGTCGGTCATATCTTCCAGTTGGGCACCAAGTACAGCGAAGCCATGAACTGCAGCGTTCTCGGGGAAGGCGGCAAGCCGGTCACGCTGGTGATGGGCTGCTACGGCATCGGCGTCTCCCGCGTAGTCGCCGCGGCAATCGAGCAGAATCACGACGAGCGCGGCATCCTCTGGCCCGACGCGCTGGCACCCTTCCAGGTAGCGATCGTGCCGATGAAGTACGAGCACGAGGAAGTGCGACGCGCTGCCGACCAGCTGTATGCCGAGCTCAGCGCTGCCGGGTACGAAGTCCTGCTCGATGATCGCGACAAAAAGACCAGCCCGGGCGTCAAGTTCGCCGACATGGAGTTGATCGGCATTCCGCACCGCATCGTGGTCAGCGAACGAGGCCTGGCCGAAGGTCAGGTCGAATACCGGCATCGGCGCGCCGACTCGGCGAGCGCTGTCGCGCTCACCGACGTCGCTGCACTGATCGCTCGCCGCAACAGCCACTGATCGATGCCATGCCACGACCCCATCTGCGTCTTGTAACCACCGCCTGCGCAGCCCTGATCCTGGTCAGCGGCTGTGCGAACCACTTGCCCCAGCGCAGTGAGCAGGAAGCCCGCGCCGAGCGGAAACTGGTCGAACACAGCCTTCGCATCGAAGCGGGCGAGCCGGCGGTGATGGAGCTCCCGCAGCGCCGCGTGCGCATTATCGACCAGAAGACATTCGAAGTGACCGATTACGAAGTCACCCGTCGATACGATCGCTACACCCCTTACCAGCCGTGGCGAGAGCTGTATGAAATTCCGCTCGGCGCCGTTGCGGTTGTGGCGGGCATCGGTGCCAACGTCCTGAATGTCGCGCTACTGGGCAGCCTGCCGGAGCGCGCCACGCGGGATTGGATCAGTTACGGCTTCGCAGGGCTCAATCCCTTTCTGAACGTCGAGTCCAATGGCCGCTCGGAGCAGAATCTGGCCAACCTGGATGAACAGCGCCATGACGTCAGGCTCGAGTACACCAGCCTTCCCTGGGCCGAGCGGCCGGTAACCGTCATGGCAGGCGGCGAAACCTACGAGATGACCACCGACCGCAACGGTGTGCTTCGCCTGAATCTGCTCGACGGCCCGTTCAGCGAGCAGAATGCCGAGCAGATCGGCAAGCTGACGCTCTCGGTCATCGACCCCCAGGACGCCACGACGGCGCAGACCGCCCTGCTGGTCAGCCGCGAGCTGCGCAGCAAGCTCGACGAGGCGCACGACCTGGTGTTCGAAGACCTGGAAGACGACGATGTCGATCAGTGGGTCTTCCGGGTCGAGCGACTGTCGCAGCTGGGCTTCGAAGCGGAAGCCAGCGAGCTGGAGCAAAGCCTCATCGAACTGACGCGCAACGACCCGGAGCTTCAGCAGGAATTCCTGAACAAGCTGATGCAAAAGGCCGGTCGCCTGGCAGCCGATTCCGGGGCGAACGACGACTGAGTCATGCGTGCACTGCCGCTTGCCGTTCTCTTGCTTGCGTTATCGACCGCTCCGGCCTGGGCATCGCTACGTCAGGCGCCAGAACCTGAACTGCGCGACCTGCTGACCCGAACGGTCGCGCAGGCCGACAGCTTCGAGGATCGCTTCGACGCCGAGGTCTGGCTTCTGGACATGTCGACGCGCCTGGCGCGGTTCATCGAGGATCCGGAGCAACGCCTGACACTGCTGCGCCAGGTCCATCGCGAGGCCAGCCTGGCCGGCCTTCGCCCCGATCTCGTCATCGCGCTCATCCATGCTGAAAGCCACTTCGATCGCTTCGCGCTGTCGAGCGTGGGCGCGCAAGGCCTCATGCAAGTCATGCCGTTTTGGAAGAGCGAACTCGGCCGTCCGCAGGACAACCTGACGGACAACGCCACCAACCTGCGATACGGCTGCACCATCCTCAGCTATTACCTGAAGAAGGAGCGCGGCGACATCAACCGCGCCCTCGCGCGCTACAACGGCAGCCTCGGCAAGCACCATTACCCGGCCAAGGTCATCGGCTTCTGGCAGGACTACTGGTACGTGAAGCCGTAGCGACCGGTCACTCGAGCGCCGCCAGGCGTGCCCGGATGCCCGCCTCGGTCTGTTCGCCAACCAGCGTCTCTCGGACCTTGCCGGCGCCGTCTATCAGGTAGGTCACCGGCAACACCGCGCTACGCTCGATGCCGAGCTGCGGGGCCGGGTCCTGTTGCAAGACGCTGAAATCGATATCCATGGCCTCGACAGCGGTTGCGAGGTCCTGACCTGTTAACCCGTCGAAGTTGACCCCCAGGACGAGCACATCATCCGCGCTTGCCGCCAGCGCGTTCAGCTCCGGTATTTCCGTACGGCACGGCCCGCACCACTCCGCCCAATAGTTCAGGACCTTCCACCGTCCCTGCAGCGTCTCACTCGCAATCGGCTCGCCGCGATGGTCGAGCCCCCAGTCCGGCTGGCCACAGCCGGCAAGCGCCGCCAGAACCAGCGTGGCCATAACCTTGCCAAGGCGGATATGCATGTGTGTCCTCGCTTAGAACCCAATGGTCGCGGCCTGGTGGTGATCGGCCCGGATCACCGCGGCAGTGCGCCAGACCTGATCCGCGAGCCGCGTGGGGTCGAGTATGGCACGCGCAGACTGGCAATCTAGAGACCTGTGGATACCATTCCGCGCCGGGCGGCCGAGCAAGGTACCGCAGGAGATACCCAGCGTCAGCGGGTACGAATCTCACCCCGAGCCAGGCTTGCGGCGTCGTTGCCGAGAGGGTCCTTCGCGCTCAGGTCGGCCCCCTTTTCACGCAAGGCCTGCAGAAGCATCTGGCGCTGAAACAGTGCGGCATACATCGCGGGCGTTTGCCCGGCCTTGTTGCGCTGGTTGGGGTCGCATGCAGTTGCCAGCAAGCGCTTGGCGATGCGCAGCTCGCCCTTGAAGATCGCCCCCATGAGGGCGGTATTGCCGCGCTTGTCTTCTGCGCAGGCATCGGCACCCGCGGCGAGCAGGCGCTCCACCGTGTCGGCGCGACCGTTGTAGGCGGCCAGGATCAAGGCGGTGTAGCCCTTGTCGTCGGTGGTGTTCAGGTCGTAGCCCGCGCGTATGAACTCGTCGAGAACCTCGTTATCGCCAAAGCGCGCGGCATTGAAGAAATAGACACGTAACTGGCGCTGGACCTGCTCGGACTCGGCGGCAGGGACGGAATCCCGCGCCGATTCGGCGAGCGCATGCCCGCTACCGAGCAGCAGCGCCAGTAGAAAGAGGCGTTTCATGATCGGCTCCTGAAGAAAGCGACCCAGGCAAGCCCGGGTCGGTGGGCCGTCGTGCGTGGCGACGGCCCGGTGCTATCAGTCCTGCAACTCGGCAGCCAGTGCCTTGACCCGCTTCAGATCGCCGTTGGCAACCTTGGTCAGACCTTCGCCGTACGCCGTGTCGGCTTTGTAGAAGAACGACAACAGATGGTGGCGCGCCTCGTCGTCGGTCTTCGCCAGTTCGCCACCCAGGGTGTTGATCAGGTCCTTCTGTTCCTTGGAGGTGAAGGAGCGGAACAGCTCGCCGGTCTGCTTGAAATCTTGCGTGCGGTAGATGGGTGCCTGCTGCGTGGTCCCTGAAAGGGTCAACTGGCTGTATACACCGCGGGCGTCTTCCTCGCGATTCATGCGACGGCTCGGCTGATAGTTCACGCTGGTCGTGGTGTGGCCGCCGTTGAGCTGACCGTCCTGGTTGCCGTTGCTGACCGGAACCTTGGGCCGATTGATCGGCAGGCTCATATGGTTGGCGCCGATGCGGTACATCTGGGTATCGGCGTACGCAAACAGACGCCCCTGCAACAGGCGGTCTTCAGACGGCTCGATGCCGGGCACCAGGTTGGACGGCGCCATGGCGACCTGCTCGGTCTCCTGGAAGACGTTGTCCGGGTTACGGTTCAGTACCATGGTGCCAATTTTCTGCGCAGGGACGAGCGACTCGGGCCAGATCTTGGTCGCATCCAGCGGATCGAACTCGAACTTCGCCAGGTCTTGCGGTTCGACCACCTGCAGATACAGGTCCCACTTGGGGTAGTCGCCCTTATCGATGGCGGTGATCAGGTCGCGCGTCATGTGGCTGTAATCACGACCCTGCATGAGCTGAACCTCTTTCGGACCGAGGTTCTTGATGCCTTGCTGCGATTTCCAGCTGAACTTGACGTAATGCACCTGGCCTTCGTCATTGATGAGCTTGTAGGCGTGCACGCTGCTGCCATCCATGAACCGGTAGCCGACGGGCGTGCCGTAGTTGGAGTACAGCATCGTCAGGGTACGGATCGATTCCGGATGGTGGGACAGGAAATCCATCCGGCGACTATCGTCATCCAGGTTGGTGCGCGGGTCCGTCTTGAACGCGTGAACCATGTCCGGGAATTTGATGGCGTCGCGGATGAAGAAGGTCGGGAAGTTGTTGCCGACCAGATCCCAGTTGCCATCGGCCGTATAGAACTTGGTGGCGAAGCCGCGCGGGTCGCGAAGGGTTTCCGGCGAATGGCTGTTGTTGGTCACGGCCGAGAAGCGCACGAAGACCGGCGTGGTAGCGCCCTTCTTGAACACCTTGGCGATGGTCAGATCGGAGATATCGGCGGTCGAAGTGAACTCGCCATGCGCACCGGTACCCCGCGCATGCACGACACGCTCCGGCACGCGTTCACGATCGAAGCGCTGCAATTTCTGCAGCAACTGGGCGTCCTGCAGCAGGGTCGGGCCATTGGGTCCGGCCGTCTGCGAGTTCTGGTTGTTGCCCACCGCCGCACCGTTGTCGCGGGTCAGCGGGGTTGCATGGACTGAAAGCGATAGCAGGCTGGCACAAAGCACGCTCAACAACGTGCGGGCAGGCAAGGCGCCTGTCACGAAGCGATTCATCTAGTCGTCCTCATCTCGTTTTTGGTTGCGTCCGGAAACGCGAGAGGAGAGTAGAAGCGGGTATCGCCCTGCCTAAATTGAATAAGCGAAGCGGCGCGATAGAGAGTTTCTGGTTGTCGGCCACGTAAGTGCGGTTCACGCACGCGAGGTGGGTTGGCATCGCTGTAGGCCGCGCTTTTAGAATCACGGCGATTGGCACAGACGCGGCAATAGCGAACGCGAGTACCGGCTGGCTTGCGCCATGAGAAGGATCAGCTAGTCAGCCGTACCGGCCTTCAACCAGTCCGCCAGACTTCCGCCAAACAGGCTGGCCTGTTCTTGTCCGAGCAGCTCGAGCGAGCGACGGAACGTGGGGTACCAGGGCTCTTCCAAATGCTCGGGAAGCTGGTCGAGCCGGGTCAAGGGCCAGGGATTGTTTCGCAGCAGCTGGTCCAGACTGTATTCGCCGAGGTCGCGGCAGAGCACCCAGCCGTTGCTGGTTCGACAGACGAGCTTCTCGCGTTCCAGAAATTCTAGGATTTCGTCCCATTCGTCCTCCGGCAGGCTCCAGCCAGCCTGGTGAACGTGCCGCAGCCGAATCTCCCGTCCTGCCCGCTGGTTCTCATAGAGGATGCGCAGCACGATCAGCACCACAATGAGCCGGGGCAACCGGCGACTGCGCCAATGCTGAGACGACGACAGCCCACAGACCAGTTCAGCCCCGAAAAGCACGATGAGCCAGGAGAGATAGATCCACAACAGGAACAACGGCACGGTGGCGAAGGCACCGTAGATCAGCTGGTAGCTCGGAAAATACGAGACATACAGGCCGAACGCCTGCCTCGCCGCCTCGAGCAGAACGGCGGTGAAGCTGCCACCGGCCAGCGCATGGCGCAGCGGCACCCGGGTGTTGGGCACTGCGGCATAAATGAGCGTGAAGGCGGCGATGCTCAGCAGCAGCGGCATCACCTTCAACACCATGCCCACTCCCAGCAGCGCATGCGGGCCGGAAATCAGCGACAACGAGGTGATGTAGGTGCTGACGGCGAAACCCGCGCCTAGCAACAGCGGCCCCAGGCTCAGGATCGCCCAGTACAGCAGGAAGCTCGACATGCCGCGACGCGGCTGGCGCACCCGCCAGATCAGGTTGAACGCCTTCTCGATGGTCAGCAGCATCATGAATGCCGTGACGATCAGGAAGCCCACGCCAATCCAGGTCAGTTGGCGCGCCTGGGAGATGAATGCGGTGAGGTACTCCTGGATGGTCGCGCCGGTCGAAGGAATGAAGTTGCGGAAGATATAGGCCTGGATCTGTTCGCCAACGCCCTGGAAGGCCGGTATGGCGGCCAGCATCGCGAAGGTTACCGTCATCATCGGGACGACCGCGAACAGCGTCGTGTAGGTCAGTGCCGCCGCGCTGTGCGGGCCCTGGTCGGCGAGGAATCGGCGCATCAGAAACAGGCAGAAATCCAGAAACTTCCCGACACGTTCAGGCATGCCCTCTCCTTGTCCGATTGATGGGCAGGCCACCTGCCCCGAGCCGTACCGCCCAGCCGAAACCGGACGATGCTGGCTCACTGGACCACAGGCGGCCGGCACGGTTCTGGGCCGAGCCGGCCGCGGGGTAGAATAGCCGACCTTCCGACTGGAGACCGAACATGACCGAGCTGCTGCTCTACCACAACCCCCGCTGTTCCAAATCGCGCGGGGCGCTGGATTTGCTGGAGACGCAGGGGCACACCCCGCATGTGGTGCGCTACCTGGAGACACCGCCGACGGTCGAGGAACTGCGTGAACTCGTCGGCAAGCTCGGCATTGCGCCGCGCGGCCTGCTGAGAACGGGCGAGCCGGAGTACGCCAGCCTTGGGCTGGCCAACCCATCCCTCTCCGACGAGGAGCTGCTAGCCGCCATGGCCACGCATCCTAAACTCATCGAGCGCCCGATCCTCGTCGTCGGGGACAACGCCGTCATCGGCCGACCGCCTGAGCGGGTGCTGGAGCTGCTGCGATGAGTGCGCCGTATATCCTGGTGCTGTATTACAGCCGTCACGGCGCGACGGCCGACATGGCGCGACATATCGCACGCGGCATCGAGCAGGGCGGGCTGGAAGCACGGTTAAGGACGGTGCCTGCCGTGTCGGCAGATTGCGAGGCCGTCGCACCGGCCATCCCCGAACAGGGCGCCCCCTATGCCACGCTGGACGACCTACGCCATTGCGCCGGCCTGGCGCTCGGCAGTCCCACCCGCTTCGGCAACATGGCGGCGCCGCTCAAGTACTTTCTCGACGGCACGAGCAGCCTCTGGCTGACCGGCGAGCTGGTCGGCAAGCCGGCCGCGGTCTTCACCTCCACCGCCAGCCTGCATGGCGGCCAGGAGAGTACGCTGCTGTCGATGCTCCTGCCCTTGCTTCATCACGGGATGCTGGTGCTGGGCCTGCCGTACAGCGAGAGTGCACTGCTGGAAACCAAGGGCGGCGGCACGCCCTACGGTGCAAGCCACCATGCCGGTGCCGACGGCAAGCGGCCGCTCGACGAGCATGAGATTGCACTCTGCCGCGCCCTGGGCAAGCGGCTTGCCGACACAACGCGCCAACTCGAGGTCAGCCGTGGCTAGAAAACCCAAACCCCTGCCCTCCACCGACTGGCTGGCACCGCGCGTGAAAGCCAGCCGCGCTATCAGTCTTTTCTGCTTCCTGCTGCTGGCCGTGATCGTGATCGGCTGGAACCTGATCGCCGACCTGCATGGCGCGCGCACCTGGGTGGTGCTGAGCATTCAACTCGTACCCCTCCTGCTGGTGGCGCCCGGCATCCTTTCCGGCAGCCCGCGCGCGCACGCCTGGACGTGCTTTATCGTCAATCTCTACTTCATCCAGGGCGTACTGGCTGCCATCGATCCGTCACGGACGGCATATGGCTGGGCGCAGTCCATCGTGTCATTCGTGCTGTTCTGCGCAGCCTTGATGTACACCCGCTGGGGCTACCAGTATCAGCGCCGTCTCGCCGGGGAAGCCTGACAGCTACCAGCCGAGGGTTTCCTTGAGAAAGGGAATGGTGAGCTTGCGCTGCGCCTGAAGCGAGGCGTGGTCAAGCTCGTCGAGCAGTCCGAACAGCGCGCTCATGCTGCGCGCACCCCGGGTCAGGATGAAACGCCCGACGTCGTCGGACAGGTTGAGGCCACGCCGGGACGCGCGCAGTTGCAAGGCGCGCAGCTTGTCCTCTTCGGACAGCTCCTTCAGCTGGAACACCAGCGCCAGCGTCAGACGCGATTGCAGGTCGGCGAGCTGGATCGGCAGCTCTCGCGGCGCGCAGCGGGCCGCCAGCAGCAAGCGCCTGCCGCTGTCGCGCAGGCGATTGAACAGATGGAACAAGGCCTCTTCCCAGTGCGGCTCGCCGGCCACCGTGTCGAGGTCATCGAGACACACCAGATCGCTGCCTTCCAGGTCATCCAGCAGCTGCGTGCCATGCGCGGCCAGCTCGCCGAGCGGCAGATAGATCGCCCGCAGCCCGCGCTCCTCGATTCGCAAACAGGCCGCTTGCAGCAGATGGCTGCGCCCGACCCCGGCCTTGCCCCACAGGTAGATGAGCTGATCGGCCCAGGCCGCATCCGGCTCGCAAAGCCGCTCGACATAACCAAGGGCCGCCGCGTTGGCGCCGGGATAGAAATTGGCGAAGGTGGCGTCATCCCTCATCCGCACGCCCAACGGCAACTGCACCGGATTCATGGTTCCTGCTCCGGCAACGCGGGTCGCTCTGCCTGGTAGAGGTCCGACAGGCGATAAAGCTCATGCGCATGGCGAAGCAAGACCATGATCACCGCGGCGACCGGCAAGGCGAGCAGCACGCCGGTCAGGCCGAACAGCTGCCCACCGGCCAGCACCGCGAAAATGACCGCAACCGGATGCAGACCGATGCGATCGCCGACCAGCCAAGGGGTCAGCAGCATGCCCTCGAGCAGTTGTCCGAGCGTGAACACGGCCGCGACGCCAAACAGTGCGTAGAGATCCAGCCCGAACTGGAACAGCGCAGCCACCGCCGCCGCCCCGATTCCGACGATGAACCCCATGTAGGGAACGATGCTCGCAAGGCCCGCGATCAGGCCGATCAGCAAACCCAGCTCCAGCCTGAGCAACGACAGGCCCGCGGCGTAGATCACGGCAAGCGCCAGCATCACCAGCAGTTGCCCGCGCAGAAACGCGCCGATGACCTCATGGCATTCGCCCAGCAGGCCGACCACCCTCGCTTCGCGCCGACGCGGGAGCAAATTGCGCAGCCGCGTCATGATCAGGTCCCAGTCACGCAGCAGATAGAAGCAAACCACCGGAACCAGCAGGGCATTGCCCAGCCACGCGAGCAAGGCAAGCCCGGACGCCGTTGCCCGGGCCAGCACCACGCCCAGCAGATCCGTGGTGCCGCCCAGGTTATCCGTCACGGCCGCTTTCAAGCGGTCGAAGCGCCAGAAATCGGGTTCCAGCCCGAGCTGCACCTGAGCCCAGGGCAGCAAGCCGTGTTGCAGCCAGTCGAGCGCCAACGGCGCCAGTTGGTACAGCCTTACCAGCTGCCGACCCAGCATGGGCACCAGCACCAGCAGGCACAGCAAGCAGAGCATTGCGAACAGCGCGAACACGGCCACGACGCCGAGGGTCCGCGGCATGCCCCAGCGCTCGAAGCGGTCGACCAGCGGATCGCCCAGGTAGGCCAGCAGGATGCCCACCAGGAATGGCGACAAGATCGGATTGAGCAGGTAGATCAGCCAGCCGGCGATCAACGCGGCGACGATCCAGGGCCAGCGGGAGGCGATGGTCACGGGCATGCCTTGAAACTCCTGTAAGCGAGGGTCCACCTAAGCACATAGTGCAACCCGCTGATGGCCGTCATGACGGCCACGACCGTGATCAGAACGAGGTGCAGCGCCGCCGGCAGAACGCCGAAGGCCGCGTCGGCCATCACGCCCGCGACGAGTGCCAGCTGCAGCAGGGTCGACAGCTTACCGAATATGCTTGGCCGCATCTCCAGCGAACCGGTCACGAGGCGATAGCACGCCGCGCCGAGAACGATGACGACGTCACGCAACAGCACCAGGGTGGCTAGCCAGGCCGGTATCCAGCCGCCCACCGTCAGGCACAGGTAGATCACGATCAGCAACGCCTTGTCCGCGAGCGGATCGAGTACCGCGCCCAGCGAACTGCCCCAGCCGAACCGCCGAGCCAGGAATCCATCGAGCGCATCGCTGAGGCCAGCGATCACGAACAACCCGAGGGCCGGCTGGTAGGCTCCGTCGATGACCAGCCAGGCGATGGGCACGACCAGCAACAGACGGACGCCGGTCAGCAGGTTGGGTAGATGGCGCATAAGGTCTGGCAGGGGCGAACAGCAAGCCGACAGGCCTACCAGCCGTAGCGCAGCACCAGGCCCTCGGTGGCCGGCGCTTCGGTCGGCGCTTCAATCGCCGCTTCGATCGGCGCTCCAATCGCCGCGCCCCCCGGCTGGGTCACCAAGGGCGATGGCTCCGGCACTTCGTCCGGCAACGGCTGCAAACCGATCAGCTCCAACTGCGCCTGTAGCTGTTCCGGCCGGGCTTCGAGTCGGTAGATCAGCTCATCACCGCTCACCTGATGCAGCTGCGCACCCAGCGGCTGGAGAAGTTCGTCCAGCTCTGCGAAGCGGGCGAGATTCGCGCCCTCCACCTTCAGCGTCACCGATGAAAGCTCACCCTCGACCCCGACGAAGCGAGGCGCGAGATAGCGCTGCACCGCCAGCATCACCGCATCGGCGAGTGCCTCTTGGCTGGTACCGGTCGCCTGCCCCTCGCCGTGCTGGTCGCCCAGCCAGACATGCCAACGGGCCTGCCAGCCCTCGCCTTCCTCGCGCGCCAATACGGTCAGCAGGGCGTCGGCATCGTAGCGTTCCGACGACTCGGCGAAGGCCGAGGGTTCGGCGCGCTCGATCGCATCCCGGGTCACCGCGAGCTGTTCCTGCAGGTCCGCCAGCGGAATCTGCACCGGCAGCCCACGGTGTTGAGCGGCGCTGCGCAGCATGTCCGCGCCGCCCTGTCCGTCACCGATCAGGCTCGTTCCTTCCGCCGATTCGGCCAGCCACCAGACCAGCAGCGACGGCCGGTTCTCGCCCCAGGTCGCGATGCCAGCGTCCCGCAAGGCGCGCTGGACGCTCGTCGCATCGAAGTTGGCCACCAGCACATCGCCCTCGTAGCCGAACTGGCGCACCAGCTGCTTGGGCTCGGCACGCACGGCAGCCAGGTTCGATGACTCCACCACCTGCGGATCGCCGGTCAGGCGGATGATCAGCGTATCTAACGCACGCTGCAGAGCCGCTTCACGATCAGCCGGCTGCTGGCTATCGATGGGCTGGCGAACCAGGTAAAGGTCTTCCAGCGGCTCGGCGGCCACAGGCTGCGCCAGGACAAGGCAGCACAGCATCAGCAAGCGAACGATCGGGCGCATGGCGAATCCTCGGGGTGCCACGCGGCAGAGCACGTCGGCAGGAGAAAAGGGCTAATACCTTAAACAGCCGCCCGACAGGCGGCAACTTCGGGCCATCCATCGGCGGCCCCTGTCGCCTAACAGACCACTTCGACGAAGCGTCGTTTCGCCTGCCACGGCGGGGCCGGGATAGGCGGTCCGGGGCATCCCTGATAAAATCGCGCGCCTTGCGTGGCCCATCCGCGGCCATGCGGACGCGACGGCCGCTCGCCGCCATCGACGGCACAGGCACCGCCGACTCGCCCGCATCCTTCTTCTATTCCCAATACAGGCCTGTCCTCATGAGCAAGCAACCCTCCATCAGCTACAAGGACGCCGGTGTCGACATCGATGCAGGCGAAGCGCTCGTCGAACGCATCAAGGGTGTCGCTCGGCGGACCGCGCGTCCGGAGGTGATGGGCGGCCTGGGTGGCTTTGGCGCGCTGTGCGAAATCCCGGCCGGCTACCGCAAGCCGGTGCTGGTGTCCGGCACCGACGGCGTAGGCACCAAGCTGCGACTGGCATTGAACCTGGACCGGCACGACAGCATCGGCATCGATCTGGTGGCCATGTGTGTCAACGATCTGGTGGTCTGCGGCGCCGAGCCGCTGTTCTTCCTCGACTACTACGCCACCGGCAAGCTCAATGTGGATGTCGCGGCGCAGGTCGTCACCGGTATCGGCGCCGGCTGCGAGCTGGCCGGCTGCGCCCTGGTCGGCGGCGAGACCGCCGAAATGCCGGGCATGTACGAAGGAGAAGACTACGACCTGGCCGGCTTCTGCGTCGGCGTGGTGGAAAAGGACGAGATCATCGATGGCTCGACCGTGCAGGCCGGCGACCGGCTGATCGCCCTTCCCTCGTCCGGCCCGCATTCCAACGGCTATTCGCTGATTCGCAAAATCCTTGAGGTCTCGGGCGCGGACATCGAGCGCACCCAGCTCGATGGGAAGCCGCTGGCCGAGCTGCTGATGGCGCCCACGCGCATCTACGTCAAGCCGCTGCTGGAGCTGATCCGCAAAACCGGCGCGGTCAAGGCGATGGCACACATCACCGGCGGCGGGCTGCTCGACAACATCCCGCGCGTATTGCCCGACGGGACCCAGGCGGTGCTCGACGTCGCGAGCTGGACGCGTCCGGCTGTATTCGACTGGCTACAGGCGCAGGGCAACGTCGATGAAGTGGAAATGCACCGGGTGCTCAACTGCGGCGTCGGCATGGTCATCTGCGTAGCCGAACAGCATGTCGACGCCGCCCTGGCGGCGCTGCGCGAGGCCGGCGAACAACCCTGGCTCATCGGCCAGATCGCAACCGCCACCGCCGATGCGGAGCGTGTTGTCCTGAACAACCTGAAGCAGCACGGATGAGCGAGCCCTGTAACGTCGTCGTCCTGATTTCCGGGTCGGGCAGCAATCTTCAGGCGCTGATCGATCAGCAGGAGGCCAGCAGTCCGTCGCGCATCCGTGCCGTCATCTCCAACCGCGGCGATGCCTACGGTCTGCAGCGCGCGCAGCAGGCCGGCATCGAAACACGGGTGCTGGAGCATGGCCACTTTGCCGATCGCGCGGCTTTCGATACCGCGCTGATGGAGGCCATCGACGCCCATGCGCCGGGCCTGGTGGTGCTGGCAGGCTTCATGCGCATCCTCACGCCGGCGTTCGTCCGCCACTACGAGGGCCGGCTGCTAAACATTCACCCGTCGCTGCTGCCGCGCTACAAGGGCCTCGACACGCATCGCCGCGTACTCGAGGCCGGCGACGCCGAGCACGGTTGCAGCGTCCACTTCGTCACCGAGGAGCTGGATGGCGGGCCGGTCGTCGTGCAGGCCACCGTCGCCGTGGAGCCGGCCGATGACGTTGAGCGGCTGGCGCAGCGCATCCATGCCGCCGAGCACCGCATCTACCCGCTGGCGGTGCGCTGGTTCGGCGAGGGCCGCTTGCGCCTGCAGGGCGGTCGCGCGATGCTCGACGGCCAGCCATTGCCCGAAACAGGCTTTCCTCTTCGCTTTTAGGAGATTCCATGCGTAGCGTCCTGATGCTCTTGTTCGCCCTTCTAGCGGTCCCGGCACAGGCCCTGGAGCTCAAGCCCTTTTCCGCCAGCTACACGGCGGACTGGAAGCAGCTCCCGGTCAGCGGCACCGCCGAGCGGCGCCTGAAGGCGCTGGATGATGGTCGCTGGGAACTCGCCTTCGAGGCTTCGATGCTGGTCGCCAGCCTCAACGAAACCAGCACGTTCAAGGTCGATGGCGATACCTTCCTGCCGCAGACCTACCGCTTCGAACGCTCGGGGCTGGGCAAGGGCAAGGTGGTCGAGCAACGCTTCGACTGGCAAGCCAAGCAGGTCGTCGGCAGCGATCGGGGCGATCCCATTTCCCTGCCGCTCAACCGGGGCCTGCTCGACAAGTCGACCTACCAGCTTGCGCTGCAGCACGACGTTGCCGCCGGCGAGACCGCCATGAGCTACCAGGTTCTCGATGGCGACGAGATCGAAACCTACGATTTCCGCGTGCTCGGCGAGGAAGAGGTCAACACCAAGGCCGGCCGGCTGGATGCGATCAAGGTCGAGCGCGTCCGCGACCCGACGCAAAGCAAGCGCGAGACGATCCTCTGGTTCGCCAAGGACTGGGGCTACCTGCTGGTGCGTTTGCACCAGGTCGAAAATGACGGCAAGCAGTACGAAATCATGCTCGAGGAAGGCTCCGTCGATGGCCGTCCGGTAAAGGGCAACTGATGCCGGGCCTGCCGCTTTTCCGCCCGATCCTGTTGATGGGCCTGGCGCCGGCCATCGCCGGCTGCCAGCTATTCGCGACCGAGCCCCTGCCCGTCGAATCGGCGGGGGACCGTATTCAGGGGCACATCGTGCAGGCCGAAGGCTCGCTGCGCTTCCAGCCATGCGGGAAGCCGGACGCGCTCACCTTGCTACCGAGCGACACCCCGTCCGTGGCGCATGCCATCGAGGCATTGCCGCCGGGAACCCGGTCGTTCGCCGACCTGGGCGGGCAGCTGGTGATCGATGGCCGTGCGGGGACCTTCCAGCCGCAGCGCATTTTCCGCCTCGCCCCGAGCGACCCGGAGGGCTGCGATGCGCTGGCTCCGAGCACGCTGTTCCAGGCCGAAGGCACCGATCCGCGATGGCGCGCGACCGTCAGCGCCGACGGTCTGTTGCTGCAACAACCCGATCAGCCGGCCGTCGCGCTGCCGGTCCTGGTTGAACAGTTGCCGGGCGGAAGCGCCAGCATCACCACCGAAGCGAACGGGCAGCGGATCGAGCTGTGGCTCGCCCCCGGCGACTGTGTCGAGGCCACCGGCGCCCGGCGCTATCACATGACGGCCACGCTGCGGGTGGATGGGCGCACCCAGCAGGGCTGCGCCTTCACCGGTACCGCCAACGCCAACTGACGTCGACGGCCGCTTCAGTCAAGCACGACCGATGGCGGCGGCGCTGGCGGTCGCGAGCAGAGCTGACTCAAGAGCACCCCGGCGAATACCAACCCCGCCGCCATCACCTGAGTGGCGTTGAGCCGCTCGTCCAGGAGCAGCCAGGCGAATACCAGCGTGAACACCGGTATCAGGTTGATGAACCCCGATGCCCGGCTGGCGGGCATCCGAGAAAGCCCGTGGTTGTACAGGCCGTAGGCGCCTACCGTGACCACCACGCCCAGGTACAGGACCGTCAGCCAGCCGGTGAGGCTCACGTCGGCCGGCAACGGTTCGAACCAGAGCGCCAGCGGCAGGAAGAACAGCGTGCCGATGAACGCCTGCATCGCCGTCAGCAAAAAGGCGGAATAGCGATTCGCCAGGTGCTTGACGAGCAGCATGTAGCCCGTCCCGCACACCATCGCCAGAAATTCCAGCAGATTGCCGGCCAGCGGCGCCGGCGCATGTTCGTTCGCATCGCCCGCGAGGCTCAGCCAGACCGCGCCGACCAGTGCCAGGGCGAAGCCGCCGATCATCGTCCGACTTATCCGCTCGCGCAGGAAGAGAAACGCCCCCACGGCGACCATCAAGGGCAGCAGCGCCGTGATCATCCCCGCCTGGGAGGCGCTGGTACGCTCCAGCGCCAGCGCCTCGAAAACGAAGTACAGACAGGGCTCGCACACGGCGAGCGCCAGCAGGTACGCCCAGTCGCCCTTGCGGTAGTCGATCGAGCCGCGCCAACGCCAGGCCAGGAGGAATACCAGGCTGCCGAACAGCATCCGACCGAAGATGACCCAAAGCGGTGGGATTTCCTCGAAGGCGATCTTCAGTCCGATGAAGGCGCTGCCCCACAGGGCCATCGCCAGCACGAGCGATGCGGTTGCGCCGTAGCCGATCCGGTCCGTCATGGTGCCGGTGGCCGACCGGTCACTCCCAAGGCTCGCCTCGGGTACGGTCGACGCGCGGCAAGCGCTGCTGCATGGCGGCCTTGGCGAGCATGTGGGCGCTCACCGGAGCCGTGATGAACAGGAACACCATGATCAACAGCTCATGCAGGCTGAGCCCGTCGCCACGGCTGCTGAAGAAGATCATCGAGCCCAGCACGATGGCGCCGACCCCCAGCGTGGTGGCCTTGGTCGGCCCGTGCAGGCGGGTGAAGAAATCCGGCAGGCGAAACAGCCCGATCGCCCCGACCAGCGCGAACAGGCTGCCGAACAACAGAAACAGGCTTACCGCCACTTCGATCCAGATTGGCATGCTCGTCGCTCCTCAATCGATGATGTCGCCGCTGAGCAGATGCTTGGCCGCCGCGATGGTGCCGACGAAGCCCATCACGGCAATCAGCAACGCCGCCTCGAAGAACAGGTCGGTCTTGAGCCAGATGCCGAACAGGATGATCACCGCCAGCGCGTTGATGTAGAAGGTATCCAGCGCCAGCACCCGGTCAGGTACCGACGGCCCCATGATCAGCCGTGCCACGTTGAGAATGGCCGCGCCGCCGAGCAGCGCCAGGCAGATCGGTATCACGTAGTCGAGCATTCGAAGATCTCCAGCAGAGGGGCTTCGTAGCGGGTCTTGATCTCGGCGACGAGCGCATCCGGATCGGGCGCATCCAGCGTGTGCACGAGAATCCGCCGCCGGTCATCGCTGACATCGGCCGAGACGGTTCCGGGCGTCAGCGACACGACGCTGGTCAGTACCGTCAGCACGAAATCATCGGTGATCGACACCGGAATCTCGACGAACGCCGGCGAGAGCCGCCGGGTCGGGCCGAGCACCAGCTTGGCCACGTGGAAATTGGCCATCACGATGTCCACTAGCACACGCACGGTGAAACGCATCAGCCCGATACGTTGCTTGACCTTCGGCACCGGCATGACGAAATTGCGCATGCAGGCCGGAATGATGACGCCGAGCGCGCCACCCAGCAGGATATGGCCCGGATTCAGCGTGTTGTTGAGCAAGAGCCACAGCAGCAGCAATACCACGCTGAGTGCGGGATGCGGCAACAGGCGAGCCATCATGCGCCACCTCCTGGAATCAGCCGCAGATAGGGGCCGAGATCGAGCAACTGGTCGGCGGTCGCCTGAAGATAGCCCTGAAGCGGCCCGGCATAGACGACCATCAGCAGGCTTGCCGACAACAGACCGAGGCAGGCCAGCAGGCGGACCGGATCGGCGCGCTCGCGCAGCGGTTCGTCTTCATTGGCGCGCCAGAAGACGAGGCTGCCCGCGCGGCTCAGGGCAATGAGCATGGCCAACCCGCCGGTCAGCAGGACAGCCCATAGCCAAGCGATATCCGGGCCATCGACCGCCGAGCGCATCAGCATCACCTTGCCGATGAAGCCGGAGAACGGTGGAAGGCCCGAGACCGACACGGCCGCCGCGAAGAACATCGCTCCCAGGAGCAAGGGCTGGCGCAATGCCGGCGCCGACCGCAGGGTCGCCTGGGTGGCCCCCCGCTGGCGCACGATGAGATCGGCCAGCAGGAACAGGCCGCCCGAGACCAGCGAACTGTGGATCAGGTAGTACAGCGATGCCGACAGCGCGGCCGCGCTGCCCAGGGCAAAGCCGGCAAGCAGCGTACCCACCGAGACGATCACCAAATGCGCCAGGAGCATTCGCAGGTCGCGCGCCGCGAGCGCACCGAATGCGCCGATCGCCAGGGTTGCCAGGGCCAACGGCCAGATCCAGTCGTCGATCATGCCGTCGAGCGGCCCGGTACCGCCGAAAATCAGGGTGAAGACGCGCAGAATGGCGTACAGCCCGATCTTGGTCATGATCGCGAACAGCGCCGCGACCGGTGCCGAGGCGGCGGAGTAGGCACTTGGCAGCCAGGTGTGCAGCGGAATGATCGCGGCCTTGAGGCCGAAAACCACCAGCAACAGGAAGCCCGCGGCCCGCAACAACGGGGCATCCTCTGCCGGCGCGGCAGCGACCCGGATCGCCAGATCGGCCATGTTGAGGGTGCCGGTCAGGCCATAAAGAACGCTTACGCCGAGGAGGAACAGCGACGAGCCGACCAGATTCAGCACGACGTAATGCAGCCCTGCCCTGACGCGATCAGGCCCCTGGCCATGCAGCAGCAGGGCGTAGGAGGAAATCAGCAGGATTTCGAAGAAGACGAACAGGTTGAACAGATCGCCGGTCAGGAAGGCGCCGTTGATGCCGACCAGCTGGAACTGGAACAGGGCATGGAAATCCGCGCCGCGCTCATCGTCGCCGCGCGAGGCATAGAGCACCGAGAAGCCGGCCAGCAGTGCGGTGATGATCAGCATCACCGCGCTGAGGCGGTCGAGCAGCAGAACGATGCCGAACGGTGGCTGCCAGTCGCCCAGCACATAGAGCCGCAGCTCGCCGTCTCCGGCGAGGAGCGCGAGCCAGATCGCCAGGGGCAACAGCGCCCAGCTGGCCAGCAAGGACAAGCCCCGTTGCACCGGCAGACTCGCCCCTCGCATCAACAACAGCGCGCTGCCGGTGAACAGGGGCAGCAGGATCGGCAGGATCAAGCCATGGTTCATGCGCGCGGCTCCTGGCCGTCGACATGATCGGTCCCGACCTCCCCCATGCTGCGCAAGGCCAGCACCACCGTGAAAGCCGTCATGGCGAAGCCGATGACGATGGCCGTCAGCACCAGCGCCTGCGGCAACGGATCACCCATCGTCTCGCTGCTGCCGACGACCGCAACGGTGTCGGTGCCCAGCCGGCCCATCGAGAAAATGAACAGGTTCACCGCATACGAGATGAGCGTCAGCCCCATCACCACGGGAAAGACCCGGGCGCGCAGCAAGAGGTAGACGCCGCTGGCAACCATCACGCCCAGCGTCCCCGCATAGAACGCTTCCATCAGTGGATCTCCTTGGCAGCAGTCTCGGTGCCTCGGCCGAGCGGCCCGAGGCTGGCGAGCATCAGCATCGTTGCGCCCACGACCGTCAGGTACACGCCGAGATCGAAGAGCATGGCGGTCGCCAGTTCGAAGTCGCCAGCGACCGGCAAGTGGAAGTGACCGAATGCCGAGGTGAGGAACGGCCGGCCGAATGCCCAGCTCCCCAGGCCCGTCAACCCAGCGGTCATCACCCCGGCCCCGGCCAACGCCGGATAGGCGAAGGGCTTGCGAGCCTCGCTCCAGGCCGAGCCGAGCGAAATGTACTGGGCGATCAAGGCGACGGCGGTTATCAGCCCGGCGATGAAGCCTCCGCCCGGCAGGTTGTGCCCCCGCAGGAAGATGAACGCGGACACCATGAGCGCCATCGGCAACAGCAGACGCGCCAGCACCCCGAGGATCATCGGGTGGCTGTCCCGCGACCACGGACGGCCCATGTAGTCAAAGATCGGATGCGGCAACCGCAGCCCCTTCAACATCGCCGCGATGCCTACCGCCGCGATGGCCAGTACGCTGATCTCGCCCAGCGTATCGAAGCCGCGGAAGTCGACCAGAATGACGTTCACCACGTTCTTGCCGCCACCGCCCGGCACGCTGTTCTCGAGAAAGAACGACGCGATGCTGTCGTACGGACGCGTCATGACGGCATAGGCCAGGATGGCGACGAGCGTTCCCATGCCGCCGGCCAGCAACAGGTCGCGGGTGCCGCGCAGGCTGCTCGATTCCGCAGGTGTACGGTCAGGAATGAAGAACAGCACCAGCATCAGCAGGATCATGCTGACCATCTCGACCGACAACTGGGTCAGCGCCAGGTCCGGCGCCGAAAAACGTGCGAAGGCCAAGGCCACCATCAGGCCCGCCCCGCTCAGAATCATCAGCGCGACCAGTCGGATGCGATGAAAAATGACAGTCAGTATCGAGGTGACCGCCAGAATCGCCATGCCTGCCACCGTGAAGGGATCGAGCGGCGAGAGCGCCACGGTGCCGGTGAGCGAATCGAGCGGAGCCAGCGCCACCACCACCGGAATCAGCGTGCTGAGCAGCAGCAAGGTCAGGTAGCGCTGCTGAGACCGGTTCTCGAGCAGCTGCGAGACGAACGCAGCGCCGGCCGACAACGCGCTCACCACCCGCTCGAACATGTGCAGCGAATCGACCGACGGCAAGCCGTCGTACCAGCGGAACAGCCATTTACGCGCCGAATAGACCAGGATCCCGCCGCCAAGCGCTATCAGGCTCATGTACAGCGGCAGCGACAGCCCATGCCAAATCGCCAGGCTGTAGGGAGGCACCACCCCGTTGAGGCTGGCGAAGACCGCCGCATCGAGCAGCGGCGCGACCGTGTAGACCGGCAACATCCCGACGAGCAGGCAGATCAGCACCAGGATCTCGACCGGGATCTTCATGTAGCGGGCCGGCTCGTGCGGCGGGTACTTGGGCAGATCGATCGGATCGCCGTTGAAGAACACGTCGTGGATGAAGCGCAGCGAGTAGGCGACCGAGAATACGCCCGCGATCGTCGCCGCGACCGGAATCGCCCAGTAGAAGCTGCCGAGCAGGTGCTGTTCGAGCGTCTCGGCGAAGAACATTTCCTTGCTGAGAAAGCCATTGAGCAGCGGCACGCCGGCCATCGCCAGCGATGCGACGATGGCCAGCACCGCCGTGTGCGGCATGAAGCGCCACATGCCGTTGATGCGCCGCATGTCGCGAGTACCGGTCTCGTGATCGATGATGCCGGCCGCCATGAACAGCGAGGCCTTGAAGGTGGCGTGGTTGATGATGTGGAAGATCCCGGCCACCGCCCCCTGCGGTGAATCGAGACCGAACAGGAGGGTGATCAGGCCGAGGTGACTGATCGTCGAATAGGCCAGCAGTCCCTTGAGGTCATGCTGGAAGAGCGCCATCACCGCGCCGACCAGCAAGGTTGCCAGGCCGGTCAGGCTGACGAGGTAGAACCACCACTCCGAATCGGACAGCGCCGGGTAGAGGCGCGCCAGCAGAAACACACCGGCCTTGACCATGGTCGCCGAGTGCAGGAACGCCGATACCGGCGTCGGCGCCGCCATCGCCTGCGGCAACCAGAAATGGAACGGGAACTGTGCCGACTTGGTGAACGCACCCAGCAGAATCAGGATCAGCGTCACGGGATACAGCGCGTGCGCGCGAATCGTTCCACCCGCGGCGATGACGTCCGACAGCTCGAAGCTGCCGACGATATTGCCCAGCAGCAGGATGCCAGCCAGCAGCGCCAGCCCACCGCCACCGGTGATGGCCAGCGACATGCGCGCGCCGCGACGCGCATCGGACTGGTGCCCCCAGAAGCCGATCAACAGAAACGACGACAGGCTCGTCAGTTCCCAGAACATCAGCATCAGCAGGAGGTTTTCCGACAGGACTAGGCCCAGCATCGAGCCCATGAACATCAGGAAGTAGGCGAAGAAGCGCCCCATCGGCTCGGTCTTGGCGAGGTAGTAGCGCGCATAGAGGATGACCAGCAAACCGATGCCGAGGATCATCAGCGCGAACAGAAAGCCCAAGCCATCCAGCCGCAGGCTGAGATTCAACCCCAGCTCGGGCAACCACGGGAGCGTCACGATCTCGGCCTGGCCATCGAACACCGGCTCCCAGCGCCCGAGCACCATGATCAAGGCCACCAGCGGCCCCACTCCGGCACCGAACGCGCAGGCCGAGCGGCCGTAGCGCTCGAGCAGCAACGGCAGCACAGCACCAATGAATGGCAGAGCGATGATCAGCGCAAGCGCCATGTCGGAACCCCTCAGAGCCGCCAGTCCAGCGGCATGTTTCCACTCCGGGCCAGCCGGCCTCGATAGACCCTATGTTGGGCCTTGCTGGCGGCCGATTATCCATATCAATCGGGCAACCGTCATGCCCGTATGCATTTTGAAAACAAATCAGACGAGGCCGGACGAGGGGAAGCCCGGTATCGCCAGGGCGCGCTAGGGCGCTACGCGGCTGGTGCCGTCCACGGTGAGGATCCGGACGCGCTGGCCGACGCGGAAGACCTGGTTGGGCTCCACTTCCTGCACATAGGCGCGCATGTTGCCATCATCCTCGCGGACGGTGATTTCGACGCCCTGGGCGCGCGTGATGCCCTCTTCCGCCGCCGAACCCAGCATGCCACCGGCGACCGCGCCGATGACTGCTGCGACCGCACTGCCCCGTCCGCCGCCTACGCCACTGCCGGCGATCCCGCCGATCACGGCGCCGGCCCCTGTGCCGATCGGCGTCTTGGTGCCCTCGATCTGCACCGGACGCAGCGATTCCACCGTGCCATAGCGAACCGTCTGCACGGTCCGGGCTTCGTCGCGGGAATAGGTATCCCCGGTCAGGTTGGACGTGCAACCACCGCTGAGCAGTGCAAGCGTCGTCATTGAAGCCACGAGTAAGGATTTGCGCATCACCGTATCTCCTGCAAAAGTCCCGGACCGCGCCAGAGCCTGCTGGCGCTTGGCATCGCCACCGCCCTGGTTCAGCATCCGCCTAAATCAACGGACCACACTTTACGCGAGCCGTTACCGCATCGCACGACGGCCTATCGCAGGAGCCACATGGACTACTTCATCGTTGTCGTCACGACGCTCGCCGGCCTGGTCTTCCATGGCTGGTTGTTCGTTCGCTTCAGGCGCTGGGCGGACCGGGATCTGGCGCTGTCCCTCGGCGGCACGGACAAGGCCAAGCGCGCCTGGATGCTGGAGCGGCTTGGCGAAGCCCGGCGCCAGAAAATCGCACGGCGCGCGCTGCCCGACTGGTTGAAGCGAGAAGCCGACAGCTACGAGGCGAGCCGCCAGATCTAGGGCGCAAGGCGCTCCCGGCGCCAACCGTCTTCTGCGCAGCGGTACACGAGTCGATCATGCAGACGGCTGGAGCGGCCTTGCCAGAATTCGATCGCCTCCGGTACCACGCGGTAGCCTCCCCAGTGCGGCGGGCGCGAGGGGTCGCTGCCCGCGAATCGCTGTTCGACCTCGGACAGACGTCGCTCCAGCTCGGCACGATCGGCGATGACCCGGCTCTGGGGCGACGCCCACGCGCCGAGCCGACTGCCCATCGGACGGACACGGTAATAGGCGTCCGACTCACTGTCGCTCAGGCGTTCGACACTTCCCTCGATGCGGACCTGACGCTCCAGCGCGGGCCAGAAAAAGGTCATGGCGGCGAAGGGACAAGCCCCGAGCTGCTCGCCCTTGGCGCTCTCGTAGTTGGTGAAGAAGGTGAATCCGCGCTCATCGATGCCCTTGAGCAGGAGCACGCGGCAATGCGGCCGGCCGCGCCCATCGACCGTCGCCAAGGTCATCGCGTTAGGTTCTACCGGAGGTTGCTCGACGGCGATCGCCTGCTCGAACCACCGGCCGAACAGGGTCATGGGCTCTTCGGGCGCATCGGCTTCGACCAGCCCGTCCCGGATGTAGTCGCGGCGCATGTCCGCCAGGGTGTGTGACATCGCGTGGCCTCCCGTGAAGATGCGGCCAAGCATAGTGCCGAACGGCACCGAGCGCTTGATTCAGGACAAGGGCTCGGTGCCGCGATGGTCACTCCTCGGTCTTGGCGGCGACGACCTGAGTGGCCGGCACCGGTTGGGCATACTGGGCCGCCAAGGCCGGCAGGACGGCCTGAGCGGTGAGCACCATTTCGACTCGCCGGTTCTTGGCGCGGCCTTCAGCGGTGTCGTTCGCCGCGCGCGGCATATCGGAGCCGAGCCCCTTGATCACCAGACGGTCCCGCTTCAACCCACTCAGGCGGAAAATGGCAGCGACGGCGCCGGCCCGCTCGCGACTCAGCACACGGTTGGCCTCGTCGCCACCGGTGCTGTCGGCATGGCCCAGTACCAGCACGGCCGCCTCCAGATCGTTCTCCACCAGCTTGGCGACACGACTGATCGGCCCCAGGGTGACGGGCAACAGCATGCCCGGCCGGTCCGGGTTGAAGGTTGCATCGGCAGGTGCCGTCACGATAAGGGTGTCGTCACGACGCTCCACTTCAAATTTGCTGTCTTCGAGCGCGGCCCGCAGCTTGGTCTCGTAAGCATCAAGCCAGGCTGCGTCGACCTTGGCGGCGACCGGCTCCGGCAGCTTGGGGACTTCGGCGGTTTCCTGCTTGTCGTTAAGGCTACAACCGGAAACGGTCATGCAAAGAATCAAGGTGGCGCTCTTGAGCAGCTTCATGTGCAACGTCGTCCGTTAATGGAATGTAGTTGGATTATCCAGCCGCAATTAGCGGCACGTCTTCAGGTTTAGTGTGAAATTCTGGACGCAAGTCCTTATTTCGCAACGCAATCGTTTCTTTAAGCGATGAACGGTTCAACCCACGCAGGCGCTGACCGCACGTGCGAGCGCCTGGGCGCGAGGATCCATCAGCACATACGGGCCCAAGGTGTTGGTCACGAAGCCGAACGACAGCTCACGTTCCGGGTCGGCAAAACCGATGCAACCACCCGCACCCGGGTGACCGAATGCCCGCGGCCCCATGGCGAAGGTCGCGTTGGGCACCTCCGGCTGGTCGCGCCAGCAGCCCAGCGCGAAGCGCGTCCGAGTCAGCAGGGTCTTGTCGACACCCACGCAATGCTCCTTGGTCATCTCCTCGAGCATGGCGTCACCGAGCAAGCGTCCGTCGAGCAGGCCGGCGTAGAAACCCGCCAGCGAGCGGGCATTACCGTGCCCGTTGGCCGCCGGCTGCGCCATACGCCGCCATTCAGGCTTGTTCGCACTGTTCATCACCGACGGCGGGTTGGTGAAGGCCAGGGCCGTCATCGAGCCAGGTTCGCTGGTCAACGCCACGAACAGCCGCTTGGCCGCATCGTCGCCGAAATTGTTCTTCATCCGTGTGAGGTAGCCCACACGCTCGAACTCGCTATCGGCCAGGCCCAGATGGAAATCGAGGCCGAGCGGACGGGCGGTACGCGCCACGATCGCCTCGCCCGCTTCGCGACCGTCGACGCGGCGCAGAAGCTCGCCGATCAGCCAGCCATAGGTGATGGCCGCGTAGCCATGCGCTTGGCCCGGCGCCCACCAGGGCTCTTCGGCAGCGAGGGCTGCAACCATGCGATCCCAGTCATAAAGCGCCTCCGGCGGCAACGGCGCGCGAATTGCCGGCAGCCCAGCCTGATGGCTCAGCAGATGGCGCAACGTAATGCCGCCTTTGCCGTGGGCGCCGAATTCCGGCCAGACATTGGCGACCGGCTCATCGAGCCCCATTTTTCCCGATTCGACCAGCTGCAGGATCGCGACCGCCGCGAAGGTCTTGGTGCAGGAAAACAGATTGACGAGCGTGTCCTGCTGCCAGGGTTGCTGCCCTTCGTTGTCCGCCATGCCGCCCCAGAGGTCGAGCACGGTTTCGCCGCCGATCTGCACGCAGACGGCCGCACCGCGGAATTGCCCGTCAGTCAGCTGTTGCTCGAAGAGCGCCTTGACCGCCTCGAAGCGAAGGTCGAAATGTCCCTGGATCTGCACGCGCGCCACCTTGGTTGGTCTGCAAAGGCGGCATTGTTTCAATTCCGATCAGGCAAGGGAACTGCCGTATCGGTCGGTTCCGGCACCATCAACCGGAAAAATCTCAGGCGATATGCCGGCGAAACGGCGGCAGCGCGTTGAGGATGGCCTTGCCGTACCGCTGGGTCACCACGCGGCGATCGAGCAAGGTGATGGTGCCGCGATCCTGCTCGGTTCGCAGCAGCCGCCCGCAGGCCTGGATCAGCCTGAGCGAAGCGTCCGGCACGGCGATTTCCATGAAGGGGTTGCCGCCGCGTGCTTCGATCCACTCCGCCAGCGCCGCTTCGACCGGGTCGTCCGGGACCGCGAACGGGATTTTGGCGATCACCACGTGCTCGCAATAGGCGCCCGGCAGGTCGACGCCTTCGGCGAAGCTGGCCAGGCCGAACAGCACGCTTGGCTCGCCATCGTCCACGCGCGCCTTGTGCTTGATAAGCGTCTCCTGCTTGGAGAGATTGCCCTGGATCAGCACTCGGCGGCGCCACTCGCGCTCGAGACCATCGAACACGTCCTGCATCTGGCGACGCGACGAGAACAGCACCAGCGTGCCGCGAGCGCCTTCGACCAGCCCCGGCAACTCACGAACGATCGCCGCGGTGTGAGCCGGAGCGTCGCGTGGATCGGCACGCAGGTCCGGCACCTGCAGAAGTCCGGCATCGGCATGCTGGAAGGGGCTCGGAACCACCGCCGTCACTGCCGCCTTGGGCAGCCCGACGCGCATGCGAAAACGATCGAAACTGCTCAGCGCCGTCAGGGTCGCCGAGGTGACGAGTGCGCCATAGGCAACGTTCCAGAGATTGCGGCGCAGGGTTTCGGCCGCAAGAATCGGGCTGGCATTGACCTCGATGTCGTAGAGCGCGCCGCTTTCGGCCAGCGTGAGCCAGCGCGCCATCGGCGGGCTGTCGTCCGGGTCCTCGACGGTGAAGGCAGTCCACAATTCCCAGCCGGCCTGCGCGCGCGACAGCAGGCTGCCGAACAACGGGTACCACTCTTCCGCCTGCTGCGAGGCAATGCCGACCCCGGCTTCGCCATCCATGGCCTGCTTGAGCAATTCGGTCAGCCGCGTGAACACATCGGTCAGGCGGGCGAAGCCCTTCTTCGCTTCGGTCCCGAGCTCCCGCAGATGCTCCGGGACGACGCCACCGACAAACCGATGGCGCGGTCGCTCACGGCCCTCCATGTCTTCGCTCGCTTTGAAATCGGCCACCTGCTCGCAGGCGCTGAAGAGGAACTGCTGCTGTGTGCGCAGTTCCCTGGCCAGCTCCGGTACGCCCTCGATCAGGCGCCCCAGCTCGCCCGGCAGCGGATGCTGCGCCAGCAGCTTGGCCAGGTTCTTCTCGACCTGACCAAGCCAGTCGGCCGTCGAGCGCAGGCGAAGAAAGTGCGCGAAATGCCCGATCGCCTTGTCGGGCAGGTGGTGCCCTTCATCGAATACGTACAGCGTCTCGCGCGGGTCCGGCAGCACCGCTCCGCCGCCAAGCGCGAGATCGGCGAGGACCATGTCGTGATTGGTGACGATCACATCCACCTTGGTCATGCCTTCGCGCGCCCGGTAGAAGGCGCACTGCTGAAAGTTCGGGCAGTGCCGGTTGGTGCACTGACTATGATCGATGGTCAGCCGGGAC
The DNA here is from genome assembly GCF_003640395.1 of Stutzerimonas urumqiensis. GTDB lineage: Bacteria > Pseudomonadota > Gammaproteobacteria > Pseudomonadales > Pseudomonadaceae > Stutzerimonas > Stutzerimonas urumqiensis. The sequence goes on along the minus strand of NZ_RBZQ01000001.1, from coordinate 290,002 downwards.
CAGTCGGTATCCTCGATCGCCTCGGGCCAGCTGTCGCGGTCCCCGTCCCAGCGATTGCCTGCCAGCCGCTCGATCATCTGCGTGAAGAGCTTGTGGCTGGCCTCGTCGAGGTCCAGGCGAAATCCGTCCTCTTCGAACAGCTGGGCCGTGGCCTGTTGCGCTTCGCCTTCCTGAAGCAGCATGTCCAGGCGCGACAGACACAGATAACGCCCGCGCCCCTTGGCGAGCGCGAAGCTGAAGGTGAGCCCGCTGTTGCGGATGATGTCCGGCAGATCCTTGTGGACGATCTGCTCCTGTAGCGCGACCGTGGCCGTAGCGATCACCAGCCGCTTGCCGGCGGCTTTCGCTGCCGGGATGGCCGCCAGGCTGTAGGCGACGGTCTTGCCTGTCCCGGTTCCCGCCTCGATCGCCACGACCGCCGGCTCGCCTTCGCGACGTCCTTCGGCATCCGCCTCGATGCTGCCCAGCACCTTGGCGACTTCGGCAATCATCAGGCGTTGGCCATACCGGGGCTTGAGTCCCTTTGCCTCGAGGAAGCGGGTATAGGCACCCTGAATCTGGCTTTTGAGTTCGGTGCTGAGCATGAGCGGACTGTATGGATTTTCAGTACATCGAAGGGGCCGGCTATCATAGCGCGCGTTTCCCTCATCGCCACCGGAGTTTTCCCATGACGCTGTATGCCCTGCCCTACGCCCTGCATGTCCTCGCCGCCCTGGTCTGGGTCGGCGGCATGTTCTTCGCCTGGATGGTGCTGCGACAAGCGGCAGGCGCCACCCTCGAGGCGCCCGAGCGCCTTCGCCTCTGGGTGGCCACCTTCGATCGGTTCTTCTTCTGGGTATGGGTCGCTGTCGCCGTATTGGCGGTAACCGGGATCGGCCTGCTGCACATGCGCTTCGATGGGTTCGCGGGTGCGCCTCGCTACGTGCACATCATGGCGGGGCTCTATCTGGTGATGCTGGCGCTGTTCCTGCGGGTCCGTCTGCTCAATCTGCCACAGCTCAAGCGCAATACGACGGCCGAACGCTGGCCCGAAGCCGGCGCCGATCTGGCCCGTATCCGGCGCTTGGTCGGAATCAACCTCTCGATCGGGCTGGCGGTGGTCACGCTGGCCGCCGCGCGACCGATGTTCTAAACGAAAAAGGCCGGGTGACCCGGCCTTTCCTTCGCGGTCGATCGCTTACTGAGGCGTCGCTTCGACGGCAGCCTCAACGCGGCGGTTCAGCTGGCGGCCCGCATCGGTCGAGTTGTCTGCGATCGGACGGGATTCGCCATAACCCACCGTACGGATACGATTACCGTCGATGCCATACTGCTGGACCATGACGTCGCGAACCGAATCGGCACGACGTTCCGACAGACGCTGGTTATAGGCGTCAGTGCCGATGGCGTCGGTATGCCCTTCGACCACGGTGCTGGTGTCGGGGTACTGCTTCATGAAGTCCGTGACGTTCTGGATCTCCGCGTAGCTTTCTTCGCGGACGCGCGCGCTGTCGAAGTCGAACAGGACATCAAGCTCGACACGGACCGGTTCAGCCGCCGGTTCGGGCTCCTGAACAGGCACGACAGCGGTCACTTCCTCGACGACCGCGACGCTTTCGACTTGCTGCTGCTCGGTGCCGTTGGCCCAGCAATAGGCCGCCGCGACACCCGCGCCGATCAGTGCGCCGTAGCCTGCGTAGGTCGAGCTTTCGATCGCACCGAGCGCCGCGCCACCCACACCACCGACCGCGGCGCAAGTAGGCCAATCCTGCTTCTGTACGCCTGCGCAGCCGCTGAGCACGGTTGTCATGACAATAACGGGTACTGCTGTCCGTAAGGTACTCATTGTTTAACCTCCAGTTGGGATCGGCCAGAACCGCCACTTCGTATCGCCAGACGCCGGCTCTGGATGCATCAGGACTAGGCCACCTCCACGCTGCACGCTAGTCTCTGACTCTCAGACGAGGATCGGCTCTTGATCGACAACACCCTTTCACGCTCCCCGCAGCAAGCCCTCGCGGCCCTGCTGGAACAACAGGCTCCTGCCCGACTGCTAGCCATCGGAAAGAGCGAAATGCCCGCAGTGCGCGCATACCTCCAGGCAAACCCGGACTGTTACGTCGAACAGGTATCCAGCGTACCGCTGCCATCGCAAGTCACCCGCCAGCGCTTCGATCTCGCACTGGTGGCCGACTGCCTGGAGCACGTCACCAAACGCGACGGCCTCGAACTGCTCGGCGGCATTCGCAACCTCAATGCCAGCCGAATGGCCGTACTGGTGGACATGCGCGCCTGCGACTGGCATCCAACGGACTTCTACGCCCTCGCCTTGCAGGCCAGCGAACACTTTCAGCGTGACGATCAGGTCCTGACCCTCTTCACCTACGACCTGCTGCAATACAAGCAGGTTCCGGACTGGCTGAATGCCAGGTTCTGGGCCAATCCCGAGCATTTCGGCAAGTACTGGTGGTGACTCCCATGACGGCGAACGACCCGATCGATCACTCACCCTGTCCTTGTGGAAGCGGCGACAGCCTCAGTCAATGCTGCGGGCGCTACCACGCCGGGACGCCCGCACCCAGCGCCCAGACGCTGATGCGATCGCGCTATAGCGCCTACGTGCTGGGGAAAATCGACTACCTCAAGGCAACGACACTGCCGGTCCAGCAGAACGCCCTGGATACCGAGGCCATGCTTCGCTGGAGCCTGGACAGCACCTGGCTCGGTCTTGACGTGCACGAAGACGCCGTACTCGGCGGTAAGCCCGAACATGCACTGGTGCGCTTCACGGCTCGCTGGCACGACGCCACCGGCGAGCATGCGCACGAAGAACGCTCCGCCTTCGTGCAGCGCGACGGCCGCTGGTATTTCATCGATCCGAGCGTTGGCCTGGCCGCCGGCCGCAACGATCCCTGCCCCTGCGGCGGCGGGCTGAAGTTCAAGAAATGCTGCGCGCCGCTGCTCTGAACCCCTGAAACGAAAAGGGCCGCCGTACGGCAGCCCTTCAGTTCGGCACGATCCGGCTTATTTCTCGACGAAGGCCCGCTCGATCAGGTAGTCGCCCGGCTCGCCCATGCGCGGCGAAATCTTCAGACCGAAGCTGTCCAGCACCTGGCTGGTCTCGTCGAGCATGCTGGGGCTGCCGCAAATCATGGCGCGGTCGTCCTGCGGATTGATCGGCGGCAGGCCGATGTCGGAAAACAGCTTGCCGCTGCGCATCAGGTCGGTGAGGCGGCCCTGGTTGCGGAAAGGCTCGCGGGTGACGGTCGGGTAGTAGATGAGCTTTTCCTTCACCGCATCGCCAAAGAACTCGTTCTGCGGCAGCGCCTCGGTGATGAACTGCTCGTAAGCGACCTCACTGACGTAGCGCACGCCGTGCACCAGGATCACCTTTTCGAAACGCTCGTAGGTTTCCGGGTCCTGGATGACACTCATGAACGGTGCGAGGCCCGTGCCCGTGCTCAGCAGGTACAGGTGCTTGCCCGGCAGCAGGTCGCCAAGGATGAGCGTACCGGTCGGCTTGCGGCTGATCATCAGCTCGTCACCTTCCTTCAGATGCTGCAGGCGCGAGGTCAGCGGACCGTCCGGCACCTTGATGCTGAAGAACTCGAGATGCTCTTCCCAGTTCGGGCTGGCGATGGAATAGGCACGCATCAGCGGACGGCCGCCCGCTTCTAGACCGATCATCACGAACTGGCCATTTTCGAATCGCAACCCGGGATTGCGCGTGGTCTTGAAGCTGAACAGGGTGTCGTTCCAGTGGTGCACACTCAGAACCCGCTCGACGTTCAGGTTGCTCATTCCAACTTTTTCCTCATTTGAATTGCGCCCGGTTACAGGCTGCGTGTGCGCAGTCTATAGTGGCCGGGTTTATCTGTTAATTGAATTATGAAAATATCCTAAATCGGTTATATCGATATGCATTTCACGCTCAGACAGCTGCAAGTCTTCGTCGCGATCGCCAAGCAGGAAAGCGTCTCCCGCGCGGCGGAATGTCTTTCGCTGTCCCAGTCGGCGGCGAGCACCTCACTGGCCGAACTGGAGCGGCAATCGGATTGCCGCCTGTTCGACCGCGCGGGAAAGCGGCTGTCGCTCAACGCCCTTGGCCGGCAACTGCTGCCCCAGGCGGTGGCCCTGCTCGATCAGGCCAAGGCGATCGAGGAGCTGCTCGGCGGCCGTAGTGGCTTCGGCTCGCTCGATGTCGGCGCCACCCTGACCGTCGGCAACTACCTGGCGACCTTGCTGATCGGCGGGTTCATGCAGCGCCATCCCGAATGCCGAGTGAAGTTGCACGTGCACAACACGGCGCACATCGTGCATCAGGTAGCGCACCACGAACTTGATCTAGGTCTGATCGAAGGCGATTGGCAGCACCACGATATCGAGGTGCATCCGTGGGTTCCCGATGAGCTGGCGGTGTTCTGCGCACCGAACCATCCCTTGGCCGGCCGCGGCGAAGTGAGCGTCGACGAACTCGCCCGCGAGGCCTGGATACTGCGTGAACGAGGCTCCGGCACGCGCCTGACGTTCGACCAGGCGATGCGTCATCACCCCAATACACTGAACATTCGCCTGGAACTCGAGCACACCGAGGCCATCAAGCGTGCGGTCGAGTCGGGCCTCGGCATCAGCTGCATCTCCCGCCTGGCCCTGCGCGATGCGTTCCGGCGGGGCAGCCTGGTGCAGATCCAGACGCCGGAGCTTGATTTACGTCGGCAGTTCTATTTCATCTGGCATCGGCTGAAATACCAGACAGCGGCCATGCGCGACTTCATCGATCAATGCCGTGCCTTCACCGCCGGCGTGCGCCGTAGCGATGAGATCGTATTGCCGCCGATTGCCTGAAATCAGCCGGGGATGGCTTCGAGCTGCTGAAGCAGCAGCGCAGCCTGGGTACGGGTCCGTACACCGAGCTTGCGGAAGATGGCGGTGACATGCGCCTTGATCGTCGCCTCGGAGACATTCAGCTCGTAAGCGATCTGCTTGTTCAGCAGGCCGTCGCAGACCATCGTCAACACGCGAAACTGCTGTGGGGTCAAGCTGGCGAGGCCGGCGCTGGCGGCACGGGTGTCCTCATCCATGGCGGCCGATTCCTGCGAGACGGCGGGCCACCAGCTATCGCCATCGAGCACGCTGCGTACGGCCTGCTGGATCGTCTCGAGCGAGCTGGACTTGGGAATGAAGCCGCTGGCACCGAATTCCCGCGAACGGGCAACGACCGCCGCTTCTTCCTGCGCCGAGATCATCATCACCGGGATATGCGGATACTGCCCACGCAGCAATACGAGGCCGGAAAAGCCATAGGCGCCAGGCATGTTGAGATCGAGCAGCACGAGATCCCAGGCACCGCTGCGATCCAGACAGGCCTCGAGCTCCGCGATCGACGCGGCTTCGACCAGCCGGACGCCCGGCCCGAGGCCGATCGTCAGCGCCTGCTGCAGTGCACTGCGAAACAAGGGGTGGTCATCGGCGATGAGGATTTCGTAAGCAGCCATGGCAGATCCTTTTCTTGTTATGACGCTTCCGCCTGATCCCAGCCGAACGATCGACCTGACCAGGAGGCTGGCGCCACGAGCCGGGCTGACCATCGAACTGCCGTGGATTCACAGCCGCCGAGAAGGGAGAGCGCCGCAAGCATGCCGACGCGGGGATGTGTGGTCAAGCGTCTGGCTTTGAGGCAAAGTTTGCGCCTTTTTCCTCCGAGAGATCGCCCATCATGCGCACCCAAGCTCTGCGTGCCGATGTCCTGATGCTGATAACCGCAATGATCTGGGGCTCGGGCTTCGTCGCGCAGCGGGTGGGCATGGACAGCATCGGGCCCTTCCTTTTCACCGGTCTGCGCTTCGTGCTCGGCGCCCTGGTGTTGGTGCCCTTGCTCATGCTCGGCGCCCGTCGCGAACAGCCACGCGAGCGGTTCATGTCCAGGGGCGTCTGGGTAGGCGGACTCAGCATGGGGCTGGCCCTCACGCTCGGCATCAACCTGCAGCAGGTGGGGCTGTTGTTCACCAGCGTGACCAATTCGGGCTTCATCACCGGCCTCTACGTGATCATCGTGCCCTTGCTCGGCCTGTTGATCGGACATCGCGCTGGCGCCGGCATCTGGCTGGGCGCCGTCATGGCGGTGCTCGGCATGGGCATGCTCAGCATCGGCGAGAACTTCAGCGTCGCCTCGGGCGACTGGATCCAGCTGGCCGGCGCACTCGTCTGGGGGGTGCACGTCGTCCTGGTCGGGTTTTTCGTCAGCCGGCACGATGCCCTGCGCCTGGCATTCCTCCAATTCGCCACCTGCGCCGTGGTCAGCCTGCTGATTGCCCTGCTGCTGGAAGACATCGTCTGGAGCGCCATTGTGCAAGCGGGGCCCGCCCTCCTTTATGGCGGCGTGTTCGCCGTGGGCGTGGGCTACACGCTCCAGGTGGTCGCCCAGCGGCACGCCATCGCGTCGCACGCGGCGATCATTCTGTCGCTCGAAGCGGTCTTCGCCGCGATTGCCGGCGCCCTCTTCCTCGATGAGAGCCTGACGCTACGCGGTTACCTGGGTTGCGCGCTGATGTTCGGCGGCATGCTCGTCGCACAGCTGTGGCCTCGTGCACCGGTGTCCGCCGGACTGCGAGAAGCGCCGGTCGAACAGGCTCCGGAGCTACTCGAGCACCGTTGACCGGCTGAACCTGGCCAGCCGCTGGTGCGCAGCGTCAGCGAGGTCGGGCCAGCGCTGGTCTTTGGCACACAGGTAATGGTCGCTGAAGACGTCCAGCCAGGCTTCCAGGCCTTCGGCAGCTCGCAGGTCACCGGCCAGCTCGAGACAGCGAGCCGCCACTTCGGCGGTACAAAGGTGGTCGCCGCGCCGCGACCGGCGCAGGCGATAGCGCGACAAGCTGTCGGGAGACAGGCTCAGCACCGGCACGCCATTCAGATACGGGCTCTTGCGAAACATCTTGCGCGCCTCGGTCCAGGTGGCATCCAGCAGGATGAACAGCGGGCGGCGAGATGGCTCCGGCTCGGCGCAACGCTCCACCACACGCTCGGCCGAGGCGTACTCGCCGGGAAACACCACATAGGGTTGCCACTGCGGATCGCTCAGCAGCGACAGCAGACCGGGGGCCACTGCGGTTCGAGACCAGCCGAACGCATAGGTGGATGGCACCAGATCAGCGATCAGCCAGCCCGTATTGCTCGGCTTGAGCATCTCGACGTCATGCATCAGCAGACAGAAGCCGGCGCGCGAGGCGAGCTGCGGCTTCAGCCGGCAAAAACAATGGGCGAGCATCACGCGGCAATCCGCGCATCGCTGGACACGCGAACCCCGCGCGCTGAAGGGCTTCAGACTACGGGCCAGGCGCTCGTCGCGCAGGCGGGCCACGGCATGCTGCATGGGATGTCGCTCGTATGGATGGGTAGCGGCGCGCAGTCTACCAGCGCAGGCACGCGCGCCCCGCAGCAATGAACCGCGCGACCCAGCATCGGTCGAACGTCGGCCCGCCCGAAGGAGATACTCATGCATCGATGGCTGCTCATGCTCGCCCCCGCACTGGTAGCGACGCCGCTCCAGGCGCAATCGCTCAAGGACTTCGAGCTGCGGCAAACCCTCGAACAGGTTGCCCGCCAAAGCAGCGAAGGCACGCCACGAGCGATCAACGAAAACCTGCTCGACCGCGGCTACACGGTCGAAGGTGACGAGCTGGTCAATCACATCGATGTCCAGCCAAGGCACGCGGCCAAAATGCGCGACAACCCCACGCTGGTCCGCGAACAGCTGACGCGCAGCGTATGCACTAACCAGGGCTATCGCCAGTTGCTCGCGCGCGGTGCCACGTTGCGCTACGACTTCAAGGAATATGAAAGCAACCGGCCGATCACCAGCGAGCGATTCGAAACGGCCGATTGCACCGGCGAATGAGCGGCCAGGGGCTGGACGATCGCCTTCTGCCAACGATGGCATCGCGCCTTCTGCTCCTGGTCATCTGCGTCCCAGACTCGATCGCGCCAGCCGGCAACGCTCAGCCTGGCTTCCGATCAGCCGGCCAGGCCGACGCATGAACGATGCGCCCGCCGTTGCCCATGCGGCGGAACCTGGCGGGCCGGATGCACTCTGAGTCTTTCCGCCCCGCCATGAGAGGCAGGCGTTCCCTTCGAAAATGAGGCAATCTGCCACGGGACGGTCGGGACGTTGTTCCGCCAGCAAGGTCGGCGAACGCCCGACCAGCGAACCGCGTGTTGGCGGCGAAACCAAGGAGAAGTGGTATGTCTTTCGAACCGGATGATTATCTGGCCCGGCATTTCAAGACCAGCGGTGCCGACCTTGCCGCCAAGGTCGATGAACTGGCGAACCTGGTCGTTCCCAGTAACAGTGCCAACCTGCCGTTGTACCGGGAAATGCTCATTACCGTCATGCGCATGGCGCAAGCGGACCGCAGCCGCTGGGACGCCAAGATCTTGCTCCAGACGATGCGCGAGATGGAAGCCGCCTTCGCACGGCTCGAACAGTTCAAGCGTCGTCGCAAGGTCACCGTATTCGGCTCGGCGCGCACGCCGATCGAGCACCCGCTCTATGCCCAGGCACGCCAGCTGGGCGCGACCCTTGCCCACTACGACTTCATGGTCATCACCGGTGCCGGAGGCGGCATCATGGCAGCGGCGCATGAAGGCTCGGGCCTGGACAACAGCATTGGTCTGAACATCACGCTGCCGTTCGAGCAGCATGCGAACCCGACCGTCGATGGCTCCGACCATCTGTTGTCGTTCCACTTTTTCTTCGTGCGCAAGCTGTTTTTCATCAAGGAGGCGGACGCGCTCGTGCTTTGCCCCGGTGGCTTCGGCACGCTGGACGAAGCCATGGAAGTCCTGACGCTGATACAGACCGGCAAAAGCCCTCTGGTTCCGATCGTCCTGCTGGACGAGCCCGGCGGCACCTACTGGGAGGAGGCGCTCACCTTCATCCACCGTCAACTCGAGCAGAACCGCTACATCCTGCCAAGCGACATGCGCCTCATGCGCCTGGTGACCAACGCCGACGAAGCGGCGCGGGAAATTGCAGACTTCTATCGCAACTTCCACTCGACCCGCTGGTTGAAGGATCTGTTCGTCATCCGCATGAACAAGGCCCTGAGCGAGGCAGCCCTCGCTCACATCAGTGAGCATTTCGCCGATCTGTGCCTGACCGGAAGCTTCGAACAGCAGCCGAACGGCGAAACGGAGCAAGACGAGCCAGAGCTACTGCCACTGCCACGGTTGAAGTTCGTTTTCAATGGACGGGACCACGGTCGACTGCGGGAACTCGTCGACTTCCTGAATGAGCCGAGCAGCCTTCGTTAACGCCCTGGAACAGAAAGGCGGACTAGCCGGCAGGCCGTCAGGAATGCCGGCCCCTGCCGAAGACAGTCGTAATCGAGCAACCCCAGCCAGGGCCAACCGCAGCTGCGGTCGTCATGCCACCCTGGCACCTATCTACGCAACAGCCGCCCTATGGCCTCCATCGAGAAGCCCCGGGTAGCCAGGAAGCGCCCTTGGCGACCATGCTCGCGCGCATCGCCTGGGTATTCGCCAGCGAACTTGCGCTGCCAGAGTTGGTGCAGCGTTTCATCCCAATCGAAGCCGCTCTCGCGAAGCGCCTGCTCTGCAGCGTCCCTGGCAATACCCCGCTGCCGCAGCTCTTCTCGAATGCGAACCGGGCCAAAGCCTGCATTGGCGCGACTGCGTACGTAGCTTTCCACGTACCGGCTATCAGAAAGCAAACCCTCTTCAGCCAGTCGGTCAAGCGCTGTCTCGATGTGTTCGGGTGAGGCGCCGCGCTGGATCAGCTTGCGCTGTAACTCGTATCGGCTGTGCTCGCGACGGGCCAGGAGGTCCATCGCGGCCCGCCGAATATCGCTCTCGCTGTCCAGCACGGCAGGCATCGCTTAGAGATCGGCGTCCGCCATGTCGTCGACAACGGCCGCATTGGCCGTGCTCTTGCCGCTAGGACCTGAAGTGACGAGCAGTCTTTCGCGAATCTGGTTCTCGATGGTACGAGCCACTTCGGGGTTGTCTTCGAGGTACTTGGCCGCGTTGGCCTTGCCCTGACCGATCTTGCTGCCCTGGTAGCTGTACCAGGCACCCGATTTCTCGACGAGGCCTTCCTGGACGCCGAGATCGATGATCTCGCCATTCCGGTAGATGCCCTTGCCATAGAGAATCTGGAACTCGGCTTGACGGAAAGGCGGTGCCACCTTGTTCTTCACCACCTTGACGCGGGTTTCGCTACCCACCACTTCATCGCCTTCCTTCACCGCGCCTGTACGGCGGATATCCAGGCGAACGGAGGCATAGAACTTCAGTGCGTTACCACCAGTGGTGGTTTCCGGGCTGCCGAACATGACGCCGATCTTCATGCGGATCTGGTTGATGAAGATGACCAGGCAGTTGGCGTTCTTGATGTTGCCGGTGATCTTGCGCAAGGCCTGCGACATCAGTCGCGCTTGCAGGCCGACGTGGGCATCGCCCATCTCGCCTTCGATCTCGGCCTTCGGTACCAGTGCTGCCACCGAGTCGACGATGATCACGTCGACCGCGTTGGAGCGCACGAGCATGTCGGTGATTTCCAGCGCCTGCTCGCCGGTATCCGGCTGGGAGACGAGCAGATCGTCGACATTGACGCCGAGCTTGCCGGCGTAGTCCGGATCGAGCGCATGTTCGGCATCGACGAAGGCACAGGTGGCGCCCTGCTTCTGGGCTTCGGCGATCACCGACAGCGTCATGGTGGTCTTGCCGGAGGATTCGGGACCGTAGATCTCGACGATGCGGCCCTTCGGCAGCCCACCGATACCGAGCGCGATGTCGAGCCCCAGCGAGCCGGTGGAAATGGCCGGGATAGCGGGACGCTCATGATCGCCCATCCGCATGACCGCACCCTTGCCGAACTGACGTTCGATCTGACCCAGGGCCGCGGCCAAGGCGCGCTTCTTGTTCTCGTCCATTGGTTTCCTCACTGATCAAGGGCCACAGGGCCGCAACAACTGTATAAGTAGACAGTATTAGAGCATAGGCATTCCGCCGGCGCCTAGCCCTCGAGCGGATTTTCTCCGGCCGTCAATCGGATCAATCCACGCAGTGCCCGCTCGACGCTGCGCTGGCGCACCTCCTGGCGATCGCCAGCGAACCGGCAACGCTCGGCGTGGAGGGTAGAGCCGTCCGCCCAGGCCAGCCAGACCGTTCCGACCGGCTTGTCTGGCGAGCCGCCGCCCGGCCCGGCGATGCCGCTGACCGCCACGGCATAGCGTGCCCCGCTGTGCTGCAACGCACCGCGCGCCATCGCTTCGACCACTTCGCGGCTGACCGCGCCAACGGTGGCGAACAGGCCGCCGCCCACGCCGAGCTGCCGCATCTTCTGTTCATTCGAATAGGTGACGTAGCCGGCTTCGAACCAGGCCGAACTTCCGGCCACCCGGGTGATCGCCTCGGCGATGCCCCCGCCCGTGCAGGACTCGGCGGTCGTCACCTGCTCGCCTTGCCGTCGCAGCCGGTCGCCCAGTTGTTCGGCCAACCTCGTGGTTTCGTCCATCGTGATGCTCCTCGAAGAGGCTAAACCCTAGCGGATTCGCCCGGACATGGAAGGCCCGGTCGGCAGGAGCGCCTCGCCAGGCCACATGGCGGGCCTCAGCCCCCGATCCTGCTGAGCGCGAACGCCACCAGAAAGCCCACTGCCGTGATCAATCCGGCGGCATTGTGAGCCCGCTCGAAGGCTTCGGGAATCATGGTATCGACCAGCATCGCCAGGATCGCACCGGCGGCCAGGGCCGTGGTCACCGCGATGATTTGGGGTGAGCTGCCGGCGAACAGCAGGTTTCCCGCTATAGCCGCCAAACCAGACGCCAACGCGATCCCGCCCCAGACACCCAGCACCTAGCGCGCGGAGCGGCCTGCGCGCTTCATGCCCACGGCACTCGCCAGCCCCTCGGGCAGATTCGAAAGAAAAATCGCCGCAACCATGACACCGCTCACCGCCCCGCCGTCCAGCAGTCCAAGCCCGATCACCATCGACTCCGGGATGCCATCGAGCAAGGCACCGAGCGCAATCGACAACCCACTGCCGGTCTGTTGCGCTTCCGACGGCTGGTCATCCGAACGCTTGCGGCGCCGGGCACCTCGTCGCGCCAGATAGAGATTCGCCAGCGTGTAGATCGATGCACCCGCCAGAAACCCGGTGGCGGTTGCCGCCACCGGGTTCGTTCGCCTCGCCAACCAGTTCGAAGGCCAAGGCCGAGATCAGCACACCGCTGCCGAACGCCATGATCGCAGCGACCAGCCGTCCCGGTACGCGCAGCCGATAACCAAGGATCGCGCCGACCAGAAGCGCACCGCCTGCGAACGTCCCACACAAACCCGCAACCAACCACTGCGCCGTCTCCCGCCTCCGAGCAAGCCTGCATACGCCATATAGGAGGTACGAAACGCAGGGCAGCCAGATGTTCGCCGCCACCGACAGGCGTGTCCGACGATGGGAGAAAACAGCGGTCCGGGCAGGTAGTATTGGCGACTTTTCCGAACCGGCCCGCCTCTCCGAATGGACGACCTTTCCCAGCACACCCCGATGATGCAGCAATACTGGGCGCTCAAGCGCGAGCACCCGGACCAGCTGATGTTCTACCGCATGGGCGACTTCTACGAACTCTTCTACGAAGACGCCAAACGCGCTGCCGCGCTGCTCGATATCACCCTGACCGCTCGCGGCCAATCGGCTGGCAAGGCGATTCCGATGGCGGGCATTCCGTTCCATTCGGCGGAGGGGTATCTGGCTCGGCTGGTGAAGCTCGGCGAGTCCGTGGTGATCTGCGAGCAGATCGGCGATCCGGCCACCAGCAAGGGACCGGTGGAGCGTCAGGTGGTGCGCATCATCACGCCGGGCACGGTCAGCGATGAAGCCCTGCTCGACGAGCGTCGCGACAACCTGATCACCGCTGTGCTGGGCGACGAGCGGCTGTTCGGTCTGTCGGTGCTGGACATCACCAGCGGCCGTTTCAGCGTCCAGGAACTCAAGGGCTGGGAGACCCTGCTGGCCGAGATCGAGCGACTCAACCCGGCGGAGCTGCTCATTCCGGATGACTGGCCGCGGGGCTTGCCGCTCGACAAGCGCCGCGGCGTCCGGCGGCGTGCGCCCTGGGATTTCGACCGCGACTCGGCGCTCAAGGGCCTTTGCCAACAGTTCGGCACTCAGGACCTGAGAGGCTTCGGCTGCGAGAAGCTGACGCTGGCCATCGGCGCCGCCGGCTGCCTGCTCGTCTATGCCAAGGAAACCCAGCGCACCGCCCTGCCCCACCTGCGCAGCCTGCGCCATGAGCGGCTGGACGATACGGTCGTGCTCGACGGCGCAACGCGGCGCAACCTGGAGCTGGACACCAACCTGTCCGGCGGACGCGACAATACGCTCCAGTCGGTGATGGATCGCTGCCAGACGGCGATGGGCAGCCGGCTGCTTACGCGCTGGTTGAACCGGCCGCTGCGCGATCGCGCCGTGCTCGAGGCGCGTCAGGATTCGATCACCTGCCTGCTCGAACATTACCGCTTCGAACAGATCCAGCCGCAGCTGAAGGAAATCGGCGACGTCGAGCGCATTCTCGCGCGCATCGGCCTGCGCAACGCGCGCCCGCGCGACCTGGCACGCCTGCGCGACGCCCTGGCGGCGCTGCCGGCGCTGCAACAGGCCATGCAGGATCTGGTCGCCCCGCACCTGATCGAACTGGCGCGCGCGGTTCGTACCTACCCGGAGCTGGCCGAGTTGCTCGCGCGCGCCATCATCGACAACCCGCCCGCGGTGATCCGCGACGGCGGCGTGCTGAAGGTGGGCTACGACACCGAGCTGGACGAACTGCTGTCGATCAGCGAGAACGCCGGCCAGTACCTCATGGATCTGGAAGCGCGCGAGCGCGAACGTACCGGGCTGGCGAACCTCAAGGTCGGCTACAACCGCGTGCACGGTTATTTCATCGAGCTGCCGAGCAAGCAGGCCGAGTCGGCGCCGGCCGACTACATACGCCGCCAGACGCTCAAGGGCGCCGAGCGCTTCATCACGCCGGAGCTCAAGCAATTCGAGGACAAGGCGCTGTCGGCCAAGAGCCGCGCCCTCGCACGTGAAAAAGCGCTGTACGAAGAACTGCTCGAAACGCTGATCGGCCACCTGGCGCCGCTGCAGGAGAGCGCCGCGGCGCTGGCCGAACTGGACGTGCTGAGCAGCCTCGCCGAACGCGCGCTGAGTCTCGACCTGAACCGTCCTCGCTTCGTCGACGAACCCTGCCTGAAGATCGACCAGGGCCGCCATCCGGTGGTGGAGCAGGTCCTCGAGACGCCCTTCGTGGCCAACGATCTGACGCTCGATGACCAGACCCGCATGCTGGTGATCACCGGCCCGAACATGGGCGGCAAGTCGACCTACATGCGACAGACCGCGCTCATCGTGCTGCTGGCGCAGATCGGCAGCTTCGTGCCGGCCAAGGTCTGCGAGCTGTCGCTGGTGGATCGCATCTTCACCCGCATCGGCTCGTCGGACGACCTCGCCGGCGGGCGTTCGACCTTCATGGTCGAGATGAGCGAAACGGCGAACATCCTGCACAACGCGACCGATCGCAGCCTGGTGCTGATGGACGAGGTCGGGCGTGGCACCAGTACCTTCGATGGCCTGTCGCTGGCCTGGGCAGCCGCCGAGCACCTGGCCGGTCTGCGCGCCTTCACGTTGTTCGCCACGCATTACTTCGAGCTGACGGTTCTGCCGGAGAGCGAGCCGGTGGTGGCCAACGTTCACCTGACGGCCACCGAGCACAGGGAGCGCATCGTCTTCCTGCACCAGGTGCTACCGGGGCCGGCCAGCCAGAGCTATGGGCTGGCCGTGGCGCAGCTCGCCGGGGTGCCAGAGGCGGTCATCCAGCGTGCCCGCGACCATTTGTCGCACCTGGAAACCACCAGCCTGCCGCACGAGGCGCCGCGCGTGGAGCCCGGCATGCCCTCGCCGCCCATGCAGAGCGACCTGTTCGCCAGTCTGCCGCACCCGGTGGTCGACGAGCTGAGCCGAACCAACCCGGACGATCTCTCGCCCAAAGCCGCGCTAGAGCTGATATACCGACTCAAATCACGTCTCTGAGCGGCCTCAAAGCTGCTAGAATCGCGCGCATTTTTCCGATGGAGCGGGCCTGCCTGAACCCGCCCATTACGGGGGCGACTTGCCTGAGCGCCCACCGACACGCATGAGGAGATAGCGTTATGACCTTCGTCGTCACCGACAACTGCATCAAGTGCAAGTACACCGACTGCGTGGAAGTCTGCCCGGTGGATTGCTTCTACGAGGGCCCCAACTTCCTCGTGATCCATCCGGACGAATGCATCGATTGCGCGCTGTGCGAGCCGGAATGCCCGGCCCAGGCCATCTTCTCCGAAGACGAAGTGCCCGATGGCATGCAGCAGTTCATCGAACTCAATGCAGAGCTTGCCGACGTCTGGCCGAACATCACCGAGAAGAAAGACCCGCTCCCGGATGCCGCAGACTGGGACGGCGTCAAGGACAAGCTGCCTCAGCTGGAACGCTGAGCGACACCTGAAACGAAAAAGCCCGCCTGGCAACACAGGCGGGCTTTTTCGTGCAGGCCAATCAGGCGCGATCGACCCCACGCTTGACCGTATCCTTCAGTTCACCCTTGAGCTGCTGGCCTTCGCCCTTGGTCTCCTGGCGCTGGCCCTCGCCTTTCATGCGCGGGTTGTTGGTGGCCTCGCCTACGCCCTGCTTGATCTTGCCTACCGCCTCGTTGGCATTGCCCTTGAGCTTGTCGTCGGAACTGGACATATCCGTCACCTCTGCAATGGGTTCGAACAGTTGACCCCGACAAACCGGCAGACGTTCACCGTTTACGCTCGGCGGGTACGCAGCAAGGCCCTCAGGAACGGCCGTCCGGCCAGGATGAGGAACACCGGAGCACCCACGATCAGATAGAAGTAGTAGGTCACGAAGCGCCAGATGACGATCGCCGCCGCCGATACCGGTGCGCCGACCAGCGGTGTCAGCAACGCGGCAGAGGCCAGTTCGGCGCTCCCCGCACCGCCGGGCAGCAGGCTAAGCTGGCCGGCCGTCAACGCCAGGATCTGCACGAGGAACGTCCAGGCCCAGGCGATCTCGCTGCCCAGGCCGCGAAGCGTCAGGTACAGCACGCTGTAACGCAGCAACCAGTGCACCACGGTCAGCGCGAAGACGGCGAGCAACACGGTGCGCGGCAGGCGAAAACTCGCCATCAGTGCATTGCGGAAGTCCAGCACCTTGCGCGCCCAGCGGTACTGGCGCCCACGGCTCATGCCCAGCCGAGTGATCAGCCGTCCATTGAGGCGAAACACCTGGCGGTGATAGCGTCCCAGCAGGCCCAGCAACGCCAGCCCGCCCAGCAACAACGCCGCGCTGATACCGAGCAGGCTACCCAGGTAAGGATTGACCGCCTGGGTCAGGGCGAAGATCAGTACCCCGACCAGCGCGCAGAGAAAGAACAGCAGGTCGCACAGGTGCTCGACCGCGAAGATCGCCGTGCCGCGGGCCGGCGGTACGCCCTGGCGCGCCAACAGACCCATCAGCGTCACGGGCCCGCCGGTGCCGCCCGGCGTCGCGCAGATCGCGAACTCGGTGGCCACGACGATCCCCAGCGCATGCGCGCCGCCGAGGGGTTGCCCGAGCAACAACCGCAGCCGCCAGCCGTTGAGCCACCAGCCAAGCATGACCATCGCCAGCATCGTCGCGAGCAAGGGCGCCGGGAATACCCGCAACCGCGCCCACAGGCCGCTACCGCCCAGCAACAGGGGCACCAGCAGGGCCGCCACCAGCCCCGCGAGCAGCAGCCAGAAGGTTCGGCTCATGCCCGGTCCTGTCGCTGCAACCAATCGTGCTTGGTGAGCGCTAGCCGACCGTCGGCGAGCAGACGGCCGAGCGCATCGAACCACCATTCGCGCGATCGCTCATGGCGCATGTCCACGGGATGCAGTCCGAGTCGTAACAGAGGCGCCTGCCGGTGACGTGCGAGCAGCCGCTCGCAATACTGCCGTGACAGCTCACGGCGCCAGGCGCTGCGGGCGCTCCAGACCAGGCCGGGCGCATCGATCGGCTCGAAGTCGGGCAAGCGGAACAGGTGGCCGGGATCGCTGGTATAGCGCAACCCGGTGCGCGAAAGCGCCGCCCGCGTCCCGGCGCTCATCAGCCATGCCGGCGCGACGAACCCGTGCAGCGGCCATCCCAGCCGTCGGAACAACGCAATGCCCGCTTCGATCCGTGCCAACGCCTCGCCTTCATCGAGCGCATAGAACTCACCCTCATGCGTGAAGATCCGCCGCATGAACCAATCGCGCGGTGTGAGCGGGGTCGGTCCCGAATCGGTGTGCGAATACCCGTGCAGCACCAGCTCATCGCCGCGTTGCAGGCGCGATTCGAGGAACCGGCAGAACGTGGGATCGCGTGCCAGCGGGTTGCGATGGTGGAAGTCGGGGACCACCAGCCAGGTGATGGGCACCGGTCGCTGCGCATCGAGCCGCCTGACCAGCGGCTCGTAATCAGGCCAGGTCTCGGGCGCCACGTCATGCAGGACGAAGGCCAGCGCCCGTTCAGCCATGCACGGCGACCGGCGCGGCCACACTTCCGCAGACGGCGTGGTAGTGCGCCAGCAGCCCGGCCACCACTGCATCCCAGGCGTGTTGCGCCTCGACATGGGCGCGGGCGCGACGCCCGAGCGCCTTCATATCACCGGTGAACAGCTCGCGCACCGTCAATGCCATGTTTCGCGCATCCAGGGGCCGGCAGAGGCGCCCGGCCGTCTCCGGGACGATCTCAGGCAGCGCGCCGGCAGCCGCGGCCACCACGGGAATGCCGCTGGCCATCGCCTCCAGGGCAACCAGGCCGAAGGTTTCCTGGTTGCCGGCGTGCAGCAACGCATCGCTGCTGGCCATGTAGCGCGCCACTTCGGCCACCCCGCAAAAGCGGTCGATGACCGTGACGTTGGCGGGCACGCGTCGAGGCATGTCGGAGCCGACCAGCAACAGGTGATACGGCTTGCCAAGCAGGAAGGCGGTTTGCAGCAGCACGTCGAGATTCTTCTCGCGCGAGCCGCGCCCGGCAAAGATCAGCAGGCGCGTGTCGTCCGGCAAGCCCAGCTCGTCTCGCAAGCCCGGATCGCGCAAGGTCGGACTGAATGCCCGCAAGTCCACACCCAGCGGCTGTACGTGAACATTCGGCACGCCGAGCGTCTCGAGCTTCTCGGCCATCACCTGGCTCGGCGCCAGGACCCGGTCGAAGCTGCGGTACAGCCGCGCCACGTAGCCGCTCATGTTGGCGCCGAACCAGGTGCCCATGCGCTTGCTCGCCAGCAAGGGCAGATCGGAGTGATAAAAGCCGATCACTGGGATATCCAGCCGGCGGCCGGCGTCGAGCGCGGCCCAGGCGGTCATGTAGGGATCTCCGACTTCGATCAGGTCCGGTTGCAAGGCGCGCAGCGTCTCGCGCCAGGGGCCGCGTCGCACGGGGAAGCGATGCCCGCGGCCGAATGGCAGCATGGGCGCGGGAATCTCGTAGATGCCGCCGTTCTGGCGAAAGCCGCTGCCCGGCACCAGCATGCTGTGGCGCACGCCGGGATACAGCCGCAGACGGCGGTGCTTGGCTTCCAGATAGGTACGCACGCCGCCGCTGGCCGGCGCGTAAAACATGGTCATGTCCGCAATGTGCAAGGTGAAGCCTCTCCTCGGCCGACGCCCGCCACCGGCCTGTGCCTTGGCGCGATGCAGCGCAGACAGCCGGTGGCTCTTCGATGGAATCAATGGACCGTCACAAACGTGACTTGTTCGACATTCAGCGAGGCGCCCGCCGTGCGGCTGTGCGGACCCGAATCAGCCGTCCAGACGCTTGTCGCCCGGATCCTTGCCCTCGGGCGAGGCATGCTCGATCACGGCATTGAGCTCCGCGCCCAGCAGCAGCACGGCGGAGCTGATGTAGAAGTACAGGAGCAGGACGATGATGGCGCCGATGCTGCCGTAGGTGGCGTTGTAGTCGGAGAAGTTCTGCACGTAGAGGCCGAAGCCCAGCGAGGCGGCGATCCAGACGATCACCGCCAACACCGAACCGGGCGTGATGAAGCGAAACTGCTGCTGAACGTTGGGGGCGAAGTAATAGAGCATCGCCACGGCCAGCATCAGCAGGATCACCACCACCGGCCAGCGCAGCCAGGTCCAGAGGATGACCACCACCTGCTCGAGCCCGACTCGCGCGGCCAGCCATTCCATCACTTGCGGCCCGACGATCATCAGCCCCGCGGCCGCCAGCAGCATGATCGCGATGCCCAGGGTATAGATGAAGGACAGCAGGTAGAGCTTCCAGATCGGCCGCTCCTCCTTCACGTCGTAGGCGGCATTCATCGCGTTCATCAACGAGCGCACGCCGGCCGAGGCCGTCCAGAGCGCCAGCAGGATCCCGAGCGACAGAAAACCCTGCTCCTGGCGCTGCAACTCGTCGATCA
This sequence comes from Stutzerimonas urumqiensis, assembly GCF_003640395.1. GTDB lineage: Bacteria > Pseudomonadota > Gammaproteobacteria > Pseudomonadales > Pseudomonadaceae > Stutzerimonas > Stutzerimonas urumqiensis. The sequence goes on along the minus strand of NZ_RBZQ01000001.1, from coordinate 270,533 downwards.
CGGTGTTGACCTGGTCGATCGCCATTGGCGGCAGCAACAGCGCGGCCTGCTGGCGCAGCCAGTCGAAGAAATTGGGCAGGTGCAGAAAGCCGAGCAGTGACATCAGGAACAGCACGAACGGGAACAGCGAGAACAGCGCCCGGTAAGCCAGCGCCGACGCATAGGTCGACATGTCGTCGTTGCTGAATTCCTTGAAGGTGCGCTTGATCAGGGTGAACGGACCCAAGCCTCGCGTGTCCAGGATTGCCATCGAATACTCCTCTGCCCTGCGGCCTTACAGGTCGGACGGCAGCCGGCTGGAAGAGTTCTGGCCCGCGGCGTTGGGCTACTGAACGGTAAATCGCGACGCAGGTCTCATTTTGATGTCGCAATGATGCGACATCGCCAGCTTCGTCCCGGGTGCAGCACCGTTCGGCTCAGCCGGGCATCTGCCGCGTCTGCGACGGTCACGGACACGAGGCGGCGCATGACACGCTCGGCATGAAGAGGGAACCACCATGCTTTCCGATAGCCTGTTCAACACGATGCTGCTGTTCGGCCTGATCTTCACGGCAGCGGGTTTCGTGCTCGGCCTGTTCTGCAACAACCGCCGGATATTCCAGCTGGAAGACCGGATCATGCGGCTCAAGCGGACCGTCGCGCATTTGCAGCGCAAGCTGGAAGAACGGGACGAGGCGTCCGAAGACGAGGCGATTCAGCAGGATGCCCAGGCCATGACCGGGGATCGCTGAGTGCAATAAAAGGAAGGGAAGTAAGCGGAAATGGTGCCGGTGAGAGGAGTCGAACCCCCGACCTTCGCATTACGAATGCGCTGCTCTACCAACTGAGCTACACCGGCAACGGGCGCGCATTATCGAAGTTTGTTCGTTCCGACTCAAGCCCCGAAACGCGACATCCGCCCGCCAGACGCGCTGGCGGGCGGGTATCGGTCAGTGCGTACGGGACGCGCTGGGTTGGCTCGCGCCGTTGCTCATGTCCTGCTTGACGTGAGTGGCGACCTGCTCGCCGACGGCACTGGCCTTCTGGTAGCCGACCTCAGCCTGTTCGCGCAGGCGCTCCTTCATCTGGTCCCGAGCTTCGCCCATCATCTCGTCCTCACGGCGAGTCGGCGGGACGCAGGCGGCCACCAGCGCACCCAGGGCGATGCCGATGGCACCGAGCGCCAGCGGTTGCTCGTTGAGCATCCGGTTGAACCCGCCGCGCGCCTGCCCGGCACGGTGGCGCAGGTTCTCGGAGGCATGCCGCCCCGTGTCGCTGACCCGGCTGCGGGCGCTGCCGAGCGAGCTGGAGACGCTGCTGCGCATCTGCGTGGCGCGGTCCTTGACGCTCGCTCCCCGCTCCTTCAGCCCGGCGGTCTTCTCCGACATGCGATCGCGCATCGACGGACCGGTGGTGGTGCTGTAGGTCGAGGTGGGCTGGCGATTCTGTCCGGCCATCAGCCAGACCAGCCCGATGCCGGTCAGCAGGGTCGGCACCGGATTGGCCTTGAGCGTGTTGCCCAGGTTGGTGACGAACTCGCCGCCGTTACCCTTCGCATAGCCCAGCGCCGTGTCGATCATCTGTCCGGGCGACAGCTTGTTTTCCAGCGCGGTCACGATGTCGGTGATTTCCGCGCGCTGCTGGTCGATCTCGCGTTCGAGCGTTTCCGGGTCCTTCTGGGCTTCCCGGTCGATATCAGTATTGGTGCTCATACGTGATGCCCCCTTACCGCCTCTTTGTCCTTGTTGATCGAATTGATGGTGCGGTCAGGCTTGAACGACGAGGCCTGGAACTTCTTCTTGCCCGCCGAGACCATCAGCGCGCCGACGATGCAGACCACGCCACCGACGATCAGCGCCGCGAGCCATGGCTCCATGACATTGCTCAGCGCATAGACGCCCGCCATCAGGAGGATGATGAAGCCGGCCATCAGCACCGCACCGCCGGTCGCGACGCTGGCGGCGCCGGCCTTGGTCGCGCGGAGCGACTCGCTCAGTTCGGCCTTGGCCAGCGCCAGCTCCTTGGTGAAGAGCGACGGGACTTCACGCGTCAGTTGACGCAGCAAGCCGCCGACAGAGCTGTCGTACTCCGGATGATCGGACAGGTTCGTGGTGTTCGAGACGTTTCGTTGTTGTTCATTCATGGCAGAAGCCCTCCGTCATTGCCTTTGGCGCCCTGGCCGGTCGTGGTACCGGTTCCGGTGGTGGGACGCGTGGATGTCGTCGCGCTGGTACCGGTCACCGGCCGGGTCGTGGTGCTGGACGCGCCCAGGCTGCCGGTGGTCGAGGTGGTGGTTGATGTCGTGGTGGTGGAGGTGCTCGTGGTACCCATGCCGCGCGACAGGTCGGCCGCGCCGGCGTTGCTCACGCTGCCGACGTTCCGTCCACCCACACCGCTGTCGAGGTGGCGGTCGAGCTCATGCTGGCTCGGCAGATGGCCGGAATCGCCGAAGTGGTGGGCATGCTCGTCATGGTCGTGCCCGTCGTGCCGGTGCGTACCGTAATCATCGACGTGGGCGCGATGGCTCGAAGCGCGAGCGAACCGCATCGCACCGAAACCGAGCGCCACGGCCCCGGCGATGAACAGGCCCGGATTGTTGCGAGCCATGCGGTTCACGTCGCTGAAGAGCTCGTCGACGTTCTTCTGCCGCAGGTCATCGGCGAACTCGACCATGTATTCGGCAGCGCTGGTGACGTACTGCGAAAGACCGGGACGGTCCTGGTTTTCCAGCTCGGTGGCCGCGGCGCGCGCGCTTTGCGCGACCTTCTCGATCTCGTCGGCGGCGGTGCCGCGGTAACGATCGATCTGCGCCCTGCCCTGCGCTTTGACCTGATCGCCGGCCTGGCGGGCCTTGAGCTTCAGGTCTTCGGTAGCCGGCGTCGCGTGGCTGGACTGGCCCGAACCGGAAGAGGCCGTCGAAGTGGTTCCCGTCTGTTGATGTCCGGTGTAGGAGCCGGTCTGGGGTTGACCGCCGTAACCTGTAATTTCTTCGTCGGGTGTCGCCATTTTGATTCACCTTCTGTTGGTCTTGGCCAAGTAGACCGAGGTCCATAGAACACACGGACCCACGCCCTTGTGCGGCGCGCCCGTGCAGCTTGGTGCGCACATAGAAGGTGACCGAGCAGCTATATACGAGTTCCCCTTTTCCGATATAAGCGCAACCGTCAGATACAGGTATTGCAGGGCGCCATACCGTTCGTCCTGACAACTCGAACAAGCGCACCGTATATCCGGCCGCAGGGAACTAATTTAAAAATAGCGGAAAACGAAAACGGGCCCGAAGGCCCGTTCCGTTTGTTCTTTCCTACCCTTACATCGGGCCGATGGAGCCACAGCCGTTCGGCTGCGCGGCGTGCTTCTTGAGGATCGGCAGCTGGGGCCGGTGCTTGCCACTGTTGACGTCCAGCGACAGCGAGTACTCGCCCCACCACGGACCGGCCGCCCAGTAGGTCATCGGCACGCAGTTCTGACGCAGGTAGCCGAGCAGGTTGTCCATCGCCACCATCGCACTCGCCGAATAATCAGGCACGCCATGTTCGCCGATATAACCACGCAACTTGTTCTGCTTCAGCCAATTGACGAAGGGCTTGACGCGCTCGACGCCAACTTGCGGATCGAACTTCTCGCCTTGATCGAAGTAGTTGCCGGAGAAGTCCTTGTCGATATACATGTGCGCTTCATACACCAGATTGTTCTTCGGATCGCGCATGAACGGATCTTCGATCAACTTGGTGTTGTAGTACGGCCAGTGGAAGGCACTCGACCAGCGATCGCCCGCCACGTAGATCCAGCGCTGCTTGTCGATCGAGCGGATCGCCTTGGCAGCGGCGGCCGCCGCCTGCGGCCATTGACCGTTGGTGGAGTGCGGCTCGTTCATCAGGCCGTAGCCGTACACCGCCGGGTGGTTGAGCACCCTCTGCGCCAGCCGCTCCCACACACCGACGAACGAAGAAATGGGCACCTGGCTCGAGCCGATCAGCTTGCCGTAGTAGCGGTAATAGTTGTGCAGATCGAGGATGACCTTCACGCCGTGCTTCTGCGCGAAATCCAGCGACTGCATCAGGCGCGCCAACTCCTGCGCGTTCAGCTCGGTGTTCAGCTTGGGCTGGATGCGTTCCCAGAGGAACGGCAGGCGAACCAGCTTCAGGCCGTGGTCGGCGTACTTCTTGTAGTACGACTCGGCCGGGTAGGAGTAATTGCGGCCATGCAGGCCAGGCACCACCGACGGGCCGAAGCCAGCTGCCGACAGGTTGACCCCGACCAGCATGATGTCGGCGCCCGAGGGCTTGTTCACCGGAGCGGCCGGGACCGGTGCCGGAGCAGGCGCGGCAGGCTGGACCAACGCCGGGTTGCCGGCCGCACCGAGCACGGCGAGGGTCTTCGGATGGCCGACCGTGCTGCCGTTGAGGACCGCGCCCTCGAGGAAGACGCTCATGTTGCTGCCAACCACGTAGACGCTCTTGATCTTGCGCACCTGGCCATCGGCGAGCTTGACCGATACGCCAACCTTGAACGCGCCCTTGTTGGCGCTGGTCGCGGGAATCGACATGCCCGGCGCCTTGCGCCACACGCCATTGAGCCAGTCGGCGTTGGTGAAGGCGTTGATGCTGGTGTTCAGCACAACGGCGCTGACCGGTGCGCTGACGGCGGGCATCGAGGCGGCCGGCTGGGTCGGCGCGGGTGCCGGCGAGCCGATGGCGCCCGCTGCACCGAGCACGGCAAGGGTCTTCGGATGGCCGACGGTGCTGCCGTTGAGGACCGCGCCTTCGAGGAAGACGCTCATGTTGCCGCCGACCACGTAGACGCTCTTGATCTTGCGTACCTGGCCATCGGCGAGCTTGATCGATACGCCGACCTTGAACGCGCCCTTGTTGGCGCTGGTCGCGGGAATCGACACGCCCGGCGCCTTGCGCCACACGCCGTTGAGCCAGTCGCCGTTGGTGAAGGCGTTGATGGTGCTGGTCAGGACGACCGCGCTGGCAGGAGTGCTCGCAGCCGGCGCCGACGCCGCCGGGGCCGCTGCGCTGCCGGCGCCCAGTACGCTGATGCTGCGCGGGTAGCCGACCTTGCTGCCGTCCAGCGTCTTGCCGTCGACGTACGCGCTCATGTTGGCGCCGGCTACGTAGACCTTGGTGATCGTGCGGACCTGACCGTCGGCGAAGCGTACCGAGGCGCCGACTTTGAACGCAGCCTTGTTGGCGCTGGTGGCGGGGATCGAGAAGCCGGCCGACTTGCGCCACATGCCGTAGAGCCAGTCCTTGTTGGTGAAGTTGTTCAGCGGCGCGGTTGCAACGGCGGTCGTGCTGGCGGTGGCTTGCGCAGCGACGGCGGCCGGGGTGAAAACGAGACCGCCAGCGCTGGCAGCCAGGATGATGGAGACGGCAAGGGCCTTTCGGGCGCCGTTGAATACGCGGGACATTCGGTTCTCTCCAAACTTGATACTTCAGAACGCCCGTGGCGCTCAAAAAAGTGGCGAGACTAAAAGGACATGTGCGAACGAAACGGGGCCTGGTGCTCAATTCCGATCTGCACGTGAATCACCGCGACAACTAGCTCGATGGGCCGCCCGACGCGATGTGAGGAACTTTAATTGAGGCGGCCTTACAGGGGAATGACAAATGCCATATGTCCGGCGTCATATATACGTCGTAAAACGATGACTGCCACTATATAGCCAGCACTAAATAGCAACTTGCCAGCATTTAGCGCCATCACTTGGCCGCCTTTTAGAGCCTTTTCTTATGCACCGGTGACGTCATTTTTTTGAATTTGACAAACTTTGTAATAAGCGTGCGCCTGCAAACTTCCGACGAACGGCACTTAACGACCCAGCACTTTACGAAATGCAAAAAAAACGGACCCGAAGGTCCGTTTTTTTCATTTCGCTCGCTCGTTACATCGGTCCGATGCTGGAGCAGGCGTTCTCAGCGGCAGCGTGCTTCTTGAGAACCGGGAGCTGCGGCCGGTAGCTGTTGCTCTTCACGTCCAGCGCCATGGAGTACTCGCCCCACCAGGGACCACCCGCCCAATAGGTCATCGGGATGCAGTTCTCGCGCAGGTAACCCAGCAGGTTGTCCATCGCCACCATCGCCGACGGAGCGAAGTCCGGCACGCCATGCTCGCCGATGTAGCCACGCAGTTTGTTCTGCTTCAGCCAGGTCACGAAGGGTTTGACGCGATCGATACCCAGGTTCGGTGCAAAGGTTTCCTTGAGGTTCGCGTAGGTGCCCGAGGTGTCGGCATCCAGATACATATGCGCTTCGTAGACCAGCTTGTTCGACGGCTCGCGCATGAACGGATCGGAGATCAGCGTGCCGTTGTATTGCGGCCAGTGGTAGGCGCTCGAATAACGGTCGCCGGCGACGAAGATCCAGCGCTCCTTGTCCACGGTACGGATGGCTTTCGACGCCGCAGCGGCTGCCTGAGGCCAGAGGCCGTTGGTGCCGTAAGGCTCGTTCATCAGGCCGTAGCCGTAGACCGCCGGGTGATTCAGCACTTTCTGCGCGATCCGCTGCCAGGCATTGGCGAAGGCGTTGATCGGTACTTCGGTCGTGCCGATCAGCTTCTTGTAGTAGCGGTAGTAGTTATGCATGTCGAGGATGACCTTCATGCCGTACTTGTGCGCGAAGTCCAGCGACTGCATCAGGCGCGCCAGTTCGGTCGCGTTCAGCTCGGTGTTCAGCGACGGCTGGATGCGCTCCCAGAGGAACGGCAGGCGAACCAGGGTCATCCCGTTTTCGGCGTACTTCTTGTAGTACGACTCGGCCGGGTAGATGTAGTTGACGCCATGCACGCCTGGCAGAGCGCCCGAGCCGAAGCCGGCACCGGACAGGTTGATGCCGACGAGCTTGATCTGCTTGTCCTTGGCCACCGGGGTCGGTGCGGGGGTCGAAGTGACAGGAGCCGGCGCCGGAGCGGTCACGGCAGGTGCCGTGGCAACCGGTGCAGACACCGTATCCGCCGTCACGACCGCAACGGTCTGCGGATAACCCACGACATTGCCGTCCAGCAGTGCGCCATCGGTCAGCACGGTCATGTTGGTTCCGGACACATAGACGGCCGTGATGAGGCGGACCTGGCCGTCGGCGAACTTGACCTTCGCGCCCTTGACGAAGGCAGCCTGGCTGGCAGTGGTCGCCGGAATGGAGAAGCCGGTCGATTGCTTCCAGACGCCGTTGACCCAGTCGGCGCTGTTGAACTTGTTGAAGACGCTGGTGGCCAGCACGTTCTGCACGGGCGCCGTGGCGACAGGTGCGGAGGTGGACGGCGCAGGCGTCGAGGGCGCGGTGGTGGCCGGCGCTACACCGATGACCGAAACGGTCTTCGGATAGCCGAGTTGATAACCATCGAGCGCGGCGCCATCGAGCATGGCGCTCATGTTGCTGCCGACAACGTAAACAGCCTTGATCTTGCGCACCTGGCCATCAGCCAGCTTCACGCTCTTGCCGACGGTGTAGGCAGCCTTGTTGGCGGCCGTCGCGGCGATCGAGAAACCGGCAGACTTGCGCCAGATGCCGTTCAGCCAATCGCTGTTGGTGAAGTTGTTCATCGGCGTGGTCGCGATCAGCGCGGTGCTGCTGGGCGCGATCGCTGCCGGTGCGGTGGCGGTCGATGCGGTAGCGGTCGGTGCGGTCACGGCCGGCGCGGCGCTGCCGATCGAAACGCTCTTCGGGTAACCGACCTTGGCGGCATCGAGCTTGGCGCCGCTGACGGCCACGCTCAGGTTGGCGCCCACCTTGTAGATGGCCGCGATGGTGCGGACCTGCCCGTCGGCGAAGCGAACCTGCTGGCCCTTGACGAACGCAGCGACGTTGGCGCTGGTGGCCGGGATGGAGAACGCTGCCGACTTGCGCCAGATACCGTTCAGCCAGTCGCTGTTGGTGAAGGAATTGATCGCGGCGCTGGTGGAAACCGAAGCGCTGGCGGTGGTGGTGGCGGCCTGGACATCGGCCGAAACGGTGCAAGTGCCGACGACTGCTGCGAGGGCGATCGAAACGACGAGTGCCTTACGGGCACCAGCGAAAACTGCGAACGACATAAAGGTGTCTCTCCGAACTTAATACTGCAAAAGGCGCTGGGCCTTTTAAAAAGTGGAGGAGCCTCTTGGCCGGTTTCCTTATGCCGTGCATTGCCAGCCAACTCCGATGAGCACCTCGCAGGTGGCCGATCGAGTCATTCGAATCGGGCATCGCGTTGTGCTGGGCGGCTTTATAAATCGAGAAACGGCAAAAGTGAAATTTTGCTGGCGCCAATATTTTGCCAACTTGAGCACAGTTCGAACAAAGTGCCATTAGCGCGCCACTAGTTACTAGCTTAGTGCCACTATTTCGAGCGAAACGGCAACTCCCTTCTATATGGCGGGTTTCACGAAAAAATAGTTATTTTTCGGGCGTCAAAATTCCCGCAAAACGGATCAGAAGTTGTGGTTAGTGCTATCGCTAAATCCGACGAACGGTCATGGCTTTCAACAAGAGATCCGCCACCAAAGTGGAAGCAAACCACGGCAATCGGAACGGCCGATCAGGTGACGATCGGCCTGGCGGGGCAGGAAAAGCGCGAGAAAGGCCGTGCGAAAACGCATCGAGGGCGGCAGGCAGGCAGGGACCAGCGTCGCTGCGGGAACAGGCGAAAAAGCGGATCGGACTCGCCTGCGAGGCTACTAGCGGCAAGCGAGCCACCCGATCGGCTCGCGCACGAGCCGGTTGTTGATGCGGCACGGTCAAAGCGCAGCAGTTTTCCTCAGCCGGAGACCGGGGCTCACACCGCTTCGATGCGCTCGTCGAGGATCCGGATGCGCCCCTGCTTGTAGAGCGCCCCGAGGGCCTTCTTGAAGTTGCCTTTGCTCACACCAAACAGCTTGGCGATCTGCTCGGGATCGCTTTTATCGCTGACCTCGAGCGTTCCGCCGCTCGCCGCCAACCGCTCCAGGATCAGGCGTTGCAGGCTATCGGCGCCCTCTCGGCCAGGGGCCTGGAGGGTGAGGCTGATCTTGCCGTCGGCCCGTACCTCACGGATGAACCCCTGTTCACGCTGCCCCGGCCTCAGCGGCTTGAAAGCTTCGTTGCGGTGGATCAGCCCCCAGTGCTGCCCCTCGACGATGGCCTTGAGACCGAGATCGGTGCGCTCGACCACCAGCAGCTCCACGGGCTGCCCAGCCTCGTAGCGCGCCGGCGTGCGGTCGAGAAAGCGATCCAGACGAGCGGTCGCGGTGATGCGCCCCGTGTGCCGATCGAGGTAGACATGCACCACGCAGGTATCGCCGACCTGCAGCGGTCGTTTTTCCTCGGAATGCGGCAGCAGCAGGTCCTTCGGCAGGCCCCAATCGAGAAACAGACCGACCCGATTGATCTGCACCACCTTGAGCGCCGCGAACTGGCCGACCTGCACCCGCGGACGCAGCGTGGTGGCGATCACCTTGTCTTCGCTGTCGAAGTACAGGAACACCCGCAGCCAGTCGCCCACCTCCGTTGGCTGGTCTTTCGGGATGTAACGGTTCGGCAGCAGGATTTCCCCTTGCGAACCGCCATCCAGGTACAGGCCGAAGCCGGTGTGCTTGGTGATCTGAAGACGGTTGTAGCGCCCGATATCGGCCATGATCGCGTCCTGGTGAGAAAGCGGGCGATTCTAGCGCGCCCGGCCCATGCCGCGGTCATCGGCCTGCGGGACCGCGGTGGCCGCGGCAGGCCGACGCCTTGCGCACGGCCTGTCCGGCGCTTCGATCATTCAGCCAGGCCGATGCGCAACAGGCTGGCGTCAGCCTCGTCGGTCAGTACGTAGAGGTAGCCGTCCGGGCCGACCCGAACGTCGCGGATGCGCTTGCCGAGCGACTCGAGCAGGCGCTCCTCCTTTGCCACCGCGTCGCCGTCGAGCGTCAGGCGAATCAGCGACGGCTGGGCCAGCGCACCGATGAACAGGCTGTGCTGCCAGGCGGGAAAACGCTCGGCATCGTAGAACGCCATGCCGCTGAGGCCGGGCGAAACCTCCCAGACATGGTGCGGCGCAACGGTGCCTTCGGCCGTCTCGCCGACGGCTTCCGGGATGGGCTGGCCGCTGTAGTCAATGCCATGCGTAGCCAGCGGCCAGCCATAGTTCTTGCCCGCCTGCGGCACGTTGATCTCGTCGCCGCCGCGGGGGCCGTGCTCGTTCACCCACAACGCGCCCGTCCACGGGTTGAGTGCCGCGCCCTGCGGGTTGCGATGGCCGTACGACCAGATTTCCGGCCGCGCGCCCTGGCGGTCGACGAAGGGGTTGTCCGGCGGCACGCTGCCATCGGGATTCAGGCGCACCACCTTGCCCTGCAGCTTGTCCAGATCCTGGGCGGTGGATCGCCGATTGTTCTCGCCGAGCGTCACGAACAGATCACCCGCGCGGTCGAATACCAGCCGTGAGCCGAAATGCAGCCCTACCGACAGCTTGGGCTGCTGGCGCAGAAGCACCTCGAAATCCTCGATCGCCGACAGGTCCTCGCTCAGCCGCCCGCGACCGACGACGGTACCCGCCTTGCCGTCCTCGCCCGCCTCGGCGTAGGTGAGGTAGACGAGCCGATCGCTCGCGAAGTCCGGTGACAGGCGCACGTCGAGAAGGCCGCCCTGCCCGGTCGCATACACCTCGGGCACGCCGTCGAGCGGCTCGGAGACGCGACCATCCAGGCCCACCACGCGCAACGTGCCGGGCCGTTCGGTGACCAGCATGCGCTCACCACCCGGCAGGAACGCCAGGCTCCAGGGCCGGGCGAGTCCGTCGGCCACGGTGGTGACTTCCAGCGGGCCGAGCGTGCTGTCCAGGGGCTGGTCCGGCGCGGCGCTGGCGAAACCGCCCCACAGGATCGCCCCGGCGAAGGTGGCGGCGAGCAGAGGTCGAGCGAGCATGAGGCGTCTCCTGAACGGCACGATGTAAGCCGGTCGGCACTCATTGGCAGTGCACCAGACTGCACCGACGAAGCAGTGGACCGAGGCCGGCGACTATAGTGGAGCCAGTGGTACCGCCTTCGCGCTCAGGCGAAGGCGACCGCCAGCGGCTCAGGCTGGGACCCTCGACGAACGGAAGGCGTTCCCACGGGTCGAAGCACGCCAATACGGAACGGATGAGAGGGACAAGGGTGATCAGATACGCCACCACCATCGGCCTGCTGCTGACGCTCGGCGGCTGCGCCATGCAGCCCTGCGATCGCCCCGGGAGCGACAGTACCTGCCGCCAGGCGCGCCTGCTGTACCAGAACGACCTGATGCAGGCCAAGATCCTGATTTCCGCCGCCGAAGAGGACGGCTACGAGCTGGCGCACGCCCTGCTCAATCGCGCGGCGCCGCTGGACGAGCGAGGCGAGACGGAGTTCTACCGCGCCGTGCTGCTGATTCGCCAGGGCCCGCAGGTCGGCGAGGTGATCGAGCTGCTCGAACGCGCCGCCGAGCAGGGGCACCCGCACGCCATCGCACTTCTCTACAAGATGTATGACGAGCCCTACCTGCTCGACCAGCCGGATTCCGAAAAGGCCGCCCGCTACCGCGCCGCCTACAGCGAACTGGACGTGGCGCAAAGCGGCTACCCCTCGTTCGACAAGGCGCTGGAACTGGTCAGCCTGCTGGTACAACCGCCGCCACGGCCCAGCGAGGCGGCGTTCTCGCTAGAGACGCCCGAGCCGGCAGCGCAGGCCAAGCCAGCCGAGTGATCCGGGGTGATGGGCGCCGCCCTACCGAGCCGACCGCCCAAGGGTGGCCTGGCAAGGCGGCGTGCCCGCGGCGCTCCTGCCGCCTTGCTCGGCGGCGCGGCGTTCCGTCGTTCAGCGCAGCGGGGTCTGGAAGTCCTGCGGGTCGCGCTTGCCTTCGGCCACTGAGCGCGCCTCGCTTTCGGACACGTACGGCCCGGCCATGATCGCGCCGTTCAACTCTACGACCCAGCAGGCCGCCCAGGCCGGACGCCAGGCATCTGGAATCTGATCGCCTCTGAGTTCCTTCACTTCAGGTGTCATCTCAATCCTCCGCGTCGGTGAACGCCGGCCGAACGCCGGCACCCTGCAATAGCTGACCACGCGGGCAGCGGTTTGCTCGCCATCCGGCCGCTCGTTCGTCGTCCCGCTTGCGCACCGGGCGCGAACCGTCCGGGCCGAACGGGCTCTCATGCACAGGTACCGACGAACGAGGCCGCCATGCACCCGATGCCCAACCGGCTGTACAGGCCGCTGCTGCTGGTCATCCTGATCGCCCTGCTGATCGGCGGCTGCACGCGGATCAGCCTGGTCTATCGCAACCTCGACCACCTGATTCCCTGGCAGGTCGACGACTACGTCGACATGAGCCCGGCGCAGGAAGAGGACTTCCGCCATTACCTGGCCGAGCACCTGAGCTGGCATTGCAGCACCCAGCTGCCCCAGTACCTCGCCTGGCTCGACCGCCTCGAAGCGGAGCCCGTGACCCACGAAAACCTCCGGGCGCGCTACCGCGAGGCGCAGCGAGCGATGGATGCGGTCGCGGCGGAGATCACCCCCAGCACGGTGGACCTGCTGCGCCGGCTCGATGACGATCAGGTGCGCGAGCTCTACGCCAAGCTCGACAAGGACCATCGCGAGCGCGTCGAGAAGTACCTCGAGCCGACGCTCGACGAGCAGATAAGCGAGCGCGCCGAGCGCATGCGCGACCGGCTGGACGACTGGTTCGGCCGGCTGAACGAGGCGCAGCGTGAGCGCGTGTCGGCCTGGTCCCAGGCGCTCGGCGACCGCAACGCCCGGTGGCTGGCCAACCGCGCGCGCTGGCAGCAGGCCTTCAAGGACGCCATCGCCGACCGTCAAGCCGAGGACTTCCCCGAGCGCATCGCGCGCCTGCTGCAACGGCGCGAGGCCTTCTGGACCGAGCCCTACCGAGACAGCCACGCCCAGGCCGAACAGGCCGGCATCGACCTGGCCGTCGATCTCTACGCCCTCGCCGACGAACGCCAGCGCCAGCACCTCGACGCGCGGATCGAAGACATCCGCCGCGACCTCGCCAACCTCGACTGCCTGGCACGCGCCGATGATCGCGACGACGGAATCGATCGGCTCGCCGAACTGTCCGACAGTCAGGGCCCTGCACCCTCCGCATCCGCCGATGGAGAACCACGATGAGCACTACGCCGCTGAACCTGGATACCGCGACCAAATACGTCTCGCAGGCGTTCGTTCCCTATGGCTGCGTGGCCAGCGCCAACCCGGACGAAGACAGCTTCGGCTTCACCGTTATCGACAGCGAGGGCGGCGAGCTGCTGAACGTGCCGTCGGTCGAGCGCGCCGACTACGCCGATGGCGAGCGCCTGTCGAAAGTCATCAGCCAGGCCCGCGAATCGCTGGAAGACAAGGGCTGCCGGCTGGAGCCCTGGACGCCCGGCCTGGCGGATGACACCGGCGTTCCCGAGATCACCCCCAACTACTGAGGCGAACCGATGGCCGCCACACACGACAAGGTCCTGCTGATCACCGGCGCGTCGTCCGGCATCGGCGCCGCCACGGCGCGGCTGGCGGCCGACGCGGGCTACCGATTGGCGCTGGCGGCGCGCTCCGAGGCGCGGCTGAAGGCGCTGGTCGAACAGCTCGGCGGGCCGGATCGCGCCGTGGCGATCCGCTGTGACGTGCGTGAGATCGAAGAGCAGCAGGCGATGGCCGCCCAGGCGCTGGCGCACTTCGGACGCATCGACGCGGTGTTCGCCAACGCCGGCATGCCCGGCGGCGAAGGCGGCTTCAGCGGGGCCGACCCGCTCATCTGGCGCGATCTGGTGCTGACGAACGTCTTCGGCGCCGCGCTCACGGCGCGTTGTTGCCTGGCGGCGCTGAAGGATTCGCGCGGCCACCTGCTGTTCACCGGCTCGGCCGCCGGGCGCTTCGTCATTCCCGGCTCGATGTACAGCGCCACCAAGTGGGCGGTCAGCGGCATGGGCCATGGCCTGCGCGAGGAACTGCGCGGCAGCGGCGTGCGCGTGACGCTGATCGAGCCGGGCATGGTCGACACGCCGCTGTTCGACCAGCCGCCCGCCTATGCGCTCGAGCCCGACGACATCGCCCGTGCGGTCCTCTATGCCCTGGCCCAGCCGCCGCATGTCGACGTTAACGAGTTACTCATTCGTCCGACCCCGCCCATCGCCGATTCCTGAACGGCGCCACCGGTCCCGCCCCGAACTTCGCCCCGTGCGCCGTGTCGGTTACTGAGCGGCACGGCCGCGCCCAACCACCGCACGGGGAACGCCGATGGGCAACCTTGCATACCGTTCAGGACAACCCGCACTCGCCCACTTCGACGCCTTGCTCGAGCGCTACCGACACGTTCGCGCGCTGAGCGAAGGGCTCTGCGCACCGCTGACGATCGAGGACCACGTCATCCAGAGCATGCCGGACGTCAGCCCGCCCAAGTGGCACCTGGCGCACATGAGCTGGTTCTTCGAGGCCTTCCTGCTCAAGCCCTTTCTCGCCGGCTACCGGCCGCTCGACGAAGCCTACGACCACCTCTTCAACTCCTATTACCAGACCCACGGCACGCCGTTCGAACGCGCGCGCCGCGGCCTGCTCTCGCGCCCTGGCGTCGCCGAGGTCTATGCCTACCGACGGCACGTCGACGAGGCGATGGCCGACCTGCTCGCACGGCCGCCGGCGGACAAGGCCGCGCAGATCGCAGAGCGCGTCGAGCTGGGCCTGCAGCACGAGCAGCAGCATCAGGAGCTGCTGCTGATGGACATCAAGCACATCCTGGCGCAGAACCCGCTGCATCCGGTCTACCGCAGCGACCTGCATCCGGCGCCGGCCTCGGCCCATGAAAAGCTGCGCTGGCTCGACTACGAAGGCGGCGTGCGTTCGATCGGCCACGAGGGTGAAGGCTTCGCCTTTGATTGCGAACGACCGCGTCACCGGGAATTCATCGAGGACTTCCAGCTGGCCAGCCGACTGGTCACCAATGGCGAGTACCTGTCGTTCATGGCTGACGGCGGCTATGCGCGGCCCGAGCTGTGGCTGTCCGATGGCTGGGATCTGGTGCGGCGCGCCGACTGGCACGCCCCGCTCTACTGGCAGCGGCACGAGGGCTTCTGGCACGAGATGACGCTCGGCGGGCTGCGTCCGCTGGCGCTCGACACGCCGGTCTGCCACCTGTCCTTCTTCGAGGCCGACGCCTATGCGCGCTGGGCTGGGGCGCGGCTGCCGAGCGAAGCGGAATGGGAGGTCGCCGCGGCCGACCAGCCGCGGCGCGGCAACTTCCTCGAAGACGATCACCTGCACCCGATACCGGCCAGCGGCGACGGCGACGGCCCGCAGCAGCTGTTCGGCGACCTGTGGGAATGGACGGCCAGCGCCTATCGGCCCTACCCCGGCTTTCGCGCGCTCGAAGGCAGCCTGGGCGAGTACAACGGCAAGTTCATGTCAGGCCAGATGGTGCTGCGCGGCGGCTGTTGCGCCACGCCGGAGACCCACATCCGCGCCACTTACCGCAATTTCTTCCCGCCGGCGGCACGCTGGCAGTTCGCCGGGCTGCGCCTGGCTCGCGAGGTGTGACATGGCACTGGCCGTTCGCTTCTACGACGATTACCGCCCGGCGCCCGGCAATTACCTGCGCGACGAAGTGCTGGCCGGCTTCGCCCGTCAGCCCAAGTCCACCTCCCCGGCGCTGTTCTACGATCGCCGCGGCTCGGAGCTGTTCGACCGCATCTGCCAACAGCCGGAGTACTACCTCACCCGTACCGAGGAAGGCATTCTCGCCAGCGCCGCCGATGAGATCGCCGAGCGCGTCGGGCCGAGCACCGACCTGGTGGAGCTGGGCAGCGGCGCCAGCCGCAAGGTGCGGCTGTTGCTCGAAGCGCTGCATCCGACCAGCTACCTGGGCGTGGACATTTCCGAAGACTTCCTGCTGGCCAGCACGCAGCGGCTGGCCGCCGATTACCCGTGGCTCGATGTCAGCGCCGCCTGCGCCGACTTCACCGATGGCATGCGACTGCCGCCGGCGTTCGAGACGGGCCATCCCCTGATGTTCTTTCCCGGTTCGAGCATCGGCAACTTCACCCCGGCGCAGGCCTGCCGGCTGCTGCGCAAGCTGCACGGGCTAATGCCGGCGGGCGGCAGCCTGCTGGTCGGGGTCGACCTGATCAAGGACCGCGAAACCCTGGAGGCGGCCTACAACGATCGCGCCCAGGTGACGGCCGCCTTCAACCTCAACCTGCTCGAGCGCATCCGCGAGGAGCTGGCGAGCGACATCGACCCGTCCCGCTTCGCCCATCGCGCCTTCTTCAACGACGTCCAGTCGCGCATCGAGATGCACCTGGTCAGCCGCGAGCCGCAGGACGTGACGATCGAGGGCCGGCGCTTCCACTTCGAGGCCGGCGAAAGCCTGCACACCGAGAATTCCTACAAGTACAGCCTGGACAGCTTCGCTCGCCTGGCCCACGAGGCCGGCCTCGAACCGGTCGCCTGCTGGACCGACCCCGACCGGCTGTTCAGCGTCCAGTTGCTGCGTCCTCAAGGAGCCCTGCATAGCTGATGGTCCGCCTAGGCCACCTGTTCATCCTGCCGCTGTTGCTGGCATTCGCCGTTCCAACCCATGCCCAGACACCGCTGCGTATCGAGCACCTGCTGCGCTGCGGCGATCTGCTGGCCGGCGAGTCGACCGAGTTCTGCCTGACCATCCAGGCGCCCGAGGCGCCCTTGCAGGTGTTGATCGACGGGGAGCCCGTACCGGCCGAAGCCGTCCGGCGCGACGGCAGCCAGCTGCGCCTGACGTTGCCTGCGCGCGAGCGGGGCGCACCGCTCTGGCTGCGACAGGGCGACGAGGACAGTAACCCCGTCTGGCTGACCGCCGGCAGCAGCCACGTGGTCGCCGCCAGGCCGGACGAGGTGGTGAAGAATCAGGAAGGCATCAGCAGCTACCTCGACCTGGTGAGCGTGGTGATCGAGGAGCGCTACGACGGCCTGCGCGAAGCCCGCCGCCTGGCCGAGAAATACGGCGCCGAGGTGGTCGGCGCGATTCCCCCGCTCAACACCTATCAGCTGCGCCTGCCGGCCGACGACCTGATCGAGCGCGATGCGCTGGTGCTGCGGTTGGGCAACGAGCTGCAGGTCGATGCGGTGGTGATCGAAGAATCCGGGCCGGAAGGCGAAGCCGAGTCGTCGCCACGCGAGCCGCGTGCCAGCGAGTGGGCAGCCAACCGTTTCGTCGATGCGGTGGCCTTTTTCCGCAACCGCATCCCGGCGAAGGGCGATCCGGTCGAGACCGAACCGGTGCGGGTCGGCGTGATCGAGCGCAACGTCGACGTCGACCTGCGCGACTTCCAGCGTTACCGCGGCGCCTGCGCCACCGAGGACGGCCACGTGTGCCTGTATGCGCGCGACTCGCGCGAGGCCGACGGACATGGCTCGATCGTCGCCGGCATCCTCGCCGCCCAGCGCGACGAGCGTGGCGTCAGCGGCTTTCTCGCCGCCCTGGAGCCGGTCGGCGCCGGCTACGAGGTGATCGTCGACCGCAACTCCGATGCCGGCATCACCGCCAACGTCGCCGCCTCGGTCAACCTCGTCGAGGATGGCGTGCGGGTCCTGAACTGGAGCTGGGGCATCCACCGCGTCGGCACGCGTGACGTTCAAGGCGAGGAAGTCGATTCGCTGATCCGCTCCGGCATCGCCATGAGCGGCTACGAAGAGCTGCTGGAGGAGTTCTTTCTCTGGCTGCGCCGCGAGCACCCGGACGTCGTGGTGGTGAACTCGGCCGGCAACGGCTCGACCTTCTCCAGCGCCGACGACTACCGCCTGCCCTCCTCCTTCGTCACCGAGCAGCTGCTGGTGGTCGGCGGCCATCAGCGCAGCGAGCGCCGCGACCTGCCGGTCGAGCACCCCGACTATGCCGAGCGACGCCGTTCCTCGAACCTGGACATGCGTGTGGACATCACCGCCGCCGCCTGCACCCGCGCCTGGACGCCGGACGGCAAGCCCGGCGAGGTGCACTGCGGCACCTCCTACGCCACGCCGATGGTCGCTGGCGTGGTGGCGGCGATGACCGCCATCAACCCGGCGCTCGAACCCGAGCAGATGCGCGAACTGCTCCGGCGCAGCGCCATGACCATCGGGCGGGATTCGGATTTCGAGCCCGTCGAAGCCGACGACCTGACCGCGCCGATCCTGCCGTCCGAGCGCGATTACCGGCTGGATGACCGCGACGTCGGCCGCTCCGCGCGGCTGGACATGCGCAAGGCGCTCGAGCTGGCCGTCGAGAGTCGCCAGTACGAGCGCTGAGCGAATCCGCAACGACAGGCCGGCGGTTACACTGCCGGCACGCGACGCGCCGAACGCCCTCTGTGCCGGCGCCGCTTCATCTTCCAGGAGTCCCGCATGCAAGACGCTCCCATCGCCCGAATCGACAATGGCGACGATCCCTACCGCTGGCTGGAAAACCGCGACACCGACGAGGTGCTGGATTACCTGAAGGCGGAAAACGCCTTCCTCGACGCGCAGATGACGCCGCAGGCCGAACTGCGTGAGCGGCTGTTCCAGGAGATCAAGGGTCGCATCCGCGAAACCGACCTGTCGCTGCCATCGCCCTGGGGGCCTTGGCTGTACTACCGCCGCACCACCGCCGGCGACGAATACCCGCGGCATTACCGCTGCCCACGGCCGGCCGACGGCTCGCTGACGCTGGATGAACAGGCCGAGCAACTGCTGCTTGACCCGAACGTGCTGGCCGGCGGCGGCTTCCTGTCGATCGGCACCCTGAGCATCAGCCAGGACCATGCCCGGCTGGCCTACAGCCTCGACACCGAGGGCGACGAAATCTACCGCCTGTTCGTCAAGGAGCTGGCCACCGGCGAAGTCACCGAGCTGCCGTTTGAGCAGTGCGACGGCAGCATGACCTGGGCCAACGACCACCAGACGCTGTTCTTCGGCGAGCTGGACGATACCCACCGCCCGCACCGCATCCTCCGTCATCGCCTCGGCGAGGCCGGAGCCAGCGAGGTCTATCACGACCCGGATGGCCGTTATTTCGTCAGCTGCTACCGCAGCAGCTCCGAGCGACAGCTGATCATCCTGTCGCACAGCAAGACCACCAGCGAAGCCTGGGTGCTGCCGGCCGATGTGCCGACCGCAGCGCCGGTCTGCCTCGCGCCGCGGCAGGAGGACCACGAATACTTCCCCGATCACGGCGTCTGGAATGGCGAGCCCTGCTGGTTCATCCGCACCAACCAGGACGGCATCAACTACGCGCTCTACCGCGCCAGCGAGCGACAGCCGACCCGCGAACACTGGCAACCGCTGGTGCCGCACGATCCGCAGGTCACGCTCGAGGACGCGAGCCTCAACCGCGACGCCCTGATACTGAGCCTGCGCGAGAACGGTCTGCCGGTGATCGAGGTGCGCCCGGCGCAGGCGGACCGCTACCGCCTGGCGCTGCCCGATGCGGCCTACAGCCTGCACGTCAGCGACACGCTGGAATTCGATAGCCCGACCATTCGCGTTCGCTACGAGGCGCTCAATCGCCCGGCCCAGATTCGCCAGCTCGAACTGGCTAGCGGCGCGCAGCAGGTGCTCAAGGAGACGCCCGTCGAAGGGCCGTTCGACCCCGACGCCTACGTGAGCGAACGGCGCTGGGCGACGGCACCGGACGGCACCCGGGTGCCGATCAGCCTGGTGGCGCGGCGGGAAACCCTCGGCCAGCCTGCGCCGCTCTACCTGTACGGCTACGGCGCCTACGGCCACAGCCTCGACCCCTGGTTCTCCCATGGCCGGCTCTCGCTGCTCGATCGCGGCTTCGTGTTCGCCATCGCCCACGTGCGCGGCGGCGGCGATCTCGGCGAAGCCTGGTACCGCGCCGGCAAGCTGGCGCACAAGCGCAACACCTTCACCGACTTCATCGCCTGCGCCGAGCACCTGGTCGCCGAGGGCTACACCCGACCAGAGCGCCTCGCCATCAGCGGCGGCAGCGCCGGCGGGCTGCTGATCGGTGCGGTGCTGAACATGCGGCCCGAGCTGTTCGGCGCGGCCATCGCCGACGTGCCCTTCGTCGACACGCTGAACACCATGCTCAACCCCGACCTGCCCTTGACGGTGACCGAGTACGACGAATGGGGCGACCCGAACGATCCGCAGGTGCACGCGCGCATTCGCGGCTACGCCCCGTACGAGAACGTGACGGCGCAGGCCTACCCGCCGATTCTCGCCGTCGCTGGCTACAACGACAGCCGCGTGCAGTACTGGGAAGCGGCCAAGTGGGTCGCACGCCTGCGCGCAACCCGCACCGACGACAACCTGCTGCTGCTCAAGACCGAACTGGGCGCCGGACACGGCGGCATGAGCGGTCGCTACCAGGCGCTCAAGGATGCCGCGCTGGAGTACGCCTTCCTGCTCAAGGTGTTCGCCATGGCCGACTGAGGCGAGCCGACCTGCGGCCGGAACGCCGCGACCGGGCGGTAGTCAGTCAATGGAGAATCCCCAGTGCGAGGCTACCGCCATGAATCCCTTTTCACCTGACAAGTCCATGCCACAGAACGTCCACGGCTGGGAGCGCGCCGCCTCGGTGGCGGGCGGCCTGATGTTGCTCGGCAAAGGCCTGCGCCGTGGCGGTGTTGGCGGTGTGATGCAACTGGCCCTGGGCGGGATGGCGCTGGCGCGCGGCATGACCGGTCGCTGCGAAGCCAAGCGCGTGCTGACCGAAGTGAACGAGCAGGCCGGCCAGGCCGAACACAAATCCAGCCACATGCCGTTCGAAACCTCCGAGCGGGACCGCGCCGCCATGCAGGCCAACGCGCAAGCCGCCACCGGCACCGCAACGGTTACCGGCAACGACTCGCTACGGACACCGCCGGCCGGCGTTTAAGCCGGCTGCGATTCGCACTCCACGAGGATCAGGCCGGCACGCTGGCCGATCGCGACCTGCGCCATCGGGAAGAGGATGTGCGCACCCTCCTCCTCGACGATCTGCCGACCGCCGCCAGCCTCCTCGGCCAACAGCGATCCGCGTGCGACCGGGGCGAAGTTCTCGATATCCGCCGGCAGACGCAGGTAGAAGCCTTCGCTGCGTCGCAGGATTTCCTGCACGACGCGATAGAGCTTGGGACGGGTGCCCGCTTCCGGGGCCTGTCCGGCAATCACCCGCGCAAGGCCTGCTTCGACGCGCCCCAGCGAGGGTGCATCGGTCAGTTCAAGGGTGAAGCTGTCGGCCTCGAATTGCATCGCGGTGTGAGCGCTGAACGTGCGGGTCGGTCGCTCCTGCAACACCAACCCCTCGATGGCCGTGTCGGCAAGCCGTGCCAGGGCTTCGTCGCTCACGGCCGCATCCTGTGCGGGACGCACCGCGAACTGCGCATGCCGCGACGCGCGCATCGGTGAATGCAGGTCGTAATGACGGCGCGTGCGTGCCGCATCGGCGTAGAAGGTCTCGACCAGCCGCTCCAGCTCCGCCGCCCGGAAGGCTTCGTCACCGCCAGCGTCGGCATGCGCGCCGAGGAACAGCCGATTCAGGTCCGTTTCCAGCGCCCGCACGCCCTTGCGCACCGCGCCGGGATTGCCCAGCAGGCACAGCACGCGCACGCCCGGAATCAGCTCGCCGCGCGCGATCCGGCGGATCAGGCGGTCGAGCAGCAGGATCGGGATGACCTCGTTGCCATGCACGCCGGCCGACAGCACGACGTCGGCCCCCGTGTCCTGCTTGGCCGGCGGCGTGATCAACATCGCGCCCTCGGCCAGCCAGTGCAGCTTCACCCCCTTGGCGGTGAGCTGGATTTTCTCCATCGGTTCTCGGCCGGCAAGCGTCAGCTCCAGCCATTTACCCAGTGCCAGCATCCTGTCGACTCTTCAGTGATCGTGACAACAATCCGGCCCATGCACATGGCCGTCTTCGGCTTCCACCGGTTCCATTTCGAGTTCCAGGCTGACGAGGTTGGTCGCCAGCGGGCGCAGCAGCAGGTTGGCGTATTCGGTATCGCCTTCCTCCACGTCGACGCCGATCATCAGCTGGTTATTGCCAACCTGCTGGATCCAGACCTCCTTGCCCTGCCAGACCACGGCAAAGCGCGTGCAGGAGGTCTCCAGCTGGGTGCCATCCACGTCTTCCAGAATCAATTGCAGGCTATCGCTCATACCTGTTCTCCGCGTTGGGCCGGCGACCGGCCCGGTTGAAAAGGACCGACCTCAGGCACCGACCAGCGTGGCGATGGCCCGCTCGAGCCGATCGAGCCCCTCGTCGATATCGGCCCGCTCGATCACCAGGCTCGGCGCTAGGCGGACGACGTCCGGGCCAGCCTGCAGCACCATCAGCGCCTCGCGCTCAGCCGCATCGAACACATCCTTGGCACGGCCCTTCCAGGCGTCGGACAGCACACAGCCGATCAGCAGGCCGCGGCCGCGGATCAGGCTGAAGATGCCGTAACGCTCGCCGATGCGTTCTAGCCGCTCGCGGAACCACTGATGCCGCTGGCGTACGCCGTCCAGCACCTCGGGCGTGTTGACGATGTCGATCACCGCCCCGGCGACGGCGCAGGCCAGCGGGTTGCCGCCAAAGGTGGTGCCGTGCGTGCCGACGCCGAAATGGCGGGCGATCCGCTCGGTGGTCAGCATCGCACCGATCGGGAAGCCGCCGCCCAGGCTCTTGGCGGTGGTCAGAATGTCGGGGATGACGCCGGTGTGCATGTAGGCGAACAGGTCGCCGGTGCGACCCACGCCCGTCTGCACCTCGTCGAATATCAGCAGGGCGCTGTGCGCGTCGCACAACTCGCGCGCACCTTCCAGATACGACTGATCGGCCGGCAGGATGCCGCTCTCGCCCTGGATCGGTTCCAGCACCACGGCGCAGGTCCGATCCGACACCGCGGCCTTCAGCGCCTCAAGGTCGTTGTACGGCACATGGCGGATGCCTTCGATCTTCGGCCCGAAGCCGTCCGAGTACTTGGGCTGGCCGCCGACCGTGACGGTGAACAGGGTCCGACCGTGGAAGCTGTTGAGCGCCGCAACGATTTCATGCTTCTGCGCACCGCCGGTCTCATGACCGAACCGGCGAGCCAGCTTGAACGCCGCCTCGTTGGCTTCCGCGCCGGAGTTGCAGAAGAAGGCGCGCTCGGCGAAGGTCGCCTCGACCAGCTTGCGCGCCAGGCGCAGGGCCGGCTCGTTGGTGAAGACATTGGAGATGTGCCAGAGCTGGCCGGCCTGCTCGGTGAGCGCGGCGACCAGCGCCGGATGCGCATGCCCGAGCACGTTGACCGCGATGCCGCCCGTCAGGTCGATCAGCTCGCGCCCGCTCTGGTCCCACACTCGCGACCCCTCGCCTCGCACCGGCACGAACGCCGCCGGGGCGAAAGTGGGGACGATGACCTGGTCGAAATCGGCGCGATTAACCGGAAGAGGGGGCGTTGGCATGGGCTCTCCTGCGAGCGGAAAGAAGGAAAGAAAACGCCCCACCGGGGCGGGGCGTCGCCGGAGCAGTGTAAACGCGACGAACCGCGATTGAACCGCGCCCGGCAAAAAAAACCGACTGTCCGGTCGCGCCTCAGCCGAAGTGCTTGAGGTCCAGGTCGATGGCCTGGTCCAGCGTCTCGAGCAGGGCCTTTCTCGCCTTGAGCTTGGTGTTGCGGTGCGCCGTCATGTTCAGCTTCTTCAGCTGCTGGACGACCGCCGCCACCGTCGCCTCGAGCTGCTCGGGCGCGACCACCTGATCGAGAAAGCCCGCCTGCAACGCCGCCTGCGGCGCGAACATCTCGCCGTTGATCACCGACCGCTGGAAGGCCGGCTTGGTCAGCCGATCGCGGGCCAGTTCGATACCGGCGTGGTGCATCGTCATGCCGATCTGCACTTCGTTGAGGCCGATGCTGAACGGCCCTTCGACGCCGATGCGGTAATCGGACGACAGCAGCAGGAAGGCGCCCTTCGCCACCGCATGCCCACCGCACGCCGCAACGATCGGGAAGGGATGCGCCAGCATCCGGCGCGAGAGACGGGAGCCGGAGGCGACCAGCGCCATCGCGTTCTCGGGACTCGAGGTCATCACCTTGAGGTCGTAGCCGCCTGAAAGGATGCCAGGCTGGCCCGTCAGCACGACGATCGCCCGATCCTGTTCGGCGCGGTCGAGCGCCGCATTCAACGCCTCGATGACAGCGGGGGACAGGGCATTCACCTTGCCGTTGCAGAGCGTGAGCGTGGCGACGCCGTCGTCGAAGCGGTAGGTAACGAGATCGGTCATGGCGCATTCCTTGTTCTGAGGTGCGCGAACGTTACCCACAGCCGTGCGGCAAGGTAAAGCGCCGTGACCGACCGACCGGTCAGCCGAGGCGCGGCATCCCCTCGGGAGCGGGCTGCGACGTCTCGGCGTCCTCGATATCGAGCAGCGCGAGCACTTCAGGATGGAGCAGCGCCTGGATCTCGGCACTGGCGATGTACAGCCCGTGCGAGCCGTCCGGCAGGCCGGTGGCGATGCGATACGCCTGGCCCAGACCATCGGTGCAGATTCGGGATAGATCGAGGTAGCGCGGCGCGCACGGCCGCTTGTCGGCGTCGCGAAGCACGAGGACCTTGGGTCGCAGATGCAGGGTCGGATGCTTCTCCATCACCAGGCCGACCTCACCGGTATGCAGCTCGACCAGGGTGCCGACCGGGAAGACGCCCAACCAGCGGATGAATTGCAGCACCAGCTTCTCGTCGAACTGGCCGCCGCCCTCGCGCAGGATGGCGAAGGCATCCTGCACCGGCCGTGCCTCGTCATAGCTGCGATGGCTGGTGATGGCATCGAACGCATCGACGATGGTGATCACACGGGTCATGAACGGAATCTGGTCGCCCGCCAGGCCTCGCGGGTAGCCGCCGCCATCGAGCCGCTCATGGTGGCTGTGAGCCGCCTGGACCGCGGCGCGAGGGATGTCGCTCTGCCGGCGCAGCGCTTCATAGCCGAACACCGGATGAAGTTTGATGTGCTCGAACTCTTCGGCCGTCAGCCGGCCAGGCTTGTTGAGGATCTCGGGGTCGATCTTGATCTTGCCTACGTCGTGCAGCAGACCGGCCATACCGAGCGTCTCGATGTCTGCATCGGAAAGGCCCAGGTAGTTCGCGAAGCCCATCGCCATGATCGACACGGACAGGCAATGGAGGCTGGTGTAGACATCCTGGGACTTGAGCCGGGTGAGCCAGAGCAAGGCGCTTTCGTTGTGCAGCAGGCTGTCGAGGTTGCGCTCGACCGCTTCGCGACAGGCGCGAGTATCGATCGGGCGCCCCTGCTGGACGTCCGTCAATACGTCCTCGATCAGTAGCGCAGTGCTCTCGAAGGCCTGCTCTGCCGCTTCGATCTCAACCGACAGGGCGTGCGGTACACGTTCGCGCCGCTGCGGGCGGACGAGGTTAACCGGCACCGCCACCATCGAATCGCCAAGGCGCACGCGCCGGGTCTCGTCGACATAGACGAACGCACAGCGCTCGCGCACGACCTGAACGTCTTCCGGGCGCAGCAGCGGAAAGCCCTGGAACAGAAAGCTGGTTTCGCGCCAGGGTCGGTCGACTTCGCACACGTACATGCCCAGTTCCAACTGCGCGACGTCGATG
Organism: Stutzerimonas urumqiensis; assembly: GCF_003640395.1. GTDB lineage: Bacteria > Pseudomonadota > Gammaproteobacteria > Pseudomonadales > Pseudomonadaceae > Stutzerimonas > Stutzerimonas urumqiensis. The sequence continues at coordinate 245,056 of NZ_RBZQ01000001.1, read as the reverse complement.
CGACGCCGTGTCAGAACGCGGGTAGTCGGTGATGGCCTGGGAGCTTTCTTCTTGAACTTCATGCAGCGCACCGGCCTCCTTTCCAGCCACATTACGTTACGACAGGGATTAATACCAAACGTTCCAGCGACCGAAACGGAGAAAACGTTAACTTCGGCCGACCGACGGTAACGCCATGATCGCTGGAAAAAACGTTTTGCCTTGGCCATTCGCTTCGGCTACATTAGCGCGCCTCGAACGGCCAAGCCGTCGAGATTCCGGTGAGGTGTCCGAGCGGTTGAAGGAGCACGCCTGGAAAGTGTGTATACGGGAAACCGTATCGTGGGTTCGAATCCCACCCTCACCGCCAGATATGAAACCCGGCCAAGGCCGGGTTTTTTATTGCCTGCGATTCGGCGATCCGAGATCAACGGGCGGGGGATGGCATCGCACCGCGAATGCCGTTACCTGCTGGTGTTCCATTTCCACCCGTTTGCGACCCGCGCCGGTCACCTTCGACTGGCGCCTGCCGTTCAGCGGCTCCGTCGGGCGGGACGGGCCGGGGCGTGGTGACCGGTCGCGGCAGATCGTCTGGCGTGCTGACCTCGTTCGGCGCGGTGATACCGGTTGGCGAGTTATCGAAATGCGGATTGCGCACGCCGACGCCCGTTCCAGAGCCGTCGCCTGCGAGCACCGGGTCGCCGAGAGCGGATTCGCCGCCGCCCCGGTTGCCGGCGGTGGTATCGGAATCCCGTATCGCATTGATCTCGCGCCCGATCCGCTCTCTGTTCTCGACCATCTCGCTACCGATTCGCTCGCGCGCCTGCTCAAGCGTGGCGGCCTCCTGCGCGGCCAGCGAACCGGCCAGGCCTGCGGCCATCAGCCCGGCCGCCCATCTGCTCATGTTCATGGATCACCTCCGCGTAGGTGGGATGCTCGGTTAGACCTGCGTCCCGGGCAGGAACTGCACACGTTCGTCCGACTGTCTCGGTGGCTTCTTGCCGTTGTGGTACGACGATTGCTGCGAATTACCGGTAAGCAACCGTCTGGCGGACGGTAACCGACATCCGACGAGTGCCACGCGCCCGTCCCGACGCCAGCGGTCACTACATCAGTGCGCGGATGAATACACCTTCGCGCTGCCGTGCCAAGAATAAGAAAAGGCCAATCTCCATGTTCAGACAGAAGAAAATCCGGCAGGCCACCATCATCCTGCTCGCCACGGCTGTGGTGCTGATTCTCCCGAACCTCACGCGCCTGTTCAGCTGACCCGAACGGAGGCGATGCGCATGAGAAGACTCATCCTGCTGCCCCTGCTGCTCCTGTGGATGCACGCGCAGGCCGGGGACATCGATCAGCCCGCGGCGCTGGCAGCGCTGCAACAGCCTGGGGCGGTGCTGATCGACGTACGGACCGCCGAGGAATTCTCCGCCGGCGCGCTTCCGGGTGCGGTGCGTATTGCGACCGATGCGCTCGACGAGCGAATCGGCCAGCTCGCGCCCGACAAGCAGACGCCGATCGTGCTCTATTGCCGAACCGGTCGACGGTCCTCGACCGCACAGGACCTGCTCCAGAAACTCGGCTACCGCAATGTGGTGAATGCCGGCGGCTACGAGCAGCTCGCGCCCCTGCTCGATCATCGCTGACCCGGCCATCCTTCGCCCCCACCCCTGCCCCCGCGTTTCCCGCCTGCGGAACTCTTGTGGAACTTCTGTGGCTGACGGGCCACGAAAAATAGCCACCCGCGAGCCGCTGGAGACGCTGTTAGATGAATTGGGATCTGAACTGGGAAACCCTGCTGGACCAGGAACTCTGGATCGATATTGCCGTGATCCTGGCGGTCACCTTCGTCTGTTACTGGGTGCTGCGCACCCTGCTGAGCCTGATCGCCCGGCGCCTGGACAAGGTCGCTGCCAAGGCCGAGGGCTCGCATGCGCGCATCCTCGGCTTCGCCACCGAGATGCTCCGCCGCACCAGCCGCTTCCTGCTGTTCGCCTTTTCGCTGCTGATCGGGCTGAAGGCCGCCGAGCTGCCGGATCGCTGGGCCGCCATGCTGTCCCACGGCTGGTTCATCGCGCTGGCGATCCAGATCGCGCTGTGGCTCGACGGCGGCGTGCGGCTGTGGATGGAAAGCCTGACGCGCGACGGCAAGGCGCGTAACCCGGTCACGACCACCATCATCGGCATCATGCTGCGCATCGTCATCTGGACGATGATGCTGCTGTCCATTCTCGCCAACCTCGGGGTTGACATCACCGCCATGGTCGCGAGCCTCGGGGTCGGCGGTATCGCCATCGCGCTGGCCGTGCAGACCCTGCTGAGCGACGTCTTCGCCTCGCTGTCGATCGGCGTGGACAAGCCGTTCGAGATCGGCGATTTCGTGGTCTTCGGCGACGTGGCAGGCAACATCGAACACATCGGCCTGAAGACCACGCGGATTCGCGCGCTCAGCGGTGAGCAGATCGTCTGCTCGAATACCGACATGCTCAGGCAGTTCCTGCACAACTACAAACGCATGGACACTCGCCGCATCGTGTTCAAGTTCGGGATAACCAAAGACACACCGCCGGACAAGGTGCGGCAGATCGGTGGCGTCGTGCGGGAGATCATCGAGGGGCTGGACCAGACACGCTTCGACCGGGCGCACTTCGTCGCGTTCGACGACTTCCAGCTCACCTTCGAAGTCGTCTACATCATGCTGACGTCGGACTACAACACCTACATGGACGTCCAGCAGGAGATCAACCTGGCGCTGTTGCAGCGCATGGCGGACATGGAGGTGGACTTCGCCTTCCCGACGCAAAGCATCGAATTCCTGGGCGGTCGCTTCCCGGAGGTGACGGTCGCTGGGGTCGCGAGCGCTCAGCCCGCCAACGACAACAGCCCGCGGCTGGCCTAGCGCGGCGGCGAAAACGAAGAACCCCGGCCTTGCGAGCCGGGGTTCTTCGTTCTGGCGTCAGGCCACCTGCATGGTCTTGTGCGTCTCGACCAGTTGCTGCACCACGCCTGGGTCGGCGAGGGTCGAGATATCGCCAAGGGCGTCATACTCGCCGGTCGCGATCTTGCGCAGGATGCGCCGCATGATCTTGCCCGAACGGGTCTTCGGCAGCCCCGGCGCCCACTGGATGACGTCCGGCACCGCAATCGGGCCGATTTCGCGACGCACCCACTGCTTGAGTTCCTGACGCAGCTGTTCGCTGGGCTCGTGCCCGGCGACCAGCGTCACGTAGACGTAGATGCCCTGGCCCTTGATGTCATGCGGCACGCCGACCACGGCCGCTTCGGCGACCTTGGCGTGGGCGACCATCGCGCTTTCGATCTCGGCGGTACCCATCCGGTGGCCGGAGACGTTCAGGACGTCGTCGACGCGGCCGGTGATCCAGTAGTAGCCGTCCTCGTCGCGGCGTGCGCCGTCGCCGGTGAAGTACATGCCCTTGAACGTCTTGAAGTAGGTGTCGACGAAGCGGTCGTGGTCGCCGTAGATGGTGCGCATCTGGCCCGGCCAGGAATCGAGGATGACGAGGTTGCCCTCGGTCGCCCCGTCCAGCAGGTTGCCCAGGTTGTCGACAAGCGCCGGGACCACGCCGAAGAACGGACGCGTCGCCGAGCCGGGCTTGAGCGCCGTGGCGCCCGGCAGCGGACTGATCAGTACGCCGCCGGTCTCGGTCTGCCACCAGGTGTCGACGATCGGGCAGCGCTTCTGTCCGACGCACTCGTAATACCAGTGCCAGGCCTCAGGGTTGATCGGCTCGCCCACCGAGCCGAGCAGTCGCAGGCTGGAGCCGTCGGCGCCTTCGACCGCCGCCTTGCCCTGCGCCATCATGGCGCGGATGGCGGTCGGTGCGGTGTAGAGGATGTTGACCTTGTGCTTGTCGATGACCTTGGCGACACGCGTCACGTCCGGGTAATTGGGGATGCCTTCGAACATCAGCGTGGTCGCGCCGTTGGCCAGCGGGCCGTAGACGATGTAGCTGTGGCCCGTCACCCAGCCGACGTCGGCCGTGCACCAGTAGATTTCGCCCGGCTTGTAGTCGAACACGCGCTCATGCGTCAGCGCCGCATACAGCAGGTAACCGCCGCAGGTATGCAGCACGCCCTTGGGTTTGCCCGTGGAGCCGGACGTATAAAGGATGAACAGCGGCTCCTCGGCGCCCATTTCCTTCGGCGCACAGACGCTGGCGGCCACCTTCATCAGATCGTCGTACCAGATGTCGCGATGCGGATGCCACCGGATGTCACCGCCGGTGCGCTTGACCACGATGATCTTCTGCACGCAGTTGGTCGCCGGGTTGGTCAGGGCGTCGTCGACGTTCGCCTTGAGCGGCACCCGCTTGCCGCCGCGCAGGCCCTCGTCGGCGGTGATCACGACCTTCGACCGGCCATCGATGATGCGACCGGCCAGCGCCTCGGGCGAGAAGCCGCCGAAGACCACCGAATGGATCGCGCCGATCCGGGCGCAGGCCAGCATCGCGACCGCCGCCTCCGGGATCATCGGCATGTAGATGGTGACCACATCGCCGCGGTGCACATCCTGGCCGCGCAAGGCGTTAGCGAACTTGCTGACTTCCTCGTGCAGTTCGCGGTAGGTGATGTGGCGGTGTTCGGAAGGGTCGTCGCCCTCCCAGATGATCGCCACCTGGTCGCCGCGCTCCTCGAGGTGACGGTCCAGGCAGTTGTAAGACACGTTGAGGGTGCCGTCGGCGAACCACTTGATGTCGACGTGGTGATCGTCGAAGGACGTCTGCTTGACCTTGGTGAAGGGCTTGATCCAGTCCAGCCGTTGCGCCTGCTCGCGCCAGAACCCATCCGGGTTGACCACCGATTGCTGGTACATCGCTTTGTAGGTCGCTTCGTCAGTGAGCGTCTGGGCGGCCACTTCGGGACGTACGGGATACAGGGATGCAGCAGTCATGGGCTCTTCACCTCTCGATCATTATTGTTTCTGACCCCCAGTTTTAGCCTCGCGTGTTGGACGAACCATACGACCATAGTTCTAACGGACGGCGCCTGTGGCCGGGGTCCTTCGGCCAGTTTTCAGCATAGTCCACGGGCTGGCAGGCGGTTGTCGGATACGCATGTGAAAGGCCCGGCATCCGCCGGGCCCCGCTTCGTCATGCGCCACTCACTGCGGCTGGTTGGCGGCCTGGGCGGCCTCGATCAGCTCCGGGCCTATGTCGGCTTCGAACGCCTTCCAGGCCGGCGCCACGGCCTTGCGCCAGGCGTCGCGCTGCGCGGGCGTCAGGGTGATGAGCTCGGTCTTGCCGGTGGCGAGGATGGCCTGCTTGGCCTTCTCGTTCAGCGCGTCGGCCTGGCGGTTCACCTCGGTCGTGACCTCGTCGATGATGGTCTCGAGCTCGGCGCGCACGTCCCCTGGCAGGCTGTTCCAGAACTGCGTATTGGTGATGAGCACATAGTTGCCGATGGCGTGGTTCGACTCGGTCATATACGGCTGCACTTCGAAGAACTTCTGCGTGTAGATGTTCGACCAGGGGTTGTCCTGCGCATTGACCACGCCGGTCTGCAGGCCCTGGTAGATCTCGGCGAAGGCCATCTTGCGAGGCACGGCGCGCAGCGCACTGTACTGCTCGGCCTGCAGATCCGAGGGCTGCACGCGGAACTTCAGCCCGCGCGCGTCGCTCGGCTCGCGCAATGGCGTGTTGGCGGTGAACTGGCGCATGCCGTTGAGCCAGTAGGCCAGTCCGGTGATGCCCTTGTCCTCCATCGAACGCAGCATCGACCTGCCCTGCTCGGATTGCTGGAAGCGCTGGGCAGCGGCCATGTCGTCGAACAGGAACATCATGTCGAACAGCTGCAACTGCTTGGTGTACTGCTCCAGCTTGGACGGCGCCGGCGCCAGCATCTGCACCTCGTTGAGCAGCAGTGCTTCCATCTCCTTGCCGTCGCCATAGAGCGATGAGTTGGCGTAGACCTGCACCTCGACCTGGCCCGGCAGGCGCTCCTCCACCAGCTTCTTGAACATCAGCGCGCCCTGCCCCTTGGGCGTGTTGTCAGCGGTGATGTGGGAGAACTTGATGAGGATCGGATCGGCGAACGCCTGCGCCGAGAGCAGACCGAGCAGAGCACCGCCGGCGAGCAGGCGGACTGCCCGGCGAAAGGGGAAACGCGCCATGATGTAGCTCCTGTCTTGTAGTTGTTCGGGCCATGTGGCGAACCGAATCTAGCGCAGGGCCGGCAGGGGCTAAATTGACATTCGGGGAAGACCGGGTTCGCGAACGGCGAAGGCATCCCTCACTCGGCCCGCCCGCCAATCAGGTGCTCGAGCATCTGCCGCGCGGTGATCGACAGCCCGTCCAGGCTGCGGACCGCGACCTTCAGTTCGCGTCGCGCCCAGGCATCGGTGAGCGGGATCACCGCCACGTCGAGGGCCGGCAGGTAATTGCGCACCACCCTCTCGGGCAACATGCCGACGCCCATGCCGGTGTGGATCATCCGGCATACCGCCTCGAAGCTGCGGACCTGGATACGCAGCCGCAGTACCGCGCCCAGCTGGTGGGCGGTGTGCTGCAGCAGTGCGTGCAGCGAGGCGTCCTGCTGCAAGCCGATGAAGTCGTAGCCGACCGCCTCCTTCAACGCGATCCGCGCATGGCCGGCCAACGGATGGGCGCGCGGCGTGACGAGGCAGAGCTGGTCCTGGCGATAGGGGTAGACGGTCAGCTCCTCGGCGGGCACGTGCCCGGCGAACACGCCGATATCGGTCAACCCCTCCCGCACCGCCCGCAGGGTCTCGGTGCTGACGCGCTCCTCCAGGTCGATCTTCACCTCCGGGTGCTGACGGCAAAAGGCGCTGAGGTCCTCGGGCAGGAACTCGATCACCGCCGAGGTATTGGCGTGCAGGCGGACATGGCCCTTCACCCCCTCGCTGAATTCGGACAGATCGGCCTGCATCCGGCCGAGGTTATCCATCAGGTTGCGGGCGTGGTGAAGCAGCGCATGACCGGCCGGCGTCAGTTCGACGCCCTTGGACTGGCGGTAGAGCAAGGTGATGCCGAGCTGGCTTTCCAGGTCGCTGATGCGCTTGCTCACCGCGGCCAGCGCCAGGTGCTCGCGATCGGCCGCGCGGGTCAGGCTGCGCTCGTCGGCGATCGCGATGAAGAGTTTGAGCGTGACGAAATCGACCCGGCGCACGGCAGGCTCCGACGACAATGGCGATGCGCGCAGTCTCGGCTTCGCGTAATGCGAAGGCAAGCTTAGCCATCCGACAATTGTCCACCGCCCCGCCCTGCGCCATCCTGCGCCGCACTAGAGATGACCGGGGGTCGACGAGGATGACGGAGCCAGCACAGCGCGACCTGCCGCTGCAGGGGCTGAAAGTCGTGGAAATGGGTCAACTGATCGCCGGCCCGTTCGCCAGCAAGCTGCTGGGTGAATTCGGCGCGGAGGTGATCAAGATCGAGCCACCGAAGACCGGCGACCCGTTGCGGACGTGGCGCAAGATCAAGGACGGCACCTCGCTCTGGTGGCACGTGCAATCGCGCAACAAGCGCTCGCTGACGCTCGACCTCAAGCAGGCCGAGGGCCAGGACGTGGCGCGGCGGCTGATCGCCGAGGCCGACATCCTGATCGAGAACTTCCGCCCCGGCACGCTCGAGGAATGGGGCATGGGCTGGGACGACCTGTCGGCGCTCAATCCCCGGCTCATCATGCTGCGCATCTCCGGCTACGGGCAGACCGGCCCCTACCGTGATCGCCCCGGCTTCGGCGTGATCGGCGAGGCGATGGGCGGGCTGCGGCACCTCTCCGGCCATCCGGGCCAGCCACCGGTGCGGGTCGGCATCAGCATCGGCGACTCGCTCTCCTCGCTGTACGGCGTCATCGGCATCCTGCTCGCCTTGCAGGAGCGCCAACGCAGCGGCCAGGGGCAGATGATCGACGTCGCGCTCTACGAATCGGTGTTCGGCATGATGGAAAGCCTGATCCCCGAATACGACGCCTTCGGCTACGTCCGCGAGCCGGCCGGCAGCGCCCTGCCCGGCATCACGCCGTCCAATTCCTATCCCTGCAACGACGGTACCTACGTGCTCATCGCCGGCAATGGCGACAGCATCTACAAGCGCCTGATGACGCTGATCGGCCGTCAGGACCTGGCCGACGACCCGCGCCTGGCCCACAACGACGGGCGCAGCCAGCACGCCGAGCTGATCGACGCCGCGATCGCCGAATGGTCGTCGCGCCGCAGCCGCGCCGAGGTGCTCGCCGCGCTCAACGAGGTGCGCGTGCCGGCCGGCTATCCGTACACCGCCGCCGACATCGTGCAGGACCCGCACTACCTGGCGCGACGGATGATCGAGACGGTACAGACCGCCGCCGGCCCGCTGAAGGTACCGGGCGTGTTGCCCAAGCTCAGCCGCACGCCGGGACGTCTCGGCGAAGGCGGCCCGCAGCTCGGCCAGCACACCGAGGACGTGCTCGCCGGGCTTGGCCTGACCGACGAGCAAGTCCGCGGGCTGCGCGAGCGCGGCATCGTCTGAATCAGCTCACTGGCGCGCGCCCGCTCGGTGGACGGGAGAGGCGTCGTCCACCCTACGAAAGCAACACCTCGACGCCGTAGGAGCGAGCTTGCTCGCGAATAGCCCAAGCCCTGCCGCGCCCAATCTGGAGACATCATGACCAAACGCCTCTACATCCAGGATGTCGCCACCCGCGACGGCTTCCAGATCGAACCGGCCTTCGTCCCCACCGAAGACAAGATCGCCCTGATCGACCGCCTCGCCGAGACCGGGCTGGCGAAGATCGAGGTCACCTCCTTCACCTCGCCCAAGGCCATCCCCAACCTGCGCGACGCCGAAGCGGTGATGCGCGGCATCCACCGCGTACCGGGGGTCGACTACACCGTGCTGGTGCCGAACGTGAAGGGCTGCGAGCGGGCGCTGGCCTGCGAGGTCGACGAGATCAACCTGGTGATGTCGGCCAGCGACACCCACGGCCTGGCCAACCTGCGCATGACGCCCGAACAGTCGCTCGAGCAGTTCAAGGCGATCCTCGAAGTCACCCGCGGCAGCGAGGTGTTCGTCAATGCCTCGCTGTCGACCGCTTTCGGTTGCCCCTTCGAAGGCGAGGTGCCGGAGCCGCGCGTGCATGAACTGGTGCAGCGGCTGCTCGACATCGGCGTGCAGGGCGTGACGCTCTGCGACACCACCGGCATGGCCGACCCGGCGCAGGTCGAGCGCCTCTGCCGCGAGGTGCTCGAACGCCATCCGCAGGTGGTGTTCACCGCGCACTTCCACAACACCCGCGGCATGGGGCTGGCCAACGCACTGGCCGCGCTGAACGCCGGCATCGACCGCTTCGATGCCTCGCTCGGCGGCCTCGGCGGTTGCCCCTACGCGCCGGGCGCCAGCGGCAACATCTGCACCGAGGACCTGGTGCACATGTTCCAGCGCATGGGCCTGGACACCGGTGTCGATCTGGATCGCCTGCTCGCCTGCGCCGCCAGCCTGCCTGAACTCGTCGGCCATGAGATTCCAGGGGCGATCCTCAAGGCAGGCAAGGCCGCTCGCCGCTATCCACGGCCGGCGTGGATGGACGCCACCGCCTGAATCGCGCGGCCACTCGCCTGCCATGAGCACCCGGTCAGCCACGTTGCCGACTCATCGCTGAGCGGATGCGTCTGGGCGACGGCGGAATGTCGGCGCGGGCCTAGTCCGGCGGCAGCAATGCTGGGTTCCAGACGATTTCCCACAGATGGCCGTCCGGGTCCTGGAAGTAGCCGGAATAACCGCCCCAGAAGGTATCGCCGGCGGCCTTGATCCGTTGCACCCCGGCGCTGACCGCCTGCTGCATCACGGTGTCGACCTCCTCACGGCTCGCCACGTTATGGCCAAGGCTCATCGGCGTCGCAGCACTCGACGGGCCGAGCGCCAGGCCAGTGTCATGGGCCAGACTGGTACGCGGCCAGAGCGCCAATTTCAAACCGGCCTGCAGATCGAAGAACGCCACGGCCCCGTGCTCGAATTCTTCGCCGACGATGCCTTCCGACGACAGGCCAAGGCCGTCGCGGTAGAAGCGCACCGCACGCGGCAGGTCATCGACCGCCAGGGTGATCACGCTGATTCGCGGCTTCATCGCCCCTCCGTCAACGTTCGGCCAATGCCAACCGTGCGCCGAGCGCGGCGAAGACGACGGCGAAGCTGCGTTGCAGCCAGCCCATGATCCGAGGCGATTCAACGACGCGCTGGCGCAGGCTCCCTGCCAGCAGGCCATAGAGCAGGAACACGACCAGCGTCATGGCCATGAACACAGCGCCCAGCAACAGCATCTGCCCAATGGCGCTCCCGCCGGCGGGCTCGATGAATTGCGGCAGAAAGGCCAGGAAGAAGATCGACAGCTTGGGGTTGAGGATATTGATCAGAAAGCCGCGCGTGGCAACGCGCCAGAGGCTGCCTTGCTCGGCCTGCGGTCCCGTCAGGGTGCCCTGGCTACGCCACATCGACCATGCCAGATAGAGCAGATAGGCCACGCCGGCGAACTTCACGACCTGAAAGGCCAGCGCACTCATGTGCAATACCAGCGCCAGCCCCAGCAGGCTCGCACCGAGCGCCGGCACGATCCCGGCCGTACACCCGAGCGCCGCGGCCAGACTCGCCCGCTGGCCCAGCAACAGCCCGACCGAAAGCGTGTAGAGCACCCCGGTGCCTGGAATCAGCACGACGATGAGGGCAGTGAGCAGAAAATCGGCGCTGGGCATGGGAGGGATCTCGTCGGCAGGGAGCGTGTCAAGCCTAGCCCATCGCGACGTATCGGCCAGTCTTACTAGCGTGCGGCTTGCTGGCTTTTAGTCTCGAAGGGTGCATTCGCGAAGCAATGCGCCACCTGACGCATGCATGGCCGCGGCATGGGTTGGCGGGTTGTTCGCTTCGTTCCTGAACCCGCCCTACGACGGACCCGCCCTACGCCATCGCAACGATGCGACACCCGCGCCTATCCGGTTTCGCCGTGACGGCCAAGCGCGCAAAAAAAAGGCGCTGCGGGCCATGGGGCCGGCAGCGCCTGTTGGGGCATCGGTATTACGGGGTGTTGGAGGCCTCGGCGGCCTTGATGAGGTCGGCGCCGATCTCGTCCTCGAACTTGTCCCACACCGGCTTCATCGCCTCGCGCCATTTCTGCCGCTGCTCGGGGGTCAGCTCGATGATTTCGCTGGTGCCCGCCTTTTCGATGGCGGCACGGGCTTCGCGGTTGAGGTCGTCGGCCTGCTTGTTCACCGCGACGGTCACTTCGTCGATGATTTTCTCCAGCTCGGTGCGCACGTCATCCGGCAAGCCTTTCCAGAACTCGGTGTTGGTGATGAGCATGTAGTCGATCACGCCGTGATCGGAGTGGGTGAAGTACGGCTGAACCTCATGCACCTTCTGGCTGTAGTAGTTCGACCAGGTGTTCTCGGTGCCGTTGACCACGCCGGTCTGCAAGCCCTGGTACACCTCGGCGAAGCTCATCTTGCGCGGGTTGGCACGCAGCGCCTTGAACTGCTCTTCCAGCACGTTGGAGGCCTGCACGCGGAACTTCAGCCCCCGCGCGTCGCTCGGTTCGCGCAGCGGTTCGTTGGCCGAGAGCTGCTTCATGCCGTTGTGCCAATAGGCCAGGCCGGTGATGTTCTTGTCTTCCATGCTGGTCAGCAGCGCGCGACCTTCCGGGCTCGCCTGGAAGCGGTCGACCGCCTCGATGTTGTCGAACAGGAACGGCAGGTCGAAGATCTGCACCGGCTTGGCGTAGTGCTCGAACTTCGCCAGCGACGGCGCGAGCATCTGTACGTCGCCGATCAGCAGCGCCTCCATCTCCTTGCCGTCGCCGAACAGCGACGAGTTGGGATAGACCTCGACCTTGACCTTGCCCGGCAGGCGCTCCTCGACGAGCTTCTTGAACATCAGCGCGCCCTGCCCCTTGGGCGTGTTGTCCGCCACGACGTGCGAGAACTTGATGACGATGGGGTCGGTCGACGCGGACTCGGCGGCCTGGGCGACGCCCGCAAGACCGATGGAGACGGCGCAGACGAGCGCCTTGATGGTGTGCTTCAACATGCTGGTACCTCGATTGTTATTGTCAGTGGGTACGTTGGAATAGGGTCGGGGCGCGCCTGTCGATCAGGAAAACGCCTGCCCCGCCCGTTGCAACAGACGCCGCGCGCGACCGATTACCGGTGCGTCGATCATCTGTCCGTCAACCACGAACACGCCGTCTCCGGAAGCGCTCGCGGTCAGGACGCGGTGTGCCCAGGCCAGGTCATCGGCGCCCGGGCGCAAGGCCTCGTGCACGATGGCCACCTGGCTGGGGTGGATGCAAAGCAGGCCGCCGAAGCCCATGTCGGCGGCATCGGCGGCGGTACGGGCCAGGCCCTCGCGGTCCTGGATGTCGGGAAACACGCTGTCGAGCGGTGGCGCGAGTTCAGCCATCCGCGAATGCAGCAGGACGGCGTAGCGGGCCTGATCGAGCATCCGCCCGGCCGCGGGGGTACCGCTGGCCAGACCGAGGTCGAGCCCCAGGTCCAGCGCGCCGAACGACAGGCGCTCGACCCCTTCGGCACGGGCGATGCCCGCCAGCTCGACGAGCCCCTTGGCGCTTTCGACGATCGGCCAGATCGGCTTGCCGCAGGCGGCGGCGCGGTTCACCTGGCCGGCGCTTTCGACCTTGGGCAGCAACACGCCGACGACACCCGCGTGCTGCTGGCAGAGCGCAAGGTCGGCCGCGTGGCCAGGGTGGCCGGCGGCGTTCACCCGGACGAGCAGGCGGGCGTCGGGATTGGCCAGGAGAAACGCCTCGAGGTCGGCGCGGGCCTGCTCCTTGAGGCTTTCCTGCACGGCGTCCTCGAGGTCGACGATGACGACGTCGGCGCCGCTGGCCAATGCCTTGGGGATGCGCTCGGGCCGGCTGGCCGGTACGAACAGCGCGGAACGGACGATCGGGTCGGTCATGAAAGGCTCCTGGTCCGGTTCAGCCGGCACGGCCGGTGATGCGCTGGATGGCGTCGCTCGCGTAACCGAGCTCGGCCAGCACGCGCTCGGTGTGCTCGCCAAGGGCCGGGATCGGATCCATGCGCGGGCTGAAGGCGGCGTTGCGGCCGGGCGGCAACAGCGCCGGCAACCTGCCGGACGGGCTGTCTACCTCGCTCCAGCGCTGACGCGCCTTCAGTTGCGGGTGTGCCCAGACGCCGGCCATGTCGTTGACGTGTGCGTTGGCGATCGAGGCCCGCTCCAGGCGTTCGATCACCTGGTCGGCGGTGAGGTTGGCGAAGGTCTCGACGATGATCGCGCGCAGCTCGGCACGGTTCTCCGAGCGCTTGAAGTTTGCGGAAAACCGATCGTCCGTGGCCAGCTCCGGCTGCAACAGCACCTTTTCGCAAAACAGCCCCCATTCCCGCTCGTTCTGCAATCCCAGCATGACGGTCCCGCCATCGCCCGTCGGGAACGGCCCGTACGGGTAGATGGTGGCGTGCGCGGCACCGGCGCGCGGCGGCGGCGGTGCGCCCTCGTAAGCGTAGTACAAGGGATAGCCCATCCACTCGACGAGGCTTTCGAGCATGGACACGTCGACCCGGCTGCCTTCGCCGGTCTTGTCGCGCAGCATCAGCGCCGAGAGCACGCCGGTGTAGGCGTACATGCCGGCTGCGATGTCGGCGATCGAGCACCCGGCCTTGGCCATCTCGTCCTCGCCCGGCCCGCCGGTGACGGACAGGAAGCCGCCCTCGCTCTGGATCAGGAGGTCGTAGGCCTTCTTCTGTTCGTACGGGCCGCCCTCGCCGTAGCCGGAGATGTCGCAGACGATCAATCGCGAAAAGCGCGCGTGCAGCGCCTCGAACGACAGCCCCATGCGCGCCGCGGCGCCGGGCGCGAGGTTCTGCACCAGCACGTCGGCGCGGGCCAGCAACGCGTCGAGCACCTCGCCGGCCTCGGGCGCCTTGAGGTCCAGCGCGACGCTTTCCTTCGAACGGTTGGTCCAGACGAAGTGGGAGGCCAGGCCGTCGACGCGCTCGTCGTAGCCGCGGGCGAAGTCGCCGACGCCCGGCCGCTCGATCTTGATCACCCGCGCGCCGAGATCGGCCAGTTGCCGCGTGCAGAACGGCGCGGCGATGGCGTGCTCGAGGCTGACCACGGTGATGCCGTCGAGAGGGCGGGGGTTGGTTGCTGTGTCGGTCATGTCATTCCTGCCGTTACGTGTAGGAGCGACCTTGGTCGCGGATGCTTCGGCGTCCTTTCGCGAGCAAGCTCGCTCCTACGGGTTGTGTCTGGTCCCTCGGTGGAAAACGGCAAAGCCTTTTCCGCGCGTCTGCTTCGGTGTCGCCCTGCCCGGTCGGTGGAAAAGACCTGTGGTCGTTTTCCACCCTACGGTTCAGGCCAAGGCGTCGAGCCCACCCTACAGGTCACTGCAAACCAGTCAGGTCGTCGGTTTCCCTCAGCCGCCAGACCTTGGCGATCAGCTCGCCGGCCTCGTCGTCGCTGCGGGCGCCGGAGAACTGCACCAGGCGGCGGAACTTGTCTTCCAGTTCGGCGCGGCTGAGGGTGTTGCCGGGGTCGCCCTTGGGGTCGTCGATGGCGGCATGCAGGGTGCGGCCATCGACGGTCTCGACCGTGACACGCCCCAGCCAGCGAGCCGGATAAGCGCCGTCGACCTCCGGGTCGAGCACCATGCCGACCTTGTCGCGGAAGGCCGCCACCTGCGGGTCGGTGAGCGCCAGCGAGTGGAACTCCGGCAGCCCTGCCTTGCCGTGTACGGCGATCAGCCCCAGCACCGTGCCCATGCTGAACTTCGCCTGGTGCACCGTCTGCGGCACCTTCACCCGGCCGAGCACGTCGATCGCGCCCTGATGGACCCGTGCATTGACGGCGCTGATATCCGCCGCGCTCAGCCCTTCGCGCTGCATCAGCTCGAGCAGGGCATCGGCGGCCGGGTGCGTGTGACGGCAGGAGGCGTGGTACTTGAACGAGGTTTCCGCCAGCGCCCAGCGGCTGCCGAGCCGGTCGGAGAGCTTCTTCGGATCGGCATCGCGCGACATGCCGGCCGCCATGCCCTGCTCGCCTTCGAGGATGTCCTGCGCGCCGGTCAGGCCGTCGCGGGTCAGGTACGCGGCGAGCAGGCCATCGGCGGCCGCCTTGGCGGTGTGCAGTTGCTTGGAGTCGGCGGCGTCGCGCAGGAACTCCCAGAGTCCGGCGGCCTGGGTGCCGGCGCTGCCGAGCAGGTGGGTGAACCGCTGCTGGTCGAAGTCCATCAGCTTGCCCACCGCGACCGCCGCGGCCAGGGTGCCGACGGTCGCGGTGGTGTGGAAGATGCGGTAATGCGACCGGCCGAGGAATTCGCCGATGCGAATCCCCGCCTCGTAACCGGCGACCGAGGCCAGCAGCAGCTCGCGGCCGGATTTGCCCAGGTCCTGCGCAGCGGCGAGCGCGGCGGGAAACACCACCGTCGCCGGGTGCAGCACCGAGCTGTTGTGCAGGTCGTCCTGCTCGACGAGGTGGGAGCTCGCGCCGTTCACCAGCGCGGCGAAGTAGGCCGAGCTACCCGTCCGATTGACCAGGATGCGGGCCGGGCCATCGGCCGGGCCCATCGCCTTCGCGTAACGCTCGAACAACGGGATCGGGTGCGCGCCGGCACTGGCCAGCGCCGAGCCGAGCCAGTCGAGGAACAGGTCTTCGGTGCGCGCCAGTACCGCCTCGGGAATCTGCTCGTAACGCAGCCCGGCGAGGAATTCGGTAAGCGCGCGGGTATGTTGGCTCATGCAGGCATCTCCAGCGGATTCGATAACTCGATGAGGTTCAGATCGGGGTCGCGGACGTAGACCGAGCGGATCGGGCCGGTGGCGCCGGTGCGCTGTACCGGCCCGTCGACGACGGCCACGCCGTGGCGCTCGAGGTGTGCGACGACCTCGACCAGCGGCGTGGCGACGATGAAGCACAGGTCAGCCGAGCCCGGCGTCGGGCGTTGGGCCTTGGGCTCGAACTCGCGACCGGCCGGGTGCAGGTTGATCTTCTGGCTGCCGAAGCCGAGCGCCTTGCGCCCTTCGCCGAAGCTGACCGCCTGCATGCCGAGCACGCGGGTGTAGAAGTCCATCGTCGCCTCGATATCGGCGACCGTGAGGACCAGGTGATCCAGGTGGTCGATCTGCATGGCATTCATCTCCTTCTGGTCATGGACCCGTAGGCGCGAGCTTGCCCGCGAAGCCGTGGTTGCAGGCCAATCGCGAGCAAGCTCGCTCCTACACATCCACGCACCGAATCCCGGCGTCACCAAACTCGTAGCGTGGAAAACGGCGAAGCCTTTTCCACGCGATTGTCCGTGCCTGCTCCGCTGCATCGCGGCACCCGTCGGTGGACGGGTCAGGCGTTCCCCACCGGTGGCGTCGCCCGTGAGACACGCGTGGAAGAGACCTGCGGTCGTCTTCCACCCTACGGTCTGTCGACCGGCCCGTAGGAGCGAGCTTGCTCGCGAAGCCGTCGTTGTGGGCCATTCGCGAGCAAGCTCGCTCCTACGGGGCATCCATACGCCGGTTCCTGGCGCCATCAGAAGCTGCGCGGCAGCTCGAGCAGGTGCTCGGCCACGTACGACAGGATCAGGTTGGTGGAGATGGGCGCGACCTGGTACAGCCGGGTCTCGCGGAACTTGCGCTCGACGTCATATTCGTTGGCGAAGCCGAAGCCGCCGTGGGTCTGCAGGCAGGCGTTGGCCGCTTCCCAGCTGGCCTTGGCGGCGAGGTACTTGGCCATGTTCGCCGCCGCGCCCGCGTTGCGCCCGGCGTCGTATTCCTCGCAGGCGCGCCAGCGCATCAGGTCGGCCGCCTCGATCTCGATGTGCGCCTCGGCGATGGGGAACTGCACGCCCTGGTTCTGCCCGATCGGCCGGCCGAACACCACGCGGTCGCGGGCATAGGCGGCGGCCTTCTCGATGAACCAGCGACCATCGCCGATGCACTCGGCAGCGATCAGGGTGCGCTCGGCATTGAGCCCGTCGAGGATGTAGCGGAAACCCTTGCCCTCCTCGCCGATCAGGCTGCTGGCCGGGATTTCCAGGTTGTCGAAGAACAGCTCGTTGGTCTCGTGGTTGACCATGTTGGCGATGGGCTGCACGGTCAGGCCGTTGCCGATCGCTTCGCGCAGGTCGACCAGGAAGATCGACATGCCCTCGGATTTACGCTTCACCTCGGCCAGCGGCGTGGTGCGCGCCAGCAGGATCATCAGGTCCGAATGCTGGATGCGCGAGATCCACACCTTCTGCCCGTTGATGACGTACTTGTCGCCCTGGCGCACGGCGGTGGTTTTGATCTTGGTGGTATCGGTGCCGGTGGTGGGCTCGGTCACGCCCATCGATTGCAGGCGCAGTTCGCCGCTGGCGAGCTTGGGCAGGTAGAAGTGCTTCTGTTCCTCGCTGCCGTTTCGCAGCAGCGTGAACATGTTGTACATCTGCCCGTGCACGGTGCCGGAGTTGCCGCCGCAGTGGTTGACCTCTTCGAGGATGATCGAGGCCTCGGCCAGGCCCAGGCCCGAGCCGCCGTAGGCTTCCGGGATCATCGCCGACAGCCAGCCCGCTTCGGTCAGGGCGCTGACGAAGGCTTCCGGGAAGCCCTTTTCCTCGTCGATCTTGCGCCAGTACTCGGCCGGAAACTCGGCGCAGAGCGCTCGCACACCTTCACGGATGGCGTTGTATTCGTCGTTCAGGTACGGATTCATCAGGGTTCCTCAAATTTCAGGGTAGGAGCGAGCTTGCTCGCGAAGCGTGAACTCGGTTCGCGAGCAAGCTCGCTCCTACGGATGTCCGTTTGTCCCTCACTCTGCACCTCGGAAAGAAGTCAGAGGTGAGGGGCTGGCATCCGCCTTACTCGAACTCCACCTCGCCCTTCTGGGCCAGGCCGTTGTGGTCGCCGGCCCAGACCTCGGCCTTGCCCGGCGCGACGATGCGCCCGCCGACTTCGAACGGGTGCGGTGCGATCAAGGGACGCAGGCCGCGGTAGGCGAAGCGGCGCAGGCGCGCGTCGGGATTGGCGCGGCAAAAGGCGCGCAGGCTCAGCGTGGCGATCAGCGGGCCATGCACGACCAGCCCGGAGTAGCCCTCGGTCTCGGTCACGTAGGGCCAGTCGTAGTGAATGCGGTGGCCGTTGAACGTCACCGCGGAATAGCGGAACAGCAGCGTCGGCGTCGGCATCACCGCCTCGCGCCAGTCGCCGGCGACCATCGGCTCGCCGCTGCTGGTCTTCGGCGGGCTCGGCTCGCGGTAGACGATGTCCTGCTCCTCGCGAATGGCCAGGCGCCCGTTCTGCGCATAGTCATGCCGGACGGTGACGAACAGCAGCGAGCCGGTACGGCCCGCCTTTTCCTCGATCTTCAGGATGGTTGAGGTGCGGGTCGCTTCCTCGCCCACCCGCAGCGGTTCGATGAATTCCAGCCGGCCACCGGCCCACATGCGGTTGCGGTTGTCCGCCGGCGGCAGGAAGCCACCGCGCGCCGGGTGCCCGTCGCCACCCAGGCCCGCTTCCGGGACCGCGTCCTGGAAGAAGCACCACTGCCACAGCGGCGGCAGCGCCTGGCCGGTGCCCGGCTCGGGTTCGCCGAATGTCGCCGCGATGCGCTTGATCAGGTTGCGGCTCAACTCTTCGTGCGTGTCCTCGGTGCGTCCGAGCCAGGCGGCGGTATCGGTCATCTCGCAATCATCTCCCTGTGTCATTGCGACGCAGCTTGCAACCCCGGCCGCATTCTGTGAATTTGCTTTTCTCGACACCGGCGTTCGGCATTGCCTAACGCCGAACGCCCCGGACGCTGATGAGCGATGTCGCGTACGCCCCGTGGCAAGCTGTGTCACAGACCGTTTCAGGACTACCCGCCATGCACTTCGACCTCGCCGACCTGCGCCTCTTCATCCACATCGCCGAGTCACCGAGCCTGACCCAGGGCGCGCGCCGCGGCCATCTGTCGCCCGCGGCGGCCAGCGCGCGGATCAAGGCGCTCGAGTCGCAGCTCGACGCGCGCCTGCTGTACCGCGACAGCCGTGGCGTCGAGCTGACGCCCGCCGGCCAGCGCCTGTTGCAGCATGCGCGGCTGATCATGCGGCAGGTCGACTACCTCAAGAGCGAGTTCGCCGCCTATGGCACCGACTCGGCCGGGCACATCCGCATCTTCGCCAACACCACGGCGGTGACCGAGTTCCTGCCGGAAAAGCTCGCCGGCTTTCTCGCCGCACGGCCGGGGGTGACGGTCGATCTGCAGGAGCGCCTGTCGCGCGACATCGTGCGCGGCGTGCTCGACGGGTCGACCGACCTGGGCATCATCGCCGGGCCGGTCGAAGCGCGGGGGATGGAAATCCTTCACTTCAGCACCGACCGGCTAGTGCTGGCGCTGCCGGTCGGCCACCCGCTGGCGGCCGAGGCGCAGGTCACGCTGAGCCAGACGCTCGATTACCAGCACATCGGCCTGCACGAAGGCAGCACCCTGCTGAGCTTTCTGCGCGATCAGGTCGAGCGGCTCGGGCGCCAGCTCTCGCTGCGCATCCAGGTCTCGAGCTTCGAGGCGGTGTGCCGGATGATCGAGGCCGGCGTCGGCATCGGGGTGATTCCCGAATCGGCGGCAAGCCGCCACTCGCGCACCATGCGACTGGCCATCGTCGAGCTGGACGAACCCTGGGCCGTGCGCGAGCGCAGCATCCTGGTCCGCGAGTTCGCCGCCTTGCCGGGCACGGTGAAGGCGCTGATCGCCACCCTCGCCCCGACCGCCCACGAACGAACCAACCCGTGAGCACAATGCCGAATGGGCAGGGACGGCAGCCCGCCGGGCCCACCCGTGGATCACGCATGTCGACGCTCACCAACCGCCTGTTTCGCCTGTACCGTCGGGCCACCGACAGCATCGCCCTGTACCCGACGCTGGTGGCGCTGGGCCTGGTCGCGTTGTGCGTCGTTTCCATCGTCCTGGAGATGACCTGGCTGCAGCCATACAAGCAGGATCTGGAGCTTGGCATCGTCAAGAACGCCGCGAACGCACGGCTGATCCTCGGCACCCTGGTCGGCGGTGTGATTTCGCTGATGGTCTTCAGCTTCTCGATGGTGATGGTCGTGCTCAGCACCGCGGCCAACGCACTCTCGCCGCGCGTGCTGCCGGGGCTGATCAGCCGGCGCAGTCATCAGGTGGTGCTGGGTTTCTACCTCGGCACCATCATCGATTCGCTGTTGCTGGTCGCGACCATCCAGGAAGGCGACCAGATCAACGTCCCGAGCCTTGGCATCTACCTCGCGCTGGTGCTCGGCGTGGTCTGCCTGTGCCTGTTCATCTATTTCATCCGCACCATCTCGCTGTCGATCCAGGTCGACTTCAACCTCAACCGCCTCTACAAGCAGACCCTGGCCCAGCTGGCGGAGCAGCGCGCGCGCTGGGAGGCGCTCGACACGCGTCCCGGCTGGCCCGACGACACCGACTGGACGGTCGCCCGCTCGCGCAAGGCCGGTTACTTCAAGGCGCTCAATCAGGCTGCCGCGCTGGACATCCTGGCGCGCAACGACCTGCGCATGTCGGTGCAGATCCATAACGGCTTCTTCGTGATGCCGGGTCACCCCCTGTTTCGGCTGGATCGCGACCCGCAGGACGAGCGGCTGATGGATGCGTTGCTGGACTGCTTCGATTTCTACGTCGAGGAATACGCCGACCGGCACCATTTCTTCGGCTTCAAGCAGATCAGCGAGATCGCGATCCGCGCGCTCAGCCCGGCGGTCAACGATCCGGGCACGGCCATCAAGGCGATCGACATGCTGACCGTGCTGTTCGCCGAGCGCCTGCGCCTACCCGACCATGACGTCGCCTGCGATGAATCCGGCCGGCCGCGGCTGTTCCTGCGCGAAATGACCCTCGATGCCATGCTGCATGCGGTGCTCGAACCGATCCGCCGTTATGGTCATGCGGACGTGCCGGTGCTGCTGAGCCTCTTGCAGGCCTGCAAGAACCTGCTGTTCACCGGACCGGACGCCGACGCCGAAGCCGTGCTGCTGCGGCATGCCAAGGCGGTGATTCCGCGCGATGGACAGGTCGTCGAGGCGATCGACCTGGACGTCATCGATCAGGCGATCGAGCGCCTGAACGCAACGTTGCGGCACCACGGACCGATCGCCCCTGCGCCTCGTGGGGGAATCCTCGGCGCCGATCGCTGCCCAACATCGCAAAGCTGACCGCCATGCCCGCCGGGCCGGTCGCCCACACGCCATTCGCTTAGGGATAACCGCATGACTTCACTCATCGCCCCGATCGCCTCGCTGCTTGCCGGCGTCGCCCTGCTGCTGCTCGGTCATGGCCTGCTGACGACCCTGCTGACGCTGCGCGGGGTCGCCGAAGGGTATTCGACCGGGCTGATCGGCATCATGATGTCCGGCTACTTCGGCGGCTACCTGATCGGTACCTGGCTGGCGCCGCCGCTGATCCGCCGCGTCGGCCACATCCGCACCTTCGCCTTCTATGCCGCGCTGGCGGCCATCGCCGTGCTGCTGCACGTGATGATCGTGAACCCCTGGGTGTGGATCGCGCTGCGGGTGGTCTACGGCATCGCGCTGGTCACGCTGTACATGGTCATCGAGAGCTGGCTGAACGCGCAGGTCTCGGGCGACAAGCGCGGTCAGGTGTTCGCCATCTACATGGTGGTCAACCTCGGCGCGCTGGCGCTGGCGCAGCAACTGCTGGCGATCGACAGCCCGATGGTGTTCACGCTCTTCGGGCTGGCCGGCATCTTCATTTGCAGCGCGCTGATGCCGATCACCCTCACCCGTCAGGCACAGCCGGCACAGCCGGAGACGCCGCATACCGATCTGCTGCAACTGGCGCGCGTGGCGCCTCTGCCGCTGATGGCGGCCGGGCTGTCGGGCCTGGCGCTGGCCGGCTTCTGGGGGCTGGCGCCGGTCTACGCGAGCGAAAGCGGCTTCGACGCCTCCGGCGTGGGCCTGATGATGAGCGTGACCATTCTCGGCGGCGCGGTGCTGCAATGGCCGATCGGGCGCTTTTCCGATACCCATGACCGGCGGCTGATCCTGCTCTGGGTGGTGGCGCTGGCGGCGCTGCTTTCCGCGGGGCTGACCTTCCTCACCGCCGGCCCGCTGTTGCTGGCCGGGATGTTCCTGTGGGGCGGCCTGGCCTTCTCGATCTACTCGATTTCGGTGGCGCTGATGGTCGATCAGCTTCATCCGGACGAGATCCTCGCCGGCTCCAGCGGCCTGCTGCTGGCCAACGGCTTTGGCGCCGCCTTCGGTCCGGTCACGGCGGGCGGCCTGATGACGCTGATGGGCCCGAAGGCACTCCCGCTTTTCTTCGCGGTAAGTCTGGGCCTGCTGGCGCTCTATGCCTGGTATCGCTCGCGCCGCGTCAGCGACCTGATCAGCGAGCCGCATGGCCATTTCACGCCGATGCTGCGGACCAGCCATACCGTGCTGGAACTGATGCCGGACACCCCGGAAACCGAGCACCACACCGCCGAGCCGGTGTACGGCTCGGGGCAATCGTAGCGGCGAGCTAGAAGTCGACCCGCCCGCGGCCGGCCTTGATCGCGCCGCGCTTGGTCTTGCCTTGCAGCCGGCGCTCCTGGGAGCCGCGGGTCGGGCGCGTCGGGCGACGGGACTTTTCCACCCGCACCGCCGAGCGGATCAGCTCGATCAGCCGCTCCTGCGCGTCGGCCAGGTTCTGCTCCTGGGTGCGATAACGCTGCGCCTTGATCACCACCACGCCCTCGGCGGTGATGCGCGCGTCGCGCAGGGCGAGCAACCGCTCCTTGTAGAACGGCGGCAACGACGAGGCGGCAATGTCGAAGCGCAGGTGGATCGCGCTGGACACCTTGTTCACGTTCTGGCCACCGGCGCCCTGCGCGCGAATGGCGGTCCATTGCAGCTCCGCCTCGGGAAGCTGCACGGCATTCGAGATGATCAACATGACGTCTATGGTGCCTCTCGAGCCCGCTGCCGGCCAGCGGGAATACCTGCACACAATTGAGACTTGGCCTGGCGGCGGGTCGACCGGCTATCGTTTGCCACCGTCACGAAGGGAGCCTGCTGCATGGATTCGATCACCCAGGCCGTACTCGGTGCCAGCGTCCAGGCGGCGCTGCTCGGCCGCTGGCAGGGGCGCAAGGCGCTGGTCTATGGCGCGGCGCTCGGCACCCTGCCCGACCTCGACGTGATCATCGACTACGGCGATGCCATCGCCGACATGACCTATCACCGCGGCTTCAGCCACTCGCTGTTCGTGCTGTCGGGGCTCGCGTTGCTGCTGACGGGGCTTGTCCGATGGTGGCGTCCCGAGGCCGGCTATGGCGGCGGGCGCCTGCTGCTGACGCTCTGGCTGGTGCTGATCACACATCCGCTGCTCGATGCCTTCACCAGCTACGGCACCCAGTTGTTCTGGCCCTTGCCCGTCACGCCGACCGCCTGGTCGAGCGTGTTCATCATCGATCCGGGGTTCACCGTCCCGCTGCTGATCGCGGTGATCGCCGGGCTGCTGTTCGGCCTGCAGGGCCGGGTGGCGCGCTGGCCGGCGATCGCCCTCGGCCTGGCCGGCGCGTACCTGGCGTTCACCGTGGCGGGCAAGCTGATGGTCGACCGGCGCGTCGATGCGGCGCTGGAGGCGAGCGGCATCGACGCGCAAACGGTGTTCACCACGCCGACGCCGTTCAACAGCTTGCTGTGGCGGGTCGTGGTGATCGATGGCGAGCGCTACTACGAAGGGCTGGTCAGCTGGTTCGACGAGGCGCCGCCGGAACTCGTCGAGCTGCCTCGCCGTGCCGCGCTCGCCGAGGTGCTGGCCGATTCACCGAAGCACGCCCGCCTCGTCTGGTTCACCGACGGCATCCTGCGTTACGACGTGAATGGCGGCCGCCTGGCGGTCACCGACCTGCGCATGGGCGTGCCGGGCTTCCACCCCTTCCGCTTCGCGCTTGCCGAACAGGTCGGCGACCGCTGGCGATTGATCGAGGACGTCGACCGGGAAGTGACCGCCCGTGGCGATGCCGACCGCCTGCTGGCGCTGTGGAGGCGCATCTGGAACCAGGACGCCCGGGTACCGCTGGAACGCTGGGCCGCGGAGCTCAGCCGGCGCTAGCCGCCGCGCTGCGCCGCGCATGCCAGCTGCTCAGCAGGTGCAGGATCACGCCAAGACCCAGCAGCAGCCCGGCGCGTAGCCAGGTGCCGGCGCTCTGCTGCGACAACAGCACCAGGCACGACAGGATCGCCAACACCGGCACCAGGGTCGGCGCGCGGAAATGCTCGGCCTCGACCTTGTCGCGGCGCAACACCAGCACCGCCACGTTGGTGCTGATGAACACGAACAGCAACAGCAGCACCACCGTCTCGGCCAGCGCCGCGAGCGTGCCGGTGACGGTCAGCAGCATGGCCAGCAAGGTGGTGGCGATGATGGCCACCCAGGGCGTGCGTCGGTTGGGCAGCACCTTGCCGAGCACGGCCGGCAGCAGCCCCTGCTCGGCCATGCCGAAGGTCAGGCGACTCGACATGATCATCGTCAGCAGCGCGCCGTTGGCCACCGCGATAAGCGCAATCAGCGCGAACAGCTCATCCGGCACCGCATAACCGGTCTCGCGCACCACATCGAGCAACGGCGCGGACGAGGCGCCCAGCGCATCCGGCGCCAGCACCGCCGAGGCCGCGAGCGCCACGCCGACGTACACCAGCCCCGCCACCAGCAAGGCGCCGAACAGCGCGCGCGGGTAGTTGCGCCGCACGTCACGCACCTCCTCGGCGACGTTGGCCGACACCTCGAAACCGACGAAGGAGTAGAAGGCGATCAGCGCCGCACCGAGCACGGCGATCGTCGGCGACACGCCGGGCGTGAAGGTCAGCACCCGTCCCGGCTCGCCCTCGCCGGCCAGTACGAAGCGCGCACCGAGCACCACTACCACCAGCAGGCCGCTGACTTCGATCAGCGTCATCACCGTATTGGCGCCGAGCGATTCGCGAATGCCGCGGGCGTTGAGCATCGCCACCAGAACGAGGAACGCCAGCGCGGTCGGCACCGTGGGCGTATCGATGAGCGCGCCCAGGTAATCGCCGGCGAACGCCAGCGACAGGCCCGCCGCGCTGGTGACGCCGGCCGCCAGCATCGAGAAACCGATCAGGAATGACACCACCGGCAGCCCGAACGCCCGTTCGGCGAACACCGCGGCGCCGCCCGCCTTCGGGTACTTGGTGACCAGCTCGGCATAGGACGCTGCCGTCAGCATCGCGAAGCCCAGCGCCACCAACAGCGGCACCCAGATGGCACCCCCGACCTCGCCTGCGACCTTGCCGGCCAGCGCATAGACACCCGCGCCCAGCACGTCGCCGAGAATGAACAGGAACAGCGCCGGCCCGCCGATGGCGCGCTTGAGTCGCGTGCTGGGTTCTCCAGAGGTATTGGTCATGGATCGCTCTATTCACGGAAGAAGGGCCTGCATGGCCTCTTCAACCTAGAGCGACGGGTGGGCGGGGAAGTTCAGCCGGTGGCTCGAAGGCGGGTTCGAGCGCAGCGCGTGGGGTAGGCCAACCGTCTGTGGTGCGCTGAAGCGCACCCTACGGCTGAAAGGCCGTTGGCCGGCATGAACAGGCTGGATCGAGCACGCCCCGAGCAGCCACCGCAGGGGGCAGCTCGGGGCTCGCATCAGGTGCGGAAGCGCCCCATCAGGCCTTGCAGTTCGCCGCCCAGGCGGGCGAGTTCGGCGCTGGCGCCGGCGATCTGTTCGCTGGCGGTGGCGCTCTGCTCGCCGATGTCGTGCACGCGCGTGACGCTGAGGTTGATGGCCTCGGCCACGGCGGTCTGCTCTTCGGCCGCAGCGGCGATCTGCTGGTTCATCTGCTCGATGGTCGACACCGCATCGGTGATGCGACCCAGCGCCGAGCCGGCCTCACCCGCCAGCGTCACGGTGCGCTGGGTCAGGCTGCGGCTGCTGTCCATCTGCTCGACGGCCTTCTGCGCGACCCGTTGCAGGTTGGCGATCAGGCCCTCGATTTCTTCGGTGGAGCTGTGCGTGCGCATGGCCAGCGCGCGCACCTCGTCGGCCACCACGGCGAACCCGCGCCCCTGCTCGCCGGCACGGGCCGCTTCGATGGCCGCGTTGAGGGCCAGCAGGTTGGTCTGCTCGGCGACGCTGCGGATCACTTCCAGCACGCTGCCGATGCGGCCGCTTTCCGCGTTCAGTGCCGTGATGGCCTCGGCTGTCTTGTCGACTTCCTGTGCCAGCGAATCGATCTGGCCTACCGCTTCCTTCACCACCCGATCGCCCTGGCGGGCTTCACGGTCGGCCTGGCGCGCCGCTTCGGAGGCCTGCTCGGCATTGCGGGCGACCTCCTGCACGGTGGCGGCCATTTCATGCATGGCGGTGGCGGTCTGTTCGGTTTCCGAACGCTGCGCCTGCACGCCTTCGCTGGTCTGTGCGGTGATCGCCGAGAGCTGGTCCGCCGCGGTGGCGATCTGGCTGACGCCACCGCCGATGCTGCCGATCAGGGTGCGCAGGCTCTGCGTCATGGTCTGCATGGCCTGTTGCAGCTTGCCGATTTCGTCGCGCCGCACGGCCCTTGCCTCGGTGTGGCTGAGATCGCCCGAAGCGACGCGTTCGGCGATCTCCACGGTACGCCGCAGCGGGCCGACGATCAGCCGCGTCGTGACGAAGGCCGCCATGAGGCCAACCAACACCGCCAGCCCGCCGATGACGGCCAGCAGCAGGAAGGCCTGGCTGCGCTCGGCGCGCATCTGCTCGGTCGCCTGTTCGAGCGCGCGTCCGGCAATCACGGCCACGCCGTCCGCCTGCTGCGCCATCGATTGTTCGCTGGCGATGCGGGTGGTGCGCAACTGCTGGAAGCGACCGAAGGCTTCCTTGTAGTGCGCCAGCTCCTTGAGCGCGAGGTCCATCGCGGCCTTCTGGTCCTCGTTCAGCCATTGCTTGAGGCCTTCGGCCGAACGGGTGATGTCCTCGTAGACGCCCTGCCAGTCGTCGACCGCCTGCTGCGAGCTGTCGCTGATGAACTGGCCCTCGTAGGTCCGCAGATCGAGGATGCTCTTGGTCAGGGTGGAGGTGGCCTCGGCCAGCGTCAGCGGGTCGCTGCCCTTGAGCAGATCGCCGCCCAGGCGCAGGGCGCGGACGGCGTCGTACATTTCGAGCTCGACGGAGGTGAATTCCTCACGACTGAGCTGCGCCGCCTCGGCCATCTCGACGCGCGCCTTGGCGACCTCGGCGAGCTGCGCACGGTATCCCTGGAAATGCCGAGCGTAGCTGTCGAGCGCCACGCGAATGCGGGCGAGCTCCTGTTTTTCCGCCTCGCTGGAGCGGGCCGCCAGTTCTTCCAGCGCCGGGCCGAGATCGGAAAGCGTCCGGTTCAGCGCGTCGGCGGAGGTTTCCGCGCGGGTCAGGGCGAAGTCGCGCTCCTGGGTGCGCGCCTCGAGAATGCCGGCGTTGATCCGGGCCAGGCGGTTCATTTGCTGCGAGCGTTCGACGGTCGTCTCGACCGCATAGAAGCCGGTGCCGGCCACCATGACGGTCAGCGCCAGCACGCCGCCGAAGCCGACGAGCAGCTTGCGGCCGACCGGCAGATTGGTGAAGAAACCCGAGATTACGTCCATATAGGCATCCAGACAGGTGCAACGATGCGAGGGCATCGGCCGTGTGTGCGAGAAGTTGAGCGTCGTTCTGTCGCTATCGCGCGCCCAACGCCTGATAGCGCTATCGCCCGGCTACGATCCGAGCAGGGCGCGCACTGTAAACCGCTACGGATTAATCCTCAAAATTCTGGCGCCAGAAGGTTACTGCGGCATGACGGCTCAGTGCTGCAGGTGGCCATAGAGCCGCGCATAGAGCCCGCCCTCGGCGATCAACTGGCCGTGCTCGCCCTCTTCGGCGATGCGCCCGCCATCGAACACCAGCACCCGATCGGCCTGTTTAACCGCCGACAGGCGATGCGCGATGATTAGCGTGGTTCGGCCGTCGAGGAAGCGCGCCAGGCCCTGGTGCAGGGCGTATTCGGTGGCGGCATCGAGCGCCGAGGTCGCTTCGTCGAGGATGACAACCTTCGGCTCGGCCAGCACCATCCGAGCCACCGCCAGCCGCTGGCGCTGCCCACCGGACAGCCGTACGCCCGAGCGGCCGACGATGCTGTCCAGCCCCTCGGGCAGCTGACGGATGGCCGTGGCGAGCTGGGCGATTTCCAGCGCCTGCCAGCAGGCCGCGTCGTCGCGCTCGCGGCCCATGGTGAGGTTGGCGCGCACCGTGTCGTTGAACAGCGCCGGATGCTGGAGCACCACCGCCACGTTGTCGCGCAGCCGGTCGCGGGCGATCTGCTCGAGCGGCACGCCGCCGAAGCGGATGCTGCCGGCCCCGGGTTCGTACAGACCGAGCAGCAACTGCACCAGGGTGCTTTTGCCGCCGCCGCTGGCGCCGACCAGCGCGACCTTCTCGCCCGGAGCGATGTGCAGGTTGAGGCCCTCCAGCACGGGTTCGTCACGGTAGGCAAAGCTCAGCTCGCGCACCTCGATGCCGACCGTCCGGTGCCCCGCGAAGGGATCGGCCAGGCCGACCGGACTGGGCTCGTCGGCCCGCGCCAGCAACCCGTTGATCCGGCCGAGCGCGCCAGCGGCCGCGTAAAAGGCGTATTGCAGGCTGAGCAACTGTTCGACCGGGCCGATCATGAACCACAGGTAGCTGAACACCGCGAGCATCTGGCCGATGGTCAGGTCGGAGAACAGCACGGTCAGCATGGCCGCGGCGCGGAACACATCGATGCCGAACTGGAACAGCAGGCCGCTGGCGCGGTTCGAGGCATCGGTCTTCCATTGCGAGGCCACCGCGTGGTCGCGCACCTCCTTCGCATGCAGACCGAGCCGGCCGAGGAAGAAGCCTTGCCGGTTGCCGGCGCGCACTTCCTGAATGGCCTCCAGCGTCTCGGTCAGCGCCTGGGTGAAGCGCGAGGTGCTGTCGTTCTCCAGCTTCTTGAGGTGCTTGACGCGCTTGCCGAGCTGCACCGTGGCGTAGATCACCAGCGGGTTGAACAGCAGGATCAGCAACGCCAGCTTCCAGTGCATCCACACCAGGATGGCCGCGGTGCCGGTGATCGACAGCACGGCGACGAGCAGACGGCTCAGGGTTTCGCCGATGAATTTGTCCAGCGTCTCCAGGTCGGTCACCAGGTACGCCGCGACCGTGCCGCCGCCGAGGCTTTCGTACTCGACCAGGGCGATGCGCTTGAGCCGCTCGATCAGGCGCACGCGCAGCCGGTAGACGATGTCTTTCGACAGCTGCGCGAACATCCGCGCCTGCAAGACGTTGAGCACCAGCGACGCGCTGCGCAGGCACAGCGTCAGCGCCAGCATCAGGCCGATGTAGCCGACCGCGGTTTGCCATTCCGCCGGCAGGAAGCGATCCATGACGGCCAGCGCCTGGCCGCCATGCTCCAGCAGCACCTCGTCGACCAGCAGCGGCAGCAGCAGCGGGATGGGCACCGAGCAGAGCGTCGCCAGCACCGCGAACAGATTGGCCAGCACCAGCCCCTTGCGATGGCGCAACGCGAGCCGGCGGATCTCCGCCCAGGTCAGGCGATCAGGCATGCGCGCCCTGATCCAGCCAGCGATCGAGCAGCGGCAGCAGCGTTTCGAGAGGCTGGTAGCCGTTGGTCAGCAAAGCCAGGCGCCCATCACGCTCGGCCAGGACTGTCGGAAAGCCGCTGATGCCGAGGTTGCGCACCCAGTCGAAGTCCGCGGCGGTGTCCTGATGCGCCTCGGGACTGTCGAAGCGCTGTGCGAACGCCTCGCGCGCGTAACCGGCCTCCTCGGCCAGCCCGACCAGCACGGAGGCGCGCGTGGTATCGGCGCCCTCGAGGTAGAAGGCGCGCTGGACCAGGCCCATGAATCGCCACACCGGCGACGTATCGAGATCGCGTGCCGCGACGATCGCCCGACAGGCCGGCTCGGTGTCGTAAACGAAGCCCTCCGGCATGGCGGCATTGAAGTCGAACAGCTGGCCCGTGGCGGCGTTGACCGCCTGCCAATGGCCGAGGATGCGAACGCGCCCGGCCGGATCCAGCGGCTGGTGTTCGCTACGCAGACCACCGACCACCGGCACGGCCGCAACGCCGGCGCGCGCTGCCCGCTCGGCCAGCGCCTCGATCACCGGGGCGAAGCCCCAGCACCAGGAACACATCGGGTCCATCACGTACAGCAGACGGGCGCTCATCGGTACTCCTCGATCCGTTCGTTCAGTCAGGCCGCGCGGGCCGGGGTATCAGTCGCCCGCGTGCCGGGGATCGCGGCCGATGGGGTGCGGCTGGTTGCGCTGTCGGGCCAGCTCGATCTGCTTCTGCCGTTCGCGGGCGCTGGCGCGGGTCTTCTCCGGCAGCGAATCCCAGCAATGCGGACAGCTGATGCCCGGCGCGTAATGATCGGAGGCGCGATCCTCGACCGAGATCGGATTGCGACAGGCATGACACTGATCGTAGTCGCCCTCGCTGAGGTCGTGGCGCACGGTCACCCGGTTGTCGAAGACGAAGCAGTCGCCCTGCCACTTCGACTCGTCCTGCGGCACCTCTTCCAGGTATTTGAGGATGCCGCCCTTGAGGTGATAGACCGCCTCGAACCCTTCGCCGAGCATGTAGCTCGAAGCCTTCTCGCAGCGGATGCCGCCGGTGCAGAACATCGCCACCTTCTTGTGCCGGGCCGGGTCGTAGTGCGCCTTGACGTATGCAGGGAACTCGCGGAACGACGTGGTCTTCGGGTCGACCGCCCCCTCGAAGGTGCCGATCGCCACCTCGTAGTCGTTGCGGGTGTCGATCAGCAGCACTTCCGGGTCGCTGATCAGCGCGTTCCAGTCCTTCGGCTCGACATAGGTGCCGACCCGGCGGTTCGGGTCGACGCCCGGCACGCCGAGGGTGACGATTTCCTTCTTCAGCTTGACCTTGGTGCGGTAGAACGGCTGCTCGTCGCAGTAGGACTCCTTGTGGTCGACATCGGCCAGGCGAGGGTCCTGCCTGAGCCAGGCGAGCAGCGCATCGATCGCCTCGCGCGTGCCGGACACGGTGCCGTTGATGCCTTCCTCGGCGAGCAGCAGGGTGCCCTTGATGCCGTTGGCTTCCAGGGTTTCGAGCAGGGGTTGGCGCAGCGCGACGTAGTCCGGCAGGGAGACGAACTTGTACAGCGCCGCCACGACGATGGGTCGGGTCATGACAGCCTCCAGTGGTCGCCCGCGCAAAGGGCGGACCGGTAACGAAAGGCGCCGGCTCGGGGCCGGCGTGGGCGCGGATTCTAACAAAGCGATTCCGGGGCGTCGTCCGCCGGAAAAGGCCGACCAGCTGCGCGGGGTGTTGTCGACGGGGAACAGCCGACCGGCCGGTTTTTACCGGATCGCCAGCAAGCGGGCGCCTACGGGTCGGCTTAGGATTGAAGCCCGGTCGATGGCCAGGCTTTGGGCTTTAGGCCTCCGGCTAGCCTCCGAGCTTGCTGCCACCGCGGCAGGTCGGCGAGTCCGGCGCGACGCCCTGTGCGGACCACTCGTCCGGCGTGTAGGTGTGGACGGCCAGCGCGTGGATGCGGCCCATCAGCTCGCCCATCGCGCCGTACACCTTCTGGTGCCGCTTGACCGCCGAGAGCCCGTCGAACACGGGGCTGACGACGGTCGCCTTGTAGTGGGTTTCCTGTCCGCGGCTGTGCATGTGGCTCTCGTCCAGCACTTCGAGGTGCTGGGGTTGCAGGGCCTGCAAGGCGTCGATGATGGCGTCGCGGGTGGTCATGCGTGGCTCCGTCACGGCTGCTGCTTGGGTTGTTGGGATGGCTCGGGTTGCAGCTCGGCGGTCATCGCCGCGAGCAGCTTGTTCACCTCCGGCGCGGCGCTCTGCAACCGGGCCTGGGCGAGCTGCGCCGACTGGGCGTTGAGCTCGGGCAGTTCGGCGAGCATCTTCTTGCCGAGCGCCGACTCGTAGAACTCGATCAGGCCTTCGAGCTCCTGCTCGGTGAAATGCTGGGTGTAGAGCTTGACGAGTTCGGGCTTGAGCTTCTCCCAGCCGATCGCCTTGTCCAGCGCGGCGTTGGCCTGCGCCTGGTAACGCTCGAGCGTCGCCTGCTTGCCCTCGGCGCCGCCGGCTTCGGCGAAACGCTGGGCGAACATTTGTTGCACCTGGGCATAGACCGGCACGGCCAGGCGGTTGGCGTTGGTCAGTTCCAGAAAGCGCTCGGCATCGGCCGTGTGGCTGGCGGTGTCGGCGAACGCGGGCGAGCCGAGCGCGAACAGCAGCACGGCGCTGCCGCAGAAAGCGTTCAAACGGGGCATGGGACGATTCCTGTGAAGTGGGCTAGTGGAAGGGAGCCCAAGGTGGGACCCATTCTGCGCGCGGAGTTCCCTGCGCTCAAGGCGAGCGGCGGCGCGATGGAACCGCCGGCGGGGCCTCGGGCCTAATCCAATCATCCATGCGGAGTACCGCCATGACACGTACAGAAACCGACAGCCTGGGCCCGGTCGAGGTGCCCGACGAGGCGTATTGGGGCGCGCAGACGCAGCGCTCGCTGGGCAACTTCGAGATCGGCGACCAGCGCATGCCGCTCGCCGTGCTGCATGGCCTGGCACTGATCAAGAAGGCCGCGGCCCGGGTCAACGACCGCGTCGGCGATCTGCCACCGGACATCGCGCGCCTGATCGAACAGGCCGCCGACGAGGTGCTCGACGGCAAGCACGACGATCAGTTCCCGCTCGTGGTGTGGCAGACCGGCAGCGGCACCCAGAGCAACATGAACGTCAACGAAGTGATCGCCGGCCGCGCCAACGAGCTGGCCGGCGGCACGCGCGGCGGCAAGAGCCCGGTGCACCCGAACGATCACGTCAACCGCGCCCAGAGTTCCAACGACTGCTTCCCCACCGCGATGCACATCGCCACCGCGCGTGCGGTGCATGACCAGTTGCTGCCGGCGATCGCCGAGCTGTCCGGCGGGCTGGCCGAGCAGGCCGCGCGTCATGGACAGCTGGTCAAGACCGGCCGCACCCACATGATGGATGCCACGCCGGTCACGTTCGGCCAGGAGCTGTCCGCCTTCGTCGCCCAGCTCGACATCGCCGAGCAGGCCATCCGCCGCAGCCTGCCGGCCGTCTACGAGCTGGCTCAGGGCGGCACGGCGGTGGGCACCGGGCTCAACGCGCCACTGGGGTTCGCCGACGCGATCGCCGCCGAGCTCGCCGCGCTTTCGGGCTTGCCGTTCGTCTCGGCGCCGAACAAATTCGCCGCCCTCGCCGGCCATGAGCCGCTGGTGGCGATGCACGGCGCATTGAAGACGCTGGCCGTCACGCTGATGAAGATCGCCAATGACCTTCGCCTGCTGGGTTCCGGGCCGCGCGGCGGCCTGGCCGAAGTGCGCCTGCCGGCGAACGAGCCGGGCAGCTCGATCATGCCCGGCAAGGTCAACCCGACCCAGCCGGAGGCCCTGTCGATGCTCGCCTGCCAGGTCATGGGTAACGACACGGCCGTCACCTTCGCCGCCAGCCAGGGCCACCTTCAGCTCAACGTGTTCAAGCCGGTGATCGTCCACAACGTGCTGCAATCGATCCGGCTGCTGGCCGACGGGTGCCGCAACTTCAACAAGCATTGCGTGGTGGGCATGGAGCCGGACGCCACGCGCATGGCCGAGCATCTGGAGCGCGGCCTGATGCTGGTCACCGCGCTGAACCCGCACATCGGGTACGACAAGGCCGCCGAAATCGCCAAGAAGGCCTACGCCGAGAACCGGACGCTGCGCGAAGCGGCGCTCGAGCTCGGCTACCTGACCGACGACGAATTCGACCAGTGGGTGCGGCCCGAAACCATGCTCGAACCGGGCAAGAAGGGCTGACGCGGGCCCGAGAGCGCTGCGATCGCCAGAGGGTCGCAGCGGCGTCGGACTAGACCACCGGCTTCGGCCGGCGACCGCGCCAACCGGCCATCAGCGACGGGCCCAGCGCGGTCAGCGCCGAGCCCCCGACCACCAGGCAGGCGCCGAAATAGCCGATCCCGTTGATCTGCTCGGCCTTCACGTAGGACGGCCACCACCAGGCCGCCAGCGCGACGGCCACGAAGGTGAACAGCGGCGTCATCGAGAGCGTGGCGCTGACCTTCGACGCCTCCCAGTGCGCCAGCGCCTCGGCGAACGCGCCATAGGCGACCAGCGTGTTCAGGCAGCAGGCCAGCAGCAGCCAGCCCTGGAGCGGGCTCAACGCAGTCACCGTCACCGGCTGCGCCCAGGGCGTGAGCAGCGCAGCGCACGCCAGGTAGATCACCATCATCACCTGCAGGGAGTTCCAATTGCTGAGCAGCTGCTTCTGCGCCAGCCCGTAGAACATCCAGCACGTCGCGGCCGCCAGGATGGTCAGCACCCCGGCGGTGTACTGCGTCAGCGAGGAAAACAGCTCGACCAGCCGTTCGTTGAAGAACAGCGCGAAGCCGAGCAGCAAGACCACCAAGCCCACGCCCTGCAATGGCGTGAACGACTCGCGGAACACGAACAGGCTGCTGATCAACAGCATGATGGGCGCGACCTGCAACACCAGCTGGGTGGTGCCCGGACTCAGCAGGTTGAGGCCCATGAGGTAGAGCACGTAGTTGGTCGATAGCCCGAGCACCGCGACCGCCAACAGCCAGCGCCCGCTACGCCCGAGCGCGCTGAAGCGCGGCAATCGCCGGGTCACGGCCAGGTATACCAACAGCAGGCTGCCGGCGACCGACAACCGGTACCAGGTCACCGTTACCGGGTCCATCGTCTGCAACACCTGCTTGAGCTTGACCGGAAGAATGCCCCACAGCAGAGCGGTGGTAATCGCCAGGCCGAAGCCCTTGAGCCAGCGGCCGGAAGAAACGTGCATGAAGGCCTCGCAACGAGCGCCCGGCCGAACGGCCACGGGCGTGGATCGAGGCATTCTAGGCAGTCCACGCACACCCGGCACAGGAACAGCTAGCCGCCGATCCTGCCGGCAACTGTACTGCTGCCTGACCGCCACCACGGCGTTTCGCCGCGATGGTGAATCCGTAGGGGTGCATTCGCGAAGCAATGCACCAGTAGGCCGGCGCGGGCGCGGCCTGCGCGGAACCGTCCGGGGGGTCGTTTCATGCCGTTGAAGGGAGTCAGGCCGGCGGTGGCCGCAGGCGGGCGAATAGACGTGGCGCCGCTGCGGGGCGCGAATCGCGAGCAAGAACTAGGCGTCCCCCTTGCTCCTACAGGCAGGCCCTGGCGCCTACAGGCAGCGCGGTGCTTTGGCTTCTTCGTAGGAGCGAGCTCGCTCGCGAAACGTAGGGTGCATTCGCGAAGCAATGCACAGGTGGCCCGGCACCAAGGGCGGCCCCGGCGGATTGTTCGCTGCGCTCCTGAATCCGCCCTACGTCTTGCATCCCGCAGGCTGATCCAGCAATCGCCGAACCATCAGCCACCGCTTGCACGCAACCATCAAGCCACTCGGACCAATCCCCCTTTCATCCGGCCGAACGCAGGCGTTGCGCAGGGGGACGCGAGGCAGGACGCCGAGCGAGGCGCGGCGGGACAGGGATGTCCCGTCGTGACGTGCCCCCGGAGCAACGCCGGAGTGAGGGCAGTCTGGCTGCGTAGCAGGCAGACCCGGATGATGGGGTCGCCTTCTCTTTGGTTACTTTCTCTTGGCGAGACAAGAGAAAGTGACGCGCCGTGCAAGGCGCAACCTGTAATCAGAACCGAGGAAAGCGTTGCCTTCGAAGTCCTCGATGGCGGTCGATCGGCGCGCCATCGACTGGCAGCGCCCTACTCCACCGCTCCGCACAGTTCCGCCGCGCGCAAGAGCGCGGCCGTCAGCGCGTGGCGCTCCCATTCGGGCAATGCCTGGAAGCGCGCGCGAAACTCCGGCGGCAGCAGCGGCGGTGCATCGCGCAGCAGCGCGCGGCCGGTGTCGCTGAGCTGCAGC
The DNA here is from genome assembly GCF_003640395.1 of Stutzerimonas urumqiensis. Lineage (GTDB taxonomy): Bacteria > Pseudomonadota > Gammaproteobacteria > Pseudomonadales > Pseudomonadaceae > Stutzerimonas > Stutzerimonas urumqiensis. The sequence continues at coordinate 209,218 of NZ_RBZQ01000001.1, read as the reverse complement.
CATTGCCGCCGCCGGTCCTGATCGTCGCGCTGACGTTGCAGCAGCCCCCGCTCCGCCAGCCGGTCGAGCACGCCGGAGAGCGTCGCCGCCGTCAGGCTCACGCGGCCGCTCAGGGCGCTGGCCGTGCTGCGCCCTTCCCGCTCGAGCACATGCAGGATCATCAGTTGCACCGGCGTCAGGTCGCCGAAGCGCGCCAGTCGCTTGGCGTGCACTTCGCCATCCTGCTGCAGGCGTCGCATGGCCTGGAACAACGGCAGGTCGAACAGGCGGTCGGCTGCATTTTTCGTTTGATCTGAAACTATTTCCTGATTCATCTCCGCGCTTCATCTGTCATTAAACTTTGACATCAAAGCATTATTTTGTTTTGGTGTTCAACCACGACGGAGCCGGGCGACCGCGCCCGTGCGTCGGCACATCGGCTCAGCGCGGGCCTCTGGCACGCTGGACCGACGGCCTGAACCAAGGCGCTCCCGGCTCAGTCAACATCCCCAACGGACAACCCGGTAAGGACAATATGTGCGGCATAGCTGGAGAACTTCGCTTCGATAACCGCCCCGCCGATCTGGCTGCGGTCGAACGCATTACCCATCACCTCACCGCCCGCGGCCCCGATGCCAGCGGCTTTCATAGCAGCGGCCCGGTCGCCTTCGGCCATCGCCGGCTGAAGATCATGGACCTGTGCGAGGCGTCCGGGCAGCCGATGATCGACTCGGCACTGGGCCTGTCGATGGTCTTCAACGGCGCCATCTACAACTACCCGGAGCTGCGCGCCGAGCTCGAGGGCCTTGGCTATCGCTTCTTTTCCGAAGGCGACACCGAAGTGCTGCTCAAGGGCTACCACGCCTGGGGCGAGTCGCTGCTGCCGCGCCTGAACGGCATGTTCGTGTTCGCCATCTGGGAGCGCGACCGCCAGCAGATGTTCATCGCCCGCGACCGCCTGGGCATCAAGCCGCTGTATTTCTCGCAGACCGGCGAGCGCCTGCGCTTCGCCTCGACCCTGCCGGCGCTGCTCAAGGGCGGCGACATCGCGGGCGTGCTGAACCCGGTCGCCCTGAACATGTACATGAGCTTCCATGCCGTGGTGCCGGCGCCGGATACGCTGATCGCCGGCATCGAGAAGCTGCCGCCGGCCACCTGGATGCGCGTCGACGCCAATGGCCAGGTGACGCGCAAACAGTGGTGGCAGCTCGACTACGGCCCGAACGAGGACGAGCGCCAGTACAGCTTCGATGACTGGAAGGACCGCGTGCTCGACTCGCTCCGCGATGCGGTGGCGATCCGTCAGCGCGCGGCGGTGGACGTCGGCGTGCTGCTGTCGGGTGGCGTGGATTCGAGCCTGCTGGTCGGCCTGCTGCGTGAAGCGGGCGTCGGCGAGAATCTGCTGACCTTCTCGATCGGCTTCGAGGATGCCGGCGGCGAGCGCGGCGACGAGTTCAAGTACTCGGACATCATTGCCAGGCATTTCGGCACGCGGCATCACCAGCTGCGCATCCAGGAGAAGGAAATCCTCGAGCAGCTGCCGGCGGCCTTCCGCGCCATGAGCGAGCCGATGGTCAGCCACGACTGCATCGCCTTCTATCTGCTGTCCCGAGAGGTCTCGAAACACTGCAAGGTGGTGCAGAGCGGCCAGGGCGCGGACGAACTTTTCGCCGGCTATCACTGGTACCCGCAGGTCGATGGCGCGGACGATCCGGTCGCGGCCTACCTCAAGGCCTTCCGCGACCGCAGCTACGAGGAATACCGCGAGCTGATGCAGGACAAGTGGGTCCAGGGCGACTTCTCCGGCGACTTCGTCCGCCGTCATTTCGCCCAGCCGGGCGCCGAGGCCGCGGTGGACAAGGCGCTGCGTCTCGACAGCACGGTCATGCTGGTCGACGACCCGGTCAAGCGTGTGGACAACATGACCATGGCCTGGGGGCTGGAAGCGCGCGTGCCCTTCCTCGACTACCGCGTGGCAGAGCTCTCGGCACGCATCCCGGCGCAGTACAAGCTGCCCGAGGGCGGCAAGTACGTGCTCAAGGAGACGGCACGGCAGGTCATCCCGGCCGAGGTCATCGACCGGCCGAAGGGCTATTTCCCGGTACCCGGCCTCAAGCACTTGCAGGGCGCCACACTCGAGTGGGTCCGCGAGCTGCTGCTCGATCCGAGCCAGGACCGCGGCCTGTACAACCCGACCATGCTCGATGCCCTGCTTTCCGATCCGCACGGGCAACTGACGCCACTGCGCGGCTCGAAGCTGTGGCAACTGGCGGCGGTCAACCTGTGGCTGAGCGAACAGGGTCTCTAGAGGGCAGCACATGCAGAAGTCACAAGCCTACGGCCAGCGCCTGCTGCGCGGACAGATCCCGACCTACCAGCGCCTGCAGGCGCGGCTCGCCGAAGACGGCAAGGACGAGCACGACGGTCCGGTCGCCTTGGACTGCGGCTGGGGCCGCATCCTCGTCGGCCATACCTACGCCGATCCGGCGGCCCTGGCGGCCGACCTGTTGGCCGAGCAGCCGGGCGATCGCGACATCGCGCTGTATGTCGCCGCCCCGCAGCAGGTGCTGGCGCAGGCGCCGCAGCAGCTCTTTCTCGACCCCTCCGACACCCTGCGCCTGTGGTTCACCGACTATCGCCAGGCGCCGCGCAGCTTTCGCGGCTTCTCGGTACGTCGCGCGCAGAGCGAGGCCGACTGGGAGGCGATCAACTGCCTGTACCAGAGCCGCCACATGCTGCCGGTCGACCCGCAGCGCTGCACACCGCGCGACGAAGGCGGACCGGTCTACTGGCTGGCCGAGGACGAAGACACCGGCCAGGTGCTGGGCAGCGTGATGGGCGTCAATCACGAGAAAGCCTTCGGCGACCCGGAGAAGGGCTCGAGCCTCTGGTGCCTGGCGGTCTCGCCGAACTGCCCGCGGCCGGGTGTCGGCGAGGCCCTGGTGCGCCATCTGGTCGAGCACTACATGGGGCGCGGGCTGGCCTACCTCGACCTGTCGGTGATGCACGACAACCTTCAGGCCAAGGCGCTGTACGCCAAGCTCGGCTTTCGCGACCTGCCGACCTTCACGGTCAAGCGCAAGAACAGCTTCAACCAGCCGCTGTTCATCGGCCCGGCGCCCGAAGACGACCTCAACCCCTACGCGCGCATCATCGTCGACGAAGCACGTCGGCGCGGCATCGAGGTCACGGTGGACGACGCGCACGCCGGGCTGTTCACGCTGACCTACGGCGGGCGGCGGATTCGCTGCCGCGAGTCGCTGTCGGATTTGACCTCGTCGGTCAGCATGACGCTCTGCCAAGACAAGCAGCTCACGCACAGCACGCTGCGTCGCGCCGGCCTCAAGCTGCCGGCACAGCAGCTGGCCGGTGCGCCGGCGGACAACCTGGCCTTTCTCGAACGGCACGGCAGCGTGGTGGTCAAGCCAGTGGACGGCGAACAGGGCCAGGGCGTGGCAGTGGACCTGCGCGACGCCGAGGCGATGCAGGAAGCCATCGAGCGCGCGCGGGCGTTCGACAGCCGCGTGCTGCTCGAAAGCTTCCACGCCGGCCAGGATCTGCGCATCGTGGTGATCGGTTTCGAGGTGGTCGCCGCGGCCATTCGTCGGCCCGCCGAGGTCATCGGCGATGGACGGCACAGCATCGGTGCGCTGATCGAGGCGCAGAGCCGGCGACGCCAGGCGGCGACCGGCGGCGAGAGCCGCATCCCGCTCGACGAAGAGACCAACCGCTGCCTGCGCGAGGCGAACGTCGACTTCGATACCGTGCTGCCCGAAGGTCAACGGCTGGCCGTCCGGCGCACCGCCAACCTGCATACCGGCGGCACGCTGGACGACGTGACCGACCGCCTGCACCCGGAGCTGGCCGAAGCCGCCGTGCGTGCGGCGCGGGCGCTGGACATTCCGGTCGTCGGCCTCGATCTGCTGGTGCCCGACGCCGACCAGCCTGACTACGTCCTCATCGAAGCGAACGAGCGCGTCGGCCTGGCGAACCATGAGCCGCAGCCCACCGCCCAGCGCTTCATCGACCTGCTCTTCCCGCTCAGCCAGAACACCCACTGACGACCCGGCAGCCCGGCTCGACCCACACCTCGGGCCGGGCGCCGACGACGTTGGAGCCCGAATGAACGACTTCCGCCCCGAACCCGACCTCAACTACCTGCAACGCGTGCTGCTGGAGATGCTGGCGATTCCCAGCCCCACCGGCTTCACCGACACCATCGTGCGCTACGTGGCCGAGCGTCTCGCCGAACTCGGCATCCCCTACGAGCTGACGCGCCGCGGCACCATCCGCGGGACGCTCAAGGGCCGGCAAGACAGCCCCGACCGGGCGGTCTCGGCGCACCTGGACACCATCGGCGCGATCGTCCGCGAGATCCACCCGACCGGCCGCCTCGGCCTGGCGCCGGTGGGCTGCTGGTCGAGCCGCTTCGCCGAGGGCAGTCGCGTCAGCGTCTTCACCGACTACGGCGTGATCCGGGGCAGCGTGCTGCCGCTGATGGCGTCAGGGCATGCCTTCAACACGGCGGTCGACGAACTGCCGATCAGCTGGGACCACGTCGAGCTGCGCCTGGACGCCTACACCTACAGCCGCGCGGAAACCTGCGCCCTGGGGGTGAACGTCGGCGACTTCGTCGCCTTCGACCCGATGCCGGAATTCACCGAAAGCGGCTACATCAGCGCGCGCCACCTGGACGACAAGGCCGGCGTCGCCGCGCTGCTGGCGGGGCTCAAGGCGGTGATCGACAGCGGGCAGCTGCCGCCGATCGACTGCCACCCGCTGTTCACCATTACCGAGGAAACCGGCTCCGGCGCCGCGGCGGCGCTGCCGTGGGATGTCAGCGAGTTCGTCGGCATCGACATCGCGCCCTCGGCCAAGGGACAGGAATCGACCGAACATGCGGTGACCATCGCCCTGCAGGACTCCGGCGGACCCTACGACTACCACCTGTCGCGCCATCTGCTGCGGCTCGCCGCCGAGCATGAGGTACCGGCCCGGCGCGACCTGTTCCGCTACTACCACAGCGACGCGCAGTCGGCGATCACCGCGGGCCACGACATCCGCACCGCCCTGCTCGCCTTCGGCTGCGATGCGACGCACGGCTACGAGCGCACCCACCTCGACAGCCTGGCCGCCATGAGCCAGCTGATCGCGCTGTACGTGATGAGCCCGCCGGTGTTCGCCAGCGATGCCGACACGCATGCCGGCGCGGGCGCGCTGGATCGCTTCAGCCACCAGCTCGAACACGACACCCAGCTCGAGAGCGACACCCGCGTGCCGGCGGTCGACAGCCTGCTCGGCCGCAATGCCGAGGGCGACTGACGGCGCCGCCGCGCTCCGCCGAATGACGCAGCTGCCCCTATGTGCGGGCATGGCGCAGGGCTAGGATAGCCGGGCCTCCCCAAGGATCGATCATGCCCCGTCTCTGCCTGGCCCTCGTTCTGCTGTGCCTGATGCTGCCGAGCTTCGGCGCGCCGTTGCCGCTGGTCGACGAGCAGACCCGCATCGCCCTCGGGCCCTGGACGCGCTTCCTCGAGGACCCTGACGGCACGCTGACCGTCGAGCAGGTGCTCGCGCTGGAGGCGGACGCCTTTCGCCCGCTCGCCCGGACCCACGCGAACAAGGGCAAGAACACCTCGACCTGGTGGTTCCGGGTGCGCCTGGACAACCGCCTGGCCGAGACGCTGCGTGGCTTCGTCGAGGTCAACTACCCGCTGCTCGACTTCGTCGAGATGCACTTGGTCTCGCCCGACGGGACGGTCAGCCGGCAGCTCACCGGCGATGCCTTTCCCTTCGCCGAACGGCCGGTCAAGGTCAGCAACTTCTGGTTTCCGGTCGAACTCGAGCCCGGCGTCTCGACGCTGCTGGTGCGGGTGCATTCGACCAGCACGCTGTACATGCCGCTGTACTTCGCCACGCACGCGACCAGCGCGTCGGTCCTCGAGGCGTTTTCGGCCTTGAACGGCGCCTTCTACGGCGTGATGTTCGCGATGTTCTGCTACAACCTGTTCCTGTTCGTGTCGCTGCGCGAGCCGGCGTACTTCTGGTACCTGGTCTACAACCTGAACGTCGGGCTGTTCGCCGCCTGCTTCGACGGGATGCTGATCCGCCTGTTCCCGGACATTGGCACCGTGCAGAACGAAGGCATCTACCTGCTGATGCTGACCCACTGCCTGAGCGCCATTCAGTTCAGCCGGCACTTCCTGCATACCCGCCTGCACTTTCCGCGACTCGACCTCATCCTGCGGCTCTCGCTCTGGATCTCCCTCGCCTGCCTGGCCTCGGGCCTGCTGGTGCGGCTACAGACCTGGAGCATCCTGGCCAGCGTGGCGGTGCTCGGCACCTCGATCGGCCTGCTGCTGGTGGGCATCTACGCCTGGCGCAGGGGCGTGCGCTACGGGCTGTACTACATCCTGGCCTGGGGCGCGCTGCTGGCCTCGTTCATCATCGTCACGGCCGGCTCGCTGGGCGTGGAACTGCTGGGCATCTACGGCTCGTCGGTGGTCAAGGCCAGCGTCACCATCGAGCTGATCATCCTGTCCATCGGCCTGGCCGACCGCATCAACCTGCTCAAGGAAGAAGGCTTTCGCTCGCGCCAGGCCGCCGAGCAGGCGCATATCGAAAGCGAGGCCAAGAGCCGCTTCCTGGCCAAGATGAGCCACGAGATCCGCACGCCGCTCAACGGTGTGCTGGGCATGCTCGAGCTGCTGCGGGAGACAACCCTGGACCGCAGCCAACGCGTGTACGTCGACACCATCGCCAGCTCGGGCAATTCGCTGATGACAGTGATCAACGACATCCTCGACTACGCGCGTATCGAGTCCGGCAAGCTGGAGCTCGAGCACATCGACTACGACCTCGAGGTGCTGGTCAGCGAAACCCTCGCGCTGTTCACGGCGCAGGCACGGGAAAAGCACCTCAGCCTGCACCTGAGCCTGGAGCCCGGCGTGCCGCGCCTGGTGCGCGGCGACCCGACGCGGGTCAAGCAGATCCTGATGAACCTGCTCGGCAACGGCCTGAAGTTCACCGAACAGGGCTACGTCTGGCTCAACGTGACGCAACGGCATGAAGGCGACGCCGCACGGCTGGTGTTCACCGTCAACGACAGCGGCATCGGTATCCGCGAGCAGGCCCTGGCACGGTTGTTCGACTCCTTCGCCCAGGGGGATTCCAGCACGACGCGACGCTACGGCGGCAGCGGCCTGGGGCTGGCCATCTGCAAGGAGCTGGCGGAGCTGATGGGCGGCACGGTCGATGTCAGCAGCCGCTATGGCCAGGGCACGCGCTTCACGGTCGACCTGCCGCTAATGCCGGTCGCCGAAGCCGATCCGCTGGCCGAGTTGCTGCACAACCGCACCGCGCTCGTCGCCTCGCTGGACGGCTTCGCGCTGGAGGCGGTCGCCCGGCTGCTGACGCGCTGGGGCCTGCGCGCCGAACGCTGCCGCCACCCGCAACGGGTCATCGCCTACCTCGACGACTACAAGACCCCGCCGCTGCTGGTGCTGGTGGCGCCCTGGACGGGCGAACCGGCGCAATGGCTGACGCAGCTCCAGCCCCATCTCAAGCCCAACCAGCGCGTGCTCTTGCTCCACTCGCCCGATACCGAACCGCCGGTCAATGCCCAGGGGCTGCGCCTGGCGAGCCTGAGCCAGCCGATCGTCGTCGCCGCGCTGCGCCAGGCCCTGCACGGCTTGTATGCCAGCGCGCCGGCCGCCACGTCGCCGTCGACCACCGAACCCCAGCCTGCTCGCCACGCCGAGCCCTGCATCCTGGTCGCCGAAGACAACCCGGTGAACCAGCTGGTGGTCAAGGGCCTGCTGGGCAAGCGCGGCTACCGGGTGCTGCTGGCCAACAACGGCCGCGAAGCGCTCGAGTGGTACCTGGGCGCCCCCGACGCGGTGGACCTGATCCTGATGGATTGCGAAATGCCGGAAGTGGATGGCTTCGAGGCCTGCCGCCGGATTCGCCACCATGAAGCGCAGACCGGCGGGCGGCGCGTGCCCATCGTCGCGCTGACCGCCCATATACTCGACGCCCACCGGCGCCAGGGCCTGGAGGCCGGCATGGACGAGTTCCTCGGCAAGCCGGTCGACAGTCAGCAGCTGCAAGCCTGCCTCGATCGCTACCTCGCCCTCGCGCCCGATGCCAAACCGACGTGACCCTCACGGAGCCCCATGATCATTCCGCACGACCAGCTCGAAGCCGACACCCTCACCCGTCTGATCGAGGATTTCGTCACCCGCGACGGCACCGACAATGGCGACGAAACGCCGCTGGAGCGGCGCGTCGAACGTGTCCGTCGTGCATTAGGCAAGGGTGAAGCGGTGATCGTCTTCGACCCCGACAGCCAGCAGTGCCAGCTCGCGCTCCGGCGCGACGTCCCGCGGGAATGGCTGGAGAGCTGAAGCTCAGCCGAGCAGGTCGCTTTCACGCTCCCACGCACAACGCAACCGCAGCGGACGCTCGCCCGGCCCATGGGCGCCCTCTTCGGCTTCCCAGCGGAACGTGTGGGTGCCGCTGAGTTCGGTCTGCAGATGCACCACCGCGCGGGTCCAGTAGAGCCGGCGCAGGAGCTGCTCGAATTCGGCGACCCACAGGCTCCATTCGTATTCGACCTGCCGGTAGCTCGCGCCGAAGTGAATGATCTGCGTCTGGTACATCCCCGCGTCCGGCGCGCCTGCGCAACCGAACATGTCCCGTCCGATGAAGGTCCAGCCATCGGCTTGTGGCAGTGCTTCGATCACACGCCGGTTGCTCGTCCGGCGGCGCGCCGACTCGCCCGGCTCGGCGCTCGGCCAGTCGTGAATGCAGCCGTAGACGATCGATTCGGCGCTCAAGCGAGCGCTCCGCCGAGGCCAGGCATCGGCGTACCGCGGCGGAGCGGCAGCCTCATCGGACGGCGGTCCGGCGCGGCCCGAGGCGCGAAGCCAGAACGATCATCGTCGCCGAGGCGAGCGTCAGTGCCGTGAACGGCAGGCGATAGTCACCACCCAGGTCGCGACCGAAACCGGTCAGCACCGGGGAGAAGCACGCCAGGCAATAGCCGGTGCAAAGCATCATGGCGGTCAGTCGGCTGACATCCAGCGGCGTGGCCGCTTCGTACATCGGCAGGATCAGCGACAACGAGAAGGTGCCGTTGAGCGCCACGCCCAGCAGCATGCAGATCGCGACCGGCGAGAACGCCGGCAGCCAGGTGATGACCGCCAGGCAGAGGGTCGCTACGACGCCACAGGCGACCATCAGCCAGTGCCGGCGGCCGAAACGCTGCGCCAGCCAGGGCATCAGGAACGACGCCGGCAGCCCGACCAGCATGAAGCCGCTGAAGAACGCGTTGCTCTCCAGCAGGCTGAAACCGGCCTCGTGATAGCGCGCCACCAGCCAGGTCGCCAGGCCGTAGAACAGCCCGGCCTGGAGCGCGAAATAAAGGCTGATCAGCCAGGCTCGCGGCTGTCGCCACGGCAACCCGCCCTGCTGTTGCCCGGCCGGCTCGCCGGCGGCCGGCACCTTCAGCCAGACCGCCAGGGCGATCGCCGCCGGCACGAACCAGACAGCCAGCCCCAGCCCCCAGTCGTCGCCCAGCAGCTGCGTGGCCGGCACGGTGAGCACCACGCCGGCGGTACCGCCGATGGTCATGCACAGCGAATACCAGGCTCCGGCCGTGCCCATCCGGTCACTGAAATAGCGCTTGATGAAGCCCGACAGCAACGGCCCGGCGACGGCGATGCCGGCACCGAGCAGGCCGGCGGTGGCGATCAGCAGCGGCGCGATATGGCCGATCGCGCGCAGCGCCAGCGCCACCGCGATCAGCGCCATGCAGAGGGTGATGGCGCGCTCGAGCCCGATGCGCACCGCCAACCGCGGCGCCAGTGGCGCAAGCAGGCCCATCAGCAAGACGGGCAACGCGGTCGTGAGACTGATGACACTGCGGCTGAGATCGAGCTCCTGGGCAATGCGTTCGATCAGCGGTGCGAAGGAGGTCAAGCCGGGCCGCAGATTGATCGCGGCCAACACGAGGGCCAGCACGAACAGCCAGCGCGAGTGGGTTTTCACTGATTTACCAAGCGGTTGCAACGGAAGCCGGCCACCCTACCCCGCGCTTCCGTCACGAGCAAGACATTTGACCGGCCGGTCAGATCGCCTTGGCTTTGCTGCGTTTCTTCACCGTCAGGTTGGTCATTTCGTCGTAGATGGCCTGCGGATTCTGCTGCTTGATCTGCCAGGCCATGCGGCCTTCGTCGTGCGGCAGGATCATGAAGGTGCCCTTGGCGATGCCCTCGTGGATGAGGTTGGCGATATCCGCCGCGGTGATCGGCGAGGCCTCCAGCAGCTTGGCGATCTGTGCCTTCATGTTCGGCGTCGGGCCGCGGTAGGAATCCATCAGGTTGGTCTGGAAAAACGAGGGGCAGACGACGTGCACATCGACGCCCTCGGGCTTGAGTTCGACCAGCAGGCTTTCCGACAGGGCAACCACGCCCGCCTTGGCGACGTTGTAGTTGCTCATGCCCGGCGCCTGCATCAGGGCGGCCATCGAGGCGATGTTGACGATCTTGCCCTTGCTCTTTTGCACCAGCGGCAGGAAGGCCTTGCAGCCCTTGACCACGCCCATCAGGTTGATCGCGATCTGCCAGTCCCAGTCTTCCAGCGTCAGCTCGTCGAAAAACCCGCCGGACGCCACGCCCGCATTGTTGACCACGATGTCGATGCCGCCGAACTTCTCCTCGCAGGCCTGGGCAAAGGCGGTGAGCTGGCTGTAATCACGCACGTCGCAACGCAGCGTGAAGCCGTCGCCACCGGCGGCGCGCACCATTTTCAGCGTCTCGGCGAGGCCGGCCTCGTTGACGTCCGACAGCGCCAGGTTCCAGCCTTCGCGCGCCCAGCGCAGCGCAATTTCGCGGCCGAGGCCTGAACCCGCGCCTGTGATCATCATGCGGTTTTGCATCGTATTTCGCCTTCCTTACCGGGAGTGCCCTGAGTCCCGGCGAGTGTAGCCAAGGCGATCGTACGCCCTGCGTTTCATCAGCTTGATGAATGCCTCGCAAACCATCGCGCGGTGGCGCGGCGGGCACTCCGCGCCGAGCCGCCTGTCATATGCTTCGCGTCTGGAGCTACCACTCACAACAGGGACATCGCATGCCCAGCTTTCTACGGACCGCGGCGCTGATCGCCACGCTACTGTGCGGCAGCCTGGCCTTCGCCCAGGACATCCCGGCCGAGCGCTACCACTTTCCGCTGACCAACGCGTTCGAAGCCACCGTCGCCGGCACGCCGGCCTACCTGCGTCCCGAAGTCCCGAGCGACGAGGACATCGACCAGGCGGACTACCGGCTCTCGCTCAATCCGCAGCGCGAGTTCGTCCTGCCGGACAACTTCTGGGCCGTGCGCAAACTCGGCTATCGACTGGCCCGCCAGCCGCAGGCGGCCCCGCTGGTGTTCATCATCGCCGGCACCGGCGCGCACTACTCGACCGGCAAATCCGAATGGCTCAAGCGCCTGTTCTATGGCGCGGGCTACCACGTGGTGCAGCTGTCGTCGCCGACCAGCTACGACTTCATCGCCGCCGCCTCGCGCTTCGCCACGCCCGGCCTCAGCGAGCAGGACGCCAAGGACCTGTACCGCGTGATGCAGGCCGTTCGCGCCGAGCACCACGACCTGCCGGTGACCGACTACTACCTCACCGGCTACAGCCTCGGCGCACTGGAGGCGGCGTTCGTCAGCCACCTGGACGAGACGCGCCAGTCGTTCAACTTCAAGCGCGTGCTGATGATCAACCCGCCGGTGAACCTCTACACCTCGGTCTCCAACCTGGACAAGCTCGTGCAGGCCAAGATCGAGGGCGTCGACCACAACACCACCTTCTACGAACTGGTGATGGAGAAGCTGAGCCGCTACTTTCACGAGCAAGGCTTCATCAACCTCGACCAGGCGCTGCTCTACGACTTCCAGGAATCGGCCTACGCGCTGACCGACGAGCAGCTGGCGATGCTGATCGGCGCGTCCTTCCGCTTCTCGGTCGCCGATATCTCCTTCACCTCCGACCTGATCAACAAGCGCGGGCTGATCATTCCGCCGGGTACCGAGATCGAAGTCGGCACCAGCCTCGAACCCTTCTTCAAGCGGTCGCTGCTGTGCGACTTCGATTGCTACATCACGCAGCAGCTGATCCCGATGTGGCGCGCGCTGTATGACGGCGGCGGCCTCAATCAGCTGGTCGACCAGGTGAGCCTCTATGCGCTCGAGGACTATCTGCGCGAGAGCGACAAGATCACGGTGATGCACAACGCCGATGACCTCATCCTCGGCGAGGGCGACATCGGCTTCCTGCGGCGCACCTTCGGCGACCGGCTGACGCTTTATCCGTCCGGCGGCCACTGCGGCAACATGAGCTACCACGTCAACGCGCGCCGCATGCTGGAGCTGTTGCGTGGCTGACCCCATCCGAGGAACCCGGCATGCCGGGACAGAAGCAGGGAACGAGGAGAACCGTGTGAGCCTTCCGAGCGACCGACCCACCACTGCGCCCACCCGCCATGCGCGCCGCCTGGCCGCGCTGGCCGCCGCATGCCTGGCCCTCGGCACCGGCCAGGCGCTGGCCCAGCAGCCGCCCATCGACGATGGCTTCACGCATCCGCTGGACCGCCTGGAATTCAATGCCGGCCTCGACCAGCAGGTCTTCGAGCAGGCGACCTTCGAGGCGCTGGACGTCTACGACCCGCTGGAGACGGTGAACCGGCACATCTATCACTTCAACTACCAGCTGGATCAGTGGGTCATGCTGCCCGTCGTTCGGGGCTACCAGTACGTGACGCCGCGCTTCGTGCGTCGCGGCGTAAGCAACTTCTTCGAAAACCTCGGCGACGTGCCCAACCTGGTCAACAGCGTTCTGCAACTCAAGCCCAAGCGCGCCATGCAGACGACCGCCCGGCTGCTGTTCAACACCGTGCTCGGGGTCGGCGGCCTGTGGGACCCGGCCACGCGCATGGGCCTGCCGCGCCAGCCCGAAGACTTCGGCCAGACGCTCGGCTACTGGGGCGTTCCGCCCGGCCCCTACCTGGTGATCCCGGCGCTCGGCCCGTCCAACCTGCGCGATGCCACCGGCCTGCTCACCGACAACGCCATCCGCCAGGAGATCAACTTCCTCAATTACGCCGACGCCAGCAGCGATTACTGGGCGCTGCCCGTGCTGCGCGCGATCGACACGCGCTACACCACGCCGTTCCGCTATGGCCAGCTCAACTCGCCGTTCGAGTATTCCAAGGTACGCTACGTCTACACCCGCGCGCGGCAGCTGCAAGTCGAGGAGTAGCCGATAGATCGAGAGAGCCGATCGGATCGAGCGGTTTTTTCAGCCAATCCATCGAGGCGCCGGCACTATGCTGCGGCTTTCCAACCGAGGAACCGCAGATGCGCCAGATTCTTTCGATCACTACCGGCAAACCGGCGTCCGATGGCGCCGGGGTCCGCCTGACCCGCGTGTTCGGCGGCCAGGATGCCGAACGGTACGACCCCTTCCTGATGCTCGACGAGTTCGGCTCGCAGAACCCGGACGATTACATCGCCGGCTTTCCGCCGCACCCGCATCGCGGCTTCGAGACCATCACCTACATGCTCGAAGGCCGTATGCGCCATGAAGACCATCTCGGCAATGTCGGCCTGCTCGAAAGCGGCGGCGTGCAGTGGATGACCGCGGCACGCGGCGTCATTCACAGCGAAATGCCGCAGCAGGAACAGGGCACGATGCGCGGCTTCCAGATCTGGCTCAACCTGCCGGCACGCGACAAGCTCGGTGCGCCGGGCTATCGGGATTTCCATCCCGACGAGATACCCACGGCCGAGCGGGCTGACGGCGTTAGCGCCAGGGTGATCGCAGGTCATTTGCAGGCCGAGGGATTCGATCTCGCGGGGGCGGTCGAGCGGGCCGGCACACAGCCGCAGCTGTTCGACCTCCACCTGCCGGCCGGTACCAGGCTGTCTCCCCGTCTGCCGGACGGGCACCGCGTCCTGCTCTATGTCTACGACGGCAGCCTGCAGCTGGCCGGGGCCGACGCGCCTGTCGCCGCAAGCCGGCTGGTGCGCCTGTCGGACGAGGGCGAGCTGACGCTGGTCAGCGCCGAAGGCGTTCGCGTACTGCTGCTGGCAGGCAGGCCGCTCGGCGAACCGATCGTGCAATACGGCCCCTTCGTCATGAACAGCCGCGAGCAGATCGAACAGGCCCTGCGGGACTACCGCGACGGCACATTCGCCGCGGTCGACGCGCCGCGCGCCTAGCGGTAGAGACTGGGCTCACCCACGGGGCGGGTCTTGAAGCGCCGATGGGCCCAGAGATACTGGGTCGGCAGCCGGCTGACCGCCTCCTCGATCCAGCGATTGATGCGCAGGCAGTCAGCCTCTTCGCTTTCGCCGGGAAAGTCGGCCAGCGGCGGGTGGATGACCAGGCGATAGCCCTGCCCATCCGCCAGGCGCTCCTGCGTGAACGGCACCACCCGCGCCCTGCCCAGCCGCGCGAACTTGGTGGTCGCCGTGACCGTCGCGGCGGTGACGCCGAACAGCGGCACGAACAGGCTCTGCTTGCGCCCGTAGTCCTGGTCCGGTGCGTACCAGATGGCGCGGCCCGCGCGCAAGACCTTCAGCATCGCCCGCACGTCCTCGCGCTCGATGGCCGTGGCGTCGCGGTTATGACGCTCGCGGCCCCGCCGCTGGACGTAGTCGAACACCGGGTTCTTGTGCTCGCGGTACATGCCGTCGATGGTGTGTCGCTGGCCCAGCAGCGCGGCACCGATCTCCAGCGTCGTGAAATGCAAGGCCATCAGGATCACGCCCTGCCCCTCGTCCTTCGCCTGCTGCAAGTGCTCCAGCCCCTCGATGCGGGCGAGGCGTTGCAGGCGCGCCTGCGGCCACCACCAGCTCATCGCCATTTCAAAGAAGGCGATACCGGTGGAGGCGAAATTCTCGCGCAGCACCTGCTCTCGCTGCGCCGCCGACCAGTCGGGAAAACACAGCTCCAGGTTGCGCCGCGCCACCCCCCGCCGCGCACCGGCGACGCAGAACATCAGCGCGCCGAGCCCGCGTCCGAGCGCCAGCAGAATCGGATAGGGCAGCTGCACGGCCAGCCATAACAGCCCGAGCCCCAGCCACAGCGGCCAGAAGCGTGGATGCAGGAAGGAGGCGCGGAAGCGGGGGCGATCCATTGACAGACTCGGCAGCGGAAAACCCGGCATTCTAGCGGTATTCCCGCAAGGCGCCGAACTTCCCGCCCGGCCGGTCGCGGCTTGCAGCCGGTCGACTGCGCCGTTATAAGTCCCCGCCATTCACAGCGACGGGCAGACCATGAGCCAAGCCGACCTACTCGACCAAGATCCCGTGTTCCAGCTCAAGGGCAGCATGCTCGCGATCACTATCCTCGAGCTCACCGGCAACGACCTCGAACGGCTGGACCGCCAGCTCGCCAGCAAGGTCGAGCAGGCACCGCAGTTCTTCGCCAACGCCCCCCTGGTACTGGCGCTGGACAAGCTCCCCGCCACCGGCTCGGACCTCGACCTGCCGGCGCTCATGGCGCTGTGCCGCAAGCATGGCCTGCGAACGCTGGCCATTCGCGCCGGACGGGACGACCACATCGCCGCGGCCGGTGCGCTGGACTTGCCCGTCCTGCCGCCCTCGGGCGCACGCGAGCGTCCGCTCGAACCCGCCGCCCGACCGGCAGCCGAGCCCGCACGCCCGGCCGAGCCGGCACACCGCCCGACCCGTCTGATCACCACCCCGATCCGCGGCGGTCAGCAGGTCTACGCACAGGGCGCCGACCTGATCGTCATGGCGGCCGTCAGTCCCGGCGCGGAACTTCTCGCCGATGGGCACATCCATGTGTACGGCCCGTTGCGCGGTCGCGCCTTGGCGGGCATCAAGGGCAACCCAGAAGCGCGGATTTTCTGCCAGCAACTGGGGGCGGAAATGATCTCCATCGCCGGCCAATACAAGGTCGCCGAAGACCTGCGACGCGAGCCGTTGTGGGGCCAGCCCGTGCAGATCGCGCTCTCCGGCGATGTGTTGAACATCACCCGCCTTTAACGGATACTGCCGCGAATTTTTTCAGGACCCGACCGCAGCTCAACCGCCCGAATGGCGGGGCTTGCGGCCTATTTTTCTTTTTGGGGTGAAGCACCTTGGCCAAGATTCTCGTAGTCACTTCCGGAAAGGGTGGCGTCGGCAAGACCACCACCAGCGCTGCCATCGGTACCGGCCTCGCCCTGCGTGGGCACAAGACCGCGATCGTCGACTTCGACGTCGGCCTGCGCAACCTGGACCTGATCATGGGCTGCGAGCGCCGCGTGGTGTATGACTTCATCAACGTGATCAACGGCGACGCCACCCTGACCCAGGCCCTGATCAAGGACAAGCGCCTCGAGAACCTCTACGTGCTGGCCGCCAGCCAGACCCGCGACAAGGACGCGCTCAACATCGAAGGCGTCGAGAAGGTCATCAACGAGCTGAAGGCCAACTTCGAGTACGTCATCTGCGACTCGCCTGCCGGCATCGAGAAGGGTGCGCACCTGGCGATGTATTTCGCCGACGAAGCGATCGTCGTCACCAACCCGGAAGTGTCCTCGGTACGCGACTCCGACCGCATGCTCGGACTGCTGGCGAGCAAGTCGCGCCGCGCCGAAAGCGGCGAGGCGCCGATCAAGGAACACCTGCTGCTGACCCGCTACAACCCCGAGCGCGTGACCAAGGGCGAGATGCTCGGCGTCGAGGACGTCGAGGAAATCCTCTCCATCCGCCTGCTCGGTGTCATCCCCGAATCCCAGGCCGTGCTGAAGGCCTCCAACCAGGGTGTGCCGGTCATTCTCGACGATCAGAGCGACGCCGGTCAGGCCTACAGCGACGCGGTCGACCGCCTGCTCGGCAAGGAGGTCGCGCACCGCTTCCTCGACGTCAAGAAGCCCGGCTTCCTGCAACGCCTTTTCGGAGGTCGTGAATGAACCTTTTCGACTTCTTCCGTGAACGCAAGAAGCAGAACACGGCATCGGTCGCGAAGGAGCGCCTGCAGATCATCGTCGCCCACGAGCGCGGCCAGCGGAACGAACCGGACTACCTGCCCGCCCTGCAAAAGGAGCTAGTCGAGGTGATCCGCAAGTACGTGAACATCGACCAGGACCAGGTCCAGGTCGCGCTGGAGAATCAGGGCAGCTGCTCGATCCTCGAGCTGAACATCACGCTGCCGGATCGCTGAGCGAATCGGTTGCACAACGACGGCGGCCCACGGGTCGCCGTCTTCGTTTACGGAAACGCCGATGCCGCTGAGCAACATCCAGATTCTCCACCAGGACGACGCGCTGCTGGTGATCGACAAACCGACCCTGCTGCTTTCCGTGCCGGGACGCGCGGAAGACAATCGCGATTGCCTGGTGACCCGGCTCCAGCAGAACGGTTATCCGGAAGCCCTGATCGTGCACCGCCTCGACTGGGAGACCTCCGGCGTGATCGTTCTCGCGCGCGACCCGGACAGCCATCGCGAGCTGTCGCGCCAGTTCCATGACCGAGAGACCGAGAAGGCCTACACCGCGCTCTGCTGGGGCTCGCCCGCGCAGGACAGCGGCCGCATCGAACTGCCGCTGCGCTACGACCCGCCGACCAAGCCGCGGCATGTCGTCGATCACGAACTCGGCAAGCATGCGCTGACCTTCTGGCGCGTCGTCGAGCGGCACGCGCAGCACAGCCGCGTCGAGCTGACGCCCATCACCGGTCGCTCGCATCAGTTGCGCGTGCACATGCTCGCCATCGGTCACCCGCTGCTCGGCGACCGGCTGTATGCCCACGACCAGGCGCTCCATGCTCATGAGCGCCTGTGCCTGCATGCCAGCATGCTGACACTGACGCATCCGCGGACCGGCGAACGGCTGCGCTTCGAAAGCCCGGCTCCGTTCTAGTCAGCGCTGACCGGCGCGGCGCCAGGGCGTCACAATCGGCTAGACTGCCGCGACAGCAGTACGGAGTTCCCCATGCGCGACACACTCAACCAGGGCCTGATCGACTTCCTCGAGGCTTCACCCACGCCGTTCCACGCCACCGCCTCTATCGCCCAGCGCCTCCAGGCCGCCGGCTACAAGCCGCTCGACGAACGCGAGTCCTGGCATATCCAGGCGGGTGGGCGCTATTACGTGACCCGCAACGATTCGGCGATCGTGGCCGTGCAGCTGGGTGCGCAGCCAGCGCTCGAGCGGGGCATCCGTCTGGTCGGCGCGCACACCGACAGCCCCTGCCTGCGCGTCAAGCCGCATCCTGAATTGCAGCGCCAGGGGTTCTGGCAGCTGGGCGTGGAGGTCTACGGCGGCGCACTGCTGGCGCCGTGGTTCGATCGCGACCTGTCGCTCGCCGGGCGCGTCACCTTCAGCCGCGACGGCCGCATCGAAAGCCGGTTGATCGACTTCCGCCAGCCCATTGCGGTGATCCCTAACCTGGCCATCCACCTCAATCGCGAGGCGAACCAGGGCTGGGCCATCAACGCGCAGAACGAGCTGCCGCCGATCCTCGCGCAGGTAGCCGGTGCGCAGACGCCGGACTTCCGCGCCTTGCTGGCCGAGCAGCTGAACAAGGAGCATGACCTGGTCGCCGATGCGGTTCTCGATTACGAGCTGAGCTTCTACGACACCCAGCAGGCCGCCGTCATCGGCCTGAACCAGGATTTCATCGCCGGCGCCCGCCTCGACAACCTGCTCTCCTGCTATGCCGGCCTCGAAGCCCTGCTGGCCACCGACCCGGCGCAAACGTGCGTGTTGGTCTGCAACGACCACGAGGAAGTCGGCTCGACCTCGATGTGCGGCGCAGACGGCCCCTTCCTCGAACAGGTACTGCGGCGCCTGCTGCCGGAGGGCGACGACTTCGTGCGGATCATCAACCGCTCGCTGCTGATCTCGGCGGACAACGCCCACGCGGTCCATCCCAACTACGCCGACAGGCACGACGGCAACCACGGCCCCAAGCTCAACGCCGGCCCGGTGATCAAGGTCAACAGCAACCAGCGCTACGCTACCAACAGCGAAACGGCCGGCTTCTTCCGCCATCTGTGCGTCACCGAGGAAGTACCGGTGCAAAGCTTCGTCACCCGCAGCGACATGGGCTGCGGCTCGACGATCGGCCCCATCACGGCCAGCCAGCTCGGCGTGCGCACAGTCGACATCGGCCTGCCGACCTTCGCCATGCATTCGATCCGCGAACTGGCGGGCAGTCATGACCTCGCCCACCTGGTCAAGGTCCTGACCGCGTTCTACGGCAGCGCCGAGCTGCCGTAAGCCCCGGCTAGTCCAGCGACGGGTCGATCACCAGCGCGATCTTGCCGTTGACCGCATTGCTGCCGAGCGTCTGGAATGCCGTCTCCGCCTCGTCGATCGGAAAGGTGCGTTCCAGGCGCGGCGAAAGGCGCCCGTCTTCGAACAGCGGCCAGACCGCCTGATGAAGGCTCTCGAGCAGTTCGGCCTTGAAATCGGCGCTACGGGTGCGTAACACCGATCCGGTCAGTTGGATGCGCTTGCGCAGCACCTTGGCCAGATCGACGTTCGCCTCGCGTCCGCCCATCAATCCGATCAGGACCCAGCGACCATCGACAGCCAGCAGTTCGGCATTCAGCGCCGCATAGCTGGCCCCGACCGGATCGAGCACCACGTCGAACGGTCCGAAATCGCGCAGGCTATCGAGGTCCGCATTGCGCAAGGCACCGCCTGCGGCGCCGAGCGATTCGCAATAGGCCAGCCGCTCGGCCGAACCGACGCTCACCCAGCATGGATTCCCGAACGCCTTGCACAACTGGATCGCCGCCGACCCGACGCCACTGGCGCCGGCATGCAGGAGCACCTTTTCGCCCGGCTGGAGGCGACCCAGGCGGAACAGGTTCAGCCAAGCGGTGGCATAGACCTCCGGAATGGCCGCGGCCTCGGCCAGGCTCAGGCCCTTGGGCACCGGCAGCACGTGTCGGGCATCGACCGTCGCGTACTCGGCGATACCGCCGCCGGCGAGCAAGGCGCAGACCCGATCGCCTTCGCGGTAGCGTCCGGTCGAATCGGCCCGCTCCACGACACCGGCGCACTCCAGGCCGATGGTATCGGTCACTCCGGGGGGCGGCGGGTAATGCCCGGAGCGCTGAAGGTAGTCGGCGCGGTTGATGCCGGCGGCCGCAACCCGGATACGCAGTTCGCCGTCCTTGGGTTCGGGCGCGGGCCGCTCGGCCCACTCCACCCGTCCTTCGATGCCTTGCAATGCTTTCATGCTGCCTCCATAGTGAATCGCCCGCCGCCTGCGCGGCGTTGAAACCACCGAACGATGGCCCCATTCGATTTCCGCTCCGGTCCGACCCGTCCGCTTCGCGACGGCCACTCGTTCCGACCTTATCTGCTTCCGACCATCGGAGCCCCACTTTGCGCCGCCGGACCGATCGCCGCTCCGGCCGCTTCGCCGACGGCCTAATATGCGCACCTTCTCAGCTACACGCCCCCTGGTACCCATGAAACGCTCGCTGACCTGCACCCTGCTCGCCCTGCTGATCGGCCTCCAGGCCACCGCTGCCTCGGCCAAGGCTACCAGCGCGGCGGACGCCTGGGACTACCTTCAGCCCGATCGCGACCAGGTGATCGCCAGCCTGAATGTCGTGGAATTGCTCAAGCGGCATCACTACAACAAGCCGCCACTCAACGATGCCCGCTCGGCCAAGATCTTCGACAGCTACCTGAAAATGCTCGACCCGGCGCGCAGCTACTTCACAGCGTCCGACATCGCGCAGTTCGAAAAATGGCGGACCGAGTTCGACGACCTGCTCAAGAGCGGCAACCTCGAGCCGGGCTTCGCGATCTACCGCCTTCATCTCGAGCGCCTGCAACAGCGCCTCGAATACGCCCTGTCGCTGGTGGAAAACGGCATCGATGACTTCGATTTCACGCGCGACGAGCAATTGCTGATCGACCGTGAAAACGCACCCTGGCCCGCCGACCGGGCAGCCCTGGACGATCTCTGGCGCAAGCGCGTGAAGGACGAAATCCTGCGCCTGAAAATCGCCGGCAAGGAACCGCAGGCCATCGCCGAACTGCTCACCAAGCGCTACCGGAATCAGCTGTCGCGTCTCGAGCAGACCCGCAGCGAAGACGTCTTCCAGACCTATATCAACGCCTTCGCACAGACCTACGACCCGCACACCCAATACCTGTCGCCGGAGAACGCCGAGAACTTCGACATCAACATGAGCCTGTCGCTGGAGGGTATCGGCGCGGTGCTGCAGAGCGACAACGAGCACGTCAAGGTCGTGCGGCTGGTACCGGCCGGCCCGGCCGAGAAAAGCAAGCAGATCCAGCCGGCGGATAAGATCATCGGCGTCGCGCAGGGCGATGACGAGATGGTCGATGTGGTGGGCTGGCGGCTGGACGAAGTCGTCAAGCTGATCCGCGGACCGAAGGGATCGGTCGTTCGCCTGGAAGTGATTCCCGCGAGCAATGCACCGAACGATCAGAGCACCAAGACCGTCGCCATCACGCGCGAAGCCGTGAAGCTCGAAGAGCAGGCGGCGCAAAAGTCGATTCTCAAGCTCGAGCACCGCGGCCACGACTACAAGATCGGCGTGATCGAAATCCCGGCCTTCTACCTGGACTTCAAGGCGCTGCGTGCAGGCGACCCGAACTACAAGAGCACCACGCGCGACGTGAAGAAACTGCTCGCCGAACTGAAGGAAGAGAACGTCGATGGGGTCGTCATCGACCTTCGCAACAATGGCGGCGGTTCTCTGCAGGAAGCGACCGAGCTGACCGGGCTGTTCATCGACGAAGGGCCGACGGTGCTCGTGCGCAATAGCGACGGCCGGGTCGATGTGCTCGCCGACGACAGCGAAGGCAGTTTCTATTCCGGCCCGATGGCCGTCCTGGTCAACCGGCTTTCGGCGTCCGCGTCGGAGATTTTCGCCGGCGCCATGCAGGACTATCACCGCGCGCTGATCATTGGCGGACAGACGTTCGGCAAGGGAACGGTGCAGACCATTCAACCGCTCAACCATGGCGAGCTGAAACTGACCCTGGCCAAGTTCTACCGGGTCTCCGGCCAGAGCACCCAGCATCAGGGCGTGCTGCCCGATATCGCCTACCCGGCCGATGTCGATATCAACGAGATCGGCGAGAGCGCCCTGCCCGAAGCGTTGCCGTGGGACAGCATCCGCGCGGCGATCGATCCCGAGCGCAACCCGTTCAAGCCATTCCTCGACGAACTGGCGGCACGCCATGCGGCCCGCACCGAGCACAACCCGGACTTCGTATTCACCCGCGAACGACTGGAACTGGCGCAGGACCTGATGGACGACACCACCGTCAGCCTCAACGAGCAAAAACGCCGCGCCGAGCAGGCCGCCATCGAGAAGCGCCAGCTCGAGCTCGAGAATGCCCGTCGCGTGGCCAAGGGCGAAGAGCCGCTGGCCAAGCTGGAGCATGACGAGGAGAACACGCTGCCGGAAGACGAGGACATCGCTCCCGAGGACGACGCCTACCTGTCGGAAACCGGACATATCCTGCTGGACTACCTCGGCCTGACGTCCGCCGTGGCGCAACACAACGCCAAGGAGTCCACAACCGCGGACTGAGTCATCAAATTGACATCAAGCTGTCGTGGAATGTCGGGGCCGCCAAGCGGCCCCTTCTTTTTGGTCAGCAGTCGAGGTTCGAATGACCGTCACAGAGCAGTTGAGCAGGCTTGACCACATTCTTGCTCACGGCGGCATCAACACCCTCTTCCAGCCGATCGTCTCGCTGTCCGAACGCCGTGTCCTGGGCTACGAAGCCTTGTCACGCGGGCCTTCCAACAGCTCGCTGCACTCACCCGTCACACTGTTCGCCGCCGCGCGGCACGGTGGGCGCCTCAACGACCTCGAGATGGTTTGCCGGCGCAGCGCCTGCAGCCAGTTCAGCCATTCGGCCCTGCAAGGCAAGCTGTTCCTGAATATCACCCCCGAGTCGCTGCTCGACCCCAGCCACAAGCCGGGCCGCACCCTTGAGCTGGTTAGCGACGCTGGGCTCGATCCGGCCGACGTGGTCATCGAGCTGACGGAACAGACGCCGACCGAAGATTTCGCGCTGCTCGACAACGCCCTGCACCACTACCGGGCCATGGGGTTCTCGATCGCGCTGGACGACCTCGGCGCCGGCTATTCCAGCCTGCGGCTGTGGTCCGAGCTACGCCCCGACTATGTGAAGATCGACCGCTACTTCATCGATGGCATCCATCAGGACGCGATCAAGCGAGAGTTCGTCGACTCCATCCTCAAGATCGCCCGCGCCTCGCGTGCCGAGGTGATCGCCGAAGGTATCGAGCTGCCCCAGGAACTTCAGGTTCTGACCGAAATGGGCGTCGACCTCGTCCAGGGCTACCTGATCGGCCGGCCCCAGGAGCGCCCGCCCGCCGACCTCAGCGGCTTCTTCACCCGCTCCGAGCAGGCGCAGACGCTCGCCGATGAAGGCGGCGACCTGGGCGCATTGTTGCTCGTGCAGCCGGCGGTGAATGCCGACCGCCCGATCGGGGAAGTGCTCGAGACCTTCCGCCTGCAAGCCAGCCTCAACTCCATCGCGGTGCTCGATGCCGAGGAGCGACCGGTCGGTATCATCCACCGCCACCTGCTGTCCGAAGCCTTGCTCAAGCCATACGCGACGGACCTGCTGGCCCGCAAGCCCATCAGCCGGCTGATGAGCGAGGACTACCTGGCGGTGGAAATATCGCATTCGCTGCAGCAGGTGAGCCGGCTATTGACCAGCCGCGCCCGGCAACGCATCGAAGAAGACTTCATCGTGACCGAGAATGGCCGCTACCGTGGCCTGGGCCGTGTGATCGACGTGCTCAAACTCATCACCGAGATGAAGATCCAGCAAGCGCGCCACGCCAACCCACTGACGCTTCTGCCGGGAAACGTCCCTATTCGGCAATGCCTCGCGCGGGTGCTCGAACAGGGTCGGCAGGCGGCGGTGTGCTATGTCGATATCGATCACTTCAAGCCATTCAACGACGCCTACGGCTATGCCAAGGGCGACGAGGCATTGCTCTGCCTCGCACAGTGCCTGAATGAACGGGCAGACCCGACCTGCGATTTCGTCGGCCATATCGGCGGCGATGATTTCATGCTGGTGCTCGGCTCGACCGACTGGCGGGAACGGCTCGACCGGCTGTTCGTGGAATTCCGCAAGCGCTGCCGTCCGATCTATCGCTCAGAAGACCTGGCGCGCGGCTATTTCGTCAGTCAAAGCCGGCAGGGCGTCAGCGAGCACTTCGAACTGCTGTCGCTGTCCATCGGCGTGGTGCTGACGGACGCCTCGGCCGATGGACTGGATGCGGCGCAACTCGCGGCGTTGGCCTCCGAGGCCAAGCGTCACGCCAAGCGAATCCCGGGCGACAGCCAGCATGTCATCGAGGCTCAGAGTCCCAGCCGGGCCGCTTGCGCCTCGTAGTGTTTGGCGCGCTCGCTGTCGGCTGCAAGACCATGACCGCCGGCCCGATACAGCTGCGCCAGACGCGTTGCCGCCAGCGGATGCCCCGCCTTGGCGGCCATTTCCCACCAATGGGCGGCGCCGGATGCATCCGGCCCATGCGACGCATCCTCGCTCAGGCTGACCGCTCCCATCTGATAGGCAGCCTTGGCATCGCCCGCTTCAGCGGCACGGCGCAACAAGCGGATGCCCTCCTCCCGCGCGCCGAAGCCGCGCCCACGAAACAGCAGCATGTGACCGTAAAAGCTCAGCGCGCCGACATCGCCGAGGTTGGCCATCCGCGCGAACTGCCCCTCCATCCATCGCCAGAGCCGGGGCTGTCCGACGGCCCAGCGCCACGCCATGAGCTTGCGCGCGACTCCATAGCCCACGCGAGCGCGAAGCCGGGCCAGAATCACGGCACCTCCGGGAAGTCGTAATCGAACACGCGAGCCACCTCACCTGCATGCCATGAGGCGGCGGCCGTCCCATCGATCGGCCCGTTGAATCGCCCCAGGCGGCCAGCGCATTCGAAAAAACCGGTACGAGGCAAGCGCTCGGCCCCCTGACTGATGACCAACGCGCTGCGCAACGGACGGCCTGCTCGAGCATCTAGCATCGCCAAGTGTTCGAGGGCGGCCACAAGCGTTTGCATGGCCGGTGCCGGCAGCTGCAAGCGCTCGATGAGTGCACGGTAGGTCACCAGTTGCCGTTGCTGCCTGGCTTCAGCCAGCTCGCCGAGCAATCCATCCCAGATCTGCCGGCTGATCCTGATCGACGTTGCCTGGCCGCTCATGCCCCCGCCTCCCAGCCATCGAGGCCGAGCGCATGGGCCAGTGCCCGCTTGATGGCGTCATCCGGCTCGCGCTCGCCCCGCTCGATCATGTCCAGGTAACTGGGGCTGATGCCGACCACGCGAGCCAGCGCCTGCACCGAATGCCCTTGTTCCTCTCGCAGGCCGCGCAAGGCGGCCAACGCGGGGCGTACAGGGCGCCGCTCATCGGGCGACTCGATGACCGGCGTGCGCCCGGCCTGCTCGAGGAGCGCCTGATAATCCGCCCAGGGTATGACGGCGTACTCGGGTTCGCCGTCGCGCATGATGATTTGGGTGCCCACCTGTCTCTCCCCTCTGGCAACGGCACGATGGTACCAGCGGTGATCGACAAAAAATTTGAAAAGCAGCCTGCTTCCGTCAGGTTATTGGCAACCAGGCGATGACTGGCCAGAAAGCCGTTGCTCAGGGTGCGGGCTCATCGGGCGGCGGCAACCGATCGAGCTCGGCGATCGTCTGCGGCGACTGAGCCGCACGCCAGCGCCGGAACGCCTCCAGCTCGGTCGACCATTTGCGCATCAGCCAGGTGAGTACCGCGGCATCGTCGAGGAACCCCATACCGGGCAGCCAATCCGGAATCGCATCGAGCGGCGAGACGAAGTACAGCAATGCCGCAACGACCGCGACCAGCGCGCTGGTGCTGATCGCGCGGTACTCGCCCTTCCACCAGGCGACGCACAGCTCCATCAGAAGCTTCAGGTCGTCGCGAAAGCCGGCCAACAAGCCTTTGCTCGATTGGCGCTTGCGCGCCACGTCCAGCAACAGGAAAGGAAGGCGGCCCTTCGCAAGAATCGTTCGTGCGATGGGCAGATAACGCATGAAACTCCAGGGGACTTTCATCGGAATTCTCCTCCGGGCGCATGCCGACTGGGGTGCAGGCTGTTATCCACAAAAGCTGTGGATAAGTCTGTGAGCAAAACTTGGATTCTTTGCGCAATCGCCCGCCCCGTGCGGCTTAAGCTTAGATCGGCCAAAATTTAGCCACAAAATAAGTCGTTATTTTTCAATGAGTTAAATAACAACCGGGACTACGGCGCCAGCAGTGATGGCACAGAAGCATCACGCTATCGCCTTATGTGTATAACCGTAACGCTGTCAACGCCTTTTCGTTCTTTTCAGACTAATAGGACACCCTCAGGTTCGCCGTCCAGCGAACCCAATCAGCAGAAGGTATTAAGTCGGAGCGAAGCGACGAGGATGTCAGCCGGTTGGAGCGCCCCGTCGCGAGGAACACCGGCGTCATGTAAGGCCGTCGCGCCATTCGCCGTGAACGCGCTTGTCAGCGACCACTCCGGCCCGTGCACGAACGACAAAAAGCAAAAAGCCCCGACCAGGGTCAGGGCTTCTTCGGCAAACGGCGTAACGATTAATTCAGGACCAGCCGTGCGCGATTCTTTTCCAACGTGGCGGCACCGATGCCCTTCACCTCCAGCAGCTCATCCACCGAGGTGAATGGGCCGTGTTCGGTACGGTAGTCAACGATCGCCTGAGCCTTGGCCGGGCCGATGCCCACGAGCTCTCGGCTCAGCGCTTCGGCATCGGCGCTATTCAGGGCGAGTGGTGCAGTGGCAACTTCGGCAATGGCGGGATTGGTCTCGACATCGGCGGCGTAAACCGGAGCGAGCGCTCCACCGAACAGAGCCGAAACGAACAGCAGGGAAAGCAAACGCTTACGCATGGGTAACTCCTTGTAATGGCTAGGCGACCTCCGTGGTCGCTGCGGGAGTTTACCCGGCTGTTGATCGCACTCTCTGATGCGGATCACAGTTCATAGAAGCTGCTGGTAGGCGCGCGCGGCTGTCTTGCCTCGCTGGAACTGGCTCAGTTGATTCCGTACCGCATCGCGCTCCTCGCGGCTGCGTGCCACCAGGCTACGATAGGTGCCTACCAAGCCGGGTAGCCGCTGAAGCGCGGGTTCGTCCTTCGACGCCAGCCCAGCGGCGAGGTCGCTCAGCAGCCGGCGGCACTGCACATCGAGGTCGGCGATAGCAGTCCAATCCCCGTCGGCAAGCGCCGACTCTACTGCTGCCATCCACTCATCGATACGTATTGCCAGGCTCATCCGCCTCTCCTCAAGCAGCCGACGCGATACCGTCCCAGCCTTCCTTGACCTCGCCCAGCAGGCGTGCGACTTCATCGAGCTTGTCGGCGTCATTGCTGCGATTGGCTTCGAGCAAGGTTCGGATCATGTAGTCGTACAGGCGGTCCAGATTGTCGGCTAACTCACCGCCGACCTCCTTATCGAGCACTTCGCGCAGACCGCCGATAATCGAGAGCGCCTTGCCGACCAGCTCGCCCTTTTCGGCGAACGCGCCCCGCTCCAATGCCCCCTTCGCCTGGGCTATACGATCCAGCCCACCTTGCATCAACATCTGAATCAAGCGATGCGGCGACGCTTCGAATACGCTCGCCTGGACACCAACCTGCTGGTACTGCTTCATTGCTCTCATTGCGTTCATTGCCTGGCCCCCGAACAAACCAGCGTTCTCTGAATGCCCAGGCTATCGGCACCGGATGGCCGATCTTTAAGCCCTTATCACTCCTTCGACGCGACAAAGCCCGGCATGCTGTCGAACAGCTGCGTCAGCTGATCGCTGGTACTCGAGAGCTGCGCATAGAGGGCGTCCATCGCGTTGAACTGCTTGTAGAGCCGCTCCTCCAACGCCGTCAGACGCCGATCGAGCGCCTCCTTCTGCTTGTCGACCTTCTCGATCGTCTCGGTCAGGGCATCGGTGCGGCTTTCGAGAATGCCGCCGGCATCGGTGTAGGGCTTGAGCCTGTCGGACAGACGGACCGCGAGGCCGGTGTCGCCCGTGAAATAGCTGGCGACGCCCGTGAAGTCAGCCTTGATCGCGTCCGACAGCTTGTCGCTGTCCAGCGCCAGCGTACCGTCCCGCTGAGTCGTCACGCCGAGGTCGGCCAGCGCACGGATGGCGCCTTCGCCCTGAGGCGCCACCAGCTCGGTGCGAATCATGTTGACCAGCGATCGCACGGAGCTATCGCCAACCAGCGCCCCCGTCACCGGCGCATCGGACTCGCTGACCGTGGTCACCTTGGTCTCGGTGTTGATGAAATTCATCAGCGTGTTGTACGCATCGACGAATTTCTTCACGTTGCCGGACACGCCCGCCTCGTCCTTCGCGATGGTCAGGGTGCTGGCACCCGTCCCTTTCAGCTCGATGCTCAGCCCTTCGACGACATCGCTGATGCTGTTGCTGTCACGCGTGACCGACAGCCCATCGATCGTCAGCTTGGCACTCTTGGCTTCGGCGACCGTCTTGCCGCCCCGGTCGTACGCCTCCTTCGCCGCGACATAGGCCGGGTCGGTTTCGCCCGCATAGTTCGCCACGTCGGGCGCCGTGGTCGGGCCGGCGTACGCCAGCGTATCGAGCGACGTCTGTCCGGCTTCGAGCGCGGTCTGGGTGGTGGCAACGGTGATGTCGTTTCCATCGCCCGTCTTGCTGCTGGTCAGGACCAGGCGCGAGCCGAAGTCATCACTGACCACCGTCGCATTGATGCCCGCACTGGCGCCGGCCTTGTTGATGGCATCGCGCAGACCGCTGAGCGTGTTGTTCGACGCATCGACCGTGATATCGGCGAGCGCCGTGCTGCCGACCTTGATCGATACCGTTCCGCTGGCCAGCTTGGCATCGCTCGCGACCGCTGCCAGCGCCACCTTGCTGGAACTCGCCAACTGCGTGACATCGAGCTTGTAGCTGCCGGCGCCCGCGCTCTGGCTCGCCGTCGCGGTCACAACCTTGGTGTCGGATGACGAAGCCGTGCGGGCCAGGAAGGAGGACGGGCTGTTGAGCGTCGCCAGCGCCGACTGGAAATTGCTGATCGCCCCCTTGAGCTGCCCAAGGGAGGTCAGCTGCGTCGTGGCCCGCGATTCGAGCTTGGAGAGCTGGCTGGTCTTCGGCGCGGCCTCGGCCGACACCATCGCGTCCACCATGCTCTTGATGTCCATGCCCGAACCGATGCCGATGCCGGTAGTAATGCCCGCCATGTCACTTCCTCACGCCAGAAATTCGTCGATCACCTGTCTTGACGAAACACAGTCAAGAAACGTGCCGTCAGGCCTTGGCCTGGAATAACAAACTGCGCATGTCCTCCAACCGCTCGGACAGACGCAAGATTTCTTCCGACGGAATCTGGCGAATCACATCGCCGGAATCCCCATCGATGACCTTCACCACCACTTGGCCGCTGGAGTCGTCCACGCTGAAATCGAGGTTGCGCTCGATTCGCTGGGCGAAGGCCTTCATTTCCGCCAACGCGGAATCGACCTGCTCGCCGGACGGTGTCCGCTCCTTCAAGGAACCTTTACCCGGCTCCACGGCAGCGCTCGCCACCGTCTCGCGCGGCGTTTCGCGCTTGATGGCCTGGGTCGTAGCGGGAACAGCAAGCAAATTAACCGTTTCCATGATTGCTACCTCACAACGCGAAAAAGGAGGAAGGGTCGCCCCTTTCCTCCTGATTTACCCGCTAAGCGCTGCTTACTGAAGCAGGGACAGAACAGACTGCGGCAGCTGCTTGGCCTGGGCCAGGATCGCAGTACCGGCCTGTTGCAGCACCTGGTTCTTCGACAGGTTGGCGGTTTCCGCAGCGTAGTCGGTGTCCATGATCCGGCTGCGAGCAGCCGAGGCATTTTCCGAGATGTTCTGCAGGTTGTTGATGGTGTTGTCGAAGCGGTTCTGCACCGCACCGAGGTCGGCGCGCTGAGAATCGATGCCGGCGAGGGCGTTGTCGATTACGGCCAGGGCGCTCTGTGCGCCAGCGGCGGTCGAAATATCAATCTCAGCGACGCTTGACTTCTCTGCTTTGCCACTGCTGAACAGATCCCCTACGTCCGCACCCGTTTCAGGCGTCACTGCGTTAATAGCGGTGGTATTAGCAGGGGCTCCCGTCGTATAGGTACCATCCGCCTGCAGCTTAGAAACTTGCATGGCGCCGCCTGTACCGGGAGTTCCGTTGCCATCCACATCGCCCTGACCAACGGCAGCAAACTGAAGGCTTTCTCCGTTTTTCGACTCGATTGTCAGAAGATTTTTGGCTTCATCAAACGCAACATTTAGCGTCGTCTCGTTCTTAAGTGCTTCGTACAGATCCTTATTGCTAGAAATATCGGTTGTAGAAAGATCGATTACGGTAGGTGTATCAGTACCTACTGTTAGCGATGCGAGCGAAATACCGTCGGTACCACCCGTCACGTTTACAGCAATTTTATTTTTCGGATCAGCAGCTTCCGCATCCAGCGCAGCAACCGTATAGCCAGTTGGCGAATTCAGCTGTAGGGAGCCAACTACCGTACCGCCATTAACAGATAGGCTCTGCTCGCCAGTAAGAGTGCCATCAGCATCTTGTACGTTGATCTTCAACGCGCCCGCAGCCGCAACCGGGTCACCGGAGGCGTCGGTCTGTGCTCCGAAGGAAATGTTCTCACCGGTCTTGGATTCGATAGTGAGGACGCCATCCTTGTCTACGTTGGCCGTAAGATTCAGCTTCGAGGAGTTCGAATTGATCTGGTCTGCCAAGTCCTGGGTAGAAGCAACACCAACCATGCTTACGGTCTTGTCACCAACCGTCATTTCAAAGTTAATGCTTTCACCGCTAGCGACATCTACTTTCGCAGTCATCACTGTTCTAGCAGTTGCCGTCAGACCAGGGACCGCTCCTTCGAACTTGGCTGCAAGGGACTTAGCGCTGTCATTCGCCGCAATATCGATGGTCTTACTTTCGCCGCCGCCGACAACTTGGACTTGACCGGCCTCGAACAGTGGGGGAGTTACAACCACTGCGTCTTGATCACCCGAGGCGGCAAATAGGGTGGTGTTATCGATCACTTTTGAAGTCTGCGTGCCAGCAGCGCTCCCTACTTGGTAAGAGCCGATTGCGCTAGCCGAAGCACTCTTAACAGTTACATCGATGGTTTCATAGGCATTCGAACCCACTTGGAAGCTCGAAGTGCCAAACGAACCGTCCATCAACTTACGGCCACCGAAGGTGGTGGTTTCGGCAATACGGGTCAGTTCGCTCTGCAGAGCAGAGACTTCTTTTTGCAGGGCGGAGCGGTCAGCGTCGCTGTTCGAGCCGTTGGCCGACTGGATGGACAGGTCGCGCATACGCTGCAGGATGTTGGTCGACTGCTGCAGGGCGCCTTCAGCGGTCTGCGCCAGGGAGATACCGTCGTTGGCGTTGCGGACGGCAACGTTCAGGCCGCTGATCTGGTTGGTCAGACGGTTGGAGATCTGCAGGCCGGCGGCGTCGTCTTTCGCGCTGTTGATGCGGCTACCGGTGGACAGGCGCTGCATGGAGGTATTCAGGGCGTTGGACGTGTTGTTGATGTTGCGCTGAGTGTTCAGCGACGGGATGTTGGTATTGACGGTAAGAGCCATGGTGTTTGCCTCCAAAGGCGCTAGGTATTTCGTTGGTTGCCTGAGCTTGCGATCCTCAGGGCCGGCGTTGCCCAGGCACCCATTGAGTTCGCATTCGAAAGGTTTATCGGCGCTTGCTTCGTGACCTTTAGCCATTCAGCGAAAATTTTTCGCCAGCCCTTGCATTTTCCGATTCACAGCTGAACGCCAGACGGCGAACCGTGCAGGCGCTACGTCAGGTATCGGCCACCGAACCGCAAAGTTGAACGCCTCGCGCGAGGGTGATTGCACGCCGTAGGGCGGATTCAGGCGCTCAGCGAGCAATCCGCCAGGGGCCGCGCCACGGCGAGGTCACCGGTGCATTGCTTCGCGAATGCTCCCTACGAGCCGCGGTCATGCCCGCTTCGCGAGCAAGCTCGCTCCTACGAAGAGCCGAAACCACCGTGCTGTCGGTCGGCGGGGGAATCGCTGAGCCACAACAAACTGCGGCACTTTGTCTGTAGGAGCGAGCTTGCTCGCGATCAGATCGCCGCGGCGAAACGCCGAATCCGTAGGGCGGATTCAGGCGCGCAGCGAACAATCCGCCGGGGCCACGCCACGGCGAGGTCACCGGTGCATTGCTGCGCGAATGCACCCTACGGGGTGCCGGTCGCGCCCGCTTCGCGAGCAAGCTCGCTCCTACGAAAGGCCAAACACCGTGCTGTCCGCCGGCGCGAGAATCGCTGAGCCACAACAAACTGCGGCGCTTGTCTGTAGGAGCGAGCTTGCTCGCGATCAGATCGCCGCGGCGAAACGCCGAGTCCGTAGGGCGGATTCAGGCGCGCAGCGAACAATCCGCCGGGGCCGCGCCACGACGAAACCACCGGTGCATTGCTTCGCGAATGCACCCTACGGTTGTCTTCCGCTCGAGACCACAGCAGCTCGGCTTCTGCTTTTCTGCTTCGCTTTCTGGCTTTTCCCACCCAAACCATCAGGCCACACCCCTCGCCCCGTCAGCAGGCCGAGCGCAGGTGTCGTGGAGGGGGTTGAGCGGCATGGATGCCGCGAGAGCCGCGAAGGCCATGGATGGCCCTTCGTGGCGTGCCCCTGGAACGGCGCCGGAGCGAGGGGACCCCGGCAAAGCCGGGGCCGGATGCAGGGGCAAGCGGTTTTGGTTACTTTTGCCGCGATTGGCAAAAGTGACGCGCCGTGCAAGGCGCAATCGGTAGTTCGGGCCGAGGAAAGCGCGGCGTCCGAAACACCAGATCACGAAGCCAAAAGACAAGAGCATCGCCCGCAAGGACTAGGCGTCCCCCAGGCTCCTACAAAAACATTTCGCGCCGTGCAAGGCACAACAGGATGCCGCCGATGTGAAACCGGTGCATTGCTTCGCGAATGCACCCTACGGGCCGCTGGTTGTGCACGGTTTCGCGTGGTGGTGGCGCCGTCAGTTGAGGAAGCTGAAGAGGTTCAGGCTGCTGATCTTCACGTAGCTTTGCTGGGCGGCCTGGAGGATCGTCGATTGCATCGACAGCCGAGACAACGCCTCGGCGTAGTCCAGGTCTTCCAGCTCGGACTGGACGGACTTGTTGACCAGGCTGACGTCCGTCACGAAGGTTTCGGTCGATTCGATGACATTGAGGCGCGCGCCGATCTTGCCCTGCACGCTCAATACCTGCGCGTTGGCCGTGTCGAGGTTGGCGATGGCAACGGCGGTCGCATCCCGAATCTTCAGGCTGCCCTCGGGCGTGTCCTCGGCCGTTTCGAGCGCTTTGCGCAGGTCGGACACGACGTTGAGCAGGCTGGTCTTTTCCTGGGTCGTGTTCTTGTGCACCTCGAAGCTATCCCCTGCCTCGGGCGTGCCATCGATCTGCAACTTCACACCGGCGTGAAGGATGAAGTCGGGCGTCTGGCTGTTTTCGTCGAATTTGCCAGTACCAAGAGCCCATTCCGGTTTCGCGGTTAACGGTAATGTCAGGGCATCGAATTCTTCATCGGTTGGCGGCTTCGAAAGGTCGTATAGAACGTAGTCTTTTTCCGATAGAAATTTGATGCCAATGCCAGGCTTTTCCGGGGAAACGGTAGTACTCAAGTCTCCTACCGCTGTTGCTTTGTCATGGTTCTGCGGGTCCGGCTGCAGCTTAAAACTTCCCGTGCCGGCTACTTCTACTCTCACGCCCCCAAACATTACGGCATCGTCTTTCAGGGTTCGATCCTCTTCGCTGTCCGAAGGTATTAGGTCACCGGCCGAATCAAACACCTGATAAGTACCATCAGCTGCAACGCTAATCGTCACCCCATCAACCGGCAGTTCGAAGTGCGGAAACTCCTGGTCATACTCCGCCGTGTTCTGAACCAGTCCCAAGGAGATTCGGCTGCCCGTATCCGTAAGCCCAGGCACCTTACTCGTAGTAACGCGGTTGGCGTCGAACATGTTGTCAAACAGCGCCTTGCCGTTGTCGTTTAGCGCCAGGTAGGTGCTACTCGCGATCTGCACCTGGCGCTGGCTTTCATCACCCTTATAGGTGTAGGTGCCGTCTTCATTGCGAACGAAGGGCTGGGTGTCGGCCATGCTCCCAGCGAACAGGTATTTGCCGCTGGCATCGCGACTGTTCATCAGGTTCAGCAATTCGGTTTCGCGCTGCGCCAGTTCGGTGGCGATCGCGTCCTTGTCGGAAGCATCGAGCGCGCCGTTGCCAGCCTGCACCGCCAGCTCTCGAATGCGCTGCATGACGTTGCCGACGGACGTCAGCACCGTTTCCTCAGCGGTGAGGCTGTTCTTCGCCGCGGTGATGCCGGTCTTGTACTGGGCGTTCATCGCCTCTTCCTGCCCGAGCTGCAGCAGGCGCACGGAGGCGACCGGGTCGTCCGCCGGGGTGAGCAGGCGCTTGCCGGTGCTGATCTGCTCCTGGGTGCGGGTCACGTCGGAGTAGTTGCGCTGTAGGCCGCTGACTCCGTTATTGAAGGCCTGGAGGGTAGAAATCCGCATGATTCAGGCTCTCTGTTTAAAAGGCGTTGATCAGGGTATCGAACAGCGTGCGGGCAACTTGAATGACCTGGGCCGAGGCGCTGTAGTACTGCTGGAACTTGACCAGGTTGGCCGCCTCTTCATCGAGGTTGACGCCCGCCAGGGAGTCGCGGCTGTCCTGCGATTGCTTGAGCACCGTCTCGCTGGCCTGGCTGTTGACGCGAACCTGGGCCGTCAGGGAGCCGACTCGCTCGACCAGGCCGCCGTACGCCTGGTTGTAGGTGGCCTTGGTGGCACCGCCGCCGATGGTCTGGGCGGTTTGCAGCGCTGTCAGGTTCAGGGCGTTGCGGTTGTCCGAGACGGCGTCGTTGTTAAAGCCGAGAGTGAATGTATCGCCGGTTTGCGGGATGCCGCTTAGGGTGAATTCGTATTGGTACGAATCGGTGTCTAATACAACTTGCTCTGGAACGTATGTACCGGATGGATCGTAAATCAGCCGGACCGAGTTGCTGTTGCCCGAGGCGAACTGTGGGCTCGAGAAGACTGCATCTTTTGGGGGAGTGGTCACGGCTGGCGTCCCCACGATTTTCCCCTCGTCATCAACGTACTTCCAGCCTGTAGGCACGTTGAGCGAATAGGTCTTGCCGTCCGCACTGAATACCGGACTCAGTGCCACACCACTGCCAAAGGCGGTTTTCAACGAAGTCGTATTTATCGGCGAAGGACCACCCACCAAGGCCGGCTGGCTAATCGCACCGGTGCCCCGGTTATTCGCTCCGGTTGTGGCACGCGCAGATCCAGCGAAGGCCAACTGATCGGGCTGTTCGAGGGTGCTCTCTATTTCGGCTGCGCCCCGTCGAGTCGGCTGCAGCATGAAGCGGTCACCCTGATTCGGCAGCTTATCGAGCACTACCTTGAAGCCTTGATCCACAAGATCAACAGCGTCTGTTTTTTCGTTCGGTACCTCTTGAGAAAAACTAAGTGACCAAGCCCCGCCGCTCTCTACTGCCTTTACATTTATCGGGGCGTTATCGCTCAGCCGGCGCGCAGTAAAGGTTTGATTCCCTGAGCTATCCACCCCCACATAGTCCAGCCGGTAATCACTCGTCCCAAGCTGGCTGGTGTCGGTGATGTTCAGCACCGGGCTCGCCGAACCACTGTTGCCCTGTTGCGGCAACACGCGAAGCGCGGCCGCCTGCGCCTCGTTGATGTTCTCGAACAGGCGGCTGCCGGCACGACCGGCGAGGTCCAGGCCCTGCCCGAGTTGCTGGTTGACCGTGTCGCTGATGGTCAGCGCCAGCTGGCCGAGCGTGTTGTACGACTTGTCCAGCGCCGTGTCGCGGTAGGCCAGCAGGCCGCCCATTTCTCCGCCCGAGACGAAGTTGGTGATGACCTGCGTGGTATTGCCGGAGGCGAGCTGCACCTGGAAGCGCGACGGGTCGTCGATGCCGGGTGCGACTTCGAGCCGCGAGGCGGTGGTACCGACGACCAGCGGCTGGCCGGTGCCGATGAACAGGCTCACCGAGCTGTCGTTCTGCGGCACGACCTGAACGCCGACCATCTCAGACATCTTGCGGATGACTTCTTCGCGAGCGTCGATCAGGTCGTTCGGCTCGGCACCGCTGGACTTGGCCTTGGCGATCGCCTCGTTGTAGCCGGCCACGCTGGCGGCGAGCGAGTTGATCTCGCCGCTCAGGGCGCCGAGCTGCTGGTTGATCAGGGTGTTCTGCTGGTCGAGCTGGTCGTAGAGCGTGTTGAACGACTTGGCCAGGCCTTCGGCCTGCGACAGCACGGCCTCGCGCGCCGGCACCGAAGCCGGGTCCTGCGTGGCGGTCTGCAAGGCGGCGAAGAAGGACTGCATCGCTGGCGAAATCCCCGTCGTGCTGTTCGACAGCAACGAGTCGAGCTGGGATATCTGACTCTTGTACGCCTGCAGCTCGCTGTTCTCGCTCGTGGCGGTGCGCAGCTGGCCGGTCAGGAATTCGCTGGCCAGCCGCCGCACATCGACCGTCTGGCTGCCCGAGCCGATGAACCCCGCACCGCTGTACTGCGGCACGTTGGTCGCCTGCACGGCCTGCTGGCGGGAAAACCCCGCCGTGTTGACGTTGGCGATGTTGTGGCCGGTGACGGTCAGCGACGTCTGGGTGGTACGCAGGCCGGACAGGCCAATGGAGAGTAAGTCACCCATTTCTTAGCCCCTGGCGCGAGTGGTAGGCGCGGTATCGGCCGCGGCGATCGTCTCGTAGGCCTGCACCTTGCGAGCGATCTGGTTGATCTTGTTGGCGTACTGCGGGTCGGTCGCGTAGCCGGCGCGCTGCAATTCACGCACGAATTGCGCCGAATCGCCGCCGTTGCTTGCCACTTGCAGCGCGCCGCGATAGCGGTCGTTGTTTTCCAGAAGATTCACGAAATCGTTGAAGCTCTGCTCGAAGGAGTCGTAGGCGCGGAAGCCCGCCCGCTCCTTGCGTGCCTGGCCGTTGACGTACTCGGTGGTCATCACCTGCGCCGATTCGCCGCTCCAGCCGGTCGACTTGATGCCGAACAGGTTGTGGCTGTTGCTGCCGTCCTTCTGACGGATCATGGACTTGCCCCAGCCGGTCTCGAGCGCGGCCTGGGCGACCAGATAACGAGCCTCGACCCCCAGGCGCTTGGCGGCTTTCTCGGCCATCGGCAGCATGGTGGCGATGAATTCGGCAGGCGATTCGAAGCGCGTCTTGGCCGGCGCGGACGGTGCGGTCGGGTCGATGCCATTGACCACGAGCTGCTTCTCGACGGGCGCGGGGAAGGCTTGCGCCGGTTTCCAGTCCAGGTTGACCAGCGGCTGGCCGGGCGTGGCGGGCGTACCGGCGGCGTCGGCCTGACGGGTCCCGTCGACGTTGGCGACCTGCCGCTCGGCCAGCTTGCCAGGCAGCGCCAGGCGCCGCTGGTTGAGCAGCTTGGAGTCGTCACGCACCGGTGCGTCGAGCGCGGCCTGCGGCTTCTTCGGCCAGGCAGCGGCCTGAGTGTCCTGCACCTGTGCGAAGGGGTTCGGCCGGCTCTCGGCTTCCTGCTGCTTGCTGAGCTGACGCACCAGCACGTCGGCCAGGCCGATGCCGCCGCCTTCCTTCGACAGGCTGACCGACAGCTGCTGGTCGTACATGTCCTGGTATTGCTTGCTGGCCTGGCTGTTGAACGGGTTGTCCTTGGCGATGACGTCGGTGGCCGCCCGCATCGACTTGAGCATCTCGTTCATGAACAGCGACTCGAATTCCTGCGCGACCTTGCGGACGTTTTCCTCACCGTCACGGTCCGGCCCCACCTTCAGCTGGTTGAGGCGGTTGAGGTCGCTGTAGCTGCCCGAATCGAGGGCGCGGCTTGCGGTTCCGAGTGCGCTGTTCATCGGTCTGTCCCTTAGATGACGATCAGGTCGGCCTGGAGCGCGCCGGCCTGCTTGAGGGCTTCGAGGATGGCCATGAGGTCGCTGGGTGCGGCGCCGACCTGGTTGACGGCCCGCACGATCTCATCGAGCGTGGTGCCGGGGCCGAACTTGAACATCGGCTTGGCCTCTTCTTCGGCCTTCACCTTGGAGTTGGGCACGACCACGGTCTCGCCGTCGGACAGCGGGTTGGGCTGGCTGACGATCGGGTCTTCGGAGATGGTCACGGTCAGGCTGCCGTGGGTGACGGCGGCCGGCTGCACGCGGACGTTCTGTCCGATGACGATAGTGCCGGTGCGCGAATTGATGATGACCTTGGCCACGGCCTGACCCACTTCCACTTCCAGGTTCTCCAAGATCGACAGGTAGTCGACACGCTGGTTGGGGTCCAGCGGCGCGGCGACGCTGATCGAGCCGCCGTCGAGCGCCTGGGCCACCTGCGGGCCGAGCAGTTCGTTGATCTGGTCGACGATGTTCTTGGCGGTGGTGAAGTCCGGGCGGTTGAGGTTCAGCGTCAGGGTGTTGCCCTGGTTCAGGCCCGTCGGCACCGCGCGCTCGACCGTCGCGCCATTGGGAATGCGGCCGGCCGACGGAACGTTGACGGTGATGCGCGAACCATCGGCGCCACCGGCGTCGAAGCCGCCGACCACGAGGTTGCCCTGGGCGATCGCGTAGACGTTGCCGTCGATGCCACGCAGCGGCGACATCAGCAGGCTGCCGCCGCGCAGGCTCTTGGCGTTACCGATCGACGAGATGGTGATGTCGATGGTCTGGCCCGGCTTGGCGAACGGCGGGAGCTCGGCATGGATGGACACGGCCGCGACGTTCTTGAGCTGCATGTTGCCGCCCTCCGGCACCTTGATGCCGAACTGCGCCATCATGTTCTTGAAGGTCTGCACGGTGAATGGCGTCTGGGTCGTCTGGTCGCCGGTACCGTTGAGGCCGACGACCAGGCCGTAGCCGATCAGCTGGTTGCTGCGCACGCCGTTGATGGTCGCGATGTCCTTCAGGCGTTCGGCCTGGGCGGTCGCGGCCAGCATGAGCAGGCCAAGCGCGGCGAGGATGTGCTTCAGCATGGCGTGCGCTCCCTTAGAACGGCCACAGCGGGCTGACGAAGAACCGGCTCAGCCAACCCGGCTGGCTGGCGTCGGCGAAGGCACCGGTGCCCGAATAGGTGATGCGCGCGTCGGCCACGCGGGTCGAGGAGACGGTGTTCTCGGTGCTGATGTCGTCGGAACGCACGAGGCCGGCAATGCGCACCAGCTCGTCGCCGGTGTTGAGCGTCAGCCACTTCTCGCCCCGTACGGCGAGGATGCCGTTGGGCAGCACTTCCGAGACGGTGACGGTGATCGAACCGGACAGGCTGTTGCTCTGCCCTGCCTGCCCCGAGCCGCTGGACTCCCGATTGCCGCCGAACTGGGCGCCCAGGTTCAGCTCGCCGCCGGTCAGCGGGTTGGCCGCCGACACGCCGCCGCCGAGCAACGAGGTCAGGCCCATGTTCACTTCGCTGTCCTTGGATATCTGCGAGTTGGCGTTCTTGCTCGCCTGGGTGCGCTCGTTCAGCGTGATGGTGATGATGTCGCCGACGCGGAAGGCCTTGCGATCGTCGTACAGCGTCATGCCGAAGCCTTCCTGGTAGATGGCTCCGTTGGTCTGGGTGGCCGGCAACGGCGTGCGCGGCAGAACGGGCGCGTAGTACGGATCGTTCTGCTTGGGCGCGGGCGCCATGCAACCGGCCAGGGTCGCGGCGGACAACAGGGAGAAAACACACAGCAACCGGTTCATGAGCACCTCAAGCCGCACAGCAATCAAGCGCGGGATGGATCAAAGATTCTGGGTAACGAACGACAGCATCTGGTCGGCGGTGGAAATCACCTTGGAGTTCATCTCGTAGGCGCGCTGGGTGGTGATCATGTTCACCAGTTCCTCGACGACGCTGACGTTGGAATTCTCCAGGGTGTTTTGCAGCACCGTGCCCAGGCCATTCAGACCGGGCGTACTGACCTGGGGCGCGCCGCTGGCGGCGGTTTCCAGGAACAGGTTGTTGCCGATGGCCTGGAGGCCCGCCGGGTTGATGAAGTCGGCGGTCTGCAGGTTGCCGATGATCTGCGGCGCCGGCTGGCCGAGAGTGACGACCGAGACGGTGCCGTCCTCGCCCACGGTGAAGGATTGCGTCTCCGGCGGCACGACGATCGCAGGCTCCAGCGCATAACCGTTGGAGGTGACGATCTGGCCGTCGGCATTCATGTGGAAGCTGCCGTCGCGGGTATAGGAAACCGTGCCGTCGGGCATCAGCACCTGGAAAAAGCCGCGTCCGTTGATGGCCATG
Source organism: Stutzerimonas urumqiensis (assembly GCF_003640395.1). Classification (GTDB taxonomy): domain Bacteria; phylum Pseudomonadota; class Gammaproteobacteria; order Pseudomonadales; family Pseudomonadaceae; genus Stutzerimonas; species Stutzerimonas urumqiensis. The sequence goes on along the minus strand of NZ_RBZQ01000001.1, from coordinate 168,878 downwards.
TCGAGCGGCTGCTCGGTGGTCTGCAGGCTGCCGGCGGTGAAGATCTTCTGCGTGCCGGCAATACGCACACCGGTACCGAGCTGCAGGCCGGACGGCAGTTCGCTGTCCTGGGTCGAGTTGGCACCGGGCTGGCGACGCACCTGGTAGAGCAGGTCCTGGAACTCGGCACGATCGCGCTTGAAGCCAGTGGTCGAGACGTTGGCCAGGTTGTTGGAAATGGTCGTGAGGTTCATGTCCTGGGCGGACAGACCGGTCTTGCTGACCCAAAGGGCTGGAAGCATGGTTATCTCCTCGCGCCATTTCTCAGGCGCTACGGGCTAGTCGTTAGCTCATCTGCAATACGCGGGCCACCGCCGCGGCATCTTCTTCGGCGGTGCGCATCATCTTCACGTGCAGCTCGAACTGGCGGGACAGCGCCAGGATCGACGTCATCTCCGCAACCGCATTGACGTTGCTGGTCTCGAGGAAGCCGGAGGTGACGCGCACCAGCGCATCGGCCTCGACCGGCTGGCCGTCCTTCATGCGGATGAGGCCGTCGGTGCCCTTCTCCAGCTGCGCCGGGTCGGGGTTGACCAGCTTGAGCCGGTCGACCGTGACGACCACGTTGGGGTCTTCGCCCAGCGCGCGAATGCTAAGGGTGCCGTCGGCGCCGACTTCGATCTTTTCTTCCGGCGGGATGGCGATCGGCCCGCCGTTGCCGAGCACCGGCATGCCTTCGGCGGTACGCAACATGCCGAGCGCATCGATCTTCAGGCTGCCGGTCCGGACATAGGCCTCGCCACCGTCGGGCGCCTGCACGGCGATCCAGCCGTCGCCATCGATGGCGACGTCCAGGTCACGCCCGGTTTCCTGCAAGGTGCCGGGGGTGAAGTCGGTTCCCGGACGCTCCGACATGGCGTACACCCGAGCCGGAAAACTGTCGCCGAATACCTGCATCGAGCGAGCCTGCTCGAAGTCACGACGAAAGCCAGTGGTGGAAATGTTCGCCAGGTTGTTGGCATGCGCACGCTGGGCCAGGGTGTTCTGGCTGGCGCCGGTCATGGCCACGTAGAGCATTTTGTCCATCAGTCCTCCTGTCCACGGGATTGACGCTGTCCGTGAGGTAAGGGCTATCCAGCAAGGTCCATGCCAGCTGGCCAGAATAGGCGGAAGGAACGCGACGGTGGGGCTGGCGTGATGCCCCGCTTCGTAGGAGCTCGCTCGCGAAGACGGCAACCCCGGCGTTGATCCCATTCGCGACCAAGGTCGCTCCTACCTCTGGCGTCTGCCTACCTCCTGTGCGCGCCCTCGCCGCGGCACAAAGCATCGCCCCGAGGGCGGGCCTTCCACGAACAAAAAAGGCGGATTGACTTGCCTGCGTGGCTCGACGAGGCCTGGCAAGACGTCGCTCAACCGGTAAAAGAAAGGCCCCGAAGGGCCTTAAAGGAGAGTGTGGTGGCGGGATACTGCCGCCGGCGGCAACCACCTTGCCGCCAGGGTCGGTCAGTATTAACGCAGGTTGATGATGGTCTGGGTGACCGCGTTCTCGGTCTCGATGGTTTTCGCATTCGCCTGGTAGTTGCGCTGCGCGACGATCAGGTTGACGAGCTGGGTCGACAGGTCGACGTTCGACGCCTCCAGCGCACCGGCCTGCAGGGCGCCCAGCGTGCCGGAACGCGGCGTGCCGATCACCGGCTCGCCCGAGTCGGACGACTGCACCCAGGAGGTCTTGCCGATCGGCGTCAGCCCCTGTGTATTGGCGAAGTTGGCGAGCACGACCTGGCCCTGCACGCGCGACTGGCCGTTGGTGTAGCGCGCGAAGACGTTGCCGGTGTCATCGATTTCCAGGCCGGACAGCTGGCCCGTGGTGTAACCGTCCTGGGCGCGGCTGGTTACTGAGAACGTCGAAGCGAATTGGGTTGAGCCGCGGAGGTCGAATTCGAAGCTGCCATTGTCAGCGCCATTAACGGGCGCCCAATCCATCGAGATAATGCCGAGACCGTCAGTTGGGACTCCTTGGGCACTAGAGAACAGCTGGCCGGCACCATCGAATTCCAGCTCATATACGGCAGAAGCCGTCGAACCTGCGGGAGTGTCAGTCGGATTCCGTCCATCCACTAGGATGTGCATGTCCCATTTGTTATCGCCCGTTTTAACAAAGTACTGGGAAAGAACATGCGGATTACCTTGGCTATCGTAGACATCCAACGACGTGCCCGAATGGTAAGTGGTTGGATCTGTCGGGTCGAAGGCATCCCGCACAGCAGCAGCCGCTGCCGCTTCAGCCGCGTCCACATCACCTCCGCCGTCCCGTGATGTTTTATAAGCCTCTTCCCACGTAGCCGACAGCTTCAACGTCGAGTTCAGGTTGAACGGCTGGGTGATCTTGGACGTCGCCTGCGGCGCCTGGCTGGCGCTTTCGATACGCAGGTCACTCATCACGCCGGCTTGCAGCTGGCCGTTCTCGTCGACCGAGTAACCCTGCAGGCGATAGCCGTTGTTGTCGACCACGAAGCCGTCCTTGTCCGTCCCGAAATAACCGGCACGGGTGTAGGAAATCGCACCGTTGTTGCTGGTGACGAAGAAGCCATTGCCGTTGATGGCCATGTCCAGCGCGTTCTCGGTGTAGTCGATGGTGCCCTGGTTGTGCAGCTGCGAGACCGCACCGAGCAGCACGCCGCTGCCCTGCGGGTTGCTGCCGGTACCCAGCACCGAGGCCGCATAGATATCCTGGAATTCGGCGCGCGACTGCTTGAAGCCGACGGTGCCGGCGTTGGCGATGTTGTTGCCGGTGACGTTCAGGTCGCTGTTGGCCGCCCTGATACCGCTCAAACCGATGTTGAATGACATTGCTCGATCCTCTAGGTGATCAGGTTATTGACCGATGACTTTGACGCTGGACAGCGGCATGGCGCCGATACCCGCGAGATTCAGCGTCATTTCTCCGCCGTTCTGGCCGAGGGTGACGCTGTCCACGTTGGCCGGCAGGTTGGTGCTCATGGCGATATTGGTGCCGTCGACGCTCGCCTGTGCCTCGAACTTGTAGGTGCCGGGCGGCAGGACATTGCCGCTCGCATCCTTGCCGTCCCACATGAAGCTCACCTGGCCGGCGCTCTGCTGGCCGAGCTCGACGCGCCCGACCTTCTCGCCCGAGGCGTTGTAGACATTCACCGCCAGGTTGGAGGTGGACGACGTCAGGTTGACGCTGCCCTTCATCGTTTGGGTGGTATCCACGACGGACTTGTCGGTGGTGGCGATGACCTTGCGACCCACCAGCGAGGACGCCTGCAATGCCTGGGTCGACTGGCTGCTCGACAGTATCTCTTCCATGCTGGTGTTGAGGTTGCCGATGCCTTCGACGGTACTGAACTGCGCCATCTGGGCGATGAACTCGCCGTTCTCCTGCGGGGAGAGCGGATCCTGGTTATTCAGCTGCGCGACCAGCAGCTTGAGGAACTCGTCCTTGCCGAGCTCGCTCTTGCCGCTGGTGGCGGAGGTGTTGTTCTTGATCGCGTACTGGTCCAGTACCGCGCTCGAATCGATCGTCGTGCTCATTCAGGCATCCTTTTACTGACCGAGGGTCAGCACCTTCTGCAGCATGGTCTTGGCCGTGTTCATCAACTCGGCGTTGGTCTGGAACGAGCGGCTGGCGGAAATCATGTCGGCCATTTCTTCCACCACGTTGACGTTGGGGTAATAGACGTAGCCGTTCTCGTCCGCCGCCGGGTGGTTGGGCTCGTACCGCGGCATGAGTTCGGCGTTGTCTTCGACGATACCGAGCACCTGCACACCGGCGCCGGCCTGGTCCTGCTCGGCGAACAGCGACTGGCTCGGCGCGCCCGATGCCTGCTGCAGCACGGTGGCGAATACCGGATGGCGCGCGCGGTAGGTTTCGTCGACGCTCGACGACACCGTCTCGGCGTTGGCGATGTTGCTGGAAATGGTGTTCAGGCGAGTGCTCTGGGCGCTCATGCCGGAACCTGCGATGTTGAATACGCCGGTGAGGGACATGTCTTAGGCTCCTTTATTCGCCGCGCAGGGCATTCATCAGCCCTTTGAATTTGCTGTTGAGCAGGGTGAAGCTCGCCTGGAAGTCGATCGCGTTCTTCGCGTATTCGGCCTGTTCCACCTGCACGTCGACGGTGTTCTGGTCCAGCGAGGGATGTGCAGGCGTGCGGAAGCGCAGGCCGGGATCGGCCAGTTCGAGCCCTTCGACGGGGATGTGCTTGCCGTTCGTTCGCGCGATCGCGAAGCCGCCCTCCTGCGCCTTGGCCTGCTCGGCCAGCACGGTCGAGAACTCCAGATCGCGGGCCTTGTAGTTGGGCGTATCGGCGTTGGCGATGTTGTTGGCCAGCACCTCGGCGCGCTGGGAACGGAATCCCAGCGCCTTTTCATGGATGCCAAGGGCTTTATCGAAGTTGATGGTCATGGCGCAGGCCTCTGCGAATCGCTTTGCCGAGTTACAGCAAAGCCCGTGCCATTTCGCTAACCATCTGTTTTGGAAGGGATTCGATCACCTGAGCGCCCGATGTGGCGTCAGAGGCGGCAACGCTTTACCGGGTTTGCCGATCCGTTTGCCGCGCCGGTGACGGTTTTCTGCCGTCGGCAGTCGCTACTTCACCTTGTAGATGATGCCAGGGCTGCACTGGACCATCTGATACAGCTCCGGCAACCCATTGAGCGCCTCGGACGCACCGAGGAAGAGGTAGCCGCCCGGCTTGAGGGTGGCGTGGATGCGCTTGAGGATGTCCTTCTTCATCTCGGCAGAGAAGTAGATGAGCACGTTGCGGCAGAACACCACATCGAACTTGCCGAGCGCCGCGTAGCTGTCCAGCAGGTTGAGCGCGCGGAACTCGACGCGGCTCTTGATCGGCGCCTTGACGCCCCAGCGCCCGGTGCCGCGCGGCTCGAAATACCGCTGCAACCGATCGGGCGACAGCCCACGACCTATGGCCAGGCTGTCGTACTCGGCGTTCTTGCACGCCGTCAGCATCGAGCCGGAGAGGTCGGTCGCCACGATCTGTGCCCCACCCTTGAGCTGCCCGGGATTGCTGCGCTCGAACTCGTCGATGGTCATCGACAACGAGAACGGCTCCTGCCCTGAGGAACAGGCTGCGGACCAGATCCGCAACCGCTGGCCACCGGACGACTTGATCAGCTCCGGCAGCACCCGCTGCTTGAGCACCTCGAAGGGGTAGGAGTCGCGAAACCACAGGGTCTCGTTGGTCGTCATGGCGTCGACCACCTGCTCGCGCAGGCCGCTGCGCGGCAGGGTCTGGATACGGTTCACCAGTTCGCCCAGCGACTTGATGCCGTTCTGCTCCATCAGCTTGTTGAGGCGGCTCGAAACGAGGTACTGCTTGTTGCTGCCCAACAGGATGCCGCAGGACTTTTCCAGGAAGGTCCGGAACTGCTCGAACTCAAGGTTTGCCGACACTGATTACGCCCCGTCCGCTTGCCTGCATGCAGGCATCATTTAGTACCCGCGGAGCCGATCCGTTCGACAACGCGCGAGGCAAGGTCATCCGGCTGAAACTTAGCCAGGAAATCGTTTGCGCCAACCCGCTTTACCATCGCCTGGTTGAATACGCCGGAAAGCGAAGTATGCAGGAGGATATGCATGTCCTGCATGCGTGAATCCTGGCGGACCTCGGCGGTCAGCGTGTAACCGTCCATTTCCGGCATTTCGATGTCGGAAATCATCATCAAAAGCTCCTGCGCAGGCCGCTTGCCTTCGTCGGCCAGGCGCTTGAGGTAGTCGAGGGCCTGACGACCATCTTCCAGCGCGACCACCTCGACCCCGATGTTCTGCAGACAGCGAGAAACCTGCTTTCGTGCAACCGACGAGTCATCGACGATCAGAACGCGACTGGCGACCGCCTTGCTCTTGATCTCTTCTTTGACGATGCCATCGGAAATCTTCTCGGAGACCGGCGACACCTCGGCCAGGACCTTCTCCACATCGATGATTTCGACGAGCTGATTGTCGAGGTGCGTAACGGCCGTCAGGTAATGGTCACGCCCGGTGCCTTTGGGCGGCGGCAGGATTTCTTCCCAGTTCATGTTGACGATCCGCTCGACCGAGCGAACGAGAAAGCCGATCACCTTGGTGTTGTACTCGGTGATGATCACGAAGCTGTTCTGCAGGTCGTGAATGCCGGACTTACCGGTCGCCATCGCCAGATCGAGGATTGGCAAGGTGCCGCCACGGATGTTGGCAACGCCGCGCACCACCGGATTGGACTTGGGCATGATGGTCAGCCGAGGGCACTGCAGCACCTCCTTGACCTTGAATACGTTGATGCCATACAGCTGGTTGCCGTTGAGCCTGAACAACAGCAACTCGAGGCGGTTCTGCCCGACCAGTTGCGTTCGCTGATTTACCGAATCCAATACACCGGCCATGCCAGTACCTCACGTTTTGCCATCGACGCGCGCCACACCCAGAGCCTAGCAGGCGGCACGCCCCTTGCTTTGAAAGTCCCATGACTAGATATGCGACCGTTTTCCGTCACATCGTCCGTGCCCTGAGCACGCGGGCTCTGCTGCCTGCGCTTCTGCTGTCGGGTTATGGCCCGCCCTTGGTGGCCGCCACGTTGCCTCAGGAGCTTATCGACGTGACCCAGGGGTTTCTTGAGCAGGCGACGAGCGATTATCTGCAGCGATCGGAAATCCCGGCACGCCATGAGGTGTCGGTCAACCGACTGGACCCCCGGCTGCGCCTGGCGGACTGTGACGTCCCCTTGCAGGCGGAACTGGAGAGCCCGGCGCAACCCGTCGGTCGGGTCACCGTGCGGGTCAGTTGCAACGGCCAAAGCCTCTGGACCGTTTTCGTGCCCGGCCAGGTGCGGCTGTACCGCGACGTCATCGTCGCCAGCCGGCCGCTCAAGCGCGGGGTTGCGCTATCGGCGGCGGACGTGGCGCTCGTCGAGCATGACGTCGGCCTGCTGACGCAAGGCTACCTCACCGACATTGCCCATATAGAAGGCAAGAAGGTGACCCGCGCCACCCTCCCCCATCAGGTGCTGACACCCGCGCATCTCGAACTTGCCGATGCCATAAACAAGGGCGAGCAAGTCGTCATCACGGCCCAGGCCGGGGCCATCAGCGTCAAGATGCCAGGCGAAGCGCTTGGAAGCGGGGCGCCCGGTCAACAGATTCGTGTACGCAACCTCAGCTCGGGACGCGTGGTCAAAGCCAGGGTGGCGGGCCCTGGCCAGGTTGAAGTCGCCATGTGAGACCGAGGCTGGCAAAATGCACCTCGACTGACGCCGCCAGCAACTGCGTCAGAAAACGCTAAAGTTTCCTCCTGGCCTGCCGAAAAAATGGCAAGCACAAGGAATCACGAGGTTTTTCAGCATGGTCATCGACTTCAACCGACCCAACGGTTCTGCTCCGGCAACGACCGGCGGACGGGCGACGAGTGTCCAGTCAGCCGAGCGTACGACCGCCAGCCAGCCGACCAACGAGGCCGACAAGGCGCTCAACGCGGCAGCGACACCGGGTGGCGAACCCGTCAAGCTCAGCGACGAAGCGCAGCAACTCCAACAGGTATCGGAAAAGATGCGCAGCATGCCGGAAGTGGATCAGGAGCGTGTCGCCAAGCTGAAGCAAGCCATCGCCGATGGCAGCTATCAAGTCGACAGCAAACGCCTGGCCTCCAAACTGCTGGCGTTCGAAGCACAACGCTGAGCCTTCGGGCAAGAAGGTCGCCATGCAACAGGCGCTGATCAAGCAACTCGACGAAGACATACAGCTCGCGCAGCAACTCATCGCGCTTGCCGACGAGGAGTTCGAGGCGCTGGCACAACGAGACCTTCAAGCACTCGAGGACTTGCTCGCGCGCAAGCAACCGCTGCTCGCGCTGCTCGGACAGCATGGCAAGGAGCGAACCAGCCTGCTCACGGGCAATCGCCTGCCTGCCAGCCGCGAGGGTCTCGTCCAGCTGCTGAAGGGAAGCGACGACGCCGAGGAGGTGCTGTCCAGAGCGGATGATCTGCAAGCGCTCCTGGAACGATGCCGGACAGCCAATCAGCGTAACGGTCGCCTCATCGGTGCCAACCAGGCGGTCGTCGGAAAAATGATCGGCCTTCTCAAAGGCGCACCGGAAACACCCAGCCTGTACGACCGCAAGGGTGGAACCACCCGCAGCTACAGCAACAAACCGCTTAGCCAGGCGTAGACACGGGATCGAAATAGAGGCATTTAGCCAGTATCCTGGCATGCTCGTATCGCCGGAGAGTTTTCGTGTCGCATCCCTTCCAAGAAGCAGACGGCCCCCAGCCACCAAGGCAGTTGAAGGCCGCTCTGGAAATCCTGGCCAATCTTCGGCCACTCGTGGATAACCACATTCCGCTCACCCTTCGCTTCCATGAGCGCGCACAGCGCTATCAGACCTTCCTCCTGCAGCTCGACAATGCCACGCTGCTTCTGGACGAACTGGTGCCCAACGACGGCGAACGCTTCCTGAGTAATGGCGAGCCGTTCGCGATCGAGGCCTACTACGAAGGCGTTCGTCTCAGCTGGGAAACAGACGATCCGGTCGGCGCGACCGAGCTGGATGGCGTGCCCTGTTATCGGGCCGCGTTGCCGGCGGAGCTGACCTACCATCAGCGCAGAAATGCCTACCGAGCGCTACTCAAGAGTGGTGGAGAAATCTCTGGAACGCTCTCTGGCAAGCGCCTGGCCGTCGAACTCAAAGGCCGCCTGGCAGACATCTCTGCAACGGGTTGCAAACTGGTGCTAGGGGGCGACCAACGAAACGGCCTGCAACCAGGCGAAGTCTATGATTTCGTCGCCATGCTACCCATCGGAAGAATCGAGACGAAGATCGAGCTGCGGCATGCACACCATGACGAGCGAAGCGATCTGACCCATTGCGGGATTCGCTTTCATGGAATGAACGGTCTGCTGCAACGGCAGGTCGAACGGTTCGTCTTCCAACTGCAACGGGAAGCTCGACGGTACCAGGGCGGCGATGAGGGACGCTTCTCGCGCTGAGCGAGCAAGAGGTGGTGTCCCAGGCAGGAATTGAACCTGCAACCTTCCCCTTAGGAGGGCCAATTTAGACCCTTCTACTTCAAGCACTTACCAGTTAAATCAAGCACTTAGCGTCTCGTTGCGTCTGGTTTTACCTGTCCGTATAGTTGTTTTTGCTGTCAGCACGCTGTCAGGAGGACAGGCGATGAAAACCAAGATCACGGCGAAAATACTCGCCTCCCTCGCACCCCAGGCAAAGACCTACCGCATCCACGACACCGCCCAGCCCGGTCTTTCGATTCGCGTGCTGCCGAGCGGGCACGCCTCGTACATGGTCACCTGGGCGCGAAACAAGGCCGTCACGCTCGGCCGGGTCGGAATGCTGACGCTTGAGCAGGCCCGTAAGGAAGCCGCCCAATACCTCGCCGAAGCCCACGAGCACGGAACCCCTCTGGCGGTCACGCAAGGCCGGAAGGGGGCCGTCTCCCCTACTCTACGGGCCTTCATCTCGGACCACTATATGCCGTGGTTCAAGACGCATCACAAGGGCCACGAGAAGACCCTGCATACCCTCGAAAACAACTTTGAGCCCATCATGGATCTGCGCATCGAGGAGATCACCGGCCGCGACCTGGAGGCCATCCGTACTGACTGGCTTAAAGCCGGAAACAAGCCGGCGACCGCTAACAGGAAGATGGGCTCGATCAGTGGTGTTTTCAGTCGGGCGCTCGACTGGGAGTTCATCAGCGCCCACCCGCTGGAGAAGGTCAAGCAACTGAAGGTCGACACACGGGGGCGCATCCGCTATCTCTCCAGTGACGAAGCCAAGGCGCTTAGGAGCGCCCTAGAATCCCGCGAGGAGCGAATTCGAGCCGAGCGTGACCGGGCGAACGCGTGGCGCACAGCGAGGCGTAAAGAGCCTCTGGCGGACCTGCGAACGGTTGCCTTCGCCGACCACCTCAAGCCAATGGTGTTGCTTTCCCTCAACACCGGGATGCGTCGCGGCGAACTGCTCGACCTTACCTGGCCTGCCGTCAGCTTAGATAGAAAGACGATCACCGTCATTGGCGACACGGCCAAGACTCAGGAGACCCGACACATCCCGCTAAATGCCGAGGCGGTGCAGGTGCTCACCGAATGGAAGAAGCAAAGCGGGAAGTCCAGCTACGTCTTCCCGAACCAAGACGGCGGTCGGATGGATGACATAAAAACCGCCTGGCTCAATCTGCTCGAGCTGGCCGGCATCGAGGGGTTCCGCTGGCACGACATGCGCCACGACTTCGCGTCACGGCTGGTGATGGCCGGGGTACCGCTCAACACAGTGCGGGATCTGCTGGGGCACGCGGACATCAAGATGACGCTGCGTTATGCCCACCTGGCGCCTGACAGCAAGGCGGCGGCGGTCGAGCTGATCTGATTAAAGCACGTCATATATTTCGTCCAACTCGCCGCTTTTGCGGAGCATATCGACAAAATCAGGAAAGCTAAGTTTTATCGAATTGTTCGCAAGAAACCGTGCGTAGTCAGTCAATAGCGGCCAATAAAGAGTAACCAAGGCCAGGTCAACGCGCGGTATCGCTGGGCTATCAACAATCATCTCCCTAGCTTTCTTATCGAACAGCTCGTCCCGCCCACCGAACATGTCCAAGTTTTGGAAGACCGTACCCGTAATCACCTGGTCTCTCTCACTGAGAGCGGTAGGCTCGACCAAGTGCAGCCTTAGCTTAAAAAGCTCCTGTCTTTCCGTCCAAAGCGCTTGCATCAGCTCGCCAAGCAATACGACAAAGTTCCCCCCCTCTCCCATTCTCAACTTGCCCGGCTGGATAAAGGCCGGCGGAGAGATGTGCTTAGCGTAAAGGGCTTCGTCGAGCAGCTCTTCGATTAGCTCGGGCTGGCTCTGCTGCTGGATGGCCGATAAGACGTCAAGACACGATTTGGCGTAGGCAGACACCCGCGCAGATAGAACTGTTTTTTTCGATCGGTTCGCCATATGGCCTCCTCACCTGCAGCCCACTGTAAGGTACGCGTTCCGAAGCATCAAGAAACGCTTGCTTCTTATGTTACTTACATTTATCGTGCCTACACCTGACAACCAAACCCAACCGGTCAGGTGGAGAAGACGCGCATGACCCAAGCAGCAGCAACTCTCGCCCCGCTCGCCGTTGGCCCTGATGAGGCCGGCCGGATGACTGGGCACACCCGTTCCGCCATTTACGAAGCGATCGCCCGCGGCGACCTGCATTCCTTCAAGTCTGGCAAGCGCCGCCTGATCCTCATTGAGGAACTGCAGGCGTGGATTCGTCGGCTGGCGAAAGGAAACGCGCGATGACCCCTGACGAGATCGCGAAGTACAACCTGGACAGGATCCGGCGCAGCAGCACCCGCACCGGACTGGACTGTGCATGGGACGCAGCATTAGGCGCCGCTTGGACGCTTAAGCAGCTCGGACTGATAGATATGGTGAGATGGCGAGCCGTCATCAATCAGATCGATGAAGTCGGCGAGCAAATGAGCAAGGAGCTCGAAAGGATGCCCGAAGCGGAGCGGCAACTCCGCCAGGGCGACAACACATTGGTAGCCACCAACATGAGGACTGCATCGTGACAGATCACCCCTCCCCTGACAACCACTCCACCGAGGCCCAGGCGCTGCGATTGATTCAAGCGCTACGCGTCGGGCCAGTGACAACGATCGACGCCGCGCTCGGGCTGGACATCGTGCATCCACCGAGCACCGTGCGATACCTCCGCCGCAAAGGCTGGGGAATCGTTACTGAGTGGGCGCACGAAGCCACCGGGCCGGGCCGCAAGCCTCACCGGGTCGGCCGGTACGTCCTGGTAAAGGAAGCGGCATAGCCGAGCCTGCCGGTGGGGTCTGCCCTGCCGGCTTTCGTCGAGAACCCTAATGGCTAAGAGGAACACCCCCAAGCTTGATTGGGGGCCGATGGGCGCGTTCGTCCTGCCAAAAGCCCTCATGGCACACCCTGACTTTCGCGAGCTGTCTGGTTCTGCGCTCAAAGTGCTGATGCTGCTCGGCAGCCAGTACAACGGGCACAACAACGGAGATCTAGCAGCTACGCACACGATGATGGGCGCCTGGGGCGGGATGGCTAAGGCGACGCTAGCAGCGGCTCTCAGAGAGCTACAGGAGCGCAACTTGATTGCCAGAACACGACAGCACAACCGGAGTCGGGACGGTGCCCGGCCGGCCTTGTTCGCTTTCACCTGGCTGCCAATCGACGAGTGCCCCGGCAAAGGCCTAGAGGTTTCGGCAACCGTCGTTTCAGCCAGAAGTTTGAGGCTCTGACTTGCAGAACTTCTAGTTCAGAAATTGAACAGCACTAGTTCAATAATTGAACCGCTGTTTTCCGGTTTTGTCCGGTTAACGTTTCGGAAGGAACTCAGCGGTTCAAAAACTGAACTGCTAATCGCTATTTTGGGGACTTTGTAGGTTCAAAAACTGAACACCCTTATAAGTTTACCACCCACTACCGGGGAATTAGCCGCAGTGAAGCAAGCCGACGAACTGCATTAAGAAAGTTCGCGACCGACAGATAACCAACACAACTTGAGGCTATGCCGAGTGCCTGGGGAGGGCTCGGATAGCGAAGTCCAACGGACAGGAGTATCACAATGAGCGATGCAACCACCTATAGCGCAGTCGATATGTACGATAACGCCACCCAGGCCAAGGAAGTCTTGGAATGGATGGAGGGAATCAGCGCGGGCATCCATCAAGCGGTGGCCGCGGGTCACCACGGGCGAGCTAAAGCGCTAGCCGGCCTCGCTCAGTACCTTGCGCTCGACTGGGCGGACCACTTCGGCCGGGCAGCTCAGGAAACCAGGGTGGAGCAGGAGGCAGCCCAATGAGCGCCGACGCCCAGCAAGTGCAATCGCTCATGAGTGCCGCCTGGGAGCGCGGCAACCATCTCATGTCTGCCGGCTATGGCTTGATGGTCATCGGCGATCTGCTCGGCGCTGATGGTAGCGAGCACTCCCTCGGGCCGGGGGATCTAAGCGGCCTGCAGCACGCCGTCGTGGCGCTGGGGGCGATGGTGCTCGACGCAGGGCAATCACTCACTGAACGAGCCGAGCTGGCGGGGTATACGCCGATCAATTCATAGCCAATACGGCCCTCTCCCGCCACCGAAACCCAGCCCTAACCGGCTGGGTTTTCTTTTTAACCAGCGAGACAGACCAACAGGTCCGAGTCGGACCAACACCGCCAAATCGAAAACCACGGGCTAGTTAGCGGGTTTTCCCCAGACAAGACCGTGGGTTTCCCTCTTCCACCGTGTAGAAACCTACACACTGTGTCGAATATGGCACTAAGTGCCAAATCCAGCTCGACGGCTCAACGTGCTTTACCGCCAGCGGCGTGAAAGTCTGCTCAGTGAGACCAAATCGTCTCACTCGCCACCATTGGTGGATGGATCGGATCTGAGCCATCCCACTTTCCCGCCACCGGTGGCAAAGCCTATTTCGCTTCGAGGTGGCCGGCGATCAAATCCCACCGTTTGGTGACATTTCCGGTTTGCCCTCAGCTCCAGCTAAATCCCCGTAATCCCGGTGATTTCCGCAGGCCGGCCCCCGGCGTCTAAAGCCCTCGAATCGGAGGGATTTAAATGTGGGATTTAGTCACCTTTACCAGCGGGCCGGAACGGTGATACCGCGGCTTCTTGCCTATCGCAACTGCTCGCCCTTGATGGCAGAATCGAATCAAAGGACTACCAACAACGCGGCAAGGAGGGGCACATGGGCTTTCAAGAGAAGCTGGCTAGTTTGGCCGACAAGATCCGCCAGCAGAAATCGGTCATCCACTCGCGCCGTTGCTGGTTTAGGTCGGGTTTCTGCCCCGGTTTGAAGGGTCGGTTTCGACAAGCAGTACCGATCTGGTACCCGGAACTCCGGGCAGTCCTTACAGCCCCGCCAGCTGATGCTAAATCCCACCTTCCGGGGGTATTTAAGCCACACCCGCCTACAGGTGACCTCGGGTCACTTGTACAGCTCATCCTGATGGCTCAGAGGTGAGCCATCTTTCGTGGTCCGAATTTGGACCATGCCGGTAGCCTCTACGGCTGTCCGGCAAAATGCGGGAAAATCCCACAATTTGCCTCGTCCCTGAGATTGCTTTAGCGCTTGCCTTGATCGGTCCTCCAGCGTCCCGAACTGTCGACGAATTTCCGCGCACCAGCGTACTTCTACGCCAGCGGCGGAAAAGCCAGAGGGGGCCGGTACTGACACCCCAAAACCTACAAAACCGTCCCTGGCTGCTTCGTGCTGTCGACCAGAAGGCAATCGACGGAGCCGATTTGGCCCGGCAGAATACTGTTTATCCATACAGCACCCGAAGAGCACTATGTACCTTCACGTCACCCGTATGCGCTACCGCGGCAAGGCGCTCTAGCCGGCTGCTATGCGCAACGTTCAGCCCATCCGCGGCGACGTTCACCTTCTCCACGACAGCTGCCCCGCCCTCGGCCGGGCGGCTGCGATCGCAACGCTAAGGACAGGTCTGCCGCTCGATGCGCCCGCATTCCCGGATCTGCTCGACGCTCAGTTGCTATGGATGTCGACCGGGGGTTTAGTCATCTCTGGGATCGAGTGTGTCGATGGTGTGTTCTATGCGCAGTCATGGCATTGCCGGCCAGAGTAATCGCTGTCTTAGGGACTGGAGCTAACCGGGCCATGGTGGCAAGATCACATCGCTTCAGTTCTACCCTGCCAACATACCTACATGGAGGTATCCGAGATGAACCGGACTCACCGCTTAGTCACCCGCGCTGCCGTAGCAGCCATCGCCGGCATTACCCTGGCCGGCTGCGCTGTTAAGAAGGACTTCTACGCTATGGGTGGCAGCCGAGCTGACGGTACAGTCGATATGGCGTATGACTTCGCGCAGTTCGAGCAGCCAGTTATAAACCATCAACAAGCGCAAACGATTGCAAAGCAGAAATGCGCCGTGTGGGGCTACGACAAAGCGGAGCCGTTCGGGGGCCAGACAACGAATTGCTATCAACGTAACGGATTCGGCACCTGTATCGCCGGCCAAGTCATCGTGAAATATCAGTGCGTGGGTGACATCGATGCCCCTCGGCCAGCGGTCGCTACCGCCAAAGCCCCTTCGGCCACCAGCGCGGGGGCTTCAGGCCCAGCGCTGCTGACCCCTGAGCAGTGGAAACAGCAACAGCTACTGCAGCTTCAGAGCCAAACGGGCCTTAGCTACGACGAATACCAGCAGCGGTACAAGCAAATCATGGGGCAATAAGCCAAGGCTTGCTTCCTCGGATGAGTTCGGGCGCACGGAGGCGCTATGCAAGACATTCTGACCGTTGATCAAGCGATCTTTGCAATCCGGAGCGCTTTCGCTCCGCTTAGATGCGTTGCTGAGCCGCACGACTACGAAAATGAGATCGGCTTCCGGGTCTATGGGCCGGATGGGGAAATCCTCGTCACGGTGGCCGACACCAAGCGGAGCGTGTTTTCTGATCCCTCTAGCCTAGGCATTCGCCTCACCGCTGTACGTGAGCGGCTGATTGACCGAGGCTTCAACCTGGCCCCTTGGCGGATGCCGTTTTGAATTTCCCCAACACCTTCGCCGTTCTCGGCCTGCTTTTCGTTTCCCTTGCCGCGTCGGCCGAGACGATCGACTGCCGGGTCATCGGCATCGCAGACGGTGACACCCTCACCTGCCTGACGGCCGGCAAGAAGCAGATCAAGGTCCGCTTGGCCGAGATCGACACGCCCGAGAAAGCGCAGCCCTATGGCACACGTTCTCGTCAGGCGCTATCCGATCTTGTCTTCGGTAAAGACGTCACCCTGCTCGTTCAAGACCGGGACCGATATGGGCGCACGGTCGCGCGGATAAAGGTAGGAAGCACAGACGTTAACCGCGAGATGGTCAGCCAGGGGGCAGCCTGGGTTTATCGGGCCTATAACCGTGACAAGTCACTGCTACAGGCCGAGGCGCAGGCCAAAGCAGGTAAGCGCGGACTATGGGCGCTGCCCGAAGCGGAGCGGATGCCGCCATGGGAATGGCGGAAAGACAGGCGCAGCGGAATCGCCAGCCAAGCGGCCTCAGCCTCGACCA
The DNA here is from genome assembly GCF_003640395.1 of Stutzerimonas urumqiensis. Classification (GTDB taxonomy): domain Bacteria; phylum Pseudomonadota; class Gammaproteobacteria; order Pseudomonadales; family Pseudomonadaceae; genus Stutzerimonas; species Stutzerimonas urumqiensis. The sequence goes on along the minus strand of NZ_RBZQ01000001.1, from coordinate 152,831 downwards.
AGGCATCCCCGGCTGGCTTTACTTGCTTTGCCACCAAGTTCTGCCGCGAAATGAGCGGGTGCGCCGAGGCAAAATTCCAACTCCAACGGTGCGGAAACCCTCGTATTGATGGAGATGGTGACGGAATACCATGCGAAGCTATTTGCAGATAGCGCGCTAATTGCCATCATTGCAACTCAATCCAAATACCCCACGCAAGGACGCGCCATGGGACACCTAGTACTCACTCGCCGAGAGGGCGAGCTCATCACTATCCGCGCGGTGCCTGGCACCGATCCACACGACCTACTGGCAGAGCTGCTGGTGAATGGGATCAGGTTGATGGTGACCGACATTGGCGGGAGCCAGGTCAAGCTGAGCTTCGACGCGCCATTAGAAATGAAAATTCTACGGAGTGAGTTGGAAAGGTAAGCCAGACGAGCCGCTTAGCGGCCGGAACTGGAAAGCGATCACCTCACCACCATCAGTTCGTCCCAGCGCGTCGTATACCGCGGCGACATCATCTCCCGCTTCATGGCCCACTCCGGCGAGGCGGGAATCCTGCCCAGCCGTACCGTTCCCCTGCCCTCTCGCGCGTTGATCCGGTCGACGACAGCCATCAGCCGGTCGGCGCCTGGGCGGGGCGCATCGGCGAACAGGTCACCGGTGAATTCGCCGCGCTGGCGCAAGTCCATCAGCAGCACCTCGGCCTTGCTGTAGGCATAGCCAGGCCGATAGATCGCATCCAGTCCACGCACCGCAGCAGCGGCGAGCACGCGGGTATCGTCGGTCGGGTATGGCAGCGGGCAATTGATGGCGTTGGCGTATCGTGGCTGATCAGGGTTGTGCATCCCGGTGCGGATGGCCACCTGCAAAGCCCCCGCGAGGCTGTTCTGGGATCGGAGCTTCTCCGCCGCCTTCGTTACGTAGCTCGCCACGGCCTCCCGGATCGGCGGCAACTCTCGCACCCGTGATCCGAACATCTTCGACGAGCAGATCATTTGTTTCGGAGGGGTAGCCTCCTCCAGCTCGAGGCAGGAGATGCCGCGCAACTCCCGCGCCGTTTTCTCCAACACCACCGAGAACTGCCGGCGCAGCGAGGCCGGGTCGTAGGTCGCCAAATCCCAGGCCGTGCGAATACCGAGCGGGGCGAGCTTGGCAGTGAGCCGTCGGCCGACACCCCAAACCTCGGAAACCTCGGTCATTTGCAGCAGCTTGTCGCGCCTGGCCGGGTCGCGGAGGTCGATCACCCCGCCCGACTTTCTCCACGTCTTTGCCGCCCAGTTGGCGAGCTTGGCCAGCGTCTTCGTCGGGCCAATACCCACACCGACGGGAATCCCAGTCCAGCGCAGTACACGCTCCCGCGCTTCCCGGCCCAGATCAACCAAGTCGCCCTGCATACCGGTCAGATCGGCGAATGCCTCGTCAATGCTGTACACCTCCACCCGCGGGAACATGTCCTCGAGCGTAGCCATCACCCGGGCGCTCATCTCGCCGTAGAGTTCATAGTTGGACGAGAAGCACACCACGCCCCACTCTCGCAGCTGGTCGCGCCACTGGAAGTACGGCGCGCCCATTGGAATGCCTAAGCGCTTAGCTTCCCTCGTCCTCGCTATCACGCAGCCGTCGTTGTTGCTCAGCACGACGACCGGCACGTCATCCAGCCAGGGGCGGTATACCCGCTCACACGAGCAGTAGAAGGAGTTGCAGTCGATCAGCGCGAACATAGGGTGTGCAGGTTATGCGTGGCCACCGCCCAGACGTGGAGGGATTCAGTCACCTGGATCGGCCGGTACTCGGCGTTCTCGGCACGAAGCCAGACAGCGTCTTCAGTCACATGCAGCCGCTTGACCGTCATGCCGCCATCCACATAGGCCACGATGATGTCGCCCGAGCGAGCCTCGATGGCGCGGTTCACCACGAGCACATCGCCATCGTAAACGCCGGCACCGATCATGCTGTGGCCCTCTACCCTCACCAGGTAGACATGTGGCGCCCGCAGATCGATCAGCTCATCAATCGAAAGCGCGGCGTCCTCATAGTCAGCGGCGGGCGACGGGAAACCAGCTGGCACCCTGGTGTCCACGTATTGACAGAGAGAGGTTGAGGGCCGAAGTGGCCCGAGGATGATGGCTCCCATTCTCGTACTGCTCATGGCAACTGTATATTTATACAGGTTGCCTGTTATCCAGCCGTGCGGTCAATTGGGCGAGCGATGACCGGAGGGTTTCATGTGCGGACGATTCACCCAGTACCGAACAGCAATCGAATACCTCGAGGCGCTGCGGTACGACAAACCGATCGAAAGCGGCATCGACCCGGAGCCCGTCGGCCGCTACAACGTCCCTCCCCGCTCTCGCGTACTGGTGTTCTACGAGAATGCCGCCGGCCTACGCATGGCCAAATTACCCTGGGGCTATCAGCCGTGGTGGGCTGCGGGCAAGCGGCCGCCAGCCATCAACGCTCGGGTAGAAACGGCTGCGACCAGCAAGTTTTTCCGGGACATCTGGCGAACCGGGCGGACACTCGTCGCGGCCGATGGCTGGTACGAGTGGGTGAAGGATCCTGCTGACCCTAAGAAGAAGCAGCCCTATTACATTAGGCTTCGATCAGGCGAGCCCATGTGGTTTGCTGCACTCGGACAGTTCGATCGGGCAGGAATGGCGGAACGGGAAGGTGACGGCTTCGTAATCATCACGGCCGACAGCGATGAAGGGATGGTCGACATTCACGATCGCCGACCAGTAGTGCTCCCGCCAGACCTGGCGCGCGAATGGATGGAGCCCGATCTGTCACTCGAGCGCGCCGAGGAGATCGTCCGGGATCTAGCCCTGCCGGTTGAGGCGTTTGAGTGGTATGCGGTGGATCGGGCGGTGGGAAACGTCAGGAACGAAGGCGCCTACCTACTTACGGAATCAGCAGTTCCCTCGCTCCAGCCCGACCGGTGACCAGATCCATTCAAGGTGGAACCGTCTCACTTTGTATCAGTAGCCGGCGTCAATGATGCCCTGACTGCGTCCCGCCACACATCAGGCACTTGCTGTAGTCGCCCCAGCGGCCCTCCAAATGCCTGACGAAGCCGCCGCAGTGATGGCACCCGCCATCTGCGCCGTTTACCCAGCGGCAAAGCAGGATCCATCGCCAGGCTAGCAAGAGCGCGCCCCAGGCTGACAGACCTACGAGCCCCCACCGTACCGGAACAATCACTGCCTCAAGTATCGGCCGCAGAAGCAAACTCTGATTTTCCACTTCCCCACCCGTAACCCCGAGCAGCACCAGCCCTAGCAGCATGATGGCCAGCGGCAGCGCAAAGAGCCGCCAAGATCTTTCGATCGCCGTGATGTTGAGCTCCATTTACAAACCTCCTTGTTAGTGGGAACCGAACCCTACCTCCCCTTCGGGCGCCTGTCTGCCCGCCGTAAAAGCCATATGCCTACTTTTCGGACAGGACCTGCCGCCCTGGATAGCTGAGCCAAATCCTTGGGTGTCCCGCCCAGCCTGTAGGGAGTGGCCACCTCAAAAATACTGGATGCCCGACCAGTAAAAAAGCTTGCATCGAGCCTTATTAAGGATAATATGCCCTCATTAGCTACATGTCGGGTTTTATTACATGAGGTGCTTATGAGCACTACCGAGAAGCCGAGAGGTCGCCAGCAGCGCCCGAACCGCACCGAACTGATCGCCGCCTGGTCGCGCATCCGTGATGCCGCGGACAAGGGCAGCATTCCGGCGAGCGCCCTTCTGATCGCCCTAAGCGAGAACAAGCCGTTCGTAAGCTGCCGGGAGTTCTTCGTATGAGCACCCAGGCTGCGCAACTGGCGCACAAGCGCGCCGAGGCCCTGCGACTGGTTGAGGCACGAGGCTTGAAAATAGAGACGCTGCCTTCCGGCCGCATCCGCGTCTTTGGTCCTGGCGTCGATATGCGCGTCGTCGACCTGGCCTACTTGAGCAGCTACGACCTGCTCCCGGCGACGCGATGACAGCCCTTACCGGTATCACCCAGGCCGAGCAGCTGTACCGCTGCCACAAGGGCCTCCCGCCGAAGTATCACGCTCGCCTCAAGCACGACGGCCGAACATTGGCAGTGCTCCAGGGCGACACCCAGGAAGAAGCGACGAGCCGCGCCGAGCGGCTGGCCGAAGCGCTCTTCCTCAATCGCAGCGGCGTCTCGATCGAAGACGCCTGACCCAAGGAGACACACCATGTTCGGACTTAAACTTCTCAGCGAGCCGCAAGAGCCAAGCCTCGAGATACAGCTCGCAGATGCCCAGGCACGCGCCGAAGCGCTACGCCACGAAATCGCAGCAGCCGAGACCGACCCAAACCGCACCTATGCGGCCGGGGATAACCGCAGACCGGTTAGCGGAATGTGGGATGAGCTCCGCGGAGTGGAAGGCGACATCAGCCGAATCGGGAGGGAGATCGAGCAGCGCGACAACCTGCTGAGCTGGAATGCCGCGCGCGAAAACGCCGATGCCGAAATGAAGGCCGCCAAGAAAGAAATGGACGCCTCGGGCAAAGCCCTAGCTGTGCTGGACGCGGACTTCGAGAAGGCGAGCGCCAAGCTGGCCAAGCTGCAGACCGCCACCGACGCGGAGCTAGCCGAAGCCAAACAAGGCGAGAGCCAGGCCGCGGAGGCGTACGCAGCCGCCCTGGCACAGGGCAGCGAGACCGAGGAAGCGGCCGCTCTCGAAAAGCTCAACCGCTTTTCGGAAGCACTCGAGCAGACGGAGCGCAAAGCAGCCAGGCAGAACGTCATCATCCAGGCCCTGCAAGGCCAGGTGGACGCGATCGATGAGAAACGGGCCTCAGAGCGTGAACGTTTCGAAAAAGCCCGGGAGCGCCGCCTTATCGCGGTCCGCCACAAGCTGGGGACCAAGTGGGATGCGATGGCCGCAGAGATGGCAGAACTCGCCACTCAGCTCGTGGCGGTCGATTGGGCCGTGAGCGGCTATTCCCGCTCGATGGACTCGCTGCATATCCCGAACACAGCGAAGGATGGCGCTCCGGTCACCGGCAGCCGCGTACGGGACGCCAGCAGCTCAATCAACGTCGACGAGCTGCGCCCTTAAGTCTTCACCTGCAAAGCCAAGTCTGCGAGTGGCTTCGTAACCCAGACAGCCAGCGCGCCCGGGACCCTCGTTTGCGGGCGGTGGCTGGCACTAGGCCCGGGCCGGCCGATACCTGCCGGGCCCTCCCCTCATCCGCCGGGGCAGACCACCAGAGGACCCGCACATGACCTTTGATTTCGAAAACGACTTCCTGCTCGACGAAGCTATCCGGCACGCCCTGGATGGGATGGATAAACAGCGGGCCTGCCTTATGCGGGCACTTGCCGGCAGTGAAATTGACCGCCAGTGTGTCCGCGGCGTGCTAGCGAACGTGCTCCCGTTTGTTGAGGAGGAGCCGCAATGCCTCGCTACCTCGGCGCGTTGATTGACTTCACTCTGGACCTTTGCGACGAGGTCATCGAGATGCTTCCTGAACGACGCAAGCAGCCTGTGCGCGAAGTTACCCAGACGTTGGCAACCGCGCCTTACCTGGACCCGACGGAAAGCCGCACGCTCGACGAAATCCTGCTGGTGGCCCTCGAAGAACTGAACGCACGGGCTCCGGAGATGGCCCCGGCTGACGTGGAGATGCAGCGGGCGCACCTGGTGGCAGCCCTGGCCGGTGATCGAGAGCAACGCCTGATCGCGGCCCAAGTACTGAAAGAGCTTCATGTCGAAGCCGGAGGCACCGTCCAATGAGCAACGTCGCAACGCAAGTCATCATTGATGGGAAGAACAACACCCGCGGTGCCTTCGCTGACCTTAACCGGCAAATCGACCAGACCAATCAGCGCTTGGCAGTGGCAGGTAAAGCATTCAAAGCAGCTTTCTCCGTCGCCGCTGTAGCCGCGGCGTCACGAAGCTATTCGACGCTCGCTGACCAAAGCACGCAAATGGAGTCGCGACTGAAGCTGGCTTCAAGATCGCAGGAGGAATTCAACCGAGCGCTCGGCGATGTGCGCCGAATAGCGAACGAGAACGGCGCCTCAATCACTTCCGTCACCCAGTTGTACGCGCGTCTCACCCCCGCTCTACGCGAAGCCGGCCGGAGCCAGACAGACGTCGCAAGAGTGACCGAGGCAGTGACCAAGGCAATGCGAATTTCCGGCGCGTCAGCTTCCGAATCTGCGGCTGGCATCCAGCAGTTCGCTCAGGCCCTCGGATCGGCCGTTCTCCGCGGTGATGAATTCAACAGCATTGCGGAGGCGGCGCCGCGTCTCATGCAGGCGCTGGCGGACGGGATGGGCGTGCCCGTGGGCAAGCTCCGTGAGATGGCTGCTGCTGGCAAGCTGACGGCAGAGGTCGTAACAAACGCCCTGCTATCTCAGCTCCCCAAGCTGACGGCAGAAGCCGAAGCGATGGGCGAGACGTTCGGTAGCGCAGGCCAGCGGCTCGAGAACGCAGCGATCGATATGGCCGGCGCCTTCGACAAGATGACCGGAGCCTCATCGCTTGCCACCAAGGCCATGAACGACCTAGCGCAAGCCATGAACAAGGTTTCAAGCGGCGAGTTCCTAGATAGCTTTCGGGACGAGAAGCAAACCGTCGGTGGGATCAATACCGAGATCAGCGTTTTGCTCGCCAAGCTTCGTGATCTCAACGATCAACGAGGCAACCTGAAGAGAGGAAACTGGTTCGAGCGTATGGCGATGTCCATGCGTGGCGTCACCGAAGAGTCTATTCGAGCTGAGGAGATGGATACTAAACGCCGGATTCAGGCGCTGAGGGATCGCCTCAAAGCCATGACAGGCGTGAATGAGGAAGTGTCAGCCGAAGAACAGGCGCACAACGACAAGGTGGGCCAGATCAAGGAACAGCGTCTCGAGGCTCTCAAGGCGAATCTGGCCGCGGAGGAAAAGGCCCAGGAAGCGGCCAACAAGAAGATGGCTGGCTTGAAGGCCGAGCGCCTCCGGATCGAAAAAGAATTTACCGAATCGATCAGCAAGACCCAGGCCGGCGCGAATGGCGAGCCGACCTTCAACGGCGTGATGGATCTCAAAGCCGGCGCCCGCGAAGCCCTGCTCGGCGACAAGGATGGCGAGCGCGCGGTTGAGCAAGCCAGAGAGGCACTGTCCGTCCTCGAGCAGCTCGAATCTGCCGGGGTAAATACTTATGGCTTCAAGGGCATCAAAGAAGAACTCAAGGCGATCGCTCTCGCTGGGAATGACCTACAGCAGCAACAGGCCCAGCAGCAGATCGATCAGATCGGCACCAGCGTCGACACCCTAAAGCAGAAGATCGAGGATGTACCCAAGGTAAAGGTTGGCTTCGAATACTCAGCCGAAGACGTCCAGGAGCTAACCAAGCTGGTAGACCAAATGGCCGAGGGCTTCCGCCAAAAGCTAACGATCCCGCTCAAGATTACCGCTGGCGGTGCGCCTGTAATCGATACAGACGTACCTGAGGTACCCAAGTTTGCGGCTGGCGGGATGATTCGGGGGCCTGGTTCTGGCACGAGCGACAGCATCCCGGCCTACCTTTCGAACGGTGAGTACGTCATCCGTGCCGCTGCCGTGCGCAAGTGGGGCAGCAGTGCGCTGGACCTCATCAACCGCGGCATTGCAATCCCTCGTTTCGCTGACGGCGGCCTTGTTGAAGCTGCGGCATCGGTGCCTGGCGGATCGCTGAGAGACCAGCTCAAAGACTGGGGCTTTGCAACGCTCGGCTCGGGAAGCGACAGAGCGGAGGTGATCATGCAACAGAAAGCTTTTGATTCTGTGCGCAAAGCTGCTACCAAGTTCGGCCGCACCCACCTGAGGGGCTGATCATGATGGATATGTTGTCCACCGTGACTGACAACCGCTGGCTCCTTGCTCCCGAGCTTTGCGACCTGAACTCCAACCCTCTCGAGGCAATCCGTACTTTCCAGTCCGACCAAAGCCAGCGCCTCCCCGGAACGCTGGTGACGATGGTAGGTAGCGGCATCGCCATCGTGCACGTGATTGGCCCAATCCTTCGCTATGCGAACCGGCGCTATGTGAGCACCGAACAGCTCGCTCTCGACATCAGGGCGGCGCTCGATAGCCCGACTGTGCGTTCGATCGTGCTCAATGTCGACAGCCCTGGTGGCCAAGTGGCAGGGATCAATGAGCTAGCCGAACTGATCTACCGGGCGCGCCCCAAGAAGCGCATCACGGCGTACGTTGGAGGCACGGCTGCGAGCGCTGCCTACTGGATCGCCAGCGCAGCACACCGGATCGTGATCGACGAAACGGCACTGGTCGGAGGCATTGGCGCCGTAGCCGAATACGCTAATCGCTCGGGCATCGTCGAGATCGTCAGCCGCAATGCTCCGAACAAGCGGCCAGACCTTTCCACCGAGCAAGGCCGGGCCAAGGTAGCCGAGTCGGTTGACGCGATCGGTGAGTTCTTCGCCAAGCGGGTCGCCCGCAACCTCGGCGTAAAGCCTGAGCGAATCGCAGAGATGGGCAAGCAAGGCGGCCTACGTATGGGCGCTGATGCGGTAAGGGCTGGCCTGGCTCATGGCCTCGGATCGCTGCAGAGCGTGCTTGCAGGTAAGCCGGCAATGCTGCCGCCGACGCAGAAGAGCACCCAGCCGTCCAAGGCAGCAGGCATAGCAATAGCCGCTCCGTTGGTTGCACCGGCCACGCCTGTGCCCACTGAACCGCAAAGCCACCCAGAAGTGACCACGGCCAGCATCTGGAAGCAGAGGAACCGCCGATGATCCGCATCGTTGCCAAGGGGTTCAAAGAGGCCAAGAAAGAGCTGGCCAAGATCCAGAAGCAAATCCCCTATGCCACCGCCCGGGCGCTTACCTTCACAGCCAAAGCGGCTAAGGAGGACATCGAAGGCGAGATGCGTTCCGTGTTCGATCGCCCTACCCGTTGGACGCTCAACAGCCTCTATCTCGAGGCCGCCCGTAAGGACAAGCTCCAAGCCCGGATAGGTGTGAAGGGAGACACCACCCGAGGCGATCCGCCTACCAAGTGGCTGACCCCCGAGGTTCATGGCGGGACCCGAACTCCGAAGCCCAGCGAGCGGGCACTGCGACAGCGGGGCTTCCTACCGGTCGGCAAGTATTTGCTGCCGGGCAAGGGGATGAAGCTCGATTCGTTCGGGAACGTCAGCGGGCCGCGGATGAAACGCATCCTCGAACGTATCGGGCTAAAGCCACCGCAAGAGGAAGGGAAGCCGAAGAACCGTCGCAGCGTCTTCGTGATTCGACGGGGCAGGCAGGCTATCGGCATTGCCGAGCGCACCGGTAAAGGCGACAACAAGATGAGTGTCATCCTCGCCTTCGGCCGACGCCCCACCTACAAGCGCCGTCTCGACTTCCACCGCATCGCCGACAAGGCGATAGCCGTGAACCTGGATCGAGAGATGAAGAAGGCGCTCGCGCACGCGCTACGGACAGCCAGGTAGCCCACCCCCTACGGGTCCTTCCGGACCCACCCCCCTGTCGCGGGTCTATTCGCGCCCGACCTTTCGCTATTCACCAACTTTTGTCAGGGGTCGGTTGTTGTTTAGTCGTGAGCCGCTGGATCTGCCCCGCTTCCGCATTACAGCAGGGCTTAAAGGTAGGCCAGTCGCGGCCCGAAGCAGCAACCGGAACCGGAAACGGCCGGCGCCGAATAGCTCATATGAAGCGAAGCCTCGCGCGCGAATTGACCCGCCCTAGCCGGCCCCTGGGGAAGGACCCAGCAGGAGGTTGGGCAGTCCATCGGGGCTCAGCTATGCAGGTCAGCAGGACAGGGAGTCACCGCTTGGCTCGCTCGCCAGCATCTGTCACATTCGACCCAGCAATCCGAACTGGGATGGAGAGATCCACGATGACCCTTTATCGTCTCACCGAGGCAGGGCGGGAGCGAAACAGAGGCTTTCGGCGCAACGCGCGGATAGCTCTAGAGGCGCTAGGCCCGACCTTTAGCGAAAGCAGCGCGAAGCAAGCTCTGGCGGAACTTGAAGTTTTGGGCCAGCTTGGCAAAGGTACCGCTACCAGCTTTTGGCATCGATTCGCGGCCAAGGGTGCACACTCCAAAAAGACAGCTTTCGTCGAGCGAGTTCCCGATTGATTGCCATCTGCTAATTCGGCCGGATCCTAGCCGTGTTGCTAACCCTTGGGCGAAGCCACCTACCGAACGCCACCTTCCGGAAACACGCTTCGCATGTACCAACTCGGTAATGACCCAGGGGTGCTCGGCCGCCCTGCTTTGCGTGTCGCCAGGTAGCTGCGTAACCAAGTGAGTGACGCAGCCCGCCGCCGCTCACCTAAGCGCCAGGCCCGCCCACTGAGCAATGACGGCGTAGAAGCACTCACCTGCATTACAGAGTCTCAATTGAGACGCGAAGACGCTTGCCCAGGGCGGCCAGGGCTTTCTCGATCTGCTCTATTTTCGAGGCGTGCAGGAAGTCGACGAGGCGGTCAGCGGTTACCGGCTTCAGGTCGAGCAGGCGGCACAGATCAGCCTTGCGCATACCGCGCGCCATCATCTCGTTCCAGAGGTGAATCTTGGCCACAGTGACGGTTGGCAGGGCGACCACGTGTTCGCCTGGCTCGGCCGGTGTCGCGGCCGGAATGGCCCGGCGCTGGTCGACGTAGAGCGATAGGGTGGTCTCGATCGCGTCAACCGCTTCACTGAGCGCGTGCGCCTCGTCGTCGCCATAGCTGTTCAGCTCCGGCAGGTCGCGGCAGAACACCGCAATGCCCGGGCTGTCGTGGGTTTCGAATCGTACGGCGTAGTCGTACATAGGCCGCTCCCTGATCAGTTTGCCCGGGCTCCATTACCGGAGGCCCGTTAGCCTATCGCGCTAGCTTTAACCTGGACGGCCTTGTAGGTTCGCCATCCGAGTTTTCCGAAAAAAATCGGGACGGATCTAGCTGGGTTCTGAGGCGCCGGTATTCTCGCTTTTCACCAAAATGCTGCGATCCCAGACGGGGTACGCGGTTCGTATGGCGAAAACAGCCAGCAGCCAGAAAAGCCTGCAAGCACGCGGCAGCTACGTCGGGTTTAGAAACCTGGACCTGATCATGCCAACGGTAAGACTGTAGAGTACGAGCTTGCGAACCATAGCGGCTAGCAGTAGCCCCCTAGCCGCCAGGATGCCAGACAGCTGAGAACAGCGGCCCTCTTCGAAAGCAACAATTTGGAAGAAGGCACAACAGATTCAGCCGGGAGAGATGAATACTAGCCCCTAGGCCCACACACCTTGTTGGCCGGATATTCATAAGAGAGCCGCCCGTCAATTTTGAACAACTCAAGCACAAAGGGCTGAGCCAATTTCATCAAGTCGAGGTAGGTGTAGTCTCTTCCCGACACAGCCCCTGCATTGAGCAAGGTTTGCTCAATGCTATATGCAATTGCATATAGCTCATCTGTTAAGTCGTGCGATCCCATTAGTTCGTAGCGCTTCATAAGCGGCCGACCGGACCCCTCTGAAACTTCTGCCATACGTCACCTCCTTATCCTGGTTGATCGAAGCCAGCGTGGCCATGGTCTCTCAGTTAGAGCAGGGCCAGCCTGTCGAGCCTGAAATTGCGGGGCTGACGACACGGTGACACCTGCGGCTGAGTAATATCGGGCTCAACCTTCAGCGAGAGGCCTGGGGAAAATCTCCGGCTTTTTACCCTATACGACGGGACTAAGCGTCAGCCTGAAAGAAGGATGGACTGGCTACTGACCGGAAGAGGGTTAGGTAGTCAGGCACGTCGAGGCTGTTTCGTTCGCTGTCACTATGCTGTCATGCTTTTTTACGCCTTCAGAGCATAGTCGCTGCATACCGCGAAAATGCTGGTGTCCCAGGCAGGAATTGAACCTGCAACCTTCCCCTTAGGAGGGGGACGCTCTATCCAATTGAGCTACTGGGACATGGCGCGCCGCGCATCTTAACGGCAGCCCTTCGCTTTGTCATGCAACGACATCCATGCAGACGGAATTGCAAAATGCACGACCAGAAGGGCATCACCGTGCAAACCGCAATTAATCCACACCAAACACTCCGCATAACTGCTTGATTTAAAAAGGATTATTTAACCCATCAGGCTGGCATGCGCTCTGCATTCCCTTACGCTCAAAGCAACTGAGCGTCGGGGACATTCAAATGCCGAACACAGCATTCATCATCACCGCAGCTCTATTAGCCGCTACTGCAGCAATGCAAGTCCAGATGGACGACGCCCCATCGAGCGATTCAAACGTCCAGGTCATTCAACATGATCAACGCCCGACGGCGCCGATCGTAACGGCCAGCGAAACGCAGACAATCTTGCCGGCACAGCCGCAGCGCTGGGTGTTCTAACACCGGAGTCCGACCGAGAGCACGGAGAACCCTATGTCTAAAATGGCGATTTGCTTTCTTACCCTTACCACCGCCTGCGTACTTCTGGTCTTGGCTCAGCCTAGCGATGGCTGGACAGCGATCGGTGGTGTGGGAGCGGGCATTTTTGGCGCGCTTTCGCTGCTGGCGCTCATCGCGGGACGGCGCATCAAGTTCGATCCGGTATTGCGCTGATCACCGAAACCAAAGAGACGTGCGTTTCGTCTCGAAACAGCCGCGACTGATAGCGAAATGCCTTTACTCTTTACGCTTAAGTCGCATAATTGGCGCCAGCCTTTTGCTGCCGGCGCTTTTTTTGCTTTCCGGGAACAGTTAGTGCTGCCCATTGTCAGACCGGTGACAATTGCAGCTGTGCCAGCATCGCCCCTCTGACTAACCGGTTTATATATGCGCCCTATGAAGCAGGCAGTTTATTCCAGCCGTACGGCTGACAAGTTCGTTGTCCGACTTCCGGAAGGGATGCGCGAGCGCATCGCCGATGTTGCCAGAAGCCATCATCGCAGCATGAATTCCGAGATCATCGCCCGTCTGGAGCAAAGCCTTTTCCAGGAAGGTGCTCTCGACGATGAACTGAGCATGCGACTGGACAGCCCGGAGCTTTCGCTCCATGAGCGCGAGCTTCTTCAGCGCTTTCGTCAGCTGAGCCGCCGCCAGCAGAATGCCCTGATCGCCCTGATCGCTGCAGATGCCGAGCTTGCCGCCGAGGCCGAAGCTAGCTAAGTCAGCATGGACATCGTCTGAAAAAAAGAAGGTGATTGCCGCGAGCGCGAACAATCACCTTTTTCTTGCGCCGGCTGGCCCCGCCCCCTGCCCTAGAGCAGGAAAATCGAAGCCAATCCAAGAAAGATCAGAAATCCGCCACTGTCCGTCATCGCCGTGATCATGACACTGGCGCCCATGGCCGGATCACGCCCCAGCTTGACCAGCGTCATCGGAATGAGCACGCCCATCAGCGCAGCCAATAACAGGTTCAGCGTCATCGCCGCCGTCATCACGACGCCTAGGGACCAACTGTCGTACAGCAGATAAGCGACGACACCGATCACCCCGCCCCAGAGCAGGCCGTTGATAAGCGAAACGCCCAGTTCCTTGCGAAGCAGTCTTGAGGTGTTGCCAGTCCCCACCTGATCCAGCGCCATTGCCCGCACGATCATGGTGATGGTCTGGTTGCCGGAATTGCCCCCAATACCGGCAACGATTGGCATCAGGGCCGCCAGGGCGACCAGGCGCTCGATAGAGCCCTCGAACAGGCCGATCACCCGGGATGCCACAAACGCCGTGATCAGGTTGATCGCCAGCCAGGCCCAGCGGTTGCGTACGGATTTCCAGACCGACGCGAAGATATCCTCCTCCTCGCGCAGACCGGCCATGCTCAGCACTTCGCTTTCGCTCTCTTCCCGAATCAGGTCGACCATCTCGTCGATCGTCAGGCGGCCTATGAGCTTGCCGTTCTTGTCCACGACCGGCGACGACACGAGGTCATAGCGCTCGAATGCCTGGGCAGCGTCATAGGCGTTCTCATCAGGATGAAACGCCACCGGATCGTTGGCCATCACCTCTGCGACATGCTTTTCAGGGTCATTGACGAGCAGGCGCTTGATCGGCAGAACGCCCTTGAGTACGCCGTCGTAATCGACGACGAACAACTTGTCCGTGTGGCCGGGCAGCTCTTTCAACCGACGCAGATAACGGAGCACGACCTCGAGGCTGACATCGTCACGAATGGTGACCATCTCGAAGTCCATCAGGGCACCGACTTGGTCCTCTTCATAGGAGAGCGCTGATCTCACCCGCTCGCGCTGCTGCGCATCGAGCGACTCCATGAGTTCGTGGACTACGTCCCTTGGCAACTCGGGCGCGAGGTCAGCGAGTTCGTCCGCATCCATTTCGCGGGCCGCGGCGAGCAGCTCGTGGTCGTCCATGTCGGCGATGAGCGTTTCACGCACCGCATCGGAGACTTCGAGCAGGATATCGCCGTCGCGCTCGACCTTGACGAGCTGCCAGACCGTCAGGCGGTCGTCGAGCGGAAGTGCTTCCAGAATGTGAGCCACGTCGGCCGGATGCAGCTCATCGAGGCGACGCTGGAGTTCGGCCAGGTTCTGCCGATGGACGAGGTTCTCGACCAGATCCTGATGAGGCCCCTCCTGACGATGGGTCAGATCCTCGACGAGCTTGTGCCGCTGGAGGAGTTCGACCACCTGCGCCAGGCGATCCTGGAGGCTTTCTTGCGGTTTCTTCGCTTCTGCTTCAATCATGACGCGCTCCGCCCCGGCAGCGGATGCGCAGGGGCTTTCAATCAGTCGATGCGTGATTGGTCTTCAGGAGTCTTGAGCGACTACTGGGTAAGTCCATGGGAAAGGTTTCCACAAGCCCGCCGGGCAGAGTTCGCAATGATACACCCACGAGCGAAACGGACCTACATGCCCGGCACAGGCGAGCCACCGATCGTCCAGCTCCTTTGTGTCGACGCGCTCACAGACTCCAAAGACACCGATTGGCCGCCAACTTTGTTTCGCTAGGCTATGCCGCTCACGTCATGGAGGACGACACATGTGCAGAGGCGCTTCGCAGGCTGCTGGCCTGCTTTTGCTGTTCACCGCCTATAGCGGTTCGGTAGCCGCCGAGATGGTCTACCGCTGCGTAAGCCCAGGCGGCGCCATCACCTTTACCCAGCAAGGCTGCCCGAGCGGGCAGCAAGGCGAGCGACGGAGGGCTTACAGCCCTACCCCGGGCTCAGGCAAACCAACGCCGATGGCCCGGATCGATCACGACGAAGAAAGCGCAACCACGGACGCACCTGACGAACTGGTCGTAGTCGGGACGAGCGACGATGGTTGCGGAAACATTCTCAGCCGTCGCGAGCGCAGGCAGGCAATCATTCGCAAGCAGGTCCGACCCGGGCTGAGCCTGGACGACATCGAGAGCATGCTCGGCAAGCCAGATACCACTACGCTGAACAATGGCGCCGCTCGATACCGCTACGAAGACGAGCGCGGTCGCAGCCGTTCGGTCAGCTTCGATCAATACGGTTGCGTGAAAGGGAAACGCAAATAGCGGACATGAAAAAGCCCGCGCGAAGCGGGCTCTTTCGGAAATGGCGCACTCGAGAGGATTCGAACCTCTGACCGCCCGGTTCGTAGCCGGGTACTCTATCCAGCTGAGCTACGAGTGCATGGTGTTTATTGACCAGCCACCACTGGCTTCTTGCAAAACGATCTTATCGATCGCTTATATGGCGCACTCGAGAGGATTCGAACCTCTGACCGCCCGGTTCGTAGCCGGGTACTCTATCCAGCTGAGCTACGAGTGCGTGGGGGCTGCATTATAGAGACAGAATCGTTTCGGTCAATTCGATCGAACCTGAATCCTTGCATGCAATGGCGGAGAGGGGGGGATTCGAACCCCCGACACCCTTTTGAGGTGTACTCCCTTAGCAGGGGAGCGCCTTCGGCCTCTCGGCCACCTCTCCGCAACACGGGGCGCATAATACTGGTGTTTGCCCCGCTTGCAAAGGTAAAAATCAGAGAAAAATTAGTGGTTTGGTTCGTGATCCTTTTCTTTCTGGATCCGCTGGTAAATCTCCTCACGATGCACGGCTACCTCCTTGGGCGCGTTAACACCGATTCGAACTTGATTACCCTTGACGCCTAGCACGGTGACAGTGACATCGTCACCCACCATCAGAGTCTCTCCGACCCGGCGAGTCAGAATCAGCATTCCTTTCTCCTTAACGGATTCAGTCAGAACCACAGTCTGCAAAATAAAAAGCGGATAAAGCTCCGTGAGCTGGGAGCCGTAAAACGGCTCGCTCAGCTATTGACCAATGGCATAGAACATAAAGTTCCTTCCGATGCGTTTTAGCGCGACAGAAGGCTTAGCGCCTTGGTCTTACTCGCCTTTGCCGCTCGGGCTGTCCAGCTCGAATGCCGTATGCAATGCCCGTACGGCGAGCTCGAGGTACTTCTCTTCGATCACTACCGACACCTTGATTTCCGACGTCGAGATCATCTGGATGTTGATGCTTTCCTTGGCGAGCGCCTCGAACATACGGCTGGCGACCCCGGCGTGCGAGCGCATGCCAACGCCAACGATCGACACCTTGGCGATATCGGTGTCGCCACTGACCTCGCGCGCGCCCATTTCGGCAGCCGTTGCCTCCAGCACCTTGAAGGCGCTGGCGTAGTCGTTGCGGTGAACAGTAAAGGTGAAATCGGTCGTTTTGTCGTGCGCAACGTTCTGCACAATCATGTCGACTTCGATGTTGGCGGCGCTGACCGGACCGAGGATCTTGAAGGCGATACCGGGCGTATCCGGAACGCCACGAATCGTCAACTTCGCTTCGTCACGATTGAAAGCGATGCCGGAGATGATTGGCTGTTCCATGGATTCCTCTTCATCAAGGGTAATGAGGGTACCCGGACCCTCTTGAAAGCTGTGAAGTACGCGTAGCGGCACATTGTACTTGCCGGCGAATTCGACTGACCGGATCTGCAGGACCTTCGATCCCAGGCTGGCCATTTCGAGCATTTCTTCAAAGGTGATCTTCTCGAGCCGGCGCGCCTTGGCGACGACCCGCGGATCGGTGGTGTAAACGCCGTCCACATCCGTATAGATCTGGCACTCGTCGGCCTTGAGCGCCGCGGCCAACGCCACACCGGTGGTATCGGAGCCGCCACGTCCAAGCGTCGTGATGTTGCCCTGTGCGTCTACGCCCTGGAAGCCCGCGACCACCACGACGCGCCCTTCCTTCAGGTCAGCCTGGATCCGGTGCCCATCGATCTGCAGGATTCTCGCCTTGGTGTGCGCGCTATCGGTCAGGATACGAACCTGGGCGCCGGTGTAGGAAACCGCCGGCACACCCCGCTTGATGAGGGCCATCGCCAACAGGGCGATCGTGACCTGCTCGCCGGTCGAAACCATGACGTCGAGCTCGCGGCCGACCGGCTCTGCGCTGATCTGCTTGGCCAGATCGATGAGACGGTTGGTCTCGCCGCTCATGGCGGAGACCACGACCACGATATCGTCGCCCTTCTCCCGAAACCGCTTGATCTTCTCGGCCACCTGCTCGATTCGCTCGACGGTCCCGACCGATGTCCCACCGAATTTCTGTACGATCAATGCCATTTATCTATCGCCTGCGCCCCAAGGGCTGTCCTGATCCGTCCGTATAGGCACGAGCGCGCGCATCCAGTGCGCGCTCACTCACGCCTGCTGTTCTGCGAAGGTACGCGCCAGCGCCAGCGCCTCGTCCAATCGGGCGACGTCGACGCCGCCACCCTGCGCCATATCGGGGCGACCGCCGCCCTTGCCGCCAACCACCGCTGCCGCCTGCCTCATGAGGTCGCCGGCCTTGAATCGCGCACTCAGCCCGGCCGTCACGCCAGCGACCAGCACGACCTTTCCATCGAGCGCGCTACCCAGCAGGATGATGGCCTCGCCGAGCTTGTTCTTGAGCTGATCGACCAGTGCCAGCAGCGCCTTGCCGTCGGCACCTTCGATCCGGGCCGAGAGAACCTTGACGCCGCCAACCTCGACCGCGGAGCCCGCCAGATCGCTGCCGGCAGCACTCGCAGCCTTGGCCTTGACCTGTTCCAGCTCCTTCTCCAACTGGCGATTGCGCTCGAGCAGCCCAGTCAGCTTGTCGATGAGGTTGTCACGCGTCGACTTGACCAGTTGCGCTGCCGTCTTGAGTTGCTCATCGGCCTGGTTGAGATAGCCCAACGCCGCCGCGCCGGTCACCGCCTCGATACGTCGCACACCGGAGGCCACGCCCGCCTCGCTGACAATCTTGAACAAGCCGATGTCGCCCGTACGCTTGACGTGCGTGCCTCCGCACAGCTCGACGGAGAAGCCGTCGCCCATGCTCAGCACGCGCACGCGCTCGCCGTACTTCTCACCAAATAGCGCCATGGCACCCTTGGCTTTCGCCGTGTCGATATCGGTCTCTTCGATCTCGACGGCCGTGTTCAACCGCACCTGCTCGTTCACCGCGTCTTCGAGCGCCTTGATCTGCTCGGGACGGATGGCCTCGTAGTGACTGAAATCGAAGCGCAGACGCTGGCTATCGACCAGCGAACCCTTCTGCTGCACGTGGTCGCCGAGGATCTGGCGCAGCGCAGCATGCAGCAGGTGCGTGGCGGAGTGGTTCAGCGCGGTCGCCTGCCGGACCGACGCATCGACCACCGCCTCGATCGTGTCACCGACCCGGAGCACGCCACCATCGAGCACGCCGTGATGCAGGACGGCGCCGCCGGCCTTGCTGGTATCGCGCACATCGAAGCGCAGCCCCTCCGCCTGCAGATAACCGCAATCGCCGATCTGACCGCCGGACTCGGCGTAGAACGGCGTCTGATCCAGGACCACGACACCCTCCTCGCCAGCCTTGAGCTGCTCGACTGCGAGCCCTTCGCGGAACAAGGCCAAGACCTTGCCGTTGCCTTGCGTACCGAGGTAGCCGGTGAATTGCGTCTGGCCTTCCACCTTGACCAGCGCGTTGTAGTCCATGCCGAAGGCGCTTGCGGCGCGGGCACGCTCGCGCTGGGCTTCCATCTCGCGCTCGAAACCCGCCTCGTCGAGCGTCAGCCCACGCTCGCGGGCGATGTCGTTGGTCAGGTCGACCGGGAAGCCGTAGGTGTCGTACAGCTTGAAAACGACCTCGCCGGGAATCTGCTCGCCCTGCAGCTGGGCCAGATCCTGTTCGAGGATGCGCAGGCCCTGATCGAGCGTCTTGGCGAACTGCTCTTCCTCGGTCTTGAGGACGCGCTCGATATGCGCCTGCTGCTGAACCAGCTCGGGAAACGCCTGCCCCATTTCCTCGACCAGGGCCGCTACGATCCGGTGGAAGAACGCACCTTTGGCACCCAGCTTGTTGCCATGGCGGCAGGCGCGGCGAACGATGCGCCGGAGGACATAGCCACGACCTTCGTTGGAAGGCAGCACGCCGTCGGCGACCAGGAAGCTGCACGAGCGAATGTGGTCGGCGACGACTTTCAGCGAGGGCTGCTCCTCGTTCGCACAGCCGATCGCCTCGGCTGAGGCGGCGAGCAGGTGCTGGAACAGATCGATCTCGTAGTTGGAATGCACGTGTTGCAGCACCGCGCTGATGCGCTCCAGGCCCATGCCCGTGTCGACGCTCGGCGCCGGCAGCGGATGCAGCACACCGTCAGCCGTACGATTGAACTGCATGAAGACGTTGTTCCAGATCTCGATGTACCGGTCGCCATCTTCCTCGGGCGAGCCGGGCGGACCGCCCCAGATATCGGCGCCGTGATCGTAGAAGATCTCGGTGCAGGGGCCGCAGGGGCCGGTGTCGCCCATCGCCCAGAAATTGTCCGACGCATAGGGCGCGCCCTTGTTGTCGCCGATGCGGACCATCCGTTCGGCCGGCACGCCAACGTCCCGTGTCCAGATGTCATAGGCCTCGTCGTCGCTGGCATAGACGGTGACCCACAGCCGCTCCTTGGGCAGGTTCAACCACGCCGGCGAGGTGAGAAACTCCCAGGCGTAGGCGATGGCATCGCGCTTGAAGTAATCGCCGAAGCTGAAATTGCCGAGCATTTCGAAGAACGTGTGGTGGCGCGCGGTATAGCCGACGTTTTCCAGATCGTTGTGCTTGCCGCCGGCACGCACGCACTTCTGGCTGCTGGTCGCACGGGTGTAGGCACGTTTTTCAAGGCCCAGGAAGCAGTCCTTGAACTGGTTCATCCCGGCGTTGGTGAAGAGCAGGGTTGGGTCGTTCGCCGGTATCAACGAGCTGGAAGCGACGCGGGTATGCCCCTTCTCTTCGAAGAAGCGGAGGAAGGCTTCACGGATTTCTGCACTTTTCATAGATTCTTCCAGTGACGACGCCAGCGGCGGACGGGATGAAACCGTGCGGGCGGCAGCAGTTCACGGCCACGGTGATGACCGGCAAAAGAGCCGCATTATATCGGCCTTAAGCCCAGGGCATAGGGGTCAAGGCATGACTTTCGCAGGTTGCGCACCGGAGCGAAAGGCGGGCAGCCATCGAACGCCATGGTGGTCGAACCGATGTACGCGGGGCGGCATGGCGCCAGCCAGGTTCGAACAACCCTGCCTTCTGCCTGACCGCCCGGCAAGCGCCCGCTGAAGGGCCGGCGGCACGGCTCCGATCATCGCCGGCAGCAAGCCCGGCGATTGGAAGAAAGCAGAACCAGGCATCACCCCGCCGCGGGCGATGCCGTGGCGATCAGCGCAGCAAGCGTGTATCGAGCACGTCGGACGGCTCGCCCAGCAGCGCCTCGGTAATTTCGACGAGGTCATCGGTGCTGACTTCGTCCAGCCGCATCAGGCCGCGCGCGACATCGTCCAACGAATGACGCCCCTTGCTCTCCTTGCGAATTTCCTTGTCGAGCTCCTGTAGCAGCAGCACCGCGCGCGCGGTGACCTCGCCCGAGGAACGGGTCGTGCGCAGGCTGTCGACGTCACGACTCCACTCCGCCAGCTCCTCGCGCACCTTCTGGTAGCGCGATTCGCTCAGCCCGCCGGCACGACGGAGCAGTTCGATGGCGTAGTACTCGGCCAGCCCTTCGGTGATCCAGTCGCTGCGATCGGTATCGCGGATACGACTGAAGACATGCACCAGTTCGTGCACCAGAGAGCTGGTGCCGTTCTCGCTGACCAGCGGGCGATCGGCGTGCATGTACAGCGAATTCGGCCCGGACAGGCCGCCGCGCCACATCGGCTCGCCGGCGCTGACTATCAAGAGCTTGCCCGGATCGCGGGGGAACACGTTCTGCAGCTCGGGCCAGACGAAGGTGACCAGGGTCATGATGTCCATCCGGTGCACGCCCTGCCCCACCGGCGCGGAGACGGTCACGTCCGTCTCGCCGAGCTTGTCGCGACGACTGCCGAGCTTGCCCGCCAACATCCAGCCGGTCGGGCGGTCGAACAGGCGCTCGGCGTTGTCGATGCGGAACCGGTTCTTGCCGATACGTGGCCAGCCTGTCTCGACGCTGCGCCAACCCTCGGGCAAATCGAAGGTCAGGCGCGACACCAACCGCACCTCGTCCTTCTGATCCAGCCGAGCCGCCGGGACGAGGTCATCGCCGCGAAACAGCGCCCAGGTATCGGTCATTCGGGCATCGTAGCGGCCGCTGTCGCGCTGGTTGCTGATCTTCACCCGGTAGCTCAGCTGCGCCTTGCCGTCGGCCGGCTTCCAGATGCCCCGGCTCCCGGTCTGCGACCAATCGCCATCGGCCTGGAAATCGGAATAATCGCCCTCGTCCCCCAGGTTGAAATCCAGGCTGCGCACCGCATCGCCATCTTCCAGGGTCAGGGTCACTTCGGCCTGGTCGTCCTGTGGGATCAGCCGGACGTGGTAGTCGAGGTCGACACGCTCGACCGCCATCGCCGTCCCCGGCAAGGCGAGCAGGCACGCGAGCGATAGCAGCGAAAACGGACGTGACGGCATGGAAGGCTCCTGACGATGAGCGGATCAAGCTAAGACGGCGACACGCGCGGGTTGATTCAACCGGCGCGAAAAATCAGGTGAGCTTCCCAGTCGTCTTCGGAGACCTCGGTCTCGCTGAGCATCCGTCCGGCCTGCGAAATGCGTGCGGCATGCACCGCATCGGGGTCGCCACATACCAGGTGGTGCCAAGGCGGCAGGTCCTTGCCCTCGGCCACCAGACGATAGCCGCAGGTGGGCGGCAACCAGGTGAAGCTCGGCGCGTCGGCGGCGGTCAGCTGAATGCAGTCCGGCACGGTCGCGCGACGATTGGCGTAGTCACTGCAGCGGCAGCTCTTCAGATCGAGCAGCCGGCACGCCACGCGCGTGTAATAGACGCTACCATCCTCGTCGTCCTCGAGCTTTTGCAGGCAGCACAGGCCGCAGCCATCGCACAGGGATTCCCACTCGTGCGCATCGAGCTGGGCGAGCGACTTTCGCTTCCAGAAGGGTTCGACTTTAGCGGCCATCGGCGTGACAACGGGGCATTGGAGAGGGCGCGCAGTCTAGCCGGAGTGCCGCGCCTCTCCAAGGGTCACACCGGGTCGTTCATCCGCAGCAGTTCGTCCGGCAGGTGCTCGATGTATTCCTCTTCCGGCGCAGGCATCTGCAGGTGATAGCCCTGCTTTTCGATGTTCTCCAACACCTTGACCACATCCTCGCGCGCCAGCGTGCGCTCCGGCGTCAATACCAGATCGAAGCGGTGCTGGGGCGCGCCGAAGGCGGCGAGCAGGCCCTCAGGCACACGCGTGAGCGCGTCCCGCTTGTCCACGTAGAGGTACATCTCGTTCTTGCGCGGGCTTTTGTAGATGGAGCAGATACGTTTCATCTCAGTCTTCCAGGGCTTGCAGCAGTGCCGCACCCATCAGTTCGCGACGCCAGCCGCGCAGCGATTCAGGTAGTTGGTAAGGCCCGTCGGGGTAGCCGCTCTTGATCAGCGCTTCCAGGGTCTTCTTGCGCAGCATGAGTTCCGGCGCAATGCCAAGCCGCTCGCCCTCGCGATGGCCCACCTGCCGCAGCGTCTTCAGCAGTGGCGCGGCATCCAGCGGCAGCGGCTCGGGCAAGCGCTCGGGGCGTTGCGATTCAGGCAGAGCGGCGGCCGCCTGGATCAGCTCGAGAAGTTGCTGACCGTCCTGGCGCACGGTACGCGGCTGCATCTCGTCGATCTTGGCCAGTGCCGTCAGATCCTGCGGCTGATAACGCGCCAACGGCCAGAGGCTGGCCTCGCGCAGGACCCGATTGCGCGGCTGGTTGCGCCGGCGCGCCTCGCGCTCGCGCCACGCGGTCAAGGCGCGCAGGACGGCCAGTTGCTGGCGATTCAGGCGCCAGGCCTGCTTGACGTCGCGATAGGCCTCATCCGGGTCGACCGCGCGCTGAAGATTGCCGACCAGCTCGCCACCGTCTTCGAGTACCCAGCCATGCCGCTGCGGCGACAGCTTTTCAGCCAGCGCGACATACAGCTCGGCCAGGTGCTGGGCATCCTCGGCGGCGTACTGCACCTGCGTGTCGGTCAGCGGACGCTGCAACCAGTCCGAGCGGGTCTCGCCCTTCGGCAGCTCGACGCCAAGCACCGCCTGGACCAGTCGCGAATAGCCCATCGAGAAGCCGAGGTTCAGGTAAGCGGCCGCCAATTGGGTATCGAATAGCGGCGCCGGCAGGCTGCCGGTCAGCCGCAGCAGCACCTCGAGGTCTTCGCTGCAGGCATGCAGCACCTTGATCACGGCCGGGTCCTCGAGCAGCGCGGCGAACGGGCTCCAGTCGCCGATTGCCAGCGGATCGAGCAGGTAGGCCGTCTGGCCGTCACCGACCTGCACCAGGCCTGCCGCCGGATAAAAGGTGTCGACCCGCATGAACTCGGTATCCACCGCGACGAAGGGCAGCCGACGCCATTGGTCGCATCGCTCGGCGAGGCTCGCATCGTCACGCACCCATTGGATATCGATCGCCACGTGTCTCTCCTTCAGGCTATCCATCGGCCAGCGCCGTCAAAGCCCGGCAGTATATACGTCCGCTCGCCGGCTTTCGGTTAAGGTGCCGCCATCGACCGACCGGAGTCACCCGATGCCCCTCGCGCAAGTGATCAGCCCCCAGCAACTCGCCAACCAGCTCGAAGCGCCCGACTGGCTCGTGATCGATTGTCGATTTTCCCTGGATGACCCGACCTATGGGCGCCGCGCCTACGAAGAAGGCCACCTCCCCGGCGCACGCTTCGCCGACCTGGAACAGGACCTTTCCGGCCCCGTGATCGCCGGCAGGACCGGCCGCCACCCATTGCCGGACGCCGAGCGCCTGCTCTCGCGCCTTCGCGAATGGGGCCTGGAGGAGCACAGCCAGGTCGTGCTCTACGACGACGGTCCCGGTGCCTTCGCCGCCCGCGCCTGGTGGCTGCTCGTCTGGCTCGGCAAGCGCGATGGTCCTTATCTGCTGGACGGCGGCCTGCGTGCCTGGCGAGAGGCCGCCATGCCGCTGACCACCGAACGCCCGGCCGCGCGGCGTGGCGGCTTCCAGGGTGCACCGGACGAGCGCCTGGTGATTTCCAGCGAGCAACTGGCGACGCGCCTGGACGCACCGGCGCCGCTGCTGGATGCCCGCGCATTGCCGCGTTTTCGTGGCGACCAGGAACCGATCGACCCGGTCGCGGGCCATATTCCAGGCGCCCGCTGCGCCCCGTTCACCGACAACCTCGATGACAGCGGCCGCTTCCTGTCGCCGGAGCGCCTGGCGCAGCGATTCACCGCCCTGTTGGAGGGGCAGCGCGCGAGCGACGCCATCGCTTATTGCGGCTCGGGCGTCACCGCCTGCCACAACCTGTTCGCGATGGCCCTCGCCGGCCTGCCGCTGGCCAGGCTGCATGCCGGGTCGTGGAGCGAGTGGATCACCGACCCGTCGCGACCGGTCGCCAGAGGAGACTGAAATGACCAGCCGGTCATTTCGTCGCACATAGCGTCACGTTGCCTGCCGCTTCGCTCGCGTAACACGAAAATGTGAACCTAGCTGGCTGGCGCCTGTCAGCAAAAGTTGCTAGCTTCCCGCCCGCCAAATAATTCCAAAGGAGTACCCATGAAACACGCCTGGCTTAAATCCTCCCTGGCCCTGGCCGTCGCCGCCTGCTCCACCTACAGCTTGGCGGCCGGGTTCGCCATCAACGAGCAGAGCGTCAGCAGCATGGGCACCTCGTTCGCCGGCCGCTCCTCGTCCGGTGAAGATGCCACCACCGTCTTCGGCAACCCTGCTGCCATGTCGCGCCTCAAGCGCGAGGAAATCAGCCTCGGTGCCGCCGCGATCATCGCCAAGACCGATATCGAGGATGCCAGCGGTCCGGCCGGCACCAACGACGGCGACATGGTGCCGCTGGTGGGCGTCCCCATGGGCTACTGGGTCAAGCCGCTGGACGAGAAAGTCACCTTCGGCCTCGGCGTATACGTTCCCTTCGGTCTCGTGACCGATTACGAGAGCGGCTTCCAGGGCCGTTACGAAGGCGATTACAGCGAAGTGCGCGTGATCACCATCCAGCCGACCCTGAGCTACCGCTTCAACGAGCACCTGTCGGTCGGCATGGGCGCCACGATCAACCGGATCGATGGGGAGCTGGAAAGCGCCGTGCCGAGCCCTATTCCCGGGTTGTCGGATAGCCGCGTCAAGATCAAGGGCGACGACGTCGCCGCCGGCTTCAACATCGGCGTGCTGTATGAATTCACGCCCAGCACCCGTGTCGGCCTGACTTACCATTCCAAGGTCGAATACGAGCTGGAAGGCGAGACCAAGGTTCGCGGCAACAACCCGGTCCTGACCGCTATCGGCGCGTATGGCGAATACGATGCCTCGCTCGACCTGACCCTGCCTGAAATGATCGACATGTCCGTGACGCACGAGCTGAACGATCAATGGACGCTGTATGCGGGCGCCGCCTTCACCCGCTGGAGCCGCCTCGAGGAGATTCGGGTCAACAACTCCGGCGTTCCGGCAGGTCCGGCTTCCGCCAGCTTTGCCAGCATCGCCGAGGAGCAGGATTGGCACGACAGCTGGTCCTACGCCATCGGTGCAGCCTACAAGCTGAACCCGCAGCTGGTGCTGCGTGCCGGCCTGGCGCTGGATCAGACGCCGACCAACAACACCCATCGCTCGCCGCGCATCCCCAGTGACGACCGCAAGGCCTTCAGCCTGGGCCTGGGATACAGCCCGACCGATGACATCACTGTCGACCTGGCCTACTCCTACCTGAAAGAGGATGACGCCTCGGTCGAGCAGGACACCTACTCCGCCACCTACGAAAACAGCGCCCACGGCCTGGGCGCCCAGGTCAGCTATCGCTTCTGACCGGAGCGCAGCACCTGAGAAGGCCGGAGCGGTTCGCCGCTCCGGCCTTTTTTCATTCCGCCAGCGCCTTCTCCACCGCGGCGATCAGCTCGGGGTCATCTGGCCGGACCTTGCTGGAAAAGGACGCCACGACCCGACCCTGCCGGTCGACGACATACTTGTAGAAATTCCATAACGGCGCCCTCCCCGCCTGCCGGGCCAGCTCGCGGAACAGTGGCGTGGCATCGTCGCCGCGTACCGGTTGGGTGGCGGCCATGTCGAACGTGACGCCGTAATTGACGAAGCACACCTTGGCCGTTTCGGCCGCATCGTCCGACTCCTGAAAGAAGTCGTCGGAGGGCACGCCCAGCACCGCCAGCCCGCGATCCTTGTAGCGCTGGTAGAGCGCCTCCAGCCCTTCGAACTGCCCCGTGAACCCACAGTGACTGGCCGTGTTCACCACGACCAGCGCCTTGCCCGAATAGGCCTGGCACAGGTCCAGCGTCTGCTTGGAGCGAAGCGCCGGCAGCTCGTGTTGCAGCACCGCCGGGCATTGGGCGAAGGCGCCCACCGGTAGCAGCAAGGTCAGGCCGATCAGAAGCGACGTGCGCATGGCGCGGTCCTCTCGTTCAACAGATACCCAACCCGGGCTGCAGCAGCGCCAACCCGCCACGCTGCCAGCCCCACCAGGCCAGCGCCAGCAAGGCCAGCAAAGCTGCCGCCGCGACCCCTCTCCACAGCCGGCGGCCCATCAGGCAGGCACCGCGGCACGCAGCCGTGCGACCGGCTGCTCGCGCACCGGCCAGTTCAGGGCACCGGCCAGCAGGCTGAGCAGGATAGACAGCTGCCACACCAGATCGTAGCTGCCGGTGCTGTCGTACAGGTAACCGCCGAGCCAGCCACCGAGGAACGCACCGATCTGATGGAACAGGAAGGCGATGCCACCGAGCATCGACAGGTTGCGTACGCCGAACAACGTGGCGATAGTGCCGTTGGTCAACGGCACCGTGGACAGCCACAGCAACCCCATCGCGATCCCGAACGCGCAGGCGCTGGCCGTGGTGACCGGCAGCCAGAGGAACACCGCGATCACCACGCCGCGCAGGAGGTACAGCGCCGTCAGCAGCCGCGGCTTGGACATCCGCCCGCCCAGCCAGCCCGCCGTGTAGGTGCCGACGATGTTGAACAGCCCGACCAGCGCCAGCACCGTGGTGCCAACGGTTGCGGGCAGGCCCTCATCGACCAGATAGGCCGGCAGGTGCACGCCCACGAACACGACCTGAAAGCCGCAGACGAAGAACCCCAGGCCCAGCAGCCAGAAACCCGAATGCCGCGAGGCTTCGCGCAGCGCCTCGCCGAGCGTCTGGTCGGTCCCCTTGGCGGCCACCGGGCGATCGCGCACCAACCCGGCCAGCGGCACGATCAGCGCGACCAGCAGACCGAGCGCCAGCAATGCGGACGACCAGCCCAGCCAGCCGATCAGGCCGAGGGTGCCCGGCAGCATGGCGAACTGGCCGAACGACCCGGCCGCGCTCGCGATGCCCATCGCCATGCTGCGCTTGTCTTCCGGCACCGCCCGGCCGACGACGCCCAGCAGGACGGAGAACGAGGTACCGGACAAACCGATGCCGATCAGCAATCCCGCGCTGAGCGACAGCGATGCCGAGGAGTCGGCGCCCGCCATCAGCGCCAGTCCCAGCGCATACAGCACGCCGCCTACCGCGATTGCGCGAGCCGCGCCGAAGCGATCGGCCAGTGCGCCGGTGAAGGGCTGGGCGATCCCCCAGATCAGGTTCTGCAACGCGATGGCGAAGGCGAACACCTCGCGGCCCCAGCCGAAGTCGGCGCTCATCGGCGCCAGGAACAGGCCGAAGCCGTGGCGAATGCCGAGCGACAGCGCCAGGATCACCGCCGCGACGGCAAGCGTTAAGGTGGCAGCACGGGAAAAGGCAGTCATCGAAGGATCCGTTCGGGCGGCGATCGGCCTTTATAGTCCGCCGCCCCGGGGGCTTGGCAAGTCCCGATTAGGCGAGGGCCAGGGCGACCAGCACCGCACACTCGACCAATTCAACCAGCGCGCCCGCAGTGTCGCCGGTCGTGCCGCCGAGCCGAACCACCATGCGTTGGCGCAGCACCGCCGCACAGCCAACGCCAGCCACCAACGCCAGCAGTCCCGCGCCACCTGAGAGCAGCAGGCAACCCGTGGCGGCCGCAGCGAGCACCGCTTTCAAGCGGCGTGCAGGCAGGTGGTCGGCGAGCGCCTGGCCCAGGCCGCCTTGGCGGACATAGGGCGTGCAGAGAAACAGGCCGGCCAGCGCCGAGCGCGCAATCAACGGCGCGAGCAGCAACGGAGCCAGCCGCGCCTCGTCGACCAGCACCAGCAGTGCCGAGAACTTGAGCAGCAACACGACCACGAGCGTGACGACCGCAATCGGCCCACTGCGTGGGTCCTTCATGATCGCCAGCGTGCGCTCGGCACTGCCCAGCCCACCGAGCCAGGCATCGGCGCTATCGGCAAGACCGTCGAGGTGCAGCGCACCGGTAAGGGCCACCCAGATGGCCAGCAGCAGGGCCGCCTGGAGGACCGCTGGCGCGCCGTTCAGCACGGCGCCGGCCCCGAGCAACAGCAGCCCCAGCAACACGCCGACCACCGGGTACCAAGCCAGCGATGCACCGACCTCCGCAGGACGCGGCGGCTCGGCCAGCCGCACGGGGATCAGCGTCAGGAAGCCGAGCGCGATCTGCAGGCCCTTCACAGCGCCCGCTCCCTTCCCGGCTCTGACGTCCGAGCCATCGCCAGGCGGATCAAGGCCGCATGGCGCACCTCGACCTCGAGCAACCGCGCACGCGGCAAGCCCTGTGCCCGTGCCAGCAGAAGGCGCATGACGCCCGCATGGGTGACGACCAGGACGTCACCCTCCCCGGCGCGTGCATCCTCCATCGCCGCCGTCACCCGGCGCTCGAAATCGACCATGGGCTCACCCTGCGGCGGCGTGAAGGCATAGGGATCGCGCCAGAACCGACCCAGCGCCTCGGCGTCGGTCTCCATCAGTTCAGCGGCGGTGCGGCCTTCCCAGGCGCCGAAGTCCAGCTCCATCAACCGAGGGTCAAGGCGAAGCGGCACGCCCCAGGCCTCGGCGCAGACGGCGGCGAAATCGGCGCACCGCCGCAGCGGCGAGCTGAGAATTCGCTGCCAGCGTGGCGCAGCACCGACCGCCTCGCGCATCTGGCGCCACCCCGTTTCGCTCAGCGGGTCATCCAGCCAACCTCGAAAGCCGCTGCCGCCCGTGGTTTCACCGTGGCGCAGGAGATCCAGCGCAGCTTTCATGCTGGGCGGTCCGAAACCGCCGCCTCGGCGAACGTCGCCATCCCGGCATGCAGCGCCAGCGCCTGACGCACCAGCGGCACCGCCAGCGCCGCCCCGCTGCCTTCGCCCAACCGCAGGCCGAGGTCCAGCAGCGGCTCGGCCCGCAACGCCTCGAGCACCGCCCGATGGCCGGGCTCGGCCGATCGATGACCGAACAGCATCCAGGCGCGGCAGCCAGGGCTCAGTCGCTCGGCCAGCAGCGCCGCGACGGTCACGATATAGCCGTCGATCAGTATCGGCAGGCCCTGCTGCGCCGCCGCCACGCAGGCGCCGGTGAGCGCGGCGATCTCGAACCCGCCCAGGCGCCTCAGCGTTTCGAGGGCATCGGTGCAGGCGGGGCGATGCCGCGCCAGGGCGGCTTCGATGACGTCACGCTTGCGCGCCATGCCGGCGTCATCGAGCCCGGTACCCGGACCGACCAGCGCCGCGGCCGGCATGTCCAGCACGGCGCAGGCCAGCGCACAGGCGGCCGTGGTATTGCCGATGCCCATCTCGCCGCCGATGTACAGCTGCGCGCCGGCGGCTACCGCCCGCTCGACCGATGCCGCGCCCGCCACGAGGGCTGCGCCGCACTGCTCGGTCGTCATGGCCGGGCCTTCGGCGATGTTCGCCGTCCCCCGGCCGAGGTTTAACTGACGGACACCGGCCAGCGCCGGCATGGGTTCGACGGTCCCGAGGTCGATCAGCTCGAGCGACGCGTCGAGCGTCTTGGCGAGTACGTTGATCGCCGCACCGCCGCGGGCGAAATTCGCCAGCATCTGGCCGGTGACCGCCTGCGGGTAGGCGGACACGCCCTCGCTCGCCACCCCGTGATCCGCCGCGAACAGGCCGATGGCGACGCGCTCGAGCTCGGGCCGCACCCGCCCCTGCCAGCCGGCGAAATCCACCGCGAGGCGTTCGAGCCGGCCGAGCGATCCGCGCGGCTTGGTCAACTGGGCCTGCCGCTCGGCCGCGGCGCGCCGCGCCGGTTCGTCCGGGACGGCGCACGGCGCGCGCCAGAAGGTCGTCATAGCGGTTCTCCCTTGAGCACCATCGGCAGGCCGGCGACGGTGAACACCACCCGGTCGGCGCGTTCGGCAATCGCCTGGTGAAGCCAACCGGCTTCATCGACATAACGGCGGCTGAGCTCGCCCATCGGCACTACGCCCAGGCCGGTCTCGTTGCTGACCAGCAGCACCCGGCCGGGCACCGTGACAAGGGCCTCGAGCAGCGCCTCGCGCTCGCGCGACAACCGCGCCGGATTTTCGGCGAGCAGCAGGTTGGTCAGCCAAAGCGTCAGGCAATCGACCAGCAGACAGCGGTCTTCAGCCGCATGGGAAAGCAGCGTTTCCGCCAGGGCCAAAGGCTCCTCGACGAGTTGCCAGGCAGCCGGCCGGCGGGCGCGGTGCTGCTCCATGCGCCGCGCCATTTCCGTATCGAGTGGCTGGCTGGTGGCGACGTAGGTCACCGCCAGGCCCGATTCACTGGCTAGGCGCTCGGCCAACCGGCTCTTGCCGGAACGGGCGCCGCCCAGAATGAGGTCGATCATGCGTCGGCAGGCCTCTTGTCCGATTCGAGTCCGCACAGCGCATCGAGCCGGGCGACATCGAGGTGATTGGCGACCGCATCGGCCAGCCGCTCAAGGTCACGCTCGCGCAGTGCCCGGTAGTCGAAAGGCTCGTCCGCGTGCAGACCGGCCCAGCGCAGCAGCGCGGCGCAGGCACTCGGCGCCTCGAACAGGCCATGCAGGTAGGTGCCGATCACCTGGCCGTCCTCGCTCAGCGCACCGTCGCAGCGCCCGTTCGCCAATCTCGCCAGCGGCCGATCCAGCGCCGGCCCTTCGCTCACCCCGGCATGAATTTCATAGCCCTCGATCGCCGCGTCACCCCATGCCAGCCGTCCGGCGACGGTGCGCAGTTGCTTGTCGGCGCGCAGTTCGGTGCTCATCGGCAACCAGCCGAGCCCATCGCAGGCACCCGGCTCGCCTTCCAGACCGAGCGGATCGGCGATGCGCTGGCCGAGCATCTGGAAGCCGCCGCAAATGCCGAGCAGCTTGCCGCCATAACGCAGGTGCCGGGCGATCGCGACGTCCCAGCCGGCCGCGCGCAACTGGGCGAGATCGGCTCGCACGCTTTTCGAGCCCGGCAGCACGATCAGGTCGGCGGGCGGCAGCGCAGCGCCGGGCCGCACGAAGCGCAAGTCGACCTGCGGATGCAGGCGCAGCGGATCGAAGTCGGTGTGGTTGCTGATGCGCGGCAGCACCGGCACCACCACCCGCAGCAGATGGTCGGCCTTGCGCGCCTGGCGCGTGTCGATGGCGTCCTCGGCCTCGAGGTGGAAATCCATGAGGTACGGCAGCACGCCCAGCACCGGCTTGCCGGTATGGGCTTCGAGCCAGTCGAGGCCGGGCTTCAGCAGCGCGAGATCGCCGCGGAAGCGGTTGATGACGAAACCCGCGACGCGCCCCCGCTCGGTCTCGGACAGCAGCGCGAGCGTGCCGACCAGGTGGGCGAAGACGCCGCCGCGATCGATGTCGGCCACCAGGATCACCGGGCAATCGACCGCCTCGGCGAAGCCCATGTTGGCGATGTCGTCGGCACGCAGGTTGATTTCCGCCGGCGAGCCCGCGCCTTCGACCAGCACGACCCGGTGACGCGCGCGAAGCCGCCGGTGCGACGCCAGCACCGCCTCGCGCGCGGTGCGTTTGTAGGTCTGGTAGGACTTCGCATCCATGTTGCCGACGGCGCGGCCGTGGATGATGACCTGCGCGCCGGTATCCGAGTTGGGCTTGAGCAGCACCGGGTTCATGTCCGTGTGGGGCGCCAGCCCGCAGGCCTGCGCCTGCACGGCCTGGGCACGACCGATTTCGCCGCCATCGGCGGTCACGGCGGCATTGAGCGCCATGTTCTGCGGCTTGAACGGTGCCACGTCGACCCCGCGCCGGGCCAGCCAGCGGCACAGCCCGGCGACCAGGGTGCTCTTGCCTGCGTCGGAGGTGGTGCCCTGCACCATCAAGGTCGTCATGGATGAGCCTGTCGGTATTGGCCAAGCGCATGATCGAGCCGCGCCCAGCCCTGTTCGTCGCCGGGCAGCCCGAAGCGCACGCTGGCCGGATGCCTGAACGACCGCACCAGGATCGCCCGCTCCGCCAGCCACCCAGCCAACGTG
Source organism: Stutzerimonas urumqiensis (assembly GCF_003640395.1). Taxonomy (GTDB): domain Bacteria; phylum Pseudomonadota; class Gammaproteobacteria; order Pseudomonadales; family Pseudomonadaceae; genus Stutzerimonas; species Stutzerimonas urumqiensis. Next base: position 120,229 of record NZ_RBZQ01000001.1, on the reverse strand, counting down.
GCGGCGTGCTCACACGCCACCCACTGGAACAGCGCCGTCCCGCCGGTCGGCGTCAGGTCATGGCGGCGCAGCAGCCCGGCCAGCCGCGCACCGTCCGCCATCAGACGCTCGCGCTGGCGCACCTGTGCCGGCGCGTCGGCCAGCAGACAGGCCGCCAGGTGGCGCGCCGGGCCGGCGACCGCCCAGGGGCCGAGCTGGACGTCGAGCGAGCGCAGCAGCGCAGGGTCCGCCATCACGAAGCCCAGCCGAGCGCCGGCCAGGCCGAAGAACTTGCCGAACGAACGCAGCACGATCAGCCCCGGCCGGGGCAGATGCGGCACCAGGCTGTCGGCCGGGGTGCAGTCGACGAAGGCCTCGTCCACCACCAGCCAGCCGCCGTGCTCGGCCAGCTCCGCGTGCCACTGAAGCAGCAGCTCGACCGGCAGGCGGCGGCCCGTGGGGTTGTTCGGGTTGACCACCACCAGCACGTCCAGCCGGGGAATCGCCCGGCGTACCGCACCCTCACCGAACTCCAGGACCCGATGGCCCGCCCGTGTCCAGGCCTGCGCATGCTCGCCGTAACAGGGCGACACGACGCCGACATCGGCCACGCCGCGCAGCCTCGGCAGGCACTGGATGGCCGCCTGGGAGCCGGCCACCGGCAGCAGGGCGTCGGTACCGTAATAACGCTGCGCGGCGCCGATCAGCACGTCATCGGGCTCGGGTAGCCGCATCCAGGCGCTCGGCGGGATCGTCGGCAGCGGCGGCGTGCAGGGCGCGATGCCCGTCGAAAGATCCAGCCAGTCGGACAGCGGAATGCCGTGGCGTCGCGCCGCCGCACGCAGGCGTCCGCCATGTTCAAGCATCGAGCCACCCCACCAGCAGGATCGCCACGCACCACAGGCCAGCGCCCATCCACACCAGATCCAGCGCTCGCTCGATGTCGCGCGCGACCGGCGCCGCGCCCTCGCCGAGCGGCGGTCGATCGTGCGATACGCCGTGATAGACCGCCGGCCCGCCCAGCGACACGCCCAGCGCGCCGGCGCCAGCCGCCATCACCGGGCCGGCGTTGGGGCTGTCCCAGGCAGGCGCCTGGCGCCGCCAGCAGCCGAGCGCCCGGCCGGTGTTGCCGAGCAGCGCGTAGGTCAGCGCGGTCAGTTGGGCCGGGACGAGGTTGAGGCCGTCGTCGATGCGGGCCGCCGCCCAGCCGAAGCGCTCGAAGCGCTCATTGCGATACCCCCACATAGCGTCGAGCGTGTTGGCCAGGCGATAGAGCACCACGCCCGGCCCGCCGGCCACCGCAAACCAGAACAACGCGCCGAACACCGCGTCGCTGCCGTTCTCCAGCACCGATTCGGTCGCCGCGCGCGCCACGCCGTCAGAGTCGAGCGCCCGCGTGTCGCGACTGACGATCCGCCCGACCGCGTCGCGCGCCCGCGGCAGATCGCCGGCCCGCAGCGCGGCAATCACCGGCGTTGCATGCTCGCCAAGGCTGCGCAACCCCAGCGCGAGGTACAGCAGCGCGATCTCGACCAGCCAACCGATGCCCGGCAGGCTGCACAGCAGCCAGGCGATCAGCACGGCGGGCAGCACGGCCAGGCACCAGGCCGTGACCCCGTGGCTACGCCAGCCGCGCCCATCGGTACCGTTGAGGCGCGCCTCGAGCCGATCGGCGTAGCGCCCGAACGCCACCAGCGGATGACCGCGGCGCGGCTCGCCGAACGCCTGATCCAGCGCCAGCCCGGCCAGCACACTCGTTACCAGTGCCACGGGGCCTGTCCTTGCGTCATGGTTTCCATCCGTCCTCGTAGATCAGTTCGCCGAGCGCGCGCGGCTGCGTCCAGCCTTCCAACGCCAGCATCGGCGCGGGGTAGAACGCCGCCACCGGGCCCAGGCACAGGATGGCGACCGGCTTGGCTCCGGCCGGCATGTTCAGCAGCGAGGCCAGTTCGAGCGGATCGAACAACGACACCCAGCCCATGCCGAGCCCTTCGGCGCGCGCGCAAAGCCAGAGATTCTGAATGGCGCAGGCTACCGAGGCCAGGTCCATTTCCGGCAAGGTACGACGACCGAACACATGCGGCTCACGGTCGTCCATCAGCGCGGCGACCAGCAGCTCGGCGCATTGGTCGATGCCCTCGACCTTGAGCTTCATGAACGCCGCCCCGCGCTCGCCCAGCGCCTCGGCGGTGCGCAGCCGCTCGCGCTCGACCAGTTGGCGGATGCCGTGGCGCAACGAAGGACGGGTAATGCGGATGAAACGCCACGGCTGCATCAGGCCCACGCTCGGCGCGGCATGGGCGGCCTCCAGCAACCGCGCCAGGGTGTCGGCTGGCACCTCGCCTCCGATGAAATGCCGCATGTCGCGCCGCTCGGCCACCGCCCGATAGAGGGCCGCACGCTCGGCGTCGCTGTAGGCGTGCCGGGTCACGGGTGCAGCAATGCCGCCGCCGCACGGGGATCGGACGGCAGGTAGAAATGGATGTACGAGGCCGTCAGCCGGCCGAGACGAAAGACCGCCTCGGCGGTGCCCCGACCGTTCGGGCAGGCGCCGTGCGCGGCCGGTTCGAGGGCGGTGTCCAGCCGTGAATAGTGGAACGTGTGCCCTCGCAACTGCCCTTCTGGCCATTCGACCGTCTGCAGCGCCAGCGCCACGAGCCGCGCTTGCAGCGCCGCCCGCCCCGGCACCAGGCCGACCAGTTCCGCAGCCTCGCCATTCCGGTCGGCGAGCTGCTCCAGCAGATAGAGCATGCCGCCGCACTCGGCGAGGATCGGCTTGCCGGCCGCGTGGTGTGCGCGAATAGCCTCGGCCAGCGACCGGTTGGCCGCGAGCGTCTCAAGGTGCAGCTCGGGATAGCCGCCCGGCAGGTAGAGGCTGTCCACCGCCGGCAGCCGGTCGTCGGTCAGCGGCGAGAAGAACGCCAGCTCGGCGCCCATCGCCGCGAGCAGGTCCAGGTTGGCCTGATAGAGAAAGGCGAACGCCGCGTCCCTCGCCACGCCGATGCGCACCCCGGCCAGCAGCGGTGGCACGGGCTCGACGGCGGGCGGCTGGAATGCCACCGGTGCCGGCAGCGCGGTATCGGCCGTGCGGGCCAAGGCATCGGCGGCATGATCGAGCCGGCGATCGAGGTCCGCCAGCTCCTGCGCCTGCACCAAGCCCAGGTGGCGGCTCGGCAGTTCGATGTCCGCCGCGCGCGGCAGCGCACCGAACCAACGCAGGGCCGCGGGCGTCGCCTCGCGCAGGATGTCGCCGTGCCGCTCGCTGCCGACCCGATTGGCCAGCACGCCAGCGAACGGCAGGTCCGGCTGGAAGCTCGCCAACCCATGCGCCAGCGCACCGAAAGTCTGCGCCATCGCCGAGCCGTCGATCACCGCCAGCACCGGCACGCCGAAGCGCCGCGCCAGATCGGCCGCCGAGGGGGCGCCGTCGAACAGCCCCATCGCGCCTTCGATGAGGATCAGGTCGGCTTCCTGCGCCGCCGCGTGCAGCAGTGCCCGGCTCTGGGCCTCGCCCACCATCCACAGATCGATCTGGTAGACCGGCTGGCCGCTGGCATGGGCGAGGATGCCGGGGTCGATGAAATCCGGCCCGCACTTGAACACCCGCACCCGCCGGCCAAGCCGGACATGCAGGCGCGCGAGGGCGGCGGTGACGGTGGTCTTGCCCTGCCCCGACGCGGGCGCGGCGATCAGCAGCGCCGGGCACAGCGCGCGGTTGTCGGCCAGCCTGTCCATCAGAACTCCACGCCCGGCTGCGCCTTCACACCCGATTTGAAGGCGTGCTTGATCAGCCCCATGTCGGTGACGGTGTCGGCCGCCTCGATCAGCCCGGCCTGCGCGCCACGTCCGGTGACGACCACATGCTGCATCGAATGGCGGCCCGCGATGTCGGCGAGCACCTTGTCGAGCGACAGGTAGCCGTACTTCAGCGCGATATTGAGCTCGTCGAGGATCACCAGCGCGACTCGTTCATCGGCGAACAGGCCTTCGGCGACCCGCCAGGCCGACTCGGCCATGGCGATGTCGCGCTGGCGGTCCTGCGTTTCCCAAGTGAAGCCCTCGCCCATCACGTGGTAGCTGACCTCATCGGGGAAGCGGCGGAAGAACGCCTGCTCGCCGGTGCTCGCCGCGCCCTTGATGAACTGCACGACACCGACCTTCATGCCGTGCCCCAAGGCGCGGGCCGCCATGCCGAAGGCGGCGCTGCTCTTGCCCTTGCCGATGCCGGTATGCACCAGCAACAGGCCCTTCTCGATCGTCGCCTGGGCGATCTTCTCGTCGATCACCGCCTTCTTGCGCTGCATCCGCGCGAGATGGCGGGCGTCGCGGTCGGCCGATTCGCTCATGACCGCAGCGCGCCCGTGCGTGCGTCAGCCCAGGCGGCGGCTGCGCTGTAGAGCACCGCGGCCAAGGCCACGTACATCGCCATCACGCTCAGGTAGCGCGGGTAGTACTCGGCGATGCGCGGCAGGAAACCGGCCAGATCGGCGCCTGGGTAGTGCCCCGAGAAGAAGTAGAACCCACCGCCCGAAAACACATAGGCGACCATCGCCACCACCGCCAGCGTTACCGCCAACCCGGCGATAGCGACCAGACCCTCCAGCTGCTGCGCGGCAAACAGGCGGCCTGCGAACCACAGAGAACCATAGGCCGGCACCAGCGCCCAGTAGGCCGGCGACAGGCACCAGTCGCTGACGGTGCCGGCCGCCATCGAGCCGAAATCCAGCAGCGATGCCAGCACGAAGAAGCCGGCGAAGCTCCAGCGCGGCCTGAGGAACAACCCCGCCAGGAAGAACACCGCCCAGGAGGCGCTGGGCAGGCTGTCGACGCTGATGGCGTGCTGGCCGCGGGTGATGGCCATCAGCGCGGCCAACGCCAGGCCGATCGCCAGTTGTGCCTTGCCGGTCAATCGAATCGAGCGCATGGGATGTCTCCTGCGTGGGTGGTCAGAGGGCCTGGTAGTGCACGCTGAGGTACAGCGCCTGGCCGGGTTGTTCGTAGGTGGCGGCGGTCTCGTAATCGGCATCGAACAGGTTGGCGACCCGCGCCTGTAGCCGCAGCGCCTCGCTGATCCAGTACGCCGCGCGCAGATCGAGCGTGGCGTAGCCAGGAAGCTCGACGGTATTGCCGGCGTTGTCCCAGCGCCGCCCCTCCGCATGCAGGCTCGCGCCCACGCCGATACGGCCGAAGCGACGGTCCATGTCGAGGTTCAGCAGCTGCTCGGCACGGCGCGGCAGCAGATCGCCCTGCCCGCTGCGGTCCGACGCGTTGCGCGGGTCCTGCAGCGTGGCGTTGGCGCGCCAGTCCCAGCCCAGCCATCGGCTGTCGACGACCAGCTCGAGGCCTCGAATCGACGCGCGATCGAGGTTGTAGGCGCGCAGCCCGTCGCCGGCGTTGAAGTAGGCGATGAGGTCATCGACCTCGTTGTGGAACAGGTTCAGCGACCAGTGGCCCCAGCCCGGCCGACCTTCGAGGCCAACCTCGTAACTGCGCGACTGCTCGGCCTCGAGCAGCGGGTTGCCGTTGCGCGGGTGATAGAACTGATTGAAGGTCGGCGCCTTGAAAGCCGTGCCGTAGCTGGCGGTCAGCCGCAGCGTGTCCGTCAGGGCATAGCCCCAGCCGGCGCCGCCGGTGGTGTGGTCGCCGAAGCGCTCGTTCCAGTCACGGCGCAGGCTGAGCTGCCAGTCGTGGCGTTCATGCCCGCCGAGGTACTGGACGAAGACGCCGTGATTGTCGCGCGAGTCCTCGCTGAACGCGGTGGTGCCGTTGACCTCGTCATGCAGGTAGTCGGCGCCGAGCAGCAGCAGATGGTCGTCGGCCAGGGCGATTTCGTTCAGCCAGGCGAGGCTGTCGCGGCGGGTGTCGATGCGGGTGTCGAAAGCCGAGCCTTGGAAGGTGTCGAGCTTGTCTTCGCTGCGGCCCGCCTGGAGACGGGTGGTCCAGCCCGCGAGCGGTGCATAGCTGGCGCGGGCGCCGTAGACGTTCTGGCGACTGTCGGCGTTGGCTTCGTAGCCCGTGTCGTACTGGTTGTCGGCATCGATGCGCAGCAGCGTGCCGGACACCGCCAGCCCGTTGGCGAACCGGTGCCCGCCGCTGGCCAGGGCCGATTGGCCGTGATAGCCGTCGTCGTCCGCTTCGTAGCCTGCGCTGGGCAAGCGGGCGCTGATGCCCTCGGTGGACTGCCCGCTGACGCCCAGGTTGTACCAGCTCGCCCCGTTGCCGCCGGACAGGCCCGCGCTGCCGCGGGAGCTGTCATGGGTGCCGTAGCCGGCCGAGAGGAACGGCCGCACGCCGTCCTTTTCCCCGCGCCGCGTGAAGATCTGAATGACGCCGCCAATCGCCTCGGACCCGTACAGGCTGGCGCGCGGCCCGCGCACGACCTCGATGCGCTCGATCAGCTCGACCGGGAGATGCTGGAACGGCATGTCGCCACTGGTCGCCGAGCCGACGCGCACGCCATCGATCAGGACCAGCACATGGTTGGCGTTGGTGCCGCGCAGGTAGAGCGAGACGTTCTTGCCCGTCCCGCCGTTGCGGGCGATGTTGATGCCCGGCACGCGCGCGAGCAGGTCCGGCACGCTGGCGGCCTGGGTGCGCTCGATTTCTTCGCGGGTGATGACGGTCGTCGCGGCGATGGCAGCCGCCACCGGGACGCTCGTCCGCGTGGCGGTCACGACCTGCTCGCCGAGCGCCAGGGCCGGCTCGGCAGCCTGCAGGGAACAAAAGGGAACGGCGCCGAGCAGCGCACAGGCGGCCGGCAGAAAGGGCTTGCGGATCAAACTCAGGTCTCCGTCGTGCCACCCGCACGACAATGGTCAGGGTGGGCAGACGGAATGAGGCAGGCAGGCGCACGGAAAAGGCGCCGACCCGCAGCGCCCTCCGCACTGCCAGTTTCTGCGACAGGCCGGTCTCCGGGCTTGCGAGTGGCGGGATCGACCCGCCGGAGAGCCGCACCTTCCCATGCAGTTGCACAGTGGTGTCACGCGGCTTCACCGAACTCGCCTACCGTTGCGGGGGCAGCGCCGGAATCGTCTGGGACTGGACCGGCTTCCCTGTTTCACCCCTCTGGCACGTGGCCAGGGGGCACCTGAGGCGCCGCGAAGGGTAGAGCAAGGTCGACGGCCACGCAACACGACGCGCGGCGCCTGCGCCCGGATTGACCGGAACGCATGGGCGTTCTTGGCTTCGAATGGAAGACGTCAGATAAGACACGACACGGAACCCGACGGCCCGAGGATGCCCGCCCGATGACCACGCTGTTGCAGATTTCCGACACCCACTTCGGTACCGAACTGCCCGAGGTGGTCCGCGCGATGGAAGAGCATGTACGCGAGCATGGCGCCGACCTGCTGGTGTTCTCGGGCGACATCACCCAGCGGGCCCGCCGCGGCCAATTTGCCGATGCCCAGGCGTTCGTCCGGCGGCTCGAAGGGCTGGGCGTGCCGCGAACGCTCGTGATTCCCGGCAATCACGACATCCCGCTGTACAACCTCTTCGCCCGGTTCCTCACGCCCTACCGCAACTACCGCCGGCATTTCGGCGATGACCTCGAGCCGACTTTCGAGAACGAGCACATGCTGGTGATCGGCCTCAACACCACTCACCCGCGCCGCCACAAGGATGGCCTGGTCACGGCGAAGCAGGTCGATACCGTGTGCGAACGACTGGCGCGCAGCGATGCTGGAAAAGTGCGCATCGTGGTGGCCCACCAGCCGTTCGGTGCGATGGTGCTGAGCGATCTGAGCAACCTGCAGCACGGCGCCGACGCGGCACTGCACCGCTGGGCCGATGCCGGCCTGGACCTGGTCATGGGCGGGCATATCCACCTGCCCTACGTGCTGCCGCTGTCCAAGCAGTACCCCGGCCTGTCGCGCGAAATCTGGATGGTGCAATCGGGCACCACGCTGTCGTCGCGGCTGCGCGGCACCTCGCCGAATTCGTTCAACCGGCTCAGGTTGAAGCGCGAAGGCGACAAACAGGTCTGCGTCGAACGCTGGGACCTGCTCGACGGACGTTTCGTCCCCGGCTCGCATTTCAACCTGCACTGGTAGACGCGGCAGAACTAGCGCCGCGGAACGAACCCGGCCGGCTTGCTCGCCAACCAATCGACGAAGGCCCGGATGCGCGCGTCGCCCAACAGCGCATCGCGCGTGTTGTAGGTCAGCGCCAGCTCCTTTTCGCTGAAGACGCGGTGGATCTCGTCATGGCAGGGCCGGCAGACCCAGAGCGTGGCGGTGATGCGCGCCAGCCGGTCGAAGCGCTTCTGCACGTAGCGCTTGTCGTGCAACGCCTTCGGAATGAGGTGATGCCGCGTCAACGGCGCCGCCCGTCCGCACAGCTCGCAGGCGTCAGGTGCGGATGGCAATCGAATGGCCTCGCCCATGCGGGCTCTCTCCCCTGTGGATGCTCATGCGTCGCTCCAAAGCGCGATCGCCGGCAAGGCCCGTATCGCCGCCTTGACCGGACGACGGACGGCGTCGGCCGAAAGAGCGATATTCGACCCGCCGCCTGCCCGACAGGCGAACCGGCGACCCGGACTGCGATCTCACCTCGGCGAACGTTGGACCACCGGATCGGCATCGCAATCGCCATGGTGTCCGAGCGATCGCATCCATAACAACAAGAAGGAGATACCCGATGAATCCCTCCAAGCTGGCCGCCGCCTGTGCTGGCGCGCTCCTGATCGGTACGCTCGGCGTCTCGATCCAGGCGCATGCCCGGCAGACCCCCATCAACCCACCCTACGCGTCCAGCGATACGCGCGAACAGGACAGCCGCACCTTCGTGCCGGTCGTCTCGTCGCTGGACGCCCTCCCAGGCCTGCCGAGCCAGCGCTGGGTCGGCGAGTACCAGGGCTCGTCGTACCAGATCGAAGTGCCCGAGAACTGGAACGGCATGCTCGTGATGTATGCCCACGGCTACCGGGGCGAAGGCGCCGAGCTGATCGTCGGCCCACCCTCCATCCGCGCCTGGCTGTTGCAGCAGGGCTATGCCTGGGCGGCTTCGAGCTACAGTGCCAACTACTACGATGTGCGGGCCGGCATCGAAGACACCAATGCCCTGGCGCTCGCGTTCAGCGAACTCACCGGCCTGCCGGAGCCAACCAAGCGATACATCACCGGACACTCGATGGGCGGGCACATCGCCGCAGCCGCCGTGGAATCGGAAACCCTGGCCACGGCGAACAATCCGGTGCGCTACGAGGGCTCGGTGCCCATGTGCGGCGTGACGGGCGACGTCTATGAATTCGAGTACCTGCTCAACTACACGCTGGCGGCGCAGCACCTGGCGGGGCTCGGGCCGACGACCTTTCCGGCGACCGATTTCCAGCAGAAGCTGCCGCAGATCATCGCGGCGCTGTGGGAGCAGTACCCGGTCCGGCCGTCCCCGCTCGGATTGAAGCTCGAAGCGATCACGCGGGACCTGTCCGGCGGCGAGCGGCCGATTTTCGCCGAGGGCTTCCGCACCGGGCTGCAAAGCGTGCTGCTCGGTACCGGCGGCCGCGACGGCACGGTCAACGGCATCCTCGCCGACTCCCTGGCGGGCAACCTGTCGACCCGCTACCAACTCGATGGCGAACGTCGTACCTCGCCGGAAGAGCGCACCTTCAACAATTCGATCATCCGTGTAGTCGGCCATCCCTCGGCCAACAACCTGCGGCCGGATGGGCTGCGCTGGATTCCGAAGGTCAACGGCAATTTCAACGTTCCGGTGGTGAGCATCCACACGCTCGGCGACCTGTACGTGCCGTTCAAGCACATGCAGATCCATCGCCAGCGCGCCGAAGCGAACGGAAACGGCGACTGGCTGGTACAGCGCGCCATCCGCGCGCCGAGCCATTGCGACTTCAGCTACCAGGAACAGGTCGAGGCGATGGCGGCGATGCTGCGCTGGGAGCAGCAGGGCGTGAAACCGGAAGGCGACGAGGTGCTCGATCCGCAAGTCGTGGCCGACCCGGCCTACGGCTGTCGCTTCACCCGCGATGCGGGACTACCGACACGGGCGTCGCTGCCGGATTGCCCGGAAGCCCCGTGAAACAGCGGGACCTGACGATAGCCGGGTCCCGCCTCCGATCAAGGGTTGCGGGCGATGGCCCCATCGCCCAGCACCCGCTTGGCAGCCAGGTAGCTCTTCTGCCAATAGCGGCTGGACAAGTGATCGAGCCGCACCGTGCCGCCCGATGAGGGCGCATGCACGAAGCGGCCTTCCCCGACGTAGATGCCGGCATGGCTCACCCGACGCCCGCCGCTGGTCGCGAAGAACACCAGATCGCCCGATCGAAGCTCGTCGACCTCGACGCGCTCGGTCGGCATGCGCAGCAACTCACCGGTCGTACGCGGCAGCGCGATGCCCGCAGCGTTACGGTAGACGTAGCCGATCAGGCCGCTGCAATCGAACCCCGATTCCGGCGTGTTGCCACCGTAACGGTACGGCGTGCCAACCAGCCCGAGCGCACTGAACAATACGTCTTCGGCTGCACGCGGAAAGGGGCCGGACGGAGCAACGACTTTTGGCGCGACGGAAGGAGCAGGCGGCTGGCCGGCACAGGCGGCGAGCAATGCGACAAGCGTGACGAGGACTAGGCGGGCCGTAAGGGGCATGGCAGAGCGGTCTCCTTGAGAAGGTGTCACTCTGCCGGCATGGTCGGCCGATGGCAACGGTCGAACGGGATGGCGTCCGACCGCCGGCTCAGTTCGCGGGGCTCAGCGCCTCGGGGCTGACCTGGGCCAAGACGCGCTTGGCCTCCATGAAACTGCTGCGCCAGTAGCGATCGTGCAGGCTGTCGACCCGCACGCCACCACTGCGGCTGCTGGAGGAATGGATGAACTGGTCGTTGCCGATGTAGATGCCCGCATGGCTGACCCGCCCGCGGCCCCGGTTGTTGAAGAACAGCACATCGCCCGGTTCGAGTTCGTCCATCGACACCAGCGGTGCGTCGACCTTGATCATCTCGCGGGTCGAGCGCGGCAATTCGATGCCGGCTTCCTTGCGAAACAGGAAGCCGACGAAACCGCTGCAATCGAAACCGGTCTTGGCCGAACGGCCACCATAGCGATACGGCGTGCCGACCAGTTGGTAACCCAGTTCGATGATGCTGTCGGCCAGCGGCGGAAGCGCATATGCCTCCGCGTCCGTCAGCGCGGCGAGCGATTCTTCGCTGGGCTCTTCGGGCGAGGCCGCCGCCGGGGTCGGCTGCTCGATCACCGGCGGCGTCGTGGCGACTGTGTCGTCGATCGGCTGCGGGCCGGTGGCGCAGGCGGCAAGCAGGATGGAAAGTGCGAGAGGCACGAGAGGTGCTAAGCGTGGGCGCATGGGCACGGCCGTGTCGGTTGGAAAGGATGGCCGGGACTATGCCGGCTATCGCACCGATCGGCAAATTCAATCGTCTGGAATGTGACTCAAGACCCGCGACAAATCGTCAGGCCGCCCGCTGGTCGGGCCGGCCTCATCAATGGTTGACGGTGTACGCCAACATCATCGACAGCTGGCAGAACGGCCGGCCGCTTTGCCCGTGCCATTCGTTGAAGGCGGCCTGCACGGTCGCCTGGTCCCGCTGGGATGACGGGACGCGATCGACGATGCCCTGCGCCGCGAGCGCCGCCACGACGTCGTTGGACGGCACGAAGGTGTCCTTGCCCAGCATGCGCAGGTAGCGCGGCGCCGAAAGCCCGCCGAGCTGGCAGCCATGCTTGGTGAGGTAGCGCCACAGCCCGACGATATCGGTGGCGGGCCAGTCGGCGACGAGGTTCCCGAACGCACCGCGCTCATGGGCGACATCGAGGATGAACTGCGCATTGCGCGGCACGCTCTTGAGCTTGCCCAGGTGACGGATCAGGCGAGCGTCCTGCATCAGGCGCTCGATGTGTTCGCCGCCCATCAGCACGACCTTCTGCGGATCGAAGCCGAAGAAGGCCTGCTCGAAGGCCGGCCACTTGGCGTCGACCAGGCTGTGCTTGAGCCCGGCGCGAAAAATGCGCAGCGACATGACCGACAGGTATCGATCATCCCCCAGCGCCTTCAGCTCGACCGCCTCGCGCGGCTGCGGCAGGCGCGCTTCCAGCGCCTCGGCCGAGCCGAAGCGATTGAGGCAGTACTCGTGGATCCAGCGGTAGTCTTTCATGGTCATCCGGGCCGAAGCGGAGAACTGATAAGCGGGAAGCAGGAGGCGCGGGCAGAAGCCGGCAGCCCTCCTCCGAGCTTCCGCTCGCGGCTGCTTAAACGCTCATTACCTCGACGAAACGCGGCGTGGCCGCCTCGTCGATGCGCAGGCTGGCGAAGTCGAACAGGTTGCGGTCGGCCAGCTGCGACGGCACGACGTTCTGCAAGGCACGGAACATGATCTCGGTGCGGCCCGGCGACTTGCGCTCCCATTCCTGGAGCATTTCCTTGACCACCTGGCGCTGGAGGTTCTCCTGCGAGCCACACAGGTTGCACGGAATGATCGGGAACTCCTTCAGCTTCGCGTACGCCTCGATGTCCGTTTCGTTGCAATAGGCCAGCGGGCGGATGACCACGTTGCGCCCGTCGTCGGACAGCAGCTTGGGCGGCATGGCTTTTAATGTGCCGCCATAGAACATATTGAGGAAAAAGGTCTCCAAGATATCGTCGCGGTGATGGCCGAGCGCCATTTTGGTGGCGCCGATCTCGTCGGCGAAGGTGTAGAGCGTGCCACGGCGCAGGCGTGAGCAGAGCGAGCAGGTCGTCTTGCCCTCGGGGATCTTTTCCTTGACCACCGAGTAGGTGTCCTTCTCGATGATGTGATAGTCGACGCCGATCGATTGCAGGTACGTGGGCAGCACATGCTCGGGAAAGCCGGGCTGTTTCTGGTCCATGTTGACGGCGACGATCTCGAAGGAGATGGGCGCGACCTTGCGCAGGTACAGCAGGACATCGAGCAGGGTGTAGCTGTCCTTGCCGCCGGACAGGCAGACCATCACCTTGTCGCCGTCCTCGATCATGTTGAAGTCGGCGACGGCTTCGCCGACGAGGCGCCGCAGACGTTTTTGCAGCTTGTTCTGGTTGACCGAGAGGTTAGCCATGATGCGCGAGACCCGGAGCAGGACGAAAAGCCCGGCATTTTACGCGCAAAGCCTCATCCACCCCACCCCGTCAGTCGTTGAGGGCCAGATGGAACTGTATGAACGCCAGCGCGCTGGCAACCTTGTCGCAAATCGCCCGGTCGGCGCGGTCGCGCTGTCCGACGATCTTGCCGACCAAACCCTGGAAGTCCTCACGGCGCACCCGGACGGCATCAGCGAGTACCAGCTCATCCAGACGCTCAAGGCCCAGGGGTGCGAGCACCTTTCGCCCGCCCCGCTGACCGACAAGCTGGTGCTGTTTCGGACGCACTTCAAGATCTTCAACGCGCTGTACCGGCTGCGCGACCGCTTGCGTGACGAGCGCCGGCACGAGCTGCTGATCAACCCGCTGTGCATCCTGCTGCAACCCTACGCGCCGAGCGATGAGTCGGGCATCAGCCGGCAGGACCCGCTGCGCGAGTACTACCTCGACCTGACCCAGCTCGAGGAAACCACCGAGCAGGACGTGGAAAACCTGCTCACCAACTTCTGGCTGCGCAACGAAGGCGGTTCCGAGAAGCGCGAGGCACTGGCGCTGCTCGGGCTGGACGATCCGGGGCTGCCGCTGACGATGCCCCTGATCAAGCACCGCTATCGCCAACTGGTGGCCGAGCATCACCCGGACCGGGGCGGCAGTACCGAGCGGCTCCAGGCGATCAATCAGGCGATGGAAATACTGCAACGCTATTACGGACAGACCGATAGCGCCAAAACGCTCTAACCCAGGCGAAGCGCGGGCTCCAGCCACTCCCTATACTGCGGCATAAGGTCGCACCAATGCTGACGGGCGACAGCCGTGCCCGCAGCCTGGCGGCCTCCACCACAGAGGAGACGCTGGCATGATCCATCACGTTTGGGGGCTGTTCGCTCATCCGGGCCAGGAGTGGAACGAAATCCGTGGCGAAGAAGAAACCGTCAGCCACATGTACCTCACCCACGTTCTGCTGCTGGCTGCCATTCCGGCGATCTCGGCCTACATTGGCACCACGCAGCTGGGCTGGAGCATCGGCGGCGGCACACCGGTCAAACTCACCGAAGGCAGCGCGGCGCAGCTGACCTTCATGTCCTACCTCGCGATGCTCGCCGGGGTCGCCGTGATGGGCGGCTTCATCCACTGGATGGCGAGGACCTACGACGCCAACCCCACCCTCACCCAATGCATCGTCTTTGCCGCATACACCGCGACGCCGCTGTTCATCGGTGGCCTGGCGGCGCTCTATCCGCACCTGTGGCTGGGGATGATCGTCGGCACCGCGGCGGTCTGCTGCACGACCTACCTGCTCTACGTGGGCCTGCCGACCTTCATGAACATCCCCTCGGACGAGGGCTTCCTGTTCTCCAGCTCGGTCCTGGCGGTCGGCCTGGTGGTGCTGGTCGCGATCATCGCCCTCTCGGTCATCATGTGGGGCATGGGCATGGGGCCGGTGTACGTGCGCTAGCCACTCACCTGCGGATCGCCACCTCGAACGGCGGACGGCCTGACCCCGTCCGCCGCTTTCGTTTCGTACCCGCATGTCCGGATCGCCGCACCGCGAAGGAATCCCTGCCGCACCCGCGCGTCTAAATCGCAGGTAGCCGCTCTAGATCAGGGCGGCCACACATACCGGCCATTGGGAGACGCGCATGAGCTCGACCTTGATTACCTTCTTCACCCGGCCAGACCGTGCCTGGGAAGGCGTTCGTCGCCAGGAAGACGACAACAGCCGCCACTACCTCGCCCACCTGCTGCTGCTCGCGCTGATTCCCTGCGTCTGCCTGTTCATCGGCACCACCATGACCGGCTGGAGCCTGGTCGAGGAGGAGCGCGTGCGGCTCGACATCGGCGGCGCCGTGCAACTGTGCGTGATGCTCTACATCGCCATCATCGGCGGGACCTTCCTGCAAGGCTTCTTCGTCCGCTGGATGTCGCGCTCCTTCGAGGTGCGCCCCTCGTTCAACGAGTGCGTGGGCTTCGTCGCCTACACCATCACGCCGTTCTTCATCGCCGGTATCGCCGGGCTGTATCCCGATCGCTGGCTGGCCGTCGCGGTCCTGCTGGCGGCAGGCGTCTATTCGACCTACCTGCTGTTCATCGGCCTGCCGGCCTTCATGCGCCAGCGCAGCTCGCAGAGCTTCCTGTTCGCGGCATCGATCTGGGGGGTCGCCTTGCTGACGCTGGTGACCACATTGGTCTTCATGATCCTGATCTGGCGGCTGGCGCTCGAACCGCGATACGAGCGCACCGTCATCCAGGACCAGGCCTACGGCACCGAGCAGACCCGTCCGCAGCAGACGCCCGGCGGGCTGGATTCCGAAAACCCCGAGTGATCGCTTCGTCGGGCATCGTGGGCGCCCTGCGGCCGGCTTGGCATAATGCCGGCCGGCCCAGATGGAGTCCCCATGCCCGAACAGCTTCACGCCCGCGTCGAGACCTGCTACCAGCAGGCCGAGGCCTTCTTCCAGCGTCGCTTCACCCGTCCCGAGGTCAGCCTGCGATTGCGCGGCCAGAAGGCCGGGGTCGCCCACCTGCACGACAACCTGCTGCGGTTCAACGCGCAGCTCTACGCCGAGAACCGTGAGCACTTCCTGCGCCAGACCGTCCCGCACGAAGTCGCGCACCTGGTCGCCCACCAGATGTTCGGCGGCGGCATCCGTCCGCATGGCGAGGAATGGCAGGCGATCATGCGCGGCGTCTACGGCTTGCCGCCGAGCCGCTGCCATAGCTATGCGATCGCGCCGCGCCGCAGCACGCGGTACCTCTACCGCTGCGACTGCGAGGACCAGGCGTTCCCCTTCACCGCTCAGCGTCATGCGTTGGTAGCGCGCGGACGACGCTATTTCTGCCGACGCTGCCGGGCCACGCTCGTCTATACCGGCCAGCAGCGCGTCGAGTGATCAGCCCGGCAGCCGGCGGGCCGCCACGCCGGCAATAACCAGCAGCCCCGCCAGTACCGCCACCAGCGGCCACCAGCCGGCATGCTCCCACACATAGCCGCCGACATACCCCACCAGGCTCGACCCCAGGTAATACGCGCACAGATAAAGCGCCGAGGCCTGCGCCTTGGCGCCCTGAGCGTAATGGCCGACCTGCCCGCTCGCCACCGCATGGGCCGCGAAGAACCCCAGGGTGAAGACGCCCAGCCCCAGCGTGATGCTGGCCAGCCAGGCCGTGGCGCAAAGCGCGATGCCCGCCAGCATCAACCCCACCCCGCCAAGCAGCACGCGCCGTGCGCCAAAGCGCGGCACCAGCCTGCCGGCCCAGC
This sequence comes from Stutzerimonas urumqiensis, assembly GCF_003640395.1. GTDB lineage: Bacteria > Pseudomonadota > Gammaproteobacteria > Pseudomonadales > Pseudomonadaceae > Stutzerimonas > Stutzerimonas urumqiensis. The sequence goes on along the minus strand of NZ_RBZQ01000001.1, from coordinate 103,929 downwards.
CGGCGCTGAAAATACCGGCCAGATAGACCATGAACAGCGATCCGATCACCGTCGACGACAGGCCGAACGGCTCGCCGGCCAGCCGGAAACCGATGTAGTTGAACAGCGCCACGAAGCTGCCCATCAGCAGGAAACCGAGCAGGAACAACACCCGCAGCCGGGGATTGCCGAGGTGCGTCGCGAAATTGCCCAGCACCCCGCCGAACGACAACCGCTGCGCACGGAAATGCCGTGACGGCGGCAGCAGCCAGACGAACAGGACCAGCGCCAGCAACCCCAGCGAGGCCACGCCGCCCAGGGCCAGCGGCCAGCCGCCCAGATCCCCCAGCAGGCCGGCCAGCAGGCGACCGAGCAACCCGCCCAGCGCCGTGCCACCGATGTACAACCCCATCGCCGCCGGCAGCGACTCGGGGTCGAACTCCTCGCCCACATAGGCCATCGCCAGCGCCGGCAACCCGCTCAGGGCCAGGCCCAACAGCGCCCGCAGGACGAGCAGCGGCTCCCAGCTGTCGACCGCCGCGCACGCCAATCCGAGCAGGCTGGCGACACCCAGCGCGGCGGCCATCACGGGCTTGCGTCCCCAGCTTTCCGCCAACGCGCCGGAAACCAGCAGGCACAGCGCCAGGCTCAAGGTCGTGAAGGAGAGCGCCAGCGCGCTGGTCGCCGCCGAGACCGAGAAATGCGCCGCCAGCAGCGGCAGCAGCGGTTGCACGCAATACAGCAACGCGAAGGTCGCGAACCCCGCGCAGAACAGCGCGAACGTCGCCCGGCGGTATTCCGCCGTGCCGCGCCTGATGTGAACCCGCCCGGATGTCGCCATGCCCACACTGCACCCGTCTGTAAAAAGCCGCGCAGGCTAGCAGCGCCGGGCCTTTCGGCCAACCGCCGCCATCCGCGCAACCCTCTTTGAGCCGTCTTGCGGAACCCCGGCGTCGCCGTCGATCTAAGCTTGGCCAATTGCCCCGTTACCTGCGCCCCAGGAGAGCCTCGATGCGCCCCGCCCTGTTCACCCTGTTGATGACCCTTGCCGCGTCGGCCAGTGCCGAAATCCAGACGCGGGAGATTCCCTATACCGCGCCGGACGGCACGCGCCTGGTCGGCTACTACGCCTACGACGACGCCCTGCCGGCCAAACGACCCGGGATCGTCGTCGTCCACGAATGGTGGGGCCTGAACGATTACGCCAAGCGCCGTGCCCGCGACCTGGCCGAGCTGGGCTACAGCGCCCTGGCGATCGACATGTACGGCGAAGGCAAGCACACCGACCATCCCAAGGACGCCAAGGCCTTCATGCAGGCCGCGCTGGCCGATGCCGACACCGCCCGCGCGCGGTTCACCGCCGGCCTCGACCTGCTCCAGGCGCAACCGCAGACCGACGCCAGCCTGGTCGGCGCCATCGGCTACTGCTTCGGCGGCAAGGTGGTGCTGGACATGGCGCGACAGGGCGTTCCACTGCTGGGCGTGGTGAGCTTTCATGGCGCATTGGCGACCGACACACGGGCCGTTCCCGGCAGCGTCGCGGCGCGCGTGCTGGTCGAGCATGGCGCCGCCGACAGCATGGTCAGCGCCGAAGACGCCGGCAACCTCACCGCCGAAATGGTGGCCGCCAGGGCCGACTATCGGTTCGTCAGCCATCCCGGCGCCAAGCACGGCTTCACCAACCCCGGCGCCGATGCCTTCCAGGCCAAGGGCGTGGACGTCGCCTACGACGCACGCGCCGATCAGCGCTCCTGGGAAGACATGACCCGTTTCTTCGAGGAAACCTTCGCCCGCCAGCAGATCCCCGCCGCGCCAGCCCCGCCACCGGCCAGGACACCCGCACCGACCGAGGCCCCTCCCACCGCGCCGACGCCCGGGCCGATCCCCGCCGAAGTACCGCCCGCCGGCGAGCCGGTCATCTGACAACGCCCCTGGCGACCGTCGGGTTCCGCCTGACGGTCGCCCCGAGCCGAAGCCGGACAAGAGGGCCGTGCTAGCATTGCGCCCTCCTCGCATACCGACTCCGCCAGGCCATGACCGTCCACGATTACCGCTACTCGCTCCTCGATCCGACCCACACCCTCACCGAATGCCGCGCGCTGACACCCGGCCGCTACCAGGTCACCGGAAACGGCGGCTCGATTCGTGTCGGCGATCGTCTGCTGGTCACCCTCAAAGGCAGCCGCGAGCTGTCGCAGACGCTGACGGTGGACAAGGTTCGGCACCTGATCAATCCGCCAGGGCAATGGGTAGCCGTGTGCAGCGGCCCGGTGTTCCGCGAGCTGGAAATCCTCAAGTGGCAGGTCGATTGCGACGGCTGCGACGCCCGGTTGGACTTCGAATTCGCCGTCGATGGCGCGCTGGGCCCGAACGCCCGCACGCCCGCCGCCGAGGCCCGAATCGCCGAGCTCGGCTGGGTGAACCGCAGCGGCGCGCATCTGTGCCCCACGTGCCAGGGAGGCCGCCTGTGAACAAGCCACTCGTTGCATTGCTGACGGCGCTATCGCTGGGCGGCTGCGCCGTCGAACCGACCACCCTGCAGGAAGAAACCACCTACTTCGCCGAGTGGGTCGGCGAGGAGCCGGTCGTCGGGCGCAACCGGTTGTCGCTCGTCCTCGGGACCGAAGGCCGCGCCTACGGCAATGCCGGCTGCAACCACTGGTTCGCGACCTACTCGCTGGACGGCACGCAGATCGACTTCAGCGACGTCGGCAGCACCCGCATGGCATGCGACCCGCTGATCATGAAGCAGGAAAACGACTTCCTGGACACCCTGTCCCGCGTCGAACGCTGGGACATTTCCAACACCGACCAGTTGCGTCTCTGGCCCGCCGAAGGCGCACCGCTACGCCTCTGGCCTGCCCAGGAGTAGTGCTCCGCATCGGCGCAGCCCCCGCGCCGATGCGCTGTCGCAGGGCAATGCTCCAACCCCTCGCCTCGCCCGATCCGGCGCCAGCAGGCGCTCACGCCACCGCCGGTGCCCCTGGCACGCGAACTGCAACGACCTGACCAGGCACCGTTTCGGGGGCGTTGGTACAGGCAGGCCGGCGATCCCCTCTTTTACAGCCAGGCGAAAGAGCCGCTCGTGAACACCCAAGGGTGGGCCGAATTTGATCCGCAGGTGGCAGACAGGAAGGTGGCAGGCGGTGGGCTGAAGCCCACCCTACCCCGTGCACCATTGAGCGCAGCTCTGGAACCCGCTTGCCGGCGATCGCTTCGGGCATCAAAAACCGACTCGGAGATACCCATTTCCTCTCACAGGGGCAATGGCCATTGCGTCGAACGGTTGGCCGAACCTCGCCTGTAGGGTGGGCTTCAGCCCACCAAGGGCGGCGACGAGCACCGACCAATCTCAGCGGTAGACCTCGCGGCGGAAGATCAGCGGCGGCGAGCCCTGGTAGACGCCGAAGGTCGCGACACCGCTGGGCGGCTGCGGCGTCGCGGCACCGTCCCACCGGTATTTCAGCCATTCCGGTACGTCCGGGAAGCTCAAGCGAACCGAGCCATCGTTGCCCCGTCCCGGTGCGCTGAGCGTCGCCAACGCAGCGCCTTGGGCGAAGTTGCCAACACTCGCCGCCGTTTCGCCGCTGGCGAGATTGCCGCTGAAGCCGTCAAGCACTGGATCCTTCACCACGCCAGCCGTGGTGCAGCTATCAGCCGCTTCGGCGAGAAACAGCGGACTGGCCGAGCCGGACGGCTGGCGCCATGTCTGGACCCGGACCGGCAATGCCAGCGCTTGCAACTCCGAGCCATGCGCGTTGCCAATGGCGAGCCGGCCCAGCCGAACCTCGGTACCCGGTGCTTCGGTGAAGTCGTAGCTGAACGCCTGGCAGCCAGCGGTGCCATAGCAGGCGCCGTCGGCATCGGTCAGGCTGGCCGCACTGAACGTCTGGCGATTCTTCGCGGTAATAGGCAAATCATCGGGGCCGGGCACGGCTGCCTGGGTATAGGTCAGCGTCTGCCCGACCCACCGGAAGGCACGGATACCGTCTCCGATCGTGGCGTTATCCGTCACGGTAGTCGCCGTTCCGGTAGTAACCAGACGTTCATTCAGGCCAGCCCGATCGGTGATCGAGCTATAGGCACCGGCCGAGGGTGCCGCCAAGCGCCAGAACTCGCCGATGTCATAGTTTTTGGTCGGTGCGCCCTGGCGATTCTTGCCGGTGACCGTGAGCGTGGGCGGGTTGTCAGCAGCGAAGGCGATCGGCTGTCCCTGGTAGCTGTATTCCATACCGCAACTTGGCGTGAGGCTCGCGCTGCCCGTCACTTCCAGGTAAGCGGGCGTGATACGGCCGATACGCCGGCTAGTGCCACCGTTGATGGCCTCGCCCATATATAACGGAGGCGCAGCCGTCACGGTGAAGATGCCAACTTCAGAAAATTTCGGCTGAATCGCTGTGGACTCACCTTTCTGGTGGGCGTAGTCGGCGATGCCGAGCGTTCCATCCACCCCATTCGTGGGCGCCGTGCGCTGATGCTTCAACGCAATCTTTTCGAGCTCAAAGTTCGGCGTGGTGAGGTTGGCGTTGCATAGATTGTCCGCTGTAAGCAACTCCGAATCGCTTTCCCAGCCGACCGCTCGGATACGCAGCGGCAACACGTCCCCGGCACGAATGATGCTCGGCCCACTCTTATAGGGCCCGCAACCGGCCACCGTATCCGCCGTGCAAGCAGCTTCGGAGGCTGCGTCGGCCTCGATGCACAACCCATAGGGTTTGCTGAGGAATTGGTCTGTACCTGTCATGACCAGTCCTTTTTCGTAACCGGACGTCGGGGCATACCGTGCGTTGAGCTGCATAACCCCGGCATCCCGATATTCCACGGTCAGGGTGGCGACGGCCTGGTCATTGAAGGCCAGTTGGAGCGATTTAGGCGTGGCGGTCACCTCGGTGCCGTTCACCCGCACCGACCGGGTACCGTTATCAGGATCGATGTATTTGGAGCTGAATTCGATGGAGCGGGTGCCGCCCCCGAAACCCGCTACACATCGCTGCGGTTCGGCCTTGTCGGCCTCCACGGCACGGAAGGCCACCTCGACCGGTTTGTCGGCAATGACCGTCGGCACATCGAACAGAAAGCCGCTCGTGACCCCCGTCAGCTTGCAGCCGGCAGTCGAACAGGTCGTGGTCCCGAACGACAGCGCAGGCGGCGTGGAGCCGCCGACGCCGATGGTCGCCTCGCCAACCTGAGTCACCTGTACCTTCGCCGTACCGATGCCGCCGCTGAAGGTCACTTGGTTGTCCTTGGCATGCCACACGGCCGTGTCCGACGTGAGCGTAACGGTTACCGCGTCCGTGTAGAGCTTGGAGCAATCGGCGTTCAGGCAGGCCTTGATGGTCACGTCCTGCGGGTTGCAGGTCAGCGAAGACGGGGCATAGCTCAGGTCGAAGTGATGGATCTGCTGGCCGATCGGTTCGATCTGGGTGGCGCAGACCTGGAGATTGTCGATGTCGTGATAGTTGGTGGACGCGCCGGTCGAGCCGGTGAACGACAGGTAGAAGCGACTCGGCATCGCCTTCTGCTCGTTCCCGGTCGCCAGCACGTTGTAGCGGTTCAGGTTGGGCAGCACTTCGAAGCCGGAACCGGTATTGCGCTCGACCGTTACGAGCGCCTGTCCCGATTGGCGCGCATCGATGGTGAGGCGGTAGCGATGTCCAGGTGAAGGGTCTCTATTGCGGGCATCGTCGAGCCCCGGACTAAGCGATCGCTCTGTTCCCGTGAGGTAACGGTAGCCATCCAATCCACTTCCCGAGCCCCGGATGCTGACCGAATCCGGCGTTTGCCTTGTCGGACTGCCCCCTACACGCCCCTCCGACATATTGGAGAAATTACCGAACTCGTCGAGTGCGATCCCCAGCCAGCCGCCCGCAAACCCACTGATTCTGTTGCTGTTGTCATTCAACTGCGCATATCCCAGGGAGCCGCCAAAACCGCCCGGCTGTGGTGTCTGCGTCGCGTCGGACAGGATCACGGCAATGCCGTCTGCCCCGCTGCCGTTGTAAGCGAAGTAGTCGAACTCGACCTGGATGAAGTTTCCCTGTGCCGGCAAGAGCCGCTGCAAGGCGGTCGCGGTGGCGACATTGGTCTGGTTGCTTGTCAGACGCAAACGGCCATTCTGGACGTAGGGGGTGAAGGGCGTCTTGCCCCGGCTGGATACCACCCAGTCATTGCTAAGCGATGAGCCGAAGTCATCGCCAAAACACTGAAGCCGGCGACCGCAGGCGTGCCGCTCTGCGACCAGCGCCGATATCTCACTGGCGCTGAGTGCGCCGTCGTAGATGCGCAGCTCATCGAGCTCACCATCAAAATGGCGGCCGGCAATCTGGTCCCAGCCGAGCTGCAACGGGTCGGTGTTCGCCCGCGGCGTGCCGCTGAAGGTCGCACTCCCCGCCTGCACCCCGTTGATGTAGATGCGCTGGTCCCCCGGCGCGTAGCGAACCAGCACATGGCTCCACTGGCCGACCGTCAGCGCCTTGCTGCTGTTGAACTGCACGGTCGCCTCCGGCCCGGTGGTCTGCCACCACCAGTTCACCGTCCCGTTGGGGTTGAGGTGGAATTCGTAGTTTTCGTCCTTCGACAGGATGCTCATCAGACCGCTGGACGGCAGGCTGCGCGGCTTGACCCACAGGCCGATGGTGAAGCTGTCACGCAGCGTCAGCAGGTCATCGTGGGCCGCCTGCACATACTGGCTGGAGCCGGTGCGGAAGCTGCCGTAACCGCAGGTGCCCTGCGAGTCCACCGCCGGCAACGCCGGGCTCGTCGCGGCCGTGGTGGCGCCATTGATGGCGCGCCCGACCAGCTCGTTGCCTGATGCGTCCTTGACCTCGCCGGCCGCACCGCTCCAGCTTGCTTCGTCCAGCAACCAGCTCAGCCGCAGCTCGGCTGGCTTGGCGCAGCTGCCGGTCGGGGCGACGTACTGGACGGTCGCATTCGAGGCCAACTCGATGTCGTCGGCCGTGATGGCGCCGTAGAGCCGCGAGGCATAGCCGGCGTAAACGTCCTGCTGGCTGTACACATAGCCGCTGAAGGTGGTTTCGGTCTCAAAGGTGACGTTGCCATAGCCGTAGAGAAACAGCTTGCCCGGCGACCCGGCACTCTCGAAGGCGGGCGAGTTGTACAAGGATCGGTAGCCAAGACTCGGCGCGTCGCGAACGAACAGACGCACCCGCCCGTTGCCGACCACCTGTATCTGCGATTCGCTCCCGGTGCTGAGCGCACCGATCCAGTAGTCGCCGGGCGACAGACGCAGAGTGGCTCGGTAGCCCACCTGCAACTGGGCAATGTAGAAGGTCTGAGCGCCGCTGTTGATGGTCAGCTGCGCCTCGCTCCCAACGGACACGGTCTGGTAGCGGTTGGTGCCGTTGCCGTTCAGCGTGCCCGTCTCGCGGTAGCCCACCGTGACATCCGCATTGCTGGAAATGCCTGGGAAGGTCCCGCCCGATTGCGAGGGACCATTGGCATTGATGCGTGAGCATTGAACCGTTGCGCAGGTCGGCACTCGCCAGGACCACCAGCTCGACGTGATGCTACCGGCGTGTAGCCGGGCATCCGGGCTGCCCTGCAGTTGGGCGTTATAGCCAAAGTCGATCTGCCCAAGGCTATGGCTCTGCAGGCCGTCCGGGAAATTGTCATTGCAGACGCCTACCGCGGCGCGCAAGCCGAGCGTGGGCCACAGCACCGCCAGGCAGACGAGCAGTACCTTGATCAGGGCCGGTTTCATCAGGGGGTCCTTTCGACGACGGCACTGAGCCGGCGGTAGGCGTAATCGGCGCGGGCACCGGGCTGGCCGTTCTGTGCCGTGGCAACCAGGCGATACAGCGTGAGGGCGCCACCCGCGGCGTCGGTGTAATCGTCACGGTCGCATTCCACCGTGAGCGCGAACTCGTCCAGGCCGGTACCGCTCAACGTCGGCGCCGCGCTGGGATCGCAGGCGTTGGCATTCAAGGCCTGCGCAATGCCCCACTCCAACCCAGCCCTGGCCGCCTGATAGGCGCGGGCCTGCTGGATCGACAGGCTGAGGGTGCCGTGCTGGTTGATGGACAGCCGGGACATCGCCAGGATCACCAACGTCACAACGATCATCAGAAACATGGCCGCCACAAGGCCGAAGCCTCGCGCGTGGCGTGCGCGGCGAAAGTCAGGGCGCATTATCGACGTGAACCTGTTGCAGGAGACCCAGCCGCTCGCCGTCCTGCTCGATGCCGAGCGTCAGGGTCAGCAGCCCGCCACGCTGCGTCGTGCCGGGTTGGTAGGCGAAGTTACACGCACTGACCGACCCGGCGAGCGGCTGCGGATTGGAACCCGCCGGCGGTTCGCTCGGCAGCGCGGGCAGGATGTCGGTGTAGCTGTAGCGCAGCAGCTGGCCGTTCTGGCAGCGGTAACCCACCACCCGCTCGGCCAGGTACAGCCGCCGCTGTGGCGAGGCGAACGCGAAGCGAAAGCCGCCCGTTGGCAGGTTGCCAAGGGCCAGGTGCGTTTCGCCAGCCGGCGGACTGGCCAGGCGGCTGATCGTGGTACCGGTCGGCGTGATCACGCCGGGATTGCCGCCCGCCCAGACATTCGCGCCGGCGACCGGGTTGCCGCCCGATTCCGCGCCGATGTTGTACATCACCAGCCAGCGCGCGCCGGCTGGGTCCAGATTGGGGTCTAGCACCTGGACGCTGTCGCAGCGGCCGCCGTCCGTGACGCTGCCGCACGTGTTGGCCGGCGTCGAGTCGAATCGCAGGCCATCGCTGTCGTTGCGATTGGGCCGATAGCGGGCCGCACTGTGGATGAGCAGCAGCTCCAGCGCCTGGCCATCCGCCGAGACGCGCAGCGAATTGGGCACAGCCAATCGCACGTCCCGCGCCATCCGGTTCAGCGCACCGGCGCCGAGGTCGACCAGTTCGGCGCGGCGACTCTGCGCCACGAAGCCTTCCATCGGTCGTGCGAACAAGACGCCGACCATCACCGCGACCACACCGGCCAGTGCGATGACCATGACCAGCTCGACCAGCGTGAAGCCACGCATCCGACTCATGGGCAGGTACTCGCGCCGCTGGCATCGGTTTCGCCATAGCAGGTCCGTAGGCCGCTGAGTGCCAGCGATTGGCCGGCCGGATCGGTCACCGTGACCTCGATCCGCAGCGCCTGCTGGCCGCTCAAGAGGGTGGGCCCACGCACGGCGACCTGCACCCGGTAGTTCGCGAGGTCGGCCAAGGGCGCGCCGAAGGCATTGCGGGGCGGCGAATCGGACAGGCCGTTGTAATCGCGAATATCGTTGAAGCAGGCCCGCGCCGGGCTGCACGCCGGCTGCGCAGTGGCCGTGAAGGCCTGAAGCTCAATCTCTTCAAGATAAGCCTCGGCAAGGGACAAACTCTGCTGGCGCAACAGGGGGTCGACCGAGCGACCGGCGATCGACGCCATCGCCGAGTACAGCGCCGCCGCGCAGAGCCCGACGATGACGAGGGTGATGATCAGCTCGACCAGGGTCATGCCCTGCTGATGGCGGCCGATGCGCAGCGCCGTCATGGGCAGCCCACCTGCTGGGTGCCGGCTGGGGGTGCGGCTTGATCGACGCCGCGGCGGCCGAGCGACGCGGCAACGGTGCCGCGCTGCCTCATGGCGACACCTCCACCAACCCGGTGCCGCCGTTCACCTGCATGGAAAAGGTACCGACCGTGGCGTTCGCCGCGGCCGAGGGGCGTCCGAGCGAGTCGAACACCACGGGGAAATTGGGCGCCGACACCGTGACCCCGGCGGGCACGGCGTTGGCGAAGGGAATCTGGCCATCCGGCCCCTGCACATCGGCGCTATAAGCGCCGGAAGTACAACTGGCCGCCCGGCGCAGGCGGTAGCCGCCGGCGTCGAGGCTGACCTGGGTCAGGCAGCCGCTGGCGAGCGCCAGCTTTTGCGCATAACGCACCGCGGACACCGTCTCTTCGAAAAACAGGCGTTCATCGAACACCCGCCGATCGAAAAACCGCGGCCCCACCACAGCGGCGAGGATGCCGATGATGACGAGGGTCATCACCAGCTCGACGAGGGTGAAGCCGCGTTGGATGGTCACCGGATGGCTCCTTGGACTACTGCCATTGCCAAGCGAACGTAGGGTGGGTGAAACCCGCCGGACAACCGTGTCGGGACCACCCCCCCTACGTGGCTCAAGCCAACATTAATTGCAGTTGGTCGAGGTGAGGGCCGTTGAAGTAACGGTCGGGGCCGTGTCGCCCGATGCCATTTTGTAGCTGAACGAGCACGCCGGCTTATTTTTAGCTTGCACGATAAGGGTGTCGGCAGTGTCCGTGTCGAAGGCGAAGTCACTCGTGCTCAACTGAGCGGCGGCACCAATACCCGCTGCGGTCGGAGCCGGGTACTTGTTCACCATGGTGATCTCGGTGCCTTCGAGCGTGATGTTCCCCGTCGAGCTTTTCGCTAGCGCATACGAGTGGGCGATTGAGGACGCCGACTTCACAGACCCAAGCGCGCCCTGCATGGCCGAAAGCCGCGCATCGCCGCTGAGGTCGGCGAACTTCGGCAACGCAAACGCCGCCAGAATCCCCAGAATCACGATGACCATGATCAGCTCGATCAGGGTGAAACCACTTTGCTGCTTTTTCATTTGCATTCTCCGGAACGCATTAGTTGAAGGTGTAGGCCACTTGGCCGGTGGTGCTGTCGTACGTGATGACGTCGTCGCCGCCGTCACGCTGATAGGTAAAGGTGCAGATCGTGTTGGCCGCGTTCTTGGTCGGCACGTAGTCGCGGTCCGTACCGGTAATCGTCGGGATGGAGCCCTGCAGCACGCTGTTCCAAACGTTGGTGCAATGCAGGTCGGTGCCTTCGGTATTCACGGGCCAGCCGGCGGCGTTGACGTCGACGGTGTTGTTACCGAAGCCGGTGATGTTCGTGTTCGGGCTGGTGCCGCTCTTGGCGCGGTTGACTTCCCACTGCGCCCGCACCAGCGCCACAGCCGAGCCCAGCGCACCGGCCGTGCCGGCGACGGCGGCTTCGTGAGCCTCCTTCGTGGCATTCATGAACCGCGGCAGCGCCACCGCCGCCAGGATGCCGAGGATGGCGATGACCACCACCAGCTCGATCAGGGTGAATCCGTTCTGTTTTTTCATCGTGTCGCTTGCTCCTCGGTTGGGGTCATCCACGCTGCCAGTTCCCTGGCCGGGACGGGTTTCAATTCCAGGCTTACGAATCCGCCCCGGCTTCGCTTGCCTGTCGTTGCCTGGTCGGGCACCGGTTGCAGGACGAAGGCGTGAAGGCCTCCGTCCGTCTCCGCGAGGCCGCTGAAGCGGCTGCGGTAGAGCACCCAGTTCCGCTGCGGCAGGTAATGCCAGCAGCCCCGTCGGGCGAGTCGGCCGTCGGCCAGCTCGCCGCAGTAGTTCTCCTGCCGCCAGCGCAGTTGGCTGAACGGATCGGCGTCCAGCCAGCCGGAGCCGATGCGCCCCGCCGCGGCCACTTGCTCGGCCGCTCGGGCGGCGAGCCCAAGCGACAGGTTTTCGCGGGTCGCCTCCATCGCGCGCGCCTCGCTGACCTGCAACACGCGCCAACCGATTGGCAGCCCCACGGCCAGCAAGGCGATCACTGCAAGCAGTCTGCCAACCGGGACGGCGAGCGCCTGGGCGCGGTGGACGTCGAGGGCGGTCGTCATGCACCGCCTCGCGCGGCCGACGCCAGTTCCCACATCGGCAGGAACACGCCCAACGCCAGCACCAGCACCATCACGCCCATCGCCACGATGAGGATCGGCTCGATGGCATCGGCCAGTTGCTTGAGGTCATAGTCGACCTCCTGCTCGTAGAAGTCCGCGACCTCGACGAAGAGGTCGTCCAGCGCACCGGTCTCTTCGCCCACGGCCATCATTTGCAGCACCAGCGGCGTGAACAGGCCGCTCGCCGAGGCGGTACGCGTCAGGGCTTCGCCGCGCTCGATGCCTTCGCGCATGCCGAGGATCGCCTGACCGATATAGCGGTTGCCGACGCTGGCGCTGTTGATCGAGAGGGTCTGCAACAAGGGCACGCCGGCCCGGTACATCATCGCGAAGGTGCGGGTGAAGCGGGCCAGCGCGATGCGCTCGAAAATCGGGCCGACGATGGGCAGGCGCAGCTTGATGCGGTCCCAGCGCAGCGCGCCGGGCTCGGTCTCGATCCAGCGGAAGAACCCGTACAGACCGCCAGCCAGCCCGATGCCGAGCAGCCACCACCAGTCGCGGAAGAAGTCGGACGTGCCGATCAGCACGCGGGTCGCCCAGGGCAACTGCGCGTGAAACTGGGCGAAGACCTTGGAGAAGGCGGGGATTACGAACAGGTTGATCACCGCCAACGCCACGCCCATCGCCACCATCACGAAGATCGGATAGCGCGTGGCCTGCTTGATGCGCTTGCGGGTCTCGCGCTCCAGCTCCAGGTAGGTCGACAGTTGCTTGAACGCCTGGTCGAGCTGGCCGGTGTTCTCGCCGACGCTGACCATGCTGACGAACAGGCTGTTGAAGACCTTCGGGTGCGCATATAGGGCGACCGCCATCGACTGGCCGCTCTCGAGGTCGGCACGTACCGCCTGCAAAACCTCGCGAAAAAACAGGTTGCGGTGCGACTCGGCCAGACCGCCGATGGCACGGATGATCGGCACGCCGGCCTTGCTCAGGCTGAACATCTGCCGGCAGAAAATGATCAGCTCGTCGAGGTCGACCCGCTTGCGCCGCAGCTTCTCGCGTGCGAGCGCCATGACGTCGACCTGCACCCGCTCGGCGAGCACGTCGATCGTCAGGGGCGTGATCTGCCGGGCCAGCAGGTCGCTGGCGGCGGCATCGGCGCTGGTGTGCTCGAGCGTACCCGTGACCTTCGCCCCGCTGCGGTCGCGGCCGGTGTAGTGGAAGGTCGGCATCAGCGATGCGCCTCCGGCTGCCGGGGATGGATGCGGGCGGAGGTGGTCGATCCAAACCCGTCGGCGAGCGAACCACACCTGTAGGAGCCGGCTTGCCGGCGAATAGGTGCCGCTGCGGTGGATAAGCTCCCCGCTGCGTGCAGACCCAGGCTGCGTGCGGTCACGCCGTCACCTCGTCTTCGGCGAGGGTCGCGGTGACCCGCAGCACTTCTTCGATGCTGGTCACGCCCGCCAATGCGTAGTCGAGTGCACAGGCGGCCAGGGGGCGGTAGTGCGGCTGCTGGCGAGCGGCTTCGGCGAAACCCTGCGGGTCGCCCCGGCGCAGCGCGGCGATCATCGGCTCGTCCAGTTCCAGCAGTTCGTAAACGCCGACCCGGCCGCTGTAGCCGCTGTTATGGCAGTGATGGCAGCCAACGCCGCGCTTGAAGTGGCGCCCCGTCAATGAGCCCCGGTGCAGCCCTTCCAGCCAGACGAGCTGGCGGGGGTCGGCTTCGTGTTCCTCCATGCAGCTTTCGCACACGCGCCGCACCAGCCGCTGGGCCAGCACGGCGTTCAGTGCGGTCGCAACGAGGAACGGTTCGACGCCCATGTCGATCAGGCGCATGGCCGAAGTCAGCGCGTCGTTGGTGTGCAGCGTCGAGAGCACCAGGTGGCCGGTGAGCGCGGCGCGCAGCCCGATCTCGGCGGTCTCCTGGTCGCGGATCTCACCGACCAGCACGATGTCCGGGTCCTGACGCAGGGCGGCGCGCAGCACGCGGGCGAAGGTCAGTTCGATCTTGGCGTTGACCTGCACCTGGTTGATGCGCGGCAGGCGGTATTCCACCGGGTCTTCCACGGTGATGATCTTTTTCTCCGGGCTGTTGAGCTCGGTGAGGCCGGCGTACAGCGTGGTGGTCTTGCCCGAGCCGGTGGGCCCGGTGACCAGCACCATGCCGTGCGGGCGCTGCAACAGGCGCCGGAAGCGCTCGAGGATGGCCGGCGGCATGCCGGTGCCTTCGAGGTTGAACATGGCCCCGCTCTGGTCGAGCAGACGCATGACCACCGACTCGCCGAACTGCACGGGCATGGTCGAGACGCGCACGTCGATGTTGCGGTTGCGCACGCGAATGTTGAAGCGGCCATCCTGCGGCAGGCGCTTCTCGGAGATGTCGAGGCCGGACATGATCTTCAGGCGCATGACCAGCGCCGAGGCGATGCGATGCTCCTTCATCACCTGCTCGTTGAGCACACCGTCGATCCGCTGGCGAATGCGCACCAGCCCCTCGTCCGGCTCGATGTGGATGTCCGAGGCCTTCATCTGCACGGCGTCTTCGAACAGGGTCTGGAGCAGGCGCACCACGGGCGCGTCGGTGTTGCTGTCGGCGCCGAGGCGCGAGAGGTCGAAGTCGCTTTCCTGCAGCTCGCCATCCAGCTCGCCGGCGATCGAGGCGATCTGGCTGGTGCGCCGATAGACCTGGTCGAGCATCGCCAGCAGCTCGCTCTCGCGCACCACCGCCGGGTGAATGCGCTTCTTGAGCAGGCGCTCCATCTCGTCCTGGGCGAACAGGTCGAGGGGGTCGGTCATGCCAACCAGCAAGCCGTCGCCTTGCCGCGACAGGATGATGACCCGGAAGCGCCGCGCCACGGCCTCGGGCAGGCTCTGGGTCAGGTTGTTGTCGAGCTTGTAATGCTTGAGCTCGATGAACGGGATCTGCAATTGCTCGGACAGCGCCTTGAGCAGGCGGCCTTCGTCGATGAAGCCGAGATCGACGACCGTGCGGCCGAGCTTGGAGCCGGTGCGCTTCTGCTCTTGCAGCGCCAGTTGCAGCTGCGTGTCGGTGATGAGGCCGGCCTGGATCAGCAGGTCGCCGATGCGCACCTTGCGCTGGCGGAGGTCGAGCGAAGTCATGGCATTTCTCCGGAAACGGCAGCGAGCGCGGCAAGGCGATCCTCGGCATAGCGCCGGGTGCTGCCGTCCAGGCCTTGCCCGCGTAGGGCGAGGCGGTAATGAGAGGCGGCTTCGCCAGGGCGATCGAGCTGTTCCAGCGCGATCGCCAGGCCCAGTCGCCATACGGGCTCGCCGGGACGCAGGCTGACCAATCGCTGGTACAGCGCGGCGCTCTCGGCCCATTCGCCGAGCTGCTGGTGGATGGCCGCCTGCAAGGCGAGGTAGTCCGGCGCTTCGGACGCCTGCGGCGCGCGTTCGCGCAAGGTGGCCACGGCGCCTTGCGCATCGCCGGCCTGCAGCTGGCCGCGAGCGAGCAGCGCGCGCAGCTCGAGGTCATGCGGCCGCCTGGCGAGCGCCGCCGGCAACCAGGTCAGCAGCTCGCCAACGCGACCGTCCGCCAGGTGGGCGCGTGCCAGCCAGCGCGCGGCCTCGGGGTTGTCCGGCTGGCTGTCACGCAACGCGGTCAGCTCGGCGATCGCGCGCGGATAGTCCTGCGCCGCCAGTGCCTGGCGGGCACGGGCGAGCGCATCGGGCTGGTGGGCGACGATGTGGATGTCCGCCGGGCCACGTTCGGTAACGGGTTCGGCGTCCACCTCGGGTTCGATGGCCTGCTCGGGGGTTGAAGTCGACGCCTCGGTCGGTGCCTCGCGCGTCGCCCAGGCTGGCAGGGCGGGTTCGTCGACGGACTCGGCCACCGGCAAGTGCGCCACATCGAGCGGTTCTTCGTCCGCTCGCGCCACCAGCGGCACCTCGATCCAGAGCTGCCAGCGGTCGCCGGCCGCTTCGAGGCGATCCTGGACCTGCAAGCCCTCCCCTTCAAGCACCAGCCGGACCTGCTCGCCCAGCGGCTCGATCTGCCAGCGGAGCTGCACCCCCTCGCGCTCGACCTGGCCCTGCATCGCCTCGCCGGCCAGCGTTACCTCGTTCAGGCGGAAGGTCACACGGGCGTCGCCGTCGCTCCGCTGGTAGCTCACCGGCTGGTCGATCAGCAGTTGCAGCGCGAACCGCTGGCCATCGTTCTGCGGCAGCACGGCCAGTAGCCGCGCCGTCGAGGGCTCGGCCGGCGTGACGATGTCGGTTGCCTCGACGATGGGCGCCTCGGTTGTCGCCGGTGATGCACTGGTCGCTGCCGGCGCGGCAACCGACTCCGCGACCGCTACCGGGGCCGCCTCCGGGATGGGCGCGGGCTGCAACCACAGCCCGACCGGAACGCCGACGATCACGGCCGCCACCGCCATCATCAGGGCCTTGCGCCCGACTGCGAGGCGTGCCCGGCGCTGGCTGGCCTGCTCGTCGGCGGCCCGCAGGCCGGCGAAGGGCGCGGCGTCGCCCGCCGAATCGCGGCGCGCTTCGAGATCACGCAGCATGTCGTTGACCAGGCTCATGTCAGCACCGTCGAGAGGCGTTCGACCCAGGGCCAGGCGCCGATGGCGGCGCCGGCGAGGCACGCCGCGAACAGCCAGCCGAGGCGCCGGGACGGTTGGAAAAAGGGCTGGGCGCCTTCGGTATCGGCCAACGCACGGCGCACATGGGTGGCCTCGATGCGCTGCGCGCCTTCGCCGAAGGCCGCCATCAGCGCCTTGTGGGCGAGCACGTTGATCAGTCGCGGAATGCCGCCGCTACCGCGGGTGAGCTGGCGCACCGCGGCGGGCGTGAAGGGCGCCTCGCCGGCAAAGCCCGCGCACGCCATGCGTCGTGCCAGGTAGCGCGCCGTGTCGGCCGCATCCAGCGGGCGCAGCCGGTAGGAAAAGGTGATGCGCTGGCGCAGCTGGCGCAGGTCATGCCGGTGCAGCAGCGCGTCGAGCTCGGGCTGGCCGAACAGCACCACCTGCAACAGCTTGCTGCGCTCGGTTTCGAGGTTGGTGAGCAGGCGCAGCCCTTCGAGCGTGTTGCGCGACAGGGCCTGCGCCTCGTCGATCAGCACGACGGTGCTGCGGCCGCTGCCGGCGATCTGGACCAGACGCTGCTGCAGCGCGGCCTGCACGCCCTGGTCGTCCAGCCACTGGGCGTCGGTGATCCCGAGTTCGTGTGCCAGCGCCTGGCGCAGGGCGCTCGGGCTGAGCGCCGGGTCCGGCAGCCAGGCCACCTGGTAGCGTTCGGCCGCCAGTTCATTGAGCAGCGCGCGACACAGCAGCGTCTTGCCGGTGCCCACTTCGCCGGTGATCTTGACGAAGCCCTCGCCCTCGGCCAACGCCACGCGCAGCAGGTTGAGGCACGCCTGGTAAGGCGCGAGCTCGACCATGAAGCCGGTGTTGGGCGTCAGCGCGAAGGGTTTTTCGCGCAGGCCGAAGAAGGCTTCGTACACCTCAGCGCAGCTCCCGGAAGGATTCGGCACTGCGGCGCAGGTCATCCAGCCACGCCTGGTCGCTGACCACTTCCGGCCGCATCAGGATGACCAGCTCGGATTGCCGGACGGCCTTGCGCTGCTGCTGGAACAGGTTGCCGACCACGGGCAGCTTCGAGGCCCAGGGTACGTTGGCGTCGTTGTTGGTGCTGCTGTTCTCCAGCAGGCCGCCGATCACCACGACCTGGCCGCTGCGCGCGCGCACGATGGAGTCGGACTGGCGAGTGGTCGACAGCGCCAGCGGCAGGTTGAAGGCGTTGTCCTCGCCACCCAGCTCGATGATCTTGTTCTGGTCTTCGACGCGGCTCACCGTCGGGCGCACGTGCAGGGTGACCTGCTCGTACTCGTCGATCTGCGGGGTGACGTCGAGCGAGATGCCCGAGAAGAACGGCGTCAGCGTCACGTCCAGGTCCGGCGCGGTGGTGCCGCCGACCAACGAGGTGGTGGTGGTCGACACGTCGGTCACGAAGTACTCATCCGTACCGACCTTGATCACCGCCTTCTGGTTGTTCAGCGTCGAGACCCGCGGGCTGGACAGCACGCGCACCTGGCCCTGGGTTTCCAGCAATTGCAGCACGCCGCTGAAGTCGCCGACGCTGACCGCCGCGCTGAACACGCCGCCGGCGCCCTGCGGCCCGTCGAGGGTGTCGCCGCTGACACCGAGGGAAATGTCGGCGTTGCCCATCGAGGCGAGCTGCGCCCAGTTGATGCCCGACTGGAAGCCTTCGGACAGCGTCACTTCCAGGATCTTCGTTTCGAGAATGACCTGGCGCTGAAGGTTGCGCTGGGCGCGCGCGAGGAAGTCGGCGACGTTCTGCTGGTCGCGGCTATTGGCGCGCACCACCAGCAAGCCGCTCTGCGGATTGACCACGACGCTGTTGTCCCCTTCCCCGCCGATGATCATGGCGATCACTTCGCGCACTTCGTTCCAGAAATCCACGCTGCTGGTGGTCACCAGCAGGCTGGCGGGCACGGTGCTGGCCGTGGTGCTGGTGGTGGTGCCGGTGGCGTCGCTGCCGGTGTCTTCGCTGGTGGTGACCTGCCCGGAGCTGACGCGGGTCTCGGTCGCCCCTTCGCGCTGCACGTTCAGGTAGTCGAGGTTGTAGGTGCGGGTGACGGCGGTGTTCGGCTGGATCTGGTAGCCGTAGCTGGTGCGGCGATAGTCGTAGCCGTAGCTGTCGCGCACCGCCGCCAGCACTTCTTCGAGCGTGACGTTACGCAGGCTGAAGGAAATGGTGCCGGTCACGTCCGGGTGGACGAGCAGGTTCTCGCCAGCGCTGTTCATCAGGCTGAGGAAGAAGTCGCGCGCCGGCATGTCATTGACCGCCACATCGAAACGCGGCCCGCTCGGCCGGGTCTCGCCGGCGGCGATCGCCAGCGGCGGCATCAGCGCCGCCTGGATGCTCGGCGGCGGCGCGGTCTTGGTGCGGTTCCGCTCGAGGCTGTCTTCGAGCAGCTGGTTGCCCTGGCGATAGAGACGCCGGTCGCCGTCCTCGAACGTCTGGCAGGCGCCGAGCAGAACGACGAGGCCCAGCAGGCCAAGGCGCGAGGGAAGGAAATGCGTCATGGGGCGATTCGACTCGGAGTGAGGATGGGAGCGGCCAGGGCCAGGTGTTCGCGCCGGCCCTGGCGCTCGATCAGCACGCCGCTGGCGTCGATCGCCAGCACGCGCACGTCGCCCAGCCGATCGCCGACCCGTAGGGTCTGGCCGTTGATCACGGCGCTGGCGGCGGCTTGGGTATGGAAAATGGCTTGCAGGCGCAGCGGGGCGGCTGCCTGCACGGCATCCTGCGGCGCGCTGGGTTGCAGCGCGACGGGCGGGCGCGTGGGGTCGAGCGCCAGCGCCGGCATGGCGAGGACGCCCAGCAGGAGCGCGATGGGCAAGTGACGTGCGTTAGACACCGACCCACCCCGCGTCACGGCTGAGCGTGTGCAATTCGAGAACGATCCGCGCGCGGGCATGCCCGTCTTCGCCGACCTGGTAGTCCAGCCGATCCCAGTGCAGCCGCCAGCCGCTCTGGCGCACCGCATCGAGGTAGCCGATCAGATCGAAATAGCCACCCTCGAGGGTCAGCCGCAGGCCGTGGCGGTAAAGCACCACCGGCACTGCCTTGGATGCCTCGCTCGGCGCCGCGGACGTGGCACCCGGCAGGCTGAGGGGTTCGCTGAAGCTGTCCAGGCCAACCAGTGTGAGGCCGGGCTCGGCCTGCAACAGCGCTTGCAGGAGCGACTTCATCTGCGCCGGCGAGACCAGCGCGCGGGTGTGCGTGTCGATGCGCGCGAGCAAGGCGTCGCGGCCGGCGAGTGCGGCGTCCAGCGCTTCACGCTGCGCGCGGTTGGGGTCGGCCGCCAGCCGCGCCTGCATGTCGGCCAGCGCCGAGTCGGCCTCCAGCAGACGGGTCTGCGCGGCAAGCCGGGCGCTCTCCCGGGTCGCGATACGGCTGCTCAGCGGGTCGGCCAGCAGGGTCACATAGAGCATGCCGAGCACGGCGAGCCCGACCCCGTAAGTCAGCCAGCGCTCGCGCGCGGCCATGCCATGCCAGCGTCGGATCAGCTCATTCATCGTCGTTTTCCTGCGCGGCACGCGAAGCCAGCCGGAACTGCAACAGGTCGCCCGGCACGCGCTCGATGTCGAAGTGACCGAAGGTGCGGCCGCTCAGCGACGCGCTGCGCCCCAGGCTGTGAAGGTAGGCGGGCAACAGGTCCTGCTTTTGTGCGAGGCCTTGAAGGGCCAGCTCGGCGCCGCCGTCATCGAGGCGGATGCGCGTCAGCCAGAGTCCCGTCGGCGGGTGTCGTTCGGCCAGACCCGCGAGCAGCGGCACGAACCCCAGCGAGCGCTGGGCATCGAGCGAATCGAGGTAGCCGGAAAGTCGTGCGAGCTCGCCGTTTTCGGCCTGCTGATCGCTGGTGCGCTGCACCAGCGCCGGGTCGAGCCGAGGCTCCTGATAGCCGGCACGCAGCGAGGCAAGTGTCTGTTCGGCGGCCTGCGCCTGCGTCTCGGCCTGCGCGGCGGCGGAGTCAGCCACCCGCCATTGCCAGCCGAGCCAGGCGGCATGGCTCGCCATGACCAGCCCCAGGGCGAGCAGCCCGACGAGCATCTGCGTCGGCCGGGGGCCGTCGGCACGGCGCTTGTCGCCCGGCTGGTAGAGGTTGATGTTCTGCATCACCGCGCCGCCTCCCGGAGCGCCGCGCCGACCGCGCCGAGGCAGCGAGCCTGAAGCGCCGGCGGCAGGTCGGCTTCGGAATGTTCGTCGAACAGCTCGCCGAGATCGAGTCGCAGCAGGTTGATCGCCATGCCGCTGGCCAGGGCCTGGTGCGTGCCCTCGGCATCGCTTTCGGTGGGCAGCAGGAACATGCGGTTGATGTAGCCCTTGCCCAGCTGGCTTTCGAAGTAGTCGAGCGAGCGCTGGATTTCCAACGCGACGCCGCCGATGTCCTGGCCGGCCCGCACCCCTTGCTCGATGCGCCGCGCCATGTAGATGTCCGGGCCGTTCTGCACGCAGATCAGGCCGTCGCTGGCGCTCAGTTGCAGCAGCGCGATGTTGATGCCGTCGGCGCCGGCCAGCAGGCCGAGGTTGCGGAACGCCATCTCGGGAATGTCGATGCTGGCCAGCACCAGCCCCGCGTCTGCCACGGCGGTGGCGATGGCGGCCATCCGCGCTTTCGGCAGCACCACGCAATAGGCCATGCGCGTCCGACCGCGGTAGGCATCGACCGGCAGCGCGAAGCTGTCGATCACCATCTCCTCGAGCGGCTGGCTGATCACGTCCTTGACGCGCCAGCGCATGGCATCGGCCAGCTCCTCGGTTGGAATATCGGGCGCTTCGAGCAGGAAGATCTGGTAGTCGGCAGGTTGCAACAGAAAATTGACGCTCAAGCCCTCCAGGCGATGGGCCTGGACGAGTTCTTTCAGCGCATCGGCCAGGCGGCCGTCGCGATGGTCGCAGCACAGCAGCCGCGGCAGGCCGGCAGGCTGTCGCTGCACCTGTGCCAGCGAGACACCCTGAGAGCACGCTTCCACGCCCAGCTGTCCAAGCGGCTTTGCCCGTTTAGTCTTGAACCAACCCACCGAAACTCCCGGCGCCGAGCGCGCGATCTGTCACCGTGGCGAGTGCCACCGCTGATATTAATTAGCCACTATTTAAGTAGGGGCAACTCTAACAACACGAAACCGAGCTGTCTAAAAATTGTCGCGTGCGGTAAGTGCCTGAAAAACGACGCCTCCTTGGTGTCGTTATCGTCCCCAGGCACCGCGGGCTTGAACTGGATCGCCAGCCATCCGTCGGCTACCGGCACGCATAGGCAAGGGAGCAAGAGGCGTGCCGCCAGGGATCAGAAGAGGTGGAGTTGCTCGAAACCGGACCGGCGGTCGATCAGTCGCACGCCTACCCCCAGCAGGCGCACCGGCTTGTTGCCGCGGGCGTAGGCCGAAGTGAGCAACGCGGCGTAGTCCTCGCGGCTGCGGCCGACGCCGGTCTGCTCCAGCGTGGTCTGGGTGAAGTCGTGGAACTTCACCTTGACGAAGGGCTTGTCGGCCCGGTAGCGCGAATCGAGCCGCGCCATGCGCCCGGCCAGCTCGTCGAGCAGCATCGGCAGCTGCGCCAGGCAGGACGCCAGGTCCGGCAGGTCGCGCTCGAACGTATGCTCGACGCTGGCCGACTGGCGTCGGCTGTCGCTCTGCACCGGTCGTTCGTCGATACCCCGCGCCAGGTTCCACAACCGCTCGCCGAACGCACCGAACTCGCGAACCAGTGCCAGCCGATCCCACGCCCTCAGATCGGCACAACGGTCGATGCCCAGTCGCTTGAGCCGCTGAGCGGTGACGCGTCCGACGCCATGCAGGCGGTCGACCGGCAGATCCTCGACGAAGGCGTCGACCTGGTCCGGCGTGATGACGAAGAGCCCGTCCGGCTTGCGCCAGTCCGACGCGATCTTGGCGAGAAACTTGTTCGGTGCCACACCGGCGGAAACCGTGATGCGCACCTGTTGCCAGACGCGTCGACGAATGTCCTGCGCGATCCGCGTGGCGCTGCCGGCGAAGTGCTCGCAGCCACTGACATCCAGGTACGCCTCGTCCAGCGACAGCGGCTCGATGCGGTCGGTATAGGTGCGAAAGATCGCGCGGATTTCCTGCGAGGCCTCGCGATAGGCGTCCATGCGGGGTCGCAGGATCAGCAGGTCCGGGCACAGGCGCAGCGCCTGCGCCGACGCCATGGCCGAGCGAATGCCATAAGCGCGCGCTTCATAGTTGCAGGTGGAAATGACCCCGCGCCGATCCGCCGAGCCGCCCACCGCGATTGGCCGGCTCGCCAGCGACGGGTCATCGCGCATCTCGATTGCGGCGAAGAAGCAGTCGCAGTCGACGTGGATGATCTTGCGCGGCGCCATACTCACCGACCGGATGAAAAACGAACAATCCCCCACCGCACAGGTCGGAAAAAGGGAAGCGAAGTATGCCTTCATTCAACCGAAGAAGGAGAACGCCGATGAAAACCCCGCTCCCCCTTGCCCTCGCCGCCGCGCTGTTTGCCACCACTGCGATGGCCAACGAAGACAGCGGCACCTACGACGTCGAGGAAACCCCCGGCAGCGCCATGCACGAGAACCACATGGATGCCGGAACGGCTGGCAAGGATGGCTCGACGAACATGGACCGCAAGATGGAAGAAGAAGTACAGGATGACTGGCGCGAGGATGCCAAGGAGCGTCGCGACGCTGAAATCGAGCCTCCGATCGGCGGCTGACCGCCTACAGCTCCAGCGGATACGGCTGCACCAGCGCCTTGCCGTAGCCGTCGATGAATTCGGGCGGCATGCGTTTCGGCCGGCCGCTCGAAAGCTCGATGCAGACGAAGGTAGTCATGGCCCGCACGAGCGTCGCCCCGTCCGCCTCACGCACCAACTGGAAGGCCCGGTTCATCTTCAGGCGCTGATCGGACTCGACGATCCAGGTCCCCATGCGCAACCGGTCGCCGGCATACGCGCTGGCCAGGTAGTCGATCTCGTGACGCAGTACGGCCATCGCCCGATCGAGTCGCCGGTAGTCGTCCAGCCCTAGACCCAGGCTCTGCGAATGCTCCCAGGCGCAACGCTCGAGCCAGGTGACATAGACCGCATTGTTGGCATGCCCCAGGCCATCGATGTGCTCGGCGGTGACTTCGATGTCGATGACGAAGGGTTGCTCGCGGTCCCAGCTCATGGTGCGTCCTCGGTTGTTCACTGTCGCAATCGGAAGGTGCGCCTGGCCCGCAGGTCACGCATTACTGGCGCAGATATACCAGACCATTCATGGCGAAGAAGTTTCCGCCGGCCGCGACACCTTTTCGACCGCCCATAAAACAAAAGGGCCACTTCCGGAGAAGCGACCCTTCAACGCCCAAAACGGGCAAAAAAACTGGCGTCCCCTAGGGGACTCGAACCCCTGTTACCGCCGTGAAAGGGCGGTGTCCTAGGCCACTAGACGAAGGGGACGAAACCTTCGAAGAACAAGGACGGCATTGCCGACCTGTCGTGGATTGGTGGAGCTAGACGGGATCGAACCGTCGACCTCTTGCATGCCATGCAAGCGCTCTCCCAGCTGAGCTATAGCCCCGGATTTAGCGTCTCTCGACGAGCAACACGAACATGCTGCGCTGGAATAGTGGCGTCCCCTAGGGGACTCGAACCCCTGTTACCGCCGTGAAAGGGCGGTGTCCTAGGCCACTAGACGAAGGGGACGCAAACCCTTCAGGTCGATCGCTTTACGGCAACCGGCGGCAAAACGCGAGATTTGGTGGAGCTAGACGGGATCGAACCGTCGACCTCTTGCATGCCATGCAAGCGCTCTCCCAGCTGAGCTATAGCCCCATCTCAAGGACGGGGCGCATATTAGGGAGGCCCCCTAGGCGTGTCAACAAAATTTTCTCCTGTCACGCCAAGCGTTTAGCGCCTCTTGCCGGCCTTTCGTCGGACCTGTCGCGACACCGGTCCGGACGAATCAGCGAATCGCCGCCAGCTGCTTCTCCCAGTCCTTGGCTTCTTTCTTCGACGTGCCGCCGAGCAGCTCCAGCGCCTGCCGCAAGCGGAAGCGAGACAGATCCGGGCCGAGGATTTCCATCGCGTCGAGTACCGACACCGAACTCGCCTGCCCCGTGATCGCCGCAAACATCAGCGGCATGACGTCACGCAGCTTGAGCTCGAGGTACTCGGCCACCGCCTGGATGCAGTCGGTGATGCGGTCCTTTTCCCACTTCCGCAAGGCTTCCAGCTTCCAGAGCACCAACTGAAGCACCTGGCGTACCTGCTCAGGGCTCAGCTTTTTATGCTCGAACAGCGTCGGGTCGAGTTTCAGCGCACCCGAGAAGAAGAAGCCGGCCAGCGGCGCGATCTGGCTGAACGTCTCGACCCGACCCTGCACGTGCGGCGCGATCCTCATCAGGTACTCGGGGTTGAGCGCCCACTTCTGCACCTCGGCGGCGAACCGCTCGACCGACAGCTCGCGGATCCACTGGCCGTTCAGCCAGGACAGCTTCTCGATGTCGAAGATCGGCCCGCCGAGCGAGACGCGGTTGATGTCGAAGTGCTCGATCATCTCCTGCAATGTGAACTTCTCGCGCTCGTCCGGCATCGACCAGCCCATGCGGCCGAGGTAGTTCAGCATCGCCTCGGGCAGGAAGCCCATGCGCTCGTAGAAGGTCACCGAGGTGGGGTTCTTGCGCTTGGACAGCTTGCTCTTGTCGGGGTTACGCAGCAGCGGCATGTAGCACAGCGCCGGTTGCTCCCAGCCGAAGTACTCGTAGAGCTTGATCAGCTTCGGCGCCGAGGGCAGCCATTCCTCGCCGCGCAGCACATGGGTGATGCCCATCAGGTGGTCGTCGACCACGTTGGCGAGGAAGTAGGTCGGCAGTCCATCGGCCTTCATCAGCACCTGCATGTCCATGCGGTCCCACGGGATTTCCACGTCTCCGCGCAGCATGTCCGGCACGACACAGGTGCCCTCGGTCGGCACCTTCATGCGTATCACATGGGACTCGCCCGCGGCGATCCGGGCCTGCGCCTGCTCGGCCGGGATGTGCATGCAGTGGCCGTCGTAGCGCGGCGTTTCCTTGCGGGCCTGCTGCTCGGCGCGCACCTGGTCGAGCCGCTCGGCGGAACAGAAGCAGGGAAACGCACGCCCCTTGCTCACCAGCTCGTCCGAGTAGCGCTTATAGATGTCGCCGCGCTCGCTCTGCCGGTACGGGCCGTGCGGGCCACCGACGTCCGGACCTTCATCCCATTCGATGCCGAGCCAGCGCAGCGCGTCGTAGATCTGCTGTTCGGATTCGCGAGTGGAACGCAGCTGGTCGGTGTCTTCGATGCGCAGGATGAACTGGCCGCCGTGCTGGCGCGCGAAGCACAGATTGAACAAGGCGATGTAGGCGGTGCCGACGTGCGGGTCGCCCGTAGGCGAGGGTGCGATGCGGGTGCGGACGGTCGTCATGGGTCTCTCTGGCGAAAGGTGGGCGCCAGGCGCGGCGCGATGCAATAAGGGCGCGATGTTAGCAGGCGTGGCTTGGCCGCCTCCAGCCGCCACCGAGCACGGCGCCTGGCATGCCTGATCGCCACGGTTTACGGACTCATGGCTGCGCGGCAGGCGCGCTGTGCCTTGCCCGGTGGATCAGAGGCGCGCCCTGATCTGTCGCGGACTGATGCCGAACTGCCGCTTGAACGCCGTGGCGAAGTTGGCCGGGCTGTTGTAGCCGGCCAGCCAGGCGGCTTCGGTGACGCTCGCACCGTCGCGCTCCAGCGCCTGGCGCGCCTGGGTCAGCCGCCGTGCGCGCAGGTACTCGAATACCGTCGTGCCGCGCACGGCCCGGAACTGGCGCTGCAACGTATTGGCATTGACGCCCATCTCCCGCGCGATGCACTCGAGCGTCCAGCCATCCGCCGCGCCGCTGTCGAGCAGATCGGTCAGTCGCCGGACCCGCTGCTGCTCGTGCGGCCGCAGGCCCGCGGTCGATTCGGTGGGCGCATCGCCCAGGCTGCCCAGCGCCTCGCAGGCGATGTCGAGGGCGCGGCTCTCCAGGTACAAGCGCTCGAGCAGCGGGTCGTAGTCCGGCGGATTGAGCATCTGCTCGGCAAGCGTCAACAGCCGCGCCGAAGGCTTCCACACGCGTGGCGCCAGATGGCTCTGCATGAACTGCCGCACCGCCCCGCCGCCAGCGCCCCCATCGCAGCGGTCGAACCACTCGGGCGTCAGGCTCACCACCAGCTTGCGGATGTGCTGGCCCCGCCGCGCATGACGTCGAAACAGCACCGGCTCGTTCATGGCCAGGGCAACGCCCTCGGGGCTGCGCCGGCGCGCGGGATGGCCCAGCGTGAGCGAGAGGCCGTCGTAGCTCACCTCGCTCTGCCCATCGAGGAAGAGCACGAAAGACAGACGCGGGCCGACCACGTTCTCGGTGACGAAGTCCTGCAGTTCCTCGCAGTCGGAACAGTGCAGCGACAACCCGTCGCGCAGCTGCAGCCAGTTGACCCGACCGAACAGCAGGCGGTCGTCGTCGGGCCTTGGCAGACGTAGGTTCGGCTGGCTCGGTGCGGGCAATTCGGCGCGACGGATGACGTGATCTGGCTGGTGCATGGCTGCTCCCCCGGGAGAAGCGACGCGGGCGCAAAGCAAATGTTCGATTGCGCAAAGGTCCGGCCGTCGCTGCGCTGGCAGACTACGCGCCGTCATCATTTGATGCAAATCGTTATCATTTGTGCAGACGTGGACAGCCGCCAACCTGTCCCGCCCGCGACAGGAGCTGCCGCATGGACCGAATCAATCGCCCCAATCGCTTCTCGCACCGTTCAGGACGCCTGCTGCTCGTCGGCCTGCTCGCGCCCTTCCCGCTCAGCGCGCTGGCGCAGGGCGTGACGACGCCGGCCGAGCCGATCGAACTGGAGAGCATCACCGTCGAGGGCAACCGCCTGTACGACATGCCGTCCTCCGAAGCGCTCGGCGGCTATACCGTGCCGGCCGCGACCGTCGGCACCAAGACCCCGGCCGAGCTGCGCGACATTCCGCAGTCGATCAGCGTCTACACCAGCGATTACATCCGCGATCGCCAGTTCGTGAACCTCGACGACCTTGCCAAGTACTCCACCGGCCTGCGCACCCTGACCAACGACAGCGGCCGCTCCTCCATCTATGCCCGCGGCTACGAGTACGACGAATTCAACATCGACGGCCTGCCCGCGCCGATGGCCAGCATCAACGGCACGCTGCCGTCGCTGTCGCCGTTCGACCGCGTCGAAGTCATGCGCGGGCCGTCCGGGCTGTTCAACAGCACCAGCGAAATGGGCGGCATCGTCAACATGGTGCGCAAGCGCCCGACGCAGGAATTCCAGGGCAGCCTGACCGGCCGCTACGGCAGCTGGGACACCAGCTACCTGGAAGCCGACCTCTCCGGCCCGCTCGACGAACAGGGCCGCATCCGCGGCCGCACGGTGATCTCCCGCGCCGACACCAACGGCGAGGTCGACTACAACGCCAACACCAGCGAGAGCTTCTACGGCGCGCTGGACATCGACCTCTCCGACGCCACCGCCATGTCGTTCGGGCTGATCCACCAGACCAAGGACATCGTCCCGCACAACGGCTACCCGGCCTCGATCGATGGCCGCCTCGAAGACTTCAGCCGCCCGACCTACCTGGGCGCCGACTGGGGCGACTTCGACGGGCGCACCACCGATGCCGTCGCCGAGCTGACCCACCGCTTCGACAACGGCGGCTACGGCCGGGTGGCGGTGCGCGGTTCCAAGCGTTCGACCGATTACCTGTATGCCTTCACCGGCCGCAACGCCACCACCGGCGCGACCAGCCTGGCCTACACCGCCCGCGATCTCGAGCAGGACACCCTCGCCGTCGACGCCAACTACAGCCAGCCGTTCGAACTGCTCGGCCAGGTCAGCGAATTCGTGATCGGCACGGACTACAAGCGCTACGACACCGAATACGCCGACGCCCGCGGCACCGTGATCCGCTCGATCGACGTCGGCACCTACGACCCTACGGACTCCGCCAAGCCAAGCATCACCTTCGGCACGCCGGTGGAAACCGAGGAACGCGAGGCCGGCCTGTACGCCAAGCTGACCTTCCGCCCGATCGAGCGGCTGGCGCTGATCGGCGGCGCCCGCGTGAGCACCTACGAAGGCGAGAACAGCGCCGCCGGCGATGTCACCGAGTCCGGCTACGTCACGCCCTACGGCGGCCTGGTGTACGACCTGGACGAGCAGCACTCGCTCTACGCCAGCTATTCGCGGGTCTTCAAGCCACAGACCGAAGCCGGCGTCGATAACCGCATCATCGACCCGCGCGAAGGCGAGCAATACGAAATCGGCGTCAAGGGCAGCTACTACGGCGGCGACCTCAACGCCCGCGTCACCGCCTTCCAGCTGACCGATGAAAACCGTGCGACTACCGCCATCGACGCATTCGGCATCCCGATCAGCGGCGCCTACGAGGCCGCCGGCAAGACCCGTATCCGCGGCGGCGAGCTGGAGATCAGCGGCTACGTCACCCCCGAATGGGAGCTGCTGGCCGGCTACACCTACATGAAGACCGAAAACCTGTCCGGCGACGAGAACAGCCTGTTCACCCTCATGCCGCGTCACCAGGCCTCGCTGTGGAGCAAATACACGCTGCCAAGCGGCGCCCTGCGCGGCCTGGGCATCGGTGCAGGCGTGACGGCGATGAGCGACTTCTCGATCACCCGCAGCAACGTCACGCTCAGTGCGCCCGGCTACGCCGTGGTCGACGCCAAGCTGTCCTACCCGGTCAGCGATCAGCTCACCGCCACGCTCGACGTCAACAACCTGCTTGATCGCACGTACTACTCGCGGGTCGGCAGCGTCGGCACCTTCAACTTCTACGGCCCGTCGCGCAACGTCATGGTCGGCGCCCGCTACGAATTCTGATCCCACCCTTCGAGCCACCGACCGTCTCCGTGACGCCGGCGGCTTCGCCATCCTGGAGACCGTCATGCCCCTGTTCCACGCCTGCGTGCCGACGCCTCGCGCGTCACGCAACATGACGCGCCTGTGCAAGCATTTCGGCCACAAGACCCAGGTGCAGGTCGACGAACACCGCGCCCACGTCGACTTCGCCTTCGGTCGGTGCCGGATGTATGCGCTGCCCGATCGCCTGCTGATCGACTGCGAGGCCGACGCCGGCGAAGCGGAAGCCCGCCTGCGCTACGTACTCGACGACCATCTGCTGCGCTTCTCCGGCGAGGAAGCCTTGCAGATCGACTGGCAGGAAGGCCCATTGCCGGACGCACCCGCCTCTTCACCAGAGGGACCGATATGACCCGCAGCAAGAAAGCCCTCGACACGAAAGCCCTGCTCGCCTCGCTGCTGATCGCGCTGAGCGGCTGCTCGGCGTCGGACATGACGCGCCGCGACGCGCAGTGGGCGCCCGTGGTGCTGCCCCACACCGAACACCGCGACCTGCATTCCCGGCACACCGGCCGCGACTACCGCATCTTCGTTTCCGAGCCGCAGGAGCCGCCACCGCCCGGCGGCTATCCGGTTCTGTACGTGCTCGACGGCAACGCCCTGTTCCCCGCCCTCGCCATCCAGGCGCAGGCGCTGGAAGCCCGTCCCGACCCCAAGCTGCGCGACTCGGTCCTGGTGGTGGGCATCGGCTATCCCGGCGAAGCGCTGTATCACTTCAACGCTCGCGCCGAGGATTACACGCCCAAGGCCGAGGATCGCCAGCGCCTGCCCGGGCGCGAGCCGCCGCCCTCTGGCGGTGCCGAGCGCTTCCTGGCCTTCATCGAGACCGAACTCAAGCCGACGATCGCCGCGCGCTATCCGGTCAACCCTGAGCGGCAGACGCTGTTCGGCCATTCCTACGGTGGGCTGTTCACGCTCTACACGCTGATGAATCGACCCGAGGCGTTCCAGGGCTACGTGGCCGCCAGCCCGTCGATCTGGTGGTACAAGGGCTACGTCGACCGCACGCTGACCGACTTCGAACGCCGCCTGGCGGCGCATCCGATCGGCGCGCGCCTGCTGGTGACGGCCGGCGGCGCCGAGCAACCGCGGCCGGACGATCCGCTCACCGACGGGCGCCGACGCCACATGGCCGAACGGCGGATGGTGGGCCACGCGCGCGACCTGGTCGCCCGCCTCCAGCCCCAACAGGCGCCCGGGCTGTACAGCGAGTTCCGCCTGTATCCGGGCGCCAACCACGGCACCAACGCCGCACACAGTTCGGTAGGTGCGCTGGAGTGGGCCGCGGCGGTCGGCAAGGCAGGGTCCGACGACGCGGCACGCTAGCCGTCGGACGGCGCCAGGCGCCCGGAACCGCCGGGCGTTGGCGGCGTCTGTCTCTGCATGGATACCGACGAACCCTCCGCCTTTCCCGAAGCGCCCTGGCACCTGACCGGCAGCGCCTGCGTGTCTGCCTGGCGTGTGCCCACGCGCGACCTGCCGCCGGCACCGACCGGGCTGGCGTACGCCACCCTGGCGGACAACGCGCTGGTATTCACGGCGTGGGCAGCGTACCTGCCGGGCGGGACGCTGGCCTACAACGAGCTTGCCGTAGCCGTGGCGGTGCGCGGCCACGGCATGCTCGCCCCCGCCGGCACCGTCACGCAGATCTGGGTCGACGAGCCCCGCTCGGTGGCGGGCGGCCGGCAGCTGTGGTCCATCCCGAAGGCGCTCGGCGAATTTGAGCTCGAACCCGGCGATGAAGAACGCGGTTTCAGAGGCCGCCTGAACGCCGACGGCCGCGCGGTCGCCTCGGTCCGCTTCGACCCGACCATGCGCCTGCCGGGCCAGCCCTCCGCCAGCGGCTTCGTGATCCAGCCTGGCCCGTGCGGCCTGCAACGCACCCGATGCCGGGGCCGGGGGCGCGTCGTCACCGGCCGGGCCAACTGGGAGTTCGCCGCCACCGGTCCGCTCGGCTACCTGCATGGCCGGACGCCGCTGTTCAGCCTCGGCGTGCGCGATCTGCAAGCCTCGTTCGGCATCTAGCACGGGGCGTCCTGCTGGCCGCTGAGCGCACAGCGTTGGCGATGCCTGGCGCCGAGTCGCTCAATAAAATCGGCTTTCTGCGGATACGCTAGGCGTCCCCCTCCGCGTTCGAAGAGATTGCCGTGCCGTTCTGGAAACAACCCGCCTTCATGGCACGTCTGTGCTTCGCGCTGCTCGCCGTCGGGCTGGGCGCCCTTGCCGTCATGGCGTTCATGGGCCGCAACACCTTCGATCGCCTCGATGCGCTGCATGGCCCGGCCGAGCCGAGTGTCCTCGCCGCGGAGGCGCCTACGGACTGGCGGCTGTATGCCAACGGCGAGGCCTCGCGGCTGGCGATCCTGCTGACCGACGAAAACGCCGCCTGGCTCGGCCTGACCCACGGCCTCAAGAGCATCGGCGTGCCCTTCACCCTCACCCGCGACGTCGCCGAGGCCAGGCGCCATCAGGTGATACTCGCCTACCCGCTGCTCTCCGGGCGGACGCTGGACGACGCCGGCCGGCTGGCGCTGCGTCGCCATGTCGAAGAGGGCGGCACGCTGATCGCCACCCAGGTGCTCGGCGGCGGCCTGCAGGACCTGTTCGGCTTCGACTCGGTCAACGAATCCCGCGCGCATCACAGCCTTACCTTCGAGCAGGCACCGAGCCTGGACTGGATCGCCCACCCGCACGAGCGCACCGTGCTGCTCGGCCAGCCCGACAAGCCCGAAAGCTGGATCGGCACCCAGGTGTACGAAGGCGCCGACCGGGTGCTGGCGCGTTTCGAAGACGGCTCGCCAGCGCTGGTCAGCGGCACGACCGCCGGCGGCGGCAGCGCCTATGCGCTGGGGTTCGACCTCGGCTTCTTCATCCTGCGCGCGCACAACGACCGCAACGAGCAGGGCTACCGGGCATACGCCAACGGCTACGAGCCCTCGGTGGACGTCTGGCTGCGCTGGTTGCGAGCGCTCTACCGGCAGCATGAGCCGCTGGCGGTGACGCTCGGCACCGTGCCGCACGGCAAGGACCTGGCCGCCGTGGTCACCTTCGACGTCGATTACGTGCAGTCGATGGAGAACCTCCTGGCCTACCGCGACCTGCTGGTCCGGCACGAGGTGCCGGCGACCTTCTTCATCCAGACCAAGTACTACCGCGACTTCCAGGACGAGGGCTTCTTCAACGACCGCACGCTCGACGTGCTCGACGCGCTGGTCGGTGCCGGCATGGAGATCGGCAGCCATTCGGTGAGCCACTCCGACCGCTACGCCTCGGTGCCGCTGGGCGACGGGCGCGAGGCGTACCCCGAGTACCAGCCGCGCGTGCTTGCCCAGGGCGACACCCAGGGCGCGACCGTGCTCGGTGAGCTGCGGGTCAGCCGCTTCCTGCTCGAGCACCTGAGCCGCGCGCAGGTCGCCTCGTTCCGTCCGGGTTATCTGGCGACGCCGCCGAGCCTGCCGGAAGCGATGCAGGCGTCCGGCTACCGCTTCTCGAGCTCGGCCACCGCCGGCAACCTGACCACCCACCTGCCCTTCCGCGCCAATGCGCAGCGGCTGTACGCCCAGGAGACGGGCATCTACGAGTTTCCGATCGCCGTGGAGGATGAGATTCCGCCGATCATGGATCAGCGCGTCGACGAGGCCGTCGACCTGGCCCAATCGCTTGCCCGCTATGGCGCCAGCTACGTGATGCTGATTCACCCGAACGAGATCGACCACAAGTACCGCTTCCTCGATGAGATCCTGCCGCGCCTCAAGCCCTTCGCCTGGTTCGGCACGCTGGGGCAGTACGGCGCCTGGTGGGCGGCGCGGGATCGGATCGCAGTCGATGTGCGACGCCAGGGCGATTCGCTCAGCCTGACGCTGACCGCCCCCACGTCGATCGAAGGGCTGGCCCTGACGCTGCCGAGCGGCTGGCAGCCTGCATCGACTCAGGGCATCGGGCCATTGCCGGACGGCCGCTGGCTGCTGGATCAGGTGCCTGCCGGCACGCTGACGCTCACCCTGCGCCAGCGTTGATCCGCTACAGGCGCTCGATCGGCCAGGCTCGAATCACCAGTTCCTCCTGGCCGAAGCGCTGCTCCAGTCGGGCGCGGTAGGCGGCCCACCAGTCGCGATCCAGCGTCTCGGCCATCACTTCGTAGACCACCACCTCGTCACGCTCGGTGTGCACGCCGTCTTCCTGCCAGAGGCCGGTGGCTGGCGCTCGCGTGAAGGCGGTCAAGCCGCCGAAGCGGGCCACCAGGGCCTCGCCGACCTCGCGATAGAGACGCCCCGCAAAGGCCTGGTCGCGGTTGTCGTAGAGCGGCAGGAGGAGCTGGATCAGGTGCATGGGCGGAATCCGTGCGAAGGGCTGTACGGTTCGACCGGCCCTGCACAGGCGGCGTTCGAACCTGCCGTCGGTGCCGAGCCGCCGCCCCGCTCGTGCCGGTCCGCAGAACGAAAAAAGGCGACACCCGCGGGCGTCGCCTTTTTTCGCATCACCACCCACCACGCCCTGCACGGCGCGGTGGCATTCACCGCATCAGGCGCGGACCCGTGCGCGCTGCATGCCGGGGCGCAGCAGCTCGCCAAGTACCGCCAGCGTACCGATAGCGCCGAGCACCCAGTACCAGCGCACCAGCGGGTCGAAGCCCAGCCAGCCGAGCGCATGGAGGAACACCAGCATGATCATCACCGGGCTCACGTAGCGGACCATGAACAGCCACAGCGCATAACCGCCGGCTGACAGGCCCAGCTCGTCGCGCATGATGCCGTCGCGCAGACAGTAGCCGGCGAGGATCGCCATCAGGATGCCTCCGAGCGGCATCATCCAGCGCGAGGTGAGGTAGTCCAGGCCGTCGAACAGCGTCATGCCGAACAGCTTCCAGTCCGCGCCCACATTGAACGAGAGCATCGCCAGCAGGCTGATCACCAGCAGCACCGCACCGGCCAACGCGGCGCCGCGTGGGCGGCTCAGGCCGTGCTTCTCGTTCAGGTAGGCGACCACCGCCTCGATCATCGAGATCGCCGAGGTCAGCGCCGCGACCGACACCATCGCGAAGAACAGCACGCCGAAGGCCGTGCCGAACGGCATCTGCTGGAACGCCAGCGGCAGGCTCATGAAGATCAGGCCGGGACCGGCGCTCGGGTCCATGCCGTTGGCGAAGATCACCGGGAAGATCGCCAGGCCCGCCAGCAGTGCGACGCAGGTATCGGCGATTGCGACGATGAAAGTGGTTCGCGCGATCGACTGACCATCGGGGATGTAGGAGCCGTAGGTCAGGATCGCCCCGCTCGCCAGGCTCAGCGTGAAGAACGCATGGCCGAGCGCCGCCAGCAGCGCCTCGCCGGACAGCTTGGACGCATCGAAGGTGAAGAGGAACGCCACGCCTTCGCCGAAGCTGCCATTGCTGAACGAGTAGCCGACCAGCACCAACAGCATCACCGCCAGGCCCGGCATCATCCAGCGGAAGGCCCGCTCCACGCCGGCCTGCACGCCCTTGCCGACGATCAGCAGGGTCAGCAGGGCGACCAGCACGCTCCAGCCACCGAGCGCCCAGGGGTTGGCGTTGTGCGACTCGAACACCGCGCCGAGCGCCTCGACGCTGGGCGCGGCGAGCGAGCCGTCGAGCATCTTCCAGGTGTAGGCGAAGGCCCAGCCGGCGACCACCACGTAGAAGCACAGGATCATGAAGCCGGCCAGCATCGCCATGCCGCCGACCGCCTTCCAGGCCGGGTTGCCGTTGTTCTCGCGAACCACCCGGCCGATGGCATCCAGCGGGCTGCCGCGCCCGCGCCGGCCGAGGGCGATCTCGGTGATCATCACCGGGATGCCGATGGCCAGGATGCACGCCAGGTACATCAGCACGAAGGCGCCGCCACCGTACTCGCCGGTGATGTAGGGGAATTTCCAGATATTGCCCAGCCCCACCGCGGAGCCGGTGGCCGCCAGGACGAAACCCCAGCGGGACAGCCAGAGGTTCTTCGGCTTTTCTCTACTCATCATTCACCTTTCTTGTTGTTGTGACAGCGCCGCCAGGAGGCGACGCGCAGCGCAAGGTTCTAGACCCGTGAGCCCATCACACGGGTTGCGCCGTCGGGCGGCAAGCCACCCGGCGACGCGTTGGCCGCCCGGCCCGCGCACGCGGTGTCAGCCTTGCCTTACAGCGGCGATACGGCCGCGCAGCCCGGTCACAACGGCCGGCAAGCGTAAGGAAAATCTGACAGTGCGGCACGTACTTCTTCCACGCGGCCCGACGGACCCGGCCGCGAGACGGCCTCAGAGCAGACCGACCAGGTTGAGAAACACCGCCACGATGCACATCGGCGTGACCAGCCGGATCAGCCACCACCACACCCGGAACAGGGCCGGCGAGCGCATCGCCATCGCCTCGCGCACCAGCCGCTCGTTCAGCGCCCAGCCGACGAACAGCACGATCCCCAGCCCGCCCAGCGGCATCAGCCAGTTGGTGGTGAGCTTGTCGAGCAGGTCGAAGAAGGTCCGGCCGAACAGGGTGTGCTCCGACCACAGGTTGAACGAGAACACGCTGCCCAGGCTCAGCACCCAGAGCACCGCGCCGCAGCCGAGCGTGGCCTTGATGCGCGTGGTCCGGTAGCGCTCGGTCAGCCAGGCGATGGCCGGTTCCAGCAGGGAGATGGTCGAGGTCAGCGCGGCGATCACCAGCATCACGAAGAACAACCCGCCGACCAGCATGCCCAGCGGCATCTGCCCGAAGGCGATCGGCAGCGTGACGAACAGCAACCCCGGCCCGGAGCCCGGTTCCAGGCCATTGCCGAACACCAGCGGGAAGATCGCCAGCCCCGCCAGCAGGGCCACCGTTGTGTCGGCGATCGCCACCATCAGCGCCGTCCGCGCGATCGAGGTGCCCTCCGGCAGGTAGGAGCCGTAGGTCATCATCGCGCCGCTGGCCAGGCTCAGCGTGAAGAAGGCATGGCCCAGCGCGACCAGCACGCTGGTGGCGGTCAGCTTGCTGAAGTCGGGGACGAAGAGAAATTCCACCGCCCGCAGGAACTCGCCGCTGACCGCCGAATAGGCGACCAGCACCAGCAGCAGCACGAACAGCCCCGGCATCATGAAGCGCAGCGACTGCTCCAGCCCGCGCCGCACGCCAAGCCCGACGATGGCCAGCGTGGCGGTGAGAATCAGCGTGCCGTACAGCACCAGCATGCCCGGCTCGGCCAGCATCGCGCCAAAGCGCGCCTCGCTCGCCTGCGGCGTGATGCCGGTGAACTGCCCGCCGAACAACGCCGGCACATAGGCCAGCGCCCAGCCGGCGATCACCGAGTAGAAGCTCAGGATCAGAAAGCCGGTGAGCCCGGCGACCCAGCCAAGCGTGCGCCAATGGCGACTGGCGCCGGCTTCGCGGGCGAGCGCGGCCATCGAGCCGGCCGGGTTGTGCCGCCCGCGTCGGCCGATCATCACCTCGGCCATCAGCAACGGAATGCCGATCAGCAGGATGCAGCCGAGGTACATCAGCACGAAGGCCCCGCCGCCGTTCTCGCCGGTGATGTAGGGAAATTTCCAGATGTTGCCCAGGCCCACCGCCGAGCCGGTGGCGGCGAGGAAGAATACCCAGCGGGACGACCAGAGCCCGCGCTGGCCCGCGCGCGCCTGGCGGCCGGCCTCGAGGGTGGCGGTAGCGGAAAGGCTGCTTTGCGACATGAACGGTTCCTTTTTGTTGTTGTGAATGGACGGCCGAAGCCGGTCCGGCTGGAACTGCGCCGGGATGTAAAAAAGCCCCGCCAGCCGGCGCCGGAGCGTCGGATGACGAGGCAAACCAGGAGAATCAGGCGTGAACCGGGCCGCGCAGGCGTTCGCGTGCCAGGCGATCGGCGATGACCGAGGTCGGCAGCCCCTCGGCCGCGGCGCGCTCGAAGATCAGCGCCAGGGTCGGCGCGATGCGCTCGACGTGCGCGCGGATCTGCGCCGGGCTGCCGCCGGTGCGCTCGTAGCAGACGTCGATGATGCCGCCGGCGTTGATGGCGTAATCCGGCGCGTAGAGGCAGTTGCGGCGCTGCAACTCGACGGCGATCTCCGGCGTGGCGAGCTGGTTGTTGGCTGCACCGGCGACAACGGGCGCACGCAGCGCTTCCAGCGTGTCGGCATTGAGGATGCCGCCCATGGCGCAGGGCGCGAAGACCTCGACGTCGAGCCCGTAGATGTCCTGCGGGCGCACCGCGCTGGCGCCCAGCTCGTCGACGGCGCGCTGCACGTTCGGCCCGTACACGTCGGTCACCCACAGCTGGGCACCGGCGGCGGTGAGCTGCTGAGCCAGGTCGAAGCCGACATGACCGACGCCCTGGATCGCCACGCGAACGCCGGACAGGTCGTCGCGCCCCAGGCGATGACGCACCGCCTCGCGCAGGCCGAGGAACACGCCATAGGCCGTCGAGGGCGACGGATCGCCATTGCGCATGCCGCCATCCAGCGCCTCGCGCGGCGTGGCACCCGATACATGCCGGGTGCGCTGCGCCATCAGCTGCATCTCCGGCACGCTGGTGCCCGAATCCGCGGCGGTGACGTAGCGCCCGCCGAGGCTGTCGACGAAATCGCCCATCGCATGGAAGAGCGCATCGGACTTGCCGCCGTGCGGGTCGCCGATGATCACCGCCTTGCCGCCGCCCAGCGGCAGCTCGGCCAGCGCCGACTTGTAGGTCATGCCGCGCGACAGCCGCAGCACGTCGCGCAGCGCGTCGTCGTCGCTGGCGTAGGGATACATGCGGCAGCCGCCGAGCGCCGGGCCGAGCCGGGTGTCGTGGATGGCGATGATGGCCTTCAGGCCGCTGGCCTTGTCGTGGCAGAAGACGACCTGTTCGTGGTCGTCGAAATCGGGATGAGCAAAAACGGACATGGGGGGCCTCTCTTGTTCTTGTAAACGATGCGCGCCGTCAGGGCGCGTTTTGGAATCGGTTCGTGGCCGGTTCGCGGGAGGAACCTGTTGTCCCCCTCGCTCCTACGACGGCACCTTGTAGGAGCGACCTTGGTCGCGAACCGGGGCCACGCGGCTTCAGGTCGTTACGCCGCCGAATGAAACAACCGCACCGGCTGCGCCTCATCGCCGGTCGCGAGCTGCTCGGTCAGCAGCTTCTGCCGCTGACGGACCGCGGCGACGCTGCGCTCCTTGATCGGGCCGAAGCCACGGATCTGCTCGGGCAGCGCGGCGATGGCCACGGCCGTGCGGTAGTTGCCGGGCTTGAGCTGGCTCAGCAGCGACTCGACGGTGCGCTCGTATTCCCCGATCAGCTCGCGCTCGAGCTTGCGGTCAGCGCCGTAGCCGAACGGATCGAGCGGTGTGCCGCGCAGGAAGCGGAACTTCGCCAGCACCTCGAAGGCGTTGAGCATCCACGGGCCGAACTCGCGCTTGCGCGGCTCGCCGGTCACCGGGTCGCGCTTGGCCAGCCAGGCCGGCGCCAGGTGGAACTGCAGCCGGTAGTCGCCTTCGAACTGCGACGCGAGGCGCTGGCGGAAGGCCGGCTCGCTGTACAGCCGCGCCACTTCGTACTCGTCCTTGTAGGCGAGCAGCTTGAAGTAGTAGCGCGCCACCGCCTCGGTCAGGGCCTGATCGGGCTCGCGGTCAGCCTGCCGCACCCGCTCGACCAGCGCCTGGTAGCGCCGGGCGTAACGGGCGCTCTGGTAGCGAGTGAGGAAGTCCACGCGCCAGGCGATGATCTCGTCGACCGTTTCGCAGCGCGGCTCGGCCTGTTCGACCGGGCGGGCCAGCGACTCGACCGCCTCGCGCTCATGCGCGGCGCGGCGGCCCCAGCGGAACGCCTCGCGGTTGAGCTTGACGCCGACGCCGTTGAGCTCGATGGCCTGCTCGATCGCCGCCACCGACAGCGGCACCAGCCCTTTCTGCCAGGCGAAGCCGAGCAGGAAGAGGTTGGTGGCGATGCTGTCGCCCAGCAGCCGGGTGGCCAGCCGGGTGGCGTCGATGAAGTGGGTCTTGTCCGCGCCCACCGCATCGACGATCGCCTGGCGCATGGCCTCGCCCGGCACCTGGGCGTCGGGGTTGCGGGTGAATTCGGCGGTGGCCGATTCGTGGCTGTTGATCACCGCATGGCTGGTCTTGTCGTTCAGGCGGGTCAGCGCATCGTCACCGGCGGCGACGATCAGGTCGCAGCCGAGGATCAGGTCCGCCTCGCCCGCGGCGATACGCACGGCGAAGATGTCGTCCTGCTTGGCGGCAATGCGGATATGGGTCACCACCGGGCCGAACTTCTGCGCCAGCCCGGCCTGGTCGAGCACCGTACTGCCCTTGCCTTCCAGGTGCGCGGCCATGCCCAGCAGCGCGCCGAGGGTAGTCACGCCGCTGCCGCCGACGCCCGGCACCAGAATGTTCCAGGGCCGGTCGAGGGCCGGCATGCGCGGGACGGGCAGATCGTCCTGGCGCGCTGCGGCGCCCAGCGCCTCGGGCTTGCGCAGCCCGCCGCCGTGGACGGTGACGAAGCTCGGGCAGAAGCCTTCGACGCAGGAGAAATCCTTGTTGCAGGCGTTCTGGTCGATCTCGCGCTTGCGGCCCAGCTCGGTTTCCTTCGGCAGTACCGACAGGCAGTTGGACTTCTCGCCGCAGTCGCCGCAGCCCTCGCAGACCGCCTCGTTGATGAAGGCGCGCTTGGCCGGGTCTTCCAGCTTGCCGCGCTTGCGCCGGCGGCGCTTCTCGGTGGCGCAGGTCTGGTCGTAGATGATCACCGAGACGCCCTTGAACTCGCGCAGCTCGCGCTGCACGGCGTCCAGTTCGCGGCGGTGATGGAAGGTGGTGATCGGCGCGAAGGTCTCGCGGGTCGGGTACTTTTCCGGCTCGTCGGACACCAGCGCGATGCGCTGCACGCCCTCGTTGAAGACCTGCCGGCTGAGCTGGTCGACGCGCAGTTCGCCGTCGATGGGCTGGCCACCGGTCATGGCGACGGCGTCGTTATAGAGGATCTTGAAGGTGATATTCACCCCCGACGCCACCGCGGCGCGCACCGCCAGATGGCCGGAGTGGAAGTAGGTGCCATCGCCGAGGTTCTGGAACATGTGCGGCGTGTCGGTGAACGGCGCCTGGCCGATCCAGTTCACCCCTTCCCCGCCCATCTGGGTGAAGGTCTCGGTGCGCCGATCCATCCACTGGACCATGTAGTGGCAGCCGATGCCGGCCGCGGCGCGGCTGCCTTCGGGCACCTTGGTGGAGGTGTTGTGGGGGCAGCCGGAGCAATAGTGCGGCGTGCGCACGGTGTTGTAGCTGCGCGCGGCCAGCGCCTTTTCCTTGGCGTCGAGAAACGCCAGGCGGGCCTGGATGCTGTCGCTGGAATAGATCGGCGCAAGCCGCTTGGCGATCACCCGGGCGATTTGCGCCGGGGTCAGTTCGGAGAGGTTCGGCAGCAACGAGCAGCCCTGCTCGTCGAACTCGCCGACCACCCGCGGGCGCTTGCCGACCGGCCAGTTGTACAGCTGGCCGGTGACCTGGTCCTCGATCACGCTGCGCTTTTCCTCGACGACCAGGATCTCGTCGAGGCCCTCGGCGAACTCGTGCACCGAGACCGGTTCCAGCGGCCAGCTCATGCCCACCTTCAGCACGCGCAGCCCGACCTGGGCGCACAGCGCTTCGTCCAGGCCGAGGTCATCCAGCGCCTGGCGTACATCCAGGTAGCTCTTGCCGGTGGTGATGATCCCCAGGCGCGGCGTGGGCGAGTCGATCATCACCCGGTTGAGGTGGTTGGCGCGGGCGAAGGCGCGCGCGGCGTAGATCTTGTACATGTTCAGGCGCTTTTCCTGCGCCAGCGGCGGGTCGGGCCAGCGGATGTGCACGCCGTCCTCGGGCAGCTCGAAATCCGCCGGGACGACCGTCTGGATGCGCGCCGGATCAACCTCGACGACCGCCGAGGAATCGACGTTCTCGGCGATGGTCTTGAGCGCCACCCAGCAGCCGGAATAGCGCGACAGCTCCCAGCCGATGATCCCGTAGTCGAGGATTTCCTGGACGTTGGCCGGGTTCAGCACCGGAATCGATGCGGCGATGAAGGCGTGTTCGCTCTGGTGGGCGATGGTCGAGGACTTGCAGCCGTGGTCGTCGCCGGCCAGCAGCAGCACGCCGCCATGCGGCGAAACGCCCGCCGAGTTGCCGT
Organism: Stutzerimonas urumqiensis; assembly: GCF_003640395.1. Lineage (GTDB taxonomy): Bacteria > Pseudomonadota > Gammaproteobacteria > Pseudomonadales > Pseudomonadaceae > Stutzerimonas > Stutzerimonas urumqiensis. The sequence continues at coordinate 62,745 of NZ_RBZQ01000001.1, read as the reverse complement.
GCTTGAACACGTCGCCGCAACGGTCGACGCCGGGGCCCTTGCCGTACCACATGGCAAACACGCCGTCGTACCGGGCGCCGGGAAACAGGTTGGTCTGCTGGCTGCCCCACACGGCCGTGGCCGCCAACTCTTCGTTGACGCCGGGCTGGAAGTGGATGGCGTGTTCCTTGAGGAATTCGCGTGCCTCCCAGAGGCTCTTGTCGAGCCCGCCGAGCGGCGAGCCGCGGTAGCCGGAGATGAAGCAGCCGGTGTTCAGGCCGCGAGCCTGGTCGCGCTGGTGCTGCAACATGGGAAGGCGGGTCAGCGCCTGGGTACCGGTGAGGTACAGATGACCCGTGGCTAAACGGTATTTGTCGTCCAGGCGGATATCGGCCAGGGATTGCGACATGGGTGGCTCCTGTTTCTTCTTGTCCGGAGTCGGGGCGACGGGATCACCGTGCCCACCCTGTGCGACGGGGGATCGCCCCGTCGGCACGCGTTGCACACATCTTGGACGTGACGCGCAGGCTTTTTCTTTCTACTTTTGCCCTTGCGAGCGCGTGCGCTGCATGAACAATCCAACCAGAACAAGAAAAGAGAACAGGCCATGCAAACCCCGCTGAGCAGCCTGGATCGCAAGATCCTCCTGCTGCTGCAACACAACGCCGACCTCTCGGCCGCCGAGATCGCCGAGAAGGTCGAGCTGTCGCAATCGCCATGCTGGCGGCGCATCCACCGCATGCAGGAAGACGGCGTGATCGAGCGCAAGGTGGCGCTGCTCAATCCGAAGAAGCTCGGGCTGGGGATGACGGTGTTCGTCAACATCAAGCTCTCGGCCCACGGCCGCAACAACCTGGCCGAGTTCGAGGCGGCGATCGTCGGCTACGCCGAAGTGCTGGAATGCCACACCATGGCCGGCGAGTCGGACTACCTGCTCAAGGTGGTGGCCAAGGACATCGACCATTACGAACGCTTCCTGCGCGACCACCTGTTGCAACGCCCGCACGTGCAGGAAGCGCACTCGCACATCGCCATGAGCGAGGTGAAGCGCACTACGGAGTTGCCGCTGGATTGAGGGCGCGACCCCGCAGAGCCTGGGGCCAACCTTTTCCAGCACACCAGCTCCCCGCCGCACCCGCTATGCGGCGGGTTGGGCCAGGCCAGACAGCGACGCCCTGCTGCGCGCCCAATGGAGCGCCGCCGGGCCGATCAACAGTAATGCGCCCATCAGCCCGAACGCCGCCCACCAGCCGGCGAGCGCGTGGGCCCCGATGGCATCGAGCGTAATGCCGAACAGCAACGGACCCAGGAAGGCGCCGGTGAAGCCGGTGCAGGAATACAGCGCCATCGCCGCGCCGCGATGGCTGGCGGGCGCAACCGCAATCAGGCCCGCGGTAAGCGCGGCGGAATCGGCGGTGACGGTCAGGCTGTACAGCCCAATCAGCAACAGCAAGGCCCAGAACGGCAGTGCCGCGCCGAGCCCCAGCACGGCAGCGAGCAGCGCCGAGGCGGCCATCACCCCGATCAGCCAGCGTCCGCGGCCGTAGCGCAGCGCCAGTTCGTTGCCGAGGATGCTCGCCGGCATGCCGATCAGTGTCGCCAGGGTGGCGACCCAGGTCGCCGAGAGCCATGCCGGCTGGGCCTGCCAGTCCGCGGCGAACACCACGAAGGCCACCAGCCAGGCGCGAAAGGCGAACAGCTCCAGGTTGTGCATCGCGTAGGCCAGGCAATAGGCGAGCACGGGCCGGTCGAGCAACGGCCGAAAATCCCATCGCCCCCGCGACGCCTGTACCGTCGCTGGCTTGCTGGGCAGGCCACGCCAGACCAGGGCCCAGGCGATCAGTGCGCCCACCGCGCTGAGCAGCGCCGGCAGTTGCCAGCCGCCGAGTCGCGCCAGCTCGCCGGTGAGGATGAACGACAGCGCGGTGCCCAGGCCGAAACTGGCGGTATAGAAAGCGATCGCCCGCGATTGCGCCGCGCCGTCGATCCGCTCCGAGAGCGCCTTGAGCCCCGGCATGTAGGTCCCGGCCAGCCCGACACCCGCCAGCAGGCGCCAGAGCAGCGCTGACCAGAAACCGTCGGCCAGGGCGAAGCCGGCACTGGCCACGGCGGTCAGCAGCATCGCCCAGAGGTAGATGGTGCGGGCATCGTGGCGGTCGGTCAGGCCGGTCAGCAGCGGCACCGCCAGCATGTAGCCGAGGAAGAAGCCGCCGCCGATCCAACCCGCCTCGGTGTAGCTCAGCCCCCACAGCGTCTGAAATTCCGGCAGCAGCGCCGCGAACAGGGCGAAGCCGGCCATGCCGAGGGTCTCGGCCGTGCACAGCAGCAGCGTCAGGCGCCGGGCGTTCACAACACGCGCCCGTCATGGGCGAGGCTGACGCCTTCTGGCAGCGCGTCGGGACGCTCCATCAGCCAGGCGTCGAGGGTGTGGCCGATGTGGGTCAGCACGGTTTCGGCCGGGCGCAGCCGCTCGACGATGTCCAGCGCGCGGGGCAGGTCGTTGTGGTTGCGCGGTTCGGCCTGCGGCGGCGAGGAGCAGTCGAGCACCAGCACGTTGAGCGGTGCCGAGGCGAGAAACGCGGCGCTGGGGTCGGACAGCCCCAGGGTGTCGGTGAGGTAGGCGATCCGCCGGCCGCCGCCTTCGAGCAGGTAGCCGAAGGTCAGCCTGGAATGCTCCAGCGGCACGGCGCTGACCCGCAGACTACCCAGCGAGCGAGGCTCGAACGGCCGGAACGGCGCCGAGAAATCGAGAATGCCCGGATGCTTGTAGAGATCGGCCAGGCCCTCGGGATCGGGCGGCCCGTGTACGGGAATCGTCAGCCCCAGTCCCCAGCGCAGGTGCAGCAGGCCCTGGGCGTGGTCGGCGTGGTAGTGGGTGAGCAGGATGCCGGCGAGGCTGTGCGGCGGGAAGCGCTCGGTCAGGTCGGTGAGACCGGCGTCGATCAGCCAGCGCTCGCCATCGCATTCGACCAGCGCGCAGCAGGGGCCACGGCGGTGTCCGGGCTGGCGCCGGGCGCGTTCGCAGGCCATGCAATCGCAGCCGTACACCGGGACCTGCCGGGCATTGCCGCTGCCGAGCAGGGTCAGCCGCATGCCCGGCTCCTGCCGACCAGCTCGACCAGCGCACCCACGGCGTGGGCCAGCGGGCCGGAGTTGTCGATCCGCACCCAGTCACCGGCCTCGGCGCCCAGGTCGCGGGTCAGTTCGGCGCTGCGTCGCAACCGCGCCTCGATCTGCTCTGCGGTCTCCCGGCCGCGCGCCAGCAGGCGCTGGCGCAGCACCTCCGGCTCGACGCTCAGCAGCACGGCCAGCAGGTCGGGATAGCGCTGGCGCGCCACCGGTAGATGGGCGCGCGAGCCATTCACCAGCACCGAATGGCCGGCCGCCAGCCAGTCGTCGATGTCCCGCGGGATGCCGTAGGCCAGTCCGTTGGCGCGCCAGTGCAGGGCGAAGGCGCCCGCCTCCACCCGCTGCTCGAACGCCTCGGGGCTGACACCCAGCGCATCTTCGCCCGCCGCCTCGGCGGACCGGGTGATGACCCGCCGGGCGATCCGGCAGCCCTCGGCCTCCAGGATCGGGCGCGCGGCCTGCAGGACGCTGTCCTTCCCGGCGCCCGAGGGCCCCATGAGGTAGATGAGTGTGCCTGTCATCAGAAGACCCTGTTCCCCTCCCGCCAGACCTGGCGGATCACCGGTTGCGCCTGTTTCACCCGCGCCTGCAACAGGTCGGCGCGCAGCCCCACGCGAAGCTCGCCGCGGTCGTGCAACCCGGCCGCCTTTGCCGGCGCATGGCTGACGGTGGCGATGGCACGCGGCAGGTCGTAGTCGTTGTCCTGCTCGGCGAGCTGCAACGCGGCCTGCAACAGACTGGCCGGATAGTAGTCGCTGGAGAGGATGTCCAGCACGCCGTGACGCGCCAGCTCCGCGGCCGCGATATTGCCCGAATGGGAACCGCCGCGGACGATGTTCGGCGCCCCCATCAGCACGCTCAAGCCTAGCGCGTGGCTGGCCTGCGCCGCCTCCACGGTCGTCGGAAACTCGGCGATGGACATGCCGAAGCCGGCCGATTCCTGCGCATGCGCGGGGGTCGCGTCATCGTGGCTGGCCACCGCCAGGCCGCGCGCCTGACATTCCTCGACCACGGCGCGGCGGTGCTTGTCGCTGTACTGACGCGAATTGGCCTTCTGCTCGGTGGTGAAGGCGTCCATCTCGGCGGCGCTCAGGTGGTACTTGCCCATGTAGTACTCGCGGTACTTGGATTCCAGCGCGAACTGGCGCTGGCCCGGCGAGTGATCCATGACCGAGACGAGCTGCACCAGCGGATGCTCGACCAGATCGCGGAACACGCTGAGCACGTCCGGGTGGCACAGCTCGCAGCGCAGATGCAGGCGGTGCTCGGCGCGGGTGTGGCCGTCCTGCGCGGCGCTGGCGATCGCCTCGAGCATGATCGGCAGCTGCTGCATGCGCTTGCCCCTGGGGTTCACGTCGCCGATCGACAGCGCATCGAACACCGTGGTGATGCCGGCGGCGACGATCTGCGCGTCGTGGGTGAGCACGGCCGAGGCGGAGGGCCAGTCGACGCCCGGGCGCGGGGTCATGTGCTTTTCCAGGTTGTCGGTGTGCAGCTCGATCAGCCCCGGCATCAGGTAGTCGCCGTCCAGGTCGTGCGCCTGCGGCAGCTGGCTGCGGCCCTCCTCGACCGCCGCGATGAGGCCGTCGCGCACCACCAGGGTGCCGTCGATCACCCGGTCGGCGGTGACCAGCCGGGCGTTGGTGAAAATCTGTTCAGCCGGCATGGGCGAGCTCCTCGGGGGTCATGTCCAGGTAACGATCGGCGACGGCCTTGCGGGCCGCGCGGTCGTGAAAGATGCCGATCAGCGCGGCGCCGGCGGCCTTGGCTTCGCCGATCAGCTCCAGCACCACCTGGCGGTTGGTCTCATCGAGCGAAGCGGTGGGCTCGTCGAGCAGCAGCACCGGCCACTCCACCATGAAGCCGCGCGCCAGGTTGACCCGCTGCTGCTCGCCGCCGGAAAAGGTACCGGGCGCCAGCGTCCAGAGGCGCTCGGGAATGTTCAGCCGGGCCAGCAGGCGCTTGGCCCGCGCCTCGGCTTCGGTCCGGTTCCAGCCGCGCGCCAGCGCCGGCTCCATGACCACGTCCAGGCACGAGACCCGCGGAATCACACGCAGGAACTGGCTGACATAGCCGATGGTTTCGCGCCGTACCGACAGCACCTGGCGCGGCGCGGCACCCACCAGCTCCAGCGGCTCGCCACGATGGCGCACACGGATGCTGCCCTCGGCCAGGTAGTTGCCGTAGAGGGTGCGCAGCAGCGTCGACTTGCCCGCGCCGGACCGGCCATGCAGCACCAGGCATTCACCAGCGCCGACGGCGAAGCCGACGCCCTCAAGGACATTCAGCACCACCCCGTGCTGCTGATGCAGGGTGAAGCGTTTACGGAGGTCGCGGACTTCGATCAGGTTATTCATGGGTTACCTCCGAACCAGAAAAGAGAGTGAAACCACCTCGCCACGCCCAGCCCGCACGCCGCACCGCCCCCCTGTAGGAGCCAGCTTGCTGGCGAAGCTTTTGGCCTAGGGCCGCTCACCTCGCGTGCAAGCCGGTTCGCGAGCAAGAACCCGGCGCCGCTCGCGCCTACGAAAGGAACCGAGCTCACTGCACGCCCCCAGCCCACACCAAGCCCCTGTAGGAGCCAGCTTGCTGGCGATGCTTTTTGGCTCAAGCCGCTTGCCTCGGGAGTGGGCCAGTTCGCGAGCAAGAACTCGGCGCCCCCCTCGCTCCTACGAGAGGAGCCGAGGTGGGCGGTGTCGGAATGAGGGTCACTCGACGGCAGACAGAAGCGACTCATGGCTGCAACACCGAGGACACCAGCAACTGCGTGTAGGCGTGCTGCGGGTCGTCCAGGACCTGGTCAGTCAGGCCGGTTTCCACCACGCGCGAGCGGCGCATTACCATCAGCCGGTCGGCCAAGAGGCGCGCCACGGCGAGGTCGTGGGTGACGATGACGACCGCCAGGTTCAGCTCGCGCACCAGGCCGCGCAGCAGGTCGAGCAGGCGCGCCTGGACCGAGACGTCGAGCCCGCCGGTGGGCTCGTCCATGAACACCAGGCGCGGGCCGGAGACCAGGTTGCGGGCGATCTGCAAGCGCTGCTGCATGCCGCCGGAAAAGGTGGTCGGCCGGTCGTCGATGCGCGCCGGGTCGATCTCCACCTGCCGGAGCCAATCGAGCCCCGCCTGGCGGAGACGGCCGTAGTGGCGATCGCCCTGGGCCATCAGTCGTTCGCCGATGTTGGCGCCGGCTGAAACGCCCATGCGCAGGCCATCGCGCGGGTTCTGCTCGACGAAGCCCCATTCGGTGCGCAGCAGGGTGCGGCGCTCGGCCTCGCTGGCGGCGTAGAGATCGACCCAGGCGCCGCCGCGGGCGCGATAGGCCACGGCGCCGCGGTCCGGCACACAGCGTCCGGAGAGCAGGCCGAGCAGCGTCGACTTGCCGGAACCGGATTCGCCGACGATGCCCAGCACCTCGCCGGGATGCAGTTCGAAGTCGACCGCCTGGCAGCCCTTGTCCGGGCCGTACAGGCGGGTCAGGCCGTTCACCTTGAGCAACGGCGTGTCGAGGTCGACGAGGGGTTGGGATAGCGGCTGAGCGGCATTCATCGCCCGGTCTCCTGTTCGCTGAGGCGCTGGGTGCAGTAGTCGGTGTCGGAGCAGACGAAGCGCTTGCCGCCGGCGTCGTCGACGATCAGCTCGTCGAGGAAGGAGTCGCGGCTGCCGCAGACGGCGCAGTGCTCGTCCCAGGCTTGCACGGCGAAGGGGTGGTCCTCGAAATCCAGGCTCTCGACCCGCGTATAGGGCGGCACCGCGTACAGGCGCTTCTCGCGGCCGGCGCCGAACAGCATCAGCGCCGGGTTCATGTCGAGCTTGGGGTTGTCGAATTTGGGAATCGGCGACGGGTCCATCACGTAGCGCCCGTCCACCGACACCGGGTAGGCGTAGGCGGTGGCGATGTGGCCGAAGGTGGCGATGTCCTCGTAGAGCTTGACGTGCATGACGCCATAGTCGCCCAGCGCGTGCATGGTGCGGGTTTCGCTTTCCGAGGGCTCGATGAAGCGCAGCGGCTCGGGGATCGGCACCTGGAACACCAGGATCTGGTCGTTGGAAAGCGCCGTTTCCGGGATGCGGTGACGGGTCTGGATGACCGTCGCCTCGGGCGTGCGGGTGGTGGTGGCGACCCCGGCGGTGCGGGCGAAGAAGCGGCGGATCGACACCGCGTTGGTGGTGTCGTCGGCGCCCTGGTCGATGACCTTGAGCACATCGTCGGTGCCGAGGATGGCGGCGGTCAGCTGCATTCCGCCGGTGCCCCAGCCGTAGGGCAGCGGCATCTCGCGGCCGCCGAACGGCACCTGGTAGCCGGGAATGGCCACGGCCTTGAGCAGCGCGCGGCGGATCATGCGCTTGGTCTGCTCGTCGAGGTAGGCGAAGTTGTAGCCGGGAGCGTCGAAGGTGGTTGGCGAGGCGGTCATGCGCGGTTTTCCTTCAGGGGGCTGGCCTTCAATGGGCTGGCGTCCAGGGGGCTGGCCTCGAGCGAATCGGCCCCGGCCGGGCGGGCATCGGCCGCTTGCGGCTCGGCCGGGCGGCGCAGCGTGCGGATCAGTTCGAGTTCGGCCTGGAAGTCGACGTAATGCGGCAGCTTGAGGTGCGAGACGAAACCGGCCGCCTCGACGTTGTCGCAGTGCATGAGGACGAATTCCTCGTCCTGCGCCGGGCCCTGCACCTGCTCGCCGTACTCGTCGGCACGCAGCGCGCGATCGACCAGCGCCATGCCCATCGCCTTGCGCTCGGCATAACCGAACGCCAGGCCGTAGCCGCGGGTGAACTGCGCCTCGGCCGCAGCGAAAGGCCGAGCCCGTAGGCAAATTCAGGCACGCAGCGAATCCGGCACAGGGCGGATTCAGGAGCGCAGCGAACAATCCGCCTCCGCTGCGCCAGGGCGAAATCGGCGCATTGCTTCGCGAATGCGCCCTACCGGGCTGTCATGGCGAGCGATCGTGCGCGGATGCGCGATCCGTGCGGCCCGCTTCGCGAGCAAGCTCGCTCCTACGGAAAGCCAACAGCGGGGTGCTTGCCTCCTACGGAAAGCCGACACCGCGTGCTTGTCTGTAGGAGCGAGCTTGCTCGCGATCAGATCACCGCGGCGAAAGGCCGAGCCCGTAGGCGGATTCAGGCACGCAGCGAATCCGGCGCAGGGCGAATTCAGGAGCGCAGCGAACAGTCAGCCGCCGCACGGTCGCTAGTCCGGCAGCCCGGTCACTTCGGCAGCGGGGTTGACCCCGTTGCGCTCGAACCAGCCCTGCGGCACTTCCAGTGCATAGCGTGCAGGCTCGGTCGAGCAGCGAATCTCCAGGCTCAGCGGCTCGAGGTCGATCAAGTCGACGATGCGCCCGTGTTCGTCGATGAACGCCGCGGACAGCGGCAGCGGCGTGTTCTTCATCCACAGGCACTGGCGGGCGGAGGCCGGAAAATGCAGCAGCATGCCCTCGCCGTCCGGCAGCCGTTCGCGCTGCATCAGGCCGCGCTGGCGGGCGGCGTCGCTGGCGGCGTATTCCGCGCGCACCGGGACGTCGCCGACCTGCAACGACAACCTCTCCGGCTCGGCCACTGCCGGCGCGCTCGCGGCGACGCAGAGCGCCAGGGACAGCAGGGTCGACGACGAGACGGAAGGCAGCATGGAGGACTCCTGAATGGTGAAAACGACGGGGCGCTGGCCGTGCGACCACCCGTTCCGCGCGCGCATGCGTGCGTGAAGGACACCACCCGCTTGCAGTAGAGTGCGGCGCCTGTGGCCCAACGAGAACCCTCATGGACAACGCCGACCGCCTCAAGGATTACCAGCATGTGCGCCTGCTGGCGATCCGCTCGCTGTTCGAGATCATCGAGCAATCGAGCGAGGGCACCATCGTGGTCGATCGCCAGGCGCGCATCGTCTGGATGAACGAACGCTACGCGCGCCGCTTCGGGCTGGCCAGCGCGGACGAGGCGATCGGCCAGCCCTGCGAGCGGATCATTCCCGGCAGCCTGTTGCGCGAGGTGGTGCACAGCGGCCAGCCGATCCTGCTGGACATGCTCGACACGCCGAACGACCCGCTGGTGGTGATGCGCCTGCCGATCCATGACGACCACGGCGAGGTGATCGGCGCCATCGGCTTCGCCCTGTTCGATGAATTGCAGACGCTGTCGCCGCTGGTCACGCGTTACCTCGGCATGCAGGCCGAGCTGGCCTCGACCCGCTCGCTGCTGCGCGCGCGCCAGGCCAAGTACAGCTTCGCCAACTTCATCGGCACCAGCGCCGCCACGCTGGAGATCAAGCGCCGGGCGCGACGCGGGGCGGCCAGCGATTCGCCCATCCTGCTGCTCGGCGAGACCGGCACCGGCAAGGAGCTGCTGGCGCACGCCATCCACCATGCCTCGCCGCGCGCGAACAAGCCGTTCGTCAGCGTCAACACGGCCGCCATTCCCGAAACCTTGCTGGAGGCCGAGTTCTTCGGCACGGCACCGGGCGCCTTCACCGGCGCCGATCGCAAGGGTCGCCCCGGCAAGTTGCAGATCGCCCAGGGCGGCACGCTGTTCCTCGACGAGATCGGCGACATGCCGCTGGCCTTGCAGAGCAAGCTGTTGCGCGTATTGCAGGAGAAGGAGTTCGAGCCGGTCGGCTCCAACGAAATCCAGCACAGCGACGTGCGCCTGATCGCCGCCACCTCGATCGACCTGGACGCGGCGGTGCGCGAGGGGCGCTTTCGCGCCGACCTGTACTACCGCCTGAACGTGCTGCCGCTGCGGGTGCCGCCGCTGCGCGAACGCCTGGCCGACCTGCCGGCACTGTGCGAAGCCATCCTCGACGAGCTGCCGGGCCAGCATGAACTGTCTGCCGAGGCGCTCGCCCTGCTCGGCCGGCACGCCTGGCCCGGCAACATCCGTGAGCTGCGCAACGTGCTGGAACGGGCGGCGCTGCTGGCTGATGAGCCGGTGCTCGGCGAGGCCGCGCTGCGCGAAGCCATCGGCACGCTGCAACCGGTGCCGCAGACGACGCCGATGACGCTGCCTGCCGCGCCCTTCAGCGGCACCTTCCACGAGGCGCGGGCCGCCTTCGAGCGACAGTTGATCGAAACGGCACTGGCCGACTGCGGCGGCAAGGTGCCTGAAGCCGCCGTCCGGCTGGGGCTGGGGCGTTCGACGCTGTACAAGAAGATGGCCGTGCTCGGCATCGTGGAGAAGACGGCGCCCTGATTCCTGTCCCGCTTCTTGGACAGTGTCTCCTTTCCGAGACAATACGCATGAGGCCGGGATAGGTGTGTCTTGGCGCCGCTTCGGCGACTTCGGCGCGATGATTGTCTCTCAACGTAGACAGGTCCCGCCCTACCCCGTTGGCGCCACAGCGACTATTTCCAATGAGATCAATCACTTAGCGTTTTGGCATAGAACTCGCTAACGCCCTGCCGTGCGGATCATCCGCAGCCGACAACAAAAACAACACAGCGCCCTGCGACCACGCAGCGGAGGTACCAGCACGCTTCGGCAGCGGCTGGCGCGCCCGTGCCGCAGGCTGGAGACCCACGATGAGCGTATTCATCGCCCTCGCCGCCCTGGCGGTTCTGATGCTCGCCGCCTACCGCGGCTACAGCGTCATCCTGTTCGCCCCGATCGCCGCCCTCGGCGCGGTCCTGCTGACCGACCCCTCGGCCGTGGCACCGGCGTTCACCGGCATCTTCATGGAGAAGATGGTCGGCTTCATCAAGCTGTACTTCCCCGTCTTCCTGCTCGGCGCCGTGTTCGGCAAGCTGATCGAGCTGTCCGGCTTCTCGCGCTCGATCGTCGCCGCGGCCATCCGCCTGCTCGGCACGCGCCAGGCGATGCTGGTGATCGTGCTGGTCTGCGCGCTGCTGACCTACGGCGGCGTGTCGCTGTTCGTGGTGGTGTTCGCGGTCTACCCGTTCGCCGCCGAGATGTTCCGCCAGAGCGACATTCCCAAGCGCCTGATTCCGGCCACCATCGCCCTCGGCGCCTTCTCCTTCACGATGGATGCGCTGCCCGGCACGCCGCAGATCCAGAACATCATCCCCACCACCTTCTTCGGGACCACCTCCTGGGCGGCGCCCTGGCTGGGCGTGATCGGCACGCTGTTCGTGTTCAGCGTCGGCATGCTGTACCTGCGCCGCCAGCTCGCCAAGGCACAGCGCAACGGTGAGGGCTACGGCACGGCGCTGCGCAACGAGCCCGAAACGCCGGACGACATCGACTTGCCCAATCCCTGGCTCGCGCTGTCGCCGCTGATCCTGGTCGGCGTCGCCAACCTGCTGCTCACCCGCTGGATTCCGACGCTCTACGGCCCGACCCACAGCCTGCAACTGGCCGGCATGGCGGCGCCGCTGCAGACCGACGTCGGCAAGCTGACGGCCATCTGGGCCGTCGAAGCCGCGCTGCTGCTCGGCATCCTGCTGGTGCTGATCGCGGGCTTCCGGGCGATTCGCGCCAAGCTCGCCGAAGGCACCAAGACCGCGGTCGGCGGCTCGCTGCTGGCGGCGATGAACACCGCGTCCGAGTACGGCTTCGGGGCCGTGATCGCCTCGCTGCCGGGCTTTCTGGTCCTTGCCGACGCGCTGAAGAACATCCCCAACCCGCTGCTCAACGAAGCCATCACCGTGACGCTGCTGGCCGGCATCACCGGCTCGGCCTCGGGTGGCATGAGCATCGCGTTGGCCGCCATGTCCGACACCTTCATCGCGGCCGCGAACGCCGCGAACATCCCGCTGGAAGTGCTGCACCGCGTCGCCTCGATGGCCAGCGGCGGCATGGACACGCTGCCGCACAACGGGGCGGTGATCACCCTGCTCGCGGTGACCGGCCTGACCCACCGCGAGGCCTACAAGGACATCTTCGGCATCACCCTGATCAAGACGCTCGCCGTGTTCGTGGTGATCGGCGTGTTCTACGCGACCGGCATCGTCTGAGCGACCGAACGGCAACTGGCCGCCCGCTCCACTACGCTTGGAGCTCGGTCGAACAATCCGTCACACGACGCCGGATGCGTCGAAAGGAGACAACAACAATGACCCTCAAAGGCAAGACCGCACTGGTCACCGGCTCCACCAGCGGCATCGGCCTCGGCATCGCCGACGCGCTGGCCCGCGCCGGGGCGGACGTGATGCTCAACGGCTTCGGCGACGTCGAGGCCGCGCTGAACCGGGTAAGCAGCCACGGCGGCCGCGTGGTGCACCATCATGCCGATGTGTCCCGGCCCGACCAGATCGCCGAGATGATCGCGCGCACCGAACAGGCGTTCGGCCGGCTGGACATCCTCGTCAACAACGCCGGCATCCAGCATGTGGCGCCGGTCGAGCAGTTCCCGGTCGAGCGCTGGGACGCGATCATCGCCATCAACCTGTCGTCGGTGTTCCACGCCACCCGGCTGGTGCTGCCCGGCATGCGCGAGCGCGGCTGGGGACGCATCGTCAACATCGCCTCGGCGCACGGGCTCGCGGCGTCGGCGCAGAAGGCCGCCTATGTCGCCGCCAAGCACGGCGTGGTCGGCCTGACCAAGGTCGTCGCGCTGGAAACGGCGACCACGCCCATCACCTGTAACGCCATCTGCCCCGGCTGGGTGCTGACGCCGCTGGTGCAGCAGCAGATCGATGCGCGCGCCCAGGTCGACGGTGATACCGAACGCGCCCGCCGCGAGCTGCTCGGCGAGAAGCAGCCGTCGCTCGCCTTCGTCACGCCCGAACAGCTCGGCGAGCTGGCGCTGTTCCTGTGCAGCGATGCCGCGGCCGAGGTGCGTGGCGCCGCCTGGAACATGGACGGCGGCTGGCTCGCGCAATGACCGCAACCGCCAAGCCGAGCCAGGGCGTCGCACGACGCCTAGACTGATTTCATCCCACACGAGGCGCGCTGCCGCGCAGCGACACGAGGACCGAAACGACATGCAGCAACCCCTTTGGACCCCGTCGGCCGACCGTATCGCCGACACCCGGATGGACGCCTTCCGCCGCTTCGTCAACGAGCGACACACGCTGGACCTCGCTGACTACCCTGCCCTGCACCAGTGGAGCATCGACCAGCGTCCGGCCTTCTGGCAGGCGATCGTCGAGTTCTTCGACCTGCGCTTCCACGCCACGCCGCGGGCCGTGCTGGAGGAAGGGCCAGCCATGCCGGACGCCCGCTGGTTTCCGGGCGCGACGCTGAATTTCGCCGAGCACCTGCTGCGTCGGCGTGACGACCGGCCCGCGCTCGTCGCCATCGGCGAAGACGGCAGCCGCGAGCAGCTCACCCATGCCGAGCTCGCCGCCCACGTCGCCGGGCTGCAACGCAGCCTGCAAGCGGCCGGTGTCGGCGTCGGCGACCGCGTCGCGGCCTTCATGCCCAACACCTGGCAGACGGTCGTCGGCATGCTCGCGACCACCAGCCTCGGCGCGACCTGGTCGTCCTGCTCGCCGGACTTCGGCACCCAGGGCGTGATCGACCGCTTCGGCCAGATCGAACCCAAGGTCCTGATCGCCTGCGCGGGCTATCGCTACGCCGGCAAGACGCTCGACCTGACCGACAAGCTCAACGAGATCCTCGCCCGCCTGCCGAGCCTCGGGCAGCTCGTCGTGGTGCCCTATGCCAAGCCGGACGCCCGCCCGAGCGACTACCGCACCAGTGCCGCGGTCGCCTGCTGGCAGGACTTCTACCAGCCGGGTGGCGAGCCGGAGTTCGTCCCGGTGCCGTTCGAGCAGCCGCTGTACATCCTTTACTCGAGCGGCACCACCGGCGTGCCCAAGTGCATCGTGCATGGCACGGGCGGCACCCTGCTGCAACACGTGAAGGAACTGGGCCTGCACACCGACCTCAGCGCCGATGACACCCTGTTCTACTTCACCACCTGCGGCTGGATGATGTGGAACTGGCTGGTGTCGGGCCTGGCCCTCGGCGCCACGCTCGTGCTGTTCGACGGCTCGCCGTTCCACCCCGGCGCCGAGCGGCTGATGGACCTGATCGACGCCGAGGACATCAGCGTCTTCGGCACCAGCGCCAAGTACCTCGCCGCCCTGGAAAAGGCCGGTGCGCGCCCGCGCGAAAGCCATCGGCTGGCCCGGCTCAAGGCGATCCTCTCGACCGGCTCGCCGCTGGCGCACGAGAGCTTCGAGTACGTCTACCGCGACATCAAACCCGAGCTGTGCCTGTCGTCGATCTCGGGCGGCACCGACATCGTGTCCTGCTTCGCCCTCGGCAACCCGGTGCTGCCGGTGCGGCGCGGCGAGCTCCAGTGCAAGGGCCTGGGCATGGCGGTCGAGGTCTGGGATGACGACGGCCGCCCCGTGCAGGGGGAGAAAGGCGAGCTGGTCTGCACCCGCCACTTCCCGGCGATGCCGGTGGGCTTCTGGAACGACCCGGACGGCGCCAAGTTTCGCAGTGCCTACTTCGAGCGCTTCCCGGGCGTCTGGGCGCACGGCGACTACGCCGAGGAAACCGCGCATGGCGGGCTGATCATCCACGGCCGTTCGGATGCCGTGCTCAACCCCGGCGGCGTGCGCATCGGCACCGCGGAGATCTACCGGCAGGTGGAGAAGGTCGACGAAGTGCTCGAATCCATCGCCATCGGCCAGGACTGGGACGGCGACGTGCGCGTGGTGCTGTTCGTCCGACTGCGCGAGGGCATCGCGCTGGACGACGCTCTGCGCACACGCATCTGCCAGACCATCCGCGCCAACACCACGCCGCGCCACGTGCCGGCGCGCATCGTTCAGGTCATGGACATCCCGCGCACCATCAGCGGCAAGATCGTCGAGCTGGCGGTGCGCAACGTCGTCCACGGCCAACCGGTGAAGAACACCGACGCGCTGGCCAACCCGGCCGCGCTGGAGCAATTCCGCGACCGCGCCGAACTCAAGAGCTAATCGGCGCCAGAACAGCACCAGAACAACAGGAGGAGCGAACAGATGCACAAAGACCCGATCGTGATCGTCGGCAGCGCCCGCACCCCGATGGGCGGCTTTCTCGGTGACCTGGCGCCGCTGAGCGCGCCGCAACTGGGCGCGGCGGCCATTCGTGCGGTCGTCGAGCGCAGCGGCCTGGCCGCCTCGGCGGTGGATGAGGTGCTGTTCGGCTGCGTGCTGTCGGCCGGCCTCGGCCAGGCGCCGGCGCGCCAGGCGGCGCTGGGTGCCGGGCTTGGCGACGGCGTGCCCTGCACGACAGTCAACAAGATGTGCGGCTCGGGCATGCAGGCGGTGATGCTCGGCCACGACCGCCTCCTCGCCGGCAGCGCCACGGCCGTCGTCGCGGGCGGCATGGAGAGCATGTCCAACGCGCCCTACCTGCTCGAACGCGCCCGCGCCGGTTACCGGATGGGCCACGGCAAGGTGATCGACCACATGTTCTTCGACGGCCTGGAAGACGCCTACGAGCCGGGCCGGCTGATGGGCACCTTCGCCGAGGACTGCGCCAGCCAGTATGGCTTCACCCGCGAGCAGCAGGACGCCTACGCCGCCGCCTCGCTGACCCGCGCGCAACAGGCGATGGCCGAAGGCCGGTTCCGTGACGAGATCGTCCCGCTCGAGGTGCAGGTACGCAAGGAAACGCGCATCGTCGAACACGACGAGCAGCCGCCGAAAGCCCGTCCGGACAAGATCGGCCAGCTCAAGCCGGCCTTCCGCGAAGGCGGCACCGTGACCGCCGCCAATGCCAGTTCGATCAGCGATGGCGCGGCCGCGCTGCTGCTGATGCGCCGCTCGGAAGCCGAGCGCCGGGGGCTCCGGCCGCTGGGGGTGATCCACGGCCATGCGAGTTACGCCGCCGCGCCCAGCCTGTTCCCGACCGCGCCGGTGGGCGCCATCAACCGGCTGCTGGAACGCACCGGCTGGGCCGCGTCGGAGGTGGATCTGTTCGAGATCAACGAGGCCTTCGCCGTGGTGCCGCTGGCGGCGATGCGCGAGCTGAGGCTGCCGCACGAGAAGGTCAATGTGGAAGGTGGCGCCTGCGCGCTGGGCCATCCGATCGGCGCGTCCGGCGCGCGCATCCTGGTGACGCTGCTCGCCTCGCTGCGCAACCGCGGCCTGCGCCACGGCGTGGCGGCGGTGTGCATCGGCGGCGGCGAGGCAACGGCGGTGGCGATCGAGCGGCTGTAGGGCTCAGTGGCCCGGCGGCTGGTCCGCCGGGCAATCGCCGTAGAGCGACTTCACCAGCTTGCCGATGGTCAGGCCCTGCAACAGGATCGACGTCAGCACCACCACGTAGGTCAGCGTCAGCAGCAGATCGCGTGATTCACCTGCCGGCAGCGAGAGCGCCAGCGCCACCGATATCCCGCCGCGCAGGCCACCCCAGGTGAGGATGCGCACCGTGCCCTTGCTGACCTGCTCCGCCCCGCGCGATCGGCTTCGCAACAGCAGCACCGGCGGGGCCAGCGTCAGCACGCGCGACCCCAGTACCACCAGCGCCAGCAGAACCCCGGCCGCAAAGTGCAACCAGTCGAACGGCAGGATCAGGATTTCCAGGCCGATCAGCGCGAACAGCAGTGCATTGAGGATTTCGTCGATCAACTCCCAGAAGCCATCGACGTAGCGCCGCTCCTCTTCGGTCATCGAGCGCTTGCGTGCCACGTTGCCGACGATTAGACCGGCCACCACCATCGCGATCGGTGCCGACAGGTGCAGGTGGGTGGCCACCGCCGAACCGCCGAGCACAAGCGCCAGCGTCAACATCACCGTCGGCTGGTATTCCTCGACATGACCGGCCAGGAACGCCATCAGATAGCCGAGGGCCAGACCCAGCAGCGCGCCGCCGATGGCTTCCTCGACGAACAGCAGCCCGATCTTGCCCGCCGTCGGAACGGTCCCCTCGGCCAGCACCGTCAGCATGATGCTGAACACCACCACCGCCACGCCGTCGTTGAACAGCGACTCGCCGACGATGGTGGTTTGCAGCGGTTGCGGCGCCCCGCTGGTCTTGAGGATGCCCATCACCGCGATCGGATCGGTCGGTGAGATGAGCGCCCCCAGCAGCAGGCAATAGATCAGGTCGGTCGGCCAGCCGAACCAGGCCAGCGCGTAGTACATCACCCCGCCGATGATGAAGGTCGACAGCAGCACGCCAGCGGTCGCCATCAGGCCGATAGGCCACTTGTAGCTGCGCAAGTCCGCCAGATCGACATGTAGCGCCCCGGCGAACAGCAGTGCCGGCAGGAACCAGGTCATCAGGATTTCCGAGAAATCGAGCTGCCGCACGATCTGCCCGATTTCCGTCTCGAGCACCGGGTAGCCCAGCCAGGCCAGACCGTAAGCGAGCAGCGACAGCACCAGCGCCACGGCCATGACACCGATGGTCGGCGGCAGGCGCAGGAACCGGTAGTTGAGGTAGGTGAAAAAGGCGGTCAGCGCGATGAACGCGGCGGCGAGGTCGAGCATCGTCACTCCGTGGCGTCGGTGGGTGGGGTCGGCTCGGTGGGGTCGTCGCCACCGTAGCGTTTCTGGCAGCGCTCGCAGAAGAAGCTGCGCCGGTTGGTCTTGCCCAGGTGCGCCTTGATCAACGGAATGTGGCAGCGCGGGCAAGTCGTTTTGGTGTGGGCCAGCCAGTGCTGCTTGAGCACGAAGGCCTTCTTCCATTCCAGGAATTCGAAGCTGTACACCCGCACCTGCTCGACCAGCTCGGCCAGCTTGCGCGGCGGCAACGCGCCGATGCGCGACAGCGGGTGCACGCGGATGCGAAACAGCACCTCGTTCTTGATGATGTTGCCGGAGCCGGCGAACACGTCCTGATCGAGCAGCGCATCGCAGGCCAGCATGTGCGGCTGCGCGCGCAACTTCTTGCGGGCAAGTGCCGGGTCCCAGAGGCCGCTCATCACATCGGTGCGCCAGTCATAGAGCACATCGAGCGGCTGATCGAGAAACCGCACCGAACAGGCGTAGAGGTTCAGCTCGCCGTTGGGAAAACCGAGGCTGACCCGCGGCGTGCTCTTCTCCTTGCGCTCATCGACCCGGTAACTGCCGAACAGCAGCAAATGCACACGCAGCGAAAAGGCCTCGAACTCGATCAGGTACTGCTTGCCGTAGCTGCGGATCGAACGCACCCGGGCACCCTCCAGCCGGGACAGATCGAGGCGACTGTTGCCGCCCACGCGCTCGACCGGCTGGCCGACGAACTGCTCGGTTTCCTCACGAAGAATGACGATCGATGGACCTTCAGGCATGACGGCGTTCCGGCTGCTTTCCAATATCGACCCCACCCCACCGGCCAAGGGTTCCACCCGATCCGCCCATCCGTGCGCGGCGGGCCCGGCGTTTCGCCGCGGGATCTGAATCGCGAGCAAGCTCGCTCCTACAGACAAGCAGCGCGGTGTTGGCTCTTCGTAGGAGCGAGCTTGCTCGCGAAGCGGGCAGGATGGCGGAGGCGAAACGGCGAAACGGCGCGCCGTAGGGTGCATTCGCTAAGCAATGCACCGCGTGCACAACGGGTCGTTCGCTGCCTTCCGAATCCGACCTAGATACCGAGCGTCAGGCCGCTCTCGAAATGCCGGCGCTCGCCGGTCAGCGGATCGTCGAAGGTCAGCTCGCGAGCCAGGAGCTGTAACGGACGGCTGTAATCGTCCTGCTCGCGGGTCTCGCGCGGTTGCAGGATCGGGTACAGCGGATCGTTAAACAGACCGGCGCCGAGCGCGGCCATGTGCACGCGCAACTGATGGCGTTTGCCGGTCACTGGGTATAGCCGATAGCGCCAGTACCGTTCGCCACGCTCGAGCACCTCGACCTGTGTTTCGCTGTTCGGCTCGCCGTCGGTTTCGGTCATCAGGATGAACGGATCACCCTCCACCAGCCGCGTGCGCCGCGTCAGCGGGAAGTCGAGCTGCGGCAAGGCCGGGGCGATGGCTTCGTAGACCTTGTGCATGCGTCGCTCACGGAACAGGGCCTGATACTGGCCGCGGGTCGCGGGGTTGGCCGAGAACAGCACCAGCCCGGCGGTCAGCCGGTCGATGCGATGCAGCGGCACCAGGTCGGGGTTGCCGAGCCGCGCGGTCAGGCGTGCCAGCAGCGTCTGTTGCACGTAGTGACCGGACGGCTGCACCGGCAGGAAGTGCGGTTTGTCCGCCACCACCAGATGCGCGTCGACGTGCAGCACGCGCGCCTCGAACGGAATCGGCGTCTCGTCCGGCACCTCGCGGAAGTAGTGGATGCGCAGCCCCTCGCGATGGGGGGCGTCAGGCGCCAGCGCGACGCCTTCGGCGGTCAGCACGCGGCCCCGGTTCATACGGTCGAGCCAGGTGGCGCGGTCGATGGCCGGGAAGCGCGCGCACAGGCAATCGAGCACCGTGGACCAGGGACCGGCAGGCAGGTGGAGCGTGCTGGGGCGCGCATCGGGCGATCGCAGGGTCATGGCGGCCTGTCGTGAAAGCGGACGCGCATGGTAGCAGCGGCGGCTCGATAACAGCCTGCGGATCGACGGTCTAAATATTGACGTCAATCGGCCGATAGATGTCTGCGCTCAAGAAGCCGAGCCATCGCCTGCCCGGTTTCTTCGCCGTAGCGCCATTGCAAAGGAATCCCTATGACAATCAAGTTGCGCCTGGCGGCGCTCGTTTCGATCGCTCTGCTGGCGCTGTTCGCCGTCGGCGGGCTGGGTCTCTATCAGCTCAAGCAGATCGACCGGGCGGTCGCCCACGTCACGGCAACGGAGGTGCCGCGACTCGTCGATGCGAAGGAATTCGCCGCCCGCTATCAGGAACTGCGTGGAATCATCTTCCGGCACATCGCCGACCCGGACCCGGCTCGCAAACGCATGCTCGACGCGCTGCTCACCCAGCGTAGCCGCGAACTCGAAGCGGACCTGTCCCGGGCAATCGACGCTGCCGCGACACCGGAACAGAAAGTCGCGCTCGAGGAGTTTCGCAAAACCGTCACTGCGTACCTGATCGTCTGCGAAACCGCCCTGGCCCGGTCACGCCAGAACCAGACCGAAGCGGCGATGGAGCTGGCCTCCAGCCCCTTCATCGAAGGCGCCGCGGTCCTGACAGCCGAACTGGTCGAACAGCTGACCACCAGCGCCCAAGCCGGAATGGACGCCACCCAGCGGGCAAGCGCCGAGGCATACGACACCGCATTCAGCCTGCTGTCGGCGATCGTGCTGCTCGGCATGATCGTGATGCTTGGGTTCGGTTTCGCGCTCGGACGTTCGATCATGGCGCCGCTGCAGGCGATGCGTCGCACCGTGACCGCCATCGGCGAGCGGCTCGACCTCACCGAGCGTGTGGCAGTGAACTCCAATGATGAAATCGGCCAGACGGTGCGTGCCTTCAACGGCATGGTCGATGCGCTGCAGCGCAGCTTCAACGCGCTGGCGCAGAGCGCGGGCGAGGTCGGCGGTGCCGCCAAGGGCCTGCGAGCCAACGCCGGCATCTTCTCGGAGGCGTCCACGACCCAGGCCGAAGCGGCGACGCAGATGGCTGCCGGCGTGGAGGAAATGACCGCGAGCATCAGCCACGTCGCCGAGCGCGCCGAAGATGCCGCGCAGCTCTCGACCGATGCCGGTGCGCGTGCGGCCGATGGCATTGCCGTGATGCAAACGACCATCGAAGACCTGGGCGCCATCGCCGAAGAGGTCAAGGGCACCGCGGTCAGCGTCGACAAGCTTCAGCAGGAAACCACTCGCATCTCGACCGTCATGGGCGTGATCAGCGAAGTGGCCGCCCAGACCAATCTGCTGGCGCTCAACGCAGCCATCGAGGCGGCACGGGCCGGCGAGCAGGGTCGTGGCTTCGCGGTGGTCGCCGACGAGGTGCGCAAGCTGGCGGCGCGTACCGCCGAATCCGCGGACGAGATCACCGGCATCGTCGATGCCATCGAACGCGGCGCCGGCGACGCTGTGTACCGCATGCGCCAGGCCGTCGAAACCGTCCAGCAGAGCGCCACCCGCGCCGAGCAGGCGGGCGTGGCGGTGCAGTCGATTCGTGATGCCTCGACGCAAACGGTCGCCATGGCGAGCGAAATCTCCCACGCGATTCGTGAGCAGAGCGCGGCGAGCAATCTCATCGCCGTGCAGGTCGAGACGATCGCCTCGATGACCGAGAGCAACACCGACACCGCCAACCAGACGGCTCGCGAAGCCGATCAGCTCCACGCACTGGCCGAGCGGATGCTGGCCGACATCTCCCGCTATCGCTATTGAGCAGGCGCCACCATGCACATGAAGATAATTTTCTCGGCCCTGTCGCTGCTGGCATGCAGCCTGACCGCCACCGCCGCTCAGCGCGGGGAGCTGCTCATCTGGATCAACGCCGACAAGGGTTACGACGGCCTTCAGCAGGTCGCCGATCGCTTCACCGAGCAGACAGGCATCCGGGCACGGGTCGAACACCCCGAGGATCTGGCCAAGCGCTTCGAGACGGCGAGCGCGTCAGGCAACGGCCCTGACATCGTGCTCTGGCCGCAGGACCGCCTCGGCGACTTCATCGACAAGGGGCTGGTCGCGCCGGTCAGCCCAGCCGAGGCGCTACGCGACGAGCTGGTATCCGTCGGCTGGGATGCCTTCACCATCGGCGGGCAGACATGGGGTTATCCGGTCGGCGCCGAGGCGATCATGCTGGTCTACAACAAGGCGCTCATCGCGAACCCACCGGCCGCGTTCGAAGACATTCCGGCGCTCGATGCCGAGCTGTCCAGCCGCGGCGTAGAAGCCATCGGCTGGGATTACACCAACGCCTATTTCACCTGGCCGATCATCGCCGCCAATGGTGGCTACGTGTTCAAGCGGCAGGCCGACGGGCGCTACGACACGGCCGACGTGGGGATTGATCATCCCGGTGCGCTGGAAGGGGGCCGCCTGCTGCAGCGCTTCGTCGCCGAGGGCGTGCTGCCGGCCGGCGGCATGGCCGGTAACGCCGCGGAGCTGGCGATGCAGGCCGGCAAGCAAGCGATGTGGATTACCGGACCCTGGTCGTGGGAAGGCCTGCGCCGGGCGGGTATCGATTTTGGGGTGGCGCCACTACCGACGATCGCCGGCAAGCCGGCACGGCCCTTCGTCGGTGTACTCGGCGCGATGATTTCCGCGAAAAGCCCCAACCGGGACGAGGCGCAGCGCTTCATCGAGCAATTTCTGATGACACCCGCAGGACTCAGCCAGGTCAACGCCGACAAGCCCATCGGCGTTCCGCTGAACAAGCGACTGTTCTGGGACATGGTCACCGACGAGCACGTTCGCATTTCGATGGATGGAGTGACTTTCGGCCGCCCAATGCCATCCGCGCCGCAGATGAGTCTGTTCTGGGAACAAATGACCGTGGCCCTGCAAGCGATCGCCAATGGCTCACAGGCCGAGCAGGCACTGAGCGATGCTGCCCGGCGGATGCGGGGCGAGCCGGTCGTCGCACCATCCCTAGAGCTGTCGCCGGACGTGGCGGTCGAAGCGACCACCGAGGCGGCACCGCTGATCGCGCCGATACCGGAGGCAGAGGTTCAGGCGCCGGCCGAGATCGCCGAAGCGCCGGTCGCGCCGACGGACGCGAGCACCGAAGCCGCAACGGCGACCGAAGCAACGCAGCCCGCACCGAAGGGCGATACAGGCCCCGTATCGGAAACCGCACCCGGCAGCGCTCCGACCGGCGCCTAATCAGACCGCTCGATCGACACCACCTGCGCGCCCTCGCCGTCGGCACGCAATTGGACGGCGACCTGGTCACCGGCGCTGAACCCGTGCAGCAGGGCTGGCTCGATCGCGAACGTCTGCGTCAGCGCCGGCCACTTCAGCGACGGAACCGGGCCGTGCCTGAGCGTCAGGGTGCCGGCTCCGGCGTCCAGCGCGGTGATCACGCCGCTGATACCGACCGTTCGCGCCGAGCCCTCGTCGACGCCGAGCGTGCCATCCACGGGCGCCGTTTCCGGTGCCTTGAGCAGGTCCTGCGCGGCAGCCGGTGTGACGGCGAGCAGGCCGATGGTGAAAATGATCGACGCGTTCATGCGGCACCTCCCGAAGGAGTCACGGGCTGCATTGGACCCCTCGCCTGCCCGTTGGATCGATGCCTCGGATTCAGTTTCGGTTAAGCCAGCCCGCCTAGAGTGGCAACCGTCGAAACCCACTGAGGAACTGCACCATGAAAGCACTCATCGCCCTGTTCACCGCCTCCACCCTGGCCCTTGGCGCGAACGTCGCACTCGCCCGCGATCTCGGCCCGGATGAAGCGCTGAAGCTGCGCGACGCCGGCACCATCCAGTCCTTCGAGAAGCTGAACGAAGCCGCCATCGCCAAGCATCCCGGCGCCAAGGTCGAGGAAACCGAACTGGAAGAGGAATACGGCCGCTATGTCTATCAGGTCGAGCTGCGTGACGAGAAAGGCCAGCAGTGGGACCTGGAGCTGGACGCCAAGACCGGCGAAGTCCTCAAGGATCATCAGGACGACTAAGCTGTCGCACGTCCTGCGCTGACGTATCCTGCGCCCATCGTGCCCCGGCTTGCCGGGGCGTCGATGCATCCGTAACAGACCGATTCGCGGTACCGCCATGCCCAAACGCCGTTCCATCGTCCGCCTGACGCTTTCGCTGGCTCTGGCCGCGACGCCTGCCATCGCCCGCGATCTGGATCAGGACGAAGCGCTGGCGCTGCGCGAAGAAGGGTTGATCCTCTCGCTCGAACAGCTGCTCGGCGGCGTACGCGATCGTCATCCGGGCGCACGCCTGCTCGAAGCCGAGCTGGAGGAAGAGGACGACGTGCTGATCTATGAGATCGAACTGCTGACCGCCGACGGCGTGGCGCGTGAACTGGAGCTCGATGCACGCACCGGTGCGCTGATCAAGGACGAGGTCGACGACTGATGCGATTGCTCTTGGTGGAAGACAACGTCCCGCTCGCCGACGAGCTGATCGCCAGTCTGGGCCGCCAGGGCTATGCGGTCGATTGGCTCGCCGACGGGCGCGACGCCGACTATCAGGGCACCAGCGAACCCTACGATCTGATCGTGCTGGACCTGGGCCTGCCCGGCAAACCCGGGCTGGACGTGCTGCGCGACTGGCGCGGGCGTGGCCTGGCGACACCGGTGCTGGTGCTGACCGCGCGCGGGTCCTGGGCCGAACGCATCGAGGGTCTGAAGGCCGGCGCCGATGACTACCTGACCAAGCCCTTCCATCCCGAGGAGCTGGCCCTGCGCATCCAGGCGCTGTTGCGGCGTGCCAGCGGCGTGCCCAACCAGCCCCTGCTGGAGGTCGGCGCGCTGGCTCTCGACGAGCAGCGCGGCGTCTGTCGCCAGGATGGCAACGAGGTCAGCCTGACGGCTGGGGAATTCCGCCTGCTGCGCTATTTCATGCTGCACCCGGGCCGGATGCTGTCCAAATCCCAGTTGGCCGAGCACCTGTACGACGGCGAGACCGAGCGTGATTCGAACGTCATCGAGGTGCTGGTCAATCGTCTGCGCGGCAAGCTGGGTCGCGATGTCATCGAAACCCGACGCGGACAGGGCTACCGCTTCGGCGGTTCGGTGTGAAATCGATCCAGGGCCGCCTGGGGCTGGGCCTGATTGCGGTGCTGGTGCTGGTCAGCCTGGTATTGCTGCAGGCCAGTCTGTGGCTGTTCGAATCGGCGCTGCGACGCACCCTGGCCGACAACCTGCGCGAGGAGACCGAAGGCCTGCTGGTCGCCATCGTCCGCGGCCCGGACGGCGTGCAGCTCGATCCCGACCGCCTCAGCCCGCGCTACCAGCGTCCGTTTTCGGGCCATTACTTCCGTATCGACCTGCCCGGCCGGACCTGGCGCTCGCGCTCGCTCTGGGACGCCAGCCCGCAGTGGCCGTCCTCGCCGGGGCTGGCTGACGAGCTTATCGAGGGCCCCCAGGACCAACGCCTGCTGGCCTACCGCGCGGAGTATCAGCGCGGCGGGCAGCGCGTGCTCATCCAGGTCGCCCAGGATTACTCGCCGATTCTTCAAAGTTTCGACCGTGTCCGTCTGACCGGGCTGGTGCTGGTCGGGGTGTCCATTCTTCTGCTGGTGCTGCTGCAACGGTACGTGGTGAGGCTGGCGCTCAGGCCGTTGGAGCAGGCGCGCCAACAGATCGCGCAATTGCAGGAGGGCCACCGCCGGCAGCTCGATACCGATGCGCCGACCGAGCTGCAGCCGCTGGTGGACGAGATCAATCACTTGCTGGGCGAAACCGAGGAAACCCTCAAGCGCTCGCGCCACGCGCTTGGCAATCTCGGCCATGCGCTGAAGACGCCGCTGGCCGTGCTCAACAGCCTGACGCTGCGCGACGAGCTGACCGAACACCCATCCCTGCGGACCGCCCTGCGCGAGCAGCTGACGCAGATGGAACAGCGCGTGGCCCGCGAGCTGGGCCGGGCCAGGCTGGCGGGCGAGGCCTTGCCGGGCACCTTCTTCGATTGCGAGACGGAGCTGCCGGCGCTGTTCGACACCCTGGCCATGATCCACGCCCGCGGCGTCTCCCTCGATTGGCAGGCACCGGCAGCGTGCCGCTTGCCGTGGGATCGCGAAGACATGCTGGAGCTTCTCGGGAACCTGCTCGACAACGCCTGCAAGTGGGCCAAGACCCGGGTCCGCCTGACGATCGATCGAACGGACGAGGGTTACAGGCTGTGCATCGATGATGACGGCCCCGGCATCGCCCCGAGCCGCCGCGACGAGGTGCTGGCGCGTGGCACCCGTCTAGACGAACGCCGCGATGGCCACGGTCTCGGCCTGGGTATCGTGCGCGACATCATCGCCGCCTGGCAGGGCGACTGGGCGCTGGAAGACAGCCCGCTCGGCGGGTTGCGCGTGGATATTCATCTGCCGCAGCGCGTGGCGCGCACTCCGGAGCGGACCCGGTGATTGGCCGGGTGACCGGACAGTGCAGTACCGGCGAACCGCTCCGAAGCTTCATCGAGATGGGCGACTGACCGGTATGTGCCATCGCGCCTCGGCGCGGTGAGTAGATGGGCGGCTCCATGAGCGCTTCCGCTCATACCGAGGCCCTGCGACCGGGTTCGAAAAGGCGCACTCGAACGCCGGATTTGCGAAAGATGCGGCTCAAACCTGTGCCGGATCGCTGATCGATTCCAGTGCTTCGTCGGCATTTTCCAGCGATTCGATGAGCTGATCGGGATCGGGTAATTGCTGCTCCACGTCCTGTTCCGATTCGTCCAGATCATTCAAGGGTGACTCGTCGGCATAGAGAACAGCCGGCGATGGCGTGAGTGTGGAGAAGAAAAGTGGCTGCTCGAACATGTTCGCCCCCAAGGAAATGACGGTTGCCAATCACCTTATTCGAGCCCGGGCAGGCGCAGAGATTCCGACACGGTTAGGTGGGCGAGACTTGGCCAAGGTTCGGTCGTCGACGTCGGAACTGCAGTGGCCTGGCAAGGCATGTCGCAGCGAGTCCGCGAAACGCAGGACAGAAGCCGGCGGCGCTGGATCGCTCAATCAATTTGGCTGCGGCGAAGACGTTGGGCTTAGGGCGGCAACTGGTCGCCGGATCTCTAAATGCTGGGCATCCGCGCACCGCAGGCGGGTGTGCGCGGATGGGCGGGGCTCGCAGGGAAGGCGGCTGGGCCTCACTCAGATGGCCGACCGCGCAAGAGCAAAGACGGTGACCAGCCTACCGAAACTGAGGCAGGCACCTGGGCGCGCAGCTGGGCTTCAGCCCAGCACCGACGACCGCGGATGGGCTGCTTCTCAGCACATCGCGGTCGTATCGTTTCGCGGATTCGGAGTCCACTTCGCGGGCGACTAGTTCTGCGCGTCCTGCTTCGGACGCATCGACAAGGCAATACGTTCGGCCGTCCCGAGCGGAATTTCGCCAACGACCGTGACCATGACATCGCCACCCGGCGCCGTGATGCGTTTGGACACAGCGACGGTCGGGCCCATCTGGCTGCGAGCATCCTGAACGACTTCGCCACCCAGCGGCTCGATGAAGACGGAGAAGCGAGCCAGCCCATCGCCATACACCAGCCATGTCACCGGCTGGCCAGACACATCGCTCGTGCGACTGCTGGACTGCAAGAGCCGGAAGCCATCGGGCAGCCAGTCGGAATGCCAGCCCGTCGCCTCCTTCTGCTCGGCGCTCGCTTCGGTCACGCGCAGGCAATCGTCACTGGCCTTGAGCTCGGACGCGGCGACCTGACCGGGCTCGAGACGGGTGTACTGGAACCGCTCGAGCAGCTGTCCATGCTCGTCGAGCATCAGCGACTTCAGCGGCAAGCCGGTTTCGCGATCGACGTGCAGTTCGAAGCCGTACCGGTGCTGGTCGCGCGGCAGGATAGCCAGCGCGACGCTATCGCGACCTGCGACACGGGAGTCGCCGATCACGCGCAATTCGTACCACTTGGACAGGTCTTCCGGATCGAGTCGCTTGTCGCGCCAGGTCTTCGCGCTCTGCGCACTGGCCGCAGGCGCATCGGTGGCGCACACCAGCCGCCCGTCGACACGTACCACTTCGACAGCCGGACCATCCAGTTGCAGGACACGCTCGGTAGTGGCGCCATCCTCGACGCGCTGCCAGATCGAGTGCGTAGAAAAGGCGCCATTGCGCTGATAAACGAAGTCACCGACATAACTGGTGCTGCGCTGGGCATCAGCCAGGCGGCGCAACCAATCGTAAGCGCTATCTACAGCAAGGGCCGGCATCGATAGCCAGCCCCCGAGCAACCCAACACACAGCGTTCTAACGCGCATGCTTACCCTTAGTTGTTTTCATCCATGCTTGCCGCGCGGGCATACGGTAGCGCGCCTTCCGAGCCGCCACCAAAGGCAGCCTGCTGCGCATGCTTGCGAACGTATTCCGGCAGACGCTTCTCGTGCCAGCCTTCGCCGCCTTGGGCTGCAGGCTCGACGGGCGCGGCGACCTTGCCTTCGCTGTATCCGGCCAGCATGGCGGGACCCTGGGTCGTCTGCGGCACGGCGATAGAGGCTGGTGCCGGCTGAACAGCCTGCTGCGCCATCTGCGGGCCGACCGCTTCGTTCTGGTTGTACAGGCGCACACCCGCCAGCACCGCTACGGTCACCGAGGCGGCAACGGCCAGACGGCCAACGGCCTGCCAGCCAGTGCGCTTGCGCGCCGCGACCGGCACTTCCTCGTCGGCCAGTGCGGCCGAAACGGCGGAAGCGATATCCAGCTTCGGGAAAACGGGTTCTTTGTGCATGGCAGCACGAGCAAGCTGGTAACGCGCCCAGGTAGCGCGGGTCTCGGCATCGCTGCAACCGGCGAGCACTCGACGTATTTCCAACTCGTCCGCTTCGTTATCCATCACGGCGGACAGCGATTCATGCAGGGCTTCACGACTCATGGCGGTTCCTCTCTTGGCTAGCGCCGCTGTCTCAGGATTCATGCAACAAGGGTTGCAATGCTTTATCGATGGCTTCACGCGCCCGGAATATCCGGGACCTGACCGTTCCCACCGGACACTGCATGACATTTGCAATGTCTTCATAACTAAGACCGTCAAATTCGCGAAGCGTTAGAGCCGTTCGTAAATCTTCCGGTAACTGCTGGATCGTCCGATGAACGGTACCCTCGATTTCATCCCTCAGCAGTGAGCGCTCGGGCGACTCGATGTCCTTGAGTGCGTGATCACCCTCATAGAACTCGGCATCTTCCGAACTGACATCGTTGTCCGGAGGACGTCGGCCGCGAGCGACCAAGTGATTCTTGGCTGTGTTGATAGCAATCCGGTAAAGCCAGGTATAGAAGGCGCTGTCACCGCGGAAGTTGCTCAAGGCGCGATACGCTTTGATGAAGGCTTCCTGCGCTACATCCTGGGCTTCATGCGAATCGTGTACGAAGCGCACGATCAAACCCAGAATCTTGTGCTGGTATTTCATGACCAGCAGATCAAAAGCCCGCTTATCTCCTCGCTGCACTCGTTCGACCAGTTGCTGGTCTTGCTCCTGCGTTAGCATGCACACTCCTCGTTAATACCGAAGGGGTGGCGCTGAACCCAGCGAACCGACCTGCCAGAATAGACCCGGGCTTTGCGCAAAAGTTCTCCCCTCCTAGCAAGCAATCCTGCGATTAGACCCCAAATTGCGGGCGCTTCGACAAAAATCGAAGCCAAGGCCATAGCCAGTCGCGACCGCCTACCGGAAGTAGCCAGCCACGTCGCTTGTGGCATCCCTCTATTGATCGAAGTGCGGCAGGTAAGTTCCACTTTGCCAGCGCCCGAACGGAGCCACCTATTGCCCAGGCGCGGCCGAGAATATACTAAAGCGCTTTTTCACAGGGGCTAGCCATGAACCGCGGTAACCAGTGCGACGTACTTGTCATCGGCAGCGGGGCCGCAGGCTTGACCCTTGCGCTCACACTTCCGGCCGAGATGAGCGTCACGGTGCTCAGCAAGGGCGAGCTGGCCAATGGTTCGACCTACTGGGCCCAGGGCGGCGTGGCAGCGGTACTGGACTCCAGCGACACGGTGGACATGCATGTCGCCGACACGCTCGATGCCGGCGGCGGTCTGTGTCGCGAGGAGGCGGTGCGGTTCACGGTCGAACACAGCCGTGAAGCTATCCAGTGGCTGATCGATCAGGGCGTGCCTTTCACACGCGAAAAGCAGGCGGACCTTTCCGACGGCGGTTTCGAATTTCACCTGACGCGCGAGGGCGGACACAGCCACCGGCGCATCATTCATGCTGCCGACGCCACTGGGGCCGCCATCTTCAGTACTTTGCTCGAACATGCGCGCCAGCGGCCGAACATCGAGCTGCTCCAGAATCGCGTGGCGGTCGATGTGATCACCGAGCCGAAACTGGGACTGCCCGGCAACCGCTGCGTTGGCGCCTACGTGCTTGATCGCGACACCGGCGAAGTGGACACCTTTCGCGCACGCTTCGTCGTGCTGGCAACGGGGGGTGCTGCCAAGGTCTATCTCTATACCAGCAATCCCGACGGCGCCTGCGGTGACGGTATCGCGATGGCCTGGCGCGCCGGTTGCCGTGTCGGCAACCTTGAATTCAACCAGTTCCATCCGACGTGCCTGTATCACCCGCAGGCCAAGAGTTTTCTGGTCACCGAAGCGCTTCGCGGCGAAGGCGCCTTGCTGAAGCTGCCATCCGGCGAACGCTTCATGCCACGCTTCGATCCGCGAGCGGAACTCGCACCGCGCGATATCGTTGCCCGGGCCATCGACCATGAAATGAAGCGCCTGGGCATCGACTGCGTCTACCTGGACATCAGCCACAAACCGGCGGACTTCATCACGACGCACTTCCCCACCGTGTACGAACGCTGCCTCGCCTTCGGGATCGACATCACGGCTCAACCCATCCCGGTGGTCCCCGCCGCGCATTACACGTGCGGCGGCGTGATGATCGACCAGCACGGGCGCACCGATGTTCCAGGTCTCTACGCCATCGGCGAAACCAGCTTCACCGGGCTACACGGGGCCAACCGCATGGCCAGCAATTCATTGCTGGAATGCTTCGTCTATGCGCGCTCGGCGGCCGAGGACATCGCATCACAAGCCGCCTCGGTGCGTTATCCGCTCGACCTTCCACCGTGGGACGCCAGCCAGGTGACCGATTCCGACGAAGACGTAATCATCGCCCATAACTGGGATGAGCTCCGACGCTTCATGTGGGACTACGTCGGCATCGTCCGCACCACCAAGCGCCTGACCCGCGCGCATCATCGCGTCGAGCTGCTGCTGCGTGAAATCGACGAGTTCTACAGCAACTACCGCGTCAGCCGGGACCTGATCGAACTGAGGAACCTGGCGCTGGTCGCCGAACTGATGATCCGCTCCGCGATGACACGCAAGGAGAGCCGCGGGCTGCACTACACGCTGGACTATCCCGACATGCAGCCCGAAGCGGTCGACACTATTCTGGTGCCGCCCACCTACGTCGGCTGAACTTCAGACGGACCCGCAGTCGCCGATGCGTCGCCCGTGGCAGCGCATCCGCCGGGATGCAGACACTGCGCGTAACGAAGCGGCGATCGGCCGGGCGGTAGCGCAAGACGATCAGAAATGGCAGCGCCAGGCTATCGGGGCGCAGCTGCACGGGCGCCCAGCCGACGGCATCGCTCCAGACCGCCCACCCCGACGCATCATGCCTGAGGCCGCGAACGGCAGCCGGATGCGCCAGCAGCACCGCACGCGGCAGCACCCATTTCATGTGAGCGATCACCCCGGCGAGTACCGTCAAGCTCACCCAGGCCGGCGGCCACACCCACAATAGCGTGCTGCACACGAGCAGTACGCAGGAAACGTAGAGCGTTACCAGTTGCCTCGAACGCTGCCAGCGACACTCGAAGGGGTCACTTCGGCTGGACACGGTCGAGGATCATGCGAACCATGCGGTAGAGGTCTTCGTCCTCGGGCTCGCCGCGCTCCATGAACCAGCCGAAGAGGTCCTGGTCTTCGCACGCCAACAGCTTGCGATAACGCGCCTGGTCGGCAGCGTCCAGAGAGGGGTAGACCTCCTTGACGAAGGGCACCAGCAGTACATCCAGCTCGAGCATGCCGCGGCGGCTATGCCAGAACAATCGGTTGAGTTCGGTCTGATCGGGCATGCGCCTGTCCTCGCTAACGAGGCGGCATTATAGCGGCGTGCCCACCGCCGGCAGTAGCGCAGTTTGTGCCGGTGCGCTCCCTTCGGCCGGGATGCCCCTGCTATGATGGCGCCCCACCGAATCACCGGCGACCGACCATGACCGATACTGCTTTCTTCTGTGTCCTGTCGCATGAAGGCGTCCTGTCCGTACGGGGCAGCGATGCCAGCAAATTCCTGCAAGGCCAGCTCACCTGCCACCTGGGTTATCTCTCCACGCAACGCGCCTCGCTCGGCGCCCGCTGTACACCCAAGGGCCGCATGCAGTCGAGCTTTCGCATTCTGGCCATCGCCGATGGCTTTCTCCTGGCGATGGCGCGCGAGCTCATCGAGCCGCAGCTGGCGGATCTGAAGAAGTACGCGGTGTTTTCCAAGTCGACGCTGGCCGATGCCTCCGGCGACTGGGTGCGTTTCGGCCTCAAGAATGGCGAGGGCGTTCTGCTATCGCTGGGAATCGATCTGCCGGCCGAGCCGGACAGCGTGGCGCAAACCGCCGAGCTCATGGCCGTGCGGCTTACCGAAGGCCGCGTCGAGCTCTGGGTACCGCAATCCGAAGCCGACCGCATCCAGGCGCGCCTGGCTGCACAGCTGCCGGAAGCGCCGCTCGATCATTGGCTGCTCGCGCAGGTTCGGGCTGGCGTGGGCCAGGTCTTCGGCACGACGCGCGAGCTGTTCATTCCGCAGATGATCAATCTGCAAGCCCTCGGCGGCGTCAGCTTCAAGAAGGGTTGCTACACGGGGCAGGAGATCGTCGCGCGCATGCAGTACCTCGGCAAGCTCAAGCGTCGACTGCATCGATTCACCGCAACCGACGCCACCGAACGGCCGGCGCCCGGCGTCGAGCTCTTCTCGCCGGTGCATGGGTCGAGCGTGGGAGAAGTCGTACTCGCCGCCCCCGCCGAACAGGGGGTCGAGCTGCTGGCGGTCGTTCAGGAAGACGCCTTCGCCGATGGACGCATCTTCCTCGCATCGCCGGACGGCACGCCCCTGGCGCCCGCCACCCTGCCCTATTCGCTGAATCCCGATCTGGAAATCCAGCGCTGATCCGCTGCCCGAAGGAACCCCAATGAGCACCCTAGTCGAGAAAGTCCAGCAGGAATTGATCCAGGCGATCGAGAATGACCAGCTGGTGCTTCCAACCTTGCCGGAAGTGGCGCTACGCGTTCGCGAGGCGGCGGAAGATCCCAATATCAGCATCCCGGCGATCAGCAAGGTCATCGGCAACGACGCGGCGCTGACGGCGCGGATCATCAAGGTCGTGAACAGCCCGCTGCTGCGCACCAGCCGAGAGATCAACGACCTGCAGATGGCGGTGAGCCGCCTGGGCATCAACTACACCTGCAACCTGGCGACGGGGCTGGCGATGGAGCAGATGTTCCAGGCCACCAGCG
This sequence comes from Stutzerimonas urumqiensis, assembly GCF_003640395.1. GTDB lineage: Bacteria > Pseudomonadota > Gammaproteobacteria > Pseudomonadales > Pseudomonadaceae > Stutzerimonas > Stutzerimonas urumqiensis. The sequence continues at coordinate 29,818 of NZ_RBZQ01000001.1, read as the reverse complement.
ACGTCATCGACCGCAAGATGCGCGAAGTGTGGAACAAGAGCACCGAGATCGCCGGAATCAGCCACGTGCTGTGCAAGCACTACACGCGACTGGCGCCCGACCAGGCGACGCTCGCCGGCCTCGTGCACCAGATCGGCGTTCTGCCGATCCTCACCTACGCCGAGGAAAACGGCGTGCTGTTGAACGACTCGATCAGCCTCGACCGCATCATCGAGCGCATTCACCCGGTCGTCGGCGAGAAGATTCTGCGGGCCTGGGAGTTTCCGGATGCGATCGCCTGCGTCCCGGCGCAGCACCTCGATTTCACGCGCGATTCGGCCAAAATCGATTACGTCGACATCGTCCAGGTAGCGACGCTGCAGAGTTATCTCGGCACCGAGCACCCCTTCACCAAGCTGGATTGGAATGGGATTCGCGCATTCGACAAGCTGGGACTGAACCCGGATGCGCTCTCCCAGGATGACGAAGACCTCAGCGCCGCCATGGAAGCCGCGATGGGGATGCTGCAATAACAGGCGTGCATCCCGACCTGACCGACCGCTCAGCCGCTCCCCGGAACTTGCCTTCGCTACTGACGCTCCGTTCAACGTAGGGCCTGAAGCCTTGCATTCACGGCAAGCCCTTGGTGGGCGAGCGTCACTGTTTTGGAGGCATCAAATGCACAAGCAAACCCAAGCCTTTTTTGCAGGCGCATGCGGCCTGATATTGGCCCTTCTTTCCAACCTGGCCCTGGCACAGGCCGAGAGCTTCGTGGACCAGGCATCGGCCAAAGGCATTGCCGAGATCGAGACGGCCAAGATGGCACTCGATAAAAGCCAGGCCGAAGATATCCGCACCTTCGCCCAGCGCATGATCGACGATCACACCCAGTCGAATCAGAAGCTGGCGAAGCTGGCCCAGGAGAAAAACCTGGAGATGTCTGACCAGGCCACGCTGATGGACATGGCCAAGGCGATGATTCTCAAACTGCGTGACGGCGAGGATTTCAATGCTGCCTACGCTAACAACCAGGTCGTCGCGCACGAGCAAACCATCGAGTTGTATCGTGAATACGTGCAGAACGCCGAGAACCCCGACCTCGTGACGTTTGCCGAAACCATGCTGCCTAAGCTCGAAGAGCATCTGCAGATGGCCAAGGCGCTCCAGGCCAAATACGCCGAGCAGCAATAACGCCGGCAGGGCGCCCGCCTCGTCAGACCGCGGCGGGCAGGCGCCAATCGATCGGCGTCAGACCATGCTGTTGCAGGAACTGATTGGCGCGGCTGAAGTGCCCGTTGCCGAGGAACCCGCGATGGGCCGACAACGGCGACGGATGGGCTGACTTCAGCAGCAGATGGCGTGTCGGGTCGAGCAGCGGCGCCTTGCTTTGCGCATGGGCGCCCCACAGCAGAAACACCACGTGCGGCCGGCACGCGTTCACCACCTGGATGACCTTGTCGGTGAACCGGTGCCAGCCGGCTTTCGCATGCGAGCCCGCCTTGCCTTGCTCCACCGTGAGCGACGTGTTGAGCAGCAGGACGCCCTGCTCCGCCCAGGATTGCAGATACCCATGACCGGGCGGATCGATGTTCAGGTCGCGCTTGAGCTCCTTGAACACGTTCTGCAACGAGGGCGGCGCGGGTACGCCAGGCTGTACCGAGAAGCACAGGCCATGCGCCTGGCCAGGCCCGTGGTACGGGTCCTGCCCGAGGATCACCACCTTCACCTGGTCGAGCGGCGTCGAATCGAGGGCATTGAATATCAGCGGGCCTGGCGGATAGATGATTTTTCCGGCGGCCTTTTCCTGAACCAGGAAAGCCCTCAGCTGCTGCATGTACGGCTGCCCGAATTCCTCTGCCAGCGCGGCCTTCCAGCCCGGCTCCAGCTTGATTCGATCGTCTGCGCTCATGGGTTTCCTCGTCGGTCAGGCGGGCACCCTAGAAAGCCGCTACCAGGCTGTCAACCGCCCGACTCGTTCGATTACCGCCACCGCATGGCATGAAAAGGTGAACCGGTTCACTCGCCTATACCAAAAGGTACTGCCGGTTCGCCTGTGCAGCGCGTAAAAAGGACGGGCTCTTATAAAAACAACAAGGAGACTCGTATGAAACGGATCCTGCCACTGCTTGCGCTGTACCTGGGCATCAACTCCGTGGCGCTGGCCGCCGAGCCGGTCACGCTGGGGCTCAACTACCCCCGGACCGGCAGCTACAAGGAGGAAGGCCTCGCGCAGATGCGCGGCGCCCTGCTCGCCATCGATGAAATCAACGCCAGCGGCGGCGTGCTCGGTCGGCCGCTCCGGCTATCGAGCCGCAACAGCGCCTCGCGCCCGGAAAAGGCCGTGGCCAATGTCGACAAGCTGGCCGACGAAGGCGCCGCCATGCTGTTCGGTGGTGCGTCGAGCGCCGTGGCGATCGCCGCCGGCAAACGCGCCCGTGAACGTGGCCTGCTCTATTTCGGCACGCTCACCTACTCCAACGACACCACGGGCAAGGACGGCCATCGCTACATGTTCCGGGAATGCAACAGCGCCTGGATGAGCGCACGCGTGCTTGGGCAATACCTGAACAAGCACCTGCCTGACCGAAACTACTTCTACATCACGTCCGACTACACCTGGGGCCATACCAGCGAAAGCTCGCTGCGCCAGGCCACGTTCACCCAGGACGCTGCCAAGCATCCTGGCGTCAGGGTGCGCTTTCCTGGCGCTCCGCTGGCCGACTACCGCGACGCCCTCACCCAGGCCGCCGCCAGCCAGGCGCAGGTCCTGGTGCTCGTACTGTTCGGCGAGGACCTGGTGCGCGCCATGCGGATCGCCGACGACATGGGCTTGACCGGCAAGATGCAGGTCGCCGTACCCAACCTCACGCTCAGCATGGTCGAGCAGGCCGGACCGAACCTCATGCAGGGCGTCCTCGGGACCGAGCCCTGGACCTGGCGCGTGCCGGAGATCGAAGGTTCCGAGCGCGGCAAGGCGTTCGTGCAGGCCTTCGATGACCGCTACCAGACCCATCCGTCCAGTTCCGCCGCCTCGGCCTACAGCATCGTCTATCAATGGGCCGACGCCGTGAAACGCGCCCGCAGCTTCGACAGCGAGGCCGTCCTGGCCGCCCTGGAAAATCATCGCTATCGCCTGTTGAAGGACGAGCAGTTCTGGCGGCCGTTCGATCACCAGAACGTGCAGACCATCTATGCCGTGCGGGTAAAGCCGCGCGATGAAGTGCTCAAGGACAAGTTCAAGCAGGACTACTTCGAGATCGTTCATCGCCTGTCTGGCGAAGAAGCCGCACCGTCACTCGCCGAATGGCAGGCCGAACGCAGCGGCGCCGCCCAACCGCTTGCGCTGAAATGACCGCCACGCAGGGGCTGGCCTATTGCCAGGCCAGCGCCTGCTCGACCGCCGCCTGAAGCCTGGGAAAGTCCACCGCGCCGGCGATCACCTGCGCCTGCTCCGGGTTGCGCTGTCCGCGAACCAGCAGGGCCGGCACGCCGCGAATGCCCCAATGCTCTGCTTCCTGGCGATCGGCGAAGATCGCCTCGAGGTAGCGACCGGTCTCGATGGCGTGCCGCAGCGCCTCGGTGTCCAGCCCCTCTCGTTCAGCCAGTTCCAGCAGCACCGCCTCGTCGCCGATATCCAGCCCCTCTTCGAAGAATGCCCGGAACAGCGCCTCATGCACCGCATCGAAGCGACCGTTGTCCGCGGCGAACCGGGCCAGTTCGAACGCCATGCGGCTGCGCGGCTGCACCGCCGGCAAGCGCAGCGCCATGCGCCGCAGTTCGGCCATCGGATAGACGGCGCGCGCCCAGGTATCGCGCAGGTAATCCCCCTCCGGCTCGAGGGTCGGCAGCGGCTCGGGGCGCAATTCGAACGCCCGCCAGGACACCGCCAGCCGCGTGCCGTAATCGCGCTGCAACTGCCGGATCAGAGGCAGCTCCAGGTAACAGAACGGGCAGACGTAGTCGCTCCAGACATCGATTGAAACGGTCGCAGGCGAGTTCATGAGGGGCTCCGTACAGGCTCTCGCTAGAGACTCGCGGACCGGCGTGGAATTCCGCCTTTCGGCCAGCGCCGGGAACATTGGCCGCCCAGTCCGGGCCAAAGGGCTATGGTCTGGCAGAGAGGTGCAGTGATGACGAGACGGATATTCAAGCCGGATGCCGAACGACCCTATTTCGAGACGCCGACGCACATACCGCCGGGCAGCGACCACCAGATCCCCCATAGCCACCGGTGCCTGTACCAAGGCTACGACATGATCGTGCACATGACCGGCTATGAATACGAAAGCCTCGGCAAGACGCTCTGGGCGATGGCCGTGGAAGTGGTTCGGGACCAGCAGATCGTCGTTCCCGCGCAGGTCGACCATGATCGCCACTACGCCAGCGTCCAGGAGGCGGCCACCCAGGGCGTCGCCTGGGGACGCCGCCTCGTCGATGAATTGCATTGAGCGAGCGCCGGGCCTCTGGTGCCCGACGCGTTGATCAAAAGGAGTCCGCGAGCCATGACGACCGCCCTCGAACCCTATCAGGCCGGCGTGTTCGACCTCACCCACAAGCTGACCGTGGAGAAGCACGGGCACACCGCGCTGATCACCATCAATCACCCGCCGGCCAATACCTGGGACCGTGAATCGCTGATCGGGCTGCGCCAGATCATCGAACACCTCGACCAGGACGACGATGTCTACGCCCTGGTCATCACCGGCCAGGGCGAGCGCTTCTTCAGTGCCGGAGCCGACCTCAACCAGTTTGCCGGCGGCGATCGCCTGCGCGCGCGGGAACTGGCCAAGCGCTTCGGCGAAGCCTTCGAGAAGCTGCGCGACTTTCGCGGCGTATCCATCGCCGCCATCAATGGCTACGCCCTCGGCGGCGGCCTGGAATGTGCGCTGGCGTGCGACCTGCGCATCGCCGAACGGCAGGCCCAGCTCGGCTTGCCGGAAGCCGCCGTAGGCCTGCTGCCCTGCGCCGGCGGCACCCAGGCGTTGACCTGGCTGGTTGGCGAAGGCTGGGCCAAGCGAATGATGCTCTGCGGCGAACGCCTGAATGCCGAAACGGCGTTGCGCATCGGGCTGATCGAACAGATCGTCGAGCCCGGCGAAGCGCGCGGCCATGCCCTGCTGCTGGCCAGTCGGGTGGCGCAGCAGAGCCCGGTCGCGGTGCGCAAGATCAAGCCCTTGATCGACGGCGTTCGGGCGCGCGGCCCCAACACCTTCGCGGCCGCCGAGCGCGAAGCCTTTCTCGAGCTGTTCGAATACGACGACACGCGCGAAGGCATCGCCGCCTTTCTCGCCAAGCGCGATCCGGTCTGGCGCAACCGCTGAGGCCGACGCACACGCAGGAGCTCAGATGAACGTCAGGTTCGATACCCATCCCTCGCAGCACGGCAAGCAGATCGGCCTCGCCACGCTCGATTCGCCTGCCAGTCTCAATGCGCTCAGCCTGCCGATGATCGAAGCCCTGCTCGATCACCTCGATCGCTGGGCGCACGACCCGACGATCGTCTGCGTGCTGTTGCGCGCCACTGGCGACAAGGCCTTCTGCGCCGGCGGTGACGTGCGCCAGCTGGCGTTGGCGTGCCTGGATCAGCCCGGCCGCGTGCCCCCCCTCGCCGCTCGCTTCTTCGCCGACGAATACCGGCTCGACTTTCGCCTTCACCGATTCCCCAAGCCGTTGCTGTGCTGGGGCCATGGCTATGTGCTCGGCGGCGGCATGGGCCTGCTGCAGGCGGCCGGCATCCGCATCGTCACGCCCGGCAGCCAGCTGGGCATGCCGGAAATCGGCATCGGGCTCTATCCGGACGTTGGCGCCGGCTGGTTCCTCCCGCGCCTGCCCGGACGCATGGGCCTGTTCCTCGCGCTGACCGGCAGCCGCGTCAATGCCACCGACGCGCTCGATCTCGGCCTGGCCGACCGGTGCCTGCGCGACGATCAGCAACCCGCGTTGCTCGACGGCCTTGCGCAAATCAACTGGGACGAACAGGCCCCGGCACAGCTCAACAGCCTGCTCAAGGCACTGGAACTGGACGCCCGCGAGGCCCGGCCCGAGGCGCTGCTGGCCTCACGCCGCGCAGTGATCGACCGCGACCTCGACGTCGCCGACCTGCCGGCTGCCTGGCATGCGATCGCGGCCTGGCGCAACGATCAGGATGCAGTGCTCGCGCAGGCGGCAGAGACGCTCATGGCCGGCTGCCCGCTCACCGCGCATCTGATCTGGGCGCAATTTCGGCACTGCCGTTACCGATCGCTCGCCGAGATCCTGCGGCTCGAGTACGGCATGAGCCTCAACTGCTGCCGTCACCCTGAGTTCGCCGAAGGGGTTCGCGGGCGCCTGATCGAGAAACGACCGCCCCACTGGCACTGGCCAACGATCGACAGCGTGCCGACCACCGTCGTCGATGCGCACTTCGAGCCCAGCTGGGACGGACCGCACCCGCTCGCCGATCTGGTGTAACCGCCTCAATCGCGTCGGATATAGAAACCGCCGCCCACGCTGTGCCGGGGCGGCCGGTAGTCATGGCGCGGACGCAGCCGGTCGCTTCGCCAGTCGGGCCGCCGGTCGTATCGCCTATCGTTGCGCCAGTCATGGCGCCAATCGCCACGGTCGCGCGGCGCCGCACGCCAGCCTCGATGGCGGTTGTCGTCCCAGCGCGGGCGCCGGTAGTCGCGCTGCGCCGGATAACGATCGCGGAATTGCGGCGGCACGTAATGCCGGTTGTCCGGCGGCAGGTTGTTGCGATGGCGCGGGTAATGCGGATACGGGCTGCGCGGATCGTAGCGATGGCGCGGTGGCTGGGAACTTGCGCGATAGGGATGGCGGTCCTGTGTGAACCCATCGCCCGCCTGGTAGATCCATACGCCGTCCCGGCGATCGCCTGCCTGTGCCTGGAGGGTCAGCGAAAGACCGACCAGCGCTATCCAGATACCGAGCTTCATGCACCACCTCCGTGCCGGTCGAAAGACTGTCCGGCCACCAGATCAGACCACAGCCAGCTGCCGTCGTCAGCCGACTGGACGGACGGATGGTTTCAATCCATGTCGCGACTTGCGGTCGGATGGCCACTCATCGGAGCATGCGCTACCCGAGGGCTGCGCCATGAATGACCACGACCCGACCCGTTGCCCCGCGTGCGGGGAAACCAACCGATGCCAGACAGCCGCCGGGCCCGGTGAGCGTTGCTGGTGCTTCGACCTGAGGCTCCCTCGCGAGGCCGTATCGCCCAACCCGGACGACTGGCGGCGCGCCTGTCTCTGCCAGCGCTGCCTCGAGCGACTCGCCGGAGCCGACGATGCGACTTGACCGCCTCCTGGCCAACCAGCCGGATTTCAGCCGACGCCAGGTCCGGCAGCTGCTCGCCGCCCGGCACGTCACCGTCAACGGCCAAACCCTCGTCTGCGGCGAGGCCGAGGTCAGCGCCTTCGATCACGTAGCGGTCGACGGACGCGTCATCCAGGCCGGCAAACCGGCGCTTTACCTGATGTTGAACAAGCCGGCCGGGTGCGTGAGCGCCACCCGCGACCCCGATCACCGCACCGTGATCGACCTTATCGACCACGCGGACAAAAACGACCTGCACATCGCCGGCCGGCTGGACGGCAACTCCACCGGGCTGTTGGTACTGACCAACGACGGCCAGTGGTCCCGGCGGCTCACCCTGCCCGGCAGCGTGCTGGGCAAGACCTATCGCGTCGAAACCGCCAATGACATCACGCAGGCCTGTATCGAAGCCTTCGCCGCGGGCCTGTACTTTCGCTTCGAGAATCTGACGACACGGCCGGTCGCGCTCGAATTGCTCGGCCCACGGGAGGCCCGGCTGACGCTGCACGAAGGGCGCTATCACCAGATCAAGCGCATGTTCGGCCAGTTCCGCAACCCGGTCCTGGCGATCCATCGCGAACGCATGGGACCGCTGACACTCGATCCCAGCCTCTGTCCCGGCAAGCACCGCCCGCTCACCGCCGCCGAAATCGCCGCCGTGTGAGTCGACGAAAAGCCGCTTCATTTGCCGCCGCCCTTCTGGTAAAAAGGCACCCCACGCGGGCGTCGTATAATGGCATTACCTGAGCTTCCCAAGCTCATGACGAGGGTTCGATTCCCTTCGCCCGCTCCAGCTTCCCGAAGGCCCTGCTCCGCAGGGCTTTTTCGTTTCTGTCTTGGTCGCATGAGCACGCATGCCTCGGAAGTTCCGGCGCTCAATCGGCGACTCGAACCGGACGACCGGCTATTCTTGAGGTCATACGACTGATGACCAGGCGCTCCCTTCGGCGCGCATTACTTTCAGGTCGGTGGAGCCTGGCTTGCCGATCTTTCGAACAGGCCAGCCCATGAGCGATACCCCAACAGCCGACAGCGCCAGCACGCTGCTGATCCTGTCGCTGGTGATCTTCAACTTCATTTCCTTCATTTCGATCGGCATTCCGCTGGCGGTGCTGCCGGGCTACGTGCACGAGTCCCTCGCGTTCAGTGCGACGGTCGCGGGCATCGTGATCGGCGTGCAGTACCTGGTGACGCTGTTGTGCCGGCCGCTCGCCGGTCGCCTGGCCGACGAGCTGGGTGCGCGCAAGACGGTGATGATCGGCATGCTCAGTTGTGCGGCCAGCGGGGTGCTGCTTTTCATCGCCGCGTGGCTGACGGCCTGGCCGGTCGCCAGCCTGGTGATCCTGCTCGTCAGTCGTGTGCTGCTCGGCTTCACCCAGAGCCTGATCGGCATCTCGGCCATCAGCTGGGGCTTGAACACGCTGGGCGCAGCGCATACGCCGCGCATCATTTCCTGGAACGGCATCGCCGCCTATGGCGGGGTCGGCGTCGGCGCGCCGCTGGGCGTGCTGCTGGCCGATACCCTCGGCTTCTGGAGCCTGGGCGCGCTGACCCTGTTGCTGTCGCTGACCGGCTATTACCTCGCCTCGCGCAAGGGGCCCGCGCCGCTCAACCCGGGCAAGCGGCTGCCGTTCGGGCAGGTGCTGTGGAAGGTGATGCCGCACGGACTGAGCCTGGCGCTCGGCACGATGGGCTACGGCACGCTGAGCGCCTTCATCGCGTTGTACTACGCCGCCCGCGGCTGGGATGGCGCCGCCTGGTGCCTGACGACCTATGCCTGCACCTTCATCGGCACCCGGCTGCTGTTCCCCAACCTGATCAACCGGGTCGGCGGCTACCCGGTGGCCATCGCCTGCCTGGCGGTGGAAACCCTCGGACTGGCCCTGCTCTGGGCCGCCAATACACCCACCGTCACGCTGGTGGGCGCGGCCTTGACCGGCTGCGGGCTGTCGTTGCTGTACCCGGCGCTCGGCGTGGGCGTGGTATCGCGCGTCGGCGGCACCAACGGCAGCGCAGGGTTGAGCGTATTCGCGATGTTCTTCGATCTGGCGCTCGGTCTGGCCGGCGCCATCATGGGCGTGCTGGCCACCTGGGCGGGCTTGCGCAGCGTCTTTCTCGCCGCGCTCCTGATGGCGATCGGCGGCCTGCTGATCGCCTGGACCCTCGATCGCGCACAGCGACGCCTCGAGCAGGCGCCCCCGTCGCGCTAGGGCATCAGACGATCACGCCCTGGCTGCGCAGGTAGTCGTCGTAGGTGCCGGAGAAGTCGGTCACGCCGTTTTCCGACAGTTCGATGATGCGCGTGGCCAGCGAGCTGACGAACTCGCGGTCGTGGCTGACGAACACCAGCGTGCCCGGGTAGTTTTCCAGCGCCAGGTTCAGCGCTTCGATCGATTCCATGTCCAGGTGGTTGGTCGGTTCGTCCATGACCAGCACGTTGGGCTTTTGCAGGATCAGCTTGCCGAACAGCATGCGGCCCTGCTCGCCACCGGAAATCACCTTCACCGACTTGCCGATGTCGTCGTTGGAGAACAGCATCCGGCCGAGGGTGCCGCGCACCAGCTGTTCGCCGCCCTTGGTCCACTGGCCCATCCAGTCGAACAGGGTCATGTCGGTCTCGAAGTCTTCGGCGTGATCCTGCGCGAAGTAGCCGACCTCGGCGCTCTCGGTCCACTTCACCTCGCCGCTCATGGTCGGCATCTCACCGACCAGCGTGCGCAACAGCGTGGTCTTGCCGATGCCGTTCGGGCCGATGATGGCGACCCGCTCGCCAGCCTCGATCTGCAGGCCGAGGCGCTTGAACAGCGGCACCCCGTCGTAGCCCTGGCTAACGTTTTCCAGCGTCACTGCCTGGCGGTGCAGCTTCTTGGTCTGCTCGAACCGGATGAACGGGCTGACGCGGCTCGAGGGCTTGACCTCCTCGAGCTGGATCTTGTCGATCTGCTTGGCCCGGCTGGTGGCCTGCTTGGCCTTGGAGGCGTTGGCCGAGAAGCGGCTGACGAAGGTCTGCAATTCCGCAATCTGCGCCTTCTTCTTGGCGTTGTCCGACAGCAGGCGCTCGCGGGCCTGGGTCGCCGCGGTCATGTACTCGTCGTAGTTGCCGGGGAACAGGCGCAGCTCGCCGTAATCCAGGTCGGCCATGTGCGTGCACACGCTGTTCAGGAAGTGGCGGTCGTGGGAAATGATGATCATGGTGCTGTTGCGCGCGGTGAGCACGCCTTCCAGCCAGCGGATGGTGTTGATGTCCAGGTGGTTGGTCGGCTCGTCGAGCAGCAGCACTTCCGGGTCGGAGAACAGCGCCTGCGCCAGCAGCACGCGCAGTTTCCAGCCGGGCGCCACCGCGCTCATCGGGCCGAAGTGCTGGTCCAGCGGAATGCCCAGGCCCAGCAGCAGCTCGCCGGCGCGCGATTCGGCGGTGTAGCCGTCGAACTCGGCGAACTCGACCTCCAGCTCGGCGACCTTCATGCCGTCTTCTTCGCTCATTTCCGGCAGCGAATAGATGCGGTCGCGCTCGGCCTTCACCGCCCACAGCTCGGTGTGGCCCATGATCACCGTGTCGATGACGCTGAAATCCTCGTAGGCGAACTGATCCTGGCGCAGCTTGCCCAGTCGCACGTTGGGCTCGAGCATCACCTGCCCGGCCGACGGCTCGAGCTCGCCGCCGAGGATCTTCATGAAGGTGGACTTGCCGCAGCCGTTGGCGCCGATCAGGCCGTAACGGTTGCCGTTGCCGAATTTGACGGAAACGTTCTCGAACAGCGGCTTGGCGCCGAACTGCATGGTGATGTTTGCGGTGGAGATCAAAGCGTCGTCCTGCGAAGCGAAGGGAGGCACGCGAGGCGCGCCTCGAAAAGAGAGCCGCGCATTGTAGTGGCACACGGCAGCGACCAACAGCGCCGTCGGGCTTGCGGCGCACAGGCATCCGCCAAGCCGGCCACGCCTTCTGACGAATGCCGTCGGGCGCCAGACCCCGACTGGCCACGCGCTGCCCCGCCAGAGCCAGGCATGACGCGGCTCACAGCCGCAATGGGTACGCCTGGGCAATTACAGAGAGGGCATTGAACTTCCCGCAATGAGAACGGTCTGCGGCCCTGTAGATCGACTCGGGATGGCCTCTGGCCCCGATCGCTCGCCCGAACACCTCGGGGGCACTCCAACCCGCGACGCAGCGCGTCGTTGCCCCGCCGACCGAGCTGCCGTCGTACGCATGCCCAGTCGCCAAGCGGCCCTTCACAGGTTCTGTTCAGGGGCCTTTTTCGTTCCCTTTCCATCGAAGTCACCCATGCTCAACTCACCTCGTTACAAAAAAATTAAATCGTCTCGCCGCGTGCTGAGCGCCGCCCTGCTGGGCCTGTTCTTCGTCGCGTTCGACAACGCCGCCCAGGCGCAGACCGACAACGGCGATCGCTGGGTCAGCGACAGCCTCAATGCATACGTACGCAGCGGCCCGACCGACGAATACCGGATCGTCGGAACGCTCACCTCCGGCGACAAGGTCGAGCTGCTCGGCAGCCAGGGCGACTACAGCCAGGTGCGTACCGCGTCAGGCGACACCGTGTGGATTCCCAGCGCCGAATTACAGACCGTACCGGGCCAGGCCGAACGCCTGCCGCAACTCGAGCAGCAGGTCGCCGAACTGACCGAGCAATTGCGCACCATCGACGAGACTTGGCAGACCCGCGTGCAGGGAATGGAAGAAACGCTCGAAGCCCGCAAGGCGCTGATCGAAGAGCTGCAGGCGCGCAGCGAATCGCTCAACAGTGCGCTCGGCGAGGCGCAGTCCGAGCTGCGCACCGCGCAGGCACGCCTGGGCGACGAGAACAACCGGCTCCTGATGCGCTACATGGTCTATGGCGGCAGCATCGCCGGCGCCGGCCTGCTCGCCGGGCTGATCCTGCCGGCGATGACGCGCGGCCGAAAGCGCAACGACCGCTGGTTCTGATCAGGCGCTCTGGCGCAGGCGCTCGACATCCTTGGACGGGGCGCAACCGAACTGCCGGCTGTATTCGCGGCTGAACTGCGACGGGCTCTCGTAGCCGACCCGGTAGCCGGCGCCCGCCACGTCCAGGCCTTCGTTGATCAGCAGCCGCCGCGCCTCTTGCAGGCGCAGCTGCTTCTGGTACTGCAGTGGACTCATCGCCGTCACGGCCTTGAAGCGGTGATGCAGGGTCGAGCTGCTGAGGTTGCTCAGGCGCGCCAGCTCCTCGATGCGCAACGGCTTGGCATAGTGCCGGTTGAGCCACTCGATGGCGCGCGTCACCCGGTGCGTCTGCGTGTCGGCAACCGCGATCTCGTACAGGCGACGACCGTGCCGACCTCTCAGTAGGCGGTAGTGAAGCTCGCGCAGCGCCAGCGGCGCGAGCATGGCGATGTCCCGTGGCGTGTCGAGCAAGCGCACCAGGCGCAGCATGGTATCGAGCAGGGTGGCGTCGATACGCTCGACGAACAGCCCGCGCGAGGACTCGCTCGACAGCCCCACCGGCCCGGTATCGGCGATCAGCTGGGCGATCTCGGCCGGGTCGATATCGAGCCGGATGCCCAGGTAAGGGGCATCCGGGCTGGCTTCGATCACCTGGCCGGCGACTGGCAGCGTCACGGAGACCACCAGATAATTCAGCGGGTCGTAGACATAGCGCTCGTCCCACAGGCGCGCTTCCTTGCGTCCCTGCAGGATCAGGCACAGCGCCGGCTGATAGAGGGTGTGGATGAGGTCGCTCGGACTGTCGCAGCGAAAGAAGTGCAGCGGCGCGATCGCGGTCTCGAATGCGCCCGGCTCGGTTGCCCGACGCATCACCAGGCGGACCAGCTCGGCGCGGTAGGCATCGATGTCCGGCAGGACGTGGGTGGTGCTCATGTCCATCGCGAAGTCCTTCAGTAGGTCTGACGTGGCGCCCGCGCCGGCGAACCGGCCTCGGCAGTGATTGCTGCTCGACATTGAAGCAGAAGGCCCGCGGCGGTGCGTTATCCAATCGTCTCGCGCGCTTGCCCGATCCTGCGGACTGAACCCCGCGCGCCCCGCTTCGGTCTTCCCTGTATCCGGCCCAGGCCTGGCCGGCCGCCGCAGGAGACATCATGAACACACGGACCGAGGCGCCACCGCTTGCCGTTGGCGAGCGGCCCGAAGGGCGCGACCCGGCTGCCGACTTCGGCACCGCGCTGTGCCCCTCGCTGCCGCCCGATCTGCACTATGTCGACGACCAGCAACCCGGCATCAGCCGGCGTCGGCTGCGCGGCAGATTTGCCTATTTCACCGCGCAGGGCGAGCGCATCCGCGATCCCGCGGAAATTGACCGCATCGACCGGCTCGCCATTCCACCGGCCTATACGCAGGTGTGGATCTGCCCGGACCCCAACGGGCACTTGCAGGCGACCGGTCGCGACGCCCGCGGCCGCAAGCAGTACCGCTATCACCCACGCTGGCGCGAGGTTCGCGACGAAGACAAGTACGAGCGCATGCTCGCCTTCGGCCGGGCCCTGCCGCGGCTGCGTGCCTGCGTCGAGAAGGACCTGGCGCAACCGGGCATCGGACGCGACAAAGTCATCGCCACCGTGGTTTCGCTGCTCGACGCCACGCTGATTCGCGTCGGCAACAGTTGCTACGCACGGGACAACAAATCCTACGGCCTGACCACCCTGCGCGACCGTCACGTCGAGGTGAACAGCCGTTCGATTCGTTTCAACTTTCGCGGCAAGAGCGGCGTCGAGCATGCCTTGCGCGTGAACGACCCGCGCCTGGCTCGCATCGTCAAGCGCTGCCAGGACCTGCCCGGACAGCAGCTGTTCCAGTACCTCGACGAGGCTGGCGAGCGCCATGCGGTCAGCTCGTCGGACATCAACCAGTACCTGCAGCGGCACGCCGGCGACGCCTTCACCGCCAAGGACTACCGCACCTGGGCCGGCACCGCGCTGGCGCTCGAGGCCCTGCGCGTCGGTGAGGCCGATCCCGAAACGCCCACCCGGCTGACCGAGATCGTCAAGGCCGTGGCGCAGCAGCTCGGCAATACGCCGGCGGTGTGCCGCAAGTGCTACATCCATCCGGCGGTCTTCGACGCCTTCCAGGCCGGCGCGCTCCAGCGCCTGAAGCGGTCGCGCGAACGTAAGTGGCTGCGCCGCGAGGAGGTCGCCCTGCTGCACTTTCTCGAACAACTGGAGCGCGCCGCCGCCTAGCCCGCGCGCGTCTCGACCGCCTCGCGCAAGGCGCCGGCGAGCAGGTCGATGTCGAACGGCTTGGCCAGCACGCGAAAGCCATGCTCGGCGGGCGCGCGCTCGGTGTAGCCGGTGGCCAGCAGGATCGGCACGCCCGGATAGCGCTCGCGGACCGTCTGCGCCAGCCCGACGCCGTCCATCCGGCCGGGCATCACGATGTCGGAGAACAGCACATCGATCGCCGGCTCGTTCGCCGCCTCGAGGCGGCCGAGCGCAGACTCGGCATCGCTCGCCACGTCCACCTGATAACCGAGCGCCTCGAGCATGGGCGCGACCACGTCGCGCACTTCGGCATCGTCATCCACCAGCAGCACCCGTGCCTGACCCGCCACCAATGGCCGCTGCGCTGACTCAGCGACCTGCGGCATGGCCGCGCGCGCGGCCCGAGGCAGCAACAGGGCGATGCGAGTGCCCTCGCCAACCCGGCTGTCGAGCGTCACCATGCCCTGCGACTGGCGCGCGAACCCATACACCTGCGCGAGCCCGAGCCCGGTGCCCTCGCCCACCGACTTGGTGGTGAAGAAGGGCTCGAACGCCTTGGCCGCCACCTCGGCGCTCATGCCGTGACCGGTATCGGAAACGCGCAGCTCGATGTAGTCGCCGTCAGGCAGATTGAAGCGATTGCCGGCGGCGAGCGTCGTGCCCGTCAGGCTGATGACGAGTTGCCCGCCCTGCGGCATCGCATCGCGGGCGTTGAGCGCCATGTTGAGGACCGCCAGTTCGCATTGCAGCGGGTCGGCGACGGTCACCCAGGCGCCTTCGGGCAGGTCGAACCGCAGCACCACGCGGCTCGGCAAGGCGCCTCCGAGCAGATCGCTCATGCCGAGCACCAGCTCGCGCAGGTCAAGCTGCCTGGATTCGTCGGTGCGGTTGCGGCTGAAGGTCATCAGTTGCCGTGTCAGCTGGGTACCGCGCCCCACCGAGCGCTGGCAGGCATCGAGCGCGCGCTTGGCGCGTGGATCGGTCGAGAGCATGTCGGCCAGCTGCAAACCGACGGTCATGCTTTGCAGAAGGTTGTTGAAATCATGGGCGATGCCGCCGGTCAGCCGGCCCAGCGCCTCGAGCTTCTGGCCTTGCAGCAGCGCCTGGTGCGAGCGCTCGGCCTGCGCCACGGCGGCCGCCACCTGCTCGGCCATGTCGGCGCTGGCGCGATGGATCTTCTGGCTCGCATCGGCCAGCACCCGGGCGGTGCGGTCGGTCTCGTCGATGCCGGTGATCGGCGCGCTGACGGGCTCTCCCCGTCCCAGCGCCTTCGCGGCCTCGTCGAGCAGGGCCAGCGGGCGCGTGATGGTCCGCCCAACGGCGAAGGCCAGCCCGATGGCGATCGCCAGCACGATGAGAATGCCTGCCAGCACCGTACCGATCGATGCCAGCGCGCTGGCGAGCAGTTCGTTTCGCGGAATGGCGATCACGATCGTCCAGCCGGAGTCATGCGCGCGGCTGAAGAACGACAGGACCTTCTCGCCGTCGAGCGTGGTGGACTCGACCACCCCCGCCGGCCGCTCGCTGAGCGCCTTGCGAAAATCTTCGCTGGCGCGCTCGCCGATGTGCGCCTCGGGATTGCGCGTCCGCGCGACCACGACGTGGCGCTGGTCCATGACCACGCCGAGCCAGCGCTTGGGCATTCCCTGCTCGGCCAGCGTGGCGGCGATCCGCGAGGCGGGAAACTCCATGCCAAGGTAATTGATCACCTTGCCGTCCCGGAGCACCGGCCGATGGAGGGCGAAGGCGTAGCTGCCGTCCACCGGATCGGTGAACAACGGACTGACGTCCATCTGCGAGCGGGCGATGATGCTCGGCAAGCTGGGCGGCATCGGCAGGGGTTCGCCGTAGGGCCGGCGCGTATCGAGCAGCGGGATGCCTTCGGCGTCATACACCACGATGCCCGTCCAGAGCGGTCGCGCGAGCTGCGAGGCCCGCCGGTGGAAGGTCGACAGGTCACCGTTGGTCAGTCCCGGCGACATGGCCATCGTCGCCAGAATGGCGTCGTAGCGAGCCAGGTCCCGGTCGATCGCCAGCGCCACCGCGTGAGTGGTCTCCCGCATGCTCTGCGAGACGCGCTTCCACTGCGATTGATAGACCGAGAAGGTCGCCAGCGCCGCGAACACCAGGGTCGGTGCCAGGACCGCCAATACGAGCCAGATCAGACGGGAGCGAATCGACACGTGGGCAGCGTCTCGGGTCGGGGCAGCATGCGAGCTGCTGGAGCAGGCGCCAGATGCGTCTGGAACGCCTGCCGTTCAGGTGAGGTTTAGCAGAGCCGCCGCGCCCGCGACAGAGGGCGGCGGCAAGGGATCAGCGATCGGTGCGCAGGGGGCCGTACTCGACCGGCACCCAGGCATAGCCTTCGCCGTCCTGGCGAACGTGGCCCAACCCCGGAAAGGGCAGGTGCGCGCCGCCGATGAGCAGCTTGTCCTGTGCGGCATCGGCGAGCACCTTCTTGCGCGATTCGATCGCCTTGGCGCTGTCCACGTCGAACTCGATCGCCACCTCCGGCCGCGCGAACTGCACGGCGTGGCTATGGATCACGTCGCCCCACAGCAGCAGGCTCTTGCCGCCGGACGCGACCAGATAACCGGTGTGCCCGGGCGTGTGGCCGATCAGCGGCACCGCCGTGATGCCGCCGACCAGGCTGTCGCCCGGCTCGAACATCACCAATCGGCTGTCCGCCCGGTAAGGCTCGACCGCGGTCTGCGCCATCTCGAAGAAGCCGCGCGCCTCCTTCGGCGCCTTGGCCGCCACGTCCGGATCCAACCAGTGCGCGGCCTCGGCGTGAGGTACGTAGACGGTCGCGTTCGGGAAGGCCGGCTTGCCGGCGGCGTCCAGCAACCCGCAGGCGTGATCGGCGTGCAGGTGGGTGAGCAACACGGAATCGACCTGCTCGGCCCGGTAGCCGGCCGCTTTCAGGTTGGCCTGGATCACGCCGAGCGTCGGTCCGAAGCAGGACGCCGCCCCGGTGTCGACCAGGACCAGGTTGCCTCCCGTGTTGACCAGGAAGGCGTTGACCGCCGTCTGCACGCCCTTGCTCGAATCGAGGAACATCTTGGCCAGCAGGCTTTGCAGGTCCTCTGCCGAAACGCCCTTGAGCAGCTCGGGCTTGAGGTCGACGTAGCCATCGTAGAGCGCCGTCACCTGCGCATCGCCCAGCGAGAAGTGATAGAAGCCCGGCACCTGCACGGTCTGCTGGGCCGGCGCGGCCGCGTGCACAGCAGGCATGAACGGACCGACCAGCGCGGCGAGCGCTGCGGTGGCAGCAAGCGGGGCGAAGCGTTTGAGGTTCAGGCGGGGCATGGCGATCTCCGGGGCGGACAAAGAGGCAACGTTACCGCATCGAGACCCGCCTGGCCGCTAGCCGTTCCGCTAAGGTCTATGCCGGCCACGCGGCGAGCGCATCGGTCAATGCCTCGCAGCGAGCCCGCAACAAACCGTGCAGCTGCCGGATCGCCGGCGAGTACTGTCGCCGGTGCGGGCAGACCAGATGCAGCGGCAACGCGGCCCCAACCCCGTCCAAGAGCACCTCGAGCCGTCCGGCGGCAACGTCGTCGCTGACATCGAGCCAGGACTTGTAGGCGACGCCCTGCCCCGCCACGGCCCAGCGGCGCACCACATCGGCGTCATCGCTGAACAGCGCGCCGGCGACCGGAACCACCCGCCGGCGCCCCTCCAGCTCGAAGGCCCACTTGTCGTACGCCCGCCCATGCAGCATGTAGATCAGGCCCGCGTGCCCGGCCAGATCGTCGAGCGTCGACGGCCGACCGCTGCGGATCAGGTACTCGGGCGATGCCACCAGCACCCGGCGGTTGGCCGGCGCGAGGGGCAGCGCGACGAAGCTTGCGTCTTCCATGCGCCCGTAGCGAATCGCCACGTCGATCGGATCGCGAAAGATGTCGGCCACCTGATCCGACAGAAAGAAGCGGACTTGCAGCCGTGGGTGCAGCGCACGGAAGTCGTCCAGCCAGGGCAGCAGGCGGTTGCGGCCGAAATCCGATGGCGCCGCCACTTGCAGCATCCCGTGCAGTTCGGCGCTCTCCGGGCGCAGGCGCTCGCGGCCCTCGCGCAGCGTCTCCAGTACCTCGCGCGCATAGGGCAGGTACTGCTCGCCCTCGGCGGTCAGCCGCAGGCTGCGGGTCGAGCGCGCGAACAGGCGGATGTCCAGCTCACGCTCCAGACGCTGGATGGCGGCGCTGACCTGCCCGGGCAGCAGATCCACCTCGCGCGCCGCGCTGGAAAAGCTGCCCAGAGCCGCCGAGCGGACGAACAGCGCGAGGTCGTCGAATCGGAGCATTTTCCCTCCTGCCGAGAAAGTGATGCCCGATTCTGCCTCTTTTTGCTGAAAACGGGACAGGTCAGCATCGCGCCCTGCCTTTTTCATAGGAGCCCCGCATGAAAGCCATCGCCTATCGCCAGCATGACCTGCCCATCGACGATCCACAGGCCCTGATCGAACTCGACCTGCCGGAGCCGCAACCGGGGCCGCGCGATCTCCTGGTCGAGGTGCGCGCACTCTCGGTCAATCCGGTCGACACCAAGGTTCGCCGCGGCTCGCCGACCGACGCGCCGCGCGTGCTCGGCTGGGACGCGGCCGGCGTGGTGCGTGCGGTCGGTTCGCAGGTGACGCTGTTCCAGCCGGGCGACGAAGTCTTCTATGCCGGCGATTTGACCCGTCCCGGCAGCTACAGCGAACGGCAGCTGGTGGATGAGCGCATCGTCGGCCACAAGCCGCGCAGCCTGGATTTCGCCCAGGCTGCCGCGTTGCCGCTGACCTCTATCACCGCCTGGGAATTGCTGTTCGACAGGCTCGGCAACCGGGAAGGGGCCGGCCAGGGCGAGAGCCTGCTGATCATGGGAGCGGCCGGTGGCGTGGGTTCGATCCTGACGCAGCTGGCCCGGCAGCTGACCGGGCTGACCGTGATCGGCACCGCCTCGCGCGCCGAAACCCGCGACTGGGTGCAGTCGCTCGGCGCGCATCACGTCATCGATCACAGCCGTCCGCTCGCGCCGCAGTTGCAGGCGCTGGGCGTGCCGGAGGTCAGCCAGGTCGCCAGCCTCACCAACACCGACCAGCACTACGCGCAGCTGATCGAGGTGCTGCGCCCGCAAGGCAAGCTGGCGCTGATCGACGACCCGGCGCAGCTCGATGCCCTGCCGCTCAAGCGCAAGAGCCTGTCGCTGCACTGGGAGCTGATGTTCACCCGCTCGCTGTTCCAGACCGACGATATGCTTCGCCAACATGAGCTGCTCAACCGGGTCAGCGCGCTGATCGACGACTCGACGCTGCGCACCACGCTCGGCGAGCATTTCGGCGTTATCAACGCCGCCAACCTGCGCCGCGCCCATGCCCTGATCGAAAGCGGCAAGGCGCGGGGCAAGGTAGTACTGGCAGGTTTTTGATCAGGCGGTCGCGCTCGATCATCGCTAATTCACCACAGGAGAACGGAAACATGAGCCTCACCGCCGCCGCTAAACGACGCTACGCCACCAAGGCCTACGACCCGAGCCGCACCATCGCGCAGGAAACGGTCGACGAACTGCTCGAGCTGCTGCACCACAGCCCCTCGTCGGTCAACTCGCAGCCCTGGCACTTCGTGGTCGCCTCGACCGCGGAAGGCAAGGCCCGGCTGGCCAAGGGCACGCAGGGCAACTTCGCCTACAACGAGCCGAAGGTCCTCAACGCTTCGCACGTGGTGCTGTTCTGCGCCCGCACCGACATCACGCCCGAACACATGACGGCCTTGCTCGATCAGGAGGAACGCGACGGCCGCTTCGCCAAGCCCGAAGCGCGCGCGGCCCAGCACGCCACGCGCGCGGGCTATGTCGACCTGCACCGCTACGAACACAAGGACCTGCCGCACTGGATGGAAAAGCAGGTCTACCTCGCGGCGGGTACGCTGCTGCTCGGTGCCGCCGCCGCGGGCATCGACGCCACGCCGATGGAAGGCTTCGATGCCAAGGCCCTCGACCAGGCGCTGGGCCTGCGCGAGCGCGGCCTGACCAGCGTAGTGATGGTCGCGCTGGGCTATCGCAGCGACAGCGACTTCAACGCCGGCCTGCCGAAGTCGCGCCTGCCGAAGGAGACGCTGTTTACCTTCCTGTGATGAGTCGGGGCTGTCCTGAAGACGGGAACAGCCCCACCTGTAGGAGCGAGCTTGCTCGCGGTCAGCTCACCCGGCGAAACCCCGACACCGTAGGGTGGATTCAAAAGCGCAGCGAACAATCCGCCGGCGACACCACCGATGCGAAACCGGTGCATGGCTTCGCGAATGCACCCTATGATCGCCATTCCGCCATTCCGCCATTATTCGCCGTTCGCCGTTCGCCATTGCGCCCTTCCGCCATTCGCCGTTCCGTCGGTCCGAAATCCCACCCGCTTCGCGAGCAAGCTCGCTCCTACGAAAAAGCCCGAACCGCGGCGCTTACCTGTAGGAGCGAGCTTGCTCGCGATCGGATCACCCGGCGTAACGCCAACACCGTAGGGCGGATTCAGGAGCGCAGCGAACAATCCGCCGGCGACACCACCGATGCGAAACCGATGCATGGCTTCGCGAATGCGCCCTACGATCGCCGTTTCGTCGTTCCGCCATTATTCGCCGTTCGCCATTGCGCCCTTCCGCCATTCGCCGTTCCGTCGGTCGAAATCCCACCCGCTTCGCGAGCAAGCTCGCTCCTACGAAAAAGCCCGAACCGCGGCGCTTACCTGTAGGAGCGAGCTTGCTGGCGAAGCTTTTCGACTCACCGGCCCTTCGCGAGCAAGCTCGCTCCTACGGCTACCGATACGGCCACCCCGGACGGGATGTCGGGCGACGAGGACGGCGGGGTCGATCGGTACGGCGCCAGGCGCCCGGCCATCACTCCCGCTCGATCTGCACGACCGTCGCCTGCGGTGCGAGGCCCAGCTCGAGGTCGGCGCGGTCGACCCAGGCCTCGCCGATCTCGCCCTTGACCGCCACGCCGAGCTGGCGGAAGTCGTTCACCTGCTTGACCAGGTTGCCCTTGCCGCTGACGAGCTGGTCGCAGGCCTTGCGATACGCCTCCTGCGCCTTGTCCAGGCTCTTGCCGACGCCATCCATGCTGCCCAGGAAGGTGCGCAGCTTGTCGTAGACCTTGGTCGCGCGGTCGGCCAGTTCGGCGGTGTGGCGGTTCTGGTCTTCGAAGCGCCAGAGCTGGCGGACGATGTTCAGGCTGGTCAGCAGCGTGGTCGGCGTGGCCACCAGCACGTTGCGCTCGATGGCCTTCTGAAAGAGCGTCTCGTCGGCCTTGAGCGCTTCGACGAAGGCCGATTCCACCGGCACGAACATGAACACCATCTCCGGCGCCCGCAGGCCAGGCAGCGCGTGGTAGTTCCGGTCCGCCAGTTCGCGGATGCGTTGCGCCACGGCACTGACGTGCTCGCCCAGCGCGATGCGGCGCTCGGCGTCATCCTCGGCATTGATGTAGCGGGTGTAGGCGTTGAGCGAGACCTTGGCGTCGATAACGAGGTGCTTGCCCTGCGGCAGGTAGACGATCGCGTCCGGCCGCTTGCGCCCGTCGTCGGTATCGATGCTGACCTCGCGCTTGAAATCGCGCCCGGCCATCAGCCCGGAGCGTTCCAGCACGTTTTCCAGGATGAGTTCGCCCCAGTTGCCTTGCGCCTTTTTCTGGCCCCGCAAGGCCGTGCTGAGGTCATGGGCTTCCTGGGTGATCTGGCGATTGAGTTCCTTCAGATGCGCCAGCTCATTAATCAGCGCGGCCTGCTGCTGGGCATCCTTGTGGTGAATGTCCTCGACCTTGCTTCGAAAGCCCTCGATCTGTTCGCGGAAGGGCTTGAGCAAGGCGTCGAGCGACTGCTGGCTGTGCTGCGAAAAAGCCTGCCCCTTGGCCTCGAAGATCTGCCCGGCGAGCTGTTCGAACTCCAGTTTGAGCTGGTCGCGGCTCTCCTTGAGCAGCTGCTGCTGTTCGGCGAAGTGCTGCTCCTTCTGCTCCAGCGTGCTGGCGAGGGTCGCGTGCTCGCGGGCCTGCTGGGCGAAGCGATCCTGCAGCGCCTCGTGCTGCTCGACCAGCCGTTGATGCGCCTGGCGCAATTGCTCGTGCTGCTCGGCCAGTTGCAGGCGCTGCGCCTTGGCGGCTTCGGCCTGGCTGCGGGTGTCGGCGAGCTGCTCGCCGCGCTGGGCCGCGTCATGGCGCAGCATGGCGGTTTCGTCGCGTGCGATATCCAGCTGCCGCTCCAGCTGCTCGACATGCGCCCGCTCGGCGCGTACCGCCGAATGCAGCTCGCGGCTCTCGCCGATGTGCCGCTCGAGCGACTGCCGCTGCGCCTCGACCTGCGCCAGCGCCATGTCCAACGCGCTTCGCAGCTCGCCGACCCGCCAATGCTGGCGCAGCAGCACGAACGCCCCCGCGACCAGCAGCGACACCGCGCCGGCCAGCCATCGCCAATCCAGCATCGAAAGCAACACACGCACCTCCTCGGGCAATCCCGTTCGCCAATGGCCGCCACCCTATGTAAACGCAGGCGACAGGTCGAGAGCCGGCTGGATGCGTCTGTAAACAAAACGCACAGGTCATGCGGTGGCCGCGCCGGTCCGCCGCACCGCATGCCCCCGAGGAAACGACTGCCCTTGCCGCCGCGAATGCCTCAGAATCGCCGCCCGCCGCAGGCACAGACCTGCGCGTCACCGTCGCCCTCGCACGGTGAAGCCCACACACAGGAGCCTCCGATGACCCTTCGACTGAAAACCGCCGCCCTGGCGTCCGGCCTGCTGCTGGCCGGCCCGGCGCTGGCCGAGAGCCCGATGCTCTGGCACAGCAACAGCCTGACCTACCTCTACGGCCAGGACTTCACGATCGACGCACCGATCCAGCAGACCTTCACCTTCGAGCACGTCAGCGGCTGGACGGCGGGCGATCTGTTCCTGTTCCTCGACAGCATCCACTACAACGGCAAGGGCAACGACGACGGCCACGATGACAGCAGCTTCTACGGCGAACTCTCGCCGCGCCTGTCGCTGGGCAAGCTGACCGGCACCGACATCGGCGTCGGCCCGGTCAAGGATGTGCTGCTGGCCGCGACCTACGAATTCGGCGAAGGCGACGTCGAGTCCTACCTGATCGGCCCGGCCATCGACCTGGCGGTGCCGGGGTTCGATTACCTGAACCTCAACCTCTACCGCCGCGAAGCCGACGGCGACCGCGATGGGGACGGCGTCTGGCAGGTCACCCCGGTGTGGGCCTTCACTCTTCCGGTCGGCCGCTCGGACCTGCTGATCGACGGCTTCATGGATTGGGTGGTCGACAACGACGACAGCTACCACGCCAACCTGCACTTCAACCCACAGATCAAGTACGACCTGGGCAAGGCGTTGAACTGGGGCGAGAAGCAGCTTTACGTCGGCATCGAATACGACTACTGGAAGGACAAGTACGGCGTCGACGACGATAGCTTCGTCGGTGACGAAATCCTCGGCGGCACCGACCAGAACACCGCCAGCCTGTTGGTCAAGGCGCACTTCTGAACCCTTGACGGCGCGCCGCCTCGCCCCGCCAGGCGACGCGCGGCGGGCCGCCCGGCGGCACCCGCCCGGTTCTTCTGCTAGACCTGATGGACCGTCCCGCCGATGCGGGGCGGCTCCCGCGATGGCAGAGACCCCACGCATGAACACCTTCGACGCAACGCTCGCCCTCGACACGGCCACCGCCCGGCCCGCCGGTCGCATCCGCCTGCGCAACGAGGAGCTGATTCTCGCCGCCGCGGCGCAGGCGTTCGCCTGTCACGGCTACAAGGGCACCAGCATGAATGCCATCGCCCAGCGCGCCGGCTTGCCCAAGGCCAACCTGCATTACTACTTCGCCAGCAAGCAGGGGCTGTATGTCGAGGTCATCCGACACATCCTCGCCTTGTGGGACGAGGCCTTCGATCATCTGGACGTGGATGACGATCCGGCCACGGCGCTTGCCGGCTACATCCGGCAGAAGATGGAGTTCTCCCGCCGCCACCCGCAGGCCTCGAAGATCTTCGCGATGGAAGTGATCGGTGGCTGCGCCTGCCTGTCGTCGTATTTCAACGACGATTACCGGCGCTGGTTTCTCGGTCGCGCCGCAGTGATCCAGGGCTGGATCGAGGCCGGACGCATGGACCCGGTCGAGCCGATGCACCTGATCTTCCTGATCTGGAGCGCCACCCAGCACTACGCCGACTTCTCCGACCAGATCCGCCGCATCACCGGTCGCAAGCGCCTGACACGCGACGACTTCGCCGCCGCCACGCAGGACGTGACGCGCGTCATCCTCAAGGGCTGCGGTCTGCAACCGGCGGCGACCTGACAGCCATGCGCCGTCCGCTCGCAACGCATCGACGCAGGCGATAAGGCCATTCGAAGCGATCGATTCGTCCCGGCCGCGGCCAGCCGGCACAATTCCCGGACGTCCAACCTCAAGGAACCCACAGCATGACCCAATCGATCCTGATCATCGGCGCCTCCCGCGGGCTCGGCCTCGGCCTTGCCCATGCTTTCAGCCGCGAGGGCTGGGCCGTCACCGCGACGGTGCGCGACCAGCACAATGCCCCTGCGCTGGCCACCCTGCCGCAGGCAGAGGTCGAGACCCTGGACATGACCGATACCGCCAGCGTCGCTGCGTTGGCCGAACGGCTGCAAGGCCGGGTGTTCGACGTGGTGTTCGTCAACGCCGGCGTCTCCGGTCCGCGCGTGAATCATGCCGGCGAGGCGGAGCCGAGCGCGGTCGCCGAGCTGTTCCTGACCAACACGGTGGCGCCGGTTCGCCTCGCGGAACGGCTGTTGCCCAACGTCGCGCCGGCTGGCGTGCTGGTGTTCATGAGTTCGATCATGGGCAGCGTCGAAGCCGGGCCCGGCATGGGCATGCCGCTCTACGGCGCGAGCAAGGCGGCGCTCAATCATCTGGTGCGCAGCTTCGCACTAGGGCTCGAGGCGGGCGCGCCGACCGTGCTGCTGATGCACCCCGGCTGGGTGCGCACCGACATGGGCGGCGAGCAGGCGCCGCTGGATATCGAGACCAGTTGCCAGGGCATGCTGAAGCAGGTCATCGCCGCTGCCGGCCAGGGCGGTATCCGCTACGTCGACTACGAAGGTTCGACCCTGCCCTGGTAACCGCGCGGCAGTCGAGGCATGGATGTTCTCTCGCGCCGAGACGACCTCAGGCGGGTGGCTGTGATGAGCGGGCGCACGTCTGCGGATCAGGTGTGCGCCCGTCAACCGCGCAGCACGAAGGACGGGAAGAGTCGATCCAGCCGGTCCCAGAGCGTCTGCTGGTCGTAGGGAGCGCGCGCCTCCGGCAGGTGCTCGTCGAGCATTCGGGCGGTACGCACCAGTTGCACGGCAAAGCGCTCCACGCCGGTCGCCCGCAGCCGTTCGGCCAGGCGCCAGAGCTTGGCGGCATCGAACAGATGCCAGTGCACGGTGGTGCGACATTCGTGGTCGACGCCGCTGTCGAGCAACAGCTCGAGGCTACGCCAGTTGGCCTCGCCACTGCCCTGCACGCCGGTGATCAGCGCGCTGTCCTCGGGCAGCGCCTTGACGTCGAAACCGATCCAATCCACCCGCGGCAACACCTTGGCCAGCAGCTTGGGCTTGATGCCCGCACTGTGCAGGCCGACCTTGAAACCCAGCGCGCGAACCTCGTCGATCGCGTCGGCCAGCGCCGCTTGCAGGGTCGGCTCGCCGCCGCTGAAGACCACCGCCTCGAGCAGGCCGACGCGCTGTTCGAGGAAGGCGCGGATGTCCGCCCACGCCAGCTCGCTGTCGCCACGACTGGGGATGAGCTGCGGGTTGTGGCAGTAGCGGCACTTCCAGCCGCAGCCCTGGCAAAACAGCACACACGCCAGCCGGCCGGGGAAATCGAGCGTGGTCAGGGGGACCAGCCCCCCGACCCGAAGCGCTTCGCTCATGCGCAGGCGAGCCCGGCGGCGCGCTCGGTGAAGTGACGGCGTTCGCGGTGCTCGGACTGCTTGCCCGGGTTGAACGCGGTGACCGGGCGGTGGTAGCCCATCACGCGGGTCCAGACTTCGCAACGCTGGCGCTGGGCTTCGGGCAGTTGGGTGGCTTGGGTCATGGGTATTACTCCTTGCTTGCTGGGTAGGGATAACCGTAGGAGCGAGCTTGCTCGCGAAAATCGGTGGCCGCTGGTGGTCAGGCGCAGCACTCGGCCTGCCTGGCCAGCAGCACCTCGTCGCACTTCGGACAGAACTCGTGCTCGCCAGCCAGGTAGCCGTGCACCGGGCAGATCGAGAAGGTCGGCGTCACGGTCAGGTACGGCAGGCGGAAGCGGCCGAGGGCGTTGCGGACCAGCGTCTTGCAGGCCTGCGCCGAGGAAATCCGCTCGGCCATGTAGAGGTGCAGCACGGTGCCGCCGGTGTACTTGCATTGCAGCTCGTCCTGCAGCTGCAACGCCTCGAACGGGTCGTCGGTGAAGCCGACCGGCAATTGCGAGGAGTTGGTGTAGTACGGCGCCTCGTCGCTACCGGCCTGGAGGATGTCCGGGAAGCGCTTGCGGTCTTCCTTGGCGAACCGGTAGGTGGTGCCTTCGGCGGGCGTCGCCTCCAGGTTGTAGAGGTGACCGGTCTGTTCCTGGAAGCGCACCAGCGTGGCCCGCACGTGGTCGAGCAGCTCGAGCGCGAAGGCACGGCCGGCCGGGGTGTGGATACCGTCCTGATCGTCGGTGAAGTTGCGCACCATCTCGTGCAGGCCGTTCACGCCGATCGTGGAGAAGTGATTGCGCAGCGTGCCGAGGTAACGCTTGGTGTAGGGGTACAGGCCGGCGTCCATGTGGTGCTGGATGACCTTGCGCTTGACCTCCAGGCTCTGCCGGCCCAGCTCCATCAGCGCATCCAGATGCGCGTACAGCGCCGCCTTGTCGCCCTGGTGCAGGTAGCCGAGCCGTGCGCAGTTGATGGTGACCACGCCCAGCGAGCCGGTCTGCTCGGCCGAGCCGAACAACCCGCCGCCCCGCTTGAGCAGCTCGCGCACGTCCAGTTGCAGGCGGCAGCACATGGAGCGCACCTGGTTGGGCTTCATGTCCGAGTTGAGGAAGTTCTGGAAATACGGCAGCCCGTAGCGGGCCGTCATGTCGAACAGCCGGTCGGCGTTCTCGCTGTCCCACGGGAAATCATGGGTGATGTTGTAGGTCGGGATCGGGAAGGTGAACACCCGGCCATGCCCGTCGCCGGCCTGCATCACCTCGATGTAGGCGCGGTTGATCAGCTCCATCTCCGCCTGCAGGTCGCCGTAGGCGAAGGGCATTTCCTCGCCGCCGATGTACGGAATCTGCTCGCGCAGGTCTTCCGGGCACACCCAGTCGAACGTCAGGTTGGTGAAGGGCGTCTGCGTACCCCAGCGTGACGGCACGTTGAGGTTGTAGATGAATTCCTGCATGGCCTGGCGGATCTGGGCGTAGCTCAGGCCGTCCTTGCGCACGAACGGCGCGAGGTAGGTATCGAACGAGCTGAACGCCTGGGCGCCGGCCCATTCGTTCTGCAGCGTGCCGAGAAAGTTGACCATCTGCCCCAGCGCGCTGGACAGGTGCTTGGGCGGGCCGGCCTCGACGCGACCGGCGATGCCGTTGAAGCCCTCGTTGAGCAGGCTGCGCAGCGACCAGCCGGCGCAGTAGCCGGCGAGCATGTCGAGGTCATGGATGTGCAGGTCGCCCTCGCGGTGCGCGGCGCCGATCTCGGGGCTGTAGACCTCGTCCAGCCAGTAGTTGGCGGTGACCTTGCCCGACACGTTGAGGATCAGGCCGCCCAGCGAATAGCCCTGGTTGGCGTTGGCACGCACGCGCCAGTCTTCACGGGACAGGTATTCGTTCATCGAGGCGGCGACGTCGACCACGGCCTTGTGGTCCCGGCGCAACCGGGCATGGCGCTCGCGGTAGACGATGTAGGCGCGCGCCGTGTCGTAGTAGCCGGCCTCCATCAGGACGCGCTCGACGCTGTCCTGCACCTGCTCGACCTCGACCACCCGACGACCGGCCAGACGCAGCCGGACGGCGTCGGCCAGCGTCGTGGCGATGGCCGCATCGAACTCGCCAGTGGCTTCCCCGGCAACCGTGATGGCATGGAGAATCTTGTCCAGCTCGAAGGCCAGCAGACGCCCGTCACGCTTGCGTATCGACACCGGCGACTCGGTTGTCCTGATGCCCGCCCCCTGCTCCATCACCATATCTAGCCCCTTGACCCATAAATGAACACAAGATGATGGGGAGCGACTCTAGTGGCGAATGGGCGAAACGGAATTGACGGGCGTCAAGGCTGTCCGGCGGCATGGAGCCCGACGATCGGCGGCACCGCCCCGCTAACCGCGGCGGAGTTGTCGGAGGTCAAGGAAAACGCTTCGCCCACCTCACTAGGATGCCGGCAATCCATCGACTCCCGGAGGCCAGCATGCTGACCGAACCCTCACTCGTCGCCCAGCTGCGCCGTCACCACCTGTTCGGCCGCCTGCCCGAGGCGGCGCTGCACGAGGTGTGCATGGCCGCCAACGTACGCAAGCTGCCGACCGGCGCTCCGCTGTTCCACCAGGGCGACCGGGCCGACCGCTTCTACTTCCTGTTCAGCGGCCAGGTGAAGCTGCACCGCGTGGTCAGCGATGGGCAGGAAAAGCTCGTGGAGGTGATGCGGCCCGGCGACGCCT
Organism: Stutzerimonas urumqiensis; assembly: GCF_003640395.1. Lineage (GTDB taxonomy): Bacteria > Pseudomonadota > Gammaproteobacteria > Pseudomonadales > Pseudomonadaceae > Stutzerimonas > Stutzerimonas urumqiensis. Next base: position 686 of record NZ_RBZQ01000001.1, on the reverse strand, counting down.
TCGCCGAGGCGCTGCTGTTCACCGGCACCAGCACCTACCCGGTGTGCGCCACTGCGCTCAAGCCCAGCCTCGTCGCGAGCCTGCACGGCGCCGGCTATCGTCGCCTGCTGGAAGAGCACCCGAGCGTCTGCCTGGACATCCTGGCGACCGTCAGCGTGCGGCTGCACCAGCGCATGAACGAGATCGACACCCTCACGCTCGCCAACGCCAGCCATCGGGTGGTGCGCTTCCTGACCCAGACCTGCGACGAAACCACCGGCGTGCTGACGCTGGACGTACCCAAGCGCCTGATCGCCTCCAAGCTCGGCATCCAGCCCGAGACGTTTTCGCGCATCCTGCATCGTCTGATGGATTCGGGCGTGATCGCCGTACAGCGTCGGCGCATCGAGATCCTGGATCGCAAGGCGCTGGTGGGCTTCCAGGACTAGCTGTGATTTCTCAGTAGGTTGTTCATCCGGGGCGTTCCCGGAATTCTGGAAGCGCGACCAACACAGCCTTCCAGGAGCCCCGGATGAACCTGCATAAACATGCCCGTCTTACCCCGCGAGGTCGAGCCCTTCTCGTACAACGCATGCTCAATGGGCTACGTGTCGAGGATGCAGCACAAGCCGCAGGAGTCAGTGTCCGCACAGCCTACAAGTGGCTCAGGCGCTTTCGTGAGGAGGGCGAGGCCGGTCTGATGGATC